>NZ_JAJTUT010000002.1 GCF_022399565.1 Flavobacterium algicola
AGCGCGAAACCCACCATAAGATGAGATTTCTTTTAAGGATCGTGGGAGATGACCACGTTGATAGGCTATAGATGTAAAGGCAGTAATGTCATAGTCGAGTAGTACTAATAATCCGTAAGCTTATGTACACCCTTTCCAGTGCGCTAAGGCGCACTGGGGAAACTTTCTAATGAATACTTTTTTCTTTATCTCAGTATGTTAAGATATTATGTAATGTTGATTAGCACAAGCTAATTTACCCATTGCAAAACGACCTTAAGGTGGTTATTGCGGCGGGGCTCACCTCTTCCCATCCCGAACAGAGTAGTTAAGCCCGCCTGCGCAGATGGTACTGCAGTTATGTGGGAGAGTATGTCGTCGCCTTTCTTTTAAAAACCCTTATCCTAATCGGATAAGGGTTTTTTGTTTTACAGAAATGCCGTGTTCCCACCACCGCGGGTCGGTTCGTCGCCTTTCTTTCAATTCCTCATCATTTATTTGATGAGGAATTTTTTTTGTTTAATTGTCCCGGTCTGAAATGACGATACACAAAAGTATTTTTATCGAGAAACCGGATCATAAAAGCTTTGGATCAATCCTAAAACCTGTGAGTAGACAAAATTTAAGAATAAATATTAGTTAAGCCTAAAAATGAAAAACTCGACATTTCTAACGCCTCTAAATTGACTTCTAAAAACTTTTATTTTAGAATTGAAATATTTTTCCGATGTATTAGGGATTAATCCCGACACCTATAGCGTGAAAATTTTTAGGCATAAATATCTGTTAGTTTTAACAGAGATAACTTAATTTTCTGACACCTCTAAATTGCGATCTTATTAGTACTTTTCTGCTTTAAAGTATTTTGCTAAGTCAAGTGTATTCTAGTGCCTTTGATTTGATCACTATATCTTAATTGGATCTCTATAAAATGACAATATTTGGATCAGATTACCTAAATTGTTGTATATCTAAATTAAAATTTTATAATTAGAAAAGTAATACCAATAAGTTCATTCATAGATTGTTACGAAATCTTTAAATTGTGTTAATTGTTTTGCAAATTAATTGTTAATATTCTGAAATCCTAAATTTCATTATTATAGCACCGTTATATTTTCTATCTTTAAAAATTAATAACAAGTAATATAAAATTTAATGAAGCAATTACTTATATTCTTTATTTTACTTAGTCCTTATATTTATTCTCAAAATAATAATTCAGATGGAAAGAAAGATAGTATAAGTTACTATAGCAATTTAGGGAATATTAATTTTGAAAAGGATAATTATAAAGAAGCATTAAGCTATACTCAAAAGGCAATTAACTACAGTAAGAAAAGCGGAAGTACATATGATGAAGCAGTACAGCATTATAAGCTAGGGACAATTTATTATGATGTTAAAAAATACGAAGATGCCTTAAAATCCTTCAATAATAGTATTTCATTATTTCAATCTCAAAAGTTATCCGAAACATTAGCTTCTGCTTATTACTATCAGGGCCTTTGCTACATGCGAAAGAAAAAGTTAACAAATGCTAAAGTAAGTTTTAGTAAATCGCAGTCACTTTATAATATATTGAAAATTACTGAAAATAATGATTTATTAAATTTTCAAAAAGCGGTTATTTACAAGCTAGAAGGTAAGTTTGATCTAGCTTCTACGATTTTTAACACAATTATTGTCAAAGCTGACAGCAACGATTTACTTGATACTACAAAAGCTGGATCACTTTATCAAATAGGGATTATTGAAATGCTACAGGATCGAAATAATTTAGCATTGACCTATTTTATCAAGTCACTTAATTTAAATGAGAAAAATAAAAATTTAGAACAAAAATCAAAAATTTTGCTTGCTCTTAGTAAGGTTTATGAGAAAATGTTGGATAAAAATAATGCTTATAATTATCTAAAGCAGCATACAAATTTAAAGGAAAGTATTTCAATCTCAGATAACGAAAAGTTGGGTGTAGATGATTATGAGAATTTTAAGGAGAATGAACGTTTAAAGGAAATCGCGCAATTAAATAAAGAGAAATTATCGCAAGAGAAAACTGCTAGATTTACTAAGCTTATAAATATTTTGGCTGTCGCATTGATTTTAATTCTTTCACTATTAAGTATATCGTTGTATAAAAATAATATTATAAGAACGCGCTCAAATGAATTATTGGAGGAAAAAAATAAAGAATTAATAAAAGCAAAAGATAAAGCGGAAAAGGCATCTAGAGCAAGAAGTGAATTTTTGTCTACTGTAAGCCATGAACTCCGGACTCCTTTGAATGCTATTAATGGAATTGCCCATCTCTTGTTGCAAGAGGATCCGAAACGTGCTCAACTTCATTATTTGGAATCATTAAAGTTCTCTGGTGAATACTTAACTACGTTCATTAATGACATCCTAGAAATTAATAAGATCGAATCTAAAAAAATTGAAATAGAGAGAATTAGCTTTAACTTAAAGCAGCTATTAAAAAACATTCAAAATTCTTTGATAGAATTAGCTAAGAAGAACAATAATAAATTTATTTTCGAAATAGATTCTACTATTCCGGAAGATTTAATAGGTGATCCCACCAAACTATCGCAGATCTTTTTAAACTTAATTAATAACGCTCTGAAATTTACTCAGAATGGAGAGGTTATAATTATTGCGAAGTTGATAGAATCGATAGATGACAAAGTTACGTTGTATTTTGAGATTACTGATACAGGAATAGGTATTAACGAAGATAAATTGGAGACTGTTTTTGATAGTTTTGCGCAAGGCTCCGTTGAAATCAATAGAAAATTTGGTGGAACAGGATTAGGATTGACAATTGTCAAAAAGTTAGTTAACCTTCTAGGTAGTAAGATCAAAGTTAATAGCGTAATTGGAAAGGGGACAACATTCCTTTTTCAGTTACAATTTGATGTTGATACCGACCCCATTGAATCTTCAGAAAATTCAAGAATTTACGATGATTCCATACTTAAGGATAAAAGAATATTGATTGTTGAAGATAATAAAATCAATCAGTTGGTATCGAGAAAGATGCTTGAAAGTAAAGGTGTAATTTGTCAAATTATTGACAATGGTGAAGATGCAATACTTAGTTTAAAAAACAACAAATTTGATATGGTATTGATGGATGTCCACTTACCAGGAATAAATGGAACTATTGCTACTCAACGAATTAGGGAATTCGACTTGTTAACACCCATAATTGCTCTTACAGCCATTTCACTTAATGAAAATAAAGAAGATTTAATGTCTTATGGTATGAATGATGTTATTACAAAACCATTTGTACCTGCTGAATTTTATAATGGTATTGCAAAATTTCTTTAAATTTAAAATTTGAATTTACTGATCAATGCGATAGTTGTATTTATAGGTTTTGGTCTATTATTGTTATTACATTTAACTGCTATTTTTAAGGATATTTCTAAATAAAGTAGTTTGTTATTGTTGTGAATTTGCATTTTATACTTAGCTATTAGTTTCCATTTTGGTATACATTTTTAGATATAGCGTCAAGTCATTCTCCTAAGTATAGGCGATATTTGCTGTATGAAAAACATATCTAATTTTAGCATATTTACTTTGCTTTTTGTCAGTAGCCTTACTATAATGGTTGGTGCAGTTATCGCGCCTTCCCTTTCCGCCATTGTCAGCAATTTAAATTTTAAGTACTCTGCAAGTTGGTTGATTACATTGCCATCGCTAGGAGTGGTAGTTTTTGCTTCTTTTGTAGGACCACTACTTAAACGATTTGGCAAGTTTAAACTTCTTTGTTATGGACTAATTCCTTATGCACTACTTGGTGTCGCAGGTGCTTATATTACCAATGATTTTATATTAATTGCAGATCGGTTTTTGCTTGGAGGTGCTACAGTAATAGTTCAGGTCTCAATTACTGCCTATATAGCTGCGATGTTTACAGGTGAAAATAGAATGAAGATGATTGCTTGGCAAGGAATGGCAGTCGAATTTGGTGGAGTTGTATTTTTGGCTATAGGAGGATTTTTAGGCGAAATGAGTTGGCAATTTCCATTCTATATTTATCTTTTAGGAATTATTTGTTTGGGACTTGTAATAAAGTTTTTACCTAAACATCTACCTATAAATACTGACCAACAATCTACAGATAAATCATCTGTTGGGAATAAGTTAAAGGTAAAAGTGATTTTTTATTCATCTTTATTCTCAATGATAATATTCTTTTTAGGTTACGTAACGATGCCATTTTATCTGCCTGAAACTTTTAGTTTTAGTGAATCTGATACTGGATATTATATGGCCTTTATTTCTCTAGTCGCGATAGTAACTGCAAGTCAGATGCCAAAAATGGTCAAAAATATAGGGGATGGAAAGACAGTCGTTCTTGGATTTATCTTTTTTATGTTAGGGTATTTGTTTTTGGCTTATGCTAATAGTATTCTATTATTGATAATTGCAGCTATTTTCATAGGAATTGGGTTTGGTTTTACAATTCCGCTCCTAAATCATATGATGATTGAGGCTAGTACAATAGAAAATCAGGGAACGAATCTAGGTCTATTTTCCATGGGAGTATTTGGAGGACAATTTTTGTCCACTTTTATAGAATATATTTCGCATGATTATACCTTAGTTTATAAGGTTGTAGCTTTATTATCGGTACTTTTTGGCGGTATCCTCTTTTATTTATTTAATAAAGTTGTATAAAAAAAATATATTTAAATCTTCTTATATTTGAGTAAAAGAATATTATGGAAGTGTGTAAGTCATGGAATGATAAATTTCAGTTACTAGAAAATGTCTCTATTACATCACCGATTCTCTCTGACGATTCAATTGGAATCTTTATACTATATAATGCTGATACAAAAATCGTTTTTCATTTAAAACCATTAAATGAGAATTTTGGTGCTATAGCAAATGATAACCATGAAGGAGATTTAATTAATTTTAGAAGAGATTTAATTGATGAGGATGATATTGAATATGCGCTTGATATAATGTCCTTATTCAATAAGAATTCCAAAATCACCATCGGTGATTTTACTGAAATAATCCAAATCATGCAGGTTTTACATTTACTAAAGACTGAGTTTAGTAGTAGCAACGCTTCTTATATAATGATTAAAACACTTTTAAAAGTATTGTTGTTGCATTTAATCAGAGTACAGAATGAGGTGTTTTTAAAACAAGATTTAAATCAAAAACGAATTTTTCAATTTTTAGAATTAATGGAAACTAATTTTATAAACGAAACTAGTGCTAATTTCTATGCCTCTATTATAGGAATTAGTGTAAAACGTTTAAATCAAATTTTACAAGAAAAATTAAAACTAACTGCCAAGCAAATTATACAACAGCGTCAAATTACGGAAGCCAAACGTCAATTAGTTAAAAGCGAGATTTCAACTAAGGAGTTAGCCTTTAAATTGGGTTTTGATTCAAATAGTAGTTTTTCAAGATTTTTTAAAAAGAATGTAGGTGTTACTCCTTCTGATTTTAGACTGTAGTTTTAGAGTTTTATACAGAAATATTTTTCAAAGAATCGTAATTTTTGAATTTCTCTGTATCAAATTATTTTAACTAAGTGTTATAAAAAAATCCGCATAATCAGTGTAGATAATGCGGATTTCATTTTATAAAATTTAATTACTTATTTCCATATGATCATAATTCTTGAGATTTATCGAAAATTTATGACTGTGTGCTTTGTAGCTTTATTCTACTTCCTTTGCAATATTTATCGGCATTTCGTTTAATGTAGTTCCGCCTTTGATGCCGAAATCTAACGTTCTTATAGGGAATGGGATCATAATATCATTGGCGTCATATGCTTTCTTAATTTTAATAATTGCTTCACTACCAACTTTATTGTAAACTGATTGCTCAGGGGTATTGATCCACATACGAACCGATAAATTTATAGAGCTATCTCCAAACTCATTAAAAAATACATTTATTTTATCCTCTTTTGATAGTTCGGCAATATCGCTTACTGCATTTAAAGTAATCTCTCTTACCTTCTCTAAATCATCTCCATATGATACTCCAACACTTAGATCAAATCTTCTTTTTTGAAGGATTGTGTAGTTTTCAATTGGATTTTGGAATACTTCCTTATTCGGAATAATAACTGTTTTACCTTGAAAAGTCTCCACTACAGTATCTCTAAGATTTACAGATTTGACTTTTCCCATGTAATCTTTGATTTGTACAATATCACCAACTTTTAGAGGTTTTCTAAACGAGATAAATATACCAGACATAAAATTGGAGGCAATATCTTGAAAAGCAAAGGCTAGAGCAAGTCCTAAGATACCAGCACCAGCTAATATTGAAGTTACTGCTTTGTCTAATTTTAAAATAGTTAAAACTGTGAATATAATAATACCAATAAATACAAAGTAAACTACGGAACTAAATAGGTTATTGAGAGTAATATTGCGCGATATTTTCCCTGTTAGTTTTATAGTTATCCTGCGAACAAATTTTGCAATGTAAAGGCCAATAACTAAAACTATCGCTGCCATTACTATATTGGGAAGTAACTTGACTAATGCTTCTGCCCAGTCTGATAATTTTTCTGTTATTAGTAGTGTTATTTTATTGATATCCATGTTCATATTTAGTAGTATCTATTGTGATTTAATTTTTAAAAGTCTAATATAACAAATGATTCGTTGTTTCACAACTTAATGAGTAATCATTATTTTCTAAATGCATAATTGTGACAGTAACAGATGTTGGTACATTTATTATTTTATATTACTCAGAATTGCAAATTTATAGTTGATGCCTGAGAGTAAAATAACTTAATAGCTGTAACTAAAAACAAGTGGCATGTAATACTGTGGCTCAATTAGAAGTATTGGTGTATTACTCTTTATTTCTGGTTACACTTCTTCCCCTAGGTTCATCGCCTTCGTGTAAAACGATTTGGGAATGTAAAAATTGAGCAGCTTCTGCAGAATGTTTGACTTTCACTGCAGTTCTTTCCAGCATATCTGATTCAAAACTGGAAAGGAAAGTTGCTCTTATGCCACGCTCTCTCCAATTTGACTTGGGTCTGCATTCTTTTGTTATCAATCTTGCAAGGGTTAATGCGTCTAATAACGCTTGATTAGCTCCCTGGCCTTTAAAAGGACTCATAGGGTGTGCGGCATCGCCAATAAGTGTTGCATTTTCATTTTTGCTTAGAAGATTAGGCGTTAATAATTCTCTGTCATAAACGGGATATCCAGAGATTTGCGATTCTAATGTTGCTTCTAAGATTTGTGGAATAGGTTTGTGCCACTGCGTTCTTCTGCAGGCTTCTTGTTTTAAAGCTTTTGGACCTTCTTTGCTTAATGTTATAGCATCTTCTTCACTCATTGGAAAACTCAGCTGCCACATAACTGATTTTGAATCGTATGGCATTACATAAATTCGTTCATTACCGTTTGCTGTTTGAAAAACGGTAGCTGAATCTAGTAATTCATGTTCTCCAATATCAAGATTTGACAAAGGACAAATACCCAGGATAACAATACAATCTAGGTACCGTAAGGGAGTGCTTTTAGGATCAATCAGCTTATTGCGAACGGAACTACGAATTCCGTCCGCGCCGACGATTAAATCTGTTGTCGCAGTTTTTAATTTTCCTTCAACTTTAAAATTTATTTCAACTTTACCATTTTCGATCTGTTTAAAATCGATAAATTGATGATTCCATTGGACGTTATTAGAATCTGGCAATTGCTCGAATAGTGCTAAACGTAGAGACTGTCTTGCAATGTGAATATTTGTACGTTTTACTGTTTTTTTATCTGCTGATTGCAACCATTTTCTCATTCCCCATTCCCCAATTACTTTTCCATCGGTTGTATGTACCAAATGTTTGGTAGATACTACACCTTGCTTGAGTTTGAATATACCAAAACCTTCTATCGCTTTACTGGCTTGTTGTAAGGTAAGGCCGTAGCCTTGCGAACGTGCTTCAAAACCGCTGTCGCGTTCGTAAAGAGTAAATGGTATTCCGCGATGAAGTAAAGCAACTGCTAATGCAGTACCACCAATACCACCACCAATTATTGAAATGTGTGGAAAATTTACGACATCTATGAGAGTGGGAGCGCTAGACGTAAGCAAACCTGATCCTGAACAATAGGAACAACTATCTAAATGCGCTTTTGGGCGAATGGGTTCTACTACTTCACTATCGGACAATTCAAATAACTGCATGTCTTTCTGGTACTGTAGTCGGACCTTTTTATTGATCCTTCGACTCTTTTTACCTTGACCTTGACATTCTGTACAGATCGTCCAATCATTAATTTTATCTGCTACCTCTTTCACCTTTTTTATATTGCTGATTCTTCTATATGATTTTCCTTGAAAATGAACTCGTTTGACCTTGTGGAATGGATTTCGAAAGAGTTCAGGACCCTATTTAACTTTAATGACAGTTTCTAAATAAAAATACTGTGTTGTAAAGTAAATGCTATTTATTCAAAAATATATCGAGCAAATATAAAACTTAAAATTAGAATTAGTTCGAATCTAATTTAAAGCCATCATTCATTATTGATCTTTAATAACAACTGTCGACGTAAAAAAAAAATAATCTAATAGCAAAAACTGTCTATTTATGTTTGATAAGATGCAAATATTTGATAGTGTGTGTCTGCGTGAGAGATAGAGGCGGTATCCTCGAAGTGAAACGGAGAGATATAGCCGAAAGCTCGACCGTATTATTGAAAATGGGCCTATTCACCATCAAGAGTAGGCCCATTTTTAATAATAGGGTCACGCCCATAAACTTTATAATAGATTACGTTTTGGCGTAATATTTTTTCTGAAACCAAAAGGCTAAATTAACCAATGCTATTAAAGCCGGAACTTCAACAAGGGGACCAATGACACCGGCAAATGCTTGACCACTATTGATACCAAAAACGCCTATAGCTACTGCGATTGCAAGCTCAAAATTATTTCCAGTAGCAGTGAATGCGATTGCAGTGGCTTTGGAATAATCGGCGCCAAAATATTTTCCGGCGAAGAAACTACAAATGAACATTAATGTAAAATAGATTACTAACGGTATTGCGATACGGACAACATCCATGGGGATTTGTACAATTAATTCTCCTTTGAGGCTAAACATAATTACTATTGTGAATAGTAAAGCAATTAATGTAATTGGAGATATAAACGGAATGTATTTATTTTGGAACCAATCTTCCCCTTTTAGAGCAATTAAACCATAGCGGCTGATAATACCCAATGCGAAAGGAAGTCCAAGATATATACCCACACTTTCTGCAATTTGTGCAATACTGATGTTGACTTCAAAGCCTGTATAACCAAAATAAGGTGGTAAAATGGTGATGAATACGTAGGCATAAATACTGTATAAAAGTACTTGAAAAATAGAGTTAAGAGCAATTAATCCTGCTGCATATTCTCGATTACCTTCTGCAAGGTCATTCCATACCACTACCATAGCAATGCAACGGGCAAGACCTATAAGAATAACGCCAATCATGTATTCTGGATATCCATTTAGGAAAATAAGAGCTAAGATAAACATTAAAACTGGTCCAATTAGCCAATTAAGTAATAGGGAGGCCCCAAGTATTTTGGTGTTTTTAAAGACAGCACCCATCTGTGCATAATTGACTTTGGCAAGGGGTGGATACATCATTAAAATTAGACCAATCGCAAGTGGAATATTTGTTGTTCCTGAGGAAAAGGAATTAATAAACCCACTACTTGAGGGAATAAAATAACCGATCGAAATTCCGATTGCCATCGCAAGAAATATCCATAGGGTAAGAAAACGATCAAGGAAACCTAATTTTTTTCGGTTGGCTGCAGGAGCGCATACATTTGCTGACATAATTTTTACTTTGTGTCCGTTATTCCAATTTATTAGATTGGAGTTTATTAATAATTGGTCGTACTTAAATATTTACACAATTGTCGAGAAAACATAAAACATCTCGGTTGCTATTTGCAAACTTCTTTCGTGGTATTTTTCAGATTGTAATGGAGTATTATCAAAAGCTTTAGGATCTTCAAAAGTGATCGGAATTCTTTTTGAAGCTCCTACGATAAAGGGACAACCCTGATCTGCACTTGAACACGTTAAAATTGCTGCAAATTGCGATTGCGGGTTAAAATTATTATCGAAAGTTTTTGAAAAGCCTATTATGGGGCAATCATTAGCGCTATATTTTATAGCATAGACCGGATTAATACCTTCAGACAAAAGTTCAATCTCAAATCCAGAATTTTGTAAAGTCTCGGCCACTTTTGGGAACAGGGCCGTTGCCTCTGTACCTCCAGAATAACAGTATACATTTTTGACTTTGTAGTGTGTTGCGGCAGCTTGCGCCCATATCTGACTTAAATGGCTACGACGTGAATTGTGTGTACAAATAAAATTGAGACGGATATCATTCTTTTCATGTTTACTGATTTGAATAAAGTCAATCAATGGTTGTAAAATTACTTTTCGATCTGACGATATTGTATTAAAATCGAAAGTTGCAGCTAATTTTTGTATGGTTTCGAATAACATATATTCTACTTTTATATAATTTATTTAAATTATTTTGATGCAGGCATAAAAAAGAAAAATTGCAACTTAACAACAATTACCGTCAGGAGAACAGCAAGACTCCTCTTTGTCCTTTGCTGCTTCTACTTTTTGTTTCGAAGGAGGTATACCACAAGCATCTTCGGCTAGACAAGCTGTTTTTTTGTTAAGTAATGTAAATACCGATCCATTGAATCCCAAATCATATTTACCAATTGTTTCTGATTGGTATTCTACTTCGATTTCAAAATCTTTTATACCTAGTAGTCTTTCAGATAATGCAATTATGTTAAGTAATTTTGCTGGTTTAAGTCGGTGATCAAAATCATTAGCATTCCATAATTGAAAATTAACGACACTCTCGTTGCGTATTATTCCACCACAATCGATAAAGTTTTTGGTAATAAGTCCAACTTCCGTTACATGAAAGTGTTCTGGAACGAAAGATCCATTTGGTAAAATAAAAGCAACATTTTCTAGCGTGCTTAAGATTGGTTTAATTTCTGATAATTTCATAATATGTATTTTTAATTAATTATTGCTTTAGCTATTTTAAGAAAAATTGACTTTTCAACTTTTGCGGCATAATTTTAATTCAACTTTTAACAACACTGATTGTTTTTGTTTGCTAGATATGAATCTACGGTGGTAAAAAATTCCTTTATTTTAGAAAAACCAAGTTCGTCAAGACAATAGCAAATGGTGTTACCTTCTAAACTGCCCTTTATTAGACCTGCATTTTTTAATTCTTTCAAATGCTGAGAAACAGTAGGTTGGGAGAGTGGTAATTCATTTACGATATCTCCACAAATACAGCTATTTACTTTAATAAGATGCTGAATTATGGCAATTCGAGCAGGATGTGCAATTGCCTTAGTCAAAGTCGCTAGTTCGTTTTGTTCTGCTGTAAAATGTTCTGTTTTTGTTGTGCCCATTGTTTTATTTCTATATTGCAATATTACGATATAATAAAGCGTAAAAAAAGTTTTTGAAGCTTTTTTATATAAAATTGATTACTATTTACAGTTCTAAGTTTTCCTTGGGTATAGCATGAAAGCCTGTTGTCTTAACTTTGTCTTCTACTTCTGCGACTGTAATCAATTTTGAAGAATAGACTGTAATTTCTCTTGGAAAGATGGCTTCGTTTATAGTCACTTCCTGAATTCCCTCTATAGTTAAGATACTTTTTTTTATAGTATTTAGATCGCTAGTTTCTTTTGCGTTTGTTCCGAAAATTCGGCCATGGCTTCCCGGGATTATATTGTTTGATATTAAGCTCATAATGATTTTGTTTTTATTTTAATAATTCTGTCTTTATTTAGTACTCTTAAATATAACTAATTGTATTTACAACTTGAGTACAGCATTTGTTTTATGTATGCAATAAAAAAACATTCTTTGTCTGCTATGAGATAAAGAATGTTTTTTGAATTTTTAATTCGGAATTTGTTTAAATATGAAAAGGATCTTTTGTGATAGCATGAAAGCCAACTGATTTAGCTTTTGATTCTATAACATGTACAGGAATCATTTTGTTTGAAAACACAGTGAATTCTCGAGGGAACACGCTGAAGTTGATTAGAACTTCAATAATTCCTTCGATACTTAAAATGCTATTTTGAACTTTTTTTAAGTCCATTTCCTCTTTGGCATCTGTGCCAAAAGCCGTGCCGCGTGTACCAGGAATTACGTTGTTTGAGAGTAGACACATAGGTTAATTTTTTTTAATGATTAGTCAAAATTTATTACTATTTTAAAATTAATCAATTAATGGTTAAGTTAAATTAAATTTTTAGTTATTCTATTCTAAATTAAATCTTACTATTTTGTTAATTATTAAACTTCCGCCATTTAGACTGGAGATGCGCGCTGCAGTTGTATTATTTAATAAATAATAGTAAAAAAAAAGACCTGTTCTATTGAACAGGTCTTTAAAAAAATTTAAATATGAACTCTATAATTAGTTATCGTTCATTCTATAATCTGGATAAGCGCTCATTCCGTGTTCATGCTCATCTAATCCTTCAATCTCTTCTTCTTTTGAAACTCTTAATCCAATTGTTTTCTTGATTACAATTAAGATAATAAATGAAGATATTACGCAGAATGCACCGATTACGGCAACACCCGTTAATTGTATTAAGAATTGATCTACACTTGCCATTGCTCCAAAGATACCAACTGCAAGAGTTCCCCAGATTCCGCATACTAAGTGCACTGCAACTGCTCCAACTGGATCATCTAATTTTAATTTATCAATTAATGCAACTGCTGCAACAACAAGGATACCTGCAATAAGACCGATTAAAATAGCATCTGTTGGTCCCATTTGATCAGCTCCTGCTGTAATACCAACTAATCCAGCAAGTACACCATTCAGGAACATAGATAAATCTAAATTTTTATATAGAAATTGAGTGAACATTACAGCGGCAATACCACCTGCTGCTGCAGCCAAACATGTTGTAACTAATGTTAGAGAAGTTAATCCTGGATCAGCAGAAAGAACTGAACCTCCATTAAATCCGAACCATCCCAACCATAATATCAGTACACCACCTGTAGCCAAAGGTAAATTGTGACCTGGAATAACTTTTGGTTTTCCGTTTTCGTCAAATTTCCCGATACGTGCTCCTAATAACCAGATAGCAACTAAAGCTGCCCATCCACCTACAGAGTGAACTAGAGTAGAACCAGCGAAGTCATAGAATCCCATTTCGTCAAGGAATCCACCACCCCATTTCCATGAACCTGCGATAGGATAAATCAATCCTACATATATAATAGCAAAAATCATGAATGAATTAATTTTGATTCTCTCAGCAACAGCTCCAGAAACAATAGTAGCAGCGGTAGCGGCAAACATACCTTGAAACAAGAAGTCTGTCCAATATGTATATCCTTCGTTGTAAGCTAAGTCTAAAACACCGTCTTTCATTGGTGCTTCAATTCCAAAACCTGCAAATCCTAAAAATCCATTAAAATCTCCAGGGTACATTAAATTGAAACCAACTAGGCAGTAAAGTAATAGTCCAATACAAATGATAAATAAATTTTTAAACAAGATATTTATGGTATTTTTTTGTCTTGTTAGTCCGATTTCTAAAAATGAAAATCCTAAGTGCATGAAGAATACTAATGCTGTACATAGCATCATCCATACGTTGTTTGTTGTTAATAATCCTGTATCCATGTGTATAATTTTATTATTTTAATGTTTCTCCACCTTTTGCTCCTGTACGAATTCTGTATGCTTCTAAAACATCAGAAACGAATATTTTACCATCTCCAACATGACCTGTTGATGCTGCGTCTAGAATGGCTTTTATTGTTACTTCTTCAAAATCATCGTTCACCACGATTGAAAGCTGTCTTCTTTGGATGTCAGAAGTACTATATGTAACTCCACGATAAACGTGACCTTGTTTTTCATTTCCTAATCCAGTTACATCCCAATAAGTAAAGAAACTTACGCCTACTTCATGTAATGCTTTTTTTACATCAGAAAATTTGGATTTTCTAATCGTTGCTTCAATTTTTTTCATGTTTAATTTGTTTTGAAATAAAGGTTAATGCTATTTTGATTTTAGTAATAATGCAATTTTTTTAGGCTTGCCTTATTGTAATTTTCTCTTATGATTGAAGCGAATTTATTAACTTTTTTCAAAGACAAATAGGGAAACGCTGAATTTTTGACAATAAAATGGTCGAATTATTAATATTGTAAAATCAAGTCCCTTATTATTGTTAATTATTATTATTAGTTGGATTTAATAACATATTAATAATCATTATTTTTAACTCTTACCCTTTAATTTTTAACTCAAATTGTTTTATTATATGTTTTTCGGCATCATTTGCATGTATTTTGCGCAATTAATTTCTTTACCCCTAATTAAAGTAGGGGTGTAACTTTATTTGATTAATTAATTTTTTATTGGAATTTTGATATATCAGTTATAAATTAAATTGTTTTGTCAGGTATCCCAATACTCTTCGTCTTAACTAAATAAGCAGAAAGAATTGCGGAACGATAAATTATTTGGGTATACAGAAATTGATTTTAACTCTATACTATTTTTACCTTAACCGATTTTTAAGATCATATATGGTCACTTTATTATTTTCAATTTAGATTGAACCAAATTTCTAACATAACTTTAGCAATCGTTGTAAATCCAAAGCCAATTAACAACCGTATATTAGTTTATATACTTTAAAAGAAAATAAAATGAAAACAATCCCATTTTTAATACTATTACTTTCAGTTTTTAGTTGTCAATCTCAGACAAAGGAATTATCATTGAAACCAAAACCAGGAAAAGCTGTAGCTGTATTTGCAGAAGGATGTTTCTGGTGCAGTGAGCATGTTTTTGAAGCTGTTTACGGAGTTGATGAAGCTGTGTCTGGATATAGTGGAGGAGCGGCTAAAAACCCTAGTTACCATCAAGTTGGAACCAATACAACAGGTCATGCCGAAGCTGTAGCTGTTTTCTATGATCCTAAAAAAGTTTCTTATTCTCAATTAGTAGACGCATTTTTTGCTTCACAAGACCCTACAACACCAAATCAACAAGGTCCCGACATAGGATCGTCTTATCGCTCTATTGCTTTTTACAGTAATCAGAATGAGAAGAAAATTATCCAAGATAAAATTGCTTCTTTAACAGCTGCTAAGATCTATGCCAATCCAATTGTTACAGAGGTGAAACCCGTAACCGCTTTTTATGAGGCAGAGGACTACCATCAAGATTATGTGAAGCACAATCCTAACCAAGGATACGTACAGGGTGTTTCACTGCCTAGGTTCAACAAATTTAAAAAGACCTTTAAAGGAAAATTGAAATAATTAAAAGGAAATAAATTTTCCAGATTGAGTTATCTAAATATTTAAAAAATAAAATTATGAAACGTTATCTATATCTATTATCAATCCCAGTTTTGGCTTTGACTTTTATGGCTTGTATGCAAGCAAAAAGTGGAGCATCAAAAATGCAAAATGTTGCTACCCCACCGCAGGAGAAACTTTCTTTAACTGACACATCATTAAAAAAGGTAGTAAAATCAAATGCAGAATGGAAGAAAGTCCTCACTGCTGATCAGTATTATATTCTACGAGAAAAAGGAACAGAACGCCCCTTTAACAATGCGCTTTACGATAACCACAAAAAAGGTCATTATTTTTGCGTAGCTTGTAAATTACCTCTATTTTCTTCTGAAACTAAATTTGAGTCTGGTACAGGATGGCCTAGCTTCTATGATGTTCTAAACAAAAATCGTGTCGAAGAAGTAGTAGATAAAAGTTTAGGAATGGTAAGAGGAGAAATTGTTTGCGCACGTTGTGAAGGACATCTTGGACATTTATTTGACGATGGTCCAAGTCCAACAGGATTACGTTACTGCATGAATTCTGGTGCAATGTTGTTTCAAGAAAGCAAATAGTATTTGGCTTCTCAATATTAAATAATTGCAAAAAAAATGAGCTTGTGAAAACCTTTTAATAAAGGAATATACAAGCTCATTTTTTGTGGACTATATTTTACCCTCTATGATTCATTAAAGATTATGTACTTATTCGTACCATTTTGAAATTACAGATAGTGCTGGTTTATCTTGAGGCGTAAAATCTATTGCTTTGTTTTTATGATAATCATCAGCATACCATTTCCAGGCAAAGCCACCAAGATACCACTTTTGTTTATTTAAACTTTTAAATAAAGCTTCATAAGCATTTGCTTGTGCAGTATTATTAATAGTGTTTTGATTTTCTTTCCATGGTTCGAGTCCTGTGTAATCAGAATTTCGATAACCAAATTCGGTAAAAAGAATATTTTTTTTCCACTTTTTATGAGTCAATTCCATTTTTGCAAGGTGTTGTTTCCATCCTTTTTCCATTTCAGCTACCGAGGGATTTACTTTATCCGAAATAGGGAAGTAACCATCAATACCAATGTAGTCCATTTGGTTCCAAAAAGGTACGCTGTCAAAGTCATCCCAATTAGATGCATACGTTAATTTTCCAGTGTAAATTTTCTTTATTTTACTTACAAGTTGCAACCAGTATTGTGGGCGTTTGGCGATAGGATTACGTAATTCGGTACCAAAGCAAAAAAGATCCACTTTTCCATCTTGTGCAATCTGAGCGTAGTCAAGTATGTATTTTTCATATTCGCTTTCCCAGCTTTCCCATTCAGTAACAGTTTCAAAATTAAGATCACCCGTATAAAAATCGTGATTTACCCACAAATGAGGTTTAATCATAACTTTCATATTGTATTTATGGGCTTGACGTATGCATTCTTTAATTCCATTACTGCTTTCTCCCCACCATTGTCTTTTGTGGTTATAGGAAACAGTAGCTTCATCAATATTAACAAATGCATATGGAATTAATGAAATTGAATTTACATTATTTTTCACCAATGCTTCGAAGGTGTTTGCAGTGATACCCTTTTTAGGGGCAACCAAGTTCATTCCTTTATATTCAATTGCACTTTTGAATTCTACGGCTGTATTTTTATTGGCTGAGCAATAGCCAACAACACCAAGGATTGAGACCACAGCTATGAGTAGTATTAACATTTTTTTATTCATGAATGCAAATTTAAGTATATACAATAACTACAACCTTAAATTGATTATAATTAAATGATTTTTAACGTTTTAATCGTAATTTGTAGATTACTACAATTATAATTTATTGACAATTAGATCATGATTTAATTCTCAGGGGAAAACAAATTAATTTTTTAAGTGTTGCAAAATGAGGTAATTAGGTAATGATAAAGCAGAGACTACTTATCAGTCTTCAATAAAATTTTTATCTACCTTTAACTCTTTTTCTTCTGGCTTTGAAACATGACAAAAGCTATCTGGTTGTCTAGACTTCGCGTACTCGTATCCATCTTTCCACCATTGCGTCATCTCTGCTGCATCAAAAATCAAAGGGTTATCTGTAAGGTGATCAGGCGTGAAGTAAAAATTGATTTTTACATTTTTATTCATACCAATTAATTTTCCAATGATGATATCTTTAGAATTATTGGTGTTTTTCATATATTCAAAAGTGCGGAATAATAAAGAAAAAGCGTTTGTAATTTCGGGTAGATGCAAACTTTGATCTTCATTTTCCAATATAATAACATCAATTTCGGTAGCTCCATTTTCTATAGCACAAGAAATTGGTACAAAATTTCCAAAGCCACCATCTGCATATTGATGTCCATTTTTATTGACCAAACTCATAAACGGGACATAATTGCAAGATGCCCAAGCCCATTCACAAAAATCCTCTCGTGTGCAGTCTTTAGAATTATGGTATTCTACTTGATTTAAAGTTAAATTCGAAACGGTGACAATTACCTGTTTATTTTCTTCTTGTAGACGGTCGTATTCATCTACAGTAATGTTTTTTTTAATGAGCTTTTTCAGATTTAGGCTTTCGCCAAAAGTAGGAGAGCCTTTGATAAAAGATAATACAGAATTGAAGTGATTGATTTTGGTCTCATATCCCTCATCGTTTTTAGTGATAATAAAAGGCGATATGCTGAAAATATCTTCTTGTGTAACAGATGTATAAATATTTTTTATTTTATCAATTTTTCCAAGCGCCAAATGGGGTAAAAGCAAGCAACCTGTTGAGCAACCTACGTATAATTCATATTGGTTGCAGCAATCATTAATTAAATATTCGGCGATACCACCAGCGAATGCTCCTTTGCTACCTCCTCCTGAAATAATTAATGCTCTCATTTTTTATGCTTTTATAAGTGATTGTTATTGATTTTGTCAATAATAGCAGTCTTTTTCTCTTTACTTAACTTTTCTGCAGGGGCCGCATCGGCATTTCCAAACCATTTGGTGATGAAGCTATCAATCATCTTCGATTGATTTTCATAAGCACTACAAGTTTTACACATGGCCTTATGGGCTTGCAATTGCAATTTCTCTTTTAGAGTTAAAGTGGTCAATTGTTGTTTATCAATTAATTCACTTGTGATTTTACAGGATTTTACTAATATTTGCATGGTCTTGTTCATTATTGGTTAAAATGTATTATTTCCATTTAGTTTCAAGGCATTTTTTCAATAGTAACTTTGATCTATGAATGATCTGCCAATAATTAGACGATGTTATTTCGAGTTCCTTACATATTATATCTGCTTTATTATCAGTTAAATACTTAGAGGTTATTGCTAGTTTCCATTTTTTTGGTAAATCATCAATACAATATTGAAAAATCATATTAAAATCTGCATTATCAAATAATTCACCTTCCTGCTCCCAAATAGAATTAAGTTTATTTTCGACCCAATTTTCAGTAGTATTAAATAATCCGTCAGATAGTTCGTAACCACTCTCTTCAGTTAGGCTAAAGTTATTTTTTGTGGTACGTGCTGAAAGGCGGTAGTAATCAACAACCTTATTGTTTAATATAGCAAACAACCAAGTTTTAGGTTGACTCTTTCCTTGAAAACTCTGTATTTTATTAAATGCAGCTAAGAATGTCTCTTGAACCAAATCTTCAGCAGTCTCTTTGGATGAAGTTTTATATAAAGCCCATGAGTAGAGTTCATCACTAAATTGATTGACCCAATTCTCTAAAGTTAATTTTGAATTTTCTACGGAAGCACTCATATATTTTATATCCTAAAAGTTGATTTTTTCAAATATACATATTTTTTAATGTCAAATTTATTCTGTAGTTCATAAATGATGTATAAAAAAACAATACTATATTCAATCCCTATCAACCAGAAATTTTCTTTAAACACCACATTACTATATGCACTATAACTTAGTACTGCTGTAAAACTCCAAATTATAGGGAATTTAAAGCGAGTAAAAACACCAATTAAAACTAGATTAATAATGTACCATGGATGTACTGTGGTAGATGAAAATAAGTAAACGGTCAATACCAATAAAAAACTTATAAAAAGCTGTTTGCTGTTTTTATTTTCTCCCATAAAACTACGGTAGATAATAAATAAAACAATTAATACAGGAATTATTTTACCTGTAGACTGAATGATATTATACCCTTTTACATAAAACCCAATTTCCCTAATGAGGTAATAAATACTGGCATTAAACTCAAAATTTGTAAACCAAAGCCCAATTGTTTTAGTATAATTTTCAATTAATTCTGCAGACAAAAACGGAAGAAATAAAATAATATTAACTCCTATCACAATGCCATAAAATGGTATAATTTTTTTCCATCCCAATCGCTGTAAATACAAAGGTAATAGTAGTAGTGGTAGTAATTTTGTTGAAATAGACAAAGCCAAAATGACAGCAGCAGTTTTCCAATTCCGTTTTGATAGTAAATACATACTCCAAACAAAGAAGAAAAGCATCACCCCTTCATAATGTAAATTTGCGGTCAATTCTATAATAACAAGAGGATTTAAGAGATACCAAAAAATACGGTATTTATCTAATTCCAATCGTTTTAACAATTTCGTCCCAAAATATAAGGTACCCAAATCGGCGAGTATAATAATAATCCTCATCCCAATAACGGCACCGTAAATTGTATTGCCACTTATATAAGCTCCAATAGCAAATAAGACTTGGTTAACCGGTGGATAATTAGAGTAGTGACTTGCACTTAAACTACCCATGCCATCATATAAGGCTTGAGCATTAGCAATCGAGAATTCAGCTTGTGTAATTAAATTGTTAGGCAGATACAAATAAGGGTTCATTCCTTGTAACAGTAATCTACCATCCCAAATGAATCGGAAATAATCTTGTGATAAATTGGGAATTACACTCCACAAGATCAATCGAAAGACAATAGCAATACCAACTAAAAAATTAAAATTATCCTTTTGTAAATTGATAATGTGATAGCTACAGAAAAAAAGAATTCCAAAATTGATTATTAAGGCTATAAATTCTTGTCGTTCCAATTCGTAACCCATATATCCATAACAGAAAATGCTTATAATTAGATAAACAAATGTTTTAATGTTATTGGCAGCTATCGATTTCATTTGGGAGCAACAATTGATTGAATAAAAACGTAAGCAAATCCTATGCTTAACATAAGATGTAAGAATAGAATACTAAAATCATGAAGGTAAAAAGAACTATAAATTCCAAATACAAAATAGCTCATCAAAAGACCTTCAAAAATAACATTTTTGGATATTTTCTTATTTAAGTAGATATTTTGCTTCCACTGTTCTTTCAAACTTTCAATGTTCAATTTGGGCGTACGTACAAATTCACTTTTCTTTCCCCATAAACCTTCTAGTACCGCAATTGTATTGTGAAAAGAGAATCCCATTGCAATAGTGTAAAAAACAAAGAAGAGTCTCGTGTAACTTAAAAATGATTTGAATCCTCCGCCATGAATACTTTTATAAGTGACCCAATAACTAATAAAAAATAGGAGGGAGGTAATGATGAAGAACATTAAGATGTCAAATAATCTATGAATTTCAGGAAGCGAATGTTTTATATACAACACAGGAATACTTAAGATAGCCATAACAAATAGGGCTAAAAACATAGAGCTATTTAATAGATGTAATATTCCGTGAGCTTTAGTTTTAAAACTTATAGTATCCGACTTCAAAACTCGTTTAGCATTTTTACTAAAATTTTCTGCACCTCCTTTGTTCCAACGAAATTGTTGTGAGCGCGCTGCACTAATTATGGCAGGCAATTCTGCAGGCGTTTCAACTTTTTCAAGGTATTTAAACTTCCAGTTTTTCAATTGGGCGCGGTAGCTTAAATCCAAATCTTCCGTCAACGTATCGCTTTCCCAATTTCCAGCATCTAGAATACATTCCTTACGCCAAACTCCCGCTGTCCCATTAAAATTAATAAAATGCGATTGAGAGTTGCGTCCTACTTGTTCTAGTGTAAAATGTGCATCAAGAGCAAAGGCCTGAATTTTGGTCAAAGTAGAATAATTACGATTCAAATGTCCCCAACGTGTTTGCACCACTCCAATTTTTGGATCTTTAAAATAAGGCATTGTTTGTAGTAACCAATTCTTCTGAGGAACGAAATCAGCATCAAAAATCACAATAAATTCTCCTTTAGCAATCGCAAGTCCTTCTTTCAAAGCTCCAGCCTTAAATCCGGTTCTATTAGATCTAAAGATATGCTTAATGTCAAGCCCAGTTTGAGCTATTTCTGCAATTAAATTTTTGGTCATTGGGATACTATCATCAGTGCTATCGTCGAGGACCTGAATTTCTAATAGATGTTTTGGATACTCCAATGCTGCTACGGTATGTAATAATCGTTCGACTACATACTTTTCATTGTATAATGGCAATTGAATTGTAACAAAGGGAAAAGGGTCTCCTTTTTCAAAATTATATTGAGGACTGTTGTCTACTTGTTTTTTACTCTTTAAATAATTTAATAACAAATTAAATTGTGCTAAACCATAGAAAAATATCAATAGTATAGACAGACAATAAAAAAATAGAATGATATAAGAAAGTGATAACATAGAATTATTTGAAGGTATATTTAAAAATCCAACCTATGATTTTGACTCCAGCCATAATGGTCCCTTTAACAGTTCCAGAAACCTTTGAAACGCCAATGCGATTTTTATAGCGTACGGGAATCTCAACATATGTCATATTTTGCTTTAAGATTTTCAGTTGCATTTCAACCGTCCAGCCGTAGGTTTTGTCTTCCATTTTCAAATCTAGCAATTTCTGGTATTTTATAGCGCGAAACGGACCTAAATCTGTAAATGAAGCTTTAAAAAATAGTTTCATTAAAAAGGTTGCCAGCCAATTCCCAAAGACTTGTTGAGGGGTCATCGAATGTTTTTCTCGCAATTGTGCTACACGCGCTCCAATAACAAAGTCAATGTCATTCTCCTCAATAGGTGCTATAAGTTTTATCAACTCCTCAGGATAATCTGAGAAATCACCATCCAAGAAAACAACAATATCAGGCTTTATTTCTCTTTGCGACAGATATTCCAATCCTTTCAAACAAGCATTACCATATCCCTTTTTATTTTCTGTCAAGACTGTTGCACCTGCTTTACTAGCTACCGCTATAGTGTTGTCAGTAGAGTTGTTGCTCACGACAATTACCTCACTTACTATTTTGGGAATTTCGTTAATTACGTGTGCTATCGCATTCTCTTCATTATAGGCGGGTATAATTACAACAATAGTTTTCATTTATTTTTATCGTTTCGGTAAGCCGATAGGCTAGTCCATTCGTTCGTTTTAACACCCATTTTATATTTTTCTGCTTTTACAATGTTTCCATCTTTATAAAGAATTGAAATACCGTTTTGCAAATCATTTTGATATTCTGTCTTTCTAGTAATTACTTCATTTGAATCATAGAACAACCACCATTTACACTTTTTGTTATCTTCAAAATGCCCTTCCTGCTTTTTATTACCATTATCATAATAAAAGTACCAGTAGTCAACTTTATCATTATGTGACATCCACCCTTCCGCCTGAATAGTTCCAGTCGGATAATAGCTCTTTGCATACTTCTTTTGGGCAGAAGTGGCGAAAATAGTCATAAAAACAAGAAATAATAATCCTTTTGCCATTTTATAAATTGTGAAGCGGTTGAATTTTCGATTGTAATAATAGATCTTATAGTAATTTGGGTGTACCCCGCCAAATCCCGAAGCTTCGGGAGCGGGTCAGGCTATTCGTTACAATCTTGTGGGGGCATTAGGCCAGCCCCCACAAGGATTTTCACTACTATCCTTCACACAAAAAGGTATTCGATCATTAATAATATTTTGATAAAACACTTTAACCTAGTGCTAATTAATGAATGAATATGATTTATTTTTGGTTGATCAAGTCCATTAAATCTACATCGTTTCCAAGTAGGATTTCATTAGAATTAATACGACCAGCAGGTGTATCATTCTCTAACTTCAATACACCACGAGGACAAACTGCAGAACAAATACCGCAACCTACACAAGAAGATCTTACAATATTCTCTCCTTTTTGCGCATAGCTACGTACATCAATTCCCATTTCGCAGTAAGTAGAGCAGTTTCCACATGAGATACATTGACCTCCATTGGTAGTAATTCTAAATTTTGAAAACAATCGTTGTTGTAGTCCCAATATGGCAGCCATAGGACAACCAAAACGACACCAAACACGATTTCCTAGAATAGGGTAGAAGCCAACACCAATTACACCACTGAAGGCAGCCCCAATTGCAAACCCGTACCATTCTCTAAGTTTATAACTATCTACGAAGAAAATATTCTGATTACCCGAAAAGTAATTCATCAAAATAGCGATAACCATAATAGCTACCAACGATAACATTGTGTAAATAGCATCTGCATCCATATCTTTTCTTTTAAAAACATACAAAGCAGTTGTAAAAACGCCAAGAAATATGACGATACCCCAAACAAATTGATCTTTTGTGATAAAGCTCATGTCGGGATTGTTGGTTAAAAATGTAAAAATAACGGCGATGGTACTAACGAATGCAAGTACTAGAACAGTATGAATCATCCAACGCTCAATTTTCCATGCTTTCTCTGACTTATCACTTAACTGACGGAAAGAATCCCCTGCTGTTTCGGCCAAACCACCGCAACCGCATACCCATGAG
The DNA here is from genome assembly GCF_022399565.1 of Flavobacterium algicola. Classification (GTDB taxonomy): domain Bacteria; phylum Bacteroidota; class Bacteroidia; order Flavobacteriales; family Flavobacteriaceae; genus Flavobacterium; species Flavobacterium algicola. The sequence goes on from NZ_JAJTUT010000002.1 coordinate 24,155, forward strand.
CAATACCAACGTTTCCCGTAGAAATAAGTCAATATTGGTGAGATTATAAAAATTAAAGCAACTCCAAAAATTAGCATGAAGAGTCCTAAGTTCCCGCCATTAATCATATTTTTCAAATGCCATTCGTCAAAGAAATAATAATTCAATGGCCACATATTTTTGATATCCTTCGCAAAATAAGCTTTTTCAGGATTTAATTTTTCTAGAATCTCGGGGATTAAAAAAGCAAAACCCAACTGAAAAAACATTATTGAAATTGTACGTACCAGTTGGTATTTGTTGTGACGGTATTTTAAAATAAATTTATATCCAAGTCCAACTATGGCAATAGTATAAAGCGTACCATAAACGAACCATTGAGAAGCTGGTTTGCCATTTAAGAGCAAACTTAATGGATCAAAAAAGCTAACTATACCTGTATTTGCAGCACCTTCTTCGCTACTAAGACCGAGATACTGAGGAAACCAGTAGAGTACAACATAAAATGAAGTTAGAATTAGACCAATTGCGTATGCAACAGTTCCTCTACTTGTCAAGCTAGAAGTCCAAACATGATTATTACTAATTCCTTCAACTCGGTTCAAATAGAAACTATTAGAGTAGAGTACAATACCAGAAAAGATTGCAGTAATAGAACCCGCTAACCAATACCCTTTATTCGGAAATTCTACGTTCAATAAAGCCAATGTCATTATAAATAGTCCGATAAGACCGAGAGCAATTCCTGCTCTCTGTGTCCCATTTAAATCATTATGCTCCTGAGAAGCTATTGATATATTTTTTACTGTTTTGCTCATAATGATTCATTTTTAAGACCCACACATTGCTTTGTGAATTCAATTTGTATCTCTTTTTTGTGTGATGTATAAAATTCTGGATCAAAATTGGCTGCTGCCAAATTTTCAATAACATAATCTACAGATTGTTGGTCTGTCAAAACTTTATCAAAAAATTCATGACGCATGCGAATACCAAAAGTATTAATTCCTAAGAAACGTCTGCTTTCAGTATCAAACGCAATACGGATTGCTTTCTTACCTCCTTTATGTTCCCAGTAGAAATGGGTTTCATTTTCCTTTTCCTTCGCCCAAACCCAACCATAAGTTTGGTATTCGATATCCAAAAATTTAGCTGAATTAAACCAGTGTCCCGGTTTATATTCCATTGGGTTACCAGTTAAAGTTTGCGCTAGGGATTCTCCCATCATTCTTCCGGTATACCAGACAGCTTCAATAGGTCGGCGTTCGCCAATTCCTTCATGTTGCTCTGCACAGTCACCAATAGCATATATATCCTTAAAATTAGTTTCGAGAAAGCGATTGACTTTGACACCGCGTCCGAGCTCTATTCCAGAGGTTTTCAAAAAATCAATATTTGGTGAAACCCCTGCTGTTAAGCCTACAATTTGGCATTCAATAGTTTCGTCTTTGTCTGTAATGATTGCCTTAGTACGTCCGTTTTCATCAGCAATTATTTCTTTAAGACCTGTGCTCAAACGTAAATCAATATGATGCTCTTTTATATGACGATTAATCATTTGGCTTTCTCCTTTTGGTAAAACACCATTCCAGAAGCTATCTTCACGAACTAAAAAGGTCACTTCAATATTGCGAGCGCGCATCATTTCGGCAAGTTCAATTCCGATTAAACCTCCTCCTACTATAACAGCTCTTTTGGTAGTTGGTGCCCATTTTTCAAGATTTTCGAGATCTTGCTTAAAGTACAGACCAGTAACACCTTCTAGATCTTGACCTGGCCAGCCAAATTTGTTAGGTTTTGAGCCTGTAGCTATTACTAATTTATCAAAAGTGATAACAGTATTGCCATCTAACAGAAGTGATTTTTCTTTTGGAAAAACTTCAGAAACCTTTTTATGAATCAGGTTAATGTTGTTTTTTTTCCAAAAGTCATTTTCGTAAGGTTGCGTATGCTCAAACTTCATGTGCCCCATGAATACATACATCAATGCAGTTCTCGAAAAAAAATAATTTGTTTCTGCGGATATTATGGAGATTTTAGCATCAGATCTTTTTCGAATGTGTCTGGCTAATGTAACTCCGGAAATTCCATTTCCGATGATGACAATATGTTCCATTTTTTTAGTTTTTAGTATTCAGTTCAAGTCCTTTCTAGTCTCAGTAAGTCTAAAAGTTATTCAGCGGTACCAACTTCGTAGAAGTTGCTACCGACTGAAATACAATTTATATAGTTTTAAAATCTTTTCCTGGAGTAAAAATCCCCTCTTCTACGGTTATGAATTTAATATTTGACAAACTAGCGTTTCCTATAGTAGCACCAAATTCCTCTTTTTCATTCCAACTTCCAAATTGCCATTCTGTTGCAATCGGAACTCCGTTTACAGTTTCGAATTTCTTATATTGAATTCCGTGTGGTTCTTTTTCTGCTTCTTCCTTTTTTGATTTAATAGTAACGATATACGCTAGTTGCTCAATTAAATTAGTCTCTTTATTGCTGTAAACAACATACCAGTCATCTGGGGCATCTCCTGTACCGGATTTAAATGTAAGCTTTTGCGTTTCGAATTGCTCTTTATTTGTTACGTTGTTATCATAAGGAGACCAGATAGTACCTTCATCACTCATCTTGTAAGGAAACATAAAAAAGTAAGACCAAGTGTAAGCATTAAATCGAACTGATTTTTCTGATGCTATATCTGGTGAGTAATATACTTTTTCATTGTCATATATAATTTTTGTACCATCTTTTAGTGCGATAGCACCTTTACTAGAATTGGTCAACAAGGTCATCGTACCATCCATAATATCTTTACCGCCAAATTGGATTGCAATATCAAATTGGATTGCTTCTTGGTTTTTAAAAGCTTCTTTTTGGTGTGCTATCTCTGCCTTTTCTACAAATGATTCTGCTTTTTGAGGAGATTTACATCCCATGAAAGCAAATGTTAGAGCGGTTACAGACAGACTTGTTTTTCTTAGTAAATTCATTTTTTTTGTATTTTAAATAATGTTCTTTTGGTAATATGTTTGTAAATCATTTATGGGAAACCCCATTTTTCTTTTGAGATGGATCATGCTGAAATGAAATTGCAATCTCCAAACTCCATTTTGTTTATATTTTCTAGCAGATGTAATTACATATTTTGGTACAACTACAAATTGCTTTTTAGCATATAATCTTTCAATAATTTCGTTGTCTTCATATATGGAATACGCTTCGTTAAATCCTCCAATATCTTCAAATAATAGTTTGCTAACAAATAGTGATTGATCGCCACCTCTACAGCTTATGTGATTAAAACGTGTAAACCACTGTGAAACGACTAATATTGGGTGTTTCAAATCAAATTTCATTCGGAAACATCCTGCATCTCTGCCCTTTTCCATTTGTTGCACAATTGCAATATCAAAATTCTTTGGTGGTAAGCTATCACAATGCAAGAAATAAAAAATAGTTCCTGTTGCATTTTTTGCTCCACAATTCAGCTGTTTAGCTCTTCCTTTTGGAGAACTTATCAATCGAACTGTTTTTGTAGATTGTACTTGATTTGCAGAGCCATCAGTACTTCCACCATCTACAACGATAATTTCGTAAGCCATACTTTTCGAAATCACACTTTCAATATACAACAAAGTTTTTTTGATATTTTCAACTTCATTGTATATTGGTATGATGATAGAAATCTTATTCATTCAAACTCCAGTTATAATATTTAAAAGAGATTTTAGCTTTTGAATTGATTTTTACAGTACTGTATTGATTTAAATAATCAATGATAGATCCTTTTGTTTTAAAATCAGCACCAAACCAATTGAATATCTCTGAAATTTCGACGCTTGATGCTGTAATTGTATTTTTAGTTTTATCGTTGATAAAATCTTTTGCTACAGCAGCCAGTTGTTTGCTTAATTTTTCTTCAGTATAGGCTTCATTCAATAAATCTGGGCAAGAATAAGATGCGCAGTTGATTGCAAAATGGATTCTAGGTTCTCCCATTTTTCTTAAAATTTGATGCTCTATTTGCTCTAAGCTATATTTTTTTCCTCCAAGAGTAAAAAACTTTTTTCCCCAAGGATCGCTTATTTCTTTGATACTTTTTACTGGGTAATTATCTACGATTAACTTCACAGTGTAGGCATTATAAGCATTAATCCAGTAAGATAGAGTAGCGTTGCGACTCCATGCCGAAGCTGGAACACCAGCATCAAGTGTTTTTAAATAGGATTCTAAGGCTGCTTTATCTTTGACAAAGCCTTTGTAATTTACCTTTCCTGTACTTGATACATTTTTTTTCAATAATGCATCCCATTTTGAATGATCAACATTATTTGCTACAGCTGCGCTTGACGATTCTTGTTTAACCGCTTCTTGAGCTGGTTGTTCTGCATGCTTATTTTGGCAAGAAGTATTTCCCAAAATAACTAGCGGCATAAAGAATAGGGATAAAAGTATTTTTTTCATAAGAAATGTAATTTAATATTTATAATTGAACAGTCGACAGGCTTTATAATTCCTGACATTATTTTTATTTTTTTAATGGATAAAGTTCTTGCTTCAAGAAATTATCTGGAAAATCATTGTCATTTACAAACCCCAATTCTATATTTTTTCCATCGCGAGGAATATAATTAGTTCCAAATAAATAGTCCCAAAGGCTTAATGAGATTCCAAAATTAACCCCATACTTATTAGGCATTTTTTTACTATGGTGCCAAATGTGCATTTTTGGGTTGTTGAATATGTATTTGAGATATCCGTAATCCCAGCCGATGTTGGCATGGTTTAAATGACCGATCGCAATACTGATAAAATGCACAATAAATACATCTTGAATTGCTACACCACCAACGATGATAATAGGTATGTATAAAATAGATTTGTAAACTATAGGCTCCATCCAGTTGTATCTGAAATGGGCAGCAAACCCCATCTCTTTAATACTATGATGCGTTTGATGAATTTTCCAAAGAAAGGGTACTGAGTGTAAAAGACGATGCACATTCCACTGTATAAAATCGGTTATCAAAAAGAATATCAATAGTGACCATCCCTTTGGCATTTCCGAAATCGAAAACAATTGAATCGAAGCCAACTCTAATCCAAATACATGGAGGATATCATTAACGAGTTGCGCCGTGAAATTGGATAAAGCAATCAATAAGATTAAATTGAGTAGGAAAAAGTTAAAAAAAAGATAGAATAAATCTAGCCAGAAATCTTTACGAAGTATGGGCTGATCCTTACGCCACGGAAACATTAATTCTAGAATCCAGACCGTTAACGAAATTACAATCAATCCATAAAAATAATTATCCCAATTAGGCACACGAATCTCATTCATAAGATAATTGAAATACCCTTGATACGATTCAAATAATATATTGAAGTATTTCTCCATTTATTGTAAAATGTAATTGCTTTTTTCTAAATCTTCAATTGTGTCAATGTCATTCAAAGTTTTTAATAGGTAAACATGATGCATAGGAATATCGTTTAAAGTAGCTGCCAAAACGGTTTCCGTTCCCCATTCTTTATTTGCAAAAAGAAGAGGATTTATTTTCTTGAGTCCCATCAAATAATACCCTCCATCTACTGCTGGTCCAATCACTACTTCATTATAGTCCATAGCATGAAAGGCATGCTTAATATCCATGCTATTCAAATCAAATAAATCGCTACCTACTATTATGCATTTTTTGTGACCCATTGCAAATAATTCCTCAAATGCGGCTTGCATGCGTTGCCCTAAATCACCTTGAGCTTGTATCTTTTTATGATAATTTATATTGTTCCAAATATCATTTTCTATAATTGTTGTATCGTAAAACACATATTTATCACAATCTAAAAATTGCGTTTGTTCCATTGTATGCTTTAATAAGTCTTTATAAACTTGAAGGGCTTTTTCATCACCAATTGACTTTGCTAATCTGGTTTTTACTTTCCCTAGTTGAGGATTTCTGGTAAAAATTAGTAAGGCGTTAGTTTTCATATATTTTGATTCCATTGTTTAAATAAGCACCCCACTTTTTATTATAAGTATGCACACTATCTGTCTTTTTATTGTATTTGTTTACAACGATACCACCTTTGTTTTTATATTCAAAAATACCGCCATAGAGATTCTGAACATTCGTATAACCTAATTTCAATAATTTCTCTCCAATATTCTCTGATCGAACCCCTATAGAACAATATACGACAATAGGGGTGTTTCGGTTTTTAATTAATTGTGTAACCGTCTCAGATTTGAAATCGCCATATCCTACAAAAACAGCATTTGGAATATGACTGACCTTATATTCTTCAGGTTCCCGACTATCAAGCAATACGAACTTAGATTTTTTCAAATCTTCTGTCGTTATATAAGGCACGGATTCTGAATTTAATAGGTTTAAAATCGGACCCACTTTTTTTTGTGCCATAGTTGTGACACCAATGCTTAAGAGTATGTAATAAAAAAGTAAACGCATAGTAAGTTGATTTATAGTAGTAATTGACGAAAAAAAAATGAAAACCTGACTTGATGATAGCAATTTAGTAAATAAATACCCGTTTTTATTATTATTTATTAAACTGTTTTCCAATAAATTTTGATTTTAAATTAGTGTTATTTTACAGAAAGTGACTCTGTACTATTTAGTTATTTTATCAATAAATTGAATAATTGCGTCGATTTGTATTTTAAATTTCTACACATATAACAATTGTAAAATACTAAATTTGAATAAAATAAAAAATGTATCTATTATGACATTCAAACATTTGTTTAAAGTTCGATTAAATTGGTTTTCGAATAAGAAAGAAAGTACCCGATTTGTCAAAAATCATACAATTTCAATTGATGGGAAAACTGCTTTGGCCGTTTCTGCTGCAAAAGCATTTAAGGGAGATGCAAATTTGTACAATCCAGAAGATTTGTTGCTGAGTAGCGTCGCTTCTTGTCACATGATGTCGTACTTATACGTATGTGCACAAAATAACATTGATGTTGTATCCTATTCCGATGATGCGGAAGCTACATTGGAAGTACATGAAAATGGATCGGGCCGTTTTATAGAGATCCGCTTGTTTCCGCAAGTTATCATTCGACAGAAAGAAAAAATTAAGCTAGCCAATGAGTTACATGTAAAAGCGAATGAATTATGTTTTATCGCTAATTCTTGCAATTTCCCTATTGCTCATAATCCTAACTGTAGTAGTGAAGAAGTAGAGTAGATCAATTTGTTTACTTATATAAAATAAGAAAGCCTTGTAACCGAATTACAAGGCTTTTCATATAAAATTCAAATGAACTAATTTTATTCAAATTTTTAATAGAATGTGGTAATTATACTTTTGTGCTATTGGTCTTGGCACTTTTCTTTAATAGAAAACCAATTATTAGAATAATTATAGAGCAACATACAAATGTGATTTTACCCCAAAGCGGGTTGGGAATCAATACCATAAGTAGGACAGCCAGCCCCATAATAAGAACCATTTTACCTAATTTATCTCGTTGTTGACGGTCAAATTCACTTTGTTGGTCATCGGCATAGTAAGGAGTTTCGAGGTTTTTGAAAAATTGTTCTCTTTCTACCTTGTTTTCTTCGTTAGCTTCTTTGTAAAACAGAGAAGTAGCCCAGAAAAAACCAGATGTAATAAATACGTGTCCAGCAACCGTCAAAATGATGTCCATATCAATAGACTCTCTTTTGGTCAATTGCGCAATACCGAGCATCTCTGCAAAGACATCTGCAGTAAATATATTTGTAACGAACCAAGAAACAAAGAAACCAACTGCAATAGTTGCCCAAGGTGCCCAATTGGGTGTCTTTTTAACAAAAATCCCAACAGCTAATGGTACCATCATAGGGACTTGTATTATTGTTGAAACAGACATCATAAGTTCAAATAAGCTGAGCTTTTTTAGAGAAGAGAAATACAAAGCTGTGGCAATTATTAATAAACCACTTAGGACACTAACAATTTTACTAACACGCAATAATTGCTTATCACTTTTTTGTATTTGTTTTTTAGCAAGAAAGGGTTGGTAGATACTACGAACAAAGATTCCAGCATTTTTATTTAGCGCCGAGTCCATAGATGACATAGATGCTGCAAATAAAGCAGCGATGAGCAATCCTACAGTTCCGATAGGCATAGCGTTACGAACAAATTCTAGATAGATGGCGTCAACTGCTTTACTACCTAACTGTGTATAGCCTGCGGTCGCGTCTGGATATAAAGATGCGGCTACCCACGGTGGAATAAACCAAATAATTGTTCCAAATCCCATTAAAATCATTGCCAAAAGCGATGCTTTACGCGCGTTAAACGAATCTTTAGCATTTAGAAATCGAAAAGAATCGTGAAGATTCATTACGGTAATTATTTGTTTGGGTAAGAAGCAAATGAAAGTTCCGAATAATATTAATGGGAAATTCATATTAGGGCCGATTAAAAAACCACCAGGGAAATTGTCTACCATATTGACTGGTCCTCCTACTTTTACCAACGCTACCACTGCACAGGCAATAGAAACGACTGCTACAACTAATGTTTGAACAAAATCGGAGGCAGCTACACCCCATGCGCCAGATAAAGCAGATACAAAAAGTACCGTTAAACCAATTGCGATAATGGTATAGTCAATATCGGCATCAAATACAGCACTGGTAAAAACTCCCAGAGCATTTAACCAAACTCCTGCATTTGCAAAAGAGAAAACAATTAAAGCCCATGAAAAAAACATTTCGTTTTTCGGTCCAAAACGGCCTTTTATCGCTTCTGTAGGTGTATCTACTCTCATTTGTCTAAAGCGATGGGCAAAATAGGCCCATCCACATAAAAAGGCAAAAGTATTACCAATGTAAACGCCTACTATAGCAAAACCGTCCATGTAAGCTTTACCAGCTGCACCAGTAAAAGTAATGGCCGAAAATTGGGACATGAAAGCCGTGGAACCAACCATCCACCATAACATTCTTCCGCCACCACGAAAATAATCACTTGTAGATTTACTGGCCATTCGTGAAAACGCAAAACCAATAAGAAGCATCAATACAAAGTAAAATCCAATTACGAGATAATCATAAAACATAGCTTTTCCTTTTTATTGCAGATGACTTACATCTGTCCAGTTATCATTTTTTCTAATAAGGTCAATGAGTTGTTGGTATAAACTACCATCTTTAAAAGATTGATAGGGAGCCACTTTTTCGCCATTGATGTCTTTAACAAATTCCGATGCTAAATAATGCCAGTTTCGCTCTGTGTCGCCATCAATTTTAGGAAGATTATCGGCTATGTCTTGAGGTAATGGAAGTTCTTTCCACTCTTTGTTTTCATCATAAATGTATAATGGTCCCATACCATAATGACCTTTTATATAGATTGCTCCGGTCGAACCATAGAAAACGATGTGATTATCATCAAAAGCAGGGTTAAGTGAACCATGTTTAAAAAGTACTGATACTGGTTTGGTTGCAATCGGGCTTTCTAATCTTGCCAAAACCGTGTAAGACCATTCAACATTACTTTCTCCCCATTTAAGTGAGGGGTCATTTATATCTTTGGGAATAAAATCTCTTCTTGTTTTAAAATTATGAACACCTTCAACAATAGGAGCTCTGACCAAATCGTCTCTAACTTCGCCGATTATTGATAGAATTTTTTCTCCAATAACAGAAGTTACTATAGAGATCATATGGGTGAAGTTATTGTTAAGTCGACCACCACCATCTTCCTTGCGGTGCGACCAACCAAAAGGAATGTCGCGTTCTAGATTAAAGTGTGAAATGCATTCCACTTCTAGTGGCTCACCAATAGCACCACTTGCGATGAGCTGCTTTGCCTGTAGAATGTAGGGCATGTATCTAAAGCTTGAGGCAAACGCTGTTTTAACTTTCTTTTCTTCAGCAAGTTTGTATAAAGTAATTGCCGATTCTCCACTGTGCGTGAGCGGTTTGTCGCTAAATACGTGGCATCCAAATTCGATAGCTTGTGTGATAGTATCATAATGTGCACCACCTGGAGTTGCTATAGAAACAATATCAGGCTGACAATCAATCAACGCTTGTTGCCAATCAGTTCCAGAGTAGGGTATGCCCATTTTTTTTGCAACCTCACTTACAAGGCTGGCCGTTCTCCCCACAATACCTACAACATCAGCTCCTGCAGCTCGAAAGGCATCTGCATGACCTTGACCAGCAAATCCGGTTCCAGATATCAGTACTTTTAATTTCGTATTCATCGTTTTATATTTTAGTTAGATAATTTCTCTATTTGGTTAATAGGGCCCTATAACTGGTGCGTCAAACTGGCGCGCCAAAGATAGAAATTTTTATGAGATTCCATTACCAAGGGCTTTAAATTTTATTTTTTTATCATAAAGCTATTTTTATGTACTGATTATGTGATGGTTGATAGCAGGATGTAAAATTACATCAGAGTACGAAATGTTACTATTTTGATTAATCTATATTTTTATTTTTATCGAATTGAACTTTCCTGATCGTAAAATGAACAACGCTAAACGAAGTAAAAATTTTATTCGAAATTATAGCTTTAATCTAATTTTAAATTTATCAAAGCATCTACTAATTGACTTCGAGACTAATCTAAAATTACGGTATTTAGGATCATGTAAGCCGGCAGTTTTAGTTTTAAATTGAATTACTGTCTTTTTTTAATTAATTTAGCACTTTTAATAGCGGTCAGTAAACAAGTCTATTTAATAACAATTACTAGATGAAATCAAAAACAGTACGAATAAAAGACAATATCGAGGTCCAAAATATGATTTTCTCTAAAATTAGAGATTATATTATATCGAAGAATTTAGGTCCAGGGGATAAGCTTCCCTCAGAACGTGAATTGTCTGATAATTTTGATGTAAGTAGACGATTTGTAGTAGAAGCAATCGAGAAATTAGAATTTTACGGATTGGTAAACTCGATGCCTCAATCGGGAACATTTCTTGCCGAAATTGGTCATATAGCACTAATAGGTATAATAGAAGATATTATCACCTTGGAGAAAAAAGATTTTCTTTCGCTTGTAGAAACGCGATTAATGCTTGAAGCTAAATCTGTTTATTTGGCTGCAACAAGAAGAACGGACGAAGATTTAAAGAAAATAGAAGCTGCCTTCAATCGTTATAAAACTAAAATTTTAAGTGGTGAAGATGCATTACAAGAAGATTTGTTATTTCACCTAGCAATTGTCAAAGCGAGTAAGAACAGTTCTATAAATGATCTAATGCTGCAAATAACTCCTAAGATAATTTCAGTTTTTCGAAAAACAAGAGTGTCCAATGAGGAAGGTTTTAATTTTGAAGTGGCTAAACACGAAGCAATTCTCAATGCTATTAGAGATAAAAACCCTGAGGAAGCAGTTAAAAGAATGGAATTTCACTTCAATTTACTTATTGAATTTTGTAACGACTTTAAATAATTAAATCTTTTTCTACAGTAGGTCAGACTCCTTCAAATAAAGATCGTTTGTTAAACTATGCAGTGATTTGTAGATCTAAAAATCTTACTGCTATTACATTACTATTTTTAAGAGTAACATTTCCAGATCGTTTTTAAATCACTGATTATCATTGCTTAATTTTATTGTTTGCAATTGCTACCAAAATCAAATTATTGTCCTTTCTCTATAAAGTAATAGGCTACTGTATCACTTTTAGTTATTTTTCTAATTATTTTGTTAAATCAAATAATATGAATACATTTGGCGCATCAATTTGGCGCGCCAATTATATTCGGCGTTGTACAGGAATTAGAAAAATTAAATTTTTACTGCTACTACTTTCTTTATACGATTGCATCGAAGGACTTTAGCATTTACTTTTAGAGTGAAATTTTTTAAAATTAAAACTATAACTTATTTTTAATTTTTGAAATAACTAATTGTGCCGAATGATAGCAGTATGTGCTTAAAAATAATAAAAAACTAAACTTAATACTATATAGTACCTATGAAAATTAAAGATATCAAAGTTTTTATTTGTAGCCCTGGACGTAATTTTGTTACTGTCAAAATTATTACAGAAAATGGTACGTACGGAATTGGTGATGCGACTCTAAATGGACGAGAAATGGCTGTAGTTGCTTACTTGCAGGAACATATTGCTCCTTGTCTGATAGGGAAAGATGCACAACAAATTGAAGATATTTGGCAGTATCTCTATAAAGGTGCTTATTGGCGAAAAGGACCTGTAACTATGGCTGCAATTGGAGCTATTGATACAGCGCTTTGGGATATAAAAGGGAAGCAAGCCAATTTACCAGTTTATCAACTTCTTGGCGGTAGGAGCAGGTCCGGAGTTACCGTTTACGGTCATGCAAATGGAGAAACAATAGAGGAGGTACTTACTAATTTGGGTACAATGATTGACGAGGGATACAAAGCTGTAAGGCTACAATGCTCTATTCCGAATGTAAAAGGTACTTATGGCACGATGGAGGGGAAGAAAAATTATTATGAACTTCAAGGCAACAGGCCACTTCCACCAGAGCAAGAATGGTCTACTTCAAAATATATGAACTTTGTACCCGAGCTGTTTAAGCAAGCAAGGGAACGATTTGGATTTGATATAGGTTTGTGCCATGATGTGCACAGCCGCCTTACGCCTATAGAAGCGGCAAGGCTAGGGAAACTTCTAGAACCTTATAATCTTCTTTTTCTAGAAGATGCAGTAACTTCTGAAAACCCAGAAGGCTATCAAATTGTTCGAGAGCATACAGTAGTGCCTTTGGCTGTAGGTGAAATCTTTACAACTGTTTGGGATGCTAAAGTCTTGATCGAAAAACAGTGGATTGACTACATACGTACTGCAATAACGCACGGTGGTGGAATTACGCCTTTAAAGAAATTGGCAGACTTTGCTGCTATGTATCATATACGCACTGCACCTCATGGGGCACCAGATCTTTCTCCGATTTGTTTTATGGCACATATGCATTTTAATCTTTGGGCACCTAATTTTGGTATTCAGGAATTTATTGGTTTTGGAACTCCTGAACTTAATGATGTATTTAAATATGATGTAGAATTAAAAGAGGGACTTTTGTACATGCAAGATAAGCCAGGTTTGGGAGTAGACTTCGACGAAGAGGCAGCTAAAAAGTATCCTTATAAAAGATCATATTTACCTGTGAGCAGATTGGAAGATGGTACTTTATGGAACTGGTAGTTTCACATTAAAAATTATTTTAGACAAAAATATTCAACTTGAAAAAAGGGGATGGTTATGAAGCCATCCCCTTTTTTTTTGCTTTTTTTCTGAAGCCGCAAGTAATTTTGATAAATATAGATTTAGTTTGTCAGTGGATATGAGTACTAAATTAAATCATTTGCTTGATAACGGTTTAAAAACACAAAAGTGGTGGTAAAGGTGAACTATTAGATATTCTGTAGGTTTTTTACACTGTAATCAATTATAATTAGCACAAACGAATCATATTTTATAGCCATTGGTCGATAATTTAACTTCAGATATATTACTATCCTTTATATTTACAATTATATAAATAATCTTTATTTCAATTTATTATGTTAAAAATTGCGAAATTAAAATTTTTCACCTCGCTCTGCTGTTTCTTCAGCATGATTTGCGTTTTACAAGCAAATACTTCGATTAAGGAGCAAACTGTTTCTATTCAGAATAAAAGTAAATTCAATTATGTAGACAAAGTTGTGTCTATTTCGTGGGAGAAGATAAAAGAAAAAAATCCTTCGATCGATAGTGAAAATTTAAAAATTGTAGATGCACAGTCTCAAAACGAAATTACTTATCAGTTTGAATATACTACTAGTAAGCAAATTCAAAATCTTTTGGTACAAGTAAGTTTAATGTCTGGACAAAAATTAAAATTAGTTTTTATGGCAGCTAAACATGGTGATTTTGTCGTGAAAACTTTTGGTAGGTATGTACCAGAAAGATTAGACGATTTTGCATGGGAAAATGATAAAATTGCTTTTAGAATGTATGGAAAAGCATTAGAAAGTACGCCAAAAGATAATGCCTTTGGTACAGATGTTTGGGTAAAGCGTACAGATCGAATGATATTAAATGAACGTTATGGCAGAAATGAATACCACAAGGATCACGGGGATGGTATGGATTACTACCATGTTGGCTATACTCTAGGAGCTGGTGGAATTGCTCCTTTTATAAATGATAGCATTTACTATTCTAAAAATTATTCAAAATGGAAAATGTTAGAAAACGGACCGTTACGAACAAAATTTGAATTAGAATATGACTCTTGGGATGCTGCGGGAGTAAAACTAACTTTAGTAAAAACGATAAGTTTGGATGCTGGATCACAACTTAGTAAAATTGACGTTCATTATAAATACAATGATGACATGAAGCAACTACCTGTTGTTATTGGTATTATTAAAAGACCTGAAGCTGGTGCTGATTTACTTAACAGGAAGAAAGGAATTCTAGGGTACTGGGAGCCACAACATGGAGAAGATGGTACTACAGGAGTAGGAGTTATAATTCCGACAAAGGTAGACAATATGCAAATTCGAAACGGACAATATTTAGCAACCGTAACTATACCAAAAGGAGAATCATTTACCTATTACTCTGGTGCTGCATGGGACAAAGCTGGTGAAATTACAAATAGTGAGCAATGGTTTGCACACTTAAGTGAAGAGCGTGAAAAAATTGTAAAAGACAAGTTGAAAATTAGCTTCTAATTTAAGAAGTATATTTTCAAAAAATACTATTAACCAAAACCAATCAAAAAACTATAAATTAATATGAATTCCATTTACAAATTTTTTCTATCAGTAGCGGGAGCTATTTTTTACTTGACTCTTTCGTCAACTTCTATAACTGCTCAAACTGCTAAAAAAGCAACTGCAGCTGAAATAGCAGAGGGTAAAGTTCTTATATCTAAGTCGGATTGTTTGGCTTGCCATAAAACGGATGCCAAATTATTAGGACCAAGTTATAAAGATGTTGCCAAAAAATATGCAGCGATCGAGGCAAACTACAATTTATTAAGCCAAAAAGTGATAAAAGGTGGATCGGGAGTTTGGGGAAGCATTCCAATGGCTCCTCATGCTAGCCTTAAACCTGAAGAAGCAAAAAAAATGATCAAGTATATATTATCGATAAAATAGAATTTCTTTCGAAAAATGAAAAAAATCATATTATTATGTTTCATGCTGATATGCAGTTTGCCTATTATGGCACAGCAATCACAAGTAATAGAGGGTAAGGTAATTAATAGCGGATCGCAGGAAATTGCAAATGCTAGGATAGCGATTTTAAATACTAATATATATGCAATATCAAGAAAAGACGGAAGTTTTACTATTGAAGGTTTGGCCGAGGGAAATTATTTCGCAAAAGTAAAAGCAGAAGGGTATTCGGTCTTTAGTCAAGCTATAAAAATAGAAAGTGGAGCAAATAGAGCTTTGGTATTTACATTGAACTTATCTGGTAATGAACTTGATGAGGTAATTGTAAGTGCTCAAAAGAGAGATGAGAATCAGCAGAACCTGCCTATTAGCATTTCGACTCTTACGGACAAGGAAGTGAGAGAGTATAAAATTTGGGATATCAAAGATGTTACTGCTATTGTTTCCAACTTCAATGCTGCCAACCCGGGTGACAATCGTAATATTACATCAATACGTGGTATCACGTCTACATCATATGATCCCGCAGTCGCTACATATATAGATGGTGTAAATCAATTTGGCTTAGATACCTACATATCTCAATTACAAGATATCGAGCGAATTGAAGTATTGCGTGGTCCTCAAGGAACATTGTATGGTAGAAATGCAATGGGGGGAGTAGTAAATATTATCACTAAACAACCTACTAATGCCACAAGTGGTTTTGCAGAGCTAGGATTTGGTAATTATAATCAGATGCGTATTAGTGCAGGTATCAGATTACCAATTGTAAAAGATAAGTTATTTTTTGGAGCTAGCGGATTTTACTCTAAAAGAGATGGGTATTATACAAACGATTTTGACGGCTCTAATTTCGACAAGCAAAATAGTGTGATGGGTAATTATTACTTAAAATACAAACCAATTTCTAAGTTAGCTATTACGCTAAATGCAAAACACATTCAAAATTCAAATGATGGTGCTTTTCCTCTGGCGTCAAGTATAGCGGAAGCATTGAGCAATCCTTTTGTTTTAAATCAAAACAATATAGCCGAAATGGTAGACAAAACTTTTAATACAAGTTTGTCAATTAATTATAATGCAAGAACATTTGATTTCGTTTCGCAAACAGCCTACCAAAGTAATTACAGATATTACAAAACACCTATAGACGGCGATTTTTCTCCATTAGATGGTTATTCGATTGTAAATAATTATGGTAAAGATTGGAATAACATCAATGTGGTAAGTCAAGAACTGCGATTCAGCTCAAAAGCCAATTCGGACTCCAAATTACAGTGGCTTGCGGGAACCTATTTATTTCATCAATACAATCCAGTAAAACAAGGTACTCACATTGGTGATGATGGTGATTTGCTGGGTGCTCCCGAAAGTAATGTTACTTATATCAATACTAATACTGGTCAAGGTAATGGTTTGGCTTTGTTTGGTCAAGGTACCTTTTCCATATCTGATAAACTGGATTTTATTTTTGGTTTACGATATGATTTAGAGAGTAAAAAGCTATCTGCCCAAGGAGAGCGTCAGGCTGATGGAGAACAAATTGGAACGATATTTCCTGAAACTTCGGCATCTGCCAGTTTTAATTCCTTTAGCCCAAAAGCAGGTTTGCAGTACAAAATAAATCAAAACTCAAATTTGTTTGTGACCTATAATAGAGGTTTTAGAACAGGAGGAATAAGTCAATTATCAGGTGATCCTAGAGAAGCTTTATTGACTTATGAGCCAGAGCTAAGTGATAATTTTGAGATAGGGACAAAGAATACATTTTTAGACAATCATTTAAGAGTCAACTTGACTGCTTTTTACACAAGCGTTAATAACGCTCAGATACCTACCTTACTTTTGCCCGATGCTATTACCGTGACACAAAATGCTGGAAAACTTCATAGTAAGGGAGTAGAATTGCAAACAGAATTTATTCCGTTTAAAAATTTCGAACTGAATTATAATTTAGGATTTACAGATGCCAAGTATAAGGAGTTAATTATAGCAAATAACGGTGCTTCAGAAATTTTCGATTATAACAAGCAGTTGTTTACACCTAATGTAACTTCCATGCTGGCTGCACAATACGGAAAATCGATTACAACAAACACCAAAGGTTTTGCAAGGTTAGAGTGGCGTTACCTTGGTAAGCAATATTTTGATTTGCCGAATCAATTTACCCAAAGTTCTTATCATTTATTAAATGTGAGAGCAGGTATTACTTATAAAAATGTAGAATTCGTTCTATGGGCAGAGAATTTGACCGATAAAAATTATGTAGATTATGCATACAGTTTTGGTGCTGCACATTTGGGCACGCCTCGTACCTACGGAATACTTTTTAGAACTAACTTTTAAAAAATACTATTATGAATTTTAAAAAAATAAAGCAAGGCCAATCAATTTCTATTTTGATGGTTCTATTTCTTTTGTTTAGTGTCGAAAGTTCTTTTGCCATGAAAACGAATAAAATTTTGATCTTTAGTAAAACGGCAAAGTTTCATCACCAATCGATACCAGCAGGAATAGCTGCTATTATAAAGCTAGGAGAAGCTAACGGATTTGTGGCCGATACAACGACCAATAGCAAGAGTTTTACGAAAGAAAATTTAAAACAATATACTGCTGTAATTTTTTTGAGTACAACAGGTGACGTTTTAAATGAAGAGCAACAATTAGCATTCGAAAATTATATTCAATCGGGAGGTGGTTTTGTTGGCGTACATGCTGCGACAGATTGCGAATACGATTGGGCTTGGTATGGTAATTTGGTAGGGGCTTATTTTAGCAGTCATCCTAAACAGCAAGATGCTATTTTAAAAGTTTCGAATAAAAAACATATCGCTACAAAACATTTACCTGCTGAATGGAAAAGAAAAGATGAATGGTATAATTACAAATGGATGGCAGCAGATTTAAAAGTGTTGATAACGATAGATGAAAATTCTTATGACGCTGGAAAAGGAAAGATGGGAGCAAATCATCCGATGGCTTGGTACCACGACTATGACGGAGGTAGATCGTTTTATACTGCTTTGGGGCATACAGACGAATCATATCAAGAACCTTTGTTCTTACAGCATTTATTAGGAGGCATTAAATATGCTATGGGGAAAAAGAAATAATTATAAAAGCAAATCATGAAAAAAAGAATCAATTATATTTTCGGTTTCTTCATCTTATTAACCTTAATAGTTACTTGTAAGGCTTACAAAGACAGTTTTGAGCGAGACAGTACAGGTAAAATTGTAGTTAATCCAAACCCATCACCAGAACCAGTCTCGGCAGAAGAAAGTATGAAATTGATGGCTATGCAAAAGGGATATCATTTGGAATTGGTAGCTAGTGAGCCTATGGTAAGCGAACCTGTAGCAATTGTTTGGGATGGAAACGGTAGAATGTTTGTAGCTGAAATGAATACCTACATGCAAGATATCGATGGTACTGGTCAGAAAATGAATACTTGCAAAATTAAACTGTTGGAAGATACCAATGGAGATGGCGCAATGGACAAAGCAACTGTCTATCTTGACAGTTTGGTACTGCCGCGTATGATGTTATGTTTAGATGATCGCCTATTAGTTAATGAAACATTTACAAATAACATATACAGCTACAGAGACACTAATAATGACGGACATGCCGATGAGAAGGTAATTGTATATGAAAACAATGATGGTGATAGTAAAAATCTTGAACACCAAAAAAGCGGTTTGATGTGGAATCTAGATAATAAAATTTATGTTACTGTAAACAAAATTCGTTATTCTTTTGAAAACGGAAAATTAATACCAGAGGAGTTACACGGTAACCCGATAGGGCAATGGGGACTTGGTTTAGATGATTATGGTCGTTTGTTCTTTTCATCTGCCGGAGGAGAAAATCCAGCCCTAGGATTTCAGCAAAATAACTTTTACGGAAATTTGGAATTTAAGAACCAGTTAGTTGGTGACTTCATAGAACCCTGGCCAATTATAGCGACACCAGATGTGCAAGGGGGTTTGAAAAGGTTAAGGGAAGACGGAACTTTAAATCACTTTACAGCATCTACTGGGCAAACGATTTATAGAGGGGATGCTTTACCAGAAGACTTAAAAGGTAATTATATGGTTTGTGAACCTGTGGGACGTTTGATAAGAAGAGCTATTGTAAAAAACACAGATGGTAAAATCACATTAGAAAATGCGTACCAGCAACAAGAATTTATTGCTTCTGCCGATATGAACTTTAGACCTGTAAACATGGCAACGGGACCAGACGGTTGTTTGTATATTGTTGATATGTACCACGGAATAATTCAAGAAAGTAACTGGACAAAAGAGGGAAGTTTTCTAAGACCAGAAATTTTAAAAAAGGGATTGGAGAAAAATGTAGGACGCGGTCGTATTTATCGAGTAGTACATGATAAAATAAAACCTAATAAAACAAAACCAGATTTACTTGATGCTAGCAGTTCAAAAATAGTAACCTATTTAAATCATCCAAACGGGTGGTGGAGAGAGAATGCTCAAAAATTATTAGTACTTCGTAATGATAAATCAGTAGTTCCAGAGCTAGAAATGATGCTGAAAACATCAAACAATCACTTAAGTAGAATTCATGCCTTGTGGGCTTTAAATGGTATGCATTCTTTGTCAAAAGAATTATTGGCAGCAACATTTAAAGATGATAATGCTCAAGTTCGAAAAACTGCCGTTTGGGCAAGTGAAAATTTTATGGACAACAAAAGTAATGCTTACATCTTAGAAAAACTTGATGCATTAAAAATAGATAGTAGTGCAGATGTAAGGTTACAACTTGGATTGTCGCTACGTTTTAACGAAAGTGAAAAAGCAAAAGGGATCATTGACTTTATGTTAGAAAAATATCCAGATAACGAAGTGTTGACTACTTCAGTAAAAACTTTTGAGAATGCTAAGATAGCTGCAGAAAAACGTTTGGCTGCAGAGAAGCTAATGAGTATAACTGAGCAAAAAATTATAAGTGAAGGATCGTCTATTTATAAAACTTTTTGCGCTGCTTGTCACGGTATGGATGCTAAAGGTATCGCTTTGGGAGAGAAAGAATTTTTGGCTCCAATTTTAGCAAATAATAAAACTATTAATGAAAAAGATCCTCAAAAAGCAATCAAAATTTTGCTGCGAGGACTTACAGGTCCGATCGACGGTAAAAGTTATACTGCCAATTTGATGCCCTCACTTGTTGATAATGATGATGCGTATATAGCTGCTGTTTTGAGTTATGTTCGAAGTGATTTTGGAAACAAAGCTAGAGTTGTAACTCCTGAAGAAGTGGCGAAAATTAGAAAAGCGACTGCCAATAGAACTATGCCTTACACCATGGAAGAGCTAGAAAAAAAGAAATAAGTAGTAAATAATAGCAACGATAGTAATTAATAATATTGGTGTCGTTGCATTTTAACAACCAAACAAAAACTATTATGTCCAACAAACTTAGACTCGGAATGATAGGTGGCGGTAAAGGAGCCTTTATAGGTGCAGTTCACCGTATAGCAGCCCAAATTGATAGCGAATACGAATTGGTTTGCGGTGCATTTAGTTCTAATCCGGATTTATCAATTGAAAGTGGAGAAGATTTGGGTCTAGATCCAGCAAGGTGCTATGGATCTTATGCAGAACTTTTTGAGAAGGAACAGCTCTTATCAAAAAATGAGCGCATGCAAGTGGTAAGTATTGTAACTCCAAACCATGTACACTTTGCCCCTGCAAAATTAGCACTGCAAAATGGTTTTCACGTTATTCTAGATAAACCAATGGCTTTCTCCTTGGCAGAAGCGAAAGAATTAAAAGCCTTTGCAGAAGCAACAAAACAGCGTTTTTGCTTGACACATACATATACAGGCTATCCCATGGTAAAGGAGGCCAGGCAACAAATTGCACAAAATAAACTAGGAATTATCAAAAAGATTTATGTCGAATATCCGCAGGGGTGGTTGAGTAAATATGAAGAGAGTGGTGATAACAAACAAGCTGCTTGGCGCACTGATCCTAGTAAAAGCGGAATGGGTGGTGCTCTTGGCGATATTGGAACTCATGCCTTTAACCTTGCAGAATATATTACGGGCTTAAAAGTAACTCAAATAAACGCCGATATTAATACAGTAGTAGCAGGTCGGAAGTTAGATGATGATGCAACCGTTTTATTGAAATTTAATAATGGTGCTTCGGGTATTTTATTTGCTACCCAAGTGGCAGCAGGTGAAGAAAACAATATTAAAATTAGAGTGTACGGTGAGAAAGGAGGTCTAGAGTGGCAGCAAGAAAATGCAAATGTACTCCTTCTTAAATGGGCAGATCAACCGTGCCAAATTTTGAAAACGGGAGGTGCCTATCTCGGTAAATTTGCAAAGCACAATACCCGTACTCCAGGAGGACATCCCGAAGGTTATTTAGAAGCTTTTGCTAATTTGTACCGCAATTTTGCTCTCACTATAAAAGCGGAATTGAACCATGAAGCACCAACTGAAGAGATGCTTGATTTTACAGGGATCGATGATGGAGTAAGAGGAATGGCTTTTATAGAACAATCAATAGCTTCAGGTAATTCTACTGAGAAGTGGATGAACTTTGTAGTCTAAAAGATAAATGATTCTTCATAAATTATTAAATAAAAACAAAGTAGTATGACAAATATTAAAGGTCCAGCTATATTTCTAGCACAATTTTTAGGTTCAGAGGCTCCATTTAACAATTTAGAATCTATTTGCCAATGGGCAAAAAGTTTAGGTTTCAAGGGAGTGCAAATTCCAACATGGGACAGTAATTATTTTGATTTACAAAAAGCGGCTGAAAGCAAAACATATGCAGATGAGATTAAGGGGAAAGTCAATGAGGCAGGATTAGAAATAACCGAGCTTTCGACCCATTTGCAAGGACAACTTGTTGCTGTAAACCCAGCATACGATCAATTATTTGATGGATTTGCTCCCAAAGAATACCATAACAATCCTAAAGAACGAACAAAATGGGCAGTGCAGCAATTAAAGTATGCTGCAAAAGCATCTCAAAATTTAGGAATTACTGCACACGCAACTTTTAGTGGTTCTTTACTATGGCACACTATTTATCCATGGCCACAACGACCTCCTGGATTGGTTGATGATGGATTTACCGAACTAGCAAACCGTTGGCTACCTATTTTAAATGCTTTTGATGAGGCAGGTGTCGATGTATGCTATGAAATTCATCCAGGAGAAGACTTGCATGACGGTGTTTCTTATGAACGTTTTTTGGACAAAGTAGATCAACATCCAAGAGCTTGTCTGCTTTATGATCCGTCTCATTTTTTACTGCAATGTTTAGATTATATAAGTTATATCGATCATTATCACGAACGTATAAAAATGTTTCATGTAAAAGATGCCGAATTTAACCCAACGGGTAAGCAAGGTGTTTACGGCGGCTATGAAAATTGGGTTGATCGTGCAGGAAGGTTCAGATCCTTGGGAGATGGACAAGTTGATTTTAAACAAATATTTAGTAAACTAGCTACCTACGGTTTTGACGGCTGGGCTGTGATGGAGTGGGAATGTGCCATTAAGCATCCTGAATGCGGTGCCAAAGAGGGAGCGAAATTTATCAGTGAACACATAATAAAAGTAACTGATAAAGCTTTTGATGATTTTGCAGCAACCGGAATCAATAAGGAGCTTAATAGAAAAATTTTAGGATTATAGATTGTGAAATTCTAGAATATAATTGACTTTCGACACTAAGCAAATTAAAAGTGAATATAAAATAAAATTACTAATACTACACTAACCATTGTAGTAATTTGCACTATTAACCAACCAAAACCTATACAAAAATATGGAATCAATCGAAAAGAATAAACTCTTTTGGGCTAGCTGTCTAGCACTATTAGTAACCTCACTTTCTTTTGGGATTAGGGCAGGAATAATGAGCAAACTTGGAGCCGATTTCCAGCTTACTGCAGGTGAGTTAGGAACTATAATTGCTACTGCATTTTGGGGATTTCCTTTGGCCATTGTTATTGGTGGTTTTATTGTCGATCTCGTTGGAATGAAAAAATTGCTCGTCACGGCATTTATCTTTCATTTACTAGGCATCATTTTGACAATATTTGCACAAGGATACTGGACACTTTTTGTTTCGACACTTTTAATTGGTATTGCAAACGGAACTGTAGAAGCAGCATGCAATCCCTTAGTAGCATCACTTTATCCAGATAATAAAACAACAAAATTAAACCATTTTCATCTGTGGTTTCCAAGTGGTATTTTTATAGGAACTTTAATCGTTCTTTTATTCAACTACTTAAATCTCAATTGGCAAGTTCAGGTGGCGATAATGTTGCTACCAACTTTTGCATACGGATTTCTTTTCTCCAAACTTAAATTTCCTGTTACAGAAAGAGTTTCATCAGGCGTATCTGTAGGTACAATGTATAAGTCGGTTACCTCACCGCTATTCATTTTTATGTTTGTCTGTATGTTTGGTACTGCTATCACAGAACTATTTACGGGTCAGTGGATAGAGATGTTACTTAAAAATGTAACAGATAATTCTATTTTAATTTTGACATTAACTACAGGTGTGATGATTATTGGTAGAGGAGTAGCAGAGCCTGTTGTACATCGCTTTTCTCCGCAAGGGGTATTACTTTTATCTTCTATTTTTGCAGCAATCGGGTTGTACTTATTAGCTACCTTGAGTGGAAATGCTATTTTTATAGGGGCTTTTGTTTTTGGCTTGGGAGTTTGTTATTTTTGGCCAACCATGTTAGGATTCGTGTCAGAGAATATTCCAAATTCTGGTGCATTAGGACTAAATTTAATGGGAGGAGCAGGTATGTTTGCAGTGTCAATCTACACTATTTTTATGGGGAACTTTTATGACCAATTAATCATGAATTATTTGCCACAAGAATCAACTTTAGAAATAAATGCTTCTGTTGATATATCAAACCTGATGGAATTAGCCAAAAATGCTGCTGGTCCACAAGTATTAAAAGTGACGATGATCATTCCTATTATCTTAACCATTGCCTTTTCAGGATTAGTACTATTCATGAAATTTCGAACAAAAAATAAAGTAATACTTAATTGATTTAGGTCGGATGTTTTTCATTAAATATTTTATCTGTGATCTGGGGTGACTAATGTGTCATCCCTTTTTTTATGCATTATAGTATCATAACGAAGCTATCCATTTCGATCGAAATCACCCTATATGCTTTACTACTTTAACAAATCTTTTTCCTATTAAGTCTGATAAATTTAATACTAATAACTTGTTCATTTTCGAATCAAAATAGTATTATAGACCAAAAAATTTAAATTTTTTTAGCAGGGATGTAGAATATGGTGATGAGTTCCTTCTCCTTACGAAGTAACTGAAGTCAACCTGCTAAAATTCAAATCAACGAAAAGGGTTATGGTACTGACAGGAATAATAAATACGATTTAAGAATGAATTCTTCCAATCTGCTATTAAGTGTAAAATAGACGCTATAAATACTTCAAATTATAACCCTACAGTAAAAACTTCGACTTCTGCAAATTTGGGTGATTCAAATAGAGAATTTTACTTCTTTTTTGATGTTTAGCATCGTTTAGATGTTATCCGTCTAAAATTATTTTCAGAGTCGAATAATTAATGAAAATTTAAAGTAAAATTAAGATATTTAACAAATGAAGAGCAAGATTTTACTTATTTTAGTGTCGGTTGTTATTTCTAGTTGTAAAGATAATTCAGCAACAAAAGAGCTTCAAGAAAACGTATCTACTTATGTAGATCCCTTTATAGGAACAGGTGGTCACGGTCACACTTACCCTGGTGCAACGGTACCTTTTGGTATGGTGCAAGTGAGTCCCGATAACGGAAAATCTGATTGGGATTGGTGTTCGGGTTACCATTATTCAGATAATATAATTGTCGGTTTTAGTAATCTACATTTAAGTGGTACAGGTATCGGTGACCTAGCTGATATCTTACTTATGCCAATTAATAAAAAGGTAGATTTGACCAAAGAAACTACCAATAGAGATGAATTACCTTTTAAGTCCTTTTATTCTCATGCTAATGAACATGCTAGCCCTGGTTACTACCAAGTATTTTTACAAGATCCCAAAATCAATGTAGAGCTTACAGCTACACAACGTACAGCATACCAGAAGTATACTTTTGCCAACGGTGATGAGCAAGCAGTGGTTATTGACCTAGGATATGCTATTAATTGGGACAAAGCTTTGGAAACAAGTATAAATGTCGAAGATAAAAATACCATTACAGGATATCGTTACAGTACTGGATGGGCGAAAAATCAAAAAGTATTTTTTGTTGCGAAATTTTCTAAACCATTAAAAAACCATTTACTTACAGCCAACAGTAAAATTATTAAAGGGACTAAGAGCGAGGGAGAAAAAACATCGGCTCAATTGTTTTTTGAGACTCAAAGTAGTACTGAATTACTAGTCAAGGTCGCAGTTTCATCTGTAAGCATCAAAAACGCAAAAGAAAATTTAGATGCAGAAACTTTTAGTGAAGCAAAAATTGCTGCAGAAAATGTTTGGAATACATCTCTGTCTAAAATAAAAGTTGAATCATCTGTAGATTCGCTAAAAACCATTTTCTACACTGCAATGTATCATGCCCAAATTGCGCCCGTGACGTATAGTGACAAAAATGGTGAGTATCGTTTGGAGAACGATAGTATTATTATTGCAAAAGATTTTACTGCTTATTCCACTTTATCACTTTGGGATACTTTTAGAGCAGAGAATCCATTATTAACATTAATAGCTCCTGATAAAGTATCGGATATTATCAATTCGATGTTATCCTATTATGATACCAAAAAAATACTACCTGTTTGGACACTCTATGCCAATGAAACAAATACTATGACAGGTTATCATTCAATTCCTGTAATCGTGGATGCTTATCAAAAAGGGATAACTGGTTTTGATGCTGATAAAGCTTACGAAGCTGTGAAAACTACCATGATGCAGAACCAACGTGGTCTTGATTTGTACAAGCAATATGGTTTTATACCCTATGATTTACTTGATGAATCTGTAACTATTACATTAGAGTATGCATACGATGATTGGTGTGTTGCACAAATGGCTAAGTCCATGGGTAAAGAAGCAGATTATAAGTACTTTTTAGAAAGATCGAAAGCGTATCATCATTTAATGGATCCTCAAACAGGCTTTATGAGAGGTAAATCCAAAGATGGTATATCTTGGAACGAACCTTTTGATCCTAAACATTCTAACCACAGAGAACAGACAGATTATACAGAGGGAAATGCATGGCAACATAGCTGGTTTGTGCCGCAAGATGTCCCTGACTTTATTTCGCTGCACGGAAGCAATGAAATTTTTGCTAGCCGATTGGAAAAATTATTTACAGAAAGTTCAGAAATCACAGGAAGCAATGTATCTGCAGATATATCTGGTTTAATAGGGCAGTATGCACATGGTAACGAACCAAGTCATCATATTTCTTATTTATTTAATAGTGCAGGACAACCATGGAGAACGCAATATTGGGCCCATCATATTATGGAAACACAATACAACACTACTCCCAACGGCTTGAGCGGTAATGAAGATTGTGGCCAAATGTCGGCTTGGTATATTTTTAGTTCTATTGGTATCTATCCTATGAATCCAGCTTCTGGAAATTATGAGATTGGAAGTCCGATTTTCGAAAAATCAACTATAACATTAACGGGCGGTAAAACTTTTGTAATTGAAGCAGAAAATGTATCGAGCACCAATTTTTATATTCAATCTGCCACTTTAAATGGTGATGCATTTAATCAAACAACTTTATCGCACAAACAAATACTTGATGGTGGAGTATTGCATTTTAAGATGGGGTCAAAACCAAATAAAGCATGGGGAGTAGCAATAACTAATAATAAAAAATAATGGATATAATCGATTTAAGTATAATTGTAATTTACGTCCTTATAACTATTGGTATAGGTATCTGGATTTCTAGAAAATCTTCAAACGGTCTTGACGACTATTTTCTCGGAGGACGATCAATCAAGTGGTATTATTTAGGTTTGAGTAATGGATCAGGAATGTTTGATGTTTCGGGTACCGCATGGATGGTTGGAATCTTGTTTTTGTATGGTGTAAAAAGTTTTATGTTAATGTGGCTATGGCCAATATGGAACCAGATTTTTGTAATGATGTTCTTAGCGGTTTGGATAAGAAGGTCTAATATAATGACAGGTTCTGAATGGATACTGACCCGATTTGGTAACGATAAAGCAGGTAAAGCTTCGCATATTATTGTCGCTGTATTTGCAATAATTTCGACAATTGGTTTCATAGCCTACTTTTTTGAAGGTATAGGAAAGTTTCTTACCGTAATTCTACCATGGGATATGGCAGTAATTTTTAACGGAACGGAATTTTTAAGTTCCGAACACTCCTATGCTCTAATAATTATCATCTTGACCACATTATACACCATTAAGGGTGGAATGTTCTCGGTCGTAGCGACTGAAGTATTGCAATATGGAATTATGGTTCTGTCGGGATTACTAGTGGCTGGCTATACGTTGATACATTATAGTGACCTACAGGTTAATGCAGTTATAACTGAAGAATGGAAAAATGTCTTTTTTGATATGGAATTAGGTAGTCATTGGTCAAATAAATACCAAGCTTTTGATAACTTGATCAATACTGAAGGATATAAAATGTTTGGAGCACTAATAGGAATGTCATTATTCAAAGGTTTTTTTGCCAGCATTGCTGGTCCGACACCTAGTTATGATCTACAACGAATTTTATCTACAAAGTCAGTAAAGGAAGCCGCTTATATGAGCGGATTTACCAACCTAATTTTATTTATTCCAAGGTATTTATTGATTGGTGGTATTGTTGTTATTGCTCTAATGACACTAGCACCGCAAATGATAAATAATCCTGCGCTAAGTGGGAGTGATTTAGAAATACTATTGCCAACTGTTATCAATTTTCATGTCCCAGTTGGTATTAAAGGATTATTACTTGCAGGTTTATTGGCCGCTTTTATGTCTACTTTTTCGGCATTTGTGAATGCTGGACCTGCTTATATTGTTAATGATATTTATAAAAAATATTTTAAGCCTACTGCGACAAGTGAGCATTATATTAAAGTAAGTCATGTTGCTTCATTTGTTATTGTTGGACTAGGTGTTTTTATGGGCTTCTTTGCAGACTCTATCAATTCGCTGACATTGTGGATAACTAGTGCTTTATTTGGTGGTTATGTAGCAGCCAATTTTTTAAAATGGGTTTGGTGGCGATTTAATGGTTGGGGATATTTTTGGGGAATGTTTGCTGGACTTGTTGTAGCTTCACTGCAGTTTGTTTTAGGACAGAGCAAAGGACAATTTACTGATGGAACGTTACTTTATGAATTATCTGAGCTAAAAGATATTTATATGTTTCCTATAATCTTTAGCTTTTCTACTTTAGGTTGTTTGTTGGGGACTTTTCTAACAAGACCTACGGACATAGAAGTTTTAAAATCCTTTTATAAAAATGTAAAGCCATGGGGTTGGTGGAAACCTGTGTACAAAGAACTTCAGATCGAGGATACATCTTTCGAAAAAAATAAAGAATTTTTGCTCGATATGATCAATTGTGCGATAGGGATTGTATGGCAGTCGAGCATGATAGTGCTACCCATATTTTTATTAATAAGAGACTATCCGAAAATGGTAGTATCGCTTGTTGTATTTTTAATAACTTCGGCTATTTTAAAATATACATGGCTGGATAAAGTTCGAAAAATCGAAGATTAATAGTAAGATATTAAAATAAATAGATAAGTTGATGAATAAAATTATTTCTTAAAATTGCATTTTTGTGGCAGGATATTAGTTGCAGATTGCGAACTTTAAATCATCACTTTTACAACATAGCACAACTGCATTAAATTAGTACGAACAGCAATTGATGAAGAAACCTATTTTAAAGAAACTATTATGAAAAATATTTTTAAATCATATAAATCATATATTAAGTTGAGTTTTCTATTTCTGATAATGACCAACTTTTATGGCTGTTCATCATTAGATAAAAATCAAAAGTCAAAAGGTGGCGATTTAAAAATAATAGGTTATGTGGCAGGATATGAAGAATTTGATGTCGCAAAAGTAGATTCAAAAAAGTTGACGCATATTAATTATGCATTTGCAAATATTGTAGATGGAGGTGTTCAATTTGAGCTAGCTACAGATAGTTTAAAGATTCTAAACTTGATGAAGCTAAAAAAGTATAATTCTAATTTGAAGATATTATTTTCAATTGGTGGCTGGGTGTGGTCTGATCAATTTTCGGATATCGCTGCTTATCCCGAGTCGAGAGAAAAATTTGCCGTAAGTGCCGTTGAGTTGATGAATTCTTATGATTTTGATGGCATTGACATTGACTGGGAGTATCCAGGACAACTAGGGGAAGATAATATCTTTAGAGCTGACGACAAAGAGAATTTCACATTACTGCTAGCAGAAATACGCAAGCAATTGAACAAGCAGGATATAAACTATAAAACGCATCATTTGCTTACTATCGCAACGGGTGCCGATCAAAAGTACATAACACATACTGACCTAAACAAAGCGCATCAATATCTGGATTTTATAAATGTTATGTGCTATGATTTTTATAGTGGTCCAAATTATCAAACGGGACATCATGCTAACTTGTATACTTCAGATGATGAAAGCTTTAAAGGAAATAGTGGCTTTGACGCCATTAATAGAATGTTAGATATAGGAATACCTGCAAATAAGTTGATTCTTGGTTTACCTTTTTATGGTAGAAAATGGGTTCAAGTTACACCAAATAATAATGGACTGTACCAACCATCAAAAGCTGCAAATGATATTATTCCTTACTGGAAAATAGAAGAAGAGTTACAGTCTGGAAAGTACTTAAAACTGTATGATGATAAGGCTAAAGCTTCGTATTTGTGGAATGCAGAGGATCATATATTTATCTCATATGATACAACTCAAGAAATAGAATTAAAATCAGATTTTATTAAGAGCAAGGGACTTGGTGGTGCAATGTTTTGGGAATACAGCCTAGATAATAATCAAAAGCTACTTAATGCCCTTTTTGATGCTGTTAGAAATTAATTAATCGAATTGTAGAAAGTACAAGTGATTAGTTCTAATGTATGAGCAGTTTGATCTAGTTTTCTAATTACTGACTACTTAGTAGCGATTAAATATCCATTATAATATTTCAATAAATAGAGTTCAATTAAATATTTCTCTTCAAATGCAGTTTCTATTGTGAAGATTACAAGTATGGGTTTTATTACTATATTAAACTGATTAATTAAAAACGATAACTGATTTTAGTTAACTTTTTATATTACAATATTTAACTTTTACTATTTTTTAGTATATAAATCTTTTTGTCTAGAATCAATACTTAATTTACAGCATAATATATTCCGATTATTCTCCATCGAAGGTCCTTTGCTTCGATTCTTGATTTATTAAAAGTAGATTATTTATACACAAAAAGGTAAAATTCTTTAGAGAATTATACTGCTATACTAAAACGCATTGAATATAACTATATGTATTTAGCTTTTGATTATTTCCTGTTGATGAATTATCATTAAATCTGCTTAATAATGGTAATTCTGTAATTCAAGACATCGTATTTTTTATTCTAGTATCACCGCAGTTAAATGTATCTTTTATAAATGTATCGCTAATACTACTTAAAGAGTATTGCATGACTTACATAAGAGCTAATTTGAAAGACGCTTCGATATAGTTTATAAAGCGGAATAATTGATAGATTAATATCACAAAATAGCAAAATTTTAAATTTTTATTTTGATAATTTTTTATTAAAAGTCTAAATTTTATTTACTGAAGTCGTTGCACAAGCTACTAATAACTATTGCACTTTGTTGTTGGTCGAAATAATGTATCGGTATCGAAATTAATCTATAAGTTTAACTTACTATTAACCAAGTATTACAACTTTAAAATTAATCTAAAATTTACATTATGATTAAACAATTAGCAAAAGTTCTGCTTATTTTTTGCATTCTGGGTTTCCAGAATATAAAAGCACAAGCAACAGTATCAGGGACAATTAAAGATGGTGTAACCGGTATGACTTTACCAGGTGCAACTATTCTTGTGAAAGGAACCAAGATCGGTGCATCGACCGATATGGATGGTAAATACAACATACAGGTGCAAAGTGATAATGCGGTTTTACAATTTTCATTTATGGGATATGAATCTAGTGAAATTGCAGTTAAAGGAAAATCGGTAATCAATATTTCCTTAAATCAAAGTGCAGAATCATTGACAGAGGTAGTCGTTACTGCACTGGGAATAAAGAGAGATGCAAAATCGCTAGGTTATTCGATTACAGAAGTTAAAGGTGATGCTGTTTCACAAGTAAAACAGACAAATGCTATTAATGGATTACAAGGTAAAATTGCCGGTGTTAATATCACGGGGAATTCTACAGGAGCTGCAGGTTCAAGTAGAGTTATCATTCGTGGAAATACTTCCTTAACAGGGAATAATCAGCCATTATATATTATTGATGGTATGCCAATGGGTAATGATACCAATGGTTCTGCAGGAACATATGGTGGTAGCGATGGTGGAGACGGTATTTCTAGTATCAATCCAGATGAAATTGCATCTATTAGTGTATTAAAAGGTGGTGCTGCCGCTGCTCTTTATGGCTCTAGAGCTGCAAATGGTGTAATTATGATTACAACCAAATCAGGGAAAAATCAAAAAGGTTTTGGTGTTGAATTTAGTTCTTCACTTTTATTTGATAAGGTGAATTCATCAATGCAAGATTTTCAAACTGAGTATGGACAAGGAACTCTAGGGGTTGCACCTACAACACAAGCGATGGCTTTTGATAATCCTAATTCGTCATGGGGTGCAAAGTTAGACGGCTCAGACGTTGTAAACTGGGATGGTGTAGTTAGGCCATACTCTTATGTAGGAAACAATTTAGATAAGTTTTACGATACTGCAGCAACTTACATAAATACAATTTCGATTTCAAATTCTAATGAGAAATCTAATTATAGATTCTCAATATCTGATTTGTCTAATGCTGACATTGTGCCAAATTCGGGTCTTAATAGAAAGACGTTCTCCTTAAATTTAGGATCTGTTTTAGCAGATAAATTAACATTGAGCACAAACATTAAGTATATAAGAGAGAATACTCAAAACAGACCAAGACTATCAGATTCTCCAGGAAATGCTAATTATTCTGTGGCAGTCTTACCTGCAAATATAGATGTTACAACTATGGACCCAGGTGCAAATGAAGATGGGTCTGAAAGAGCTACATCTACCAATATCTACGCAACAAACCCGTATTGGGCTGCTTACAATTTTAAGAACGAAGATCAAAAGAATAGAATTATAGGATCGGCTTCATTAAAATATGATATCCTTGACTGGTTGTATGTTTCAGCAAGATCGGGTATCGATGAATATTCTATAAACACCACATTTATTGCACCATGGGGTACAGCGTACCAATTACTCGGAAGTATGTATGAGCAAGAAACAAAGTATTCTCAAATTGATTCTGACATCATGATAGGAGTGAATAGAAAAATTTCAAATAACTTCTCTACAAATTCACTTATTGGAGCATCAAATAATACTCAGGTAAGAGAAACATTGACATTAAGCGGCTCCAACTTTATAGTACCAGATTTGCAAACTGTCAAAAACACAGAAAATCAGAGCACAGGATATCAGTATAGCAAACAAAAAATGAGTTCAATCTATGGTTCATTCGAATTTGACTATAAACAATTTATTTATTTGACCTTCACAGCAAGAAATGATTGGTTTTCTACTTTGTCTGCGGCAAATAAAACAACTCCTAATAATGATTTGTATACATCAATTAACACAAGTATTATACTTAATGAGGCTTTTAAATTACCAGAGTGGATTGACTTTGCAAAATTGAGAGCAGGATATTCCGAACTAGCAGGAGGAGCTCCAGATCCTTATTCCCTTAGTTTATCCTACGGTATTGTAGGGCAAGGACATTTAGGGCAATCGTTGAGTGGAATTTCAAATGGAACGATTCCTAATGCTAATCTTGTACCTTATAACGTTGATGAGGTTGAATTTGGACTAGATACAAGATTATTTGGAGGTAAATTATCACTTGATTTAGCTTACTATGCCAAAAAGACGACCAAAGATATTGTGTCAGTGAGTGCTTCACAAGCATCAGGTTATTCAAGCTCTATCGCAAATTTAGGGGAAATCACAAATAAAGGTTTCGAAATGCTTATTTCTGGAGATTTAGTTCGAACACAAAATTTCAGATGGACTCCAAGTTTCAACTTCGCGTATAACATCGGGAAAGTAGTAGCGACAAATGCTACCAATTCAGATATTAATTTGGGTCAAGCTCGTACTCAAAATGTACAAATTAGCCATATTGTTGGTCAACCTTATGGTGTTATCTACGGTACCTCTTATGCTAGAACTGCTGATGGGGAGATCATTTATGAGATTGATTCTGATGGTGTTCCTAGAGCAAAAGACGGCGGGAACAAACAATTAGGTCAGGGAGTTCCTCCTTATTCTATGGGTTTAACAAATTCGTTTAGCTATAAAAACTTTAGTGCTTCATTCCTTATTGATGCAAAATTTGGTGGACAAATTTATTCTGGGACTAATGCCGGAGCTGTAGGGCGAGGTCAGCATAAGGTAACTTTGGAAGGTCGTGAAGATGGATTGGTTGTCAATGGTATTGACGATGCTACTGGTTTACCGTTTACTGCTACAGTTGCACCTCAAAATTTAGCAACCTACTGGGGACGAATTTCAGGTATTGCAGAAGAGTTTGTAGAAGATGCAGACTATATTAAATTCAGACAAATAAGTATTGGTTATGATATTCCGATAAAGGCTTTAAATAAAACCTTTTTGACAAGTGCAAACGTATCATTAATAGGTAGAAACTTATTCTATATCAACAGATCTGTAGATAATATTGATCCAGAATCGGCTTATAGCAATGGTAATGCTCAGGGTCTTGAATATTATGGATTGCCATCTACAAGAAGTTATGGAGTAAGTTTAAATGTTAAATTTTAGAAGATATAGTTATGAAAAAAGTAATTTTTAAAATAATGCTATTATTACTAGTCTTGACGTCATGTGATAATGGTTACGAAGAATTGAATGTTGATCCAACAAAATCTTCTCAAATAGATGCAAAAAGTAAGTTTACAGCGGCGCAACTCAGGATGTCTGGTGAACGCTACGAAGCCTGGAGAGCAAACTTGATTTATCAATCTACAATGATGCAGCATATTGCAACAACTGCTAGTTACTGGTCGGGTGATAAGTATTTTTGGAACAAGGATTATGCTTCATCTTTGTGGGATCGTTATTACACGGGGCCGATAAAAGCAATTGAAGATATTTTGGTACAATTAGAAGAGGAAGAGCAACCTACAGAAATGATTGCTATTGCAAGAATTCAGAGAGTTGTAATGTTTCAAAGATTGACAGATGTGTATGGAGATATTCCTTATAGTGAAGCAGGTAAAGGATATTTGGATGGAAATCTTACACCTAAATATGATTTACAAAGTGATATATATGCTGATTTATTAAAAGAATTAGAAGAGTCAGCAGCTGTATTGAGTACTGGAACATCAGAATGGGGAGATGCTGATTTACTTTTTAAAGGTGATCAAGCCAAATGGAAAAGATATGCAAATTCGATGATGTTGCGACTTGCTTTGCGAATGATAAAAGTAGATGCGGCGGCATCACAAGCTTGGGCTACCAAAGCTATTGAGGGGGGAGTTATGACTTCAAACAGCGATATTGCTTATATTCAACATTCAGCTGGCCCAGAAGGAATTAATAAAAATGGAAATGGAGAAGCGTTTTCGGCAGATAGTAATCCCAGATTAAGTAAAACATTCGTTGATTTTTTAAGCGATGATCCAAGATTGCCTATTCTCGGAGCTAGAAGAAGTGATAAAAGTACTGTAGTAGCTAATTTAAAAGGATTGCCTAATGGGCTAGATTCAGATTTACTTAAAGCCGCAACAGGAGAACTTAATACAGATGCTTATGCAGAGCCAAATCGCGCCATCATTACAGGAGAAGATGCACCAATGTTTTTTCAGACCTATGCAGAAGTTGAATTTATGTTAGCAGAATCTGCTTTTAGATGGGGTTTAGCAGGCGGAAATGTAGAAGCACATTACAATGCAGGAGTTACTGCAGCTATGAAATATCTTTCGATCTATGGAACTGCAGCTACCATTTCTGATGCACAGATTCAATTGTATTTAACAACGAAGCCTTTTGTTGCCGCAAATGCGTTGCAAATGATTGGGAACCAATATTGGGCTGCGACTTTTCTTAATGAATATGAGACATTTGCAAATTGGAGAAGAACTGGTTTCCCTGCTTTAGTTCCGGTAAATTATCCAGGTAATGAGACGAATGGTACTATTCCTAGAAGATTAACATACGCAACAAGTGAACAAGTTGTGAATCCGATAAATTATGCTGCAGCTATTGCTGCTCAAGGTCCAGATATTCTTACCACAAGAGTGTGGTGGGATAAGTTATAAGTTAGTTTGGTTTGTTTTTTTATTTTTCTTAAAAAGGGAGTGGTTTTACCCTCCCTTTTTTACTATGTTTAATCTAAAAGTAGAATTAACAGGAGAATAAATAGATGCAGATTTTAGTCTATCAAATTTTTTAAAAAAAAATAAAAAGATGAAAAGGATATTAGTTATAGTTGCATTGTTAGTTTTGATTTTCGAATCAAATTCTCAAACAATTGCAGATCCGGTGCGGTATGTGAATCCTCTAATGGGGACACAATCAGCGCACAATCTATCAAATGGTAATACCTATCCTGCCATTGCGAGACCTTGGGGGATGAATTTTTGGACACCTCAAACCGGGAAGATGGGAGACGGCTGGATATACACCTATACCGCAGAAAAAATTAGGGGGTTTAAACAAACACACCAACCATCACCGTGGATGAATGATTATGGTCAGTTTTCAATTATGCCAATTACGGGAAAGTTAACTTTTACAGAAGATGAAAGAGCCAGCTGGTTCAGTCACAAATCAGAAACCGTTACACCTTACTACTATAGTGTTTATCTTGCCGATTATGATATAGTTACGGAAATGACAACAACGGAGCGTGCAGCTCATTTTCAGTTTACCTTTCCAGAGAATGATCAATCTTCAATAGTGGTAGATGCATTCGATAAAGGTTCCTATATTAAAATTATTCCAGAGCAACAAAAAGTAATTGGTTATACTACTCGTAATAGTGGAGGTGTACCATCTAATTTTAAAAACTATTTTGTCATTGTTTTCGATAAAAAATTTGAAAGCAATCATACCTGGAAAGATTCTATTTTACAGCCAAGTAAATTGGAATTAAAAGACAATCACGTTGGAGCAGTTATAAGTTTTAAAACTAAAAAAGGGGAGAAAATCAGTGCGAGAATTGCATCGTCATTTATCAGTTTTGATCAGGCCGAATTGAATTTGAAAGTCGAATTGGGTGATACTACTTTTGAAGCATCAGTCGAAGCTTCAAAACAAGATTGGAACAGTGTTTTGGGTAAAATAGCAGTTGAAGGAGGCAGTGACGAACAACTTAAGACGTTCTATTCCTGTTTGTACCGTACCGTTTGTTTTCCGCAGAAGCAGTATGAAATTGATGCGAATGGAAGCACCATTCATTATAGTCCATACAACGGAAAAGTAGTATCTGGGTACATGTATGCCGGAACGGGTTTTTGGGATACGTTCCGCGCTTTATATCCTTTACTAAATCTGGTATATCCTTCGATCAACAAAGAAATGCAGGAAGGCTTAATAAATGATTATAAAGAAGGCGGTTTTCTGCCCGAGTGGTCAAGTCCTGGATTTAGAAATGTTATGGTAGGTAATAATTCTGCATCGGTGGTTTCAGATGCGTACATAAAAGGACTTCGTGGGTATGATATTGAGACTCTTTATGATGCATTATTAAATGGTGCTAATAACGAAGGACCAATGGATGCAGTAGGTAGAAAAGGAGTATCCTATTACAATAGCTTAGGTTATGTTCCTTATGATGTAAAAATTAATGAAAACGCAGCTCGAACGTTGGAATATGCCTATGATGATTTTGCAATCTGGAAGTTGGCCAAAAAACTAGATCGTCCTAAGAAAGAAATTAAGATTTTTGAAAAGAGGATGATGAATTACAAAAATGTTTTTAATCCATCTTTTGGATTAATGAGTGGTCGAAATAAAGACGGAAGCTTCCCCGCTGATTTTAACCCTTTTAAATGGGGTGATGCATTTACAGAGGGTAACAGCTGGCATTACAGTTGGAGTGTTTTTCACGATATTAATGGGCTTATTGATCTAATGGGTGGAGAAGATAAGTTTACAGAGAAATTAGATGCTGTATTTAGCCTGCCGCCTGTTTTTGATGAGAGTTATTATGGTTCTGTAATTCATGAAATTCGAGAGATGCAAATAATGAATATGGGGCAATATGCACACGGAAATCAACCAATTCAGCATATGATTTACTTATACAATTACGCGGGTCAACCTTGGAAAACTCAATATTGGGCAAGAGAGGTGATGAACCGTCTTTACAAACCAGAGGCTGATGGTTATTGTGGAGATGAGGACAATGGGCAAACATCGGCATGGTATGTCTTCTCATCGATGGGATTCTATCCTGTTTGTCCTGCGACAGATGAATATGTATTAGGGGCGCCTTTATTCAAAAAAGTTACCTTACATTTAGAAAACGGCAAGCAATTAATTATTAATGCTCCGCATAATTCAGTTGAAAATAAATATGTAGAAGAGTTGAAATGGAATAATGAAGTTTTTAGTAAGAACTATATCAACCATTTTGATATTCAAAAGGGAGCAATCTTAGACTTTAAAATGGTCGAAAAACCCAATGAAGAACGAGGTAATTCTAGTGCTGCTTACCCGTATTCATATTCAGCTCAAAAGAATTAAGAAGTAGAAATTAAGTTCGATCAAAACAGTAATAGAACGTAGATTTCAACTATTTATTAAAAATAATATAGAGTTTAAAAGAGATAAAATGAGTAATCGTAGGAATTTTTTAAGAACGGCTGCAGTGGCTTCAGTTGCAGTAGCATTAAATTCTTTTGGAGTAAAACCAGAAGAGAAGAAACCAGAAGCAGTAAAAAAAGGTAAAAAACCGATAGTACTGTCTACTTGGAGATTTGGTTTAAAAGCCAATGAAGCGGCATGGGAAGTTTTAAATGCCAATGGGCGTGCACTAGATGCTGTTGAGGCTGGTGTAAAAGTACCTGAAGGAGATCCAAAAGAAAGAAGCGTTGGCTATGGCGGACGACCGGATAGAGACGGGCGTGTAACTCTTGACTCTTGCATAATGGATGAACAGTCTAATATTGGTGCTGTCGCTTGTTTAGAATACATTAAACACCCAATCATGGTAGCTCGTGCTGTGATGGAAAAAACGCCTCATGTAATGCTAGTGGGAGATGGTGCCTTGCAGTTTGCTTTGTCGCAAGGTTTCAAGAAAGAGAATTTATTACTGGAAGAATCTAAAAAAGATTGGCAAAATTGGCTTAAAACTAGTCAATATAAACCCATCGCTAATATTGAAAATCATGATACAATTGGTATGATCGCTTTGGATGCTCATGGTAATCTATCGGGTGCATGCACCACAAGCGGAATGGCGTATAAAATGCATGGACGTGTAGGTGATTCTCCAATTATTGGTGCAGGTTTGTATGTTGATAACGAAATCGGCGCAGCTACCGCAACGGGTCACGGAGAAGAAGTAATAAGGATTTCGGGTTGTCACTTAGTAGTCGAATTAATGCGTCAAGGAAAAACACCACAGCAAGCTTGTGAAGAGGCCGTTGAGCGGATTGTGAAACTGACAAAAAACAGAAATAAAATTTTAAAAGACATACAGGTTGGTTTTATTGCTTTGAATAAGCAAGGGGAATATGGATCTTACTGTGTTCAAGGAGGATTTAATTACGCTGTATATGATGGTACAGGTAACCAGTTAATTGACGCTGATTATTTCATGAAATAGATGAGGTTGATTAGGTGAGATTTATTTAGATTTTCAGTCTCTGCCATTCAGATAATGCTACTTTTTAAAAATAAATTAGAAACTATTTCATGAATAAATTTCAATTGGAAATTGCTTGCTTTAATTTAGAATCAGCACGTACCGCACAAGCGTATGGAGCGGATCGAGTTGAGTTATGTGCTAATATGAAAGCTGGCGGAACAACTCCTGAGTACGATATCGTGGAGGAGGCTAGAAAGCAGCTTTCGATTAGATTGAACGTTATGATTCGTCCCCGAGGGGGAGATTTCGTTTATAGTTCTGAGGAGTTTGAAGAGATGAAAAAATCCATTACTAAGTTTAAAAGGCTAGATGTTGACGGTTTTGTGTTCGGAATTTTAGATAAAAATAACCGTATCAATACATTTCAAAATGCAGCGTTAGTAAAACTCGCACATCCTTTGCCGTGTACTTTTCATAAGGCTTTTGATATTGTAGACGACATCGACCAAGCTTTGAATGATATTATAAACTGCGGATTTACAACTTTGCTTACAGCAGGACAGGGGAGTGATGTAATCGAAGGGCTTGATGTGATAACTGAATTAGTAAAAAAGGCAAATGATAAGATTGTAATCATGCCAGGAGGCGGTTTAAGATCGTCAAACATAAAATTGGTACATACACATACAAGTACCTCCTTTTATCACTCTTCGGCCATTGTAGATAATACCGAAGATGCGGCTGGTAACGAAATCATAAAATTACAGAATTACCTACAATCCTAAATTTTGCTTTGCATTTCAGCTGATGTAACAGGTTGATTTTTAGATTAAGACAAGCTCGTTAGTCTACATCATATCTGGCTAGCTCTTTACATATCGACTTGAACTAGTTGTTTTGATAATTAAGAAGATGTGAAGATAGATTTGTCAAAGCTTTCTTAACTGAGACAAGACAAAGTGGTGTTGGTTATTGGTGTAGAAATATGAAATTTTGATTGAATTGGCCTCGGCGATTTCTTTGACTATTGCTAAGCCTAGTCCGATCGAATTGCTGTTCGAAGATTTCTTTTCAAACCGCTCAAAAATTAGCGATTCATGTAGGGGGTGTAAATCCCCTGTATTGCTAATGGTAATAGCATCACTAGTTGACCAAATAGAAATCTCTCCACCTACAATATTGTGGCGTATAGCATTTTGAATCAAATTGTTCAGAAGAATAAAAGCCAGTTCTGAATTGATTAGAAAGCTAAGATTTTCATGTATATTAGATTCGAATAGTAACTGTTTATCTATAACAAAGTCTTCATTAACCGACACTATTTTTTCAATTAGCGGTCGTACCGCTACAACTTCCCTTTTATCAAACTGTTGGTTTTCGATTTTTGAAAGTAAGAGTAAAGATTTGTTAATTCGACTCAAACGATTACTAGCCTCTTCTATCGAAATTAAGGTCTCCATCGTTTGCTTATTTAACGTATTTTCTTGGAGTAATAAATCAATCTTTCCTTTTATGATAGCTAGAGGAGTTTGGAATTCATGAGAAGCGTTTTCAGAAAATCTTTTTTGATTTTTGTAATCGCTTATCATCTTTGATGTCATGAGGTTTATAGAATTGTTTAGCTCGTTAAACTCCTCAATATCATTCGATTCTAATACTTCATGATTAGGGTTACTTACATTGAAATTTTTGATATAATGAAGGGTTTCAGTAAATGGTT
Source organism: Flavobacterium algicola (assembly GCF_022399565.1). GTDB lineage: Bacteria > Bacteroidota > Bacteroidia > Flavobacteriales > Flavobacteriaceae > Flavobacterium > Flavobacterium algicola. The sequence goes on from NZ_JAJTUT010000002.1 coordinate 65,143, forward strand.
TCCAAATAGATTGGGAAATTTTAATATTGATGAAGGTGTTAACTAGAAGAAGTAAAATTAAGAATGATGAAAATACTACAAATACAACTTCTAATAGTTCTTCGTTCTCAATCGTGCTTTTAAGTACTTTAATCTCATAATGCTGCCCATTGATTTCAGAGTTAACGATGATCATTTTATGTGCAATCAGTTCGTCATTAATCTCAGAGTAGATCAGTGTATCTTTAATTATTTGCGGTCTTGTTTGGATATTTTTTATCTTCTTTACGTAAACCTCATTATTGACATCAAAAACGTTTAAGAGTAAATTGTTTTCTTTTTGAATGTGCTTCTCGATTACTTTGACTCTCATTAAAAGAATCGATTCATTGCTTTCTCCTATTTCGTGCAAAAGGAAAAAATAGATAAACACAGACGAAATCAGTAGTATCGGAATTGTGCTAAGAATATAGTAGCGATTCGTTTTTGATAGTAGTTTCATTATTCTGTTTTAAAGGTATATCCTATTCCGTATACCGATTGAATGTAGTCAGTGCAATTGACGGCCAGCATCTTTTTTCGAAGGTTTTTTACATGACTGTATATTAAGTCATAATTATCAAACTGGTCTGCATTATCTCCCCATAAATGTTCAATAAGGGCATTTTTTTGTAACACTCTATTTTTATTGGCTATGAAGTAGATTAATAAGTTATACTCCTTGGTTGTTAAATTGATAGTAGTGTCACCAATAGTAACTCGTCTTTCCTCTGTATTAATTGTTATTTCGTTAAGGGAGATGAGATCTATACCGCCAAAATGATTCCGCCTAATAAGTGCTTTTATCCTCGCATTAAGTTCTGGCATATAAAAAGGTTTGGGTAAGTAATCATCTGCACCAAGGTTCAAAGCATCAATTTTGTCATCAAAGGAGTTTTTAGCAGATACAATGATGATTCCTGTCTTGGGAGAAGTTGTTTTGATATATTTTATCAAGTCCAAACCGTCGCCTTTAGGCAATGTGATATCTAGCAATATACAGTCGTACTCGTACATATGAATTTTTTCAAAAGCGTTATCAAAGTCAGATGCGATTTCGACAATGTTTTTCTCAAGCTCAAAATAATGCTGAATCATATTTTGAACTTCTATTTCATCTTCTACAACTAAGATTTTCATATTTTAATTTTAAATAGACAGGTTTAGCTTCTAGTTTTCTACCAGTTAATTGTATGTCATTTCAAAAATACTGAATTTATTGCGATTCAGTTTGTGTTTTTCTTTTACTTATTGGTGCTAAGCACGCAAGCAACGTGTGGATAATTATTTTTGATGCAAGGGGTATAGCAAGTTCAATTCTCATAGTGATCATTTTACAAAGAATTGCGGACGATGAGTGCACATTTATTTTCAATTTGTTCCTCTTTATTTTTCAGAATCATTTGAGCTAGTAATTTGCCCATAGCCTCAAAATTAGTTGAAATGGTGGTGATTCCGTTTTCGACTACTTTTTTCAAAGGAGTGTCGTTGTAGGATATGATTCCGTAATCTACGCCCAGTTGCAACTTCTGAATTTTTGCAGTTTCAATAACGTGCACTAAATCTCTATCATTGGGGATTATGTAAGCCTCGGATGCAATGATAGCTCGATTTGATAATTTTGTAATTACTTCGTATGCCATTTGATGATCATTGCAGAACTTTTCAAAACCTTCTCTCATTCCTAATGGTTCCCTGAAGCCAGGGAAAATCATAATTAATTTCTTGTATTTCTTTAATTGACTCTTACCCTTTAGTAATGAGTCATAAATATCTTTTCGGTGATTTTGGTAAACAGCAGGATATGATTTAAGATCAGGGTTGGTCTGGTCTAAAATATAAACTTCATTAACTGGTAGGGTTTTTATAATTTCTGGAGCTTCTGATAAATTTGTTGGCATGATGATATAAGTTGTATAATTTCCGTTTGCATCATCGATTAGCTTTTTAAAAACTTGGGCATTAAAATGATGAAAAAAAATATCAACCTGAACTCCTTTACCGATGTGTTTAAGGAATGAATTGTAAATGTCTTCTTTAAAGATATTTAGTTCATCAAACAGCAGGAACACCTTTTGTTTAATGGTTATTTCTGTGCTCTTGACGTAATAGCCTTTGCCTGGTATGGCGTAGATGATTCCTCTTTTTTTTAATTCGTCATATGCCTGTAAGACAGTGTCTCTAGATAAAGTGAACTCCAAACAAACCTTATTTATCGATGGTAACTTTTCATTTTTTTTTAAACCGCCTTCTTCAATTGTCTTTTCGATTGATTGAATAATTTGCTTGTATTTTGGAATTCCAAGATTATTCTGAATTAAAATAGTTTTCATAATGCTCAAGTTTTCGGCAATATACAAAAACTGGTAGGTACTGGTGTGTAATTGTATACTTTTCTTTTACTTTTGAATTTCAGTATTTAATAAAAAAAGAATGGAAACAAAACACATATCACATTTTATATCAAATAATTCAACAGAATTCTTTGGTTTGCTGCCTGACGGGGATGTTGTACAGAGTTGTAAGTTGCAAAATAAAAATGGTATAGAATTGCAAGTGATCACTTTTGGAGCAGCTCTAGCGTCGCTAAAAATACCATTAGAAAAGGGAGGAAATGCGGATGTTGTTTTGGGTTTTGATACACTGGCCGATTACCTAAGTTCTTTTGATTTAGATGGGGCACCTTATTTTGGCGCAACTGTAGGTAGGTATGCTGGTAGAATTGCTAAAGGTGTTTTTACCTTAAACGAAAAAAAAATACAGTTGGCAAAAAACAATGGAGAGAATGCACTGCATGGAGGTTTACAAGGCTTTAGCCAAAAAGTATGGGAAATCATAGCTACGACGCAAGGTGATAACCCATCTGTTACTTTGAAATTGTTAAGTCCGGATAATGACGAAAACTTTCCAGGTGCCTTAACAGTAGAAGTGAAGTACACATTATCTGAAGAAAATGAATTAATTATTGAATACAAAGCAACAACTACTGAAGATACCATAATTAACCTTACACATCACAGTTATTTTAATCTTGACGGTCACAAATCGTCAACTACTGATCAAGAATTGGTGATAAACTCACGCAGGATGCTAGAGACAAGAGCCGACAATATTCCGACAGGTTCTATTACAGATGTAAAAGGAGGCTTGTTTGATTTTAATATGCCTAAAAAGTGTCCTACTAGTATAGATAATACTTTCGTTCTAGAACAAAATGAAGAATTTGCAGCGTGCCTATCTAGCAACAAAAACAATTTAAAAATGACTGTTTATACAGATCAGCCTGCAGTTCATATTTATGTTGGAGGTAATTGTGGAGATAATTTAAAGGGTAAAGACAACGTCAACTATCATGCGTTAAGCGGAATATGCTTTGAGACCCAAAATTTTCCTGATGCTCCAAATCATAAAAACTTTCCAACCCCTATCTTGAAAAAGGAAGCTATTTACCAACATAAAACAATTTACAAATTTCAATCTATTTAAGTCGAAAATGATGATGAATGACATTTTAATAAATAAAACAACGAGCTATTTTACAGACACTTTCGGAACAGAACCAAGTAAAGTAATACTGTCTCCAGGAAGAATTAATATTATAGGTGAGCACATTGATTACAATGATGGTTATGTATTACCAGCTGCAATTGATAAAATTATCTGCTTTGCTTTCGAAAAAAATAACTCTAATAAATCGAGAATAATTGCTATCGATCTCGATGATGAGTTTGAAATAGATCTTTCAGCTGAGGTTGAACACGATGATAAAGTTTGGACAAATTATATTAGAGGTGTAATACATCAATTAAAAAGTAAAGGATTTGAATTAGAAGGTGTAAATTGTGTCTTTAGTAGCGATATTCCAGTAGGTTCTGGTTTGTCATCGTCTGCAGCATTAGAATGTGGCTTTTTATTCGGAATGAACGAGATATTTAATTTGAATATTAAGCCGATCGACATTGCATTATTAGGCCAAAAAGCAGAACATTGGGTTGGTATTAATTGTGGTATCATGGACCAGTTCTCTAGTGTAGTGGGGAAAAAGGATAAAGTAATTAAAATTGATTGTAGGACATTAGAGTATACTTATCATGATGCTAATTTTAGTAACTATTCTTTGATTTTATTTGATTCGAATGTCAAGCATTCCTTAATGACGTCGGCTTATAACGAAAGAAGGCAACAATGTGATGAAGGAATTGCGATAGTGAAACAACATAATCCTGAAATACAAAGTTTTAGAGACTGCAACGAAGAAACGATTATAAGTCTCAAAGATAAAATGAGCCATGACGTCTACAGACGTTCACTTTTTGTAGTAAAGGAAATCAATCGTGTTATTCAAGCTTGTGATGCTTTGGATAACGGAAATATTGAAGCCTTGGGTGCTTTGATGTTTGCGACACACGAGGGATTATCACAAAATTACGAAGTGAGTTGTGCTGAGTTGGATGAACTAGTTGATTTGGCTCAGAAAGAAGAATCAGTAATTGGATCCAGATTAATGGGTGGCGGTTTTGGAGGCTGCACAATCAATCTAGTAAAGAAAGGTTTTGAAGAAGAAGTGAAAAGCAAATTTACTAAATCGTATTTTGACACCTTTGGAATCGAATTAAAAATTTACGATGTTACGATAGGAAACGGAACATCTGTACATCAATATAGATAGTTATGAAAAAGTTTGATATAAACGAAGATCCGCATAGACGATATAATCCTTTAATTAATGAATGGGTTTTGGTTTCACCACATCGCGCCAAACGACCATGGCAAGGACAAAAGGAAACGGTATCAACGACAGTGCTTCCTGAGTACGATCCCAATTGCTATCTGTGTGCAGGAAATGTGCGTGCCAATGGCGAAGTAAATCCTGATTATGAAAATAGTTATGTTTTTGAAAATGATTTTGCAGCATTAAAGCAAGAACCAATCGATTTTGAAAAACCTAATGAAAATAGTTTTTTTAATGCCCAGCCAGAAAGAGGTATTTCTCGTGTGGTTTGTTTTTCGCCAAAGCATAATTTGACTTTGCCAGAAATGCAGACAGAAGGCATTGTAGATATTATTCACACTTGGCAAAAAGAATTTACCACTTTAGGAAGTGTTGATTATATCAATTATGTTCAAATTTTCGAAAATAAAGGAAGCGTTATGGGATGTAGTAATCCGCATCCGCACGGACAAATTTGGGCACAGTCCTCTTTACCAACCGAGGTAGCGAAGACACAAGAGAACTTGAAAGCTTACTTTGATACGCACGGTACCAATTTATTGCATGATTACCTGCAAGAAGAATTAAAAGTAAAGGAGCGTATTGTTGTTGAGAATGACCATTTTGCTGCATTGGTCCCTTTTTGGGCTGTTTGGCCTTTTGAAACCATGATAATCAGTAAACGTCACATCACCAAAATCACTGACTTCACTGATGAAGAAGTAGCTGCATTTGCTACAGTTCTGAAGCAATTGACGATTAAATATGATAATTTGTTTGAGACCTCTTTTCCCTATTCATCAGGAATACACCAAGCTCCAACAGACGGAGAAGAGCATCCAGAATGGCAATTTCACATGCATTTTTACCCTCCATTGTTGCGATCTGCTACTGTGAAAAAGTTCATGGTTGGTTATGAAATGATGGGAGAGTCGCAAAGAGATATTACAGCAGAAAAAAGTGCTCAAATGTTACGAGATCTATCCGATGTTCATTATAAAACAAGTAGCTTATGAAAGTAGTAGTAACAGGTGGTCTCGGGTTTATAGGTTCGCATACTGTAGTGGAGTTACAAAATGAAGGTTTTGAAGTTGTCATTATAGATAATTTATCTAATTCTACAGCAGAAGTCTTGGACGGAATAGTTGCCATTACAGGTGTAAAACCTATTTTTGAAAAATTAGATTTAAGAGAGAAATCTGCAGTTCAAGATTTTTTTAAAAGGCATAATGACGTACATGGAGTTATTCATTTTGCTGCCTCAAAGGCCGTAGGAGAAAGTGTAGGCAATCCTTTGTCGTATTATGAAAATAACCTTAATACACTTATCTACGTACTTCAAGAGCTAGAAAAGAAAGAGGTGGCTAACTTTATTTTTAGCTCTTCTTGCACTGTTTACGGTCAAGCCGAAACAATGCCAATAAATGAAAATTCAGCTGTACAAGAGGCGATGTCTCCTTATGGAAATACAAAACAAATTGGAGAAGAAATCATTACAGATATCTCAAAAGTAAGTGCTATCAATGCGATATTGTTACGCTACTTCAATCCGATAGGGGCTCATCATTCGATAAATATTGGAGAATTACCAACAGGTGTACCACAGAATTTAGTGCCTTTTATTACACAAACTGCAATTGGACTAAGACAGGAATTGATGGTCTACGGGGACGATTATCCTACGCCAGATGGTACATGTATACGAGATTACATTCACGTTGTTGATCTAGCAAAAGCACATGTAATAGCTTTACAAAGATTGATAAATAAAAATAATGTAGAAAAGGTAGAAGTTTTTAATTTAGGTACAGGAGTAGGAAGCTCAGTATTAGAAGTAATTCACGCATTTGAAAAAATGAGTGGGAAAAAGTTGCCCTATAAAATTGTAGCTAGCAGAGAAGGAGACATCACTTCTGCTTATGCTAATACTGACAAGGCCAACACAATTCTAGGTTGGAAAGCAGCATTAAATTTAGAGGAAGCGATTGATAGTGCGTGGAAATGGGAACAGAAAGTTAGAGCGTTATAAATTGTTTTACGAACTTTTTGTTGGTTAGCATTTTCATTTTCGAAAATAAAGAAGAATTTTATAAAAAGATAAATAATAGAAGTATGACAACAGAATTTGGATTAATAGACTATATCGTATTTGCTGCCTATGCAGTACTTATTTTAGGTGTTGGATTATGGGTTTCTCGTGAAAAGGACGGGCAACAAAAAAATGCAGAGGATTATTTCCTCGCAAGTAAGTCATTGCCATGGTGGGCTATTGGTTCTTCATTGATTGCGGCCAATATTTCGGCTGAACAATTTATAGGGATGTCTGGATCTGGTTTTGCACTAGGATTGGCAATTGCTTCCTATGAGTGGATGGCTGCATTTACCTTGATAATTGTAGGTAAATATTTTTTACCAATTTTTATAGAAAAAGGTATCTATACGATTCCTGAATTTGTAGAAAAGCGCTTTTCGACAAACTTGAAGACAATTTTAGCAATTTTTTGGATTGCTTTATATGTTTTTGTGAATTTAACAACTGTACTCTATTTGGGAGGACTGGCTATCGAGACCATTCTAGGGGTTGATATGATGTATGCCATAATAGGTTTGGCACTTTTTTCAGCCGCCTATTCTTTATACGGTGGACTTTCAGCTGTAGCATGGACAGATGTTATTCAGGTTGTATTTCTTGTACTAGGAGGATTGGTAACTACTTATTTGGCATTGAATACTGTATCGGATGGTGCAGGAATGTGGGAAGGATTGAAAACTGTTTATGATGCTGCGCCAGACCGTTTTGTTATGATACTAGACGAATCAAATCCTGAGTACATGAACTTACCAGGAATTGGAGTTTTAATTGGTGGTCTTTGGGTGGCCAATATTTATTACTGGGGTTTTAACCAATATATCATACAAAGAACGCTAGCTGCTAAATCTTTAAAAGAAGCACAGAAAGGAATCATACTGGCTGCGTTTTTAAAATTGTTGATTCCATTTATTGTTGTTATACCTGGAATTGCCGCTTACGTTATGGTAAATGACCCTGAAATTATGGCTAGATTGGGAGCATCAGCAATGGAAAACTTGCCAGGTTTAGGAACTGCTGACAGAGCTTATCCATGGTTGTTACATTTCTTGCCTGCAGGTATGAAAGGTTTAGCCTTTGCTGCATTGGCGGCTGCCATCGTATCTTCATTGGCATCGATGTTGAATTCAACTTCAACGATTTTTACAATGGATATCTACAAACAATATATTAACCCAACTGCAAATGATAAAGCGACTGTAAATGCCGGACGTCTTTCGGGTGCTGCTGCATTGCTTATTGCTGTAATTATGGCGCCACTTTTAGGAGGAATAGATCAAGCATTCCAATTTATACAAGAATATACAGGTATTGTCAGTCCAGGTATATTGGGAGTGTTTTTATTAGGGTTATTTTGGAAGAAAACGACAAACAAAGCTGCTATTTGGGGAGCCTTAGTTTCTATTCCTATCGCTTTATTCTTTAAAATTGGACCAAAAGGTTGGATTGAAGGAGACATGTTCCCAACATTACCATGGATGGATCAAATGGGGTACACTACTGTATTAACCATGATTGTGATCGCAGTATTGAGTCTTATGCAAAACAAAGGAAAAGATGATCAAAAGGGAATTACATTAACAAACGATTTCTTTAAAACTTCGCCACTTTTTAATATCTGCTCTTTTGCGATAATGATTATTTTGGTAGTGGTGTACGCGATTTTCTGGAAATAATAAAGATTGAAAAAATGAAATATTTGATTTATTGCTAAAAATCATAAGTATTGGCGTAGGGCGTAAAAGAATCTAACTATCGGACTAAAACTATAGAAGTAACTAGATTTTAAATTAGAATATTTTAAAATAAAACGATGAACTTGCTCTAACACTCTCTAATAGCTGAGACTGTAAATGGTAGGTTCATCGTTTTTATCTTAGGACTCCAAATGCTTTGAATGAGAAGTCACAAAATTTAAGAGGAGATAGAAAGAAGAAACTCTACTGATTCAGATTAAATAGTTCAGTAGATAGTAAAATTTTTTAAATGGAAGTAATTCGTGCAGTATTTAACTAAAATCATCATGAGAAAATTAAGCATACTTATTGCCTGCTGCTTTGTTAGTTTTAATATAATTTCTGCTGCAGATCGTATTTCTAAAGTGGAAGGTAATTTAAATAGTCAAGAAGACTTTCGAGTAGCATCACTTTTCAAAGATCATATGGTTTTGCAGAGAGGTATGCCTGTTCCTGTATGGGGCAATGCGGCTGCTGGAGCGATTGTTACAATAGATTTTGCAGATTTGAAATTTAAAAAGGTAGTAGGCACAGATGGAAAGTGGTCTTTAAAATTAAATTCGCTTTCGGCTAGTTTCGAACCTAAAGTAATGACAATAACCTCTTCTAAAAATCAAAATGAAATTGTGATCGCGGATATTGTAATTGGTGATGTCTGGATCTGCTCGGGTCAATCAAATATGCAGTTTGGTATTAATGGTGCACCTGAAGTAAAAGCCTTGTTTCCATCAGCCAAAAATATTAGAAGTTTTACTGTTCAAAATACGGTTGCTTTTGAACCTCAAGACTCTTGCGATGGTGAGTGGATAAGTGAACAACCTAATAGTGCTGTTGCCTTTGCTTTTGCTTACTTTCTCGAAAAAGAAGTTAATGTTCCTATTGGGATTATAATGGCATCATGGGGAAGTTCGTCTTTAGAAGCTTGGATGCCAAGAGAGCTGACTGCATCAGTACCTCATTTTAAAGTGATGATGGAAGAATTTGATGATGATAAGGTGACACAAAGTAAAATTAAGAAGATACTAGCAGCTTCTAAACCTTGGACAAAAGAGGATGATATTTTCTTGCGCAGGCAAACTAATATTTTATTTAATGCGATGATGAATCCATTGATTCCGTATGCATGTAGTGGTCTTGCATGGTATCAGGGAGAACGGAATGCACAATCAATGCATGGTATGGTTAAAGAACCTTGGTATTCAAGGAATTCTGGGATTTTGGCTTATGGGAATACGCTAAAAGAATGGGTAAAAATGTATCGAAATTTGTGGGATAGAGAGAATATGCAATTTCAAATTGTAATGCTTCCTGGATATGAAGGAGTTTTAGATTCGGGACCTAGTAAAAATAGTAATAATCCAAATGCACATTCTTGGGCATGGATGCGGGAATCACAGTTAGAAGTACTTGATTTACCCCATACATCTGTCGTTAATACAATCGACTTAGGTGATGCGAAAAATATTCATCCCACAGATAAATTACCTATAGGCGAACGCCTAGCGCTACTTGCTCGAGCAAATGTTCTAAAAGAAAAAATAGAAGCTTACGGTCCAGTTTATAGAAAAGTTAAAAACGAGGGCAACACTCTAGTCGTGCACTTTGACCATGTAAATCAGCTTAAAACGATTGATGGTAAAGCACCGAGAGAATTTTGGTTGTCTGATGAATCCAATAAATGGGTACAGGGACAAGCTATAATTAAGGGGAAGACTATAGAGATTTCTTCTTCAGAAATAGCTAAACCTGTATATATACGTTATGCATTTACGGGTAAGCCAGATGTAAATTTAGTGAATGAAGAAAACCTGCCTGCATACCCTTTTAGAACTGATGAGTTTAAACCTTAGGAGGTTAGGAGAGTCCAAAGAACAAAGTGGAACTGAATTTTAATCATAAAATAAAAGAGTAAAGATGAAAAGTATAAGTTTAATGATAACGACAGCGGTATTGCTATTTTCAATAATTAGTGTAGCGCAAACTAAGTATGAACCGGATTCTGTATTTGTGTATAAAAACACAACTCAAGGAGAACTTAAAATGAATGTTTTTAAGCCTCAAGTTTCAGGGTGTAACAAGGAACTGCCAGTTATTGTTTTCTTTTTTGGTGGAGGTTGGACAGGAGGAAGTGCTAATCAGTTTTACCAGCAAGCGAGATTCTTTGCCGATAAAGGTATGATAGCTATTTCTGCTGAATATAGAATTTCGGGTAAACATAAAACATCTCCTTTTGAATCTGTGACTGATGGTAAATCAGCGATTCGTTATGTGAGAGAACATGCTGCGGAATTAGGTATTGATCCTGAGCAGGTAATAGCTTCTGGAGGTTCGGCAGGAGGACACGTAGCAGTGTGTACGGGAGTTATTGAGGGATTTGACGAGATAAATGAAAACCTGAAAATCAGTTCTGTTCCCAACGCGATGATTCTTTTTAACCCTGTAGTAGACACAACTGATAAAGGATACGGCGCCAAAAAAGTGGTTGACAGAGAAACAGAAATATCGCCAGTACATCATATAGAGAAAGGAATTCCTCCTACGTTGATTTTTCATGGAACTGCAGACAAGACAGTGCCATTTGAAAATGCGGAACGCTTTACAAAACTTATGCAACAAGCCGGTAACAAGTGCGAGCTTATTTCATATGAAGGACAAGATCATGGTTTCTTTAATGGTTCTTTTTTTAGAAGCGGTAGCGATGATGTTATCTTTTACGAAATGATGCAAAAATCGTTCGAATTTCTTTCTAAGATAAAACTTTTTAAAGAATAAAATTTCAGCATTTTTAATAGAATGAAGTAGCATTAGCAATAGTTTTACTACTGACTTAAGTCATAAGTAGCTTTAAAGTAATCTGTATGAGACTACTGCATTTCATATTTTTTTTATGTAAAATGTAGTAGTCTTTTCTTTTAGTAGTAACAAAGGTGCACGCTGCAACATTTACACCCCCTAATTGATAAATATGTCGCTTGTAATAACTCTATTTTTGTCACTATAATTTACAACTAGTAAGATGTAACATTATATCATGTTGCAATTAATATGAAATCTTAATAATATCAATAAATTTAATAAAATGACTAAATATTTTTATTTACTAATCGTTTCTAGTTTCGGTTTATTTAGTGGATCAGCCCAGGAAAAACCTATTTATAGCGCTCCTAAATGGGAAAATCCAGAATGGGAAAATCCAGAGATTTTTCAAATTAATAGAGAAGATCCAACAGCTTCATTTTTTAGATACACAAATGAAAAAGATGCTTTAAAAAATGAAAGTTGGAACAATTCCTCTTTGTATCAATCTCTAAATGGAGATTGGAGTTTTTACTATGCTGAAAATGTTTCATTGCGACCAACTAATTTTTATAAAGATGATTTTAGCTTGAAAGGGTGGAGTACTATTTCTGTTCCTTCAAACTGGGAGATGAAAGGTTTTGGTATTCCAGTTTATACTAATAGAACATATATGTTTCCTGCAAATCCACCTTTTATACCTCACGATATAAATAATGTAGGAAGCTACAAAAGAGATTTTGATGTTCCTGAAAACTGGAATGGTAAAGACATCTACCTTCATTTTGCAGGGGTAAGTGGTGCGATGTATGTATGGGTAAACGGTCTGAAAGTTGGATATAACGAAGGAAGCAAGACACCAGCTGAATTCAATATTACAAATTTTGCTCGTAAAGGGAAAAACACGGTTTCGGTACAAGTATTGCGTTGGTCTGATGCTAGCTATATGGAAGATCAAGATTTCTGGAGATTGAGCGGTATTGAGCGTGATGTATATATTTATGCTGCTAACACAGTTACAGTTAGAGACTTTAGAGTTATTGCGGATTTAGAAAATAACTATACTGATGGTCTATTAAAAACGGCAATTAAAGTGGATAACAATACCAGTAAAATGGCAACAAGAATAGTTACCGTCAAATTACTGGATGGAGCAAGTGAAGTATATTCAGATACGAAAACTCTTAAGCTTAATAAAGGGAGAAATAACGTTGACTTTTCTACGCAATTGAAAAATGTAAAAACCTGGAATGCAGAGCACCCAAATTTGTACACTTTGCTTATTGATTTTAAAGATGAAAAAAATGCAACGTTAGAAGCTACGGCAATAAAAGTTGGTTTTAGAAATGTAAAAATTGTAAACAATCAGTTTTTAGTAAACGGAATGCCAGTTTTATTAAAAGGAGCAAATCTTCACGATCATAGCGAAACAGAAGGACATACTATTTCAGAAGCTTTGACTATGAAAGATTTAGAAGTAATGAAGCAAAACAACCTGAATGCGATTCGCTGCAGTCATTATCCTAAAGACCCACATTTCTACAGACTGTGTGATAATTATGGTTTTTATGTAGTAGATGAAGCCAATATCGAAACGCACGGAATGGGAACGACTAATCAAGGTTTGGATAAAAATAAAAAAGACCAAGCAAAACATCCTGCTTACCTGCCACAATGGAAAGAAATGCACATGGATAGAACGATAAGAATGTTTGAACGCGACAAAAACTTTCCATGTATTGTAACTTGGTCATTGGGGAATGAAGCAGGAAACGGTGAAAACTTTTTTGCAACTTATAAATGGATGAAAGAAAATGACAATACAAGACCTACACAATATGAAGGGGCAACAAATTATGCTAACACCGATATTCAAGCACCAATGTATTGGACTATTGAAAAGATGATTCAATATGCTGAAAATAATCCTACTCGTCCTTTGATTCAGTGTGAATATGCACATGCGATGGGGAATAGTACAGGGAACTTCCAGAAGTATTGGGATGTTATTGAGAAATACGACATCATGCAAGGTGGTTTTATCTGGGATTGGGTTGACCAAGGAATGTTGACTAAGAATAAAAAAGGGGAGTCTTTTTGGGCCTATGGTGGAGATTTAGGTGGTGAGAATTTACAAAACGATGTAAACTTTTGTTTGAACGGAGTTGTAAATCCAGACAGGACTGCACATCCGGCATTATATGAAGTAAAAAAAGTATATCAGTATATTAAATTCAAAGCCTTAGATTTAAAAGAAGGTAAAATTGAAATCAAGAACATTTATGATTTTACTAATTTAAGTGAGTTTAAATTTGCATGGACTTTATTAGAGAATGGAAAAGAGATTGCAAAAGGAAATTTGCCAAAACTAGATGTAGCACCTTACCAATCTTCTATAGTGACTTTTGATTTACCAAAATTCGAAAATTCTACAGCTGAATACCATCTAAATGTGTATGCTTTGAATCAAAATGTCACAGATTTAATGCCTCTTAACCACGAAGTTGCTTTTGAACAATTTCAGTTAACAAAAGAAAATCTAGTTGCTAGTTCATCTGATTCTAAGGAAAAAATAAATATTACAGCAGCGGGGAATTCAACAATTGTTTCAAATGATAATTTTGAATTAAAAATAGACGATACAACTGGAAAAATTACAAGCTTAGATTATGGTAACGGAAACATTATGATTGAAAGTGTAACGCCAAATTTCTGGCGTGCTGTGACGGATAACGATTTTGGTGCAAAGTCTCCAGAAAAATTGGAAGCTTGGAAAACGGCAACTAAAGAACAAGAATTAGTTAGTATTACCATTTTAAATAATTCAAAAGAGCTTTCGCTTTCAAAATCTAAAAAAGTAAAAGGGAATATTCAAATTCAAACAGTTTTTGGATTGGCTTCTGTTAACGGGAAAATAACAGTTTCGTACAACATTGATCCATCTGGTGCTATCACAATTACAAATACTTTAAGTGATGTAGCAACTACATTACCACACTTACCAAGATTTGGAAACAATTTCATTATTAAAAATCAATATCAAAATGTAGAATGGTTTGGTAGAGGACCATTCGAAAACTACAATGATAGAAATACGGCTTCCTTAGTTGGTGATTATAAAGCAAAAGTAGAAGACTTGTACTTTCCTTATATTCGTCCACAAGAAAATGGATATAAAACAGATGTTCGTTGGGTCACTTTTACTGATAATTCAGGAAAAGGAATCAAGATAGAAGGTTCACAGTTGTTAGGTTTTAGCGCACACCACCAATACAACGATGATTTTGATGCAGGTAAAACAAAGCAACAACGCCATACAACAGATATTAAAAAGAGAGATTTTGTAAACATCAATGTTGACTACGGACAAACAGGGGTAGGAGGAGACAATAGCTGGAGCGAAAAAGCATTGGCTCATGATGAATTTAGAATTCAACCTAAAAATTTAAAATATTCATATAAAATTAGTCCTTTGAAGTAATACCACTTTAATAAGAGTTCCTCCCTAAAAGAGGAACTCTTTCTATGACTATTAAAATGTAATTTTAAAAAGAAATGATATCAAGATATTTGACTCGTGCATCTTGAAAATTAAATATTAGTATGAAAAAAATTAAAGGCAGCTGTTTATTTGCTATTATTTTACTTTTTACATTAACAAGTACTGTTCATAAAAAAACAAGGATCTTAATTATAGGAGATTCTATTTCAATTGGATATACGCCATCTGTAGAGCAAAGTTTAGTAGAAAAAGCAAATGTGTGGCACAATCCGGGTAATGGTCAATTTACTGGGAATGGATTAGAAAAACTAGAAGAATGGATTGGTCAAGGAAAATGGGATATTATTCAGGTGAATTGGGGACTATGGGATTTGTGTTATATTAATCCGGATTCAAAATCACAGGGGAATAGAGATAAAATAAATGGGAAAGTAAGAACGCCTATTGATGATTATGCTGCTAATCTAGAGGCGCTTATTCAATTGATAAAGAAAAAGTCGAATGCCAAAATCATTTTTGTAACAACAACAGTTGTTCCTGGAAATGAAGCAGGTCGTTTTCCTGAAGATGTTATTCGATATAACGACGTAGCCAAGCGTATTATGAAAGAGAATAATGTGTTGGTGAATGATATTTATGCAGCGTCAATTCCGATTCATGAAAAGTTTGGTCTAGGTGATGATGATGTTCATTATACCGTAAAAGGTTATGTTGCATTAGGGAAATTAATTACTCAGTTTCTAGAGAAAGAAATAGATAGTTTGAAAAAGTAATTTTTCTGTTTACTACAATTGGTTTCAATTTTTTTGGGCAATACGCAGTCTTTTCGCAATAGCAATTGATTATGTATTGCCCAAAATGTTTTTATAAATATTCACAATAAACAGAATTATGAAAAAACAATGTTTAGTACCCGCTATTTTTTTTATTCTAAGTTCATACGGTCAGAAAATTGAACAAGAGAAGCCCAATATTATTTATATCGTAGCCGATGATATGGGCTATGGCGATTTAGGGGTGTATGGACAACAAAAAATTAAAACACCTATTTTAGATCAAATGGCATCCGAAGGAATTCAATTTACCCAACATTATGCAGGTTCTACAGTATGCGGACCTTCAAGAGTTTCCTTAATGACTGGAAAACACATGGGACATAGTTCGGTAAGAGGCAATCCTAAATGGACGGCTACAGGAAACCCAATTGATATCAAATCTGAGGAGATAACCGTTGCGGAGGAGCTAAAAAGAGCGGGATACAGGACCGGTGTAATTGGTAAATGGGGATTAGCAGAGGCAAGCGACGAAAGTATGCCATTGAATCAAGGATTTGATTATTTTTATGGATATAGAGATCATGGTACCGCGCATCACTATTATCCTGAAGTACTTTGGGAAAATAATCGTTCGTTTAAAACGGGTAATAGTACTATGGAGAAAAAAGGAACTTATTCCCACGATACCTTTGTCGGTAAGGCCAAAGAGTTTGTTAACACCAATAAATCCAAACCATTTTTCTTGTATTTAGCCTTTACAATTCCGCACTATGAGTTGACAGTACCTGAAGATTCAAAAGAGCAGTATAAGCATCTGAATTGGGATGAAAGGACTTTGAAAGTGAAACCCAATGAAGGTTACCAACATGACGCTGATGGAAACGCCACTTATGCCGGAATGATCTCTAGATTGGACAGAGATATAGGCGATTTACTAAAATTATTGAAATCACTAAATTTAGATGATAACACAATAATCATTTTTACAAGTGATAATGGTCCAGAATATGATACTAATTTTTTCAACAGTAATGGAGATTTGAAAGGACGAAAAAGAGATTTGTACGAGGGAGGTATTCGTATTCCTTTTATCGCAAGATGGCCCGGACATATTAAACCTAGTACAAAAACGGAACATATTTCAGCATTCTGGGATTTTCTACCAACGGTTTGTGAGATAGCAGGAATCAAACCCACCGATGCGACTATTGATGGTATTTCATATTTACCAACTCTATTAAGTAATGATAAAAAACAACAAAAGCACGAATACTTGTATTGGGAATTTAATGAGAACAAAGGCCCCATTCAAGCCATTAGAAAAGGGGAGTGGAAAGCCGTTAAATATCTAAATAAACCATTAGAGCTTTATAATTTATTAAATGATATTAGAGAAACGACTAGTGTAGCCGATGCTAATCCATTAGTCGTAAAAGAAATGTTAGATATATTGAAAAATGGTAGAACTGAGAATTTAAATTTCCCGTTGAAGTTTCATGAAAAGTTGAATAAAAAAGAAAATGACTGATCTAAAGTTTTTCAACGTAATAAAAGAATAATAATAGCTTAGTTTAATCTAAAACTAGCAATGCGCATTTATGAATCTTGCTAGCAATTATTTTACAGGTTAATTAATAAGTATAAAAGTAATTTACTTGAGTTACTACTTTTTCTTGCTGTTAAACTTAGAAACAGAAAAAATTATTGATTCACAATTTGTCATAGGGTGGAAAGTAGAAAATTGAAGAGCTATTGTAAATATAATAAAGTAACAGATAAAAAAAAGTCTCTCATCTGGTTTAGAAAACTGATGAGAGACTTTTACTTTTTTAGAATAAGTAATTAGTAGCTGATTTGGTTGACACCATCAACAACTCTGTTTCTAAAATTTAAAATATCATTACATTTATATGAAGTACCATTGAATGTAAAAGAATAGTTTAACGTTACCTCACGTTTAGCAGGGTCGTAAGTAGATCCTCCATCATCGGTAACAGCTACTCCTCCAGTTGCAGTTTGGATAGTAATTTTATTATCGGCACCAATAGTCACCTGCAATTTTTTATCTACACCTCTTAAATTTGCAAGGCCATTGTAGGTAGCTGTAGTTGCAGAAGTGGTAGCAAATTGCAATTCATCTGTGATACCACCAGGATAAGTAATATTTTCAGTTACACCTCCAGTAGTTTTTGTGTACTTTCCATTTTGAATATAATTTCCAAATAATCTATTGATGTAAGAGAATCTGATTACAGTTGTACTAAAGTCTGCCAAAATTGAATCAGCTTTCACCACATTTTCTAATTTAAATCCTAAAGCATAATTGTTACCAAGTGCTAAAGGATCTGCAAGGTAATTAGCATTTACCTTAACATAAACAAAGCCTTGTACTTTGCCCGCAGGAATGGTGATTTTATTGTTTGCTGGATTCCCTTCACTATCTACAAGTGTATAGTAGGTTGCAGGCAATACAGTTTGACCAGAACCAGTTACTAGAGCATCATTTAAGGAGAAAGTAACTTCTACATTTTCGTTATTTGTCAATCTTCCACCTAGTACAACACCTACCCCAATTTGCAAACTTTCATCGATAATAAATGTACGATCAATATCTGCCTTGGGTAAGTATACTGAAGTATATTCAAATTCATTTTCTACAAAATCATCATAAGAACAAGATGTTGTCATTATTCCAACGGCAAGGGCTAATAATATAGCTATAGATTTCAATTTATTTCTTTTCATAATCATAGTATTTAGATTGATTACCAACCTTGGTTTTGTTGTAAATTTGAGTTCAATAGTACCTCACTATACGGTAAAGGTAAATAATAGTTTTTAGCTTCATAGTTTCTTCTTTCGACATCGATATTTTGATACGTAAAACTATTATCGGTGTTTTTTGTGATTTTAACACCTTTTACAGTTGGCGTATTTACAATATCTTTCCATCTCCTTAAATCATGAAAACGTTCTCCAGAAAAACACAACTCAATTCGTCTTTCATTTTTGAGCAACGTTCTAAAGTTAGTTTGGTTGAGAGCAGCTGTAGTTAGATAAGGATCAGTAGTGTAACCAGCTCTTAATCTTACTTTTGCTAATACATCTTTTGCCGAATAAGTATACCCAGCAGGAATAGCACTTGGCTGTCCAAAAGCTTCGTTTAAAGCTTCAGCATAACCCAAGTAAATATCAGATAGGTCAAGTTGTACGTAAACCTTAGGTAGGGTAGTAGTAGCATCAATCGCAGCAGGATCAAAATTTAATTTATTCAGAAATTTTTTCAAATAATAACCTGTTCTTGTTCCTTCATTAGCGATAAATCCACCAAAATTATCCAAACCGCCTTGATAAATTTGTAGTGCATTAAAATCAGTACCATTCGAAGATGTAAAACTTTTATCTCCATTATAAAAGATAAATTTATAAAATCTACTATCTCTTAATTCATATGGCATTGCAGGATTATAGGTGCTAGTGGCAGATGAAATCGGATAGCCTTTTGAATCAGGGAATGCGTCAATTAAATTTTGCGATGGATTGATTTCCCCTTGACCATATAAAGTTGGAGGGTATAATCTTTTTTCTAATGAGTTATCACTTCTTGCATTACGCATTCTCCATAAGTGATCTGCGTTGTTTTCATTACTAATGTTAAAAGCTTGTAGTGATTTTAATCCACCATTTTTATCAATTAGTTCTTTAGCCAAAGTTGCAGCAAGTTTCCATTTATCTAAATCATTAGTTAGATTAAAAGCGGGACTTGCGGCATATAAAGCTACTTTTGCTTTTAATGCATAAGCTGCCAATCCACTAGCTCTTCCTGTTTCGACTTCACTAATTCCAAGATTACTATTACCAGAACCTGTATATTTAAGAGGAAGGTAAGCAATTGCAACATCAAGATCTTTTAAGATTTGCGTTACACATTCTGCATACGTATTTCTACTCAGTTTAGCATATTCTTCATTTTTTAATATGCCATTCACAATAGGAAATCCAAGCATTTCCCCACTTTTAGATTGACCTCCAAAAACTTTTAGTAATTCCCATTCAGCCCAAGCTTTTAAGAAATGAGCTTCTCCATAATAGCGACTAACAATTCTTTCGCTTTGTGAAGCATTCTCCTCAGAAGGCAAATAAGGAAGACCAGTATTATGAACCAATTCTATGTATTGGTATACCTGTCTAATATTATTATACGATTGTTGCCAAACATAATTATAAGGATTGCTAGTAGGACCCCAATAACCAGTTGCTAATTCTGTTTCACCTGAATTTAAAACAGCATTATCTGTCAAATATTCAGCTGAAAAATCATTAAAATACTGAAAAGAGTAGTCTGTGTATATATCATCAATAATACCTCTTGAACGCAATCCAGACTCAGTAACAACCTCTTCTTTTGTATATTGGATTTCGTCTTCTAGGAATTCACTGCAACCTGTAATGCTAAGCATTACGGTAAAAACGGTTATTATTTTATAATTTAATTTCATATTATTTTTTTTTACCATTTAGTTATTAAAAGCTTATAGAAGCACCTAGAATAAAACTCCTCATCATTGGATATTCAAAAAATCCTGATCTTGGATCTTCTGGATCCAAATCTTTCATTTTGCTAAAAAGAGCTAAGTTACTTCCTCTTAAAAATAGTTTGACATTTGTAAATGGTCCATCAGTGACTATAGACTGTGGAAGAGTATAGCCCAATTCTAAATTAGATATTCTAAAGTAGCTACCATCTACTAACCAATAGTCTGAATCTTTGTAATTGTTTACGCTTCCTAAACTACTAAGTCTAGGATTGGCATTTCCATTTGGAAGATCATTTAAAATACTTCCATAGTAATTTTTCAAGCCAGTAGCAGTATAGTAAGCATAACTATTAAGATTAAGATCGTATCCTGTAACTCCCATTCCTACAACATCTAAGTTGAATCCTTTGAAAGCTACCCCAACGTTAATTCCATAATTAACTCGAGGAGTACTGTTACCTATAGCTCTTTGATCTCTAGAGTCAATAACATTATCGCCATTTTGATCTACATACTTGATATCTCCAATTTGCACGTTTCCAAATTGGGGTAGTGCACTACCAATATTTTCGGCAGTAAAAAGGCCGTCACTTACATATCCCATTATATTATCTTCTGCTTGACCTTGTTGTAATCTATACTGATCTGGATAAGCAATTTCAGCAATTTTTTCTCCAGTGATTTTATTGTAACCGGCATTTGCACTCACATAATATTTAAATGAGCCTATCTCATCACTAAAAGTTATGTTAGTATTAAAACCTTTATTTCTTCGATCTGTAAAATTTAATTGCGGTAGATAAACATTATTTCCCAAAGCAGTTGCATACAGAGCACTTGCCTGAGTGATTTGATTATTGATTTCTATATTAAAATAATTCACTTCAAAATTGAATTTTTTAAACATTTGTAATTCAACACCAGCAAACATTTGGTTGTACACTACCCAATCAATGGCTTCGTTACCCGTCGTGTTGAGTCTGTATCCGTAATTATTTTGAGTTGATGTTCCAGTACCCAAATACATTGTATTATTATTTTTACCACCAGCCCAAGTATCTAGATATAAAAAAGAAGATGCTGTGTATTCTGTACCTATGACTCCGTAAGAAGTTCTAAATTTTAGATGATCAATAAATTTACTATCTTTTAGAAAGTTTTCATTTGATGCTACCCAGGCAGCACCAATCGTAGGAAAGAATTTTGTTTTTCTATTATCAAGAAATTTTGAACTACTACTCGAATTTATATTTGCATAAACTATATATTTATTTTTCAAAGCAAAAGAACCATTCAAGTTTAGTGTAAGGTTGCGTTGATCAGGCGATGAAGCATCAATATTAGGTTGATAGTATAAAAGATGGCTAAAATTTAAGTTAAGTGAAGATTCATTCATGTATTTTGAATAATTCACATTTCCACCATACGTAAAATTGCGCTGTATTCCTGCTCCAGTTCTACTCACATTAAGTTGTAACACCTCGTTTCTATACAATTTTAAAGTAGGATCTTGTCCTTCTATCGTTTCTAATGTGTAAAGTTTTGGAGTATTATTGGCAATAAGCGATTGGGCATTATAAGTACGCATCATTATATAGGTATCATACGTAAGACCTTTTACATATTTTTTAAAATCGAAATCTAGTCCTAAATCAAAAACTAAATTAGCAGTGTAATCAGTTCTAGTTCCACCAGCTTCTAATTCTGATAGTAAATTAGTGTCAAATTGATTACTTACAACATAAGCTGAATCTCCCACTTTAAGAGGAAAAGCATTTGCAGGTGTTGCTGACATCCAAAGGAACATTTCATCTGCACCAATAATAGGTCGATTGTTCTCTCCAAATTTACCATAGACACTAGCATGAGTTCTCACCATATCATTAATACGAGTATCAATTTTAGTTCTAAAAGTGATATTTCTTCCTTCTATCGGATCTCCAATTTTCTCCAAACCTTCCCAATCTGAGTAACCGATGAATGCACTATAATTAACATTTTCCTGACCACCATATACATTGATTGAGGCAAAATTGGAAGGTGCTGACTTCTTTAAAAAAGTATCTTGCGAATTTACGTTAGGAAAACGTATTGGGTCTGAGCCATTTTTATAGGCCTCAATCGCTTCTGGACTGTAGACTGTTCCAAAGCCATCATTGTTTGATGCCTGGTTAATTACGGTCGCATATTCCGCTGCCGATAGTAATTTTGGTAACATGGTTGGGACATTAATTCCTCTTTGGTAATTAACTTCTACAACTGGTTTTGCAGTTTTACCACTTTTAGTGATAATGTAAATAAGTCCATTGTTTCCTAGGTTTCCTAGTAGTGAGTTAAAAGTAGCATCGTTAAGTATAATTACTTCTTCTACTTCTCGTAAATCTACTTGCAATCCTCTAGGTTGTCCATCTATTAAAATATAGGGAGTTCCTCCATTTAAGATATAGGAGTAATCACCATCTGTTCCAGGAGTATTGGTACTTCTAACTATTTTTAAGCCGGGTACTCTTCCTCTTAAAGCTTCAGATAAATTGTCACCTGCAGTTTTACGAAGTTCATTACCTGATACTCTAAATATTGCACCTGTTGTCTGACTTAGATTGAATACACCAAATGGAGTTCTTAGAATCTCATCGTTGCTTCCTACTGTAATAGAGTCTGACACAGTCAGTCCATTTGTAAGAGTATTTTGTGCAATCCCCGTATCTATAGCTATGGCATTTAGTAAGCAGAAAACAAAAAGATTGAATTTTGTTATGGTTAGTTTCATCTGTTTATTTTTATATTTTTAAGTTCTTCATAATTGTGTTGTCTATTTATAAGGTGAATTACCAACCTGGTGTTTGTCCAAACGATGGTACGGCTTCAATTTCAGAACTAGGAACTGGCCACCAGTAATTTCTATCCGTAAAATTCTTTTTTAAATTAGATTGCTCTACAACTTGATAGTTGAAACCAGTAGGGTAAGTAGCAGAAGGTGCACCTTGCCAGCGCATCTCTAAGAAATCAACTTTTTGATTTTCCTCTAAATGAGCCACTTTCCATCTTCTCAAGTCATCGTATCTAAAACCTTCAAAACACAACTCAATAGCTCGCTCATTTCTAATTCTTTCTCTAAAAATATCTTTAGAACTCGTATATCTAGAATCAATATTTGGCATTCCAACTCTATTTCGAATAATGTTAATAGCCTCAATTGCGGTCAAGCTTGACCCCGGTGCACTACCTGTAGGACCGTAAGCTTCGTTAGCGGCTTCAGCATAGTTCAAATAAACTTCCGACATTCTAAATAGGTTGTTATTGACATGAAAATCCCAAGAACCATTACTCCCACTTATCCAGTAAGCACCGTTTGGAATCCATTTTCTGATGCGATAACCCGTACTGTTTTGAACTCTCCATAATAGATTAGCCGGTGTGGCAGGATTATTCAAATCTTTCCCATATATACCTTGCTCATTTACAACAGCCAAATCAACAAAACCGGTTGAATTGATTGCTCCAGAAGAAGTATGAATCCAAGAAACTCCGTCAAATAAAATGGCATTATAAAATCTAGGATCTCTATTAATGAAGGGTTCTTGAGAATTGTAAGTAGGATCATCTTTAATGGCTAAACCATTTTTTGTTTCAAATTTTTCTACAAAGTTAGCAAGTGCTCCAATATTCATCGGAGAGTTATTACCTTTCATAATATCAAATCCTGTTGTTAAAGCAAGTCTTGGAGTTGGGTTAAGAATTCCGCCGTATCCAAAAAACTTTTGATTTACTTCCATAAAAATCACTTCTGATGGAATAACTTTTGTTATCCCAGGTCCTACGAAAATATTTCTATATGGTTTTAACGCAGCCGGTTCAGCAGTAAATAAATCAGTACCATTGTGCCCTACATCAATCGAATTAGCTGCACTAGCATCAACTAAACTGTACAAGCCATTAGAGTTAGCAAAACTTATTAATTCTGTAGCTGCTTTTGCAGCGTCTTCCCAAGCTTGAGAACTATTTGACGTATTTATTAACGGACTTGCAGCAAATAAAGTTAATCTTGATTTTAAAGCCATTGCAGCTCCTTTTGTTGGCCTTCCAACATTTTCTGTTGGCCATGATATCGGCAACAATTCAATAGAAAGATCAATATCTTCAAGCATATTTGTCAAATTACTTTGATAGCTTTCTCTTTCCTTATCTAATGGCTCGTTCAATTCTAAATTTTTCTTTAGATAAACTAAACCTCCGTGGCGTTTGGTCATCAATTCATAAAAGCTAGCTCTTAAAAAATAAGCTTGTCCTTTTAATAAATTGATTTCTTCAGGGGTAGCATTTGCTATTTTCGTAGCATTTTCAAGAAAACTATTTACTACTCTAATTCCTTTCCAAGCAGCGTAATAACGTGTTACAAAATTAGGAGTAGTACCATTGTAAGCATTTTTATTCATCAAACTCAAGTAATCACCTTGCGCATATAAATTGTAAGTTTCTGGTACCTCATTTGCTAGTCTACCGGGATGTCCTTCTCCGGCCATAGTCATCGCAGGAAGCCAGTCTGTACCTTGATCAACAGAACTTACTTCGTAAATTAAATGTGTATAGGCACCATCTAAAAAGTCTTTGGCTAAACGGACATCAGTAAAAACATTTTCTTGATCTAGTCCCTCAAAATCTTGTACTTTTTCTAAATAATCTTCACAACTACATAAAAGCATCGTTAAGATTAGTATAAATGTATATTTTATTGTTTTCATAATTGTTAGTTTTTAGAAGCTCATGTTTAGGCCTAAATTAATTCTTCTTAAAATTGGATAAGCACCAGGATTATTTCCTTCAGGGTCACCAAAATTCACTTTTGAAAATGTAAGGAGGTTATTTCCGCTCAAATAAAGTTTGAAACCACTGATGTTTTTATTGTTAGCCATATTAAAGTCATAACCAATATTTGCACTTCGAAGCTTAATGTAATCCAGATCTACTATTCTTGCAGTTGTGCCAGAAACTAGATTAGGATTATTTAGGGTATGCAAAGCTGGGTAAGCGGCGTTTGTATTCGTTGGTGTCCAGTAATCTAACTGGTCTACAATTCCAGATGCTGTTCCGCTAGGTAAGGCATATGCAATACTTGAATCAATAAGACCTTGATGCCCTTCAATTCCACTCAATAAAGCACTAATCGACCAGCTTTTATATGAACCACTCAATCTTAAACTATAACTATGTTTAGGAGATGCTGGTAAGTCAAATCGTATTTGATCTTCTAGGCTATTACCTATTACTGTACCGTTGGCATTATAATCAATGTATCTGTAATCACCTAAACCTGGGTTACCAGCAAATGTTGGATAATTAACTACCTCATCAATATTTTGGAAATAGCCATCAGTTTGAAGCAGTGCAGTTGAGCCACTAGGTTTACCAGCTACTGTGGTATATCCTGGTGTTCCAGGTCCATCAGCAGCACTTTTGGTAATACGGTTTTCATTAAACCCGTAGAAGGCAGTTGCAGAATAGTTAAAACCACCCCCTGTTCTGTTTTTGTAGGTTAACGAAAGCTCATAACCATGACTTTCTGATGCTCCTAAATTGGCATAAGGTAACTGTACACTTGAACCGAAGTAGGCAGGAATAGTTGCAGAAGGTCTACTAATTAAATCGTCTCTGTTGTCCTTAAAGAAATCAACTGTACCAGAAAATTTATTTTGTAAAAAACCAAAATCAATACCAATATTCTGTTTGGTTACCGTAGCCCATGTTAATTGTTCGTTCCCAATTTGAGATTCAGCAAGTGCAACGATTGGAGAGTCAATATCTTCTCCAAACCAGAATCTAGTTCCAGGTCTCTTATCTGCAGTAGTGGTATAATAGTCGTAATAACTTAGATATTGCCAACGATTTGAACCCAAACCTGTTTTGTCACCCGTTTGCCCAAGTGAGTATCTAATTTTGAAGTTATTTACAGCTGGAAAATTTTCAGAAATAAATTTTTCCTGTGCTAAATTGACACCTACCGCAAAAGAAGGGAAAAATTTAAAACGATATCCTTTAGCAAAAGTTTCATCACCATTATAGGCGCCACTTAATTCTAGGAAGTAACGAGAATCATAATTATAGGTTGCACGACCTACCCAGTCTTCATTATAAAATGGATAAGCAACATTCGTAATTTTTTTATTTCGACTAAAAAGAGCCAAACCTGTTACAGAATGCTTTCCGAAACTGCGATCATAAAATAACTGCGCTCTTTGATATGCAATTTCTTGGTTACTTAAAATACTTTCATCTCCATAAATGTATTCAAAAGGACGCTCGTAATCTCTCCCTTCTGCAGCAAACCATGTTCCATTTCTTAATAAAGTATAAGTGTCTAATCTTGCTTGAATAGTAGTGTCAAAACTTACTCTTTTTGCTGTTTCATAATTACTTATGTAATTGTATTTTCCTGTAAATACCAAACCCTTTGTAATAAAATCTAAATCTTGCTCTAATTCAAAGTCAATTGAAAAAACAGTATTTGTAAAATTTGATTTACCAGTATTATTTAAAGCCGAATAAACGTTGGGACCTGTTCCAAATCTTACCTCAGCTAATCCAGGGTAGAGCGCATCTGGATATTGCTCCATAACTTCAGCTGGATAATAAGGAACTACACTACCAGGAGCTGTTGTATACAATCCTATAAAGTCGATACCATTACCATTAATATTAGCATTGTTACCTGATGCTTGTGTGTTTTCTAATCGACTACTAACACTTGTTTTTAATCGAGTACTTTTAGTCAATGTGAAATCTAAATTTGCTCTAAAGGAATACCTATCAAATTTATTTGTAGGGTCATAATTATTGAGTTGTTCCGTTTTAGTAATGTCACCTTCATGTAAATAACCAGCTGATGCAAAATATTTTACAAATTCGTTACCACCTTGTACTGATAAATTTTGATTTGTACTTGTCGTAAATTTATTTGTGGCGGCATCTACCCAGTTAGTGTTGGGATAAATATAAGGTAAGTCTCCATCTCTCCAATGTGCTAAGTCAGTTGGAGTAGAATAGCCAGCTAAATAATTTTGGTCATTTAAAATACCCACATTTAGCGCGCTTTGTGCAGTAAAGGCATCCATAGTATCTGCTTCACTTGCCATCGATTTAATTGCAAATTCGCTCGTAATACTTATTTTTGGTTTTCCTATTTTACCTCTTTTAGTTGTAATTATAATAACACCATTTGCACCTCTAATACCATATACGGCAGTAGCAGCACCATCTTTTAGTGTACTTATACTCTCTACATCACGAGTATCAATGTTCGAAAAACCACCAACAATTTCAACCCCATCTACTAATATTAATGGATTTGCATTACCACGAATGAAAATTTCTCCAGCATCAGCACCAGGTCTACCAGAAGATTGTACAATATTAAGTCCCGGAGATAAAGCACTCAATGCATTTGTTAAATTAGGAGATCCAGATTCTAGAATTTCAGTTCCTTTAATGGAGTTAATAGCTCCCAAAACGCTTTCCTTCTTTTGTTTTCCATACCCTACAACAATAATTTCATTAAGTTCAGAAGAGTTTTCCTGTAATATTACATTTAATTTACTTTGAGAATTAATCGTAAAGTCTTGATCTTTAAATCCAATATATGAGAAGCTTAATACGGCTCCCTTTTGAACAGTGATACTATAGTTTCCGTCAAAATCAGTCACTACTCCTTGATTGGTGCCCTTGATGATAACGTTTGCACCTATAATGGGCAATGATGTCTCATCCTTGACAGTACCTGACACAGTGGTTTGTGACCATGCTGAAGCGAGACTAAAACAACATAGAAAAATTGTAATTATTTTTAACTTCATAATTTCATAATTTAATTAGTTTTTAGTTTTATTTTTAGGTTTAGTTATATCGATCTTAATATGCACATTTAAGACTTCCTTGTTTTACAAATTTAAATCGTTTGAACGTTTTTGCTTTCTCAAATAGGGGGTTCAAATGTTGCTAAAAGCGCTTTTTTCTGTTAGGTAAACGTTAAACGCATATTTTACTCTTTCAATCGAACTTAAAAGTTAAAAATATAAATATTTGATATACAATTATTTAATGTCTTATTAAAAGCTTGTTCTAGTTTTTGGAGAATTGCGAACTGTTAATTTTACCAGAAAAAAAAATATAATAAAAATTGACGCTATTATTATCTTAATTGATTGTAATTTCATCTATAAACAGGCCTTTATTATTTAATGTTTCTATACTTATTGTATTTGCTCCCCGATCTATTTTGATTGGAATTTTAACATTGTTCCAAGAGTTTCCTTTGGTATTGGTGTTGGGTAAAAACAGTTCATTCTGAATCACTTTTCCATTTACTGTAATTTGAATATGTGTACCTGCTGCATCTGCTATTTTAGAACTGTATCGAATGTTCAGATCGGCATTACCAGCAGCACCATCATTTTCTCGGTACCAAGAGATAGTCGCTCCTTTTTCATCCATACTCACATAACCATTACCGTTGAAGTTTTCTCCGTTAGATTGCACTTTTGCATTTTTGATAGTGGCGTCTTCGGCTTGATCTCCTATTGGTCCGTTATCTGCTAATGGTTTATTCCATGTGAATCCTTCACTTTGTCCAAAGGTTTCATCCAGAACTTGAAGTGGTTTCCCATCAACTACTATTAATGCTTTTACAGTAGTTTCAGGTTTTATTTTAAAAGAACCGTTATATCTTAATGATTGTTCAGTAGGGGTGTCTCCGTCAGTTGTATAGTAAACTTTTATTTCAGGAGTGATTGGAGCACCTCTCAAATTCATAATTTGTGTATCGATACTCACTAGGTTTGAAGTTATCGACTTCTTTTCCCCTAAGATACAGCTTGCAATTAAATTGATATCTCCAGTAGGAGCAGTAGTAGTAATATAAGCTCTTGTCAATCCGTAGAATGCTATACGGTGATTAGGGCCTACATGTTGTTCTACGTCAACTGGGCTTCCGTTGTCTAAAGCTTTTATTTTACCAGCACCTATAAGATTAAAGTAGGTTCTGTTTTCTCCATAAGGATAAAATGTTCCTTTATCATCAGTTGTAGTTACACGCACTTGTACAATGTCATCTGTTTTATTTTCAAGTGGTTCTCCGTCTATTGATAATTTTATTTTTGCAGGAGCAGTAGCTGATTGTATGATTTCTTCTGAAACTTGTTTTCCGTTTTTGTATCCAATAGCTTTTAGAGTTCCCGGTTGCCATTTTACCAACCACTGGCATTGCATGGATTCCCAATCTTTACCCGGTTTTTGTTTCCCTAATGAAGTATTGTTGTAAAACAACTCTACTTCATCGCAGTTAGAATATACCCAAACAGGAATTTCAGTTCCCAAAGCTACTTTTGGGTGTGTCCAATGTGGCAATATGTGCACCATAGGAGCGGTTGTCCATTGACTTTGGTATAAATAAAATAAGTCTTTTTCAAAATTAGCCAAATCGATAGCTCCACCCATAAAAGCTCTAAAAGGCCAACCTCCATGTACATAACCTGCTTCACCAATATAGTCATGACCTGTCCAACGAAACGAACCTGCATAAGCTGGAATGTCTCTCAATTGTGCAATATTTAGACGGGAAGATACACGTACAGTAGCATTGTCATAACTGGAATTGAAAATTTGTTTTCTGTTTTTTCTGTTAGAATCCTCTGTCCAATCGTGTGTAAAAACTTCATCATCTGTTAAGTTGGCAATAGCATACGGTTTTTGGTTTTTGTTGGGGAAACCATCTCTAAACCAACTTTTTGTTCTGTAATAACCTCTTACTTGCCAAGTATGTGTATTTTCAGTTCCAATAAAAGCTTTTCCTTTTTGGTTGGCTTCTAGATTTTCTAAATAACCTTTCTTTTCACTGCTTCCATTTACACCTAAAACATTCATGTATTCTGAACCTGAATGTCCAGAAGTCACAGGTCGGGTAGGGTCCAATGCGTTACAAGCGGCAACTAAATCTTCCCCAATAGCGCCATTGGTTTCATTACCCACACTGTAGATAACAATCGAAGGGTGGTTTCTATCACGTTTAATCCAATCCGTCAAATCTTGTTTCCACCATTGGTCAAAATGATGTGCACCATAGTCATTGGCCGCTTTCTTAGACCAACCGTCAAATATTTCATCCATTACTAACATTCCTAATTCATTACAGATGTCATAAAACTCAGGAGTTTGTGGGTTGTGTGATGTTCTGATGGCATTTACACCCATATCTTTCAATTGCTGAATTCTGAAACGAAGTATTTTATAAGGAACAGCTGCTCCCAAGGCACCAGCATCTTGATGATTACAAACACCTTGAAGTTTTACATTTTTACCGTTGATCCACATTCCTGTTTCCGCTTTCCATGCTACGTCACGTACACCAAATTTGGTTGCAACCACATCGACTACTTTATTCTTTAATAGCAATTCTGTTTTTAATGTATATAAATAAGGTGTTTCTACAGACCAACGATTTGGATTATTGATACTCAATTGGGAGTTTACAGTAGCTTCACTGTCTTTTTTTATTTTACTAAAAGTAGAAGCGACAACTTTTCCTTTCTCATCAATGATTGAGGTTAGTAGTTTTGCATTTTTGTTTTTGGAACCTTTGATAAATTCGGTCGCCACTAAAACTTTATCTCCTTCAGTTCTAACAAAAATCCCATCTCTAGCAATGCGATCCTTGTTTTTTATGTCTATCCATGTATGTGCGTAGATACCGCTTCCGGTGTACCAGCGCGCTGAGGGTTGTTTGTCATTGTCAATACGAACGGCAAAAGTGATCGTATTTGATTCTTGAACGATTTCGCTAATGTCATAAGCAAATGAAATCCAGCCGTACGGCCTTGTACCTAATTCTTTTCCATTAGCCCAAACAGTACTATTCATAAAGACGCCATCGAAGGCAATTTCGATATGCTTTCCTTTCCAGTCTTGTGGAACTGTAATTGTTTTTCGGTACCATCCAAATCCTGCGGGCAAATACCCACATTGCGCACCCATGGGATTGTTCTCATTGTATTCTCCTTCAATGCTCCAATCGTGAGGAAGGTTTAAAGTTCTCCAAGAAGCATCTTTAAAATTAATTTGTTGCGCACCAGAAACATCTTCTTGGATGAATTTCCAGTTGGCATCAAAACTAATACGCTCACCGTTTTTGGTTGAAGATTGACTGTGTACTTCAGGTCCTGATAGTAATAAACCGAGGCTAAGAAGAAGCATTGAAAATGATGCTTGTCCAATTTTAATGTTGTTCATGCAGGTCCTTTTTACAGAACATAAAAAGGCAATTATTGCAAGTTCCATGTTTAAGTATTTATTCATTTTACTATATTTTACTATTTTTTTTATTTCTACTAATAACTCGTATAAAGATTTGAGTGGCACAATTGTTCGAGTGCCATTTCTATAATTGAAGCTACGCTAAATATTAATCACTGGTCCACCTCCAATAGATTTCAAATATATAAACTTTAACATTTCTTTAATTGTCAAATACAGTACAAAAATGTTGCAAATTCATATTAGAATTGCTTTAATCACAGTTGTAGTAGAAGTTTTTATATATTTTATGTCAAATTATTTGCATTTAGTATAATAGAAACAATCTGGCAATTCGTAGCAATTACTGTTTGTGAAACATTGAAACGGATTAAAATTTTTGGATATAAATACTAAAAAGTTACATATTGAACCCTTAATTGAGAAATTTTATACTAGTATTCCACCTAAATTTGTTTTAGGTTATCGAATCTTCTTCTGAAAAGAAGAACAATCTTTTTGATTAATTATGAAAAAAAATAAAATTTCTATTCCCATTTTTGTATTTGCAGTATTAACCTTTAGTGTGAGCTTAAATACTTACTCGCAAAATCATTTAATTGATCTAAATACTAAAAATCAGAATAAAAAAACAAATGTTGTCATCATTTACCTAGATGATTTAGGATATGGCGATTTGAGTTGTTATGGAGCAACCGAACTTAAAACACCAAATATTGATGCTTTGGCATCCGGGGGAATTAAATTTACTAGCGGTTACGCCACTTCTGCTACGTGTACACCAAGTCGTTATGGTCTGCTGACAGGAGTGTATCCATGGCGAAACAAGGATGCTCGAATTTTAGCAGGTGATGCCCCTTTGCTAATTGATACCAATCAACGAACATTACCTAAAATGCTTCTACAAGCGGGCTATCAAACAGCGATTATTGGAAAATGGCATTTAGGTTTGGGCGATGGATTTGTAAATTGGAACGAAACCATTAAACCAGGGCCAAATGAAGTTGGTTTTGACGAATCTTATATTATGGCTGCTACACAAGATCGTGTTCCTGCGGTTTATATTGAAAACGGGAATGTGGTCAATTTAGATAAAAAAGATCCTATTGAAGTAAATTATAAAAAGAATTTTGCGGGAGAACCTACAGCAATTTCGAATCCCGAAATGCTAACAATGACATGGCATCATGGTCACAACAATAGTATTGTCAACGGGATTCCTAGAATTGGGTTTGTTAAAGGTGGAAAAGCTGCAATTTGGAGTGATACCGAGATGGCCGATCATTTCTTGGTAAAAGCCCAAAGCTATGTAAGGACACATAAAGAAAAACCATTTTTCCTGTACTATGCGATGCAACAACCTCATGTACCAAGAACACCACATCCTAGATTTGCAGGTAAATCTGGAATGGGACCTAGGGGTGATGTTATTCTAGAAGCCGATTGGTGTGTGGGTGAATTTATGAAAACATTAAAAGAAGAAGGCGTTCTCGAAAATACGCTTGTAATTTTCTCCAGTGACAATGGACCAGTATTAAACGATGGTTATTATGATGATGCAGTTGAAAAACTAGGAAAACACGATCCTAAAGGTGGTTTAAGAGGAGGGAAGTACAGTCTTTTTGAAGCTGGAACTCGTGTGCCTTTTATTGCTTATTGGAAAGGACGCATTCAACCGAATGTATCTGATGCTATTGTTTGCCAGATGGATTTGATGGCTTCTCTAGGTAAATTGGTAGGTGTGGACGAAAATACAACAGATAGCCAGAATTTATTATCGAGCTTTCTTGGAGAATCAAAAGTAGGTAGAGATCATTTGATTATTGAAGCCAATTCTCATACCGCTTTGCGCTCCGGTGATTGGATGATGATTCCGCCATATAAAGGAAATCCAATGAATACAAAAGTGAATACAGAAACAGGAATTTCATTAGAATATCAATTGTATAATGTAAGCAATGATATGGGCCAAAAGAAAAATTTAGCAACCCAAAATCCTCAGAAATTAAAGGAGTTGACTACGATTTTTGATCAGTTAAGGAACGAAAATAAACGAACAAAGAAGGATAATTAATAATAAAAGATGAAGAACATAAAGAGAAAATTATATTTTATTTGCATAAATTTATTATTAACCTCAGCTGGATTTAGTCAGACGAAAGTGGTGTCATTAAAAAATGCCACTGGAATTATAGAAGACAATTTAGGGTCGGTAATTCGTTGGGAAAATCAAACTACAAGCTATGGTGATGCAACTCAAAGTATTTCTGCTCTAGGCGGTAATCAACTGCAAGAAACCTATCCCGGAAAAGTAAATATAGGATTTAGCAAAGACGGTTCCTTTTTGGAACTTCAAGGATCAAGTATATTAATTTCTGATAATGCGTATAGCTTTTTTTATGTTGGGAAAGCCAATCCAGTGGGGAAACCAGCATCACTATTGGGTAACTACGATATTCCAGGGAATTTTTCAAATTGCTCAGGAATTAGATTTGTAATACTCGAAGATGGTAGTATTAATTTTGATTATGCGAAACCAAATTATGTTCGTACCCCCTTAGGAACGATACCGGGTGGAGGTTATTTCTTTTTTGGATTTTCAATGGATGCTTCTGGAAATTACAGTTATTTTGATAGTAATTCATCAGCAGTTAAAACAGGTAAGATTACAACAACGATGGTTTCTAACTCTGAGGAATTAAAATTTAATCTTTTTGAAGAAAAAGATGGGCCACATACCTACAACCATACAGAAGTAGTTGAGTTTAATATGTATGATGGTAAGCTAAATACAGCTGATTTTCAAGCCCAATTTGATAGATTGACAAGTGAATACTCTGAACTAGTAACCTCTGTTGCTCCTTATTTAAAAGTTGACAGTGTATCTCCTTCACAACGTTTGAATATCTCAAAAACGGGTACACTTGCATTAACGTGCAATCAGAATATAGATATAAACTCTGTATTGCCTAAAATTTATCTTAATAAAGGTACTACAGCAGTGGCGGGAACTTGGAATCTTACCGCTCCTAAAACAATAACTTTTACGCCTGGTCAAAATTGGCCGCTTGGTGCCTTGGTAACCTTACAAATTCAAGAAGGACTTCTGTCTACGGATGGTGGTGCTGTTGATATTAGTAAAAGATCTAAATATGATTTTATAGTTGAAACCGAAAGTACCTATGGAGCTGCCCAAAATAGTGAGTTAGCGGCAATCGCTACAGTAGATTTCCTGCAAGCAGGTCATACGTTACCATTAAAATTAACGCTACCTACAACTAGTACTAAAAAGATGCCAGTACACATTTGGGTTCATGGTGGTGGTTGGTCAGGAGGATCAGCAGCAACTTCAAATGCCGCTATTTCTCCTCATGCAGACTATCTTGCTGAAAACTTAGGAGTGGCTACTTTGTCTATTTCATATAGATGTTCTGGTTCTAGTGGAACTTTTTCTTTGGCAATGGATGACGTTGATACTGCTTATCAGTGGGCTTTGGCCAATGCAGATGCCTATAATTTTGACATGACCAAAGTGTTTTTTAGTGGAGGATCAGCTGGTACGCCTTTAGCTGCCTTGGCCTCACAAAGATATCCAGCTGTTATAGGGTTTATAGGATTTAATGGAATCTATGATTTTGTAAATGATGCTGGTGATTTTGGAAATAGTAATTGGTACAAACAAAATGTTCCAAGTGAAACCTTAAATTCAGCTATTTTTCAATTGAGAACCAATCCAGCAGCAACTATAATGATGCATGGTGACGCCGATACTACGATATCTTACAAGCAAAGCACAAAGTTTGCTGATGCTATTAATGCTAAGGGAGGAACTGCAAGAGCGGTGATTTATCCAGGAGAAGTACATGCTTTTTTTAACCCAGGTCAACCTGCGTATGAAGATGTGTTATATGAGATGGTGACTTTTTTGAAAGATGTACTAGGAGAAAATCTAAGCGTTACTAATTTCGATAAAAAAAAAGAAAATAGATTGACAGCTTACCCTAATCCAGTTAAAAAAGGAGGGATTCTTAAAGTGGAATTAAACTTGAATTCAGACAATGAAAAACTACAAGTCCAAATAATCAATTATTTAGGTCAGGTTGTATTTAGTGAAGCACTTTATCCAGAATCCAATACTATTTTAGTAAACACTAATGCTTTAGAAAAAGGAAATTACATTTTAAAAATAGGTTCAAATCAAAATATACAAACAGTCAAATTTATCATTCAATAATTAAAGTCAATGAAGAAAAATAGTATTCTTTTAGCATTCTGTCTTGTGTTCCTCTATTCGAATGCACAGGAGAAAAAAATCTGGAACGAAACAGAGAAGGAAAAACAAGAACGATTAGCTTGGTGGACCAATGATCGTTTTGGAATGTTTATTCACTGGGGTACTTATTCTATGGCTGCCAGACATGAAAAAGTGATTAAAAACGAAAAAATGTCTGATGAATACTATAAAAGATATTTTGATAATTTCAATCCCGATTTGTACAACCCATCAGAATGGGCAAAAATGGCTAAAGCGGCCGGTATGAAGTATGCGGTTATCACAACCAAACATCATGAAGGATTTTCTTTATTCGATTCTAAACATACGGAATACAAAATAACCAAAACTCCTTATGGTAAAGATGCTTTAAAGGAATGGGTAGAGGCTTTTCGTGCAGAAGGTCTCAAAATCGGGTTTTATTATTCGGTTATAGACTGGCATCATCCAGATTATACGATTGACAGAGTGCATCCTCGTGCACCCAAAAATGATGCGGACTATGAAGCACTTAATAAAGGTCGCGACATGAATGTGTATCGGAAATTCATGAAAGACCAAATGACCGAACTTTTAACGAAATACGGTAAGGTGGACATGCTGTGGCTGGATTTTTCTTTTCCGGGAAAAAATGGGAAAGGCAGTGAAGACTGGGATTCAGTAGGGCTAATGAAGTTGGTTCGAAAATTACAACCGGGTATTATTGTCAATGACCGGTTGGATATTAAAGACTATGCTGGTGGATGGGATTTTACTACTCCAGAACAATTTAAAGTAACAGAATGGCCTACCGATAATGGCAAAAAAATCCCTTGGGAAACTTGTCAAACTTTTAGTGGTTCATGGGGGTATTACAGAGATGAATTAACGTGGAAAGACAACAAGCAACTCTTGGTTTTATTGATAGAATCAGTAAGTAAAGGAGGGAACGTTTTATTGAATGTAGGACCTACAGGAAGAGGCGAAATTGATTATAGAGCGCAATCTGCTTTAGGGAAAATAGGGGATTGGATGAAGTACAACGGAAAATCAATTTATGGCTGTACACAAGCTCCAGCAGAATTTGAAGTGCCTGAAAATTCTTTATTAACTTATAATCCAACAACTAACAGACTTTATATTCATTTGATTGATTATCCTTTAGAAAATTTCACATTGAAAGGGATGAAAGGGAAAATTAAATACGTACAGTTTCTACATGACAATTCGGAGATAAAAATCACCAAACGTCAAGGTTTTGGTGCAGGTGCGGGAGAAGGGATACAAGAAAATGATGTGAACCTTTCTATTCCAATCGTTAAACCAAATGTTGCAATTCCAGTAATTGAGGTGATTTTGAATTAGGATAAAACTATTTAATTTATTTCGTTTAATTTATTTAAAGCAAGATTTTGCTTTTCGAATAAGATAAAGTCTAAAATATAACAAAAATAAAGCGCTAGTTATAAAAACAAAATTTTTATAACTAGCGCTTTATTTTTCAACTTTTTTTAACTGCACTTCTACATAAATAATTAATTTTTTTGATATTTAAGCACGTAGCTGTTTGTACCATCACTACCATCCAAAGCTACTCCGCTAGGGCAATAAAGATATTCAGGTTCATTATTGGCATCCATTAAAAGTTGAGGTCTTTCAAATTTAACTTTCACACCATAACGCGGATTTGCTACTTTCGGAATGCTACCCTTTAGGTAATAATTTTGAAAATTGTGAAATCCAGAAAGTGGCTCGGAATTAAATGTTAAACCATCCTCAGATACCCAAAGTAATCCTCCACCTTCTTCTAATATACCATGATTATCAGTTGTCATGAGACAAATTTTATTTCGCCATAAAAAAGCATTGCCATCTTCTATTCGTACATTGTTTGTCGTAATAGGATTAGGCTGAATGATATAGGGACCTTTTAAATTAGAAGACACCGCAACTCCCATGCTTACTTTCCCTTTTGCACCTTCTTTTGCTTTGAAATATAAAAGATAGCTCCCATTTGGATGCTTAATTAAGCTTGGATTATTGACACCCAAAGCACTCTCATAACACCATATTGTAGCATCGGCTGGTGGGCTAAGTAGAGGTGTATTTTCATTTGGTATTTCACTCCAAGGACCATTAAGGTTATCGCTAATAAGCATTCCAATTCGCTGACTAGGTCCATGATTCTGATCGCCATCATTGGCAATGTATACAATCACATATTGATTATCAATCTTTTTTACACTTGGATTATGAAATCCTGCAGCGTTCCATTTTTGATTGTTTTTTCCTTTTCCGATTACATCTTTAAATTGAAATGGACCTTCTGGATTATTGGCTGTATAATGAGCAATTTCACTCTTGTAACGCCAAGCTGTTTTGAAGGGTGTATCTGAGGGCCATCTTGCACAGAAGAGATGAATATTTCCTTCTTCGTCTCTAATTGGGGAGCTACCCCATATGTCATAACCCGGTTCATTTACTGCCTGGCCTACAAATTTCCAGCGATCAGACATGCTCGTAGGGACTTTATTTGTGTTTTTAATATTCATTCTTTCAACTGTTCTGGTTTTAATTCCTTGACAGTTAATAGGTAATAGATATAGGGCTGTTACTATTAGAATTACATTCTTTATAATTTTCATAAGAGATTTTTTTTGGTTTTATAGAAAATGTCAATTCCAGATAAATCGCAATACTAGAATTAGCAAAATCAAGTTCATCAGCTAAAGTATTCAAAGTTTGATCATAAAATGGGGTTCTAATGTCGCAACAGAGATGCCTTAATGTAGCATAAATTAGAAAAGTCAATGAAATATTTGTTGCGATACTGTGTAAGTGACTACTTAAGAGTTGTTTAGGTATCTATTAAAAGTAAAGAGCAACAATTTGAACCCTTAATTGAGAATTTTAAAAGTATAAAAGTAAGTTATTTTGTAACAAGCAAAAGGGGGTGAAACATGATAGTATTATTAAAAAAACAATTTGCTATCATTTTCAAATCCTTTTGAAAAACTAACCAACTAAACTTTAAAAAATGATGAGAAAAAACTACGTTAAAGTTATTAAGTTATTCATTGTAATAGTATTAATGAATTTTGGTGTATCCAATTTATGGGGGCAAACCACTATTTATACCAATGATATGTCCTATATATTAGGAGATACCAAACAAGCTTTTATTACAAATGCAATAACAACCGAAGAAGAGGCAGATAATCTCTTGAAAGGATTTAAGGCTATGAAGGTGAACGGAATTCGAATTCCGCTCTTTGGTAGGGATATTTATGGAGTAGATCTAAATCCTAATAAACCAATGTTTGATTATTTTTATAGAGAGGCACTATTACAGGGTTTTGAAATTTTTGCCAATCCAGCGCAAGGTGGAGGAGGTGCAAGGGTAGCAAACAATATGTTAAATGGTGAAGTTGCTTCTGTAAAAGATGTTCAAGCGGCTACTGATGAACTTATTGCTAGAGTATTAGAATTTTCTGCAGAATACCCAGACTGCAAATGGTTAAATCCTTTCAATGAAGACGGAAGAGCTACCAATAGTACTTGGAGCGTCAGCCAGATAAATACAATTTATGCTGCATTATACAATAATGTAAATGGTGCTGAGTTAATAGGACCCTGTACATGGGGGCTTCCGGCGGGTATAGACATGCTAGACAATACATTAATAAAAAATTATATTACTGTTGCAGCTAGTCATAATTTAGGTTTTAATCATGGACAATGGTCAACATTTATAAGTAAAGCAAAGGCTAGTAATCTACCCGTTTGGGATTCTGAAGTTAATCACAATGATAAAAACGATACCGGAACTCGTTTAGAAGCTGCAATAGCAAATAAAGTGGATGGGCTAGTTCTGTATAATTCTTGGAATACAATCAGCTTAGCTACTGGATATTTAAATTCCGGTGCAGAAGAAATGATGGATCTGTACTTAAAACCAGAAGCTGTTGTTGCTGTCAACTATGCACTGAATGGTACAGCTACACAGTCATCAACAAATCCAACTTTTAATAAAGGCCCAGAATTAGCAATTGATGATAATACGAATGGCAATTATGGAAGTGGGTCAGTAACTGTTACCAATAGCGAAACTAATCCTTGGTGGCAAGTTGATTTAGGAACTGATAAAGCAATAGGCGAAATTAAAGTGTATAATAGAACGGATGGCTGTTGCAAGGCGAGAATGTCTGACTTTACAGTGACAGTGATTAATAGTAGTGGTACAACTGTTTTTACAAAATCATATACTACTTATCCAGATCCATACGTACTAATTGATGCTGGAGGTGTACAGGGAAAAATTGTAAAGATTCAGTTAAATGTAGAGAGTGCATTAACATTGGCTGAAGTTCAGATTTTCTCTTATACCGGCACTCTATCTGTTAAAGAATATAAAAATGCTGAAGTAAACATGTATCCAAATCCTGTAAACGATAAGTTAAAAGTAATTTCATCAGTAGAAGATTTTAATGAATATAAAGTTTATAGTCTTGGAAGTGGACAACAAGTATTGAAAGGCAAAATAGCCAATTCGGCACAAGAGTTTACAATTGATTTCAGTAAACTCTTAAAAGGAGTATATATGTTGAAGTTACAAGGTTCTAATGGAGTAAAAACGACTAAAGTAATTAAGAATTAATTTTAATTAATAAAGAAACATAATAATTTAAGTTAGGTTACTTGTTTGTTTGATTAGGGGTTGCTTTCAATGAAAGTAGCCCCTTTTTTATCTCTAACTATTATTATTACGGAACGGATATATATTTTGTTGAAGAAATAATATTTTCAAAGCATTAGAGTTTAATAAATAGCAGACATACTTTGATAGTATCAAGGTTAATTTTTTGTCCTGTCATTTATCTTTTACTGCAAAACGGTACGCTAACATTCGAATAGCGATTACAACTGTATGATGGGACAGAGTTGCGTGCTTTGAGTATTATTTACAATTAAACTACTTAATAATTTTGCTGGTCAATTTTAATTTCTCATCCTAACAATTACTATAAATTATCTAGATCTAGAGGTGCTGAATTTTCAGCATAAGTTTTAATGAACTCTGTTGGACTCATTTTATACTCTTTTTGAAAACATTTCCCAAAGTATTTTTGATTGCTAAAACCTGTCATATAAGCTATTTCAGAAATATATAAATCGTTCTTCTTTAGCAGTTGTGCAGCCCGCTTTAGACGTATTGTTTTAATAAAGTTTACAGGTGTATCATCAACAATGGCTTGTAATTTTCGATATAGATTAGCTCTACTCATACCTACTTCTGAAGCTAAATATTCTACGCTAAGCAAATTATCGTTCATGGAATCTTCGATAATCTTAATTAATTTTTTTATAAACTTTTCATCATTAGAATCTGTTACAATTTCTGACGGCTCTGATGTAATTACTTTACTATAGCGATCTTTTAACTCTTTTCTAGATTCAAGTGCATTTTTCACTTTCCACTTTACAAATTCCAAACTAAATGGCTTTTCAATGTAATCATCCGCACCAAGACTTAGACACTGAATCTTAGTTTCTTCAGAATTCTTAGCAGTTAACATAAATATTGGAATATTGTTAGTTTCCTTATTCGACTTCAAACGTTCTAACATTGAAATTCCATCTTCAATAGGCATAAGAATGTCGCTTATAATTAATTTTGGATTTTCTTTTATAACCATATCATATCCCATTTGACCATTGGAGGCTTCTACTACACAGAAATCCTTTTTCAACTCATCACGTACCATGCTCCTTAGATCATCATTATCTTCGACAAGTAAAATTTTAGGTTTTGTACCGTTATTAGATTTATTTTTTTCATCAAATTCAGAAGAAACTTCTTCAATAATTTGAAATTCAGAGTTTTGTATAAAGTTCTTTTTTAAAGGCATTCCTGTTTTGATACGTTCTTTTTTGTGATATCTATTTTTATTTATAGGTAGATAAAATGTAAATTCGGTAAATACATTTTCTTCACTTTCGACCAAAATAAAGCCATGATGTCTCTCAATTAGTTTGTGCACCAATTCCATCCCTATACCTGTACCAGGAATCTGATTGCTATACGACTTTGTTGCTTGATAATAGCGGTCAAAAATAAATTCCAAATCGGTCTTTGGTATTCCCATTCCGTTGTCTCTGACAACACATTTAATATAAGTATTTTTATCTAAATCTAATGCATCTATTCTTGGATCATCAATAGTGGCGACTTCTAAAAAGACACTAATTGTACCTTTTTCCTTGGTATATTTGAATGCATTTGAAAGTAGATTGAATAACGTCTTTTCCAAAATATCGACGTCATACCAACCTTTTATCTTGTCGTCATCGCAAAACAATTCATACTTTATTTCGTAAATTCGGGCAAAGTCATTAAAGCTATCTTTTATGATACTTACATCGTTGACAATGTTATTTTTGGAGATACTTAAATTATATTTCCCTACGTCATGTTTGCGTATATCCATAATTTGGTCAATGAGTCGGTGCATTCGCAAAGTATTATTGTAAATACGTTGTGCTGTATTTGGACTCAGATGGAGATTTTTCTCTTTTACCACTTTTTCTATTGTACCAAGAATTAAAGAAAGGGGCGTTCGTAGTTCGTGGGAAATATCAGTAAAGAAAACCATTTTCATTCTGTTATGCTCATTGTCCTTTTCTCGACTTATACTTTCGGTAACTAAAGTCTTTTTTAATTTATACCATCTTTTTATAAGTTGATAACCAATGAAAATCAAAATTGCAGCAAAAATCCAGTAAATCAGATATGCCAAATTACTTTTCCAGAACGGGGGCGAAATAGTAAATTTTAATACTGTAGGTTCCTCATTCCACACGCCGTCGCTATTAGAACTCTTTACCTTAAAAGTGTAGGATCCAGGAGGTAAGTTATTGTAATTTGCATTTCTATTTGATGCTGTTGTAAATACCCAGTATTCACTTAATCCCTCAAGCTTATATGCATATTCGTTTTTATGAGGCGTGGTTAAGTCCAATGATGAAAAATTCACCACAATGTTATTTTGATTATACGTTAAAGATATTGGTGTGGCTAAATTGACATTTATTGTACTTACATTTTTTAAATTTGAAATTGCACTACTGTTTTTAGATTCTTCAAGAATGGTAAAATTTGTTATTACAGTCGACGGAATTTTATCCTTTTTTAGAAATTTATTAGGATAAACAGAGTAGAACCCGCCGCTATTACCAAAAAACAAGTGGTTTTTTGCTTTATTAGTAGCTCCACAATTGAAGACAAAATGATTTTCTTTAATACCATCTTCGATACCAAACGGAATGAATTTTTGGGTGCTAACATCAAAGCGCGTAATACCATCTTGCGTACTCATCCAGATGTATCCGTTATTATCCTCTTCAATAGCTACTATTGTATTAGGAGTGAGACCTTTGGAGTTATTAAAATTTTTAAAGCTGTTTTTTTTCTTTAAATATAAGTTTAAACCTCCTCCACGAGTTCCTACCCAAATATTTTTTTTACTATCCTCTTTTAAACTTAAAATTGCATTAGATGACAAACCGTCTTTAGTAGGTAAGTACTCACTGAAAGTTTCGTTGTTAAAATCTATTTTAAAAAGTCCTTCACCGCGTGTTCCAATCCATAACTGATTATCGCTTGTGAGTAGAAAAACGGAAGTGTGAGTATTAGACATTTTTCTAATTATCCGACTTTTAAACTTTGAGATCGGCATCGCA
Source organism: Flavobacterium algicola (assembly GCF_022399565.1). GTDB lineage: Bacteria > Bacteroidota > Bacteroidia > Flavobacteriales > Flavobacteriaceae > Flavobacterium > Flavobacterium algicola. Next base: position 108,599 of record NZ_JAJTUT010000002.1, read on the forward strand.
GTATTGATAATGTCAATCCCTCCATCCCATAAGCCTGTCCAGATTTCATTTTTGTTAATAGGAATGATATCTGTTATTCGTTTATTAAATGTTTTAATTTTTTCAAGCGAAAGAGTATTTGAACTGTTACTGAATTTTACTGATTTGTAGAGAATATTTTCACTACTAATTAATATTTCATTTTTATCATAATCATCTACTATTTTAGATATACTATTGACATTGTCAACATTAGCAATATCTATTTCCCAATATTCTTTACTCTTTGCGTTGTAATTATATAAACCTTTATTTGTACCTATAAGTAAGTTGTTTTCTGAGCTAAAATGAAGACTTAACGTCTTAGAATGTTTTAGTTTAGCAGATGTACTCATATTGTGAAAATCAAAAAGAGAAGTTCTACTAATATGTTTGTCAATACCATTATGAGAACCTACCCATAAGTTACTGTAGGAATCAAATATCAAGGAATTAATTTGCGTATTTGCTAAACTGTTATTCGAGTCATAAATAAATTCATAACTGTTATTTCCTCTAACAGCTTTAATTAGTCCATTTGTCGTTCCTATCCATACGCTATTACTACTTGGGTTAATTGCTATAGAGCTGAGTTGGTCTCCGGTTCCCTGTGATTTGACGATATTGGGGTAAGATTCCAATGCTTCTAGGTTATAGTCTGATTTATTATATTCAAGAAGGTATAAACCTTGTTTAGTTAGCGCTAGTATTTTGTTATTTTCAACTTTTTTTAGTGCAATAATTTCCTTTGTAAAGCTGGTACTAATATATTCGTGTTTCTTGTTTAAAATAAAAATTCCCTTGTTGGTTCCGACCCAGTAACGATTAAAATCATCTTCAATAAAGGCATCAATTACTTTATCAAATTTAATTAAATTCTGTTTACTGTTATAATTGAAGTAGGATTCTAAATTTATCTTATCAGATTGTTGATTAGGTTTAATAAGTACCAATCCAGTATTTCTCGGATTTGCCCAGATATCCCCTTTGGACGTTTTTTCTAATACTACCGTGGTCACATTCTTATAATACCCCTTAAATTTATTTAATTTTCGGTCGAAGAATATAAGGAAACTTTCGCTTCCAATCCATAAGTTTTGATTATTGTCTTCGACAATTGAATTAATGCTATTATTAGGAAGAGAATTAGAATCGAACACATTATTTCGATATTCTAAAATATTATTTCCATCATAACGATATAATCCAGTATCAGTTCCTATCCACAAATAACCTATACTATCTTCGAACAAGGTATTTACTTTCTTATTAAATGGTGCCCCTTGAACATTAAGTTCGTAGAAAAACACCTCATTTGATTGTGAGAAACACAGACAGAAATTTAGAAAAAATAGAAGTAAAATACTGGATTTTGATACTGACATTATTTTTTTATTTTGTTTTGAAAAGTTGTTTAATTACTGTGTACTTACTTAAAGTCAATAGACATATCTAATCTTACTGGTAAAGAAACTTATAGCAAGTTCCCACTTTTTTTTTGTTATAGACAAAGAGTAAGGGGTAAATATGTCAATAAGTAGGTGTAAAAATGTTGCAATATATAAAATACCTACAACTTTGAGTTCCTGCAACATTTGCGGGCTAAATCTGAGAATTATAATACTATCATTGATGCTACATTTGAATTTATAAATAACTGCTGTATGTATTCAGTAGAGCAGAACTCATTTTGAGGGAACGCCCCATAATTTAATATAAATAAGCATGATCAAAATTTCAATGCATTTTTCGATTTTATTTTTTGCACTATTCATTTCATCTTGTAATTTTTTTATGAAGAATGAACAGGATCAAGTCACAGCATCAGGCCGTAATGCCGAGAATATGAACAAACCCAACATTATTTACATTCTTGCTGATGATTTAGGTTATGGAGATTTAAGTTCGTACGGTCAAGAAAAATTTAGTACACCTAATATTGATAAGCTAGCTTCTCAAGGAATGTTATTTACGCAATATTATTCAGGTAGTACAGTATGTGCGCCATCGAGATCTGCTTTTTTAACGGGAATGCACACAGGTCATACTTTTATTAGAGGAAATAAAGAAATTCAGCCAGAGGGTCAGTTTCCAATTCCAGATAACACAAATACTTTAGCTGAACTATTGAAGGAAGCTGGATATGTGACGGGCGCTTTTGGAAAATGGGGACTAGGTTTTCCAGGTTCTGAAGGTGATCCAGTAAATCAAGGTTTTGATGTTTTTTATGGATACAATTGCCAACGTTTAGGTCATAAATATTATCCAGATCATTTGTGGTCGAACAGGGACTCTATTGTAATACCGGAAAATAGAAATTTTGCTAATAAAGTATATGCGCCAACTCTAATTCATGAGAAAACATTGCAATTTATCGAGCAGAATAAAGACAAACCTTTCTTCGCTTATGTTGCGTCTATCATTCCTCATGCGGAACTAGCTGCTCCAGAAGAGCAAATGGAAAAATACAGAAATAAATTTTTACCTGAAAAAGCATATGATGGTAACTTTACCAATGACGAATATAGAAACGGTGGGTATGAGCCTCAAAAAGAATCACATGCTGCTTTTGCTGCCATGGTCGACTTATTAGATAAGCAAGTAGGGGAGATCATGAATAAAGTAAATGAGTTGGGTATTGCTGATAATACTATTATTGTATTTACATCAGATAATGGACCTCATACAGAAGGTGGTGCAGATCCTGATTATTTTAATAGTAACGGTCCATTAAAAGGATTTAAACGTGACTTATACGAAGGTGGAATCAGAGTTCCAATGATAGTAAAGTGGCCTGGAAAAATTAAAGAAGGTAGTAAATCAGAATTGATAAGTGCGGCATGGGATGTATTTCCAACTGTTTCTGAAATGTTAGGATTAAAAACACCTAAAGGATTGGATGGTATTTCTATTTTACCTGAATTATTAGGAAATAAGGAGAACCAAAAACAACACGAATACCTATACTGGGAATTCCACGAAAAAGGAGGACGTCAAGCAGTAAGAATGGGAGATTGGAAAGCGGTTAAATACAATGTGTTTAAAAAACCAAATGCTCCAATTGAATTGTACAATCTATCAAATGATATTGGTGAGAAAAAGAATGTAGCTGCCCAAAACCCTCAGATTGTAAAGAAAATGGAAGGTCTTTTGAAGAGTGCAAGAACACAATCTTCAGTATTTACTTTTAGTCAAAAAACATTTTTAGCGGAAGACTAATAGAAATATAATGAATTTAAAAAAACTAGTTTTAGTAGCTTTTATAAATGCTTTTTGTAATTTTTCTTTTTCCCAAGAAAAAGCAATCATCAATATTGATACACAAAACGGGCATGCCATAAAAATAGGTTCTAGCGGATTTAACGTTCGTATAGCCGATAAAAGCTGGAGTTATTTACATCCCGATTTTAGACAGGCTGTACATGAGTTAAAACCAGGTTGGCTTCGTTATTTCTCAGGAACAATGGGAGATGCCTTTAACAGCGCAACAGGTCAGTATGATATTGATTATGCGATGATGTTTGATCATCCTGAGCAATATCTAAAAGGATACCGATTTACAAAAGTAAAAGGACCACACCGTGTAATTGACTTATATGATTTGTTGAGTGAAATAAACGGAAAATTAGTAATCACAATCAATGGGTTTACTGAAACACCCGAAATGACACTTGAGCTAGCACGCTTTTGTAAAAACAATAATATTCAAGTAGCCACTTGGCAATTTTGTAATGAGCCGTACTTTTATGTGCCTCACAGAGAGCGCTACTGGTGGAACAGCGGATATGATTATGCTGCAAAAATGAAGCCTCATGCGGATGCTATTAAAACCGTTTTTCCTGATGCATTCTTAGCGCTGAATAATACTTGGGATGGAATTTGGGGATTCATGAAAGAAATCAATAGTTACCAAAAGGAGAAAGGTGCTTATTGGAATGTGTTTTCAAAACACTCTTACGCACCACATACGGGTAAAAAGGAATCTGTTGAAGACGCTTATAAAAGAGCCAATACAAAACTATTGGAAGCGACTTCGCCAGCGGCCATGAAGGAAATCGAAGACTATTCTTGGAAAGATGTACCGATGGTAATAACCGAATTTGGAGTTTGGAATGCACCTTTAAACGGAATCTATTCGAGTATTTATAATATTGAATACGTGATGCGTCAGTTGCAACATACAAACACTTGGTACGTAGGTGCTCATGAAGTTAGTAGTAAATACGGTCCTAAGAAGAACATCAACAAACAAATTGAAGAAGCGTATAAAAACGGAACAAAACTAGACACAGATGCCATCTTAACAGGAATCGATAAAACCTTGGAAGGAAAAGCTTTTGAAATTTATCATGAAGTTACCAATCATGGTGATTTTATTTTTGATTCTAATGTGAGTTCAGGATTTAAAGCTCCGGGATTGAAGAAAGCAATTGAAACGGCCTTTTATACACAAGCGTATCGCGGAATTAATGGCTATGATTATTTGGTTTTTACCAATAGATCAGCGGAGTCCAAAGATTTTGATATCGTGATTGATGGCGTTCCTTTGGATAAAAAAATAGAAGTGAATTTTATTTCTGCCAATGCATTAACGGTTGAAAACACAGATATTCAGAAAACGACTTTCAATTCAGGAAAAATAAACATTCCGCCTTTCAGTGTGTCGGTGGCTAAATGGCCTTCCAAATTAGTAACCAAACCTGCTGTTCCTACGATTTATAAAGGAGAAGTATTGGCTGAAAGTATGAAGTTAACTTGGGGTGCTATTGAAAACGTATCCAATTATACGATTCTTTACGGAAAAGAGGAAAACAATTTAAACGAAAAAATTACGGTTAAAGGAAATTCAGTACATTCTATAGAAGTTAAGAATTTAGATAATAAGGCTACTTATTATTTTAAAATCAATACTGAAAACAATTCAGGTGTAAGTGATTTTTCGAACCAAATCAGTTTGAAAAATGCTGTTCCTGATACCCCTGAAATTTTTAAAACAGCCAGACGAGATAACACGGCCACTATTTTTTGGAAAAGTGTAACCAATGCCGCTGGATATAAATTAAAATATACAAACAGTAAAACGGGCAAAGAAACTTTGGTTGAAACCAATAATGTTTTTGGTTTTAGATTAGAAGATTTAGAATACGATCTACCGTACCAAATTTCAGTGGCGGCATATAATGGAGTAGGTTTAAGTTCATTCTCCAAACCTACCACAATTGTTTTATCTAAAAAAGTGCCTTTAAGTCCGCTGAATGTTTCTGCCATAAAAGAAGCGAATGGAAACGTAGCTGTAAAATGGATTGCACAAGATTCGATTCTTCCAGAAACTACTTATAATGTATATAGAGGAGAAGAATTACATCAGTATCAAAAAATAGCGACTGGTGTCAAAACGGTATCCTATACAGATGCTTCGGTTGAAAAAGATAAAATGTATTTTTATACAGTAAAAGCGGAAACGTCTGCAGGAGAAAGTAATTTTTATCCTAACACAGCCTCTTTATTAAGTACTGATCAAGAGTATTCGATAGAAATACAAAACGTTGAAAAGCAAGAAGACGGATTTTTATTTAAAGTTGCCTTTAAAAATATTTTGTTAGATGGCGAATTTACTTATGGCTTGAAAGTAGAAAATATATCCTATTTAACCGTTGAAGAACAATTGATAAAAGGAACGAACTTGTCTCAAAATTCTAAAACATTTGAGGTTTTTGTATCCAATGACGAATTAGCCAAAAAGTCTAAATATGCAATAAAAGCCTTTATTAATACCAATGGGAAAAGTCTTTTTAGTAAGTTGCCCAATAAAAGTATCCAAACAGATTAAAATAAAATAAATAGCATAACCATGAATGCATTCAAAATTTTTCTAGCATTGATTGTTGTATCTTCTTGCCAGACTAAAAAAATAGTCAATCAAGAGAATGCAAGGGATAAAGTTCAAAAGCCAAATATTGTCTATATTCTAGCCGATGATATGGGATATGGTGATGTTTCTGCTTTGAATGCTGCTTCGGGAATTCAAACGCCTAACATGGATAAGATGCTTCAAAATGGAGTACATTTTTCAGATACGCATACCAATTCATCTGTTTGTACACCTACACGATATGGGATACTTACCGGACGTTATGCTTGGAGAAGTCGTTTGAAAAGTGGCGTACTTCATGGATATGACGAAGCTTTAATTGAAGAGGATAGACCTACAGTTGCATCATTTCTAAAAGTCAATGGATATAAAACGGCTTGTATTGGAAAATGGCACATGGGATTAGGTTTTCAATCGAAAGACAATTCGCCTGTAAAAGATGAGAACGGACTAAGTAATGTTGATTTTACTAAAACAATAGGATCTCCTAATTTACTAGGATTTGATTATTCGTATATCATTCCAGCATCATTAGATATGCCTCCTTATGTGTATATTGAAAACGGTAAGGCAGTTGAAATTCCTTCGACTTATACAAATGGAAAAAAAGAAAATGTAGATGGTCGCGGTGTTTTTTGGAGACCAGGAGAAGCAGCTCCGAGTTTTGTTTTCGAAAAAGTATTAGACAATTTTACTCAGAAAACAGTTTCTTATATTGGTGATCAAAAGAAAGACGATACGCCTTTCTTTATCTATTTCCCATTAACAGCTCCTCACACACCTTGGTTGCCAACAGGAAATGCCAATGGTAAATCGAAAGCAGGTCGCTACGGTGATTTTGTAACGATGGTTGATGATGCAGTAGGTGCAGTTGTCGAAGCCTTAGAAAAAGCAGGAAAGTTAGAGAATACTTTAATTATTGTTACATCTGATAACGGATCAAACTGGAAACCAGAAGATAAAAAAGCCTATGCACATCGTGCCAATTATATCTTCAAAGGTCAAAAAGCAGATATCTATGAAGGAGGACACCGAGTTCCTTACATTGCACAATGGAAAGGGGTAATTCCAGCGGGAACGCAATCTAATGAAATCATGTGTACTACAGATTTATATGCTACCGTAGCAGGAGTATTGCACAAACCTATCACAAAGAATGAAGGACCGGATAGTTACAACCTTTGGTCGGCTTATACTTCAAACGTTAAAACACCTATAAGAGAAGCGATTGTTCATCACTCTTATGATGGAATGTTTTCAATTCGAAAAGGAAACTGGAAATTCACACCTCAATTAGGTTCTGGAGGTTTTACGAAACCTAAAACATTAGAAGCAAAAAACGGTGAAGCTCCTGGAACTTTATATGATATGGCTAAGGATCCACAAGAAGAAAATAATTTGTATAAACAACATCCAGAAGTAGTGAAAGAATTGACGCAACTTTTAGAAAAATATAAAGCGCAAGGACAGAGTAGAATGTAATTTATAGTAACCCGTTGGCTGCAATTAGTTTTTGATGATAATTTTCGTCAGTTCGAAGGTTAATTTTTATGCTTAAAAAAAGAAATATATAATGACGATTTCTTTGTCAGGCTGAGCTTGTCGAAGCCCTTTTTAATAATTATACTCAAGTAGTTTATATTATTGCATTTATAAATTGTATCAAAATCAGCAAGACCATGATTGATTTGAGTAATTGTTTTTTATTTAAATGGTTTAGTTTTAAAAATTACTATTAAAACATACTACAAATCTTTTTTACCTATAACCAAAATGATGACAAACCAAAAAAAGACCCAATTATTAAGTTCAAAATTCACTCTCTTGCTACTGATGCTATTAGTTGCGGCGACTGCTTTTGCTACTAAAAAGAAAAATTATACCGTAAAATCTCCAGAAGGGGAACTAACGGTCGTAATCAATAATGAGAATGATGTTGTAAGCTATAAGCTGTTGAAAAACGGACAAGAATTAATAGGTTCGTCTGAGATTTCTATTTTGGCTAATGGTGTCACGGCAAAAATAACAGGCTGTAAAAATAATTCAGAAAACAAAGATTGGAAACCGGTTTGGGGACAATTTAGTGAGATAAAAAACAAGTACAACGAATTGGTTCTTTCGATAAAACTATCTGAAGGGAAAGCTAAATTATATGTTCGTGCTTATAATAACGGATTTGGCTTTCGATATGAATTAGAAGGAATTCAAAAAGGTACCGAAGCTCGTTTTTATTGTGAATACAATTTGAATACTAACGATGTTTTGTATTGTCCGGCGGGAGAAAATGTTCCTTTGGGACCATTGTCTTTCCCTGATTTTGAGACAAAGAAAGTACTTCCTAAATTAATGATGCCGTTGGTGGTAGAACATTCTGAAAAATCCTTTTTATCCTTATTAGAGTCGGATTTGTTTGTGGCTCCAGATTTTGGTGTGATTAAATTTAGTTACGATAAAGATAAAAAACGAATCGTTGCCATTACTACGATCAAGCTTACCGATAAAAAATTAACAACTCCATGGCGTGTTATTTTAGTCAATGACAATGTTGGAGATTTGGTAACCAATACCGTTCCGCTAAATTTAGCGACAGAGAACCAAATAAAAGATACTTCGTGGATCAAACCAGGAAAAACATTGTGGGATTGGAGAGTACATGATTACAAAACGGTTGATGGTTTTACGTATGGAAACAATACCGAAAGTTACGAGCGTTTTATTGACTTCGCTGCTAAAAAAGGAATCGAATATTTTTTAATTGATGCCAATTGGTATGATAAAGTGAGCAAAGGTCATTTTGAAGTAACATCAGGTCTTGATCTTGAAAAAGTTTCAAAATACGCCAGTGACAAAGGAGTGAAATTAATTCTATATTATGACCGACATAAAGGAGATTATGGAGATGAAACATTATTCTCTTACTTTGAATCACTAGGAATGAGTGGTATAAAATATGGCTTCATGGGGAGTAATGTCTCCTTTACATTGGATGCTATTTCTCAAAGTGCCAACAATCATTTGGTAGTCGATTTTCATGATAGCCCAGTTCCTTTTACAGGTATAGAGCGCACTTTGCCAAATGCGATTACGAAAGAATATTGTCACGCGCAACAAGACTCTAGAAAAGCTTTTACGCCAGAATCTTTCATTAGAATGGCACTGATAAATGCGATTCAAGGACCTTTGGACATGAACAATGGGAATTTTGACATTGTAGGAATCAACAAAGGGGAGAGACAAAGAGGTCCTAAACAACTGAATTCGTATTTCTCAACAGTAGTTTCAGAGTCGGCTCGTACTTTGATAATTTACAGTGGATTAGTTTGTATTCCAGATGCTCCTGAAGCTTATGAGAAAAAAGCAGATCTTTTTGAATTTATTGAAAAACTACCAGTTGGAAAATGGGATGAAAGCAAGGTTCTGCATGCGGAAATGGATCAATACATTTCTACTGCCCGTAGACATGGAAAAGAATGGTTCGTAGGTTCAGTAGCTAATCAAGAAGGAAAGACATTAGATATCAAATTGGATTTTCTAGAAGAAGGAAAAACCTATGATGTAACCTACTATGAAGATGCAAAAGACACACACGGACTTAAAAATCCTGAAACTTATCAAATAAGAAAAGGGAAAGTGAATAAAGGAACGATTATAAAAGCCATAATGGCGCCTAGCGGTGGACATTGTATGTGGATTAAACCAGAATAAATTAGCTATGAATAAAATACTATCAATAATGTTAGTTGCTGCTTTAGCAACGGCATGTGGAGAAAAAAAAGCAGTTGCTCAAACGGACAAACTAACAGAGCAAGCGACCCAGAAACCGAACATTCTTTTCATCTTAGTGGATGATTTAGGGTATGCGGATTTAAGTGTGATGGGAAGCGAATATTATGAAACACCAAATATTGATGTTATTGCCATGTCAGGGACAATTTTTGTCAATGGCTATGCAGCGTGTACAGTATGTAGCCCATCAAGAGCTAGTTTGATGAATGGTCAGTTTACGGCTAGACATGGAATGACACAATACGAAGGAGGGAAAACAGGTCAAACTTGGAAAAATCTCAACAGACACACTAAACTTTTACCACCTGAATACAGACATTTTTTAAATCCTGATGATATCACCTTGCCAGAGATTTTAAAAGATAATGGATATAGTACTTTTTTTGCTGGAAAATGGCATTTAGGAGGCGAAGAACAACATTCAATGCCTACCGATCATGGATTTGATATTAATATAGGAGGTAATGAAAGTGGAGGTCCTAATGGGGGGTATTTCTCTCCTTTCAAAAATCCAAATCTGACTAATTTTGAAGATGAAAAAGGAATGCCGTTGGCTATGAAGTTAGCTAAGGAAACGTCAAAATTTATTACCAATAATAAAGACGGTAGATTCTTTGCCTATTTGTCTTTTTACGAAGTGCATGCTCCTATTCAAACGACTAAAGAAAAATGGACAAAGTACCGTAACAAAGCCGAGAAAATGGGAATTCATGAAAATGGTTTTGCCATGGAACGTGTTTTGCCTGCTAGAAAACACCAAGATAATCCAGTATATGCTGGTTTGATAGAACAAGTGGATGATGCTATAGGTGTTGTAATGAAAACTTTGAAAACTTTGAATCTGGATAAAAATACCATTGTTGTTTTCACATCGGATAATGGTGGGGTAACTTCTGGAGATAATTTTTCGACTAATGCTTTAGATTTAAGAGGAGGAAAAGGATACCAATGGGAAGGTGGAGTTAAAGTGCCGTATTTCATTTATGTACCATGGATGCAACAAGGTGGAAATAAAATTGAAGAAGCAGTATCAGGAGTCGATTTATACCCAACGTTACTTGATCTAGTAAATGTTCCTCAAAACAGTAAACATATAGTAGATGGTGTAAGTTTAAAACCACTTTTAGAAAAAGGCAGCATTGCTCAAAGACCTTTGTACTGGCATTATCCTCATTATGGAAATCAAGGGGGAGAACCAAGTTCAATTATTAGAGAAGGAAACCACAAATTGATATACTACTGGGAAGATGAAAGAGTAGAGTTGTATAACCTTAAAACGGATGTAGGCGAAACAAAAGACATTTCGAAAACTGAACCCAAATTGACGCTTCAAATGAAGAACAAACTTTTAACTTGGTTAAAAAGTATGAATACGCATTACGCTGAAGTTGATCCTTTGTGGAATCAAGCAGCATGGAATAAAAAGTTAGAAGACAACAAAACCAAATTAATGCCGAGATTGGAGAAAGATCGTAAAGAAATTTTGACTCCAGGTTGGGAACCAAATAAAAATTGGTGGGGAAGTGACATTTCTAAATAAATTTTAAATGAAAAAATATTTAGTAGTTTTCCCTCTGATGTTGCTTTTTTTTATTTCGAATGCTTGTAAATCAAGCAGAACCAATCAAAAGGAAGAATTTTTATCCGAGCATCCAGTATTTGAATTTATGCCTTTATCAAAAGAAGTGCAAACCAATTTTTTAAACAAAAAATTGTCATCAAATGCACTTGTTGATCCAGGATATTGGACTTGGGGATTATCTGTTGTCCAATGGACTGATGGGAAATACCACGCCTATTACTCGCGTTGGAAATATGAATTTGGATTTAATGCATGGTTGACTGATTGTGAAATAGCCCATGCCGTTTCTGATACACCAGAAGGGCCTTATGTTTTTAAAAATGTAGTGCTCGAAAGTAGAAATAAAGCAGGGTGGGAATTTGCAACAGCACATAACCCTAATGTTTGTGTTGCTAACGGAAAGTTGTATTTATATTACATCTCAACTGACTTAGAAGGGGTTTATGATGGTGATAGAGAAGGGCAATCGGTTTCAAAATGGATAGCCAGTAATTGGAGCATTGCCAGAAACCGCCAGCGCATAGGCCTTGCTACGGCATCAAATCCTGATGATACTTTTACCAGAACATTAAAACCAATAGTAGTTCCGCAAGAAGGCGTGTTTAAGAACATAGCGGTTAATCCTGCGGTTATATTTTCGAAAGGAAAGTTCACTATGATCATGAAAGGTGATGATATCGGACATGAAAAAGATTTTAGAATCCAGTTGGCTGGTCATTCTAAAAGTGGAGAAGGCCCATTTGAATTTGAAAAAAAACCAGTTTATGATAAAGCGCAAACTGAAGATGCAACTCTTTGGTACGATCAAAAATTGAAACAGTATTTTATGGTTTGTCATGTCATTGGAAAACCCAATTTACTGCTATTATCATCAAAAGACAGTTATCAATGGAAATCAGAAGAGAGTTCTGTGTTTACCAAAAAAGAAATTTTGCTTGACAATGGTGAGATTTGGAAACCGGAACGTATGGAGCGTCCCTTTGTTTTAACAGATAAAAAAGGGCAACCCATCATGTTATTTGTAGCTATAAAAGACAAAGGAGTAAGTGGCAATATTGCTATTCCAATTAAGAAAAAGTAGTACTGTAATAATTACTATTTCTTATTTGCATTATATGAAAACTTTATAATGTGTGTACATGTTATTGATTATTAAAAACGTAATAAGTTATACCCATGAAAACGATTCTTCTAATTTTAAGCATGCTCTTTTTGGGAACGGGAATTTCGTTCTCTCAAGAAAATTTAAAATGGGTTACTTCAACCTACACTCCTGCAATGGGTCTTGGTCCTGAAGAAAATATCAAACGAGGGGATCCCAGTGATATTATAAAAGTGGGTTCGTTATATTATGTGTGGTATTGGAAAGTAGGCCTTAATGTAAGATGGGCAACATGGTACGCCACTTCGCCAGATGGGTATAATTGGAGCGAAAAAGGAGAAGTACTACCTCCAGGAAAAGAAGGAAGTTGGGATGACGAAGGATGTTTTACACCTGGAATTTTAGTAGCTAAAAATAAATATTATCTTTTTTATTCGGGAGTAAACAATCCGTATCGTGAACCTGATTTAGAAAAATCAAAAACCAGAATAGGAATTGCAACTGCTGATTCGCCTGATGGTCCATGGACAAAACTTACGACTAATCCCATCATGCTTCCTAGTAAAGATACCACTGCTTTTGACAGTCATCGTATAGATGACGCTAGTGTTATCGTTCGTAATGGAAAATATTGGCTATACTACAAAGGCCGTCAATGGGGCAAAGGAGCTTCTGAAACTAAAATGGGAGTTGCCATTGCGGATCATCCAGAAGGACCTTACATCAAATATGAAAATAATCCAGTTGTAGAAGGAAATCATGAAGTGTTGGTTTGGCCACAAGGAAAAGGCGTGGTAGCAATGATTGGCACCGTTGGTCCTAAAGATATTATCAAATCGATTATGTATGCCGAGGATGGATTTAATTTTAAAAAGACCCACAGTTATACCAATCCCAATGTGCCTCGCGCTCCTGGTGCGTATCGTCCCGATGCCTATACAGATAATGGCAATGGAAAAATAATAGAATGGGGACTTCAGCGCGTGGGTAAAAAAGGAATTGAATACCTTGAAAGATTTGATTTAAAAGAAGAAAAATAGAAAGATGAGAAATAGTTTAGTGCTTTTTAGAACCCATTTTTTTAAATTGTTTTTCTGTTTTGTGGTAGTAAACTTTTGTTACGCACAAAATAGTCAGAAAATAGCATTAAATGGCGAATGGTCTTTTAAAACCGATCCTTACGCTAAAGGAGAATCCTCTAATTGGTTTGCAAAGGATGTAAATACGGCTTCTTGGGATACTATGGCAGTTCCTGGAAACTGGGATTTGGTAAATGAGTACTCAGAATATGTAGGCGATGCTTGGTACACAAGAACCTTTAGTATTGATGAAACCTCAAATACGGCACAACTTCGCTTAGTATTTCAATCCGTTTATAACGACTCTAAAGTTTGGGTAAATGGGCATTCTATAGGAGAAAATCATTTTGGATTTTTACCTTTTCATTTAGATATCACCAAATACATTAATAAAGGTGGAGAAAACAGAGTAACCGTATTGGTTAATAACGTTTTCAAAAGTGGCGCTATGTGGAATTGGGGAGGTATTAGGAGACCAGTTTGGTTAGAAATAACACCTGAAACACGTATCGAATTGCAACATATAGACGCTGTTCCTAACTTGAAAAATGGTACGGCTCAACTCAATGTAAAAGTCGTAAGTAGCAATTCTGGTTCTAGTCCAAAAGCGGTAAGATTTAATATTGACATTAAGAGAAAAGGAAGTGTTATTGCTTCAGGAACAGTAAAAACTACCATTCCAGCCAATACCGTCAACCATATTATCAACTGGTCGTACAACTTACCAAAATCTAAAGTAGACTTATGGCATTTTGATTTTCCTAATTTATACGAATCTCATATTAGTCTGTCTGATGGCATAGCTGTTTTACATTCAAATACTGATCGATTTGGTATTCGAAAGATAGAAATAGTGGGGTTGCAATTGCTTTTAAATGGCGAAAGTATTCGTCCTGTTGGATTTAATGTGGTGCCCGAAGATCGCTTTACAGGAAACACGCTTCCCATAGAACGTATTAAAGAAGATGTAGATTTAATGAAGAGTCTTGGCGCTAATATGGCAAGACTTAGCCATGTAAACTTACCCACAGAATACCTAGACTATTTAGATGAAAAAGGGATTATGATTTTTGAAGAAGTGGGTTTATGGGGGAAAGATGTATTAGTTGATCCTGACCATCCAAAACCAAAAGAATGGTTGCAAAGAATTATTGAAAATAGCTATAACCATCCCTCAATTGTAGGTTGGAGCGTAGGCAATGAGCTAGGAATGTCGTCTAAAAATCCTAAGGTGAATGAATATATAAAAGGAGCAATTGAATTGGCAGAAGAATTAGATCCTAATAGAATAGCAGTATCTGTGTCAAATTCGGCAAATAATTCACCTAAAGAAGCGACCATGTATTCCGATTTAGCAATGCTTAACGGTTATGGTAATTGGGGCAAAAAAGCCGAGGGTACTTGGAAAAATCATCAGAAACCAATTTTCATGTCGGAGTTTGGCGAAGAACTAAATTCTGAAGACCCCAACCTCGGCGATATTCCTGCCGAAAAAATACTGAATCAATTACGAAACAAACCCTATGTTTTAGGTGCCTCGTTATGGACTTTTAATGATTATAGAAGCACCTATTATGGGAAGACAGGATGGGCAACACCTCCCTCACAAAATAGAGCATGGGGAATTGTAACTTCTTTTCGAGAAAAGAAAAGAGGATTTAAGAGTGTTCAAAATGAGTTTTCGCCTATTAGAGACTTAACTATTTCAACTATTGATGCTAAAAATGGAAATGCGAAAGTTGCTATTCAACCTAGAAATAAATTAGATATTCCTGCCAATGTATTGAGGGGCTATCAATTAGAATGGACTCTTTTTGATAATAATTTTAAAGCTGTTGAAACTAAAAACCACTCTGTTAAAACTATTTTCCCTGGTGATGCTGCATTTGAAATACCTTTAAACTGGAAGGCAGATGCTAATCTGAGTATGATGGAAATCGCTTTTCTAGATCCGCAAGGCTATAAGGTGTATGAAGAGGTTCTCAACTTTAATGTGCCAGAACAGCCAGTTATTGAATTTACCAATACGGCGAACGATGCAGTGCGTCTTTATTTCGAAAAAAGTAAAGATGCAGAGGAGTACTATGTTCAATATAAAAAAGGAGATTCCATTTTTAAGTCTGATAAAACAATTAACAGCTTTATCGAAATCGAAGATAAAAAAGTAAAGCTTGGAGAAACCTGGACGTATCAAATAATAGCCATTAATAGTAAAGGAGAGAGTACCCCTTCTGAACCAGTTAAATTGATCAAAGACGAAGACGAATTACCACCTGTAGTATGGGGCTCAAAACGTCTTGAAACGAATCTTTTTATAGCCTATAGTGTATCTCCCTACGATTATTTATATGAAGTAGCTTATGGTTTTACTCCTAATAAATTAGATCATATAATAACTTCCAAAGTACAAGGAGTACTTAATATTCCCAATCTTAAAAAAGGAATCCCTGTTTATTATAAAATGAGAGTTATTAAACAATGGGGATTTGCGAGTGAGTGGACAGAAGCGTTAAAAAGTGAATGATTGTTTTTTTGTGAAATCAACTTCAATACGCTTTGCTTCTTATTGTAAACTAATTATTTACAACCTTAAAAAATAAAACAACTTAAATAAAGACAATTAAATGAAAAACAGATTATCACAAATCAGCTTATTGTCACTAGTTTTATTTTGTTTAAGTTGTAAATCTTTAATAGAAAAAAAGGTTGATATAGACACGACTGTTAAGACTGATAAAGGAGAAATAACTTCAGTTTCTGGAACAAGAAATATAAGCGGTGTTTACCCACATTTAACAACGTATGCACATGCAAGAGCAAACGGCAGCTATAGTTTTGGAAATGAATGCGGAATTGGAGCCTTGGCTGTTTGGAATGAAAAACTGTATATGATTAATTATGCAGCACATGAGCCAAAAGGAAGTGAGCACAAACTGTATATTATCGATAAAGATAATAATATGAAGGTTTTTCAAGGTAGTATTGGTGGAACGCCAGCTGCTAGAATGATTCACCAAGAATCTAATCAATTACTTATTGGTCCTTATGTTATTAGTAGTTCTGGAGACATAAGAGTTATTCCAATTAAAGATATGAAAGGACGATTAACTGCTATCGCAAGGCATTTAAAAGACCCAGAAAATATGGTTTACTATTATGATATGGAAGGCATGTTGTATGAAGTAAATGTACATACTCTGAATGTAAAAAAGCTATACAATAATCCGTTGCCAGGTTGGCATGGAAAAGGTGCCTATACAAGTCAAAATAAATTAATATTGGCAAATAATGGAGAACATGGAAACGAAGGTGCAGCGGAGTGGAAAGTAACTTTAGAAAATAAAAACAACAAAGAAGATAATGGAATTTTAGCTGAGTTTGATGGTGAGAATTTTAAAGTTGTAGAAAGAAGACAGTTTACAGATGTTACCACCAAAAATGGAATAAATGCAGTGCCAAATGAACAAGCTCCACTATGGACAATGGGTTGGGATAAAAGAGCTGTACGATTAAAGGTACTGGAAAAAGGAGAGTGGAAAACTTTTTTATTACCTAAAGCTACTTATAATAATGATCCTTCTCACGGTTGGTTTACAGAATGGCCAAGAATTAGAGAAATTGGTAACGGTAAAATGATGATGGACATGCATGGTATGTTTTATGATTTTCCTTCAACGTTTTCTCACACGAATACAGCTGGAATTAAACCAATAGGCTCCCATTTACGCTATATACCCGATTTTTTAAGCTGGAACAATAAGGTAGTTTTAGCCACAGATGAAACAAGTATACAAGGAAATCCTTTAGCAGGTCAGCCACAATCTAATCTTTGGTTTGGTAAACGTGAAGAATTGGCGAACTGGGGTCCAAAATCCGCTTATGGAGCAATTTGGATCGATGATGAGGTTATTGCGAATCAACCTTCACTTCCTTTTTTAATTGCTGGTTTTGATAACAGAATTTTACATTTAAATAATTTCGATAAAATGCCAGTTACAATTAGCATTCAAGTTGATGAAAATGGAACAGGAAACTGGAGAGAATTACAAACAATCGCATTGGAAAAAGAAGGCTATAATTATTATATTTTTAAGGAGGATTTAAAAGCGGAATGGGTACGATTGGTTGCTGATAAAACCAGTAAATTAACTGCTGCTTTTCATTTTACAGATCGTAAACTTAAAAGTAGTATTGATGGAAAAGAGTTGTTTAAAAGTCTTGCCAACATAGATGAAACCAGCAAAGTATCCCATGCAAAACTATTTAGTAATAAAACCAATTATAACTTAAGCATTTATGCAGGAGAAATAGATAATAACACCTTTAAAACTACAAAATCATATGAGTTTTTAAAGTATGATTTTAGGTATGTAGAGGGTATAAAAGATAGTTTATCAATAAACACATTAAAAAATAAAAAAGTTGGAGAAGAAGTTGATTTTTATAATAAAAATGTAGCAGATACTTCAAAAGATAAAGAAAATGAAAAAGAGATTTGGACAGAGGATGATGCATCTTTCATAGTACATGCAAAAGAGTATCAATTAAGGTTGCCAAAAGGACATTTCAATTACTCAAAACAATTTTCAGCAAAAACAGCACGAGTAACCAGAGAAGTTGAATCCGAAAGAGAGTTGGCAAATATTTCGGGTACATTTTATGAGCTACCGCTATATAAAGTAGGTAAAGAGCCTTTATATAAAATGATGCGACCTGTTGCAACACACAATAAACAAATTACTGAGTTTAATACTTGGAATGGTTTGTTGGTTTTAAGTGGAGTAAAGAAAGACGCAAAAGAGTCAGACCACGTTTATAAATCTGATGATGGTAACGTGGCTCTTTGGTTTGGAGGTATTGATGATTTGTGGAGTTTTGGAAAGCCGGTAGGAGAAGGTGGCCCTTGGAAAAACACTCAAGTAAAAGCAAACCAATTGTCTGATATGTATTTGATGACCGGTTATGACGAAAAAACAGTAGTTTTTGAATCTGATGTTGATACACAGTTTCAGTTATACATTCATATAAATCATTATTCAGACGAGCCTGTTTTATTTAAAACCTTTCAGATAAAAGCAGGTGAAAAATTAACTTATAAATTCCCAAAAGGATTTAGTGCACATTGGGCACAACTAAAATCTAGCAAATCTTGTAAAGCCACTGCATGGTTTGATTATAAGTAAAAGGGGAGAAGAAGTTGAAAACGTTATAAATTGCAAATAACGGAATCTGAGATAGTTTTTTTGGGCCTCTTTTTTTATTTTAAATCACTTAATGTATTTGACTTTGACTGTTTTATGACACTAGTTCCGTTTCTCCTTGCAAAATAATTCCAAATCCATTCTTTGTTGTAGAAAGCTTGATTAGAAATGTTTTATTTATAGAATATACATAATTAACCCTATTTATAGTCAAAAGTACCCCATGTTTTGAGATAAGAAAAAGTAATTTTATAAATTAAAATAGTATTTAAAATCTATTTGATTCAGTAAGGATAAATCAAAAAATCTGTGACTGAATAATTATAGAAACGAACTAATAAAAATCAAATGAGATTACAACATTTAACATTATTGATGCTACTGTTTATTTGCCTAGGATGTAAAACCCAAGCTCAGAAAATGAAATTTGAATACATAGGTGATGCAGCGCAACAAAAAGGAATGCATGTTTGGGGTTCTTCTCCAGTTATTGGGAAGGATGGCAAGACACATCTTTTTGCAGCACAATGGCCTACAGCAACGCAACCTGATTTTAACGGTTGGTATAAAGATTGTGAAATAGGGCATTATGTGAGTGATAAACCTGAAGGTCCGTTTGAATATGTTGGTGTAGCAGTACCAGACAAAGATGGTCTTTTTAACTCTCCACACAATCCTACCATTAGTAATTTAGATGGGCAATACCAACTTTGTTTTATTGTAAATGAAAACAGCGATTTAAAAACACAACGTATTGTAATGTATGTTGCTGATGACCTTAATGATACTTGGAGACCCGCAAAAGGTGGAGAAGCAGATGGAACCATTTTACGTCAATCTCAAGATCCTAATGTGTGGAATTACACAGCCAGATTAGGAGTTTCTAATCCATCCTTAATAAAATACAAAGGAAAATACCTTCTATATCATAAATCGGTGGTTCGAAAAGAACCTAAGGGATATGTTTATTCCTATGGAGTTGTAGTTGCTGATAGTGTTGAAGGACCGTATATACATCAACCGACAAGAGTAACCGAAGAAGCAATGCCACTTGAGGATGCATTTGCCTTTACAATGAAGGATTCCGTATACATGATAAGTCGTGATTTTAGAGCTTCATTAGGAAATAGTGGCGGTGGTTTGTTATGGAAATCGGGAGATGGTTTTTCTTTTCCTGCGGAAAAAACAGTTCGTGCTTACGAAGACCTACAACATTATGTAGGCGAAGAGTATTTAAAAGATGCTGTTGCTTACAGAGGAAAAAAAGACGGTCACCTTGAGCGTGCTCAAATGCTTTTTATTGATGGAAAACCAGCTTATTTATACCTGGCTACAGGTGTTCAGGTAAAACCAGGTTTTGGTAGTAGTTCGCATGTATTTAAGATTCGTTTTGAAAAATAAATATTTTGAATAGTATATCAGTAAATTATAGTCGTCATAAATACAATTGGATAGGATTCTACACGATGCTATTATTTTTGGTAGCATCAAATGTATTTTCACAATCTGCTACAAACACTGAAGATCAGGAAATCATTCCAGATCATAAACTTGTCTATAAAACCATAGATGCGGTTGCTTTAAAGTTGCATGTATTCAATCCTTTAGGGCACAAATCTTCGGATAAAACACCCGTTATTATTTTTTTCTTTGGAGGCGGTTGGGTATTTGGAAATCCTAAATTATTTTATGAACATGCTCGTTATTTTGCCGAAAAAGGAATAGTAGCAATCGCTGCAGAATATCGTATCAAATCTATTCACAAAACCACTCCTTTTGAATGTGTTAATGATGGAAAATCAGCGGTGAGATGGGTGAGACTGCATGCGACTGAATTAGGAATTGATCCCAATAAAATAGTGGCATCTGGAGGTTCTGCGGGTGGGCATGTAGCGGCTTGTACTTCAATTATAGACGGTTATAATGAGACAAACGAAAATGGTGCAATCAGTTCAAAACCGAATGCTTTAATTCTTTATTATCCTGTTTTAGATACGACAGATAAGGGATATGGAGCGAAAAATTTTGAGAAAGAACATCAAACGGATATTTCGCCTAATCATAATATAAAAAAAGGAATTCTCCCAACGATTGTTTTTCATGGTACAGCTGATAAGACCGTGCCAATTGAAAATTCAGAACGATTTTGTAAATTAATGAATGATGCTGGTAATTATTGTGAATTAGAAACTTACAAAGAGAAAGGGCATGGTTTTTTTAGAGGGAGTTTCTATAATACTAAAAAAGCAGACACCATTGTGTTTAAAGAAATTTTAGAAAAAAGCTATTCGTTTTTGGTTTCACAATCAATTATAACCAATAACAAAAAATAGCGCTTTTGTATATAATAAAGTAGGGTTGTGCCTTTAGAAAGATTTTAAAACAGAGACTAAGATGAAATTCAGATTTATAGGATGGTTAATTTTTATGATAGCTTTTGTTCCAAATAGTATAGCAGCATCAAAAGACACTTTGGCTATTAATAAAAAGGCAACAAAACCAAACATTATAATCATTTTAATAGATGATGCGGGCTATGCCGATTTTGGCTTTATGGGGTGCAAAGATCTTGAAACTCCCAATATTGACAAATTAGCTAAGAGTGGAGTTGTATTGACAGATGCACATGTAAGTGCCACAGTTTGTGCGCCCTCAAGAGCAGGATTAATAACCGGTAAATACCAACAACGCTTTGGTTTTGAAGCGAATGACACTGGTGATGAAAGCGTGGGTGATATTGGACTATCAGATGATGTAGTGACTATGGCAGATGTGTTCAAAAAAAATGGATACAAAACTATCGCCTTAGGAAAATGGCATTTGGGATATAGTGTGTCTGATCATCCTAATAAAAGAGGGTTTGATGAGTTTTATGGTTTTGAAACAGGAAGCCGATCTTATTTTCCAATAAAAAATCCAAACAAAAAACAAATGTTACAGCACAATGGAGAGCAAGTTGTTTTTGAAGGCTATATGACCGATGTATTGGGAGATCAATCAGTTAAATATATTGAAGAAAACAAAGAGGCTCCGTTTTTTATGTATCTAGCTTATAATGCGGTGCATACACCTATGGAAGCAAAGCTTGTACATTTGGAGAAATATAAAAACCATCCTAGGCAAAAATTAGCCTCCATGACTTGGTCTTTGGATGAGAATATTGGGAAGTTGCAAGCGAAATTAAAAGAATTAAAATTAGAGGAAAACACGTTAATCTATTTTTTGAGCGACAATGGCGGCGCAGCCAATAACGATTCTAGTGGCGGGGTTTTAAAAGGTTGGAAAGGAAATGAATTTGAAGGTGGACATCGAGTACCATTTGTATTCAGTTGGCCATCAGTAATCAAATCGGGACAAACATTTTCGGGCCTAAGTTCTTCATTAGATATTTTTACCACATCAATAGCTGCGGCTAATATTGATAAAGGAGATGGCTTAGTTTTAGATGGTGTGAATTTATTACCCTATTTAAAAGGGGAAAAAAAAGGGAATCCACATGATAAATTATTTTGGAGGAAACTAGAAGAGTCAGCAGCACGAATTGGACAGTATAAATTAATTCGATTAGAAAGATATGGCTATACTTTTTATAATCTCGAAAATGATATAGGAGAAACCATTGATTTGTCATCGAAAGAAAAACGAAAATTCACTACTACTATAAATGAATTAGAAGCATGGGAAAGCCAATTAATGAAGCCACTATGGGTTGAAGATCGAGATTGGATGGATGTGACTTATCATATACATCAAAGATTGATGGAAAATAAGGATGTCTTGTATAAAGATCCTAAAAAAATGAAAGAGATACTATTAAAAAATTAAGAAGCTAAGAATGAAAATAATAAAGAATTTTGGATTTGTAATGGGACTTACTTTATTGGTTATGTCTTGTAAATCAGTATCTTCAAGTAAAACAGTGGCTAGCAAATCAGTTACAATGCAGGCTACGCAATTTACTTATCAAAACATTTCGGGTATTGGACTTGATTCCTCTTTTAACCGACGTGATAATAGCGATATTATCAAGGTAGGCAAAAAATATTATGTCTGGTACACCCGTATGGATAGTCCGCAAACTTCAGGATACTGGGGAACTATTTGGTACGCTACATCAGAAGATGAAGGGTTTACTTGGAAAGAACAAGGTATGGCATTGGGTTTGGGAGCAACAGGCGAATTTGATAACCATTCTGTTTTTACACCTAATATTTTGGTTCACAATGGTAAATATTATATGTACTATACGGGAGTGAAACCTACACTTGGAAATGTAAATAACGAATTTGAAGCCAATTCGACAACAGATATAACAGCTTTGGGCCTTGCGGTTGCTAATAGTCCTGATGGACCATTTGTAAGAGTAAAAAATAATCCCGTATTAGAAGTTAGTACTGTGGCTACGGACTTTGATAGTTTTAGAATAGATGATGCTAGTTTGTTTAAAAAAGACAACAAAATCGCTTTGTACTATAAAGGAAGATCTATTATTGATGGAAAAGAAGGTCCAAAGAAGACAAAAATGAGTGTAGCCTATGCTGATCGTCCAGAAGGACCTTTTAAAAAGCATGACGGTCCTTTGTTAGACAAAAGTCATGAAGTGCTTATTTGGGAACAAAATGGTGGTGTTGCAGCATTGGCATCCATCAATGCCACTATAAATTTTGCTAAGGACGGAGAACATTTTACTCCCATTCAAGAAAATTTAGTTAATATTCCAAAAGCACCAGGCTTGTACCGTCCAGAGTTGGAAGAAGGTTATAAAGGTGCAGCAACAGCATTTTGGGGTATTTCTATGAAAGTAGAAAAAGGAAAAGCTTATTTGGTTCGATTTGAAATGAAATAAAAATACAATTTGATATGAAATATATAGTAATTCTGTTATTTGGTCTTTGGTGTAACGCACAAACTGTTATTTCCAAAGAAACCACACCATTAAAAATTTGGTTCAACCAACCAACAACCAAATGGCACGAAGGGCTTCCTATTGGTAACGGAAATTTAGGTGCCATGATTTACGGTACACCTACAAAAGAAATTATTTGCCTAAACGAAGAAACTATTTGGACTGGAGCGAAAGATTACGACCGCGATAAAAAAGATGCTGGAAAGTATATGGATACCATTCAAAAAATGCTATTTGCTGGAAAATATATTGAAGCAGAAACGGTAGTAGAGGATAAGATCTTAAACAAGGCCGCGGCATCAGGAACGAATACCTACCAGATGTTAGGTAATCTCTTTATAGAAAGTCCCGAATTGAATACGGCAACCAATTATAAAAGAGAATTGGATATCACTAGAGCAATTGCCACTACTACATTTGAAAATGAAGGAATCCGTTTTAAAAGAACGTATTTCTCTAGCTTTCCAGACAAAGCAATGGTTTATAAATTTGAGGCTAATAAGAAAGGGAAAATTAATATCTCCACTTGGGTAGCGCGTTCAGAGGAAACTAAAATTGTAGTAACCAAAGACCGCATTACTTTTTCTGAACACGTTGGGAAAGGGCATGGTGTACAGTTTTATTCCGTTGTTTCTTTTGAAACTAAAGGTGGGAATTCCAAAGTAGAGAATGGAAAGTTAGTGATTTCGAATGCCGATGAGGTGGTTATCAAGATTGTTGCCGCTAGTAATTACCGAGGAACAGATCCAAAGAAAGATTGTGATTTGACTTTAAATAAAATACAAAAAGCATCTTTCGATAATCTCGCTGCAAGACATGTTGCTGATTACCAAACGTTATTCAATCGAGTGGCGTTTAAAATATCAGATGATAAAGGTGACGAATTACCAACAGACGTTCGTTTAGATAAAGTAAAAAAAGGAGCAACAGACAACTACCTAACACAATTGCAATATAATTTCGGTAGGTATTTGTTGATTAGTAGCTCACATCCGGGTAACTTGCCGGCTAATTTACAAGGAATCTGGGCTGATGGATTTACACCGCCTTGGAATTCAGATTACCACATCAATATCAACATTCAAATGAATTATTGGATGGCTGAGATGACCAACCTTTCGGAATGTCATATCCCATTTTTGGATTACTTAGGTGATTTAAGAGAAATGGGACGTTTAACAGCGCAACGCGTATACGGCGCTCGTGGTTTTGTGGCACATCATACCAGTGATGCGTGGCACTCGACGGCTGCTTTTGGGAAATCAAGACATGCTATGTGGCCTATGGGTGCGGCTTGGTGTTGCGAGCATTTGTTTACTCACTACGAGTATACGGGGGATAAAGAATATCTTAAAAACGAGGCCTATCCAATAATGAAAGAAGCTGCATTGTTTTTTGTTGATTTTATGGTTATTGATCCTAAAACTGGATTTTTAGTTTCGGGGCCTTCTGTTTCACCAGAGAATAATTTTATGACCGAAGACGGTAAAAAGGGAACCCTAAATATGGGGCCTACTATGGATCGCGAAATTATTTTTGAATTGTTTAATAATTGCATAAAAGCAGCAGAAATTTTAAATATTGATAAAGACTTTAGTGATACTTTAAAAAGTAAAATAAAACAAATGCCTCCACTTCAAATAGGAAGTGATGGCCGTTTGTTGGAATGGGTAGAAGAGTTAAAAGAAGCTGAGCCTGGACACCGACATATTTCACATTTGTACGCATTGCATCCATCCAATCAAATTTCGAAATCAAAAACTCCAGAGCTTTTTGAAGCAGCCAAAAAAACACTCGAAGGAAGATTATCTCATGGTGGCGGTCACACAGGATGGAGTCGTGCTTGGATTATCAACTTTTATGCTCGTTTGTTGGAAGGTGAAAAAGCGTATGAAAATATTTTGGCGTTACAGCGTAAATCAACCTTGTCAAACCTTTTGGATGTACATCCTCCTTTTCAAATTGACGGGAATTTTGGAGTAGTCTCTGGAATTACCGAAATGTTGATGCAAAGTCATAATGATGAAGTTCATTTACTTCCTGCTTTGCCTGCAGCTTGGGCTTCGGGTAGCATTCAAGGAATTGTTGCCAAAAAAGGATATGAAATGGATATAGAATGGAAAGAAGGAAAACTAAAAAAGGTAGTCATTAAATCTAGACTAGGGAATACTTTAAAGCTGCGTTATAATGATGCCGTTAAAAGCATTGAAACTAAAAAAGGAGAGGTTATGATTTTTGATAGTGAATTAAAAAGAATGAATTAATCAAGCCGTTCCCTGTAGTTAGTTTTTGATGATAATTTTTCGTCAGTTCATGGTGTAATTTTTTTTCAAAAAAAAGCAATATAAAATGACGTTTTCTTTGTCAGGCTGAGCTTGTCGAAGCCCCTTTTAAATAAAAATGTCAATGGTAGTGATTCGCCCTTGCGAATCGTATCGAGAACAAGTGAAATTTCATTAAAAACGGTTCTCGATACATTTTTTGTTTGGTTTTACTGCACAAAAAAACACTCGAACTAACGTTTTTAATAATTACAACCTAGGGGGGATTAATCAAAAAACGTATACTGCATACTAATGCATCAATCTAAAAACTATTTCAGATGAAAAATAAAGGATTGCAATTCATTTTGGGGCTTATTTTGTTGCTAAGTAACCTATTATCAGCACAACAAAAACAGCCAAATGTCATTTTTATTTATGCCGATGATTTAGGTAGAGGATTGCTAGGTACTTATGGTCAAAAGATAATTGCAACGCCTAATATTGATAAGTTAGCAGCCGAAGGAATGCGTTTTGACAATGCTTACGGCTCGCATTATTGTTCGCCTGCTAGAGCTAGTTTATTAACTGGGATGCATGATTGTAGAACCAATGAGTTCAATATAACGCAAGCAGGTATTTATCAGAAATTGGATAACGGACTCACTTTCGATCAGATAAAAGATAGAGTGAATGCAGTAGCGATGCCTGCCAAAAAGAACGATGTTTTTTTAGCGCAAGTTGCTAAAAATGCTGGGTATGCTACCGCCGAGTTTGGTAAGTTAGAATGGGGTTTTGCCACTACTCCTGAACGTCTTGCTCGTCATGGTTGGGACTATCATTTTGGCTATTATGATCATCAAAGATGTCATGGTTTTTATCCTCCTTTCTTGTTCGAAAACGGATTGAAAGTCACTATTCCTGGGAACACATTAGTTGATTGTGGCAAAAATCCAGAAGGAGAATCGCCAGAGAACTATAAAGCGCGTTGGGATATGACAGGAAAGAAAGTGTATTCAGAAAATATCATTATGGATAAACTGTTGCATTACTTGGATGTACAAAACCAAAAGGAAACCAAACAGCCATTTTTTATTTTCTTCCCTTCGCAACTGCCCCACGGACCAATAGCTATTCCTGAAGTAGCCCCTGAATTTAAGAACAATCCAAACCTAACGGAACTTGAAAAAGAATATGCCTCAATGGTCAAAATGCTCGATACTGATGTAGGTCGGATTTATGCCAAGTTAGAAGAACTAGGGATTTTAGAGAATACTATTTTAGTTTTTTCAGGCGATAATGGTCACGAATTGTACTACCATAAAACCGATCATACTGATAAAACACATAATTTAGAAACGGGGCAATCTTATAATAATATCAGTACAAAATTTTATAGTCCATTGGGAGGAGATGTTTTTGACGGGAACAATGGAATGGCGGGATTAAAACGCTCTAATTGGGAAGGCGGGGTTCGAGTACCTTTGCTATGGTACTGGAAAGGAAAAATCAAACCTGGAACAATTTCGGACCAAATGGTTAGTAATTATGATTTTCTAAATACACTTGCCGAAATTGTAGGTACGAAGACAATAAAAAAGAAGGATGGCGTTTCGTATGCCAAAACGCTGTTTGGAGGAAAAAGCAAAGAAAGAGCGTATACGGTTTATTCCTCTACGATGGGACCTGCTTTGGTTACTAAAGAAGGTTGGAAAATACGCTATCTACTTAAAAAGGATGTGTTTCAACTTTATTATCTACCCAATGATTACAAAGAAGAAAATGAGATATCTCATGAAAATCCGAATAAAATGGCTGAGTTGAAAAAGCTGTTGTTTAAAGCCTGTGATTCTAATTGGGAAAATGGTTTGGGTGCTAAAATCGTTAAACCCTAAAGTGACCAATAAATTCAAAAGACTAGTTTTATATAAATCATTATTTTATTGCTTTGGTTGAACCATATTTAAAATTCAAACAATTGGATATATAAAAAGGAGTGACTCAATTAAATGAATCACTCCTTTATTTTTTGATAGAACTTAAAAAGCACTTATTCTTTCACCATTTTTAGGATACCAATAGCTACTCCTTTATCGTTTTGACATTTAACGACGTAAACACCTTTTGATAAAGAACTGGTATTAACACCATTATTGACCTTTTGAGAACTTACTTTAGATCCTAAAATGTTATAAATTTCTACAGAATCAACATCGTTTGATGAGAAGTACAAATTATTAGTAACAGGATTAGGGTAGGCTTCGAAAGTTTTTGCTCCATGCGTTTTAATACTTAGTGCAGGCGCTTCAACAATCGTAGAAAAATCTTTCCACACATCACCTGTTGTGTAATCAGGCGTTTTTTTACCAAACGGAACGGTTAGCACTACACTAGCGTTTGAGACGACGTCTGCAAAAATTGATGTATTGACAGAAGTTACAGGATTATATCCAAGAGCTATAAATGTGTCATACTGTACCGTAATATTTGTCAAATTACTACATCCTTTAAACATGTTATAATTAATTTCTGAAAGGGAAGTTAAAGAGGCAGGAAAGGTTATTGAGCTAAGCGCTGAACATCCATTAAAGGCACCGGTACTAATTGACTGTATAACAGGAATATTTATTGATTGAAGATTACTGCAGTTCCAAAAGGAAAGACCCACAGATGGGGATGGACCAATTTTAGTTACATTTGGCAAGTTTACGGTGGTAAGTCCAGAACAGTTTGCGAAAGATTGCGAATCAATTGTAGTATCTCCATCAACAACAAGGGATGTGATTGTTGTTTTGCCTTTAAAAGCATTTATACCTATTAAGGTAACATCATAAATTATTCCTCCTTCGGTTACTGTAGCTGGTATTATTAAAGCTGCAGGAATAGTGGCTCCAGATAAAAACCCCGTAACTGTTACTGTATTTGGCGAACCAGGATCTGCAAGTGTTGTTACCGAATAATTAAGTAAACCATCGTTGAATGTTGTGCCTGCTGATAGCTGTGCGCTTGTTAATGTCACTGACAGCAACATCATAATTAAGAGTAATTTTTTCTTCATAATAAAAAATTTTATTGATTAAGTTTAATTAAATAGTTATGAGCTAAATTATCTAAATTAAGGTAAGATCTGGTATGATTTTGTAGCGGTTTAGGGGTTCATTTGTTACATATTGGCTTTATATTCAATGTTTTAAGCGGATGTGATCTATTTATTTGTATATATTTTAAAATACTGTAGGATTTCTTTATGCAAAGTAAATACAGGTTAGCAAGCGCCCCGACTAAAAGAATATGGACGGGTTGTTCAAGTTAATTTAACTTGTATTTTACTTCTCTACATAAATGATGAACATAATTAAATGACTTAGTTTCAGATAGGGTCATAATTTGTCATCATGCCAAATCGAAATGTTACTCTAATCCATTAATGTGTACTTATAGGTTATATGAAACCATTAAAATATACTAAAAGCGAAAAAGTTAGACTTATAACCTATAAACTTTTAAATTTATTGTGCCTATGTGCTATGAGAAAACTATGTCATCAATTAAAGTCCTTAGGCATATATGATATGGTGTTTCTAAATTTCAAGAGGAAAATGTAATTATATGAGAGTACATTGTCCCGTCATACAATCTGGAGGAATTGTGCAAGTTTATTTTAATGGAATGAAAATTTAATTTATTTTAATCAATGAAAATCAAGTTAAAAAACTATTGCTAGTAGTGACTGTACTATCAACAATTAGTACAGTAGCACAAGGAAATCAAACAACCATTTTTTATTTTCTTCCCTTAGCAACTGCCTCACGGACCAATTACTATTCCTGAAGTGGCTCCTGAATTTAAGAACAATCCTAACCTGACGGAACTTGAAAAAGAATATGCCTCAATGGTCAAAATGCTCGATACTGATGTAGGTCGGATTTATGCCAAGTTACAAGAACTAGGGATTTTTGAGAATGCTATTTTAGTTTTTTCAGGCGATCATGGTCACGAACTGTACTACCATGAAACCGATCATACTGATAAAACACATAATTTAGAAACGGGACAATCTTACGATAATATCAATACAAAATTTTACAGTCCATTGGGAGGTGATGTTTTTGATGGGAACAATGGAATGGCGGGTTTAAAACGCTCTAATTGGGAAGGTGGGGTGCGAGTACCTTTGCTGTGGCATTGGAAAGAAAAAATCAAACCTGAAACAATTTCGAACCAAATGGTTAGTAATTATGATTTTCTAAATACACTTGCCGAAATTATAAGTGGTAAGGCAATGAAGAAGAAAGATCGCGTTTCATATGCCAAAACACTGTTTGGACGAAAAAGCAAAAAAAGAGCGTATACGGTTTGTTCCTCTACGATGGGACCTGCTTTGGTTACTAAAGAAGGTTGGAAAATATGCAATTTCCTTAAAAGGGATGTGTTTCAACTTTATTATCTACCCAATGATTACAAAGAAGAAAATGAGTTATCTACTGAAAATTCGAATAAAATGGATGAACTGAAAAAGTTGCTGTTTAAAGCCTGTGATTCTAATTGGGAAAATGGTTTGGGTGCCAAGATCGTTAAACCTTAAGCAGAAACTCATAATTGAGATGGCAACTATTTTGGAAATCGTCGCTTATGTTTTTTGGTCAGGCTAAAAAAATGCTTAATAAAACTAGCGGATTAAAGTAGGAGAATTTTAATTAGAGGAATGAATTACTAATTTACCATTTAATAAAATTTAAAAAAGCACTTAATGAAATAATTAAAGTAACCGAATTTTTGTGTAAAATGATTATTTTGACAAAATAAACCTAAAAATTGCTTATACACTACTAAAATATATTGAATTCACCGATCACACAAGAAAAGTAATAAATTCGCAAAGTGCATAGCTGTAGAATCGATTTGCTCACGAAAATAGTTTTTTTGTGGCCTTAATATGTTGTAACAAATAATTTTTTGACCAGTACTATAGACTTTCTTGTAGTTAAGTATATTTTTAATTTAAGGGTCGATCACACAATCAAGAATGTAATTTTTAATATCAATTTTATTCTAACTATGAGTTTGTGTTTAAATTACAGGATCAAAATATACAAATCTAATCCTGCAATTTAAACTTTTATAGCTCTATATTATAATGTATTGAAGCTACATTTGTTTGATATTACAATATTGCATTGTGAAAACTTTTGTCTAATTTTGATAAGAGTTTTTTAAATGCTTGTTCTGAAGCTTCATTTAAAGAGATTCTATTTTCATTTATTAATAAATTAGTTAAAGATCTCCATTCTTGAAAAAACCCCATTTTTGAAGCTTCAAATCCCAGTTCTTCAATTCTTTTGCCGTTGATTTCCATTTTATTTTTTGATTAAGAGGTGTGTATTTTGAGAGTACGGTATGCGTACACAGCGATAAAGAAGAAGCAAATTAGTGGCAGTACAAACGAAAAGTTGACTGCTGAAAAACTACCTATAGTTCCCATATCAATAATAGATCCTTGTAATACAGGCATAATTGCTCCTCCTACAATAGCCATTACTAGTCCAGCTGCTCCAAG
This sequence comes from Flavobacterium algicola, assembly GCF_022399565.1. Lineage (GTDB taxonomy): Bacteria > Bacteroidota > Bacteroidia > Flavobacteriales > Flavobacteriaceae > Flavobacterium > Flavobacterium algicola. Next base: position 139,963 of record NZ_JAJTUT010000002.1, read on the forward strand.
AGTTGTGTCTTCTGAACTTAAACCATTAAGCGCGATTCCATATATAGTTGGGAACATTAATGACATGAAGAATGAGACTGCTACTAGTGAATATAAACCAAATTGTCCTTCGATTAATATTGCTCCTGAGGTAGTAATCATAGCTCCTATAGCGAAAATCATTAATAGCGTTTTAGCATTAATATATTTCATTAAGAACGTACATATAAAGCGACTGGTTAAGAAGATTGCCATAGCTACAATATTGTAATTTTGTGCTGTTGCTTTTGCAATTCCAATGTTATCCGCATATTGAATGATAAAAGTCCATACCATAATTTGAGCTGCCACATAAAACAACTGCGCAAAAACTCCTTCGCGGTATTTTCCATTTTTAACTAAGCGTTTAAATGAATTCATTGCTGAACCTTGATTTGGATCATGAACTCTTTTGGGCATTTTCATTAGTGAAATAAGCACCAACATAAATATAACAACACCACCTAAAATTACATAGGGGTTGCGTATAATTTCTAGATCATGGGTTCTAATAATTGCTTTTTGTGCTTCGGCTAAATTAGTGAATATCAAATCACCCATTTCGTTTCTTCTATCAGAATCTAAGGCAACTAAGATAAACTTTGAAGCAACAAACATTCCCATAAGCGAGCCAATCGGGTTGAAAGCTTGTGCTAGATTCAGCCTTTGTGTTGACGTACGCTCGTCACCCATAGATAAGATATAAGGATTGGCAGTAGTTTCTAAAAAAGCCAAACCAAAAGTTAAGATATAAAGAGAAACTAAAAAGAATTCAAAGATCTCATATTTGGCAGCTGGAAAAAATAATAAAGCACCAATGGCATATAAGACAAGTCCTAAGATAATTCCTTTTTTATAGCTGTACTTACGAACAAATAATGCCGCAGGAATTGCCATAGTAGCATAACCGCCATAAAAGGCAAATTGAACTAAAGCAGCTTTTGCCGTAGAGATTTCCATTACGGTACCAAAAGCTGCAACCATGGGATTAGTGATATCATTTGCAAATCCCCATAAGGCAAATAAAGAAGTGATTAAAATAAAAGGAATTAGGTTTTGCTTGGTTACTACTGGAATTTTTTCCGTGTTATTCATTTGCTTTTAGGGTTATGGTATTGTTAAAGTATCGTGCTCTACAAAGGTGGTTTTCCGTAATTATATTAAATGTTACAAAGACAAAGAATCGTATTTAAGGAATACTGTTTTGCCAGTTTGTAACATTTATTGGAAAACATTTGTAATAAAATTATTAAAAAATAAAAGCATGCTATAATTACATTCTAAACGAATACTTTAAATTACAACATACTTTTATTTACGACAATTGTCTCAATAATTTATCTATCTAAATTGGGCGTATACAACTTTGGTTTGTAAATACTCTTCCATCCCATGTTTTCCGTCTGCACCACCTAAACCTGATTTTTTCCAACCAGCGTGAAAACCTTGAATCGCTTCAAAATGTTCTCTATTAATATATGTTTCTCCAAATTGCAATTCGTTTGAAGCGTGCATTACTTTATTGAAGTTTTCAGAGAAGATAGAAGATGTTAATCCATATTCACAGTCGTTAGCTAAAGTGATTGCTTCGTCTAATGTGCTGAATTTCATTACAGGCAATACTGGTCCAAAAACTTCTTCTTGGATGATTTGCATATTCTGTGTTACATTAGTCAATAAAGTTGGTTGGTAGAAGTACCCACGGTCAAATTGATCTGAACGATTTCCTCCTACGATAACTTCTGCACCTTCACTTTTTGCAAATTCTACCATTGCAGCTACTTTATCAACTTGATCTTTAGAAACCATACTACTCATGTCTGGATTATTTGTCGAAAAAGCATCTTCTACTTTTATAGACTGCATTTTTTTAGTGACCATTTCTAAGAATTGATCATAAATGGAATCTTCTACATAAAGCCTTTCAGCACAGTTACATACCTGACCACTAAAGATTATTTTTGAATTAACAACTGCATTTACCGCCAGTTCTAAGTTTGCATCTGCACATACAATGGCAGGGGCTTTCCCTCCTAATTCGAGTGATACTTTGGTGATATTAGGTGCTGCAGCTTCCATAACTCGCTGACCAGCATAAACACTTCCAGTCAAACTTATGATACCTGTAATCGGACTTTTACACAGTGCATTTCCTACCACAGGTCCTGTTCCGCATACGACATTCAGTACACCAGCTGGTAAGTCAACTTTTTCAATTAATTTAATAAATTCCATTATTGTATTAGGGGCGATACAACTAGGCTTAATAACACAAGTGTTACCCGTTATCAATGATGGAGCTACTTTACGAGCCATTACAAAAAATGGAAAGTTCCATGGACAGATTCCAACCGCCACACCAATAGGTGCTTTGTGCAAGAAGATGTGCTCTTTTCTGCGATCGCTTTGAATAATTTCTCCTTCAATTCTTCTCGCCCAGCCCGCATTATAATCAAAATAGTCCGCTGTTACGTCAATTTCAACTTGTGCCAATCCAATCACTTTTGCTTGTTCGCTTGCTAATGTTTCTGCTAGAAAAACTCTGTTTTCACGAATAATATTTGCCATTTTATGCAAATATCCCGCTCGTTCAATAGCGGTAAGAGCATTCCATCCATGTTGTGCTGCTTGTGCTGCATCCAAAGCATTGTTTGCGTCTGCTATAGATCCTTGTGGAATAGTAGATAATACTTCTTCAGTACATGGGTTTAACACCTCTGTAACTTCTGTTGAAGTAGATTTGACAAATTTCCCGTTAATGTATTGATTAAATTCTTTCATAATATATAGGTTAATTTTTTAGTTCATTAATAGATAGACAAATATTGTCATTGTACTGCTATGATAAAACTGTTTTGGTTGGTGTCACGAACTACAACATTATTTAAGAAGTCAAATAGTGTTGCTCATGAAATAACAGTGAGATACAAATTTACAGCTAGAGCTACTTTTTATATTTATCCATATTAATCTAGTTTATGTACAATTTAAACATTTAAGGACTTTTTATCGTTTGGCGTTAGTTAATTGTTTGATATACAGCTAGTAAAAAATTAAGGTATCGATTGCGTAGTTTTAAGCTATATTTTTAAGTGTATTTTCCAGATTTATAGACTGCAGGAGAAATTCCAGTAACGGATTTAAAAACACGAGAAAAATGATAGCGATCTGCAAATCCTAGGATATCTGATACGTTTTCAATCGTTTCATTAGAATGTTCGAACAGCTCGCAAGCTTTAGCAATTTTTCGATTTTGAATGAAATTGTGTAAAGTAATTTTCATTTCGTCTTTGAATAATCGGGCAAAGGAGTTAGGAGCCATATTTATAATATCGGCTAATTCTGAGTTGCTTAACTTTTTATCAATATTGGCTTCTATGTAGCGGTGAACCGTTAATACCCTGCTGTCAATAGTGATTGTTTTCCACAATTTTGGACCAATATTAGAAATGGCTTCTTTAATAAAGGATTGTAGTTTCAGATTAAATGTAAGTTTAAAATTATGATTATTAGACTTTAATCGTTCTGTTAAATAGATCAATCGTTCCTTGAGGTGATCTGTTAGTTCTATTTTGAAAATACCAGGAACCACATTGTCAAAAGGTGTGCCCAGATTGAAATGGGTGAAAAAGTGGATTAATGATTTTTCTTCATAATAGGATTCATTGTCTCTTTCGGATAGGTTATTTCCCGATACATGAATGCCTGTGTCATATTGATGGTTTTTTGAAAAACGGGTCGAAAAAGAGGTAAAAGGAGAAATAATGTAGAGATAGTTAGGATTCATTATGTAGCTCTCCTCTTGAAAATTTAGAGTTCCCCCTTCATTTTTATTCCAATATATTCTCCAAAATGGAAAAACCATATCATGGCAATCCCATAAATCTAAATACCAATACCGACAACACGAAAGCTTCAATTTGATATCTATAAAGTTCTGTTTGTTTGTAGAAGGATCTCCTAATTCTATGTTTTTTACAAATTCCATATTTCAAGGTCATGTTTAAATTGTACACAAATATACCCATTTTGAATATCTTATGTAAGGCACCGCTGTCTTAAATTTACATAATTGAAAGAAACTAACAAATTAAATTTAAAATCATATCAATATGAGCGATATAAAACTTCCAGTTGAGGTAGAAATAGAATTGAAGAAAGTATCTAAAGTGGCTGGGTATTTATGGCAGAGAGAATGGGCAGAGAGAAATGCAGGAAATATTTCTATGAACCTTAGTTCGTTTTTTGATAAAAATGAAATTATTGAAAAAACAAAAGGTGATGAATTTGTTGCTTTTGATTTTCCTAAAGACTGTGCTGGTTTTGTGATTTATATTACAGGAACAGGATGTTACTTAAGAGACTTGGTAGATATGTTGGAAGAAGTTTCATGTATCCTTTATATTAATGAAGAGGCGAATGGCTACACGATAATTTGGGGTGGAAACAGACCCAATTTTGGACCAACTTGTGAATTAATTTCTCATGCTAGTATTCACTTGTTTAACTCTAAGCATCATCCAGAAAATTTAGCAGTGGTACACACACATCCTTTAGAGTTGATTTGCATGAGTCATCATGAGTTATTTGATAATGAGGAGGAACTGAACAGACAAATTTGGATGATGTGTCCTGAGGTTAAAGTTTTTGTTCCTAAAGGAATTCACTGTACACCTTATGCCTTGTCAAGTACTGCATCTTTAGCAAAGGTTACAATGGATGCCTTTAAAACTAGAAACGTTTCTCTTTGGGAAAAGCATGGGGCAACTGCAACAGCGCCAGATGTTGAGAAAGCTTGGGACTTTTTGGATGTAGCAAATAAAGGAGCAAAAATGTTAATGATGTGTTGGGCAGCAGGCTTTAAGCCAGCAGGACTTTCTAACGAGCAATTGACAGAATTAGAACAATTTACATAATAGTTAATTATAAAAGAGATGAGTAGATTAATAGGAAGACTTCCCAAAATAGGAATTCGTCCCGTAATTGACGGGCGTGAGCGTGGTGTAAGAGAGTCATTAGAAGTACAATGTATGGATATGGCAAAAGCTGCTGCAAAATTAATTTCAGAAAACTTACGTTTCCCTAGTGGAGAGCAAGTTGAATGTGTTATTGCTGATACTACTATTGGAGGTGTAGCTGATGCTGCTGCTTGTGCAGACAAATTTAGCAGAGAAGGAGTTGAAGTTTCGATAACAGTAACTCCATGTTGGTGTTATGGTACAGAAGTGATGGATACAGATCCTTTGATGCCGAAAGCAGTTTGGGGATTCAACGGAACGGAAAGACCAGGTGCTGTTTATTTGGCAGCTGCTCTGGCTGGATATTCTCAAAAAGGACTGCCTGCTTTTGGAATCTACGGTAAAGAAGTACAAGATTCTGGAGATATGAGTATTCCTAAAGACGTTGAAGAGAAGTTATTGCGTTTTGCAAAAGCGGGAATGGCAGTAGCTCAAATGAAAGGAAAATCATATTTGTCTATTGGTTACAGTTCTATGGGAATTGCAGGATCAATGGTTGATGTGAATTTCTTGCAAGATTATTTCGGACTGAGAGCGGAATTTGTGGAGTCTGTGGAATTGCTGCGTCGTATGGACGAAGGAATTTATGATAAAGACGAATTTAAGAAAGCACTAGCTTGGACTAAGAAAAACTGTGTTGAAGGAAAAGATTACAATAGCGAAGAAGCTCAAAAATCAGCTGAAGTTAAAGATCAAGAATGGGAAAAGGTGATTAAAATGACCCTTATTTGTAAAGATTTAATGAACGGAAATCCTAAATTGAAAGAATTAGGGTTTGGAGAAGAAGCAAAAGGTAGAAATGCCATTATGGGAGGTTTTCAAGGACAACGTCAATGGACAGATTACCAACCAAATGCTGATTTTACAGAGTCGATTTTGAACTCTTCATTCGACTGGAACGGTATACGTCAAGCCTATACTTTTGCAACAGAAAATGATTGTTTAAACGCAGTATCGATGTTGTTTGGTCACTTATTGACAAACAAAGCACAATTATTCTCTGATGTACGTACGTACTGGAGTCCAGAATCAGTAGAGAGAGTAACGGGTAAAAAATTATCTGGAATTGCTGAAAACGGAATCATTCACTTAATCAATTCAGGTTCTACTACATTGGATGCTACAGCACAACAATCAGATGCTGATGGAAATCCTACTATGAAGCCTTTCTGGGATATTACCGAAGAAGAAGTTCAAAAATGTTTAGACAATACTAAATGGCCCGCAGCTATCTGGGAATATTTTAGAGGTGGAGGATTCTCTTCTCAATTTAAAACCAAAGGAAGTATGCCAATGACAATGTGTCGAATCAATCTTGTAAAAGGAATTGGACCAGTATTGCAAATTGCTGAAGGGTGGAGTATTGAATTACCAGAAGATGTTCATTCCGTTTTAGATGAAAGAACGAATCCAACATGGCCTACAACTTGGTTTGTACCAAGATTGACAGGAAAAGGATCTTTTAAAGATGTGTATAGTGTCATGGCAAAATGGGGTGCCAATCACGGTGCTATTTCTCACGGACATATTGGAGCTGATCTAATTTCATTGGCTGCTATGTTGAGAATTCCTGTAAACATGCACAATGTGGCTGATGAAGATGTTTTCCGTCCGAGTGCTTGGTCTGCTTTTGGAGAAGATTTAGAAGGTGCAGATTACAGAGCTTGTACTAATTACGGACCAATTTATGGGTTCAAGAATTAATTTTTGATTTAAAATTATATATTGTGAAAAACGTTATTGCTGTATTTGACATTGGTAAAACCAATAAGAAGATGTTTTTATTTGATAAGGACTTTAAAGTTGTACAAACGGACTCCATTCGCTTTGAGGAAGTAATGGATGACGATAACGATCCTTGTGATGATATTGAGTCTATTGAGAAATGGATCATGAAGGAAATAGAAACGGTTCAGCAAGAAAATAAATTCACAATAAAGGCTATCAACTTTTCGACACATGGCGCCTCATTGGTTTACTTAGACAAAGAGGGGAAACGCATCACCCCTCTTTATAACTATTTAAAACCTTTGGATATGGATTTTTCAAAATTTTATCAGAAGTACGGAGGTATCGAAGAATTTTCTAGAAAAACCGCTTCGCCTGCTTACGGGATGTTAAACTCCGGTTTGCAAATGTATTGGTTAAAAAACCAGAAACCTCAATACTGGGCGCAAGTTGAAAACATATTACATTACCCGCAATATCTAAGTTATTTGTTTTCAAAAACTATTAGAGCCGATTATACTTCTCTTGGAGCGCATACTGCGATTTGGAATTTCGATAAAATGAAATACCATAAGTGGTTGGAAAGTGAAAACATTTCGTTACCAGAACCTAAGAAGGGGAAACAAGCTCGCATATCCATGGTCAATGGTCAAGAAATTGCGATAGGTATGGGGTTACATGATAGTTCCTCTTCCATAATTCCACTTTTAGAGAGTAATGAAAATTCGGGTAATGAATTTGTATTATTGTCTACAGGGACTTGGATTATCTGCATGAATCCCTATAGCAAAGAGTCGTTGACACAAGAACAGTTAAATAATGACTGTTTGTGTTTTATGACTCCGGATAAGCAGCAAATTAAATCATCCATGCAGTTTTTGGGATGTGTTCATGAAGTTAATGCGATCGAACTAAGTAACCATTATGGAGTTACCAAAAGTCATTTTCTAGATTTTACACTTGATGCTGGCCGCTGTACTACAATATTGGCAAAAAAAGAGCACAAATTTTTTCCTGATGACATTCCAGAAAATTTTATTAGTGAATTAAAAAACTTTGATTGTTTTGATGATTATGAGCATGCTTATTATCAATTAATTTATGAAATTGCAGAACGTGTATATCAAGGTATTCTACGCATTCTAGACAAAAATAATAGCTTAAAAGAAGTGTATATTTCAGGTGGATTTAAACGAAATGATATGTTTGTAGAATACCTGCGACAAATGATGCCAAATCAACAAATTCTGTTTCCAAAAGGTGAAAATGCAAGTGCTTTAGGAGCAGCAATTCTTATGAAGAAGTATTTAAATTATAGGTAAATCGCAGTATTGTAGAACTTGTTTTCTAAATAATATTATTTTGAGCGTGTGTCGAGAATTTATTTTCGCACATGCTTTTTTTATAGATAAGAACAATTTCAATATAATTAGTTAGATTCGCCTAAAATGAAGAAAATATTTTGTAAATTGATTTGCCAAAATTTCCTAAAATTTACGATATATGGTAATAATTTTTATAAAATTAAATAGTTTAAAACATATTAATGTATGAAATTAAGAATAACATATTTATTTCTTTTTTTAATTTTAAATCTTGTTTATGCGCAGGAAAAAAGTATCTATCAAAGTAATCAGCGTATTGAGTCATTTAATAGCTTACAAGGATTTTATCAAAATACGGTAAACAGTATAGTATCTGACAACAAGGGCTATTTGTGGATTGCAACACCAAATGGGTTGGTAAAATATGACGGATATTCTTTTGACTATTATTATCACAATCATCAGGATAAAGAATCTTTACCCAATAATTATATATCACATCTTTTAAACGATTCCAGCGGGCGTTTATGGGTAGGAACCAGAGAAGGTTTATGTGTTTATCTGACAGATAAAGAGCATTTTGTATCCATAAAAAATACGATTAAAAAAGAAACTTTTATAAAAGAAGATGGTGAAAAGCGTATTTGGGTTGGAAATGATTCTAGGCTTACAATTTATAATTCAGGATTAAAAGATATTGAGAATATTGAGCGACTTGCAGAAATAAATTTGGACAAAATTCTTAGGGGCAATCGAATAATAGACATCGAATTTCTTTCAAAGTCAGAATTAATCGTGGCGACTGCATCAAAAATTTACAAAGTAATTTTTGACGAAAAGGCTAAGTATGCTGTGAAAGTTTCAGAATTAAAATTTGATTTAAGTTCGGGTACAATAAAAAACTTAAAAAAAGTTGATAATTCATTGTGGATAGGAACTACAGCAGGATTATATCAAACTTTTTATGAAAATAATAGTCTAATTATTTTAAAAAAGTTTTTGGATGCTGATACATCCAATACAAATAAGTTATGTGAAATTTTATCACTTTACTTTGATAAGGATAAAAACCTCTGGATAGGTACAAAACAAAATGGAGTTTTCAAATACGATACCAAAAAAGCAAGTTTTGTTTCCTTTAGACATGATTCAAAATATAAAAATGGACTAACAAGCAATCGAATCAACTGCTTTTATGAAGATTCTTTTGGAGTAATATGGATTGGTACCGCGCAGGGAGGACTAAATAAATTTGACAAGAATCAAAAACCATTTCAAAATTTTGCTCATAATCCATATGATAATCAATCATTATCAAGCAATTTAATAACAGATATAACTGAGGACAATAAAGGAAGAATTTGGTTTTCTTTTTTTGAAAGTGGTATTTGTAGAACACAAGAAAAATTAAATCTTAATTCTGGGAACCAAATACGTTTTGATCGCCTACAAAATCAGTTGAGTAAATTACAAAATCAGTGGGTTTTACGCCTTTTTCAAGACTTAAAAGGATATTGGTGGATAAGCACTAATGAAAGCCTTTATTTGTATGATGAAGCATCAGATAGGCTCGTTTTAATACGTTTAACAGTTAAAGGGAAAACGGTTGAAAATCTTTTTAACAGAGTGATTTCACAAATTGATAGTAATCATATTATTTTGGGAGGATCTCATATCCTGTTATTAGATAACCCTTGGAGTACTATTTTAAATAACAGTCCAGTCGAGGTCGACGCTGCTATGTACAATGTGGTCAAAGGCAGTCAAATCAATGATTATGTTAAAGATGCTTATGGGAATTACTGGTTTGTTACTACCAACGGTGTTTATAGAATTGTTTATAGAAATGGGCAGTGGATATTAAAAGATCATCTGACTACAAAGTCAAAAAACAGTAAATTAAAGCTAAGTCACAATGATGTTTTTTCAATTTATGTGAGTTCAAATAAAAAGGTGTGGTTGGGTACTTTTGGTGGTGGACTTATGAAAATTGACATGAACTCATTCGGAGAACCGCAAAATATAAAAAGCTACCATAAAGAAGATGGACTGCGAGATGAAGCCGTTTATGGTATACTGGAGGACAATCAAGGTCTATTATGGTTGAGTACAGATATGGGAATATGCTGTTTTGACCCCTCAAAAGAAACATTTCATTTTTACGATGTCAACAATGGAATCTTAAGCAATAATTTTAGACAGTCTGCATTTTTAAAAACTAAAAAGGGTACTATGCTGATGGGTGGTGTGGACGGTTTAACCATTTTTGATCCAGCACAGATCAAAAAGAATGAATTTGCACCCAAAATATTAATATCAAGATTAAAAATTAATAATCAGTCGGTTCTAGCAGGTAAAAAAATTGATGGAGAGCTTATTCTAGAACGCTCTATTTCAGATACAAAAAAATTGACAATAGGCCACAACAATAGAAATATATCACTAGACATTATTGTACAGCACAGTGCAACTCCCAATAAAAATAAGATAGCGTATAAGTTAGAAGGTGTCAACAAAGATTGGATCGAAGTAGAAGGAGGGAAAACAACGGCAACATACACAAATTTGAGTTCTGGAACCTATAAGTTTCTATATAAAGGAACGAATGGTGATGGCGTGTGGACCTCAAATATTGAAAATTTTACTATAAAAGTCTTAGCGCCTTGGTACTTAAGATGGTGGAGTATTGTGATATGGCTTGTACTGGCCGCATGCACTATTCATGCTGTATTGAAATATTTGGTTCAATTAGAAAAATTAAATCAAGAACTCAAATTTGAACAGTTAGATAAGGAAAGAGTTCAAGAAATGAACCAAGCAAGGTTGCGATTTTTTACTAATATTTCACATGATTTCAAAACGCCTCTTTCATTGATTATTGGGCCTTTAGAAAAAATTGCGGAACATGATAAAGGAGCAGAAAATCAGAAATATTTTTCGATTATTCAAAATAATATTTCAAGATTACAACGATTAATAGATCAGCTTATATCTTACAGAAAAGCCGAAACAGGGCATTTGGAATTAAATTATTCAAAAACAACATTAGGGGATTTTATTTATCCTTTAATTGAATCTTTCGAAGAGTATGGACAAAAAACGCTACTTAATTTTTATTATAAAATAGAAGATCCAAATAGGGTTATTTCGCTTGATATCGATAAAGCAGAACGTATTATTTTAAATTTATTTTCTAATGCGGTTAAATATTCAGATGCTAACAGAGAAGTAAGTATTGAAGCAGGATTTTTTAAAAACCCGAATCAGAATGATGAGGAATCTTTCTTTATTCAAGTTACCAATACTAGTTCTGGAATTCCACCTGAAAAAATAGAAAAAATATTTGATCGTTTTTACCGCGCCGGAGATGATAAAAATGATTGGCATGGTACTGGGATTGGTTTGGCGCTATGTAAATCATTAACAGAGTTAATGGACGGAACAATAACGGTGGATAGTGATTTGAATAAAAAAACTATTTTTAGAGTAACACTTCCAGTTATTGAAAAAGGAGAATACATTGAAAAAGAAGAATTAAACAAATATCATAAAATTGTAACAGATTGGATGCCAGTTGAATTTGATGACGTTCAGGAAAATACCGTATGTACGGTAGACAGTGCACGTGCTACATTATTAATCGTAGACGATGAGCAAGATGTACGAACATTTTTGTACGAAGCTTTCAAAGATAGCTATAATGTAATCTTGGCTACAGATGGTGAAGACGGGTTAAGAAAATTATCCGAGAACACGCCACAGATAGTGATAAGCGATGTCATGATGCCCAAAGTCGATGGGTATGAACTATGCGAAAAAATTAAATCTAATCTCGAATACTGCCATATACCGGTTATTTTATTAACGGCTATTGGGGAAGATATGAAAAAATTAGAGGGGTTGGAACTTGGTGCAGACGATTATATTATAAAACCTTTTTCGATTAAATACTTAGAACTTCGAGTTAAAAAATTATTAGAAAATAAACAACGTGTTCTAGAATATTTTTCTAGAAACAGTTTTATGCCAAAAGAGTCTTTAATTGCTTCTACGAAAGATCAAGAATTCTTGAAAAAAATTAATATTTCGATAGAAAAAAACATGTCTAATTCTTCTTTCGGTGTAGAAGAGCTGGCATCTGACATTTGTATGAGTACTTCTCATTTTTATCGAAGGTTGAAGGAACTCACAGGTCAGGCTCCCAATGTGTACCTTAGAAATTTCCGTATTCAAAAAGCAGCCGAACTCTTAACCGAAAATAAAAAATTAACTGCATCTGAGATTATGTTTGAAATTGGTATTGAATCAAAATCTTATTTTTCATCTGCATTCAAAAAAATTCACGGGGTTTCTCCTTCAGAATTTATTAAGAGGTAGTAACAAGAATAAAAAATAAACTGTAGAGAGTTATTTTCATATCGGAATTGTATTTTACAACCTAATTTAGCGAATTTGTAGTGTGCTTGTTCAAAATGATAAAATTGAATATTGTCTAGATAAATAACATCTAGACAAAACGAATATTGAAGCAGTGATTACTTTGTCAAAGCGAATACAAATAAATGTTGTAAAGTTATTGCTTGCAATTTGGTTTGATGACGATACTTTCTGCAGTAAAGTACTTTTGGCAATTAATTTTCTTGAAACAGATATATTTTTTAATTTAATACATTTGTGACTACATGCAATATAACATTGACGTTGCAGCATTTTTTTAAATTAACCATTTGACGATAAAAATGAAAAAATATATTTTCTTATTATTGATTCTTACCTATACGCTTTTTGGGCAAAATAATAGTAAATCTATACCAACAGAACAAATATCGCCTTCCAGTATTCATAATAAGGAATATAAATTTATTGGCGAAGAAAAATTGAAATTCAAAAAATTCAAAAAGCAAATAATAGCGGTATCAACAGAAGATTATTTAGAAAAGATTAGAGCTTACTCAAAAGATTCATTAAAAACGCTAGCGATAAAACTGCTGAGCGTAAAAGAATTAAATGAAAAAAAATTGCTTCGGAAAGATATTATTCTAAACTCAGAGTACTATATCCGCTTACTAGAAGAACTGAAATCTAGTGAAATCAATAATCTTGAATATATTTTTTTAGAAAAAGAATTGAATAGCTATTATCTAATTGATTTAAAGAAAAAACAAACGTTAAGCATCGTCCTAAATATCATATTTGGAATAATTATAGTAGTTCTTACCTATATAATTTATACAATCAAGTCTCATAAAGGATTAAATGCAAGTGAAGCGCTGAGTAATCAAGAATTAAAGATCAAACAACAGATAATAGACGGTAAAAGCAATAAAGAAATTGCAGAAGAACTCTTTATTAGTTTAAATACTGTCAAAACTCATATAAGTAACATTTACAGTAAGTTGAATGTTTCTAGTAGAAGAGAATTAGTTACGAAATTTCAAAAATAGTACCAGTACTAGTACTTAAATCATACGATGAAAAAACACTTTTATAAGTGTTTTTTTTTTCTTTGCAATAGTATTAATCAAAAATGCTATTTAAATAAGATGCTACAAAAACATTACTCGTTCGCATTGTTCTTCTTCTGTTTGGTTGGGTTTTCACAAAATAATTTCACTTTAAAAATAGAGCTTACAGATTTGAGAAATGAAAACATCAAAGAGGGCATTGTATATCTTCTAGATGCAGAAACAAATCAAATTATTAAAACAATATCTATTGCAAATGAACAATTGTTTTTTACTTCTTTGAAGGAAGGAAACTATAATATTCAAATTTATAGCGAAGAATATGAAAATCTTGATCAAAAGTTTAGCCTGAATAAAAATTTAAATCTAAAATTAATTTTATCCAAAATTGGCTTTACAAAATTGAATGAAATTGTTTTAAAAAGTAAAAATAAGACGTTCTCTTATTTAAAAGGAAATGTAAAAGTAGATATCGCTAATTCTATTTTTAAGGCGATACCGAATACAGTAGAATTGCTATCAAAACTTCCAGGTGTGCAAATAAGTGGAGACAAAGAAGGTATGTCAATTATTGGAAAGGGAAATCCGTTGATATACATTGACAATCAAAAAGTTGGAATGAATGATTTGAATGCTTTATCGGTCGAGGATATAAAATCTATAGAAATAATTAAAAATCCTTCGTCGAAATACGAAGCTGAAGGTAGAGCAGTTGTATTAATATTGAGAAAGTTAAGCAAGAACGAAGGGTTTGAAACTAAGATATCTGAAGTAATATCTTTGAAAAAAAGGTTTAATAATTATTGGGGAATAAATTCAAGTTTTAAAAAGAATAATACAGAAATAAAAGCAAACTTTGGCATCAATCAACTTAATCCGTGGGAAAGTATTGGAAATGATTTTGAAATATTAAACAATACTATTAACTCAAATTTTATAGCTGAATCGTACACTAAAAGACGTCAAATTATTTTTGGAAATGGCATTTTTTATCAGATCAATGAAGATGATTATTTATCATTTAATTTAAGTGGTAAAATTCAAAAAGACTATGATAGAAACACAACTAATTCTTTTATAAGCCAAAATAATCTTTCAAATTTTATAGAAACATTAAATAACAATGATGAAAACAGAAATTTTATAAATTCATTTATCAACTACAATAAAAAAATAAAGAGTTTGGACGCAGCGTTATTTACTGGTTTTCAATTTTCTAATTTTTATCAAAACTCAAAGAGTGTGATCTTAAACAATTATGACGACACTCAGTTTGACCTAACACAAAACAGAAATCAAAAATTTAATGTGAATGTACTTTCAGGAAGAGCCGATTTGGAAAAATTAATAAAAAATGAGGTAAAATGGGAATTTGGTGCTTTATATTTAGCTGCACATGCAAATACTAATTTTGAGGTTTTAGATTTTATTTCAAATAATAATGAAGATTCAAATTATCGTCTTAAAGAACAAAATATAGCAGGTTATACCCAGTTGTCTGGTAAAAATAAAAAAATAGAATATTTATTTGGTATAAGAGCTGAAAACACAGAAATTAAAGGAAAATACGCAGTAGATAATTTTTTATTGATAGATAGAAACTACACCAATTTTTTTCCAAAAATTCAACTTGATTTTACAGTAGACAGCACAAAAACGATCAGTTTTAACTACGCAAAAAGTATTTCAAGACCCAATTATTCAGCAACAAGTCAAATTTCAATTTACACTAATCCCTTTTTGATTTTTTCAAGAAACATCAATTTAAACCCAACAATAACAGATGAAATTTCAGGAACTTTTCAGTTTAAAAACAAATCTGTTAAACTAAATTTTTCTCGAAGTAAAAATCCAGTGTATTTTGCATTTGAGTATGATAAAGTTATTAAATTGATTTCATTTAATTCTATTAACTATGCTAAAGAATCTGGAGTGAATTTAGAATTTTCACTTCCGTTTAAACATCATTTTTGGAGTTCTTCAAACAGTTTTAATTTTGTTTTAAATAAAGTTGAGGATAATGCTGCTGTTGTTAATGGGTCGAAGCCGTATTTATATTATTATTCGAATCATATTTTTGAATTATCAAAACAACTAGACTTTTCTGTGACAGGTTGGGGTTTTACAGAACGAGAAGAAGGAGTTTTTAAAAGAAATTCTTTATTCATAATGGATTTAGCATTGTCCAAAACATTGTTTAAAAATTTTGACTGTACTTTAAGACTTAATGATATTTTTAGAAATATGAATTTTAATGAAAATTTTATCATAAATGAAATAGCTTCTAAAGGAATATATTATACTGATACAAGAGAAATAGCACTTTCTATACGTTATAAATTTGGAAAGATTAAAGATTCAACTTATAAAGAAAGAAATATCGACGAAAATTCGAATAGAATTCGATAAATAGGCACCTGGTGATTTGTATTCAAATTATTAGTTTTTACGCTCAAGTCGCAATCATTAGCTAAATCTATGCATACTACATAATGGGTACAATCTGTAACTTTACAGTAACTGAATTTAATTAGTATTAATCTCCGTCACTTCTAGCAACCTTATTTTTTGATTTGTAAAGTTGAAGGGAGGTATTTATAATTAAATAACGGCTATAATTGAAGCTATGTTCAGCTGCCAAAATAGTTATACGTTATCAAAATTACAGCAAATAGTTTTTTGCAGTTTTTAAGATGTCTTTTGTTAAGCAAAAGTCTAAAAGTCTTTTTTTTTAGGGTAGAAATTCGAAAAACGAAATGAGCAAATAACCTTTTGAAGCCCTTTAAAACCTGGTAATGCCATTGCTCTAATCAACCTGATTGAATTCAGCAATAAAAAAGCATGACGCGAGGAAGCCTCTTTAGCTCATGTGGGTGCATATTTGCATTAACCATTAAAAATCAATTTCGTATCTAAATTATCGATACGTTGAGTGATTCTTATAAAAACTTTTAACTATTAACTGACCCTTCGCAATATTGTTTGTCGTTCATCAATCTGATAGCGCAAACAGTTAATTGCTATGATATTAGAAAGACAGTTGTCGTAAAAGGACTTTACCTAAGAAGAACTTATAATATCGTAAATAAGACTTAATAGTTCGTATAAGTTTTATAATTCACAAAGACATTGATTTTTAAACTGGAATTTGCTCTAGAGATTAAACTAGTGCAAGTATAGTTACCCTTTTAAAAGTGGTTGGTTCCTAGTTCTAAATAAAAAAAATAAATCATATGTTTAAAAAAAGCAATGAACTTTTATCCGTAATCGCAGTACTGTTTTTTACGATTGCCTCCTTTTCTCAAGAGAAAAAAGACAATCAACAAAGCATGGATAAAATGTGGGGAGAAGCTTCTGTGTCTGGCGATGCCTTAAAAAACGGTAAAGCAAAACTATTTGATCAAAGTAATTTTGGAATGTTTATACATTGGGGATTATTTTCAAAGTTGGGAGGACAATGGAAAGGAAAAACGTATTACGGTATTGGCGAATGGATTATGAATCCTAGAGTAGCCGACATTCCTGCAAAGGAATATATGGAAATAGCTAATGATTTTAATCCTACCGATTTTGATGCAAAAGCGATAGCAAAGTTGGCAAAGGATGCTGGAATGAAATACATAATCATTACAAGTAAACATCATGAAGGCTTTGCGATGTTTGACTCCAAAGTTGATGATTTTAATATCGTTAAAGCAACTCCTTTTAAACGCGATCCAATGAAAGAGCTTTCTAAGGCCTGCCACGATTTGGGATTGGGATTTGGATTTTACTATTCTCATAATCAAGACTGGACAACACCAGGAGGAAGCGGTGGCCCTACAAAGAATGAAAATGGCAGTACGGCAACTTTTGAAGATTATTTCTATAAAAAATGCAAACCTCAGATTAAAGAAATTTGCACAAATTACGGAGATATCGACTTTATATGGTTTGACACTCCAGGAGGAATGAAGAAAAACTTAGTAATAGAATTGGCAGATTTGGTAAAAGAGCTGCAACCCAATGCAATGTTATGCAGCCGAGTAGGATATGGCCTAGGCGATTATATAAGCCATGGGGATATGGAAGTGCCTCTAAAAAACTTAGACGTTTTATGGGAAAGCTGTGATACAAACAATGATTCATGGTCTTATGCTTGGTACGACAATAATTTTAAAGGTCCAAAAGAAATATTGAGTCGATTGATATCTACAGTGGGTCGTGGCGGAACCTATTTGTTTAATATTGGTCCTGATGGAAATGGAAAAGTGCCTGAAACAGGAGTACAATTTTTAGAAGAAGCAGGAAAATGGATAAAAAAGTACCCTCAAGTTATCTATGGCGCGGGTAGTTCACCATGGGGACATGCACAGGCATGGGGTGATGTCACGACGCAAGGAAATTCTTTATTCCTTTCGGTTTTTAATTGGCCACAAGATGGAAAATTATATTTACCTGGTCTAGAAAGTGAAATTGCATCGGCTAAGATTATTGGTGGAGGCGATAGTAAAGAATTAAAATATGATAAAAAAAATAATTGGACTGTATTCAATGTACCTTATAAAGTGCCAGATGCTCCTGTTTCAGTTATCGAAATCAAATTAAAAAGCACGGTCAAGGTAGATACTACTCAAGCAATTTATCCAAACATAACTTCGGATCTTTTAACTGAATTTGCAGCGGTGAAGTCAGCGGAGAAAAAGTCAATTCGTTGGATGGAAAAATTTGGAGAATGGAAGAAAACAACGCAGGTAAGCCAGTGGAAAAAGGATGGTACGGCTACATGGACTGTAAATGTTTTACAACCTGGAAAATATTATTTGCATTTAAATTACTCAGGTGAAGATCGTCTAGTTTGGAAAACGATTACCGACGAGGGAATTATGGTTCAAAATCAGCAAGCCGCCACAGAAAAGTACGATAGCTATCCGATGGGGATATTAGAATTTAAAACCGCTGGAAAACATACTATTACGGTATCATTGGTGGAAGGTAATTCAGAAACTTCAAGTTTAAAGTCGGTTATAATTGAACCAATTTACTAAACTAAAAATTCACTTTTAGCTCATGCAATTTGAAATAACAAAAAGCATAGCCTACCTTGTTGAACGGCAGCAAGGCTTATATTAAAATTTGAATTAATACGTATAAAACTAAATAACAATAATGAATGAAAATAAAACATTAAAGTCTAAAAAAGAATAATTATAAAAGGAGAAAATTTTAGAGTTACTGTAAAAAGGAAGATAACTAATCACTAAACTAACCAAATTATGAAGAAAATTTTAACATTATTTATTATAATGATATCGCTATCTGTATTTGCTCAAAAAAGAGCAATAACGGGAACAGTAAAAGATGCGGCTGGTATGCCTTTACCAGGTGTTTCACTGATTGTAAAAGGCACCAATATAGGTTCACAAACAGACCTTGATGGTAACTATACTATTATGGCAGAAAGTAAGAATGCATTAATATTTACTTTTATTGGTATGAAAACAAAATCAGTACCAGTCGGGAATAAAGCCATTATTAATGTAAGTATGGAGGAGGATGCAGCGACGCTAGATGAAGTTGTGGTCATTGGATACGGAACGGTTAAGAAAAAAGATTTAACAGGTTCGGTTTCCACAATTGATACCGATGAAGCTTTTGTAGCTCCTGTAGCAAATGTGCAAAATGCAATGCAAGGTAGAGCTTCGGGTGTTCAAGTGGTCTCTAACAATGGTAGTCCAGGAGCAGCCCCAGAAATTATTATTCGTGGTGGAAACTCTATAACAGGTGGTAACGACCCTTTATATGTTATCGATGGGTTTGTCGGTGCGGGAAATCTTTCGTCGATTGACCCCAATGACATTGAATCAATGCAAGTTTTAAAAGATGCTTCTTCTACTGCAATTTATGGTGCGAGAGGAACAAATGGTGTTATCTTGATTACTACCAAAAAAGGTAAAAAAGGTAAGGCAGTTGTAAACTTTAGAACTTCGAGTGGAATACAATTTTTATCGAAAAGAATAGATGTTCAAAATAGTAGTGAACTGGCATCATGGCTAAATGATATCACTACTGATCAAGCGAATTTGCCATACGATTTGGATAATCTTCCCGGAGGAGATGTAAATTGGCAAGACGTATTGATTCGACCTGCAGTGATATCAGATTATCAACTATCTGCATCTGGTGGAAATGATAATGCTCAATATTATATTTCTGGAGGATACTTAAATCAGGACGGTATCGTAAAAGGTTCAAGTTTTGAAAGATTTAATTTTAGAACAAATATTGATGTAAAATTATCTAAAACTTTTAAAGTAGGAGCAAATGTTTTATTGTCAAGAACTAATAACGATAACGATGATGTCTCCTTTCAACAGTTATTAAGAGAAGATCCATCAAAGCCAATTTATAACGAGGATGGCAGTTATTATGTAGGTGATAGTCCTATCTTAGGGACAAGAACAGATCATTTGTTGGCTAATGCCGAATTAAATCAAGACGATACACATCTTAATAAAATTTTTGTAAATACATACATTCAAGCTAGTTTGTTTGATGGATTAGTGCTCAAGTCAACTTTTAACGGAGATTTCCTTTTTAGTAAGCGTAATCAGTTTACACCTTCGACAAACCCATCAAAGATTAATAATAACAATCAATTAGCGTCTGGATCTGTAATAACATTTAATGATTCTGATTTTTTAAATGAGAACACATTAGATTATAGTAGAAGGTTTGGAGATCATTCCTTTAACATCTTAGCAGCAGCAACATTTCAAACTCATAATAGAGAAACTACCAATGTAAGTGCAAGCAATATACCAAGTGATGGTGTGGGTATTAATGCTCTTCAACTAGCACCGGCAGAATATGTAAATGTATCCTCTGCCTATACAGACAACAGTTTGGTTGGTTTCTTAGGAAGAATCAATTATACTTTAAAAGATAGATACTTGTTTACTGCATCTGTGCGAAGAGATGGTTCTTCTCGATTAGGACTTAATAATAGATATGAAAACTTTCCATCTGCGGCAATTGGTTGGAAGATTAACGAAGAACCTTTTATGGAGAATGTTAATTTCGTTGATAATCTGAAATTAAGATTGAGCTATGGTAAAACGGGGAATCAAGGAGCTAATCCTTATGTAACAATAGCCAACGTAGGTATTGTCAATAATACAATTCTTGTAAATGGTGTACGTGTTCCAGGGGTAACTCAAGGAAATTTAGCAAAACCAGATTTGGGTTGGGAAATTACAAATCAATACGATGCCGGACTTGAATTTTCGTTATTTAAATCTAGACTTTCAGCAGAAATAGATGTGTATTACAAAAAAACAGAAGATTTATTGCTAAATGAACCTCAAGTGTCCTTTACGGGATATGATACGCAATTAGCCAATGTAGGTTCGGTTGAAAATAGAGGTATTGATTTCACATTAAATGCTGTGCTTGTAAGAACAAAAGATTTTCAATGGGATGCCTCTTTAAATATTTCTCATTATGAAAATAAGGTATTAGACTTAGGACGTAATACCTATATTGAAACAAAAAGATTAACTGCTCCAGCAAATGATCGTAGTGGTGAAATACGAGTTGGACAACCAATCGGAATTTTTGTAGGAGCTCTTTATGAAGGTTTTGACCCAGCGACTGGAACTGCAATATTTAAAGATATAAGCGGGCCGAATGGAGTTCCTGATGGTGTGTATTCTGCAGAATATGACGATACTATAATTGGTAACGCCAACCCTGATATCTACGGTGGATTTCAATCTAACTTTAAATACAAAAACTTTAATCTTCAAGTATTTTTCACTTACAGTTTAGGAAATGAGAATTACAATGAGGAAGCTTTTCGTGCGATAGAAACGACAACCAATAGTTATGCGTCAATTCGTAATAACATGTGGACCGTAAACAATCAAACAGACGCGCTTTATCCTGGCTTTGATATTTATAATTATAACAAATCGAGTAGTCTTTACGTACAAGATGCGAGTTACTTAAGACTTGGAACGTTGCAATTAGGATACACTCTGCCAAAAGGGACAATCAAAGGATTTAGTAAATTAAGAACGTACGTTACAGGAACCAATTTGTTTATTTTAAAATCTAAAGACTATTGGGGCTTTGATCCCGATGTAAGTACAGGAGGGGCACTAGCGAGAGGATATGACGCCATTGCTTATCCAAAAAATACTTCGGTTGTTTTTGGAGTTGATATGACATTTTAATTCAGGTTTAACTATTAAAAATAAAAAGATGAAAAATAAATATATAGTTATAATGTTAGTTGCTATAGCATGTAATTTTACGATTAGCTGCGAGAATTTTTTAGACGAAGATCCAAAGGGATTATTAACACCAGAAACTTTTTTCAGAAACGAAGAAGAGGCCACTATGGCTTTGAATCAACTTAATGAAGAGAGTGTATATGATGCCGGATTTCTCAATCACTTAGGTACGGATGTGGGAGTATCGGGTAGAAGTGTATTAGCAGCAGCACATTATATTGGTGCTTACGTATACGATTCAAATACGAACCAGGTGATAAATACTTGGGGAACTAATTACACTGTAATTAGAGATGCCAATTTATTTTTGGCAAGTATTGAGAATTCACCTTTAACGGATCAAGTAAAAGGTAATATTTTGGGTCAAATACTTTTTTTTAGAGCTAATACTTATTTACAATTAGTTATTCAGTATGGTGACATTCCTTACTGGAGAGATGAATTGGTGGATATCGAAAAAATTTCTCTCCTAGGAAAGACAGATAGTAGGGTTATCATAAGTGAAATGATTGATGATCTAGATCTAGCTATTTCATCTGGTTATATGTCTACTGATAGATGGAATCAAAATGATGGAAGACCAACTGTATGGGCGGCAAGAATGTTAAAAGCGTATTGTCATGTATGGCTTGCACAGTACGATGCAAGTGAGTGGGCAAAAGCGCGTACAGAATTACTAACAATTACTACAACATCTCCTCATGGAACGGTATTAGGACCCTACGCTGATATGTTTAGAGGAGGTAATGAATACCACAATGAAATCATTTTTGGAAAACAATTCCTTGCCAATGTAAAAGGTAGTATTATAAATTCTACAGCTCGCGCTAATACTGCAGCTGAAAATGCAAATACCAGAACAGCTATGTCGCAATTAGACATTACTAATGGATCAGCACCTTATACCTTAAGAAAAAGTTTTGCCAACACTTTTGCTAGCACAGATACTAGAAAAATTTATAATGTTTGGGAGTCACATACTTTAACAAACGGAACGGTTGCCAAATTTAATTGGATTTATATTCCAAAATTTGTTCGTGCGGCTGTACCAGTAAGTGATCCTTTATTGTCAGTTTCAGAAGCTAGTAATCAATCCAGTTCTCCTGCTCGTTTATTTGTGTTGTCTGATGCTTATTTATTACTTTCAGAAGCGGAGTTCATGATAGGTGGTTCTTCAACAGCGGCACTAGCAGCAATTAATAAAGTTCGTACAAGAGCTAATTTACCAAATTTAACTACGATGACCTTAAAAGATATTCAAAATGAACGCTCTTGGGAATTGGTTGGAGAAGGTTATTGGGGACGTAAAAAAGATTTAATTCGTTGGGGAATCTTAGAATCTACAGTGATAGGGATACCAGCTCTAGAAAAAGCTGCAGGTGCTACCACTACAGCCTTAACTCGTGCACAAGACGAAGCAGATATTATCTCTGCAGCACCTCTAGGAAAATTTAGAGTGTATCCAATTCCACTTGCTGAAATCCAAAAAAGTCAGGACATTGGAGGAGCTTTGACACAAAATCCTTTATGGGAGTAAACCAATATAAAATTTGAATTTAGTTTGTTTTTTTTAGTAGTTAGTTGATAAATGTGTTGGGTGTCGTACCCAATGCATTTATCTTTTTTAAGCCGGTTCGTATCGAATTAATGCAACAAGTAGAATAAGAGATACGAACCTATTTTAAAGAAAATATAGGTTGAGACTAAAAAATTAAGTTAGTAAAAGAAGGTGTGATGAAAAGTAAAAAATTTTATTTATTGTTGTCGGTAGTACTATTTTCAACGTCATTGTTATACGCACAAAATACAAAACCAAAACAACTCTCTAATGAGGATTTGATGAGTTGGTTTCGTGAAGGAAGGTTTGGCATGTTCATTCATTTTGGAGCTTCTACATCCGAAGATTTTTTAAAAGAAGGAAACGCCGAAAGTAAAAAAGAAATCTACGAAGCATCTGTAAAAAACTTTAATCCTGTTGATTTTGATGCCAAAGAATGGGTGCGTATCGCCAAAGATGCAGGTATGAGATACATTGTATTTACTTCGAAACATCATGATGGATTTTGCAAATGGGATTCAAAACTAACCGATTGGGATGTTGTAGATCAAACGCCTTTCAAAAGAGATATTATTGCAGAATTAGCTACAGCTTGTAAGGAAGCCGGGATTGAATTAGGTTTTTACTATTCCATTGGTGACTGGCATCATCCAGAATATGATGCGGCTTATAGTAATCGTAGCGGATTTCACTTTGATCCAAATCCCAAGGCAGATATCACGAAATACATGGAATACATGTACGGACAAATTAAGGAATTATGTGAAAACTATCAACCCAAATTATTTTGGTTTGATGGATCATCTGGTTTTCGAAATCCCAACCGCAAACGATTATTGGGGCAGCAAGAAATGGTAGATTTGCTCAATTCGTATGGCGCTATTTCAAATAGTCGTTTAGGAGATGATGATGCACTAAAATACGTAAATTATCTTTCTATGGGAGATAATATGACTCCTTCTGCCAATATAGGAATGGATTTTGAATCGGCTCAAACAATGAATGATTCTTGGCATTTTGATCCAAAAGATACCAATTGGAAATCTGCGAAGTTGATGCTAGAAAAACTTATTGATATAGCCGGTAAAGGCGGTAATTATTTACTGAATGTTGGTCCGAATAGCAAAGGTGTAATCCCGGAAGAATCTCAAACACGTTTAAAGGTGATTGGTGAGTGGATGGACAAAAACGGAAAAGCGATTTATGGTACACAAGCAGGCCCTTATCCGTATGATTTAAATTGGGGTTCCATCACACAACGTACGGAAGGTAATACAACAACTTTATACTTAAATGTTGTGGATTGGCCAAAAGACGGTGTTTTTAAATTGTATGGATTGAATAACAAAATCGTTGAAGCCAGTCTTCTAGCAAATGGAACCGCACTTTCTTCTGAATCAGTATACAATTCAACGGCAGCGATTAACATCATTAGTATCAAAGTACCTGAAACAGCGCCAGATCCTTACGTTTCGGTTATTGCTTTGAAAATAGAAGGAATCCCTATAATGGAACAAAATTTTTTACAACAAACTAATGGAACAGTTATTTTAGATGCGTATTGGGCTTCTATTCATGATACGGAATTTGTCCCGAATAAACCACTTCGTCCTGTAGATCAAAAAACCTTCACAGTTATCAAAAATGATAAAGGGATAATGCCAACTCGCAGAATGACCGTTGCTCTAGATAAAAAAGGCGAAGGATTGAGTTGGGATTTTAAATTGGTAAAACCTGGGACTTACAAAGTAGCGTTAATTTCGGAAGCGATTAAAGATGAAAAATGGAAAGTTGAGGGACGTATGCGAGCTACAGTCGCTGGGCAATCGGTAGAGAATGAATTGAAAGAACAAGAACGTTGGCAAAATTCAAGAATGGCAACGGAGGTGATGTCTTCAAGATCCATTTTGGGAACGGTAAAAATAAATACAGTAGGAATGCACACCCTGACACTAGAATCATTAACAGATTTTGGAGATGAAAAGCCTAATATTTGGAATGTACAACTGATTCCAACAAATAAGCCGAATAAAGGATTCGATTGACATTATGTATTTGTTTCATAACAAAGACTCAGTAACTGAAAAGATTACTTAATTTAATATTTAGTTAAACCTTTAACAAAATGTTACGTTTTAGATTAGAAGATTATAAAGTTGAGGTTTTAGAGGTAAGTATTTATAAAAATAAATAGATGAAAAATATAAAAATCGTATTGTTGATTTGGTTACTGTTTGATTTTATAGGTCATGCTCAACAACCTAATATTGTTTATTTAATGACCGATGACCAACGTTGGGATAATTTTGGTTGCTATGGAAGAACGGAGTTTAAAACGGATAACATAGACCAACTAGCAAAAGAAGGAGTTGTTTTTGACAGAGCCTATTATGCTATCGCAATTTGTATGCCTAGTCGAGCTACGATAATGTCTGGTCGTTATGATTCCAATCACAATGTGGACTTTTCGTATCCAAACAACCTTACTTTCTCAAAGGCAGATTTTAAGGACACTTATCCCGCTCAATTAAAACAATCAGGGTATCGTACAGGGTTTATTGGTAAGTTTGGTTTTCCAGTAACTGACGAAGCTTACCGTGCCACAGGTGGCGTTTCGGGCTATGATATGCAAAAAAATCTCGGAGAATATTTTGATTATTTTGCTGGTAACGGCGTGCATTTTAACGGAGGTTTTAAAATGTGGCCAAAGGATGCAGCATTGGAAAAGATTTATGATACGCTTAGACCGCCCAATGAAAGAACATTAAAAACAGGAGACGCTATGATTCATTTTTTGGAAACGCAACCTAAAGACAAACCATTTTGTTTATCAGTTAGTTTTTATGCGGTAAAAAATGATAAAGATGAAGATATGTATCCTCCTCATGTAAAGGTTTTTGAGAATTATAACTTTAGTGTACCAGAAAATTGGGTGCAAGGAAAAAACACGAAACTACCTGAATTACTCGACAATTGGAGAGGAGTGCCACTGCACAAAGCAAGAACATCTACTCCTGAATTATATCAAAAATTAGTAAGGCGGTTTGCTACTCAAGGTTATACAGTTGACCTGCAAGTAGGTAGATTAGTTGCCAAACTAAAAGAAATGGGGATTCTTAACAACACGATAATTATTTACACGAGTGATAACGGTCGTTTTCATGGTTCACACGGATTATATGATAAATCAATTCTCTATGATGAATCAGTAAAACAGCCATTAATAGTTTATGATGGTCGTAAAAATAAAAAAGATCAGGGTTATAGAGAAAATGCATTTGTATCATCAGTAGATATTGCGCCTACCATTTTGTCTTTTGCAGGTATTGCCATTCCAGCCAAGATGCAAGGAAATAGTTTTAAAGGAATATTAGATAAAACGCAAAACAGAGATCTTTGGCAAAAATCGGTTTATTCAGAAAGTGTTTTTATTACCAATTTACATTCCAAAGCAAATATTCCTGATTTTGAGAAAGCAAATCAAGATATAATTAAGGCTAATAAATCGTATCGATCTAGGGGAATGAGAGATGACAAGTATAAATACATAATTTACTATGAACATAATCCCGTAATTGAAGAATTATATGAGGTAGAAAAAGATCCTTATGAGATGAATAATATAGCAAATGATAAAAACTATGCTGCCGTATTAACAAAGCTTAGGGTCGAAACTGAAAAAAAATATCAAAGTATTAAAAAATTATAGTATTCATTTTTGACCTTATGAATAAAAAAATTACGGTTTGAAGAATAAATAAACCGTTGAAATAGTAAACTAAAACCAAAAATTAAATTAAATAGCGCATGAAAAAACACTTTTTAACTTCATTTTTACTTTTAACAGGATGTTTCTTAACAACATCCTATGCTTTGGATATTTACGTAAGCCCAACGGGTTCTGATTCCAATAGCGGTAGTAAGAGCCAACCATTGGCATCAGTAGTAGCCGCTCAAATAAAAGCACGTACTTATGCTGGTAAGGAAACTGTAATTATTTATTTTGCTGATGGGGTTTATTATTTGCCAGAAACAATTGTTTTCACACCAAAGGATGGAGGAACTAAAGCACATCCAATTACCTACCGTGCCCAAAATGAAGGTAAAGCTATTTTGAGTGGAGGTACCAAACTAAAACTGAATTGGAAAACCTATCGCGATGGAATATTTCAGGCGCAAACGCCCAAAGGAGTAGTGATCGATCAAGTTTTTATTGATGGTTTAAATCAGCGTATGGCTCGTTATCCTAATTATGATGCTACTAAAAAGACGGATGCGTATCAAGGGTATGCTGCCGATGCTTTTTCAAAAGAAAGAGCAGCAGGATGGAAGCATCCTGAAGGAGGCTATATGCATGCTATGCACGCCAAACTTTGGGGTGGTTACCATTACAAGATTACTGGTAAAAAAGCAGATGGAGAACTGACTTATGAAGGTGGATGGCA
Source organism: Flavobacterium algicola (assembly GCF_022399565.1). Lineage (GTDB taxonomy): Bacteria > Bacteroidota > Bacteroidia > Flavobacteriales > Flavobacteriaceae > Flavobacterium > Flavobacterium algicola. The sequence continues at coordinate 167,796 of NZ_JAJTUT010000002.1, forward strand.
AAATAATCGCCAAATGGGTATGCATACAACCTTTCGTATGGTCGAAAATATCTTTGAAGAACTCGATGCACCTGGAGAATGGTTTCATGATGAAAAAGCACAACTATTGTACTATAAACCAGAATCAACAACCAATTTAGATAAGGCTACTGTGGAGGTGGTGCGACTAAAACAATTGATTGATTTTCAAGGTTCAATTAAAGAGCCTGTTAAATTTATCAACTTACAAGGTTTTGTGGTACGCCACGCTGCCCGAACTTTTATGGAAACTAAAGAACCGATGGTGCGTTCCGATTGGACGATCTTCCGTGGAGGTGCTTTTATGTTAACGGGTACTGAAGATGTTCAGATTGTGGATTGTGAGTTTGATCAAGTGGGAGGAAATGCCATTTTTGTAAATAATTATAATCGTCGAACGCTAGTAAAAGGGAATTATATTCATCACACAGGTGCGAGTGGAATTTGTTTTGTTGGGGATCCTAATGCGCTGCGCGACCCTTTGTTTGAATATGGAGAGACCAATCAATTTGCAAAATTAGACCGTACTCCAGGACCGAAAACCGAAAATTATCCAGCCAATGGAACTGTTGAAGATTGTTTGATTCATAACGTAGGAACTGTGGAACGTCAACCAGCGGGAGTTGAGATTGAGATGGCTATGGAAATAACCGTTAGAGATTGTTCTATTTATGATTGTGCTCGTTCTGGAATAAATATTGGAGATGGCGCATTTGGAGGACATTTGATTGAACGTTGCGATGTATTTAACACCGTATTAGAAACACACGATCATGGTTCGTTCAATTCATGGGGACGTGATCGATACTGGAAAGTAAAAGGTTTAGATTTAGACAAATATCCTGAATTGCCTTTTGCTGATGCTATGAAAACTACCATTATTCGTGACAGCCGTTGGCGTTGTAATCATGGTTGGGACATTGATTTGGATGATGGTTCTACAAACTATGATATTTATAATAATTTAATGCTTTCAGGTGGATTAAAATTAAGAGAAGGTTTTAGAAGACGTGCTTGGAATAATATAACGGTGAATAATACTTTCCATCCCCATGTTTGGTATGAGAATAGTAATGACGAAGTGTTCTCTAATATTTTTATGTTTAAATACCTAGGAGCTAACACGCCAACTGCTGAGAAAAACGGAAAAAGAGTGGATAGTAATCTTATTTTTGATGGAGAGCTAACACAAGAATTTGGTTGGGACGAACATTCTATCGTAGGAGACCCTATGTTTATTGATCCAGCTAAAGGAGATTTCCGAGTGAAAGAAGGTTCTCCTGCCTTTAAAATAGGTTTTAAAAACTTCCCAATGGATCAGTTTGGAGTGAAAAAGCCATCGCTTAAAGCCATTGCAAAAACACCAGTTATCCCTGCATTAGGCGTTTCTGAAGAACTCCAAAAGAAAGGTAAATCGAAAAGGAATAAAAAAGCTGTGGCAACAACTTGGATGGGAGCTACAATAAGCGGTCTTTCAGGAATGGAATTTTCGGCCTATGGAGTTGCTAAAGAAGATGGAGGTGTGGTGTTGAAAAAAATAACTAAAGATTCTCAGTTAGAAAAATCAGGCTTTTTAGAGGAAGATCTTATTTTAAGTGTAAATGGACTTAAAGTTGCAAATGAAGCACTATTCATGAAGGTGATGAACGGAATAAAATCGGGTGTGGTTAAGTTCAAAGTCGTTCGGGAACAAAAAGAAATGGAAATCAAGATGACTTTATAATTAGTTTTAAAAATAAAGTAAATGCATATACTTAAAATAATATTGGTATTAATTGTAGCACCATTCACTTTCATTAAAGCACAGAATAGACGTTCGAATCCCATTGTTAGTCATATGTTCACTGCTGATCCATCAGCGCATGTGTGGCAAGACGGCCGTTTGTATGTGTATCCATCCACTGACGTCGCTCCTGCAAAGGGATACTCTACTATGGATGGCTATCATGTGTTTTCTACAGATGATATGATTACGTGGAAAGATCATGGTGAAATTTTACATTCGAGACAGGTGGACTGGGGACGTGAAGAGGGCGGTTTTATGTGGGCGCCTGACTGTGCGTATAGAAATGGAATGTACTACTTCTTTTTTCCACACAAAAACAAAGAAGATGTATGGGAGATAGGGGTAGCGACGAGTAAAAATCCCGCTTCGGGCTTTAAAGTCCAAGGATATATCAAAGGAGGAAATGCATTTTGTGATCCCTGTGTTTTTATTGACGAAAATGGTGAAGCTTATTTATATGCAGTTAAAGGTGCCAAAACGTATGCGGCTAAGCTCAAAGAAAATTTGATGGAAGTGGATGGCGAAATGAAATTGCAGACTGGTCTTGAAGGTCTTCGAGAAGGGCCGTTTGTTTTTAAACGCAAAGGGAAATATTATTTAATGTATCCCGATGATTTTCCAAAGTTTAACAAAATGCGTTACGCTATGAGTGATAATCCATTAGGACCTTGGGAACCAAAAGGTGTTTTTTTAGGGAGCACCGATGTAATTACAACTCATGGTTCGGTAGTAGCGTATAAAGACCAATGGTACATTTTTTACCATAACGGAAATTTATCTGGAGGAATAGGTCCTAATCGTTCGATTTGTTTTGATCCAATTTCGTTTAATGCTGATGGAACGATCAATGGGGTCGAGCAAACTTTAGGGGTACAATTGCCCACTTTTCATAAAGCCATTAATTTTAATGAAATGATGGGAACAGTGGAACCGGGAAATTACAATGAGACCGATTTAAAAAAATACGGTATCGTACCCGATGAAATTGCTTCAATTCAAATTCCAGAGGGATATCTTGTCGAATGTTTTGAAAAAGATAATTTTAGAGGGAAATCATGGATTTTTGAGGAAGATCGAATCGATTTGAAAGCGATTGGCTGTAATGGCACAATCCATTCGATGAAAATTTCTAAGTTAAAAATGGAGAATCTCGTTAAAAATCCATCATTCGAACTAGCTACTCAAAAGCAACTGAAATTTTGGTTAACGAAATCTCCAAAATCGTATGAGCAATTCTTAGATTCTTCCGCACAAGGATATTATTCGTTACGATATGAAAGCAATAAAAGCGAAAAAGAAATGGTTCAAAATGTCGAAATAAAGCCAAATACAAATTACGAACTTAATGTCAAAATGAAAATAGATTCGGGCACAACGGGTACGTCAGTTTTTGATACCAATGGTAGTTTTGTTACCAGCTGTACGTTTGAATTGGATGCCACGACAAAAGCAGGAGAATGGGTTGAATTTAAAGGAGTTTTCAATAGTGGGGATACCTCCAAAGTACAGTTGCGATGTATGACTTCTGCAGATTTTAAAGGAGTTTGCTATTGGGACGATGTTGTTTTAAAAGTGAAATAATAATTTTATAAGTGAAGCATTTTATTAATCTGAATATATCATATTCGATTCAAGCAATATTAAGCTGCTACATCTATGAAAATCTGCGTGAAAAATTTAGCATGGAGATTCGGTAGATTTTCGCTGATACACATCCAGATTTGCATCTACTTAAAACAAGTTATCTGTGTCACCCAGGTTCCGACAATTGAGGAAGAAATGATCTTAGTAAAGTCTCCAAAAACAATTTTTTAAAGATTTAAAAAAAACAGAATAAAAACTGCGCTATATACCATGGCAGTGGAAATAAACAAATTAAATTATTACAAAATGAAAATAAATAAAATACAATTGTTAGCGATCTTTTTAACCTCTTTTTTAGGGGTTCAAGTCGTCCTTGCGCAGACTTCATGGAAATTTAAAAAAGCAAAACTTAGTTATGTGGATTTATCAGATGGTGCACAAATAACTGCACAACCTATAAAAACAGAAAATGTAAAGTTGAAAAAAATTAAAAATGTGGATGCTGCCATAACAATCAATTTGAAAAGTGTTGTCAATGCAAATTTAAGCGGAGTTGGTGGGGCATTCAATGAGCAAGGTGGTGAAGCTTTCATGGCATTGTCAGAGGCAGATCGTAACGCATTTACAACAACTCTTTTTAACCCCAAAAATGGAGCTGGATTGACTTTTTGTCGCACGGCCATAGGTTCTTCAGATTTTGGATTAAGTGCTTACAGTTACAGTGAAGTGGCTGATGATTTTGAAATGAAGCATTTTTCAATCGAACGAGATACCAAAACGGTAATTCCTTTTATTCTAGCGGCCAAAGTAGAAAATCCAGATTTGAAAATGTTTGCATCTCCATGGAGTCCTCCGGCTTGGATGAAGGTATCAGGGAAAATGGATGGTGGAAAAGGAAATGATTCTATAAATGTGTTGAAGGTAAACCCAGCAATATATAAAGCCTACGCCTTGTATTTTTCGAAATACATTCAAGAATATGCAAAACAGGGCGTGGTAATTAATAGGGTGCACATTCAAAATGAAACCGATATGAATCCACCCTATCCAGGATGCGATATGTCTCCAAAACAAATGGCTGAATTAGTTTCGAAATATATTTTACCTCAATTTCAAAAAGATGGCATTAAGACAGAAATTTGGGCTGGTACTTTTAGAGGAAAAAGATCTGATGCTCAAAATTTTATGAAATTAGAAGGAGCTAAGGATGTCGTTGGAGTAGGGCTACAATATTGCAAACCTGAAGTTTTGAAAGAGCTTAGAACAAATTATCCAAACTTGAATATGATGCATACCGAAGGCGCTTGTTTTAACGGGAAAAACTCTATGGATCAAGCACGTAAGCGTTTTTCAGAGATGGCAGACTGGTTTAATGGTGGTTCTGAGAATTATTGTTATTGGAATATGGTGCTGAATGAAACTAGTAGTAGCGCTTGGAACTGGAAACAAAACAGCCTTGTAACGATTGATCGAAATACCAAATCAATAACATATAATCCCGATTATGCACCCGTGGCATTATTAGGTCAATACATTCGACCAGGAGATCAATCCATGAAAGTGGACACACCAGAAGGTATTTTTGCAATTGCTGTTCGTAATTCAGATCGTTTGGTTGTTTTTGTCGAAAATAAAGAAACTTTAGTGAAAAAACAACAACTTAAATTAGATGGGAAATTTTACACAGCAGAAATACCTGCTCAAAGTGTATGTGCTTTGGTTTTTGAAAAGTAACAATATATTATGCGCATTAACTCTTAAAAAAGAAAGATGAACAAAATAATTGTGAACCTATTGCTTATTTCAATCAGCATATTGCATGCGCAAGATCACGCAAAAAAAGAAACGGCAAAAGAAGTGAAAATTGAACAAACTTTTGAATATCGTTTTGCCCAAGATTTAAAGCAAACTCCAGATTCGGAAGCGCGATTGAATCAATGGTATAAAGACGCTAAGTTTGGAGCTTTTATTCATTTTGGGGTCTATTCGACGTTAGAAGGCGAGTACAAAGGCCGTGGTTCTGAGCACCGCTACAGCGAATGGATTCAGGTTTCGGCCAAAATTCCTGCCAGTGAATACTATGAAGTAGCTTCTCGATTTAATCCATCTGAGTTTAATGCCGAAGAATGGGTTAAAGTGTTTAAAAATGCAGGAATGCGTTATGTAGTGCTGACATCCAAACATCACGATGGTTTTGCTATGTTTAAGTCCAATGTAAGCAATTATAATATAGTTGATGCTACGCCTTTTAAACGCGATGTCGTAAAGGAATTGAGTGAGGCCTGTCATCGCAATGGTCTAAAATTTGGAGTCTACTATTCCCATGCACAAGATTGGGATAACCCAAATGCGCCATTGCTAAATAACAAAGCCTCTATTTTTGACTTGCACCCAGAATTGCCGACGAATTTTAAAGCCGATTTTGATAAATATATTAAAGAAAAAAGTCTTCCACAGGTCGAAGAACTGGTTAAAAATTATGATATAGATCTGATTTGGTTTGATACACCTGCACAAATGACTTATGAACGTGCCAAATTGTTTTCTGATATGGTACAAAAATACAGACCGAATTGCCTAATCAATTCGAGAATCATTCATAACGGTAAAAGCAAAATAGAAGCTGCCAATCTACCGCTGTTTGACTATGTTTCAATTGGTGATAAAGAGGTACCTACAAAAAAATTACCACTTTATGTAGAATCTCCCGACTGTGTCAGTTCGTCTTTTGGATATAAAACGAAGGGAAATGTTTATTATCATACCGAAAAAGAAATGATAAATCGTATGGTTCACACCGTTTGTACAGGCGGAAATTATCTTTTGAATAATGGTCCGATGGGTAACGGGGCCTTAGATCCAGAAGCGATTCGACTGTATGGCGTTATTGGTGACTGGATGAAAATGAATGGAGAATCGATAATTGCTACTCTTCCTAATCCCTTTGCTAGTAGACCAGTTTGGGGAGATGTTTCGACAAATAAAAATGGAGATGTATTGTATTTGCATGTTCTAGAAGTTCCAAAATCAGGGATAGTTAACCTTCCCGATTTATCCGTAGAAGTAGAATCTGCAAATTATTTGGCTAGTGATAAAACTGTAATTTTTAAGCAGGATGGAAAGAAGGTAAAATTAATAGTTAGTAAGGATGATTCTAATGTTGTAGATCTTGTAATAAAAATTATGTTGAAAGGACCAGTAGAAAAGTAATCAAATTGTAGTTCCCTGCCAAGGAATAATGATAAATTTTAATTTAAAAAAATAACCTTTTTGTGTTATAGTTTTTAATAATCAAATAACTACTTGTTGAATAAAATTTTTAATACAAAAATCATTATTTCACTCTATAACTATTTTATTTAAATACTACATATTTTTCTTACTACTGCAAGAAAAAAACGTATGATGAATTAGAGCAACACTTCAATGTTAAGCCTTTAAATTCGGGTAAATGAGTTACTCAAATCAACCTGATTGAATTCAGCAATAAAAAAGAACGACGTGAGTAAGTCTGTTGAGGTATTGCTGTCGGATATTTGTGTACCCTACAATTTTCAATTTTCTGTTTTGCTAACAAGAGTTTGTTACCAGCAAAAAAATGTTAGGAAATAATTTAAGATAGCATTGAAGAATTATAAAAAATTACCACGATGAAGAAGTATATAAGATGTTTTTTATGTATTGGTTATGCAGCATTCTCGCAGGCGCAAACACCTCCTGAAATAGTGGTATCCAAAAATGAATTTGTAAAATTAGACAGCAATAGAGATGGAACTTTAGATAGAGATGAATTGTCACAAACATGGACTCAAATTAAATCTTACGATACGGATAATAATGGAAAGCTAACGCTTGAAGAATTTTCAAAATATGAAATTCCGTACCTGCATACAAAAGGAGAAATTCAAATGAATGTAAAGTACAAAAAAACCAAAGAGGAGGATTTATACTTAGATATTTACTATCCAGCTGATAAATTGCCAAACAAAAAATATCCTATTATGCTTTACACCCATGGAGGTGGTTGGTTTAATGGAAGTAAGGAAAACATAACCAAAGCACCTGTAGAGGCTCCTTTTCTCAAACTGGTGGAACAAGGTTTTGCAGTAGTTTCGATTAATTACCGCCTTACAAAACAAAAGTCGGTTTTGATGAGGGATTGTGTAATAGATGCTATGGATGCAGTACGTTATTTGTCAAAAAATAGTGAATCCTTAGGATTAGATGCTAATCGAGTATTTGTCTTAGGCGATTCTGCTGGAGGGCACTTAGCTCAAATGATTACACTCGCAGATCCTAAATTATTTGCAGGGGATAAAGATCTAGCAGCCTATCAGTATAAAGTTATTGCGGCTGTTTCATGGTACGGTCCTTCAGATTTTACTGAAAAAAAATTCTTTGAAACGGCAGATACGACAAAAGTAGCGGATCGTTTTAGTTCGAGAATTACAAAAACTGAAACGAATAAAGAAAAAATAGCAACGTTGTACAAGGAGATGAGCCCCGTGTTTTATTTGACAAAAAAGAGTCCACCATTGTTTATGATGGCTGCTGATAACGATACTACAATCCCGGTAATTCATGCATATCACATGAAGAAGAAAGCAGATGAAATTGGCGCAAATGTAGAAATGTTTATTGTTAAAAATGCTGGACATAATTGGAGAAAAGCGGGAGGAGAAATTGAACCAACTCTCGAAGTAATAACCCAAAAGACAGTCGACTTTTTTCTTAAATACAAATAGAAAAAAGGAAATGATACTATTGAGAATAAAGAGTTAAATAGAAACTGACCATTCTATCTTATTTTCATAATGCCGAAATGACATAGATTAGTTGACCACTTTTCTATTTAAAATTTTATGGAGTAGTTTTTTACTCCAACTATAAACTATAACTAACCAATCAACCAAATTATGATGAAAACTGTACAAATTATTGTGTCAAATTTTAAAAATATCATACCCTATATAGTAGTGTGTATGCTATTGATTACTACAAAAGTAAATGCTCAAAGCCAAGTTCCAGATCCAAATCAAGGACTTAGAGCTGACTGGATGCGAGGTTCTTTAGGATTACTCTGGTTGCCCGAAAATAATTATAACGGAAGCATAGAAAGAATATCTATTGATGAATTTTTAACTCAAATTAAACCGCTTAAAACTGTCGATTTTGTACAAGTTGGTCTTGCCAGTCCTTATATTTATTCTCCAGTACATACAGCACCACATCCAATTCTTGAAAGTTTATGGCAAGGAGATCTTGATGGTAACGGCGATCCCATCAATTTAGTTGTGCCACGCGCTTCAGCACCAGATCCTTTTTTAAGTTGGATAAAAGCCATTAAAGCGGCAGGTTTAAAAACTGAAGTCTATGTGAACTCTTGTAATTTGTTACAATGGGAAGCTTTTGGCAGTGCTCCAGACGCATTCCCTGACTTTTCTGATCGTTGGAAAGAATATTGCGATACAGACCCAACAATGCAAGCCTTCATCAACAGCAAGTCTTATCATAAAGATGGTGTTCATGATGACCGTCGTCCTTATATGTTTTGTTATGCCGAGTTTATCCTTAAAGATTATGCTGTTCGTTACGGAGATTTAATTGACGCTTGGTGTTTTGATGCGGCGCATGTTAATATGGGAGGGGCTGGAGATGATTACAGTTCTGGTGATGTCAATACGCAAAGAATATTCCAAGCTTTCGCTGATGCAGTTCATGCAGGAAACCCTAATGCAGCCGTAACATTTAATAACGGAATTGGTGATAGAGATAGCGATCCGTTCATACCTTATGCAACACCTTCTCTTTTTGAGGACTATAAATTTGGACACCCTTTTGGAGGAGCAGGAAATATGGTGGAGCCTAGAGATCCTTTGTATACAGTAAATTTTGGTATCTGCGAATATATGAGAGACAACAACGGGCTTCCATACGCCAATGATGATATTGCCTGGAATGATAATGTTGTGGCTCACTTTTTCCCAAAACAAAGCACAACATCTTGGAATGATGGCGGAACGCCTTGTTTAACTGATGAAGAATTTGTAGAATGGAACAATGTTGGGTTAATTAATGCTGGTTCAATTACTTGGGGTACTCCGTTGATAAACACCAATTTACAGAATTCTCCCAATTTAATATTGCAATCTTACGCATTAGCCCAATTACAATTAGTGGATACTAATCTTAGTGAATTCCAATTTCCAGGAGCACCAAACTGGGCCAGACAATACACTATTTTACCATCTGTTTATATAGGGCAAACTTACTCTCATACGCTAGTTGAAGGTGTAGATTTTTGGGATCCAGAAGCAGTAGGTGTTACAGAGATTTTTGCTGAAGGAAGTTTTCCTTCTTGGTTAACGGTTACTCAAACAGAACCAGGAGTTTGGACCTTAAGCGGAACACCTACAGAAACTGTCGCAACAGATTATGCTTTTGAATTAAAGGCTGAGGACGCTGATGGAGCAACCAATAGAGCAGTAAATTTAAAAGTATTAGAACATCCTGAGGGTTTCACAAATACAACAAATGGAACTCCCGTATGGAAAACAGATCCAATGATTCTGTCCAACGCCATAGCTGATAATAATTACGAAATTTATTTACAGCCAAATGTTGATTTTTATGATTTTGAAGGTGATAAATTAACAATCACAAAAACTACGGGAGCAGATTGGTTAACAGTAACAGAAATTTCAGATGGGATTTATTATTTAAGCGGTACCCCAGCACTATCAGATATTGGTGAAAATATTTTTACATTTAATCTTAGTGATGGTGTCCAATCCTCTAATGCGTCAATTAAGATAACTGTCGATCAAGACCCAACTACAGCACATTTAATAGATGTACAAATCATAGCGACGCCGACTACCGACTATGGTATTGATAAAGTTGCCAAAATGATTTCGGATACTCAGACGGCACCTGATGGATTAGCAACATTCAAAATCTCTATTGAAGTTACTCCTTCAGCAGGACGAGGTGTTCGATCTGGCCTAGGTGGAGGAACTGCAACTGCATCATCATGGGGAATAGGAAATACACCAGATGCCGATGCAAAATCGATTAATGACGTGATTTTTACAGGAAGTGAAGATGAATGGGTAGAAAGTATTACTAATATTCAGATTATTGATTTTAACGCTAATGGAGGATCTCTAACTACAGACAATATCTCAACCTATTTTAAATCCATTGCTATTGTAAATGCACAATCTACAAGAGACAATGTATCACTTAAGATAGGAGAACTTACCTTCTCTCAGGGAAAATTAGCAGCGCAAAATGTTATTTTGAATTTGATGGATGCAACAGGAGTTGAGAATATAACAAATTTTGCAATAGGAACAGGAAATCTTGAAGCCACAAATAAATGGTCTGTAGAAGGCATTACTGTGACAGTTAGTTTTAAAGATGCGACGCTAGGTACATTTAATCCTATTTTAGATAATAGTACATCATTAATTGTGTATCCAAATCCAGCAACAGATTACCTATTGTTAAATTATGCTATTCATGCTGCACAAATTATCAACATGACGGGTAAAATTGTGAAAGTACATGCGGCTGAAAGTAAAAAGTTGGATGTTTCTAATTTGCCAACTGGAATCTATATCTTAAAGGGTAGTAACGAAGAAGGTAAAACGGTTATCAAGAGATTTATTAAGAATTAAATAAATTACATAATAAACTATAACCAAACCAAACATTGTTATTATGAATAGTAAACAAAATATATCGTATAAACTAGATAAGACTTTAATACTAATTATTACTTGTGCTTTTTTATCCATACCTACTGTAAATGCACAAGTTCCAGATCCAAATCAAGGACTTAGAGCTGACTGGATGCGAGGAGCTTTAGGTATGCTTTGGTTACCAGAGCGAACTTTTAATGGTAATATTGAAGGAATAAGAATCAACGACTTTTTAACTCAAATAAAAGACATACGAACAGTAGATTACGTTCAAATCCCGTTAACAAGTCCTAATATTTTTTCTCCTACGCACGTCGCACCTCATTCCATAATCGAGAGTTTGTGGCGTGGGGATACTGATGCAAATGGTGACCCTATTAATTTGGTTGTCCCACGTGCAGCAAATGATGATCCTTTTCTTAGTTGGTTAAAAGCATTAAGGGCGGCAGGATTAAAAACAGAAGTTTATGTAAATTCATATAATTTATTAGCCAGAATTCCAGAAGATACACAAGCAGATTACCCTGATGTATCTGCTAGATGGATGGAGTGGTGCGACACAAATGCTGAGGCACAAGCCTTTATTAATAGTCAAACATACCATGAAGGTGCTGGGAGACGTAAATATATGTTTTGCTATGCGCATTTTATTCTGAAAGAATATTCTGAACGTTATGGCGATTTAATTGATGCTTGGTGTTTTGATTCTGCAGATAATATTATGGAGGAGGAGTGCGGGGATGATCCTGCTTCAGAAGACATAGATGACCAACGAATTTATCAAGCTTTTGCAAATGCAGTGCATGCTGGTAATCCAAATGCAGCGGTAGCTTTTAATAATAGTGTTGGAGAAAGATTAGCAAATCCATTCACTACTGCTACATATTTTGATGATTATACCTTTGGACATCCCTTTGGTGGAGCTGGTAATATGGTCGAAAACGAAACGTTGTATGGTTACAACCATCACGTGGTCGAATTTATGCAAACCAACAGTGGATACGCTTTTAGAGATGATGATAGAAGTTGGAATGATAATGTTGTGGGGCATTTTTTCCCAAAACAAAGTGCCACTTCATGGAACGCAGGAAATACGCCTTGCTTGACAGATGAACAATTTCCAGAATGGTGCGCTACAGGGGTAATAAATGGCGGTGCTATAACTTGGGGAACGCCATTAGTGAGAACAAACTTGGAAAATTCGCCTACACTAACCTTACAGCCTTACGCACTTAATCAGTGGGCGCTTACAGATGTTTATTTTAAAAAAAATCAATCACCAGGTAAACCAAATTGGTCTAGACAATATACTTCATTACCAACTGTCATTCCAGGTCAGGAATATTCCTATACTTTAGTAGAGGGAGTCGATTTTTGGGATCCAGAAGAGGTAGGAGTCACATCGATCACTGCGACTGGGACTTTACCAACATGGTTAACAATCAGTAAAACAGCAGAGGGTAATTGGACACTAAGTGGTACGCCGCCTATTACTGAAACTGCTAAATACACTTTTAAACTAGTTGCTACAGATAATGATGGCGCAACTAGTAGAGAGGTAGCGTTAGAAGTTATTGCACATCCTGACGGTTTTACTGATTCAGGCGACGGTACTCCCGTGTGGTTATCAAATTCAATGACTCTTAATAATGGGACGGCATTAAAGGATTTTACAAGTCTGTTAAAATTAGGTGTAGATTATTATGATTTTGAAGGTGATGCACTAACACTTTCGAAAATAACAGGGCCTGAATGGCTAACTTTAACTAAGGCTGCTGATGGGACTTGGACGATAAGCGGAACTCCAACAGCTGCCGATGAAGGTCTTAATTCTTTTACTTTTAAAGTTAGTGATGGTGTTCTGTCTTCAAATACAGAAATTAAAATTACCGTAGATCATGTCGCTGGTTTTACCGATCTAAGTGACGGAACACCAGTTTGGTCATCGGCTATCATAAACCTTGCAGATGGAAAAGGATCTTTCGGTTATAGCGCTACTTTACAACTGGGTTCAGACTATTATGATTTTGAAGGGGATGTACTTACTATTACAAAACTATCAGGACCAGATTGGTTAAGTATACAACAAACCAATGCAAGCAGTTATAAATTAAGTGGTACGCCAATAAACTCAGATTCGGGTACAAATTCTTTTAAGTTCGAGTTAAGTGATGGTAGCAATTCATCAATTGCAGAAATTAGAATTAACGTAATTGAAACGGTAATAAGCGATGGTAATGTCGAAATTAAAGCAACTTCTAATACCAATTATGGAATTAATACCGTTGCAACTATGTACTCTGCCGTGCAAACTGCACCAGATGGGCTAGCAACGTACAGAATTTCTATTGACGTGACACCACCGACCGACAAGGCTATTTATTCAGGTACCTCAGGAGGAATTACCACTGTAAATTCATGGGGAATAGGAGATGGAGTAGAAACCACTCAAAATACATTGTTTAGGGGTAGCGATAACGAATGGACCAAAAGTATTAATAACATTAAAATGGTCGATTTTAATCAAAATGGAGGGGCTCTTACTACCGATGATGTTACTATGTATTTTAAATCTATTTCTATCGGTAATTCGCAATCTGTAAATGATTTTGTATCGCTTAAGATTGGAGAAGTAATTTCAAATCCTGGTAGATCAGCCAATCAGTACGAAACAATTGATTTAGCAGCTGCTACTTCCGTTAGCAAAATTTCAGACTTCTCTGTAGGAACTGGTACTACATCAGAAACTAATAAGTGGTCTGTGGAGGGTATAATTGTTGCAGTGGATTTTAAAGGCAATTTGTCAACTTCTAATCCTATTTTAGATAATAGTACATCATTAATTGTGTATCCAAATCCAGCAACAGATTACCTATTGTTAAATTATGCTATTCATGCTGCACAAATTATCAATATGACGGGTAAAATTGTCAAAGTACATGCGGCTGAAAGTAAAAAGTTGGATGTTTCTAATTTGCCAACAGGAATCTATATCTTAAAGGGTAGTAACGAAGAAGGTAAAACGGTTATCAAGAGATTTATTAAGAATTAAATAAATTACATAATAAACTATAACCAAACCAAATATTGTTATTATGAATAGTAAACAAAATATATCGTATAAATTAGATAAGAATTTAATACTAATTATTACTTGTGCTTTTTTATCCATACCTACTGTAAATGCACAAGTTCCAGATTCCGAACAAGGATTACGTGCCGGCTGGCTGCGTGGAGCTTGGGGACTAAATTGGAAGCCTGAAAACTTTTACAATGGTACCATAGAAGATGTATCTATTGCACCTTATCTTGAAGAATTAAAGGATGTTCGAACATTAGATTATATTCAAGTTCATTTATCTGAATCAAATATTTATTCACCGTCACATAGCGCACCACATCCGCTTTTAGAAAGTTTTTGGCAAGAAGATACAGATGAAAGCGGAAATCCAATAAATCTAATAGTTCCACGGGCTTCTTCGGGGGTAGATCCTTTTGAAAGCTGGCTTAAAGCAATTAAAGGAGCAGGATTAAAAACCATGGTATATGTTAATTCTTATAATTTATTAGCTCGTGACCCAACATCCATACCTGATGGTTTTCCTGATGTATCTACTAGATGGATGGAGTGGTGTGATACTAATCCCGAGGCTCAAGCTTTTATCAATAGCCAATCTTATCATATTAAAGGTGACAACAGACGTCGCTATATGTTTTGTTATGCTGAATTTGTTCTAAAAGTGTATGCTCAACGTTATGGAGATTTAATTGATGCGTGGGGATTCGATTCTGCTGACAATGTTATGGCAGACGAATGCGGAGATGAGCCTAAATCGGATCTTTTAGACGATCAGCGTATCTATGAGGCTTTTGCCAATGCGTTACATACTGGAAATTCAAATGCTGCTGTTGCATTCAACAATAGTGTAGGAACGGCTGCAGCCCCATTTACAACTCCTACTTATTTTGATGATTATTGCTTTGGACATCCTTTTGGGGGTGCTGGAAATATGGTTGAAACAGAGAGTTTGTATACTAGAAATTTTGGAATACCGCAACTTATGAATACTACAAATGGATTTCCGTTTAGAGATGATACTAGAGATTGGAATGACAATGTTGTTGGACGTTTTTTTCCAAAATTAAGTACTACTTCTTGGAATGCAGGAGCAACACCTTGTTTAACAGATGAACAATTTGTAGAATGGAATAGTGTGGGTATAATTGACGCAGGCTCCATACTTTGGGGTGCACCTCTTTTAAGAAATAATTTAAATAATTCTCCTGTGCTCACCCTTCAGCCTTTAGCATTAGCGCAATTAAAGTTATTAGATGCACATTTAAAAATATCTCAATTTACTGGATCTCCGGTTTTCGCCAGACAAGAAACGATTTTGCCAGCGGTATATATTGGGCAAAGTTATACTCATAATTTGGTTGAAGGTTTCGACTTTTGGGATTCAGAGGAATTGGGTATAACAAATATTTCTTTTGAAGGAATTAAACCATCTTGGCTAAATGTCAGTCTAACTGCTGAAGGAGTTTGGACTATAAGTGGAAATCCAACAGAAACTGTACCTCAGGATTACACATTTGAATTAAAGATTGAGGATGCTGATGGATCGACAACAAGGTCAGTAAAATTGCAAGTTATTGAACATCCTGCAGATTTTATAAACCCCTTAGATGGAACCCCTATATGGAAATTGAACCCTACAGTACTTGCAAATGCAGTGGCATTAAAAGAGTATAGTAGCCTATTAGAATTAGGTGTCCATTTTTATGATTTTGAAAATGATCCATTAACAATTAATATGATTTCTGGACCAAGTTGGCTCAGTTTAACGGAGGTTGCCGAGGGAAATTGGCGTTTAAAAGGAATTCCATCTGTAACTGATGCAGGCGTAAACACATTCAATTTTACTGTTAGCGATGGCGTTCATTCCTCAGAGGCAGAAATTAAAATAACAGTCGATCACGCTGGTGATTTTACAGACTTGGGTGATGGTACACCGGTTTGGTCTTCAACCACTTTTAATCTAGCTGATGGAGAAGTATCAACTGCCTATAACTCTATTTTGCAATTCGGTATTGATTTTTATGATTTTGAGGGCGATGCGCTTACGATTACAAAAACAGCAGGAGCGAATTGGCTTACGATACAGCAAACTACTACAGGTACTTGGGAATTAAGTGGAACTCCAACTCTTGCAGATGAGGGCGAACAGTCTTTCACTTTCAATCTAAGTGATGGTATTAAATCATCAAACGCTGAAATTATTATAAAGGTTATACCAACAGTAAAAATTGAAGGAGAAGTTGAAATTAAAGCGACAGCACTAACCAATTATGGGATTGGTACAACAGCGACAATGGTGTCTGATGTTCAAACAGCAGTTGATGGAAAAGCAACTTTCAAAGTGGCTATCCAAGTAACTCCGCCAGCAGATAAAGCAGTAATCTCTGGTATATCGGGAGGTTCGGCAACGGAATATTCTTGGGGTTTAGGTGATGGAACAAATGTGAATACAGATTATATTTTTACAGGAAGCGATAATGAATGGGTAGAGAATATAAATAATATTCAAATTATTGATTTTAATGCCAATGGAGGTTCATTAACTAAAGAAAGTATGACAGCTTTTTTTAAATCTGTTACTATTGTAAATGCGCAATCTTCTAAAGATTATGTATCTCTGAAGGTAGAAGGTGTTATTTCAAATCCTGGAAAATTAGCAGATCAAATAACAATATTAAATTTAAAGGAAGCAACGGGTGTTGATGAAATAAGTGCATTTTCTATTGGTACAGGAAATACTGAAACGACAAATAAATGGGCTGTCGAAGGTATTTCTGTAGCGATAACTTACAATGAAAATACTCTTTCAAATAAAGATTTTAATGTAACTGATAGACAAGAGTTTATACTATTTCCTAACCCTGTAACAACTCATATATCATTTATCATTACACCTCAAAAAACTGAAATTTTTGATTTGACAGGTAAAACACTGCTTACGGATATTTCTGGAAATAAAACAATAGATATTTCTAGTTTGAACAAGGGCATGTATTTAATTAAAGTACAAAACGAAGAAGGGAAGTTGTTTTTTTCTAAATTCATAAAAATAAAACAATAATAAAATAATGTATTAGCAAATAAAAATTCAATATCACAATGAAAAAATTAAATATAATTTTAGTTCTTTTTTGCCTTGTTTTTTCAATAGGGACAAAAGTACAGGCGCAATCCAAAGACAAGAGGCCAAATATCATCTTCATTTTTGCAGATGATTGGGGGTATGGCGATTTAAGTGCACATGGTAGTACATGGGTTAAGACACCAAATATTGATCAAATGATTAATGAAGGAATGGATTTTGCCGATTTTACGGTAGATAGTCCTGTATGTTCACCAAGTAGAGTAGCGGTGATGACGGGACAGTTTCCAGCTAGGCAAAGTGTACACCAGCATTTTCAAGGATGGAAAGCACATGAAAGTAGAGGTATGCCAGATTGGATGGATCCTAATGATATGTCGTTCCCAAAAGAATTTCAAAAAGCAGGTTACATTACCGCCCATTTTGGGAAATGGCATTTAGGATCAGCTCCTGATATGCCAAAAGAAAGTGCCTATGGTTATGATGAGTACGCGACTTTTAATGGATCAAAGAACATTGACATTCCTAAAGCGGGATCGGTAGGCGTAGATTATGCAGAGCAGTTCATAAAAAAGAATAAAGAAAAACCTTTCTTTATCAATTTGTGGTTGCATGAAGCACATACGGCTCATTATCCTTTAAAAAAGTTTATGGATGAGTTTCATAATTTAGATGAAAAGCAACAAGTTTACGCCTCCGTAATTGCCGAAGGTGATGAAGCAGTAGGTAGAATAATGAAATTATTGAAAGAGTTAAACCTAGACGAAAATACCTTAGTTGTTTTTTCAACTGATAATGGACCAGAATGGGCAGGAACTGAAGCGGATAAAATTCACAAAGCGGATAAGGGTGATGTTGATGAAAATGGGCAAGTAGGTCTTGGTAAATATTATTCTGTTGGAGAAACTGGAGGTTTAAAAGGTCAAAAAAGATCATTATTTGCAGGTGGAATTCGTGTTCCCTTTGTAGCCAAGTGGCCAAAGGTTATTCCGCAAGGGGTTGTTGATAAAAATTCTGCTGTGACGGCAGTTGATTTATTGCCTACATTTTTTGAGGCAGCTGGCATAAAAATGCCAAAAGATTTTAAACCTGACGGAGAAAGTATGATGTCGGCATTTAAAGGGAAAGGGTTAAAAAGGAATAAGCCAATTTTCTGGGAATGGAGAGGTGGCGACAGTCAATTTTATACATGGCCAACATTGGGAGTTAGAGACGGTGATTATAAATTGGTTGTCGATGTTACAGGCAATAAATACGAGCTGTATAATGTTAAAAAAGATTGGAAAGAAGAAAATAATCTTGCTATTAATGATCCTAAAAAAGCAAAGGAACTTCTGAACTTAGTAGGGGAATGGAAAAAAACTCTTCCAGAAAAACCGAGAGAAAGCTGTTTATCATCTGCAAGAACCAAAGTGAAGTCTACAGATAAAAAGGCTAAAGCTAATAAGGTAAAAAATAAAAAGGTTGATGACGAGGATTAATATCTTTTTCTAAATTTTCTTCAACTGAAAAAAAATAGTACTGTCTATAATAAAGACAATCTATAATTACTCCCATTTTAAAATGAAATCTGGGTTAAAATGAAAATATAACATAAAGATGAAAAAAATAATTTCACTAGCTTTTCTATCCGTATTATTGAGTTGTAGCTCTAATAAGTCGCAAACTTATGAACAAATGAATGCTTCGAAAACAAAATCAGAAGAGGCATTTAACGATGCTAAATTTGGAATGTTTATTCACTGGGGATTGTATGCGATTCCTGGTGGAATATGGAAAGGAAAAAAAATGGAAGAATTAAAAGGACCTAAGGTGGCGGAGTGGATTCAATTTGCTGCTCAAATTCCAAGAGCAGAGTATGCCGAATTAGCAAAGCAATTTAATCCAACGCAGTTTGATGCAGAAGCTATAGCCAAATTGGCAAAAGATGCTGGAATGAAATACTTGGTGGTTACTTCAAAACATCACGATGGCTTTGCGATGTATGATTCAAAAGTGAGCCAATTTGATATTGTAGATGCTACTCCTTATAAAAAAGATGTAGTACAACAATTGTATAACGCATGCGAGGAACAAAAAATTGATTTTGGCTTGTACTATTCTCATAACATTGACTGGGCAGATGGTAACGATAGTGGTTATGCAGAGCTAGTAGCATCTGGACTTGAAATGAATGAAAAAGCCAAACGCAAAGCAGGAGTCAATACATGGGATCCAAGTCCAAATACTTTTACAGAATATTTGAATGACAAAGCATACCCACAAGTCAAAGAAATCTTGACCAAATTCCCCCACTTGACCACTTTATGGTATGACTTTGGGAATTACGTTACACCAGATGAGAGTTTGAAATTTTATAAAATCGCTTATGATATTCAGCCTAAAATGCTAGTAAATTCAAGAGTAGGTAATGAATTGGGTGATTTTGATATTCCGGGAGATAATGTGATCCCGCAAGATCATTTGTCGATTACAAAACCTTGGCAAACAGTAGGTACAACGAACAATTCTTGGGGCTATAATTCCTATGACGATAACTGGAAATCTGTAAAAGAATTACTATTCTGGTTGACAGAAATTGTAAGCAAGGGCGGAAATTATATGCTGAATATAGGACCAGATGCAACCGGTCACGTTCCGACACAATCGGTGAATAATCTTCTTGAAGTAGGGAATTGGTTAAAAATAAATGGTGACGCAATTTACGACACGAGAAAATGGAAAGTGACTCATGAAGGACCTACAAATCTGGAAATGAATGGAACTCATGATCGAGTAAATAAAAAAGATATCAAATTTGAATTTACTCCAGAAGATTTTTGGTTTACAAAAAAGGACAATAATTTATTTGTAATTGCCTTAGAATATGCCAAAGAGCCGATACTAATTAAAAGTTTAACCAAAGAAAATGCTGGAAAGATAAAAAGGGTAAGTCAACTAGAAAACCAAACGCAATTGAAGTGGAAACAAACGGAAAATGGGCTGGAAGTGACTCTAGATCAAAATAATTACAATTCAAACGGATATGCCCTTAAAATTGAATTTGCAGAAAAATTAAAATAGGTATTGTACTATGGAACATTCAAATAGAAGAAAATTTATAAAAACGATAAGCATACTAGGTCTTGTCCCTTTCATTCCTATCGATTTATTAGGAGCTACAAATCTAGGATCCTGCAATGTTTGCAAAGAAGCATGGAACGGCTTGAGTAAAATGAATGAAACGAGATATCAGTTTAGATATATAGAACCTTCAAGTTTACCAAACGTATTTCTTTATGGAGATTCCATCTCAATAGGATATACAGAATATGTAAGGGCATCATTAAAAGGAAAAGCAAATGTGATGCGCTTGCATGTTAACGGAGGTTCAAGTCATGATCTTTTTTTGAAGATGGAAGCGTTTAGGAAAGCTATGTTCCAACCTGATTTAAAAGGAGGATGGAATTTTGAATGGGATGTTATTCATTTCAACGTTGGGCTACACGATTTAAAATATGTGGCAAATAAGGTTGATCTAGACAAAGTAAACGGAAAATTGGTATCTACTCTTGCAGTTTATGAGAATAAACTTCGTGAAAATATTAAGTATTTAAAAACTACTTATCCCAATGCGAAACTCATATTTGCAACAACAACAGTAGTTCCTGATGGCGAACCAGGAAGATTTAAAGATGGTGAATTGAAATACAATGAGGTAGCTCTCAAAGTGCTTAAGGAATATCCAGAGATTAGAGTTAATAATTTGCATGATCTTTCGATTCCGATAATAAAGAAATATCAAGATAAACTAGGAAGCGTACATTATCTGCCAGAGGGTTATAGATTACTTGGTATAGAAGTGGCAAAACAAATTGCGAAGGTTTTAGATGTACCAACTGTCGAATGTCCTTCTGCTGCAGTAATCGAAAAAGAATTTAAAGAATACGAAAAATAAATTATTTTAAATACAATAATATGTCCAATTATAGAAAAACGATCTGTTTAGTTGTAAGTATGACTTCATTACTATTTCATTCTTGTGATGCGCAAAATAAAGTGGAGAAGAAACCGAATATAATTTTCTTTTTTACAGATGATCAATCCTATGATTCAATGAAATATTTTGGAAATCCAAATACCAAAACACCTAATCTAGACAAACTAGCGGAAAGTGGGGTCGCATTTTTGAGACATTATAATACAACAGCTATTTGTATGGCAAGTAGAGCGCAAGTAATGACAGGCTTATACGAATACAAGACGGGCTGTAATTTTGATCGAGGCGCTTTGGGAACGAGGCAATGGTCAACATCTTATCCATTATTATTGAAAGAAGCAGGTTACCGAGTGGGTTTTGGGGGGAAATTTGGTTTTTCTATTTCAGATACTAGCGACGATTTTGGGAAAGAGGGCGAAGCAGCAGAAAAAGACTTTGATTTTTGGGTAGGCAGTCCAGGTCAAACTTCGTATATGACCAAAGAGAATAAATCTATGGCAAAATATGCGGAACAATATCCACATTCGACACGAGCGTACGGAGCAGCAACTATCGATTTTATAAATGAATCTGTAAAAGGCGATCAACCATTTTGCATGAGTGTTTTCTTTAAAGCCCCTCATAAACCTGCAGAACCAGACCCTGTTTTTGACACAGTTTATAAAAATACAGTATTTAGAAAACTTCCTAATTTTGGTAGAGAAGCTGGTAAACATTTAGCAGAACAATCTAGAATGGGAAGACAATATGGCCGCTTTGTAGAATGGGGCTATGATAAGGAAGATACTTACCAAGAAGAATTACGCAAATACAACCAATTGATTTATGGAGTAGATTATGCTATAGGTATGATTATGGACCAGTTAAAAAAACTAAAAATAGATGACAACACCATCATTGTTTTTGCCTCAGACAATGGTTATTTTAATGGGTCGCATGGACTAGGATCGAAAGAACTTCCTTATGAAGAAAGTGCTCGTGCTCCACTTATTATTGTTGATCCTCGAATGGATAAAAAATTTAAAGGAAAACAAACCAGTTCTTTATCGGCAAATGTAGATATCACAGCGACGATTCTTGACTTTGCTGGAATCAAAGCACCAACGGTTTATGACGGTAAAAGCTTGAGACCAATATTAAGCAATACTCAATTGGAATCAAGAACATCGCTTCCTATCGTTCAAGTTTGGGGACCAAAAGCGACATATTGCTTGACCGTTATGGAAAAACAATACAAATACATTTATTGGAACTTTAAAGATGAAGCAAAAGGAATTCATCCCACCGAAGAATTATTTGATATTATAAATGATCCTTATGAAATGAAAAACTTAGCCAGTAGTACCGAATTTAAGTCGCAACTTATCAAAATGAGAGCACTGTATGATAAACAGCTGGATCATTGGAAAAAAGAAGGGGTAAAAAATCATGGCTATGATGAAGCTCAAGCGGCATTGGTTAGAAAAGTACAATAAACTATTATTCAAAAAAAAAATGAAGTATATATCTCGAGCTTTAACAATCATAGTTATCCTTTGTCAACTTCATGCGAGCGGCCAAGAGATAGGGGCTGCAAAAGTAATTAATCCAGCACCGACGAATGGTAAAATTAAGGCCAATTGGGAGTCGATGGCTGCCCATTATAAAGTTCCTGAATGGTTGGTGGATGGAAAATTAGGGGTTTGGTTTCATTGGGGAATTCCATCGTCTGTTGATGAGGATCGTCCGAACGATGGCTCTTGGTACGGTCGTAACATGTACGGCGGGGGTAAGAAACAGGCCGAAGTACTATCAGCATGGCACATTAAACGCTACGGTCCACTTGAAACTTACGGTTATGAGAAATTAATTCCTGATTTTAAAGGTGAAAAATGGGATCCTGAAGCTTTGGTTGCTTTTGTAAAAGAAAATGGAGCTCGCTTCATTATGCCGGTGGCTACGCATCATGATAATTTTGATATGTATGATTCTTCCAATCCTTGGAATTCGGTGGCTATGGGGCCACATCGTGATGTTTTAGGAGAATGGAAAAAAGCAGCAATGAAATATGGATTAAAATTTGGAATTTCAACGCATCTCTATTGGTCTCCAGGTTGGTGGCGCCCTGCCCGTAAGTACCAAAAAGAAGGCACTTTGGAGTGAAAGCTTTTTAATATGGATTACGACCCAGTAAATTATGCGAGTCAAGACAGCTGGAACCAGCATTGGTACAGTCGCTGTTGGGAAATTATCGAAAAATACGATCCGGATATGTTCAATAATGATGCCCCATTTCCTAATGAAGACCAAGGTAAAGGCTTGGGTGTTAAACTTTTCTCAGATTATATAAACAGAGATTTAAAAGAAAATAATGGCAAGCAAACCGTTGTACTTTCGTTAAAAGATAAGACAGTCAATCGTGCTGCCTTTACCTATAATTTAGAAAGAGGTGCCGCCGATGAAATTAAGACAGAACCTTGGTTGTGGGCTACCGATCTTTCGGGAAATTGGTTCTATAGCAAAAATTCTGTCAATAAAATGAGCGTTCCAGTAATGGTGGCTAATGCGGTTGATGCGATTAGTAAAAACGGAGTGGTAATGCTCAATATTGCCTTAAAAGGAGACGGAACTATCCCAGAAAAGCAAATTACCTATTTAACAGCGTTTGGAGATTTTCTAAAAATAAATGGAGAGGGAATTTATGGAAGCCGTGCTTGGAAAACCTTTGGTGAAGGACCATTGGAGGTAAAAGATGGACGTCAAGGAGAAAACCACGAAGATTATTCACAGCAAGATATTCGATTTACCATGAGAGATGGGGTGCTATATGCTTATGTTTTAGCACCTCCAACCAAAGATATTGTGATTAAAACCTTGGCGAAAGGCGGAATATTAGATAAAAAAATCGCAAATATCATATTGATGGGCAGTACAGAAAAATTGCAATGGAATCAAAGTAATGAAGCCGTAACAATAAAATTACCGAAGGATATTGCCAATCAAATTGTTATCGGGTTTAAAATAGAATTAAAGTAATTTATAAAAGACCTAGAAATGAAATTTATTTTGCACGTTTATTTGGCATTGGTTGCATTAGGAACTTTTGCGCAGTCCAAGAAATTACAAGATAAAAAACCCAATATCATCTATATACTGACAGATGATTTAGGAATCGGAGATGTGAGTTTTTACAATGAAAATAGTAAAATCAGCACGCCCAATATTGATAAAATGGGTGCGGAAGGGATGAAATTTACTGATGCACATACATCCTCTTCTGTGTGTACTCCTACACGATACAGTATTATGACAGGTCGTTACAACTGGAGAACACCATTGAAGAGTTTTGTATTATGGGGAGATTCTCCAATGTTGATAAAGGACAATCGATTAACTGTCGCTCAATTATTAAAAAATAATGGTTACCAAACAGCTTGTATTGGTAAATGGCATTTGGGACTGAATTGGTCAATGAAAGATGGTAGCAAAGAATTTGATTATTTTTCTGATGTGGATGATAGGCTGGATGTAGATAAAATCGATTTCTCAAAACCCTTGAAAAAAGGTGCTTTGAACGTAGGTTTTGATTATTCGTATATGATTTCGGCTTCTTTAAATATGCCTCCATTTGTATATATCGAAAATGATAAAGTGGTAGAGCAGCCCGATGGAGTTTCAGAAAAGAAGCGAACTAAAGACGGATACAGTACTTGGATAAAAGGGCCTATTTCAAATGATTTTGACCACGAGCAAGTTTTGCCTGTTTTTGTAAAAAAAGCACAAGCTTATATTCAAGAGAAAGCAAAAGAAGAAAAACCCTTTTTCCTTTATCTTCCTTTGGCTGCACCGCACAATCCTATCTTACCAATAGCACCTTGGGCAGGCAGGAGCAACATTAATCCGTATGCAGATTTTGTTGTCATGATTGATGATTTAATGGGCGATTTATTTAAAACTATCAAAGACAGTGGTATTGCAGAAAATACAATTATAATTTTTACGAGCGACAATGGTTGCGCTGCCAATGCAAATATTGGCGTACTCAAAGAAAAAGGACACAACCCAAGTTACATCTATAGCGGAATAAAAGGAAGTATTTTGGAAGGTGGTCACCGTGTACCTTTTTTAGTAAAATGGCCAAAAGGAATTAAAGCAAATACGGTTTCTAACGAAACAATTTGTACCGCAGATTTTATGGCTACCTGCGCGGATTTAGTAAACTATAAATTGAAAGATAATGAAGCAGAAGATAGTTATAGTTTGATTCCATTATTTAATCAGAAAAATGGATTTAAAAGAGAAGAAACCATTCACCATGATAAAGCCGGTCTGTTTGCTATTCGAAAAGGAGATTGGAAACTAGTAGTGGAACCTGTTGCGGATAAGTCCGATTCAGATAAAAAGAAAAAATCTAAAAGCTACAGTACTTCTTTCGAAAATATTCTTTACAATCTGAAAAATGATAGTAAGGAAACTAAAAATGTAGCAATTGAAAATCCGAAGCTTGTAGAAGAGTTAAGGACATTATTGATAAAACAAATTGTTGAAGGTAGAAGCACACCGGGCAAAATTCAGAAAAATGATACCATTTCATTTACTTGGGATCAAGCAGCTTTTGCCTTAAACCTTTCGACTAAAAACTAATCTTATTTATGAATACCTGTACAACGATGAATAAATTCAAAATCATAGTAATTGTCTTTTTTTTACTGATGGGAAAAATGAGTTCCGCTCAAAATCCAATTCTCAGAGAAAATACTGCTGGATTCTTGTTTGCTGCTGATCCCTCAGCTGAGGTTTTTGGGGACAAAGTCTATGTGTATTGCTCTCACGATCAGCCTGATGCTACTAATTACGAATCGATGAAAGATTATGTGATCTTAGAATCTTCTGATATGAAAACTTGGACAAATCATGGTGTTTCCTTAGATCCTCAATTGGATAAAGGGTTTGAATATGCGCAGTCCAATATGAATGCGCCTGATGCTGCTTATAAAAAGGGTTGGTATTATTGGTATTTTCCTAGTGATGTAACGCATGTAGGTGTAGCGAAAAGCAAGACTCCCGTAGGACCATGGGAATCTGCAGTTTCCAATGAGTTCACTACGATCTTTGATCCAACAGTATTTGTGGATGATGACGGTCAGGCCTACATTTTTGGAAATGATCACTGGGTAGACATAGGGGAACCAGGCTCGCATATAATGGGCGCAAAACTTAAGGAAAATATGATCGAATTAGACGGTCCATGGGTGCGATTAAGTAAAGAAGTTGTGAATGAAGCGGTTCATGTTTTTAAACGCAATGGAATTTACTATTTCAGTGCACGAGTAGGTCCGGTGACTCAATACTGGATGGCCGATTCACCTTTGCCTCAATATGCAGTTTTTAAAGGTGAACTAGCTCCAAATTCTCCAGAATCGCCAAATCACACTTCTGTAATTGAATTTAAAAACGAGTGGTACCTCTTTTATCATCGTGGAGATGTCAATCATGGCAGCCGCTATAAACGTTCGGTTTGTTTTGATAAAATTACATTTCGCCCCGATGGAACAATAGAACCAGTTGTCTATACTTTGGATAAAGAGGTAGCAATTACGGTACCTACGTATGCTAAGCGCGTGCCAAAGGAAAACAAAGACAAAATGGTTTCGGACGCAAAAGAAACAAAACTTCTTGAAGACGGAGTCATACGTTATGAGGCAGAAATTTTTGATAACCAACTAGGAATAAAGCTGGAAAACCAGAACGATGGTGATCAAAGGACAGAGATTGTACAACTTTCAAATGGAGATTGGACAAGTTATAATGATATCAAGTTTGGAAATGGTGATGAACCTTTTTCGTTTCGCGTTCGCATTGCAACTCCAAATGAGGGTGGTGAAATTGTGTTAAGAGTAAACAGTCCTACAGGGACTATAATTGGTACGATTCCAGTTCCTGCGACAGGAAGCGCTACTAACTATGCTACACTTTCGACCAAAGTGAATAGAATATTGGGAAGTCAAACTCTCTATCTCTGTTATAGAGGTAAAGGAGATAGTCTTTTAAATTTAAATTGGTTTGAATGGACACCATCATTAAAAAAAATAAATAAACCAAAAATTTAGACAAATTATTTAATCAGGCCGAAAATAGGCAAGACATAAAATTGGGTTCTAAAACAGCAAATTATAAAAAGAAACGAAAAGCAATTGAATATTAAATAGATAACTACGATGAAAAAACGATTAATCATATTGATGACACTAATTTTTGGATGTCTTATCAGCACAGGTCAAACAATAAAGAGTGCAAAAGCCGACTTTTATGTGTCTATAAAAGGATCTGACAAATGGACTGGAACCTTAAGCAGCCCTAATGCAAAGGGTACAGATGGTCCTTTTGCTACCTTAGAAAAAGCGAGAGATGCAGTACGTATTTATAAAAAAAATAAATCGAAAGATGTGGTTGTACTGATTCGTGATGGCGTTTACAAGTTGAATAAAACGGTCGTTTTTGGATTGGAAGATTCAGGTGAAGGGAAATCCACGGTGACGTACGCTGCTTACCCTAATGAGAAGCCAATATTTAGCTCTGGGAAAGCAATTACAGGTTGGAAAAAAATAACGACAGATCTACCAGGTTTACCAAAGGAAGCGAAAGGGAATGTATATGTGGCTGATGTTGCGGATAAATTTTTGACTCTTTTTGATGACGAAGGAATGTTGCCACGTGCACAATCAAATGGAGTAATATTGAAAGAAGAAGGAAACGGAAAAAACAGAGTGGTTTTACCTGATGGAATGTTGAAAAACTGGTCAAATGTCACCGATGTCGAAATAAAAGTGAGGCCTCATCATGCTTGGATTGTAAACCTACTTCCGGTAGCTTCTATAGATGAAAAAACGAACACGGCAACCACTTCAATAGAGGCAACTTACGCGATGAACAGGCTTCACTTTTTACCAGAAACAGAGAATTGCTGGGTAGAGAATGTGCTAGAAGCATTAGACAAAAAAGGAGAATGGGTTTTAAATACCAAAGAAGGCAAGGTATATCTTTGGCCTCGTAATGAGTCAACTGTACTAGCGCCCACTTTGTTTGAACTGTTACGTGTAGAAGGAAAAATAGACAAAGAAGGTGCTACAGATGTTCCTGTTCGTAATCTTAATTTTAAAGGACTTACTTTCAAACACGGAGAACGTTACACGATAAAAAGTGATGATGCTGGTTTGCAACACGACTGGGATATGCAGGACAAAGACAATGCCTTAGTCCGTTTTCGTGGAGCTGAGAATTGTGTGATTGACCAATGTCACTTTTTGGATAGTGGTAGTGGTGCTGTTCGCGTTGACTTATACGGAATGAAAAATACGATCTCGAACAATCATATTGAACATTTAGGTGGAGCTGGAATTGTGCTTTGCGGTTACGGTCCAGGTACTAAAGATGTGAATAGAAACAATACCGTTTATAATAACAACATTCATAATATTGGCGAAATTTATTGGCATTCTGCCGGGATCCTAGTGTGGCAAAGTGGCGAAAATCAAATTGCAAACAATTTAATCCACCACACCGATTATACTGCAATTATTCTGTCAGGTTGTATGACTGATTTCTTTGCAAAAGGACCAAACGGACGTGAATTGACACGTACTATTCGTCGTGATGAAGTGCCAACATTTACGAAAGATGTAGAACTTGCAGACGTTATGCCGTATTTGCACACCCACGATAATATTGTAGAATACAATGAAATGCACCATACAATGCAACGACTAGGAGATGGAAATTCTGTTTATATACGTGGAGCGGGTAGAGATAATATTATTCGTCGTAACTATATCCATGATATGGATTCCGATATGATAATGCAAGCCGCTATTCGTACAGATGGCGGACAAACAGGAACATTAATTGCTGAAAATCTTATTTACAACTGTACTTCTCAAGGAATTTTGACAAAATTGGATAATAGAGTAGAAAATAATATCGTAGCCAATATTATTGCACCACCACGTGGCTATTATTTGTCCTTGCGTGAAGGGCCTTTGACAGGTGGAACTATAAAGCGAAATATTTTATACAGTACAATTGAAGTAGGAAATTTTATGGATGAATTACCCGCAGGTAAAGAGGGCTCTTCTGAAGATAGGAGAGGACGTGTAATTGCTAGTGCCAAGGATGCGGATACCGATTATAATATCTATTTTTCAAAAGTAAATCCAAACATGGGTAAAGACCTTCTTGAGAAAAATCAAAAAGATGGAGTTGATAAGAATAGTAGAGCGGTAGACCCATTATTTGTAGATCCTGAAAAAGGTGACTTTAGATTGAAACCAGGTTCTTCTGCAATAGAAATGGGTATTGTTCCTCTAGACCTTTCAAAGGTTGGATTGAGATCCATTAATTAATAATTCTTTTATTCGTTAATTAATTTAATTACAAAACCCTAAATATGGTGTTATTACTCTTTACGATAAAAAAAGATGATAGCACCATGTTTAATTTTAGTTTAAAAATTATAGCAATGTTTATAAATAATAGAAAATTTTATTTTAGACTGCTCTTGATTACTGCAGTGACTTTAATTTCAACGTTATCTGCATTTTCTCAAAAATCAGATTTAAATGTAAAAGGGAAGGTTAATCAAAAGGTAAAAGTCTTCGATTTAGAAAACAACGATGTAACAGCACTTATTGCTTCGAGTGGCGCATTGTCAGGAAATGTGCAACGAGATTCTAGAAGTGCCAATATCGTATACGATTTTGAGTCACCTCAGGATAAAGTAACCTGGACAGTTATTGCTCCAAAGGAAGATGATTATGTGGTAGGTGTGCTTTTTAGTAAGAGAGAACAAACTACGATTGAAATAAGTTCTAATAATTCGGTTCTGACAGCGCCATCCATGATTCCGACATGGGAGCATCGTCCTTATTTTTGGCGTCAAGAAATGCCAGGTGTTTTGCATCTTAAAAAAGGGGAGAATAAAGTTACCCTTCGTTTGCCAGATGCAAAACCAGCCAAGGCTACAGATAAGGAAGGCCCCCGATTTGGAAGCGGAGTGACGGAGAAATTTCATTTATTTTCCATAGAATTAGGAACTGCTGCCAAACGTAAAGGACAATTGGAACGTGCACAGGCAATGAAAGGGGATACCTCTTGGATGATTGATGGAAAATATGGTCTATTTGTGCATTGGTCAGCTATGAGTCAGGCATTTGTAGGGGATAAGCCTAGAGCGGAATGGTTTCAAAAGTCGGTAGCGATGTTCAATGTCAAAGTCTTTGCCGATGAAGTAGAAAAAACTGGAGCTGCTTGGGTGATATTCACCGCGACCCATCAGGGATTCTATTGGCCAGGGCCAAATGCTGCTATTGATAAAATAGCACCGGGACGTACCACAAAACGAGATTTATTAGGCGAAATAATTAATGAACTAGATAAACGAGGTATTCGTACCATGTTTTATTTGCATACTGGTTATAATGGATACGATCCTAAAGAATGGCGTGAAGCAGTTGGAGCAAATGATCCAGATACTAAACGCTTTAGTGATAACATTGAGGGAATTTTACGTGAATGTAGCTTGCGCTACGGAAAGAAATTGATGGGCTTTGGTTATATTGACGGAGCATTGTCATGGGATTATCCACTTAATCCTTCTTGGGAAGGCTGGGCTAAGGCGATTAAAGCAGGTAACACCAAAGCGGTTGTAGGATTCAGTTCCAATCGAGGAACTGGCGTTTCACCGTTTAGCGATTTAGCAGTAACCGACAGTGCCAGTGATATTGGTCAAGTCGATGCACAACTTATTGGTCTGGGTAAGCAATTGGGTGATGTAACTAATGCTTGGTGGTTTCTTATGGACAAGGAAGGCTGGCTACCAAACAAACAGATGAATGGGCATTTTGGAGAAGGTCCAGTTCATTCCACCCAAGAGTATGTAGATTTTTTCAATAATATGGAAGCTTCAAAAATTCCGGTTACAATTAATATCATTATGACTGGAGATGTCACCGACGAACACCCGCTTTTCAATCCCAAATGTACGGCTGTTATGGAAGAGGTTCGAAAAGCTATTCGAGGTAAATAAGAGATTATTCAAGTCAATAAAAAAAGGATGAACCTTTGAAACTTAAATAAAAAGTTCTTTTTATAATAAGGAAATATCATTAGATAAGTTTCAATTTAATTTTGATAAATGATAAAGTAAGACAATAATATTATTGTCTTAAAAAAGATAAATTGAATAAAAGAAAAATATCATGAAAATTATAAAATTAATTAGCTTCTGTTTAATTGTAATAGCATCTTCGCAAGCTTGTCAAAGTCAAGCTAATGCAGTAAAAAACAGCAAAAAAGCCATTATAAATAAACAACCCAACATCATATTTATTTTTGCTGATGATTGGGGATATGGGGATTTGGGAATTCACGGAAGTACGTTTCTCAAAACTCCTAATTTAGATAAAATGGCTGCAGAAGGTATTGATTTTCAAAATTTTTCGGTGGTTAATCCAGTTTGTTCCCCAAGTAGGGTTGGGGTAATAACAGGGCAATATCCATCTCGACAAAGTGTACACGGCCATTTTGCAACTGTAGAATCTCATATTGATCGCAACATGCCAGATTGGTTGGATCCCAAAGCACCTATGTTGCCACGTATGCTAAAAGAGGCAGGATATGCTACAGCACATTTTGGCAAATGGCATCTTACCAATACAGATGTACAAGATGCGCCTTCTCCATTGGAATATGGTTATGATGAATATGCTGCTTTTAACATTGCCGGTAGATTGCATCAAATGTCAGCAGATTCTACCATTTATAAATCGATAGATTTTATAAAACGTCATAAAAACAAACCTTTTTTTATAAATGCGTGGATTCATGCCGTACATACTCCGTTTTATCCCAAAGATAAATACTTGAAGCAATTTGATCATTTAAATGAGCAACAACAAGTCTATGCTTCTGTGGTTGCCGAATACGATGATCGAATAGGATTATTGTTTGCAACATTAAAGGAACTGGGTTTAGATGAAAATACATTAGTAGTGTTTTCATCAGACAATGGACCGGAAATAACAGGGACTCTTAAAAAATTAAACGATAATTCAACTGGGCCAGGCTTGGGTACATATTATTCTGTTGGTGAAACAAAAGGGCTCCATGGGCGCAAACGCTCTTTGTTCGCTGGTGGAGTACGCATTCCGTTTATTGTGCGATGGCCAAGTTCTGTACCAAAAGGAGTAGTGAATAAAACTACCGAATTGGCGGCTACCGATTTGCTGCCCACTTTTTGTGAATTAGCTGGGGCAAAATACCCTAAGGGATACGAGCCAGACGGAGAAAGTATTGTGACTGCTATAAAGGGAGGGGATTACACCCGACAAAGACCTATTTATTGGGATTGGCGTTTTTCAAATGATACCCTCTATTTTTGGCCAAGTGCGGCTATTGAGGAAAGTAAATGGAAACTGATAACCAATAAAAAAATGAATCGTACCGAGTTATTTGATATTAGCACCGATTGGGCGGAACAAAAAGACGTTGCTGCGGCTCATCCTGAGATCGTAAAGTCCTTGGTTGCAAAAATCGAAGCGTTTCAAAAGTCTTTACCCAAAAGTGCCGCCAGCTAACACTTTTTCTAAAGAGAGACAAACATTACAATCAAAATAGAAAAGTGAATACTTCAAATTATATTTTCCATTGCCCTCATCGTAGTATTTAGATATTATGGGAATATAAAATTCCTCTGTTTTTATTGACAATAATTTAATAGTTAGTGCTTGAATTCATTAGTTCGTTTTCAATTGAAAATAAGGTGAAAAATGCTTTTAAACCTTCTATCCAATTTTTGACTAAATAATAAATAGTAGTCAAAGTTTTTAGTTATTAAACTGAAATATTTATATAACGATAACGATAATTATAGGTTTTTTAATTGTTCTTATTTTGTAGATAATAAAATCAAGTTAAAGGAGTACTAATTGGGATTTATAAAAAATGGAGTTGATACTAGCTAATTCTATGGCGTTTAAAAAGGGTAAAGTGTTAATCAAATGGAGAAGAATACATTTTGACGATAAATTAATCGCTTGCTAAAGTATCAATCAATAAACAATTTAATATTTCATTTATAAATTATCTATTTTATATCTAACTAAGGTAGTTATTCGTCGATTTTTTTAGAGTAAAACTTTACTAATAGGTAGTTTTATTAAATAAAAGTAAAATAGGAAATCTATTTGAAAAAAAAAGAGCACTAAATGATGCACCTTTTTAAAAATATAAAAGGATTATAATGCAGTAATGTTTCAATGTATTAAGAAGGAACGGGTGCTGGTATGCGGCGTAGAGGTTTGCTTGATTGTAAATTAATGGGCATTGTTGGGAAACAGATGTTTAATTCTAATAAAGGATATAAAAACGTACTGCCTTCATTTGTACTGCTGATTTTTTGCCACTTATGCCGAATTAAGGGCTTATAAAATTAAAGATGCAGAAGCAGAAAAATTTCGCTGATTGTTAAAAGTGAAGTATAATATCAATTAAATAATCAGAATTCTTATAAAAATTACAGGAAGAATGGTGCTATTGGAAATAAAATCTAATAATGAAATGAAAGAAAATTGGATAAAATCTAAGGTAATTATAATAAGTTTAGCTTATTTGATTATGGGTATGACAAACAGCTACGGTCAACAAAGTAATTGGCCCACGCTTAAAACTTATGAAAAAGATTTTTTACAACGAATAGCTATGCCAATTGGCGGAATAGGGACTGGAACAATTTCTCTTAAAGGAAATGGAGCACTGCAAGACTGGGAAATAATGAGCAGTCCGGCAAAAGGCTTTAACCCCTGGTTGCTTAAAGGCCCACCAGTAAATAGAGCGCCCTTTTTTGCCATATACATCAAAGAAGAGAACAAAAGAGGCCAGGCCATTTTGTTAGAAGGACCTCCAACAGCTTTAGATTACGAAGGAGACATGGGAGCAAAGGGCACCAACCATGGTTTTCCTCGTTTTGAGGAAGCAGTTTTCAAAACCGCTTACCCGTTCGGACAAGTGCAATTAAAAGACAACTCATTACCTATAGAGGTAAGTATGGGCGCTTTTAATCCGCTTATTCCGGGAGATGTAGATGATAGCAGCATTCCTATGGCAGTACTTATTTACTCTGTAAAAAACACTTCGAATAAACCTATAACAATAGCTATTGCTGGAACTATTGAGAATTTTATTGGCTTTGATGGTAGCAAAGGTAAAGCGATAAAAAACGTCAATTCGATAAAAGAAATAAATGGCATCAGAGGTATTAACTATACATCAAATGGGGTTAATAAAGATAGTGAACAATGGGGAACTTTTAGTTTAGCAACTATAAGTGAAGGTCAAATGTCGTATCGTACCAACTGGACAGAAACAAAATGGGGAGATACTACCCTTGACTTTTGGGATGATTTTACAGATGATGGTTTGTTGGAAGACAGAAAATCATTGGGTGAAGACGCTCCAATGGGATCAGTTGCTGTAAAAACCACCTTGAAATCTGGTGAGCAAAAAGACATAAAATTTTTAATAACCTGGGCTTTTCCGAACCGATCTGCATGGAGGAATACAAAGGCGAATGTTGGGAATTATTATGCTACAAAATATATAGATTCTTGGGACGTATTAGAACAAACAGTGCCAAAACTCGCGGTTTTAGAAAATAAAACGGTAGAATTTGTAAATACAGTCATCAAAAGTGATTTTCCTACTATCGTAAAAGAAGCTGCTTTATTCAACCTTGCCCATTTGCGTACGCAACTTGCATTTAGAACTAAAGAAGGATATATGTTGGGTTGGGAAGGAACAAGCTCGAACGCAGGCCGTGGTATTGGCTCTTGTACCCATGTTTGGAATTACGATCAAACCACTCCATTTCTGTTTGGAGAATTGGCCAAAACTATGCGTGATACCGAATTTGGTTTTGCTACAGATGAAAATGGATTGATGAGTTTTAGAATCGATTTACCACTGAAGACAGATGCTCAAAAATGGGGAGCAGCCGCCGCCGATGGTCAAATGGGATCGATCATGAAATTTTACCGCGAATGGAAACTTTCTGGTGATGATGAATTTTTAAAATCACATTGGCCAAAGGTAAAAAAAGCATTAGAGTTTGCTTGGATAAAAGGAGGTTGGGATGCCAATAAAGATGGTGTAATGGAAGGAGCGCAACACAATACCATGGATGTAGAGTATTTTGGACCAAACCCGCAAATGGGCTTTTGGTATTTGGGAGCCTTAAGAGCCACTGAGGAAATGGCAAAATATTTAGGTGAAAAGAGTTTTGCAAAAACCTGCCGTTCACTTTATAAAAATGGATCTTCTTATCTGGATGAAAAACTCTTCAACGGAGAATATTATGAGCAGGAAATCGTACCTC
This sequence comes from Flavobacterium algicola, assembly GCF_022399565.1. Classification (GTDB taxonomy): domain Bacteria; phylum Bacteroidota; class Bacteroidia; order Flavobacteriales; family Flavobacteriaceae; genus Flavobacterium; species Flavobacterium algicola. The sequence goes on from NZ_JAJTUT010000002.1 coordinate 203,434, forward strand.
CAATGCTAGCAGAAAACGTAGCCAACGGATTAATAAAGGGTTTGGGAGCCAAAGACCTTACAAGTCCAGATTATCAACTAGGAAAAGGAGTGTTAGTAGACCAGTTGGTAGGACAGGTGATGGCGCATATTCTTGATTTGGGCTATTTGGCTAATAAAGAAAACATGACAAAAACCAACAATGCCATCATCAAATACAACCATTTAGACAGTATGTTGAAACATCCCAACTTTATGCGTTCTTATGCACTCGGTGATGAAGCGGCTTTGGTTATGGCAGGCTATCCAGGTGAGCGACCTAAAAAACCTTTTCCTTATTTTACAGAGGTAATGACGGGATTTGAATATACTGCCGCAGTAGGTATGCTATACGAAAATCAATTTGATATGGGTTTTAATACCATGCAAGATGTGAGAGATAGGTATGATGGAAAAAAGAGAAATCCTTACAATGAAGCCGAATTTGGGAATCACTACGCTCGTAGTATGATGGCTTGGGGTGGTATTTTGGCAATTACAGGTTTTAATTATTCGGCAGTAGACCATAGCATGAAATTTAACGCAAAAAACGGAAATTATTTCTGGTCTAATGGCTATCAATATGGCTCAGTAACCATTTGTGGTACAGAGAACGAAAAGAATGTTTCGGTTAAAGTGATCAACGGTACTTTTAATTTGAATTCATTTAGCTTACACGATTTTGGAAAAGTGGAGTTTAAAAAAGGAAAGTTATTTGAACAAGGGAAAATTTTCAGTTTTAATGTTAAAAAATCAAAATAATAGGTAGAGTATGTCACATTTTAAAAAGTCGAGGATTAAGATCTTAGGTTATATTTTGGGTTTAAGTATTTATTCTTTGTGTATTTCTGCTTATGCGCAAAAACAAAATGAAAGCCAAAATCCACCAAACATCGTTTTTATTTTGGCCGATGATTTAGGCTATTCTGATGTGGGTTATATGAAGCAGCGCAAAGATATTTTAACACCAAATATCGATGCTTTAGCCCAACAGGGAATGGTTTTTACCAATGCTTATGCTTCTTGTCCGGTTTGCTCACCAACTAGAGCAAGTTTAATAACGGGCAAATATCCTGCTACGCTAAAAATTACCTGCCATATCCCAGGTGCAGGCATGGAGACCTATATTTCAAAATTAAATAAAGGTCAAAAATTAAAGGAAGCGTTTTTCTTAGATCATTTGCCAACAGAAGAAGTAACTATTGCTGAAGCTTTAAAAACAAAAGGCTATGCAACTGGTTTTATTGGTAAGTGGCATTTGGCTGGTGAAGGATCTATTTATACAAAAGACGGAATTGTTAATGCTGCTTATCATCCCGACAAACAAGGCTTTGACGTAAATATCGGAGGCTGCGCTTACGGACAACCCAAAAGCTATTTTTCTCCCTATGGAAACGGAACAATTAAAGACGGTCCTATAGGAGAATACCTGACCGACAGGCTTGGAGAAGAAGCCATAAAATTTATCGAAAATAATAAAGATCATCCGTTTTTTCTCGATTTCTCGACTTATGCCGTTCACACTCCTTTGCAAGTTCCAGAAGAGGAATTAAAAAAAATTAATGGTAATAAATACTTTGCCCTGATTAGTAAATTAGATCAGAATGTGGGAAAAGTAATAAGTAAATTAAAGGAATTGGATTTAATAAAGAATACGATTGTAATTTTTTACTCCGACAATGGTGGGGTATGGGGAAATCCTCCTTTACGAGGTGATAAAGGTTCATTATATGAGGGAGGCATTCGAGTACCTTTAATAGTTTCTTGGCCAGAATATTATCAACCCGGATCAACTTGCGACACTGCTGTTTCTACTGTTGATTTTTTTCCTACTCTATTGGAGTTAGCAAATATTTCTTCTAAAAATTACCCTCAATTAGAAGGGAAAAGTTTAATTCCACTTTTAGAACAGAAAAAGAATTTCCCAGAGCGGGATTTATATTGGCATTTTCCACACCATCGCGAAAATACACCCTTATGTATGTCGGCTGCGATCAGATCTGGCGATTGGAAATTAATAGAGGAGTTTGAAACAAAAAATATATATCTGTTTAATCTTAAAAAAGATGTTGCCGAACAAAATAATTTAAGTGCAACATATCCCGAAAAAGCTAAAATGCTCTTAGAGAAGCTTCATAAATGGCAGAATAAAGTAGGTGCAGAGATGCCACAACCTAATATTTAAATTTAATTCACACGAAAATTAGAGATGATAAAAAAGATTTTTTTAATAATTATTTTATTTGCAACCCTGGTTTCCTTTAAAAGTAAATTGGATAATGTTAACCTAAATTCTCCTGATGGAAAGGTGAATCTTAAAATATTCGTACTCAATAAAAAGCTAAATTACCAAGTAAAATGGGCTGGTCAGCAGATGATTAATCCATCAGAATTGGCTATTTTCTCTGGGGCAGATATTGTAATATCAGATTCAAAAGTTACAGAAGTCAACAAAACTTGGAAACCAGTTTGGGAGCAATTTAGTAGCATAAATGACCATTATAAGCAATTAGAATTAGATATTGCTTGTAATAATGTAAAAGGGAAACTGTACGCAAGAGCTTATGATGAAGGAGTAGCTTTTCGTTTTGTGCTTAAAAAAGGGAATAAACCTAAAACAGCCAATTTTTATTGCTCTTATAACTTACCAAAAGAGAGTACTTATTTTGCTCCAAATGGAGAAAACGAACCCATAGGCCCGCTCCAACTTTCAGAATTAAATGATTTTCTGCTTACGGGAAATAAAGATGGAAGTAAAAAATCAATTCCAGTACCATTGGTTGTAGAAAGCCCGAATCATTCTTTTATAGCACTTCTAGAATCGGATCTTTTCGTAGCTAAAGGATTTAAAAATATGAATTTGGGAGTAGATATGGCTCAAAATAAAATTGTATCTAATAATGAAATAAGCACAACAGATGAGGAACTTATTTCTCCTTGGCGTGTGATTGTATTTGGTAAAACAGCCGGAGACCTTGTCGTAAATACGCTGACACAAAATTTGGCCAGTCCCAATAAAATTGAAAATACCGATTGGATTAAACCAGGTAAATCTCTATGGGATTGGCGCGTGCATGGATATGTAGCTCCGGATGGTTTTAAATACGGGATTAATACCGAAAGTTATATGCGATTTATAGATTTTGCCGCCGAAAAAGGGATAGACTATTTTTTAATTGATGATGCATGGTATACCAAGGTTACAAAAGGTAATTTTGAAATGTCAGAGAAACTCGATTTACAAAAAGTAATCAAATACGCCAAAGACAAAAAGGTAGAATTACTACTTTATTATGATACGAGACAGGGTGAATATGGTGATGATGAGCTATTTCCATATTACAAATCATTAGGGATGAAGGGAATAAAATATGGCTTTATGGGACCTAATGTTCCTTTTACTGAAGATGCCATACGTAAAAGTGCTGCCAGTAAATTACTGATAGATTTTCATGATTCTCCTGTGCCCATGACAGGTGTTCATCGTACGTATCCCAATGCCATTTCGCGGGAATATTGCCATGGTCAGCAAGATTCTAGAAAAGCTTTTACCCCCGAAGCATTTATCAAAATGGCTTTAATAAATGCCATAACAGGCCCTTTGGATATGAATAATGGAAATTTTGACTTGATTGGGATTAATAGTGGCATTAGAGAAAAAGGACCGAAAAAATTAAATTCTTATTTCTCTACTGTAACTTCAGAAGCGGCCCGAACCTTAATAATTTTTAGCGGTTTAGTTTGTATTCCCGACGCACCCGAAGCGTATGCTGCAAAAGCAGATTTATTCGAGTTTATTCAAAAACAACCAGTGGGAAAATGGGATGAAAGCCGCATTCTAAATTCTAAAATGGGAGATTACATTACCACTGCCCGCCGACATGGCGAAGAATGGTTTATTGGTAGTGTTTATAATCAGCAGGGAGGAACTCTAGATATCAATTTGGATTTCTTAGATCCCAATCAAAAATATGAGGTAACCTATTACGAAGATACCAAAGAAACCAACTGCAAAACCAATCCCGAAGCCTATCAGGTTCGAAAAGGAATAATTAAAAAAGGTGATGTAATCAAAGCGGTTATCGCACCAGGTGGTGGACATTGCATGTGGATAAGACCAAAAGTAAAAAGTTAAGGGATTAATCATTGAATTTTGTTAAAGATAGTGTTGTAATGATATACCATAAACCTATGAAAAGTTGCGCTATATTTCTTTCTGCCTTGCTATTTGTTGGCTTTCGCAGTTTACACATGAAGTTAAGAGCTATAAAAATATACCAAAATCTATCGCGTTAAATGGCTTAGGGTCAACTGCATTGTTTTAGATAAACATCCACTAAAACCGGACTCTAACGGTGTATCGTAGAAATGAAATTGAGTTTTACCTGAAGTTAGAAAAGGCATAAACTATTAGCAAAGTAATTAAGTAGAAATTAAAAATGGAGAGTTTGATGCATAAATTTATTTACTACTTATTGATGATTTTAATGTATACACAATCTCATGCTCAGTTTGTGCTTCGCTATGACAAGCCTGCCAGCAAATTCACAGTGGAGCAGCGGGAGAATCCCAATAAATTAGGTTACATGCAAGAAGCGCTGCCGCTTGGAAACGGTCGCTTGGGTGCTATGTTTTCGGGTGGAATTGATCAAGAGCATTTGATGATAAACGATATTACTTTGTGGATGAATGCTAAACGTGGGCTTGATAAAATTTTACAATCCGGTGTAAAAATAGGTGGTCACGATAATTTTGAAAAAGTAAGGGAAGCTTACCGAAATGGAAAATACGGTTCCTCAGAAAACAGTATGGAAGCCTTATCTACTAAGTATTTAAGCAGTACCCAACCACTGGGAAATTATGCTCCTTTGTCCGATTTGTTTATTATTACAGGACATGATAGTGCTTCCATAGGCAATTATACAAGAACGCTAGACGCTCAAACAGGATTGGGCACAGTAAAGTATGATATAGGAGATGCTCATTATACAAGAGAATATTTTTGCAGCCATCCACACGATGTTTTGGCGGTGCGTTATACAGCACAAAATGCTACAATGAACCTTTCTATTAACGTAAGTAGCTTGCTAAATGTAAAAAGCATTAAAGCAGAAGGGAGTTATATAATTTTGAACGGAGAATCTCCAATGGTAGAAGATAATATTGCCTTCCAAGAATTGGTCTACATTGATCCTGGAAAAGGGAAGCTTGTGGCCCAACCCGATGGTTCAATGAAAGTTATTGGAGCTACTGATGTAAAAATTTATCTGACGGGATATTCAGATTATCTTCCAGTATATCCTTCATTTAAAGGAAGAGATTTTCAATCTGATGCAAAGAAAGCAATAGAATTGGCGGTAAAACTAGGATATGAAAAACTGAAACAGAATCATGTAAAAGACGTCTCTAGTTTAATGAACCGTTGTCAATTACAATTAGATTACACGCCTTCAGGACTAACCACCGATCAATTGATAAAAAAGGGACCTAGTCTAGAGTTGGAAAACCTGTATTTTAATTACGCTCGTTATCTACAATTGAGTTGTTCGCGCACCTCACCATTACCTTCCAATTTGCAGGGGCTTTGGAATGGCCATTTGGATCCAGCATGGAATTGTGATTATCATAATGATATAAATGTCGCTATGAATTACTGGATGGTAGAAACAGCAAACCTTCCCGATTCTTTTTCTCCCTATTTGCAGTGGATGAAAATTAATGCAGAATCAGGAAAGCAAGTAGCTAAAGAAGCTTTTGGTATAGAAAAGGGTTGGAGTGTAGGGCTTAACGGAAATGCCTTTGGTTTCACAGCACCCAACGAGCATGGTAGACGTATGCAACAATCAGGAGCTTGGTTATGCCAAAACTTATTTGAACATTATGCTTTTAGTCAGGACAAAGTCTATCTTGAGGATATTTACCCAATTTTAAAAGGGGCAGCCGAATTTTACGTGGAGTTTCTCGCTCCTTGGAAAGATGGAACCTTGGTAGTTTATCCCACTTGGTCGCCAGAAAACACGTATTTAGAGAAACAACAAGGTAAATTGAACAAGCAAGCCTACGGTGCTTCTTGGGATCAGCAGTTGGTATTAAATTTGTTTACGGATTGTATAGAAGCGGCTACGGTATTAGATAAGGATAAAGATTTTCGAAAAAAACTACAAGAAATCATTCCGAAACTTTGTCCACAAAAAATTGGACAATACGGACAAATGCAGGAATGGCCTGAGGATTGGGATAATCCAACAGACGAACACCGTCATATTTCACATTTGATTGCTTTATACCCTGGTCGAGATTTTTCGCCACTGACTACCAGAGAAATTAGCGATGCAGCCTTGGTTACGATGAAACAGCGTGGAGATAATTCTACGGGATGGAGTACGGCTTGGAAAACCAACTTTTGGGCCAGATTGCACAATGGAGACAAATCACACCAGTTTTATGAGTTTTTAACTTCAAAGCGTGTTTATCCAAACCTGTTCGATTTTCATCCACCCTTTCAGATTGATGGGAATTTTGGAGGAACTGCTGGAGTATGCGAGATGTTGTTGCAAAGCCATTTGCGAAGTTTACATGCCAATGCTAAAACAGTTGAAGAAGCTGCCTTTGTAGCCTACCAAAAGAACACGGAAAACGCCAAACAATTTTCTCCAGTTGTACCTGATGAAAAATTGGCAAATGCACCGTACATTCTGGATTTACTACCGGCTTTGCCATCTGCTTGGCAAAACGGAAAAGTAAACGGACTAAGATCGCGTGGTGGTTTTGAAGTGGATATAGAATGGGAAAAAGGAGTTTTGAAAAAGGCAACTATTAATTCAACAAAAGATGCAGTTTTTAGAATTTATGCAAATGGACAATTAGGCGATAATATAAAACTCAAAAAAGGAGAAAGTTATCAATGGAATTGAAAATAAATGTAAAAAACCTGAATTATTTATAACTAATAAGAAAAATATTAAAATGAAAAATAAACCTACAATACATCTCAAATTGGCCCTTATTTTTCTTCTTATTTGTTGCAGTAAATGTCTGAACTTAAATGCCCAAGACAAACCTAACGTTGTTTTTATTTTAGTTGATGATTTAGGCTACGGCGATCTGGGCTGTTATGGAGCTACAAAACTGAAAACACCTAACATCGATAAATTAGCGAGTGAAGGTAAAATGTTTACCGATGCACATTCTGCATCAGCCGTTTGCACCCCATCGCGATATGCTTTGCTCACAGGACAATATCCATTGTATGCGGAAAATGGAAAAGGAATCTGGGGACCACTTCCCACTACTTCGGGACTTATTATCGATACAAATAGCCTTACCATTGCCGACGTGTTCAAAAACAAAGATTATGCAACAGCAGCGATAGGCAAATGGCATCTGGGATTCAAAACCGGTACCAATGATTGGCAGGGATCGTTGCGCCCCGGACCGCAGGATTTAGGTTTTGATTACTACTATGGACTACCTGTGGTGAGTAGCGCCCCTCCTTATGTGTGGGTAGAGAATGACCATATTGTTGGTGAAGATCCTGCAGATCCATTGGTTTATATCGGAAAAAATCATCCAGATGAGGTAACAACCATTACACCCATTCCTTACTCTGCCAGTCAACGCACAGAAAACATGTTTAAAGGAGCGGTAGCAGCGCACAAGCTGTTTAATCCCTATTCCATGGGAGCCGTTTTGACAAAAAAGGCAGTTGACTGGATTACGACCAACAAGCAGAAACCATTTTTTCTCTATCTGGCCACACCGCTAATTCACCATCCGTTCACGCCCGCAAAACGTTTCCAAGGAAGCAGCGAAATAGGACCTTATGGAGACTATATCCAAGAGCTCGATTGGATGGTTGGAGAAGTAATTAAAAGTCTTAAAGACAATGGATTGAGCGAAAACACACTAGTAATTTTTACCAGCGATAATGGCGGTATGTTCAATACGGGTGCTCAGGCTGCATATACAGCGGGGCATCGTCAAAATGGTGACCTGCTCGGGTTCAAGTTTGAAGCTTGGGAAGGAGGACAACGAATTCCATTTATCGCAAAATGGCCTGGAAAAATCAAAGCAGACACGAAGTCCGATCAACTCATTTGTCTCGTTGACATGATGGCCAGTTTTATGGCACTTACGGGGCAAAATCCAAGTACACTCCAGGGCAAAAACGCTATTAATGTTTTGCCTGCTTTGTTGGGTAACCCCAAACTTCCGCTTCGTGATGAACTGCTTTTGGCACCCTACAAGGAAAGGAATTTATCCATTCGAAAAGGAAAATGGATGTATATTCCAGCACAGGGAGGTGGCGGTTGGACTGGCACCCAACCAGGAACGCATACTTTTGCTGGACCAGCAGCCATCACATTTACCAATCATCCCAACAGCGATATTGAAAACGGTAAGATAAAAAGTGATGCACCACCCGCTCAACTTTATGATTTAGAGAAAGATGTAAACCAGACTACCAACCTTTACAATAAGTACCCAAAAATTGTTGAAAAAATGGAGACCATTTTAAACACTTATATCCCTAAAAAGGATTGGAAATTTATCAAAAATTAAAAATTGTATATAAATTTATGAAAAAAGCAATCCGTAAAAATCAATATTTAAGAACTCTTTTATTTTTTATAACATCTTTATTTTTAGTATGTTGTAAGGCTAAAATAGAAATAAAAACAACAGAAACGGCAAATAAAAGTAGCTCGGTCCATTTTACGTATGAGGATATTAAGGGTATTGGCATAGATACTAAATACAACCGACGCGATAATAGCGATATTATAAAAGTAGGGGACACCTATTACATTTGGTATTCTCGAATGGACAGTCCTATAACTTCTGGATACTGGGCAACCATTTGGTATGCTACCTCCAAAGATGAGGGTCATACATGGCAGGAGCAGGGTATGGCGTTGGACTTGGGTGAAAAGGGAACTTTCGACAGTCAGTCGGTTTTTACGCCTAATATCTTAGCTTATAAAGGCAAATATTATCTCTACTATACGGGGGTAAAACCCACTTCCAGAAATCTAAAAGGAGATTTTGAAGGCAACTATACTACCGACATAACAGCATTTGGTCTTGCGGTTTCGGATAGCCCTAATGGCCCATTCAAGAGAGTTAGTAACAATCCTATTCTGGAAATTAGCCAAACTCCCTCGGATTTTGATAGCTATAGAATAGACGATGCTAGCCTATTGGTTAAAGATAATATTATTGGCTTATACTACAAAGGAAGGTCTATTATTCACGGGGATAAAGGTCCGGGATTAACCGAAATGAGTGTAGCTTATGCAGATCGCCCTGAAGGGCCGTTCATTAAACATAAAGGTTCACTTTTAGATAAAAGCCACGAAGTTTTGGTGTGGAAAAAGGGCAAGGGAGTGGCTGCACTTGCATCTATAAGCAAATCCATCAATTATGCCGAGGATGGGGAACATTTTTCTGTTTTAGTTGATAGTTTAACTAACATTCCCAAAGCACCCGGTTTGTATCGCCCTGATTTAGAAGATAACAATAGAAATGCAATAACTCCAGGCTGGGGAATAGCAATGAACGTCAGCAAAGGGCAAGCTTATCTGGTTCGTTTTGAGATGAAATAATTATTGGGAATGAATTGAACAAAAAGAAAAATTTGTCAATTGCTTTCCGCAACGAGTTATACTAGTCAAAAAGGTGATTATAATTAAACCGCTGTCAAAGCTTTAAATTACAGTAAAAACTTTGACAAAGGTCAATTATTAAAAACAATTCTAATGAGTAATCTGAGCTTATAACTTGGTTAATCAAATTTTACTAAACCTCATTTTTTTTAGCACTTCACAATTAGAAACTTTAATAATTTCCTAGATAGGTTGATTACAATTATTCACCCTCATTTTTATTTTTAGCTTTTGTTAATGGCTGTTCATTAAGTTGCTTTTTCCAAATGTCTATCGGTACATCATTCCTCTGCGGCTTTCCCGGTGTACTTCGACCATTGGCAACGTATTGCTCTAGCAATTTTGTCAAGCTAGCAACAATTTTTGGATCTTGATGCTGTAAATTAACTTTTTCAGCAAGATCTTCATGTATGTTATAAAGTTGAATAGGGGGCAAGCCCGCTGCAATAGCATCAGGACCTGTAAGTTCTCCTGCTCCTCCTGTGCCACCAGAACCAGGGCATAATTCCAATTTCCAATTTCCTTGGCGAATGGCAAAGCGTCCCGTCCAAGAATGATTGACGATGGCGTGAGATTGCTGTTTATTGGTTTTTTCTAAAATTGTTGGTAACAAACTAAAAGAATCTTCACCTGCATTGTCGGGAAGTTTTGCACCCACCAGTTCTGCACTAGTGGCGAGCAGATTTGATAAACAAATTACTTCATTACTTTGGCTATTAGCCTTAATCTTACCCGGCCAACGGACAAAAAACGGAACTCGATGCCCACCTTCCCAAATGTCTAATTTATACCCTCGAAATTCAGCACTAGGATAATGTCCAAGAGCCTCCAACTCATGTACCCCGATATAAGGCGCAACACCGTTGTCACTTGTAAAAATTACCATTGTGTTTTTATTTAGTCCGGCTTTTTCTATAGCTTTCATGACTTCGCCAAGCGCCCAGTCGGTTTGCATTACAAAATCACCATAAGGTCCGAGGCCACTTTTATTCTGCCACTCTTTTGACGGTACTAACGGGGTGTGTGGCGATGGTAAAGCAAGATACAAAAAGAATGGTTTTTTATCTTTTCCTCTCTCATCGAGGTAATCGACAGCTTTTGTAGTGATCGTAGGTAAAACGTTTTCTGCTTCATAATCGGGTGCGGCTGGTCCTAATCGAGCGGGACCACGCTTGCTGACAGAACCGTAAGTTAGTGATGGGAACTGCTTCTGAACGCTTGGTATTTGAGTAAAATGATCATTTTCGATAAAATCATAAGGCGGCATATCGGCTGAACCAGCAATCCCGAAAAAATAATCAAAGCCATGTTGCAAGGGACCATCTGTGATTACTTTGGAATAATCATTTGAGTCATAATTTAAACCTAAGTGCCACTTTCCTATTGCTGCAGCGGTATATCCATGTTGTTTAAGCAAGCCACCTACAGTCAATCTACCCGACTCAATTAACGGTTTGCCATTACCGGATAATACACGCGCTTGTAGGTGTGTACGCCATGCATACCTGCCTGTGAGGACACTGTAACGTGAAGGTGTGCATACCGATGAGGAAGAATGCGCATCTGTGAAAGACATTCCTTCAGATCGCAATTGATCCATATTTGGGGTTGCAATTTTACCTCGATCGGGATTTAGGCATTGTACATCGCCATATCCTAGATCATCACATAAGATATAAACAATATTGGGTGATTTTTTATTAACTGACTCCTGAGCATACGCTCCACACATAGTCAGAGCGCTAAAGAGTATTATTGTAAGTTTTAACTGCAGTTTCAAAAACGGCACTTTTATAACTGATTTCATTATTTAATATTTTATTTTGGTTAATGGCATGAAGCCTGTACTATTATACTATATCCTTGAGAAAACTTCAGGATTTTTATTAGCCATGTTAGAACAGCGGAGCAGCATTAAAAAAATCTCGATACACTTCACTGTTTGGGTAAGACGTATCGAGAAGTTTCTATTTTATTAATTGCAGCTTACAAATTTCATTCTGATGCTACTTTTAAAATTTTTTATGGCTTAGCAGTGGTGTTTTTTGGACTAACATAATTATAATAGGCTCCACACAATTCTTGTCCTTCGGCATCATAAAACCAAGTTTGTACCATTGCTGGTCCTGCCGGCAGTTTTATAGTAAAGACAGCACCATCAGATTCAGGAACGACATCCTTACGTTCGTCACTATAGGTTTTATTACCATTCCAAACGCGAATTCTAGCCGAACGTATAGGTAGTGGTTTTCCATAAGTAAGGGCATTGCTAATTGTCGTACGAAGTGGATTCTGAAGTCCAGAAGTTACTGTAGTTTCATTTGCAATATCACTGGGCCAACGTCGTAGGTCAAAAGTATAGTCATTGGCTTTTGCAAATGTTACCGCATTAAAACCATTAGCTTTCAATCCGCCTGCGATCAATGTTTGATTCCATGGTGGAAGTCCAGCGTCCATGTGCCAATCATGTCCAAATAGACATATAGAAGGTTCTTCTGGCGATCCTATAATAGGACGTGCGTAGTCGGATGCATTTGCACTGACTTTAGTCCACCATTTTTCGTAAGCGTTTTGGAGTAATTTGATAATTGTACTGTATTGACCAGATGTTGCTGTGTTAGCAAGTAGATCTTTCTTTTGTTGAAGATCTGCTTTAATGTCATATAATTCCCAAGGAGCAGTAGCCGATGTTCTCATTAGTCGCCATTTATGCTTGATCGATCCAGCAGCATCCAATTCGTCCTTCATAATACAAGCTTCCTTATATTTCACCAAATTATCTAGCCGTTGGTTGTCAACTATCAATACTCTTGTTCCAAAAGCAACATCTTTATTTTTAGTTTTTGTATCCAATAGCATTTTTACGCTACGGCCCGCTAAGACCGCTCTTGCAGGTCTATTGGTTACATCATGCAAGTTCAACACATCCATGAATGTAGGTAAGAGGTCCATTTCAGTAATCATACCCTCAATATCTCGGGACGTAGCTTTGGTTCCACCATAACCACCATCTGCCCAACGGACTACACAAGGTACGCGGTGACCCGCTTCATATGAGGTTGCTTTATCCCCTCGCAATCTAAAATTTGCAATTCCATTATCTCCAAGAATGAAAACCACCATCGTATTACTAGCCATGCCAGAATCATCAAGAAATTTCATTATTCGCCCAACGTTCTTATCCATATTTTCGATAGTTGCTACATGTGGGCTTACGCCTTTCCTTGCGTCTGGCGGAGTATCGTTTGGTTCATGGGCATCATTATAAGGTAAATAAACAAAAAATGGCTCTTTGTCTTTTTGTTTGGCCTGCATATAATCTATAGCCTGAGTTGTAAAATAGTTGGAGGTGAATGCCTCTGGAATACCAAAATGTTTGGCAGCACCGGGAAGGTTCGCATTTTCATCTGTAAGCATGACGGGTTTATCATCATTAAAAACTATTGATGGTGCTGTGTTTCGAATGCCCCATGGCGCTGGTTGTTGTTCGATACCACCTCCTTGAATCATATCCACCCTCTCAAAGCCACGATCTTTAGGACGGAAAGGATAGCTTTCCCCAAGATGCCATTTTCCAAATAATGCAGTACGATAGCCATTGGCTTTAAAAACATCCGCCATGGTTACTTCATCTTTATTCATAAAATAACGTCCCATAACGGTATGCCATACACCGACCTCATTATCATCGCGACCCGTCATTAATTGTGAACGACTAGGCGAACAGGTTGGAGCAACATGAAAGTCGTTCAATCGAACACTTTCGCCAACCAATTGATCAATATGTGGCGTTTGAGGTGAACTTTCGCTTTGGTTATAATAACTGTAATCACTATAGCTCAAATCATCTGGCATAATAATTATAACATTGGTTTTCTGGGCGAGAATACACATTGGCATCATAGCTAAAACTAATAGCGATAAAGTCAGTAACAATGGTTTTCTCATTTTTTGTTCTTTAATAGCAATCATAATTTGTGGTTAGTTATAGTTAGGTTGCTCTCATGATGAGGTTTGTGGTTGCAACCAATTAAATTTAAATAAGTAAAAAGTCTTTTAGTAGGTATCAGGAGCCCATTCCGGAATTCCTTTTTCTTTTAACTGCTTGTTGTAGCGCAGGTGCAATGGTTGATCTTCTACTTTAGCCCGGTTTTCATTTACCATTAATGGTACAGAAGCTTTCCACCAATTGTCGTATGGCGTTTTAAATGTTGCAACAACCTCTGGATGTTTTTCGAATACATTTTGAGTTTCTCCGGGGTCAGTAGCAATATCATATAGTTCGTTATTATTGACAAATCGCCATTTTTGATTGCGTACCGCAAATGTTTTATATTCTGATTCATTGACCATTCCTGTATCCCAGCGTCCACAATGTGTAAAAAGCAAACGATCTGTCCAATTTTCTTTTTTGTTTTCTAATAAAGGAAGTAAAGAACGACCTTCTAAGGATTGCATTTTTTTTGGTAATTTAGCTCCCGTCAGTTCGGCAAAAGTTTGGTAAATGTCAATTTGAGCTGTTAGCTCATTAATATCTTTACCTTCTGCAAGCACTCCTTTCCAATACCAAAAAAACGGAACGTGGTTTCCGCCTTCATGTGGTGAGTTTTTAGCTCCTTTTAAATTGGCATTAAAGTGAGATACTTTTTTTCCATTTAAAGTACCCGATAAATGAGTAGCACCGTTATCTGTAGTAAAGATCACCAGCGTATTATCTAATGAATTCCATTCGGTCAACTTTTTCATTAATAGAGCAAAATTGTCATCAATATTTTCAATCATACCATACCTTCCTGCTGTTCCATCATCGTATCCCATTTCTAGGAAACGTTTTTTATAAGATTCTGGCGCGACAAGTGGAGCATGTGGTGCATTTAGAGCGATGTAAGTAAAATAAGGTTCCTTTGCATCAATTTTCTTTTTGGTCCAAGCCAAAGCCGCATCAAAGAATAAGTCTGTACAAAAACCTTTGGTTTTAACAATAGTTTCATTGTGGAGTAATACATTATCAAAGTATAAATTTTCCTCATTGGGTGGGAAATCGCCATAACGTGTTTGTCCAATTCCGCCTCCTCCGTGAATTAATACTTCGTCAAAACCTCGGTTGCCAGGTAAATATTCGTCTGCATCACCGAGATGCCATTTTCCGAAAATACCTGTCGTATAACCAGCAGTTTTTAAAGCTTGTGGCAGCGTAAAGATATCCAAAGCCATTCTCTCACGCTCTAAAATGGTGTGTGTAACGCCCGCTCTAAATTCATGACGTCCGCTCATGATAGCCGCGCGTGTAGGAGCACATGTAGGACTCACATGATATTCTGTAAAGCGTGTCGCTTTTTCGTAGAATTTATCAATATTTGGTGTTTTTACTACTTGATTTCCCATGCAGGAAAAGTCGCCCATCCCTTGGTCGTCTGTCATTACAAAAATGATATTTGGTCGACTATTTTTTAATTGAGAAACTTGAGCTTTTGAAATTAAGGGAATGCTTATTATTAATAGAGTTAAAATCTTGGTTTTGATTTTCATTGTATTTATTGGTTTTTATGGGTTTATTCAACTGACAATTATGTGTTATCAGTTGGGCCGTAATTTATTTGATAAAAAGTAGATGATAACATTTAAACTTAATAGAAATTCTAAAGCGTCATCGATCTGTTTTGTGTATGTTCTTTGACAAGCGGTAATTTCAAAATTATGGAAACAATTACAAAAAGCTTTCCTCTAATAGACCAAAATATTGCTCAGAACGTGTTATTACTCACTTCTAATGATGCAATTGTATTTCGCTTTTGCTAATTTACTTTTGTTTATGGCCTGCCTCAAAGTATCTTAGAGTTTGCAGGAATGTAAATGATTGATTTAAGTAAGTACTGTTCATAATCTAAAATGCTACAATTTACTATAGGCAGCGCTATTTTAAAACTATAACCTTAATGTTATATTTTGCCCTTCCGTGTTGATTTAGCACTATGACGTTCTTAGTTAATAATGCTTTAAAATTTTAAACTACTATCGCATTTCTAAATAACTATGAGTTTATGGTCTTTATTACAGTTATAATAAATTTACTAACGCAATATTATTGCATTTTAATAATTATATCTATATTTGCAACAAAATTGCATTAAGAGTTGCTACATGAAAAAACAGTCAGTATTAGATTTAGATATTATCGGGGCATCGAGTGCCATGTTATGCTTATTACATTGCGTACTTTTCCCAGTTATAAGCATGTTACCTCTATATTTTTTAAACAATAAGTGGATTGACATGTTTTTTGTTCTCATATCGATAGTTGTGGTTTCAAAAATAGTAAGTAGTAGAGCAGCAAGAAGGATTAAAATGATACTAAGTAGCTCGCTGCTTTTTCTGTTAATAGGCGTTTTGTTAGAGGCTATTTTTGAAATTGATACTCCTCTGGTTTTAATTGGCGGCATCGGGATGTTTATCGGGCATTTACTAAACTATAAATCACATTCGAAATAAGATGATAAGTAAGAATCAAGACAAAGCAGATGAAATAGGGGATAACCATATAGGAACATCTACAGAAACACCCTTACGTAGCGATGCTTTCGCTAAAACCGATGAACAAAAAATGGAATCCATAGCTTTTCATTATCAAAAAATAATGGAAGAATTGGGATTGGATCTAAATGATGATAGCTTAAGCGGCACGCCTTATCGCGTAGCAAAAATGTACGTCAAAGAACTTTTTTCGGGCTTAGACCCAAAAAACAAACCAAAAATATCAGTTTTTGATAATAAATACGAGTATAATAAAATGCTGATTGAAAGCGACATTACGTTTAATTCCTCTTGCGAACATCATTTTTTACCCATAATCGGCAAGGCGCATATTGGTTACATTTCGTCAGGAAAAGTGATTGGATTGTCAAAAATGAATCGTATTGTGCAATATTATGGGCGTAGACCCCAGGTACAAGAACGAATGACGATGCAAATTTTTAACGAATTGAAAACGGCTCTTCAAACTGATGATGTGATTGTGGTAGTCGAAGCCGAGCATTTGTGTGTTTCTACCCGTGGCGTGAATGACAAATCAAGCAAAACAACTACCATAGAATATGGCGGACAATTTGGTGAAACTCAAATTCGAAATGATTTTTTAAAAATGATTTAAAAACCAAATCAAATGAAAACGACCATTTGTAGAGAGGCTCATTTTAATGCCTGCCATAGAATGCACAATCCTAATTGGACTGACCAGAAAAATGAAGCCGTATTTGGGGTATGTAATAATGTCAATTACCACGGACATAACTTTAGACTTATTGTAAAAATCACGGGCGAAATAAATCCAGAAACGGGTTATGTAATGGATATGAAAGTATTAGGAACGATTATTAAAGACGAAATAGAAGATCGTTTTGATCATAAAAACCTCAACTTGGACTGTCCTGAATTTAAAGACAAAATAGCTTCTACCGAAAATTTTGCTTGGGTCATTCATTCCATAATTAAAACAAAAATATCTGCTGATCTGAAGCTGAAAATCATTTTGTTCGAAACCAATAAAAATAGTGTTGAGGTCGAAGATTAGTAAAAAAGGATTCTTATGCCCCATAAGCTTTCTGTTACCTATCCGTAGAGATTTTTTATCTCCGACATAACAAAGGTACTTTGGGTACTCCCTATGCTTTTTACGGCCCCCAATTTATTAAACACAAAATCCTGATAATGCTTCATGTCTTTAGCAAAAACTTTCATTAAAAAATCGTAATCCCCTGATATATTGTAACATTCGACAATTTCTTCTATTTTCATAATATCACTGACAAACTGATTCCCAATAGTTCGATCGTGTTGTTTCAATTTGATATTACAGAAAACAATGAATCCTCTATTTAATTTTTCGGCATCAAGAAGTGCTATATATTTCTTAATATAACCATTGTTTTCCAGTCTTTTGATTCTTTCAAAAACTGGCGATGCTGATAGATTTACCATCTTAGCTAGTTCTTTAACCGTGTATTTAGAATTATCGTGAAGTATATTTAGTAACTGAAGATCAACGTTGTCTATCTGCTCCATAGAATATTTTACTTTAAAGAGGTTTAATTAAATTAAAAAAAGAATAATAATCTTCAAATATAACAAAAATCGATACAGAAACCTTATTTAAGTCGCAACTAAGATTTAGCAACCTGTAAAACTTACTTTTGCAGTATAAAAGTCTAAAAAAAAGTGCACATTGAAGAAGTTATTAAAAATTTTAAGTAAAGTAGGATTCGACGGCTTCCTATTAATGATAGGTGCTATGATTCTGCTCGCCTATTTTTTTCCGCAGCCAGGCATGATCAAAGAACCGGTTTCGCTCGAAGACATTGCCAGTGTAGGCGTGTCGTTTATTTTTTTGTTTTATGGTTTACGACTGAGTGTTGAGAAATTAAAAACTGGGCTTGCCAACTGGAAAATGCACATTGTTGTACAATTGACAACTTTCTTGCTTTTTCCACTCATTGTTTTAGCACTTCGTCCCTTGTTTGTCAACGCTGGCTTCGAGTTGCTTTGGCTAGGTGTGTTTTTTCTGGCCGCTTTACCGTCTACAGTTTCCTCTTCTGTTGTCATGGTTTCTATTGCGAAGGGTAACATTCCCGCAGCCATTTTCAATGCTAGCATTTCTAGTTTGATTGGCGTTGTTGTTACGCCACTCTGGGTTGGACTGTTTATCGCTTCTGCAACAGGCAATTTTGATATCATTACTATTGTCATCAAATTAATTTTTCAAGTTTTGCTACCTGTAATCATTGGCATCAGCTTAAACTCTCGTTTTGGCGCAATGGCTGAAAAATATAAGAAACAGCTCAAATATTTTGATCAAGCAATCATCCTTACCATCATTTACACCTCGTTTTGTAAGTCATTCTCCGAAAATCTTTTCGATAGTTTCACTGCCTTGGAACTTGCCGGACTCGCCACAGGAATGATGTTCTTGTTTTTTGTAGTATTCTTTTGTGTTGGACTAATCAGTCGTTTGCTTGGTTTTTCAGATGAAGATCGTATCACAGTCTTATTTTGCGGGTCTAAAAAGTCTTTGGTACACGGAACGGTTATGTCAAAAGTACTCTTTCAGCACAGTTCCATCACCGGCATCCTTTTGTTACCACTCATGCTTTATCATGCTTTGCAATTGATTGCTGCGAGCATCATCGCACAACGTATGGCTCGACGAAAAGATGAATAAATTTTGTTTATGCCCTAGTTTGAAGGAAGGCGTTTCTAAATTTATTAGTTTCAAAAATAATGTGTTTTAAAGCATTTCTCTTTAATTCTAAAAATTTTAGTCACAGATATAAAAATTCAAAAGGATTAATTCTAACTAACTTCTCTTTTGAGTTAATCGTATATTCTAGTCGCTTCACCAAGTTAGCAACACTATCGTTAAAGTCCCAAAAACACTTTCTTAAAATCTGTGCTACTCTTTTTGATCTGTGGCTAATTATGGCGTTCCCACGTCCAGATTTTTAGCATAAAAACCCAATCTGTGAACTTTAAATTCATAGATTGGGTTTATTTTTTAATTCGTAGACTTGTTTCATAAACGCTACGGATAGAGGATTCTAAAAAAAGATCCCATTTCCTAATTACGCATTGGACTAAACACCAAATTCTTTACGTATAATTTTTGCTCCTGCGCTTAATGCATTTAACTTGCCTCTAGCTACGTCCCGAGATAATGGAGCCATACCACAGTTAGTAGATGGGTAAAGATTTTCGATATTTACAAACTCAAGCGCCTTACGTAGGGTAGCGGCCACTTCTTCGGGGGTTTCAATCGTATTGGTTGCCACATCAATTGCACCTACCATCACTTTTTTACCACGAACGAGTTCCATTAAATTATAGGGCACATTTGAATTGTGGCATTCTAGTGATACAATATCAATAGCGGAATTTTGAATTTTAGGAAAAATTTCTTCGTATTGACGCCATTCAGAACCCAATGTGTTTTTCCAATCATTATTTGCTTTTATTCCATATCCATAACAAATATGTATCGCCGTTTCGCAAGTTAAGCCTTCAATAGCTCTTTCTAGTACTTCCATTCCCCAATCGTTTACTTCATTAAAAAACACATTAAATGCAGGTTCATCAAACTGTATAATATCCACCCCTGCATCTTGAAGTTCTCTTGCTTCCTCGTTAAGCGCTTTTGCGAATTCCCACGCCAGTTTCTCCCGACTTTTGTAATGGTCATCGTATAAGGTATCCACCATTGTCATGGGGCCAGGCAATGCCCATTTGATAGGCTTATTTGTTTGTTTTCGTAAAAATTTTGCATCATCAACAAAAACTGATTTTTGACGTGCAACCTCACCTACAACAATGGGAACACTCGCATCATAACGGTCACGAATTTTTACAACCTTACGATTTACAAAATCCACACCGCTCAGATGTTCGATAAAAGTCGTAACAAAATGCTGACGTGTTTGCTCACCATCACTAATTATATCAACTCCAGCCAATTGTTGTTCCTGTAAAGAAATACGCAAAGCATCTTGTTTTCCTTCATATAACTGATTTCCTTCTAATTTCCAAGGTGACCAAAGTTTTTCAGGTGGTGCAAGCCAAGAAGGTTTGGGTAAACTTCCAACAATTGAGGTGGGTAACACTAATTTCTTCATAATAATATATTTTTAAGGTGTTGATGTAGGAATTAAAGAGCGAAATTGGCAGACCATTGTTCTAATACGCTTTTGTGAGGGGTAATGAAATGTTCTTCTGCAAATTTACCTTGTTCAATTGCCAACTGAGAACGCTCTTCTCGGTTGTATACTATTTTAGTTAAAGAGTGGTCTTGGTTTTTTAAACTAGGTTTATAATGCTGACCAGCTACAGAATTGGCATTATAAATTTCAGGTCTATAAATCCTTTGGAACGTTTCCATTGTACTAATAGTGCTGATTAGTTCCAGGTTTGAATAATCATTTACTAAGTCGCCAAAGAAATAAAATGTCAATGGAGCAACAGTGTTTGGTGGCATAAAACAACGAACCTGCAAGCCCATTTTTTTGAAGTATTGTTCCGTTAAAGAAGACTCGTTGGTTTGGTATTCAAAGCCTAATATTGGGTGGTGGTTTCCTGTACGATGGTATGTTTTGCTGTCAGATACACTCAAACAAATAACAGGCAGTTTAATAAAGTTCTCTTTGTAAGTTTTCGAATTCACAAAAGATTTAAATATGTTACCGTGTAATTCACCAAAATTATTAGGAATGCTATAGTTATTTTTATCCTTGTTATGCTCCGAAAGTAATATGCTAAAATCGTAATCACGTATGTAAGAAGAAAAATTATTTCCAACAATACCTTCAATACGTTTACCAGTTTTATGATCAACAATATGTGTTTTTAAAATCTCAATTGAAGGGAATGTTTTACCATTACCATCAACATCCAAATGAACAGAAACAATTTCTAATTCAACTGAATAACGATCATTATGAGGATTATCCCAATTTGCCAAACTATTAAAACGATTATTAATCATTGTAATGGTGTTGCGTAAATTTTCTTGACGACTCGCTCCTCTTGCCAAATTGGCAAAGTTGGTTGTTGTACGAGTACTGTCTGATGGAATATAGCTTTCGTTAAAATAGATACTCTCTAATTTAAATGCAAAATCATTTTTGATTGTACTCTTCGTATTTTCAATAGCTGCCTTTTCGTTTAATTTAAAATTCTCTTTTACGTTTGCTGTCATTTGATATAAATATTTAGTTTTTTTCTCCTGCAAAGTTTATAATAATAGATGAATAATTTTTATTAATGGAGAAATTAGGATAAATATTCGTTTTTGATTTAATTTAAAAGATTATTAATCTTTTTAAATTGATATTAGTAGAAATATCAGATAATTATCCTTTAGTGATCATAGATAAAACTGATTTGGAATTGCCTATAGCACTTACAAAAATTGCTGGTATAAAAAATTCCAAATATTTATTCACTAATTATTTAGACAAAAAAAAGAATAATTTTCCTTGTATATTTTTTAATAGGTGTTCTTTTCTATCCTAAAAAACTCTCGCTTCCTCATGGAAATAGTAATTATATAATCGATAATAATTTCGAAGAGGTTGGGGAGGTGAATGACAAATTATTATCACAACATATTCATATTAATGATTTATTATAAAATTGAGGTAGCTATTGTTTTTATCATATTTTAAGTGTCTGCAATGCTCAATAAAAGTGTTCGAAATAATATTATAAGGTTAATGCAGTTTGCCAATAGTCGCGAAATCCAATCGGCTTTTGAAGTTTATATTATCGAAGAAGAATAGAAATCGACAGTTATTAGAAACGAAGGTTTGATCGAAAAAAAAGGAAGCTACATTATAGTTCTTGACTATAATAAAATAAGCGGGATGAAAAATTAGAATTCTTATTATAACAGTTCTCAGCAACGGAGAAGGAATAAAAATTAGAATAAAATAAAGAACCCCGTAAACAATAGGTTTACAGGGTTTTTTGTGGAGTCGCCGAGAATCGAACTCGGGTCCAAACAAGCAATTAAAAGGCTTTCTACAGGCTTATTTCCTGATTAGATTTTCGATAACAAGCTAGGCCAGAAACAGCCACTTATTACTTATCTTCTTAATTTTGAAATCCACCCGAAGCTCATGGAAATCTAGGTCTATTTTTACGGTTCTCCTGAATAGAACGCCACAAACCAAGGCTTTCAAGGAGAATCCAGCTTTCCTATCTGATAGGAACGTGGCGTAATCGTACTATAATTCGGATTATGCAGCTAAAGCGTAGTTATTTTCGCCGTTTAAAATGGTGAGATCTTATATTAACGAGCAAGGTCTCAATGCTCGGCCTGCTTACATCTCAATTCGACTTGCTGTCAAAACCAGTCGACCCCAATGTTTATTGCAAAAAAATGCGTGTGCAAAGATATTCTTTTTGTGTGAATTACAGTTTACTTCATCTTATTATTTCTCAAAAAAAATATTTAGTAGTTTACTCATCATCTAGTTTAAAAGGATAGTCACCAAATAAAGGAGAAAGATTGCGCACTTTATAAGTCAATCGCGTAAATTTATTAGATAATGCTATTATCGTTACTTTCTCATTTGGTAAAGTAATATATGATGATGTATTTCCGTGCCACCAACCGTTATGGAAATAAAAGTTTTGGCCAGTTTCCCAATTAATCATTCGCATCCCCAAACCATAATTGTTTTTACCTTTGTGCTCGTTGCTATAACCTACAAAAGCTTTTTTAAGTAATTCAGGTTTAAAGAATCCAGCATCATTTCTACCCATGTCAAATTTTAACAAATCTCTAGGAGTAGAGTAAATATTCTTATCACCATAAATAGCATCCAAATAATCCCAATAGTAAAGTGAAAAATCACCTCTATAAGAAGGGTTTGCTGTTTGTCTGTTTTTGTCATAATCAAAAACATAAGTATCATTCATTCCAAGCGGTTTGAAGACAATAGTTTTCATTGCATCTCTGTAATTTTGCCCTGTTACTTTTTCGATAATTAAAGCTAAAATAGCATAGTTTGTATTGCAATAGCTGAAACGCGTATTCGTTTTAAATTCTAAATTGATATTTTTTGTTATCAGTAAGGTGATAATATCTTGATTTTTTAAAATTTTGTGACGATCCCAAATTATTTTTTTATCTGTAAAATAAGAGTAATTTCTAATTCCAGAACGATGATTTAGCAATGTTTCTACTGTCACATCAGGATAAGGAAATCCTTTAATTAAAGTAGTTACCTTTTGATCTAATAATAATTTTTTCTGATCAACTAATTTTAAGACGGCAGTTGCGGTCATAACCTTTGATACCGATGCGATATGAAGGGCACTTGTGCTCGTCATAGGAGTTTTATCTTTTTTATTAGCTAAACCAGCATATTTTTCGTAAATAATTTGCCCATTTTTAGCTACCAAAAAACCTCCATTCATACTGCCATTAGGCCAGTTTTTTAGGTAAAATTCATCGATTGGTGCTTTTTTGCTATTAATGTATTCTGTTGTAAGCTTTGCGCCCTCTTTTGCAGTGTATTCTTTTTTAACCGAATCATCATTCGAACTTAAATCTGAATCATTCTTTCCTTTGCAAGATGTAAAAAGGAATAAGAGCAACAGTAATTGTGGTATATTTGTGTTTTTTATAAGAGTCATTATAATAGTGCTAGAGAAACAAATATAAAGAATCAATATCTTTTGAAGCGTTATTTTGGGTTACATTTAAGATTTTTTTTTGAAAACAATTGTTGACCTTGCTATCTTTTTGAGATTCAATGTTTCACAAGTTTTCTATATTCCATTTGGCTTTTATGAATTAAAAACTATAGCTGCAACAAAAGCAGCTCCAAGAATATTTTTGCTTTTTTGCGAGTATAAAATGTAATACATTAATAAAATAAGACACAACAGAGATATGAAGTTTGCAATTTTAAAAGAAAGAAAAAATCCACCCGATCAAAGAGCTGTATTTTCACCAGAGGCATTAGCGCAAATAAAATTGCAATATGCTGATTTTGATGTTACTGTTGAAAGTTCTGAGCATAGAATATTTAAAGATGAAGAATATAAGTTTGCTGGAATTGATGTTGCTAATGATATTAGTGATTGTGCTATTTTGTTGGGTGTAAAAGAAATTCCAGTAGAGTTCTTAATACCTAATAAGTCCTATTTTTTATTTTCTCATACAATTAAGAAACAACCGCACAATCGACTTCTTTTAAAGGCAATCATTGAGAAAAATATAAATTTGTATGACTATGAGTTGGTAGCAGATGAAAATAATCGAAGATTGATTGGCTTTGGTCGCTTTGCAGGTTATGTTGGTGTGTATAATAGCATACGTGCTTTTGGGTTGAAATTTGGGTTGTTTAAATTACCCAAGGTAAATACTTTGAGCGGGAAAGAGGAGATGATTCGTCAATTGAAAAGAATTGTTTTACCGCCTCTGAAATTTGTGATTACCGGAAAGGGTAAAGTGGGTAAGGGAGCGAAAGAAATTTTAGACCTTATTAAAATTAAAGAAGTGACGCAAGAGAATTATTTGACCAAAAAATATTCTCAATCTGTTTATACACAACTCGGCGTTTCTGATTATTATAAAAGAAAAGACGATTTACCATTTGATTTTGAGAATTTTAAGGTTAATCCACAAGTTTATGTGTCTAATTTTGAACAATTTGCAGCAATCTCAGAAATTTATATCTCAGGTCATTACCATGCTCCAGAATCACCCGAAATTTTGTCACGCGACATTTTAAAATCAGAAAAGTGTAATATTAAAGTAGTTGCAGATATCGCTTGTGATATCGACGGTCCTATTGCCTGTACACTTCGATCCTCCTCTATAGAAGAACCTTTTTACGGCTATTTGCCATCTGAACATAAGGAGGTCGATTTCTTTCACCCTGCAGCAATTGTTGTAATGGCTGTGAGTAATTTACCAAGTGAATTACCTAGAGATGCTAGTATAGGTTTTGGAGAAATGCTTGTAGAGCATGTTATACCAGCTTTTTTTAATAATGATAATGACGGAATTTTGCAAAGATCGCAAATCACTTTAAACGGAAAACTGATGCCTCGATTTGCTTATTTAGCGGATTACATTGAATAAATATATAGAAAAAAAAACAGGCCTCTAACAATTAGAGCCTGTTTTTTAAATTTAGAAAGTATATCAATTGACCATTTTATTGTATTTATCCATCATCTCATTGCCTTTTTTTGTTTTACCAGTTTTAATTAAAGCAGCAGCATATCGATAATAATAGACGGTATCTAACTTTTTATTTGCATCAAAAAGTTTGTCGTACCACTTTACAGCCTTTTTCATTTCATTTTCGAAATAGAAATAATCGCTCAATTTGGTGTATAAAACAATTGATTTGTATCCCTTCTCTGCAACTCTTTCATAAGTCTCATATACTTTTACATAAGCGTATTGAGGCCTAACTCTGTTTGGGTCGCTACTTGCTTGCTCGTATACTGCATATTTTTTAAAATTGGCTACTTCTTTTTCGAGCAAATCTTCATCCATTTTGGTGTCTTCGATAATTTCATTTTTCTGATTTAAGAAAGTGTAATGTATAATCGGCATGGCATCGTCTACGCTCTCAACGTTTATATTATTTTCAGATACAGCGAGAGTATTAGTTGTACTTATTAGGAGTGATTGAGATATTTCTCTTTCACTAACTTCTTCTTTATACATAGGTACAATAAGTTTTTGAGCAGGCATTGATACTCGTAATGTAGAATTTATAACTTGCGGTGCGTTATTGTTCCCTCGTGAATTATAATTATTGTCGTCAGTGTGAAGACCGTCATTAAGTATTGTACGACCATATCTGTCTTTTTCTGTTGTACTATTAGTTCCTTGATTGCCAGTTAAATTTCTTTCGTTCGAATTAGTGTTTATTTGCTTTTTAATTCGACTCGCTTTCTCTTGATCATACTCAGATAGTTTAGGAGGCACAGTTCTCTTAGTACGAGAAGCATATAATCTGTCAGGCTTAATTCGTTCTTTTACATATACAGGTGTGATTATTCTTTGGTTATTAGGTCCTAAATCGACTTTACTAACCAAACTTAAATCAGAAACAGAGTAAATTGTTTTAGAACCACCAAAGCGATCATTTATTATCTCTTGAACTCTATAGAAATCTATTCTTTTTTCCTGACTATAACTGTGGATTGCGAAAAAATGTAATGAGAATAATAAAAGTACAGTAGGTGTTTTCATTACAAAAAAGGTAATTTTATAAGTAAAGGAACTAGTATTACAATGAAATATATTAGAATATTTCTTGCTAAAGTAACTCAATTTAATAATTAGCCATAAAATTATCTACGAACGTATAAAAAATACGACAACTGACAATTATTTTGTAATATGGAGTAAAATATTGATATTTATTGGATTACGTTTGAGATAAATAAGTGATTTTAAATTACTATTCTTCAGAAAGACTACTAAATTTTTCTATTAGAGCATCTCCTTTTTTTGTGTTTCCTGACTTTTTTAGTGAAGCTCCATAGCGATAAAAATAGACAGGATCCAATTTGGTAGTCATATTAAATAGTTCAGTATACCAGCGAGCTGCTTTATCAAATTTATCACTAAAGTAGAATGAATCCGCAATTACTCTAAATACATAAGCTGACTTATATCCTTTATCCGCAATCCTTTCGTATGTGTCGATAATGTTGACATAGACAGAGGTAACTTTCTCACCCGTTTTTACGGCTTTTGCAGCTTCAGTTTTTTTAATATTCGAAATCAAAACAGCCAATGCTGCTTTTTCTGCCGCTTCATCAATTTCCACAGCTGCGGAATTACTCTCAATTTCTTCAATATAATTTGATTGTTCAATTTCAGCAACTATTGGTTCAACTTTTCCCACGGGAGTAAAATAAGGTTTAGATGTTTTCTTTACTTCAGCGACAGCATTTGGTTTTTTTACTGCACTCAAATCATTTCTATTCACTTTCTCCTCAACTATTTCAGCTGATTTTACTGCTGTAAATACCGGACTTGAAGCTCGTTTTATGGCTACAGGTTCAGCAGGTATAGCAACCGGAGCTACTGCTATAGGAGCAACTTTTTTTGGTTCAATAACCACTTTTGGTTTTGCTGGGAGTACCGGCTTTGGAGTAGGCGCTTTTTTTACTGCTACTGGTGGAGTTGGTTTTGCAACAGTTGCCACTATTACTTTTGGAGCTGGCTTTGGTTCAGGTATTTCTTTTTCCACAGTAACAGGAGTTATTATTACTGGTGTTTTTGGTGCTACGGTACCTCTGGTCTTTCTTTCGCCGTCGGCATAACTTTTCTCCGTAAAAGTTTCTTTTTTGTAGATAGGCGTAATTGTTCGAATGTTGTCAGGTCCAAGTTCATCACTACTAATTAGGCTTAAATCAGAGACAGTATAACTCGTCTTTTTTCCTCCAAAGCTTTGATTAATCACTTCCTCAACTTGGTAGTATAATACTTTTCGAGTTTCTGTAGTAACAGTTGCCTTATTATTTTGACTAGAAACTTCTGTTGTTGCTAATCCACTTAAAAGCAATACTGCTATTTTTACTTTATTTTTCATACTAATTTTGGTTGAATCCTTGTAGAACTCATTTGACTTTTGTCAGAACTAAATTTTAAACCTACTATATTTTTTTAGAGAAGGTATTCATTAATTAATGGTGTACCCATTATATTTTCCTGAAATATTTTTACTCTTGTAATACTAATCGGCTAAATTACCAAAAAAAAAGCGTTTAAAACAATTGTTTTAAACGCTTTCCAAATTTTACAATTTTGAACTAGAATTTGTAACTGTATCCCAATCGAATAACTTGTGTCTCATTATAATCGTTACTACTGTAATAAAAGCCATTGCCTTGTATCTCCTTTTTGGTAATTAAAGTATTTAATAAATCTGTTGCATTTATAAAAAAGGCTCCTTTACCATTCTGAATAGTTTTTTTAAGACCAAGGTCAATGGAGAATCGCGATTTTACTTTTCCTTGCGGAATAATGTCTGGAGCCAAATATACAGCGGTCATTTGTAAATCAATTTTTTGCGGAAATTTAAAATTGTTATTCCATTTTAAATTTCCAGAATAAGCAACTTGTTTCTCTGCAGAAAATAGGTGAGTGCTTGGGTATTTGTTTTTAATGGTAAACGCATCAATTTGATTTCGATACGTATTTATATTAAGGTTAAAATTATAAATTTTACTAATCTCTTGAGATAAAACGAGCTCGATTCCGCTATTAAAACTTTTATTTACATTTTGAAAAGTAGCATATATTATAGCACTTCCAGATACTGTACTCGAAATTCTTGTAATGGTTCCATCTGCAAACCGATGGTAAAGAGCGCCGTACAAACTTCCTTTTTCCCAAGCATTTTTATAACCGATTTCAACTGAATTTGTAAATTGCGGTTTCAAAGCAGGATTTCCCACCTTTATAATTTCTGCATCATCATATTTAGGGAAAATTCGAATATCCACCTCGCTAGGTCTGTCGACACGTCGATTAAAAAATGCAGATACCTTGTTATCATCGTTTATTTTATAGGCCAGCCTCATATTAGGAAAAGGTTGGGTGTAAGTATAGCCATCACTTTTATAAGTAGAGTGATTCGGATTTACGATATAATTTAAGTCCACGTACTCTAATCGTAAACCTAGTTCTGCTTCCCATTTTATACTTTCAAAAATATAATTACCATAGACTGCAGGAATAAATTCTTTGTAGGTTGCAGGACCGCCAGCATCGGCATCTATGACAGAGTTTTGTCCAGGAATAAAATTCATATTGGTCGGAATATTTCTTTTTCTAAATTTTAAACCAGTTTCTATTCGACCATTTTTTAAAGGTGCTACATAATCTACATTTAAATCATAAACCGTTTCATCGGAAAGCAACTTAAATGAATCTGTACCCGTTGAGCCTATTAAGGTATTATCGTAAAAATATTTTTCATCCTCTCTATGAAAAGTATAATTTAAACCAATAGTAAGTGATCTTCCAGCTTCTTTAAATTTATGTTGATAGGAAGTAGAAGTCATTACAGTGGTCTTTAATTCATCTTCTAAGAATTGCCAAAGCCTTCTGCGCTCTGTAAAATCGACATTAAAAAATGGTTGGTCGCCTCTATCAATTATTTTTTCACTTCCAAACATTCCAGATATGGTTAATGTATTTTGATCAAGAATATTGATATCCAAGCCTGTCTTTATGGTTGTAAAATGCGTATTTCTGTTTCGTTTTAATTGAGAGTTAATAATATCGCCATTGTCGTACGTTCGGGTTACAAATTCATTTTTATTCAAAGTTTCAGTATAGAGGTGATCTCCCTGAAAGAAGGCGTTGATTTTATTTTTGCGATAATTTAGTGAAAGTGAAGGGTTAATTTTAGGGGTTAAAGTATATTGAGGGCGAATAGTTGGTAAGTTCTCTTTTCGAACCCATAATGATCCTAAACCAGAGGTTAGCCCAACATTTCCGTTAAAACCTTCTTTTTTATTTTTTTTGTAAATAATATTAATTATTCCAGCATTCCCATTTGCGTCATATTTGGCGGATGGATTATTGATAATTTCTATCTTTTCAATAGCAGATGCTGGTATATTATCCAAACCACTTTGACTCCCAAAGCCTGTTAATGCTGTCTGTTTTCCGTCGATTAGTACCATTACCTTGTCACTTCCTCTAAGCTGGACTTTGCCATCTTGTACTGTAATACTAGGTAGATTTTGCATCGCTTGTAAAACAGAACTTCCAGATTGAGTAATATTATCCGCCACCGAAAAGGTTTTCTTATCCATTTTAGCAGAAACCTCTTGAGGTTTTGCCGTTACGATGACTTCCTCTAACGAATTAACATTCTCAGATAATTCAATTGTTTTTAAATCTAAGTATTCGGTAAGTGTTCCCACATATAAATCCTGCAAATAAGTTATAAAACCTATTGATGAAACTTCAATTTTATATTTCCCAGATTTTAAATTGGTCAATGTAAAGCGTCCCATTTCATCTGTAATTGTTCCCATCATAAAAGTATTTTGCGATGTTTTTAATATAATATTTGCATACGGTAAGCTAGTTTTTGTAGTTTTATCTGTTATAACTCCTGTTATGGTTACGGTTTTATTTTGTCCCCAAGATGTAAAGGTCATTAGTAGAGAAGCGAAAAGGAATTTTAAAAAATGGTCACTCATAATTATATTATTTTGTATTTAAGATCAATCCAATCCCCATTTGTTTGCCATTGTAAAAAGGGGAAATCATTCCAGAATTTTCGCTATTTCTCTTTTGGAAAAGTTTATTGACATAGGGAAATGTCCAGTAGGCAATTTTTGTCGAAAGGATTCCAATACCAGCTCCCATAGTTACATCAGTTAACCAGTGACGGTTGTTATACATACGGAATGCTCCTGTGCCCGCTGCCACCACATATCCCGAAATACCATACCAGATTGAAACATCCTTGTACTCCTGCCATAAAAATTCAGCACCTGCAAAGGCAGTAGCAGTATGTCCAGAGGGAAATGAATTGTCAGACGAGCCATCGGGGCGTTTTATATTAGAAACACTCTTTAATGGTAAAACAATAGAAGTCATTAATAGGTAAGAAGTTGCTAATATTATAGAACGATCTCTCAGGTTATTTTTACCTTTGATGCCCAAATTATTCAGTGCGTAAACTGAGAAGGCAGGTGCATACTGAGAGAAATCATCGATAGTGATTTTTTTATCAATATCCTCAACAACCTCTTCTCTAATTCCAGAATTAATAGTTTTAATAGCATCACTTTCGATACCAATTACACCATAAGCCATTAAGGAAACTGGCAGAATTAATTGTTTGTAGTTAAAAGTTATATTCTTTTCTTTTTTAAATACGATACTATCTTTAATTAATATCTGTTGCGCATGAGCATAATAGCTAAATGTGTATAGCATATAAGCGGTATAGAACAATTGTTTTTTCATATAGATGCTATTTATATTTAAAATTAGAAGACTAAATAATTATAAGATAAGTGCTAGAAGTCAGTTGGTTAGGTGTTTTTTGACTATTAACCAGTACAAATGTAAAAGTGAATTCTGTATTAAATTAGGATTTTTCATGATGACAGAAAATTTTTGGGTGCATTACTATACACATCCGCTACGGCAGACTAGCTTCAATCCCTAACATAAGCCAAGAAGAAATTTTTTAGCATAAAAAAAATCGACAAGCTGTTGCAAGTCGATTTTTTTGTTTTTTATAAAATAGGAGCAGGAATACTTTGATTAGCTAGTAGTAATGAACTTTATTCTTGTGATAATAGTAATACTGAGCTTTTTCTAAAACGGAAGTGTCCTATTATATTATTGTAATGGAACTTTGAACTATTTCTATTATTTCGATACTTTAAGAATAAGAATAATTTGATCTATCTCTGATTATTTTGATTCGAAATAAGAATTTTTTACAATTTTTGCAACTACAATCCCAAATATGATGTGTCCCATCAAACTTCCCATGGCTAAAAGTATTTTAGAACCTTCCATAGCTGGCATAGGCATCATAGTCCCCATTAACTTCATCATAACCTGAGCAGCAATAAAAGCTATAATTCCAAAAATCGCACCCTTTAAGTACAAACTAGTTACACTAATTTTTGAAGCGACAAAAAAGGTATAAAGTATCGCGAATACAATTCCGATCATGAAATGCATCATCCATCCCACAAATAGCGGCATCCCTAACATACCTGAAACCATCTCTGGTGGTGACATTTTAGGAATTCCCATCATTGGTGCTATCATCATTACAACAGTCATAATTGCTGTACCTACAATTCCTGCTAAAACTGATTTTTGGATCTTGTTATTCATAATTTTAAATTTTATTTAAATAAATTATAGTTGATCATTATTGACTAACTATACCTTAATACCCAAAAAGTAAAAAAATCACCCAAAGAATCAGAAAAATTTTAATTTTATTTTTTTTCGTCTGCTTCTTTCATTTTCCTAATTTGTTCAACACACTTGTATTTTTGATTTTGAACATTATGTTTAGTTGAGTAACCGTACTCTTTTTGAATTTCTTCAACAGCTTTTTCTTTAAAAAACATATCGTGGATCAGTCCTTGACAATGTTTTGTGATTTTATGTAGGTAGGATTGGAGTTTGTCAACATACGTTTTTTCGTTTTCTATGGCAAGATTTATTTCTTCATAAAATTTGTTATCATGTACATCTGTAAATTCAGTTTCTCGACTGGCATTTCTTAAACTTTTTAACCATAGGTTTTTAGAAATAGCCAAAATGTAAGTTTTAATAGAAGCTGTTAATAAGAAGTCATCTTCACGTAACTTTGCTAAAAGAACCATCATAGTATCTTGAAAAATATCTTGAGCATCTTCTGTTCGACCACTATTGTTTACTACAAAATGGTTTACCATGCCAAAATATTCTTTATATAGTTGACCGTAAGCGTTACTATTTTCGCCTTTCAAGTCGTTAATTATATCTGCTGTCATTTTAGTTACCTTAAATGTTTGTTTTTATGGAGAGCGAATTTATAAAGGGATTTACTGAACTTCTATTTGACTATAATCAAAGTGTGGTGGGTTTTATTTGTGTTTAAAATACAAAGAAATAGCCGAACCCAAAAGAATTTTACCCTCTTAAATATCACTTTTTTAAGATTACGTAATTTTTTGATCTCGTAAACGTTTTTATAGACGTATAAAAAAAACGACCAAGAATCAAATCTTAGTCGTTTCTATATTTAACTTACAAAAAATGATTAGCCTAAAAAAGCTTTTAATTCATCGTAAGTTTTGATTTTGGTACTTACTTTTTTCTCGTGCATTACTGCTTCAATTTGAGCAGGAATAGGAAGTGTAATATTTAGTGCAGGTTCAACTACATCTAGAAATTTAATAGGATGAGCGGTTTCTAAGAAAATTCCAATTGTATTTTCATGCGACTCCAATTCTTTCTTTAATCCCAAATATCCTACCGCACCATGTGGCTCTGCTACATAACCATTAAGACCATAAATGTGCTTCATGGCAACGGTTGTTTCAGCATCGGTAAAACTATAAGAAGAGAAATCTTTTTTGAACTGCTCTAAATCGTTATTATACATTTCTTGAATACGAATAAAATTACTCGGATTACCTACGTCCATCGCATTTGAAATTGTTGCAATCGAAGCTTTTGGTTCGTACAGTCCATTTACTAAAAATCTTGGAACGGCATCATTTACATTTGTTGAAGCTACAAAATGATGTATCGGTAGCCCCATTTTTTTGGCAATAATACCAGCACAAATATTTCCAAAATTTCCACTAGGGCAAGAAAAGATTAGTTTTTTGTTATGATGTTTCAATGCTTTATAGGCAAAGAAAAAATAGAACATTTGAGGTAACCAGCGTGCAATATTGATCGAATTTGCCGATGTTAATCCTTTATGATTTAAACTTTCGTCTAAGAATGCTTTTTTAACCATATCTTGACAGTCATCAAACATACCATCTATTTCTAGCGCTATAATGTTTTGACCTAATGTTGTCAATTGTTTTTCCTGAATGTCACTTACTTTTCCAGAAGGGTAAAGAATAATTACTTCAACACCTTTAACTCCCAAGAAGCCACTAGCAACAGCACCACCTGTATCACCAGAGGTAGCAACAAGTACAGTATTTTTACTGTCTTTTTTATCACGATTAAAATAACCCAAACAGCGAGACATAAATCTTGCACCAACATCTTTAAAAGCCATCGTTGGACCATGAAATAATTCCAATGAGTAAATTCCTTTTTCAACAGGAACTACCGGAAAATCAAAACACAAAGTCTCGGTAATAATTTCTTTTAATTTCTCTTTTGGGATTTCGTCTCCAACAAATTGCTCGATCGCCGCGAAGGCAATTTCTTCATTACTTAAATTTTCAATATTTTCAAAAAAGCCTTTTGGCAACGGTTTAATACTTTCAGGAAAGTACAAACCTTTGTCAGAAGCCAATCCTTTTATTACTGCTTCTTCAAAAGAAACATTAGGTGCGTTATGATTTAAACTGTAGTATTTCATTTTAATTCTAGGATTAGTAAAAGTAAGATTTAGTTATTTTTAGCAAAAATCTAAACCGTAATTCCTTATTTTCTATTATTTTTAAATAACTCTCATTCCTTCATCATTTACTTTACATACATGAATTTCGTAAGGTAAATTAATACTGTCATAAACAGCACACATAGCTTTCGCTACTTTATCGGCAGTTTCTTTTCCTTTGCTAAGTGCAAATATAGACGGTCCAGAACCAGAGATTCCAGAACCCAATGCACCTTGTTCATAGGCTGCTTGTTTGATTAAATCAAAGCCCGGAATTAAAACAGAACGCAGCGGTTCAATTATTTCATCATGCAGAGATCGTCCGATTAATTCATAATCTTGAGTGTATAAACCAGCAATTAAACCACCAACATTTCCCCACTGAGTGATGGCACTTTTTAAAGAAACTGTTTGTTTCAATACCGAGCGAGCATCTGATGTTTTTAATTCAATTTGAGGGTGAATTACTGTAGCATATAATAGTGACGGACTTTCAATTTTAATAATATCCAAAGGATTTGAACTTCTTACCAAGGTGAAACCGCCCAAAAGGGCAGGAGCAACGTTATCTGCGTGAGCATTACCAGACGCCAGTTTTTCTCCTTGCATAGCAAATTTGACCAATTCCTTTCTTGTAAAAGGTTGGCCTAATAATTCATTGGCACCATATACAGCACCGGCAGAACTTGCGGCGCTGCTACCTATTCCGCTTCCCGCTTTTATATTTTTGTATATTTCAATTTCAAAACCAAAGTCAACTTCTACTTCTTCCAACATCGCTAATAAAGCAACTCCTGCTACATTGTTTTCAGTTTCAAGAGGTAAATCAGCACCTTCGATTTTGGTAATACGTACACCTTTCTCTGTTGATTTTCGAATAATCATTTCGTCCCCAACATTATCTAGGCATAAACCTAAGACATCAAATCCACAAGAGAGATTCGCGATTGTCGCAGGACAAAAAACTTTTATTTCATTCATATATTTTTGTTTCAGGTTTAAAGTGAAGAATTTTAGGCTACTGAATAACTTAAAATTTTACACTAAAAAAACTTTAAATCAGATTCTTAAATATTTCCGATTCTAATTACATCTGCGAATATTCCCGATGCAGTTACTGCAGCACCAGCACCAGCACCTTTTATCAATAATGGTTGATCAACATAGCGATCAGTGTAAAATAGTACAATATTGTCTTTCCCTTCTAAATTGTAAAAGGGATGATCTTTTGGGATAAACTGTAAACCAACACTAGCTTTACCGTTCTCAAATTGAGCTACGTATTTCAAACGAGATTCTTTGCTCAAAGCTTCTTTATAAATGGAGTCAAAATGAGCAGCATGTTCGATCAAAGAAGCAAAGAAAGCTTCGTTTGAAGTCGTTTCCAAACAAGCAGCAGGCATAAAGGATTCATTTGCAATCTCCTCAATATCCATCTTGTTTCCGCTTTCGCGAATTAAAATTAATATCTTTCTAGCAACGTCGACTCCGCTTAAGTCAATAGTTGGATCAGGTTCTGTAAAACCTTGTACTCCAGCTTCTTTTACCACATCATGGAAAGAGTTTTTATCGTCAAAATTGTTGAAGATAAAATTCAAACTTCCAGATAATACCGCTTGAATTTTATTCACTTTATCACCAGAAGCAATTAAGTTTTTTACGGTATCTATGATTGGTAATCCGGCACCAACATTCGTTTCAAATAAGAAAGGAGCATTGTATTGACGAGAAAGATTTTTTAATTTGATATAGTTGCTGTACTCAGAAGCACAAGCTATTTTATTACAAGTAACAACACCAACACTTTGTTTCAAAAATCTTTCATATAATCTTGAAACACCTTCGTTGGCAGTAATATCTACAAAAATACTGTTACGTAAATTCAGTTCTTTTACTTTCGAAACAAAAAGATCTTGATCGGCAGTTTCTCCTTTATCATTTAAAGCATCCTTCCACTTTTTCAAGTCGATTCCGTCTTCGTCAAAATGCATTTTCTTAGAATTCGAAACAGCAATTACGCGAAGATTTATTTTTAAGTTTTCTTTTAAGAATTTTTTCTGTTGTGCAATTTGCGAAATGAAGATTTCACCCACATTACCAACTCCCATTACAAACAAGTTCAATTGTTTGGTATTGTCTTCAAAGAAACGTTCATGCAAAGTGTTCAATGCTTTTTTTACATCTCTCTCATTAATTACTACCGAAATATTTCTTTCGGAAGCACCTTGAGCAATAGCACGAATATTTACATTGTTTTTCCCTAAAGTGCTGAACATTTTACCGCTCAATCCTTGATGATTTTTCATGCTTTCGCCCACTAGAGCAATAATGCATAGATTTTTTTCGACAATACAAGGATCAACTCTATTTTGAGCAATTTCGATTTCGAATGCTTTATTGATTTCTATTTCAGCCAATTCTGCATCTTCGTTCATGATACCTATACAAATAGAGTGTTCTGATGATGCTTGAGTGATGAAAATTACGTTTATCTGCGCATGTGACAGCACTTCAAATAACCTTTTTGATGAACCAGAAACTCCAATCATCCCCGGGCCTTCAAGTGTAATCAAAGTGATGCCTCCAATATGACTTATTCCTTTTACAGGATTAACACTTGGTAAAGGATTATTCGAAATGAAAGTTCCTTCTTCTTCTGGAGAGAAAGTATTTTTTATATAAATGGGAATGTTTTGACGTAGTACGGGTTGAATTGTTGGCGGATATAAAACCTTGGCACCAAAGTGCGACAACTCCATCGCTTCTTGATACGAAATTGTAGCAATAGGACGTGCTTGCTTTACAATTTTGGGATTGGCAGTAAACATTCCGTTGACATCTGTCCAAATTTCTAGATCATCTGCATGCACTGCTGCCGCAACAATCGCTGCTGTAAAATCAGAACCTCCACGACCCAAAGTTGTACTGATACCTTCTGTAGATGATGAGATAAACCCAGGCATAACTACGACCTGATTCTCATTCGATTCAAAGAAGTTTTTGATTAATAAATTGGTAACGTCAAAATTCACATTGGCTCTACCGAAATTATTGTTCGTTTTTATAAGTTCACGACTGTCTTTATAACTGCTGTTTGGTGAAGTTTGTTTTAAAGCCTCTGCGATAATGTAAGAAGAAAGTAATTCTCCAAAACTTAAAATGGTGTCTAAAGTACGAGTTGAAAGCTCTCCTAATAAGTAACAACCATCCAACAAAGTTTCAAGATGATTGATGATTCTTTTAATATGACTTAATAGACCGCTTTGTTGACTTACAGGAATAAGATTTTTTAAAGTGTCTAAGTGTTTTTTTTCTATTTCAGCTATGATGTTTTTATAATTATCATCATTTGCTGCTGCTGTAGTTGCTGCTAGATGCAGTAAATCAGTGATTTTACTAAGTGCAGATACAACGACAACTAATTTATCTTGGGTGGCTTTGTTGGCAACGATATCTAAAACTAATTTAATATTTTGTGCATCGGCAACGGAAGTTCCGCCAAATTTTAATACTTTCATTCTGTTTGTTTTATTGAAAAAAAAGAGTACAATTTTTTATACATCCAAGACTTTCCTTTAAATAAGGAAAATGCAAATATAAGATTATAT
Organism: Flavobacterium algicola; assembly: GCF_022399565.1. Lineage (GTDB taxonomy): Bacteria > Bacteroidota > Bacteroidia > Flavobacteriales > Flavobacteriaceae > Flavobacterium > Flavobacterium algicola. The sequence goes on from NZ_JAJTUT010000002.1 coordinate 241,365, forward strand.
GTGAAAAGTTTACCCCAACGGGGTGGTAGTTGTTGTAAAAGTAACAGAAATCACAACTTCAGTAGAAGTTGTTAATTGAGTAGTATATGTATTTCTGTTGTTTTTCATAAGTGACGCTCAAAAGTACGTATTTTTTACAAAAAAGCAAAAGCCTTGTTCTTAAATTTAATTTTATTTAGCTAATTCATATGTAAATCAATTAATTAGCGCTTTAGGATTTATTATTATAGATAGGGAATAGTAAAAAAAAATAATTTAAATTTGCCCACAACATTAAAATAGATAAAAATGTCATTAAATAGTATTTTCCAGTTTTTAGTTCCAAAAGACAAAAAGTTTTTTCCTCTTTTTGAAGAAGCATCTAGCAATTTAATAGAATTGGCTGCTGACTTACATGAAGCAGTTAATTTACCGTTGAAGGAAAGAGAAGCACTTTTTCAAAAAATTGATGTTTTGGAACAAAAAGGTGAAGATATCACGCGTCAAACAAATTTGGAGTTAAGTAGAAATTTTATCACTCCTTTTGATAGAGAAGATATTCATTCCCTAATAACTTCTATTGACAATGTTGCCGATAGATTACATGGTGCTGCAAGTATTATGCGTTTGTACCAAGTAGATAAAATTACAAAGTCTATTCGAAAATTGACTGAAATTAATTTAGAAGCTTGTCAAAATATTGATGCTGCTGTAAAAGAATTAAGAAATTTAAAAAATATCAGAAGCATTACAGAAGCTTGTGCTCGAATTAGTAAGTTAGAAAACAAATCTGATAATGTTTACAATAAAGCCGTTTTCGAAATTTTTGAAAATGAAACTGATGCTAAAAATATTATAAAATATAAGGAGGTATTATCTATTCTGGAAACAGCAACAGATAAATGTAAGAGCGTTGCTAGTGTTCTAGAGACGATTGCTGTGAAGCACTCTTAAGAATTTCGAAAATTTTTTAATCTTTTAATTAAAATTATGTTTACTCTACTAATAGTTATTATAGTATTGGCCTTGATTTTTGATTACATCAATGGTTTTCACGATGCTGCAAATGCCATTGCTACTGTAGTTGCTACCAAGGTTCTTTCGCCAACTCAAGCTGTTATTTGGGCAGCCTTCTTTAACTTTCTAGCGTATTGGGTATTTGGTTTAGGTGTTGCAAATACCGTTGCTAAGACGGCAGACTCCAGCCAAATCAACTTGACCGTTATTCTTGCAGGAGTTGTCGCGGCAATCATTTGGAATTTAATCACATGGTGGCAAGGAATTCCTTCAAGTTCCTCACATACTTTAATTGGAGGTTTTGCAGGTGCTGCTATAGCACATGCTATCGCAACCCACGGATTCTCTGATTACACAATTATTGAAGATGGAGTGGAGCATACCAAACACTGGTATAATATTGTAAGTTGGTACAAAGCAGGTAAAGATGGAGGTATGCCCTCTGGAGTTGTTATCATTATCGCATTTATTGTACTTGCACCCTTATTAGGAGCACTTATGTCTTATTTGATTTCGATTTGGTTACTTAATGCTTCCAAGAAAACAATTATGCCCAAAGTCTTTACAGTAATTTTAATGCTTGCATCAATTGTTTTTGTATATACTCAGATGATTCCCATTGAAGAGATTTCAGAACCTCGTTTTGAATCTTCGGTTTTTTGGAGTGTGGTATTTGAATCACACAACATTAAATGGTTTTTGGTTGCTTTCATCATACTTTCTATTTCTACATTTGCGCTGGTTTTTAGTAGTTTAAATTTGCATAAAGCAGATGCGGTGTTGAGAAAAATGCAGTTACTATCCTCTGCAGCCTTCAGTTTAGGTCACGGTGGTAACGACTCACAAAAAGTAATGGGTATCATTGCTGCAGCTGTAGCAGTATACATCAGTAAGAGCGGTGTTGATATAAATACACTTCCAGATTGGTTACAAGTAGTACTTCCAGATGACGAAAAAGGTATTAGAGGCGTTATGCCAGAGTGGATTCCATTGGCATGTTATACCGCGATTGCAATTGGTACATTAAGTGGAGGTTGGAAAATCGTAAAAACAATGGGTTCTAAAATCACGAAAGTAACTTCATTTGAAGGTGTTGCAGCCGAAACTGCAGGAGCTTTAACATTATATTTTACAGAGCATTTTAAAGTACCGGTTAGTACAACTCATACAATCACTGGTTCTATTATTGGTGTTGGATTAACAAAACGCGTTTCTGCAGTACGATGGGGAGTTACCGTAAGTTTATTATGGGCTTGGGTTTTAACGATTCCTGTATCAGGATTATTAGCTGCCTTGTGTTATTATATTTTAAATATGTTTATATAATCTATAAATACTATTAATTAAATCAAAACCATCCTATAGTTCACTGTAAGGATGGTTTTTTTTTTAGCGAAGGATTAAAGTTTTTTGAATATATTTCTATTCAACTTAGTGTGAAGTTATAGATCATAGTCAAAAAAAAAAGGAGAACCAATAGAAATTATTGGTTCTCCTTTTTATATAAAATGAGATATATTATTTTGATTTGATAAAGTTTTTTTCAATCGCTTTAATCATTTCTCCTGCTATATCTTTATTGGTTGCGCCTTCAATACCTTCTAGTCCTGGTGATGAATTTACTTCAAGCAATAAAGGCCCTTTTGCAGATCGAATAATATCGACTCCAGCAACTTTTAGATCCATTGCTTTGGCAGCCTTTATAGCAATACGTTTTTCCTCTGTTGTTGCTTTTATGACAGATGCAGTTCCCCCTAGGTGAATGTTTGCTCTAAACTCGCCAGGCATAGCTTCTCTTTGAATGGTAGCTACAACTTTACCATCAATAACAAATAGTCGTAAATCTTTACCGTTTGCTTCTTTAATGAATTCTTGAACAAGTATGTTTGCGTTTAAACTTTTAAAAGCATTAATAACACTTTCTGCTGCTTTCTTGGTCTCTGCTAATACTACTCCTTTACCTTGAGTACCCTCTAATAATTTAACAATTAAGGGCGGTCCTCCAACCATTTTTATAAGATCATTGGTGTCTAACGGTGAATTGGCAAATCCAGTAGTTGGAATACCTATACCGCTATGAAGCAATAGTTGTAACGAGTACAATTTATCTCTTGATTGGGTTATTGCCATAGAAGAATTCAAACAATAAACATTTAGGGCTTCAAACTGACGTGTTAAAGTACAACCGTAAAAAGTCGCGCTAGGGCGTATTCTGGGGATAATGGCATCAAATTTATTAAGTATGATTCCACCACGATAATGAATTTCTGGTTTCTCTGCATCTAGTTTCATATAACACTCTTTGATATTCAAAAAGTGCATTTCATGACCGCGCATTTCTCCAGCTTCCATGATTCTTTTATTGCTATATAATTCTGGGTTACTAGCTAGTACACCAATGCGAAGACCAGTTGTTGCTTTTTCAGAATTTTTATATAGTTCTTTTAAATTTTCTGCTGTCGGCTGACCTAAAAGATACTGCTGCTCCGGATCAACCAATACTCGTCCGCTCATTGCTTCGCGACCAAGTAACATTCGATAGCCCATAGAATCACGATTGGTCAATGTCATTTCGATATTCCATTTATCGTCTCCGATTTCTAAAGTAGTCTGAATAACGTAGCGCTGCTCCCTAAACCCACTAGAACTCTTTACAATTCTCTTGTCGATTAGCGGCGCCTCACAATGTATTACTGTTTTTTGGTTATTTTGAATTGGATTTATATCAAACTTAACCCAGTTGGCTTCGTTTTTTATAAAAGGAGCAATGTTGACTGCATGTAAAGCAGACGTTTTGGCACCTGAATCTACCCTTGCCTTTATCGTAGGTATTCCTAATTCTGGGAATGAGCACCATTCTTCGCTACCGAGTATGACTTTGTTGTGGGACATATTATATTATTTGTATGAGAAAGAGTTTGTAGAGGGTAAAAGTAGTTATTGTTTCTCAATTTTAAACTTATATTGATTTAAAATAACAAACCCGTTATGTTAATAAAACGTAACGGGTTTGTGATTTATTTTAATAATAAAAAAATATTATTTTGTTGCTTCATCTGCTTTGTGAATCGACACTGTTAATTCCTGTGCTCCATCTTCGATATCCATAAAAATATCGTCTCCAGAATTTATTTTTGAAGTAATAATCTCTTCAGCAAGACTGTCTTCAACATATTTCTGAATCGCTCTTTTTAGTGGTCTAGCACCAAATTGCTTGTCAAAACCTTTATCTGCAATAAAGCTTTTCGCCTTGTCTGATAATTTTAGGCTGTATCCTAACTCTGCAATTCTATCGTACAGTTTTTTCAATTCGATTTCGATAATCAAATTGATATCCTCTTTTTCAAGAGCATTAAAGACGATAACGTCATCAATTCTATTCAAGAATTCTGGTGCAAATGTTTTCTTTAAAGCATTTTCGATAATGCTTTTCGAATTATCATCTGCTTGCGCTACTTTGGCAGCAGTTCCAAAACCTACTCCTTGACCAAAATCTTTCAATTGTCGGGCTCCAACATTTGAAGTCATGATTATGATTGTATTTTTAAAGTCAATTTTTCGACCCAAACTATCTGTTAGGAATCCATCATCAAGTACTTGCAAAAGCATATTGAATACATCTGGATGCGCTTTTTCGATTTCATCTAATAAAACGACAGCATAAGGTTTTCTTCTAACTTTTTCAGTTAATTGACCACCTTCTTCATAACCAACGTATCCCGGAGGTGCTCCAACTAATCTAGAGATGGCAAATTTCTCCATGTATTCACTCATGTCAATACGAACTAAAGCATCCTCAGAATCAAATAATTCTTTGGCAAGTACTTTGGCTAATTGTGTTTTACCTACACCAGTCTGCCCTAAGAAAATAAAGGAACCAATTGGTCTATTTGGATCTTTTAATCCAGCTCGGTTTCTTTGGATTGAACGTGCAATTTTGGTCACAGCTTCATTTTGACCTATCACTTTACTTTCAATTAATTCAGGTAATTTCGCTAATTTATTACTTTCAGTTTGTGCTATACGATTAACAGGTATTCCTGTCATCATAGAAACTACATCGGCAACATTATCTTCTGTTACTTCAATTCGATTGTTTTTTGCATCCTCTTCCCATTGCTCTTGAGCAATAGCTAAGTCTTTTTCTAATTTCTTCTCGTCATCACGAAGTTTTGCTGCTTCCTCATATTTCTGCTTCTTAACAACAACGTTTTTTAGTTCTCGAATATCTTCTAATTTGCGCTCCAAGTCAAGGATTTGCTTCGGTACTTCAATATTTGTGATGTGTACTCTTGAACCAGCTTCATCCAAAGCATCGATAGCTTTGTCTGGTAAAAATCGTTCTGACATATAACGGTTTGTCAATTTAACACAAGCTTCAATTGCTTCTTGTGAATAAATAACGTTATGGTGGTCTTCATATTTATTTTTGATGTTATTCAGAATTGTTATCGTTTCTTCCACAGATGTTGGTTCTACAATAATCTTTTGGAAACGTCTTTCTAAAGCGCCATCTTTCTCAATATACTGTCTGTACTCGTCAAGTGTAGTTGCACCAATACATTGGATTTCTCCTCTTGCCAAAGCGGGCTTAAACATATTAGATGCATCAAGTGATCCTGTTGCTCCACCTGCACCAACAATAGTATGAATTTCATCAATAAAAAGAATGATATCATCATTTTTTTCTAATTCATTCATTACTGCTTTCATTCTTTCTTCAAATTGTCCACGGTATTTCGTACCCGCTACTAAGCTTGCAAGATCAAGTGTAACTACTCGTTTGTTGAATAAAATGCGAGATACTTTCTTTTGAATGATACGAAGTGCAAGACCTTCTGCAATAGCAGATTTCCCCACACCAGGTTCACCAATTAAAAGTGGATTATTTTTCTTGCGTCGACTCAAAATCTGGCTTACACGCTCAATTTCTTTTTCTCGTCCAACTACGGGGTCTAATTTTCCCTCTTCTGCCATTTCTGTCAAATCACGACCAAAATTGTCTAATACTGGAGTTTTAGATTTTTTGTTTGATTTGTTTGTAGGGTTATTAAAGTTTCCTTCTTTTAGACTGTCATCTTGTCCTAAATCGTCGTTATATGAATCATTCGCTCTAGGTAAATTTTCTAAAAATTCTTCTTCGTTTGGTGTCATATTTAAATATTGTTCTTTAGCTACGTCATAATCTATTTTTAGTTTATTCAGGAGCTTGGTTGTAGGATCGTTCTCGTTTCGTAGGATACAAAGCAACAGATGAGCAGTGCTAATTGAAGTACTCTGAAAAACCTTAGCCTCTAGGAAAGTAGTTTTTAACGCTCTTTCTGCTTGACGTGTCAAGTGCAGGTTTTTCTTCTCAATGTTTGTCTCTGTGCTTTGGGTTGCAGGGCTTAAAATTTCAACCTTTTTCCGTAGATGTTCTAAATCAACAGACAGGTTGTTTAATATTTTTATAGCTTTTCCGTTACCGTCCCTAAGGATACCTAACATCAAATGTTCGGTTCCTATAAAGTCATGACCTAATCGCAAAGCTTCTTCTTTGCTGTAGGTAATAACGTCTTTTACTCTAGGTGAAAAATTATCATCCATAATATATATTTGGTATCAGTAAATTTAGTGATTTAGTATTTTAAAACCAAAAATCATTCCTTTATCTAGTGTTGTCAGCTAATTGACAAAAAAAATAACTAAAATCACTTAAACGCCTGTTAAATTAGTAAACAAATCTCCTTGACTGTTGTTAATAAATCATTGAAAATAGTGCTTTAAAAACCTTTTAAAAATTTCAAAAAGCTGTATATTGGCACGTTTTGAAACTAATATAATATTTAATATAACAACTTATGTCTGAAGGAGAAAAGTTAATTCCTATTAACATAGAAGATGAAATGAAATCAGCTTACATTGATTATTCGATGTCAGTTATTGTATCAAGAGCACTTCCAGATGTTAGAGATGGCTTGAAGCCTGTTCACCGAAGAGTTCTTTATGGAATGTATGATTTAGGAGTTTTTTCGAATAAAGCCCATAAAAAGTCCGCTAGAATTGTCGGGGAAGTTCTAGGTAAGTATCACCCTCACGGAGATACGTCAGTATATGATGCAATGGTTCGTATGGCTCAAGAGTGGAGTTTACGTTATTTATTAGTAGATGGTCAAGGTAACTTTGGTTCTGTAGATGGAGATAGTCCAGCTGCGATGCGTTATACTGAGGCCAGAATGCGCAAGATTTCTGAAGAAATAATGGCAGATATCGAGAAGGAAACAGTTGATTTTCAGTTGAACTTTGATGATACATTATATGAACCTAAAGTAATGCCAACCCGTGTTCCAACTTTGTTGATAAACGGAGCAACAGGTATTGCAGTAGGTATGGCAACAAATATGCCCCCACACAACTTAACAGAGGTAATCAATGGAACATTGGCCTACATGGACAATAATGATATTGAAATCGATGAGTTAATGAATCACATAAAAGCACCAGATTTCCCTACAGGAGGTGTTATATATGGTTACGAAGGAGTTCGTGAAGCTTTTAAAACGGGTAGAGGTAGAGTAGTGATGCGCGCCAAAGTCGGTTTTGAAGAAGTGGATGGTAGAGAAAGTATTATCGTAACCGAGATTCCATACCAAGTCAATAAAGCAGACATGATCAAGCGTACTGCTGATTTGGTGAATGACAAAAAAATTGAAGGTATTGCAAATATTCGTGACGAGTCAGATAGAAATGGTATGCGCATCGTTTATATCTTGAAACGTGATGCAACTCCAAATGTAGTTTTGAATACATTATATAAGTACACGCAATTACAATCTTCTTTCAGTGTAAATAATATTGCATTGGTAAAAGGACGTCCGCAAATGTTGAATCTTAAAGATATGATTCATTATTTTGTAGAGCACCGTCATGATGTTGTTACGCGTAGAACGCAGTTCGAACTTAAGAAAGCGGAAGCAAGAGCACATATACTAGAAGGTTTGATTATCGCTTCTGACAATATCGACGAAGTGATTGCTTTGATTAAAGCGTCTAAAAGTACAGAGGAAGCAAGAGAGAAATTAATCGAAAGATTTAAATTAACAGATATTCAAGCTCGTGCTATTGTTGAAATGCGTTTGCGTCAATTAACAGGTCTGGAACAAGATAAGTTAAGAACAGAGTACGAAGAAATTATGAAGTTAATAGACTACTTAAAAGGTTTATTGGCTGATGTTAACCTTAGAATAGCATTAATAAAAGAAGAATTAGAAGAAATTCGCGAAAAATACGGAGATGAACGTCGCTCTGTTATTGAGTATTCTGGTGGTGATGTAAGTATCGAAGATTTAATTGCTGATGAGAATGTAGTAATTACAATTTCGCATGCTGGTTACATTAAACGTACAAACTTAACAGAATACAAAACTCAAAATAGAGGTGGAGTTGGTCAAAAAAGTGCTGGTACAAGAGATCAAGATTTCTTAGAGCATATGTTTGTAGCGACGAATCATCAGTATATGATGTTCTTTACTCAAAAAGGAAAATGTTTCTGGATGAGAGTTTATGAAATACCAGAAGGTAGTAAAACGGCTAAAGGTAGAGCGATACAAAATCTAGTCAACATTGAGAGCGATGATAAGGTAAAAGCATTTATTTGTACGCAAGATTTAAAAGACCAAGATTACATTAAGAGTCATAACTTAGTTATGGTAACTAAAAAAGGTCAGGTTAAGAAAACTTCTTTAGAGAAATATTCTAAACCTAGGGTTAATGGAGTTGCTGCTATTACTATTAAAGATGGTGATGAATTGTTAGAAGCTAAATTAACTAATGGTGAAAGCCAAATTATCCTTGCTGTTAAGTCTGGAAAATTAGTTCGTTTTGAAGAAACAAAAACGAGACCAATGGGTAGAACAGCCTCTGGAGTTCGTGGAATTTCTTTGAAAGATGATCATGACGAAGTAATTGGTATGATTACTGTTGATAAGGATGCGGTAAACGATACGCAAGTACTTGTTGTTACTGGAAATGGATATGGAAAACGTACCAAATTGGTAGATGATGATGGTGAAGATGTTTATCGTATTACTAATCGTGGTGGTAAAGGTGTAAAAACACTTAACATTACAGAGAAAACAGGTCCACTAATCTCAATAAATGCTGTTACAGATGCTGATGATTTAATGATCATTAATAAATCAGGATTGACGATAAGAATGGCGATTGAAGATTTACGTGTTATGGGACGCGCAACTCAAGGTGTAAAATTAATTAACCTTAAAGGAAAAGATTCTATCGCTGCAGTTACAAAAGTAATGAAAGATGATGCTGAAGAAATTGTGGTTGATGAAGATGGTAATGTTATCGAAGTAGAAGCTATCGAAAGGGTTAAACCTGTATTAGAGGTTTTAGAGGACGATGAAGCTACCGAAGAAGACGATGCTGATGAGGATGAAATTGAAGAAGATGATGCTGACGAGGACGCAGATGATGAAGACGAATCTTAATTTTAAAGTAAAAACAAACAAACTAATTTTAAAATAATTTATTTATGAAAGCTAAAAATGTTTTACTAACATCAGCTTTGTTGGTATCGGTAGCTACTTTTGCTCAAAAAGATCAATTAAAAGCTGCTGAAAAGGCAATTAAAAAAGGAAATTTACAAGAAGTACCAGGTTTATTAAATCAGGTTGAACCATTATTAGAGGGTGCCTCTGATGCTGAAAAAGCTCAATATTATTATTTGAGAGAAACAGTATATATGGATGCTGTTGATAAAAATGTGGATGTAGATAAAAACTTGTTACTAGCCGCTAACGCTTCAAAAGAAGTTGTAGCTATCGAAAAAAAATCGGGTAAACAAGAGTATACTGCAGAGGCTAAAAAAGTAATTGCAAAAATTAAAGAAAAGTTAGTTAACGGTGCTATTGAAGATTCTAAGGAGAGTAAATTTAAAGAAGGAGCAGATAAGTTAACCGAAGCTTATAAGTTGGATAAGAAAGATACTTTGAACTTGTACTACGCTTCAAGCTTTAGAATGAATGCTAAAGACTTTGATGGTTCTCTTAAAGATTTGCAAGAGCTAAGAAAGCTTAAATTTACTGGTAAGTCAAAATCTTTTATTGCAAAGAATGTGATGACCGATAAAGAAGAAGCTTTTGCAACTGCCGCAGATAGAGACAGAATGGTTAAATTAAAAACCCATGAAAGTCCAAGAGAAGAGGTAGTAGAATCTAAAGAAGGTGAAATTGTAAAAAACATCGCTTTAATTTTAGTACAACAAAAGAAAATAGATGAAGCTAAGGAAATCATTGTTGAAGCTAGAAAGCTTAATCCTGATGATACTTCATTAGCCATGACAGAAGCGAATTTATATTTGGAAACGAAAGACTTCGATTCTTACAAAAAATTAGTAACTGAAATTTTAGCAAAAAATCCTAATGATGCTGATTTATTGTTCAATTTAGGTGTTATTAGTAGTGAAGCAAAAAACAAAGTTGATGCTGAGATGTACTACAATAAAGCGATTGCAGTAAATCCTAAATACATGAACGCTTATATTAACTTGGTAGGTTTGAAGCTAGAAGCTGAAACACCGATCAATGCTGAAATGAATAAATTAGGTACTTCTGACAAGGACAATAAAAGATACGAAGTATTAAAGAATGAAAAGAAAAAGATCTATCAAGGGGTTATTCCAGTATTAGTAAAAGCTTTGGAGATCGATCCAACGAACAAAGATATAGGAAATACACTTGCTAGTGTTTACGGAGCATTGGAAATGTCTGCTGAGAAAAAAGCATTAACAACCAAATTGGGTCTGTAATTAATTTTATGAAACGAAAGAGCCGCTTAGAAAATTTTCTAAGCGGCTTTTTTTATGCTTAATAGATAGTAGAGTATGCTATTTATTCCAAATTTCCCAAGATTTCTCAGCTTGTAATTCAAGCATTCTTAAGCCATTTTTAATTTGTGCTCCTTTTGCTTTTGCTTGTTGTAAAAACTTCGTTTCAGCAGGATTATAAATTAAGTCATATGCAATATGCTTATCTGTAAAATGATCATATGGAATGTCTGGACACGCGTCAATATCTGGACTAGTTCCTACAGGCGTACAGTTGATCAAAATATGATAGTGACTAAATGTCTCTTCATTGATTTGGCTATAATCTATAGAGTTTTCTTTATTGCCTCTCGATACAAATGTATAGTCAATATCTAATTCTGCTAAAGCAAAAGCAACTCCCTTTGAAGCACCGCCAGTTCCTAAAATTAAAGCTTTTTTATGATGCGGTTGCAGTAGCGGTTGTAATGATTTTTTGAAACCATAGTAATCCGTATTGTACCCTTTTAGCTTACCTTTCTTTGTAAATTTAATGGTATTTACGGCACCTATTTTTGCTGCTTTTTTTGATAACTTATCCAGGTAGGGAATAACTAATTCTTTATATGGAATCGTTACATTAATTCCTTTTACTTCATCATTGTTGTTGACGATATCCGGAAATTCAGTTATTTCAGGTATATCAAAGTTTTCATAGGTACAATCTTCGTAATTACCGGCTTCAAACTTATCTGTAAAGTATCCTCTTGAAAAAGAGTAATTGATGTTTTTACCTAGTAGGCCAAATCGCTTTTTATTATTAGTATCCATTATTCTTTTTTATGTTTGTCGATATAGTTTCGGACAGTTTTTTTAGCCCAAACCACAGGGAACATATCTTCTATTAAAATGTAATTGTCAAAATTAAGGCGCAGTCCATTACTTAAATGAAATTTTGCTTTTGTGGTATCTTGTGTCATAAAATACAATCCTGCTAATCGATATTCGATTTCGTTAGCTTCTGGGTAAAATTCGGTGGCTTGTAATAGCGTAAGTATAGCGCTGTCAAATTCACCAAGAAACAATAGTAAATCAACCCAGAACAACCAAGTGTCCAATTCGGTATCTCCAAATTCTACAGCTTTTCGATAACCAAATTCAGCTTCTTCAAAAAAGTTCATCTGTTTATTTATGGTTGCATAACGCTTCCAATACAGTTTGTTTTGGTTGTCAATTGCTAATGCTTTATTAACAAAAAATAATGCCTTTTGAAAATTATTTTGACGTACGTAAAAGTCAGTAATAGCAATCCAACCTTTATCTAGTAAAGGATCTTCATGTACCGTTTTATTGTAAAAACTCAAAGCTAGAGCTGTATTACCAAGTTTTTCATGGCATTTACCTATACGCAGTAACGCATATGATGTTGCATCATCCAATTCAATAGTGCGACTGTAACTTTCGATTGCTTTATCATACTGTTTTAAACGCTCGTATGCTTTTGCCTTTTCCATATAGGCACCTAGAAAGTCTTCGTCAATCAAGGTAGCATACTCAAATGCTACAATAGATTCTTCATAGTTTTTCAAACCATAATGCAATCTACCTTTTTGATGCCAAGCAATTTCACTGTATGGATTTTTCTCGATGTATTGCTCGAGATAAGTTATTGCTTCTAAATTTTGGTCTAAAAACTCAAAGCAATATACTACATTATAAAGAGCAGATTGGTCTTCAATGTCTTCTTCCAGACATTTTATAAAACTCACTTTAGCCAATTCTAGATTGTCCATAAATAAGTGCTCCATTCCAATTAAATTGTATACATCAGCATAATCTTCGGTAAACTCTAAAGCGATATTTAGATATTCAACCGCTTTTTCATGTTGGTCTCTTTTAGAGCATATATTTGCTTTCTGAATGTATATTTCTTCATTATTAGGCTCAATTGCATAGAGTTCGTTGAGAAGTCTCTCAGCGATTTCAAGCTTTTCTTCAAAAATCAACATTTCTACTTGTACTAATTTTAAGCCTGTTGATTTGGGATGTTGATCTAATGCTAATTTTAGGGCTTTTTTTGCTAAAGCTGACTTGCCCATATCTAGGTAATGAAGAATAATTTCTTCAAATTCTTCTGAGTCAAAAAAGAAAACTTTATTGGTTTTCAACATAGACTCAAATTTAGATAACGATAAGTTATAGTTTTCTTCTTCGTCGCTTAATTGCATACTGTCGTTGTTTTGAATTTAGCCTATTTAAAGTTAGGCATCCTTACTTTTATGAGGAAGAAAAATCAGAATTGTTGTGAACAATTTAATTAACAATCCAATGGGGGTAATTATTACGGTCGCTTTTGTCTTTTAATTCAGTAACGCGACTTCGTCCATTACTTCTTTTAAAATCGCACAACCTTCTCGAATTTCATTTTCAGAGATGGTTAGTGGTGGCGTTATTCTGATGGCGCAACCTTCAAATAACAGCCAGAATAAGATTAAACCTTTACTTTGACACCTTAAAATTACTTCATTTGTAATTTCTGCATTTTTGGTCATTGCTGCAAGCATTAAGCCTTTTCCACGTACTTCTTCTATCAAAGGATGTACCAAAAGAGATCTGAATAATTTTTCTTTATTCAGTGCTTCATTCATTAGGTCCGTTTCCACTAATTCTTGTAAAGTGGCCAAACATGCTGACGCAATGACAGGGTGACCGCCAAAGGTTGTTATGTGGCCCAGTTTAGGATTTTCAGTCAACAAGTCCATCATTTCAGCTGAAGCAGTAAATGCGCCAACTGGCATACCGCCGCCCATGCCTTTTCCCATAGCAATAATGTCTGGGACAATATCGTAATTTTGAAAACCAAACAGTTTACCAGTACGTCCAAAACCAGGCTGAATTTCATCCAAAATCATCATTGCTCCAACTTTGGTACAACGATCACGCACTTTCTTTAAATAGTCATTAAAAGGTTCTATAAAACCAGCACCACCTTGAATCGTTTCGAGCAGAACACCGGCAGTTTTTGAGGTAATTTTTAATAGATCCTCCTCATTATTAAAGGTAATAAAATCGATATCAGGTATTAAAGGTCGAAAAGCCTGCTTACGCTCCTCAAATCCCATCACACTCATAGAACCCATAGTATTGCCGTGATAGGCATTATGGCAAGAAATTAATTGGCTTCTACCTGTAACTCGTCGTGCCAACTTTAAAGATCCTTCAATCGCTTCGGTTCCTGAATTGACCAAATAGGTCTTGTTCAAAGGTTCCGGTAGGAGTGAAGCCATTAGTTTACAGTATTCAACTGCTGGACTTTGAGAATATTCTCCATAAACCATTACATGTGAATACTTGTCTAATTGATCTTTTATTGCTTGGTTCACTCTAGGGTGTTGATGACCCAAAGTGCAAGCAGAAACTCCTGCTACAAAATCCAAATATTTCTTGTCACTAGTGTCATAGATATAGGAACCTACAGCATGAGAAACTTCCATTCCTAATGGATAAGGAGACGTTTGAGCTTGATATTTTATAAAATCTGAATTCAAATTAGTATTGTTTTTTATCTATAAGTGTACAATTTAGAAAATTGCCTCTGCTTAATTTTAAGTAATGAATGATAGGTAAGGAGTAGATTGAGGAAAATTTACTTCCCTTTCTTTTTCTTCTTATCGTAGTCCAAGGTTTCTTTACGAACCTTCATTGGAGTATTAACTTTAGCTTGATCAATTTCTCCTTCTTTAATTAACTTATCATGAAGTTCATTATCCTCATCAGAAAAAATATCTTCTTTACTATTGATTCTTTCGTCTCCACGCCACTTCATACCTTTTAATACGCGGTCATAAGGTGAAAGGTCTTCTTCTGGATAGATTGTTCCATCTACTTGATCATAAAAAGTAATTGTTTCGGCAGTATTGTTTTCTAAAATTAAATTAATTCTACTACTAACATTTTTATTAATCCCAATTAACTCTGTCTCGTCGTTGCGCATATAGTAAATCACTTCGGTATTTTTGATGACGTCAACATCATGAAGTTTACCTTCTTTAAATTTGCCAAATAAATTGAGTCCTTTTACTTGATTGTAGCCAGTGCCCAAAGTGTCCCGCGAGACCATGAAGGTGTTTTTGAGCACTTTTAAAGAATCGAGTTTTTTAGTGGTATTATCACCAATTAAATGCATTACTTCTCCTGTAATCTGGTTTTCTCCATTCCATAAAATAGGGTTACCGATAAGTTTGGTAAGTGCGTCTTTGGAGCTAGAATGCAACGAGTCACATTTACCACTCATATCTACTTTATAAAAACGAACATTATTAAATGCTCTTATAATTCTATTACCTTCTGGACCTGTAACCATTAATTTTTTACCGTGAATATAAATAGAGTCATTATCAACCAAATTAATTGCAACTGCTCGCTTAGTAACAAATAAAGAATCCTTTTTCTTATACATTTCTGCATAATGACCCTTGACTACACCTTTGTTGATTGTGTCTGTAATCTTTACATTACGTGTGGCAGAGGCAAATTCCTTATTTCGATCATAATACAAACTATCTCCTTCAATCCTTCGATCATCGTATTTGATATATGATTTTCTCAGAAAGTGCGCTAGATTTTTTTTGGTATCGTAAAATCCTTTTTCGGTGTATATAAAATTTGATTTACTAGTAATCGTAGAAGGCCCAAATAAGTAAGAGTGACCAGAATTACTGTAATAATCCAAGTGATTTGATTTAATTACATAAGTTGGATTAGTAATAGTGACAGCAGTTAAAAACTGGAATTTTTTTTCGACCACGTAGTAGCGACCTGATTTAGATTTTAAGGTGTTTTCAAGATTAGTAATCGTACCTTTTGTATTATAATATACTTCTTGGGAGTTTCTGTTAAAGTTAATAGTATCGGTTGCTAGTGTAGCGTCAGGTGATCGCATTACAGCATCTCCGGTTGCAAACGCTTGCTTCATGTTTCCATTATACTCAGCATATTTGCTGTTAAGAAATAAAGTGTCGCCTTGTACAATTTGAACGTTTCCGAATGCTTTTATGTAATTTTCACTCTTGAAAAAGTATGCTTTATTACATGTTAATACAATTCCGTCATGCTTTACACTTACATTTCCTGTAAGTAAAAAAGCATCTGGCATTTCTGCCTCATTTACATCTGCAAAATCAGAATGTTCAATGATTATTTTTTTTGGTGCTTGTGCAGCTAGGATATTGGTACTTAGCACAACCAAAAAAAAAGTTATAATTTGAAAAATTCGTGTCAATGGATTTATTTTTTGTCAAATTTAGGTAAAAGGTAGCAATCCACATCGCAAACGCTTTTAAGTTTTTACTTCAACAATTCAAATTTAGGATAAGATTGGCAACTAATTCTTAAATATCAAATTTATTTAAGATTGTTCCAATAGGGAAAGGGATTGATGATTAAGCTTTAAACAAAAAGCCTAACCCCATACTTCGCAACATCTTCTTTTCGAACCCCCAAAAAAAATTAAATTGTCCAAAAAGAAAACCTATAAGAACAAGTAAAATTTGATAGATTGGGAAAATAAGTATTAATCGTACAGGCGTATACAGCAACCCTAAAACTTCTTTGGTTAATCCTAGCCAATCAGAAACATAGCGGGATAACCAAGCCGATGTAGAGCCCGTGATTGCAAAAACGATAAATATAATTGTTAGTTGAATGTTTGATTCAATACCCCAACGTTCTTTTAATTTCTTCATTTTATTTATAATGATTACAAATATAAGAACATTATTTTAGAGGAACATTACCATAGAGTTTTTGTTTATAGGTATTTTGAAAATAAATCATATAATTATAAATGAGATAATTTACTTCATAGCCATAATCAATATTAGAATTATAATTGATGGTCATTTCATATAAGTTAGGATTGTAACGCTGTGGCTGCATGACGCGACTGTTCCATTCTAAAATGTACAACTGATTTTTACCTTCCAAAAAAGACTGGGAGTGAAAGTTGCGTGGTAGCGCTCTACTGCTGAGCCAAGTACTATAACCGTTGTCTATGATTATAACTTTATATTCTAGAGAATCGTTTACTATCTTCACAGTGTCATTAACAGTATTAGCTGTAGATACTGGCAAGTCAATATTTTTACTACCTGCACAACTAAGGTGTAAGAGCATTATAAAGCTAAAAAGTAATAAACCTTTTTTCATCACAAGAAATTTTACTGTTTAATTATAAAATTACAAAAAAATAAACAGAAAACTTTACTTTCTAAATTACTAAAAAAAAAGAGCACCTAAAAAATAAGTGCTCTTCGAAAATATATGTTTATATTTTTTATTTTCCAAAAAGTCCACCAAGTGCACCGCCAAGACCCTTTTTTGAAGCTAAATCCATGGCATCTGAAACATCTACTTTGCCGTCTCCATTTTGATCCAAACCAAATTGTCCGCCATATTTTGAAATAGCATCCATTATACCACTGTTCTCACCACCTCCAGAAATTGCACCAATTATATCAGATATTTCAAAGCTGGAATCATTTGGATCTTTTGCTTTACCTACTAGAGAACCTAATATTTGCGGAATTAATTTAGCTGCTACTCCAGCTGCTGCTCCGCTATCTAGACCAAGCTTCGAACCTAAATTTCCAGAAAGTTGTTGTGTTAGTTTTTGCACAACTGGATTACTTGCGTCTTTGGCGTTATCACCTTGAAACAATCCAGCTAGTTGATCAATACCACCATCGGCTACAATTTTTTGCAATCCGCTAATTACTGAATTACTTGCTTCTCCTATTACTGCTTCATTTTTTTCATTAGGAACAGCTGAGTTATTAATTACTGAATCTACTCCAAATTGTTGTGCTAACTGCGTTAATTGTTCAAACATAATTTTTATAGTTTTAATAAGTTATATCTCAAATTTAATAAAAAAAAAGAGGATTAACTAAAATAATTAGCTAATCCTCTTGATGTAATTATCAAAATTTTGATATTAACCCAACAAACCAATGATTTGAGATGCCAATTCAGTTCCAATTCTATCTTGTGCTTCTCCGGTAGCAGCTCCAATATGTGGAGTCAAAGAGATTTTTGCATGCATTAATAATTGTGTAGCTGGAGTTGGTTCGTTTTCAAAAACATCCAATCCTGCAAAAGCAACTTTTCCACTATCCAATGCGTTAACCAAATCAACTTCGTTGATTACACCACCACGTGCACAGTTTACAATACCTACACCATCTTTCATCATTGCAAATTCTTTCTCAGCAATAATGTAACCATTCTGTGCTGGTACGTGCAAAGTAAGGAAGTCTGCTTCTTGAAAAACTGATTCCAAAGATTGAGAAACTATTGTAGTCGTAATAGATTGTCCGTCAAAAAATTCTACCTTAACATCAACTTGAGGAATAAAACTATCTGCAGCGATAACTTTCATACCCAAACCTAATGCCATTTTTGCAGTAGCTTGACCTATACGACCAATACCAACAACACCCAAAGTTTTTCCTCTTAATTCAACTCCGTCAGCATAAGCTTTCTTTAAAACGTTAAATTTAGTATCACCTTCTAATGGCATGTTTCTGTTAGAATCATGTAAAAAACGAACACCAGAAAACAAGTGACCAAATACCAATTCAGCAACCGATTCCGAAGAAGAAGCTGGAGTATTGATAACATGAATTCCTTTGCTTTTAGCATACTCAACATCGATGTTATCCATACCAACACCACCACGACCAATGATTTTGATACCAGGACATGCATCAATAATGTCTTTACGAACTTTAGTTGCACTACGCACCAAGATAACGCTTACGTTATTTTCGTTGATGTAGTTCGCTACTTGTTCTTGCGCTACTTTTGCTGTGATTACTTCATATCCACCTTTTTCTAAAGCTAAGATTCCACTTTTTGAAATCCCGTCGTTTGCTAATACTTTCATTTTTTAATTCATTGCGAGGTACAATTGACTTGCAACCTCATATTAATTATAATTTTTAGAAGCTATTCCCGCTCCCGACATTTCGGGATGTTTCAATCTTTTTATTTTTAAAAAAGCAAAAATAAAAAGGATTTCCACTGCTATCGGTGCTAGAATCCTGTATGTATTTTATTATTTTTAAACGATATTAATTCGATATTACAGAATTAATTATACGTTTTTCTCCAAAGCTTGCATAACATCAACTAATACCTGAACACTTTCGATAGGCATTGCGTTGTACATAGAAGCTCTATAACCGCCAACTGAACGGTGTCCTGGGATTCCAGAGATTCCAGCTTCTTTCCACATTTTATCAAATGTTTCCGTGTGATCTGGGTTGTTTAATAGAAAAGTAGCATTCATAGTTGAGCGATCTTCTGTGGCTGCTGCACCTTTAAACAATGGATTTCTATCTATTTCTCCATAAAGTAAAGCTGCCTTTGCATCATTCAATTTTTCAACTGCTGCAACTCCACCTTGTTCTTTAATCCATCTCAAAGTTAATAATGAAGCATAAACTGGGAAAACAGGTGGTGTATTAAACATACTTTCTGCTTTAACATGTTTAGCATAATCCAAGATACTTGGAATAGCACGTCCACTTTGACCGATTATTGATTCTTTGATTACAACCAAAGTTGTTCCTGCAGGTCCCATATTTTTCTGAGCACCAGCGTAAATGATATCAAACTGAGTAAAGTCGATAACTCTAGAAAAGATATCAGAACTCATATCGCAAACCATAGGTACATCCGTTTTTGGGAATGACTTCATTTGCGTACCAAAGATTGTATTGTTTGATGTACAGTGGAAATAATCTGCATCAGCAGGAATTTCATAACCTTTTGGTACATTGTTGTAATTGTCATCTTTTGAAGAAGCAACGATAACTGTGTCTCCAAAAAATTTAGCTTCTTTTATAGCTGCTGTAGCCCAAGTTCCAGAATCTAGATAAGCTGCTTTTCCATTTTCTTTCATCAAGTTGTAAGGAACCATCAAAAATTCTAAACTAGCTCCGCTAGATAGAAAAAGTGCTTGGTATCCTTTACCTTCTAAACCTAGTAACTCCAAAGCAAGAGCTCTAGCTTCGTCCATAACGGCAACAAAATCTTTACTACGATGAGAGATCTCTAAGATAGACAATCCTGAATCATTAAAATTTAAAATCGCTTGAGCTGATTTATCAAAAACTTCTTGTGGTAAAATACAAGGTCCTGCGCTGTAGTTGTGTTTTTTCATGGTGTAGTTTATGTCCAAAAATTTAAAATGCAAATTTCGGTAATAGTACTTTAATAATCATTAAATAATCCATAATAATTATTAAATTTTTCCTTATGTTATTAACAAAAACGTTATAGTATCAACATTATCTGCATAATCCCATAATTTAGGCTGTTGCGTTTGTCCAAAGTCAATACTGTCTTTAATTAGATTGTTGCTCACTATACATTGTATATTTTCTTCCTCAACGATTAACTTTTGTTGTAATTCTTCGAGTGTATCGTAGTATTCGTAAAATATACTTGAAATAGGGGAGGCGTGACTTAAATCTTCTTTAATTGTTAAGAAACCGTTGTCTAGTAATTTGAAATTACTCATCAAGAATACTGCCTTATTGTAATCGTAATTATTAGCATATTTTTCATAATGAATCACATCTTGGTATTCGAACATAGCTTCAAAAAATGGATCAAAAATGTAACCCTTGGGTACAAATAATTTAGAAACATTACGACAACCTAAACCAAAATACCTAAAAATATCTTCTCCCAAAGCAATTAATTGTTCTTTGCTTTCATTACCGTCTATCACTGCAACAGAATTACGGCTTTTACGAATAATTGATGGCTTATCTTTAAAATAGAATTCAAAATAACGCGCTGTATTGTTACTGCCTGTCGCAATTACAGCATCAAAATTCTCCAATTTTCCTTCAACAAAAGTAATTTTATTGGTTAATTGGGATTCAACATGAATTAAATATTTGGCCAAAAATGGTAGTAAATGCTGGTCGTTTGATGATAACTTAATCAGTGCTTCGTGCCCGCAGATTAAGACGGATAAAAAATCATGAAAACCTACAAGCGGAATATTTCCGGCAAGGATCAAAGCAACTCTCTTTGGCGTTACATCAGTTAGGTTGTAAGCGTCTAGCCAGTTATCAAGATTTTCCTTTGTCAGTGCTTCAGCCCACGATTGTAATGCAAAATACACGTTATCTGGTGTGTACCAGCCATTATGCGACTGTGTGAGTTGAATCAAATCTACAAAGGAATCATAAAAAACGTCATTACCCAAAACGCCTTCTTTTTGCGAATTTTCGCCTTCAGAAAATTGACTCAGGAATTTTCCTAATTCAATAAAAGCATTTTTTTTATTTTCTAATGTCATAATGTTTGTTTATGAAATGTTTTGATTGTAATTTTGCACAAAAGTAAGATATAATAAGTCGAAAGTCAAAAGTCTTGTGTCAAATGTTTTTGGTAGAGATAATTTGATTTAGAAAAACATAAATTAAAGAACAAAATGGCAATTATCATAACAGACGAATGTATCAACTGTGGTGCATGTGAACCAGAATGTCCAAATACAGCAATTTACGAAGGTGCTGATGATTGGAGATATAAAGATGGTACAAAATTAACTGGAAAAGTTATTCTTTCTGACGGTACAGAGGTTGATGCAGATGATGCTCAAACTCCAATTTCTGATGAAGTGTATTATATCGTACCAGGAAAATGTACAGAGTGTAAAGGTTTTCATGATGAACCGCAATGTGCTGCTGTTTGCCCTGTTGACTGTTGTATTCCTGATGACAATCATGTAGAAGACGAAGAAACATTACTAAGTAGACAAGCGTTTTTACATAACGAATAGTTGATAGTATAGAAATATTGATAATCCTGAATGAAAATTCAGGATTTTTTTATGCCTAATTTTTTTCGAAAGTTATTAGCCTTTCTATTTATAATAAATTGGTATAGCTTTTCTTGAGTTGGTAATAATAGTGCAATTGCAATTTATTTTTAATTCTATAAGGCGTTTCGAAAGCCTTTACAATTTCATAAACAAAAAAAATCATCCTAATACTTAAAAAATCCTTTAGTAGAGGTATTTTATTAGTATCAGGATGATAATTATTTTAATCTATGCTGCGTTTTTAGAAATTAAATCCAAGTCTTGCATAGTAGTAAGCTCCTCCAAATCCCATTTGAACGGCATCCCAGTATCCACCACCTTCAACCCAGTCATCTTGTTGATCTGGATAGATATTGAAAAGATTGTTTGCTCCAAGGCTTAGTTTGGTAGTTTTAGATAGTTTATATCCTAACGTTAAATCAGTAGTGATTTTTGCAGAATAAGTATCTGTTGCTAATCTTATTTTTTCATCAAAGCTATCGTAGTCTGCTGTATCTTCTGTTGCTTGGTAGTCTAACAATTTTACTTCGCTAAAGCGTGTGAAGGCTAGTCCGGCATTAAATTTATTTACTTCATAGCTCAAATTCAAACCAAATTTATTTTTTGGAGCAGAAGCCAAAAGAAATGCTTTTTCTCTTTCTCCAAAGAATATTTGCTCGTCTAGGTCGCCATTCTTAACATTGTCGATTTTCATATTATTAATGTTTCCAACTAATGTAGCGCCAAAAGTTTGTCCAGCAATTTTCTTTTTCCATGAAAATACTAAGTCCAAACCTGTTGTTTTTGTGTCAGTACCATTTACAAAGAACTGCGCTGCGTCTACACCAAGGTTTTTATCGTAGCATCAAAATATCCAGTCAAAACAATACGATCGTCTACATTAATTAAATAACCATCAACTGTTGCAGTA
This sequence comes from Flavobacterium algicola, assembly GCF_022399565.1. Classification (GTDB taxonomy): domain Bacteria; phylum Bacteroidota; class Bacteroidia; order Flavobacteriales; family Flavobacteriaceae; genus Flavobacterium; species Flavobacterium algicola. The sequence continues at coordinate 263,979 of NZ_JAJTUT010000002.1, forward strand.
AAATCACCAAAATTAGCAGTGAATCCAAGTGATGCGTTCAGTGCTTTTTCTTCATTAAGTTTTTCGATTCCAAAAGATTTGGTTACTGGGCTGCTGTTTTGAGATAGTAATACCTCAGAAGCACCACCAGCGCTAAAGTTGGTAAAACGTAAATTATAATACACTTGTGCCAAAGACGGAGCTCTAAAACCGGTACTTACAGATCCTCTAATATTAATTTTGTCATTAAGTTTAAGACGCATAGCTAGCTTTCCGTTTAATGTACTTCCAAAATCGCTGTAATTTTCAAAACGTGCTGCACCGCTAATCAGGAAAGCTTTAGACACGTCAAGTTCAGCATCAGCGTATAAAGATACATTTGAGCGTGATTTGTTAACCGCATTTGCTGGACTATATCCAGGGAATCCTTGAGAACCTCCCGGTCTTGCATCTCCAGAAATTACATCTATTGGTGCAAATTGCGTTGTAGGATCTGTGATTGCTACTCCGTTGGTATCATATGTTGCATACGAACCTTCTTCACCGGCAAAAATTTCAAATTTTTCTGTTCTAAATTCCCCTCCAAAAGCGAGATTAAAACCTTCTAGTATTCCGTCATAATTTTTTGAAATGTCTAAATTCGTTGTATTTTGAGTCAAACTATGTCCACCTGCATCAAACTCTGTAGGTGAAGCATTCTCTAAAGATGCATTTAATGTTCCTTTTACATAATAGTGAAAAAGGTTTTTACCGTTTGTATTACTAAAATCTAATTTCCAACCACCAGTTGTGGTTGTTCTAAAACCAACTGCAACGGAATTGTCTAAGATGTTTGACGTGATTCTTGGACTGTAACCTCCTGGATATATCGACTCAACAACTCTTGCTCCGTCATTTCTTGTAAAAGCATAAGCGTCGGTATCTCTAAAGTTTCTTCCACCAAAAGCGTAAATTTCTGTTTTATCAGATACAGGCACCATCATGTTGGCAAACAAATTGAAACCTGTAATAGCTGCTTCACCAAACCCCTTTCTAAAGTCGAATCCAGGACGTAGTGTTTTGTTTTTGTTAATATATTCTGTGGTAAAGTTGGCAAAACCACCTTTGTCACCTATAGCAACACCATAATTAGCAGCTACTTTTACAGAACCACCATCAAAAGCTTGATTTTTACCTACTGAGTTTCCGTTTCCGTCTAAGTCCAGTCTATAATTATCTGTATTTGCAGTTCCTTCAGGAAAATCTCCTTTAGCATTTGTATTGAATACGCCATAGGTAACAGAGCCTGTAAATTCGTCAACATTGTCATTTAGTACAATATTTACCACTCCTGCAATAGCATCAGAACCGTATTGTGCGGCAGCACCATCACGCAGGATTTCGATTCTTTTAATAGAACTTGCCGGAATCGCATTTAAATCCGTTCCTGTATTTCCACGTCCACGGGTACCAAAAAGATTGATAAGCGAAGACTGATGTCTTCTTTTTCCATTAATTAAAACCAAGGTTTGATCTGGTCCTAGTCCTCTTAAAGATGCAGGGTCAACGTGATCCGATCCATCAGAACCAGATTGTTTATTGGCATTAAATGAGGGAGCAACGTACTGTAACAATTCGTTAATCTCAAGTTTACCACTTTGTGTTGTAATATCCTTTACATTAATAATGTCGATTGGTACAGCCGAATTTACAACTGTTCTCTTAGAATTTCTAGAACCAACAATAACAATATCATTTAATAATTCACCACCTTCGGATGCAAGCGTGATATTGATAACGCTATTATTAGCTTTCTTTTCAGTAGTAGCGTAACCTAAATAACTAAAGACTAACATAGCTCCTTCTGCTACATTTATTTTATATTTTCCGTTGAGATCTGTTGCGACTCCCTTATTTGTTCCTTTTTCGATAATATTCACACCAGGAAGACTACTTCCAGATTCATCCTTGACGACACCCGTGATATTTTTCTGCGCAAATAAATACGTAGAACTAAAGATTAAACATAGTAGATAGATTTTTTTCATTTTGTAGTGTTTCTAGTTTAGATCTGCAATATAGTGTACTTTTAACGTTTTATTATAATAAAATATGTTAAGAATCATATTTATGGTGATTAAATGTTAATTATATCTTTAATTGTCTAATAATTATTAAATAAGTAAAAAACAGCTATTAATTATTTTAAACTCTAAATAATAATCGCTAAAACATTTTTTAAATCTTATATTTGCAAACTTTTAAAACTAAGTTTTTTCAAAGCATATTCATTGTAGAATATGCACTCTAAAATATACACACCATGAAAGCAGGAATTGTAGGATTACCTAATGTTGGAAAATCAACACTTTTTAATTGTTTGTCAAATGCCAAAGCGCAAAGTGCAAACTTCCCTTTTTGTACTATCGAACCTAATATTGGAGTAGTAAATGTACCAGATCCACGTATCAATAAATTAGAAGAATTGGTAAAGCCTGAGCGCGTACAAATGGCTACTGTAGATATTGTAGATATTGCAGGATTGGTAAAAGGGGCAAGTAAGGGAGAAGGATTAGGAAATCAATTTCTTGGAAACATTAGAGAGTGTAATGCTATTATTCACGTTTTGCGTTGTTTTGATAATGACAATATTGTACACGTAGATGGAAATGTAAACCCAATTCGTGATAAAGAAACGATTGATATCGAGTTACAATTAAAAGATCTTGAAACAGTAGACAAGCGTTTGGAGAAAGTAAACCGTGCTGCTAAAACAGGAAATAAGGAAGCGCAAACAGAAAAAGCACTTTTGGACCGTGTAAGAGAAGCACTTTTGCAAGCAAAGTCAGCGAGAACAATTACTCCTCAAGGCAATGACGAAGAAGTTTTAATGGAATCGTTTCAATTGATCACAGCAAAACCAGTTTTGTATGTGTGTAACGTAGACGAAAACTCAGCAGTAAACGGAAACAAATACGTTGATCTAGTTAAAGAATTAGTAAAAGACGAAGATGCCGAAGTAATTATTCTTTCAGTAGGTGCTGAAGCTGATATTACAGAATTAGAAAGTTTTGAAGAACGTCAAGTTTTTCTTGAAGATATGGGATTGACCGAGCCTGGAGCATCAGTTTTAATTCGTGCTGCTTACAAGTTATTGAAACAACAAACGTATTTTACAGCAGGTGTTAAGGAAGTTCGTGCTTGGACCATCAATATTGGTTCTACTGCACCACAAGCTGCGGGAGTTATCCACACCGATTTCGAAAAAGGATTCATCCGTGCAGAAGTTATCGCTTACGAGGACTTCGTTCATTATGGTTCAGAAGCGAAATGTAAAGAAGCGGGTAAATTCAAAGTGGAAGGAAAAGAATATATCGTAAAAGATGGTGATGTAATGCACTTCCGTTTCAATGTGTAATTCTTGATAGAACAACAGCATAAAACATAAAGAGAGAACCTGCAAAAGCAATTTTGCAGGTTTTTTTGCGTTTATATTAACTTTATCAGTACTGTAAATGGTCCAAAATAGCTGAGTCATTATTTTTGATTTCACTTCAAAAAAGGGTTCCACATATTTCAAACAATTTCGAACTTTGGTAAATCAGAATTAACTTCAATGTAGAGTTAAATTTTAATTCTTATCTGCGAAAATCTGCCAAATCTGTGTGCAATATTTATCACGCAAATTTTGATAGAGTTCGAAGATTTTTAAAAGGGTTAAATAGAATAAAAAATAGAATAAGGATTACTCTTACTGCTTTTTTCAAGGCTATCAAATTAATATATTCTATTACAAACGACCTAATCAGTAGTAAAATATTAAATTATAAAGTTGGCTATAACGTTTTGTAAAGTAGACTTTTATTCTTTCAGTTGCATATATGGTGCTTTCGCTTAAATTAAATAATTTTATTATAGCGCTCCATTGCTTTGTAAAAAATAGTCCGTATCCGTTTGCGCAACCGTTCTTATTTTAGCACCTTCAAGACCGTTCCCAAATAATAAGTAGTCGAGCAAGCAGCAATCAAGTCTTCCAGCGTCTATTATCGGTGCTGGTTTTGTAAATAATTATTAAATGATTTATACCTAATTAAAACCTTTTTGTCCTGCGACAATGTTTGCTTTTTTGGGCGTGACCCCAAAAGAAAAAATAGCTTACTTTTAGCACCGCTTATGGAGCCGTTTTCTCCTCTGCGGTCGGGCTATTCATGCTACTTCGGTAGCTTATTCCTATCCCTCAGGCGCGCTACTAATAACATTTGTTTTTGTTAGAAAAATTCGTTTATATTCATGCAAGGTCTTATTAACCTTATAGATATAGTACATAATAGCTTCTAAACAAAAATGAAAACCTACAAGGTCTAAAAAAGACTTTGCAGGATGACGTTGCTATTTTAAAATTATTCTTTATTTGAGGCTACGCAAAACTATCGCGTACAACAACAACAACAACAATTTTGAATCATCAAAAAATAAGTAACAAAATGAAAGCATAAAACTAAAAAAAAGATTCCCCAATATACTGCTAGTAAAACGTTGATTTACCAAAAGTCATCATTTTGTGATTATGATGGAACACTAGTATTGATATACGGCCGAAATCCCTTTGACGCTAGCCGTTGCGATGCCGATATATTGAACGAAGCAGTGTCAATTTACTTATAAACTACCATCGATTAAGATATAAAACATTATCGGTTTCTGGTCGTGAAGCTCGGTTTTTGGCCCCTAAATTACATTTCCTATAAATTTACAGTATACAGATTGATATTTTGCAAATGCTTAAGGCGCGAGAACAATGGAAAGATTCGCATGTGGAAATTGAAATATACACCAACTACAAGAAAGACAATCATTTTATAGAATTTGTACTCGATGATCGCAACTAAATAATAAATACTTAGTGAAAGGAATTGCAAATGACTTGTTTTTAAATGTATTATGAACGATAATAATTAACCCAAACAGCGGGTGTTTAAAAGCCTTCACAAACAACCATAACACTTAGTGATATATGCTGAGGAAACTTTTGGGATTTAAATGATTAAAAAAAATGAAATGCTGGAAGTATTTGTGGTGCATTATTTGTTAAATTTGAAATCCAAACACACTAATTATCAGAATAAAAAGATTTAACTTAAACTATTAAAACATCACAAATAAATTTTTCAATGAATTATAGAACTGTATTCCTTCAAAATAAAAAAGTAGTTCTAACTGCATTAATTGTATTAGCCTTTTCATGTAAAAAAGAAACTATAGGTATTAATAAAATAAATAAGAACGACACAATTGTCATGGTGGAGCCAAAGGAAGAAAAAGTAATTCCTACTGAAACTGAAAGCGCATTTTTAAAGGTTCTCATAAAAAGAGAAATTGGTGATCAAAAGTATAAGGAGATGCAGGTACAGGAGTTGCCTTTTTATGTTTCATTTGCAAATGATGGCGATCCTTACACAGTTTCATACTTGATAAGCCATAAAGGAGATTTAAATAATGACGGAATAATTGATTATGTAATTAATAGATCATCTGAAGGAATGCTGGGAGGGAATTCAAATACAAATCAAGATTTTATTTTTTATATTATGAAAGATGAAATTAATGAAAAAGAATCGCATAGTATTCTCGGTTATGCTCCATTTTCATACAATATAATTGACGACAGTAAATTTGTAAATAATACATTGTTGGTTGATATCTCACAAAATTATAGAACCTATTCAACTAATGATACAAAATCTACCTCGTTATCTTTTGTGTATAGAAATGGTAACCTGTATGAAGAAAGCTACTTATCAGATTGTAAATTATCTCAGTTGAAATCAAAAACTATTTTTATAAATATTGCTGAAGTTCACAAACGTACTCGAAGCATAGATATGCATAATTATACCGAAACAATTGATGAAGAATATAAAAATAATGATACTATAGTTACCGCTAATTTGTCAGGTTGTGATAATTTATTATTATCCTTTGAATCAACTTACAAAGTTCCCTCTGATAAAATAAATGACGCAACATTTAAGAGAGCTACTACATTACAGTTTCTTAATTTTTTATCACGAAACACTCAGTTTTCCAAAGAAATAAATATAGTTTCTAAATATTTTAACCACAACGTTATCAATGATGAATATATCGAAGCTATAAAAGGTTATAAGTTTAGAATTTTAATTCAAAAGAATGATGAAGACAAAAATGAATTGCGATTTTTAGTGCAGATTGATAGAATAGATAATCCTTACCAAATTGAGAATTGGGAAATTACTACAAGGCAAAAAAAAAATAGTAATTAATGGAAGCTAGATAAGAACTAAACTTTACAATTCCGATTACTCATTAGATAGAATATAAAGCGCCCTTATTCAGGGCGCTATTTTCGTTCTTTTTTCTAAAATTCACTACGCAAAATAACTGCGCATACCCTTTTGATTATTTGGAAGAAATAGAACAATTTCTTTGACATTATAAAATGTAATGAAATACGGATGCCAGTTCGAGTCTTTCGACTTCGCTCTAAACAGTCTTAAATCGAGAAGCATTATGAGAACCATTATGAAAACCAAACGAGCATCTCGACTGCGCTCGATCTGACAACATACTTTCAGAAAGGATCACTACTAATAGTTAAATTATTTAGCTGCATACGTCAATTCGATTCTTTCAATTTCGCTCTAGACAGGCTTAAGTCGAGAACCATTATGAAAGACAGACGAAGATCTCGACTGCGCTCGATCTGACAAATCATTAGGATCTTGATTATAATTCAAATAAGTTGATGTCAGTTCGACTCTTTCGACTTCGTTCTAGAAAGGACTTAATCGATAGCCATTATGCGCACAATACGAAGATCTCGACTGCGCTCGATCTGACAAGATGCTTGCAGTAAAGTATTATAGTGAAAATCAAAATTTATGATCAGTATTTCATTTCTGTATTTGTCTGATGATTTAATCCTTTTTTACTATTTTTATAAAAAAAAGATGAAAATATTAGCTTTTGGAGCCAGTTCTAGTAAAAATTCAATTAATAAAAAACTAGCAACTTATGCTGCTTCTCTTATTGATAATGTGGAAATAGAAGTGTTGGATTTAAATGATTATTTAATGCCGATTTTTAGCATAGAAGTAGAGGAAGGAGTAGGGCAACATCTGCTCGCTCAATCTTTTTTAGATAAAATAGCTTCATCAGATCTATTAATTATTTCACTAGCAGAGCATAATGGTAACTATTCAGCGGCATTTAAGAATATTTTTGACTGGTGCACGCGTATTAACGGAAAAGTATTTCAACAAAAACCAATGTTATTGATGGCAACCTCGCCAGGAGGTAGAGGAGGAGCAACCGTTTTGGAAATTGCCAAAGCGGCTTTCCCACGTTTTGGGACTGAGATTAAGGGTACATTCTCATTACCTAATTTCAATGATAATTTTGATTTAGAGAAAGGACAAATTTCTAATCCAGAATTGGATAAGGAATTGAGAAATATCGTGAGAATGATTTAAATTTAATAATTACAAATAATCAAAATTCATCATTTGTTATTATTAAATTATAAAACTTTTAGTTTAGGATAGACTTGTTCGATTAAAGCAATTCATCGCTTATTCGTAGTTAGCAAATTTAACAGCAAATATACATCGATTAACGGTGCTGCCATTAGAATAGCCGCTATTGGGTTCATGTTCAGTGAGGCTCCACAGATAATCGTATTCAGATTCATAATATAAAGCTTCCGCTCCATATGGCCATCTGTAGCGAACGGTGTCAGGTTCGCCGTCTGTATATCTTGCCAGTCGAGCGTTTGAGCCGTATGAGTTTGAGGGAGAACCTGTGCAGGAAAGCCACGTTTTGGATCCTTTTCTAAAAAGCCCTTGCATTCCATGCGCATGATAATCTGAAAATAAAGAATTTTTTGGAATTATTAGTTTGATATCCTCATTTAAAATCATTCCTGTCGATGCAATAGGAAAACCATAAATTTTAGGAACAATACTAGCATCTGCGCTACCAGCATAATATTGAGCTGTCCATAATTCCGTTCCTTCTGCATTTATTTGGATAGAAGAAAAAGGATTCGCTCCACCATTGATATCATAGTAACCGGTCTGAGGTAAAATATACCTGTAATTGAACGCATACAAATCTCCATTATCGCTTTTACCACATAAATTGGCTGTTGTATCACCGGTTTTCATTTCAATAATTTTATTGAGATCAAATACACGAATACCGAGATTGGTACTGGCGATGTATAATTTATGATTAAAATATGCCACTCCGCCAGCGTGAATGTCAAGTGGTGCGAAGGTGTTATACTGAGTATAGTTGCTGACCGATGTTGGAATCGTTGGCTGTGTCAATAATATATGACGGTACTTGAGATAAGTATTAGAACTTGGACTTATGTCAATTAGTGTGATACGTGATCCCTTATAGTCAGAACTATTATTAGCATACCAAGTAACTAGTAGATATCTTACTCCATCACGTACAAATCCTGTTATTCCCTGAGGTTTCCACAAGTTAGTAGTTTCGTCATCACCATTCCATCGAATACCTCGGGCTCTATTTTCTTCAGGAATGTTAAAACCATAAACTTCAGTATATGAATCGCCACCTATAGCTTCTCGATTTTTATTGATTTGAGTAGGATTGAGAAATGTAAAACCGCTATTTAGATAGCTACTTGTATCTATAAAACCATTTACAGTTATGCCAGATATAGTCGTTGAGGAGTCAATAGTATCAATTGGTGGACCGGATTGATCAATGTCATTATCAGCAGATTCTGTTGTAACTTGAGTACAATTTTGAAATAGGATGCTAATTATGAAATAAATGCTTAATCTATAATTCATGACTTTATTTTTTTGAATTATTTAAAATTCTTTCTGGATAATCAGTGATAATTCCGTCCACTTGTAACTGAATCATGCGATTAATGTCTGAAGGTTCATTCACCGTCCAAGGGATTAATTTCATGTTTTTTGCTTTTATAGAATCTACCGTTTTTTGATTTTTAATTAATGCAAAATGGGGACTGTAAATTTGTGGTTTAAATTCTAGTAATTTTAAATTAGCTTGAATGTTTCCTGTAGATACTAAATATGCAACTTCAAAAGTTGGGTATTTCAGATGAAAAGCATTTAGTAATACTGGATCAAAAGATTGAATATTAATTCTGTTTTCCATATGGTGCTCTTCAATTACTTGCATAATCAAAGCTATAAATTCTTCGGGTTGAGGTTGTGAGATGTCGTATTCTGATTGCTCTGATTTGATTTCGATGTTGTATTTTACAGTAGGAAGATTTTTTTTAGCTAATTCCTTTTCTACAACATCAAAAAGTTCATCTAGTAGTGGTTTGTATGTTTTTATCTTTTTTTGATTAGGAAAATTTACATTTCCTCTAGAACCACCATCAAATTGTTTGATGTTTTCGTAATCCATTTGATATAAGTTAAACTCTTTTTCTTCCTTTTTAGCAATCGCTTCACCAGAAGGTTTTGACATGTATGTTGAGGACATAAATGGTTCGTGAGAAACGACTACCTTTCTATCTTTTGAGATAACAACATCTAATTCTATTACATCAACGCCTTTATGGATAGCGCTTAAAAAAGCTTCAATTGTGTTTTCAGGAAAATTTCCACGGTCTCCTCGATGGCCTTGTACCTGAATTTTATGTCCTTCTGTTTCTGAAACAGTCTTTTCAACTTTACAGCCTACAACGGTAATAAAAGTAGTAAGGAGAATAATTTTAAAAATTTTCATATAATAATTTGTTTAAAAAGCTTGTTTAACTTTTGAGGATCAAACAAGCTTATTATTGTTTTTTATTTTGGATTTTCAATTCGATAAGAACTTTTTTCAATAAATTCATTCCCGTACATATCGGTCGCTTTTATTTCAATACGATGTTCACCAACTTCTAATTTTGAAGGTACAGGCGCTTGCCACAAATGTTTGCTGATAATAGGATTTGAGGAGCGACGCCCTGGCATTAACTCCGTTGTAGTATCCCATTCATTAACGTAGGTTACGTATGAAGGATCATACTCACTGACGTAAGTCATGTCATTCCATTTACCTTCATCAATGCGGCACATCACCCTGTCTTTTGGAGTACCCATAAAAAAATTGGCGTAAATTCCTGCTTGGGTCTTGCGACCCTTAGCAACTACTTTGGGAGCAAAAATTTCTATTTGAAACTCCTTAGGTTTATTAGCAACTTTATAATCTATTTTATATTGATTACCATTAAAATGGATGAAAGCATACCCTTTTGGTGTACCATCTCTCATGGTTGAAATAGGTATACCATTTTCGTTCAATTTACCAGAATACCAGTCCCCAGACGTGGTTCCAACATTATATTCATGATGCGGCTTGTCTCGAAGCCAACCTTCCTTTTTTTCAAAGAAATCTTGACGCTGTATATGTGTATGCGCTGACAATGATAATGTATTGGGGAAATCCTTCAGCAAGTTAAATAAGGCATTACGATCCTCATCTCGATAAGAGTCATCCTCTGGTTCACTCAAAGGAATATGAAAAGCCAAGACGACTAAATGATCTTTAGGAACAAACTTTAAATCATTGGCAATAAAATTCAATTGGTCTTCACGCAGTCCACCCCAATAGCCTTCACCATCTCTTGGGTCAGGATATAAAATATCATCCAAAACAATAAAATGAACTTTGCCATAATTGAAAGCATAATTTGCAGGTCCAAAATGAGCTTCATAAGTTTCGTCACTTTGATTATCTGTCTTTGCATCGAAATTCATGTCATGATTCCCCATAACATTGTACCACGGAATTTCAACTGCTTTAACAGCTTCGATATAAGGAGTGAATAAACTCAAATCATTGCCTACTAAATCACCCAAACTAAGTCCGAATGAAATATTCTTTATAGCTTTCACTTCAGAGACGATTCCTTTTTTGAAATAGGCTATTTCTTCTAAAGTATAGGGTTGAGGGTCTCCAAAAATAAGAGTTGAAAATTCCTCCGTTTCGTTTTTTTGGATTAATCCAAAGTCAACTGATTTAGGCAATTTCCCCGTGGGAGCAACTCCTTTAAATTTTAAATCAGGAGAACCGTTAGGCTTATAATTATAAAAAAATTGCGGTAAATTATTGGCATTGGTCGCTACTGCATAACCTGAAGGTTTAATAACTGAGATGATATTATCGTTGCCAATTGGAAGTTCGTATTTTCCGTTTTTATCAGTTAAAACAACTTGCTTTCCGTTTGTTACTGCGACATTTTCAATGCCGAGTTCCTGTGCTTCTTTTTTACTGTTAAGGTTACCATCATTATATACGTAACCTGAAACTTTATTTTGAGCTGCTGCTACTAAAGTAAAAAGTGCAGTACATATAAATAAAAATAATTTTTTCATCTTTTAGAAATTATTTATCCCACCAAACGGTAGAATTAATATTATCTGGACCACCTAGCAATTCAACAGCTTTCTTATAATTTACGGCATTGCTTATTTGAACATCAGTTGGGTAGTAAAAACGACTAGGCATTTTTTTATCGTTGAGCATAGCGTCAGTTGTAGGTAAAGCTGGTAACCCAGTACGTCTGTATTCAAACCATTGCTGATAGTCAACAAAATAAAGTGCATAATATTTTTGAAGCATAATTTGATCTAGAGTCCCATTATAAGCTGTGCTAACAGCATTAAAATATGTAGTGGGCATGACTGCCTTCAATTGTTCAATACCTCCTTTTACTCCGTTTTTATAATGGGTTTCAGCATCTGTAAAGTAGCCGCGTTGTGCTAATTCAGCTTTTATAAATTCAACTTCAGCATAAGTTAAAAGAAAAATTTGCATCGGATTTTCTACTTGTATAATATTGTAGGTTGAAGCATCATAAGTAAATTGAGACTCAGGTCCACTATAAGCGCTTGGAATACCTTTGTAGCCTAAATTAACATTATTAGCATCTGTGGCAGTAGTAGCTATTATAGGTAATCTTGGATCTTGAAAGCTATTTAAATTATCTATAAAAAAGGAAGCTATTTTAACATTAAGTCTAAAATCTTGTGGTCTTCCCCAAGGAGATACATTTGGTGTTATGCCTGTCACCTGTAAAATAGCAGACTCTGCAGTAGTTGTAAATACGGGATATGTTGTAGGATTATTTACCATTGCTGCCAGTTTCTGAAAAGCATTGGTTTCAGTTCGATTTGAAATACGCAACAGTAATCTTAGGTGCAATGAATTGGTGAACTTTTGCCATTTTTTCACATCATTATTAAATAAGATATCACTAGCATAAACCATTGTCTTGCTGGTGTCATACATTTTATTGGCATTCTCAAGATCTGCCAAGATAGTTTCGTAGATAAATTCTTGGGAATCAAACGTTGGATAAAAAACACCTTCATCTCCTTTTATGGCATCTCTCATCGGTACAGGTCCAAATAAGTCTGTTAAATTTGCAAACAACCAAGCATTCAGCGTCAAGGCAATCGCCTCATAGTTTTTATCATTAGCATTTACTGCTGCTAATCGCATTTCCTTAATATTATTCAACCATTTGTAATAATTATTCCAGGAAGAACTTCCAATATTCTGCGTTACATCGTATCTGTGAAGGCCTCCTGAAACGCTAGGGAACGGCACCGATACTTGCATTAGGTCGAAAGTAATATCAGCACTTTTTGTGGCATTGTGCGTTGCTATTCCATAAATAATAGGATTGATGAGTGTACCTGGACTTATTTGCGCAATTCGATTGGGATCTTCATTAACTTCTTCAAAATTATTAGTACACGACTCGAAAATATTCAAGAAGAGTAGAATACAAATTAAGTGTTTTATTGTTTTCATTTTTATTGTATTTTATAAATTTAATTTTAAACTAAAACCGTAAGTTGCAGGGGATGGCATTTGCCCCATCTCAATTCCCGGTAAAATGGTATCACCATTTAAAGCAGCAGTTTCTGGATCGTAAATGGGAAAATCAGAAATAATTCCTAAGTTTCTTCCAAATACGGAGAGGTTTAAGGCTGAAATTCCAGTGTTTTTCAATAACTGCTTAGGGAAATCGTACTGTATGCTAACTTCTCTTAATTTAACGAAGGAAGCATCAAATGAATTTGATTCCACATTGGCACGTCTGTAATAACTCGCATACCAGTCGGGTGTAATTGCTTTTGTTGTATTAGGAGAGTAAGTACCATCCGTATTTAAAACGACACCATCTCCAATAATATATCCATTTTCGCGCCCCATAAATGTTGAGGTAAGTTTTCCTTGTTCGGCACTTTTATGGTGCGTTTGTGAATAGATGATACCTCCATATTGACCATCTATCACAAAATTAAAAGTGACATTTCCCAGACGAAAACTGTTGTTCAAACCGGCTTTCCAGTCAGGGTTGGCATCTCCTATGTGTTGGATTTCAGTTGGGTAAACCGGTAAACCGGCACTGCTATATACAATCTTACCTTCAGGAGAACGTTCAAAACCATATCCGTAGATAGCTGTCGTTGTACCACCTACTTTAGCTAATAAAGTGGCATTACCACCAGAACCTATTTCTTGCTGTCCACTAATTCCATCAGCCAACTTTATTACTTGATTCCAGTTTTTTGACCAGGTTAAAGTACTTGTCCAACTGAATTTATTGCTCTTAATCAATTTTCCGCCAAAAGTAAGTTCGATACCTCGATTGCGCACTTCTCCAGAATTTAAAACACCTGAACTGTATCCCGTTGTAATATCTAAAGGCACCGAGATAATTTGATTCTTTGTATTGGTTTCATAAACCGTAGCATCGAAATTAATTCTATTATTAAAAAGACGTCCTTCAATACCGGTTTCATAACTGGTAGTAATTTCTGGTTTGAAATCGGCATTGTATAAATCACCAGGTACAGATGCTGAACTTGGAAACGCACTTTGATTGTAATATTTACTAGTTTTATAAGGATCAGTATCATTACCTACTTGAGCATAGGAGAAACGGTATTTTACAAAGTTGAACGTTTTAGGTAATTTGAAAATTTCTGAAACTACAAAACTTGCGTTGGCTGAAGGGTAAAAGAAAGAGTTGTTTTTGACTGGTAAACTACTTGACCAATCATTTCTTCCAGTAAGATCTAAAAACACTTTATTGTTAAAAGAGAAAGAGAATAAACCATACAAACTATTTACTTTTTTATTTTTATCATATGTCTGAATGATAGGACTATTGATACCATTTGCTAATTTATATACTCCTGGCACAACTAGACCAGTAACATATGCATCAGTTCTGCGATATTTATAGTCCATAGCATTCCCACCAATAGAAGCTGAAAGTGTAATTTTTTTACTTAACTTTTCTTCATAACTTAATAAAAAATCAGAGTTGACTTCTTGCTTCCAAACATCTTGTGCTTCATAGAAACCTTGTTTGTAACGATTAATGCTGTAAGGCCTTTTCTGATCTCTTTCCTGATAATAACTATTTAAAGATGTTCGCAGTAATAATCCTAACTTGGGTGAAAACTTAATATTGCTAAAAATATTACCTACTATTTGATTGCTGGCTAATGCATTTGTAGCTTCGTAAGCTATTAAATATGGATTATCAATAAAAGAGCTGAACGGCTGAATTTGTTGAATTTGCTCTTGTCCATTTTTCCAAATATTACGATACCAATCTAAATCTACATTCGGATTTTGAAATATCATAAAATAAGCAATAGATCCATTGTTATATCCTGTACTAGGTAAGTTATCACTTGTTCGATTATTGTAGTTTACTACCGAACCTATTTTTACAAAATCAGATACCTCATAATTAGCATTTACAGCGGCTGTAAGTCTTTCGTATCCCGTATTAGGCATAATCCATTCATTTTTCGAATGCCCTACTGAAAGTCTCATAGAACCTTTCTCGTTACTTCCTTGAATAGTAATATTATTATTTGTGGTAATTCCAGTTTTCCAAAAATCTTTACGATTGTCAGAGTAAGATTGCCATAATTCACGTTCTGCAGATTGACCCTCTAAAGTGGCGTCATATTGGTAAAAAGATTGACTATCAAAAGCTGGACCCCAGGCACTACTTGTACTTCCTGTATTACTTCCGTCTATCGAAGCTCCATATGAATAATAGGGTATACCGTTTTTATCAAAACTTTTCCCTGTTCCTTGACCATATTTGTATTGCCAATCTGGCCAACGTTGTATGACATCGAAACTTACACTAGAGTTGTAAGTTATACCCAGACCATTAGATTTTTTGCCAGATTTTGTTGTAATGATCAAAGCTCCATTTGCAGCACGACTTCCATATAATGCTGTTGCTCCAGGGCCTTTTAAAACTGTAACACTTTCAATATCTTCTAGATTCAAGTCAGATATTCCGTTACCATAATCTATTGGAGAGTCTTCGCCAACATATGAATTAGTAGAGCCAGAAGTAGTCATTTCACTATTTACAGGAACCCCATCCACAACAATTAAAGCATTATTTCCATTCGCATTTAAAGAATTGTTTCCTCTCAAAGTTATTTGCTGAGAATTTAGTGGACCTGACCCAGAAGATACGATATTTAAACCAGCCACTTTTCCTTGTAATCCTGAAGACCAGTTGTTGGGCATAGTTTGTGCCAGGACTTCACTTCCGATAGTGGCTTGAGAGAAACCTAGTTTTTTTTCTTCCCGTTTTATACCTAGCGCGGTAACAACTACCTCATTCAGATCGTTGATATTTTCCTGTAAAATAATCTCCTGCATTGTACCAGGGACAGCTGCAATAGTTCTTGTAGTGTAACCCATATAAGATATTTCTAAAAGAGCATTTTTGGAGGTAAGTGTCAAGTTAAATTTACCATCAAAATCTGTTGTCGTTGCATTTTTTGTTCCAATTTCCAAAACACTCGCTCCAGGTAATGACATATTATTTCTGTCAACTACCTTACCTTTTACGAGTTGTTGAAGATTAGATTCTAAAACTGTGATAGTATTGTTTAAAATTGCAAAACGGAAACCACTTTGATTAGTAATTTTAGCTAGGATAGTTTTTAAACTTTCTTTGGTAGCATTGACGGTGAATTTCTGATTCGTTTTAGTAATATTGTTATCGAAAATAAATGTGAAATTTGTCTTTTGTTCAATAACAGTAAATACTTTTGTTATAGGAGCATTTTGAATATTTAAACTGATGTTTTTACTTTCATTATTTTGGTTATTTGGCGTTGATTTTGCGTCAACATTTGCTGTTAGTATTAACATGCAGCATAAATAAATAATTTTAAATGGTAATAATTTTTTTGAAAATTGTATTTTGGTCTTCATTTTAATTAGCGTTGATTAATTTTAATGTTTTATTTAAATTATCCCATTTCTGTTCCAGCAGAAATGGGTATTTTATTTTAGCTGTTTTTTTCTTATAAGAATGTGTTTAGGGGTTAAATACTTAATTTCTAAATTTTTAAGAAGGGCGATACTACTGATGATATTTTCTAATTTTTCATTTTTAAATTTTCCTGAAAGTGTTTCTAATTTTAGATTTTCGTCATCGCAATCAATTCTTATATCAAACCAGTTTTCTAGTATAATTGCTGTGTTTTCTATAGTTTCATTATTAAGCACAATAATGTTTTTGGTCCAAGCCATCAGATCTTCACTGTCAGTGTAAGTTACTTTAGCGGTCTCATTTTTTAGAATAGTAACTTGCTGATTTTTTGTTAAAAAGAATTTGTTTTCATCGCAACTAGCAGATGCTACTGCAACTTTACCTGTATTTACACTTATGGTTGTTTTAGTATCTGAATTGGAGTTGATATTAAAAGAAGTCCCTAAAACACGAGTTGAAATAGTTTTTGATGAAACTACAAATGGTTTTTTTGGATTTTTAGTAACTGTAAAAAAAGCTTCACCTTTCAAAACTAAATGTCGCTCTTCTTCAAAATTGTCGGCATAACTGATGCTACTGTTTGAATTTAAAAACACCCTACTATTGTCTGGTAATAAAACCTCTTTTCTCTCACCTTTTACAGCTACTACAGTAATTATAGTTTGGGAATTAAGGACGACATATTTATAACCGATACCTAATAAGAGTAGTAATGAAGCGGCTGTTGCTATTAATTTGTTCGAAAAGAAATTAAATTTTTTCTTCTCATGAATTTTAGCTGAAATGGATTTGAATATTTTTTCCTTTTTATTTTTCCCTGTATATATAGGTATGCCTTCTTGCTTCTCCTGTAGGACTTTATAAAAAGTTTCCACGACTTTAATTTCCTCCGGAGTAGCAGTTCCAATAGCGTATTTAGCTGCTAATTCTTTAAATTGTTCTTCTTTCAAAATTTTCTTGTTTACTTACAAGTCGCATTTATCTGGGGGAACACGTAGTCGAAAATTATGGATTAACGATTTGTTAAAGGTGAGGATTTATAATTTACGTTATGGAAACATTATCATAATCCAAGAGAGAACAAGAGGAGGTGTGATCGTGTGTTTTAGTTTATTTAAAGCATCACTAATATGCTTTTCAACTGTTCGAATCGAAATATTGAGCATTAGAGCTATTTCATTATTGGATATGTTTTCAAACCTGCTTAGTTGAAAAACTTTTTTACATTGAGGACTGAGTTTGTCAATTTCAGAAAGTACTGATCTTTCAAATTCTTGATATTCCATTTGTTTTTCAAACGATCCCAATTCAGGATGATTTTGCAAGACATCTAAGTGTATAGAAGTAAATTTTAAGTCTCTAATATGAGTAGCAATTCTATATTTGATAGCAGTAAATAAATAAGCTTCAATATTATTAATATCAGCAGAAGGAGCTTTTTCCCATAGTTTTATAAAAACTTCTTGAACTATATCTTCGCAGCTTGTTTCATCATTAAAGATTCGGTATGCATAGCAGTACAGTCTTTTCCAAAGACGATTGTAAATCTCATTAAATGCATCTTCATTACCTTCTTTTAAAAAGTCTTGAAGTTCTTCGATTGAACTATTTTTATAGCAACTTTTCATATACATATATTATATACAAAAGTATATTTATTTGAATTTGAGATTCAGATTCTTAAATTAAGGTAAGGTTAAGAATTTTTATAAAATTAGTAATTAGCTCCTAATGCAAATTCATTGTTTGAAATTATAAACCTTTAAGTACATGAAAAAAAATGAAATGTATAATTGCAGTTTGAACAAGACAAGATGATTTTAGTGCACTTTATCATTTTCGCTACTGTTGATTTTAAAAAGAAATTACGTCTGTCATTTGTGGAGTATATCTTAAATTATGTCCTTTAGCCTTAATTATGTACATACATAAATATATTTTGCTCAATTTTCTTGCAAATAATTTATAAATAATAATTCACTCTAAATACCCCCGACAGTAGCGGCATCCTTGTGGCGGCGCGCATTTATGCCGCCACAAGATACAGCGAATGGCGGGTGAGGTGTTTCCTGAAAGTGCCAAATATTTTGGTTCTAATTAAAATTTCGACATTTCGTTTGAATGTTAATTATCAAATTTTCAGCAGTTAAAAATTTTGTCAATATTATTCTTGATAACTTTGATTCTAGGGGCTTTTAAAATAGTTTGAGAAATGGTATATTAGCACAAAATCGATAAATCCCCAAAATGTCAGAGCAAAATCAATATACCGAAGATAATATTCGGTCACTCGACTGGAAAGAACACATTCGCATGCGTCCCGGTATGTATATTGGGAAGTTGGGTGATGGTTCTTCGCCGGATGATGGTATTTATATTTTATTAAAAGAAGTAATTGATAACTGTATCGATGAGTTTGTCATGGGATCTGGTAAAACAATCGAGGTTTCTATCAAGGACAAAACTGTAGCGGTACGCGATTACGGTCGTGGAATTCCGCTTGGGAAGGTGATTGATGTGGTTTCGAAAATGAATACTGGAGGTAAATATGACTCGCTGGCATTTAAGAAATCGGTAGGTTTGAATGGAGTAGGTACCAAAGCAGTAAATGCTTTGTCAAACTATTTTAGAGTTGAATCTGTACGTGATGATAAACAAAAAGCGGCAGAATTCTCTGGTGGAAATTTAGTATTAGAAGAGGATATCATTGATACTACTAAGCGCAAAGGGACAAAAGTTACTTTTATTCCAGACGAAGCGATTTTTAAGAATTACAAGTTTAGATACGAGTATGTAATTAAAATGTTGAAAAATTACTGCTATCTTAATGCAGGGTTGACAATTATTTTTAATGGTGAAAAATACTTTTCGGATTTTGGGCTTCGTGATTTACTTGATGAAAACATTGCAGAAGAAGACAAAGTGTATCCAATCATCCATATTAAGGCTGAAGACATTGAGATTGCAATAACGCACAGTAAATCACAATATAGTGAGGAATATCATTCTTTTGTAAATGGACAAAATACGACTCAAGGAGGTACACACTTAGTAGCTTTTAGAGAAGCTATCGTACGTACGATAAGAGAATTTTATAATAAAAGTTTTGAACCTTCGGATATTCGTAAATCGATTGTATCTGCGGTAAGCATTAAGGTGATGGAACCTGTTTTTGAATCGCAAACGAAAACCAAATTGGGTTCTACAGATATGGGATCTGATGAGGGAATGCCATCTGTGCGTACGTTTATCAACGATTTTATTAAAAATAAATTAGATAATTTTTTACATAAAAATCCTGAAACGGCTGATTTGCTATTGCGAAAAATTTTGCAAGCAGAAAGAGAACGTAAAGAACTTTCTGGTATTAGAAAATTAGCAAAAGACCGCGCCAAAAAAGCCAACCTTCATAATAAGAAATTACGTGATTGTAGGGTACATTTGGCTGATATAAAAAATCCTCGTTATCTAGAAAGCACCTTGTTTATTACAGAGGGAGATTCGGCTTCGGGTTCTATAACCAAGTCACGTGATGTGAATACTCAAGCGGTATTTAGTTTGCGTGGTAAGCCTTTGAACTCCTACGGAATGAGCAAGAAAATTGTGTATGAGAATGAAGAATTTAATCTTCTGCAAGCAGCTCTTGATATAGAAGACGATATGGAAAACTTGCGTTACAACAATATCGTAATTGCAACGGATGCCGATGTCGACGGAATGCACATACGATTGCTATTGATTACATTTTTCTTGCAGTTTTTTCCGGAGTTGATTAAAGACGGTCATTTGTACATTCTGCAGACACCATTGTTTAGAGTTCGAAATAAGAAAGAGACAATTTATTGTTATTCTGACGAAGAACGTAGAAATGCTATTGAGAAATTAAAACCAAAACCAGAGATTACTCGATTTAAAGGGTTAGGAGAGATTTCTCCTGATGAGTTCAAGCACTTTATAGGGGAAAGTATTCGTCTGGAACCAATTATGCTTGATAAAGCAACCTCAATCGAGAAATTATTAGAATTTTATATGGGTAAGAACACCCCTGACCGTCAAGAATTCATCATCAAGAATTTGAAGGTGGAACTAGATGTGGTGGAGAAGGAGTGAAGTTATATATAATTAGTGCCTATGTCAGAAATCCTTACTAATAAAATATTGTTTTCGCAGGTAGTTGTGCTGTTACAAAATGCACGACAACACGTTTTACGTGCTGTAAATTCAACAATGGTATATACTTATTTTGAAATAGGTAAAATGATTGTTGAAGAAGAGCAAAAGGGAAAAGAAAGAGCGGAGTACGGCAAGCAGATTTTAAAAGGATTATCCACAGATCTAACAAAAGAGTTTGGGAAGGGGTTTTCAATGAGGAATTTAGAACAAATAAGAAAGTTCTATAAAACATATTCAAATTCGTCATCACTGTCGACGATTTTGTATAATCAAATTCCGCAGACACTGTCTGCGGAATTGAAAAATCAGATTCCGCAGTCAGTGACTGCGGAATTCAATAATGCATATTTTGAATTGTTTCGGTCTTATTTCAAATTAACTTGGTCTCATTATACTTTCTTGATGCGAATTGATAATGAACAAGAAAGAAGTTTTTATGAAATAGAATCAGAGAAATACAGTTGGAGTGTAAGAGAGTTGAAACGTCAATATGATTCGGCACTTTATACTCGATTGGCTTTAAGTCGAGATAAGGAAGGAGTTTTAAAACTTTCTACAGAAGGACAAATAATAGAAAATCCAAAAGATTTGATTAAAGATCCTTATATATTGGAGTTTTTAGGTCTACCTGAATTGCACCGCTATTCCGAATCAGATTTGGAAGAAGAAATCATTAATAAGTTAGAAAGCTTTCTTTTGGAGCTGGGACACGGATTTACATTTGTGGCTAGACAAGACAGAATTACATTTGATGATAAACATTTTAGAATTGACTTGGTATTTTATAATCGTGTATTGCGATGCTTCGTATTGATTGATTTAAAAATTGGCGAATTGAAACACCAAGATTTAGGACAAATGCAAATGTATGTCAATTATTATGATAGAGAAAAACGTTTGGAAGGTGAACATAAAACTATAGGAATTGTGCTTTGTCAAAACAAAAGCGATTTAGTGGTGGAGTATACTTTACCCGAGAATAATGAACAAATTTTTGCTAGCAAGTACAAAACGGTATTGCCTAGTAAAGAAGATTTAATAAAATTAATTTCGTAATCATTATATGAAAGAAGACGAAGAAGAAAATATCAATCCCAAAGATGAAAATCAATCAGGCGAATCTGCAAAAGATGAAAGTCTTCAAGACGAGGAGTCGAATGAAATTATTGAAGTAGATGCCAAAGACTTTGAAGGAGGGCATTTTTATAATAATACTAGCGACGAAGCGGATACAATTACAAAAGTTACCGGAATGTACAAAGACTGGTTTTTGGACTATGCTTCGTATGTAATTCTGGAACGCGCCGTTCCTGCTATTGAGGATGGTTTTAAGCCAGTGCAACGCCGTATTATGCACTCTTTAAAAGAGTTAGATGATGGGCGTTATAATAAAGTTGCAAATGTAGTAGGACACACCATGCAGTATCACCCACACGGGGATGCGAGTATTGGTGACGCTATGGTACAGATTGGTCAGAAAGATTTATTGATTGACTGTCAAGGAAATTGGGGTAATATCTTAACAGGAGATAGTGCTGCGGCTTCTCGTTACATCGAAGCGCGTTTGTCTAAATTTGGTCTAGAGGTTTTATATTCTCCCAAGATTACAGATTGGGGAACTTCTTATGATGGTCGTCGAGCAGAACCGAACAACCTTCCTGTAAAATTTCCTCTGCTATTAGCTCAAGGGGCAGAAGGTATTGCTGTAGGTCTTTCGACCAAAGTATTGCCGCATAACTTTAATGAGTTGATTGATGCTTCAGTAAAGATTCTAAAAGGAAAATCATTTACGCTTTACCCTGACTTTATGACAGAAGGTATTGCGGATGTTTCTAATTATAATGATGGTTTACGTGGCGGACGTGTACGTGTGCGTGCGAAAATTGCACAACTAGACAAAAATACTTTGGTAATTACTCAAATTCCGTTTTCTACTAATACTACCACGCTTATTGATAGTATATTGAAGGCTAATGATAAGGGGAAGATTAAAATTAAAAAGATTGAGGACAATACAGCGGCAGATGTTGAAATTTTGATACATCTGTATCCAGGAGTTTCTCCAGATAAGACTATTGATGCGCTCTTCGCATTTACTGCTTGTGAAACATCAGTAGCGCCACTTGGTTGTGTGATTGAAGATAATAAGCCATTGTTTATTGGCGTGTCTGAAATGTTGAAAATTTCGACACATCGTACAGTAGATTTACTGAAAAAAGAACTTGAAATTCAACTAGATGAATTAGAAAATAAATGGCATTTTTCTACACTTGAAAAAATATTCATTCGCGAAGAAATGTATATTGATTTCAAATTGTATTCGGATAAAGAGAATTTATTTCAATATATGTACAAACGTTTTGAGCCGTTCATGGAAAGTTTTGTACGTGCTATTAATGATGATGATTTGCAAAAATTAACGCAAATTCCAATGATCCGTATTACTCGTTTTGATTCCGATAAAGCAGATGATGTTCTGGCTAAATTAGAAGCTGAAATGGAGCAGGTAAAATACGATTTAGAACATTTAACAGATTTTGCAATTGCCTATTTCGTTAAGTTAAAAGAGAAATACGGAAAAGGACGTGAGCGCAAAACAGAACTTCGTGTTTTTGATGATATCGAAGCGACCAAAGTTATTTTGCGTAATACCAAGTTATATGTTAATAAAGCGGAAGGTTTTATTGGAACTAGTTTAAAGCGTGATGAATATGTGACTGATTGTTCAGATATTGACGACGTGATTGTTTTCTTGCGTGACGGAAGTATGATGGTGACGAAGGTAGATGCTAAAACATTTATAGGAAAAGATATTATACATGTTTCTATTTTTGATAAAAGTGATAAGCGTACTATTTATAATGTAATTTACAGAGATGGTAAATCGGGACCTTCATATATAAAACGATTTAATGTAACTGCTGTTACAAGAGACAAATTATATGATTTAACCAATGGTACAAAGGGATCTCAAATTTTACATTTCACACACAATCCAAACGGAGAAGCAGAAGTTATAACAATAATCTTACGCCAAGTAGGAACGATTAAAAAGTTAAAATTTGATATTGACTTCGCTAAAATGGCTATCAAAGGAAGATCGTCCAAAGGAAACTTAGCAAGTAAATATCCAATCAAAAAGATCGAAATTAAGGAGAAAGGAATTTCGACTTTATTACCTAGAAAAGTTTGGTTTGATGATACTGTTCAACGCTTAAATGTAGATGCACGAGGGGAGTTGCTCGGGGAATTTAGGCCAAGTGATAAAATTTTGATTGTTCAGCAATCAGGTAAAATTAAAGTGATTACGCCAGAATTGACGACGCATTTTGATGAAGACATGATTATTCTCGAAAAGTGGATTCCAAAAAAACCAATTTCGGCGATATATTATGATGGTGAAAAAGAGCGCTATTATCTGAAACGCTTTTTAGTAGAAACTGAGAATAAGGAAGAATTAATTATTACCGAACACCCTAATTCCAGATTGGAAATTGTTTCAACTGACTACCGTCCTTTAGCGGAATTAGTATTTCCGAAAGTTAAAGGTGTTCAAAAGGAAAGCGTTACAATTGATGTCGAAGGGTTTATTGCTGTAAAAGGTTTCAAAGCAATAGGAAACCAATTGACGGCCGATAAGCTCAAACAAGTTAATTTACTAGAGCCGCTGCCTTATGATCCCCCTGTAGAGGAAATTCCAGAAAAGAAAGTGAATCCTAATAATGATGATGACACGGATGTGCATCTAGATGAAGATGGACAAGTAATATTATTTTAAATAAATTCATAAAAAAAAGGCTAAATTATTAGCCTTTTTTTGTTTTTATATTGAATGATAGAATATTTTATGCTACAATTCTTTTTTATTGAAGTGTTTTCTTTACCAGGTAGTCAAGCATAGATGCTGAAATTGGTTTTGGCAGAAAATCAATAACCATAGGGTATTTTTTGGTTTTCTCTAAATCTTCAGGATCTATTGTAGATGAAAGTACAACAATAGGAGTTTTATTAAAATGGTTAAATTCAGAGCCGCAAAATATATCCAAAAACTCCCAACCACCCATTACTGGCATGTTTAAATCAAGGAATATAAGTTCAGGTAATAATGTCTCATTATTATCAGAATTGTTAATGTCGGTATAATATTTTAAAGCTTCTTCTCCATTATTAGCAGTGTCAGTTTCTTTTGAAAATTTATTCCTAGAGATCACTTTTTTGCATAGCATCAATGTGATCGGATCATCATCAATACATAATATCTTATTTAACATCTTATTTGTTTTTGAAAATTAAAGTGAAAGTTGTCCCCCTATCGACTTCACTGTTTATACTTATTGTGCCACCCATTGCTTCTACTTGTGATTTGACCAGGTACAAGCCAAATCCTTTGCTGTCAGCATAATTATGAAATCTTTGATAGAGTCCGAATATCTTATCGTGATTTCGATTCATATCTATCCCTATTCCGTTGTCTTTGAAGGTAAGTGTAAATAAGTCATTTATTTGATCTGCAATTATTGTAATTTTTAATTCTCTCTTATCTGATCTAAATTTCAGCGCATTTGAGAACAAATTGAGCACTATACTTTCAATATACGATTTATTAATCAATAAGGATGTAGCATTATTAAAATCAAGTACTAAAATCGGCTTTTGCTTATTAATCTCAAATGCTAATTGATTTGTTATGCTTTCGTAAACATCCTTAATAAATACTGGTTCTTTTTCAACTGATGACGTATTATCTTTTATGATCATCACTTTTGTAAGATCGTCAATTGTTTCGTTTAGTAATTGAGTAGATTTTTTAAAACCATAAAGTATTTCTCGTAATTCATTGTCCTCAATAACAATATCGTCGGTTAAATTAAGTAGACCGGTTAAGTTTGAAATAGGTGCTCTTAAATTATGAGAAGTTATATAGGAGAAGTGCTTTAAATCCTTATTGTTTTTCGTCAACTCGCGAATCAGTTGTTCTTTCTCTTTTTCTTGTTTCTTCTCTTCCGAAACATCTCTTTGAATAGATATCCAATGAGAAAGCTCTTTTTCGGCATTGAATATAGGAATCATTGAAAAGTGAAGCCAATATTCCTCTCCATTTTTTTTGTAGCTAATCATCTCAATTAATGATTCTCTTCGCTCTTTTATAGAAGTGATTACCTTTTTGGTAATTTTGACATCCGTATTGGGACCGCTAAGGAAGTCAGGAGATTTGTTTAAAATTTCTTCGGGTTGGTAACCTGTCATTGTAGTGAATGCGGGATTGACATATACAATTTTTGGTAATTTAGATCTATTAAAATTTGCCTCAGTGATTATAATAGAATCTTTGGTTTGTAGAATAACAGTTTCAAGAAGCTTAAGTCGTAATTCCTCTTGTTTTCTCTTTGTAATATCTTGTATGGCACCAATCATTCTGGCTGGTTTTCCGTTTTCATCTTTGATGAGGAACCCTCTATCTAAGACGTATTTGTAGGTGTTGTCGGCACATTTAAAACGATATTCGTCCTGCCAATGATCTGTTTTTTGCTCTATAAAGGAGTACAGCTTTATAGACATCTTAATGCTGTCTTCGGGATGAATATTTCCAAACCACCAAAATGATGTTTCGCCCACGTTTGCTGGCTTGTAACCAAAAAGACTTTCGATGCCGTTATTCCACTGTAATTTATCGTCAATGATATTCCAATCCCAGA
Organism: Flavobacterium algicola; assembly: GCF_022399565.1. Lineage (GTDB taxonomy): Bacteria > Bacteroidota > Bacteroidia > Flavobacteriales > Flavobacteriaceae > Flavobacterium > Flavobacterium algicola. The sequence goes on from NZ_JAJTUT010000002.1 coordinate 290,190, forward strand.
TTGTATCACTAGTGGCCTTAGCAACTATATTATACTTTTCATTCGATTCTTTTATGGCTGTATTAGTTGCTTGTAGCTTTTCGTAAACCTCTTTATTCTTTTTGTTATGTTCTTTAAGTACAAATCGAAAAATAAGTCCAGTGAATGTTACGAGTAAGATATCTTTGGTGAAGTCAAAAACAGGATAACTAGAATTAGCAGATAACTTTAATGATAGTTTATGAAAAACGATTACTGCAAACAGTGCAATAAGGAGGTAAACTACTATTATTTGGTTTATTTTGTTTTTCATTAATCAAATGTAATTAATAAAACCGAATTATTAAATAAGAGTTTTAATTTAATTGTAAGTTTGTATAAACGGTTATTTATGAGTATATACAGTTAAGAATGTGTAAACTACTTTGATAAAAGTTTTTTATTTAAAAATAAAGTGTACCTTTGCACCCATTAAAAATCACAGATGGAATCTATTAGAAACATTGCAATTATTGCCCACGTCGATCACGGTAAAACAACTTTGGTTGATAAAATTATGTATCACTGTCAGTTATTTCGTGACAACGAAAACACAGGTGACTTAATCCTTGATAACAACGACTTAGAGCGTGAAAGAGGTATTACTATTACTTCTAAAAATGTTTCTGTACAGTACAAAGGAACAAAAATCAACATTATTGACACTCCTGGTCACGCCGATTTTGGTGGAGAGGTAGAGCGTGTATTAAATATGGCTGATGGAGTTTGTTTACTTGTAGATGCATTTGAAGGCCCTATGCCTCAAACTCGTTTTGTATTACAAAAAGCACTAGACCTTGGTTTGAAACCATGCGTTGTTATTAATAAAGTTGATAAAGAAAACTGTACTCCTGAAGAAGTTCACGAAAAAGTTTTTGACTTAATGTTTGAATTAGGAGCTACTGAAGAGCAGTTGGATTTTCCAGCAGTTTACGGTTCTGCTAAGAACAACTGGATGTCTGACCATTGGGAAAACGTAACTGACAATGTGGAAGCATTATTGGATATGGTTATCGAAAATGTACCAGCTCCTAAAGTATCTGAAGGAACTCCACAAATGTTGATTACTTCTCTTGACTTTTCAGCTTTTACAGGTCGTATCGCTATCGGTCGTCTTGAAAGAGGTGTTTTGAAAGAAGGTATGCCAATCTCATTAGTAAAAAGAGATGGTACTGTATCAAAATCACGTATTAAAGAATTACATACTTTTGAAGGTCTTGGACGTAAAAAAGTAACTGAGGTAATTGCTGGAGATATCTGCGCAATCATTGGAGTAGAAGGTTTTGAAATTGGTGATACTATCGCTGATCATGAAAATCCTGAAGGATTAGCTTCTATTGCAATTGATGAACCTACAATGAGTATGTTGTTTACAATTAATGACTCTCCTTTCTTTGGTAAAGAGGGTAAATTTGTAACTTCTCGTCATATTAGAGATCGTTTGACAAAAGAGCTTGAGAAAAACTTAGCAATGAAATTAGGTGAAACTGATTCAGCTGATAAGTTTATGGTTTTTGGTCGTGGTGTACTTCACTTATCTGTTCTTATTGAAACAATGAGAAGAGAAGGGTATGAGTTACAAATCGGTCAACCACAAGTTATCATCAAAGAAATTGATGGTAAAAAATGTGAGCCAATTGAAGAATTAACAATCGACTTACCTGAAAATCTTTCTGGTAGAGCGGTAGAATTTGTTACTATCCGTAAAGGTGAAATGCTTTCTATGGAAGGTAAAGGAGAACGTATGATTATCAAATTTAATATTCCATCTCGTGGAATTATCGGATTGAGAAATCAATTGTTAACTGCTACTGCAGGTGAGGCTATCATGTCACACCGTTACATTGGATATGAGCCTTTCAAAGGAACAATTCCTGGACGTAACAATGGTTCACTAATCTCTATGGAGAATGGTAAAGCAATTCCTTATTCTATTGATAAATTACAAGATCGTGGTAAATTCTTCGTTAATCCTAACGACGAAATTTACGAAGGACAAGTAATTGGAGAAAACTCACGTAGCGATGATATGTGTGTGAATGTAACTAAGGCTAAAAAACAGTCTAACGTTCGTTCTTCTGGAAATGATGAAAAAGCTAGAATTATTCCTCCAATCATCTTCTCTCTTGAGGAGGCGTTAGAATACATTCAAAAAGATGAATATGTAGAGGTTACTCCAAAATCTATTCGTTTGAGAAAAATTTATTTGACAGAAACTGATAGAAAAAGATTTAAAATCTAATACTATCTCAAGTATATTTAAAAGGCCATTTCGCAAGAAATGGCTTTTTTTTTGTATTAATTCTCTTTTTTAATAATTTTTTCGCAACCAAACTCAGAGGTAATTTCAATGCTGACTTTACTACAATTATGATTGCGCCTTGTTTTATTCAACTATCTTAATTAGCTAAGGTGACTGCTGTCTTTGCTATTTAAGAATATGTTAAATCTATCGTTTTAAACTGAAGTGTCCTTTTGATTCTCTACCATCTTCTAGTTGAATAGTATACCAATAATCATCAGATGGGAGTGGCTGATTATTGAATGTACCGTCCCAGCCTTTCTCTAATGGGTTTAATTTGTTAAGTAACTTACCATATCGGTCGTAGATGTAAATTATTGTATTTGAATTTGAAGTGCTGCTGATACCTTGAATATTCCAATAATCATTAAATCCATCACTATTAGGTGTGAAAAATTTAGGTACACCAACAACTGATATTGTTTGACTGATAGTTCCGCATCCATTTACGTCTTTTACATATATTTCGTGTATACCTGCAGCTATATTTGTGAATAAATTTGATTCTTGAAAGAAACCTGTTGCATCATCGATACTGTAAATATAATTACCAGCGCCTGTTACATTTACAGTAACTGAGTTGTTATCGGTCAAATCAATTATATCTACAGTAGAAATTTTAGCGATATTAGATGAAGTGACCGATATGGTGCTGGTTCTTGAACATCCAGTAGCTTTAGTACTTACTGTAACAGTGTAAGCACCTTCTTTATTTACATTTAGTATAGGCTGAGTTTCTGATGAGATTAGCATTCCATCTTTGGTCCATATATAATCGTAATTTGCTGTAGGAGATCCGTCAGCTATTCCAGCATCTAACTGAATATAAAAAGTGGGCAAATTTGAACACACAGCCCAATTTTCTGATTGGTCTTGGTTGGTTTTTATGTTTGGCTTTGGATTTACCTGTAATTTAATAAAAGCTCCCAAACCGTAGCATGAATTATCAATTGTATTTTCTACACGAACCCAAATATCTTGAGAACTTGGAGAGGAAGTATTTCTGTAGCTAGTAGTGTTTGTAATTTCATTAGCTTCAATAAGTGCGTCTAATTTATTACTGTAATATTTTACAGCATATTGCGCGCTAGAAGCTCCCAAGAATTTTTTTAAGTCAGTCGAAAATGTACTGAAGTCAAAAGCTGAAATTCCATCATAATCGTTTTGCGTTGTATCAATAAAGTCATCGCACGTCTCAAATGTTTTAGTAAAGGTTGCTGGAATTTGAGTAGATGAAACAATTAGATTAATTTTTGATATACTATAGCATCCATTTGTATTTTCTATTCGAGACCAAATGGTTCTGGAACTACTGGTATAATTTAAAGGAGTTGTAATTTTATCTAAAGTGTTTTTAGTGTCGGCACCCATTAGCGTAGTGAAATATTCAAAACTTTCGACAGCACTAGTAGCAGAAATAACTGTGTTTTTTTCTGTTAGGTTAAAAGTACTAATTCCATCAAGATCATCATCGCATTGAACTATTGTGATATCTGATACAACTGGTAATGTGTTAATTTTTAAAGTCGTTTCTGCGGATAACATACCACAGCTATTTCCAGTTCGATTAATAAAAACTCGATATTTGTATCCATTCATTATTATTGGTACATTGATTATAGTAAGTTGGCTAGTGGTAGTCCCATCATATCTTATATCATTGCTAATTACATTCCAGTTTATACCATCAATAGATACTTGCCATTCGTAACGTTCGCCATTAGCGCTTGTCTCAATTAATACATTTTGTAAAGAACAAGTAGAAGTAGCCATAGGTTGGGTAGTAATAATAATAGGTGATGCAATTAAATAATTACTATTTGGTGCAGTATAGGCGTCTGTTGTACTAGTTACCAGTCCTTTATTATTGACCATAGGAGGATTGGTTATGCCAAATATTCCATTTACATTAATATAGCCCGCTTCTACGACATCTAAACACAAGTCGCCATCACTGTCTAGATCGCGATAATTTTTTATACCATCATTATCTGTGTCAATTGCTTTTTCAATAGAATCTAATATTCCGTCATTATCACTATCCAAATCTAGGTAGTCAGGTATGCCATCCATATCGGTATCTACTGGCGTTAAGCCAAGTAAGAAAGCATTATCAATTCCATCATTATTAGTATCAGAATTAGTCAATTCTATTCCTGCATCTACTTGCGATTCAATAAAATCGGGAATACCATCGTTGTCGCTATCGGTATCAATTTGATCTGCAACTCCATCACCATCTGAATCTTTGGGTATACAGGTAGCAACAAGTTTAAAAGTAGATTTATTATTGCTTGTTTCGGATAAATTTTTGTGGGTAAAAGTGAAACTATTAGTGAGATACGAAGAAAATCTAAAATCGCCTGTGCCCGCGGCTAGAGGAATTATGTTATTTAAGCGGAACCTTATTTCGAATGAGGAATATTGTGTTACTCCGCTTTCATAAATTCCATCATAATTGGTATCTATGAGCAATTGATTCGATGGATTGTAAACGGTAACTGTTTTATCTGTGTCGGAATTCACGATATATTCTGCATTTCCATTTAACAAATCAGTGATGTTAGCAGTATCTACATATTCTAAAACAATTGAAATTGGTCGTGTAAAATTCAGCTTTTGCGTGATATAGCTATCTGTGCCTGCCGCGATTTCTGTTGTAAAACTTCCATCTGTAATGCCCAAAAGTGTGTTTGTGCTTGATAGGGCAGTTTTTGTAGTTGTAATGTTAAAAGTGTTAGAATATTCGTTTAAAGCTACAGTTCTAGCGCTACCACTCGATAAGTCGATGGGCATATTTCCGTAAGATTCTGTGCAATTTAGCAATCCATCATTATCATTATCCAAGTCAATGTTATCATTTACACTATCGTTATCTTGATCAGTAGGGCACTCGCTAACTGGAATTAAATCTGAATATAAAGGTACCGAGCTGGGACAATCCGAGATGCTGCCTCTCACATTGTAGTATCCTGGTGTAAGTGGCGTGTATTCTGAGGTAGTTGCACCTAAAATCATATTTCCATTATAATACCACTGAAAGGAATCGTAGGACGATATTGTATTTACACTCAATTTTACATTTGGTATGCATGATGAGTTTGAAGTGGTTATTTTATTGAAAATAATTTCAGGTTTAGTGTCAAATCCAGAGTAATAGCCTCCATAAGTAGCTGCTGAGTTGGTACCAAAGTAGGATACGTAAACCTGCTTCGTAGACTTAATAGCAATATCTCCTGTAAGATTTGAAATAGTATATCTTTCAAATCCAGGATTACCAATAATTGCTGCAGGACTTGAATTTATAGCAGCATTATTTATAGTAACTGTAGCACCTGTCTCGGTTACGATATTTAAGGTTCCTGAGTATTCTGTTTTTCCTATTAACTGTACTGCGGGTATATTATCAACAACTCTAGGAGTAGTACAATTTATCGGTGGTACAAAAAATAAATTTTGATTGGCAGAATTTGTTGTCCCACCAATACTTTGATACGCAAATACCGCTTCTGAAGTTTTAACGTATAAATTACCGTTTATGAAAGAGCTACCATCGATATCTGCATACTCGCCTGCATTTAAGGTTGCAAATGGTGTAGTACTATCATTAATATACACAGTTGTATTATTTACTTGAGCAATTAATTGAATACGCTCTAGGTCATTTGTTCCCGATCCTCTTACAAAAATATATTCCTTTCCTGTTTTTTCGTAAGATACGATTTGGTCAAATCCAATATCACGCCCGCCACCTGTAGATATGCCATTAGATCCCGCAAACGAACCAGAATTAACAGCCACTGGTTTATCTGATTGAATTAATGCCCCAATCATCTTTGCACTGTTTGAATTGGTAGTCTTACTATTTTCAAAAGCTAACACATAACTCTCATTCTTATTTAAAATAACTGTTATTGGGCCAGTAATAATGGTCCCATCGGTCATTTTAGTGCCTGATGCAATATTTGAAATAGTAACCACCGTATTGTTCTCAGTTGCCAGAATGGAGCCAAAGTTTAATAAGGTTGCATCCGTATTTTCAGAATTAATCATTGCTCCAAGTCTAAAGGTCTTACCCAAAGCACTATTTCCTTTAGAGACAATTCCTCCAGCATGATTAAAACCATTCTCTTTGTTTAAAGAAGAATTTATTCTCATGCTCACATAAACTTGATTTTCTGCGTCAATGATGTATCCTTTATTGGATAGTTTCCCGATGGAAGTTTTGGGTGTCATCATTTGAGTAGAACTTCCTATTCCAATATTATAAATGAATGGAGTTGAGTTGTTAACTACTCCTTCAATGACAGCTCCTCCAATTTCCATTATTTTAAAATTTACATTGTTGGTACTAGGGGTAGAGATATAAAAGTAGTGATCTACAGCTAAATTATAATTACATGTAATAGGGGGTATGTAATGAGTTTTGCTAAACTGCGCAAAACTGGAGTGCATCAGTAAGATAAGTAGTGCTAGTAAAGTTTTTTTCATCTGTTAAAAATAAGAATATTTTTCATTTAAAATATTAAATTTTAGAAGATTACATAAAAACGATATGTTTGTAACTGAAATGATAAAAATCATTGTTTGGCAATATTGGGATTTTAATAAATTAAACATTAACTTATACACATAAATTAATTTAAATTTGCATCAAAGCATAACATCATGAGTAACTCTACTGTTCAGTTCAAAAAACCTTCCTACCCAATAAATGAATTTTTATTTGAATATTTAGATAGATATGACCGCATATCACCAGTTTCTGTATGTTATGATGATTTATTGAGATTTTCAGGATCTATAGTTGTTTACGATAAAAACGATCATGACACTTTATGGGTAAGGGTGTATTATAATGAGTTTGAGCGTAATGAAATTGATCTTAATTTAAAGAAGATCTACTCACTATTACACTCTGACGGAAATCTAGAAATTATAAAGTTTCTTAATATTGACGCCATTGATTACTGCACATTTGGAAATTCTAAACCTTTTCGAGTTAAGGTAAGAAACATCCTAAATGATAATTATGTACATTTCTATATTAAAAAAGCAGATGCTTCTCGTTTATATGGACTCGAATTGGAAGATATTCTATCGCCCGATAAAATCAATTTTTTAGTTTATGAAGATACTTTAATTGAGGAACATATCATTGGTATACCAGGAGATGTTTTTATGGAAACATTATTGAAAAAATGTACCGAAACTGAGAAGGCACAAATAGCTAAAGAGTTTGTAAAATTTAATGAACGTTGCATGATTCGACTTTTGGGTGATATGCGAGCCTATAATTATGTAGTTTTACCTATTCATGATTTTGACCAGGTGGTATATCGTATTAGACCAATAGATTTTGATCAGCAATGTTATGAAGGTAATTTTAAAATCTATAGGCCTCAATTTTTTAAAGAAAACGCACCAATGGTTCAATTAGTTAAGGCAAAGTTGCAAGATTCCTCTATCGAGCAATATAAAGACGAAGAACGTGCTGCTTTATCAAAAAGACTGCATTCAGCTCGCAAGCGCGTAGGACGATTATTGCATATTATGTGCAATGATTTTTTAGCTCCAGATGCACATACCAACAAATTAAAATTAGAACTGTTTCGTTACACAAATGATTTAAATTTTAAAAATGCTAGCTCTATGGGAGAAGTATTGGAAGCCGCTTTTGGATTTATTTCTAGAAATTATAAAAACACAAATATGTTTAGACCGGGATTTTAAATTTCGAAAAGGTAAAAAACATATTAATATTAAACTGAATTAAATAGTTGCATAAATAATGAAAAAATATTTTAATGTAATCGTAATATTTTCTGTTCTCGCATGTCAACAGAAGTCAAGTAAGCTAGAAGATCTTTATGACTTTCCGAAGTCTCTAAAGGAAGTTTCTGGAATTATTTCTATACAAGATTCAGATTTATTAGCGTGCGTTGAGGATAGCGGAAATAAAAATGAAATCTATTTATTAAATCCAAAAGGTAAAGTAGAGAGAACGATCGAAATAAAAGGAGTTGATAACAATGACTGGGAAGATATTACAAAAGATACAGATGGAAATTTGTACATAGGAGACTTTGGTAATAACGATAATGATCGAAAAGATCTAGCAATTTATAAAGTAGAAAAGGTTGATTTATTAAATTCGAAAGTGGAGCCTTCCTCTATAATCAAATTTTCCTATCCAGAACAAAAGGATTTTCCACCCAAGAAAAAAGAACTTTTGTATGATGTTGAAGGGTTCCTATCATTTAAGGATAATTTTTACCTCTTTACCAAAAATCGCTCCTCAAATTTTGATGGGACTGCTTATGTATATAAAGTTAGTAATCACTCTGGCAACCAAAAAGCAGAAAAAGTTGGCGAATTCATAACTGGATCCAATTATAGAAATTATGCTATAACGAGTGTAGCAATTAGCCCAAATCAGCAAAAAATCGCAATTTTAACGCATAGTAAAATTATTGTTTTTGAAAATTTTAAAGGTGATGATTTTCTTTCAGGAAAGAGAACTGAAATCGATTTGCAGCACTCTTCCCAAAAAGAATCTATTTGCTTTATTGATAATGAAACAGTTTACATTGCTGACGAAAAAGTCAAGCACGTAGGTGGTAAATTATACCAGTTTAAAATGCAAAACCTAAGCCAAAACTAACCCTAGCTTCTTCATCTCTACTTTTAAAATAAGTTAACCTAGCGGTTAGCGTGTCAATACCGTTAAGCCATAGTCCAGCTCCTATGGCTTGATGCCATTTTGAGCTGTCTTCACCATCTAACCATACACGCCCGTAATCAAAACCAGCTAGAACACCGTAGCTCATAGGGACAATACTTTCCTTGATATTTCCTATATTATATCGTAAATCGCTGCTTTGGTAGAATGAGCTTTTTCCTAAGAAGCGTTCGTTTCTAAATCCTCGTAAATTAGTATCACCACCTAGAACGGCTCCCTGATAAAACTCATAATTATTATTTAGTATTGCTTTACCCTTAACAACTGCCGCTATAACCCATTTACCATAAGGATCAATCTTATGATTAAAATTCAGTTTTGATTCAATTGTAGGGAAGTTTTTTTCAGTTTCATTTAAGTTCATTTTCCAAGATCCAATAAGTGAAAATCCCATTCCCAAAGTAGGGAAGGAGGGCGTGTCGTAATTTTCAAAATGATAACCTATCATGACACCTGCAAACTGCTGACTTTCAAAAACTAATGGATTCACAATATTCGGACTTGCTATAAATCGACCTGTAGTTTGAGATACTTCAACACTTTCAAATGATGTCTGTAACTGCAAACGACTACCAAAATCTCCAATCTTTTCAAATTGAGGCGCTACTTTAATATTTCTAATCTTCACTCGATTGAAATTTTTCCCACTAAGATCATCTGTGTTTATTGTCTCGTTTCCATATCCAAAGAAATTAATTGCAAAATTTGGACTGGTAAAACGAGTCTCCAAATTGAAATCCCATTTGTTAGATATTTTTGGAGCCTTAAAAGTGTACATTAATTCAAATCCACTAGTTGCAAAATAGTAGTTAGCCTTTAAAATATGTTTTCTAGAATACGGATTCTGTTTAAAATTATTAACAGTATAGTTTGCTATAATTCCCAATTTCACACCATCATCAGGGTTATAGCCAATAGTTGGCAAGCCAGAAAAAGCATTGTATTTAGGTAAAGTATAATTATAGGTATTCACGGTATAGTCATCCGTTAATTGCTGCTTGGTTAATTTATCGGTATCAAATGAGTTGTTTTTAGATTTAAAGTCAATTATACGAATACCAGCTCCATTTTCGACTGCATAGTTATCGTGATTGGCTCCACCCAATAGTATTGTTCTGATACTTGACTTTGCTTTTCCTTTTACCTCAAAGACATCATCATCATCCAAGCCATATATCCATAAATGTTTGGTTCTTTTTCCAGAAATAGTTTTAACATATTGTAATTCAGTACCCTCTTTTTTAATTCGGTTAACCGTAACCTTTATGATGTCTCCTGCTTTTTTCTCAATTATAAATTGCTCTTTCTTATTTGTACCAACAATTAAAATTCTTTTTTCTAATGTCTTAGCATAGCTAACAGCATATTTGACTAGTTCTTTTTTTCTAGATTTTAATTTTCCTTGAATTGATGTAACTGTTTGATCTTGCAATACTTTAGGCAGAGAACGAAATGCTTGATCAATATCTTTGTCTGATAAATGCTGCTGAATATAGTTGGCTTGCTCTATCCAGTCATTTGCCGTAGCTGTTTTTAACATAGCTAAATCCAGTGTATATGGTTCTCTATTAAACCATTTTACATTTTTTATCTCATCCTTAAAGGTTTGCATGTGTCGCAAATCTGGAATATTCATTAAGATTGCCAAAAGGGCACCATCGTATTTTGGAAATGCTTGATCACGATCTCGCGGAATAGGTTTGTAAAAAACTTTGTCACCTTCTTTATATTCTCCCCAACGCCATTGGTCGTGGTGTCTGTCCCAGTCACCAATTAACATATCGAGCAATCGTGCTCGTATGTATGCTTTTTCGTCTATATGGTATTTTTCGTCATCGTGTAATTTCTCCAAAACATCTTCTGTGCTAATGATATCCTCTGGTTTATTGAAGCTTGCTAAATCCTTTTGCTCCTCAGAAACGTGCTCTTCGATAAAATACAATTCATCTCCATAATCTGTATTAAATTCCTGTAATGCATTTTGTTTAGGGACATAAAACAATTTTGGATTGGTATGGCTTACACCAATTTTTTCTGCCAAATGCCCAACAGCTAAGGATGTATAAGGGTGGGCACTTGTATAAAAGTCAAGTAAAAAGTCTTCTGCATAAGTATTTTCAAAGGCTTCTTGTACAAATTGGTCTTTAAAAGCCACTGCTTGCAAAAAGCGAGATGCACTTTTCTTTAAAGCACGCATTGCATACTCTTTACCATTTGTATCTACCAATCGTAAGGATTTTGATTGATGTCCTCCACCAGCTCTCGTAGGGGTTAGGCCACCATATAGGGTGTCTAGATTAACTGTTTTAGCATCAATTGGAATGCTATAGTATTGCCTATAATGTTTACCAAAAATAAGACTAAAAGCGGCAGATTTCTTAGTACGATCTTTTGTGTATACAGATGCATTTATTGTGGCTGGAAAGTCATCTTTATATTTTGCAAAAGTGTTATTATGAGCATGTAAAACAGTATGTTGAAAAAGAACTTTGTCCTCGTTATGAAAAGAGACAGATGCTTTACCATTCTTGTAAACGGTAAGAATTGCAAAACCTTTTTTACCATATGAAAAATCGTTTGGAAAAACAGCTTTTGCAGCTTCTTCTTTAGAACCAGCACCGCTTACGATTTGTTTAATATTTTGATAATCTATGTACTGCAAGTTGTGATCGTGTCCCGAAACTACTACCACATTATCCTGCCCTTTGATCAAAGCCTCGATGCGGTTGATGAATTTAGTGTATAGTTTGTTTTGAATGTCTTGCGGACTAACACCAGATGTTGCTCGCACAAGATTTAAAAATGAACCAATAACTGGTAGTGGAACTTTATTTCCTACTGGATAAATTTGTTTTAATAAAGAATATTGTCCACCATGACTACCATTACTCATTAGAGGATGGTGCATGGCCAATACAACTGTCTTTTCTTTATTTTTATTCAATAAGTCTTCCAATTCAACAAAGAAAGCTTCTCTTGTTTTTATATCACAATCATCGTTTATGGTAGGAGAATTGTTCCAATCTTCTAGATACCATTCACTATCAATGGTAACCAATAATACATTATCATTAATCTCAACATCATCTATTGCACAACCTTTTCTTGGAGAAAAACCTTTTTTATCATTTAAAAACTCTTGAACTAAATCTTCTTGTTTTTTTAAGCCTTCAATACCACTGTACCAATCGTGATTTCCCGGTATAAAGATGGTTTGGCCTTTGAAACTTTTGGTGATTTCAAGTTGATTAAGCAACTTTTGTTCTGCAGATTCATAATTGGGATCTGATTTTTTACTCGGAATTCCTTTTGGGTAAACATTATCACCCAAAAATAATAGGGTTGAATTTTTGTCTGCCACTTTAAGTTTTTCCGTCAGTGCGTTTAAAATTGATTTGGAAACTTCTTCTGTAGTATTCCCAGCGTCACCAATTAAATAAAAGGTATGAGCAATATTAGTACTGTCTTTGTCGTTAAGTGAGCTCGAACTATCTACATTAGAACCATATTGTTCTTTCTTAGTAGCACAGCCACTTAAAAGAGCTAATATAAAAGTTAAAATCAAAGGTTTTATCAAAAACAATTTCATATTTTAGTCGTATAATTTTTATTATTATGAACCTCCTTCAGCAAGCAGAAGCTTTTGTATCAGAATTACTCAAAGATAAACTTTCTAAATCATTTACCTACCATAATCTAGGACATACTAAAGATGTGGTTGCAGGTGTAACATCTATTGTAACGCTAGAGGCTATTAGTGATTCGGATAAAGAAGCGCTACTGATCGCTGCTTGGTTTCATGATACAGGTTACACCAAAGGATGTCATAAGCATGAAGCTTCAAGTGTTGTAATTGCTACTGAATTTCTAAAAGACTTACAGCAATCTGAAAGTTTTATTGCTACAGTATGCGGCCTTATCGAAGCTACGGTTTATGATTATCAACCTAGAAATAGATTAGAAGAAATTATACGAGATGCCGATTATTCTCATTTTGGATTTATAAATTACCAAAATATTTGCGAGCAACTGCGCGAGGAGTGGAAAATAACGATTCAAAAAGTTTTTACTGATACCGAATGGGCTACAGAAAACCTTTTGATTATGGAGCACAAGCACCATTATTATACTCAATATGCACTAGAAAATTGGCAACCTGTAAAAGAAAAAAATATTAAATTGATTAGAGAGATGATTGAAAAAGGGGAGGGTATTGATGCTGTGGCGAAGAAAGATAAAAAGAAGAAAAAGAAAAAGCAAAAACCAGATCGTGGTATTGATACATTATTTAGAATTACACTTAGCAATCACACCAGATTAAGTGGCATAGCAGACAGTAAAGCCAATATCTTACTATCAGTAAATGCTATTATTATTTCGATAGCATTATCATCCATTATCCCAAAATTAGATAGTGCCAATAATGCACATTTAATACTACCGACCTTTACTTTATTAATGTTTAGCGTGGTATCTATAATTTTTGCTATTTTGTCAACTAGACCAAAAGTGACAACAGGAACTTTTACACGCGAAGATATTGAAGCACAAAAAGTAAATTTATTGTTTTTTGGAAATTTCTATAAAATGCCTCTTGACGAATACCAATGGGCGGTAAATGAATTGATGAAGGATCGTGATTACCTTTATAATTCAATGATTAAAGATTTATATTTCTTAGGAATTGTTTTGGAAAAAAAATACAGACTTCTTAGAATCACTTATAATATCTTTATGATCGGAATCATAATTTCGGTTATTGCTTTTGTTTTTGCTTTTAACTCTGTTTTAGTTTAATTCATTTAATAATTCTTGATACGTATAATCAGTTTTACTTTCAATGTCGCTATTGATGACTTTGATGCGTAGTGCCTTAAGGCCTGCAACACCCTGTAATTCTTCTACGTCGAATTTTTCAATTTCAGGTTCGATAATTTTCTTAAACTGTAGGTACTGAATGTATTTTAAATATTCAGTTTCCTCACTTTTATGAGAATAAACGATTGTAATTTTTTCTTTCTGTGTAATACGCTCCATTGTTCCTTTAATATTCGCCTTGTCAATTCTCTTTTTAACAACCTCGTAGCGCGCATTATAGGTTCCGTCAACATCAAAACGCTTCTCATCCATTCTGAAGCGAATAGACAAAGGCGCACTAAAAACCAGTATTAGGGAAGTAACATCAAGTTCGTAAGGCAATAATGGTTTTAACCGATGATGTTCAAGTTCCATTTTACAAAGCGTTTGCAATTGCCACAGTCGTAAATTATTGAGATACATAATATCAAACGGCAAGTTGGGATTGATACTTTGACCTATATATAAATTATGTTCTACACCATCTGTTTTGAATCGTTCAAAGTAGTGTGGGTAATTATTCTGAGCCTGAACTTGTTCCTTATCCAGTACAGATGCCATTTTTTTATTGATGATTGACATTGCATCATCAAATTTTCTGCGTGCATGGTAGAAAAGTTCTGTTTTTTCATCCAATTCACCAAAATAATTATCGATTAGCAATTGTAGCTCGTCATCGTTTTTCGAATTTGTCAAAATAGGATGGATTTCCTTTTGAATGTAAAGTTGAATTTGCTGTTCGGTATCGGCTTTTAATTCGATCAATAATTCTTTCGAAAATGAATGAAGCTCAAATTTGCGCTGTTCTAATAATTCTAATTTACTATTGGAGGTGAGGTGATCAAGAATTTTAATCAACTGAATGATTTGATTCTTTAAATCTTGTTTTACGGTTTCGTTTCTATGTTGTGAAGAACTTTTAATATCAATTTGACCATAAAGAGGATACACTTCTCTAAATACTATCGCTTTGAAAATATAATCTTTATAAGGCGCTTGTACTTGAAAATATTTCTGTGCTTCTTTTCGAAATTTCCAATAGACGCTAGGATGGATAGATGTATATTCTCGTTGAATAACAGCTTCAATTTGGTTTTGCAAATCACTATTATATCGCTCGATAGTCTCTACAACATAAGGTAATAGTAGATCGAGATTATTTGCATTAATGCTGTTTAGAATTTTTGGTTGAGATGAAACAAGTTCTATAACGCCCAATAATTTATCATTTTTCATGACTGGAGCCAGAATACAACTTTTAATATTTTGACTTGATAGATGATTTGCGAAAGCTGCATTTTTATTTGCAAACTGATCGACATCAGAAATTATAAAAGGTTTTTTTTCGTCAATCAGTTTATTTAAAGTACAACCAAACAAGGCATTTTTGCACAATTCTTCCTCTTCTTTTTCCAAAAGAATATAGCTATTCTTCTCCGTATTACTACTAAAAGGAGGTGTAGAAAATTTATTTTCCTCTTCATTATATAATACAAAACCCAGTCTTAAATCAGGAATTTTAAAAATAGTTCTAAAGATTGTTTGTATAGCATCATCGTTCTTATTTTCTTGAACATCCGATTTAAGTAGACTAGTCTTTAAATTTGAAATAGCACTTTCCACTGAAGCATCAAACAAAGTTACGATTCCAAAACCTTTTAAGATCCAACTGTTAGGTGGAAATTTACTTTTCCATAAAGCGGTGTCTTCATAATTATCCATTAGTAAGTCGATGTCCTCTTTGCTCAATGCAATAGAATTAGGAGTTGGTAAAATCTCCATAAAATCGGCATTGTATAGGATACGATAATGTTTTAAAATTCCATTAACATCAGGGATGTCATAGAATAGAGGTTTATTGTAATCTAATTTTTGATTGTACTGACTATTCAAAATTAAAATGCAGCTCATGATGTACAGTTGGTCGTCACTGTAATCGCGAATATTCATATCAAAAGAAGAGCCTGCATTTTTTAAAATGCTAGTAAACCTATCGGTAAAATTGAAAGTAAGGTTCTGAAAAGGAATGGTAATTGCCTTGATTTCATTTTTTGTTAAGGCGGTAGGGAATAAATCGGCTAACAGATTTTTGATTAATTGCTGATTTTCTTCAATGATTTTAAAATCTAAAATTCCGGTTCTTAATTCAGGTACTTTTTCTATTTCTTTCAATAAAGCTTTTGCATAATTGGAACGGTAATCGACATCTGTTAATGCAATATCTTCTAAAGATGCAATAAGTTTATGGAATGAAATATGGGTGCTAAATGGACTTTCGATAAATGTTGGATGATTCATTTTCTTTGTTCTTTATTGAAAAAGCAATAACCAGATCTAGCTATTGAAGGCGGAATTAAATTTATAGTGCAAAAGTAAAAAAAAAACTCCAATTACATTTGTAACAGGAGTTTTGATTTCGATTATTGATGCTTCTTGTAAGTTATCTTACGATTTTTGCTCTTTGTTGAAGTAAACTAAATAGTAATACATTTGTTTTTCTTCATCCCATCCTTTTTCTACAAATTTCTCTGCACTTTCTGGGTTGATAAAATCCATTTTTATTTGAATGTTAGTATCCAAATTAATGACGTTTTTGATAGATTTACGAGCATCACTTACGGCTGCATTTGCAATAGGGAAAGAAGTAACATCTTCGATGCTATATTTTTCTCCCTTATCAACTTTGTAATTTTTAAATTCAGGTATCAAGTCTGGATTATCAATCACTTCATTTAAAAAGTTGTTCTCGTCAAACTGATCGTTTTTCGCAAAATAATTTACAGATCGGTTCATAAACATTACTTCTTCTTTTTTGTCTTCTGCCGGGAAAACAACGTCTTTGGCAAAACTTTGACAAAATTTCAAATATTTTTTAGTGATGAAGTTTTCATCTTCAAAAGCATCTACTGATAAAAAGTGTTCCAACCAATAACGAGCATCGTAACGGTTACTATCAACAGTTAGGATTTTAAAACCTTCCTCTTTTTTATGATTGAAAATGATACAACCTTTGTCCAATTTATTCAAATTGATACCGTGTTGTAAAATCATTTCTAAGTGTGTTCCTTTTTCTTCAAACTGCAAAAAGTCTGCTTGTAGTTCACTTTTAAAAATTCCAATTGCATCAACTGGAGTATTGTCAATATTCACATTTGTTAAGTAGGTTACATAAACCTCTCCGTTTTTAATGTGAGGATGATTTGACTGCTCAAACAAATGAGAAGTAATTTTTTTTGATGTTTCATGAATGTTAGCCGGGTTATCAAATATTTCGCAAGCCAACTTATACATGTCATTGTAATCTAAATCTACTTCATGTGCAAACTGATAATAATTTTCTTCCTTTTCTCTAAAAGGTTTTAAGAAAAACTCTTTTATAAGAGGTACAATCTCATCCGATAAGTTAAAAGGTTGTTCTGATAAGAAAAGCGCCTCGTTGCGACTTTTGTTTCCTACCCTATGAATAGAAAGAGAGTCAATGTGCGTGTTGAATAAGTTGATCATTTTATTTTAGAGTTTATGAGAGACTGAGTTTCTAAGTTTCTGAGCTACTAATTTCTGACCTTTAATTTTTTAAGGAAGGTAATTAACATTCGTTCTACTTTTCTACTGTCTTCATATAAGTTGTTAAATTCTTTGGTATTTATATAGGATATATCCTTTTCAATTTTCAACTGCATTTGCAATTCAAATAGTGAGCCTACTGCAATACTGGTAAATCTTATAAGTTCATTATTGCTGTCTCTACCTAAGTTTGCGGCAATTCTACTAGGGATGGAAAATTGTGCTTCGTCTTATTTGTGACGTCAATCCAAACAGTCCTTGCCTTTGGGAAAATTTTGTACTAGAATAAATTTTGTAGTCAACCATCGCTTTTTTCCAAACTAATAATTTTCTAAAACTGCTCATCTAAAATAATTTGCAAGTTTTATGCAAACAAATTATAGATAAATAATCGCAGTATAGAAAAACTTAGAAGTTTAGATTCTCAGCAACTTTGATACTTTTTTATAAATTAGTTCCACTGGTCTTCAGTGCCGTAATCCTCAAAGCTATCATCACCTTCAAACATGTCTAGATCATCTTCATCTAGTCCGTCTTCGTAATCATTAGCGTAATCGTCTGCATTGTCAGCTTCAAAATTTTTCTCCATAGCTTCATCTGGCATTTCACCATGAGAAAACAATGTTTCAGGATAATGGGTACCTGCTTCTTGCTCTTCAATAGCTGCTAATTCTACCAAGAACGTCCACATATTTATAAAATCATATACATAAATGATTTTAGTATTTTCGTCGTCAAGAAGGTCAGAAAGCTTATAGTCAGCCATGGTCTTTTGTTCTCCTAGAATATCACCAGTGTCAAAAAGCGGAATTTCATCCTCTTGATTCCATGTTTCATCACAAGTATAGAAAGAAGCGACCTCCATACCATCAAATCCAAATGAATTAAAAATAGCATTGTGTAAATCTTCTAATGTATCATCTTCCAATATTGCAATGTCTCTAAAAATATCTTCTTCTGCATCTAGAATCGCTCTGAATTTGTAAACCATAATCTTTGTTTTAATGAAAGGTCAAAGGTAAAATTATATTTTGGAAAACATTTTGTGAATCGTCTTTTGTTAATAAATTTTACAAATGAACCAAACTGGAATTTTAATTCTTTTGAATAATTTTTTTTCGAAAAGCGTGGTAGTTCCTATGGAATCGATTGTTACTAGGATAACTTCTTTCTTCGGTCATATTATTTACGATTAGAGCGATAAATAACAAAATCAGGCAACCGACTAGAACTGGTGATATCACATACCAATATCCCAAATTTTTGATTTTGTCAGTCCCAATTATTGCAATCAAAGCGGTAGCACCTCCAGGAGGATGTAATGTTTTTGTTATTTGCATTGCAATAATTGATAACGAAACTGCCAATGGTGCTGCTAGCCACAAAGGTTCGGGAACCAGTTGATGGATGGTAACCCCAATTATAGCAGAGATAACATGACCGCCAATAAGGTTACGTGGTTGTGAAAACGGGCTTTGTATAATTCCATATATAAGCACACTTGATGCTCCAAATGAACCTATTAAATAAACAGCATCTGAACCAGAAAATTGATTAGTATGAAAATAAGCGATAGCACCAATTCCTAAAAAAGATCCTATAAATGACCATAACTGTTCTCTAAAGTCAATTAAAGTTTCTTTGTATATGACATATTTGGTCTTACGGTAACTTCTTTTAATTTGTTTAGTAGGCATTTTAAACAGTAGTTTTTGGTGTAATACTATAAACTGTGTGAGGATAAATCATTTTTGCTGTGTATTTGGAAACAAAGCAAACGATGAGAATAGGAACAAAAAGAACATAGTTGTTGGTCAAGCCAAGTGTCAAAAACAAAGCTGTAAAGGGAGCATTTATACTTGCGCTCAAAACAGCGCCCATACCAAGAACCATAAAATTTAACACAATCACATCACTATTAAAAAAGTGGTTCAAACTCATACCTGTGAGCAAACCCAAAAAAGCACCAATAAATAGGCTAGGAGCAAACACACCGCCATCGCCACCAGAGGCCAGTGTAATAGAAGTGACAATAGGTTTAAGAATAAGCAAAGCCACAATAGTCACACCGACTGAAACAGTTAGCAAACCATCGGCCGGATTGTTAATAATGGTTTTTATAGAATGATACCCTTCTCCATATAGCTGAGGAAACAAAATTAAGGACGCACTTAATATTACCGATCCCAAAATGATCTTATAAAAATGGGTATTTATTTTTAGGAATTGCTTTTTTATAAAGAGCACTGTTTTTGTTAAATAAACGGCATTTAAGCCAGCTAATATTCCTAATAATATAAAATAAGGAATGGCTTTAAAGTGCCAAGTACTAATGTTAATATTGAACAAAGGCGGTTCATTAATTACGCGCAATAAAGCATACGCTATAGCGACTGCAATTCCGGTGGTGAGAATAAATGCTTGATTCAGTTTTTTTGAAATCACCTCATAAGCAAAAAGAACTCCTGCTATTGGGCTACCAAATAAGGCGGTAATTCCCGCTGCTATCCCAGCACATATAAGTTCAGTTTTGTATTGTCTAAAGATATTTTTCTTCTGTTGTGCTACAGATCCGATAGTAGCAGTAGCCACTACAGTCGAAATCTCAATACCTGTAGATCCACCAAATATAACGGTTAAAAAACCATTAATAAAGTGAGACGAAATTTTAAAATTTGGAAGGTTTTTAGATTTCGAAGCGGTACTTTCAAAAACTTCAATGATGCCTTTGTTCTGTTTCTTTTTAAAAACGTATTGACGTAAAAAATAAATAAGAGTAAAACCTATAAAAGGAAAAATAAGGTAGAAAAGTACATTAGTGTTAGCTCTTTCAAAAAAAATATCTTCATAATATTCTGTTCCTTTTTTTAATAAAATCCCCAAGAAACAAGAAAGTAAGCCTACTAAAACTGAAACTACTGCTAGTTTTCTAAATATGATATAAGGATGATTCTTTTTGATTTTAGCCACTGTACTCATCAGATAGTAATTTTTTTTGGACTGCAAAGGTACGCATCAAAAAGCGAAATCATCTTTTTTTAACAAATCATGTTAGTTTTCATAAAATTCTAAAGGCAAATCATCAGGATCTGCAAAAAAGAAAAAACGCTTATCTGTATATTCGTCCACACGTATAGTTTCGACAGCAATATTATTTTCAATCAAAAAATTTCTAGTCTTCTCAATCTCATTCACTTCAAATGCCAAATGACGCATTCCGCAACTTTCTGGTCGAGAGGGGCGTATAGGTGGAGAAGGAAAAGAGAAAAGTTCGATAATATAACTGCCATTCAAAGCTAAATCCAGTTTAAATGAGTCACGTTCTTCACGATATATTTCTTGTACAATCGTCAATCCTAGAATTTTGGTATAAAAATGTTTTGACTTTTCATAGTCAGAACAAATAATCGCGATATGATGAACTCTGTTTAATGCTAGCATATTATTCTTGGTTAAGTTTTCGAATCACTTTTGCTGGGTTTCCTACAGCCAATGAGTTTTCTGGAATATCTTTTGTAACAACAGATCCTGCACCTATAACACAACCGTTACCAATTGTTATTCCTGGGCATATTACTGAGTTTCCGCCAATCCAGCAATTGTCGCCTATGGAAATGGGCAAGGCGCTCTCTAGAGATTTTCTTAGCTCAGCTTCTAGTGGGTGTGTCGCTGTATACAACTGCACTCCAGGCGCAAAAAATACATTTGATCCAATAGTTACCGCTGCGCAATCTAGAACTACACAATTTACATTAAAAAAGACATTTTCACCACATTCTATATTATACCCGTAATCGCAGTGGAATGGTGGCTCAATATAAAAGTTGGCACCAGCATTCGGTATCAATTCTTTAATAATCTCTCTTGCTTTCTTGGTTATGCGGTATTCAATGACATTCAATCGGTGCAATAGATTTTTGGCACGGCGGCGGTCTTTAATAAGTGTAGCATCTACCGCTGAGTAATGTTCTCCAGCTATCATTTTTTCTTTTTCAGTCTTCATTTGCTATAAATTATTTCATTGCCAATTTTTTGGGCATGTCCTTCGGCCGGGCTATCCGCTATATCTTTTTTGGGGCAGAAAAAGCCCCAAAAAAGGATGCCGCTTCTATCCCTCATGCAAACCTAAATAACAATTACGTTTTAGTGTAAATATAACCGAAAATTGAATTCCTTACAACTCATCCTTCAAATTCAACAGTTCGGTCACTATTAATTTTCACTACCAGTCTTCTACAATACTTTTGAGATAGAAATAAATAAAATTTCGATAAAAACAATAATCAATCTTAAACCTAGAAAGCATGACTAACTTATGTACTACATTATTACTATTTGTAATTACAATCGTATCAGCTCAAGAGAAAATTTCAAGTTCTCAAGAAAAGTCCGCTCAATTTGAGCAAAGAATGGGAGAAGCCTTCGGATTATGGAAAGCAGATAAAAATACCGAAGCTTCAGATTTATTCGAGAGTATCGCTGCCGCTGAACCGAGTAAATGGTTTCCCAATTATTACGTAGCTTTGGTAAACACAACAACAGCTTTTAGAACAAAAGACAAAGATCAAATTTCGATTTTACTTGGCAAAGCTCAAAAAGCACTAGACGTGGAAATGGATAAAGATCAAAGCAACGCCGAATTATACGTGATGCAAGCCATGATTAACACGGCCTGGATAGTATATGATCCAATGACAAACGGACAAAAATTAGCAGGACCAACAATGGAGTTGTATACTAGAGCGGAGGCAATTGCACCCAATAATCCAAGAGTGCTGCTCTCAAAAGCCGAATTTGAAATTGGAGCAGCAAAGTTTTGGGGACAAGACACGAAACCTATGTGTACTCAAATAGAAAAAGCCATTGCACTTTTTGCTACTTTTAAACCAACAACCCCTTTTTCTCCAAGTTGGGGGTTAGATCGAGCATTAGAAGCGCAAAAGAAATGTAAATAAATAAAAATATGAACCTATATAGATTTTTAAAGGAACTTCCAAGAGCACTTCTTATTTCGTTTTTCATATTTATAGTCTTACTGACTATTCCAGTTTTGAACGGAGGAACAATAACGTTTAATAACAATTTAAAGATCAATTTCTTATATACAATGTTGTATGGCTTGAGTTTGTATTATGTAAATGCTATTTTGTATATGTTTTTGGATACTTTTTTTGAAAAAGACAAATACACGTTAAAAAGAATTTTGGTTGGTTTTTCAAGTTCGCTTGTCGTGACCTTGTTCGTTATTTTTTCATTGCGAATATTTGAAGATGTCCTAATTGAAGGGCGAACTCTTACTACTTTTCTAAACAATGAATCTGTATCTAACTATGTTGTTGCGTTAATCGTTTCGTTCTTTGTTTTACTAGGTATTCATGGTCTGTACTTTTATAAGGCGTACAACGAAAATAAAGTCAAGGAACAGAAAATTATTGCAGGAACGGCCTCGGCCAAATTTGAAAGCTTAAAAAACCAAATAGATCCTCATTTTCTTTTTAATAGTTTGAACGTTTTAAGTTCGCTAATAGAGGAGAATCCCGAAAATGCACAACTATTCACAACTTCATTATCAAAGATTTATCGCTATGTTTTGGAGCAAAAAGACAAAGATTTGGTTTCAGTAGAGGAGGAGTTGGCTTTCGCCAAAACATATATGAACTTACTGAAAATGCGTTTTGAGAACAGTTTGTTTTATGAAGTGCCTACGGTCGTAAGTAATTCCGAGGCCAAAGTGGTACCGTTGTCTTTGCAATTACTATTAGAAAATACGGTAAAGCACAATGTGGTTAGTGAAAAACGTCCTTTGCATATTAGGATTTATATGAAGGATGGTTATTTGATAGTCGAAAATGATTTTCAAAAGAAAGAAGTACTGCAAAGCAGACAAGGTGTTGGATTACAAAACATCATCAATCGGTACCACCTTGTTACTGATAGAAAAGTGCTCATTCAACAAACAGAAAAAGTATTTGCAGTTCAATTGCCCATACTTACAAAACAAATAGCAACTATGAATACAGCAACAGATTATAACGAAAATAAAACATATTACAAGGCAAAAAAAAGAGTAGAAGAGCTTAAAGGTTTTTACGGAAACTTGATAGCGTACTGCTGCATTATTCCGATAATTATATTTGTTAATTTAAAATTTTCACCTCAATTTCACTGGTTTTGGTTTTCTGCTGCAGGTTGGGGTTTTGGATTGACAATGCATGCCTTTAAAGTATTTGGGTATAGTTCTGAATGGGAAGAAAGAAAAATTCAAGAGATTTTAAATAAATCAGATAATAATAAAACATGGAAATAATGATGGAAAATAAATTTGAAGATCAGGAAAGATATGATAGAGCAAAAAAGCAAGTTGAAGAAATAAAAGGTTTTTACGGTAATCTAGTGTCGTATGCTGGTACAATTGTATTACTAATGGTAATTAATTTACTAACATCACCAGGTTATTTGTGGTTTTTATGGCCTATGTTGGGTTGGGGAGTAGGTGTATTAATTCATGCTGTGAAAGTTTTTAATTTGCTGCCCTTTTTTGGTAAAGACTGGGAAGAGAGAAAGCTAAGGAAGTTTATGGAGCAAGAGGAAGTAAAACAAAACAAAAAGTGGAACTACAAACATATTATAAAATGAAAAATTATACTATTGATATTAAAAACAGATCACAATCGTCGGATGAACGCTATAATATAGCATTTAAGCGGGTGAAAAGAATTAAAGGGTTCTACGTTCATATATTAGTTTATGTGCTTGTAAATATATTTCTAATCAGTTCGTCAATCAGTCGTGAAGAATTAGAAGGTGGTTTCAACTTCAATCCTCGCTTATTCTCCACTCCAATTTTTTGGGGAATAGGTTTGGTTGCACATGGTCTTTCGGTTTTTGGACGCAATTTGTTTTTTGGATCGAACTGGGAAGAGAAAAAAATTCAGGAGTTCATGCATAAGGAGGAGGCTACAAAATGGGAGTAATTAAAAATGTGTGATATTCAAAAATAATTCCTGTCTAACTTTAAAAATTTTGAAATTGAAAACAATTATAATTGAAGACGAAAAACCAGCGGCAAGATTGCTACAACGTAAACTTGACAAGCTAGAGTTAAAAGCAACTGTACTGCTACATTCTGTTGAGGAAGCTGTTGAATGGTTCAATGAAAACGAACATCCAGATTTGATATTTTTAGACATACAATTATCAGATGGTTTGTCATTCGAAATATTTGAGAAAGTCGAAATTAAAAGTGCAGTAATTTTTACAACAGCCTTTGACGAATTTGCATTACGAGCTTTTAAATTAAATAGTATCGATTATCTTTTAAAACCAATTGATGAAGATGATCTAGAATTGGCGGTTGCTAAATTTAAAGAACGAGTGCCAAAAAACGAAAAATTGCAGTTGGATTTTCAAGCCATTAAAAAAATGCTCAGTAACCCTTTCGAAAAAGATTTTAAAAAAAGGTTCACTGTCAAGATTGGGCAACATTTAAAAGTGATTGCAATAGAAGAGGTAGAGTGTTTTTTTAGCGAAAATAAAGGCACATACATTCATACTTATGATAATCGAAATTATCTAATTGAGTCAACTCTTGAAATTCTGGAACAAGAATTAGATCCTGAAAAATTTTTTAGAATCAGTCGAAAATTTATTATTCCAATTTCTGCAATTAAAGAGATTGAAATACATACCAATTCGAGGTTAAAAATTGTGCTTCCAACTTTTGTGGATGATCAAGTTATCGTATCTCGAGAAAAAGTATTATCCTTCAAGAACTGGATTAAATAATGTTGTTAAAGCAGTGATTATTTAAGCTCTCTCATTCACGTTAAATTAATCTGAAAAAATGTCTGAAATCAATTTAAATTCAGACATTTTTTTTCATGTTATGCGACTTTTTTATAAGTAGAAATCCAATGAAATAAATAATGCTTTTCTTATCGAAAAGTGAGTATTTTTTCAAATTCAAAAACCAACTTATGCAAACTCTATTGCGGAAAAAATTTTTACTACTATTTTACATAAAACGTGAGATGGAAAACAGCATTCACTATCAATAGGAAATTTTAAATAGGCGACTTTTGATTTGCTCTTTAAAATCGATTTAGTCAAAATGAAGAAGGAGGAGATGAAATTTCCCAGGCAAATATTAGCAGTCTATGTGTGAAAAATAAATCTTGAATTTTCATAAAATTTTTGTTTTCCTACTGCAGAACTAGGAACGAATTGTGTTTTGGTTTTAGTTATTTTTACAAGGTAGAGGAGAAGGTTTTCAGCGGTCGTACTTGCCAATTTCAACAGCAGTCAAAACATTAAAAATGAATAATTTTTAAGATTACTATACTTAACCAAACTATAAATGAATTGCTTCGTTATCTTGAAGTTTTCTTCAGATAAATGAATAAAGAAGCATAAAATAAAATTATAGTTTTGATTTATTTTTACGTTTAGTATTGATTTATGTAATAGTCTTTAATGTACTGATATTGATATAATTAATTACTTGTGATAGATTTTGTCTATTTTGCTTCTTTGTAGTATAATAAACCTTTTTTTGTAAAGTCAAACATTTCAATTCTCTTCAAAATATTATTTCAAAAATCGGTCATTTATTTATTAATAATTTGACATTCGAAATTAAGATAAGAATTTTACTTACGCTAAAGTAGTGTTTTTTATTCAATATAAACACTAAGAAAAAAGAGCTGCGCTGACAATTTACAGATGACGTGTTTAGATCTGTTAGCTCGTTTTTTTAGGCTAAAATTTAATTAAAATGGCACTTTAAATGAAGTTGATTCTATCAGTTTTATCTCCATTTAATCAGGAGTTTTCCGCCTACTTTTACGAGTAGTTTAGGTAGCTCATTGATTGATTTTAAAAATTAAAATTCAAATATCGATTTGTGAAATTCTACGAAAAGGCTCAGTTTGCATTACAAATTAAGTACGGAAATTTTACTTTCCTGCGATGATTTTCACCAGTTTTTTAGCTTGTTAAAATCATCTTTATTTGATATTTTAATAGCATTTCTTGGGTGTAAAATTGTTTGCGTAGTTGGTCTAGTAAGCTTTGTTTTTTAGGTGATTTTTATACTTAAATTTACAGCTATTTTATAGTGTTATTACGGTAAGACAATGTCATTATTTTACTGTTTTTGAACGAAAAATTGAGTAAGTATAACAATGAGACATGGCTTGAAATAGCCTTTTAAAACACTCTTGAATTGCGAGATTTATAGGTAGAATATCATTCTTTTAGAACTGCTTTACGTCTAGAATAATTAGTAATTCAAAAGCTTTTTATATTGGTATTAGATCATGATTATTAACTGCTATAATCACTTATATAAGACTTAAAAATCCAAATTATGCAACCGTATTTGCAGAGTTGCTGTTTAAACTTAGTAGCTAAATATCAATAAAATTGTGTAGAATAAACTGTAAATTACTGAATATAGATTCTTCTGTAAGGTATTAAAACAACCAATAAGAAAGAATAAATAATAAAGAATGGAACAATTAAATCGGTTAAGCCGAGTGCTAACATGATCGCAATTAGCAGTAGCTGAAAACCTAGTCCGTATAGTGATAAAACTGTCATAAACCAGCGAGGAAATGTCTTAACAGTATATGCTTTTGAGTCTAGAGCGTAAATAATTGTGTCAAATTGACCATACAAGGTACGGTATATCTTA
Organism: Flavobacterium algicola; assembly: GCF_022399565.1. Classification (GTDB taxonomy): domain Bacteria; phylum Bacteroidota; class Bacteroidia; order Flavobacteriales; family Flavobacteriaceae; genus Flavobacterium; species Flavobacterium algicola. The sequence goes on from NZ_JAJTUT010000002.1 coordinate 317,367, forward strand.
AACATTAAATTTACTGTTCCTTGTTTTTCTCCCCTTAAAGCTTGTGGTGCTGCATGCTCAAAAATCATGCTGGTGGCATCAGCCCCAGCTGACTTGTGTCTCAATATTACGTAGTAGAAATTATATAGAGTTCCTTGCAATTGTATACAAGCAAATGCTATTAAAGTGAGCCAATAGGGGCTGTTAGACGCATAGCATATTGCAGATAAAATTAGAAAGTTTAATAGTATGTCAAATACACTATCAAGATAACGACCAGTGTAAGAGGGCTTGTTTTTTATACGTGCCAGTTCACCGTCTGCAGCGTCGATTATTGACTTTAAAATCAAAAAGAACCCTGCCCAGTACATATGACCTGCAATAATGCAATAAATCGCAATTAAGCCAGAGAAACCAAATAAAAGTGTAACGTCGATTGCTGTAAATCGTGTATTTTTTAAAGAATTCGCTAGTAATTTACCAAATGGTCTTCCGTAGTCAGAAAGATCTATGAACTGGTCTTGAGCAGTAAGTTTTGACATTTTTGCTTGAAAACAAAGGAATGCGACAATATAGTCTAAAGTATAATGTAATGGTAAGCTGGTCACTAATGCCTTCTTTTTCAGAGGTACACTATGAAAGATTTAGAGATATGAATTCTAGCTCTAATAGTGCATGGCTATGTGGGTGCTACATTTTTAAGCAAATATACATATAAATGGTTAATTTGATAATCTATGTAAAGTATAGGTCATTGCAGCTAGTAAAAAGAATGCATTAATTTGATGTGCTAATCCTAGCCATAATGGTACTCCAAGTAAAAGTGTAAAAACTCCTAATGCGAATTGCAATAATACTAATATGACCAATAGATTAATGCCTTTCTTTTGATCTTGTAGCAAAAAGCTTTTTTTACTTTTTACAAATAAGAATCCAATAATAAATACAACAATATAAGCAAGTGTTCTGTGTACAAATTGAACACCACTTTTACCTTCAATAAAGTTCAGTAATAGATTTTTTTGTTCGATAAATACACTATCGTGAATGAATTGACCATCACTCATCATAGGCCAGTGATTGTGTATTAATCCTGCATTTAAACCCGCTACAAAACCACCATAGATAATTTGCAGTAGAAGTAGAGCTAGTGCATAGCGAGCTATTTTTCGTAAATATTCATGAGCAGGGTTACGATGCGGATGTATGAGGTCTAGTGCTACCCATAGCGTATAAGCAAAAGTGATGAAAGCAAAAGTAAGGTGTAGTGCTAACCTAAAATGACTCACATCTGGATTGTCAATAAGTCCGCTTCGAACCATAAACCATCCTAAAAAGCCTTGAAATCCACCCATAAAAAGTAGTATAAAACACTTTTTAACTGTCGCACGATCCAGTTTTTTCTTAATTAGAAAGTATACAAATGGAATGATAAAAACCAGACCAATGATGCGCCCAATAAAACGGTGAAACCATTCCCAGAAATAAATAAATTTATAATCAGATAGCTGGAAGTCGTTGTGAATGTTTATTTTTTGGTATTCTGGAAACTTCTTATATTCATCAAATGCTGCATTCCACTTCTCTTCTGTCAGAGGGGGAAAAGTATCTGTAACCAAGTGCCAATCCGTCATTGACAAACCTGAATTTGTCAACCTAGTGATTCCGCCTACGGTAACCATTAAAAATAAAAGAAAACATCCTGTAAGTAACCAATAGATTACTGATTTATTAGCTTTATTCATTTTAATCAAACTATTAAAATTTTATTTTATTGCTTTCAAACCCATCTTTTGTGCCCTTTTTAACACAAAATCGTAAGCGGCTTGATATTCATTTGGAATTTCTCCTTCAAGAATTGCTTCTTTTACAGCTTCCTTAAGTGTTCCTATTTCTCTCGAAGGTTTCAAATCAAAAATAACCATGATCTGCTCTCCGGTAATAGGTGGCTGAAAATTTCGAATCGAATCCTTTTCTTCTACCTCCACTATTTTCTGTCGTACAATAACAAAATTATTATGATACTTTTTAAATTTACCTGGATTTTTAGTCGTTATATCGGCTTCACAAAGCGTCATTAAATCCTCAACTTCTTCACCTGCATCAAAAACCAATCTTCGTACTGCTGAATCTGTAACCAAATCTTGTGAAAGCACAATTGGTCGGGAACTCATAACTACCATTTTTTGAACAAACTTCATTTTTTGATTAAGAGGCATGTGCAAACGTTCAAATATTTTTTTGACCATTTTACCTCCTAAAAACTCATGTCCGTGAAAGGTCCAACCTTGCTTTTTATTAAATTTCTTGGTTGGAGCTTTCCCTATATCATGTAGTAATGCAGACCATCTCAACCATACATCATCCGTATTAGGGCAGATGTTGTCTACTACTTCAAGTGAATGATAGAAATTGTTCTTATGTGTTTGACCTTCAATTTCTTCTACATTATTTAATGCGGTCAACTCAGGTAGTATAATATCTAGTAAACCTGTCTTGTACAACAGTAAAAAACCAATCGAAGGTTTCTCTGTTGATAGGATTTTGTTAAGCTCGTCAACAATACGTTCCCCAGAAATTATATTAATACGATCTTTGTTTTTTGTAATCGCTTCTAGAGAATTCGACTCAATTTCAAATCCCAATTGCGTAGCAAAGCGTATTGCGCGCATCATGCGCAAAGGATCATCAGAGTAGGTGATATCAGGATTAAGAGGAGTTTTAATTGTCTTGGATTCTAGAGCTTTAACACCTTCAAATGGATCAATTAAATCTCCGTAATTATTTTCATTTAAAGAAAATGCCAATGCATTTATAGTAAAATCTCTTCGGTCTTGATCATCTTGTAATGTACCAATCGCTACCTTTGGGTTTCTACTTTCGGTTTGGTAGCTTTCTTTACGAGCACCTACAAATTCTATATCAGTATCCTTGTAACGTAACATTGCAGTACCATAATTTTTAAAAACCTGTACCTTTGGCTTATTTGGTAAAAGGTCAGATACCTTCAATGCCAATTCGATACCACTACCAACGGCAACAATATCAATGTCTTTTTTGGAAGGGCGTGCCAGCAAGTAATCGCGAACAAAACCGCCAATAACATAACTGTCGATTTTTAACTCCTTGGTTGCTTGAGCGATGATTTTAAATATAGGATTCTCTAATGCTTTGGTGTAATTCATGTCTTAATAGGGGTTTAAAGCGCTTTAGATATTGGAGAGCCTTAAACTTTTTATATAAATCTTATTTTATTTTCAATTTAAAACGAGTTTACAATTTTCATACTGTAAACTATTTTCTTATAATTTTTACTTGATTGTCATTTCCAAGTTTAATTATAGTAGAAGGTTTGCCAGAAACTTTTTCTTTGTGTAGATTAACTACATAATCTACTCCCTTTATAATAACGGGGTTAATTTCTTTAAAGCTCTTAGGAGTAGGTTGGCCAGAAATATTAGCAGAAGTAGAGACTAATGGTTTCTTCATTCGTTCCATTAATTTGAAACAAAAGGGTTCTTTTACCACTCTAATTCCGAGTGTTTTATCCGTTGCAATGATATTTGCGGCAACGTTTCTCGGATTGTCTAAAATTAAGGTTGTAGGATTTTCAGATAATTCCATGATTTGCCATGCTACTTCGGGTATGTCTTTAAAAACATTGTATAGCATTTTATCTCCATTCATAAGGCAGATCATGGACTGAGTTTCTACCCTTTGTTTAAGTTTGTAAATCTTTGCAACAGCTTCTGGATTAGTAGCATCGCAACCGATTCCCCATACAGTGTCAGTAGGGTATAGGATGATTCCGCCCTCTTTTATTACTTCGTAAGCATTCAGTATTTCCTGATTGATATCCATCTTTCCTTTTTAAGTCCTGCAAAGATAATTATTTGTTCTCATTTAGAGGGAATCTAAGGCGTTTTAAAAAATCATTTTAACGACATTTTATACATTGTACATGCGATAAACAAGTTGGTATTGCTTGAATGTTCTAAATTAAATTGAAAAAGTATTTATCCATTAGAAATTTATAAATGGAAGTCGCTAAGCATTACCAATTTGCAAAAGAAACACCTAAGCCAAATGTAGTTTGCTGAATGTTATAGTCAATTAAAGTTTCTCCATAACCTTGAAAAAATTGTGCATGTCCTCTTAAATGACCATGGATTGGAAAGACATAATTTACCTGAATATTACCTTTTTCAAAAGTGCTAAAAGAATGGTTAATGATGGTGTAAAATTCGTGTTTTCCAAAGTGTGTTCCAACTTCTAATTCTGCATCTCCAACATAAGTAGTAATACCGGGATTCTCATCTTCTTCGTCAGGCATTCGATACCAAGGTCTAAAATTCACATTCCAATCTTTATATTCGTATCCAATATTTAAGATTATTCTATTCCAACTTCTAGAGGTCGGAATATCTTTTCCGTTTGACTGATGGTTTAAAATTAAACCTAAAGTTCTTATTTTTCCTTTAAATAAGTCAATATTCATCGGAAAATTAAAGATAATTTCAGGCTCGTAATTTAATTCTCTAAATGCTCTGGAGAGCTTCTTGTTGTAAACTTGCCAATGGGCTTTTTGTGTATAACCAACCCATAAGTCTCCTTTTCCAAATAACAAACCTTGAATTACTTTGGTTTTAAAACTTATTTGGAATTTTGTTTCAATAGAATTGAAAATATCTTTGTCGTTGGTGTCGAATTCATTGCTTTCGTCAAATGGTTCTGGATTACTTTTGCTAGACCATCTTGCTGCGGCAAAATAAATAGGACGGTATGAAACAAGTCTAAATGTACCTTGTTTATCGATACTGTCTAATTCCCAGGCTTCTGATAAACTTTTGCGAATTATTACATTATCAAAATCAATTTGCGAATAAGAACTTGTAGAAAATATAAGTAAAAGAAGTAGTGTCTTAAAAAATTGTGGCATTTAGTTTTTTTTAATTTCTTACAATTTACAAAAATACCAAAGTATTGACTCGAATATTTCTATAAATTAAATATTTTATTTTATAATTTCCATGTTTACAATCCTCTAAATCTAAGTATAATCTTCGTTATTTTCTAAATTACATTTTCAGGAAAATGTAGAAGGGGCAGGGTCGAATTATACAAAAACATTTTGCTTTTGGTTATAATTACGTATTTATTTATGATAATCAAAAGTAATTTATTTACAAATTATGTTTAATAGTGTGTATGCTATGTTTTTCATCTGATTTTTTAACATAAATATCAAAATGTTTTTATATTTGGAAAATATTAACAAACTAACCAAACCTAACAGAATGACAACGAACAAAAAGTTTTCAAAATTAGTAAGCGGGGTTGCTTGCTTAACCCTAGCAATTGCTGCAATTTCTTGTACATCTGATGATGCAAATTCAACTACTTCTGGTGAAGTAGCGGCTGTAGAAGCAACTGCTATAGCAAATGTTTCAACTGCAAAAGTTACTAGCAGCAACGTTACCAGTAACTATAAAATTCAAATTGGTACCACCAGTGGAAGTACAAGTACAACAAGTTATACTTCGCTGACAAGTTCAGGAGTCTCTACTTATTGCTATTTAAGTGGTGATAACTTGATGATGACTATGAATAAAGGAAAATCAACTCGATGTGAGTTGAGAGGTCTAAGCGAATACAGTTATAATGCTAGCGCGTACCAACAAACCAAATTATATGTTACCAAATATTTGAGTGGAGGAGAGATGGCAATTGTACAATTGCATAGAAACGGTGATAATGATCAACAATTCTTCATGTTGGTGGTAGACAGCGGTAAATTTCGATTTAAACAAAACTCTCATAAAACAGATACAGGAAATACAGAAACTAAAACGTACATTGATAGTGATGTTGCCTTTAATACGGGTCATGAGTATAAAATTACTTTACAAATGGCTAGCGGTAAATTGAACTTTAGTATTTATGATGCGACTGATAAAACGCACTACACAAAATCATTTACCATCAGTAGTACAAATTTTGGTGCAAGCGGATATTATTTTAAAACGGGTGTTTATAATCAAACAACCGGAACTGGTGAAGTGAAAGTAACTTCGGTTACGACAGGATCAGGAACTGCTCCTTTAACAGCTTACTAATTAAAGTTTCTAATGACCAAAAAGCACTTACATACAAAATGTAAGTGCTTTTTTTTGACATTCAATCAGATTGTTATTCTGAAAACAGGCAAAGAATAGTGTATTTATCTATTTGCTAATTTCATGTATTTGATGACTTAGTGTAATTTGCTAAATCCAAAAAAGCATGAATGATTTAAATCATTCATGCTTTTTATATAGACCATCCTGAAAAGCTATTATTCAGCAAGGCGTACTATTTTATTCTAAATATTCTATTTAGAGTTATTTTATAATACCGGTACAAGCTACACGTCCACCTGCATCACCAGTAGGTTGAGTTGTAAAATCATCTTTTCCTTTGTGTACAATTATTCCATGATTTAAAATATCTCTAGTTGGGTCACCAGACCCAATGTCCCATTCATCTGTTGTAAAAGTGATAGATCCCTTACCATTTTCATCAGCTGTAAAATTTCCGATGTCTCCTTTATGATAGTCACCAACTCCCCATTTACCATGGTTTTTAAAAGTGGGATTCCAATGTCCTCCCGTTGAAGTTCCGTCAGCCGCGCTACAGTCTGATTTTTCATGAATATGTATGGCATGAACTCCAGGTGTAAGCCCTGTAAAATTGGCTACTAGGGTTACCTCACCATCTTTTTGAGTAAAGGTTGCGGTTCCTGCAACGCTACTGCCACTTTTGGCTTCAAATGTTAAGCTTAACTTTTTACTATCGTTTGATTTACTACTTGTTTTACATCCTATGATGACTGCAAGAATTAATACTGCTGAAATTACTATTTTTTTCATGTTATTTAGTATTGGTTACTGATGTCTAAAATTACACATAATAGTGATTACTGAGAGTTATAATTAATCTTAAATTTTACATAATTTCCACCTCGCTATTGACAATAAATTTGATAAAAGAAATTAGTTATTAAAAAAGCCGCAATCAAATTTGATTGCGGCTCATAAATTTTAGTAACAATATTGATTTTCGTTGATAAGCTTAGAGGCAATTGTATGTCTTAAAGCGACAATATTTGGCATATTGGTGTATTTTGTAAATCGTTTTAGTCCCATTAGCATCATGCGTTGTTCATCGCCTTCCGCAAATGAAATAATACTTTCTTTTCCTTTTTGCGTAATGATATCTACAGCCTTGTACAAATACAACTGCGCCATTGCAATTTGTTCTTTTACTTTATCTTGACCTTCCTTTTTTGCTAATTTTTCTGTTCTTAATATGGTGCTTTCTGCCATATAAACTTCAATTAGGATGTCAGAAGCAGCCATTAAGAGTTGTTGATGAGAGTCTAAATCTGGACCGTATTTTTGAACGGCACTTCCAGCTACCATTAAAAACACCTTTTTTAATTTGGCAACCATTTCTTTTTCCTCAGAAAATAATTCTGAGTAGTCAGGAGCGTCAAAAGAGGGGATACCCAACAGCTCTTCTCCAACTTTTGATGCAGGCCCTAAGAGATCCACATGACCTTTCATCGCTTTTTTAATCAGCATACCTACAGATAGCATACGGTTAATTTCGTTAGTACCCTCATATATGCGGGCAATACGAGCATCACGCCAAGCACTTTCCATTGGAGTGTCTTCAGAAAATCCCATTCCGCCAAAGATTTGGATTCCCTCATCTGCGCAATTTTGAACATCTTCAGAAACGGCCACTTTTAAAATTGAACATTCGATAGCATATTCTTCAACACCTTTTAATTCTGCGTCTTGATGCGTTGCACCTTCAGCTTCACGTGCTGCAATACGATTCTCTATATCTTTCGAAGCTCTATATGTAGCACTTTCACCAGCATAACAAGATGCAGCCATTTCTGCTAACTTAGATCGAATTGCTCCAAATTTTGAAATAGGCGTACTAAATTGTACTCTCTCATTTGCATAAACAACAGAACTTGATATCACTCTACGTTGCGCGTCCAAACAAGCTGCTGCCAATTTGATACGTCCAACATTTAAAGCATTCATTGCAATTTTAAAACCATTCCCTCTATCTGATAACATGTTTTCAACAGGAACTACCGTATCAGTAAAAAATACTTGACGAGTTGAAGAAGCGCGAATTCCTAGCTTATGTTCTTCCTCATTCATTGTGATTCCGTTTTCAGCATCATTTTCGACAATAAAACCAGTGATGTTTTTATCATCCCCAATTCTAGCAAAAACAATAAACAAACTACAGAATCCTGCATTTGAAATCCACATTTTCTGACCAGTGATTTTATAATGCGTTCCGTCTTCAGAAAGTACGGCTTTGGTTTTTCCAGAATTAGCATCCGATCCTGCGCCTGGTTCTGTTAGACAGTAAGCTCCAAACCATTCTCCAGAAGCTAATTTAGGTACATATTTCTGCTTTTGCTCTTCGGTTCCGTACAGAGTAATAGGCATAGTTCCAATTCCCGTATGTGCACCAAATGCAGTTGAAAAAGAGCCAGTTGCACCAGAGATATAATCGCATACCAAGACTGTATTTACAAATCCCATTCCCATCCCGCCATAAGCTTCAGGAACGGCGATGCTAAGGAAACCTAAATCTCCTGCTTTTTTCATACATGCCTCTGTGTAGGCGTAATCTTTTTGTTCAAAACGGGTTTTATGTGCCCATAATTCTTTATCAACAAATTCTTTGACACTGTCACGCATCATAATTTGTTCTTCATTAAAATCTTCTGGTGTAAAAACAGATTCACACTTAGTTTCTTTTACTAGGAATTGACCTCCTCTGGTTACGTCGCTCATTTGTAAGTTTATTAAAAGAAAATAGTATAATAGTTAACTGGTGTTTCCTGTCGGTTTTAAAAAATGAAAAGATCACTTTATAAAATAAGCTATAGTACTTTCTATTTGGTTAAAAGTTATGTTCTTAGTATGACTTCGATTACCTATTTACTGTTTTTTTTTCGAAAAAAAAGAAAATAAATTTTTATTAAATCGAATTATTTTTATTTGTGTTAATGTCTAACAATACATAATTTCTTGTTTTGACAAAAAGAGTTTAAATGTTTTTAAATTACTTTTATAAAAGTTCGTAAACACCTGCAGCACCTTGTCCTGTTCCCACACACATGGTTACAATTCCGTATTTGCTGCCGCGACGCTTCATTTCATCAAATAATTGCACAGAAAGTTTAGCACCTGTGCATCCTAATGGATGTCCGAGAGCAATGGCGCCACCGTTAACATTCACTATAGATGGATCTAATTGCAATTCACGTATTACCGCAAGCGATTGAGATGCAAATGCTTCATTCAATTCAATCAGGTCAATATCTTTCTGTTGCAATCCAGCTTGTTTAAGTGCTTTAGGTATCGCTTTAACTGGAGCTATTCCCATGATTCTCGGTTCCACACCTGCAGAAGCGTAGCTTACCATTCGAGCAATTGGTTCAAGATTTAATTCTTTAACCATCTCCTCACTCATAATCAAAACAAAGGCTGCTCCATCACTCATTTGCGAAGAGGTTCCTGCTGTTACACTACCATCAGCTGCAAAGACTGGTCGCAAGCGAGCTAAAGCTTCTACAGATGTGTCTGCTCTAGGTCCTTCGTCTTTGTTTACAACATATGACTTTGTTTCTTTCTTCCCGCTAGCATTGATAAAGGTTTGTTCAACAGTTATAGGTACAATTTGTTTATCAAATTTACCTTCTTCTTGTGCTTTTAAAGCTTTTTGGTGTGATTGGTATGCAAATTCATCTTGATCTTCTCGAGATACATTAAATTGCTTTGCTACGGCTTCGGCTGTTAGCCCCATTCCCCAGTAGTAATCTTCGTTTCCCGCTTTTGCAACGGCATAATCTGGAGTGGGTTTGTAACCTCCCATTGGGATAAAGCTCATACTTTCGGCACCACCAGCAATTATACAATCTGCCATGCCCGACTGAATTTTGGCCGTTGCCATTCCGATAGTTTCGATTCCCGAGGCACAATATCTATTTACTGTTACGCCAGGTACGTCTTCAATTTTTAATCCCATCAATGAGATCAGTCGTCCAATGTTCAATCCCTGTTCCGCTTCTGGCATTGCGTTTCCTACCATAACATCATCAATACGTGTTTTATCAAAATCAGGCAGTTCATTCATCATGTACTGAATCGTCTCTGCGGCTAGTTCATCGGGCCTTTTAAAACGGAATACTCCTTTTGGAGCCTTACCAACGGCAGTTCGATACGCTTTTACTATATATGCTGTTCTCATGTTTTTTCTTTTTAGTACTAATTACGCAATGGTTTTCCTGTTTTCAACATGTGTTGAATACGTTCTAGTGTTTTTCTTTCTGTACATAAAGAAAGAAATGCTTCTCTCTCTAAATCCAGAAGGTATTGTTCACTCACCATCGTAGCTTCGGATAAATCACCACCTGCCATAACATAAGCAAGTTTATTGGCGATTTTTTTATCGTGCTCAGAGATGTAACTTCCTGCAGCCATTTGGTCGGTTCCTACTAAGAACATTCCTAAGGCTTGTTTTCCTAAAACCTTTACATCTTTGCGGTGAATTGGTTGAGTGTAACCTGCCTCGGCCATGATTAGGGCATGTTTTTTTGCCTCGGCAATTTGGCGGTCTTTATTTACTACAATAATGTCTTTTCCTTTTTGCAATAAACCAGAATCAAATGCTTCGTAACCCGAAGTAGAAACTTTTGCCATTGCTATCGTTAAGAAATACTCTTGTAGAACATTGAGTTCAACATCATTTTTATGAAATAAATCTGAAGCTCTTAATGCCATTTCTTTCGATCCACCACCTCCTGGCAAAACACCTACACCAAATTCAACCAATCCCATATAAGTTTCGGCTGCTGCTACAACTTTATCAGCATGCAAACTCATTTCGCAACCACCACCAAATGTCATTCCGTGTGGTGCAACTACTACAGGAATACCTGAGTAACGTACGCGCATCATGGTGTCTTGGAAAGTTTTGATTGCCATATTCAATTCGTCGTATTCTTGCTCTACTGCCATCATAAATATCATACCGATATTTGCTCCTACAGAGAAATTGGCTGATTGATTTCCAATTACTAAACCCTGATATTCTTTTTCGGCCAGATCAATACCTTTATTTATGGCTTGTAGTACATCGCCACCGATAGTATTCATTTTTGATTGAAACTCGATATTCAAAATACCATCGCCAAGATCTTGAATAATAGCACCACTATTACTCCACACTTTTTTGCTTTCGCGAATATTATTTAAAATAATAAAGGCATCTTGTCCAGGAACTTTTTCTTGAGACTTGGTGGGAAGATTATAAAAGTAAGTAGCTCCTTCTTTGATGCTATAGAAACTTGTGTTACCAGAAGCAAGCATTTCATTTACCCAAGCTGCGGGTTCAACACCTTCCGCTTTCATCATTTCGATACCTTTTGTAACTCCAATAGCATCCCAAATTTCAAAAGGACCATTTTCCCAACCAAAGCCAGCTTTCATAGCGTCATCGATTTTAAATAGTTCGTTTGAAATTTCAGGGATACGATTAGAAACATAGGCAAAAAGGGCTGAAAAACTCTTTCTATAGAAAATCCCCGCTTTATCAGTTCCTTTTACAAGAACTTTAAAACGATTTATAGGTTTGTCAATTGTCTTTGTTAATTCTAAAGTTGCAAATGATGCTTTCTTGGCTGCTCTGTATTCTAAAGTATTTAGATCTAGAGTTAAGATTTCTTTACCTTCTTTCTTATAAAAACCTTGGCCTGTTTTGCTTCCTAACCATTTGTTCTCCATCATCGTATTGATAAAGTCGGGTAATTGAAACAAAGCATGCTGTTCATCTTCGGGGCAGTTTTGTGAAATTCCGTTGGCAACGTGTACCAAAGTATCTAGCCCTACAACATCTACTGTTCTGAAGGTAGCCGATTTTGGACGACCAATTACTGGTCCTGTTAACTTGTCAATTTCTTCAACTGTTAAGTCCATTTCTTTTACCAAATGAAATAAACTTTGTATTCCGAAAATTCCAATTCTATTTCCAATAAAAGCTGGGGTATCCTTAGCAACAACTGACGTTTTTCCTAAAAATTTTTCACCATAAATAGTAAGGAAGTCCAACACTTCTGTACTTGTTTCTGGCCCTGGTATGATTTCGAATAACTTTAAATAACGTGCTGGGTTAAAAAAGTGCGTTCCACAGAAATGTTTTTGAAAATCTTCTGTGCGACCTTCGCTCATGAAGTGAATCGGAATTCCTGACGTATTAGATGTAACTAAAGTGCCTGGCTTTCTAAATTTTTCAATTTGTTCAAAAACCAATTTCTTAATATCCAGACGTTCTACCACTACTTCAATAATCCAATCGACTTGAGCAATTTTTTCCATGTCATCTGTCGTGTTACCAGTAGTAATGCGACTGGCAAATTTTTGACTGTAGATTGGAGAAGGTTTTGACTTTAGCGCGTTGGCCAAATGCTCATTTACCACGCGATTACGTACTAAGGGAGACTCTAAGGTAAGTCCTTTTTTTGTTTCACTTTCAGTAAGTTCTCTAGGAAGGATATCTAGTAATAAAACTTCGACTCCAATATTAGCAAAATGACAGGCTATGCCAGAACCCATTATTCCTGATCCTATTACTGCAACTTTTTTAATTGTGCGTTTCATTTTCAGTTTTTTCGGTTTGATTAAAAATAGATTTATTTTGAATTAATTCGTTTATGATTTCTGCTACTTCTATAAAATTCTGAAGTTTGTCCTCAGGGATATGTCTTTTAACAGCATCATTAAACTGCATTACATTTTCTCTAGATACAGCTCGTTTTTCCTTTCCTTTTTGAGTTAGATAAATAAGAACACCACGACCATCATCGGGATTCTTTTTTCTCTCAATAAGACCTTTGTCTTCCATTGACTTCAAGGTACGGGTTAGACTAGTAGCTTCCATACCCATCTTTGGGCCGAGAGCTGTAGATGGAGTTCCACTATCTTTATCCATACTTAGCAAAGCAAAGCCAGTTGCCATAGTGCCTCCATGCTTTAGCGCTTCTTCATTATACATTCTTGTAATGGCTTGCCAAGTTGTTTTTAGGATGTAATCTATGGTTTTATCTTTCATAAGCGTAGTAACTCTTTCAAATATAAGAAAAAATACTATGCACGCATAATAAAATTAGATTATTTTTTTGATAAATGAGAGGTACAAGAATACCATTACTTCAAAAGATAATAAAACGCAATAGTAGTTGTTGTAGAGTGGATAGAACTGTAAATAAGAGAACGATTTTATTTTAGAAGTTACACATTATATAATCACCTTTGTAGTTTATCACATTCAAAAAAAAATGTATCAAAACTAACTTAATAGTTACTGATACATTTATCTTCTTTATTCTTCGCAGTTCCTGAATTTTCAATCCTACTCTGAAAATCAATAATTTGACTAATAATAGTTTAATTGAAAATCATGAGTTTTAAACAACTTAAACGAACTTCAAATTATTTGACTGTTGCTTGATTGTATATTTTATCAAATAAATTTTTATATTTTTCCATAACAATTTTTCGCTTTAATTTCATAGTAGGAGTGAGGTGCCCGCTGTCTGCAGACCAAACTTCTGGAGTTAGTTCAAATCTTTTTACTTGCTCCCAGTTCCCAAATTTGCTATTAACTTCATCAATTTCTGCTTTGATGCGTTCATTCACTTTTTGATTGCTTATCAAATCTTCATTGCTCGATCCAATATCAATTTTATGTATTGCGGCCCATTCTCTAACAAATTCAAAATTTGGTTGAATGAAAGCAGCTGGCATTTTTTGTCCGTCACCAACTACCATTATTTGATCAATAAAGCGGGATTGTTTCATTGCGTTTTCAATAATTTGAGGAGCAATATATTTTCCGCCAGAAGTTTTGAACATTTCTTTTTTACGATCGGTAATCTTTAAGAAACCTTCTGCATCAATTTCACCAATATCTCCTGTGTGAAAGTATCCATTTTCGATCACCTCAGCAGTTTTAGTATCATCTTTAAAATAACCTAACATTACATTTGGACCTTTGCAAAGAATCTCACCATCGGGAGCAATTTTTACTTCGACATTGCGAATAGGTTTACCTACGGTTCCTACTTTAAATCCTCTTTCTCTCATATCGTTTACTGCGATTACGGGAGAAGTTTCAGATAAGCCGTAACCTTCCATTACTGGAATTTGAGCAGCAGCAAAAATGCGAGAGAGCCTTGGTTGTAAAGCAGCACTACCAGAGACCATAAGTTCTAATTTACCTCCCAATCCTTCTTTCCATTTACTGAAAATAAGTTTTTGAGCAACTTTTAATTGTAGTTCATACCACCATCCGTTTTTACCATAAGGTTCATAACGTAAGCCTAAATCATTTGCCCAGAAAAATAATTTTCTTTTGACACCAGTTAGCTCATTACCCTTAGCATAAATTTTATCGTAAACTTTTTCTAAAAGTCTTGGTACTGCTGTAATAACCGTTGGCTGCACTTCTTTAATATTATCGCTTATCTTCTCAATTGACTCTCCAAAATAAATTGATACACCATAGTATTGGTATAAATACAAAATCATTCTTTCAAAAATATGACAGATAGGTAAAAAGCTTAGAGCGCGACTTTTACCTTCTTCAAATGGAATTCTCGGTGCACTATCTAAGACATTAGAAACGATGTTTCTATGCGATAGCATAACGCCCTTTGGTCTTCCTGTAGTTCCAGATGTGTAAATAATTGTGGCCAATTGGTCTGTAGTTACGGCTTGTTTGCGCAGTTCTACTTCCTCTTGATTAGATGCATCTTCTCCTAACTGTAGAATTTCTTTCCAATTTTTACAGTCTGAAATGGTATCAAAGGAATATATTTCTTTTAATAGCGGAACATTTTTACGTATTTGTTTCAGTTTATTGAATAAGCCTTCATCAGAAATAATACAATATGTCGCCTCACAATGATTTAAAATATATTCATAATCTTCCTCGGAAATTGTAGGGTAGATGGGTACATTTTGAGCTCCAGTTTGTAGGATACCGATATCAACGATATTCCACTCTGTTCTATTGCTAGTGGATATTACAGCGATTTTATCATCTTTTTGAATTCCCAAGCGCAACAAGCCCCTAGAAATGGCATTGGCTTGAGCTATATATTCTTGAGTTGATGTTTTTATCCAAGTACCGTCTTGCTTGCTTACCAAAGCATCTGGAATGGATGTGAACTGATCTTGCTGATAGTAAGGAAAGTCGAAAAGTCTGGTTACGGTTGTCATATGGTTAAATATTATACTGCAAAATAGAGAAAAAAAAGTGATTTTCGGAAAATAATATAATACTATTTAGAAATAATGTATTTAAATTTCGTCAACATAATCTTTGCTTCTTTCTCCGGCTATAAAAATTTTCTTTTTATTGAAATGAATAGAGAGTTGAACAGATGTCCAGTTTTCTTCAGTGTCATTATCTTTTTTGTACCATAAGGTATATTTTGCACTATCAAAGCCTTTCGTAAAAGCAGGATATCCTTTTTCATTGGATTCAATGCCCCACTTGATAGTATTCTGTGATAAATCTGTTAGCTGGTAAACACCTGTTCCATTGCTGTTTAATTGTACTATTGGTTCAGAAATTCCATCAAATAAATAAGTACCTGTAATCGTTCTACCAATCGTGGTTGTTAGGTATACTTCTTTATCTTGTATTTTGATTAAAGTAGTATTATTTTGTGAACTGACCGTTTTCGAGATGATAAATAAAAGGAGAAAAAAGAAGTACTGTTTTTGCATATTGAAACGAATGTATTTATAACAAATCTAGCCAAAAAATGTTATAATTATAAAATATCAATTTTTTATTTTGTTCTAAAAAATTAATTTTAATTACACTAACTAATACTTTAAAGTTTGGCACATTAAAAAATGCTGATTCTTTAAAATTATCGTAATTTAGATTTAAAACTAATCAGACATTTAAATATATATGTTATCAAATCAAAAATTCATTTTAGAGGGAGCGTCCAATAAGGAATTTGCATTGGATATTACTTATTCAGATACTCAGAACAATAATGGAACAATAATATTTTGTCATGGATTTAAGGGGTTTAAAGACTGGGGTAGCTGGCAAATGATAGCGAACTATTTTGCAGATAACGGCTTTGCTTTTGTAAAATTTAATTTTTCTTATAATGGGATGGGGTTAGAAGAGTCTACTGAATTCACTGAACTTGATAAATTTGCTTCTAATACTTTAAGCAAAGAAATGGAGGATATTGCTAGTGTGGAGGAATTTTTAATGGGTGATATACCTTCTATTTCTACACTACTCAACACCGACAAAATGTTTATTATAGGTCATAGTAAGGGGGGTGTTTCTTCTCTTTTATATTGCACTCAATATAAAACCAACATACAAAAAGTGTGTACTTGGGCCAGTCCTTTTGATTTTTACCGTTCATGGAATTCAGAATTTATTACAAAATGGAGAACAGATGGTATTCAATATATCAAAAATGCAAGGACGAAACAGCTGATGCCACTTAGTTTAAGTGTGTTGGAGGATATGGAAATTAATAAAGATAAATACAGTCTTGTACACGCAGGTAAGAAGCTGGATATTCCGTTATTGATAGTTCAAGGTACAAGTGACGTAGCCGTTAAAATGGAAGAGGCTAAATTACTGAAAAAACATTTTACGGGAGGAACCCTTCATATTATTGAGGGTGCAAATCATGTGTTTGGCGGTTCTCATCCATTCACAGAAGATAGTTTGCCAAAGGATACAGATGAGCTTGTGCAAGTTACCAAACATTTTTTTATTGATTAAAACCTACACCATTTAATGAAAAATATAATTTTAAATACTTTCTTTTGGTAGACAAAAAGTAACGCTTTACTCTTTATATCCTATGTGCCAAATTGATTTAGATGATGGTCTAAATGTTTGTAGAACATATTATTCCATTCGATAATTGTCAAGTTTCCGAAAGAGTGGGACGCCTTATTATCAAAATGAAGTTCTCCTAATTCTTGCACTTTTTGAATGTAGTTTATTAAGCGTTTCTTTTCTGATTCGAAATTTTTAGAGCTCTTAATAATAAATATTGGTGCAGTTTGTGAGTTGTGTTTATAGGGCGCTTCACTCGTAACGATTTTTTTTACAAACGTTTTTAAAACAAATTTCATAAAAAAATTCGGTTCAGGATGCAGCTTTTCGAATACCATTTCATACATAACATTACAATGAGCTAGCATCTGCGCTACGTCCATCTTACCCCATTTTGGTACAGTGTTGGAGTTTAACGATTCAATACGACTTATTAAAATTTCGGAATTCTTTCTTTCAAAAATGTTTGGTAGCGCCATTGCCTTCTGTTTTGCTTATTAATACTTATGCAAAAAAAATCAAATTTTAAATAATATAACCTTTGCAAATTGAAATATTCAAAGATCAATATTTCTGATTTTACGAAAATACGATAAAAAAGAATAGATATTTTAAATTAAATTATTACACAGGACGTATAAATTTGGTAAGGTGTATTTAAGAAGATTAAATAATTTTATTATTAGTTTGGAAGATGAATTTAAAAATGATTAGAAAATTATTTTCATCATATCTTGGATGTAAACTTTGGAACGATTATCATCTCTTCCTTGATTGAAAAATATTAACTTTAAGATGTATTTATTTTCGAAAACTATACAGTCACTATTAACTTTGAGATTACTAGTTGATTCACTGTTTCTGTGAAACAATCGACAAGTTGATGTAAATTTGGTAAAAAAAAAACGTTTTACTTGTTACAAGTAAAACGTTTTTGAAAAATTATTTATTTTTTTCTTCGTTGTTTAATTTATCATCCCAGTCAGGCTTTTCTCCTTTGAATTTCTGTGTATCTTCATCATAATTCTCATCATTTTTCAATACTTCTTCAAAGTCTTTGTATTCGTGCTTTCTCATATCACTTCTGTTGTCTGATCCTTTGTGATTTTGATTGTTCGGATTTTGATTTTGTGAGTTCATATCTTTATGTTTTTAAGTTATGATAAAGTTACCCAAAGCATGCATGACGAACTTATAAGATTTGTCTTTAAAGTTGTGTAATTTCAATTTATAAGATTATAGTTGAATAAATAAGTATAAATAATTTATGTTTATTTACTTGTAAATCAATTAATTGTGTTTAGTTGTTTTGATTTAGCAGCTTCTATTTTACGCTTCACAAATTTCCGCACAGTTTCTGTACTTATTTTCTAGCTTCATAATTTTATAACTTTGTAAAAAAAAAGATCATGCGTTATTTAATAAGTTGTATAGTTTTAATTTTTACAATTTCAATTGTAGGTTGCAGTTCCAAAAAGATAAAAGACGAATCTTATCTTACTTCTCTTGTAGTTACGAAGGCAGAAGAGCCAAAGCTTAATATTTTCACGCCGAGAAGTAAGAATGTTGCCGCTCCTATTTTAATTTTTGTTCATGGAGGATATTGGAACAGTGGTCGAAAAGGTACTTATGATTTGATGGGACGCAATTTTGCAAGTAAAGGTATTGTAACAGTAATTCCAGATTATACATTAAGCCCAACAGCCAATTACGATCAAATGACCAAAGAAATAGCGGCTGTAATTAAATGGGTGAAAAAACATTCTAAAGAGTACAACGGTAACCCAGATCAAATATTTATTACAGGTCACTCAGCGGGTGGTCACCTAGCAGCATTAGCTGTCATGAATCCAAAATATGGTATTGATTCTAAGAGTATATCAGGAATTATTTTGAACGATGCGGCGGGATTGGATATGGAAAGTTATTTGAAACAAAACCCACCTACAACAGATCATGATTATCTGGCCACTTGGACAAATAAACCAGAAAACTGGAAAGATGCTTCTCCTATTAATTTCATAAATAAAAATACTCCGCCCATACTAATGTACGTAGGGGAGAAGACATATCCTTCTATTAAGGAGAGTAATATTGCTTTTTTAAAAGTATTACATACCTATCAGCCAAAAGTTAAACCTATTTATCTAAACAAGAAGCATGTTCCCATGGCCACACAGTATTTTTGGCCTTATAGTGATCGATTTGATGAAGTCATTAATTTTATAGAAACAAATAGTAAATAATATATTATTTGTTTGCATCTTTAAAACGCATCATAGGTACATCTCCAACCATTAGATTTAATTTACCATCTTGATCGATTTTGTACTTATCTATTTTTTGAATCATATTCATGAACACTTTTTCACCTTCTCCGCAAAACATCATTGTTGTAGGTCCTGCTTCACCAAATGAAATACTGCTTCCAGATGTAGAAAATCCTGCCGAATAGCCATTGCAACTATTATTGCCGGTTACGGTCATTGATTCTTTATTAAAAGTTATTACAGGTTTCTTATTGGGATAAAGACCGCTAAATGCAATTCTAGGTCCGGATATATATTCTAATTCCCAATTGGTAGTAGTATATAATTTATCGTTTGTGTCATTTTTTGTACTAGCACAAGCAAATAGTATTAAACTGAATATAGAAGTTATGATTATGGATTTAAATTTCATGGTAGTAAATATTTATATGTTAATTATTGAAAATCAATTTATATCTGTTCAACAAAGTTATTTTATTAGTCACAAAATAACAATAAAAGTGGTAAGATTTAACGCAAATTAATCTCTTCCTTAATTTTATAATAACTAGAAAACGCAAGTCAATTATCATTTTAAGTGATGAATTGAGTTGCGTTTTCTAATTAATGAGATTTTTAATTGACAGTATTGAAATAATCTTTTACAGCTATTATATGTTTAACTTTATCATCTTGACTCATCCAGCTTGCTTCAAAACCATTAATGGCCAACTGCATTAATTGGTTTTTATCCAATTTTAAAGCTTTAGCAGTTTCAAAATAATTCTCATTCATATAACCTCCAAAATAAGCTGGGTCATCAGAATTAATAGTTGCTAAAATACCCTTGTCAAGCATTTTGGCTACGGGATGGTCCTCCATCTTCTTAATTACTTTGAGTTCTAAATTACTTAGTGGACACAAAGTCAAAGCAATTTTATTTTCGATCAATCGCTTAACCAAAGCTTCGTCATCCAAACAGCGATTTCCATGATCGATTCTTTCAATTTTTAGAATATCAAGTGCTTCCCATATATAATCTGCTGGTCCTTCTTCCCCTGCATGTGCAACCAATTTAAAACCTTCTTTTGCAGAAGCAGCAAATACATTTGCAAATTTACTCGGAGGATTTCCTAATTCTGAAGAATCGAGTCCTACACCATCAATCCAATCTTTAAAAGGCATAGCAGCTTCCAAAGTTTTAAAAGCGGAATCCTCGCTAAGATGTCGTAAGTACGACATGATCAGTTTATAGGTTATATTCAGTTCTTTTCGACCTTTCTCTAATGCTTTGTAAATTCCACTAATTACGACTTCAAAATCAATACCTCTTTCGGTATGAGTCTGTGGATCAAAGAAGATTTCTACATGCACAACATTTTGACTATGAACTTTGGTTAAATAGGCCCAAGTTAAATCAAAGAAATCTTGCTCATATAACAATACTTGTGCGCCTAAGTAATAAATATCTAAAAACTCTTGAAGGTTATTGAATTTATAGGCTTTTTTAAGTGATGCTACGGAGTCAAAATCTAATTTGATATTGTTTCGATTTGCTATTTCGAACATTAGCTCTGGCTCAAAACTTCCTTCAATATGTAAATGCAATTCAGTTTTTGGGATGCCTTGTATGATTTCTTGTAATTCTAATGGTGTCATATCTTCTGTTTGTATTTTTTATAGGTACTATTGTAAAGTTAAAATAATTCAAGTAACTAAACTTCATTATGAGATGATAATTGCATTATAGTGATGTTTGCTTGAAATTATTTAATCGTTCACTCGGTTTTTAATAGTTTGTATAGTTTACTGATCTCTTTTTCAATGTTGATCAATAGTACATTTTTAACCGTTTTTACAGACTTACTATCGTCAAAAAGTTGTAAATCATAGCTACTATTACTACCTGACAAGAGTTGAACTCCCATGATAGGTTGAGAATTTTCATTAGTTCTTACTGCGGCAATAATATTATTATTTTCTGATTTATTATTGTATTCAAGAAAGGAGTAGCTGTTTTCTCCATCTTTAGTGAGTATCATATTGGCAATAGCATTGAAATATTCGTTGATTGTATCTGCGTCAAAGTCCAAATTGGAAAATATACTGTAAATAATATTTAAATTTCTTTCATCATCATTTGAATTACTTCCGAAGACAGCATCTTCAACTTTGATCGCATTGTCTTCTATGTAATAATTTCTATTTCCATTTTTTGGTAACGGATCGTTCACATACCCACGGGAAAGTGTGGTAGAAATTAAAGTTTTGTCATTGTAAACTACAGATTTATTTATTATACTATTCTTTTTTTCAATAATGATTTTTGCTTTACTAGCATGTTCTGTAATTTCAATAACATCTTTTAAAAGCTCACAGTGTATTCGATTAAAATAATGCATTGCAAACACATCATAATCAATTGCCTGCAAAACACCATCTTGCCATTTCAAAGAGATAAACTCTTTGTCTCTTTTTTGATACTCCATTCCATCAAATACTTTTCCATCTTTGAAAGTTGATTTTAAGTCATAAGTTTGAAATCTATAATTATCCATGTTTTTCAAATAATCATTTGAAAACTGATTTACTAATACTCCATTTTTGTAATAGTCGACGGCTTTAAATTCACTTTCCTGTTCTCTAAAATAGCCATCAAATGGTTTTCCATCTTTGTAGGTACCACTGTATTCTTTCTGAGGATGATCTGTAATGACAAATTGGTTACTGTATAGTACCTTAGTTGGTACTTTGTTTTCAAACTGACGAATTATCTTTTGATCATCTGTTCTATAAGAATTAACTATTACTTGCTCAGATAACATGCCATTTTTATAAGTAAGCACCTCCTTATCGCCTGTTAAGACTCCATCGTATGGTTTACCATCTTTATAATTAATTTTCGATACAATTGTTTGATCATCATCATAAAATATAGTTTCTCCATTTTTGACACCATTTTGCATAGTGTAAGTTTCTGAAGGTTTTTGGTAATCGTGGTAGAAGACAATTTGCTTGCCTGTCCTTTTGAAATTAGCTACTTGAATGATTTCGTTCTGATTATCTACCTCATTTTCGATAACAAAAGAACCTTCAAACGGTTTTCCCCCTTTATAAAAACCTTTAGCTATAATGGTACCTGTTTTAGATTTTGCAACAATTTCGTCAACTTGAATGCCTGCTTCATAATTTGCATAAATAGAAATGTCTGCGTTAAAATCAATTTTAAATGCACCTTCAAACGGATCTCCTTTCTTATAAATTAACTTATTTATCACGGCTCCTTTTTTGTCAAATTCGATAGTTTCTCCATCAAGCGATCCTTCTTTATAGTTTGCTAATCTACCTATTTTGCCATTGGAGTAATAAGAAATTACCTCCCCATGAATAACATTTTTTACAAAGGGCGTCTCTGATTTGATACCCATAGCAAAACTATTTTGTGTATAGTAATCATAAACGATACCGTTATCAATTTTATAACCATATAGAATATTGTCACCCTTTATCTGCTGCAATAGCTGATTGTTGGAGTTATAATTTTTTTGAGATTGTAGTTCATAATCAGTCGGATCGTACTTTTTAGCACTATATTCTTTAACTTGTGCTAAATGTTTACCGTCATGCCAGTACGATTTAACTCTTAGCGATATAGGAGGATTTGTAGTTTTTACTTTGGGAGCATCATAATCGTCAATTATAACTGCCTTTGTTCGTAATTTTTCCGTTTCTTCTTTCAAACGAGAGTTTCCATAGTAATCATCGGCATTTTCGATCTGAACAAAATCTCCCGATATTGGTTTTCTATTATTATAAATACCTGTCATTAAAACTTCCCCATCTTTTGTATAGACAGTCGTAGTGCCATGTTTAACTTCATTTTTGTATAGAATTTTTTTCCATATTTTTCCATCAGGATAATAATAGGTGAGTTCAGGTACGCTAGAAGTATTATAATACTGCGCAAAATTGGTATCGAACCCATTTTCATCATACCAATAGATATCTCCAATAGACGTGTCTTGTTGATCTTTCAGTGCATAACCTTGCATCTGTCTGTTGCCATTTTTATAAAAATCTTCGATCAAAACCAGTTCACCGATTTCTTTAAGGGGTAGAACTCTGTAGTAAGCATGATTTTCTTTTGTAGTTTCCTTCCAGTTAGAATCAAAATACAGAATGGTTTTCTCTTGCGAAAATGTATTTGTAATCGAAAAGTAAAAAGGAAGTATGAAAATTATTTTTAGAATTAAACGAAATTTCATGGATGGATTTTTATTATTTAAAATAGTAGAAGTTTACAAAATCGAAATATTAGTTTAATGAGAAATATTGAGACTGATTCTCAATTGTCAAATTACTATTTCATATTTTTTTTTGTTATCTCAGTTTTTTACAATGAACAACGGTTTCCAAGCAATATAAATATTAAAGATTAACCTTTGTAATTGAAGGAACAAATTTACAAATAATTTAAAAGGCATTAATATTAAAAGAAAAGTAATTGTACAAATAACAGACTTGCAGAAATATATTTATGTCGAAAATATTAATCAAGCGATTAAATAGTTTACAAGAGTTTTATTGTATTTATTCTTTTAGTAAATTTTTCACTTCTATCAATACCTAATTTTTTAGTAAATACGAGGGTCTTTTGGAGTTTAATAAATCAATTAATGGGTTTAATAGGGTGTTTTTAAAATAATATTAAGCATTTTATGAAGCAATATCAAGTATTTAAAAACAAGTCTTAAAATTAACTGTACCTTTGCAGACTATTATAAGGAGTGGCCTAATTACTTAGGGTTTACTTCATAAACACTTTATATGTCATTTCAATCATTAGGTTTATCTGCAGCCTTGCTAAAAGCAATTAGCAAAAAAGGATACACAACTCCATCGCCAATTCAGCAAAAAGCTATTCCACCTGTATTACAAGGTAAAGATGTACTAGCATCAGCTCAAACAGGTACAGGAAAAACGGCAGGTTTTACATTACCACTGCTACATTTGCTTTCAGAAAATCCAAAAGAGAAATTCAGACCAATACGCGCACTTATTTTGACACCAACACGCGAACTTGCTGCGCAGGTTTACGCCAATGTACAAGAATATAGTGAGTTTTTGGATATACGTTCTGCCGTTATATTTGGTGGAGTGAATCAAAAACCCCAAGCAGCGACAATACGCCAAGGTGTTGATATTTTGGTAGCTACTCCAGGTCGTCTATTGGATTTGGAAAAGCAAGGACTACTATCACTTAAACGTGTAGAAATTTTTGTTCTAGATGAAGCTGATCGTATGTTGGATATGGGATTTTTGCGTGATATTGAGCGTGTCATTAAAATGATGCCTACAAAACGTCAAAATTTGATGTTCTCTGCAACATTTTCGAAAGATATAAAGAAATTAGCCGTTGGAATTTTACAAAA
The DNA here is from genome assembly GCF_022399565.1 of Flavobacterium algicola. Lineage (GTDB taxonomy): Bacteria > Bacteroidota > Bacteroidia > Flavobacteriales > Flavobacteriaceae > Flavobacterium > Flavobacterium algicola. The sequence goes on from NZ_JAJTUT010000002.1 coordinate 341,998, forward strand.
CCCAATTCAGGTTGAAGCAACTCCAGAGAATACAACAGTCGATGCAATTGAGCAAAAGGTATATCGCGTAGCTAAAGATTTGAAAGCAGATTTAATGATCAAATTAATTTCTGAAGGAAATTGGAAGCAAGTATTAGTTTTTACAAGAACTAAACATGGAGCCAATAATCTTTGTGAAAAATTAGCTAAAGCTGGAATTACAGGTGCCGCGATACATGGAAATAAAAGTCAAGGTGCCCGAACAAAAGCTTTGTCGGGATTTAAAGATGGGAGCTTACGTGTATTAGTAGCGACAGATATAGCAGCTCGTGGATTAGATATTCCGTTATTGCCACATGTTATCAATTACGAGATTCCAAATATTCCTGAAGATTATGTGCACCGCATCGGTAGAACTGGTAGAGCAGGAGCGAGTGGTGAGGCGTTATCACTAGTAAGTTCTGATGAAATGACTTTTTTGAGAGATATCGAAAAATTGATTGAACTTAAACTTCCTGTAGAGATGGTTAAAGGTTTTGAACCAGACCCTAATGAATCTACAGAACCAGTAAAAGTGGGTAGAGGTAGTCAAAATAGAACAGCTAGAAATACAACTAGACCATCTGGTAATGCAAACAGAAATTCTAATAACGATAATAAATCGAGAGCACCTAGACGCGCTACAGATAGACGTAACTAGAAAATTTGATTACTTATAGTTAATAAAAACAAAAAGCAGCCTTCTAGGCTGCTTTTGTTTTTAAAACTCTATTCTGTTATTTTAATTAGATATCTTACCGATTTACATAATAATTAGGAAAGAATTTATATTTTCGTGAATGTTAAACTGCTGAATACCACTTCATGAAAAAATATAAATACTTTTATTATCTTCTGCTTTTTGTATTAATTGGATCTGGAGTTTCTCAAAAGCTTAAATCTCAAACTCATGTTAAAACTCAAACAATCAAAATAGGAGTTTATGAAAATCCCCCTAAAATTTTTCTAAATAAAGATGGACAACCAGATGGCTTCTTTATTGATATAATTAAGGAAATAGAAGATAGAGAAAACTTGAAGTTTGAATATGTATTTGATACTTGGGACAATCACATTAAAAATTTGAAAGTAGGTAAAATTGATCTTTTACCTGATATGGTTTACTCTCCAGAGAGAGATTCTCTTTTTACTTTAAGCAAATTACCAGTGTTGAGCTCTTGGTCAGAAGTCTTTTCAAAAAAAGAACTTGATTTACATTCCGTGACAGAACTTAGTAATCTCAAAATCGGTGTTTTAAAGGGTTCTATCGAAGAAAAGTATATGAATGAATATGTACCTAAAGAATTTAATATTAGTTATCAGTTAATAAGCTATAGTTCTTATAAAAATGCAGTAAATGCGATTGATAATGGTTCGCTTGATGTAATTATTGCTGATCGATTTTTTACTTTTTCGAAATTATACGACAAAAGCTTAAAGCCTACAGGTATAATCATTAAACCCCTGGGACTTCATTTTGCTTTTACAAAAGGGAAGCATGATGAATTAAATGCTTTATTCGATAAAAATATTACTTCTCTAAAAAACGATTCGGATTCTCTTTTTTATGAATCTCTATTTCACTGGCTCGAAAAACAAAATAAGATCGAAATCCCCAATTATATTAACTGGTTGATTGTTGGTATTTTGATAGTACTAGGTATATCCTTAACCTTTGTCATTTTACTCCGAAATATTGTGAAGTCTAAAACTAAAGAGTTATTGGCAGCGAAAGAATTAGCCGGAGAAAGTGAAAACCAATACAAGTTAATTGCGGACAATATCGTTAACGGTATGATTTATCAGATGGTGACAGTAGATGAAGAACAACGGATGTTCAACTATGTTAGTGATGGGGTAGTCAAGTTGTACGGTTGCACTGCCGCTGAAGTACTTAAAAACCCTAACTTAATTTACAGTAGAATTCATCCCGATGACATCAAATTAATGAAGGATGCAGAATTGAGAGCTATTGAATCAATGTCTAATTATCAAGTAGAGGTACGTGTCATTAATCCGGACGGAAGCATAAGATGGGCATACTCCATCGCCAAGCCGAGAATGATTAATGGAATGCTATGTTGGGACGGAATCGAATATGATATCAGTGAGAGAAAACAACTTGAAATTGATCTTAAAATTGCGAAAGAAAAAGCAGAAGAATCCGATCGGTTGAAGTCAGCTTTTTTGGCCAATATGAGTCACGAGATTAGAACGCCAATGAATGGTATTTTAGGTTTTGCCGAGTTACTGAAAGAACCCAATATAAAGGAGAAGAAACAGCAAAAGTATGTCAATATTATAGAGAAAAGTGGTGTAAGGATGCTGAATATCATTAACGACATCATCAACATTTCAAAAATAGAATCAGGACAGATGGAGGTTTATACTCAAGAGTCCAACGTCAATGAGCAATTGGAATATATCTATACCTTTTTTACTCCTGAGGCTGAAAAGAAAGACATTCATTTATCCTGCAAGAAAGCCCTAAGTTATGATCATGCCTTTATAACTACAGATCGCGAGAAAGTTTTTGCCGTTCTTACCAATTTGGTGAAAAATGCTATCAACCATACTCAGCGTGGTACTATAGAATTTGGTTATGTGCTAAGAGGAGAGTTTTTAGAATTTTATGTAAAAGATACAGGTATCGGAGTTCCAAAAAACAGACAAGCTGCCATTTTTGAACGTTTTATTCAAGCAGATATAGCCAACAAAATGGCGTATCAAGGCGCAGGCTTGGGATTGTCGATTTCGAAAGCTTATGTAGAAATGCTAGGGGGTGACTTATGGTTAGAGTCAGAAGAGTGTAGAGGTAGCACATTCTTTTTCACGCTGCCTTTTACAAACATAAAGGGGAGAGACAAAATAATTTCGATAGTAGTTCAGCCTCCAGTTTCTGAGAGTTTGATTCCAAAAATTAAAATTTTGGTAGCCGAAGATGATTCCATATCACAACTTTTAATCTTAAGGGTAATAAAAGAATTTTCGAAAGAAATAATTCTGGCTAAAACTGGTTTGGAAGCAGTAGAAGCATGCCGAAAAAATTCGGATATTGATTTAATTCTAATGGATGTTCAAATGCCTGAGATGAATGGTTACGAAGCCATGACTGAAATAAGAAAGAATAATAAAGATGTAAAAATAATTGCTCAGTCTGCTTATGCTTTGCAAGGAGATAAAGAAAAGGCAGTAGAAGCAGGCGCTAATGAATACATTACAAAACCAATTAAACTAGAGGAGTTAAGACAAATTATCCATAGATATTTTAAAGTTTAACAAAGCCGTTGTAATGCCTCATATGTACATGATTGCACGTTCTATGAAATAATCATAATGTAGATTATATAAAATTGAAATAAAATCCTATAAATTTAAAGTTCAACTTATTTATAATTTTGACTTATCAATTTTAAAACACAGATCATGAATAATATAGATAACAAAAACGACAAGCAAAATACAGTAGAAAACAAATCGGTTCAATCAACTCATGTAGATTATTTTCCAGCTCATCGTTCGCGCAGACAAACAAATGCCGAGATTGCAGAAGATGGTTTCGCTGTGCGTGATGGAAGACATCCCGATTTACCAAATCCATATATAATTCCGAAATCAGCAAAGTCAAACCTTACCATAGGATCTTTACATGACCATTTTTATTTCTAGAAATTATAAGTTTCGTTTTGTAAATGCTGATAAATGTAAATCATTCAGTAAACATATCAGATATAATTCTAGAAACGAATGAATAGTTAGTAAATACTACTATTTATAAAGAATGAAGTATATTCAAGAGAAATAGCAGGTTTTGCTAGAATCTCAATTACTTTTAATAACAACGTCTCATTATTAATTGATGATGAGACGTTTTTTTATTTGAGAATCATTAAGCTAATCGGTATAAATGATGTGCATTTATAATATTTAGTTACCGCTTGTATAATGATTTCAAGACTTTTATATTTCATGTAGTGTATTATAATTATTTTATGAAGCTTAATGTAAAAAAAAACGTCCCAAAGAATTGGGACGTTTTTTGCTATATATAAATAATAATTATTGTTTCTCAATCCACAATCGTGCATTAACAAACGCTTCATGCCAAGGTGAAACTTCATCATTACGATTCGCTGGGTAATTCGCCCAGTTCCACTGAAAAGTAGAACGCTCAATATGTGGCATCATCACCAAGTGACGACCTGTAGTGTCACACATCATGGCTGTATTGTAGTCAGATCCGTTTGGATTGGCTGGGTAACTATCGTAACCGTACGTTCCTACAATGTTGTAGTTCTCTTTGGCTTCGGGTAAGTTAAATTTCCCTTCTCCGTGTGATACCCATACACCCAATGTGCTACCAGCAAGGCTAGACAGCATCACCGATTTGTTTTCGTTTACGGTAACCGACGTAAAGATGCTTTCGTGTTTATTACTGTCGTTATGCAACATTTTTCCGTGAACCTCATGCTCTGGATTGATTAATTCCAATTCCATGAACAATTGACAACCGTTACAAATTCCCACTGATAATGTGTCTTCTCTTTTAAAGAAGTTTTTCAAGGCGACATTTGCTTTCTCGTTGTACAAAAATGCTCCAGCCCAACCTTTAGCAGATCCCAGTACATCTGAGTTAGAAAAACCTCCAACCGCTCCAATGAATTGAACATCTTCTAAGTTTTCACGACCCGAGATCAAGTCGGTCATGTGGATGTCTTTCACGTCAAAACCAGCCAAGTACATTGCATTTGCAAATTCACGCTCAGAATTACTTCCTTTTTCGCGAATCACAGCTGCGATTGGACGTGGTTTACTAGCATCGATTATAGGTTTTTTTCCAGTAAAGTGAGATGGAAAAGTAAACTGTAAGGCTTGATTTTTATAATTATCAAAACGTGCTTGAGCCGTTCCGTTTTTTGATTGTTTTTGATCTAATAGAAAAGAAGTTTTGAACCAGATGTCTCTGTATTTTGCAATATCATGTTTACAAGGACCAAAGTTTAAAGTTGCCTCGTTGGTAACAGTTCCTAATTTAAAGAACTCTACTCCGTTTTTGTTCAATTGTGCTTCAACCGTTGCATCGTCTTTCGCTTGAAAAACTACTGCGATATTTTCTGCAAAAAGGTATTTGATAATGTCTTTTTCTGCAAATACAGAGAAGTCAATTTTAGCACCTAAGTTTACATCTGCAAAACACATTTCGAGTAAAGTAGTAATCAAACCACCACTTCCTATATCGTGACCTGCTAAGATTTGGTTGTCACCAATTAATTCTTGCAAACTATTGAATGCTTTTTTGAAGAAAGCAGCATCTTTTATAGTAGGAACTTCAGTTCCAATTTTGTTCAACGTTTGCGCAAAAGAAGAACCTCCCAATTTGAAGTCGTCTTGAGATAAATTGATATAATAAATAGAACCACCGTCTTTTCTCAAAACAGGTTCTACTACTTTTTTAATGTCGGTACAGTTTCCAGCAGCCGAAATAATTACCGTTCCTGGTGCGATTACTTCATCATTTGGATATTTTTGTTTCATCGATAGTGAATCTTTTCCAGTAGGAATGTTGATTCCTAACTGAATAGCAAACTCAGAACATCCTTCAACAGCAGCATACAAACGTGCATCTTCACCTTCGTTTTTACAAGCCCACATCCAGTTAGCAGACAATGACACTCCGTCTAGCCCACCTTTAATCGGTGCCCATACCAAGTTAGAAAGTGACTCTGCAATAGCAGTTCTACTTCCCGCAACAGGATCAATCAAAGCAGCGATAGGCGAGTGCCCGATAGATGTTGCAATTCCTTCTTTACCTAAATAATCCAGAGCCATAACACCACAATTGTTCAATGGCAATTGCAAAGGACCAGCACATTGTTGTTTGGCCACTTTACCAGTAACACAACGGTCTACTTTGTTAGTTAACCAATCTTTACATGCAACGGCTTCCAGTTGCAATACTTGTTCCAGGTAGGTAGAAATGTTTTTAACGCTATATTCAAGTTCATTATATTTTCTATCTATAGTCTTGTCAGTGATAACCACTTTTGGTGAACTACCAAAGAAATCTTCCAAGGCATAATCCATTGGTTTTGCACCTGTAGTTTTTGATTCGAATGTAAAACGGTGGTCGCCCGTTACATCACCCACTTCATACATAGGCGAGCGCTCACGGTCTGCAATGCGTTGCAAAATGTCGATGTCTTTTTTGGCTATAACCAATCCCATTCTTTCTTGCGATTCGTTTCCGATGATTTCCTTAGCCGAAAGGGTAGGGTCACCAACAGGTAATTTATCCAAATCAATTAGACCTCCTGTATCTTCAACCAACTCAGACAAACAGTTTAAGTGTCCACCTGCACCGTGATCGTGAATGGATACGATGGGATTAATGTCGCTTTCTACCATACCACGAATGGCATTGGCAGCACGTTTTTGCATTTCTGGATTCGAACGTTGAATCGCGTTCAACTCGATGCCAGTGCTAAAAGCACCTGTATCTGCAGAGGATACTGCAGCTCCACCCATTCCGATTCTATAATTTTCTCCACCAAGAATTACGATTTTGTCTCCTTCTTGAGGGGTGTGTTTTAATGCTTGTTCTAATTTTCCGTACCCAATTCCACCCGCTTGCATGATTACTTTGTCGAAACCTAACTTTCTACTCGCTCCAGTGAGGTTGTCTAACTGCTCGTGTTCAAAAGTAAGTACAGATCCAGTAATTAAGGGTTGACCAAATTTATTACCAAAATCAGAAGCTCCATTGGAAGCTTTGATCAAAATATCCATTGGTGTCTGATACAGCCACTCTCGTTCGACCATTCCATTTTCCCAAGGTCTATTATCCTGAGCGGAGTCGAAGGACTCTAATCGAGAGTATGATGTCATATATACAGCTGTTCCTGCTAGCGGTAACGAACCTTGACCACCTGCCAAACGGTCACGAATTTCTCCTCCCGCTCCTGTTGCAGCACCATTGAAAGGTTCTACAGTAGTAGGGAAGTTGTGTGTCTCTGCTTTTAATGAGATAACAGAATCAAAATCTTTTACTTGATAGAAATCTGCTTTGTCTGCACTTCTAGGCGCAAATTGCTGCACCTTAGGTCCTTTGACAAATGCTACGTTATCTTTATATGCAGATACGATATCACCAGGGAATTCTTGAGATGTCTTCTTGATTAGTTTAAAAAGAGAAGTGTCTTTTTCTACGCCATCAATTACAAATGTACCGTTGAAAATTTTATGGCGACAGTGCTCTGAATTCGCTTGCGAGAAAGCAAATATTTCAGAGTCAGTTAATTTGCGATTAATTTTTATCGCTAGATTATTTAAGTATTCTTCTTCTTCAGCGCTCAATGCCAAGCCTTCTTTTTTATTGAATGCTGAAATATCATCAATATCTAAAATTGGCTCTGGAGCAATATTAATTGTAAAGATATCTTGATTTAATTCATCATACTTTTGAGAAAGCATCGGATCAAAATCATTAAAATCGGCAGTTGATGGATGAAATTCCTCAATTCTAATAATTCCTTCGATACCCATATTTTGGGTAATTTCTACCGCATTGGTGCTCCATGGTGTTATCATAGTTGCACGGGGTCCAACAAAAAAATCCGTCAATGCGGATTTTTCTATTTTATTTGCGTCGGCAAAAAGCCATTTAAGTTTTGATATGTCTTGAGCTGACATCTCGTCTTCGCTCAATGCGTTTTGCGTCTGAACTGCAAAAATGGTTTTGCTTTGGTTTTCAAAGAAATGAATCATCTTGTTTTTTTTGTTGTATTGCGGTGCAAATTTAGTCAATTTAGATTAAAGATAAAATAAAAATAAGGCTGTTCTGCATCACTTTCAAAAATTGTAGAACAACACTGATTCACTATAAACTGCAATGAATTATTATACACATTTTTTCAAATTTTTTAGAATACTTCACGTGATACGAAAACTAGACACATTAGAGTAAATCACTAAGTCAGTTAAATAACTAAATACTTGTATATCAACTTTTTTGTTGCTAAAAAGTTAATATTTAAATAAATTTATAATTATTTAAATATCTGTATTTCAGTAGTTTATATATTTTTATTGTTTTTTTTAACTTTTTATAAAACCATAACTGTTAATTGCCCGTAAATCATATTATAACCATTAAATATTTACATAATGAAAAAGTCAAAAATGATTTTAGGAATGTCGCTAGTAGCGATTACGGGATTAACCTTAGTAGCAGCCGATCACATTGATGCGCCATCTGTAACTGGTAATGCGGCTGATATTACAGATTTTTATGCTTTTCAAGGGCAAGACACAAACAATATGGTATTTGCTGTAAACACACAAGGATTACTAACTCCCAATTCAACTGCTGCTGCAGCTTTTGATGAGAATGTTATGATCGAAGTGAATATCGATAATACCGGTGATAATAAAGAAGATTTGGTTATACAAGCGCTACGTAGAGGTAGCAAGATGTATTTCTTTGGACCTTATGCTCCATCTGCAACGGGTAAAACTAGCACAATTGATATCACAAAAGCTAGCGGAAGTGTGGATATCTCTAAATACGGAGCGACTGCAGTGACTTCTACAGAGAACGGAATGAAATTTTTTGCAGGACCAAGAGATGATCCATTTTTCTTTGATTTGGGACAGTACCAAGATGTGATAGCTGCAAAAGCTACAGCATTTAAAACCACTGGTTTTGACACATTTGCAGGAACAAATGTTCTTTCTGTTGTAATTGAAGTGCCAAAAGCAAAGTTAGGTACCGCAGCAACTTTAAATACTTGGGTAGAATCTAAGAAAAAGCAATAAAGAAAGATTAAGTCAAAAATATAGATTTCGAATAGTAAAGAAATCATCAAAACAATTCAAAAAGAAGATATTATGAGAACAATAAGCAATATAAAGATAATGACAGTTGTGCTAATCAGTGCACTAGGAGCCGTAAGCTGCGATAATAATGATAACGATAATACTACTCCAGTAGCGTCTCTAGATTTTTCTGGAACGTATGCACAACAAGATCAAATGGGTAGACCCGCTATTAATACTGTATTTGTAGCATCAGGACAGCCAAAAGATGATTTTAATGCCACTATACCATCTGAGATGGGGGCCAAATACCAATCGGTTTTTAAAACTAAATTATTGGCGCTGAATAGTGCGTATACGACAAACGCTTTGACATTAAGCGCAGATGCATTTACAGGTGTGTTGGCAACGGATGTTTTAAACGTTTCTATGACTAAAACTACAACATTTTTTGACGGAACAAATGTTTTAACAGGTAGAGCACTAGGTGATGATGTAATTGATACAGAATTACTTTTAATATTTGGTGGTCCAAATGGTACAGCAAATCCAGGCTTGACAAAAGATAATGTAAATAAAAATGACAAAGAATTTACTGTAGCATTCCCATATTTGGCAACTGCTTGGTAATTTCAAAGAGGTTATAAAAACCAGAGTAGTACATATTTATTTGATACTCTGGTTTTATAATAAAGAAATAGAACAAACAAATTCATATACATACTAAAAATTATGAAAGCATTTAAACTAATATTTGGATTTACATTGGGAGTTTTTACACTTATTTCTTGTGAAAACAAACCGAAGCAAATTACAAATCCACAAGACTATAAAGCATATTTAGAAATAAAAGGAAATAAGGAACTGGATCTAACCTTGGCAGAAATTGAATTTTGGGAAGCTAAATTTCAATCAGACACAATTCAAAAATCTTATTTACCTATTATTGCTTCAAAATATTCTAACTTATTTCAATACACTGGAGATATTAACGATTTGTATAAAGCATGTGAATTACTATCAAAGGCAAATAAGGCAAATGAGTATAGTAAAGTTGGTACTTTGCGGTCGCTTGCAAGAAACTACATCGCGCAACACCGTTTTAAAGAAGCGTTATCACTAGCAGAAAAAGCATTTGCAAATGGAGAAGGGAAAAAAGAATCTCAAAAATTACTGTTTGATGTGCAAATGGAATTAGGGAATTATGAGGCAGCTCTTGCTAATCTCGAAGCCGTGAAAGATATGAATGATTACGATTATCTTATTCGATTAGCTAAATGGAATGACCACATTGGAGATTTAGAAACTGCTATTACCTTCATGGAAAGAGCCAGAACTATTGCAGAAAAAAATGATAATAAAATCTTGAAAATCTGGTCTTATTCCAATTTGGGTGATTTTTATGGGCATGCTGGTAGAGTACAAGATTCATATAACAGCTATTTGAAAACTTTGGCTATAGACCCCAATTACACATATGCTTTAAAAGGAATTGCATGGATCGTTTTTTCATACGAAAGAAATACTGTAGAAGCAAAAAGGATTATTGAAATGATCGAACCGACGCATAAAACTCCAGATTTCTTACTTTTGAAGTCAGAAATCACAGCCTTTGAAGGAAAAGCAGCAGAAGCAGATGCTTATAAAGAAGCTTATTTTGAAATGTTAGCTCAAAATAATTATGGTGCTATGTATAACAAATACAATACATTACTGTATGCAGATGACAAATCGATGGCAGCAAAAGCATTAGAAATCGCAAGAGTTGAGGTGAATCATCGTCCAACTCCAGATTCTTATGATCTATTGGCTTGGTCGTACCTGAATACTGGTGATGCAAAGAAAGCACTAGCTATTGCAAATGAAAAAGTAGTAGGTAAATCTTTTGAACCACATATTCAGTATCACTTGGCTATGATTTACAAAGCAAATAATCAATTAGACAAAGTTCCTAAGATGAAAAAAGAGCTACAAGAAAGTATCTATGAATTAGGTCCTGAATTTGAAGCTAAAATTCAAAAATTATAGTAGTATGAAAATTTTTTATGTCCTCGTATTTAGTTTAATAAGCCTATCGGTGGTTGCCCAAAAAAGTAGAGGTATTGTCGTTGACGAATTGGGAACAGCCGTTGAAAATGCTTATTTAGTCAATGCTGCTTCTAATACACATGCACATACCAATGAACTTGGAATGTTTACTATAGATAAAACAGACATTGGAAATACGCTTACTATCACAGCTTTTGGATATAAAAAATTAGAATTTATTTTGCAAAATTCTGAAAGTAAGATTACGCTTGAAGATGCTATTTTTAAATTAAATGAAATCATTATTCAGCCAAAACTATCTGCTTTAAATGTAATTTCGAAGATTGATTTGGAAACTGCACCTGTCAATTCTTCCCAAGAAATTCTTCGTAAAGTGCCTGGATTGTTTATTGGTCAACATGCAGGTGGCGGTAAGGCAGAACAAATATTTTTAAGAGGTTTTGATATAGATCACGGTACCGATTTGGCGATATCTGTAGATGGAATGCCTGTAAATATGGTTTCTCACGCTCATGGGCAAGGGTATGCCGATTTGCATTTTGTTATTCCAGAAACTGTCGATAAGATTGATTTTGGAAAAGGGTCCTATTATGCTGATAAAGGAGATTTTGCAACAGCAGGTTATGTAGCTTTTCAAACCAAAGAAAAATTAGATAAAAGTATGGTGAGTCTAGAGGTAGGTCAATTTAACACCCAACGTTTGGTTGGTATGTTTAATCTTTTGGGAAATCAAAAAAAGCAATCCGCTTATATAGCTACGGAATACATATTGACAGACGGGCCTTTTGATAGTCCTCAAAATTTTAACCGTGTGAATATCATGGGTAAGTACACAACTTTAATTGATGAGAATAGCAAATTTACACTTACTGCCTCTCGTTTTTCTAGCCGTTGGGATGCTTCAGGGCAAATACCACAACGACTGGTTGATCAAGGTTTAATTTCTCGATTTGGAGCGGTGGATAATACAGAAGGGGGAACGACCTCACGTACCAATATAAATGCTGCTTTAGTGAAATCCATAGATGAAAATACCTTTGTGAAAGCGAATGTCTTTTATTCTAAATATGATTTCGAATTGTTTTCCAATTTTACATTTTTCCTTGACGACCCCATTAATGGAGATCAGATCAAGCAAAAAGAAAATCGCTCGCTTTACGGTATGAATTCTGAATTGAATAAGAAGATACAATTGAGTGATTGGAATCTTCTCTTGCAAGTTGGTGCTGGTTTTAGAGCAGATGTAATGACGGATACAGAATTATCACATACAGCTGGAAGAACAACATTGATAAATCCGATTAAGTTAGGTGACATAGAAGAGTTCAATGGTTTTAATTACTGGAATGCAGAATTTACATATGGTAAATGGATGATTAATCCTGCAGTTCGATTTGACTTTTTCAAATTTAATTACCAAGATAAATTGGCAACCACTTATTCAACTCAGTCAGAAACAGAGATCAAGCTATCTCCAAAATTGAATTTCATTTATTCTGAAAATAATAATTTGCAGTTCTTTTTTAAGACCGGTTTCGGTTTTCATTCGAATGATGCACGAGTAGTGGTTGAAAATAATGGTAAAGAAATTTTACCTAGTTCGCTTGGTTTTGATCTCGGTTCTATATTTAAAGCCACTCCCAAAGTGTTAGTGAATGCCGCCTTATGGGCATTATATTTAGAACAAGAGTTTGTGTATGTGGGTGATGCAGGTGTAATTGAGCCTAGTGGGCGTACAAAACGTATGGGAGCAGATTTGGGTATTAGATACCAAATTAGTGACTATTTATTTTTTGATACTGATGTCACGTACACATACGCTCGAAGTATCGATGAACCATCGGGACAAGATTATATTCCGCTAGCGCCAGATTTTACGGCAACGGGAGGTCTGAGTTTTCAAAAATGGAAAGGTTTCTCAGGAGGGGTTCATTACAGGCACTTGAAGAGTAGACCTGCAAATGAAGATAATTCGATTGTAGCTCAAGGTTACGGAATAGTTGATTGTAATATCAATTATGCATATAAGAAAGTGACTTTCGGACTAGCTATAGAAAACCTGCTAAATACAGAATGGAATGAAACGCAATTTGCAACAGAGACAAGATTGCAAAATGAGCTAGCTAGTGTAGAAGAGATTCATTTTACGCCAGGTACTCCTTTTTACTTAAAGGGAAAAGTAAGTTACCGATTTTAAGATTGTTTATTTGTTTGTTTTTAAGGTCTAGTGTTTTTAGTATGGCACTAGACCTTTATTTTTTAATAGTATAGAATGATAGTAAACTATTAATTATCAGACTAGGTAATTAAAACTATGTAGATAGACGTTTCTAATTCAATAGAAACGTCTTTTTTTGTATAAAATGTTTTGATTTAAATAGGTTGCTACGCTGTGATCACTGACTACATCTTGTCTTAAAATATGATAAATCTCATTATTTGCTTCTGATTTTCAAATTATCTTTGAACCCGATTTGTGTCGAGGTAAAATTTGGGGTGATGTAGTTGCGTGAAGGATGGAAGCGGCATCCTTTTTTGGGGTTTTTTCTGCCCCAAAAAAGATACAGCGTACAGCCTGACCCGCTCCCGAAGCTTCGGGATTTGGCGGGGCACGCCCAAATATTAAACAATAGATTGTTTATCTGTTATTCTTTATGAAACTGGTCATTTTTGGTGTAGATCTTAATTATCTTTTTTGTAATATTACTGTAAATATATTTTTTAATGCGAAAGATAAAATACAAAAAAGCACGTAAAACTCATAATAATCCGTTGGAATATACGGGAGCGCATAAGCGATTAGAGTCTGCCTTGCAATTGTTTGTTTATGATAACGCTGGTTTTACAGAAGATACCAATTTTGAGATTAACGATTTTAATAAAATTGATTTGTCAAAAAATAATTGGCTTAATCTTCATGGTTTAAATGATGTGCATTTGATGGAAAGTATCGGGAAGTTCTTTGCGATTGACAATTTTATACTTTCGGATATTGTGAATACCAACCGCAGAACAAAACATGAAGAATTTGAAAAAACACTGTTTTTTAATATAAAATCTTTGTTACCAACAGAAGGGACAGATAATATACATGTCGAGCAAATAAGCTTCTTGTTGAAGAAGGGTGTTTTGATATCTTTCCAAGAAAAGAAGAGTGACTTTTTTACGCACATACGAGAACGCATTCGCACACATACCGGAATTGTAAGAGAGAAAAATACTGATTATTTACTGTACTTGTTGCTAGATGCAATAATGGAGAATTTTTACATAACAATTGAAAATGAGGAGGATAAGTTAGAGGAGTTAATTGTTTTATCGAAGTCGAACTCTAATCCAGATATTTTGATTCGAATAGAGAAACATCGTGATAATTTTAACTTTTTAAAACGTTCGATTGTGCCTTTGCGCGATTCTTTACTAGCGATAAAAAACTTAAAAGGGAATGAAGGCTTTGTGATGATTGAGCAGAATTCTTTTCATTATTTTTCGCGTTTGTATCAAAAAAGTATCGAATTACTGGAGCAAATAGAATCAGATATGGGAATGCTGGAAAGTGCTTCTAATTTCTTTTTCTCGTCGCAATCTCATAAAATGAATGAGATCATGAAGACGTTAACTGTGATTTCTGCCATCTTTATTCCGATGACTTTCATAGTGGGGGTATATGGAATGAATTTTGAGAATATGCCCGAGTTGAAATATCATAATGGGTATTATACCATCATAAGTTTGATGGTTGTGTTGGGTTTATTAATGGTCTTTTACTTTAAAAAAAGAAAGTGGTTTTGATTAAAAAAAGTATAAAAATATAGAACAATGAACAAAGCAATTTATGTCGCAACAAGTGAATCCAATAGTGGGAAATCTATTGTCACTTTGGGATTGATGAGTATGTTGATGGGTAAAACAGCAAAAGTAGGCTACTTTAGACCAATTGTTGAAGATTTTGAGGACGGTAAGCAGGACAATCATATTGAAACAGTACTTTCTCATTTTAATTTGGATATTGCTTTTGAGGATGCCTACGCTATCACAAAGAGCAAATTAATTAAGAAGAAGAACAACGGTAAAATTGGTGAAGTTCTGGATTTGATTATCGAAAAATTCAAACGTCTTGAAGAGCGTTGCGATTTTGTACTGGTCGAAGGTACAAGTTTTAGCGGCGACGGTACGGCTATTGAGATGGATATGAATGTCTTGATTGCTAAAAACCTAGGTGTTCCGACAATTATTGTTAGTTCTGGAGAAGGAAAAACATTGGATGAATTTGTCGATAGTATGTATTTGGCTTTTAACTCATTTAAAATTAAAGATGTCGAAGTTGTCGCTGTAGTGGCCAATAAAGTGCAACCTGAGAACCTAGAGACGGCGATAAACGGTTTAAGAGCTGTGCTGCCAAAAGAGGTATTAATTACTTCTATACCGCTAATATCAAGTTTAAACAATCCTTCCGTTAGAGAAATCATTGAGGAGTTGGATGCTACCGTATTATTTGGTCAAGAATATTTGAATAACGAAGTAGGTACGTTTAGCGTTGGTGCGATGCAGTTGCACAATTACTTACGTCACCTGCAAGATAAAGGATTGGTAATTACTCCAGGGGACAGAGCAGATATTATTATGGGGGTTTTGCAGGCGAATGAGTCGGCAAACTATCCTTCTATTTCGGGTATCATATTAACTGGTAACATTAGACCAGAAGACAGTATTTTAAAGTTAATCGAAGGTTTGGTAAGTATTGTACCAATTATTGCGGTGAGTGAAGGTACTTATACGATTACCAATAAGATAGGTAATATAAATTCTAAGATCTATGCCGACAATACCAATAAAATAGAAACGTCTATAAATACTTTTCAACAGTATTTTGACGTTGAGGCTTTGTCAAACAAATTGAGTGATTTTGAGGTTGAAGGAATGACGCCTAAGATGTTTCAGTACAATTTGGTAAAAAGAGCCAAACAATACCGCAAGCACATCGTGTTACCCGAAGGAAGTGACGAGCGAATTATAATTGCAGCTTCTCGTTTGCTGGCAATGAATGTGGTTGATATTTCGATTATCGGGAATAAAAAGCAAATAGAGCAAAGAGTAAGTGAATTGGGAATCGATTTTGACTTTGATAAAATTAAAATAATCAATCCGATCGAATCTCCGTTTTATGATGATTATGCCAATACGTACTACCAATTACGTAAAGCTAAAAATGTGACTTTGGCTATGGCAATGGATCTAATGGAAGATGTATCTTATTTTGGGACCATGATGGTGTACAAAGGAGATGCAGATGGCATGGTATCTGGGGCGGCCCACACTACTCAGCATACAATTTTACCCGCTTTGCAGTTTATAAAAACCAAACCTGAGTCTTCTGTAGTGTCCTCTGTATTTTTTATGTGCTTAGAAGATCGTGTTTCTGTATTTGGAGATTGTGCTATTAATCCAAACCCAACAGCTGAACAGTTAGCTGAAATTGCTATATCATCTGCTGATACCAGTTTGGCATTCGGAATTGAACCGAAGATCGCTATGCTGTCTTATTCATCAGGTTCATCAGGTAAAGGAGATGAGGTCGACAAGGTGCGTAAAGCAACCGAGATTGTTCGCGGTAAACGTCCAGATCTAAAAATTGAAGGCCCAATTCAGTACGATGCCGCAGTTGATAAGATCATCGGTCAAAGTAAAATGCCAAATTCAGAAGTAGCTGGTCAAGCCAGTGTTTTAATCTTTCCTGATTTGAATACGGGAAACAATACCTACAAAGCTGTTCAAAGAGAAACAGGTGCATTGGCAATTGGTCCAATGTTGCAAGGTTTAAATAAGCCGGTAAATGATTTGAGTAGGGGTTGTACTGTTGATGATATTATCAATACAGTAGTAATTACCGCTATTCAAGCACAGGGATTATAGTAAATTAAAATTAAATAAATATAAAACACTATAGATTAATAATCAATAGATTAAATAATATCACCTCAATGAAAATAGTAATTATAAACTCGGGAAGTTCGTCGATAAAGTACCAGTTGATGACGATGCCAGAAAGAGCAGTTATATGTTCTGGAATGATCGATAGAATTGGACTCGACAATTCTAATTTTACTTATAAAACAGATTTGCACACAATTGAAGAAGTGCTGCCTATCGCTAATCATAAAATTGGGTTAGAGAAAATCGCGAAATTTCTCTTGGACGAAACGGTGGGAGTAATTAAATCTAAGGACGAAATTGATGCAGTAGGGCACCGTGTGGTTCATGGTGGCGCATCCTTTTCAGAAACAGTAGAGATTACTGCTGCTGTGAAGGAGAAAATTGGCCAGTTGTCACAATTGGCACCCTTACACAATCCAGCGCATTTGGTTGGAATAGTGGTTGCCGAAGAGATTTTTGCAAATGCTAAGCAGGTGGTTGTTTTTGACACCGCTTTTCATCAGACTATTCCAGAAGTGGCGTATAAATATGCTATACCTAATAAGCTATTAGAAGAAAATAAAATACGAGTGTACGGTTTTCATGGTACAAGCCATAAATATGTGTCTGAAAAGGCAATTGCTTATTTAGAAAATCATTCCAAATTGATATGTATTCATCTAGGTAATGGCTGTAGTATCACCGCTATAAAAGACGGAAAAAGTTTTGATCACAGTATGGGTTTTTCACCCTCAAATGGTTTGATCATGGGCACGCGCGCGGGTGATATTGATCAGTCGGTTATTTTTTACTTGGTAAACACGCTAGGCTATACGATGGATGAGGTAAGCTCGCTATTGTTGAAACAAAGTGGAATGCTAGGTTTAACAGGATACAGTGATTTAAGAGATATCGAGGAACATGCGGGAAATGGTAACAAGGAGTGCCAATTGGCACTGGATATGAATGTCTACCGCATCCAGAAGTTTATTGGCGCTTACACGGCAGCTATGAACGGTCTAGATGCAATTGTATTTACCGCGGGAATAGGGGAGAACTCTTCTTATATTCGAAAATCCGTTTGCGCTAATATGGACTTCTTCGGTTTGGAATTGGACGATGCTAAAAATGACTTGCGTTCCAAAGAGCTCAGAGAGATCAATACAGAAAATTCGAAAACGAAAATATTAGTAATTCCGACAAACGAAGAATTAGAAATAGCCAACCAAGTGTACGAGTTGTTATAATTTTCGAAAATAAAACAGATAAACGTATCGATTCTTGAAGGTTTTGACTTTCTGGAATAGATACGTTTTTTTATGTGTTTAATGATTAGCTGCCTTTGCTTTTAGTATATGTTTAAATCGAAAGCATGAATCATTCACAATCCCATTTCTCATTAGAAACAGCATCTTTTAAAGCTGTTTTTAAATTGTAATGCCACCATTCTGAATCGAATGAATTGAAATATTTCGCAGTCATTATCTTTTTTAGCAATGCTCTGTTTTTCTTCACTTCTGCAGCAACTTTAGTGTAGTTGTGACTCGCTTCAATTCCGAAAAAATCAAACTTAGTTCCCATATCAAGTTCCTTACCATTTGCATCCACTATAGTAAGATCTACAGCGCCACCTCTATTGTGAATAGAACCTTTGGCTGGATTGGCCACATATTTAGGATTAGGAACAATCTCCCACATTTTTTTTTGTATGTCTAATGGGCGGTAGCAATCAAAAAGCTGAATTCGGTACCCTTTCTTCATAAATTCTTTGTTTACCAAAACCAGTGCTTTTACGGTTTTTAGCCTTAAAAAACATTCCGCACAATCATAAACCTTGGCTTTCAAAAAATTATCTTCCGTCGCGTATTTCATATCATAAAGAAAATCACTGCTGTAGTCTTTAAGATTAACAAATGTCGTATCATTTACTTGGGGAAGTGAACCTATTTTATCTACATTCTGAGAAAAAACGGTTGTTCCAGAAATTAAAGAAAGTAAAATGAGCATTGTCAAGTAATATCGATTGGAGAGGTGCATATTGATTTTTTTATAAAAATAAGAAAAAAAATAGAGGAAGCTTCGCAAGACCTGGCGGAATTACTCTTTTAACAACATCATATCTAGCTAGAATTTTACAAAATGATAATTACTATTGAATTTATTCCTCACGATCGAATAGTTTCTGTAAATAAATTTAATCAAGCAAGTAGGCAGAACTTCTAATCGCCTTAATAGTTGTCTAATCCTTTAAAAAGGTAGAAATATAATTTACTATTTCGTCATGCTCTGTGTCACTACCTCTGTCGTCCATATTATTGTGAATGGTATAGGGCAGTTTTACAATGGTGATTCCATATTTATTTTGCTCCTTTACTGTCGGCAACACACCTTCATCAGCTGGTTGGTCACTCGATCGCAGGGAATAAATTTTTGGATTTTTTCTTTTGGGCAAAGCCATTCTTCGATTATCCAACGTTATAATTTTGTACGCTTTACTCGGATATTTTTGTGCAAATAATGCGGTCATATCCGCACCATTCGAATGTCCGATTACATTGATATGATTAAAGTCTAACTCTGGAGTTGATTTCTTTAATTTGTTTATGGCGAATAAAATAGTTTCTGCACCTCGCTCCCAAAATGGACGTCTGACTATCTGAGGAATTCCAGTTGTCGGAATCAAATTGTCCGTTGGTAACTCGTGCTGTATGCTGACTACGAAATAACCTTTCGAAGCTAAAAAATTGGTCAAATAAGAATATTTCATATTCGAATTTTTCTTATTCTCATAATAGCCGTGACTAAAAATAATGAGTTGCTGGTTTTTAATCGTAGAGTCTACTGCTGATTTATAAATAGCAATGGGCACAGAACGACTTCTTTCATGGTCAAACAAATCTATATTTTTTACGGTTACCAAATTTTTAATGACAGGATTTTGCTGCGATAATGCTGTATTGAAAACAGAAAACAGAATTAAAACATATAAGTTGAGTTTGTTCATTTTTGATAAGATTAGTGAAGACCTATTTTGAGAACTCGATAGTTATAACATAACTACTTTACTTCTTTTGCTAATGTAAGTCTGTAAAAAGCTATAAAAATACAGATAAGTTTCACAGGATTTATGTGCAATGGCTAGTATGTTAATAAGTTAAGGAAAAGCATTCAGCTTTAAAATATTATAAAGGAAAGAAGATTTCAACATAATTAATAGCGATGTAAAAAGGATATGTTATTCTACTTAATAATAAACAATTATATAATTCATAAATGTAACCATATAGAGATCATGTAATTAAAATGTCTTTAACTGTAAAATTTGCTGAAAGGGGTTTCTTAAATTTGAATAAGTAATTATTAAAAGTCCATTTTATCATGAGGAATAATTTATGGAGTAATAGCAAATAAAACAAACAATTAAAAAATAGAAATTATGAAAGATGTCAATGAATTAAACAGAAGTGTTGTGGATGAATATCTAAAAGAGCAACAAAATAAAAACGAAGACTTAAATTCAAAAACTTATGATGATGAAGTAAATGAAGAAGACACTAAATATGTTGATCCCAATAATGTTCCTCGTACCGATTCGACTTTTGGTGAGGAATTTATCGATCAGACAAGTATGAACAGTACGGACCCAAACAATGATGAACTAAAAGACAACGATTTGCAGTCGGAAGATTTGACCAATGATCCAGTCGAGGAGGAAGAAGATTTTGAAACCGATTTGGATAATGATGTAGAAGAAGAAGATGATGATTTTCTAACTGATGATTTGGATTATGAAGAGGACGATGATTTCCTTTCCGAAGACATAGAGGAAGAAGAAGACATCGATTCGGATGAGGAGATTGTAGAAGTAGATGATGATTTTTTATCAGATGATTTTGAAGAGGACGAAGCAACTAAATAGTGACACTTGCTCACTCAATCTAATGATAAATGATAATTACCGGAAGGCTTAAAAATAGTTTAGGCAGTAGGAGAGTAGATATATGAGAAATCATCTTACGGTTTAAAGGGTTTGACTTTTCAGTCAGACCCTTTGTTTTAAAATCCATTCAATCAGTTTATTACATTGAATAGAATTGAAGGTTTTAATATTTAAAAATGTGTTCTGTAAGTAGCATTTAAAATCTAATCTTTTGCGTACTTAACATCCTAAGTCAAAATAGTAGAAACATTTGATGTAGACTTCAAATACTGTGACAGCATTTGCACTTAAATACAATACAACTTTACAAATTCTGTATATACCAAAATCAAATTTTTGAAACTTTTTAATCTTAAAAAGTTTTCCGAACAGTCATCTCTGGGATCATTCACAAATTACAAGGCAAATTAAAATTTTTCTACAAAAGTGGAAGTATTGGCAATTTTGAAATTTAGTATTTTCGATCTAATTATTTCAACTCTAAGATTTCTGCAAAAGCCACTGCTGCTTTGTGTACCAAAACCGTCCAATCATCAGCAGCATTATCATCGGCACCGTCTGAGATGTATTTGAGACACAAAAACGGAATGTCTTCTTTTTTTGCAATCAAGGCTAGGGCATAGGCCTCCATGTCGACTACATTGTACTGAGTAGTTGCATGACTGGTATCAAAACTATCTCCAGTTCCGCAAGTTCCTACCCTAACGCCCTGCTTTTCTAAGCCGTAAGGTAAAATTATTGGAACGTCAGCAAAAGGCGTCTCGTATAGTGCATACCCAAGTCCGCGCACGTCCATGTCGCGTTGTACAAACTGTGTACAGCAAACAACATCCCCTTTTGAAAAATGATTACTACCCGCCGAGCCCAAATTGATAATCAGCTTCGGCTTTTTGACTTGAATAGCCTTAGTCAATTCATAACTGGCATTTACTTTACCAATTCCGGTAAACAAAGTAGTGTATTGATCAAATGTTTTTCCAGCCTCAATTGCTAATGCAAAAACAAAAAGGACGTCATCTGTTGAGTAAAAAGTAACTTGATTAATCGAAATCATACTGTATGTTGCGTTTTTTGTTATTATTGCAAAAGTATCATAACTTCTTTAATTATGATTCAAAATTATCGAAAGTTGAAATGGAGATTATAAAGAAAACCATACTGAATAATAAACAAGAAAATTGTCACGAAATATCTTTAAAGGTTTATATATTTGATGTATTTATTAGTGAAAACACTTAAAGCCAAACTTTTATGAAATCCGCAACTACCAACAAAATAACAGAAATGCTTGACGTGGACTTCAAGGAAGACGATAGCATCTGGCTTACAAACAGTTTGACACTTCGTAAAGTAATAGGAGTTTTGGGAATGTTTTTGCCTTTGCTGTTATATGTCTTTTTATATGTAGATAGTGGCGTGAAGTATCCTTTAGAATCCATTAGTCATTACTACTACACACGTGTTTCGAGTATTTTTGTTGTTATTCTAAGTATGCTAGCTTTGTTTTTGATAATTTATAAAGGAAAAGAACCTGTAGACTTTTTCACCTCATTAACCGCGGGTATATTCGCATTATGCGTGGTGTTTTTCCCAACTGGCAATATTACGAACGCGTGTTGTGATGCTGCAGCACCCTACTCAGTAACCAAGCTGAATGAAAGTGCCTTTAGGGAAGGTTTTCATTATGTGTCGGCAGGTATCTTTTTAGTTTGTCTGGCCTATATGTCATTGTTTTTGTTTACCAAATCCGACAAAGCGCCCTCAAAAAGAGGGGACAAAAAAATAACACGAAATCACATTTATCGCACCTGTGGTGTACTGATGATAGTAGCGATTTTAGTTGTTTTTGCTGGCTTTTTACATTTGATACCCGAACCATTTTACACTAGTAACCACCTCACTTTTTGGATGGAAACACTTGCTGTAGAATGTTTTGGATTTTCTTGGTTGGTGAAAGGGGAGACGTTGTTTAGTGATTATTAAAAATTGTTTTTTAAAATGTAATGCGTGCTTCTTCGTGTGAAATTTACTTTGTTTAACTGGTCTTGCGGAGATTACACGACCTATTCACCGCAAAAAATGCGGTGATTACATTGATTAATCACAGCATTTTGATTTTTTTTATGTTTAAAAGTTATTACAGCTTAGTGAATCATATAATATGTTATAATGCAATATTAAATTTTTCTTTAAACTTCATTTTAAAGTCTTCATAAGGATCCTCTGAAAGTAAATAAGCATCTAAATCTTTTGCTGCTTCAATACTTCGGACTCCTTCGTAATAACGATTTACTATAATTCCCTCAACATTTCCATAAAGAATGTGTACAATATAACGCACCAATTCTTTTTGCATATCGTATTGACTATATTTAGTTGCTCTTGGTTCTCTGAACGCCTCCGATAAATCATATGTGCTAAAACCCTTTTGAACAACTGATTGTAAAAGCGCTATTTTTTCTGCATATTCAATTCTAGCATATTCATGTGAAGAAGAGGAAAAATAATGTTTTAATGAATACGGTATTATTATCTTTTTATTAATTTTTTCTAATGTGTTCATTTCAATTTGTTTTTTTGACATTCTTTATCGAAAGCATTTTAGTTATAAACGCTATCTTAATATATTATTATGTAATACTTTAATAAATTTAAGCCATCATCCCCTTAACAAAAACCTCCACAAATTCTTTCATCTTCGCAATAATTCGATCCCCGATAGTTCTGGCTTGCAGTACGCTTGGTCTGTTGTCTAGGCATTGAAAAACTTCGTCCTTTATAGGTTCTCTTCCGCTGTAAATGTAGGCATCGATTAAGGATTTAAATTGTGCTTTGTCTAAGTTTTCTTCTTCACATAGCTTGCCTAATGCTAGTACTTTTTGATCTTGCCAGAACTTCTCAAATTCATCGTCGATGTTGTCGCTGTCTTTGATATTAGGCATATTTTCATCAATGAACTTCTGAATCAAATCTCGTTTGCTTCTCAGTTGTATATCACCTCCCAATAAATCAACAATCGCTTTCTTTTGAGCAGCTGCTGCAGATGGTGTTTTTTCTCCTTTCAGTTGTGCCAGCAATTTCAAGATATAAGCAACATTGATTTGGTCTCTATGGATTAATTCTAACTCAAAATCAATATCATCTAGAATCGAAGTCTTTTGTTTTTCAGTGTCTCGTTTTACTTTTTCGTATAAGTCCAAGTACTTGCTTTTGTAGTCTTCAAACTCCTGCTCGTCAATGGGTAAATCTTCCCAATCAAAATCCGAATAAGATTGTAAGACATTCATTGTACGCATTAATTTTCTAAAAGCTTGTACAAACTCTGCTTCGTCTTGCTCGCTTTTTAAATCATTAACGCTTTGGTATGTGGGTGTGATTTCTCTTAATAGTTTCAAAGCCTCATCAAACTTCTCTGCTATTTTTTCATAATCGGGCATGGTAACCACTTCGATGGCGTCTTTGTTCGAAAATAAAGTAATGGCTTCGTCGGTGGCTTTTTTGAGGTTTCTAAAGGACAGAATGTTCCCTTGTGACTTCTGTTCTCCTAATATCCTGTTGGTTCTTGAATAGGCTTGTATTAAGCCGTGTTGTTTCAAGTTTTTATCTACGTAAAGGGTATTTACTTTCTTGGCATCAAAACCTGTAAGCATCATATTGACAACAATAACAATATCCAAACGGTCTTTGTCATGGTTGAAGTTTTCCTTTTCTCGGTCTTTTAAACGTTTACTTATGTTTTTGAAATAGTTCTCAAATTGCTGGCTGTCTTTGGTCGAAAAACTCGTGCCATACATTTGGTTATAATCAGCAATGTAGGAGTCTAATTTGTCCCTTGTATGCTTGGATTGATAAGTGGTTGGAGCTTCTGCCAAAACATCAAAATCGACTTCATCACTTGGTAAATAATCCTGTGCTTCTTCTGAATCTTCGTTTGTGCCGTACGTAAAAATAGTAGCAATACGCAAATCATGTTCGCCTGCTAGTTTCTTTTGCTGAAACAAATCATAATACTGAATCACATTATCAATGCTGCTTACCGCTAACAAGGCCGAATAATCTTTATTGAAAGTCTTTTGGCTGTGATGTGCAATGATGTAATCTACAATCTTAGAGATTCGTTTTTCAGAATTCAGTACTTCTTGCTTGTCTATATCTTCAACCTCAATATCAATAAAAGTATTGCTCTTATTTCTATACTTCCCAATGTACTCTATCCCAAAACGCAATACATTTTGATCTTTAATTGCATCTGTAATTACATATTTATGCAGGCAGTTGCCAAACAAGTCTTTGGTTGTGCGTTTTCCATACTCATTTTTAGAAGCATTTTCGGCAAAAATGGGCGTTCCGGTAAAACCTATTAACTGACTTTTCTCAAAAAACTTTGTTATACGATCATGAGTATCTCCAAACTGCGAACGATGGCATTCATCAAATATAAAAACGATTTTCTGGTGGCGTAAAGCTTCAATTGCACCCGCAAATCGTTCCGAAATAGCGTTGTTTAGTTTCTGTATTGTGGTCAGTACTAATTTCGTATTGTCCGTTAATTGCCTTACTAATGACTGGGTGTTATTGGTAACGTCTACACTATCTTTCTTGAACGCATTGAACTCGTTCATGGTTTGATAATCCAAATCTTTTCTGTCTACTACAAAAACAACTTTGTAGACTTCGGGCAAGTCCATCAATATTTGACTGGCTTTAAAAGAAGTTAGTGTTTTTCCCGAACCTGTAGTGTGCCAAATGTAAGCGTTGTCGTTTGAGTTTTTGACTTGATGAATAATAGCTTCGGTAGCAAAATATTGATACGGACGCAACACCATCATTACCTTATGTGTTTCATTGATCACAATATAATGTGCAATCATCTTACCCAAATGAGTTGGGTTTAAAAATGAAGCTGCAAACTCTGATAAATCTGTAATATTTTTATTTTTGGCATCCGCCCAAAAGAAGGTCTGTTTAACTGATTGCAATTTATTATTCGCCAAATATTTGGTATTGACTCCATTGCTGATCACAAATAATTGCACGTATTGAAACAAACCATGATTGCTCCAAAAAGAATGCATTTGGTAGCGATTAATTTGGTTGAAGGCCTCTTTGATTTCGATGCCAGAGCGCTTTAATTCTATTTGGACCAAAGGCAAACCATTGACCAAGAGCGTGACATCAAAACGGTTTTTATAACTTCCTTCTAAGGATATTTGATTGGTAACCTGAAATAGATTCTGGCTTGTGTCTTCGGTATTAAAAAAACGTACGTAAAAGGAAGTGCCATCTTCTTTGGTCAATTGAAAACGATCCCGCAAGGTTTTAGCTTTTTCGAAAACATTTCCTTTGGATAAATGATTCAAAATAGCATCAAACTCCTTAGCGGTAAAGGTGGTTTGATTGAAAACTTCCAACTGACTTTTAAGATTAGAAACTAATGCGTCTCCATCTTGAATTTGTACAGCTGCATAATTCAAACCAATCAATTGCTTGATGAGTTTGTTTTCTAATTGTAATTCTGATTGATGGCTCATAACTACTTAATTATTAAGCTTTTTTACTCTATTATAAATTTGTTTGTCATTGTAATCAAATATATTTAATACTTTTTGAAGATCATTTTCTCTACAAAACTCCTCCACTCTTTCCCATGATAGAAAACTCATTTCAAAATCTATTTTGTCATTAAATTTTTTAAGATCTTCCTTTAAAGTTGGAATAATCCCTATATAATAAGCTTCCTTACATTCAATCAAATTGAACGCTTTTTCAACAATTGGATTATCACCTATC
This sequence comes from Flavobacterium algicola, assembly GCF_022399565.1. Taxonomy (GTDB): domain Bacteria; phylum Bacteroidota; class Bacteroidia; order Flavobacteriales; family Flavobacteriaceae; genus Flavobacterium; species Flavobacterium algicola. The sequence goes on from NZ_JAJTUT010000002.1 coordinate 368,522, forward strand.
TTTCTATTTCTAAAAAATGATTTTATTCCACTTCTATTACCATCTAACTTATTTTGTTTTAAAATTGCCCAATTATCAATTAATTGTTTTTTAAAATACAGTTGATAGAATAAGTTGGATGAATAACCCTTATATTCTTTCTTTTGAAAGTATTTATCAAATTGAGTTTTTATAATCCAGTTACTACCCGATGTTTTTACTTTTCCTTCAATAAATAATACTATTTTGTCCGCTGCCTTTTCAATTTTTTCATCTTTGTAATGAATGATAATTACCAAATCTGCATCACCAAAATCGGAAAAGGATTGTTCTAAAAGCACAGTATATCTTTCTGGTGTTCCTAAATTAAAAGATTCATGAATTGTTATAGTCTCAATAAATTTATTCATCAATACTTTATCCTCACCAATTGAGAATATCAATGAATTAATAATACCACGTTCTGAATAGCCTAAAATTTTCATGTTTATATTATTTATTTTAAACCAATTGCTTGATTAGGTTGTTTTCTAATTGTAATTCGGATTGATGGCTCTTAATATTTTTTTAATTGATTAATTCGCCAAATAAGAAGTTCACACTTATGCCTACTAAATGACTAGAAGAATTAAAAGTATTTATTTCTTTCCACTGCACTTCAAAATTTACCTTTGGCTTACCATCTTTGTCTTTTAAACTTATCGGAATACCTAACTTCCAATTAGTTTTATTATATTTCCCTTGATTAAGTTCTATGGCAGGACTAAAACCTAAACTATTATTAAATATAAAAAAAGCTGGTTCAATGATAAGTGAAGGAGTTACAAATTGTTCAAAATCTGTAATATATCCATCATTTGAGTCTTTTATTACTACTGTACCTCCCGCTCCACTTTCTGACGTTTGAAATGCTTTTGATTTTAGATCATCAACTAATATATTGTTATTGTTTTTTAAGTTGGCTTTAGCTTTGAAAAAGAAAGAGTATCCACATGAATATTCTCTCATATAATTCCAGGAAAGAGTCGCGTTAAAGGCATAAAAATGCTTTTTGGAAAGAGCATTGTTTAATACATCAGAAGTAGTCAAGTACTTGTTTTCACCAATAGGAACAAAAACCTCTAGAGACCACCAATTATCAGAAACGAAATGATACATTTTGTTGTTTTCCAAATAGGTAATTTCTTCTTTTGCCATTTCAATATAAAGTGCTTTACTCTTCGCTTCTAATTCAGTTTTATAATCCTTAGCATCTTTATCATAACGAGACAATTCATCATGTTTCCTTTTAAATTCATTTAAATTTTCAACATTAAATTTTTGTGTTGTCTTATCATATTTTTCATAGAGTAATTCACGATTTTTTAGCACAGCTGAATCTCTTCTTTTTCTAGGATTAGTTGTTGTAAAATTGATTGATCCTCTTCCTATTCGTGTGATTTTAAAAGTTGTACCAATATTATTTTCTTGAAAATCACCATTATCGTAAACAGTAGCAAATTTGTTTTCCGCTTTTATTTTCGCTCCTGCCGATAGTAACCAAGTGAGTTTCTTTGTTTCATCAGAACGTTTCCATTCAAAATTAGCACCAATAGATATTGATTTATCATTGACATCCAAAGAGGAATAAAATTTTTGTAAGGTTAAATCATTAGATCCTCCAAAGGCAGTTCCTACTTTTTTAGCAAACAAAATATTCATCATTTTGCCATTAAAAGTTTGTTTCTCACCTTTCTTATTATACAAATCAGCTTCATATTGAACAGAAGGACTAATTAAAATTGAATCAAGTTGTTTTTCCTGAGCAATTATATTAGAAACAGTAAATAAAAAAAGACAACAATAAAAAGAGTACATTTTTTTCATAATATATAGTTTTAGTTGATTAAGTATTTAAGACTTTTGCGCTACACAAACATTTGTTGCAACAACCCCTTTTTGAATCCTTGCATGTTATTTATTTCTTGATGCGTATTTTCTATTTTATCATCGATGCCCGATAAAAAATTGGCAATTTTTTGTTGTTCGGGTAGGGATGGTAAATTAAATTTTAATTTTTCAATTGTTGATTTTGATAAACTAGGTACACCTGACGCTTCATTATGTAATTTCCAGTTTATCTGTTGAAATACACAATAAATAAATTTTGGAATTGTATTTTTAAAAGAATGGGTGTAAAACAAAGTATCTACTGTCCAAAATTCTCCATCAAAATAAAATGGTTTGTCAATTGTTCCTTTACGACCAATAAAAACTGTTTCTCCTTTATACAGACATTTATTCACTGACAACATATATCCACCTGTTCCGAAAACAGGAATATTTCCTTTTTCTAAATGTTTATAATCTTTTCCGCTACCAATTTTCAGAACCTCCCCCAATTTCTTCTCCTCCCAATCCGGATACTCATTCCCATTTTCGTCTTTAAACCGCAATTTTCCTGAGAACAATTGTTGCATTACGCCTTTTTTGTATTGTTCTAAGAGTTCCTTTTTGCGGGACAATTGCAGTACTTTTTCATCGACCGAACTTAAAAATGAGGCTATTTTTTGTTGTTCTTCAAGTGAAGTTTTATAATAAGGAATTATATAAAACTCACCATGATTTAAATCAGGAATGGCACTTGTTCCTGCATATTGCTTCATTAAAAACTGAATTTCAGGTTTATTTAAATATTGAAATAAAAATAATTTAGAAGTAGATTTTGTTAAAGGAGATACTTTAAAGAAATTATTATGGAAAACACCATGTGCATTTGTCCATGTTTTTCCAACACCATTTCCAGTTCTAGTAACAATAATATCCTCTGGATAACAAATAACTGATTTCTGGGCATTTTCAATGTATTCTCCACCTTTGCCTTCTAAATAAGGTATTGTAATATAATGTAATCTATTATGTCCATTTACGGAATGACGATTACTTTTTAAAATAGCTAGTCCTTGATTGACTTTAACCACATCTTTTAATATCAAATCCTCCCACTCCCCATCAAACCCACTAAATCGTAATTTTGGAATACATACTTTATTCATGGCAGGGATTTTTTTGCGTTAGGGATAAAAGTGGAAATCCTTTTTGAGAGGAACGAACAAAAAGATTGTAACGGATAGCCCGACCCGCCTTTTTCTGGCGGGAAAAGCCCAAATCATTTGTATCTAAATTGTTTTTCATGATTAAAATGGGGTTTCGATTCCTAATTCGGTGCAAAATCCTGCGATGGTGGCATCGGTGGTTTTGGCTTGGGTGGCTAATGCTCTTAATTCGGTTGTTATGGCGGTTAGGTCTATTGCATCTTCTTCCTCGAAGGTGTCTACGTAGCGCGGGATGTTTAAATTATAATCATTTTCGGCAATTGACGCGGCAACGGCGATATGGGAATATTTATCCTCTATTTTTCGGTTTTTATAGGTATCGATTATTTTGTCGATATCCTGGGTGCGCAATACGTTTTGGGTTTTTATTTTTTCAAAATGTTGGCTGGCATCGATAAAGAGAATATTATCAGCATGTTGGCGTTTTTTCTTTAACACCAAAATACAAGTTGGGATGCTGGTTCCATAAAAAATATTGGCGGGTAGGCCTATTACGGCATCGAGGTAATTTTTCTCTTTGATTAGGTATTGGCGTATGTGACCTTCGGCACCGCCACGAAACAAAACGCCGTGAGGCAATACGATTGCCATGGTTCCGTTGTCATCCAGTTGGTGCACCATGTGTTGCACAAAGGCAAAATCAGCTTTGGAAGATGGGGCTAGTTTTCCGTAGGCTGAGAAACGCTCATCGGTCATGTGTAGCGGGCTGGCACTCCAGTTGGCCGAGAATGGCGGATTGGCCACGATGGCTTCAAAACGCATATCATAATGTTGCGGACGCTCGAGGGTGTCTTCGTTCTTGATGTCGAAACGTTTGTAGTGTACGTCATGCATGATCATGTTCATACGACAAAGGTTGTAGGTCGTAGGATTCATTTCTTGTCCGTAAAAGGCGCTAACATCTTTGACTTCCTTTGCTACTCGCAACAATAATGAACCCGAACCACAAGTAGGGTCGTACACGCTTTTTAATTTGTCCTTACCTACTGTAACCAGTTGTGCCAAGATGCTGCTGACTTGTTGTGGGGTATAAAACTCTCCTGCTTTCTTGCCTGCGCCACTGGCAAACTGCCCGATTAGGTATTCGTAAGCATCGCCTAGAACATCGCTGTCGGTGTTTTCGAGATCAAAGTCGATTTCGTCTAGATGTACAAGAACTTTTACAATCAGCTCGTTTTTATCCGCTTCGGATTTTCCAAGTTTGTGCGAAGTCAAATCAAGATCAGAAAATAGATTACCAAAATCCTCTTCACTTTCTGATCCCATGGTACTTTGCTCAATGTGCGTAAGCACTTTTGATAAATCGCCAAGGATAAAATTATTTTTCCCACCTGCGTTGCCTCTTCTTGCCAACTCTGAAAACAATTCAGAAGGCAATAAGAAGTAGCCTAATTTGTCTAAGGCAAGTTGTTTTATTTCTTTAAGTAAAGTAGTTTCTTCTTGATGTCCTTCGACTTCTTGAAAGCTGAGTCCGTCTGGTTTTAGGATGGTATTGGCGTACAGATCCATCTTGGTGCTCAGGTATTTATAGAAGATAAAACCTAATATGTAATCTCTAAAATCATCGGCGTCCATCTTGCCACGTAGGGTGTTTGCAATGTTCCAGAGTTGTTGTTCTAATTTTTGTTTTTGTTCGGCTGCCATGAAGCAATTTTTGTCTTAAAATTTTTATGAAGCTAAAGTATTAATTATATCCTAATTTGTAATGAGGAAAACCGTAATTACGGTACACAAATAAATATTTTTATTTTTTTATAGCTTCCTTCGATGCGTTTTTGCTGCTTTTCTTTCTATTTTGCAAACTAAATTTTGTCATGAAAGAAAAAATCAACTAAAATAATAATAAGTATTGATTGCTCAGACAGAGGATTTCTATTTTTTAGTGTGAATTGTTCTGCACGCTGAATCCCTATTTAATAAAAAAGAAATAGCACTTTGTTACCGTCAAGCTTTTCATCATCTCTTTTATAATTAGGCCTTTAATTTGCTTACTACTCAACAATTATAATTAATTCGACGCTACCGCTAATAAAATAGCAACGTAGTGACAAATGGCAGCTGCGAGCACAAAGAAATGCCAGACCGCATGATTGTAGGGGTATTTCTTCCATAAGTAAAAAATCACACCCATAAGGTAAAGGGCACAGCCAATAAGAATCATAGCGAGAATGTTAGAGGGTATACTTTCGAAAAAAGTACGTCCGCCAACAATCATGATTAAACCCATGGCAATATAAATTAGGGTCGAAAAAATCTTCCATTTCCCTATAAAAAAGATCTTATACATTATTCCTAATGCTGTAAGGCCCCACAAAATTGATAGTAGTGTAATACCAAAAGAATTGAGCAGATACATTAGCAAAAACGGCGTGTACGTACCCGCTATCATGAAATAAATACTGATATGGTCAAGGATTTCTAGTGTACGTTTTGCTTGTGGATGCTGGATTCCGTGGTAGAGAGTAGAGAAAGTAAAGAGCTGCAAAAAACAAAAACCATATATGGCTGCACCAATAATGCCAGCAGTGTTATCACTTTTGATGGCAAATGCAATTAGAATTGGAACACTTACGATGCCAAAAATAATTCCAAAACCATGAACGATACTGTTGATAAGTTCTTGTCTAATTCGGATGTTTGAATTTTGAGTTCGCATACAATTAATTTAATAAGGCTTGATGTGCTTGCCTCTTTTTGTAAAATTACTTAAATCTATCTCTAACAAGGCTCTATCCGTTCTATAATTTACTATTTTATCAGGATCATTTTTACTTACGGAAGTTGTAAACAAGGAAAGCATAAAATTATAATTGCACGGTGCTAAGGTTGCTTTTGTTTTTTCTTACCTAATTTTCTCAAACTGTATATTCTATAACTATTATTTGTAATTATATCCAGATCAAAAAAAAAAGGTCTTTATATACCAATTACGAACTATCTACAACTGTAGTAACGATAAGAATATTGCGATGTTATTATTGGCTCACTGGTAATCCCCAACTTTTGCAGTTGATCCATTTGAAGCAATAGTAGAGTAGTGGGTTGTAAGTAGTATAAACAAAAACAAATAATAAAAAAGTATCGAATTTTTAAGAAGGCAGAAGGATTCGAACCTTCGACCGTCCCTCTTAAAAAAATCGGGATGCTCTATTTCATCATTACTATAAACAAAAAAACCGATACAAATAAATGTATCGGTTTTTGTGAAGGCAGAAGGATTCGAACCTTCGACCGCCTGCTTAGAAGGCACAAACAAAAATCTTTTAAATACCTAACTATAAGGTAATTACAATTTACAATCTTTTATTTTATGCAAAAATAAATCATTTTTTGCATAAAAAAAGGCGGTTCTGCAAAACCGCCTTTTCAACCAAATAATCAAACAATCAACACAACAACTATTTTTTTTATACCAAATATATTGGTTTTATACCTCCATATCAACCAGACAATTGCAGCAATGATTATAAATATCCAAATCAAATGATACGGGTTCCAAGCTTGGCGTTCGGTGGAGGATTCCTTATTTTCTTTCTTTACATCACTAACTTCTTTTTTGTTGTTTTGCAAAGCTTCTTTTTTGTCTGTTTTGACACTATTTTCAATTTGCGACTTCACTTGAGTTTGAGTGTTATTGTTGCGGGTAGTTGTCTCGGTGACTTCTTTTGAATTGTGCAGCTCTTTTTTAACTCCTTTTTCGTCAATGTATGACGCTGGCTTTGTCGGGTCGACCGGTTCAACTGTTTTTTTTACAGTTGTGGTTTGATCCTGGTTATTAATCGTAGTAGCTTCAGTGGTTTTAACATTCGATTCTACATTTTCGGACTTGTCACTTTTTGACTTGTCAATTATCTCCGATTTTACAACCTCACTAGTTTTTGATTTATCTGCTTTTCGAGCACCGCAAGAAAGTACCAGGATAAATACTAGCGATAGAACTATGTAATTTATTACTTTTTTCATAATGGGTTTTGGTTTTTTTGTTCTAGACTTTTAACATCTTCTTTAAATTGCTTAATTACACCTTTAGGTACCGCTCCATCTTGCGACAACCAATATTTGTACTCCTCAAATAATTTCATTTCTTGTGGAGTTTTCTCTATGATACTCCTTTGGCTCTGAATGGGACGTGAGATAAGCCATTTGCTTATTTTAACCTCACGAGATAGCATCGCCAAATACATATATTTGGACTTGGCGATGATTTGGAGTGGGTTGGTGATTGTTGGCATTATACTATCTTATTAATTGCAGCCGATATTATAGAAGCAATTAATTGTTGACCTGCATCTGTTGGATGCACTTTATCACCTTGAAAATAAGTTGTGTTACTACTTGCACCTACATCCCCTAATAATGGTTCGGCATTTAAATCGGCAAACTCATCCGCAAAATACTTCCAAGATGTTCTGATTTCAGTATTAAACTCTGTATAAAAATTGGGGTAATTTAAAGCTAGTGCATCACCTCTATCTATTAAGCTACAAACTATAACTTTCCATCCCGCTCTTTTAAACAAAGAAGCAGAAGCCTTTAAATTAACCAAGGAAACTTTTGCAGTATTATTACCAATATCGTTAGTACCAAAAAATAAAACAGCTATATTATATTTTTTAGGACTTAAATACAATGTTGGGAACCCAAGAGCACCATTTATACAATTACCAGATGTTATACCTGCCCATCCTTTATTTAGTATCTTAAACGACTCCGTAACAGTAATTTTCCCTAGGTATGAACCTGCGCCGGCACCATCTGTAATTGAATCTCCTAAACCTAAGAGAATGTTTTCTGTAGATTTTAAATTATAACTTTCAGGTTTTTTTGTACCTCTGCTATTTAATAAGCTTCTGATATTATTACTAGTTTTTAAAACTTCATAATCTTCATGCAAACTACTATAAGATGCAAAGTAGTAAATGTTTGCGTTTAATCTTCCTACTCCGTTAGCATTTGACTGTCCAAACCATGGCGTACCGTTACGCCCTAAGTATATATTAGTATCTCTACTTACATACGCAGAAACTTCTTCCCCATTATAATATGTCTTAGATAATACACTACCATTATTAGGTACTGTAATAGCTATTATATACGTATTAGTTGGTGTTGGTTGGAATGTTTGACTTAACTTATTTACAGATGTAACGTGAGCACCTTGCCAATGATTACCATTAGTTATTTCCGTACCCATTATATTAAGATTACTCAAACCTGTTGAATTTCCTAAAATAGCGTGGTAAAGGCTCTTATTGTCTTCTGAAATATCGGCAACTATATAAATAGTTTGCGCTGTGGATAAAGAATCAACATGACCTGTAGCATATTTACCATTTTCAGCATAAAACCCTCCTCCTGAAACTGACGTTGGATTACCTACGTAAGTACCGTTCTTACTATTACCTGAGTAGTCAATTAACACTGTTTTTACATCTTCATCAAATCTATATTCCGCAAGCAAAAACGGGTCTTTAGGTGTTATAAAATCCTTACCATCTTCACCCAGAGCCTTAACCCCAGTATCAGTATCACCAATTTGCCAATTACCCGCTTGATTAATAAATGGAGTTAATCCATCTTCACCATCAACATAATCGGTTCCTTTTTGCGGAGTTATACCATCTTCCCCCTGAGCTTTAACCCCAGTATCAACATCACCAATTTGCCAATTACCCGATGTATTAATAAATGGAGTTAACCCATCTTCGCCATCAACATAATCGGTACCTTTTTGCGGTGTCAAACCATCTTCACCCTGAGCTTTTACACCAGTATCTTCAGTACCAATCTGCCAATTACCAGAAGCGTTAATAAATGGCGTTAATCCATCTTCACCACCACCAATACCATCGCCCGAAACTCTATAAATACTCTCCAAAAACACATTGGTATTGGTTTGATCTAGAGAAACGTTTATTTTGAAGGTCGCTTTGATGTATTTTGAAAGTTCGTCGTTGGCTGTTAATTCATTTGTTGTAATAATAGTCAAGCAGCCAATTTCGTTGGATTTATAAACACCCAATAAATCTGTTGTTATTGCTATCGAAATCTTTCTAGTTCCCGAAAATCTTGATGTCACCAATGACGACATTCGAGCATACCATAAATTTTCGATATCTGGGTCTTTTTCGAGCGTTCCAGCTGCAATACTAAAACCAAGATCACCGATATAAACAGAGAAGTCTTCGATTTCAGAAGCTTGCAACCCGCTAATATTAAAACCTAGAGAAACACTTTCTCCTTTGTGTACTTTTATCATACTGTTTGTTTTAAAAATTCTTATACTTATTTTACCGCTCTATTTATCCAACCTACCAAAAACTTGATTTGTGACGAATTTCTTTGAACGATGCCGTTGTAATATTTTACCCGCTCCAGGCGATACCTTTCTTGAAAAAGACTGTCGTTTTTCTTCTTGATCACTACTTGTAAACTATCGTATTTTTTAGTCAAATAAATAGTGTCTGTGATAATGATTTCAATTGGTTCTGGACATTGGTGCGTTTCAATTATTTCTTTCGAAATTGGTTCTGCATCCTTTGCTTTTTTTGTCATACAGCCAAAAAAGAGCAGTACTATAATTAAATATTTCATTTGATTTATATGATTCAAAAATCCGTTGGTCATCGTTATACCTGTAGCATAATTTTTTGCTTCACGAGCCAATTTTATTGCCGTGCCTGGTCCAGATGTTACAGCCATATCATAAATCATATTGGCCGTGTCTTGATCGAATATTTCATCCCCTCGGATAACATCCCAATAATTCTTTTTATAAATTTTATCGACTGTCTCCAATCTCAGGTTTTTCATTTCAAGCAAATTAGGCGTTCGACCTAAATAAGCCGCAAGAACAGGAGCACTAATACCGTAATTGGTCCCGATCAAAATTCCTTTACCAACTTTACCACCCGTCCAGTTGCCGTTGTCTTCTTTATGACTCGAATAACCACCTTCAGACTTTCGGGTTAAACGGTCTGCTATTTCAAATTTTGCCATGGCTTAATGTTGTTTACTTTTCGATTATTAGAGCGGGACATTGATGACCCTCTGTCATACAAAAAGGTTGTTTTTTACTGTTCGATTTTTTTTTCAGCGTCCAGGACTCGCTGATTTGCATTGTCGATTTTTATTTGTGTGATCGTCTCAATTATTTTATCGAGTTTAAAATCAATTTTTGCTTTGTAATCTTCCTGTTTGTCTATTTTTTTTTCGTTGTTGGTAATACGTTCATTTTGATTTGATGAACTTATTTTGATTTCGATATAACAACCAATCACAAGGACCAACAGGCCACAAAAGGAAGAGAACAATTGATTTACCGATAATTTTACTGTTGGGTTATCTTCCATTTACGACTCTTTTTTATCTAAATATTTTTTTAAAATCAGCAAGGCTATTTCGTTGTGCGTGAGACCAATTACCAAGGCCCCGAATGAAGTTGGTTGAATGCCTAGAATTTCGTCAGAGAACCGTATTGAAATAAAAGTGATCATGAATCCTAATATCATTTGCTCGAGGGTGACAGGGTAGGTTTTTAACCCACCATATACGCGCCGAATCAAGATACCTAATAAAGCACCCATCAAAGCCAACAGCATCCAAGCGACGTATGTAGGCAAATCTATTGTTCCAAAAAACTGTATTGTAAATTTTTCCATTTTTGTGTTTTTATGATTAATGCATTATCCATGCTGTACCGTTCCAAAAAACAGGTACTTTTAAATTTCCGCCTCCTGTTGGCGCTACTCCGTATGTCATAGCAACTGCGTCTGTTACTGTGGCGTAAGCAGTAGAATATGTAGGAGTCGGAAGCGTAGATACTGTGTATTCTGTATGAGTTATAACACCTCTAAGTCTAGTCTTTTTTACGTCTGAATTCCCTAAGACTGCGCTATCTGTGCCATCTCCTTGCGTATCGTAACCTATAACTATTTCATTTTCTGCAGTCCTAGTCCCTTTAGTATTGGCACCTAATAAAACAGATTTACTTAAAGATGTCCCATCTCCTAAATTGTCAAGTCGCCCTGCATAAGCGCCTAAAAAAGTATTTTCACTACCTGCGTTTAGCAAAAGAGCTGAGTTATGACCTACCGAAGTGTTTGATGATAGTTCTGATCCAGAAACTAAAACACTATTCCCAATAGCAGTATTACCCGTTCCAGATGCATTATTAACCATGCTAACCTTACCAAAAACTGTATTACCTGCAACTTTACCGCTATTCCAAACAGTTTTATCCGTTTTATTTATCTCTAATGGGTTCAATGCGGATATTGCATTTGCTGTCACCCACTCCGTATTAGCAATTCTTTTTGAGTCGTCGCTGCTTGCAGGCGTTAACACAGTGGCTTTTCCTCCAAAAGGCATTAACGCCAACTCTTCGTTTGATGAGTTTGTACCACCGATTCCGCCTACAGAGATATAGCCTTTACTATCATATATTCCATAAGCTGCAGATTTTCCAGTAGTGCCTCTCACAAAATCGGAAGATACAGAGTTGATCTCACTAGGGGAGTATATGCTGGAATTAGTATAATACATAGGACTATTACCTAATGTGCCGCTGGCTGTAAAAACAGGAAAGTAGTTAACTGTCCCTAAGCCTCCTATTTTAGAGTTAAGCGCCGTATTTACCGCGTTGGCGCTTGGGTAAGCGTCCGCAGGCTTAGTGCCTCCCGCTAAGTCGTAAATTTTATTGGCAGTATCTTCTTTTAAGTCTAATTGGCTTTTAACAACTACCTGCCCCGAAGTCGTAGCGGGTAACGCCGTAATATTCCCCCCTACTGAAAGGCTTTTAGGTAAAAAAGTATTTCCATTTTCATCAAGAATAGTTACCTCGTTAGTAATTGAGCTGAAAGGCTCATATACTCCTCCATCGTTGCTAAGATTATACTGCCTAAATCTTATAGGCTCCGTGCCATTGTCCGCCGTAGCGATCTCTAAGGACCCTTGATCCTCTCCAGGATTAAAAAATCTAATCCTAAAATAATCGTTGATAACCTGCCCCTTTACAGGATCGATTGCGCCTGCGCCCACCAATACCCCGCTTACTTGTTCAGGCGTCCCTACCTCCTGCGCGGGTGGTATATCGCCAACGACCGCGCCAAATACGGGCACGAAAGTAACTTCTAGAGTATTGGCTGGCAGATCAGGTTTACTAATTACTGTTTCACTCTCTGTTCCCACTACTAGCGTGTAGCCTCCCAAGGTATTAGCAACTATTAAATCTATTCTATAAAAGTTGTCTGTAGCTGGTGCGATTACTTGCGAAAAGGCCGAAGTCGTTAAGTATTCGACGCCGTTAATTTTCCATTGAAAAGCATTTGCGGCGATACTTACTGTTGAGCCTGTTTTCTGTACCGAACCAAGTTTTATAAACTTATCGGTATTAATACCTACAGAATTGATTGCAGCTATAACCGCATTGGCAGTAGGGTAGGCATCATTTGGCTTTGTTCCCAATAAATCATACACCTTGTTACTCGTTTGCTCAAAATCAGCTTTATCAACCCAATTGACGGCATTGTCTGCGCTTTGCACGTTGACTTTTGTCGCTGCATTGTCTTTAGTATTTTTAGTCAATTTTATACCGGCTTGACTCGGTATTGTTTGACTGTAACCCGTGAGCGTTATTGTAATTAATAACGCAGAAATCCAATTTTTCATAGTTTTAAATTTTAGTTTTATATATCGTAGCTTGCTTTTTTAGTTATAGGACCTGCAATATAATTGGCACTTATAAATTCCCATTGGCCACTTTCGTTTTCTGCAAAACCGATACAGTAATCACCCGATTGTTGTTCTATTACATAATCAGGATCATCTTCTGGTCTTACTTTATACACTTGCAACTCTCCTAATCGAAATATTTTTGCAGATGGACCATTAGTATCTATTAACGTTTGCAACGCTAGAGCAATAACACCAAAGTTTTCATTTATCCATTCACCCGCCAAACGTGCCGGTGTTCCCGTTTTGTTATTTGGAGCAGACCCTAAGTTTATTATTTTTAAATCCATGATTGTGTTTTAAGTTGGGTTTTCGTCAAAAGTAGCGGTCGTAGAATCGAATGTTATTTCGGTAGAATCAAATGTAAATTCGAGCTCAGGTTCTATTATTTGTTCTTCATTAATAGGCGCAAATCCATTTCGCCCTATACCAATTCTCTTTTTGTCGGTCTCGTTACTCATCCCAGTTGATTATTAGTTGATTTTTGTATGGGAAACCAGTCGCTATTCCCACACCAGCGGCTACTTCTACAGTATATAAATTAAAGGTTGATTCGGCTTTAAACTTTTTAAAATGATCAACTCTATAACCTTTTTTTGATACAAAATTTGTTATTATAATTACATCTCCTTGCACGTAAGTTTCAACAAATGGCACAGTAGCAACAACCGCTTCATCTTCTGCTGTTCGAATAGTATCTGTTACCGTTTTACCTTCTTTTAATAATCCGTTTTTTGATAAATTATACCAAGCAGTAGCATCTATTGAAGATATGTAATTGCTAAAACCAGCTTTGGCGTATAAATAAAACTCACCCTTTAGAGTTAAAACATAACCAGCAGGTAGAGGAGGTGTAACTACCAATTTTAAAGCTTTTTTTAGAATTCTAGGATCACGTTCTTTGAAGGTGTCTTCTATGACTTCAAAAGAAACTACATAGTCTTTTTTTCGAATAACATTTATTGTATCTGTAGCAGTTGCACCTTGATTATCTGTGACCAATATCTGAAAGGTGTAAAAATCTCCAGTCAAGTTTGATACAGCTGTATTTAATGAAGTTGGATTTGCAATATTTGCCACAGTTTCACCCGCTGTTTGTGTCCATTGTTGTGATACCACTTCGCCATCGGGGTCATAAGCTTGGGCCATCAAATCCATCTCACTACTGTTCTGCAATAAAAAATAATCATCTGCAGCCGTAACGATAGGAGGGATGTTTTCACCCGATGGGTTTTCTCCTGGTGAATCACTATAATTTGATCGACCGATTACCAATGTAGTTTTATCTGTATCAAGGTTCCAACTGCAGTTAAGCACCACGAAATCCTTCATAAATACATATTTAAACTTAATGATGTCATTGAATTTTACTGCATTTTTTGCCGTTAAATCAATCTTCTCATGCGCGACATTAAACATACGACGGTATATATTGGCTACTACCTGCAAATAAGAAACACCTTCTATTTTATAAAAAGCATCGGTCCAACGGGTCCAATTATTACGAGAGGTCAAAGCATACGCTATTCCGTATTTCTTAACCTTAAAATTACCTGTAGTATATAATTTGTCGGTTTGTACAAGCATATCACCGCCACCAAAGAAGTTATAAACCACATCAAGCACCGTGACAGCTTCACCGTTATAAGTAACCGCATAAGGATGTCTATCTATCAAATTGGCACCTATCAATTGTACGGTCGAATAATATTTACCCTCATACTCAAAACCGTAAAGAATAAGCACTTCTTGCTCGTTGAAAAACGAAGTTTCTTCTTTTAATTTTGAAAGCCGAAAACCATTTGACGCACCCGATCTATCTTCGGCATAAGTAAGTTCAACTGTTTTATCAATAGTAAAATCATCATTAATTAAACTGGTAACTGTTTGCGTTTCTTCAAAATCAATTACAGATAACTTTGCAGTGGTTAATTTTACACCCAAAACACCATTGACCGCAGTACGACCAATTGGACGATAAAGCCGTATATCGACCAAACCTTCTTCCTCAAAGATGTGATCAATATCAATTTTGCAAGTTCCGCTAGTGGTGAACACTAAATTCTCACGATCTTCTATGGTACCGCTAAAATTGGAGTACAATACATAACCGTTATAAAGAATCTCATATTTTAATATATTCTTCCAGGTATCAACATTTCCTTGCTCGCCAGTAGTAGGATGTAAAATCTCAAATGTCAATGCAAAATTTACTTTTGCACCTTGCTCTACATATTTCTTTTCTCTAAGCGCAATATATTTTGCATTGTCCTGCACGTAAGTAATCAAAGGATTACCATCAAAAAAATATTGATTATAAACCGTAACAGTATAATCTGGAGCAAGTGCCAAGGCATAATACCCATCATTACCCATCCATTCATTTGCATTGATGCGACCTACAACACCAGTAACAATTGCCCAACCATCATTGATTTCTGTACTCACTTCATCTGCTAGTCCTGGTTCTATTTTATCATGCGTAACAATTATTTCGTTATAAGGCGGAATAATTGTAATCATTGGCTCGTCTAGTGCCGTAATTTGCTTAAGCAAACGATCATAAATCACCGTACCGAGAGCATTACCTACAGCATCAAAAGTTTTATAAGTAACCTTACGGATCATTCGAATATTAATACCTTCTATATACCAACGGTTATCACATTGATAACACACACATAAGGTATCTTGTAGTAAAGTTTCTAGAATAGTGTAGGCATCGTTTTTTTTATCGTCTTTTACAAAAGTTTCCGTGTCAAGATACAAGGCACGCCAATCTTTTACAGCGGCATTCTCTATTGCTGGAGAAAAATACAATTCTAGGTCCAAACCTGTTAATCTCAAAATCTGAGAATAAATATCTAGCAACGATTTCTCGCGATTGTAATAATCATCTGGAAGGTATTTACCTTTCAACCTTCCTAATCCATCTGTGGCCGTAAAACTCACAAATAAGTTACTATTGGTATAAGGCTCTGAGTATAGATCAGGCAAAATATAACCTTGCCAAATAACAGTATCGTCTTCGGCAACACACAACTGCACTTTAAAGCGAGTCTCATTACCGGTATAATAATCAATAAATGATGCATCCTTAAAATTAGGATCAAGCATATCAAAATTAAGCTCAGATGTTACAATTGCCAAATCATCTTTGGTATCGCCACCATTCCAATTAAGTTCTATACCACCACCCGAAGCAATTTCTTGTTTCAGCTTTACCAATGGACTAGTAGTGTCTATTATGTCGATATAATAACTCATTATCCTATTCGGTTTTTGCGGGTTTGCACGCGATCAAAAATTACAACCAAATCACTTCCCTTAATTTTTAATTCTGGTATTACTGTATAATTATCGCCACCAGACGAACTCATCGCATTGTATATTTTCTTTTGTTGATCACTGTTAGCGATCATTTCGCCACTATTTACACGAGCCAATATTTTATCACCATAAAAGGAAGCACCACCCACTATACCACCCGTTTCAAATTTTGGTATACTTGCAAACGCTGCTAAAACACCACCAATAGCTGTCGCTATAAATGCAGGAGTAGTAAATATAGCAGCAGGACCCGTTGCTACACCGGCAGCTGTTGCACCAGTTACTGCATTACTCATCGACGCAGCCTGGTTGATAATTATTTGCTTTAAAACCATTTGACCTAACTCTAATACCGTTTTTAACATTGAGGCAGCAAATCCTTCAAATCCATTTTTAGCCAATCCTAAACCATCAATTATACTTTGACCCATTACACCGAAATTAGCTGATATTGATTCTGATAAAAGACTACCAGTTTCCATAATACGCTTACCTTTCTCAGTAAAAGAAGCACTAGCCAAACTAATTGACCCTTGCATCTTCTCTGTCATTTCTGTAACTACATCAGTTGTTTTAATCAAAGAAGAAGGGTCGAATTGCAGAGATTTCGCAAACTCAAGGCCCGAAATTAATTTATCCGCTTGCTCGATTTGAGCCGCAGTAGTTGCTACCTCAGATTTAAATTGCTGTAGTTTTGCAATTTGTTCATCAAAGGCTTTTATCGAATTGGCAGATGATTTTAGCGAAAGGTCTAATTGTAAATCTTCTTGATCAGGACGTTTTATTGAATTTAATTTCGTTAACTTATCACCTACAACATCTATTTGATTACCAGCAACTATTGCATCATTCTCACGAAGCTTACCAATCTTAGAATAATATTGTTCTTTAATTTTAAGCAAAGAATCGTCTTCTGCTTTTGCATCTGCATAAAAAGCAACAAGTTGTGATTTGTAATTTTTTAAATCCTCAGACGCTTCTCTCAAAACATCCTTACCTGATTTATAAGTCACGATATCAACACCACCATTTGAAACAACGGTAGATTCCCCTTTGGCGGGATTTTTTGTTAATTCGATATATTTTTTTCTAGATGCAACTATTTTATCCTGTAGCTCTAATTCCTTAGCAATACGATCGTTTGCGTTTTGCTGCAACTTATTATCAACAGCAACAGCACGCGCTTTATTAAAAATAGCATCTCGCAATTCATCATAAGAAATTTTAGCATTTCCGTTTTTAATTGTTTCCGCATCTATATTTTTAAAATACGCAGGGTATACAGCCTGAAGACTTTCAACTGCTTTTTTACGTTCTGCTGTAGAAGCTGCTACACTTGTAGCAGTTGCATATAATTTATCAAGCGTTCCGACTTCATCTGCAGCCGCCTTATTACCTTGTGCGATAACATTATTCAATTCTTTTGTCTCTTTGCTTAATTCAGCTGTTTGTCCAGCCGCCTTTTTAGCGTTTTGACTAAGTATCAAAAAAGCACCATACAAAAAAGCAGTAGTAGCCAATATTGGAATTATAGCACCCGACAGCAAAACAAAGCCACCTATTACAGCAGACACAGCACTGGAAACAATTGCAAAACCACTAGCTAAAAGAGGTACAGCAGAAGCCAATGCACCGATAGAGAAAAGTAATGGTCCAATCAAGGCCGCTAATCCTGCTATAACTACGATTGTCTTCTTTGTACCCTCAGATAAGTTTGAAAATGCTTTTATTTTTTCGTTAACAGCAGTAATCATCTTGGTAAACAACGGAAGGATAATAGAACCAATCTGTTGACCTACTTGTTTTAACGATTCTGTAAAAATTCTTGTTTGATTGGCTGCACCAGTAGAGGTACGAGCAAAGTCACCTTGTGCGTTTTGCGTTACAGATAATATATAATTATAGCGCAACTGCACTTTTGATGCTTGATCAAGATCTTTAATCTTTTGATTAATACCTTTACTATATGCATACTGTTGCAGATTAGCCTCGGTCATAATCACACCAAGCGTTTTTAACGACTCGGTTTCTCCTGTAAAAACACCCTTTAATGCAGTATTAGCTTCATCTATACCAATGTTTTTAAAAGAAGCAAGATCGGCAGCCAAACCAACTAGGGAAGTACTCATTTTTGCAGCAGCATCTACCGGAAGCCCCATAGATGTTGCCATATCTCCATATAACGCAGCCGCATCTAAAGCAGCAGATTCTGAAACACCAAAACTTTCTAAAGCAGTTTTTGAGAATTTTTTCACAGCAGAAGAAGAACTCTTAAACGCTGTATCTACTTTGTTCAAGGATTCCTCATAATCTGTAGCCATAGCCACCGATGCTGCTCCTACTGCCAAAACGGGTAAAGTAATAGCAGCCGTAAGATTACGACCTAGTTTTTGAGCTTCTTGTCCAAACTTATCAGCTTTACGCAAAAAAGTCTGCATACCTTTACTAAAGTCCTCAAGATCTACCTTAAATTTAATATTAATTGAAGCCAATGAAGCCATACTACTCTTTTTTAAACAAGGTTTAAAAGTAGTTTTGAAGGCTTGGTAAAATGGTTAAATTATTTAACTTTGTTATTTTTAATATAATTAACCAAAGCTTGGTAAGCATCTTCCTCGGTTAAAAAAGCAGAACCAATTATTTTTTTCTTTCTATTAACTGAAATACTTGCCACAAACTTTTGGCTATTCTTAGAGAAATAAACTCCTCTATATTTACTTGTCTTAACTCTAGGCTTGTAAATTTCATCTAACACAGACAAATCAATATCTTTTCTGAATTTAAATCCTTTCTTATAATATTTTTGATCTTCACCTAAAGCCTCAATGACTTTCATATAAACATAATGCGCTTCCTCTTCTGTATCATAAACGCCTAAATGTTTACGCTTTCCATCTATACTGATACTTGCAATAAATTTTCCATGATTAAAATAAACACCGGTATATTTAGAACTGTAATTATCTCCTTTTTTAGAATGGGCAACATTTTCACGAATACTAACCCATTCTAAATTTTTATAATACATATTATTAATATCAGAATCCTTATGATTAACTACCCGATGATATTCTTTCTTTTCACAAAACGACTGAGCAACTAGCACATGCAAAGCTTTATAAACTTTTTTATTATCAACTTGCAAAGTTATCATAGGATAACCGCTCTGGGATTTACTGGTTTTAAGAATCATTAATCTACGCACATTACCAAATGAAGAAACTTCATACTTTCCTTCATAACCAGGTATTGGTTTCCACACTTCGGGTTCTCTAGAATCTTCCATTACGCAAATCTCTAAACTTATTAAACGCTTCGTACGCCTCAGTATACCTATCAACTTCACGATGTATAAAATCGTCATAAGTAGAAAGTATCAAAAGCATTTCTGTAAAAACAGCTAACGATTTAATATGATTTTCATTTGGTTGTTTTGCTTGCAGTAACGCAAAAGCTTGCGTAAGTGTATTGTTTAGCTTAACTGGGCATTGCTCGGAAATACCAATTAAATTTTCGAAAATAGACAAAGTCATACAGTCATTTTCAAATTGATTGAAATCATTTTTCAATTCTTCTCTGCGGGTTTCTTCACTTGAATAAACTCCATTTGTTTCGGTTTTTTGCATTTTAAAACATTTTGAAATTAAATAATAAAAACGGTATCCATTACCTGTTGCAAAAAACCTTATTAAGAGTTTTGTCATTGCCATTACAACAATAACACAGGATGAATACCGAAGTATTTATTTGTTCGATAGAAGACATAAAAAAAAAGCCTTCAAGAGATTGAGGCTATCAAGACCTCTTAATAATAGTTTTTTGCACTGCAAACATACAACTAATTTTTAAACCACCAAACAAAAAACAAAAAAAAACCTCCGAATCACTGTTCGGAGGTTTTTGCTAATTTCTTTCTATCTTGTTCTTCCCAAAAAGCTTTTGACTCTTCGGCTTTTTCTATAGCTTCTATGCGTTGGCTTTCTGTGAGTTCTTTGATGGTGTTTTCTTCCCAAGGGAAAGGCCACACTTCATACTCCTCTAAATTTCCTTGGTAATGCGGTTTCATTGTAGCGAATAATATTTTTCGTGTAAGTATGAAACGTTCTTTTGAATCCCGATCTTCTTTTTTTCGAAAACCGTTCACAGCATTAAAGAATGATCGCGGCGTAAGCTTGTACATCTGGTCGTAGGACATTCCCAATTCACCCAAACCAATTTCCTCTAGAAAATCCCAGGTTAACGATTGGTCTTTTTCGTCACTTTCGTGACCTTCGGCTTTCCCTCGCTTGATTTGTTTTGAGGTAGAGACGATACAATAGAAGATGTTAATTGCTCCAGAGCTTTCGGGTTTTTAAAGAATTCGTCGATCACTTTGATAGTAGATAGATCAACATCATTATTCCCGTTTTCTATCGCTGCAAGTAAAATATCTTCGAGTACATCTAGTTGCTCAAATGATAGATTATCAACCGAGCCATCTAGGACACCCATGCGAGCAACAACCTCATTAATACCTGGTACATTCCATTTTTTACCAAGAATTCTAAAAAGACTCAAACCAAATTCTAGTTTGAGTCTTTTGTCTTGAATGTTTAAAATGATTTCGTCCATATTACGCTACTACTTCGGTTACAAAATCACCATTCCCTTTGAAAGAGGCATCACCAGTTGCAACACCATTTGTTGGAGCAGAAAGGTTAATGCTTTCGATAAAAGCTTGACCAGATATAATTACATCACCAACAATTTCTGTAGTGAATTCAATTGTAGCCTCGGTTCCTGCTTGATAGGTGTCCAATATTTCTTTGGTCCCAACTTGTGTTGCAGAAGCATCTGGCTTATTGGCTACCAAATAACTAGTTGCTACACCCCAAGTGTAATTACCTGGTGATACTTGCTCACCGTTGGTGTCTTTTGATGCGATAGCATCCATCGTGCGCGATGTTGTAAAAGAACAATCTGTTGCATGGAAAACTGTTTTTCCTGCAATACGAATTCTTAGATTTTTTCCAGCATAGGTATTTCCTGCCATAATTTCTATATTTTATTAAAATTTATAATTGCGTTACTTCTAATTCACTTGAAAATTCTGAATATATTCCAGTAACATCTTTTGCTCTCAGTTTCCACAAATTTGTAACTCCTGAAGTCTGCAACTGTATTAATTGGCCCGTTGAACTACCACCGGCATCTTTAAAAAACACACCGTTTTTATACACTTCATATTTTTCTATATTAGCACCTACGAATCCATTATTGAATTTTGAACCAGTATAAGTCAAAAAGAAAGAAGTGGCTTTAATATCTGAAGCTACCAAAGCAGATGGAGCTGTAGGAGGTAAGCCATCCAAAGCAACATTAACCACCGATTGTTGCCCAGTACCACCAGCATTTGTTGCAGAAACAACCATATTCATCACACCCGTTGTAGATGTTCCTGAAATCAAGCCAGTTGTACTATTTAATGATAACCCATTAGGTAAACCAGTAACCGCGTATGAATCAGGAGAATTTGTTGCATAAATTTGATATTGAAAAGGTATACCTGCGAAGAAATAAACATTACTAGGTCCATTCATAAAAGGAGCATCTGGTAATTGAGGTAAATCTGAACCGTCAAAAACTTCAACTACAAAATCGCCATTCCCTTTGAAAGAGGCATCACCTGTCGCAACACCATTTGTTGGTGCAGAAAGATTAATGCTTTCGATAAAAGCTTGACCAGATATAATTACATCACCAGCAATTTCTGTAGTGAATTCGATTGTAGCTTCACTTCCTGCTTGGTAGGTGTCCAATATTTCTTTGGTACCAATTTGTGTAGCAGAAGCATCTGGCTTATTTGCCACCAAATAACTAGTGGCTACACCCCAAGTATAATTACCTGGTGAAACTTGCTCACCATTGGTATCTTTTGATGCGATAGCATCCATCGTTCTCGATGTTGTAAAAGAACAATCTGTTGCGTGGAAAACTGTTTTTCCTGCAATACGAATTCTTAGATTTTTTCCAGCATAGGTATTTCCCGCCATTAATTCTATACTTTATTAAAATTTATAATTCCGACAAACGATTGATCACTCTCGACAAATTCAATGTCAGAACCTAACCACTCGTATTTTTCTTTGATAATAGGTTTCATTACATCTAGAAATTGAGCACATTTCATATAGCCTTCTTTTTCGAAATAAAAAAATAAGCTGCCACTTTGCGCATCGGCATCTTTTGTGAAGCCTGGATCATCTTTTACCATGTAATTAGCAAAAGGATAAGGTGATGTCTCGCTAGACACGATAGGCGTTAATCGATCACTCATTACCTCGGTAAATTCGGTTTTCGATAATAAAAAAGTAATTAATTCTTGTGCTAATTCAAACATATTACGTACTTAATTTATTGATCCTTCTTTGAATGAACTTTGCAAATTGCTGTTCGGCATCTGCAGTAACATTCCCTTTGGTTTGCTCGTATCCTTTTTCTTGAAAATTAACCCCTTCGACACGGTTCACTTTATTACCGGTACGCTTGTTTGTCACTCTCGCCAAAACACTCTTTTTACGACCGCTTTTTAATGTCTTTGAACTATTACCCGAATTTCGATAGATATTGTGACCACTATTCACCATGTGACCATACCAACCATCATTACCGTTCTTTGCACGTGGACCAACCAATATGGTTGGATTACTAGATTTTGAGGTTATAGTACCAATTGATTTTTGAAGATTTCCAGACGAAATCCTTTTTCCTCTAGCAACATGCGATTTCTTACTTACTGGTGTAGCAGTCTTGATCGCTCTAACTGTTGGCTTAGCTACCTGGCGCAGGATAAGCAGTACTTCTTTCTTTTTGTCTTTGTCGTTGGCGAGCAGTTTTACCTTTTCTTTCAGCTCCTCAAACCCCGTTATTTGAACATAAGAATTACTCATAATTTTTTACTATTAATTGTAAGTGTGTACGGCCAATAGGAATAACATTGACTACATCATAGGTAACGCCATCATCGATTAATGCCAATTTGTTTTTGAGCGCTTTTACTTCGCTATTTAATCGAATGGTATATTTTCTGTTTACCAAGTATCGGATTTTACCCTCTACATCTTCGCCTCCAGATATATCTTCCATCTTAGCATACGGGTTGCACACTACTACCTGAGTTTTTTGTTCTTCATTTAGTTCGTTACGAGTTGATTCAAATCTTACAATTTGGATCAATACATTCAGTTGTCCGATGAAAGGTTTATCCATGATTAATAGTTTCGGTATGCTCGAAGCAAGTTGTTTACAATTGAATTGTTGCCCTGGTCTCGATCTTCACGACGCTCATAAAAATCTCCGATACGCAATTTGATTGCTTGTAAAATAGGAGTAGGGCAAGTCTCGGCAGTAAAGCCTTGCGAGATTGTTACAATAACAGCATCATCACGATTGGATAATGCTGGATTAATTGCAAATTTAATTTCTGAGCACCCCAAAATACTACTATTTCTAAGCTTGTAATGCTCCGGTTCTAGGACTACAGGCACATCTACGTCTCCTCCAAAAGGATAATATTCTATTTTGGCAATAGTATCGTTATCATAATTGCGCTCGTACACTATTTTGTCAAAATTTGAACATTCTAAAATCAAATCCCTTTGTGCGATAGAACGATTGATAAAGTTTTGACAAGCCACTTGTGCAGCATCATTGTAAGCCATAATTAATTCGTCTTGATCTTCAAAATCAAGTTCGATGTTTAATTGTTTTTTACACTGGTCCAGCGTAAGCAGTGGCGCCGTAGCGGTTGTATTATAATAAAAAATATTTGCCATTGTAGTTGATTTATTTTCCAATTCTGAAATAACCCGCTTCTTCAAGTTCTAGTGCTTGCAACTCAGGTAACGATGCTTTCTCGCCCACATTGTACGCTAGATTGTAGCGTCCTGTTGGTGATACAATGAAGACACCTTTTACAAGCTTTCCCTTTGGTTTTGGGTCGGCTGCAGGAGCTTTTAAAAGTTCGGCATCAAGCAATGATAAAGCATCATCTACTTTTTTTTGCGCTTCGGCTTTTACTTCATCAGTAGCATCATCTGCAACTGCTTTTTGATCTGCAAC
Source organism: Flavobacterium algicola (assembly GCF_022399565.1). Lineage (GTDB taxonomy): Bacteria > Bacteroidota > Bacteroidia > Flavobacteriales > Flavobacteriaceae > Flavobacterium > Flavobacterium algicola. Next base: position 392,758 of record NZ_JAJTUT010000002.1, read on the forward strand.
AGCTTGCTCATAAGCTGTATTTAATGCAACCACCGCTTCGGTGGTTGCATTGTTTTTATTGTTTGCCATAGTTCTAGTATTAAACTGTGATTAAACCTTTTACAACAGAGAATGATTGAGGTTGTTTTACTAAAACATCCAAGAATACATTTACAGTGATCTCAATAAGACCTTCTTTCTTACGAGAGAATTCATCTACAGAGAAATCCATGTAACCCCATTGGTTAATTAATAATTGTGTCCAGTCGCCAAAAACAGCAGCAGAAAGTCCGGTACCTGTTCCTTTTACTAAGTTTGAAGGAATATGGTTTGAAGTTACAGAAGGCCATCCGTTTACTTCACCTGTTCTACTATCCATGATATACCCTAGGTCACCCGCTTCATGTTTCGTTTTCTTTAACTTACCACGTGTTTTAGGATTCATTACATACGCCATTTTTGCTGCGCTTGCATTGTTTACAAAAATTGCCGTCTCTAAATCTACCATCATAGACCATGTAGCAGCAGAACCATTTGCATCTGTAGCAACAGTATTTGTTCCTGATACATTTAAAACTCCCATTGGTTGCCCAACTCCAGAACCATTAATTGCAGCTGCATCAATTGCATTCTCGATGGCTGCATTAATTTCTTTTGCAGTATATGCCTCTAAATCGATAGAAGATTGCATTAAGTTTTGTAATGAAATTGGCACTGTAACTGCTAATCTTTTTGGAATAGAATCTACAAAACCGTAAACATTTACAGTTTCGTCAACTTCATCAATCTCACCTTCCCAAGTTGCAACAATACCACCTTGATTTTTTGGGTAACGAAGATTACCAGTTAAACCTGATTGGTAAACAGCACCTAATTTTTTCATTAAAGGTTCTGGACGTAAGAAATCGATTGGTGCTTTTAAATCTGTAGCAACCAACGCGCCACCGTTTACACCACCATTCTCTGTTACAGTTTGCGCCGCTCTAGTTTCTAATGCAAAACCAGATACACCAATACCCATTACAGCCGCTACACCCGATGCTCTTTGATGCATTTCAAGTTCAGCACCTTCTAAATTCACACCACCATTAATCATTTGTGAACGAATTGCACGGTGTAAAGAGAATACTGGTTTCTTTGGATCAGCATTTCTTTGCTCACCTTCTGGCTTAAAGCTTGTTGGCTCAGAACCACCCAATGAACGTTGGTTTTCTTCTAAGGTTTCGGCGATTCCGATTTCAGCAGTTAAACCTTCGATTTCGGTTTGCAACGATCTAAAAGAGGTTGTTTCTTCGGCATTCAAAGAGCGTTTCTCTGTTGTTGCCAAAGTTGTTACTTCTTGTTGAGCTGCAATCTTTTGAGCTCTTTCTTGTTTTAATTCAGCAGATTTTTTCATTTGCTTTTATAAATTTTGATTAATAATTAATTGAGCGTCAAAAGCGTTGAGCTCTTTATTGTTGTCTGAACGTGCTTCGCTAGGCTCAGCAGGTGCAGGAAATTCTTTTTTGATAATGCCACGAATTTCTTCAATGGTTTGCGCTTCTCTTTTCAAAGCCTCAGGATTAGAACCTAATGGCACGATGGACCATTCTAATAACTCTTGTTCGTCGAAGTAGATTAATTCTCTATCTTCACCTAATTTTTCGTCACCCCAATGTCCTTTTTTTGGATTAGCCCCGATGGATGCCATTCTCAAAGTACCGTTTTGAACTTTTCGCCAAACTTTTTCGGCAACCGGATTATCTTCAGCACTTTCGAACTTAACAACAGCAATCAATTGATTACCATCAACACGGACGGTCGATGTACCAATAATCATATCGGGATTATCTGAGTATGACTTGTGAGCATAAAAAACAATCGGATTGTTCTCATATCTCTTTAAGTCCCAACCGCCAATTTTAAAAACGGTACCGTATGTATCTGGTGCCTCGGTAGAGATCACAAATTCGGCTTCACGGTTTTCTTTGTTCGAATCAGACAAAGCACGAACTACAGCCTCACGGATTACGGGTTTATTTATTTCAATTTCCATCTTTAGGAGGGTTTATTTGATTTGCAATTTGCTTTTCTGTCCATTCGTTTGTTGGTGTCAAGAATTCGTTTAGCAATTCTGGACCATCATTCATATCTTCATATTGGCGTGCTTCATTTCGAGACATAACACCACAGTATACCATGGCAGATATCCATTGTGCACGTGATTTGATATCGGCACGCAAGAGAACATTCATATTCCCACGGATATAATAACCCGATTCTAATTCTTTGCTTGTGAATAGCTTTTTTGCGTATTCCTGCTCAAAATTGGTAATGTGCGGTTGAATAGTATCTGAGGCGTGATCTAATGTTTGCTGCTCAATATTATTGTTGGTAGACTGCTTTAATGACTTGATTTTGTGCGGTGCAATATTGAACATACGGGCAATTTCTTCGATAGAAAAAGCTTGTGTTTCAATGATTTGCATTTCTTGTGGTGTGATATTGATTGGTTGAAATTTGAAACCATCATCTAACACGACTACACGATCAGGCGATTTTTCGCCCATTGCCTTTTTCCAGCCTTCTATAATTTTATCTTTTCCTTTGTCGACTGTTTTTTCTGTAGAAATTACTCCTTGACGAACTCCTTTGTTTGCAAAATTGGTAGCCGAAAATGTTTGTACTTCGATTGCTAGTCCTAACTGCTGAGCACCATAAGTGATGGCACCCATACCTACGATTCCGTCATGGGAGAAGTTTTTAAAATGCAATACCTCTGAAGACAGTAAAGGCTGGTCATAGCCTTGAATGTAATACAGGAGATCACCGTTTTTTTTGCGGATATCTTGTACTTTTTCCCAATTGATAAAAATAGTTTCTATTGGTTGCCCTACACTGTTGTTCACGATTCTAGCCAGTGCATTACCTCGTAGTAACAACGACATTCCCATTGTTTTGCGGAAGATAAAAGTTGTCATTAAGCCATTTGGCGCAAACGAAACAAGCCTGTGCGCTGGATGATTGGGTTGCGATTCGCGATTTGAACCTACTTTTTTGTTTACCGAGAATGGTATTTTTGCAATGTCGTTTGAGATTTGATCTACTGCATTGTAAACCGCCGTGAGGGTTAGCGATTTTTTGTAATTTACGGAAGAATTCCCGCCATTACCAAACGAAAAAAGACCTCCTAAACCGCCCATATAGGAACCATCTCTGGAAGCGCTTCGTTTTTGTGAAGCAAACATATCGCTAAAAGCACCGTTTAAACTCATTTTACCGTTGTATTTTGGGTAAAATTAGAGTTGTAACGGTGCTTAATTGGTTAAAGATTTTAACTTTCTATTTTTATTTAAAATTTATAAAACCATTCGTCTTTGTGTTTTTCGAAGGTGTATTTTAGTTTTCCTACTGCCACGCTCACCGTGGGCGCGTTGTAGGTTTTGGCTTTAGGTAGCATTTTTATTGCCTTGGCTATGTTTTCGGCTTTTAATTGTTCTTGCATAGGTGTTTTTTTTACCGCTAGGATGCTAGGGATTGGGTTTATTTATAACTTGCTCTAGTAGCTATTTGCCTAATTTTGTTATCGAGTAGGCAAACAACTGCTAGCTGACAGTTATCAGTAATGCTACGTGTTACTGGTAATATGGTCTTTAAATATTGAAATAAGTTCTTCCCTTGTTTTAGGGTTTTCATTGTAATCCGAATCGCAAGTACTCCTGTATCTGCCATCACGCCATTTATAGTTTTCAGAACCTGCGTAAAATTGTATCTCTGGAGTTGATTTTATTAATTTTTCAATATCTCCTCCTATTTGTTCAGCAATTTGTGTTGTTATATTCATTTTGATAATTTTAGAATCCGAAAAAGCACTACTGGTAACACTCGTTTTGTGCTATTACGGCAATTTTAGTTAATATTAAATTTTGTTGTTACTTTCGTATTTTCGGTAGCCGAAAATACTCGTTTCGCTTAGTGCCGTAACATCACAAAGCGATTCTGCGTTAGTAGCAAGACTACGTTTTATCTTTAATGATAATCATTCCATCAATAATGTCAAATTTATTTCCGTAAGGTAATTTTATTATTGTTTGATTATTTTCTGAAATAATATGAAGTTCAGTATTTAACTGTGTATCTAGTAATATTTCATTTGGTGTTTGCTCGTGAGCAACATCAGCTAATTGTATTAATCTAATTTGTCTTGGCATTTTATGTTTTTTTTAATTAATATTTAGTTTTTAAAATCCGTCCAGCTACTAACTGACAGTTATGCAATAGGTGGCTCAGGCATATACATCCAATGAGTAACTTGTGAATGTTGATTTAGCCAAGCTCCAAAACCCCACCATTGAAAAATACGCTCCTGAGAATCAAATGGTGCGTGGTATGACATTTGAGTTATCAACCCGCTTGTTTTATAAACTAAAACATTAGAGTTTTCTCTAGGTAATTCATCTTTTACAGAAACCCATTGCATAACAGCGTTTTGGCAAGATTTCTGATTTTGTGGTTCATTCACGTTTTCGTTTAGCATAATATTTTGTTTAAAATTGATAATTTATTTTTCCGTACTCAGCAACCTCGCCAAGACGCAGGACGTTATGGCTCATTCTGCAGAACCACCGTGTTTAATTACAAAATAAAGTTTTCCTTCTTCCGCTCCCCATTCCGGATTGCCTGTTCTGATTTCTATTCCTTTGTGCTCTAGTTTTATAATTCTTTCAGTATCTCCTGTTTTTGGATAACCTAAAGTCATTGTATTTGTTTTAAAATCTTTATAACAATTGTAAGGATGTGTATTTGCATATTTGATAAATGCGTCTAAATCCCAATATTGTCTACAATCTAAAGAAGCTAATCTTTTAAACCAATAATCATTTAATTCTCTATAATCTTCGGTTTTAATTCCTGCTTTAGTCATTTCAAACCATTTTCGTTTTAATGATAATTGTAAGTTCATAATTTTTTACTTTCGTCCTTTACGTAGAAGAACCCGATTACTAATTCAATGACGATCAACATGCATACTAAGCCGTAGCGGATATTGTTTTTGGTTACAAATTTTAATTCGAATAGTAGGGTAGTAGCGAAGGCTATTGCAAATGTGACCAGGAATGCGATTATTATTTTTATGGGTGCTTGCATTGTTATTATTTTTTGTTGTTGTAGTAATTAGTCATCACTTTGAACGAGTTCCAGTCGGAATAACGATAGTGGCCGAAAAGCTTGTGATATTCTTCATTTAACTCATTGAAGGCTTCGGTGTTTGTTTTGGCGGTTTTTAGTTTTTCGAAATACGCATCATAAAAACCTTTTCGGGTTGATAATTTGCGCATAATAGCGTTTTCTTGCTCTAATTTAGCGATACGGATTCTGATCGCATTTTCTTCGGCTGGACTCATGTTTTTTCTTGGTTTTAATTGTTAACAGGTGAATTCGGCATCGGGGCGATTATAGTAAGATTCATTTGTTTCTTCGGGTGTGGACATAGAACCACCAAGGGCATTAATCAAAGCAATAATTCCGTCAACGCGTCGACCATTAGCACCTGATCGCCCTTTGTGGACCTTGATGTTCTCATTGGCATCTGTGTAGATTACGCAAGATGCGAGCATCCAAGACACAGCGGGGTTTCCGTCGTGTTTTATTTTTCCTGAGTAAACAAGCTTTTCGAATTCCTTTGTAGGTGCAGAAATTGTTCCGATGGCTTGCGAAAACTCTGAGACATTCAAACCTTCTTCTTGTAATCCCTGGATTAATTGAGTTGCATTGTAGCGGTCATACTCCAGGCGTTTCACTTTGTGCAAATGATAGGTCCTGTTGATGGTGTCTTCGATAATATCATAATCAATTACGTTTCCTGGTGTAGCGATTATGTAACCCATGTCGGCCCAATATTGATATGGTACACGGTCTTCTTTGGATCGCTTGACGATAGTGTCTTTTGGGCAAAACAAATAAAACTTTGCGTATCGGTCGCCAAATTCGTCAGGCTCTGATAAGATCACATACGCACTTAAATCGGTGGTTGTTGATAGGTCCAACCCAGCATAGGAGCCGTTTGTGATAAATTTTTCTAGCGGCATATCTTTGACCAATCCTTTCATCCAAATTTCGTTATATATCCAATCAAATTCTTGATCGACCCACATATTCAAGTTTTTGGTTTTGAAATTTCGAATTTTTGAAGGTTGATTTAACGCTTTTACAAATTCTTTTTCGATGGCATCAATTGCCAAACCTTGACCGAGTAAGGGGTTGGCTTTTTGCCAAAGCTCCTTGTTTTCCCATGATTCCTCGGTTGATAAATCTTCCTGGTCTATGTCGTGTATCATGATCCAAAGTGAATCGTCTATATTTCGCCCCTCTAGCACTTCGATTACTGATTCTTCATAGCGCTTGCACGCACTTTGTACATTGGCACCCGCGGTGGTGATATGATATATTAATGCTTGTGTGCGCTGCACGGTTGATGATTCTAGATTTTCTTTGACGGTATCATCCTTGTGAGCGTGGTATTCGTCAATTATTCCCACATGGCAGTTGATACCATCTTGTGTTTTGGAATCGCCACCGAGGGCACGCATTTTTGCATTTGTTTTTCGGAACCCAATTATTCTTTGCATGGCGTAAAATCCCATTTTACTTAATGCTTTGTTGGCAACTGGACTATCGATAAACATTTTTGCTTGCTCCCAGCATAAACGCGCCTGTTCTTCCTTGGTTGCTCCCACGTAGATTTCAGCTTCCATTTCGAGATCAAAACTCATTGTGTACAACGCAAGGCCCGCCATTTCGGCTGTTTTTCCGTTTTTCTTAGCTCTTTTGTCGTAAACGGTGTTGATGCGGCGGTAGCCTGTGCTTGACTTCACCCAACCAAACACGTTATAGATCGTGAATTGTTGGAATGGTGCCAAAACAAAGGGTTTTCCTGCCATGCGGCCTTTGGTATGATTTAAGAACGTAGGGAAAAAATTGACCGCCTGCATGCCTATGTTATGATCAATGTGAAATCCGTCCTGATCTGCTGTTTCTATCCAGGAGAAAAAGCGCTCAACGGCTTGCTTGATTCGTTTTCCGACAACTATTTTGCCGGTAAGCACGTCATTTGCATATTGAAACGGAACGGATGTAAGCTGTTGCGGACTTATTTTCATATTTTTTGAAAAATTAATTGATTGATTTTATTGTTTTTTACGGTTTTCCGTAATGGTGGTTAAAAAGTTTTGTTTTGGGTGGTAATTTGTGCTAGTAGCTATTTGCCTAATTATACATCACTTAAAGAATCATCATACATAGCGATAGCTTTAAATATCTGTAGTACTACTTGCGGAACTATTGCATTTCCACCTCCTTTAATGCTTTCGCTTCTCCATTTAGGAAAGGTAATAGCGTCCAATCGGGAGGAAAGCCCATCATCTCCATCACAAATTGGGGTTTCAGTTGGGAACTTTTCCCAGCTATTTGGTTCATTAAAGGCGTTAAAGCCTTTCCCATTTGACTTTTTTTGTTGAATTTTTTGCAATATTTCTCTCCTTCGCTTGCATTCGGTGTAGGAAGCATCATTTTTGCAATTACATCCTCCAAATTCCCTTTGTTTCTGTCGTTGCTTGTGTTTCCTCCTGCTGCTCTCGCTCTCGGTGTCGGTAAAATTTTTAACTTCATCATTGTAGGCGCATAATTGCTCATTATTTCTTGAGCAAGAGTTCCGCTGTTTCCCGGTTTTGGGTTTTGTTTTCCACTGGTTACATGTCCATCTATTTTTGTTGGAGTTTTTAAAAGCAATGAACCAAATTCGTTCTCGCTTATGAGGTGCGTTGACACTTGCAGCCGGAAGTACAAACGTTTGTACTTTGTACCCTGCATTTTCCAAGTCAGTTTGCACTTCTTCGAATACCAACCCTCCATTCCAATTAATAATTCCGTAAACATTTTCTCCCACAATATACCTTGGTTCAATCTCTCGAATTGCTCTAAGCATTTCTGGCCATAAATGGCGTTCATCTTCTTTTCCTTTTCTTTTTCCTGCAACGCTGTATGGTTGGCAAGGGAATCCTCCGGTAAGAACATCAATTGTTCCTCTGTGAATAGTGAAATCTGTTTTTGTGATATCATCATAACTAATAGCTTTAGGCCAATAATATTTTAAAATTCGTTTTCCAAAATCATTCCATTCGCAATGAAATTTGTTTTCCCATCCCACCCATTCAGCAGCTAAATCAAAACCGCCAATACCAGAAAATAAAGAGCCGTGAGTAAGCGAAGGCAAAACAAGTTTTTTACAAGATGCAAGGTTTTCGTTTATACTGTTTTCTTTCATAATCTCGTTTTAATAATTAAGTTTTGTAGTTCTAAGCGCTGCAACTCAAAAAAATAAACCAGACGTTACAAAATAAAAGCAATCTTAAACGCTGCTTTCAAATCGCCATTATCACGCATTCCTCTCAAACCAATTGTAAAAGTGTCAGATACTGTAAAGTCGGTGCCTAATTCAAAACCAGCGATAGGTTCTCGTGTGTAGGTGAAGCCTAAGCGACCACCAACGTAATATCGAACGTTATTGAATAGTCCGGTTGTTAAATTTATACCTGCTGCACCGATCATTTTGTTTATTCCTACACCTGCTCGAATGTACATTGCGTTTTGGTATTCGATCTCAATTGATTCTGTAGAAATACCAAGATTGAATTCGTCCTGGTCCTTGAATCGAAGTTGTTGCGCTTGCAAACTAAGAGAGGCGATAAGCAGCAGAATTGTAAACGCTAACTGCTTTTTTAAGTTTTTAAAATTTTTCATAGATTATTTATTTTTTGTTTTCGTAATTCATTTGTTCGCTCCAAAATCGATAAAGTGAGAGCGATGTATTATCTTTTGTAAACAACTCCTGTGTTTTGTCTCGATGCATGTTTAATTTATGCAGGACATATTTCCAATTTCTCATAATTACCCGTGATTCGCTTTTATAAATTCTTCAAATAAATCGCCTTGCGGATTTACTTGTTGTTTTTGCTCTACCAATTTGCTACGATCTTTGAAGCTAAAACCGAAATGCTTTGAGAGCTCATTTATCTCTTTTATCATTTTCTCTCGAATGGTCACATAACCTGATACGTTGGTGGCACCACCTTTGAAGGTTTGAATCAAACCACCGTCAAAACCCTTTTCCCTAATCTTCTTTTCGGCCTGAATGTAATAATCAACCGAAGTTGCTAATTGGTGCAGATGGATAAGGTCGGGTTTCGTTAATTTTTTGGTGTCAACTAGCTGCTGCCCAAAATATTTGTACCAATATTTTTGATCATCATTCAGTTCAAATTTTGAACTTGGAGCGGGAAGCTTATCTAAAATTTGATATAGATTTTTGTTCACTTCTTTTACTTCACCATCTCCCGTAACTATTTTTAAATTTGCCATATTACTTATTATTAACGTTTTACACCCCCCTACCTAAATTAACACTGCGAGTAAAATTCTAACTAAACAGCGATGTAGCACCCTTTGAGCCTATCGAGATTTTACCCCATACCCCCGACTTTCGCCCGACGATTTGCTGTTGTGACAACTTGCACACAACGATTGACAATTCGATTCATCAAGCTTTGCACCTCCAGCTTTGATTGGCGTGATGTGATCGACCACCTTAACTGGTACTACCAAATCTTTCTCTAAACACTTGACACATAAAGGATTGTTTGCTTTGAATCTTTTAGCAAACTTTCGCCAAGGCCACGAGTTATAGAACTCTTGGTTGTTGTTCTCACGCTCAAACGCTCTACGTTGTGGTACCCAACTTCTTTGTATCTTCTCTGGTTTCTTTGCCATTATTAAAAAGGTTTTTCATTGTTATCATCAAAAGCATCAGATGGACTAACACTTGGTAAGTAAGCCACATCATTATCGAGATCATCATGCGAGTCACCGTTCATTACTGCAGGGTCTTCGAACTTTGTTTTACTACCATCCCAATGCAAACCAATTGTAGTTCCTGGTGCACCGCCTCGGTACTTTGCGAATATGATCTCTGAGTTGGCACCAGTAGCAGCTAACTCTTCATCAACCTCGATATCGTAATACTCCGAACGGTAGATAAAGCAAACCATGTCTGCATCTTGCTCGATAGCTCCAGACTCTCGTAAGTCTGACAACATTGGACGTTTGCTTGACCCACGCGTTTCAACTGCCCTAGAGAGCTGAGACAATGCGATAATCGGAATACCTAACTCTTTTGCCAAACCTTTCAGTTTTCTTGATATAGAGGCGATTTCCTGCTCACGATTGTTTGATTTGGTATTATCAGACAGCAACTGCAGATAATCAACGATAGCTATCTTGATGTCGAACTTACGTTTCCACATTCTCAATGTTGCAGATACTGCTCGAATGTCAGGGCTCGGTGAGTCATCGATGTGAATAGGGAAGTCCTTCATTCGATACTTATGACCGCTTAACTTCTGGAAGTACTCAGGCTTTTCAAATCCTTTCTTTGTCAACTGTGTTAAGTGAAAAGAGGTATCGATTGCCACAGCACGTGTAACCAACTGCACTGCCGACATCTCAGCAGATACAATACCAACAGCGTTACCGATCTTTGCATTCTCGACTGCACACTTCATCATCTTTGCTGTTTTTCCCATGCCGGGACGTGCAGCATCAACGATAAGTTCACCTGGTTGATAACCACCCGTGAATTGATCTATAACATTAAAGCCTGTCAAAGCACCGGTCACTTCCTCGGGTGACTTATTGGTTAAGAATTCGACACGCTTTTCGACCAAATCCAAACCTTCTGCAAAAGAAATATTCTTTTTACCGCTAGATATCTGCTCGTTTAGGTAATCTAAAGATTCTGACCACTCGTTAAGCAATTCCAAAGAATCTTTACTATCATCAAAAGCTGTAGTCAACATCATAGATGCATCACGAATCAACTGCCTTTTGATAAAGAATTGCTGCAATAGTCTCGAATGAAACTCAATGTGCGCACCAGATGCGATTTTTTGCGTTAGCTCTACCAATGCATAATCACCACCTGCTAAATCTATTTTACCCATGGATCGCAATCGAGAACCTACTGTGATCATGTCAATGCTTTCATTTTTTGAATACAGATCACTAATTGCTTCAAAGATTACTTTGTGTGATTCCTTAAAAAAAACATCAGAACTCTTTAAGATAATCATGCATTCGTCTATAGCGTTTGCATCAATCAGGAGCGCACCCAAGACAGCTTGTTCTGTGTCAATTGACTGTGGTACTATTTTACCCCTTTCTAAGCTTATAATCGACGATTTGTCTGTTTGCTTATTTTGATACGGATTTTTATATTTTTCACTCACCTTTCCAAAGTTTACGGGTTGGTTGAACAGTATTCAGTTCAATTACTTTTTGATTGTTTTGTTTTTGCATTTCTCCAGGTAACCATCTTGAAAAATGTGAAGCAAAATCCTTTTTTGATATCTTTTCGTCCAATTCAGTTTTTATTTTCAAATCGAAAACATTTAACCAATTCCCTAATTCCTCAACATTGATTTTATTTCGCATACACATGTTTTCAACCCAACTCTGTGTTTTCAATAAATCAGAAATGAAAGTTTCATTTTTATCTTTTAAAGAACTCTTAGTTATTAGTTCTAAGGTATTAGGTATTAGTTCTTTTATACTATGATTGCTTTGACTAGTGCTTTCACGTTGCTTTGTTGACTGCATTAACATTGCTTTATCGAGTGCTTTGTCGAGTGCTTTGTCGAAATTCGATAAAGCAATAATGTTAGAAGAAAATTGATTTTTTGACTTTTCAATCAATTCAAAGAAACCAAAAGCCACTAATTCATTAAAAACTTTGATGTACGAATTATAACATTTCAAGCCGACCGCATCCATAACCATCGATGATGGAAAACCAAATTTTTTCTTTCTACCCAAACGATTACAATGTTCTACAGCAAAACAATATACCGCACAATGATTAGGCTTTATTTTGTCAGGATTTTCAAAAGCGAAATCCCAAAAGTTTCTCATCAATTGAAAATAATCCATATTTATCTATTTAACATTTTAATTAAGTTAATACGGCTATTCTCCATATTAATAGATGTTTGAGCGACAGAAGTCAACATTTTAGCTCTAATCTCCAAGGACTTCAAATCACCTTCACTAGCAGTGTTTATTTTGTTTATAAGGTCCTCAAAGCTTTCGTTTAGTTTTTCGAAAACCTTCGGCATTTCTGCCATAACTTTTACTGGCCTATGACTAGAATAACTTTGTGGCGAAGCAACTTCTGCAGTATATGGCGCAGTTGGTATGTATTCTTTCTTTTCTACTAGTGTAGAAACAACATCTTCACAGTTACTTTCTACTTTTTGAAAGAAATCGACAAATCTATCTACAGGTATTTGTAATAATTTTTTGTTGGTGAAAATCATTATATTTGACACCACTCTTTTGCAATTCACAAAATTGAATTGTTCCCCTTGATGTGTAAACGATTTACCCGTAAGCAACTCAGTTAATTTTTCTTCTGGACTCATTTATTTTTGATTTTACTTTAATAATATTTCTTTGTACACTAATTAACCCCTGGTGATTATCGATCACCTCTTTGACCATTTCGGGGTCTTTTATTCCCATGAATCGCTTTACTATTGATGTATCACACATCGTGTTTCTTAATAAGTTCTCTTTTCGAGACTTTAGAATCAAATTTGATGGGTCAAAATTCGTTTTATCGCCATCTTTGAACTCTACTATCATACCATCCGGAATTGGTCCGTTTTCGGCTTGATAAATCAGGCGGTGTTTGAACTCGAAATTGTCATTGTTTGAGCGACCGTTTTTTAAGTGCTGAAACTTCACTTCGATATACCCATCTTTACTCATTCTCTCATAACCTATAGCTTGCGTATTGTGCGGGTCCTGACCTTTTTTGAAGCGTGTTTTTGCCGTTTGAGCAATCTTCTCTGGCGACATCCATTCTACTTGCTTTTTCCCCTTGTTCCAACCAGGTGTTTGTGGTGTAAATCGGGTATCTATACCAATCATTGACCCTTTGCACATTCGACCACCGCCACCTGCAGCATAAAAGGCAGCTGATTTTTTTACACCAAGTACATTGGCATGACCTGTAATCATACTGATCGTTCTACCGGGCAACAATGCCAATAAATCGGTTGTTAAGGAATCAGGATATTTTTCTATAAGTATTTTGTTTTCCTGCGGCGTCCAAGTAGTCCCCATGATTTAATTGTTTTAGAATTAATTTTATTTTTACATTAAAAATTGTAACCACTTTTTCCATGTGTTCAATTTCGGCAACTACGGTTGGTACATATAAGTAGGACATTTGATAAACGTTACCTACAATACGGAAGTAGAAGCCATAATACTTAACCAGTATAAAAACAACCACTTTCTTCTCAAATGTATCTGTGAGACTTGTGATTCTACCAATAGTGCACCCAAATTCAGTACACACCAATTGCGCTACTTTTTCTGCGATTTCTTTATCGAAAGTGATTGTTTTCATAGGTTCTATTTTTACAATTCAAATATTTTCAATTCCGGATGCTTTGCCTTGATTAACTCCAGTTGATTACCCAGAATAGTTTTCGATTCTAAATCAATCAATTGTTTCAAGTCAGGCGAAATCAATGAGCATTCAAAAGAAGCATTGATACTCACCTCTATTTCCAATCTTGTTTTATCTTGACCTACAAATACTGGCAACTCTAAGAAAAACCCCGAAGGAATATTCGATTCTACTACTTGATTGATCAATGCTCTTTTATTTCCACGATCATCTGTACGCCCTTCGATATCACGATTCACTTTACCTTCAAAATTTCGAAGCTCAGAAACCAATTTCATTGCATACTCTTTGTTTTCGAAATAATGACGGTTCATTTTAATGAAGTCTGCTAATTCAAATGTCGAATACGATTTACCCGAGTTGATGTTGAATTTTTGCAAATCAGGGTGCAGCTTCAAAGCACCTTCAATAACATCTGGAGTACGTTGGCGTGCATCATACAATAAGTTGATGTATAATTTATCGTAACAAAATTCAATTTTCGAATGTTCAATAATAGTCGCTTCAACCACCGCTTTGGATAGATATTCGTAAGCCGAATTGATAGCACCACCTTTCACAACAATTGCTGCATTATGATACACTGGTTCTGCAGGACCATGTAATAATGTTACTACTGCATTTTCTTTTTCTACTGTTATGTTTAATTTATTTTCCATGGTTGTGATTATTGCGCTTTTCTTAAGTGATCCTGAATACTGTATTGTTGTTCATCTGGGCGAAGGTTTCTTTCAAATACCAAAACCCCTTCTTTGGAGTAGTAACCCATTTTACCATCTTCGATATCTTTAAGCAGATACACCTCCTCAGATACTTCTTCGACTTGTGAGCGAATCATTTGCAAGTTCTTAGCAATATTCTGCTTCACCGGTTTTGTTGCAGATTTAAAAACCTCTTTGGCAACTTTTAATTTTTGATCTTCTTTATCGACAAAAATCATATCTTGTGATAAATTAGACTGTAATTCTTGAATTTCTCCGTTTGAAAGTTCTCTAGGATATGAGAACTGTTCCATTTTGTCGGCTGAATTTTTCAGCTGCTCCAAACGATCGCTGGCACTTTCGTTTTGTAGAATGAATTTTTCCATTGTTTTTAATTTATTTGATTATTATTTTTGATCAAAGTTTTTGCACCAATTATAAATGCTTTGAAGACGAAACAAACAATTTCAAAACCGATAATTCCGATCATTCCCAAGGCAAACAAGACGAATACTATTTCTGCTATTATCATTGTATTTTTATTTACGGTTCAACATATTTTTTACCACCACTAGCAACACTACTGCGCATAGCCACCATAAGTCAATCACATCTACACACATCGGCCACATATTTTACATTGTTCAATCATATCAAATAAATCTTCGGGATCGCACACTTGGGTGGCGTTGCTGCAGGTTAACAATTGAGGTTCTTTGACCTCGATTTTGTTTATTTCTTCTTGATTAATATTCATAGCCTAGTCGTTTAATTGCTTTTGTCAAGATCATTACTCTTTTTCTACCCGTTTGTTCCTGGTACCATTCGTCTTCTTTGATTTTACCCGAAAGAATCCAATCGTTGACCCCTTTTTTTGAAGTCAGCGGGAGCAGACTACAGCCAACTATTTCGACCAAAGACAATGATTTGCGCTTCATAAGCCGTTTGCGCTGTATCTCTTTTGATGCTTCAAAATCTTTTGCCGAAACAATCACCAAACCACGATCCTTTAAAGTTTCAAGGAATTCAGTTGCATTTATGTAGTTTATTTTTTCCATGGCTATCCTATTATTTGTCTTACGTAATCAACATATTTTAAAGTTTCGGGGTCTATTAAACCACCTTTCCAAATAGCCATTAGTTTAGTTTCATCGGCTTGGTAATAATGCATCACGATAGCCTTGAAAGAAGTCCAGGTATCAAATCCTTTTTGCTTAAACAATGCAATCAAGAAATTGCGTTCCATTTTTTCCACTGATAAACAATCAACAATAGGTGTTGTAATTTTTACAGCCTTGCGATTCATTGGTCTAACACCAATAACACCGAAAAATTCCTCCCAACTATCATAACGATTATACCCGAATTGCTCTCTGAAATACAAATTACAGTACTTAAAACAGTCTTCACGTTTGGCATAAAAGTGCAGATTCGCAAAATAAAATTTGTAAAAGCCAAATGCACTTTGAATCTCTCCAACTACATTAAAATGATGATTTTTAGAAATATTACTCATTTTTCAATTTTTCAAAAACAGTTATTACTTTTTCTACAATAGTCCTATCCAATAGCTGACAGTTCCAAAATCTTTTTAACCTAACCAAATCAATATCAGGATAGTGAAACAGCATAATAGCTTTCAAAGCCTCAAAAGACTTAAATCCCATTCTGAAAAATTCCCTCAATATCTCCGAACATTTATAAAATGTCTCAAACCTATTTATCGTTTCAGTTTCTCTTATTGTTAATTTTGGTTCGGTTTTTGTATCTTTGTTTTTCATAATAAAAACATATATATGTTTACAGATACAAATATAAGTAATATTACTCATTTGTAAACTATATAAATAAGTAATATTTCTCTTTTTAACATTAACAAATAATTAAACAACTCAAAATGAACGCTTTAGAAATCAAAGAAAATAGAAAGAAGATGAATTTAACACAAGCTCAATTAGCAATTAAGCTCGGAGTTTCATTAAAAACGGTTTCGAATTACGAAAAAGGAGAAGTTATACCAGAAACAAAACAAGAATTATTACGCTTTATTTTTAATAAAGAAAGTAATAATACACTAAATGAGCCGAGTGAGTTTTACACACCTAATAGTAATGTTGAGAAGAAATTAATGCAGGTATTTGAAAAAATAAAGCATCATCAAGAAATTATTAACCTACTTAATGAGCAGGCCGAAATAATAACTAATGCAAATGCCGAAAAAGCGGAAGATGACGAAATACTCAAAAAATTTAAATAATATGAATAAAATTACTATATCATTATTTTCATTTTTAGCTTTAATTTCTTGTAAAAACAAAAGCACAGCTGAAGAAAATATTAAAAGAGAAAAATATACAATAGATAGTTTAAAGATAATGGACCGAGTAAAAGAACGCTCGGAAAAATTATTAGAAAAAACCAGAAAAGATTTTTACCTAGACACTACTGGCGTTTCAAAATCTCCTATTAAAGTTACAAATAGTCGATTAATTAAAAAAGATTACTCAAACTACAAAGACATCGAATTGACTTTTGTAAACGTATCTGAAAAAAAAATTCAAGCAGTAAGATTTGAATGGTATGGCGAAAACTCCTTTAAAGAACCAGCTGAAATGGGAAGTTATTCTTTACTAGGTGAAGGAGGTGGATTTACCGATGAGATAATTAACCCTGGTCGTACTAGAAAATCACAGTGGAGTATTTCTTCTGTAGACGCAAAAAGAGTAATTGCTGCTAGAGCGTATGAGGTAGCTTTTACAGACGGTACAACATGGAAACTTAGAAACGATTAACTATTTCAAACATTCAAAAGGCGAAATAATTTCAAATAGCGCCATGTCTCGCACTTTTTCGGGATATTTATCTTTGTAGTAGTTGTCAACATCATCACGCTCGTGACCCATAAGCTCACGGGTGATATCGCTTTCGATCATTAATACTTTGGCACGGTTGGCAAAACTATGTCTTGCTACCTTCACTGCGATGTGGCCACCATCTGGTTGTACTTCAAGATTCAGTTTTTCTTGAATATAAATCAGGGCGCGCTGGTAGGTACGCCTAAATATTTCATACTCATTTTTTTCTTTTCCCCAAGGAAAAAGCCATTCAGAACTCGTTTTATACTTATTTATAATTTCAGCCGCTTTTGGGTGCAATTTCAAGTCAATTCGGGTTCCGGTATTGGTTTTGGTCCTTTCAAAAATAACGCGTCCTTTTCTCAACTGGCGCTCCTTTAAGTAATAGATATCAATCAAATCGCAGCCGCCAAAATAGAACTGCAGCAAAAATAGATCGAGGTACTTTTGCTTTGCAGTTGCTTTAAATAAAGTAGTCGTTTCAAGTTCGGTAATCGCTTCACGCTCCAGGTACTTTTTTCTAGAATCATAGGCACGCACTTTTAAGCCCGAAAAAACAGTGGCAAATGGTTTTTCGTCTACCAAACGATGGATCATAATTCCTTTGTTGTAAATGGTGCGCAAGGTACGAAGGTAAAGATGTATCGTACTTTTTGAATTTCCAACGCTCAGGTTGTAGTTTTTAAAGCGCTGCAAGGTTTCGAAATCTAGGTTCTGCAAAGAAGTATTTTGAGCAAAATTCCCAAATTGCGCGATCACATTTTTGTAACATTTAATATTACCAATTATTTTGTTGCTTCCTTTAAGGTCATATTTCGCCATTTCGGCTGCCATTTTCTCCATTTCGGCAATCAAGCCATCAGCATATTCGATAAAACCAATTTGCGAAAAATCAACGGCAAACAATTCTTGATACACTTTATCGATATCAGTCATGCTTTTTAAAATCAGTTTGCGCGCTTTGATCTTTAAATTCATCAAAATAGGAGCGAGGGTATCATAATCAGGATGTTTCTCTGAAATTGTCTTACCATCAACCAAAAAATGTTTTGATTGACAAAAAGCAATGTTTTTTCGTTTCCTTTTCCCCTGGTGCGAAATACTCACCGCCAAAGGAAATCCTTGGCCGGTTTCTTTTTCGTTATCGAATAATTTGATCTCAATTTTCATATGCAAAAAATATGCAAAAATGTATTAAAAAGTGGTGTTTTGTCGTTGTAAAAGTACTTATTATTCCAACACAAAAATCCCTAAACGCAAAAAACCCACTGAAAACAGTGGGTTTTTAATGTGAAGGCAGAAGGATTCGAACCTTCGACCGCCTGCTTAGAAGGCAGGTGCTCTATCCAGCTGAGCTATGCCTCCATTTCTTTTAAAACTAATGGTAAAGTTTAGTCGGGGTGGCAGGATTCGAACCTGCGGCCTCCTGCTCCCAAAGCAGGCGCGATAACCGAGCTACGCTACACCCCGTAACGATTTTCAATAAACAAAATTTAAAGCTTGCACTTTAAAAATCTGCGGAGGGACAGGGACTCGAACCCTGGCACCGGTTACCCGATGACAGTTTAGCAAACTGCTCCATTACCACTCTGGCACCCCTCCTAAGCTCAGAGAAACTTGTCTCGTTTTGCGGTTGCAAATTTAAGACATCTTAGCGTTACTCACAAGTATTTTGGAACTTTTTTTTATGTTTTTTTCGTAATATTTCAAAAGGTATTCACAATCAAACATATAGCAAAATCATTTTATCAAAAATATTTTCTTAATAACACAATCGTTAAATCAAAACCAAAAAATTGTCTAAAAAACATTAAATTTGCTTAGCTAACAAAATAACTACTACTATGAGCCAAAGAATAGTCATCGTTTCTGCAGTCAGAACTCCAATAGGAAGTTTTATGGGAGGTCTCTCCACTGTTCCAGCACCCGAACTTGGTGCTATCGCTATAAAAGGTGCATTAGATAAAATAAATTTAGATCCTACTTTAATTGATGAAGTCTATATGGGCCATGTCGTACAAGCAGGAGCAGGTCAAGCACCCGCAAGACAAGCCGCGCTACTGGCCGGGTTACCAGATACTGTTCCATGTACTACAGTAAATAAAGTGTGTGCATCGGGTATGAAAGCCGTGATGTTTGCTGCGCAAGCAATTGCTTGTGGTGATGCCGAAATCGTTGTGGCAGGAGGGATGGAGAACATGAGCATGATTCCTCATTATGCACAGCTGCGTAACGGAACTAAATTTGGCCCAGCCACTATGGTGGACGGAATGCAAAGAGATGGTCTTGTAGATGCTTATAATAATCAAGCTATGGGAGTTTGTGCCGATTTATGCGCTACCGAATACAATATATCACGTGAAGAGCAAGATGCTTTTGCAATAGAATCATACAAACGATCTGCCATTGCTTGGGAGGCAGGGAAATTTGATAACGAAATCGTCCCGGTGGCTGTTAAGCAACGCCGAGGTGATGCAGTAATTATCAGTAAAGATGAAGAGTTCTCTAATGTCTTTATTGATAAAATTCGCAACTTAAGAGCGGTATTTACACCAGAAGGAACTGTGACGGCAGCAAATGCTTCAACAATTAATGACGGAGCAGCCGCATTGGTCTTAATGACCGAAGAAAAGGCAATCAGTTTGGGTATTCAACCTATGGCATACATTTTAAGTTATGCCGATGCCGCACAAGAATCAGAAAAATTTACAACTACACCTTCCAAAGCTTTGCCTAAAGCTTTAGCTAAAGCAGGAATGACACAAGAGCAAGTCGATTTTTTTGAATTTAATGAAGCTTTTGCTGTAGTAGGTTTAGCAAATGCAAAAATTTTAAATATCGATGCCGCAAAAATGAATATCAACGGTGGAGCTGTTTCCTTGGGGCATCCATTAGGTTGTTCGGGTGCGCGTATATTGGTAACTCTAATTAATGTATTAGAGCAAAACAATGGTAAAATTGGTGCCGCAGCTATTTGTAACGGTGGTGGTGGTGCATCGGCAATGATAATCGAAAAAGCATAATTATAAAATCAGTTATTCGACTTCTATCAAAAAAAGAATAAGACGAACTACTCAACTCATAAACAACAATACATGTTTGGAATTTGCAATCTGGCTATAATCCCCCTTCGGTTTGAACCGTCGGATCGAAGTGAAATCGTATCCCAAGTACTCTTTGGAGAACATTTCAAAGTCTTAGAACAACTCAAACAATGGTACCGCATCCAATTGCAATATGATGGATACGAAGGATGGATTGATTCCAAACAATGCCAATTGATCACCGAAGTCAATTACGAACAGTTAAATGATAGTGCTATTGTTCTTAATGCCGATTTGATTGAGTACATCACAACTCCTACCAATTTACTAATTCCAATTCCGCTGGGATCGTCACTTTCGTTCCTAGACAGCGAAATGAATACAAGTAAATTTGAGTTTGAAGGAGCCAAGGTCGAAGGAATTAAAAATAAAACGAATTTGATTAATACAGCTTATTTGTACTTGAACGCCCCTTATCTATGGGGGGGGAAAACGCCTTTTGGAGTAGATTGTTCGGGTTTTACGCAGATGGTTTATAAGCTGAATGGATACAAGCTACTTCGTGATGCTTCGCAACAAGCAGCGCAAGGGGAGCCACTTAGTTTTATAGAAGAGAGTGAACCAGGAGATTTAGCCTTTTTTGATAATGATGAAGGGAATATTACACATGTGGGAATCATCATGGAGGACAATTACATCATTCATGCTAGCGGAAAAATAAGAATTGACCGCTTGGACCATCTCGGGATTTATAATCCAGAGACCAACAGGCACACACATAAATTAAGAGTAATCAAAAAGATTATCTAATTACCTATTACTCTTCGATACGTAATCTAGTTTGTTTAATTTCTAGCGAAAGTATTTTTATTAAATATTACTTAATGGTTTTTAGGTTATTCAATACTGTTGTAATAGTTACTATAATCACCAAATAAAAAGCGGTTCCTTTATTACTAAGTGAGGGAACCGCTTTTTTATATATTAAACTGTATTTCTTAAACTTGATTTGTCTTTTTGGCAGTAAATACAAAGTACAAACCAATTAGGATGAACGGAATACTCAACCATTGTCCTGTAGATAGGATGTTTCCTAAATCACTCTCGAATCCACCTTGACTTTCTTTTACCGACTCTACTACGATACGAACGCTGAATAGTAAAACTAAAAACAAACCGAACAAATAACCTGATTTTTGTCTTGCTTCTGTTTTCCAATAAAGGAAAAATAAAATTGCAAATACAAAGATGTAGCAGAAAGCCTCATACAATTGTGCTGGATGTTTTAAAGGTACTTCTTGTAACAAAGCGCTAAATTGAGAATTAGTTGCTATAGCATTGTAAGCTTGACTTGGATCCTGAATTCCCGTTCTCATAATAGCTTCTCTAGCAGAAAAATGGTCTCTCACAAACTGAATTCCAAAAGCCGATTCAGTAGCTTTCCCAACAATTTCAGAGTTAAAAAAGTTACCCAAACGCACAAAAACAGCACCGCTAGCAACAGCAATTACAATACGATCAAGCATCCATAATAGGGGGCGTTTGATGACTTTTTTGCAAAAATAATACATTGCAACGATAATAGAAATTGCAGCACCATGACTAGCAAGTCCTTGAAAGCCAGTAAATTCAAATGGGTTAAAACGGAATGGTAAAAATATTTCGGCCAAATGATTGCGGAAGTATTCCCAATCATAAAACAAGACATGTCCTAGTCGAGCGCCGATCAAAGTGGCAAGAACAGTCCAAACAAAAAGAGAATCCAGTTTTTCAATAGATTCGCCTTCACGTTCAAAAATATTTTTCATGATGTACCACCCTAGTCCAAAAGCAATTACAAACATTAGGCTGTAAAATCGAATGATAAAAAAGCCTAAATCAATTCCTTCTGCGGGGTTCCATACGATGTTTAAAGCGTGTGTCATTATATATAAATTTGGGGTAAAAATACAGTTTTAGTTTAGAGTTTCAATATTAATTTGCTGTTATGGCTGGTTATTAAGAACAGTTTAACAACCTTAATTTGTGTTATGGTGATCACAATTTTTCTTAGGAACGGGGTCGTAGCCCGTTTTCCCCCAAGGGTGACAGCTCAAAATTCTTTTCAGTCCTAGATAGCCACCATAGAGTAAACCATGAGTTTGCAAAGCTTCAATCATGTACGAGGAGCAGGTAGGTTCAAATCGACAAGTAGCAGGGGTAAAAGGTGAAATAGCCGATTGATAAAAACGAACAAGAAATACAAAGGGAGTCGTTAATTTCATTTTAAGCAGATTATAAAATTACAAAAACAGAAGCATTGTAAAGTGAAAATTCTTTGAGTGCGAAAGGAAAAAGGTTCAACTGTAATTTACAATTGAACCTAATTATTTATATTGTGAAGCTAGTACCTTCTTTACCATCTTTTAATTGAATTCCAATTGCAAGTAACTGATCTCTAATTTGGTCAGACAATGCAAAATTCTTATCGGCTCGTGCTTGATTGCGCATTTCGATTAGTAGATTAACAGTGCCTTCCAGTTTGTCATTTTGACTATTAGATGATTTTTCATTTTCTAATCCCAACACATCAAATAAAAGGTCATTCATGGCCTTTTTAAAAGTAGTTAAGTCTGCTTCAGTCAAAGTTTCTTTACCATCTTTCAAAATGTTTGTGTAGCGAACGCCTTCAAACAAATGAGCAATTAAAATTGGTGTATTAAAATCGTCATTCATAGCATCATAACAAAGTTGTTTCCATGCTGCAATATCAAGACTGCTGGTTTTACTGGTAGGAATTTGATTTAGAGTGTCCAGTGCTTCCATCAAACGTTTATAACCTTTTTCAGCGGCTACAATGGCATCATCAGAAAAATCCAAAATACTTCTGTAATGTGCTTGCAACATAAAAAAACGAGCTACAGAAGCGGGAAACGGTTTGCTCAGTATAGTGTTGTCGCCAGAAAGTATTTCGCCGGGTAAAATATTGTTTCCGGTAGACTTAGCCATTTTTTTACCGTTTAGGGTAAGCATATTGGCATGCATCCAGTAATTTACAGGAGTTTGTCCCGTGCAAGCTTCATTCTGTGCTATCTCGCACTCGTGATGAGGGAATTTTAAATCCATTCCGCCACCATGTATGTCAAAATGGTTACCAAGATATTTGGTACTCATTGCAGTACATTCTAGGTGCCAACCTGGGAAACCTTCTCCCCATGGAGATGGCCAACGCATGATGTGCTGCTGTTCTGCTTTTTTCCATAAAGCAAAATCTTGCGGATTTTTCTTGTCCGATTGGCCGTCCAAATCTCTTGTATTAGCAAGCATGTCTTCGATATTTCGACCGCTTAGAATACCATAATTATGATTTTCATTGTATTTAACTACGTCAAAATAGATAGATCCATTAGCTTCATAACCAATTCCAGAAGCTACTATTTGCTTTATAATTTCAATTTGTTCTATGATATGACCTGTAGCCGTAGGTTCTATACTCGGAGGTAAAAAGTTAAACGCTTTCAAAGTCTGATGAAAATCAACCGTGTAACGTTGTACAACTTCCATAGGTTCCAATTGCTCCAAACGTGCTTTCTTAGCAATCTTATCTTCACCTTCATCAATATCATCCACCATATGTCCTACATCGGTAATATTACGCACGTAGCGCACCTTGTAGCCCAAGTGAATCAAATAACGAAAAATAATATCAAACGACATAAAAGTACGCACATTTCCCAAGTGCACATTGCTGTAAACAGTTGGACCACAAACATACATCCCTACATTACCCTCATGAATTGGGGTAAAATTTTCTTTTTCTCCAGAAAGAGAATTGTATAATTTGATATTTTGAGTGCTATATAAAGGCATTTTATTTTTTTTTGGAGCTTATTCCTGCTGTCCGCTGTATCTTTTTATGGCAAAAAAAGCCATAAAAAGGATGCCGCTTCCATCAGGGCTAGGGCAAATGGGTACGATTGAAACTTTTATAATTCTATACTATCTTCCTGTGAAGGATGACTTATATTAAAATTTTGTCTCTAGTTTGATATAATCCAAGAATTCGCGTCTTGTTTTTTCTTCTTTAAATTTTCCACCAAATTCAGATGTAACAGTACTGCTTTCGATATCTTTAATTCCGCGAGAGTTTACACAAAGGTGTTTGGCATCAATAACACAGGCAACATCCTCTGTTCCTAGTGCAATTTGAAGCTCTTGCACAATTTGCATTGTCAAACGTTCTTGTACTTGTGGTCTTTTTGAATAATGTTCAACGATACGGTTCATTTTTGATAAACCAATAACTCTACCACTAGAAATATAAGCAACATGTGCTCTTCCAATAATAGGTAATAAATGGTGTTCGCAAGTAGAGTAGAGGGTGATGTTTTTTTCAACCAACATTTCTCCATACTTGTAATTATTATCAAATGTAGAAGCTTTTGGTTTTTTGTCTGGATTTAATCCACCAAAGATTTCTTTTACAAACATCTTAGCCACACGATTAGGTGTTCCCTTGATGCTGTCATCTGTCAAATCCATTCCTAGCGTTTGTAGAATGCTTTCAACATCTTTCTTGATCAATTCAATTTTTTCTTCGTCACTTATTTCAAAAGCATCGTCTCGAACTGGGTTTTTTGCAGATGTAGCAATATGATTATCTCCTATTTCATCATGCAATTCTTCACTATGTATCATCAAATTATTCTATTATAAAAGCGGTTATTTTTAAGCGAGCAAAGTTAATTAATTAATATCAAACTATGTAATTCGACAAAAGTTAAATAAAACTTTTTATATTAAAAAAATAACGGTACAACCATTTGTATGGGTCGCTACCGTTATTTCTATTGTAATTTTGTGTTTTATATATGTAAATTCAGTCTTGTAAAATATTATAAAACTACTGGTAATCTGATTGTCAGTGTTCAAATAATTACAATCAAAGTTAAATTTACTTTATTAGTCAATGACCATTGGTTTCTTGTATTTGATGGCTTTGTACACTTTAAGTGCTTCTTTCAATATCACTACCGAGCGAATTAAGTCTTCTTTCTTTAACACATAAGCCATACGCACTTGATTTTTACCCATTCCCGGAGTCGAATAAAATCCTGCCGCAGGAGCTATCATTACCGTTTCACCATCCAATTCATAATTTTTCAATAACCATTTGGCAAAGTGATCGGTATCTTTAACTGGCAATTTAACGATGCAATAAAATGCAGCTTTAGGTAAAGTAACTTCAACACCTTCGACCTTATTTAATTCAGTTATCAACGTATCTCTACGTATTTTATATTCCTTAATCGTTTTTGTAAAATAACTCTTTGGCGTATCAATAGCAGCTTCACATGCTATTTGCTCAATTGTAGGAGGACATAAACGCGCTTGTGCAAATTTCATTGCAGTAGCAATTACGTCTTTGTTTTTGGTAACCATGCAACCAATACGAGCACCACACATACTATATCTTTTGGATACAGAATCAATCATGATAACGTTTTGCTCTAGACCAACAAGATTCATTACAGAATAATGAATGTCTTCTGGATCATAAATAAATTCACGATAAACCTCATCAGCAATTAAGAACAAATCATGTCTTTTTACCAACTCTCCCAATTGTGAGATTTCTTGTTCTGAATATAAGTTACCTGTAGGGTTACTTGGATTACAAATTAATATCGCTTTTGTTTTTGGGGTAATTAAACTTTCAAATTTCTCGATAGATGGCAATGAAAATCCATCTTCAAAATTAGAAGTAACAGGCACAACTTTAGCTCCTGACTCTTCAGAAAAGGCGCTGTAGTTGGCATAGAAAGGTTCTGGAATAATAACCTCATCACCTGGATCCATAATACTTCCCATTGCAAATAACAAGGCTTCAGATCCACCAGTAGTAATCATGATATCTTTTGTATCTACGTTTACATGTTGTCTTCTAAAGAAGGAAGCTAGTTTTTTTCTGTAGCTTTTATTCCCTTCAGATGGACCATATGCAATAACGTCTAGATTGATATTTTTGATGGCTTCAATTGCTTTCTCTGGACTTTTAATGTCTGGTTGACCAATGTTAAGATGGTAAACTTTTAGTCCTTTTCTATTTGCAATGTCTGCAAATGGAGCAAGTTTACGTATTGGAGACTGAGGCATTTTTTTTCCTCTAATGGAGATATTAGGCATGTTAATGATGGTTTGGTACAAATTTGCGAATTTTTTGTGAACACGCATATTCTTTTACCGTTTAATAAAATGTTTTAATATCGAATTATAAAATCGTTAAAAAATGATAATAATAACACGAATTTTAACCTACTATGGTTATTTTAAGAAGATAGCTTTGCTTAATTAGCAATGACATCCCCTTTAATTTTTAAAGGTATTCTCCCGCCGTCGTAATTTGCGGCATTAGTTTCTACAGTAATTGTTTTTCTAATTGGGCCAGGAGTTAAAATGTATTTAATTTCAATCTTACTAGATTTGCCAGGTTGTATTGTCTCTGGTGTTTTTGATAAAATGATACAACTAGTAGTTGACTGTACGGCATAAATAAATAATGGGGCGTTTCCTGTATTTGCAAATTCAAATACGCGAACTCCATTATCGTAACCCTTTTTGATAGTTCCAAAATCGATGGTGTTGTTTTGGGCTTTGAAGTCAATTTTAGCACCATTTTGTGCAAATCCGATACTGCAGAACAGCACGAATGCGATAAAAGTGGCTAGTTTTTTCATGGTTTTTGTTTTTGTCAAAGTAAAGATACTTGCTTTTAATTAGGACACAAATTTTTATTTCGCTTTTTATAGTGTACTTTATTATTTACTTTTGTTCCCAAATAGAATTACAAGAATCAGACCAAAGTACAAAAGATGATTTCCAAACGCTCTTATTTACATGATAGTTCAAGGAAATTTTTCTAATTTAATGATTAAACTTATCTACGATAAAATGACAATTCCCGCACAATTCGACGCCGAAACAATTGAGAATAAATGGTATGACTACTGGATGAAAAACAACTATTTTCATTCTGAACCAGACCATAGAACACCATACACTATTGTAATCCCACCTCCTAATGTCACTGGGGTGCTGCACATGGGGCATATGTTGAACAACACAATTCAGGATGTATTAATTCGTAGAGCGCGTTTAAAAGGTTTTAATGCATGTTGGGTACCTGGTACTGACCATGCTTCTATTGCTACAGAAGCGAAAGTGGTTGCGAAATTAAAATCAGAAGGAATTAATAAAAATGACCTGACACGCGAAGAGTTTTTAAAACATGCTTGGGACTGGACAGAAAAGTATGGTGGTACTATATTGGAGCAATTAAAACAATTAGGTTGCTCTTGTGACTGGGAGCGAACTAAATTTACCATGGATCCTGATATGTCAGCCTCTGTAATCAAATCATTTGTGGATTTGTACAACAAAGGATTAATCTACCGCGGATACCGTATGGTTAACTGGGATCCAGAAGCAAAAACTACTTTATCGGATGAAGAAGTTATTTTTGAAGAAAGACAAGGAAAACTATATTTTCTAAGATATAAAATTGAAGGTACAGAAGATTATTTGACAATCGCAACAACGCGTCCTGAAACTATTTTTGGTGATAGCGCTATCTGTATCAATCCAAATGACGAGCGCTTTACACATTTGAGAGGTAAAAAAGCAATCGTACCTATATGTGGACGTGTGATTCCGATTATTGAGGATGAATATGTTGACATTACGTTTGGAACAGGATGTTTGAAAGTAACACCTGCCCATGATATGAATGACAAAACACTAGGGGAGAAGCACAATCTTGAAATCATTGACATCTTTAATGAAGATGCTACTCTTAATAGTTTTGGTATGCACTACCAAGGTCAAGATCGTTTTGTGGTTCGTGAGGCTATTGCCAAAGAACTGGAAGAAAAAGGAGACTTAACCAAAACAGAAACGCACTTAAATAAAGTAGGAACATCTGAAAGAACCAAATCGGTTATCGAGCCAAGATTATCAGACCAATGGTTCCTTAAAATGGAAGATTTGGTGAAGCCAGCGATAAAATCAGTATTGGTAGATGGTGATGTAAAATTACATCCAGCTCGTTTTAACAATACATATGCGCATTGGCTGAACAACATTCGAGACTGGAACATTTCTCGTCAATTGTGGTGGGGACAGCAAATTCCAGCTTATTTTTATGGAGATGGAAAAGAAGATTTTGTTGTAGCTGCTTCTATCGAGGAAGCTGTGATTTTGGCGCAAGCTAAAACTTCTAACTCCTCACTTTTAATCTCTGACCTTAGACAAGATGTTGATGCCCTAGATACTTGGTTCTCTTCTTGGTTGTGGCCAATGTCTGTTTTTGGAGGTATTATGGATCCTGAAAGCGCAGATTTTAAGTATTACTATCCCACCAATGATTTGGTTACTGGTCCAGATATCTTATTTTTCTGGGTTGCTCGTATGATCATTGCAGGGTACGAGTATGCAGGAGAAAAACCATTTACAAATGTGTATTTGACAGGTTTGGTACGTGACAAGCAAAGACGTAAAATGTCTAAGTCATTAGGAAATTCGCCTGAACCATTAGAGTTGATTAAGAAATTTGGTGCTGATGGTGTACGTGTGGGATTACTCTTGAGTGCTTCTGCTGGTAATGATATTATGTTTGATGAAGAATTGTGTAACCAAGGGAAAGGTTTTTCAAATAAGATTTGGAATGCTTTTAAATTGATTAAAGGTTGGGAAGTTTCTAGCGAAATAGAACAACCAGAATCATCAAAAGTGGCTATTGAATGGTACGAAGCAAAATTCCAACAAGTGCTGGCTGAAATTGAAGATAATTTTGATAAATACAGAATTTCTGAAGCTTTAATGGGAATCTACAAACTAGTTTGGGATGATTTCTGTTCATGGTTCTTAGAAATGATTAAACCAGCTTACCAACAACCTATTGATAGTATTACTTTTGCAAAAGCAATCGAAATGCTAGAAAATAACTTGAAATTACTACACCCTTTCATGCCATTCTTAACCGAAGAAATTTGGCAGTTGATTGCTGAAAGATCTGTAGAGGAAGCTTTGATTGTATCAACATGGCCAGATTCAAAATCATTTGACGCTAGCTTGATAGTAGATTTTGATGTAACAATGGAAATTATTTCTGGAATTAGAACAATTCGTAAGGACAAAAATATTCCGTTTAAAGATGCTATCGAATTGAAAGCAATTAATAACGATTCAATTTCTACTTATTTTGATACTGTAGTGTCTAAATTAGGTAATTTGGCATCATTTGAATATGTAGCAGAAAAAGTTGATGGCGCATTATCATACCGTGTAAATTCGAATGAATACTTTATTCCGGTTGCAGGTACTATTGATGTTGCTGCAGAAATAGAAAAATTGACAGCAGAATTGGCCTATACCAAAGGTTTCTTGAAATCGGTTCAAGGAAAATTGTCGAATGAAAAATTTGTAGCAGGTGCGCCAGAAAAAGTTATCGCAAACGAACGACAAAAAGAAGCAGATGCTATTGCAAAAATTGAGACAATTGAACAAAGTATTGCTGGCTTAAAATAATAGTTATCATTTTTAAAATAATTAAAAATCCCGGATATTCCGGGATTTTTTAATTTGTAACAGTTTGACAATGTTAGACTTGGTAAAATAGTTCTACTGGTTACCATTTTTGAACATTATATTATTTCTTTGCATGTGCTCCAAATTTGCAGAATTGACCTTTAGATTTGTCCTACTTAAATAGGTAAACAATTCTACGCTTTCGAAAAAAAAGATAGTAATTATAAAACCAGATACCTAGAAGCAGCGTATATAGTAATGAAATCTTTCAGATAAAAATGTTAGGAAAAGAAGTACTTCTTTTTAATCTTTGGAATCAGAATGTAAAAATTGTTTCGAATTTTTTAATATTAATGTCAGGGATGCTATTTGGCTGCGTCTAAAAAATTATGAATAACCAAAACGATTCACATCCTAAAACTGCGATTTTGCTTTTTGCTCAAACAGAGCAAAGAGAAGCATTGTCAAAAAATATAAGTTCTCATGCGAAGAACAATATTTTGTTATGGAAAAAGCTGAATCAAAAGGCCGTTCAAATTATTAAAAATACCCATCTTCCTTATTTTATTTCAGATGAGACCACTCAGGTTGGTGATCACTTTGGCAGTAAAATTACGGCAGCTGTTCAAAGTGTATTTGATAAAGGTTTTGAAAAAGTAATCGTAATAGGTAATGATAGTTTATCCTTATCGACTACTCTTCTACTTGAAGCTGCAAGAAATTTGGAGTACCAAGATATTATTTTGGGTGCTGATTGGAGCGGTGGAGTCTATTTGATGGGGATTTCTAAACAAGGATTTGATTCACAAAAATTTGAATCGATTGCTTGGCAAACGGATACTGTGTTTAACAACTTAAAAAATATTTTTGCTGGTCAAAGTATTTTTCTACTTCCGCGATTAAAAGATTTCCACGATTACCATTCTTTTCAAGAATCTCTTTTAGGATTAAACCATTCGTCAAGATTAAAGGCTTTTCTAATTGCTTTGATTCTGGAGCAGTTTGCATTTTTTACTTATAAGAGTATATCTTATTTTACTACTTACTTTAAACAATTTTATAATAAAGGATCACCGGTGCTTGCTTAATTTATAACCTATAAATCAAGTTTTAAGTATTCACTTTTATTATAATCTATGAAAAAACTTTTCATTTGGGCAATGCTTTGCGTATCTACGATTGCATTGGCACAACAAGATCTTACTGTAGCTATCATTGATGGAGACAACCAAACACCGGTTTCTAATATTACCATTAAATTGGCCAATGCCGCCAGAAATGTATCGATAGAACAAACTACAAATGTACAAGGTAAAGCAATTTTCCGCGGTATTCCTGCGCTAGACGGATACCAAGTATCTTTTGAAGGAAATATAATTTTTGCACCAATTAGTTCGGAGATGTTAAGTGTTCGATCGAATCAAAGTCCCAGTATAAATTTGGTACTGCAAAAAGCCAACGGACAAGAGTTAAATGAAATCGTAATCGCAACAGGTTCGGGTTCTAAAATAAATAGAAGGGATGCAGAAGTTTCTTTTGAAATGAAAGCAGCCGAAATTCAGGAAATTCCTGTAGAAGGGCGAGATGTTACCCGCGTATTATACCGCTTACCAAATGTATCTCAAGCAACCGGTTTCTATGCCGAAGCTCCCAATGTAAGTATTAATGGTGCTAGCTCTGGTTTCACCTCATACCTAATTGACGGGATGGACAATAACGAACGTTTTTTGGGTGGTCAGAAATTTGCAATTCCGTCTGGATTTGTAAAAGATATTACAGTCTTAACCAATAATTTTTCAGCAGAATATGGATTAACGGGTAGTGGAATCATCAATATTACACCTCGTTCTGGTTCTAATGAAACGACAGGTGAAGTTTTCTTTATCACAAGACCAGGACCAAGCATTGACGGAAAGTCAAGTTTTGCACAACGTGATTTATCGGGTAATCAAGTTAAAAATGGTTTTGCACGTTATCAATGGGGTGCTGGGGTAGGCGGTGCGTTGGTAAAAGACAAAACATTTTACTATGTAAACTTTGAACATACAACAGATATAAAAGATAATTTACTGAATGTTCCGGTATTGGGAGTGTCAGAAACGCTACGAGGAACCAATCAATTTAATTATTTCTCGACAAAGATTGACCAAATTTGGAATTCGAACTTTAACTCTTCATTGCGTGCAAATGTTGGAGTTATTGATGTTGAGCGTCAAGGTGGAGGTTTGGAGGGTGGATCTACATTTGGATCTGCAGGAAATTCACAACAACGTAACAGTATTTTATTAGCTTTAAAAAACAGCTATAAATTGGGAGATATTTCAGGAGAAACGAATGTTCAATACAGTCGTTTTAGATGGAACTACGCCAAACCTTTTAATCCAAACAGTTCGCAGGTTACTATTTTGGGTGTAAATGATGAAACGCTGGGAGTAATAGGAAATCCAGGATATGTATTTGATGCTGTAGAAAATACATTTCAAATTCAGCAAAAGGTAA
Organism: Flavobacterium algicola; assembly: GCF_022399565.1. Taxonomy (GTDB): domain Bacteria; phylum Bacteroidota; class Bacteroidia; order Flavobacteriales; family Flavobacteriaceae; genus Flavobacterium; species Flavobacterium algicola. The sequence continues at coordinate 424,967 of NZ_JAJTUT010000002.1, forward strand.
AGTACTATACAGAGAATCATACTTTCAAAGCAGGGTTAAACTTCATTCGCGGTGATCACCAATTGTTTGGAGGTGGTAACCCTATAGGAAATTATAGAGTCAAATTAACGCAAACTCAAATTGATCAAATCAAAAATAGTGGTATCGGCGGGGCTTTGAACATCAATGATATCCCTGCAGATGCACAGGTTTTGCGTTATGATGTGGAATTGAGACCAACTTCATTTGGAACGCATCAAGATATTTACTCTGCCTATATCGAAGATTTATGGTCGGTAACTGATCGCTTGAATGTTACGGTGGGCTTGCGTTACGATTACGATAATTTATCAAAAGGAGGAAGCGATAAAGGGGATTATAATAATCTAGCACCTCGTTTTAATTTTAATTACAAATTAAATAACGATAGTAGCTTGCGAGGGGGTTACGGAATTTCATACGATAAAATACTTTATGCTATCTACAGCGACGCGTTGCAGCAAAATACAACCTCGGCTAGTTATAAGATACAATTAGAAGAGTTAAAAAGATTGGGACTATTACCTTCAAATACTAACGTTGATGCAATTACGTACAACGGGAATCTAAATGCTACGGTAAATAATGTTACTTATCTAAATGGACCATCGGCTGCAGACTTGCAAGGACAAAGAGAAAGTGTTTTTTCTAACGAAAGAAGAATTTTAAACCCAAATGGTTACAAGAATCCCTTTACACATGAATTTGCTCTGGGATACCAATTGCAATTGTCTGATGAGCGCTTGTTTTATATTGATGTAGTGCACAATAGAGGTGAGAATCTATCTCGTCTGCGTAATTTGAATGCTGCGGCAGAATATCCAGTAGATCCAAACAATGTGGTAATAAGAACGGTAGCACAAGCTGATGCAAGTAGACCGATTCCTATATCTACCGATGGTAGTGGTTTGAGTAGTGCTGTCATCAATGGGCAAACTTATACAGGTATTGCGCGTAATGTGATTATGAGTGAGAACGAAGGAAAGTCTCGTTACTATGCAATGAGTTTTAATTACCAAAAAGCAAGAGGTAAAGATGATTACTCTTACCGTTTGAATTATACTTTATCTTCTAGTAAAAATGATACGGACGGAATCAACTTTAGACCAGCAGATGCCAATAATTATGCTGCAGAATGGGGACCATCTGTCAATGATAGAACACATAATATCAACGGAATTTACACATACTATCCATTTAAGGGAACAACAGTTACTTTTACAGGATTGTTACAAAGTGGGCAACCTATAAACAGAATTCCGCTAGGATTTGGAACGACCGATTTAAATGGAGATGGAGCTAGTTTTGCAGATGCATATACGGGGAACAGCGATCGTTTTCCTGGAGAAAGTAGAAATAGTGACCGCTTACCTTGGAATACCACTTTTGATTTGGGACTACAGCACCAATTTGCAGTGGGTGGAGGAAATAAAATTGAAGTAAGAGCGGACGTTTTTAACTTGCTAAATGCAGAAAATTTAAGTGGCTACAGTAATAATGCGACGCAAAGTAACCAAATTCAAGGAGGTTCTAGCGCTAGTGGACTGTTTACGCAACGTAATGCTTCACCGCCAAGACAGTTTCAGTTTGGGGTGCGTTATTTATTTTAAAAATCGCTCCTTGTTTACCCTATTTTGCGTTAGGGATAGGAGTGGTATCCTTTTGTGATGTCCCGATACATCGGGGCTTCACAAAAGATATAACGGATAGCCCGCCCGCCTTTTTTTGGCGGAAACGCTAAAAAGAATTAAATTATAATTTTAAATAGAAATATATGTTTGTATTGGATGCAAATAATCCGGAATCTTTGACGGACTGCTTGAGAAATTTAAACTGGATGTCTGCCGATGAAAAAGTGATTGGTTTATCTACTCCGGGAGCTGGGAATATGAATTGCGTGTTGCGTGTAGATACTGGTAATCGCACCTTTATAATCAAGCAATCGCGTGCTTATGTGGAGAAATACCCGCAGGTGGCTGCGCCAGAAGAACGCGTAATTATTGAAGCTGCGTTTTATGATAAAATCATTGACTTCCCTTTTTTACAGGATTTTATGCCAAAGAAAATAGGGGTAGATGTTCCTAATAAATTGATGGCGATTGAAGATCTGGGACCTTCAAATGATTTTACCATTTTGTACCAAGATGGTGAGCAGATGTCTGAGGAAGCTTTAGAAACTTTACTATCTTATTTAAGCGGATTGCACAAAGCTTTCGTCAAAACTAGAATTGATGACGAACTGGTGAATAATGAAATGAGGTTATTGAATCACGAACACATTTTTAAGTATCCGTTTATGGAGGCAAATGGCTTTGATTTGGATACTGTTCAAGAAGGATTGCAAAAAGTAGCGATGCCTTATAAAAAAAATGCACAACTGCGTCAAAAAGTTGAAGTTTTGGGAGGTTTGTATCTGTCGAAAGGGAAGCATTTGTTGCATGGTGATTATTACCCAGGAAGTTGGTTGCAAACGGAAAAGGGAATTAAAGTGATTGATCCCGAATTTTGTTTCTACGGTTCTAGAGAATTTGATTTGGCTGTATTTATAGCACATCTGTATCTTTCGGGTCAGGATGATTCTCTCATTGCTAAGGTCGCTGATAAGTATGAGGGATACGAACAATTGAATAAATCTATTTTGAATGGTTTTGTAGGTACCGAAATAATGCGACGATTAATTGGTTTGGCTCAGCTGCCTCTAAAAATGGATTTAAAACGCAAGAAAATAATGCTGGATTTGGCTAGCAAATTAATTTTAAACGAATAGAAATGAAATACTTATTTTATGTTGGAATGCTGTTGTGCGCTGGTATGACTCAGGCGCAGACTAAGGTGTGGTTTGATACCGATTTGATGATTGGAATGCCCGATAAATCGGGGCCAAGAGAGGTAGATGACGCATTTACACTCATAATGGCTTTGAAACAACCACAGATCCAAATTGTTGGAATAAGTTCAATTACCTATGTGGATTACAGTTATGATGTTCTAGAAAAATTATTAGGATGGCACAATAAAGGAGCTGCAATTCCTGTGTATAAAGGTTCTCCGAATGCTGACGATCTAGGTGTAGAAAATGACGGTACAAGAGCATTATATCAAGCATTAAAAAAAGAAAAATTAACAATTTTGGCTCTGGGACCAATGACTAATGTGGCTACTCTTATAAAAAATCATCCAGACATTATTCCGCAAATTGAAAAAATTAGTATCTGTGCCGCGCGCACACCAGATTTACTATTTAATCCTGGACATGGTAAGCTAAACGTATTCGATTACAATTATGAATTGGATTATGCATCTATGGATGTGGTATTGAAATCATCAATTCCATTGGTTTTTGCTGGCTATGAGCCGAGTTCTTATACATTTATTGGTAATGTTGATTTGGCTACATTAGATCAGAGTTTAGAGGCCGACAAATGGTTGTTTGATATAGTACAACCCTGGATGGAAAAAAATGAAAAGTTCTTTGGTATACGCGGTTTTATCCCGTTTGACTGTTCGACCTTGGGTGTAATTACGCATCCTGAATATTTTACTTACTACAAGGACATTCCGATCAAAGTAACTCATAAAAAGAATGATGCTATAAAAGTCCAACCAACTGTGCCTTTTAAAAATTTTCTTGAAGTTTCCTATGATTTTAAGACAAAGAAAAAGGTAGATTATGCCAGACGTGCGCTACTTGGTTTTGAAGAAAAGATACTAGAGACTTTAAGTGTAAAGAATTAAAAGATAACTATACGATAAATAACAAAATCCCATTCGCAATTACTTGTGAATGGGATTTCGTTTTTAACCTATATTTATTCTTTAGAACTTATATTTTAAAGAAGTGAGTACTTGACGAGGAGCGATAGGGTTAACGCTATAATTTTCATGTACAGTGTAATTAAGTTCATCAGTTATGTTAGACAATTTACATAATAATGATAATTTTTTCCAAGTATAGCCTACAGAAACGTCAACTGTGGTGTAGCCATCAACAGGTACTTCTCTGTCTTCAATAATTAACGTTCCTGGGTTAGCAGTATCTGCAATGTAACGGTTGTTCCAACCTGCAATTCTATTTCCGATGTAATTACCAATAGCACCAACTGCTAATCCTTTTAAAGCTCCAGATTGTACGGTGTAGAAAAAGCTTAAATTAGCTGTATTTGCAGGCGTTCTCGCCACACGATCTCCTTCGATTGAATTTCCGACTGCAACTGGCGTTTTTACAAAACGCATGTCGTTGTAACTGTAACCAGCATTAATATTAAGACCTTCTATTGGCCTTGCTGTAATGTCTACTTCGACACCCTTACTTTTTGTTTCTCCGCTTAACACCTTTAGAGTAGTGTCTGTATTTGCAGAACCATCAGCTTTGAATTGTGCTGTCTGTACCAAATTATTATTAGTGATTTGATAAACAGTAACATTTGTACTTAAAATTCCTCTCCAGAAATCAGTCTTGATTCCAGCCTCATACTGATCGATAATCGATGGCGCTAAGGGTTGTAAATCTACTGTTGTATTAGAATTATTTGGTGTAAATGAATTTGCATAGCTAGAGAATATAGTAATGTCTTTTGTTGGTTGGTATACCAAACCTACTTTTGGAGAAAAGGCATTATCTAAAGTTTTTGGAGCAATAGTAGGCGTATTGTTTTCGGGTGCTACAGTTTGAAATTTATTGACAAGCGTTTCTTTGTAAGTAGAAGCTTCTGATTCAATCCATGACCAACGAATACCTGCTAGTACTTTTACTTTATCAGTTAACGATATTAAATCTTGAAAATAAGCACCAAATCGTTGCGAATCTGTATTTACAATTTGCGTTGCTCTAGAGTCAAACGGTATAACTGTACTCTGCGTACTAGGATCGTAAGTAAACAAGTTGATAGCAGTATCCTCTGTTGTTTTTGTATTACCAGCAGCATCAAAGAATGCAAATGTATATGCTTTTGTTACTGCATTATCATAATCTACACCAGTAAAAATTTGGTGTTTGATGCTACCTGTATTAAAAGTTCCTTGAAGACTAAATTGGTTTCCAAAGATACGTTCCTCATTATCACTTTGTGTTAAACCTCTTTTCCAATCTCCACGAGTTGCGTAGGTATTTAAACCAGATAACTGTGCTGTAGATTTTGACTCTCTATCGTAATTTTGGTAAGACGTGTTAAAATTAAGTTTCCAATTTTTATTAAAATCATGGTTTAATAAAACAGATGCACTTGCTGATTTTGTATTTCCTGTTGACCAAAGAGCTCCATAAAAACTACTTCTAGGCAAGTCCAAAATTTCTTTACCTATTACTCCTGTACCAAAGTCAGGTGTCCAATCTGCATTAAGGTAATCACCTTGAACTGTAATTTGAGTTTTGTCGGTTACGTTGAATAAAAAGGAAGGGTTGATGTATGTACGTTCATTTTTTACAACATCTCTAAAGCTTTCAGAATTTTCATAAGATCCTGTAAAGCGGTAAGCGATTGATTTGTTTAAAGGACCATAGAAATCTATTGTAGGTTTGTAAAAAGCATAACTTCCTGCTTGCATGCTGATTTCACCTCCCTTTGTAAACTGTGGTTGTTTGGTCACTAGATTTAAGATTCCTCCTGGAGCAACATTACCATATAATAAAGCAGAGCTTCCTTTTAAAAATTCAACTCTTTCTAGAGAAGATACTTCTGGAATTGACCCGGCACTATAACGAAAACCGTTTTTAAACATATTGTTTGATGACATGTCGTATCCTCTAGACCAGAAAGATTCTTGAGCACCTCCTCGAGCAGATCCAACATAAACTCCATTTGCATTTTTGATAACATCACTTAATCGAATTGCTTGCTGTTGTCCGATGATTTCTGAATCAATGATTTGAACACTTTGCGGTATGTCCATAACTTTTATTCCTGATCGAATAATTGTTACAGGTTTAGGTTGTTTATTTGCTGTAACGGTAACTTCGCGTAGTGATTCTCCTTTTTTATTTTTTACTGTATCATGCTCAGTATAAAATTTTTCAGTCGGCTTAGGAGTTGTAGTATGATAAGCAAGATCCTGTGCTTGTGCGCTTAAAGCTGCGAAGGATGCAAGAAGAAATAAAACGTTAGATTTCATTTGTGTTTATTTAGATTCATTTAAAATAAAAAGACAAATATAATAGTGAAAATCGAAATTGCAAAGCTTATTTAGAACAAATAAAAACAATTAATTTAAATTTTGTTTTTTATGACATTTATTTTTATATCGTAAAAAAATATCAAAAAATTTGTTAATATATCAATGAAAAGCTTGTTTCGACCTTATTATTGTTAGTGGGAATCTAAAAAGTTTTATATGAATCTAATTCTATTATCGTTTTGATAATTAGATGTTTAACATTTACCTAATTGACTAAGTTATAAAATTAGTTTTATTGCAGCTTACTAATTTTATCATAAAAACATCATTACCTATTGAAGTTTCTTGATTTAATGACTTTTCCTGAATCGGTAATCATCATAAAATTGTACTTAGGAAAATCATTCATTAAAATACCAGCTTTCTCTTTTCCCAAGACCATTAGTGAAGTACTAAATGCATTTGCCATTTCAGCATTAGGACCATAGACAGTTACGCTTGTAAGTCCAGTTGCAGGATAACCAGTCACGGGGTTAATAATATGAGAATAGCGTTTGCCGTCTAAAATTACATATTTCTGATAATTTCCAGAAGTGGTAATGGCTTGCTCTTGTAGATTAATTGTCATCAAAAGTTGCTCTGGTTCAAAAGGATTGGTAATACCTATACTCCAAGGCTGACCGTTGGGCTGATTTCCCCAAGTGCTCATATCGCCTGATGCATTAATGATACCCGCTGAAATTCCGCTAGCGCGCATCATCTCTCTGCATTTGTCGGTTGCGTAACCTTCACCCAAAGCACCAAAACCAATTTTCATTCCTTCTAATTTTAAGAATACTGTAGAGGCAACACTGTCCAGAAGTATATTTTTATATCCCACTTTTTGGATTGCTTGTTTTACTTTCTCAGCTGTCGGTAATTGAGTCATTGATCCATCAAATTTCCAGATTTTTTCCATAGCGGCAAAACTGATGTCAAATGCACCATTTGTTATTTCTGAAAATTGGATTGCTCGTTTAGTTAATTCGAAAACTTCCTTATCTACTTTTACAGGTCGAATACCTGCATATTGATTGATTTCTGAAACTTGCGAACTAGGTTTCCAGTCGGAAATCAAGAATTCGATTCGGCTTATTTCGGCTATTACTTCGTTAATGCTCTTTTGCGCGGTAAGGGTGTCTTTGGCAACAATTGTAATATCAAAACGACCTCCCATAAGCAAGGTTGTTCTTTTTTTTACAACCTGCGCTTGGACTGAATAGTTGATCACAGTCACAAAAAAAAAGAGTGAGACCACCTTGAAAAATGTAGAAAAATGCATAGTCATTTTTTGATTTAATTAATAACAGTCTACTAAAATTTGGCCTTTTGATTTGTAAGTAGAAAGCGGAATACCTAACTCGGCTTGACATATTACATCTAATATTGCCTCTACATCTTGTTGCATGGCCAAAGAACCGCAAATCATTATAACGCCTCCAGTTTGTAGAAGATTGATGAAGAATAAAGCGTCTTTCTGAATTAAATCCATTACATAACAACGGTTTTCTTCACGGGAATAGGCGATTTGGTAATTTTGCAATTGCTGCTTTTCTATCATCTCTAAGCACACGCCTTCATAATAGTAGGTGTTTTGTGTTTTTATTCGAAAACCAGCATACAAATGCATATCTGTTTTTTTACTGTTTTGCTCCATCATACCGAGAAAAGGAGCGATTCCGGTGCCATTCGAAATAAGTGCTACAGAATTTACCTTATCAGGAAAATGAAAATTCACATTTTGTAAAACACGCGCTTTCATCACTGAGCCTGGTTCTAATTGGTACAAATAACTACTTCCTAAACCAGAAGGATGTAGCTTAATTACAAGTTGTATATTCCCTTCCGTTTTCGCAATAGAATAGAGACGTTCTCGTGTATCACCCGCAGGGTAGATCGCCAGTAAATCGCCAGATGTAAAACGCGTTCTAGCAGTAGGACGAAGTGTTATTTGAAAAGTCTGATCCAATTCTGATATAATTGTCCTGCTTAAAACCATCATTTTTTGTAAACCTTTTGGAACATGATTGTATAATGATGGAGTAGTAGATAATGATATTCCCGTTTTTTGACTCCATAATTTAACCCAACTAATAAATTCTTCAGCTGATTTATCATTTACTGTTTGCATAGGAATAATTTGCTCACTCCAGTCTTGACCAGTAAGACTGTCGTCAATTATTGTTGCATAACCGCAGAAATCTGGATAGGCTTTCGAACCGAATCCTACCACAGAGTAGCCAATTTTCTGCTCTTGTTTTATGCTAGATAATAAATCTAGAAATTTAGTTCCATTTGAGGGAGGGTCTCCTAATCCATGTGTAGATGCAAAAATAAGCATTTGAGTCGCTTTTGGAAATTGACTGTATTGATTGAGTTGACACAGAAACACTTTTTTATTATCTGCTAAAAGTTGTTTCAAAATTTCGTTTGCAAAACGTAATGTACTACCATTTTCAGATCCTACCAATAAAATAAAGTTGCTATCATTCGCAGTATATTTATTTTTAATTTTTGTGGCTCGTCGTTGTAAGGACATTGCAAAACCAGAATAAATAAAGTACAGAATGTTTAAGCTAGCCAATCCTAGTATGATTGCCCACAAAATGCTAGTTCTACCGGTATGCAAATCAAGACTTAGGTCAGATAAAAGAGTTGTCATTGGGAACTCTTTTTCGCTAATAACTACACCCGAGAATTGTTCGACTTCTATTTCTTTATCTTTTAATTTTATAACATAATACTCTTCTGGATCATCAGAAAAAGGAAATTCAATTTCTTGAATGTCAGCTAGTAAAATGTTTTTAAAAGTGGGATCATTGATAGTAGTTAGTTCCTTTTTTACATTTTCATGGGCATCAGCTGGATCGATGAAAAAATGGAATTTTTCTAATGTGAGATACGTACCAGAAAGCGCTAAAATCAAAATAGGTAACAAGGCTAGTCGTCCCAAAACAACATGGTAATACTGAGCTAAATATTCTTTGACGACTTTCGAGAAAAATTTTCGTAAACCCCTTTGTCTTTTAATCACCATTGCGAAGCCAGAAATAGCAATAAAAATTAATAGAAAAGAGACAAAACCAACAACAAATCGACCGGACTCTTTTAGAAATAAAGAACGGTGAAGCGCTGTCGTCCACTGAATAAAATCGCTTTTTTTGAGCGGCTCACCAATGATTTTACCTGTTCGGGGGTCGATGTAATTGTTAATATCTCGATCTTCAGTATCAATTCCTTTAAGAGTTACATATTGATTGTGATCAACGGTAAGTTCAGTGATTTCTGGATAGACAGTACGTAGGGTAGGTAAAACTTGATTCAATCGTATTGTATCAAAATTTTCTACTTTATAAGATGGTATTTTTTCTTGAACAGCATCAACTGCCAAAATCACACCAGTTACTGATGCAATTATAAGAAATAAAGACGAAAAAAGAGCCAGCACCAAATGTGCATACCGCCAGAATGAAAGTGTCATGAATGTACTTTTTAATAATATAAAAAACACAAATCCTATTTCGCTTTTTTGATTTCGACACTGAAACTTTTAGATGATTCTAAAAGTAAAGTTATCTCAATATGAAAAGAAAAATAGAATTTGTGCTGAAACGGGTTGCCTACAATTTGTTGAATCTCACATAGCGTATGTATCCTTTTCCTTCTGTTTTCGCTGCAATTCCTTCTGATGTTAAGGGCACTTCTAGATCTGTTGTATTGTATTTTTGATCTTCGACTGCGGTTTCAAATCGTAATTTGTACCCTTTATTCAATTTGCTATTTTCAATTTCTAGAGTTGTGATACTGCGATCGCCACCAGTAACTGAAGCTCCTGTTATTGCATTGATATTGGTTGGTCTTTTGGTATAGAATGTGTTCCATTCTTTCAATGTTTTGTACCATTTTTTATCATCACCCATCACATATAATGTTTTTTCATATGCCCCTTTAGGATTGATTAGCGAAACCACGACATAGGCTCCTTCGCCAATGTAATTGGACATTTGCAACATGCATTTGTATTTGCTAGTTTGCGCATTTGCTTGAAAAGCTAAAAGGAATAAAAAGGAGGTTGTTATAAAAGATTTTATTAAAGTTTTCATTTAGTTATTTTAAAAATTCGACAGATATATTGTTTTTAGAAAGGGTTTCATTTTCTTTGGCAAGGTCATAAGGAGTTTCGTCAAAGTCGGTACTGATTTCTTTTTTTGCTCCTATCGAAAGAAAATATTTCAATAAGTTATCATCTTGTGATACCATGGCTATTTTATGCAAAGCAGTTAATCCATCTTTATTTTTTGCATTTACATCTATTTGTAGAGGCGCTAATTTCTTCAACAAGCTTAAATCGTTTTTGATAACTGCCAAATGATATAAAGTATTACCGTCATTTTGGGAACTTGCCAAGTCAAGTCCTTTATTTTGTAGTAATTTCATCTTTGTATCAAAAGGGTTTTCCTTTGGTTTAGAACCAGCTTCGCCGCGCCCCATTCCTGCTTGAGAACGGTAAGACTGAATCATATAATACCCCAAATTATTACCTTCCTTATCAAGAATTGCGACATTAGCACCATTTTCTAATAATAATGCAACGGCCTCTGGAGTTCCTGATACAACTGCACTTGACAAGGCAGTTTGCCCTTTACTATTTTCTGCATTTTTATCCTTAGCTAAAGGTAATAAAAGCTCTAGTGCAGCAATGTCCCTGCTAGTGGCTGCTATCATCAAAGGAGTGTTACCTTCTTTATCAACAGCATTACTAGCGGCACCATTTGCAATTAAATAGGTGATAATTTCATTTTGATCTGCCTTATTAGCGATCAGATGAAGAGCAGTTTCTCCCTCTTTATTTTGAACTCTTGGATTTAATTTTACTTCATTTATTAAATATTGATATACTGAAATAGTATTAGATTCGCGACGACTACCTTGAGCAGCAAAAAGTAATGCGTTATCGGTTGGTTTAACTCCTTTACTTAACAATGTTTTTAGTAAAGAAATATTTCCAGATTTTGCTACATAATCAAACGCTGTGCTACCATTGGCATCAACATCTTTTAGAGACATGCCCTTTGTAGCAAAATAGGTAGCTAAATCTAAATTTTTATCTGAAGCAATTGATAAGAGTAAAAGGTTGGCTCCATCTTGGTATTTTTGCGTCGGATTAATTCCTGCTTTAAAAAACGCATCATATACAGCGGTATTTTGTACACCACTACTAGCAGCTGCGGTAATTGGAAAGCTACTATGGGAGTCCTCTAAATTTACGTCTGATCCTTTGTCTATGAGGTATTTAATTGTTTCAATATCTCCTTTTCCTGCAGCCCAGTGCAAGTAAATACGATTGTCATGCGTTGGTTTTTGTACACTATTTCCAGACTGTTCAACCAAAAACTGTATTGTAGACTGCGGTGCATCATTTAGGATAGCCATTACGACTGGATCAAAAGATCTATCAGTTGACTGAGATGGATCATTACCCTTTGCAATTTCAGCTTTTATAGCCGTTAGATCAGGTTTCGTTTTCCAAAAAGAGGCGTCAAGTAAACTGTTCTTTTCTTGGGCATTCCCCAGTAAACAGCTAATTAGAGCCAAAGAGAGTATTAGATTTTTTTTCATAAGTAGTAAATTAAAAAGTTTAAAATGGAGTTATTTTTTTTGCTTGAATTTTCGATTCCACCATATACAAAAGCCTGTAATCGGTAATGTCGCAATCATCAGACTTATCAGGAAAGCAAAAATTTTACCAGCCAACCCTAGCACGGCTCCTGTATGAATATCATAATTCATTCGCATTAATTTGTCACTTACAGCTGCATCGTTATACCTACCAAAAATGTGTTTTACCTCTTTTTCTTCTAATGTATATTGATCATAATAACGATAGTCAATTTTCCAGTAGGTACCTTCATCAGGATTTGCGTTAGCAGCAATCGGTGAATTTTCATTTTCTGGCGGATGTACTTCAATTGTTTTGGCTTGTGGATATTCGTTTCGCATTTTGAGCCATACTTTGTCTAAAGGATTTGATACACCTTCTAGCCTTGGTTTTGAAACGGGGTCTAGATATACAAGCGACTTTTCGCCACCAAGCAACGTATAGTAAGAACTTGCAAACCAATTAAATCCCATGATCAAACCGGTGATAGCAAATATTAGCGCAATTGCCATTATATAAAATCCAGTAACATTGTGTAAATCATAATTTTTACGCTTCCATCGTGTACTTTTTTTCCACTTAAATGAAAAGCGTTGCTTTCGAGCATTTTTATTCTTGGGATACCAGAGGTATAAACCTGTAAGTAGTAAAATAAGAAAAATCAAAGTCGCTGATGCTACCACAATTTGCCCAATCTCATGCGGCAACCACAGATAATAATGACCGTCGAGAATAAAACTAAAAAAGCCCTCTTCCATATTTACATTTTGTAAAACTTCGCCAGAGTAGGGGTTGAGGTAAATTATATGGTAATAGGTAGGCTCGTAATGAAAAAAAATGGCTTCCGCCGCTTCATTGGGGCCTTTGTACTCTATGGCGTGTAAACTCTTATTTGGAAATTCTTTTCGAGCAATTTTTTCTAACTGAGAAGGAAGTAGAAATGGATTCTCTTCACTTTCAACAAAACGATACGTTTCGGTATAATTTTGTATTTCTTCTTGAAAAGCGTACAAACAACCTGTTACTGCTACAATGAAAACAATAATGCCTGAAAAAAGTCCCAGCCATAAATGAAGAAATCCTATGAGTTTCTTAAAACTATATTTTTTCATGAAATAAGTTTAAAAAACTCCTCATCAAGCTGAGGAGTTTTAGTGAAATAAAAAAAAAAAATAAAGAAACTAAAATTTGTAACCCACTGACAAACGGAAATTTGTTCCCGCTTCTGCTTGCCAATAGTAGGTTTCATTGTAAGTATAGTACCCTCCTGAGTATAAGTATTTATCTAAAATGTTATTAACGATTAGATTAAAGGTCATTTTGTTTTTGGTATAGGTAAGACCTCCATCCAGGCGGAAATAATCTGGTAATTGAATAGCGCTATCGGAAGCAAACCACGGCTTTCTATCTACTTGGTATTGGTAACCTAATGAAATTCCTAAACCGTTCAAACTACCATTATCAATTTTGTAATTCAACCATGCATTTTGCACATGTTTTGATGTCCCAGAAACTTGACTGCCGATAAGTAATGGATCAGAATCTTTACTAACTTTGGCTTCTGTAAATGCATAATTGATGATAACATCTAAATTAGGCGCTATTTCACCTCTTATATCGGCTTCAAAACCCCTAACTTTTTGCTGTCCGCTTTGTTTACTGAATTGTTGTGTACCTATTGAGTGTTCTTGATCAGCTGTTAGAATGTTGTCATTTGTAATTTGATATAGTGCAAATACGGAGTTCCACTTACCATTTAACCAATCTCTCTTGAATCCGACTTCAATGTTTGTCCCAGATAATGGATCAAATGATTTTCCTTCCCAATCTGTACCATAATTTTCAGTAAAAGATTGGTCTCTCATTGCGTAAACTGATGTATTTGGATTTATAGAATAGCTTAACCCTATGCGAGGTGTAAACTTACTCGCCTTAAATTCTCCAGAGTAAATCGTAGATGTTTTTATTGTAGTATAACGTCCTGCCAATGTAAGTCGTAACTTTTCATCAAAAAAGCCTAGCTCATCTTGCAAGTAAAAAGCATTATAAGCATTTTTATATTGCAATCCTCTTACTTTTATATCAATACTTCTGTCAAAAACAGGCATTTCTTCTGCCGAGACAGTTCCATAAACAGGATTATAAATATCTAGATCAGAGATCAAAGCACTTTGCGTCCAGTCATAATAATTAATCTTATCACTCATGTCAAAACCAGCAAGAATTTTGTGATTTACTGAGCCTGTTTTTTCCTCTCCATTAATGAAGAATTGTCCTGTTTTTGCAGTCGCATAATCTTCTGATAGATAAACACGCCTCGCCATGATGTTTTCTTCATCGCCCGTAATTCCATCGGGCCACATAGACATACCTACTTGCGTATAGTTAAAGTAGGCTGCTTGACCTGTAAACTTCCAGTTGTCATCAAATTTATGCTCCAAAATGGTAAGAAGACTTTTGTCATTCATATTTGTAGGAGCAAAATTAGCTTCCCCTGTCGTGAAATTACGATCTAGGTCTGCATATCCTTTTTTAGAAAACACATAATTGGTACCGATCATATTAACTTGTGAAAATTGATGTGTATACTCCAAAGTCACAGAGGTATTATCGTCTACTAAATATTTTAGTACAGGTGCAATAGTATAGCGGTTGTTGTAATCAAAATCACGGAAGCTATTTTTTGCCTGTCCCATGGCATTAAAACGGTATAGTAATTTCCCGTCGTCGGTTAATTTCCCGTCTAAATCTATGGTTGCTCTGTACATATCAAAACTACCTAAGGTTAAACTGGCTTCTCCTTTGGTACGGCCACTAGGTTTTTTGGTCACCACATTATACAATCCGCTTGAACTACCATTAGATAACATAAAACCTGCAGGACCTTTTACAAATTCGATACGCTCTACCATACTCATGTCTTCCGTCAGTGGTCCCCACGTTGTACTCACGTTCATACCATTTCTAAAAGGTGCTACGCGGCTCCCTCTCATAAAAATATTAGCATAATTATCCCAATGCTCATTTCGAGTCACACCACTCACATTACGAGTCACACCTTCCAACATATCAAAGATCTGTTGATCGTTTATTAATTTACCGGTAATAACTTGAATGTTTTGTGGAATTTCAATAATGCTTGACTGCAATCTTAGGGTAGAGGAGACCCGATTGGTTTTAAAAGCACTTTTATTACTCAAAATTACAACTTGATTTAGCTCGGTATTTGAGATTGCAAGTTGTAAATCTACTTGCGTTATTTCGTTAGCTTTTACTACAACAGTTTTTTCTATATCTGTAAAACCAACTAAGGTTACTATCAAAGTATGTGTCCCTTCTGGAATAGTATTCAATTTGAAAACACCATCATTATTTGCAATGGTTGTTCTATTTAATTCTTTTATAAAAATCGAAACTCCTTCTGCAACCTTGCCATCTTTGGTCCTAATCTGTCCTTTAATGCTACCATAATTTGGTTGCTGTGCCAAGCATGTAATTGTTAAGAGCAGCTTAATTGCGGCTAAAAGTGCTTTTTTCATTGTTATTTAGATTAATTAAAAATAATTAATGCAAATGTAAAAAGGTAAATGAGAAAAACAAAGCTTATTTAGAACAAATAAGAATAAATTATTTAATTATTTATATATTTTTGAAAATTAGATATTTAAGTGTCTGTTGTTATTTTTAGAAATTACATTTTGGATACTATTTTCGAAATAAATTTTTAAAAAAAAGGCGAAAAAACAACTCAGAATATGTTTTTTCGCGCTTTAACATTATTTAACATTGCAAGAGTTGAATTGATAATTTAGTTTGTGTAATTTCGACCTCATGAAAAAGAAGTTAACTTTTCGAATATTTCTACCCTTACTAATTTTGCTTTTGAGCGGATTTGGTAAAGAAGTATTTGCAAATATTGATGGAAATTTCAAAATCTTTGCAATGGATACTGTTTTCAATGCAAATAACTTTCAAGTACTTCAACAAAATACTTCAGGTTTTTCGATCTTAAAAAAAGAGATTCCCGCTTCAAACAAAACTAATATCAAACTTCGTGTAATTGATAATGAAGTGGACGAGGATGAAATCCATGTAACGGATAATCGCCTTAGCTCTAATAATTATTTTGCTACTTTTTACAACACAAGATCTTTTTCAGATTATTTGGTTGATTTTAAAAAAGTATCTAGTTTTCAAACTGTATTTTACTACCTGACTACTTATAAAAAGTATGTCTTATTTCAGGTTTTTCGTATTTGATAAACCATTCTTTTCTATGGCAACATTCTGCTTGCCAAATTAGTACATTTTAAATATTTACCACCCAAATCTGTATAGATCAATCTATTATGGATAGGTTTTATTTGTACTTCTGTTTTTTGATTAAAATTTCACACACACACAAAACATTTACTTTAATAAGCTAACTTATTATGAAGAAATTATCTATGCTCGTAAGCGTATGCGCTTTGTTGGGCCTCATTAGTTGTAAAGAACAAAAAGAAGAAAAGAAAGAAGAAATTAAATTTCTAGTTACCAATCCAGTTTTAAAAGATACTGCAATTACCAAAGAGTACGTTTGTAACATCAGTTCGATCAATCATATTGAATTGAGAGCATTGGAAAAAGGTTATTTGCAAAAAATATATGTTGGTGAAGGGCAAGCGGTTAAAAAAGGGCAATTATTGTTCAAAATTATGCCAAATATTTACCAAGCAGAATTAGGGAAATCGAAAGCAGAAACTGAATTTGCTCAAATCGAATACCAAAACACAAAGAAATTAGCAGACGCCAATGTTGTTTCTAAAAATGAATTGGCAATGGCCAAAGCAAAATTAGACAAGGCAAAAGCTGAAATGTCACTTAATCAAGTACACCTTAATTTTACAGAGATTAGAGCTCCTTTTGACGGGATCATTGACCGTTTTCATGTAAGAGTTGGTAGTTTGGTTGATGAAGGAGATTTACTTACTGAACTTTCAGACAACAGTTCAATGTGGGTGTACTACAATGTTCCTGAAGCAGAGTACCTTGATTATGCTACAAAATCAGATTCAAAAACGAAGATGAAGGTAAATTTATTAATGGCTAACAATGAGATTTTTGATCAAGAAGGTGTGGTTGAAACTATTGAAGCTGACTTTAATAATGAAACAGGAAATATCCCATTTAGAGCTACTTTCAAAAATCCAAAACGTTTATTAAGACATGGTGAAACGGGTACAATTGAGATGAGATTACCATTTAAAGATGCGTTAATCATTCCTCAAAAATCCACTTTTGAAGTTTTGGAAAAAAAGTATGTATATGTGATTGATAAAAACAACGAAATTAAATCTAGAGAGATTGTTATCGCTGCCGAACTGCAACATTTATTTATTATAAAAAGCGGATTGGCAACTACAGATAAGATACTACTTGAAGGTATTCGCTTGGTTAAAGAGAATGAGAAAATTGCTTACAAATTGGAAGATGGTAAAGCTGTTTTATCCCATTTAGAGCTATATGCTGAATAATCGAAATCACTTAAAAAGATAAAAAAATGTTTACTAAATTTATACAAAGACCTGTCTTTGCAATAGTAATTTCGATTGTTATTGTATTTATGGGACTGTTGGCAATGTTAAAGTTACCAACATCACAATTTCCAGATATTGCCCCTACAACGGTAAATATCTTTATTGCTTATCCAGGAGCAAGTGCTGACGTATTGGTTAAATCAACGCTTATTACGCTAGAGAATGCCATCAATGGTGTGCAAGACATGAGGTATATGGCGACAGATGCTACCAGTGCAGGTGAGGCAACACTTAGAATTATTTTTGAACCAGGTACTGATCCCAACCAAGCCGTAATTAGGGTAAAAACAAGGGTCGATCAAGTAATGCCACTGTTACCAGAATTGGTTCAACGTGAAGGGGTTGTAATTACTCCTATCCAACCATCGATGTTGATGTATATCAACTTGTATGCAAAGGATAAAAACATGGATGAAAAATTCTTGTACAATTATGCCAACGTAAAAATGCTTCCCGAAATTAACAGGATTAAAGGGGTTGCAAGATCACAAATCTTAGGAAGTAGAACCTACGCTATGCGTATTTGGCTGAACCCAGATCGTATGCGTGCTTATAATGTTTCGACTGAGGAAGTTATGAAAGCGCTTGAAGAACAATCTGTGGTAGGTCGTCCTGGTCGTATCGGACAAAGTTCGGGTATCAAAGCGCAAGCATTAGAATATGTGTTAACATACAAAGGTAGGTTTAGTGAGCCAGCAGAATATGATAATGTTATTGTGCGCGCTAATCCAAATGGTGAAGCTATTCGATTGAAAGATATTGGTAGAGCTGAGCTAGGAAGTGAATTTTTTGATATTTATTCTAATCTAGATGGACATCCGTCGGCTTCAATCGTATTAAAACAAAACTATGGTAGTAATGCCAATGAGGTTATTGGAAGAGTAAAAGCAAAAATGGAGGAGATGAAGGAAACTTTCCCTCCTGGATTGGACTATAAAATTAGTTATGACGTTTCAAAATTTCTAGACGCTTCTATTGAGCAAGTTATAGATACTTTGAGAGATGCCTTTATTCTGGTGGCTTTGGTAGTGTTTATATTTTTAGGTGACTGGCGTTCTACCTTGATTCCGATCTTAGCAGTACCAGTATCCTTGGTAGGTGCATTTTTTGTAATTCAGTTTTTCGGAATTACGATTAACTTGGTAACCTTATTTGCGTTGGTATTAGCAATTGGTATTGTGGTCGATGATGCGATTGTCGTCGTCGAGGCTGTTCATGCCAAGTTTGCAGAGTTTCCCCATATTTCGCCGTACATGGCTGTAAAAAAAGTATTAGGAGAAATTAGTGGAGCGATTATCGCAATTACAGCAGTAATGGTTGCCGTATTTGTACCCATCTCTTTCATGAGTGGTCCAGTAGGAACATTCTACAGACAGTTCTCTATTACTATGGCAAGTGCTATTGTAATTTCTGCCATTATCGCTTTGACATTGACTCCTGTTTTATGCGCGATGTTGTTAAAAAATACACACGGACAAGAAGTTAAAAAGAATCTTTTGACAAAAAGTCTAGATGCTTTTAATCGTACGTTTGATAAATTGACTGGTAAATATGTGCTTTTACTGAAGGCAATTGTAAGCAGAAGAGTATTGACATTCGGAATTTTAATTTTATTCTGTATTGGTACTTTTTTCATGAATAAAATTCTTCCTTCAGGATTTATTCCAAGCGAGGATCAAGGAACAATTTATGCGATTATTCAAACGCCTCCTGGATCTACTTTAGAAACTACCAATCAAGTTTCACAAAGACTTCAAAAAGTTTGTGAGGATGTAGATGGAGTAGAATCGGTTTCATCACTTGCTGGTTATGAGATCATGACAGAGGGTCGTGGATCAAATGCGGGTACTTGTTTGATTAACTTAAAACCTTGGGACGAAAGAGATCATAAGGTAACAGAAATCATGGAAGAGTTAGAAGCTAAATCTAGAGATCTTGGTGCCAAAATTGAATTTTTTGAGCCACCAGCAATTCCAGGATTTGGTTCATCTGGAGGTTTCTCTATGCGTTTACTAGATAAAAACACCACTACAGATTATGCTGATTTTGATAAGATCAACAAAACATTCATGGAGAATTTGGAAAAACGTAAAGAACTTTCAGGTTTGTTTACCTTTTTTGCTGCCAATTATCCACAATATGAGCTAGAAGTAGACAACAATCTTGCAATGCAAAAAGGGGTTTCTGTTGGTAAAGCAATGGAGAATTTAGATATTTTGATTGGTAGTACATACGAACAAGGTTTCATTAAATTTAACCGTTTCTTTAAAGTATACGTTCAATCTGATCCAAAATACAGAAGACTACCTTCTGATATCTTGAACTTATATATCAAAAACGATAGAGATGAAATGGTTCCTTATTCTGCTTTTATGAAACTTAAAAAGGGACAAGGACCAAATGAAATTACACGTTATAATATGTATAATTCAGCTGCGATACAAGGACTTCCAGCAAAAGGATACACTACAGCAGATGCTATTGAAGCAGTGAAAGAAGTAGCTGCAGAATCGTTGCCAAAAGGATACGATATTGCCTGGGAAGGTTTATCCTATGATGAGGCGAGTAGAGGTAATGAATCTATGTACATTTTCATGATTGTATTGGCATTTGTTTACTTAGTACTTGCAGCGCAGTATGAGAGCTTTATTATTCCACTTGCAGTAGTGCTATCATTGCCAGTAGGTATTTTTGGATCTTTCTTATTATTGAAATTGATGGGATTACAAAATGATATTTATGCTCAGATTGGTCTAATCATGCTGGTCGGACTGCTCGGTAAAAATGCCGTATTAATAGTCGAGTTTGCGGTATTGAAGCATCATGAAGGAATGACCATTTTGGAGGCCGCTATTGAAGGAGCAAAAGTTCGTTTCCGTCCTATTTTAATGACTTCATTTGCCTTTATTGCTGGTTTAATTCCATTAATGGCTGCATCAGGAGCAGGTGCAATTGGTAATAGAACATTAGGATCTGCCGCCTTAGGTGGTATGTTATTTGGTACCGTCTTCGGAGTTATTATTGTACCAGGATTGTATTATATTTTTGGTTCACTAGCAGCGGGTAGAAAGTTAATTAAAGGAGAAGAAGATAGTTCATTGTCTGATGGATTTGTACACTATATAGATGATTTCAAAATAACTGAAGAAAATGACGAAAATGAATAAATTAAATAAAATAAAATACGCAGGTCTAACCTGCGTATTAATAAGTCTTGCAAGTTGCAGTATTCCATCTGTTGTGACCAGAGAAGAGAATAAAACAACACCAGCTGTTTTTGCCAATGAAACCAATGATACATTGAATACGGCAAAAACACAATGGAAAAGCTATTTTACAGATAGTAATTTAAGTACACTGATAGATACAGCATTAAAAAACAATCAGGAACTAAACATTAACATGCAAGAACTGATAATTGCACAAAGTGAAGTGAGAGCGCGCAAAGGAGAATATTTGCCTTTTGTTAACTTGGGAGCAAGTGCTGGAGTTGATAAGGTAGGTCGCTTTACCAACATTGGTGCAAGTGAAGCCAATACTGAAATCAAGGATGGAATCGAAACTCCAGATCCACTTCAAGATTATAAAATCGGAGCTTTTGCTACTTGGGAGGCTGACATTTGGGGAAAATTACACAATGCCAAAAAGGCTGCTGTTGGTCGTTATCTAGCGAGTGTAGAGGGACGTAATTTTGTTCAAACTAATTTGATTGCAGAAATTGCAAATTCATATTACGAACTATTGGCTCTAGACAATCAGTTGGATATTGTAAAGCAGAACATCGACATCCAAACAAATGCGTTGGTAATTGTAAAACTGCAAAAAGAATCTGCACGTGTAACGGAATTAGCTGTACGTCGTTTTGAAGCTCAGGTATTAAAGACTCGAGGCATGCAATTTTCTATTCAGCAACAAATTACTGAGACGGAAAATAAAATAAACTTTATGGTTGGTCGTTTCCCACAGGCAATTGCTAGAGAACACAAATCATTTGAAAAATTGGTACCAACAAAGGTTAATGCAGGTATCCCATCACAATTGTTAGAAAATCGTCCGGATATCAAACAAGCAGAAATGGAGTTACTAGCGGCCAATTTGGACATTAAAGTAGCCAAAGCTCGTTTTTACCCATCTGTTAGTATTTCGGCTGGAATTGGTTTTCAAGCTTTTAATGCAAAATATTTGTTGAGCACACCAGAATCACTTTTGTATTCATTTGCAGGAGATTTGGTAGCGCCTTTAATTAATAGAAATGCTATTAAAGCCAGTTATATTAGTGCAAATGCAAAACAAATACAAGCTGTTTATAATTATGAAAGAACACTTGTAAATGCTTATGTTGAAGTAGCAAATCAGTTGTCAAAAATTAAAAATATGCAGCAAAGTTTTGAGTTAAAATCTCAAGAGGTAGAAGCGTTAAATCAATCAGTTGGAATATCAAATGATTTGTTTAAATCTGCTCGTGCTGATTATATGGAAGTTTTGTTGACACAACGTGATGCGTTGGAATCAAAATTCGAACTTATAGAAACAAAGAAGTCGCAAATGAATGCATTTGTAGACATCTATAGAGCCCTTGGTGGCGGATGGAACTAGCTGGTAAAGTTAGATTATTTGGTTTTATGTTTTACTTGTGAAGAAAGGTTGCCTGAAAAGGCAACCTTTTTTGCTTTTCTATTAATTTTTTAGATATAGCCCTCGGTGATCCCCAAGCCTTGGGACTGGTAGGGCTGTAAAAAATTATTAAATTATTTAGATTCTACAGTAGATCAATAGATGTTTTCTAGTAATTATATTCGAAGTCTATAAATAATTATTTTACTTTTTTGAGGTTGTATTTTTCGGTTGTCGTTTTTTCAAACTGCTTGCCTGTTATTTCAGTTGTTATTTGACTAGGATTCCCTTTTGTATATTTTATTTTTTGAGGGTAATCATTATTCAAATTTTCAAATACCAATTGATTTTCAACAGTTTCCTTAGCCAAAAATAAAATTGGCAAATCGGCATTCTGTCCTTTTATTACTGTTTTGTAGGTAAGTGATTCACCTATCTGGTTTAGCACTATTGCTTCCTTATGTATGGTATCTTTTCCTTTCACAAAATAAGAAGTTCCCTTGTAAACGCTATCATTTATTTTTGTCCAGTTTTCTGTCAGGATACCATCAGTATTTTTATATTCCCATTTCCCTAAAATCCATTCCGAAGATTGCAGCAATTCATATTTAGATTCCGAACTTTTTTCACAAGAAAGTAACAGTAAGAAAAGAGGTAAAAGAGTAATTTTTTGCATCATTTATTTTTGTTTTTGTTCCATTTAAGAGTTGCTAAATTATAAAAAATAGATTTTGTTTCAATCTTTAATCCATTTTCTGTATAATAATCACGTTATATAACACAAACGGGAGACTCATAGTACGATAAAGCACTGTGGTATATTAAATAGTTCGCTAAGTATTCCAATTTAGAAAATAATAATGGTTATGCTTAATCTTTGTAAAAGAGGGTAATATAATTGCGTTCTGAAATAAAGGACAGTTAATTACCAAAGTATGAAATTCACCATTTTCTCCGCAAGGATCTATTCCTCTTCGTTCCAGTTCGAGCGCCAATTCTTTTGTTAAGATGCGACCAAGATAGTTTTCGCCCATCTCTTCATTGCAGGAAACGATCATTGTTTCTATTCTGGCTGCAATCATTTCATTTACCAATACAATTCGGTCTTGCTGCCACAGAGGTAAAATAGCTGTAATATTTGCAAGTTTACAAACTTTATCTTCCCAATCTTTGTGAGCTTGTAAATCAATATCTCCAAAAACTGCGGCATCAAGTTGGTATTTATTTTTGAATTTTTTTAAGTGATCGACATATTTACGCTCATAGTCATCCCAAGTAGCGGGTACAGCTTCGAGTGGCAAGTTCATTTGATCGGCTTGTTGTTTTAAAATGGTAAGCGGTAATCCATGAGAACGTGATATTTTGCCGTTTTCATTCATCATATTGAATAAAACTTGTGGTATGTGATTATTTTCGATTGCTTTCATCATTGCATAACAACTGTCCTTACCGCCGCTCCAAGAAGTTAAAAAATTCATTTGTTTTAATTTTAGACAAATATAATGTTTGCATTCTGGGTGTTTGTAAATAATGAATCTGATTTTTTATAAAATAGCTACCTTTGTCAGTAAAAAAGAAATATATAATGAAATTTAGCGCTTCCAGAATTCTTATCGTTTGTACTTTTTTTATTCTATTAGGCTGTAAAAAATCAGACCAAATAGAATCGTCAAAAGTTTCTAATGCTTATAATAGTATTGAGTATGCGACCAGTTTGGCCCTTTATAAAAACGATGGTTATACACTAGTAAAAATTATAAATCCTTGGCCAAATGCTTCAGAGCATCTCACCTATATTTTAAAAGAAAAACAAGCCATAATACCAGATAGTTTGCAAAAATACCCAAGCGTCGCGGTTCCTTTACAATCAATAGTGGTAACCTCTACTACTATTATTCCCTTTCTAGAAATGTTGGGTGTAGAAAATAAATTAACAGGATTCCCGCATACCGATTATATTTCATCACCAAAAACCAGGGCGTTGATCGATGCAGGAAAAATAAAAGAACTGGGTCAAAATGAGCAGTTAAATATGGAGCAACTTATTGATTTGGAACCTGAACTGATTGTCACTTTCAGCATGGACGATCACAATCCGATGATTAAAAATTTAGAAAAAAGTGGTCTTAAAACACTCATTCAGGCTGATTGGATGGAACAATCTCCTCTAGGTAAAGCCGAATGGATTAAGCTTTACGGCATCTTGCTTGGTAAAGAAGTAGAAGCTAAAAAGCAGTTTGACAAAATTGTGAAAAATTATAAAGATGCAGTTGCTTTGACCGCTAACAATACCAATAGTAAAAATGTTCTATATGGCTCAATGTATCAGGACCAGTGGTTTGTAGCCAAAGGTAACAGTTGGGCAGCCCAATTTATAAAAGATGCTAAAGCCAGTTATTTGTGGTCAGATGTAGATGGTACAGGGAGTTTATCCTTATCGTTTGAGGCAGTACTAGAGAAAGCAAAGACAGCGAATTTTTGGATTGCTACAGGTTCTTTTAAAGATTTAAAAGCATTGAATGACGCTAATCCGCATTACAGTCAATTTGATGCTTTTAAAAATAAACAAGTCTTTAGTTTAGACAGTAAAGTAGGTGCTACTGGGGGGGCGATCTATTATGAAATTGCGCCGAGCAGACCCGATTTGGTCTTGAAAGATTACATCAAAATTTTTCATCCTGAGTTACTTCCAAATTATACCTTTACCTTTGCACAAAAACTGAAATAAACTTGGCTCCTAAACAATCTACTCTTCTTTTATTTATTCTAATCGGAATCGGCTTTTTGTGCTTGTTTTTCACAAACATCAGTCTAGGATCAATCACTATTCCGATTCAAGATATTATTCACAGTTTGAGTGGGGGTGAAGCGAGTAAAACAACTTGGGAATATATTATAATCAATTACAGACTGCCAAAAGCCATTACGGCAGTTTTGGTAGGGATGGGCTTGTCTATTAGTGGTTTGTTGATGCAAACGCTTTTTAGAAATCCATTGGCAGGTCCATACGTGTTAGGGTTGAGCTCTGGTTCTAGTTTAGGGGTAGCCTTTGTAATCTTAGGCGCAGGATTTTTATCACCTTTTTTAAGCAACATTCTGCTATCTTCTTACGGAATTGTACTGGCATCCACATTAGGTAGCGTTTTAGTCTTACTAGCTGTCTTGACTGTAGCGCAAAGGCTGCGAGATACAATGGCTATTTTGATTGTAGGTTTGATGTTTGGTAGCTTCACTTCGGCAATTGTTAGCACATTATCATATTTCAGTACCGCTGATCAATTGCAAAAATTTACCTTTTGGTCAATGGGAAGTTTGGGTAATCTGTCTTGGAATTCGATCCTAATTCTGACTGTTGCTGTTATTATAGGATTACTATTGAGTTTGTACTGTATAAAACCACTTAATGCTTTGTTATTGGGAGAGAATTATGCCAAGAGTATGGGGCTAAATTTCAACAAAACACGTTTGATAATTATCTTGGCCACCAGTATTTTGGCAGGTAGCATTACAGCATATGCTGGGCCAATTGCATTTATAGGACTCGCAGTCCCTCATATTGCCAAGTTAGTTTTTCAAACTAGTAATCATTTGATTCTGTTTTGGAGTACGCTGCTTATTGGAGCTAGTATGATGCTGCTCTGTGATCTTATTTCGCAATTACCAGGCTTTGAAACTACTTTACCAATTAATGCAGTAACTTCGCTATTCGGAGCACCGATAGTCATATGGTTGCTTGTGCGTAAACGCAGTTAGTAGAGTAACAAATCTGAATTTACCAGTTTTAAAATTAAGTGTTATGAGTACCACAACTATCTTAAAAGCATCAAATGTCAATATTGGCTATTTCGATAAAAAAAAGAATAATACAATTGCAACTGCAATTAGTTTATCTTTAGAAGAAGGTAAACTTATTGCATTGATCGGGGCAAATGGAATCGGTAAGTCAACTTTATTACGAACGTTAACTGGAATTCAAAAACCGCTTTCGGGCACTATTTCGCTAAATGGTAAAGAGATCGAAAGCTACAGTCCTTCAGAATTGTCTCAAACTTTAAGTGTAGTTTTGACCGAAAAACTGCCTCCGAGCAATTTAACCGTTTTTGAACTCGTAGCATTAGGTAGGCAACCCTATACCAATTGGATAGGTACTCTTACAGAAACAGATATAATGCAAGTTAATAAAGCATTAGAACTAACGCAAATTGCTCATTTGGCTACCAAAAAGCATTTTGAAATTAGTGATGGCCAATTGCAAAATGTACTTGTCGCTAGGGCATTGGCACAAGATACGCCATTGATAATTCTTGATGAACCCACAACGCACTTGGATTTACTGCATAAAGTAGCTTTATTTAAATTGCTAAAAAAGTTAAGCAAGGAAACGCAGAAATGCATCTTATTTTCAACCCATGACATTGATATGGCAATTCAATTAAGTGATGAAATGATTATAATGACTCCTGAAACGGTAGTACAGGATGAGCCTTGTAATTTTATATCAAAAGGAACTTTTAGTACAATATTTAACGACGAAAATATAAATTTTGATGCCAATAAGGGGAAGTTTGTTATTAGCTAAAAACTGCAATTTATTAAACTTATAATTCGATCGTTACACCTCTACATAATACACTTAAAATAACAATAACTATAAATAAATTTATGCAAAACTTTACTTCTCTGCTTAAAAAGGTGACAATTGTTTGTACCGCTATGCTTCTATTTTCATGTAGTGAAGATGAAGATGACAATGTAAATGTTACTTATAATCTAGCAGGTCAAACTACCGAAACCAAAATGTTTATTTACTATGGTCCTGAGGTAATGTTAGGGAGCGGGACAGCTCGTACATGGGTAAAAATTAACGTAGAAGGGTTTGCCAAAGAAATTGGTATAGAAATAAGCGAGAATGCAGTTCAAAACCCAGGAAACACTATGGTTATGAGTACTTCCAATAGCGCTATGGAGCATGGTGATGCTACGATTCTTCCATTGCATACTAAGGCGAGTCAAACAACAGCTTTTGATCATGTTGCTATCAATTGGAATCCTCATGGGCATGAGCCTGTTGGAGTTTTTGACGTTGCACATTTTGATTTTCACTTCTACTTAGTTTCTGTAGCAGAACAATTAGCTATTCCAGCTTGGTCTGATGCGACTGATGCAATGTTTAATAATTATCCTGAAGCATCATACTTACCCTCTGATTATTTTACACCTCCAGGAGTTGATACAGCAACGGAACAAATGGGTAAACATTGGATGCCGGTAGCATTAGGTGACTACTTACCATTTTCAAAATTACTAGTTTATGGTTCTTATGACGGTAAGGTTAACTTTATCGAACCCATGGTGACTCAAGCCTATTTACTTTCGAAAATAAATACTAGCGAAAACTATTCGCAACCTGTAAGTTTCCAGAAAAAAGGAAATTACCCCACAAAATATAATATCTATCACGATGAGGCGAAAGGTGTCAGTATGATTACACTAAGTGATTTTGTAACTAGAAAATAGAGCAAATAAAAAATGAGGAAGTACAGTAAGTACTTCCTCATTTTTATTTTAGAAATATCTATATTACTTCAAACTTATTTGTCTTTTTGCTTCTCCAATTACGAAAGCAACCGAATTGGCAATATTAAAACTTCTAATATTTTCTGACATTGGAATTTTGAGATGATTTTCAAATTGCGACAATACTTCAGGACTTAAGCCTTTACTTTCTTTTCCAAAAACCAACCAGTCGCCATCTTGAAATTCAATTTCTAAATATGATTTTTCGGCATGGGAGCTCATCAAAAACACTCTTGATAAATCAGGTATTTGTAATTTCCATTCCGTTACATTTTGGTATTCCGTTACATCAAGGTGTACCCAGTAGTCCAATCCAGAGCGCTTGAGGTTTTTATCATTTATTACAAATCCAAAGGGATGTATCAAATGCAGGCGACTTTCTGTGCCTACGCACAAGCGACCTATATTTCCTGTATTATTTGGAATTTCTGGTTCTACTAAAACGATGTTTAACATTTATAAAGAGATTTAATTTTTAAGAATAAGCCATTTTACTTCTCAACTGAAAAACCGTCAACTTCGATTACTTCTCCAGCTTTTAATTGTTGCAAATGTACGTTTCCTATTCGAACACGAACTAATCTAAGAGTAGGGAATCCCACGGCTGCTGTCATTTTACGCACTTGTCTGAACTTTCCCTCTCTAACTGTAATGGAGGCCCAAGTAGACGGCCCATGACGATCATCGCGAATTTTCTTAGCACGTGGTCCGAAATCGGGAGCATCATGAATAAGTTGTGCATCACATTTTCTTGTCATGTATTTTCCTCCCTCAAAACCTATTTCGACACCACTTTTTAATGTTTCAATAGCTTCTTGAGTGATGACACCATCTACTTGTACGTAATATTCCTTTTCAACTTTTTTTGATCGTATTTGCTCACTTACTTTACCATCTGTTGTTAGTAGCAGTAAGCCTTCAGAATCCTCATCCAAACGACCTATTGCCATCGTTCCTGCTGGAAAATTGTGTAGTTCTCCCAAAAGTTTTTTCTTTCGTTTCAACTCATAAATGAACTGACTTAAATAGCCGTAAGGTTTGTTGATGATAAAATGATGGTGCATGTGTAATAAAAAATTTTGTTAGCAAAGATAGTTTTGTTTTAGAATCCAATCTAATTCCCTACTATTTTTTATAATTAATAAGATACCATATAACACTGTACAAGATTATACAACCTATTTTCTACTGATTTAAATCTACAAGATTTCATAAAAATACTTCAGATTAAATAAGTTGCTTTTATGCAAATTGATAACATTTAGTTAATGTAAAAGAAATTAATTTAGCGGAATTATAAAACGAACATCTGTATATGAAACTACTTTACAATTTCCGTAATGCCTTGGCATTATTTGGCCTTTTATTAGGTCTAAATTTCACATTATTGGCTCAAGGAACATCACCAACGCCACAGGTATTGCCTTATTATCAAGATTTTACCAATTTATCAAGTACATCGACTACTTTTCCATCGGGTTTTCAAGGATGGAACGTAGCTTCTTTTCCGTCAGCTGCTTACAATAGAAGTGGGATTATTACAGAGGACAAAACATTAGTAGCCGGATCAGCTTCTTCTACTGCAGGAAACATTTACAATTACAACGGAAAAATTGGATTTCTAAATACGGGTTCAGTTGATTTAACAATTGGTTTTGCTTTTTCAAGCGTTGGTAAAAATGCTATTCAAGTTCAATACGACGCCATGACCATTCGTAATCCTGCAAGTGGTTCAAGCACGCGTATTAACGAATTAATTTTGCAGTACCGAGTGGGTACAGAGAATTCATTTGTTTCAATTGCCGAGACAGCTTACACAAATACATTGGATTCTCAGACAGGATCTGGAGTCACTACGCCTCAAAATCCACAAACCTTTAAGGTTACACTTCCATCAGAATGTGATAATCAAAGTGTAGTACAGTTGAGATGGATTTCAAGACAAAATTCTGGTTCTGGTTCAAGACCATCCTTTGCTATCGATAACATTTCGATTATTAACGATACAACACCACCTTCTACAATTACAGGTTTCCCAAAAGCAGATGCAATTTTATCTGATGGCTTTGATTTTGTTAACCAGCTTAATGAATCTGGAAAAACATATTTCGTTTTTGTGGCTGATGGTGGCAATGAACCTACTAAAGCTCAAATTAAGGCAGGTTTAAACGCTAGTAATAATACTGCGCTTAGATCGGGATTTTTAGCTATTGTAAACGCCAATGAATCTTATTCAACTTCATTTACAGACTTAGCACTAGGAACTTCTTATATTGTTTATTCGGTCTCAGAAGACAGCAATGGAAATATTCAGACTACAACAAATAAACTAAATGTAAGTACATCTGCAACTCTTGTACCTTCTATAAGAACTTCTGCATCAACCCTAAATTTTGGGTTTCAAGAGCAGGGATTTAGTTCAAACGCTTTGACCTTTACAGTTCAAGGAATGAATATTACCAATAATGTGACTGTAACAGCTCCTGCCAATTTTACAGTATCTAAAGACAATATTAATTTTCAATCATCAGTTGTATATACTACTGCAGATTTTGTAATGAATGCTACTCTTACGATATACACACGTTTCATGCCGAGTACAACTACTACTTATAGTGGGGGAATTAGTATCGAAAGTATGGGTGCAACGACCAAGACCATTTTAGTTAATGGAAAAGGAATAAATCCTTATTTACAAGATTTTAACGATCCTGATGTATTGATTAACAGCGGATGGACTGTTTATAATGAAAAAGGAGCTACAAATACATGGGCAACAACAACTACTGCAAGGAACTTAAATAGTGCTCCAGGTGCTGTAGTAATGAATGGTTACTCTGATAGTGATGCAAGTAGTGATTGGTTAATTTCGCCAAAATTACATTTAAGTAGCTTTGATAAATTTGCTTTATTATCATTTTATTCTCGAAAATATTATGCAGGTGCAAGTTTAAAATTGATGGTGTCTACAGATTATGACGGTGTAAGTAGTCCTACTACGGCAACATGGACCGCAATTGAAGGTAGCTTTCCAACGACTACAGATGTTTATACAAAATCAGATTTTATCAATTTAGAATCTTATAAAACTGATAATACTTATGTAGCTTGGCTATATGAAACTACCAAAGGCGGAACAAATTACGCTGCCGAGTGGTCAGTTGATGATATTGCCTTTACCAATGCAGCAACTTTTCTATCTGCAAATCCTACTATTGACTTTGATGATGTAGCAGTCAATTCCGTTTCTGCAAGTAAATCTTTTATGGTTGTTGCTGGAGGTTATGGTAATCTTACACTTACTGCACCAACTGATTATCAAATCTCCTTAGACAATAATACTTTTGAATCTTCGGTAGTACTATCAGCGGCAGAAGCATTAAGTGGTAAAACGGTTTATGCACGTTTTACACCAACCTCAAAAGCGATAGCTATTACAGGATCTATTACAATTATGGGCACGGGAATTAGTCAACAAGTGGGAGTATTGAAAGGTTCTTCCTTACCTAAATCAGAAACATTTGATATTGTAACTTACAATCTGGAGTTTTTTGGAAGTGATGTGATTGGCTCTTCGGGGACTGAATTTGGTCCAGTAAATGATCCTCTACAAATTGATAACGTAGCTGCAGTAATGAATAAGTTAGACGCAGACGTTTATGTTGTTCAAGAAGTGTCTGATGATACTGCTCTAGAAACACTTATTGGTAAAATAAGTATTAATGGTAAAACGTTTGATAAATCTGTGTCAACTTCATGGTCGTATTCGTTTAATGCACCGCAGGCCGATTTTCCACCTCAAAAATTAGTAGTGCTTTACAACACACAAACTGCTACCGTAAAAAGCACAAAAGTTATCTTTAAAGAATTGTATGATGGTATTCGAGCTGGAAACGCAACTTTGCCTAATTATCCAGATGCAAATGCATCAAGTTTTTTCTCCTCGGGTAGACTGCCTTACTTGGTAAAGATAGAAACAAATCTTAATGGCGTAAAAAAGGAAATCAGTCTTATCGATATACATGCAAGAGCTAATAGTGGTACCGATATTTCCAAATACAACATGCGTAAATATGATATAGAGTATTTGAAAGACGAACTTGACAAAAATTACGCTACTGATAATTTGGTAATCTTAGGAGATTTTAATGATGATGTCAAAACTTCTGTTATAGCCGGCAATCCATCATCCTATCAAAAAATAGTAGAAGACACGGCAAATTATACCGCACTAACTTTGGGTATAAGCCAGCAAGGGGCATATACTTACTTAAGTTCAAGTGGTTTCTTAGACCATATTGTAATTTCAAATGAGTTAAACAGTGATTATATTCCAAATTCAATTGCAGTATATGATCCTCGTAATGATATCCCAAATTACATTACGACTACATCTGATCACGGACCCGTTATCGCACGATTTTCTTTTCGAACTACATTATCTACTAATACATTTGGGAATGAAATGCGATATGCAAATGTGTCTCCAAACCCGATGCAAAATGTGATTAATATTGACGTAAATTCAGACAATAACAGTCAATTAACATTTAAGCTTTATGACAGTCTTGGTAGAGCTGTAGGTAGTGATGTGAAGATTGATTCATCAAAAATGAACCAAGGAGTTATCAATGTTGCTAATTTACCAACCGGAATTTATTTTTATACTTTATCAGAAGCAAATAAAATAGTTCAAAAAGGTAAACTTATAAAACAATAAGAATTAATTAAACTGCGTACTAGAGCTAGATTCCGTCAAAAGAATCTAGCTTTTTTTTTCGAAAAAGACAATAATAGACAGTTTTTAAGCTACGAAAGTTCTTTTCAGACTGGTGTGCGAAATCGCTATTGATGTATTTAGTTTTGAAAGTTGTCTTTTGATTTCCTACTTTTACTTTCTACAAATAAAACTATTATATGCCCATCACATTCTCATCCCTTATTCTCATTGTAGGAGCTTTGATCCTCGGTTTTCTTATTGGTAAAATTATATCTTCATCTAGTTATAAGGCATCAGAAAGCAGTTTGAAAGAACGCATATTAGGACTACAGTCGCAGTTAGTACAGTCAAAAGAGCAATCTGAAATAGCACGCACAAGTTTGGAAAAACAATTACAGACAAGAAGTCTTGAAAAAGAACAACTGAGAAGCGAGAAAGAAAGTATCGTAATACAACTGTCAAAAAAAGAAGCAGATTTTGAAAATCTATGGGAGCGAAATAAGGAACAGAAAAATGAAGTTGAAAAGCTTCAAGAAAAATTTACCAAAGAATTTGAAAATTTAGCTAATAAAATATTAGACGAAAAATCAAATAAATTCACAGAGCAAAACAAGCAAAACATGACAAATATCTTATCACCATTGCAAGATAAGATTCAGTTATTTGAGAAAAAAGTAGAAGATACACACAAGGAGAGTATTGATTACCATGCTGCTTTGCGTCAGCAAATTTTGGGGTTACAAGAAATGAACTTACAAATGAGCAAAGAGACTTTAAATTTAACTAGAGCTTTAAAAGGGGATAGTAAAATGCAAGGAAATTGGGGAGAATTGGTACTGGAAAGAGTTCTAGAAAAGTCTGGACTAGAAAAAGGACGTGAGTATGAAGTGCAATCTAGCTTCACTACTGATGAAGGGAATCGAGTATTACCAGATGTTGTAATCAATCTGCCAGATGGAAAAAAAATGATAGTCGATTCAAAGGTATCACTCACAAGTTACGAGCGTTACATAAATGAAGAAGACGAGCAATTGAGAAAAAATTATTTAAAGGATCATGTAATTTCTATCAAGCGTCATGTAGAGCAATTGGGAAATAAAAATTACCACGATCTCTACCAAATTGAAAGTCCCGATTTTGTACTACTTTTTATTCCTATTGAACCCGCTTTTGCGATGGCATTAAACGAGGATACAAGTTTGTATAATAGAGCTTTTGAAAAAAATATTGTAATTGTAACACCTGCAACATTGCTAGCTACTTTGCGTACAATCGATAGTATGTGGACCAATCAAAAACAGCAGGAGAATGCATATGAAATAGCCCGTCAAGCAGGTGCGCTCTATGATAAATTTGAAGGATTTGTGGTAGACTTAATTAAGATTGGAAAAAAAATAGAGGAAAGCAAAACGGAATACGGTGCTGCCATGAACAAATTGGTGGAAGGTAAAGGAAACCTTATTGTAAGTGTCGAAAAGTTAAAGAAAATGGGAGCCAAAGCAAAAAAATCACTACCAGAAAGTATCATAAAACGAGCAGATAAAAATACATTGATTTAACTATCCACGATGAGGTTAAAATTTTTGCTATAAAGCGACCTTAAACACTGTTTATAAGGTCGCTTTTACTTTTATTTTGGTTAAATAAAGCGTAACTTTAAAGAACCCTCAAATTACGCTCCTATGAAAAAAACACTACTCTCCGCCTTTATTTTATTTTCAATAACACTCTTTTCTCAAAAGATAGCTACCGTAAAAAATGCCGTAGTGCAATTTGAAGCTTCAGTACCTATTTTCGAACCTGTTGCTGCTATAAATAATTCTGTGCATTCGGCTCTAAATACCAGAAACGGATATATAAGTTTCGAAATAGTTATGAAGCAATTTCACTTTGAAAAATCGTTAATGGAAGCACATTTTAATGAAAATTATTTAGAAACAGATCGCTATTCAAAAGCGACTTTCAAAGGAATTATAGAAAATTTTGATTTAAAAGAAATTAATAATCTGCCTAAAACATACTTAATAAAAGGAAAGTTAAAAATTCACGGCAAGACAAAAGCTATTACAACTAAAGTAAAATTACAGTACAATCAAAAGGGTTTATTATTAGTCTCTAAATTTGACATTAATACAGACGATTTCGATATTGTTATACCCGCGCTGGTTCGAAATAAAATTTCTAAAACAGTAGCTGCGAGTATACGATCCCTTTTTCCTGTCACTCCAATAAAGTTAGACAGCATTACTGTGCATTTAAAATCTAATAAAAATTAGAAAATGGACATTTTTAAATTAATTCGAAATGAATATTTTATAAGGTTTATTTTTCAAAACAGTTGATTTACTATTAAATTTTAAGATTAAGAGTAGTTGTTCAAGAAATGTTAAAATTAGTTCAATTAAATTCTATCTTTGCCGCCGTATTGAGGTTGTCGTTTTTAATATTTAAAAACAGCATTAAAAGGGAATCAAGTAATCATAAGTAATTTTATAATCTTGAGCTGTACCCGCAACTGTAAGCTATACATATTGTTGTTATCTGCAAGACCACTGTTATAAAATAGTCCATTGAATTTTTAAGTAAACTATTCATATTTCTATTTGTACATAACGGGAAGGTAAACAACAAGAAGCAAGCCAGGAGACCTGCCTATTACATCGAGTATCAAACTTTCGGGAAAAAAGGTTTGGGTATGGGTCATTCTATGCTTTTCTCCCTATTTTAATCATGTCATGGTTATGCCGTGACACAATGTTTATTAAATGAACAATAAAATCGTTCGTGTAAGTACGCTATGCGTATTACTGAGTGCATCTGTTTTTGCACAACAAAGAAAAGGAATTATGGCTACTCCAAATGAATTGAGTGAAGTAGTTATTTCAGATTCTAAATTTGACTTGCCTAAAGAAAAATCAGGTAAGGTAATTGTAAAGATAACTGCAGAAGATTTGGCAAAAAAATCAGGGCAATCTATAGCCACTGTTTTAAGTGCAGTAGCTGGAGTAGAGGTAAACGGAAATCAAAGTAGTACGGGGAAAAATTTAAGCTATTACATTCGTGGAAGCCGTAGCCGTCAAACTTTAATTTTAATCGATGGTATTCCTGTTTCTGATGCATCAGGAATTAACTTTGAATATGATTTACGATTAATACCAGTAGAGCAAGTTGAGAGTATCGAAATCATGAAAGGTGCTTCTAGCACATTATATGGATCTGGTGCTGCAGCAGGAATTATTAATATCACGCTAAAAAAAGGAAATACAAAAGCGATCTCGGGTAGTGCTTACCTAAATGTGGGTACGCAAAATACAGCAGTGGATAGAAATTATGCTCCTGCAGAAATTAATGAAGGATTTAGCTTGGGTGCAAAAGGGGATAAGGTAAATTATTTTGCAACTTTGAACGCTAGTGGAGCACAAGGTATATCCGAAGCTGCCGGAATTGACTTCGAAGATGATAAATTCTCTAGAGTTAATTCACTTATTAAAGTTGGATTGACACCAACTAAAAAATTAAGTTTCGATTTCTTTGCGAATTTTGACCGAATGAAAAACGATTTTGATTATGGTGCTTTTGCAGATGATTTAGAAAATTATAATACTTCAAATCAATATCGTGTAGGATTTTCTCCAAAATACAAATATAATAATGGAGAATTAGTGATCAATACTAGTGGTAATCTAATAACAAGGGAATTATTTGTTTTTGGGGGTATTACCAACTACAAGTCTAGAAATACAAATGTTGACGCATTTAATAAATATAAAATAACCAATGAGTTTTCTTTACTCACAGGAGTGCAATATCAATTTTTCGAAATGTCAATTTACAGTGAATATACTGCAATTTCGAATACGTTGGCAAAGTTTAACGTCATTGATCCTTATTTAAATCTAGTTTACACTTCAGATTTTGGTTTCAATATCAATGCTGGCGCTCGACTGAACAATCATAGTGATTATGGTAATCATGTGGTTTACAATATTAATCCATCTTATAATGTTCCAGGTTTACCTCTAAAAATATTAGCGTCTTATAGTACTGCCTATATTACACCAAGTTTGTATCAATTATTTGATACCTATTCGGGTAACTTGGATTTAAAGCCTGAGGAAAATACGACTATTGAAGCTGGTTTTGAGGTGCAGTCAGCAAATAACAAAGTTTCTTTGAATGTGGTTGGATTTTACAGAGAAGAAGATTCTGCTATTGAATATTATTCAAATCCAACAACCTATGCTTCATCTTATTTTAATGCAAGCGGAAAGTACAATGCTAAGGGTGTGGAGACAGCAATAACTTTTGCAATTTCAAATAAATTAAATTTAAATGCTAACTATACTTTCAGTCAGGTAGAATCAAAAGCAGTTAATAATACATTTCCAGATGTTACCGCAAATCTATACAATGCGAAGCACAAAATTAATGCTAGTTTAGATTATCAGTTTAGTGATGGAACTTACTTTGGTTTAACCTATCAGTATTTGGACAAAAGAGATGCTTTTACAGGATATCCTCCAGTAGTTTCTGTATTGGATGCTTACCAATTGCTAAACGCTGTGGCAAGATATAATTTGGTAAAGGATAGATTAATTGTTTTTGGAACAGTTAGCAATATTACCAATGAAGATTTTGTTGAGGTTTTGGGTTACAGTACAAAAGGAAGAAACTTTAAGATCGGAATGACATTCTTATTCTAAAGATTTAAATTTAATCGGAAAAAAAATCTCGTTCTATAATTAGAACGAGATTTTTTTTTGATTTATTCAACTTGCATTCCACCCCTGCGAGTAATCGTTTTAGAGTCATTGAAGTAGATAAATGGATCTTCAATATTTTGTTTAATGGTTCGACTAGTTCCTGTGATTTTTGAAATAGCAATTTTTAGTAGAGGTTCATTAACATCACCTAATACGCCAAAAGTACTTCCTGTTTCTTTTTGAAAGTAGTTTGGTTGTATCCCTGATTGATAGTCACCAAAATCATTTTTATTCACTGTGTATGCAATAATAGGCTGCATTGCATATTTGTGATTTGGATTTCTATTATTCGCTGTAAAATTTGCAGAGTCATAAAGTGTAGTGGAAGCTTGATTTTTACCTACCGTAGTGTCTCCAATTTGAACCACATTTATATAAGGTTTTAAACCATTTATAATCAATTCGCTTGCAGAAGCTGTTCTTGAACTTGTCAGTACATAAACGGTAGGTAATGAGAGACTATTAATCGCTACACTATTTATTTTATCTGGAAATAAATAATTAGTATTGCTGTTACTTTTTTTACTGTTGTAGATTAACTTTGAGAAAACTTGATTGGTAAACTGGCCAGTAATCATACTTGCTAGGCGAGTGGCAGTTAGCACAGATCCTCCTGGATTATAACGTAAATCTAAAACTAAGTCAGTTACGGCTGCTGATTTTAAGGTACCAAAAGCGTCGTTTAACAGGGAATCATAGTTAGAGTAAAAACCATTATACATGATGTATCCTATTTTGTGACTTCCAGAGGTAATGACTTTATTTACTAAGATCGGATTTTCATCTAATACTGTTTTGGTAAAAGAAATTGATTTACCGTTTGATACAACTGCAGTACCGTTGTAAGTGGCAAAATTTAGCGTGTATATTTCTTCTGCACTAAATAATAGTGAATAATAGTTAGCTTCAGTAAGTCTAATTCCATTAACACTAGTAAAAAAGTCCCCCCTTTTAATGTCTTTAGTTGCAGCATCGGACTTAGGAACAATATAGCTTACAATAGCTACCAATTTACTATTATCTGTAGGATCGTAATTTAAGATAAATTCGATACCATTGCTTTTCGTAGTTCCTTGAAATTCTTGTTCAAGTACGGTGTAATCACTCACAATCCAGCTAAAACGATCAATAGTTTTGGACACTCTCAAAGCATCGAATAATTCTTCTGGAGAATAATTGCCAAGAAAATTACTGTATTGGTCCGGAGTAGAAAAACGGTCATCGGCCAAATCAGGTACGCTCGATTGCCATAAGTAGTAGGTATTGAGTCCTTTCCAGATAAAATCGTTGATTTCTAGATCTTTTGCGATAGCAACATCGTCATTATCGGTACAACTTTGAAAACCAAAAGCTGTAATCAATAGAATAATAAGAGCAGTAGAGTAGCGTGTCATATTGAGCTGTTTCATATAGGTAATTAACGTAAAAATACTATCTTTAGTTTTAATTTGTTCTATATTTAAAACATTAATAATTTAAATTGATATGAATTTTAACGGTTTGAAGAAAGGATTAGCTTTCGCATTACTGATTGCATCGATAGCTTTAGTAATTTTTTATGTTTCGAATACTAAAACAAGCATTACGAACTCGGATACTATTGATGATCCAGAGATAGCTTATAGGGAAACACAGAAAGCATTGCGCCTTATTGCGAAGCCTTTAAATATTGGCATGAAAAGTGTATTATATGTTAAAGAACATGACAGTGACAAAACCAAAATTTTTATAAAACAAGAATAATAAAATACCAAACCATGAAAAAACAATTATTTGGATTACTGGTTCTACTTGTAACAAATTCCGCAACTGCACAATCAGTATTTGATAAATTTAATGATAAAGACCAAGTTACTGCTGTTGTAGTTGATAAAAAAATGTTTGAATTGATGAGTAAAGTAAAAGTGGATGCTTCTGATAAGGAAAGATACCAGTATATGAATCTAATCAAAAAACTAGACAACTTAAAAGTATTTATAACTACCAACGCTAAAGTAGCATCAGATATGAAACTGACCGCCGACAAATACATCCAAACTGCAGGTCTAGAGGAATTAATGAAAGTGAATGACAGTGGTAAGAAAGTTCATATTGTTGTGAAATCGGGAGCTGCAGATGCAGAAATAAAAGAACTTTTAATGTTTATTGAAGGGAGTGGTAAAGAAAATGAATCTGTATTAATGTCGCTTACAGGTAGTTTTAAGTTGAGTGAGATTGCCATTCTTACAGATAAAATGAAAATACAAGGTGGAGATGAATTGAAAAGAGCTACCAGATAGAAAAACAAAATAGCGGAATAAAAAAAAAATGCCTTAGAAAATTTCTAAGGCATTTTTATTGGTTATTATAGTTGTTTTGGTATTATATTTTTTAAAACTTGGAGTATTATTTTCTCTACTTATAATTAATTTTCCCTACTGAGATAAAATTATTCAATCTCTTTTTTATTAATTGCGATAGAAAATTTGAAACATTGTACGGTTCGGATAATTAACGATTCGAATATACGTGATTGTTATTAAATTCCAATTTAATTATGCTTTTTTTTATACTAAGTATAAAAAAAAGTTAAAAATATTTTAATTTTCTTACAGTAGAATTTATTTAAGTAATAACAAATTGGTAGGTGTATCTGGCAAAAGGTTGGTATACAACTATTGAATAGTAGTCAATATTATTTAAGTATAACGCAAAAAAATACCCTAGGATATAGGGTATTTTATTTTGTATTGTTCTTTATTGATCGTACTTATATAAGATGATTTTTAAAATCTTCAACAGTAGCGCAATTTAGTTGTTCCATAACTTGCTGAAGTTCTGTTTTTAATAATGACATAGTATGATTTCCTCCTTTTTTACCAAGAGCAGAAACACCATACATAAATGATCTACCCATAAATGTAAATTTAGCACCACAAGCCATAGCTCTAGCAACGTCTGGTCCAGAGCGTACACCGCTATCCATCATTATTTCAATTTGATCACCATATTTTGCCACTAATCGTTTTAATGAATTTATTGAAGATTCTCCCGCATCTAGCTGACGACCGCCATGATTAGAAACGATTACACCGTCTACACCAAGACGAATAGCTTCCTCTATATCTTCTTCAGAAGCTACACCCTTAAGTACTAGTTTCCCTTTCCACATATCTCTAATTGGCTTGATTTTGGCTTCATTAAGACGACCAGAAAACGTGTCGTTCATAAATTTACCTAATTGCTTTAAATCCAAACCTTTCGGCATATATGGTAATAGATTTGCAAAACCCGGCTGCCCGTGAATTAGCGTTTGTAAGGCCCATTCAGGTTTACCCATTACTTGCAGAATATTTGCAACAGACATTTTTGGAGGCATTGCTAAACCGTTTCTGACATCTCTCGGTCTAAAACCAAAAGTTGGTACATCACATAGAATTACCAAAACAGGGCAATCTGCTGCTGCCGCTCTCTTAATTAGGTCATCTCTCAAATCATCTTTAGCAGGATGGTACAATTGAAACCATGATTTACCTTCTGTAATTTCGCTAATACGTTCAATATTACTTGTGGTTACAGTACTCAAAACAAAGGGTACATTATGATCGAAAGCTGCTTTTGCTAAAATTTCTGTTGCATTAGGCCACATCAAACCTTGTAATCCCACTGGTGCAATTCCGAAAGGAGCATCGTATTCGATTCCGAAAAGTTTAGTTTTCATGCTAGAACCATTATGGTCTCTTAGGTAATTAGGTTTAAGCTGAACCTCTCTTAAATCAGAAGTATTTCTATGTAAATTAACATCTTCATTACATCCACCATCAAGATATTCAAAAGCAAATCTTGGAATCTTTTTTTGTGCTTGAGTTCTTAAATCATCTATAGAAGGGTATCTAGAATCTAATTGTACTGCCATAATCGCTATATTGGTTAATTATAAAAGGTATGTTGTTTTAATCAAATATTTTTTCTGTCTACACTTGTGTTATTTGGCACTAAGAATAAATCAGAGTACAATATTACAAGGAATACAAAGGTGAAACTTCCTAATATTTGATTAAAAGCAATACTATTTTTGCCTATAAATAGAAATTTGATTTAAATCAGTAGTTAATTGTGATTTTGTCTTTTAATATAGCGTTATAAATAAAGTAGAGAAAAGTTTAATGCGTATCATTATGATGCTGTCTTACATAATCAGAAGGGGTACAATTCATAATTAACTTAAATTGCCTATTAAAATTTGATATATTATTAAAACCCGATTCATAACAAATAGAAGCAATATTGTATTTGTCCTCCAATAGCAGTTTGCAAGCGTACCCAATGCGAATCTCAGATAGATAACGTGAGAAGTTTTTACGGTTCATTCGTTTAAAAAACCGACTGAAAGCAGAGGTATTCATGTTGGCAATTTGTGCTACCTCCTCAAGTGTGATTGGGTTATTGAAATTTTTAAAAATGTAGGCTTGTACTTTGTCTTGCGTTTCATTCGTAGAAGTTTTAAATGAATGCACAAAACCCTTACTCGCCAAACTTTTGGTATCCTTATGGCGCGCTAATTGATTGAGAATATGTAGAAATGACATAGTTTTTTCAAAACCTTTTTGCTCAACCATTTTTTGAATATCTTGAATGAGGTTATGATCAAGGTTTAAAAATTTTATACCCAAGCGAGCTCTTTCATACAAGTGTGAGATATGATTCATCTCTGGAGTTTCAAAAAATGTGGTACCGAGATAATCTTTTTTAAAATGAACAGCAATGGCTTTAGCCGATTCATTGGTGTTTTTTTGAAAATAGTCTTCATCATTGAGCCACATATGTGGTAAATTTTCTCCGATAAGGATAATATCTCCAACTTCAAATTTTTCGATACTATCCCCAACAAAGCAGCTTCCCTCGCTTTTTAAAATCACTACCAGTTCTAATTCGGGATGGTAATGCCAAATCTTTAAAAAATAAGGATAATCATTTAACTTGGCAGTAAACGAACTGTTGTTAAGACTACTTCGATCTAATAAATGGAGTTTCATTATTATAATTTTGCATAATATTATTATGAGGTTAAAGTACTCAAAATATGGCGTTAGAGCAAAAAAAGTATTTATTATTTGGGTAAGTCTTTAATTAAATAATATCAGTGCCAATACAAAGTATGATTTACTCAGGATTGAAATTCGTTAAAATAAAAGAAATACTTAATTAATTACGATTTCTGCCCAGATAGGAATGTGGTCTGAGATGGAGCGTGCCTCAGGTAAAGATTTAAATTTATCGTAAAATAGTATCACTCCAGAATTCTTAACTGTAATTTTATTTGAATTGTAGAATACATTATCAAATTCCGACGCCAAACATTCTTCTAATACGCAATCTCTTTTCAAGGAGGTTTTTTGATCTTTTAAAATTGGTAGGTAACCCATTTTTCGTAAAGGATTAAAAACTGTATGTGATTGAGGACAATTGAAATCTCCAGTAAAAACTAAATTCAGTGCTGGATATTGTGCCGGTAAAAACTTGAAATATTTAATCTCTGTCTCAGGCTGTTTGCTTTTGGTAATAGCGTGAAAATTAACCAAAGTAAAAGTTTTATTATTTATCTCGAAAGTGCAGTAATATGGTTCTCTATCTATTTCAAGATGGTATTTTTGCTCTAACCATGCCTGACCCACTTTTTTTATTTTATTTGTTTTCCATAAAAAAGCATATCGCTCTGTTTTATAGGCGCTGCTAGAAGTTGGTTCGCTTATGGTATAATCCCATTGAGTACCTGTTCGATTCAGTTCATCTGCTAATTTGGCAACAGCTTGTGACCCGCCATATCCCGCCACAACTTCCTGAATAGCTACCACATCAAAATCTCTAAGCGTATTGGCCATAAATTCGATTTCGCTGTCCGACTTAGACTTGCCTAAGTTTTCAATATTCCAAGATACAATTTTGGTTTGGGCGTAAAGACCTCCAATTTGTACTAACAAGAAAATAAAGAGGAATAGAAAATGTAGTTTAAAAGAGGAGAATCGATTTTTTATAATATACATTTTTAGGGCTGCTTATTGTTTTTTCGAAGATAAGGCAATAGATCCTAATAAACCAAGCGCGACGACAGCATCGACTATATTCCAAATCGTTCTCCCCAATGCAATTTTAAAAAAGGGTTGAAAGAGTAATACCAGTGCGATATAAATAATTGCTTCATTCTTGTTTTCCGCACCCGCTGCCAACACTGCTAAATACCC
Organism: Flavobacterium algicola; assembly: GCF_022399565.1. Taxonomy (GTDB): domain Bacteria; phylum Bacteroidota; class Bacteroidia; order Flavobacteriales; family Flavobacteriaceae; genus Flavobacterium; species Flavobacterium algicola. Next base: position 468,268 of record NZ_JAJTUT010000002.1, read on the forward strand.
AAATCCTACCATACCCAAAAACCGAACGAGTTGAAAATAACCGTAATGCAAGGGTAGGAGGCATGCTAGTAGGAGGATGGCGAGAGTGAGTTTTGTTTAAAAATTTACTACCTACTAAAGTCAGTTTGCTACAAAAGTTGAGATATAATTAATTGTTCGACTGCTTGCTTGCTCATGTTGAACAAATCTAATATTTTTTTTATTCACTTCGGAAAGCCAATCTTCCCAATACGTTTTTAAAATATCAAAATCGTAACCTTTACCTATTTTTCTTTCATTAACTTCACAAATTAAAATTTCGGTTTTTGATAAATCAATATCGACTTTTGGAATGCTTAAACCTCTTTTGTTAATTACTTCTAATATATTATTATTTGAAACAGCAGGATAAAGATATTTTTCAAACCCTTTTATCTTTGTGTCTGCAATTTTATTTTCTGCCTCTAAATATCCATCTGTTATTATTATTATTTTATTCGTAAAATTATCAAACAAAGTCGATTTTTTTAAATGATTTTTCAAGTACCTTCTAAAATAAAAGCGGTAGTCTGCTCCAAGTGGTTTTTCTTTTGCCAAATTATACAATTGTTTTATACTAGCTCTAAATTGTTCATCTTTATCCTTTGTGAAATATAGGATATTACTTTTACCTGTGTGTGAAGATAGATCGAATTGTAGTTCGTTTGCAACTTTTCCAAATTGACCTTTAGCCTGATCAATATCTGTAATATCTATGATCAGTTTATCTTTAGTGTTTTGCTTAAGTTTTGAATAATTCACAAAAGACTGCCATATAGTTTGTAAAACTATGGAATCACTTTTAATCTGATTAGGATTATTTGTTGAATCAATAATTCTTCTTGAGAGATCAGGAATAACTATTAAATTTAAACTAGTGGGAGGTGGTGGAAGCCAAGATCTACATTCATCAACTTCAACTTCAGTTAATTTTAAATCAGATAGCTTTGTTCTTACTTCAAATAAAAATTCATCGTTATCAAATAGATCTGCTTTGTATTTGTACCATACCATTTCAATATCTTTTTTACTATAACTAACTTTTAATTCTTTCAAAGCTTTACTCAAATTTGAAGGAATACTAATTACATAAATGAATAAACAAAAGAATAATAGAGCTCCTGCTAATATATATAATGGTTTATTATCCTTTTTTTTCTTTTTTAAAGTAGAGTGTTCCATAAGTTAATTATCTAAATTTAAATTTTGTATTTTATTAGCTAGCCATTTGATTTGTGCTTTTATTGCCTCATTGTTCAATGTAAGTGCTAATTCTGCAAAAGAGTTGCCATGTGTGTAATTTTGCCAACCTCCCATAAATTCGCCTATTGAACCTTTTAATGATGCTATGTTTACTGGAATAACTCCATTTTCATATCCAATTATATTATTCTCTTTTTCTTGAATATTGTTATCGAAATTGATAATATCACTCTCTAGTTTATGAATTTTAGTAATTATCGCAGAAAGTTCCTTTCTTTTTTCGCTTATTTTTGAATTCAGATTTTCTACTAAAAGTTTAATTTTTTCATTTTCAGTTTTTAAATAAGAATGACTAAGTACAAAGTTTAGTAATATTCCCCATATAACATAAACAACAAAGCCTAAAACTAAAACCAGATAGAAATTAATATCTTTGTAGATCATATTGAAATGCCAATATTCTGTAGTGGTACCGCTGTTAAATTCATTTAGATGCACTCCATATGATATCTTATAGCCTATAAATATATCAGCTAATAATGTAATCAGTAACAATGCTGATATTAAAGTGTATGTTTTTGGTTTACCTTCAGCGATTAGATTTTTATTAACTTCTATTGAATTATGAATTAGAAAACCTAATCCTAAAAAAATTACAGGGAATAAGATAATTATAGCCATTACTCCTCCACCTTTGTTAGATGCATCTGCAAAAACATCTGGATTTATAAAACCTAAGTTACCTTGCTTTATTCCGTAAAATGCAGAATATCCGCTAGATGAATAAAAAACGAAAAGATACATTGTAAGTAACAAAGTTATAAATGCGCCAATTACAAATGATGAAGTGTCACCTAATTCAGCATCACCATTTCTAATTTCAATTTTTTCAATTTCTAATTCTTCAATTTCTTTCTCTTTAACATCTTTATGACTTTGAAGGGATGATACTTCAGCTTTTGCATCATTTTTTTTCATTTTTTCTTGCTGTACTTCAGCTTTTAATTTTGAAGTTCTGTCTTTTACACCTTGCTCATCTAATTTTTGCTCTTCAAGGAATTTCTCATAAACGTTGTCTAAATAACCATCTAATCCTCCTGGGTTTGATTGTGATTTTTGTGCAGAACGAAAACCATATTGTTGATATGTAATTTTACTTTTATCTTTAATTTCTTCCATTTATTTTATGTTTTAATATTTATCACATGTATATTTTGTCACCGTGTAGAGTAACTATTTTTCAAAATAGGCTCTACAGTTTTCTTGCATAATTAATGCTTTTTGGTATCAATCGAATTCTATAATGTTTAAGTTAAAATTTTACCCAAACCTACTTCGATATAATACATTTACATTACGGAAAACCGTAATCAGAGTAAATAAAAATTTATAAGTAAATAAAAATGATAAGATGTACAGCTGCAAACCGTTAATAAATAGGTGGTTAGCTACAGTATGTGCTAGATAATTATCTCAGCATATTTTATTACATTCAAATAAAGTTCAATTGATTAATGGATTGAATTTAGTATTGATAAGCAAACAATTGATATATTTATCGTGAAGGAGGTGGCGGAATGGAATAGGAATTTTCATTTGAATGGTAACGCTTTTCCATTCCGTAAAATTTCACAATAATAATGGTAATTACTACCATGATAGATATAATGAGTACTGAAGTTAATTTTCGCATTTTAAACATTTACATTTTATAATTGACGTTTCATTTGTAGTTTAATAGGGGCTAAGATCAAACTTTTGTCAAAGGTCATTATATAGAATGTAAGTTTATTACGGTAAACCGTAAATGCAAGAAAAATGTATAAACGAAAAAAAAACTTCCTATTGGAAGTTTTTAATTAATCTCTAGTCAAAATTGCTTTTAGCTACGTTTATAACTTAACTTATCAAGCAGTGATTTGTTAAGAATTATTTTTTTGCATCGCGATTAATAGGATTTACTCGCATATAGCCGCCGTCATTGAATTTTACTTGATAGGTAGATTCAAAAAAGGTACTGGGCTTGTAATAATCTGTGGTTATAATCTGCGCTCCAGATTCTTTTGCATCTTCAAAATGTTTGTAGTCATTGTTACGAGCTTCCTTGGTGTTGCTGTCTGCTCGGGTTCTAATAATGTAACCCTTTTTTACCAGATTGGTAATAGTACTATCCTCAGGATTATTTCTGAATAGTGTTGCAGCTTCTGGCGTTCCGGGTTCTGCATTGACAAAAACCATTCGACCTTTTAAAGAAGGATGATTTGAGATATACAAATCTCTTTTTTTGCCATTATCATCAAGAATAAATAAAAATTTGCCTTTTGCATTAGCTAATGATGGCCAATTATCATTTAATACTGCTTGTTCTAGTGTACCAAATTTCCCGCGTACCATGTCTGGTGTTACAATTTTATCAGTTCCCAACTTTGTTTTTATAACCTGATCTACCTGATCAAATAACGACGATGTAAAAGCTTCGGGCTCTGTACCAAATTGATTTTTACTACCGTCTTTAGGTTCAAGCGTTATAAAAATAGGGGTATGTCCAGGATTTGCATCAGACCATTTTTTTAAATCTAGTAAGCAATCATCAAAAGTATAATAGGCTGTTCTAAAATCGATATCGGGCACATGCAGTATTTTGAAGCCTGGTTTTTTCATCTTGCCCTCTTCATCATAAGCTTGATCTGCTGCGGCAAGTAGTAATCCTTTTGGCTGCGCGTATTTTCCACCTTTGCTATCTGCATAAATGTCAATTTCCAAATTGCGCAGACCCATATTCAATTGTTCTACTATCGAAATGTGCTCATATTGCAATCCCTTTAGTTGATGTAATGAATCTTTAGATTCCAAAAATTGATATAACTTAGGTTCAATTGCTTTTTTGTAACTGTTGTGGGAACCAATTACCTGTATTTTATTGATTTTCAACTGATCATTAATTGTGCTGATCTGGCAAAGTGCAGTAGAAGATGCAATAAGTGTAAGTAAGTTAAATATTTTCATGTCATTTTTTTGTTAGACTTTTTAAGGAAATTTTATAGCAGATTTTGAAAGTAAAATTAAAAATCTAAAGTTATGCATGTTCATCTTTTATATAAAGAAATTACAAGTTAACTATTATCTTAATGTTACTCTATATCGTTTTGATATACATACTATATAATTGAACTAATAAATGTTGTTTGATTTTTTCTCTTTAGATTAATTTCTATGCTTTCAATTGCTACTTGATATTGTTAATTTAAATATAACCTTTAGGTAAAAGAGATTGTGAAATATTTCTATTATTTCGCAATTCAAATAATGATGCTTTTTAAAATGAATAATTCTTTCGACTTTGAGGAAATATATAATAAGCACTGGGAAAAGTTAACAGCATTCTCGTTAAAAATAACCCAGGATAGTTACTTGTCGCAAAACGTGGTTCAAGATGTTTTTATTGATTTATTAGAAAGAAAAAATAGTCTTCAGATTGATTCCATAGAAAATTATTTATTTAGAGCTGTAAAAAATCAAATTTTTAAAAATTATAGAAATGACAAATTTGATAAAACAATTCTAGAAGACAAATTTGAAAATTATGTGATAGATAATTTTAATGCAATAGATACAGAATTGACCGATAAAATTTATATTCTAATTGATGGTTTGCCCGAAAAACGCAGGGAAATTCTGTTAATGAATAAACTTCAGGATATGAATATAGATCAAATAGCAGCTGAGCTAGATCTCTCCAGACAAACGGTAAAAAATCAAATTTCATCTGCTATCAAGCAATTAAGACAAGGTTTAAAAGAGTTTACTTTTCTCTTTTTATAAAGTGTAGTTCCAAATAGTTTTATGGTGTTTTGTTATAGTAACCTTCGCTTAACAATCTCATAATATTTCTAGATAGTACGATTTTTTGATTATGGTACTTAGTTGTAGAATTACATATTATGACAAGAAAGATAAAGCATACTCTAGAGCAACTTATTGAAAAAAGCTTGCAAAAAACAGCAACTAGAGCCGAGGAAGAATTACTAGAGAACTTTATGCGCAAAGAGTATGATGAAAGTTCATTGAATACACTTACTACTGTAAAGGGGCAAGATTTCCACAGCTTTGTAAATAGAAGCAAGAAAAGAAAGAGATCTCGTTACACCGCTTACGGCATTGCCGCGAGTGTACTCATTATTATAGGTATAGGTTTTACAGCAATCAAACCTACTATAATAGCTCCCCAGATGATTACTGTACATACGGGTAAAACGGCAGATTCAGTCCATCTAGTTGATGGCTCTGTAATTTATCTGGCAGCAAATTCTGTGTTTGAATATCCAGAAAAGTTTGAATTGGGAGAAAGAAATGTAAAATTGAGTAGGGGGAAAGCCTTTTTTGAGGTAGCAAAAGATTCTCTTCATCCATTTATCATTCATTCTGGAGATGTCAAAACTAGAGTTGTTGGAACTTCCTTCCATATTCAAATGTCAAAAGGCAAATGTAACGTTATCGTTGCTACGGGGAAGGTCAATGTATCGGCAGAAAATCAGAATGTTGATCTGTTACCGAATGAAGCAGCAAATTTTGAAAATAATAAGCTAGTAAAAAATAAAGTATCAAAACTATTGGTTGTAAACTGGTACAGTCGGGACGTTGATTTAAAAAATGTAAAATTATTTGACGCATTTGAATTTATAGAAAACAAATACGATGTGCATTTCGATAGTTCGAGTAACACTGTTAGAAATACCTCATTGACTTTATTTATTGAAAAAAATGCATCGCTAGAAAATATCCTACTTCAAATGAACTATATCACTAACTTAAAATTTAAGACAAATGAAAATACCATAACTGTTTATTAATTTATCTAAAAAAAAGCCATAGTTGCTACGAACAACTATGGCCGACAAATAAAAGTCATCAACTAACAACTTAAATAAATGTATTTTAAATTTCTTTACTTAAAACAGAAAAGCATATTCTTACTGATGGTATTTACGCTATCATGCCATTTGGGATATTCGAATGAAACGATTAATGAACTACCAAAAATAAAAATTAATTCACAAAAAGCTACATTAATTTCGATATTCTCGCAATTAAGTAATCAAACAGGTTATAAATTCAGTTACGGAGAAGCTATTATTCAAGATCATAAACATTATGAAGTCAGTTTGACTGATGCTTCATTAATTTCGTTCTTAAATGATTTAGCAACCAAGGCTAATTTTGATTTCAATGTAATAGACAAATTGGTCTTGATTAAAAAAAGAGTTACCATCGTTAATAAAATAACCGAACAACAGCTTGTTAAAGGGACTATTGTAGATGAAATGGGACTTCCGCTTCCTGGTGCCACTATTATAGAGAAAGGTACAAAAAATTCTAGTGTAGCGAGTATTGATGGGATGTTTCAACTGAATGTTGCTCAGGGAAGAACAGTAGAGGTATCTTATGTAGGTTATAAAACAAAAGCCATAGTAGTAAAAGGTTATGTTATGACTATCAAATTAGAACCTGATGCATCAGAACTGACAGAAGTAATGATTGTAGGATATGGGAAGCAGTCAAAAATTGATGTAACAGGTTCTGTAACGCAATTAAAAGCTGAGAATTTTAAACAGGGGGTTAATATATCTGCTGATAATTTACTTCAAGGTAAAGTCGCTGGTGTACGCGTTGTAGGAACAAGCGGTGAACCAGGTGCAGGTGTCAATGTTTCCATTCGTGGAGTAGGTTCTATCCGTAGCGGAAGTACACCACTATTTGTTGTCGATGGTGTGCCATTATCAAATGATGATGTAAGTCCGTCGGGAACCAATGTTGGATTTGGTTCTTCTGCTGCCAAAAATCCTTTGAACTTTTTGAACACTAGTGATATTGAATCGATAACCGTTTTGAAAGATGCTTCTGCATCTGCAATTTATGGTGCTAGAGGATCAAATGGAGTTGTGATTATAACTACCAAAAAAGGTACCAAAGGAGAAGCTTCTTTCACAGTAGACTCTTATATGGGCTTTTCATCTGTAGCAAAAAAATTGGATGTGCTTACTGCAGACGAATATAGAAGTGCCATTACAGAACCAGCTTTCGATCATGGAGGGAATACAGATTGGCAGGATGTAATATATAGAACTGCAATTACAAAAAACAATTCTTTGTCATTTGCTAAGCAGTCAAATTCAGGAAATTATTATGTGTCATTAGCACAAATGGACCAAGAAGGAATTGTAAATCAAAGTAACTTCAAGCGTACATCGGGAAGAATTAATGCGGCGGAATCCTTTCTTGATAACCAAAGGTTGAAGGTAAAGGTTAATTTAACCGCTAGTGAGACCAAAGACAATGGAGTTCCAACAAGTGATGATGGAGGTTCAAATGGACAATTGATCATTCATACCCTAATGGCAAATCCAACTCGATCAGTATTCGATGAAAACGGAGAATACACTAACTTCAATATGAATGCTCACTATAATCCAGCTTATCTTTTAAGTATATATGAAGATGAGACTCGTACATTAAGAGTTTTAGGGAATGTGGAAGCTTCTTTTCGAATAGTCAACGGTTTGGAGTACAAATTAAACTACGGTATCGACCGTTCTATCGCAGAAAGAAATACAACTATCTATCCAAATAAAACAGATTTAAACCCGCTGGGCAAATACGTTCAAAATAACCTTGAATCACAAAGTTCACTTTTAGAACATTACTTAACTTATAGCTTAAATGCAAACAAGCATAAAGTAGAGATTTTAGGTGGATTCTCTTATCAGAAATTTGAAAGATCGGGAACATCTTTTAGTATCGACAATATTGCGAGTAAGGATACAGGAATACAACCAGCTAACAATCCTGGCTATCAAGGCTTACAATCGGGTGTCACTGGTTTTGCTCAAGAGAATGAATTGCAATCTTATTTTGGAAGAGTCAATTATACTTTCGATAAAAAATATTTGTTAACTGCTTCTATGAGAGCAGATGGTTCTACCCGTTTTGGAAATAATAATAAGTACGGTTATTTTCCTTCTTTTGCTTTAGGGTGGAATATTAACGAAGAAACATTCCTAAAAGAATCTTCTGTAGTTGATAATTTAAAATTACGTAGCAGTTGGGGTCAGACAGGAAATCAAGAAGTACAAAATAAGATTACACAAGCAAGTTATGCTCTTTCTGGTGCAGACGGCTATTATTTGTATGACGATTTAGCTTTAGTAAATGGTATATCAGTGGCGCGAACACCAAATCCTAATTTAAAATGGGAGGTTGTCACTCAGTATAATGTCGGACTAGACTTTAATCTATGGAAGGGAAAATTGTACGGTACGCTGGATTATTTCAATAAAACGACCACAGATGCAATTTTGAACATTCCATCTCAGGTATTAAGTCCCACAAATACCGTTTGGGTAAATATTGATGGTAATATCGTTAACAAAGGTCTCGAATTTATGCTTGGTTCTCAGATATTGAAAACACAAAATTTTTCTTGGGACATTGATGTTAATGGAGCTACTCTTAACAACGAAATTAAAAATTTACCAGTATCAGAGATTCTGTCGGGAACAGTTTCTGGGCCAGGTCAGTCAGGTGTCTTGGCAAATATTTATAAAAGTGGTTATGCTGCAGGTTCTTTTTATCTGTTAGACCATATTGGTTTTGATGAAAATGGAGCCAATGTGTATCGAGACACAAATGGAGATAACGTCATAAACAATAGCGATAGAATTATTATTGAGGGTGCTATTCCTAAATTAACCTATGGTTTCAATAGTATGATGCGTTACAAGAATTTTGATTTTTCCTTTTCTATAATCGGTCAATCAGGCGGTTATTTACTTAATAATACAGGATTAAATGCTTTAAACATTAATAATTTGGCTTCTGATCGCAATGTATCTTCTGATTATTTTTATTCTGGAGCAAATGCTACCAATGCCCCTACATTATCAACTTTGTATTTGGAGAAATCAGATTTCATTAGATTGAACACAGCCCGATTAGGTTATAACTTTCAATCAAATAAAATAAAATGGATGCAGGGAGTAACACTGTATATTACAGGACAAAATTTGTTGACATTTACAAATTACAGTGGCTATGACCCCTTAATCAACAGTCCAAAATCAAGCGGTGGAAACCAGTCAATCGGAATCGATTACTCAAGCTATCCTACATCTAGAACTTTTATCCTTGGAGCAACTTTAAAATTATAAGTCATGAAATTAAATAAAATAGTTATAAAAAGTATGGTACTTGCCATCGCAACATTACTCTTGTCAAGTTGTACCAATTTAGATGAGGTTGTACTTGATGAAATTTTGGGTGCAGATGCGTCGAGTGTTGATGGTGCATTGGCAGCAGCATATGATCGCCTAGGAGATGGTACATTTGTTGGCAAAAGTGTTTTTTCAATGCAAGAATTTACAACAGATGTTGCCTTATTACCTACGAGAGGGAGCGATTGGGGTGATGGAGGAAAATGGCGTGCAATGCATGAGTTTACTTGGAACTCTAGCAATGCAATTGTAACGGATAACTGGAATTTACTCACCAATGGAATTACGAGATCACTTTCTGCCATAAAAATAATTAGTAATAGCGAATCTGCAGATAAGGATATGTTTTTGGCAGAAGCAAAAGGACTTTTGGCTTATTATACTTATACTACATTAGATTTATATGGTCAAGCTCCTTACCGTGACCCGTCGATTGATGATGGGCCACTTGAAATATTACAAGCGGCTGAAGCTATAGATAAATTAATAGTGGATGTTGAAGAAATAATTCCTAATCTGGCTAGTTTGGGCGAAAAGAGTACGCATACGGGGAGGTTTACAAAAGAGGCCGCTTACAGTTTATTGTCTGCCATGTATTTGAATAGGGCAGTGTTTAAAGATCGTTATAATGCCAATTCTAATTTTAATTTTACAGAAGCGGCTGTATCAGGTACCGGTACTGATATGGACCGCGTGATTTACTATACTTCTCTACTAATTGATACGGGCAAATTTAAATTAGAGAAAAATTATTTTGATAATTTCAGTATTGACAATTCTAAAGGATCAGAGTTCATATTTGTAATAGTGCAAAAGATTGATAATATAAGGAATGGCGATAATGATTTTGCATACAATTCGATGGAAAGAAATCAAAGAGCTTCCCCATCAAACAGAGGAACAAATGCTTCTTGCACTACACCTGAATTTTATCACAGTTGGGACAACAACCATGATGACCCACGTTTTGCCAGAGCTTATCAATATAGCGATGGTACTTGGTTTACAAATACTGAAGTAGGAAGTGTTCCTGCGACAGATATTGTGCCTAATAGTGACAACTTGCCTTGGTTTCATTTTACCAGAGGTATGATCGACGGACCTCAATATGGACCAAAGTTAACATCAACGGGTGATTTTGAAAGAACAACGGATGGTAGGATAAAGGTATCCGAATTGTATATGGAGAAAAGCACATCTACGCGAATGAACTTTACGCCTGAACTTAATTTTGATAATCCAACGCAATCGGTGTTTGCTCAAAATCAAATCAATCGCGGTGTAAGATGTTTTAAATGGGAATTTGATCCAGAAGCAGGTAACGGTGCGAGCAAAGTAGACATTCCGTTATTCAGACTAGGAGGGATCTATACCATGAGAGCGGAAGCTTACTATCGAAAAGGACAAGTTGCATCAGCCCTTTCAGATGTAAATGCATTGCGAATTAATAGAACGCGAGAAGCTTTATATAACAATGCACCAGGAAAAGCCTTAACATCTATTGATAGTGAAGTTCTATACAAAGAGATTGGATTTGAAATGTATTGGGAAATGTACAGAAGACCACAAATGATTCGTTTTGGTAAGTACGATTTGGCATATACTGCAAAACCAGTTTCAGAACCTTACAGAAGAATCTTTCCTATTCCACAGCAGACATTAGATGTTACCAAAGATTTTATACAAAATTTTGGTTACACAAATTAAAAATAGCTCTTCATATAAATATAAAAATCCGTCAAAAACTAATTTGACGGATTTTTTATATTATAGAGTTCATTAGTAAATGATTTACTCAATACACTTCAAATAATTAATGAAGTAAGTTTCTGGTAAATATACTTTCTTATTCATTTCTGAGGTAACTTCTTTCTTTACCAAATAATCATCGGTACTTGTCAAAAATTTGATTCGCATTAAATTGACTGGAGAGCTTTTGAGGTCTTCAATAGAGCCTTTAATAAACATAAAAGTGCCCATTGTTAATCTACTATCAATTCCGTCGACATTGCGAATTAGCGTACCGCAACTTTCCTTGTCAAGATGTAGCATTGTAATCACTTTTCCATTTTGTAATTGAAGATATAACTTAGAATTTTTGTCGAAGCATTTGGCAGACATAAAATCTTTACTTTTCTGAATTAACTGAATGTTTAAACTAGGAAAACCATTATCAGTAACTAGGGAACAAAATATATACTCAGACTTTCCCGCAAAGTTTTTTTCTGAAATTAAGTATTCATTTGTTAGTTTGTATACGCCTAATGAATCGGTTACATTGACACTGTATTCACAATCTTTCTGAGCAAAAACAGCTGTATTGATAAGTAGAACGAATGCGATAAAAAGGTTTTTCATGTTTTGGTTTTATGGTATTTTGTTGCAAATTAAAACTATTTTATCATTATTTTCAATAGTTGTAAAAAAAGAATAGGTCGTACCACCATCTTTAATTTTCCATTTTTTACGAATATTCTCAACTGTCTCCGGAAAATTTCGGGTAGTAATGTTACTTTTTGTATTTGAAAGCTCAGTTTTAATTTCACTTTTATTATACGGAACCACCTTGTGAATTTCGAACCTACGACCAGGGAAATCAATCAATTCATCTGAAGTGTATAGGTGGGAATGTTTATGAAGCTTTTCTAAATTATAATTCAAAGCAACTTCAGTAAACCCGCCCGATTTCATGATCGCACTATTGGGCTCGTAAATATACCGCTTGGGCATTCCCATCAATGGCTCATTAGAATTTTCTCCTAATATAAAATCAAAGACTTCTGTTTTGTCTTTTAATAAATTGGCTGTTTTGATTGAAACAGGACCTACATATTCCTTATGTATCTCCCATAATAATTCTTTGACCTCATTTTCAAGTGCAATGACATGAATGTTTTTCACATTTTTCAATTCCGTCAGGGCAGAGCTAAGGTCTAATAATGGAGCTGTTTTTATTAATATTTTATTTGAGTATTCAAAATAAAAATCCAAATTCTCAGGTACGTTTGGCAAACAGTCTTTTAGCAAGAAAACCTTGCCCTTGGCGTCATTACGACGGCTAGGATCAATATAGATCCAATCCCATTTCTGAGAGAGATGCAATAAGGTTTCTCTGCTGTCACCAACACAACATTTAATATTTGAAACTTGCAATTGCTTTAAGTTGTGGGATACAATATTCGAAAGTTCAGGGTTAATTTCGCAATGTATTATTTGCGGTATCACTTTCGAAAAATAAAAATCATCTATGCCAAAACCACCAGTTAGATCTATTAAGCTCTCGCCTGAAACAAGAGTTGATTTGTAGAGGGCTGTTTTTTCTGATGAGGTTTGTTCTATCGAAATTTTGGTAGGATAAATAATGCTCTCTGTTTGAAACCATAATGGTAACTTATCCTTAGATTTTGCTTTTGCCTCTATTTGCTTTACAATATCAATCCATTCAACCTCGGGAAAAGGATTTTTTTGCAACGCCAATTTTGACAAAGGAATTGTTAAACTATTATTGATAAACTCTTGGATAGAGGATTTTAAAATAGGGGACTCCAAATCTAAATATTTTCGGTTAATACAGAGACGATTTTGTTATTTGGGAAAAACTCTTTTAATACGACTTTCAACATAGTGTAAATCGGAATCGCGATAATCATTCCGAAGACACCAAAAGTAATTCCACTGATCAAGATAACTAAAAATATTTCAAGGGGATGAGATTTTACACTTTTCGAAAATATAATTGGAGAACTAATATTGTTATCAATCACTTGCACAAGCAAAAATCCGATCACTACATAAATAGTCGTTGGTAAAACTTCGGTTCTAAAATCACTTCCAATTCCGCCAATTAAGGTAAGTATAGCTGCCAAAATAGTCGCTACTATTGGTCCTATGTATGGTATGATATTTAAAAGAGCACACAAAAACGCTATGATAAATGCATTTTCTGAGTTGAAAATTAAAAGTACAATCAAGTAAAGGATGAATACTGCCGTAAGTTGAATCAATAAACCTATAAAATATCTTGTCAGCAGTTTGTTAATTTTTTCTACAGAGTTCAAAATTTTATCTTCGTTTTCATCTGGGAGGATTAACTTGGCTTTTTCCTTAAAAATCAATTGATCTTTCATAAAGAAAAATGTGATAAAAAAAACAGAAGCCAACCCCATACCAAAACCTGCAATTAAATTTAAAATGGAATTGATAAAGTTGGTAAAATAATTGAAATTAATTTTGGAAGAGAGATTTGATTCCTTTAAAAGTTCCTGAAAATCTATGGAGTTAAGACTGAAATAATTTTCAATATTTTTTTCGATAGTCATGAATTGACTTTGTAAAGAATCAGTATCGAGCAGCGATAAATTTGAAGCTTGCGAAATAATTAGAGGTACAAATAGGAGGATGAAACCCACTAAAAGTGACAAAAATAACAGAAGGGTAAATACCGTAGCTACTGTGTTACTCATTTTAAGTCTAACATGTAAAAACCTAAAAATTGGACTAGCAATTAAGCACAATATCAATGAAATCACAACATATAATATTGCTGTTTGAATTTGATATAAAAAGTAAAGAACAAGACATGATATTACCAAAATAGTAACAGCTCTTACTATTCCGTTTGCAATAATTTTTGATGTGATCATAAGTTGAATTATATGGATTCAAATGTAGTTTAAAATCAGTCCAAAATTGCTTAGTTATTAAAAATGTAGTACAAAATATTAGCACCCATTTTTAATGCTTTCTGACGCACAGCTACAGGATCATTATTTACTTCGGCATTTTCCCAACCATCACCTAAATCAGCCTCGTACGTATATAGTAACACCAATCTACCTTTTACAAATATTCCAAATGCTTGCGGTCGTTTGCCATCATGCTCATGAATTTTGGGCAATCCGGTTGGGAAAGAATATGGTTTTTGAAAAATCAAATGCGATGTAGGAAGTTCAACTAGAGCTATATTGGGAAATATTTTTTTTATTTCCTTTCGAATGTATTCGTCCAAACCATAATTATCATCAATATGAAGAAAACCTCCCGAGTTGAGGTAATTTTGTAGATTCTTGATTTCATTTTCGTTAAAGACGACGTTACCGTGACCTGTTAAATGTACAAAAGGATAGCTAAAAATATTTGGGCTCCCAGGCTCAACAGTGGCTGGTTTTGATTTTAATGTGGTCGCAATATTTGAATTGCAAAATTGTATTAAGTTGGGTAGTGACGTTGGATTTGCATACCAGTCGCCACCACCACTATATTTTAACAATGCAAGCTCTTGAGCAAAACTGCTCAAAGAATAGGTAAGTAAAATAAAAATAAAACATATTTTTTTCATCTTATCAAAGCATTATTTAATTTTCATTAAAGAATGCTACACTGTGACAAGCTACCATTGCAGCCGTTTCTGTACGCAATCGTGTAACTCCAAGAGACACTGCTTGAAATTTATTATCTAATGCCAACTGAATTTCTTTTTCTGAAAAATCTCCTTCTGGTCCAATTAACATTGTTACGTCCTCATTTGCCTTTAATACAAATTTAAGTGTTTTTTTATCAGTTTCTTCACAATGGGCAATTAATCTAAGACCGCGCTTTGCTTCTTGAGCTACAAATTCTTTGAACGTTACTGCTGGATTTAACTTAGGTAAATACACTTCATTAGACTGCTTCAATGCTGATAAAATTATTTTTTCATAGCGATCTTTATTAATAACTTTTCTCTCTGATCGATCGCACAATATAGGAGTGATTTCATGTATTCCTATTTCTGTTGCTTTTTCTAGAAACCATTCAAAACGATCGTTCATTTTGGTAGGCGCAACCGCTAGATGTAAATAATAAGGTAAGGCTTCTTTTTTGGTTAATGATATAATTTCGACTGTACATTTATTGTCAGATGCCAATGTGATTTTGGTTTCAAACAAAAGGCCAAGGCCATTGGTTACATGAAGAATGTCTCCATCTCTTTTGCGTAATACTTTAATGATATGTCTGCTTTCTTCTTTATCAAAAGAAAAGTTTTTTGTAGTCTCTGTAAGGTCGCTATTGTAAAATAATTGCATAATTTAGAATTGAATTCGTGCTTTAGAAACTACGGTGGCAGTTTCAAATTTTTGGGATAAAAACTTTTGATAACCTACAATTCCAATCATTGCAGCATTATCGGTTGTGTATTCAAATTTTGGTATAAAGGTTTTCCAACCATATTTTTGTTCGCTTTCTTTCAATGTTTTTCTAATTCCCGAATTGGCAGAAACACCACCGCCAATAGCGATTTGAGTAATACCTGTTTCCTTAACAGCAAGTTTTAATTTGTCCATTAAAATTTCGATAATAGTATATTGAATAGAAGCGCAAATGTCATTCATGTTTTCGATAATAAAATTCTCATTCTCTAATTTCTTCTTTTGAATGAAATATAAGATTGCTGTTTTTAAACCTGAGAAACTGAAATCCAATCCGGCCACTTTGGGTTTTGTAAATTTGAATGCTAATGGATTCCCAAGCTGGGCATTCTTATCGACCAATGGACCACCGGGATAAGGGAGTCCAAGAATTTTTGCTGATTTGTCAAATGCTTCTCCTACGGCATCATCTGTAGTTTCACCGATTATAGTCATGTCAAAGAAGCCATCGACCTTAACAATTTGTGTATGACCACCACTAATAGTGAGTGCCAAAAAAGGAAATTCGGGTTTGTCATATCCTTCCTCATGTATAAAGTGAGCAAGAATATGCGCATGCATATGATTGACAGCAATCAACGGAATATTTAAGGCTATTGCCATAGATTTTGCAAAAGAACTTCCCACGAGTAATGACCCCATTAGTCCAGGTCCTTGTGTAAATGCGATTGCGGTGAGTTGTTCTTTCTGAATATTTGCTTTATTTAAAGCGGCATCTATTACTGGAACGATATTTTGTTGATGCGCCCTTGATGCTAGTTCGGGAACAACACCTCCATATTGTGAATGAATAAGTTGATTTGCCACAACATTTGACAGCACTTTGTCGTTCTGTAAAACAGCGGCGGCGGTATCATCACAGGAACTTTCGATGGCAAGAATAAAAACCTCGGAATTTTGCATAAAAAGGGACAAATTTTGAATTATATTTGACGAACCGAAATTTAAATTCTTTAATTTTACGGCGCAGCCAAAATTAAAGAATTTTTGTGAAAGGACAGAAGCTTTCGCTGTGCAATATCCATTTTTTAGAAAAAAATAAAAAACAAGAAAATTAAAAAGACTATTAAAATAATTTCAAGTATCATAATCGGATTAGTAATCCTTTTACTAGTACTTGCTATAGCACTTTCGACCTCATTTGTACAAACTAAAATTGCAAATTACGTAACGCAAACTCTAAATAAAGATTTTGGCGTTGATATCTCTATGTCAAAAGCCAAAATTAACGTTTTTGGTGGTGTAAAATTAAAAGATGTTCTTATAAGAGACCACCATAAAGACACATTAATTTATAGTCAAATTGTTAATACAAATATTCTTGATTTAAATAAGTTGGTAGAGGGTGACTTATTCTTTGGTGGTATTCGATTGGAGAATTTACTATTCAACTTAAAGACATATAAAGATGAAAAAGATTCAAACATTAATGTCTTTATTAATTCATTTAGCACTGGCAAGCCATCAAATAAACATACCTTATTTACCGCTACCGATGCTGAAATTGTAAACAGCCGCTTTATATTGACCGATGAAAATCGAGTGATTCCAAAGGACGTTGATTTTACTAAACTGAATCTGAAGCTAGTAAAGTTTAAATTATACGGACCAGAGGTTAATACCGTGATCAAAAAAATGTCGTTTTATGATCACCGCGGGATATACGTTTCCGAATTAAACACTATTTTTAGTTACAGTAAAAAACAAATAGTACTTAAGAATTTAGATATTAAGACAAAGGAGTCTTTGATAAAAGCCGACATGACTTTGCGCTATGATATCGCAGATTTTGCTGACTTTAATAATAAGGTACAATTTGATGGAGTTATCTATCCATCATTATTGTCTTCTAATGATATTCGACCTTTTTACAAAGACTTAGGTAAAGATTTAAAATTTAATTTGGCAACCAAATTAGAAGGAACTTTAAATAATCTATCTCTAAATAATATTAGTTTATACGACTCCGATAATACAAAATTATATGGAGCTATTAATTTCAAGAATATTTGGGGGAATAAACAACAACGCTTTTTGATGGATGCCAATTTGAGTAAATTAGCATCGTCCTATGACCGTTTGGTTAAATTGATTCCCAACGTATTGGGTAAAAAGCTACCTATTGAACTGAAAAGAGTGGGTAACTTCTCGATAAATGGAAATGTGCAGTGGAGCGCTACCGATCTTGATGCTGATTTCTCTATGGTTACAGATATAGGTAAAGTACAATCTGATTTGAGTATTAATCAAATTGATTTTATTGATAAGGCTTCTTATAACGGGAATATAATGACTCAAGGTTTTAACATGGGTATCTTGCTTGGAGAAAAAGCGCTAGGAAAGGTAACTATGGATGTTGAAATTGAAGGTGTAGGATTTTCGGAAAAGTATCTTGATACCGGCGTAAAGGGAGTTGTTTCTGAAATTTACTATAACAAATACAATTACAAAAATGTAGCCCTTAACGGAAACTTTAAACCACCATATTATAGAGGGAAAGTAAATGTTAATGATCTGAATCTTAATATGGATTTTGACGGATCGGTAGATTTAAGTAAAAAAGACAGTAAATATGACTTTCATGTAGATGTAAGAAATGCCGATTTACATAAGTTGAATTTTGTGAATGATACCGTCTCTAATTTTAAAGGAGATGTAGTAGTTCAAGTCGATGGTAATACAATTGAAAACTTACAAGGGAATATTTATATTAAAAATACTTCGTACCAAAATGATAAAGATTTTTACATTTTTGATGACTTTACGATCAATTCAATTTTTGATGCTGATAAAATCAGAACAATAACACTTGATTCTCCAGATATTGTTCAGGGGCAAATTATCGGTAAGTTCAAATTCGCAGATTTAGGAAAACTAGTTAGAAACTCTTTGGGGAGTTTGTATACCAACTTTAAACCAGAAGCTGTTAATAAAGGACAGTTCTTGAGATTTAACTTTACTATTTACAATAAAATTATCGAATTATTTTACCCCGACATTACCATTGCCACCAATACTGTGATGAGAGGGAATATAAAATCGGATTCTAAGGAATTTAAACTTAATTTTAAATCCCCTCAAATCGTTGCTGCATCTAATACCTTTGATAATATAAGTGTAGCTATCGATAATAAAAATCCGCTTTATAATGCTTATATCGAATTAGACAGTATAAAAACGAAACATTATAAAATTCGTGATTTTAGTTTGATCAACGTCACTGTAAAAGATACGCTATTCTTTAGATCTGAATTTAAAGGGGGTTCAAGAGGGAATGACTACTTTAATTTAAACTTATACCATACTATTAATAAAAATAATGAAAACGTTGTTGGTTTCAGTAAATCTGAAATGAAAATTAAAGACAATATGTGGTTCGTGAATGAAAAGGAAGAGAACAATAATCAAATTGTATTTGATAAACTTCTTAAAAATTTCAACATCGATGATATTATCTTATCTCACGAAGATCAAGAGATTGTATTAAGAGGAAAAATTAAAGGAACTACCAATAAGGATTTAAATTTAACCTTCAAAGATGTCGATTTATTTAATATCACTCCATCTGATGAAAAATTTGTGTTTAATGGTAATCTGAACGGTGCAATTAATTTTTCCCAAAATAACAATATATATAGGCCAACGGCTTCCCTGGAAATAGCAGGTTTAAATATCAATGATACCGAATTAGGAAATTTAAAATTTGACATAGAAGGAGATCAGAATTTAGAAAAATTTTCAATCAATTCTTTTTTAGAAAATGAAAATCTAGAATCATTTAATGCCAATGGAAACTTCACAATCGTAAATAACCAAACAGCTCTTGATTTGGATCTGAAATTGGATAAGTTTAACCTTGGATTGTTTAATCCTCTTGGGGGAGAAGTACTATCAAATATTAGAGGATTTATTACGGGTAATTCGCATGTAGGAGGAACTGTAAACAAACCAAAAATAAGTGGACGTTTATTTGTGGACAGTGCTGGAATGACGATTCCTTATCTTAATGTTGATTATGCTTTAGGCGAGGGTTCGATCATTGATTTATTAGATGAAAAATTCTTGTTTAGAAACAATGTCCTTACCGATTCTAAATTTGATACCAAGGGAATTTTGCGTGGTAGCATCGAGCACAATAAATTTATGGACTGGAAACTAAATTTAGATATCAGTTCTAAACGCTTGCTGGTTCTAAATACGGAAGATAGTGAAGATGCAGCTTATTATGGTACTGCTTTTATTGACGGTTCTGCAACTATAGTGGGACCTACAAATGGACTTTTTATTAAAGTAGACGCGACTTCTGAAAAAGGTTCTACACTAAAAATCCCAATCAATCAGGCAGAGAGTGTCAGTAATAATAGCTTATTACACTTTATTACAGCACAAGAAAAAAGTAATATCAAAAAGGGAATTGTAGATAATTCTAGAAATTATAAAGGTTTAGAATTAGAGTTTGACCTTGATATAACCCCCGATGCTGAAGTAGAGGTGATTTTGGATCGTAATTCTGGACATGGTATAAAAGGTAAAGGTTTTGGATCCTTATTATTCAAAATTAACACTTTAGGAAAGTTTAATATGTGGGGAGATTTCCAAGCATATGAGGGTTCGTATAATTTTAAATACGGTGGACTAATCGATAAGAAATTTGATGTTAGAAAAGGAGGTTCTATCTCTTGGGAAGGAAACCCAATGCGTGCTCAATTAAATTTGGAAGCCGTTTATACCACCATTGCAAATCCTGCAGTTTTACTAGAAAATTCCTCATTTAATACCAAAGTACCAGTAAATGTGGTGATCGGAATTAAAGGGGATTTAGCCAGTCCAGAACCTGATTTTAATATAGAATTCCCAACTGTGAGTAATGTGTTAAAATCAGAAATTCAATATAAATTGAATGACAAAGATGTGAGACAGACTCAGGCATTATATCTTCTGTCCTCTGGAGGTTTCTTGAGTTCTGAGGGTGTAAGTCAATCTGACTTCTCTGGAAGTCTTTTTGAAACAGCTTCGAGTTTATTAGATGGAATTATTAAAAGCGATAATGATAAGTTTAAAGTGGGCTTCTTATACACGGCTGCAGACAAACGCTTAGGGCAAGAAACAGACGGTAGAGTGGTCGCAACCATTTCATCACAAATTAATGAACGATTTACAATCAACGGAAAAGTTGGGGTGCCTTTTGGTGGAATAAATGAATCTGCTGTAGTAGGAAATCTAGAAGTGCAGTACCGTGTAAATGAAGATGGGACATTAAGTTTACGTCTTTTTAATCGTGAAAATGATGTGAATTACATAGGTCAAGGTATTGGATACACTCAGGGTATTGGACTTACTTATGAGGTTGATTTTGATACTTTTACTGAATTAGTAAATAAAATATTCAATAATAGAAAATTAGATAAACCACTTCAATATATCGACCAGTTCCAAGATTCTGATTTAGCGCCAGAATATATCAACTTTACCAAGCCGAAGAGTCCAAAAAAGGAAAGTTCAAAACCTACTATCGAAGGAGTTATTAAAGAGGAAGAGTAGGACTGTTATTCTCAAATCTATTTTGCGATTAAAAATATACATTTGCGTTGGGAATCATAGCTTTTATTTTTTCAATGGTTTCTATATCAATAGGATTACCAGTTAAAATTAATGTCTTAAGATTCTCTAGCTCTTGTATTTCCTGCGGTATTGTAGTGATTCTATTGTTCGCCAGACTGATACTGACAACACTTTTTAGATCTTTTATATTTTTCGGAATCTCAACGATTGCATTATTGCTCAAATTGATATATTCTGCATATTTAATTTTAAATACCTTTTCGGGAATTTTTACGATATTATTTTTTTGCAGCTCTAAATATTTAAGATGCTTTGGTAATTTTATAGCACCAAGATCATTAATCTGATTTTCGGAAAGATTTAAATACTTCAAATTTTTAATCTTAAACAGACTATCAGAAACAAAACTTATCTGATTACTCTGAAGATTAATCTCTTCTAAAGTAGGAATTTGTAACAAAGCTGAAGGGAAACTACTTAAATTATTGGATTCAAAATGAACAACTTTTAAATTTTTAAGATTAGTAATCTCTTCATTTATAGCCGTTAAATTATTTAAGTTTATCGAAAAAGTCTCTAAATTTTTTAATGAACCTATATCGTTTGGAATAAAAGTGAGATTATTGGCATTTAGATTTAGATACTTCAATTTGCTTAAGGTAAATACTGATTGATCAATTTTTTCTAAATGATTCCCCATAGCATTCAAGAAAAATAAGGATTCCATTTTTATTAGGTCAGGAGGAAGGTTGTATAAACCTTTATCTCGTAAACTTATACTGTAAACAGGAAGTTCAGACTTTAAAGCAGTTTCAATATCAGTATAAGTTGGATATTTGATAGGGTCAATTTGTGCTGCGGCAGTACTAATATAAAGTACAAAAGTAAGTAGTGAAATAGATTTTTTCATAAATAGAAAAACTGCCAACATGAATATGCTGGCAGTTAATAATAAAATTAGTAATTACTTTTTAAGCAGTTTTATAGTTTTTTGAAAACCATCAGCTTCAAGGTGTAACAATAGAATATTTGATAACTCCAATTGTCTCGTTAAATCAAGTTCAAGCGATGATGTAGCATCTGTATATTTTTTTTGGAATACAATCTGACCCAATAAATTATAAGCAGTGACGCTTAAGTTTTGCAAATTACTTGAATTAATAGTTACTAACCCAGTTGTAGGGTTTGGATTTACAATGACCTCATTTTCAATCTTATTATCGATTATCCCTAAGTTTGTATCTTTACCTAAATTTTGTTTTAGAGCAATAACCATGGTAGCAGACTTTCCTTTATAGTCAATAACTTTACCTGAGGCATCTGTATCAGTGGCGATACTAGCACTCGGATGCTGAATAGAGAAAAATCCAAATTTATGATCAGGAGTAAAAGTAAGTCCAGTAGGCTCAGACCCGATAGGCATAGAGGCAAAAAGTCTAACTTTTGGGTTAGCTATAGTATGATCTGGAGCAATTACCCAAATATAATTTTTTCCACCATCTTGCAATACCCATAAGTTCCCCAATTCATCAAAAGTTAGATTGTCATTTCCAGAGCCCCATGTTTCAGATTTTATTCCGTCTGCAGTTTCAAAAGAATATACAGTTGATGATCCTCCTGCAAAAACTTCAACTTCAGAAGCTTTTGCACCATCATCCTTCATACGATATACTTTAGCTAAACCTTTTGCTGCGAAGTAAACTTTATTATCTAAGGGCCCAATTTCAATATCTTCAATTCCATTAAAACGAGTACCTCCTAGCGATTCTGCCAGAGCTGTTGTATTGTTCTGATCGGCTTGCGTTTTATTTGGTATCTGGATCCAAGTAGCCGTTTTACCCACTGGATTACCACTAGTAATTCCATTATCTAATTTTAAAACATATAAATCACCAGATGATAAGTCATTGGGAGTATCCATAACATATTTATACACCATATGAGTACCTCCATCTTCTCCGTAGTAAGCAATTGTTCCTGAATTATTGATAACCACGTTTTCATGATTCATAATTCCCATTTGCCATAATTTTCCTTTGCTTCCATTTGCGTTCTTAGAAACTACTTGAGCAGTAGCAGGATCAATTTCGACTAACCAACCATAATCTTTGTAACCGTCACCATTGGTGTCATTACCTGCCACAGACTCTTCGGCCGTTACAACTGTTCCCCATGGTGTTATTCCTCCAGAACAGTTTCTAATGGTCTGTACTAAGCTAGTCTCAGAAAAATCAACTGCTCTAGATTTTGTTACTTCCCAAAGTTTAGAATTAGCGTTGAAATTTACTTCTGCAATAGAAACACCTCCTGGATTTGTTTCATGGTTGATAGATAAATAACCATCAGTACTACTTGCTACTCCAACTGATTTTTTGGCTACAAAAGCTGTAAAATCATTTTGAGCTCCTACAAATCCGCCGCCTTCGGTATAATTATCCCCCTCTTTAATAATCATTTGAAAAGTTAATTCTGAAGGAATAATTAATTTTGAAGTTTGTGCTGTAGGTACGATTGAAGTAAAACAGCTAATGTGATTTCCATCAGTACAAGAAGAGGCAATAGGAGGCAAAACAACTGCAGTTGCTGTGTTTTTAAGATAAGCATCCATTCTTAAATCAGAACTTCCTGCTCCTCGGTTATGCAATTCGATTGATAATCTATTTGTGCCCTCTACAAATTTTGATTTAGGGATAGAGAAAATATTGTAAACACTTTCATCAGCACCATCTATCGTACTATTTGAAATTGTAGCGTAGGTTATCGTTCCTTCTGGCATGTTGTCTCTAAGAATTTCGACACCATTTAAGAAAACGACAATACCATCATCTCTCATAATTCCCAATTCCATTGTTGTACTTAAGTCCGATAGATTTATACTAAAATCTTTCGAAAAGTAAGCTGTGTTTAATGGTTTGGTGATAGTAGTTGTAACGGGGTCTCCGTAACCCAATGGACCGTTTCCTGAAAGCCAGGATGAATTATCAAAACTTGGTGTTTTCCATTGGTCTACTAGCTGTACTCCTTTGTCATCGTACTTCCATAAAGAACCTTCACTAAAAACTGTCTGAGAATGCAGGACCGAACTTGTAGCCACTAAAAGCGTTGCGATTGAAAATAATTTTGTTTTCACTTGTTGTATGTTTTTATTTGTGTGAACAAAGTTATTTTTTGATCAAGTGTTGTCTGTTATGTCAGGTTTAAATAAAGCCGTCAAAGATTAGTAAAACATTAGGGGATTGTTAAGGTGGTTAAGAAAAGGTTATTACTCTTTTGTTTTACTAATGTCGGTCAATGTATTAATAAATGCAATAAGCTGGTTAATTTCAACTTGATTTAGATTCAACTTTTCGGGTGATAAGGTTTGATTTTCAATTGCGACTCCCATGCCTTCCGCACCACCTTCATTGTAGAAATTGATAACCTCTTCCAGAGTAGAGAAGGCGCCGTTGTGAAAATAGGGTTTTGTAAGTGCTGCATTTCGTACGGTCATCGTTTTAAATGAATTTTCATAAATCCATGATTTTTCTTTTTGTACTGTACTCATTATTCTACCTCTATCAGGATCTAACTCAATTGGAATTGCTTGCAATGGATTTCGAGTAACTCTCAAAACTTCCGATTCGTTTTCATTAAAAAATGGAGGGACGAGGCCAGAAAATAGTGGAGCGTAATGGCAAGTAGCACAATTTGCCTTCCCCATGAACAGATTATAACCTTTTTTTGCATCTTCATTTATGTCTTTTTCATTACGCATAAATTGATCAAAATCACTGTCAAATGAATGTAAGGAAGCCACATAAGAACTTAATGCTTTAGAAAAATTTTGTTTGGTGATTTTACTGCTTTTAAAAGCCTTTTTAAATGATCTTTTATAAATGGTGCTTTTGTTTAATTTCTCTATAATGCTTCCGTAACTCGTATTAAACTCTTGTTCGTTATAAATTACATGTTCTACTTGTTGCTCTAAATAGAAGGCGCGCATATCATAGAAAAATCTTTTAGCAAAAACAGCATTATACAATGACGGTGAGTTGCGTAAAACTGTTCTTCCTTCTATATTACTTAACGATTTTGGTTGCAAATCGGTAAAAGCATTTTCCGGTAGATGGCATGAAGCGCAACTCATTTTATTATTATTGCTTAAATCGCGGTCATAAAAAATCATTTTCCCCAAAGCTCTTAATGCATCACTGTCTTCTTCTTTCTTTAATAATGTATAGGAATAAGGATCTAGAAAATCACTACTAAAAAAGTTTACATTTTTAATATTCCAGCCAGAAATGCTTTTTAAATCGTCAGCTCTATTATCCCATTTTCCTACTTCTTCATACAATGGTTGAAGGTAATTTTTATAAAATTGTATGCGATCAAATGTATCGAAATTATTGTTTTTTGAAAGGTAATCTATATTATCAAGTAATAAGAGCTCTGCTTTTGAGGTGTTGTAAGAGCGAAAATATTCTTCTGCTCTAATGTAGTTAAGCATTCCAGATAAAGCGTGTATCGATTCTTCAAATACGTTTAAAGATCCTGGCGTGTCAAATCCGGTGATCCCCATTGTATATATTTTAATCAGTTCTAGGCGCAGTGGAATCGTTTTATTAGTTCCATTCGATAGACCATTTTTTTTCGAACTTAAATAAAAATCGTTAAAATTATTATATAATATTGCTGCAGTTTCTACAATTAAATCTTTTTCTGCATCACCTATTGTGTCAGAAAAAATTATTTCATCTAGCACTTGCAATCCTTCTGGTGGTACTGTATTTGCAGCAGTGCCTGTAGCTTCGATATGAAATAAAGGGGCGGCGTTAAGGTGTGTTTTCGAAAATTCTGGATAATGATAAGCGATATAAAATTCGATTTCTTTGTACGAATTTCTAGTTTTTTTTAGTGTAGCTTGTAGTGTCTCGGGCGTAATTTCATTTGCTTGAAACAAACGCGTATCTGTTTGTAATTTGAGTAAATGTTCTCTAAAACTTAATAATTCTTGCTGAATGTAAGTTTCCGTATTTTGATACTCGCTACCAGTAGGATAGAAAGACATAATTGTAAAACCAAAGACAAAGAGGGTAAGCAGCAGTAAAGTTGACTTCATGAAATTTTTGAGTTCAAAATTACGTCACGAATATTATTCCTATTTTAAATGAAGTTTAAATAATTGCCAAATTTTATTAAAATTCAATAAATACAATGCGCGCATTTTCTAAAAACAATTTTGATAAATTAATAATAATCTGAATTATTATTATATAATTATTCTAATTATGTTAATTTGTTATACTTATTAATGTTTTATTGAAAACTTATTAACGAAAACGTTTGAATTTCCTGATTTCGTGTAATTTAGTATTTCATAAGGCTTAAAAGTGCTATTTGTTTCTTAAATTTACATCTTAAACTAAAAACAAACTGAAAATAATGACACAAAAGATCAAAAAAATAGGAGTGTTGACTTCTGGTGGTGATTCACCAGGAATGAATGCCGCTATTCGTTCAGTCGTTAGGACTTGTGCTTTCCATAATATTGAATGTATAGGTATTTATAGAGGATACCAAGGAATGATAGAGGGTGACTTCAAAGAAATGGGTCCTAGATCTGTTAATAATATTATCAATAAAGGAGGGACAATTTTAAAATCAGCTCGTTCTGCTGAATTTAGAACTCCAGAAGGAAGAAAGAAAGCACATGAAAATTTAGTAAAAGCTAATATTGATGCTTTGGTTGTTATTGGAGGAGACGGTACTTTTACAGGAGGTTTGCTTTTTAACTCTGAATATAATTTCCCAGTAATGGGAATACCTGGTACAATTGATAATGATATCTTCGGAACTAGTTACACATTAGGCTACGATACGGCATTAAATACCGTTGTCGAAGTTATAGATAAAATTAGAGATACTGCTAGTTCACATAACAGACTGTTTTTTGTCGAAGTTATGGGAAGAGATGCAGGGCATATCGCTCTTAATGCAGGAATTGGTGCAGGTGCAGAAGAAATTCTTATTCCTGAAGCTGATTTAGGTTTAGACAGATTATTAGAGTCTTTAAAGAAAAGTAAAGCATCTGGAAAATCTTCTAGTATTGTAGTAATTGCGGAAGGTGATAAAATTGGTAAAAATGTATTTGAATTAAAAGATTATGTTGAAGCTAATTTACCAGAATATGATGTAAGGGTTTCTGTTTTAGGTCATATGCAACGTGGTGGAGCACCATCTTGCTTTGATAGGGTACTTGCAAGTCGTCTTGGGGTAAAAGCAGTTGAGTCATTGTTAGATGGCGTATCAAATTTCATGGTAGGTTTAAGTAATGATAAAGTAAATCTAACACCATTAGCGCAAGCTATAAAAGGAAAATCAGAAATTGATAAGGAATTATTGAGAGTATCTGATATCATTACTACATAAAAAAAATAATGCAAAGCAACTCGTACTTAAAGGTATGCTGTTGCTTTTTAACTTAATAATAAATAATAAATAAATTAAAGAAATGTCAAAAGTAAAATTAGGAATAAACGGTTTTGGTAGAATTGGTAGAATTGTTTTTAGAGAGTCTTTTAACAGAGATAATGTAGAGGTAGTAGCAATCAACGATTTATTAGATGTTGATCACTTAGCTTACTTATTAAAATATGATTCAGTTCACGGTGGTTTCAAAGGTACTGTTGAAGTGAAAGAAGGAAAACTTTTTGTAAACGGAACTAACATTCGTGTAACTGCAGAAAGAAATCCAGCAGATTTAAAATGGAATGAAGTTGATGTTGATGTAGTTGCAGAATGTACTGGTTTCTTTACAACTGTTGAAACTGCAAATGAGCACATCAAAGGTGGTGCTAAGAAAGTTGTAATTTCTGCTCCATCAGGAGACGCTCCAATGTTTGTAATGGGAGTAAACCATACAGAAGCAAAAGCGACTGATTTGGTTGTTTCTAATGCATCTTGTACTACTAACTGTTTAGCTCCATTGGCTAAAGTTATCAATGATAACTTCGGAATCGTTGAAGCTTTAATGACTACAGTTCATGCTACAACTTCAACTCAAATGACTACTGATGGTCCTTCTAGAAAAGACTGGAGAGGTGGACGTGCTGCTTCTGTAAACATCATCCCTTCTTCTACAGGTGCTGCAAAAGCAGTTGGAAAAGTAATTCCAGAATTGAATGGTAAACTAACAGGTATGGCTTTCCGTGTACCTACAACAGATGTATCTGCAGTAGATTTAACTGTAAAAGTAGCAAAAGAAACTTCTTATGAAGAAATCATGGCTGCTTTAAAAACTGCTTCTGAAACTACAATGAAAGGTATCCTTGGATATACTGAAGATTTAGTTGTTTCTCAAGATTTTGTTGGTGATTCAAGAACTTCTATCATTGATGTAAACGCAGGAATTGGATTGAACTCTACATTCTTCAAAATCATCTCTTGGTATGATAATGAATATGGTTATTCTAGTAAATTAATTGATTTATCTGTACATATTACAGGATTGAAATAATCAATTAATAATTACAAAATAAAAAATCCCGTTATTATTAATTAACGGGATTTTTTTATATTCGAGAAAAAATTTATCTTTCATTAAATTAATGAATAACCGACAAAACCAATTAAGATGAGATTATTAGTGGATAGTGGTTCAACCAAAGCTGATTGGATCGCGATAGATGATAGTGGGAAAGTATTATTTACTACACAGACTTTGGGTTTAAATCCAGAAGTTTTGAGTAAAGAAGTTATAATAGAACGTATTAATGACCGTTTTGATCTTCAACAAAGTAAAGACGATGCAACGCATTTGTATTTTTATGGCGCAGGATGTGGAACAGATAGAATGAAGGACTCATTAACTGCTGTTTTCAAAGAATACTTTACAAATGCATCAACAGTTGTTGTAGAAGAAGATACTTATGCTGCTGTGTATGCAACAACACCAAGAGATCAAAAAGCAATTGTTTGTATTCTAGGGACAGGTTCTAATTGTAGTTATTTTGATGGTACTGTATTGCACCAAAAAGTACAATCATTAGGATATATTATTATGGATGACTGTAGTGGTAATGTTTTTGGAAAAGAGCTTATCAGAAAATATTATTTCAATAAAATGCCAAAGGAACTAGCAGTAGAATTTGAAAAAATCTACGATATGGAACCTGATTTTATTAAAAATAAATTATACAAAGAGCCAAATCCAAATGCTTATATGGCAACATTTGCTAAGTTCTTAATCCAACACAAGGATACTGAATTTTGCAAAAAAATTATTATGAAAGGAATGAAGTCTTTTGTGAAAAATTATGTTAAACAGTATGATAATTGCAAAGAAGTACCCGTACACTTTGTAGGTTCTATTGCATATTATTTAAGAGACGAACTGCAAATTACTTTCGATAAGTACGAACTTCAGTTAGGAAACGTTTTAAGAAGACCAATTGATGGTTTGATTGCGTACCATGTTGCTAATAAATAAATGTCAGGTAAGATGGAAATAGCGATTATTGCTCACGATGGGAAAAAAGTAGATATGGTGCAGTTCTTGAATAAGAACATTGCAATTCTACAAGCCGAAAAAATTAAAATTATAGCTACTGGTACTACAGGGGGTAAAGCAGAAAATGCAGGATTTAAAGTCAAAAAAATGCTTTCTGGGCCAATGGGTGGGGATGCACAAATTGCAGCGAGAGTTGCAGAAGGTAAAACTAAAATGGTTTTATTCTTTAAAGATCCCTTGGCAAGTCACGCTCATGAAGTTGATATTAATATGCTACTTAGAGTTTGTGATGTGCACAATGTGCCGATTGCTACCAACGAAGCCTCGGCACAGTTGTTACTAAATGCTTTAACTATTGAATAGCAATCATCGAAATTTCGATATTTACATTTTTTGGTAAACAAGATACTTGAACCGTTTCACGAGCTGGAGCGGTTTTTTCGTTTAAATAGGAACCATAAACACTATTGATACTTGTGAAGTCATTCATGTCAGTAATAAATATTGTTGCCTTTACAACATTCTCAAATGTCATACCGGCCGCTTCTAATACTGCTTTCAAATTCTCCATTACTTGTTTGGTCTCTGCAACGATAGTTTCGTTGATTAATTCTCCAGTTTTAGGGTCTAGAGCGATCTGACCAGAGATATAAAGCGTATCATTACTTAGTACTGCTTGATTGTAAGGACCAATAGGAGCAGGAGCATCTTCTGTAAATATAATTTTTTTCATAATAGGTGTTTTAAAATAAGTACTGTTTACGTTTAGATATTGAATTTTTTAAAGATAAATAAAAATAATTACTAGCGAGTTGTGGTACTGTATTTATCCCATTTGATATCACTAAGAATACCCGATTTTATTCCGATAAAGAAATTCCAATTTGAATTGGTACCAAAAGGAGTTAAATTTAAACTCATTCTCCAGCTCATCAAATCACGTTCAAATCGCAACTGCGTATATGATACTCCCTTCTGTACGAAATCGTAACCAGTTGAAACTCCAACTTTCCATTTTGGTGTCAAATCGGTATTAGCAGAAATCATCACCGAGTTACCAATTATACTGTTCTCTCTATTCGTATTACCATAAGTAAGTGAATATGCAAAGGTCATGTCCCAAGGGATTTTAGAATTAAAAAATTCTGACACCAAATCATCACCTTCTTCTTCGCTACCATCAAATTGACTTTTGTTATTACCAAAGCCCGAAGTGGTACCAAATAAGTCGTCTTCACGACCTCCATTTCGCGTGGTTTGCGTATTCTTATCTTTTGTTTCTTTGTCCTTACTTGTAATTGCATAGTTCAAAGTCATATTGGCACTTGTCATTCTAAATAAACTTCCTCCGTTGTCAACATTAAAAGTGTTTATTCTATTTCCAGAATTATCGATAGCATATGGATCTAATGTTGCTCCAAAATTCATGTTTAATTTTTCTTTAAACAGCTGCGTACCACCACTAACACGCACTGGTGACCATGCCAATGTATTAACACCGTCAGCGTTTAAGTCATAGCTAGTTGATAAATTTAAATTATTTATCAGCATTATTTTTTTAGGTTCTACTTTAGTACTATCTCGATCAGTTACTTTAGCTTCAAACGTATTACTAATCGATATACCCAAGTTACTAGAATTTGTTAGACCAGGCGCTCCATAAATACCATCTTCAAATCGAGAATATTGTGCCATTGTACCACTTGCATCGGTTGCATAAGTGTCATAATATTTTTCAAAACTTGGGGTATAGCTGTAAGACAAAGCAGGTCGCATTACGTGTCGAATTGATTTTATTTTTTTGTCTTCGCCAAAATTAAATGTTCCGTAAACTGTTGTACCTAAACTAGAAGAAAAGTTGTAAGAACGGTATGCGTCAAACCCGTTTTGTACTTCATCAACAACAGCACTTTTATCTGTATCGTAATATCTATTTAATGTTTTAATGTACCAAACTTCTTCATAATTTGCAGAGGTAGTAGCACTAAAATATTTAAATAACTTAAAGTTGGTACTAATAGGAATTGTATGCTGTGCTCCAACTTTTGCATCATTAAACATTTGCGATTTAAAAAATAAGGAGTCAGTTGTGGTAATGCTGTTCTGAGCATTTAAGTTGTACTGAAGGTTAATGTTCTTTATAAACCCTTTTTTGACGTCATTTTTACCTGCGAAGGGATAAATACGATCAACACTCATTTGCAGTGTTGGTAGCGTCATATCAATAACTTCTGTTTGGGTATTTTGTGAATGAGTTGCTGTAAGTGATAAGCGTACTTCTGGAACCGAATTAAAAGTTTTAGAATAGGACACAGAAGAACTCAAAGTATTATTTAATGTTGACCCGACATTTGCTTGATTTATTGACTGGTCGAAGTATTTACTACTACCTAAGTTGACAGATGCTGAAAAGCTTGAATTTGGATTAGCTTTTGCATCTCTTGAATGTGACCATTGAATATTATAAATTTTTTGAAGCGCATAATCGGGATAACCGCGTTCACTTGTAATTAAGTTCTCATATCTTAAATTAACATTTCCTCTGTAACTGTACCTTTTGGCATAAGAAGACTCAAATCGAAGTCCATAACTTCCATTCGTATAATAATCTCCAAGAACCGTCAAATCATATTGATCGCTTAAAGCAAAATAGTAACCTCCATTTTGTAAAGAGAAACCACGGGTGTTCGAATCGTTGTAACTCGGTAAAATAATTCCAGAGATGCTTGTTTCCTTACTCATAGGAAAATAAGCAAAAGGCAGAGCGATAGGAGTAGGTACATCGGCGATAACCATATGTGTTAGCCCTGTAATTACTTTTTTTCCAGGTATGAATTTAACTTTACTAGTTTGAAAATAATATTCAGGATTTTCTACATTGGTAGAAGTGGTAAATCGAGCCCCTTTTAAAAAATAAACGGAATCATTTTCCTTTTTTGTGATTTGAGCTTTTACTTTAAACTCTCCTTGATCTGTCCTGGAATTCCAGATTAAAGCTTTTTTTGTTTTAAAGTTGAATCGAATAGAATCTGGCTCAATTACATTATCTCCCTGTTTGAAATTTGGATATTGGGTAAGTTTCCCAGTTGAATCTTTAATTCTTCCGGCATATACTTCATTTTTTTCATAGTCTAAGACGATAATTCCTGACTTTAATTCAATATCTTGATAATAAAGTTCTGCCTTGTCATATAAAGTGATATGTTTCTTCTTTTGATCAATTCGAGAATATTTTTCTGCTTTGTACTTTACTTTCCCTTCAAGAATCGCTTTATTTGTTTTCAAGCTATCTATCTTTTTTATTGTATCAGCAGGTTTTTCTGGTGTTAGTTTTAGCGCGCTAGCTGTTTTGTTTGCTGTATCTGCTTGTTTTACAGCAGGTATAGCAGTTGTTTTTTTGGGTAACTCTTGAGAATATAAAGAAATACATCCTGAGCTAAAGAGTAACGAAAACAAAACGATATTAAATAAGTTTGTCTGCAAAGGTTTAAATACTATTTTTGTAAAAATTATGGCTCGCTATTTGAACGGCAAACTTACATATTATTTTTTGCCAAAAATAATCAATTGCTCAAATTATAAGGGTAGCTTTTTAATTAAATTAACTTTATCAAGTATGAACACTTTCAATAAGATCAAAGTAATAATTACTTTTCTGACTATTTTAATGACTATTACGACTTATGGACAGTCCAATAGTTTCAAGGTTACACTTGATGCAGGGCATGGTGCTCACGATTTTGGTGCCGTTTATAGTGGACATGTAGAAAAGAATATTGCATTAGCTATAGTTCTAAAAGTAGGGAAGATGTTAGAAGCTTATCCAAAAGTTGATGTAAACTACACTCGTAAAACTGACGTTTTTATAGATTTGGTCGAAAGAGCAAATATAGCCAATAGAGATAATGCTAGTATATTTGTATCAATACATTGTAATGCTAATAAAAACACCTCTGCTGCGGGAACAGAAACCTATGTTATGGGTATGAATAAAATTGCTTCCAATCTAGAGGCGGCTAAGAAAGAGAATTCGGTAATCACACTGGAGAAAGATTATAAGAGAAAATATGAAGGTTTCGATCCAAACTCACCTGAAACTATGATTGGAATGAAATTGATGCAGGAGGAGTATTTAGAGAACAGTATTTCGCTTGCGAGTAAGGTTGAGGATGAATTTGAGAAGCTAGGTAAAATTATTAGAGGAGGAGGAGTAAAACAAGCACCATTTATGGTTCTCCATAAAGCCTATATGCCAAGGATTTTAATTGAAACTGGGTTTATATCTAATCCTAAAGAAGGGGCTTTGTTGGATTCTGAAAGTGGTCAAATGGAAGTAGCAAAAGCAATTACAAATGCCATTATGCGTTACAAAAATGAGTATTATGGTTCTGGAGGAGAAGCTGAAACTGTAAAGGTAGCACCAAAACCTGCAGAAAAGCCAGTTGCGGTTTCCAACTCTGTTCAAAATACAATCGACTCTATTAAATCGAAACCTGCCGCGACACAATCTAATTCTGATGCTGTTTTTAAGGTTCAAATCAATGCAATTAGTAAAAAATTGCCTTTAGTACCTAAGAATTTCAAAGGTTTAGATAATATTTCAGTAGATTACGAGAATAAATTATACAAATATATGTATGGTAAAACTTCCGATTATAATGAAGCAAAAAAGCTACTAAGTGAAGCAAAATCAAAAGGTTATCAATATGCTTTTATTACCGCGTTTGTAGGAGGAAAGAAGGTAAGTGTACAAGATGCTATCAAATAAGCTAAGGATATATATTTATTTGTATTAAATTTGTAATAAAAACATATATTTTGAAATTAACGAGAGAAATAAAAACAGCGATCTTGGTCATCGCATCGATATTATTATTTATTTGGGGATACAGTTTTTTAAAAGGTAGAGACCTTTTTTCAAATTATAAAACTTTCTATGTAATGTACGATAATGTAGAAGGTTTAGCGCCATCTGCACCCATAACATTAAACGGTTTGGTGATTGGAAAATTAAACGGAATTACAATTAGCGAAACTACAGGGAAATTAGTAGTTGAACTTCAAGTTAAAACTGATTTTCCTATTTCAAAGTCTAGTAGTGCCATTATTTACGAGCCAGGTTTTATTGGTGGTAAACAAATTGCTATTGAACCTAATCTTGCAGACAGTCAGCTAGCTGAAGACGGAGCATTGCTTTCTGGTACAGTGCGAAAAGGTCTAACTCAGAAATTGGGAGATCAATTAGTTCCATTACAAGAAAAAATAGAAAAGTTGATTGTTAATGCAGACCAATTGATTACTGGAATCAATAATGTATTAGATACGAAAGCCCAAGCAGATCTTAAAAGCAGTTTAGCAGATTTAAGCCAGACCATGAAGCAATTCAACAAAGCTTCTGCAAGCATGAATAGTATTTTGGACCAAAATAAAGGTCAGATTAAAGGTATTGTTACCAATTTTGATAAAATCTCTGGTAATTTTTCTAAAATTTCTGATTCTATTAACAAAGCTAACATTGCGAAAACTATTCGTAATCTTAATGCCACTTTAGGGAAGGTAAACACTATAATATCTGGAATGGAAGCAGGTCAGGGAACTATGGGTAAATTATTGAAAGATGATGCATTATATGATAATTTTAATGATACTTCGAAAGAGTTAGAATTATTACTTCAAGATGTTCGTCTACATCCTACGCGATATATTAATGTTTCTGTATTTGGTAAGAAAGATAAACCTTATGTAGCACCTACAGCAAAAGACACTATCTCCAACACTGATAAATAAACAGTAGTAATACAATTGTATCTTTAAGAAAGTTAATTAGTGGATAACTCAATTAATAGTTATAGACAGATTTAGGATTGGGCAATTATTGTCGATTTATTAAATTTGTAATACGATTAATGGTGGAATGCACTATTACCTATCTTTGTTAGCATACTTTAAACAATAACAAACAGTAAACATAAACATATGGATTATTTAGATAATTTGTTTTTTGCTATTTTATTAATTTGTGGTTTTGGTTACTTTTTTACGAACATAAAAAAAATCAAGCGCAATATTAATTTAGGTATTGCTATTGATCGTACGGACAACCCTTCGGCTAGATGGAAAAACATGGCTATGATTGCCTTGGGACAATCTAAAATGGTAAAAAGACCAGTAGCAGGAATTCTTCATATCATTGTTTATGTTGGTTTTGTAATAATTAATATTGAATTACTTGAAATTATCATTGACGGATTGTTTGGTACTCATAGAGTTTTCTCATCTATGGGAGCTTTATACGGTCTGTTAATTAGCTCTTTCGAAATTTTAGCATTATTAGTTTTAGTGGCAGTAATTGTATTTTGGATTCGAAGAAATGTAATCAAACTAAAACGTTTTATCAATCCAGACCTAAATGGGTTTCCGAAGAATGACGGAAATTACATTCTTTATTTTGAAATGGTCTTAATGACTCTTTTTCTAGTTATGAATGCAACTGATACACATTTCCAGTTATTAAATTCAGGGAATATTGTTTCGCAATTTATAACTCCTATCTTTTCTGGAGTTTCAACAAGCAATCTGCACTTAATCGAAAGAACTGCATGGTGGTTACACATAAGTGGAATTTTAGTTTTCTTAAATTACCTTTACTTTTCTAAACATCTCCATATTTTATTAGCTTTTCCTAATACTTATTTTGCAGATTTAAATCCGTTAGGTGAGTTGAGTAATCTTGAAGCGGTAACAAATGAGGTAAAATTAATGATGGATCCAAATGCAGATCTTTTTGCTACACCTGTTGCTACTGAAGGTGATGTTCCAGCTAAATTTGGAGCTAGCGATGTTCAAGATCTAAACTGGGTGCAATTACTAAATGCTTACACTTGCACAGAATGTGGTCGTTGCACATCATCCTGCCCTGCCAATCTTACGGGTAAGAAATTGTCGCCGCGTAAAATTATGATGGATACTCGTGATCGATTAGAAGAAGTTGGAAGGAACATAGATGCTAATAAAGGTGTTTTTATTCCAGATAATAAAACCTTATTAAACGATTATATCACTCCAGAAGAATTGTGGGCATGTACTTCGTGTAATGCTTGCGTAGAGGAGTGTCCTATTAATATTAGTCCTCTTTCAATTATCATTGATATGCGTCGTTACTTGGTAATGGAACAAAGCGCAGCACCAATGCCTTTAAATGCTATGATGACAAATGTTGAAAATAATGGAGCACCTTGGCAATACAATCAGCAAGATCGATTAAACTGGAAGAACGAAAGTTAGAAATTTAACTATATCTTTTTTATTCCAAAAAATCTAATTTGTCATATGCGGTATTGGGTTTGTGGGCAATCTTCATCTCTACCACATGTAGTCAATAAATAATAATAGTTATACTTTAAACAGTTCAACAATATAAAAATAGAATCATGTCTGAAAATTTAATCGTACCTACAATGGCAGAAACGCTGGCACAAGGCAAACAACCAGAGGTTTTATTTTGGGTAGGATGTGCAGGAAGTTTTGATGATAGAGCAAAAAAAATTACCAAAGCTTTTGTGCAGATTCTGAACCGCGCTAATGTACCCTTTGCAGTTTTAGGTACAGAAGAAAGTTGCACTGGTGATCCGGCAAAAAGAGCTGGAAATGAATTTCTGTTCCAGATGCAGGCAATGATGAATATCGAAGTATTAAATGCGTATGAGGCAAAAAAAATAGTTACAGCTTGTCCGCATTGTTTTAATACATTAAAAAATGAGTATCCAGAGTTAGGTGGTCAATATGAAGTAGTTCATCATACGGAATTTTTAAAATCATTACTAGACGATGGTAGGTTGACTATTGAAGGAGGACAATTTAAAGGGAAGAGAATCACATTTCATGATCCTTGCTATTTGGGAAGGGCCAATAAAGTATATGAGGCACCAAGAGAATTGATTAGAAAATTAGATTCTGAATTAGTCGAAATGAAACGTTCTCGTGCTAATGGTCTCTGTTGTGGAGCTGGTGGTGCACAAATGTTTAAAGATGCAGAGCCTGGGGATAAAGAGGTGAACGTATTGCGAACAGAAGATGCACTAGAAACTACTTCAGAAATTATAGCGACAGGTTGCCCATTTTGTAATACGATGATGACTGACGGAATAAAAAACAAAGAGAAAGAAGGAGATGTAAAGGTGATGGATATTGCAGAGCTAATTGCAAATGCTCAAGATCTTTAAAAACAGTATTTTAATTCCGAATTGTAATAAATTAATTTGTTAATTAAAAGGGTTAAAATAAATAAGATTATTAGTTTATGTATTTAAAGATAGCACTGAAATTTTTACTATTTTCTGTAGCAACGGTATTTGTTTTAGCTGCCTTCTATCTTTTGATATCATTTATTTTATCAAAGATTCAAGTGAGCGGAGAACTTACTACAAAAAAAGAAGTTGAAATTTACATTCAGTCAAATGGGGTACATACAGATATCGTTATGCCTGTAAAAAGTTCCCAGATTGATTGGAGTAAAGAAATAAAATATTCACATACAAAATCAGCTGACAGCAGTGCACAGTATGTGGGGATGGGCTGGGGAGACAAGGGTTTTTACCTAGATACACCAAATTGGTCAGATTTGAAAGCTTCGGTTGCATTTAACGCTGCTTTTGGTTTAAGTACGACAGCTATACATGCTACCTTTTACAATAAAGTGATTGAAAATGATTTATGTGTTAGGATAGTGATCAGTCAAGACCAATATGCAAAATTAATAGCCTATATAACCAAGAGTTTTAAAAAAACTAACGATGGTCATTTTATTGTAGTAGAAACCGATGCTAATTACGGCAATACAGATGCTTTTTATGAGGCAATAGGTAGCTATAGTTTGTTTTACACTTGTAATACTTGGACAAACGAGGGGCTCAAGGTTGCAGGACAAAAAGCATGTTTGTGGACACCTTTTGATTCAAGTATATTGGCTTTGTATCAATAAAATAAGATTTTATGTTTCGAACATAATAACAACAAATAAAATTGAAATTATTAAAATAGATTTTTTAATCGATAATATATAACAACATCATGTACATACCTTTTGAAAATTTACCAGAAGAATCCAGAATTTGGATATACCAATCCAACAGAAAGTTTTCTGATGTTGAGATGGCAGATATAGAAGCAGATTTAAAAGTTTTTTTAGAGAACTGGGCAGCTCACGGCACAAGCTTAGAGTCATCATATCAGTTAAAATACAATAGATTTATTATTCTGGCAGTAAACCAAGATGTACAGGCAGCTACCGGTTGCTCAATTGATTCTTCAGTTGAATTCATTCAAAGTTTAGAAAAGAAATACAACGTAGATTTACTAGATAAAATGAATGTTACTTTTAAGCAAGGGGAGCATATTGCACACAAACCATTAATTGATTTTAAGAAAATGGTTAAAGACAAGTCGGTTACCGAAAATACAATTGTTTTCAATAATCTTATAAATAATGTGCAAGAATTTAATGAAATTTGGGAAGTTGAGGCTATGGACAGCTGGCACAGTCGCTTTTTTTAAGAAGCGCATAGACTATATAAACAAAAAATGAGACTTTAAAATAGTCTCATTTTTTGTTTAAAGTAATGATAAATTATCTCACTTTAATAATTACACTAATAGATTTCAAGAAAAAAAATGTTTTCTAATTTATTATGAATTATAAGCTCCTGAAGAATAAGTTAATTCATAACTATGCGTGTAAACTTCAAATACAATTCCGAAAGGATCTTGTACGTAGCACATTCTATAAGGTTTGTCGTTAGGATAGTATTCTCTAATTGGCATCCTCTGCTTTCCTCCATAAGCTACAATTTTTTCAACCAGTTCTTCGATATTTGGATCTTGAATACAAAAGTGAAATAAACCTGTGTTGAACGGATTGAATTCAGGAGCTTCTTTTACTCCGTGAGGGAATGAAAACAATTCAACTCCGATTCCGTCTGATGTAGATAAATGAGCAATTTCAAACTCTTCCCAATCACGACCAAATACATCGATGCACATTTGTCCGATTGCCGTTTCTTCTTCTTTTTTAATTACTGATGGCTCCATTATTACATACCAGCCCATAACTTCAGAATAGAATTTTACGGCTTCTTTAATATTGGGAACGGTGATTCCGATATGTGAAAATGATTTTGGATAATTTTTATTAGTCTCCATATATATTATTTTTAAGTACAAAATTACTTTATATTTGCCTTATTGGCAATAACTTACCAAAAAGTGTTATAGTTACCTAAAGGGGTTAATTGCAGGTTTACAGATAGTTAAAAATAAATAATGATTGAAATAATATATTGTCCGCTGAATTATACAATGAATTTAATTGGTACCAAATGGAAACCTTTAATTTTATTTTATTTATTAGATGGTCCTCTGCGCTCTGGAATTTTACAAAAGAAAATAAACGGAATTTCAAATAAGATGTTTACACAGACGGTGCGTGAGTTGGAAAATGACGGACTTGTTGATAGAATCATTTTCCCGGTTGTTCCTCCCAAAGTGGAGTACAAATTGACTGCAAAGGGAAATTCTCTCGAGTCAATATTACATAGTTTAGATCAATGGGGTATTGATCAAAATAATAGAGAGTCTTAATTTATTTTTTAAATACTTTAGAGCTTTTCTTTTTGAGATAATTATAATGAATCTATAGATATATATAAGGCATTATATAAATTGGTATCATCTAGATTGTATTTATGTGTACGATTTTAGATACAGCTTTGTTTTATTTGAATTTTAAAATAAATCTACTGCCTTTGTTTTCTATACTTTCTATGGCTATCGCAATATTTAGTAATTCGCTTAATCTCTTTACGATAGAGAGTCCTAAACCAGTTCCCTTGATACCCTTATCAAACTGATTTTTGGATCGGTAAAATGGATTGAAAACTTTTTCCATGTCAGTGGAGGAGATACCAATACCTTGATCTATTACATGGCATTCTATTTTCTGATCTACCGCATGTATTTCAATACATACCGGCATTTCTACGTTCGAATATTTTAAGGCGTTTGATATAAGGTTATTTAATATAATTGAAAGTAGGTAATCATCAGAATTTATAATTACGGGACCTTGCGTAAAGTTTTTAATCTGTAATCTAATTGATTGATTTTCTTGATTTTTTCTTTCAACAATTTCTATTAATTCAGATACGAGGTCGAAAGACTTAATGACGATAGATTGCTTTTGGTCTTCGAAGCGAGCGAGTAGTAATAATTGATCGACTAGCTGATTGAGTCGGTTTACTTCGTTAATGCAATACTTGATTTTATCGTGGTATTCTAATTCTGTTCGAGGTTTTCTAACTAATACTTCTAGTGTTCCCTTAATGATGGTCAGCGGTGTGCGCAATTCGTGTGAGGCATCAGATGTAAACTGTTTTTCTCTGTCAACAGCATTTTCGATTCGATTCAGCAAATTATTTATTGTGTCTGAGAGGATATATAGTTCATCTTTATTTTGTGGTAATGGAATTCTAGCAGATAAATTATTTCTTGTTATTTTGTCAGAAGTTTTAATTATTGCATTGATTGGCTGGATACTTCTTCCAGCTATTAATCTTGCGATAAGAAAAAGAACTAGTAAGATCAAAGGATAGGATACTGTTAATATATCAGCCATATCATTTAAAACAATCGAAGTACTTTCTAGAGACATTGCTATCACTAGGTAGCCAATAATTTGTTCACCTTCTAAAATTGGTACCTGAATTTGTCGAATCTTTGCTTTGACAATGGTAGCATCAAATAATTCGTAAGCTACTTTTTGATCATTAAAAGCAAGTGTATGTTTTTTAAGATTGGGTGATTTTTCTATTAACTGTTTATTGCGGTCAAGAAATTCGATGAAAACTGGATTAACATCAACGGTGTTGTGCTCTCGTTCTTTCCATTCTTCAAGATGTATCAGTTTGTAATGACCATCCTTTATTGTAATTTCATTCAAATGATTTTTGACCTCTTTTAAAATATCATTATTTAAATGTGCATTTACATTTGTCTTTACAATGGTATAAATTGAAAAAAAAACAACAAATATTAATATAGCTGTCGTAACAATATAGTAAAATGCGATTTTATTTTTAAATGAAAGTGGCTTCATGTAGTTACTTTATAATAATAATTATGTGAGATTATCTTGGTGTCATTTGGTAGTTGAAATTCATAGTTAAAGTTCTTTCAAATTAAATCAGATACAATATAACCAACACCTCGAATGGTCTTAATATAATCCTGTTCCACTTTTAATTTTAATTTCTTTCTAATGGCATTTATAAACACATCAATAACACCGGTATCATAATTAAAATGAATGTCCCAAACTTCCTCAATAATATTTTTGCGCGTACATACTTTTCCTTTGTTAAGCACCAAATATTTCAATAATTCAAATTCTCTTTGTGTTAATGAAACTTCTTGTCCTAGATTGGTAACAGTATATTCGTCGATATTAATTACTATGTCACCTAAATATAATTTTGGTTTGCTCTTTTTATTTCGAAAATGAACATTGATACGTTCTAATAATTCTCCAAAATCAAAAGGTTTTTTGATGTAATCATTTGCGCCTGCTTGCAACCCTTGAATAGTCTCCTGAGTTGTATCTTTGGCAGTGAGAAAAATAATAGGTGTGGTTTTATTTGTATTTCGAAAAATTTTACAAATTTCTAACCCTGTCATTTTTGGTAACATCCAGTCTAGTAGTAAGAGATCAAAATTTTCTTTTTGAGCTGCTTCTAGCCCCAATAAACCATCAGAAGCTGTAGTTATTTTATAACCTTCCTCTTCAAGTCCTTGCTGTAAAAATTGTGTGATACCCAGTTCGTCTTCTACAATTAATATTTTCATTATTACCTATTGCTACATGAATAAATTGAACATTACTTCACAAACTTAAGTAAAACCAAATTAATTGCGGCTTCAGTTATCTATCTTAAGTAAATTTTAAGCAATGTAACACACTTGTGATAATTTTAATTTGCGACAATGCTCTGAATTAAAAGTGGCTGATTTTTGTGGTAAAATTTGTCAAGCGATAATCTACCATATTATAGCAAAGAAAAAGGCCCAAGAAATACATCTTGAGCCTTTGGCTTTATATCGAAATAGAGATTATTCTATTCTTCCTTCTTTAATTTCATTAACGATTTCAGGATTTAGCAAAGTTGTTGTGTCTCCAAAGTTAGAGAAATCGCCTTCTGCAATTTTTCTCAATATGCGACGCATAATTTTACCTGATCTTGTTTTTGGTAATCCAGAAACGTACTGAATTTTATCCAGTTTCGCAATTGGTCCGATATGTCCAGAAATGTGATTGTTGATTTCGGTAAATAAATTCTCTTTGTTTCTTAATTCTCCTGTTTCTTTTAGAATCACAAAGCCATAAAGAGCTTTTCCTTTTACATCATGAGGGAAACCTACGATGGCACTTTCTGCTACAGCGGGATGTTCGTTAATAGCATCTTCAATAGGAGCGGTACCTAAGTTGTGACCTGATACAATTACAACATCATCAACACGACCCGTGATTCTGTAATAACCAACTTCATCACGAAGAGCAGCGTCACCTGTAAAGTATTTTCCTGGAAACTGAGAAAAATACGTTTCTTTATAACGATCGTGATCTCCCCAAATAGTGCGTGCAATTCCAGGCCATGGGAATTTGATACACAAACTACCTTCTTGTTGATTTCCTTCGATTTCGTTACGTCTCTCATCCATTATTACTGCTTGTACTCCTGGTAATGGTAAAGTTGCGTAGGTGGGTTTGGTTGGTGTTACAAAAGCCAAAGGCGCAATCATAATTCCACCCGTTTCTGTTTGCCACCATGTATCTACAACTGGGCATCTTTTTGCACCCACATGATCATTGTACCAGTGCCAAGCTTCTTCGTTAAGAGGCTCTCCAACTGATCCAATCACTTTTAATGATTTGAATGGATATTTCAACACAAAATCCAAACTTTCCTTAGCCAGCGCTCGGATTGCCGTTGGAGCAGTATAAAATTGTGTGATTCTGTGCTTTTCAATAACTTCCCAAAAACGACTAAAGTCAGGATAGGAGGGAACTCCTTCAAAAATAACTGTTGTTGCACCATTTAATAATGGGCCGTATAAAATATAAGAGTGTCCTGTAATCCAACCAATATCGGCAGTACACCAGA
Organism: Flavobacterium algicola; assembly: GCF_022399565.1. GTDB lineage: Bacteria > Bacteroidota > Bacteroidia > Flavobacteriales > Flavobacteriaceae > Flavobacterium > Flavobacterium algicola. Next base: position 512,204 of record NZ_JAJTUT010000002.1, read on the forward strand.
AAATATCATTTTCTTCGTAGTTAAAAACGTTTTTAAATGTATAAGCAGAATACACCATATAACCTGCAGTGGTATGTACCATACCCTTTGGTTTACCTGTAGAACCAGAAGTGTACAATATAAATAATGGATCTTCTGCATCCATGATTTCTGCCACACTATTATCTGACGCTTCGTCTAATAATGGTTGTAAATAGATATCTCTATTTTCTTTCATATTAATAGCAGTGTTGGTTCTTTTTACAACCAAAACTTTACTTACAGATGGGCATTTCTCTAGTGCTTCATCAATAATTGGTTTCAACTCTATCGTTTTACTTCCACGGAAACCACCATCAGAAGTTATAACCATTTTGCATTCACTATCATTGATTCTACTCGCTACTGCAGAAGCTGAAAAACCTGCAAATACAACAGAATGAATAGCTCCTATACGAGCACATGCAAGTACAGAAACAGCTAATTCTGGAATCATAGGTAAGTAAATACAAACTCTATCTCCTTTTTGAATTCCTTGATCGCGCAACACATTTGCCATTTTACAAACACGTTGGTGCAATTCATTATAGCTTATATGTAAAGCCTCTTCATTTATATCATTAGGTTCAAAAATGATTGCTGTTTTCTCCCCTCTTTTATTCAAATGTCTGTCGATACAATTTTTTACAATATTGACCTTAGCACCTGCAAACCACTCAATTTCAGCCTCTGCCATATTAAACTCTACTACTTTATCCCATTGCTGGTACCAAGTAAAGTTTTCTTCGGCGATTTTTCCCCAAAATTTTCTAGGTTCGCGCACTGATTTATTATAGTGCTTGAAATATTGTTCTAAATTGTCTATTTTGTAATAACTCATCTTTTCAAATTTTGCATAAATATATTAAAACTCTATTAATTCTTGAATAAAAAAATGAAATTCAAAAAAATCAATCAAAAATCAAGTTTTGTAAAACTAATATTTTTTTTTATCATTCACTAACTAGGATGTGAAATCCCAACAAATTCGGTTAAAATTTATGAATTTTTTTACTATTCGATAAATTTAGAAAATTTAAGCCAAACAGTACCTTAGCTTATTTATTTACCATTTTTATTTCCTTTTATAATATACCTGCCACTATAATTTGATGTAATACTTTTTAGATGAAATAGTTATAATTAGAAATCTTAATCACAATTTATGACGGTAATAAAAGAATTGGTAAAACATACTAATCTGCTTCATTACCAAATTCTAAATTCTTAATTTGCAGCCTCAAAACAAGAAGAATTAATGAAGGTTTGTATTGCCGAGAAACCCAGTGTAGCAAGAGAAATAGCATCTGTATTAGGAGCCAATACCAAGCATGATGGCTATTATGAAGGTAATGGTTATGCTGTGACATACACTTTTGGTCATCTTTGTACTTTAAAAGAACCTAATGATTATAAACCTTATTGGAAGAGCTGGGATTTGAATAATCTACCAATGCTTCCTGATAAGTTCGAAATTAAAGTTGTAGAAAACTCTGGAATTCAAAAACAATTTAAGATTATTAAAAATTTATTTGACAAAGCTGATTTGGTCATTAATTGTGGTGATGCTGGACAAGAGGGAGAATTGATTCAGCGTTGGGTGATGAACGAAGCCAAATATAAAGGTGAGGTACAACGTCTCTGGATTTCATCTTTAACAACCGAAGCCATAAAGGAAGGATTTGAAAATTTAAAACCTTCTGCTAATTATGATAATTTATATTATGCAGGTTTTTCTAGAGCCATAGGAGACTGGTTATTAGGTATGAACGCTACTCGACTGTACACTGTAAAACACGGTGGTTACAAGCAAGTATTGTCTATAGGTCGTGTTCAAACGCCTACTTTGGCGATGGTTGTTGATCGCTTTAAAGAAATTGAAAACTTTAAGCCGCAGCCCTATTGGGAGTTGCAGACATTGTATAGAGAAACATTATTTAGCTACGAAGACGGTCGCTTTCTAAAAAAAGAAGACGGTGAATTACTAGCAAACAGAGTCAAAGAAAGTGAGTTCGAAATTATTTCTATCGAAAAGAAAAATGGTAATGAATTTGCTCCAAAACTATTTGACCTGACAGGACTGCAAGTATATTGCAATACCAAATTTGGATTTTCTGCAGAGGAGACGTTGAAAATTGCTCAAACTTTATACGAACAAAAAGTAATTACATATCCTAGAGTAGATACCACATTTTTACCAAATGATATTTACCCTAAAGTATCAGGAATTTTAAAAAACCTGACCAATTACAGTAGCCTTACTGAACCACTTTTGGGAAAAAAGATCAAAAAATCAGCAAAGGTATTTAACGATAAAAAGGTTACCGATCACCATGCTATCATACCAACCGGGGTGCAATCTAACTTGCAGTTCAATCAACAGCAAGTTTATGATATAATTACACGACGATTTATAGCTGTTTTTTATGATGACTGTTTGGTAGCCAATACCACTGTTTTAGGAAAGGCGGCAGATGTTGTTTTTAAAACTACAGGGAAAGTAATTCTTAAAAAGGGTTTTCGCGTTGTCTTTGAAAATGCTACAAAACCGGGTACGTCGTCAAAAGATAAGGAAGCCGATCTGCTTCCAGATTTTGTAATTGGTGAAAAAGGACCACACCAACCGTCGTTTTTAGAAAAGGAAACCAAGCCACCTAATCAATTTACAGAGGCAACATTATTGCGTGCTATGGAGACGGCAGGGAAACAGGTTGACGATGATGATTTGCGTGAACTCATGAAGGAGAACGGAATTGGGCGTCCATCTACTCGTGCAAATATCATTGAGACTCTATTTAAAAGACAGTATATTGTTCGAAATAAAAAACAAGTATTACCAACACCTACTGGCATACAATTAATTGATACGATTCAAAATGATTTGATTAAATCGGCAGAACTAACTGGTTCTTGGGAAAAACAATTAAAAGACATTGAGAAAGGCACTTATTCTGCTGCTTCATTTATAAAAAATATGAAGCAGATGGTAGATGCACTAGTTTACGAAGTGCGTAGTGAAACAGTACGTTCGAGGATTTCTCATGAGAGCAGTATTCAAATTAAAAAAGCAACTGTTGATAAAAAGAAGGTTGCAGGTATTACAGAAGAAACATGTCCCAAATGTAAAGAGAATACGCTAATAAAAGGTAAATCTGCTTATGGCTGTGGTAATTACAGTCAAGGTTGTGATTTTGTTTTACCATTTATTTTTGCAGAAAAAAAAATATCAGAAAATCAATATCTAAGATTGCTTAAAAAAGGATCTACGGTAAATTTAAAAGATTTTAAAACAGCGACCGGAAATGCAGAAGGATTATTACGTTTTGATGAAAGTTTTAAACTAATATTAGAAACTAAGAAAACAGCTGCTGTTGCTGAGGCTGTTCAAAGTAAAGTAGCTTCAGATGATTTACCTTGCCCAAAATGTCAAAAGGGCATCGTTATGAAGGGGAAAACGGCTTATGGTTGTAGTAATTACAAATCAGGCTGCGATTTTAAGGTACTCTTTGATTTAGTCAGAGAAAAATTAAAAAATCAGCAGCCAAGTAAGGAACTGGTTTACAAAATTCTGAGTGATAATTTTTAGAACATTATCCTTTTTTAAAGATTTCGATAACGGCAGCATCGTAATTTCTAAAGCTCTGCGCTTTTTTAATTTGTTTTAAAACTTTATGAGGATTTGAGAATGTTGTAGAGAAATATTCCCAAAGATGGTACATCTTAAGTAAAATATGAGTTTGTCCAGAGAGCGACTCACTATAGATTTCATACAAAGTATCATGAAAATTTTTAAGAACTTCTAGCTTGTTATCAGGATGTTCCGGACTATTGTTCTTTATCATTGATGGTAAAAAAGGATCTGCAATTAAGGCTCTACCAATCATCCAATGATCAATAGTAGGGAATCGCTCTTGCATTTCCTTAAATTTGGCTACCGTAGTAATGTCTCCATTGTAGTATAATTTATGTCTAGTTGTATCAATGCAATTTTGAAAGGCATCTAGATGTACACCACCTTTATACAACTGTTTACCTAAACGCGCATGTATAGCGATATTTTTGAGTGGGTACTTATCTAGAATAGGCATTACGTCAATAATTTCTTGTGGAGATTCATAACCCAGACGCATCTTCATAGAAACAGTGATATCAGTTTCAGAATGGGCGCGATCAAGTATATGATTAATTTTTTCGGTATTACTAATTAATCCAGAACCCATTCCAGATTTAGTTACCATTGGGTAGGGGCAGCCCAAATTCCAGTTTAACTCTTTATAACCTAATTCTTGAACATATTTAGCAACGAATAAAAATTCATCTGCATCGTTTGTGATAATTTGCGGTATCACTTCAATCGCTGTATTGTTTTCTGGTAATAAATCGCGGTGGTATGAAGGTTTGATGACTAGTTTGCCATTCAAACGAATATAAGGTGCGTAGTAAGTGTCAATACCACCAAAAAATTTATGTTGAGCGTTTCTAAATCTAAAGTCAGTAAAACCTTGTAGAGGAGAAGATAATAGGGTGTAATCCATTTTATAGTTTAAGACTGCAAATATAATATTCTTTCAGGTTGTATGTTTTTTTATTTTAGCAACTTTCAAATTGAAACAATTGTTATATTCATTATAAAATTGACTACAAATAGAATGTAAGATGTGACAACTTTGTATCTTTGTCTTCTTCAAATGAATATAATGATATATCCTAAAATACCTTTAGCACAAAGCATAATCGAGTTGTGTTTGGCCAAAGGAGTTACACAAATAATTATTTCGCCTGGCTCTAGAAATGCTCCATTAACGATTGGTTTTGTTAATAATCCAAATTTTAAATGTTTCAGTATTGCAGATGAACGATGCGCTGCATTCTTTGCATTGGGTATAGCACAACAAACAGGTAAAGCGGTAGCTGTAGTATGCACGTCAGGTTCAGCTTTACTGAATTATTATCCTGCTTTTTCCGAGGCTTTTTATAGTCAGATTCCTTTTGTTGTAATTTCTGCGGATAGACCACAATCCAAAATAGATATTGGTGACGGACAAACCATTCGACAAGAAAATGTATATAAAAACCACTCTCTATACAATGCTAATCTCACCGAGCAATCTTCTTTGGAAAATGATTTAAAAATAAATGCGGCAATAGATACGGCATTATTTCAAAAAGGACCAGTACATATCAATGCTCCGTTTGAAGAGCCGTTATATGAAACTGTTGAAGATTTATCTGTTGCTGTTAAAGTTACTTCTTTCGAAAATGAACCTTTCGAAATAGAGGAGGCGGTGCTCGATGAAAAAGCTAAAATATGGAATAATTCATCCAAGAAATTGGTACTCGTAGGAGTAAATGGTCCTAATCAAATTGATGAAAAGATAATTGAATTTTTAGCCAAAGATCCTTCCGTTATTGTAATGACAGAAACGACATCTAATTTGCATCATCCAAATTTTATTTCGAATATAGATACTATCATTACACCTTTTACAGTAAATGATTTTGTTGATTTTCAGCCTGAAATATTGATTACTTTCGGCGGAATGATTGTATCAAAGCGAGTTAAAGCATTTTTAAGGAAGTACAAACCACAACATCACTGGCATATTGATAGTTTTAGAGCTTATGACACTTTTGGTAGTTTGACACACCACTTCATACAGGATCCAAACACTTTTTTCAATAATTTTATTCCGTTAATAAAGAAAGTAGAGAGTACATATTTTTCTAAAATAGCTAAAGTTGTACTGGTTCGAGCACAAAGAACAGACGATTATCTGAAGAAAATTACGTTTTCTGACTTTGTTGCCTTCGACAAGGTAATGACCAATCTACCGCATAATTCTCAGCTACAAATAAGTAATAGCTCTGCGATACGATATGCACAGTTAATTGCTATTGATCCATCAATTGAGGTTTTTTGTAATCGAGGTACTAGCGGAATTGATGGGAGTACCTCTACAGCAATAGGCGCTGCCTTAGTAAATGGTAAACAAACCACTTTAATTACTGGCGACATAAGTTTCTTGTATGATAGTAATGCGCTATGGAATAATTACATGATGCCTAATTTTAAAATAGTTATCATCAATAATGGTGGGGGAGGAATATTTAGAATTTTGCCTGGACATCAAGAATCACCCGTGTTTAATACATTCTTTGAAACATCACATCAATTAACTGCAGAACATTTATCGAGAATGTATGATTTAGAGTATTATAGCTCCTTTGATAGTGATGATCTGGAGTTAACTTTACCAAGATTTTTTAGAGAAAATGATAAACCAGCAATACTTGAAATTTTTACACCAACGCTGGATAACGATAAAATTTTATTACAGTTTTTTAAAGAATTAATTTAATAGATCGTTGCGTAATACAGGTAAAATCAAGTATTGATAAAGTCTTGTTTTGTTTATTTTAGTAGGTAAATTGTTGCATATATCGATCTATTTCGCTATATTTGGATTATAACCTAAATAAAACTAAATAATATGAGTGCAAGAGCCGAGCTTATTGTAAAGTATGCAGCAGATTTAAAAGATAAGTGTGGAGTGACTCCAGACATGGATTTGTTAACGAAAGTAACTATCGGATGTGGTCCTTCTATATATAACAAGGACGCATCTACTGTCGCTGGTAGTCAAAAATCAGAACTGGATACTGTTAAAAATAATTTTTTGATAAAAAAATTAGGATTATCAGATGGTCCAGAGTTGGATGCGGGAATTGAAGCTGTTATTGAAAAATATGGTCGTTCAAATGCAAATAAACATAGAGCTGTAGTTTACTACCTACTAGCAGTTCATTTTAAAAAGGAAAGTGTTTATAACTAAGCACACACACATAATAATTTTAAGCGTCTCCTTGAGGCGCTTTTTTTATGTGTAAAAGTGAAGGGATAAAAGTTTAACTGTTAAGAATATAACAAAAAGTTTTAATTCTATGTTATACTTTTATAGATTTGCTGTCCGAAATGTGATGGAATTAATTAATTTTGTCCTCTAGATAAGAGAATATGCTGCTGAATTACGTCAAGGATTTTTTCATTAAAAGAAAAGTAAAAAGTAGCTTGACTACAGAGAGAAGCCTTGCCAGTTCAGACATCATAAAGACGGTAGGATTGTTGGTTGATGAAAATTATTTTTCTGAAAAAGGCAAATTGATTGATGAGATTATCTCTTTTGGTATTTCTCAAGAGAATATTCAAATTTTAGTTTACAAAAATAGAATTAAGAGCATTGATAAAGGGAATTATACTATTTGTACACCCGCTTCAGTAAATTGGAACGCTGAAGTAACAGATAAATCTGTAAAAGAATTTATAGAGACAGAATTTGATTTACTAATTAATTATTACGATGTCGAAAAAGCATTGTTACTATTGATTAACAGTAAGTCAAAGGCAAAATTCAAAGCTGGGTTTGCAACTGTTGATAAAAAATTAAATGATTTGATTATTAATGTAAATGCCGATAATTATCAAGTTTTTGTACAAGAATTGTTTCGATACATAAAATTATTAAATAAAATATAACCTAAACATGCAAGCATTAATAGGAACTGGAGCCGCACTTATAACACCATTCAAAGCAGATTTGTCTATTGACACTGAGGCATTGTCTCAAATTGTCAATTTTTCTGTCGATGGTGGTGTTGAGTATTTAGTAGTTTTAGGAACTACTGCAGAAACGGCAACGTTAAGTCCAGCAGAGAAAGAATTAGTGATCGATACGATCGTTGCTACAAATGACGGAAGACTTCCTCTTGTTTTAGGTATTGGAGGAAATGATACTATGAAAGTGGTTGAGGAGTTAAAAACTAGAGATTTAAGTGCATTTGCGGCTATTCTTTCTGTATCTCCATTTTATAATAAACCAACTCAAGAAGGAATTTACCAACATTACAAAGCAGTAGCAGAGGCATCTCCGCTGCCTATTATCATTTATAATGTACCAGGAAGGACAGCTAGTAACATGTTACCAGTAACAGTAATACGTTTGGCCAATGATTGCAAGAACATTGTTGCAGTAAAAGAAGCTGCAGGTGACTTGGTACAAGCCATGGAAATTATAAAAAATAAACCGAAAGATTTTCTTGTAATATCTGGTGACGATATGTTGGCTTTACCTATGATTTTAGCGGGTGGAGTAGGTATTATTACAGTAATCGGGCAATGTTTTCCAACTGCATTTTCTGAAATGGTGCGTTTAGGGTTGAATCGTAAGGTTGATGAAGCTTATGAACTACACTATCGTCTAGCAGATTGTATTGATATGATTTTTGAACAAGGTAATCCGGCTGGTATCAAGCAAGTGTTTAAAGTTCAAGGTATTGCTGAAAATTATGTGCGTTTGCCGTTGGTTTCTGTAGACGAATCCTTGGCAAATAGAATTGATTCTTTTGTATCAGAATTTGATAAATAACACTACTTTTTCTTGTTTAAAAGAAATATTTTGTAGTGGCTAAATTAATACCTAAATTTGCACCGAAACTTCGGTGCTATTTTTTGTTTTTATAATTAACAATTGAATCGAAAAAATAAATAAATGAAAAAAGTAATATCATTATTAGTTCTTGTAGTTTTCTTTAGTTCATGTAATGAATATCAAAAAGCATTGAAAAATGAAGATATTGCTGTAAAATATGAATTAGGAACGCAATTGTACGAAGCAGGTAAGTATTCAAAAGCAATTCGTTTGTTCGAGCAAGTAGCAACTACTTATCGAGGAAAGCCTCAAGCTGAGAAATTGTTTTACATGTTTTCACAATCATATTTTAAAACCAATCAGTTTTATTTAGCAGGATATCAATTTGAAAGTTTTACTTCTAGTTATCCAAAAAGTGAAAAAATAGAAGAAGCTGCTTTTTTAGGAGCTAAAAGTTACTCAAAATTGTCACCAACATTTAGTTTGGATCAAACAGATACTTTTAAAGCAATCGAGAAAATGCAAAACTTTATCGATAGTTATCCAAATTCATCTTACTTGGCAGAAGCCAATGTTATTGTGAAAGATTTAGCTGAGAAGATTGAAAAGAAAGTTTATGAAAATGCAAAAGGTTACAACACAATATCTGACTACAAATCAGCTCTAGTTGCATTGGATAATTTTGTAAATGATTATCCAGGAACACCATATAAAGAAGATGCTCTTTACTACAGATTAGATTCTGCTTATAAATTAGGTATCAACAGTGTTCCAGATAAAATGGAAGAACGATTAAAAGTAGCTAAAAAAGCTTATTCTAATTTAGTTAAGTTTAAGGAAGATACGAAGTACAAAGAAAAAGCTGATGAAATGTTGGCTCGAGTTGAAAAAGATTTAGAAAAATTTACAAAATAAAATAAAGTCATGGATTTAAAAAAGACGAATGCTCCCGTAAATACAATAACTTACAACAAAACAGTTATTGAAGAACCTACAGGGAATGTGTATGAAGCGATCACCATTATGGCTAAGAGAGCAAACCAAATCAATTCTGAAATCAAAAAAGAATTGACTGAGAAACTAGAAGAGTTTGCAACATATAATGACAGTCTTGAAGAAGTTTTTGAGAACAAAGAGCAAATCGAAGTTTCAAAATTCTATGAAAAATTGCCTAAACCACACGCTTTAGCTGTACAAGAATGGTTAGATGGTAAAATCTACCACAGAGATTCAAATTAATTAATACGTAGAAAATGTCAGTTTTAAACGGTAAGAAAATTTTACTAGGTATTTCTGGTGGGATTGCTGCCTATAAAACAGCTTCATTAGTACGACTCTTTATAAAAGCAGGTGCACATGTCCAAGTGATAATGACACCTGCTTCTAAGGATTTTGTAACCCCATTAACGTTATCAACTCTTTCCAAAAATCCTGTTTACTCTAGTTTTTATAACGAAGAGGAGCAAGATGCAGAGTGGAACAATCATGTTGAATTAGGACTATGGGCCGATTTGATGATCATTGCTCCAGCTACCGCAAATACCTTGTCAAAAATGACAAATGGGAATTGCGATAATTTACTCATCGCTTCCTATCTATCGGCTAAATGTCCTGTGTATGTCGCCCCAGCAATGGACTTAGACATGTACAAGCACCCTTCTACGCTTGCAAGTTTTAGTGCTTTAAAAAGTTTTGGTAATACCATTATTTCTGCCGAATCTGGTGAATTAGCGAGTGGACTTTCTGGAGAAGGTCGTATGGCTGAACCAGAAAATATTGTTGCTTTTATCATCGCCGATTTCGAAAGTAAATTACCTCTCAAGGGAAAGAAAATTTTAATAACAGCTGGTCCTACCTATGAGGCGATTGACCCCGTTCGTTTTATTGGAAATCATTCTTCGGGTAAAATGGGTTTTGATATTGCTCACAGTGCCGCCAAATTAGGTGCAGAAGTTATTCTTATAAGTGGCCCGACAAATTGTAAATCAAATCATTCTTTAATAAAATTAATTTCTGTAGTATCTGCCCAAGAAATGTATGATGCATGTCATACTTATTTTGCACAAGTAGATGTAGCTATCGCAGCAGCAGCCGTAGCAGATTATAGACCTATAAATGTTGCGACACAGAAAATTAAAAAAGCTTCTGATCAATTTACAATTGAATTAGAAAAGACAAAAGATATTTTATTATCGCTGGGTCAAATTAAAGAAAAACAATTTTTAATTGGATTTGCACTAGAAACGGAAAATGAAATTGAAAATGCAAAGGGGAAAATTCAGAAAAAAAACTTAGATTTGATAGTTCTGAATTCTTTACAAGATGAAGGAGCTGGATTTAAAACCGCAACCAACAAAGTGACTTTTATCGATAGAGAATTTAATATCGAACCGATGGAGTTAAAATCAAAGGATGCAGTTGCTGATGATATTTTAAATAAAATTAAAGCGTATTTTCATGAATAAAGTGATACTTTTTTTAACACTTGTATTTTTTATCTCTCTGCAAGGACAGCAACTTAATTGCACAGTTACAATAAATACAGAGAAATTGGCCAATACAAATCAAACTGTATATAAAACATTAGAGACATCATTGACTGACTTTGTAAATAAGACAGACTGGACAGGGAAGGCTTTAAAGCAAAATGAGAAAATCAATTGTTCGATGTATATTACGATCTCGGCAAATAACTCTGATGATTTTGTGGCAACAATCCAAGTTCAATCTTCTAGACCTATTTATAACTCTTCATATTCATCACCAATTTTAAATTTCAACGATAAAGATTTTAGTTTTCGATATACTCAATTTCAAAATCTAATTTTTAATCCTAATGGTTTTGAATCTAATTTGGTTTCTGTGGTCTCCTTCTACGCTTATGTTATCTTAGGATTGGATGCGGACTCATTTGAAGCTAATTCTGGAAATGCTAATTTAGTTATTGCTCAAAATATTTCTAATATAGCACAACAGGGTGGGTACAAAGGATGGAGTCAAGCAGATGGATTTCAAAATCGCTATTTTCTAATAAATGATTTGTTATCACCAACATTTTCTGTGATACGATCTACAGTAACCGATTATCACACTGGATTGGATTTAATGACAACTGATTTAAAAGGTTCGAAAGAAAAAATAAAAGCTTCATTAATTGATTTAAATAAACTCTACAGCTCAAAACCTAATGCTTTTTTAACGCGCATATTTTTTGATGCTAAGTCTGATGAAATAGTTTCTATATTTTCTGCAGGACCAAGTATTACCGTTACAGATTTGGTAGAAAGTCTTAACAGAACTTCTCCTCTAAATACCAGCAAATGGTCAGCTATAAAGTACTAAGTTTTTTTCTATACATCTTAAGATTAAATAAGTAGATTAAATGATTACTACACTATCTATAAAAAATTACGCATTAATTGAAAAATTGTCAATTGATTTTTCCAAAGGATTTTCGATAATCACAGGAGAAACAGGAGCAGGTAAATCAATTATTCTAGGCGCTTTAGGTTTAGTTTTAGGCAAGAGAGCTGATCTGTCTTCGTTGAAAAACAAAGAAGGGAAATGCATCATCGAAGCCCACTTTGAAATATCCAAGTACAGTTTAAAACCATTTTTCGAAGCCAATGATTTGGATTACGAAGACGATACTATTATACGACGCGAAATTTTACCTTCGGGTAAGTCGCGTGCTTTTATCAATGATAGCCCTGTGAATTTGCAGGAATTGCAAGAATTGAGTTTGTATCTGATCGATATCCATTCGCAACAACAAACTCAAGAATTGTCAGATGAAAATGTACAATTCAAGATCATTGATGCTATTGCTCAAAATGCAGATATTCTCTTAAGTTATCAATTGGTTTTAAAGAAATACAAGGCTGAGAAATCCAAATTGAATGCTTTGATAAAGAAACAAGCTGAATCGTATAAGGAGCAGGAATACAATCAGTTCCTGTTAACAGAATTGGTAGAAGCGAAGCTAAAGTCTGGCGAACAAGAAACTTTGGAAGCTGACTATGAAAAGTTAAATAATGTTGAAGTTATAAAGGAAGCGATTGATAAATCGTTGGCTACGACTAGTGCCGAGTCCATTGGTGTTTTGGCCAACTTAAATGATATTAAAACTGCTTTACATAAAATTGCAAGTTTTTCACCAGAATATCAAAGTTTGCACGAAAGAGTAGTAAGCGTTTTGATTGAGATGGATGATGTTGAAAAAGAATTAAACGACTGTTCGGAATCATTGTTGAGTGATCCTGCACAGTTGGAAATGATCAATCAAAAGTTGCAGTTGATTTATAATTTGCAAAAGAAACATCAAGCTGGTACAGTTGAGGAACTATTGGAAATTCAATCAAAATTAGAAAATTCTGTTTTAGAATTGGGAAATTTAGAAAATGATATAGAAGACTTAAACCTTTCAATTGCTGAGAAAACTAAAGAGTTAGATGTTTTATCAGCGACAGTATTTGAGAATCGTCAGATTGCAATTCCGATTTTAGGAGACCAATTAATTTCTATTCTAGCAACTTTAGGAATGCCTAATGTACGCTTTGATATTAAAGTAACGCCAACAAATACTTATTTTGAAAATGGGAAAGATGAATTACAATTCTTATTCGCTGCAAATAAGGGGACCGATTTTAGTTTGCTTAAAAAAGTAGCTTCAGGAGGAGAAATGTCTCGTATTATGCTTGCTGTCAAAGCCATTTTGGCTCGATATTCAAAATTACCAACTTTAATTTTTGATGAAATTGATACAGGTGTTTCAGGAGAAATTGCTATTAGAATGGGTGAAATCATGAAAGAAATGAGTCAGCAAATGCAAATATTTGCTATAACGCATCTTCCGCAAATTGCAGCCAAAGGAAATGCACATTTCAAAGTATTCAAATCGACAGTTGGGGAAGATACACAATCAGAATTGGTACTGCTTAATACAGAAGAGCGAATTGTAGAAATTGCACAAATGCTATCTGGTACAGTAGTTTCTGATTCTGCCTTAAATCATGCCAAAGCCTTGCTGAACTAATATATTCAATTATATTTGTTCTCGAAATAAATGAAATTTAAACTGCTTTTTAGCGCTATATAAATAACGAGTAAATAAAGAAACATGATTATAGAACCTAGAATGAGGGGATTTATTTGTTTGACATCTCAACCAAAGGGATGTGAGCAAAATGTGAAAAATCAAATTGAATATGTAAAATCAAAAGGTACTATTGACGGTGCAAAAAAGGTTTTGGTTATTGGAGCTTCAACTGGATTTGGATTAGCTTCTAGAATCACCTCTGCTTTTGGATCAAATGCTGCGACTATTGGCGTATTTTTTGAAAAAGGACCAGCAGCAGGAAAAACTGCTTCGCCAGGATGGTACAACTCTGCCGCTTTTGAAAGAGAAGCTACTGCAGCAGGGTTATATGCAAAAAGTATCAATGGAGATGCTTTCTCAAACGAAATAAAAGAACAAACTTTAGACTTGATCAAAGCCGACTTAGGTCAAGTTGATTTAGTTATTTATAGCTTGGCATCGCCAGTGCGTACAAATCCTAATACAGGTGTTATGCATCGTTCGGTTTTAAAGCCTATTGGTCAAACTTTTACAAATAAAACAGTAGATTTTCACTCAGGTAAAGTATCTGATGTTTCTATCGAGCCTTGTAGTGGAGACGATATAGAAAACACTGTTGCTGTAATGGGTGGTGAAGATTGGGGAATGTGGATGGACGCTCTAAAAGCGGCTAATCTATTAGCTCCGGGCGCTACAACAGTAGCGTATTCTTACATCGGGCCATCATTAACTGAGGCAGTTTATAGAAAAGGAACTATTGGTCGTGCTAAAGATCATTTAGAAGCTACTGCTTTTGAAATCACTAAAAGCTTGGCTGATTTAAACGGAAAAGCATATGTATCGGTAAACAAAGCTTTGGTAACACAAGCAAGTTCAGCGATTCCAGTAATTCCACTGTACATCTCTTTATTGTATAAAATCATGAAAGCTGAAGGGATTCACGAAGGTTGTATTGAACAAATCCAACGTTTATACGCAGATCGTTTGTATTCCGGAAACGAAGTACCAACAGACGAGCAAGGACGTATCCGCATTGACGACTGGGAAATGAGAGAAGACGTTCAAGCTAAAGTTGCCGCTTTATGGCAAGAAGCTGTTACCGAAAACCTTGAAGAAATAGGAGATCTTGAAGGTTACCGCAGAGATTTTTATAATCTTTTTGGTTTTGATGTTGATGGCGTAGATTACAAAGCAGACACAGACGAAATGGTAGCGATCCCGAGTATCGGATAGTCTATTTCCTCTTTCACAATACAACACCTTAGTTTACACGGTTCAAGCCAGTTAAACTAAGGTGTTTTTGTTTTTATTAATGAAAGATGTACAATAAAAGATATTTGTTCAGTTTCTGTTTTTACAATTTACACCTCAATTCAAACAAGCTTTTAATATTTAAATATTGAAATTTTAAAAGAAATTTTATAAATTTTATAAAAACATCTATTGCTTATATACTTATCTTCGCCAAAATCACTAAAATTGATTAGTAAAGGAGCGTTACGATGCAATTAGGAACTGATAAATTAAAAGTAATCAATGGATTACCGGTTCTATTTAATGATCTTCGCTTAAATTAAACTTTAACCCATTTGAACTTTGAAAAAAGCTTTTAAAATTATTTTAAAGATTGTATTAGGACTCTTAGCACTTTTTCTATTAATTGTGTTAGCATTACAATTGTCATTTGTTCAAAATAAAGTAAAGGATTACGCTGTTACTTATTTGGAAGGAAAGATAAAAACTAAAGTTGCCATAGGATCAATAGAAATTGGCTTACCTAAAAAAATAGTTCTAAATGATTTCTACTTCGAAGAGCAATCCAAAGACACACTACTTGCTGGGAAATCGATAAAAGTTGATATTGACTTATTTCAGCTGATGAATAACAAAGTACAAATTAATTCTATTGAATTAGACGAAATTGTAGCAAATATTAAAGTAAGTAAGGATTCTGTTTATAACTTTGATTACATAATTGATGCATTTGCAACAGCAGACGAACCTAAGAAAGAAGAGGAGAGTCCGATGGAAATAGCGCTGAAAAAAATTGATTTAAATAAAGTCAAATTTACCTATCAAGATGCCGTTTCAAAAAATGATGTAGCGCTATACATTACACATTTTGACACTAAGATAAAAAGCTTCGATCTAAACAATTTATCATTTGACATCCCAGACATTAATCTGAAAGGATTTAAATTAGACTTAAACCAAGATGTAGTTGAGGCGACAAAAAATGTTGCCAAAGATATTGAGAAGAAAGCAGATACTAATGTACTGAAGTTGAAATTAGATAACATTCAACTGGATGATATTTTAATTAAATACAAAAGTAGCGTTGCAAATATAGATACGCAATTTCAGTTAGCACATTTAGGTGCTAAGGTTGAGTCTATCGATTTAGAGAAACAGCTTATTGCACTTAATTCCATCGAACTGAATAAGACGAAGGGGCAATTAACCTTGACTAAAACTGCACAAAAAGAAGCTGTTGTAAAAGAAGATACTGAAAAATCAGAAAGTTTACCATGGAATTTTACTATTGATGCTATTTCTATTGCGGACTTAAATTTTGCATTCGATAATAATAATGAAGCTAGGGCTCCCAAAGGAATTAATTACAACCACATGACTTTAAGTGGTTTCAATTTTAAGGGTGAGGGTTTTATCATAAAGGATAACAGCTATAAAGGTAAAATAGCATCTTTACAATTTAAAGAGCAAAGTGGATTTGAAATTGAAACTTTAAAAACTGATTTCGTTTATGGAGACAAAGGTGCTTCTCTAAACAATTTATATTTAAAAACACCACAGACAACTCTACAACAATCAGTTGTCGTTACTTATCCGTCTATTGCCTCTTTGAACGATCATCTAGAAGAATTGACGATAAATGCAAATTTGACAGATAGCAAACTGGCATTTAAGGACGTTTTACTTCTTGTACCTACACTATCATCAAATGATGTTTTTAAAAACCACCCTTCGGCTGTACTTAAGTTTGATGCCGTTTTAAAAGGTAGGTTGGACAAACTTTCAATCGAAACTTTTAATGCAAGTGGTTTAGGTAATACGGTGGTAAGCATAAAGGGTGCTATTGCGGGTTTGCCAGAAGTTGAGACGAGTATCTTCAATATGACGTCACTTAACCTTCAATCTACAGCAAAAGACATATACTCCTTTGTTCCAAAAAATACAATACCAACAAACTTACAGTTACCAAATACATTTAATGTAAAAGGAAATTTTAATGGAAGTATGAATACTTTCAAAACAAACCTAGATGTCAAGAGTTCTCTTGGTAATGCAGTATTGGCAGCAACTTTTGATCAAAGTAGAAAAAATAGTGAAAAGTACATAGCAGAAGCTAGTGTCGAAAATTTTGATCTAGGTAAGTTTATCAAAAATAAAGAGATTGGCAAAATAACAGCAAATGCTAAAATAAAAGGTGTTAGTCTGAATCCTGCAAAAGCTACTGCAACATTTACATCAAAAGTTGTGAGAGCAACTTATAATCAATATACCTATAAAGGTATTAATTTGAGTGGTTCGATCAACAGCGGTTTATTTGACATCAATGCATCGGCCAATGATCCTAATTTGACTTTTAAATTGGATGCAAAAGGGTCTTCAGTTCCCGAAAAACCAACGGTAGATTTAAAATTGAACGCAGAAATTATAGATTTAGATAAATTAAATCTTCACGCTGGACCGTTGAAATTGAAAGGTAATATCACCGCAAATTTTGATGATTTGAATGTCGATAATCTTAATGGAGTGATAAGTATCAATAATTTTTTGGTTGCTTTAGAGAAAGAGCAGTTTCCGCTCGATTCTATTACTATTACAGCTGTATCAAACGTTCAAAGAGATTCAATCGTTTTGAGATCTCAATTTGTTGATGGTGTGATAAGCGGAAATTACAAATTATCAACCATTGCAAACGAGCTGCAAAATTCCATTTCTAAGTATTATCAATTTGATAAAAAATATGTTACCAGCAAAGAGAGTCAGCAATTAGATTTTGAGTTTAAGATAAAAGACAATCCAATTCTTAAAAAGCTTGTGCCTCAGGTTTTAGAATTATCAGAGATCACTTTAAATGGTGGCTATAATTCACTAAACGATAGCATTGCCATAAATGCACTATTGCCTAGAATTAATTATGCATCAAATGAAATTTCGAATGGTGTATTGGATATTAACACAAAAGGCGACTCGTTAAATTATAACTTATCTTTTGGATTGATCAAGAGTGCTCAATTTGAAATTCCTAAAACTGCGATTGTAGGATCTTTACAAAATAATGAAATTGATTATAATCTAAATATTAAAGATACAGAAGACGTAGATAAGTATATTGTAGCAGGAAAATTTAAAGACAGTTTAGGGGCATCAATTGTCTCTTTCGATCCCGAAAAATTGTTACTTAATTATGATAAATGGGTTGTAGACGCCAATAATTATATAAAGATCGCTCCAAAAGGAATTCTGTTTTCAAATTTTAAAATAGAGAATGGAGAACAATCTTTCGGAATTCAATCTGAGACGGATGACATAACTGCTCCATTTGTTGCTACGTTTCAAAATTTCGAAATAAAAACGTTAACAAGTATTGCTAAGTCTGAATTTGAATTAGGAGGAAAGATTAATGGTGAAACTACAGTAAAAAATTTGACGACCAAACCAGTATTTGTATCTGACTTAAACATCAAAAATTTGACGTTAAAGCAAGATTCAATAGGTGATTTGGAATTAAAGGTAGCAAATAAGAATAAAGATATCTATACTGCTAGTGTTGCGCTAACAGGTTTAGATAATCAATTGAATGTAGACGGTGACTACAATGTAGCAAGTGAAAATTTGGATTTTGTTCTTGATGTGCAAAAACTACAAATGAAATCGTTGCAGGCTTTTACGATGGAAAACCTAAAAGATAGTGAGGGCTTTATCAATGGTAAACTAGCTATTACAGGTAAACCTGCCACTCTTGATTTTAACGGAAACTTAAAGTTTAACTCGGTTGGTTTTCTTGTAGTACCTTTAAATTCAAAATTTAAATTATCCAATGATGAGATTATTTTTAAAGGGAATAAAATAACGTTTGACAATTTTAAATTGCAAGATGAAAATGACAATCCGCTTAGAGTAGATGGTTTTATTGATAGTAAAGACTTGACAAACGTTGGTTTTAATTTAAAAGTAGATGCTAAAAATTTTAGAGCTGTTAACTCAAAAGCAACAGATAATAAATTGTTTTATGGCGAACTGTTCTTAGATAATAATTTGGGAATTAAAGGGACTATGAACAGCCCAATTATTGATGGTACTATCAAAATCAATGAGGATACAAAATTCACTATTGTTTTACCACAAAGTGATCCATCTATAGCAGATAGAGAAGGTATCGTTGAATTTATTGATCAAGATCAAACTGTTCTTGTTGAATATGTAGATCCAATGAAAGATATTGTACAAACTGAGCTGAAAGGAATTGATGCTTCTGTAAATATTGTTGTAGATAAGAAAGCAGAAATATCAATTGTAATTGATGAAGCAAACGGTGACTACTTAAAACTGCAAGGAGAAGCGCAGCTAAACGGTGGAATAGATCCTTCTGGGAAAACTACTCTAACGGGGAAATACGAGTTCTCTGGTGGTGCTTACGAAATGAATTTCAATCTTATAAAAAGAAAATTTGAGATTCAGCCAGAAAGTTATATCCAATGGACTGGAGAGCCTACAGCAGCTAATATTAATATTACAGCTGTATATAAAGTTGACGCTTCGCCTCTCGATTTAGTAGATGATCAACTAACAGGTATAACTACAGAAACAAGAAATACGTACAAGCAAAAAATTCCGTTTGAAACAAATCTAATAATGAAAGGGGAGTTGCTTGCACCTCAAATTTCATTTGATATTGTTTTACCAGATGGTAACAATGATGTTTCTACAGAAATTATAAATACAACACAAGCAAAACTAACGGATCTTAAACGTGATGAGGATGCATTAAACAAACAAGTTTTTGCTTTACTCTTATTGAATCGCTTTATTGGTGACAATCCTTTTGAGAGTGAAGCTGGTGGAACAAGCGGTGCTTACTTAGCGAAACAAAGTGTTAGTAAAATTCTATCGCAGCAACTTAACAATGTAGCGGGAGATTTGATCAAAGGATTTGAATTGGACTTTGATTTGGAAGCTTCAGAAGATTATTCATCTGGTGAGCGTAAAGAGAGAACAGATCTTAATGTTGGGCTTTCAAAGCAACTTTTTAATGACCGATTAAAAGTTACATTAGGAAGCAGTTTTGGTGTCGAAGGAGAGCAAAACACAAATGAGCAAGCGACCAATATTGCTGGTGATGTTACGGCAGATTATTTACTAACAACAGATGGTCGTTATAAATTAAGAGCTTATAGAAAAAATAATTACCAAGTTGCACTGCAAGGTCAAGTGGTTGAAACTGGAGTTGCGTTTATCATAACAATGAACTACAACAAGTTTAAAGAATTATTTCAATCTAAGAGTAAGGATAAAAGAAAAAACAATAATAAGAAACCTGAGGATGATGAAAATAATTAATCGTGTAATACTAGCTTCTTTAGTGACTGTATTCACAGGTTGTGGAACAGGAAAAATTCCAGAAGGTGATTTTCTATATGTTGGTCATGATATTACAGTTGAAAAAGGAACTGTCTCAAAAAGTAAACGTAAAAGTATAAAGTCCGATGTGGATGGGCTAATACGCCCTATTCCTAACTCCTCTTTCTTGGGTCTTCGTCCGCAAATATTTTTCTATAATCTAGCTGGGGAAGTTAAGAAAGACAAAGGTTTTAAATATTGGCTTAAATACAAATTGGGTAAAGCACCCGTATTAATGAGCTCGGTAAAGCTTGATTATAACAAAGATGTAATTCAGAATTTTGTAGAGAACAAAGGTTACTTCAATGCTGAAACGGTAGCTGATTCAGTGAGCAAAGGTAAAAAGGCAACAGCAACTTATACTATAAATCTACACAATCAATACAAAATAAAATCAATTACATTTCCAAAAGATTCAATTCTTCTAAGTGATGAAATAAATTTGCTTAAAGAGAAAAGTGTATTGAAGATTGGAAATAATTATGACTTGGATGTTATCAAGGCAGAACGTTCTCGTATCGATGCAAAATTGAAAGAGCGTGGATTTTATTATTTTAGTGAAGACTATCTTCTTGTACAAGTTGATAGTACAGTGGCCAAAAACCAGGTAGATCTATTGATAAAAATTAAACCTGAAACCCCTGCTAAAGCTAAAATTCAGTATAAAATTAACGATGTATTTGTATATCCTAGTTTTAACTTAAAAAGAGATACGATCTCAAATAATAAGCAAGACACAATTGTTCATAACGATATTAAAATTATTGATAATAAAACAGTTTTCAAACCACTAATTTTTGACAAAACATTACTGTTTAAAAAAGGTGATTTATATAATAGAACAACTCACAACCTTTCATTGAACCGATTGATTACATTGGGTACGTTTAAATTTGTAAATAATGAATTTAAAGTAAATGATACTTTTAAAGATCAGCTCGATTCTTACTATTATTTAACACCTTTACCAAAGAAATCCATTCAACTAGAAGCATTAGGTAAAACAAATACAGCAAACTATTCGGGTACAGAGCTTAATATCAATTGGAGTAATCGTAATACTTTTAAAGGGGCAGAATTGCTTACAGTTTCTGCCTTTGCAGGGGTAGAGGTACAAGTATCGGGTCAAAATAATGGTTTTAATGTGTATCGTTTTGGAGGTGAAGCAAACTTGGTTTGGCCACGATTTATTTCACCAATACAAATGAATTCAGGTGGTGGATATGTTCCTAATACAAAAGCGACCATAGGATATGAATACCAACTAAGATCAAAATTATATACTTTAAGAACCTTTAATAGTTCATTTGGTTATGTGTGGAAGGAAAATGAACGCAAGGAACACAATCTTAATGTGTTGAATATAGCTTATACATCATCAAATGATGTGTCTGATTTGTATTTATCGCAAATAGCAGCGAGTCCATCTTTGCAGAATATTATTGATAAACAATTAATCTTCGGAACTAATTATTCTTATACGTATACCAATACGATGCTAAAGAATAAAAAAAATAATATTTACTTCAAGGGTAGTTTGGATTTCTCAGGAAATGCACTTGGTTTACTTTTAGGCGCAAATGATAGTAGTGATCCTCAAAGTATTTTTGGAGTACCATTCAGTCAATATTCGAAAGCGGAATTAGAATTTCGTCACTACTACAATTTTAATACTGAAACTAAGTTAGCCAGTAGAATTATTGTTGGTGCGGGAATTCCATATGGTAATTCAAATAATTTACCTTACATCAAGCAATTTTTTATCGGAGGTACTAGTAGTATTAGAGCTTTTAGAGCTCGATCATTAGGACCAGGTACATTTGATGGAACATCCGTAACAAATTCATTTTTACCAGACCAATCTGGAGATCTAAAATTAGAGTTTAGCACTGAGTTGCGTACACAAATTTACAGTTTTATAAAAGGAGCTGTATTTGTTGATGCAGGTAATATCTGGCTGCAAAGAAAAAGTGACGAGAAGCCAGGTGGAGAATTCTCCAGTCAATTTCTAAATCAGCTAGCAGTAGGAACAGGAGTGGGACTTCGATTTGATTTTAGCTTTTTGGTACTTCGAACAGATTTAGCTTTCCCATTAAGAAAACCATATGCATCTGATGGAAATCAATGGGTTATTGACAAAATTGACTTTTCAGACAGTTCGTGGCGTGGTGATAATTTAATTTTCAATTTAGCAATTGGATACCCTTTTTAGATTATTAATTGGATTCATAAAAGATTGGTATTCTATAAGTTTATAAAGGAATAGTATAAAAATTCTGGTTACAGTTTGGTATATTTTTGTAGGTACTAAAATTACCAAATTATGCCAAAACAAATACCTAATCCTGAAGTTGCAGTCAAGGAAGAGGCATCGTTAACTTCTCTTGTCAAAGAGAAAATGAAGATGTTCTTTATCAAAATTGCAAATGTGATAGAATACCTATCAATTGTTTTTCGAAACCTATTTACAAATAAGTTTGAGTTTCAAGAGTTTTTAAAGCAATGCTATCAAATTGGTAATAACTCTGTAGGATTAATTTCCATAACAGGTATCATCGTAGGGCTTGTTTTGACCATACAATCGAGACCCTCTTTGGTCAATTTTGGAGCTGTATCTATCTTGCCAGGTATGGTCGCCATTTCCATCATAAGAGAAATGGGACCTGTAATAACTGCTTTAATATGTGCAGGAAAAATAGGTTCTAGCATGGGAGCAGAGTTAAGTTCTATGCGCGTTACAGAACAAATAGATGCTATGGAAGTGTCTAATACCAATCCAATCAATTTTCTTATTATTCCAAGATTTGTTGCTGCTGCAGTGATGATACCATTACTAACGCTTTATGCTGATGCAATTGGTATTTTTGGAAGTTGGCTGGGCGTGAATATCAAAGACACTTTAAGTCTCAAATTATTTATTGCCGAGGCTTTTAAAAATCTAGAGTTTATAGATATTTTTCCAGCAGTAATTAAATCATTCTTCTTTGGAGCTGTAATTGGTTTAGTCGGATGTTATAAAGGTTATAATGCCGGAAGAGGAACAGAGAGTGTTGGAATTGCTGCTAACTCAGCGGTGGTAACTTCTTCATTATTATTAATCATTGTAGACTTAATTGCTGTACAAATAACCGATTTATTATAATGGAAGAAAGTAACAATAAAATTGTAATTAGTATTGAAGGGCTAACAAAAAGCTTTGGCGATAATACGATATTAGACGGTATCACTTTACACCTCAATAAAGAAGAAAATCTAGTAGTACTTGGTAAGTCTGGGTCAGGCAAATCAGTTCTCATAAAATGTATTGTTGGCTTATTACAACATGATACTGGTAGTATAAAAGTGGGTAGTCATGAAATAACAGATATATCGGAAGAAGAATTAATTAAAGTTCGAAAAAAAATTGGCTTTCTTTTTCAAGGTGCCGCACTTTATGATTCGATGACTGTGAGAGAGAATCTAACTTTTGCTCTTTTGAGATTAAAAGAAAAATTTACTACAGATCAAGTAAACGAAATGATTGAGGAAGCATTAGAGAATGTGGGATTACCAGATTCTATTGATAAGATGCCTTCAGAATTATCGGGTGGAATGAAGAAACGAATTGGGTTAGCAAGAACTCTGGTGGTAAAACCAGATATTATTTTGTATGACGAACCTACTACTGGACTTGATCCTATAACTTCCGACGAAATAAGTCATTTAATCAACGACACAAGAGACAAATTTAAAAATGCTTCAATAATTATTACTCACGACATAAATTGTGTTAAAACAGTAGCCGATCGAATCGTAATGATAAAGGACGGAAAAGTTTATAAAGAAGGCAGTTTAGAAGAATTTACCAGCGAACAAGATCCATATATTAAATCATTTTTTAAATAAAAAATTATGCAAACAACTAACTCTAAATATAAAGTAAAATTAGGAATTTTCGTTTCGATAGGAATTCTAATTCTTTTGGTAATTATATTTTTCATAGGAAACAATCAAAATTTATTTACATCGAAATTTACAATTAATTCTAATTTTCGAAATGTCAGCGGCTTACAAGTAGGGGGTCAAGTTCGATTTTTAGGAATCGCGGTAGGGACAGTAGAAAGTGTTGCAATTATCAATGATTCAACTGTAAACGTTGCTTTTGTCATGGATGATGATATTAAGAAATTTATCAAGAAAGATAGTAAAGCGTCGATAACATCTGAAGGTGTTATTGGAGATAAAATATTAATGATATCGCAAGGGAGTACAAAGTCGCCAGAGGTCAAGAATGGCGATAAAATCAATTCTGTCGAGCCAGTTGAGTTTACTAGTATTCTATCCTCTATCGAAGTGTCTGCAAATAATGCCGAAGTAATTACAGACGAGCTTGCTACATTGTTAACTAGTGTAAATGACAGCGAAGGAGTTTTAGGAAAATTGCTTAATGATGAAAAGATTGCCGCCGATATGAAGAAAACAGTAGAGAACCTGCGTAAAGGTTCAAAAGGTCTCGAACAAAATATGGAAGCCGCTAAACATAATTTTCTTTTAAAGGGGTATTTCAATAAAAAAGAAAGAGAGAAAGAAAAAGCAGAAAAAGAGGCTATCAAGGAGCAAGAAAAACGAGAGAAAGAAAAAGAGAAAAGTAAAAAATAGTGATTCTCATTTTTTACTAATTAGGTAAATCAGATCAAAATTATATTTTAAAATATTTAATTTCCCTAATGTACATTCATAGAAAAGCCGCTCACTTTATAAAAGGAGCGGCTTTATAATTATTTAGAAAAGCTATTATTTTCTTCCAATTACTTTTTCAGCAGCTGCAAAAATTGCTTCGTTGTTCAATTTGTATTTATCCATTAATTGCTCAGGAGTTCCAGACTCACCAAAGCTATCTTGAACAGCTACAAACTCTTGTGGAGTAGGATTGTTCAGTGATAAAACTCTAGCAACACTTTCTCCAAGTCCACCAAGAATATTGTGTTCTTCAGCAGTAACAACACATTTAGTTTTTGCTATAGATTTCAAAATCGCTTCTTCGTCTAATGGCTTAATAGTGTGAATGTTGATTACTTCAGCAGAAATACCTTTAGCTTCCAAAGCTTCAGCAGCAACTAATGCTTCCCAAACTAGATGACCTGTTGCAATAATAGTTACATCAGATCCTTCGCTTAACATAATTGCTTTACCAATTACGAAAGGTTCGTCAGCAGGTGTGAAGTTAGGCACAACTGGACGTCCAAAACGCAAGTAAGCAGGACCATGATGATCAGCTAGTGCAATTGTCGCTGCTTTAGTTTGATTGTGATCACAAGTATTAATTACTGTCATACCAGGTAACATTTTCATCAATCCAATATCTTCTAATATTTGGTGTGTAGCTCCATCTTCTCCTAATGTTAAACCAGCATGAGATGCACAGATTTTTACATTTTTATCAGAATAAGCAACTGATTGACGAATTTGGTCATAAACTCTTCCTGTAGAAAAGTTTGCAAAAGTTCCTGTAAATGGAATTTTACCACCGATAGTTAAACCAGCAGCAATTCCAATCATATTTGCTTCAGCAATTCCAATTTGAAAAAAGCGCTCTGGGTGATTTTTTTTGAAATCATCAAATTTTAATGATCCAATTAAATCTGCACAAAGTGCCACTACTTTTTCGTTCTTTTGACCTAGTTCAGTCATTCCCACTCCAAAACCTGAACGGGTATCTTTACTTCCTGTGTTTGTATATTTTTTCATTTCTTATTTTAAAAAAGGTGAATGCATCCATTACGGAATACTTAAAAAGGGTTCCTATTTAGTAGTCTCCTAAAGTTTCTGGATTTTGAGCCAAAGCATTTTCTAATTGAGCATCATTTGGTGCTTTACCATGCCAAGCATGACTGTACATCATATAATCTACTCCGTTACCCATTTCAGTATGAAGTAAAATACAAACTGGTTTTCCTTTTCCTGTTCTTGATTTAGCATCATTCATACCCGCAATTATAGCGTCAATATTGTTTCCTTCTTTAATTTCAAGAACGTCCCAATCAAAAGCTTCAAATTTAGCACGGATACTACCCATTGCCAATACATCATCCGTTGCACCGTCAATTTGTTTTCCGTTTAAATCTACTGTTGCGATTAAATTATCTACCTTTTTAGCAGATGCATACATGATTGCTTCCCAGTTTTGACCTTCTTGCAATTCACCATCACCTGTTAAAGCATAAACGATATGATTGTCATTGTTTAATTTTTTTGCTTGAGCCGCACCAATTGATACAGATAAACCTTGACCTAAAGATCCAGCAGCCATACGGATACCTGGTAAATTATCATGTGTAGTTGGGTGTCCTTGTAATCTTGAGTTGATTAAACGGAAAGTAGCTAGTTCAGAAACTGGAAAATAGCCACTTCTTGCTAAAACGCTATAAAAAACTGGAGAAATATGTCCATTTGATAAGAAGAAAAGGTCTTCACCAATTCCATCCATTTCAAATCCTTCCTTACGTTCCATAATATTTTGGTATAGAACTACTAAAAATTCAGTACATCCAAGAGATCCTCCTGGGTGTCCAGAGTTTACAGCATGTACCATTCGAAGAATATCTCTTCTTACTTGGATTGTTAAATCACTTAATTGTTGTGTGTTAGGCTTCATTGTGTTTGTAAAAGTTAAACTACTGCAAATGTAAATTTTATTTTGTGTTAAGGCAAATGATTTACGAATTTGTTTATTTTTAAATATAAAGCAAAAAAAATCCTAATATTTTGGTCTTTTCGCCGATTTCCAAATCGTAAGTCAAATTAAATTGCTTTAAATGTATATTTCGGTTTTAATAATCCTATCCTAACTATTTTCGAAAATAATCATTTAATATTTTGTTAGTCAGTTTGTTAACATGTTGAATATGTAAGCTGATTTATATGATGAGATTGAATTGATAAAGTTAGATTTGAGAATAAATGTCTTTAAGCTAACAAATTCAAAATTCTATATTATTCAAATGAACTATGTCTTACGATAATAATTCCTCTAATTTTTCCATATTCTCAAAAACTGGAATTCCCAATTTTTTGAAGTCGGTTTGATTGTGTGAATTGAGATAGCCTAATGTAGCGAAACCTCCTGCCAATCCTGCCTGTGCACCCGCAGTACTGTCTTCAATAACTACGCAATCTTCGATTTCATATCCCATTGTTTTAGCTGCATGGAGATAAAGCTCGGGATTGGGTTTCCATTTATTGATATCGTACGCGCTAAAAATTTTACCTTCAAATTTCGAAATGAGATTTACAGTAGTCAAATTCAGAATAATTTTGTCTCTTGGTCCATTTGAAGCGACGCAGTAGTCAGTTTTTATTTTTTCAAGCAAAGCATGTATGCCAGGAATGGGTAGCAATTGTGTTTTAAAAGCTTCAAAACTGCGCTCTCTAAATTCAGTTTCGAAATTAACTGGCAGCGTTTTTTCTGTCTGATCTTGTATGTATTGAAAACAGAAGGCTAATGATTTGCCTAAAAAGTGATTCATTACAAATGATTCGGTGAGAGCAACACCAATCGATTTTGCCATTTCTATTAAGGTTCCGTTTGAGATACGCTCGCTATCGACTAATACGCCGTCACAATCAAAGATGATACATTTGTATTTCATAATTTAACTTGATATTTTATTTCTACTATAGAAGACGTTTGTAGTTGCTATAGATAATTACTTAAGAACTACAAGAAAGCATAGAACAACCTACTTTATTTCTTGCCCAATCTGGTCGTTTGGCAAACCATTTTTGATATTCAGGTTGTTCATCATAAGGATTTTTTAATAGTTTGAATAACTCATCAATTAAACTGTAATCTCCTTTATCAGCAGCATCGATGGCAAGTTGTGACATATAATTACGCAAAACATATTTTGGATTATATGTATTCATTTTCACAGCACGTGGGTTATCATTCTCATTTTCGAATGCCAATCTCACACTATATTGCTGAAACCAATTCCTCCAAATTTCAATAATTTCAGGATTTTCTTCTAATGAGTGGTAGAAAGCATCTTTAATGTGTTCAAAACCTTCCTCAGGCTTATCTTGTTCGAAGTAACTAAGATTTCTAAAGAAGATTGTCATATCGGTTTCTGTCAAATGCAAATTCTCTTCCATTAACTGAATCAAAGCAGCATCTTCTTCTCTGTCCGTATATAAGCCAATTTTGGAACGCATCATAGTTAGGTATTTCTCGTCATATTTTGTTCTGTAGCTTTCAAGAACAGCTTCAAGACCTGATGCCTCGTTAATAAGCGGATAAAGCGAGTTGGCCAATTGGTACAAATTCCACAACACCATTTCGCCTTGTTTTCCGTATCGGTATCGTTTGTTTTGAGAATCGGTTGTATTTGGTGTCCAACCGTAATCGTAACCTTCGAGCCAACCATATGGTCCATAATCAATGGTCAGTCCAAGAATCGACATATTATCTGTATTCATCACACCGTGCACAAATCCTACACGTTGCCAATGTAAAACCATATCTAAACTTTTATCAGCTACTTGCTGGAAAAATTGTAAATAAGTTTCTGTAGATGGCGATCCTAAATCCGAGTAAAAATGTTTAATGGTATAATCAACCAAGGTTTTTAATGTTTCGTGATCTTGACGGGAAGCAAATAATTGATAGTTTCCAAAACGCAAAAAGCTTGGAGCAATTCGACTTACTATGGCTCCTTTCTCGTAAGCGGGGTTTCCGTTATACAGCACATCACGCAAAACCTCGTCCCCAGATAATGCAAGAGACAATGCACGCGTAGTCGGCACACCCAAATGAAACATTGCTTCGCTACACAAATATTCACGTACTGATGATCGCAAAACTGCCAGTCCATCTGCCGTTCTTGAATAGGGAGTAGGACCAGCACCTTTTAATTGAATAGCCCATTTTTGATTATTGTGTTCAATTTCTGTTAAATTGATTGCGCGACCATCACCTAGTTGGCCTGCCCAGTTTCCAAACTGATAACCACCGTAGCATATGGCATAAGGTTGTGTATTAGGTAAAACTTCATTACCGGTAAAAATATCACGAAAAAGATCAGTTTTAGTATCTTCTTCTGTTATCCCTAGATTTTCTGCCATTTCAGGTGATACATGAATAATTTTTGGATCAGCAGTTTTCTTTGGAGTTGCAAATGAAAAACAGGCTTTCTCCACCTGTCTTATCGTATTTTCTGCTATAGGATCAGCAGGAAGTTCTTTATTGAAAGTATCTTGAATGTTGAATTTCATGGCTTTTACTATTTTACACAAAGATACAAATACAAAACGTGTAGCGTACTTTTGACAATGTTATAAAAAACCAAAAAGGACCAAAACACTTGTGTTTTGGTCCTCTCAAATAGTCTTTAGAATTTCCTTAGTCTATCGCTCTTTTGGTAATATCTCCAAAAGCATCAATTCGTCTGTCTCTGAAAAATGGCCAGTTTTGACGTACATTTTCCTGTAGATCTAAATCAACTTCAGCAATTAATATTTCTTCTTTATCATGTGATGCTTGCGCTAAAATTTCCCCTTGTGGCCCAGCGATAAACGATGCACCCCAAAACTCGATTCCAGCTGTTCCCTCAATATATTGTTCTAAACCGATACGGTTGGCAGCGGCTACATAGACACCATTTGCAACAGCATGTCCTTTCATTACATTCATCCAAGCACCATATTGATTTTCACCATATTGTTCTTTTTCTTGTGGATGCCATCCAATTGCGGTTGGGTAAAATAAAACTTCAGCACCTTTTAAAGCAGTTAATCGAGCTGCTTCTGGATACCATTGGTCCCAGCATATTAGAGTACCAATTTTTCCTTTTTTTGTAGGGATAGTTTTGAAACCTAAATCTCCTGGCGTAAAATAAAATTTTTCGTAAAAATGCGGATCGTCTGGAATGTGCATTTTACGGTATAATCCAGCTTCCGTACCATCAGTGTCAATAATGTAAGCACTATTGTGATAGATGCCAGCCATTCTTTTTTCGAAAAAAGGAACTATGATTACAACTCCCAATTCCTTTGATAATTCGCTAAAAGCGATAAAAGAAGTACTATATAATGGTTCTGCGATCGAAAAATTTTCGACATCCTCACTTTGACAAAAATAATGACTGCTGTATAATTCTGGTAACGAAATTACCTCGGCACCTTGACTTGCAGCGTCACGTACCCAACTAATACATTTCTTTAAATTATTTTCGGCTACATCATTTAAATTAAGCTGAAGAACGGCAATTTTATATTTTTTATTTGGCATGTTGTCTAATTTAGAGTGCAAAAATAAACATTTTATAAGGACTAGAAAAAAGGAATAGAAAATTTTAAGAGGATCGGGTTTAATTTCTATATAAGTTTAACAAAACGTTTAGTTTATCTATTTGGAAGTGGTTAAACGTGAGCAAAATTCAGTATTTTTGTTTTTACCAAAAAATTTAAAATTAAATAAATATGAATCGTAAAACAGCATTAATAATCGCAGTAATTTTTGTATTATGTAGTTCAAATTTTGTTTCTGCACAAACTGATGTCAACAAAATTGTGAACGATGTTGAGAATGCAATGGGCGGCGTAATTAATTATAATAAAACTAAATTTATACAATGGGATTTTGGTAAACGTAAACTTTTCTGGAACAAATGGACTGGCGATGTGCGTGTCGAAAATCCTGATGCTGACCAAATAATTATATTAAATGTAAATACATTAAAAGGTAAAGTTTTCGAAAATGGAAAATTAGTAACTGATGCTGATAAATCAAATAAAATGTTACAACAAGCAAAAAACTGGTGGATCAACGATTCATACTGGTTAGTTATGCCGTGGAAATTGCAAGATCCTGGTGTCGATTTATCATATGTTAAAACAGAGCAGTTAGCAAATGGAAATATAGCAGATGTTTTACAAATGACTTTTAGTGCTGTAGGGGTAACGCCAGAAAATAAATATTATATTTATGTAGATAAGAATGATCATTTGATTAAGCAATGGTCTTACTTTAAAAACTTTAAGGACTCTGAGCCAAAATTCACAATGGCCTGGGACAATTATCAGAAAGCAGGTTCGATTTTATTATCGTATGATCGTTCAAAGGGATCCAATGGTCCTAAGAATGTACTAGTGAAAAATGATTTTGATCAATCACTATTTTCAAACTTATAAATTTAATCAACAATATTAAATAATTCAAATCAGTCATTTATTAAAGGATAAAATCACTGACTTTGGTTCAGCCGTTTTTTGCATACATTATCTCAAAAGTAACGTTGTACAAATTGTTTATAAAGCCGGTATTATGAAAAAATTTAACAATTATTTACAGATATAACTTTTCTTTTGCAAAGAATATTCCCGTCGAATATCTTTATCTTTGTTATTCTCATTAAACACGATTTTCCATGTCTTCGAAATCAAAATTTGACTCACTGTCTAATCAATTAGATGGTACATTGCTATACGATCAACTTCATAAAATATTATATTCTACAGATGCATCAGCTTACAAATTAACGCCAGAGGCAGTTGCATTGCCAAAGACGGTTGATGATATTATTAAAATTATTCATTTTGCTAGAGAGAATAATTTATCAATTACTCCAAGAACCGCAGGGACTTCTCTCGCTGGTCAAACAGTAGGAAACGGAATTATTGTTGATGTATCCAAGCATTTTACTCAAATTGTCTCATTCGATCAAGATAGAAAAACGGTAACTGTACAACCAGGAGTAATTCGCGATGAGCTTAATATTTTCTTAAAACCTTATGGCCTGTTTTTTGGCCCCAATACTTCTACATCCAATCGCTGTATGATTGGGGGTATGGTTGGTAATAATTCATCAGGAACAACATCGATACGTTATGGTGTGACTCGTGATAAAATTGTCGAAATAAAAGCTGTTTTAAGTGATGGTTCGAAAGTGATATTTTCAGAATTAACATCTACTGAATTTATTGAGAAAACAAAAGGTACTACGTTAGAAAATCAAATTTATAAAAAACTATACGATGAGTTAACCGTTCAAGCAACTCAAAACGAAATTAAAAATGAATTTCCGAAACCTGAAATTCACAGAAGGAATACTGGTTATGCTGTAGATATTTTATTAAAATCAGATTTATTTGGGGGTACGGAACCCACAATTAATGTTGGTAAATTATTATGCGGAAGTGAAGGTACATTGGCCTTTACAACAGAAGTAACTTTAAAAGTAGATATTTTGCCTCCTGCTCACAATGTGATGGTAGTGGCTCATTTTCATACTATTCAAGAAAGTTTAGAAGCAGTAGTTGTAGCGATGAAGCATCATCTGTACACTTGCGAAATGATGGACGACACAATTCTTGACTGTACAAAAACCAATCGAGAACAAGCAAAAAATAGATTCTTTATCATAGGAGAGCCAAAAGCAGTGATGATGCTAGAAGTAGGGTCGTACATTAGTATGGACGACGCACAAAAGCAAGCAGATGAATTAATTGCAGATTTAGAAAATAATAATTTTGGATATGCTTTGCCTAAAATTTACGGTACTGATATTGACAAAATAAATGAACTTCGTAAAGCAGGTTTAGGATTATTGGGAAGTATCGTTGGTGATAATAAAGCAGCAGATTCTATTGAAGATACTGCAGTTGAACTTAGCGATTTACCCAATTACATAGCTGATTTTTCAGAGATGATGGCACGCCACGGACAAAGTGCCATTTACTATGCCCACGCTGGAGCAGGAGAAATTCATTTGCGTCCCGTATTAAACTTAAAAACGAAGGAAGGTATTTTCCAATTTAGGAATATCGCAACTGAAGTCGCTGTTTTGGTAAAAAAATACAGAGGTTCGTTGAGTGGAGAACACGGTGACGGAATTGTACGTGGGGAATTTTTGCCCTTTATGATTGGCGAAAAAAACTATGAATTGCTAAAGCGATTAAAATTGGCTTTTGATCCATATTCTGTTCTGAATATGGGTAAGATTGTCAATGCATTTAAAATGGATGAAAATTTGCGTTTTGAACCGGGTAGAGTAGAACCAAATATTAAAACGATTCAGGATTTCTCAGACAGTATGGGTATTTTAAGAGCTGCCGAAAAATGTAATGGCTCTGGAGATTGTCGTAAATTACCATCGGCAGGAGGGACGCTTTGCCCTAGTTACCGAGCCACTAGAAATGAAAAAGATACAACGCGCGCCCGCGCCAATGCCCTACGTGACTACCTAACCAATTCTGATAAAGCCAATAAATTTGATCACGAAGAGTTATATAAGGTATTCGATTTATGTGTAAGTTGTAAAGCATGTGCAAGCGAATGTCCTAGCAACGTAGATATTGCTTCTTTAAAAGCAGAATTTCTTTATCAGTATCAAGAAGCAAATGGGTACTCTTTGCGTTCTAGAATTTTTGCCAACAATTCAAAACTGAATCATTTGGGAAGCGGTTTTCCTTCCTTTACCAATTGGGTTACAAACTTGCCTCTAGTCAAAAAAGCAATGGGAGTAGCACCCAAAAGACAAGTGCCTCACTTGGCTAAAATGACTTTTAAAGATTGGTATAAATCAAAACCAGATGCCATTATTCAGGACACTTTGATCAATAATAAAGTTTATTTGTTCTGTGATGAATTTACTAATCATTATGATGTATCGGTCGGAATTGATGCTTTTGAGATGCTGACAAAACTGGGATATGAAGTAGTAATTCTTAATCATGAGGAGAGCGGAAGGGCTTACCTCTCAAAAGGGTTCCTTAAAGAAGCCAAGGAAATTGCGAATATTAATATCGAAATATTTTCAGATGTGATTACAGATAAATCACCGCTGATTGGTATCGAGCCATCTGCAATATTAACTTTTAGAGATGAATACATTCGCCTTGCTGAAGACAAACCTAAAGCGGAGAATTTAGCCAAAAATGTATTCACAATTGAAGAATTTTTTAAAAATGAAATACTTAGAGGCAATATCAAAGCTGACCAATTTTCAGACGAACCCAAAGAAATAAAAATTCATGGTCACTGTCATCAAAAAGCATTGAGTACTGTCGAAGCTACCTTTGCTATGCTTAATATTCCGAAAAACAACACCGTAACTATTTACAATTCGGGCTGTTGCGGAATGGCAGGTTCATTTGGCTACGAGAAAGAACATTATGATATAAGCATGCAGATGGGTGAAGATACTTTATTCCCAAAAATACGTTCTACCGCACAAACTACTGAAATTGCTGCTGCAGGAACCAGTTGTCGCCATCAAATTTTTGATGGTACAAGTAGAAAAGCACAACATCCGGTGAGTATTTTGAGGATGTGCTTGAAATAATAAGTTAAAATACAGATCAATAGGGTTGTAAATAACTATTGTCAGTTGAAGTTGAATAAGTATTATGGCGTGCCCCTTCCGGAAAATTCGGAGCGGGTCAGGCTTTTCGCTATATCTTTTATTTCTGGCAGAAAAAGCCAGTAATAAAAAGGATGCCGCTACAATCCTTCACGCAAAAAAGGAATTTAACGACATTCATTATATTAGAATACCTAGTAAAAAATATGGCTGTCATTTAGAATTAAATTGTCTAGTAGACTTTTCGATACTAAATAACAGCCAAAACTTTTAAACTATAAACTAAACTCAAAAGAGTTTAATATAAATATTTTTATTTTTTCAAACTTGTAAAGTAATCAAAGATCACAGGAACATTCTCGCTACCCATATCTGCATCAAAAGCAGCTTGAAGGTTTGCAGAAGTTGCGTTTGCAATTTGAGAAACAGTACCGAGGTCATTCATCATTTCAACAAAATAACCTAAGTCTTTATTTGCATTTGCAATAGAAAAGCCTAAATCGCTTACGTTATCTACAGCATAGTTTTTACAAAATTTCATAAATGGAGAGTTTGATGGTCCAGCAGACATAATATCAAACAATTGTTGTCCATCAACACCAGATAACTTAGCAGCAGCAAAAGCTTGTGACATTGCCACAACAGTTGTCATACCCATAAAGTTGTTGATCAATTTTGTTGTGTGACCAGCACCAAGAGGACCTAAATGGAAAACGTTTTCACCTTGTTCGTCAAGAACTGGTTTTACTTTTTCAAAAGTTTCTTTGTCTCCACCTGCCATAATGTTAAGCAAACCATCTTTTGCATGAGCTGGCGTACGACCTAGCGGTGCATCAATCATTCCTGCTCCTTTATCTGCAAGGTCTTTACCAATCTTACGAGTAGATGCGGGAATCGAAGTTCCAAAATCAATTAATACGGCACCTTCTTTAATACCTGCAAGGATACCTTCTTCACCATAAACCACTTTTTCTACAACTGCAGAAGTCGTAAGACAGAACATAATGATATCACTATTTTCAGCCAATTCTTTTGGAGATTTTGCCTCAGTAGCATTACCACGTGCAATAACTGTAGCAACTACATCTTTGTTAAGATCCATTACAGTTAACTCAAATCCTCTTTTTTGTAAATTTTCAACCATATTGGCACCCATTAAACCGAGACCAATAAATCCTATTTTAGGTTTTTTCATATTCAACTTATTTAGCTTGTTTGTTTCTATTTGTCGGTACAAAGATATACATCTGTTACCATTTAACAAAACAGCCCAAATGCGACCTGCTTTTACCTAAATTATCTGAAGATTTTATAGCAAAATCATAGTATTTACAAGCGAAGACTAAGTGTCTTTTTTTTTAGTGCATAAGCAATTATGAAACTTCAATAGATTACTATTTACTTTTTTATAGTTATCTAAACGCTAAAAAAAGCATTTTCTAGTAAAGTTTATCTTATTAAGAAATCGTTCAAGGTACCTAACTGTAATAGATTATTTGGATCTATAAATAGTGTATTTAAACATAAATCAAGTCTTAATAAATCGCATAAAAAAAGAGCTTCGTTAAAAGCTCTTTTAAATTATACTGATTCGTATTAATTATTCGATAAATAATTTTTATCGAAATGTTAGATTGCATGATTACACCAATGCTCCATTAGCACCAATAACTTGTCCTGAAATCCAACTTGAATCATCACTTGCTAGAAACAACACAACTCTTGCTATGTCAATTGGTTTTGCTAATCTGTCAAAAGCATTCATAGCGCTCATCTTGTCTATTTGCTCTTGTGATTTTCCGTTCATAAATAAGTCCGTTTCTGTAGCTCCAGGAGCAATAGCGTTTACAGATATTCCGCGACCAATTTCTTTGGCATATACTCTCGTCATTTGCTCCACCGCTGCCTTTGTTGCCGAATAAATGGCATAGGTAGGTAACATCAGTTTGGTAGTACTTGAGGAGAAATTTATAATTTTCCCATTATCTGCCAATTTACTATCCGCTTCTTGTAAGGTATTAAAAATTCCTCTTACATTCACTTCAAATTGTTTGGTGAAATCATCTTGTGTTACATCTTTCAGTTTTTTAGAAATCATGGTTCCTGCATTATTTACCAATACATCAATTTTACCATATTCTGCTAATGCCTTATCAAAAAGCTGAATAACTTGCTCTTTGTCACTTACATCTGCTTTTATAGCGATAGCGTCACCACCATTACGTTTAATTTCGTTTACTGTCTCATCAGCTTCTTTCTGACTATTAGAATGGTTTACTATTATTTTTGCTCCATTCCTTGCTAGCAGGATAGCAACTTCTTTTCCAATACCTTTTGAGGAACCTGTAACCAAAATTACTTTGTTGTCTAAGTTATTCATGACTAAATTGATTTTAATTTATAAATTGAAAATATTGATAATGTAATTGCTATTATGACCAAAAGTATTTCAGGTTGTGGCCTAACAAAAAACTCGATCGCCAAGGCAGTTATCATGGTTGCTAATAAAAAAAGATAAGCAATTTTACCAAACAAGATACTGTTTTTAAAAATGTATATCAGAATTAGAATCACGATTACTAATTCTGATATACCAGTAAAAATTCTAAAAAAAGTAGCATCAATGCCTAGACCACTCTCAAATTATTTGAAGCCTTCAATGCTTTTAGACATTCCCATAATTTTTGGAACAGCGAAAAACAACAGAACAATTATCGATATAACATTTATACCTTGATGGATTATTTTTTTCATCTTATTTTAAAGCGATTAGTTGTTCTGCTATTAATTTCAAATTACTTTCATTAATTTCTGGAGTAGGGGCTAGTGGGAACAACTGAGCGCCAGGTCGGCCAACAAATGCAGCTCTCCATCCCGCCCATATTGCACCTGCAATATCCCAGCCGTGTGCAGCGACCAATAAACATTCGCTAGGTTTTACGCCCATCTTGCGAGCTGCCCATGCATATGCGTCGGCATCTGGTTTAAATTTTCCAATATCTTCAATACTTAATCGTTGGTCAAAGTATTCTGTTAAACCAGCATTTTTAAACTGTGTCTCTACACCTTTATTAGACGAGTTTGTAAAGGATACCAATTTATAGCCAGCTTCTCTAAGTTTTTTCAGTGATTCCTTTACCTCAGGATGAGCAGGAAGCGAGCGAATAGGTGTAAGAACTGCCTCTTGTGCTTCTTGCTCAGTTAATTTAATATCATGGTTTGCAGCGACCATCTGCAGGGCAGCCGCACCAATAATTCCGAAGTCATTGTATTGTCTTCCAACAGTGGTAACCAGTGAATACTGTAGCATCGTTGTGAACCATAATGGCAATAAATCCTCTCTACCTCCCAATGCTTTTCCAACAACTTTTTTCATAGATGTTAAGTCTAATAAGGTCTCATTAACATCAAAAAATAAAACTTTTGGTCTTGTGCTTATCATATCTTCTGTATTATTTGTTTTTTCATTTGTAGTAGCTGCGCTTGTAAATTGCGGTGCTGCAACCATTCCGAACCCTAACATGGTAGATTTTTTTATAAAATCTCTTCTTTCATTTTTCATATATTCTGTAATTTAAAAACATTCTAATAGGTATGTTTTTTATGTAAAAAAATTAAACTCTAATTTGTTCCAAGTAAGAAGAAAGACCAGATAAAAAATCTTCGATCACTACATCATTATCATATAGTTTTCTAATTCCTCTAATGCCTTCAAAAGCACTAATTAAATAAATAGCAACCGCTTTACTAGAAACTTCCTTCTTGATTGAATTTTCATATTTTCCTCTTTCAATAAGTTGTTCCAAAGCATATTTCCATTGTTCAATGATGTTTCTAAGTGCCTTTTGATATACAGCTTCAGTGTTACCAATTTCATTTATTAGATTGTTCATAGGACAACCATGTTGCTTGTCATAAAATGAAAATTCCTTTAAACGATTGATAAAAACTTTCACTATTATATCGTAGGCATTACCTTTTTTCATCAGAGGCAAAATCATTCCTTCAACAACTCTTTTTTCGACCTTTAAGCTTATAACTTCGAGTCCGATGTCTTTTTTACTTTTGTAATGATGATAAAAAGCACCTTTACTTAATGATGTCTCTCTCATTATCGCATCAATACTTGTTGATTTAAAACCATTCTCATAAAACAAACTGAACGCTTTATCAATGATAAGTTGTTTGGTAAAATCTGATTTTAATTCTTGTTGCATATTTCAAAGTTATAAAAAAATACCTGTTAGTATGTTTATGTTATGTTAATTAAAAAAGTTTCTAAATTTTACTTCTAGATACAAAAACAAAATTCAGATTATAAATGCATCGAGTAGTACTTTCGAAAAATAAAATTCACACAGAATTCGATAATTGCGATAAAGAAATTACAAAGACTATCATCTATTTTTTCGACTTATATGAAAAATAAACGCAGTGATGGCTAATGTGAATCCAAAACCAGTAAGTCCGTACCACCCGAATTTACTAATGACAGATACTCCAACAGCAGATCCAGCAGCAGCACCTATGTAGTAGAATAGCATATAAACTGCATTAGCTCTACTTTGTGCATTTATATCCACCGAAAAAACGCGTACTTGATTCGGTACCTGAGATCCAAAAACGCCTAAATCAAGAAGAATGATTCCGATACAGAGAATGATAATATTATCTTTTCCGAGCGCTAGCACAACAAAGCTCAATAGTACAGTTCCAATAGAGAACATCATCACTTTGTTTGCGCCAATTTTATCTACCCATTTACCTGCTAGTTTTGCGCCAAAAATTCCAGATGCACCTACAAAACCTAATAATCCAACTTGTTGAACAGAGTAGGAGAAAGGTTTATCCATCATATGTATAGCAACCGTAGCCCACAAGGCATTAAAGGCAGCAAACCACAAAGCACCCACAAACGCGGCTTGACGCAATAGCGGTTTTGTCTTGATTAGAGTGAACATAGAGCCGAGTAATTTGGTATATTTTAAATCTGCTGTAGGAATATTTGATGGCAACACATAATGCAGCACAATACCAATGATTGCAGCTATAATCGCCGCGCCCAGAAACACGGCACGCCAACCAAAATGTTCCGCCATGAAGCCACTGAGTGTTCGTGATAATAGAATTCCGGTTGTGAGTCCTGTCATCAAAGTAGCAACAACTTTACCTTTATTTTCGGGTGAGGACAGGGAGATGCCAAGTGGTATTAATTGTTGTGTAATGTTTGCGCCCAAACCGACAGCAAATGTTGCTGTGATTAATATAAAAAAATTGGGAGCAAAATAAACGCCAATTAGAGCAAAAACTAATATAATGGATAGATTTCTAATTACTCGTTTTCTATCCATAACGTCACCAAGAGGAGAAATAAGAAGAATTGCTACGGCATACCCAATTTGAGAAGCAGATGGAATAAATCCCAACAAATTTTTGTTTAATCCCAATGATTTTCCTATCGAAGGAATCAAGGGTTGATTGTAATATAGATTAGCTGCTGTTGCTGCAATTGCAACAGCCATTATAAATAATAATTTTTGACTTATTGTTTTTGATTGTGTCGTTTCCATTTTGATATTCTAGTTCGAATACAAAGATAGATTAGAAAATACTATCTTATTTTGTCTCAGTGCGTGATTATTTAAAAAAAAACAGTCTGATAAAGTAAATATTTAAACAGTATTAAAAAGTAGATAAGCGATATCCATTTAATAAAAGTGCAACAGGCAGCAATTGCGTTTTGTCATTATAAATCGTGACTTAATGTTAGAAGAAAGCAGAACACCTTACAACTACCGTTAAATAATTATAGCGATACTAACTGTTTAACTTTGTGATGTGGCTAGTTTCATTTTTTCCAAATCTAGAAAAACAGTATAAGAATAGGGTATACCAAAAAAAGAGGCCTCAACGACCTCTTATGTGATTACTTATTGAATCTTACTTTATTGCTCCAAAGGCACCGAAACACATGTTTTTATGTAAGATTTCCGTCTTTTTAAAACCTACTTTCTTCATCAATTCTAGTTGGTAGGTCATGGATCGTGGCGAATCTTCTTTTTCTACATAATCTAGCACTTTCTTTCTGTATTCTTTTCCGTCTACAGATTCTAGGTAATCACCGTAGCGCTCCCAGGTGTATTCATTTACCGCTTCAGTTTCTTGTGTGATCAGATCAGAGATCATTAAGCATCCTCCTGGTTTTAGTAATCGGTATAGTTTTATAAATGTTTTTTCCCAATCATTATCATCCCTTAAATGATGCAGTACAGCTCCTGCTAGAATAATATCAAAGCTATTTTCTTCTAAAGTAACATCTCTAACATCTCCTTGTATCGTTGCTACAGTGCCAATTGTTTCATTCGACACTCGCTCTAAAGCTTTTTCCAGCATTGGTTTACTCAAATCTACCAAAGTACAATTTAAATTGGCAATTTTAGTCAGCATTTTTAAACTGTAGTTTCCCGCTCCACAACCAACGTCTAGAAGATTTTGCGCATCAGGCTTAATCCTTTTAGAAGCTTCGGTCAAGAGTTCTAGTGAAATTTGTGCATCAATTGTAGCTACCTGGCCTGTATCTAAATTTGAAAAGCGTTCTACATCATTATCAAAACGTTCTTTGATTTCTTGTACAGTTGATTTATTCATAATTATTTGTGTTGATCAGATTTAAATGATTAGTTCAAAAGTAACGCTTTGAATTGATACTTAAAAGTACTTAATTTGTCAATCTATAATACTCTAAAAGTATAGATATGGAATTAAGGCATTTTAAATATTTTTTAGCTGTGGCCAATACACTGAGTTTTACAAAGGCGGCAGCTCAACTTTATATTTCTCAACCACCACTAAGTAGACAAATTAAGGAACTAGAAAATGAAATAGGAGTAGAGCTTTTTAACAGAAATAATAAAAAAGTTATACTTACCGAAGCGGGATTGTATTTTAAGGAACAAATTACCACTCAACTACAAAATCTAGAATCTATTGTAATAAAAACCAAAAAGATAGGCGAGAATGTAAGTGGTGATTTTCGAATAGGGTATATTAGTTCTACCTTTTCAGATACTATCACCAACCTTATTCAATTCTTGACGCAGGAGTATCCTTATCTAAATATAAAGTTATATGAAGTGTCTACAAAGAAACAAATCCTAGCTTTAGAACAAAGTAAATTAGATTTAGCTATTGTAAGAGCTCCAGTCGCATCTTCAAAAATTGAATCTAAATTATGGTTCAAAGATTCGTATTCTCTCGTATTTAATAATAGTAAAATTGCCATTGAAGATGCAAATGATTTAAGTAGATTAGATAATGAGGTATTTGTTTTTTTTAATAAAGATTATGCTCCTACCTATTATAATTCATTGATTGAAATTTGCGCTTATTACGGATTTACACCAAATATTGTGCATGAATCCAACAACATTAATTCTATAATTCAATTGGTTCGAAATGGCTTAGGAATTTCAATCGTTCCCTCAAGTTTAAAAAAGAGTCACCAATATCCCGAATTATCATTTTTACCATTAAATAATAATTTTTCAACTGATGTATTACTTTCGATACCAAAAAATGAAAAATCGGCAGTAACAGATTCAGCTGTTTCCTTTTTAATCGGATAGTTTATTTTAATTTGTATTTCAGTAAAAGCTAATAATCAGTCAATTTTTTTTAATACCAAAAGTTGCTTAGATGGGTTGGAAAAGCGTAAACGATTGTTTTCAATTTTATAGGTTGTTGTACTTTGTAATGCTTCAATAAATAATTTTTCTAGATTAGAATCTGTACAAAGCTTTTCGGTAGTAGTTACTTCTTTAAATCGAAGTAATCCTTTTTCAAAAAATAATTGACCGGCTATTTGATTGCAACCACCAAAACCGATAAATGAATTTGTAGCACTATATATTTCGATAATAGGCAAACCATTTATATAATCGGCGCGATCAATAGATTGTCCATTCAGACTTTCGAGAACCCATATGTCATGCAGTCGGTAATCAGTAATATATGCGCCACAACCCTCTAATTTTTGTGCTGACAGCTTGGTTTTATCTTTGTAAGTTACAGATACCGCATACGGAGAAAGTTCTCCAGACATAGCGTTGCTGCATTGCAATTGACTGATTTGAATAGTTAATTGTGCAGAGTCAGTCTCGGTTTTATACATTTTCACATTACTATCCATAGCTTGAACTGGAGTAGTATGTGGGACGATAATAGAATCTGTAATCGTAGTTATAACAATCCCTTTATCAGATATTGTTAGTCCCCAAAACGGTTCCGTTCCCGAAGATTTAAAATAAATATTATCAGAGGTATTGATCTCGTTCATTCTGTTGTTATGCTCAGTTGACTGTGCAGAATCAATGGTATTTAAGCTTACTTCGTTCGATGAAATTTGTCTTCTTATATTTGAACAAGATAGAATCAGGAACAAAATAAAAATAGGATATACTTTTAATAATAATTTCATTGCTTTCTGATTTAACATACTACAAAATTACATTAAATGAGATAGACTATTGAAATATATCATCAGTCTATCTCTAAATTTATTAAACTACTTAATCAAATAGTATTCGATTTGATATAATTACTATTTCTCAGCTGATAGCAACGATTAAAATTTCTATTTATTTTTGTTTAATTCGTCCTGCAGTCTACGCATCGCTTTTTGTTCGCGTTCCAAAGCTTTTTCTTTGTAAATCAAAAATTCTTTTTCAGTCTGTTCCAAAGCTAATTTGCTTTCTGCAGTTATAATGTTACTTCGTTTAAATTTAAAAATTAAAAAGATTACTGTAGCGATCAATACAATTACGATCAAGAAGAACAATGTTTTAAAAAAAGATTTTTGGATAGGAATACCTAAAAGTGAGATGTTATCTTTTTCTGATTTTAAATCAGATACAATCGCTTTAGCGCTATTTGATTTAGTTTGCAAACTTTCAATAAGTTGTTTTTGCGAATTTTGGAATTCGATAGCGGCTGAAAGTTTATTTTTTGAAACTGATAAAGAATCTGTAATATTTGATTGTAATTTTTGTAGCGAAGCTTCTTTAATTACTTTGTATCCCTTAAAGCTATTTGAGTTTTCAATAATAGTTTCAAATTGACTTTTTAAAGAACCAGATTTGATAGGTTTGTCTGTTGTT
Organism: Flavobacterium algicola; assembly: GCF_022399565.1. Lineage (GTDB taxonomy): Bacteria > Bacteroidota > Bacteroidia > Flavobacteriales > Flavobacteriaceae > Flavobacterium > Flavobacterium algicola. The sequence continues at coordinate 555,867 of NZ_JAJTUT010000002.1, forward strand.
TGACCAAAAATATTTGACGTAAAAAGTAATAAGACGATTGCCGCAATTTTCATATTTTTCATGAGGTAAAATTCTTTTGTTGTTTAACTAGTTGTAAAAATTAATTATTGTTAGTACAACTAACGGCTTAAAAAATTAGTTATTGCTATTAGTACAGAATACTGTGATATTTAACTAATTTCAATGTATTTTTCTAGACATACTAGGGTAGTAATGACAGAAAGCTTAGAGGTAGAACTTAACTTGAATCTAGTGCGGAAAACTTTAGACAATTCTTATGAAAATAAGCAGTCCGATTGAGTTATCATTAAACAAATAAGTCATCAGTCAGCACAGAATAGCTCAGCAGTTTTATAAATGATACAAAGAGTTTTGAAAGGAGATTTTTCTCAACTGGATATTAAACGTAATCTCGAAGATAAATAAATGTATGGACCCGAGCAATGAATTTAAGATGCTTGATTTGAGTGTGATAGGTCAAAAAATATTCAATAGATGAACGAAGATATCTTTGTCATCATTAAGCGATCTTAAAATTCATAAGAGAAACGATCAAACAAATTTAACAGTATTAAAAAAAGTAAATGGAGAACACAGTTTGATTATGTTGGTTTACAACATCAAGCGCAGTATCAAAATACTGGGCGTTCCCGATTTAATTACCAACCTTCTAAAATGGAACTCACCATACAAGGCAAAAGTCTTGCTTTTGCTAAAAACTTAGTGTTTAAACCTGAATTCAGACTTCCTTTCGTTCCAAACTAAATCAGCTGCCTAAAAAAAATAGCCTTCTTAGAAGTCTTTATTTAAGTTGTAATATCGTAAAACTTAATGGTTTTGTAGAAAAATGTGGTTTTTTCACAGCCTTACGGTACGGGGCTACCCGAAGGGCGGGACTTTTACCATAAAACTATATTTGAAAAACTAATGCTGATTAACCACCAAACTGTCTTTGGAATGCGAAACCCCGCCTTTTGGGTATGTGCTGTTATGCGTTCGTGCTACTGCTCGTTCAAGGCACGATTGTTTGAAGTCGGCACCAAAGATTGTTTGATGTAGTTTCGCTGTGTTCATGAAACTGTGTTGTTGCAAATTAATTAGTATTTAGTTTTTCAAAATGAAGCTCGTAATGTTTTTTATAAATCCGTCCGCCAGCGGTAATGAAGAGTTGTTGTATGTTGCAACATTCGCTTTTTTGTCACCGTCAACTGTTCGAAAGATGTGATTCATTTTCTCAATCAGTACCAATTGTGATTTTGGGTTTGCTTTTGAAAGTCGCTTTGCATCTTCAACTGTTACCTGAATATCATTAGTTCCTTGAACGATGAGGATAGGCATATTTAATTTCTGTATTTCAATTTGTGGGTCATATTTAAACCATGAAATCATATAAGGCTGAACACTTTTTCTGAAAAGAGAGTTAAGCACTGGATTTACATTGTCAGCCGTTTTTCCTTTTACCAAACTGTCAAGAATTGGATAAGATAAATCTTGAACTTCTTTTGGTTGAGTGCTTAATTGTTCTTTAATAGTTTTATCTGCCGACTGTCCTGCACCAGCGATAGAAATAAATTTATCAGCAATTGTTGATGCAATCATTCCAATCAATGAACCTTCGCTGTGTCCTATTACAATGACTTTTGAAAATCGTTTATCTTGCTTTAATAATTGTATCCATTCCTTTGCATCATTTACATAGTCATCAAAGCGAAGGTCAGTCTCGCTTTTTCCTGCTGCTTTACTTTCTGCGATTCCTCTTTTGTCATAGCGTAATGACGCAATATTATTTTCAGAAAGGCCGTAAGCAAGTTTTTTGTAAGCATCGCATTTCATCATAGGATTATTACAATCTCTATCTGTTGGTCCAGAACCTGCAATTATTAAAGCAACAGAAATGTTAGAGAAACTTTTAGGAGTAGTTAATGTTCCAAAAATATCTCCACTCTTTGTCTTTAAGATTATTTGCGTTTCCATAAAGTTCGTGTCCTTGTTTTCAGATGCAATTACCGCTTTTTCTTTTTCAGTTTTTACTTTTGATAAATCCATTGGAAAAGATTGCCCTGCTTGCTTAAAGTTTCCAATAATATTATTGTCTTTATTCAAAGTTCCTTCGTATTCAATTCTTGAATTTGTTACCGCAAGCTTTAACACTGAATTATCAAAACTTGTAGTGGTTACAGGAATTTCTTTTGCTCCTTGGTCTGGGCTATCCATGGTAGATCTATATCCATTGTCTGTCTTACTGATATTGAAAACAACTCTTAATTGAGTTCCTTGCACTTTTAATATTCCATTCCACTGTCCACTAATGTCTTGCCCAAACACAGTTAAAGATGTTAAGAATATAAGTAGAATTAATGATGCTTTTTTCATTCTGTTTGATTTATATGTAATTTTATCGTTCGTCATTGTTTCGGTTTCATTGCAGTTTGCACCTTGTCAACTAAACTAACGTCGTCAGGTGAAATAATTATTTTATCTCCGTGCTGCGTCCGAACAAGGACTTTATTGTTCTTCTACGTTAGATACCATGTCATGTTTCCAATTTTAGATTTATACTATTTTCCGAAGTAGCCAAAAAGTCCACCAATACCAAAAGTTCTGATTGTACCTGAAAAGTCTGTTGAGTCAACAGTTCTAATTTCGGTTACGTTAGAATCTTAATTATTCTTTCGCTGACTGGTCGTTGACTATTAAGTTCATGACTTGATACAAAATATCTGATTGTGTTGTATAAATAACTGATGACAATTGTCGCAGCAAAAAGCAGAAGGACTCTAAAGTTGGTCTGAAGTGCTATTTGCTGAAATAATTGCTCTTACATTCTTCTATCCAATTGCAATGAAAAGAATAAATGCTCCTGCTGTCATTACCTAGCATAAAGTGTCAAGTGATGCTTTGTAGTCCATATTGATTATATTTTATTTAGGTGTTAAAGTAGTTTCTTATAGTCAGTTTCAGGTTAGCAGTGTCCCTAAGCATGACGTATAACGTCAGTCTGTGAAAAAACTAATATTTATTTGAATCAAATATAACACATAATGCCAAATAAAAAAGAAGAAAAGTTGTATATTTAAATATGCAACACATCACCGGAATTCCTCGTAATTAGCTATTTTTTACTAGTTTAGAAGAAACTATTAGTACGGATAATGTGGTTCGTTTTATCGATGCTTTTGTCGGTTTACTTACAATAAAATCATTAAGTATTATCGTTAATATTTCAAAGAAAGAAGATCGTAATACTTATTTATATGGCACTTTATATCCTGATGTGACGGATAACACTAAAAATACCTTATAATTTACTGCAAAAAATATGAGGCAGGATAGCCACTTGAAATGCTATTAATTCATTTAACGAAAGATCTCCAGAAATAGATGTTGTGCAATCAGCTTTTTAGCCGTGAAAGATTCAACACGAGTTTCATTATTTGTGCTTCGCACGCAGCGAAACTCTACCTGTTGTGGGCAGTTTATTTTTTTAATAAGGTTTCAAAAAAATTGCTTTTATTATAGCTATCCGGTTTTTTGTTTTCTAACTTATTCATTTTATTCGAATTACTATGATAAAAATAAACAGCATTTTTGTCTTTAAAATAATAGTTGTATTCTATTACTATATCAGTTTGTCCATTTCCTCCATCACAGCCCGAGATTTCATCTACCGAAGAACCTATAAATTCAATAGTATCATAATCTGCTATATTTTCAATCACTTGATTTTCAATTAGTAATTTATTATCAAATGCGTAGGCAATTTTAAGGTTTTTAATTTTTGATTTATAAGGTATTGACTTTTCGATAGTATTATTATCATTTAAAAAAAATATAAATCCTTTACTGGTGTAAAATTGCGGCATACTATGCAAATAGGAATATACACCTTCGTAATTTACTAATGGGTCTAATAATATTGTACTGTTTTGACTGTGGTTTGTTTCTTTTTTAAAGATATTAGTTCCGTTACTGTTAGTTACAATTTTGTATTGATTGAACTTATCATAAAAAACACTGAATTTTTCATTTAAACTTTTCAAATCGGCGACTTCAGCTACGTCAAATCGACTGATATCATTAATTAAATCGAAATTATTAGAATATAGATTTTTGTTGTGTAAAATATATTTTATATGTGGTAAAAATGTCGCATGTTTTATTTGATAAAACAATACACTTTCTTCGTTTTCTAAATCGACCCCGTTTTTATTATAAATCCATAAACTACCGTCGTTAAAATCCAATACTAATTCTGCACTAAAATTTTGTGTAAATTTTGCCTGTGTAAAGTTGTGTTTCAATCCCAATTTTTTAAAATCAGCAGTAACATCTCTAATGTTATCAAAATTTAAATCAATCATTAAAAAGGTATTGTGGTCATATAAAAAATGGTCATCATAATCCCAATCAGATAACTGAAAATTTGTAGTAGCCGCATCTAGATTTTCAATTTCATTAATTTCTCCAGCATCTTCATCATACGAAAATACTTTAGTGTTATCCTTTAATAAATAACAACTACCTCTTCCCGCTGTAGAGTGATGAATGATTTTAGCATTATTCGGAAACTTTTTTAAATCTTTAATAGTGCTCCTATCGGTATTAATATCATAAGTCAAGTGTTTCCATTTGCCATTAATGCAAAATGCATGAAGTCCAAAAACTTGTGATACTTTATTTTTATCAATTATTTTTTTAACCCCTTTTGCTTCAAAAGTGTCTGTGTTTTTGTCTATCCAGTAATACCCAACTTGATTGCAAATAATTAATCCATCGTTACCCTCAGAAATTAGCTGGATGTTTTTGCTTGAAATATCTTTGAGCAAAATTATAGTACGATTTACTATGCTAACTCCGTTTGGGTCTATGATTGTAGTATATAAATAACATTTTTCGTTTTTGGATATAATTTTATAATTGGTTTTTGTGTGATAACGATAGCATTCACTCGCACATAACGAATAATAAGTTAATATAAAAAATAAGAGAGTTAATCGTTTCATAACTACAAATTTGCTATTTAAGTTTTTAGGTATGCAAGTGTCAAAATTGTCTATAACGTCAGTCTGTGAAAAAACTAACATCTATTTGAATCAAATATAACACATAACGTCAAATAATAAAGAAGAAAAGTTGTATATTTAAAGATGCAACACATCACCGGAATTCCTTTAAATCAGCTTTTTTTTACTAATTCAGGGATACAATCACACAAATGTAATAGGTTTAGAAAAAGTAAATGGCGAACACAGTTTAATTATGTTGGTTTACAACATCAAACGCAGTATCAAAACACTGAGCGTTCCCGATTTAATTACCAAACTTCAAAAATGGAACTCACCATACAAGGCAAAAGTCTTGCTTTTGCTAAAAACGACGTATTTAAACCCGAATACAGACTTCCTTTCGTTTCAAACTAAATCAGCTGCCTAAAAAAAATAGCCTTCTTAGACGGCTTTATTTAAGTTGTAATATCGTAAAATTTAATGATTATTGTAGAAAAAGAGGTTTTTTCACAGCCTGACGTTTGGCGGCTTGCAGAAGTTGCGGACTTCGTGACCGTATAATTTTCTACTAAGATAGAATTTCTTGCGAAAGAAATTTGCCAATCTTGCAAAATTCTCGCAATTTCTGCAAACCGCTGTTACCAGCAGTTTTTATTTTTTTAGTAATCTTATTCCAAGTAAAACAATCAAAATTATGTTTGTCAATACTAAATACATTTCTAATTCTACACTTTTGTCTTTCTTAAAAGTTAACTCTTTTGCTAATTGGTTTTTATCAAGTTCAGCATTTTGATTTACGTTTATTTTAAAATCAGTTTTCTTGTTTTCTGTTTCTTCGAGGTAAACAATTTCATTTTCCTTATTTTTTGCAACTATCCAAAATTTTCCTCCATCGCTGTCGATACAAAATTCGGAAGTTTCATTCGGCTCCAATTCTGAATTATAGTTTACAAAATTTCCGCTTCCATTTCCATAATCGTCCCAAAATGCAATTGCATAAATGCTTAAATTTTGATTAGTTATATTCTGTGTTTTTATGTCAATTGGAGTTGAAGCTCCAAAACAAGAACCAAATAAATAAGTTAAACTTAAAGAAGAAAAACCAGCGAAAAGCCCAAAATAAATTAGCAGTTTTGAGCTGATTTTTTTCTCCTTTGAAGAAAAGTAAATAATTATTAATAAAATGATATTTAGAAATATGGAAAAAAACAGTACGTTCATTTTTCAGGTTTTTCGGTAAAATTGCTGGTAACGTTTTGCTGCTTTGAGATGGCTGGAAGTTCGTAACCGCTCAATTTTCGGCTTAACGAAACCTTGATGCGAAACGGTAATTCCACTAAATTCCAGCTAGCTCAAAATGGCTGTTGGCAAATCGGTTATTTATGCATCTTTTCATTTAAGATTTTGTTTTTAGAATTTTTCTGTAAATCTAACTATAAAAATTTTTTATGTCAAATTCATTACCAAATAATTGGATAATAATATGTAAAATATTGGTATACCAAGAAGTAAAATCTGAAACAACAATTCAATTGAAGTTTGTTTGTCTGATTCGTCATCGTGCCAAAATTCATTAAATTTAATAGCCAAAATTAAATTCCTTTCATATTTTTTAATAATATAGTTATCAAAATACTTATAAAGTAAAATAAATATTATAAAAAAAAATGAACCCCAAAATATATTTTTTGAATAAACTTCGTCGTTTTTATCGTAGGATAAAAGAGTTATAATTGGTGATAAAATTGATGTAATCAGGAACGTATTGTAAGTTTTTCTCTTGCGTAATATTTTATGTGATGGTGGATATAGAGCAACAAATAACCACAAGCAAATAAAACAAATAATAAATATAATTGTACTGATCATTTAATTTCTTTTAGTTTCAATTGTAGCTAATTTTAATTTTTCACACTAGTTACTTCAATATTTTATTCTAATTATTAAACAATATTTGATATAAAATAAATTTTCGCATGTCTTATTTTTTAACTGTTTGCCAACGTTATGCCACTTTGAGATGGCTGGAAGTTCGTGACCGCTTAATTTTCGGCTTAACGAAAACTTGATGCGGAACGATAATTCCACTAAATTCCAGCTAGCTCAAAATGGCGGTTAGCGGTTGTGTTTTCTATTCAGTTGAGTATAAAATCCCCCAATAACCATATTTCATTTCTTTTTCGAATATTTCTCCAACCTCATATTTTCTGTATACTTCTAAATTTATTAATTCTTGATTTTTTGGATTTTCAAATTTTATATAATGTCTTAAACGTCCGTTTTTGGTTGTATTTGGTTTGTACTCTTCCACGTACTCTTTAATCTTTACAGTTTCTGATTTTCCGACAAGCTTATTTGTTGTTATAATTAATGAAAACACTATTCCAAAAAAGATTCCGGTTAAACAAAATAACATCATAAAAATGGAAATTCCATCGCGTAGTCTTTCCTTAATTTTAGTTTTCGGTATATCATTGTCAAGTGGCTTTACTTTTTTAAAATAGAAAGTTGGTAAAAGAATTAACAGACAAATAATTATAGGAACTAAAAAATATTTAGCGGTTATTCTTTGCGCAGTTGACGCTTCAAAATAATCTATATAAAAAAATGGATAACTAATTATCAAGGCGCAAATGATAAGAAAAAGTATAACTTTATATTTCCAATTTTCCATTTTTGTAGTTTCGTTTTTTTAACATAACCGCTAACGTTTTGCCACTTTGAGATGGCTGGAAGTTCGTAACCGCTCAATTTTCGGCTTAACGAAAAGGTGATGCCAAACGGTAATTCCACTAAACTCCAGCTATATCAAAATGGTTGTTAGCTGTTGTGTTTTTATTTAATGTGAATTTCAATTTTCGAGCGTATTAAAATTCCTTTTCTATTATTCTGTAAAAAACTTTTAATTGAGTTTTTAGTTTTATAAATTCTCTTGATTTCATTCGTTTCAATTTCAATAGTCTTTATTTCGTTTACTATTTCGTCAATTTCTTAATCCGACCAATTCCTGATACCAAAGTCAATCTTTACAGTTTCTTTCTGTTTAAAATTAAAAACTATAGAATCTCCGACTTGAAGACTTTCTAAATCGTAATTTTCTGTTTTCGGTTTTATATTAAGTCTTACTTTCGCGATTGAATTTGAGTTATTTATAAAATAAATGTAATGAGGTGGATCATAGCTAAATAGGAAAAGAGAAAATATAAAAATAAATAAAATTTTCAATTTTGGTATCATAGAATTATTGTTTTTTTTACGCTTTTTTCGTTTTCTGCGCTAACATAACAGCTAACGTTATGCCACTTTGAGACGGCTGGAAGTTCGTAACCGCTCAGTTTTCGGCTTAACGAAAACGTGATGCGAAACGATAATTCCACTAAATTCCAGCTAGCTCAAAATGGCGGTTGGCAGTAGTACTTTATTTTGATAATTCATTTTTTAACTCGTCTTTTTCTTTTTTAGTTTCTTCACCTAAAACCTTGCAAATATTTTCGAATGTTATTTTTCCTAACTTACAATATATCATTAACTCGCTTCTAAAATTTTGAAAATCATTAGAGTTTAATAATTGAAAATTGTAGGTTTTCTGCTCTGCTGATAAAAATGTAATTGTAATATGATTTTTAACACCATTTGATAAAGTAGAATTAAAGTCTCCTGTATTTCTTAAGCTTTTCTTACCATAATAATCCTCATTATATATTTCTATATTTTTAATAAGATTAAGTTCATAAGTTTCATTTTTAATTTCAATAGCGTCATTTTTAAATATAATAAAACCTTCAATTTTTCCTTTTAAAGAATCTGGATTTGCCATTCCAAAAATGCTCCAAAATAAAGTAACGAATGCAAGTATTGCAATACTTCCACCAAAAATACCATTTATCAAATCTATTTCTATTTTTAAAATTTTCTGATTGACGAGAATAATAAAAAGACAAAAAAAGAAAATTGAATAAATTGTTCTATTTTTTGTCCAATAAAATTTATCAGTTTTGATAAAAACTCCAAATTTCTGCATTTAAAAATCGACTTTTTTGTTTGTGAAACTCATTTCTAGCGTTTTGTTGTAGTATTACTGCCAACGTTATGCCACTTTGAGATGGCTGGAAGTTCGTAACCGCTCAATTTTCGGCTTAACGAAAACGTGATGCGAAACGGTAATTCCACTAAATTCCAGCTAGCTCAAAATGGCGGTTGGGTGATGTTTTTATTTATTCAATCTTGTATTCACCTTCTTTTAAATATTCTTTATAGTGATTTAAATTAGCAAATCTCATAATGTGGTAAATGTCATATCCGTAAATTATTTTTTTAGATTCGGTTAAAATAAATCTAGTTTTGGAGGGATAAAGACTAAATTTTGCTTCATATAAACTAATGCCTTCAAAGCAATTATTTAATATATATGGATTTATTCTGCAACCATCGCTATATTTTTCAATTGCACTTAATATTTTTTTCATCATCTCGAAGTGCTTTTCTGATAGTTCTGTCTGTCCTAATTTTTTATAAGCATACCCCAACTCTTTTTGTAATGTTATATTATTTGGCGAAATAATTCTTAAAGTAGCAGATAGGTTAATTGCGTCTTCATATTTTGAATTTTCATTTAATTTGTAAATAGCCAAAGCAATACTATCAATTTTAAATGGATTAAACTTTAAACTATTTCTGTATTTTGTGTAAGCGATTATTTCTTCAGACGAAATTTCTAAATCAATAGCATTTAATCTGCTTTCAATTTTTTTAAAATAGAATTAGAACTATTGTCGGTAAAAGACGTACTGTCAATTTCAAATATTTGTACGTTACAAATTTCTTTTTTTAGATTCGTTGATTCAGCAACTTCAACGATCTCTTGTGGCTTTTCGTATTTTTTTTCGTTTTTTAAACTTGGAGCTGGAGGAGGAGGAGGAGGCACTTCTTGACAATAACAATTATAAAAGCTAGAGATTAGAAGTAAAAATAAAATTTTATACATTTTTTTGTAAGTTATTGATTATTAGGTTTGTTTGGCAAAATATTACCCAACGTTCTCGCGCCTTGCGCCGTTTGCGACTTACGAAGACGAGTATTTTCGGCTAAACGAAAATACGATTAAAAAACGGTAATTCCACTAAATTCGCAAATGGCGCAAGACGTGTGTTGGCGGTAGTTTATTCTTTAATCGGAAAGTACATTTTGCCTGGAATTTTGATTATTCTTTTTCCGTATGGAATTTTAATCAGGAGTTCTAATTCATTATCATTTATTGATTTTGGGATAAAGTCATAGTTAAATCTAGTTTGGTTATTTTCTCCAATTTTTATTTCTTTTGTGCCTTCAATTTTAAAAATTTCATATTTTGGCAATTTTCTATTAAAAGTTTGTAGAAGCATAACAATATTATTTTTCTTTCCAACTTTCACTACTTGTTCGTCTGAAATCCCAATTAAAATTTGAGAGAATAGAAATTCTTCTTCAATATTTGATAAAGAATCTTTTAACTGTTTGTTTTGTCTTTCAAGTTTATCAATTTTAGTCAATAAATTTTGTAATTCTTTTGGTTTCTCTTCTGAATTTTTACATCCCATCGAAATTATAAACAAAGAAATAAAAAGTAATTTTCTCATATTTTATTGTAATATATATCTTGTTTTGTGCACTATATTTCTGATTCTGCGGTTAAATTACTGCCAACGTTCCGCCGCTTCTCGTCAGTTGCGAACTTCGGATTTTTTTATTTTCCGTTAAAGATAAAAATTCTTGCGAAACGTGAATGTGAACTTACCACAAAATTCGCAATTGCGAGAAACGGCTGTTACCGGTAGTGCTATATGATTTTTCGCAATGTCAAAACATCGATTTTCTCACCATTATTTTCAATACTTATGGCTCTACAACGCTTATCAGCAGGATTTTCTACAACAGAAAGTTCTTCCATTTGGACTTCAGTAATATGTCTGCAGCAAAGTTCGCCATTATATAATTTACCTTTAAAGTGATTACAATTGCCATAATCTAATTTACATATAGAACAGTGGCTTTCTTTTACAATTCCACCATAACTATGAAACATCATTTTAGGAAATAAAGTTTTCTGATAGTCAATCAATCTATTTAAATAATTTTGCAAATGATCTTGATCAAAAGGATAATTTCTAATAACAGTTCCCAAATTGTATTCACATGTAATAAGAATATCCCAAGCTTCTGCCATTCTATCTTCTTTCAGTGAAACTAGCATTTTTAATTCGAGTTGAATAATTTCAGCAAGTGTAAATAAACAATAAGCTAAGTTTGCATCATTCTCATAATTGTGTTCGGAAAACTCCTTTTTAGCTTTAGATATTTTCTCTAAGTACAAATCTAAATTTTTAATTTCTTCTTTCTGAATTTCAATTGCAACAGCAAAAATGGCTTTTCGCTGTGCCTCAAGCATAGTTTCATTAAATTCGAAAAGCAAATTATTTGGATTGGTAAAATATGGATTCATTACAATGACTTTATTATTTCATTTAATTGACTTAAGCCGTCCGCATTTCCATCATAATTGATCTTTTTAATAGTTTTGTTTTTCTTAGTTTCAACGTAAATTTCAAGCTTTACGTTTTTACTACCAGTTTTTCCTTTAAAATGGTCATAAATATAATTTGAGATAAGATTTAAAGCAATAGAAACTAAATCTGGATTTTGAGTAAGTAAAGAAAGACTGATGAACACTGCTGGTCCATAAAAATCTGCGGACTTTCTATTATAAGAGTTTGTAATTGAAATTAGCTCCGCAGTTTCAATTGAATTTAATCGCAATAATTTTCTTAAGTCAACTGTAGAATCTGCAAAAAAGAATTCATTATTGGATTGTGCCAATTCAATATTTTCTGGAAGAAAGGTAATAGCCTCAGGCTTGCTTAAATTAAATTCAGTGAATTTTTCAAGTAGAGGAGAATCTTCAATTGTATAGTTCATTTTTTATAGGGATTATGTCGAATCATTACCGGTAACGTTTTGCTGCTTTGAGATGGCTGGAAGTTCGTAACCGCCTAATTTTTGGCTTAACGAAAACTTGATGCGGAACGATAATTCCACTAAATTCCAGTTATATCAAAACAGCTGTTGTGCGTTCGGCTTTTTTAAGGTAATAAAAATAACCTCCAATTATGCCAATATTCATCATAGTTTTCTTTAAAACTTAAAAGTTCATCTGAAAGAGGTAAATCTAATAATTTTGCATTTTCATTGTATTCATTTTCAGTATAAAATTCTTCTAATTTGTCTTTATCAGAATTATATATAAAATGAAAGTTATTGTATTTTCCGCAAACAATTTCATCAATAATTTTAAATTCCTTCGCTTGTAGATTACTTCTGTCTTTTGTTTCTACATCATCTATCGTCGACTCTTCGGTCCAATCTACATTACTAACTGCTTTTGAAAAACTAATTGGAATTCTCGCACTATCTCCTAAACCGTGATTACCATAAGGCGTAAACATATAAAATAAAAGTAAAAGACAAGTAAATATCCAAATTGATTTTTTCGTTTTGAATATTTTTTTGCACCATTCAGGTTTCTTTTTTGCTGGAATTTCTTTGAAAATAAAATACAAAATAGTTGAATAAATCCAACCTAAAATTGATATTTTGATAAGTTCAAATATAAAGTGAAATAATGATGCCATTTAGTAAATTATTAAGTCTTCTATTCGTTTCTACCAAGCTGACGCACAACGTGTCGCGGCTTGCAGAAGTGGCGAACTTCGTAACCGATTATTTTCGGCTAAGATAAATTTTCTTGCGAAAGATAAATGTCAATTTACCTCATATTTCGCCATTTTTGCAAACCGCTGTTGTGCGTTCGGTTTTTTATGCACTTCCACTTATATTTAATTCTGAATAGTTGTGTTTTGTTAAATTCACTTTTAGATTTATATTACAATTTCCGCCGTCGTGCATTCGTATTATCGAATATTTATAATTGTCTTTTTCGTATTTATTTTTGCAATAACAACTTACCCAAACTTCAATTTCTTGTTTTGGATTTATCACAACAATACATTGTTTTACGTAATTATTTATATCTTTTAGTTTTGTATTATTTTCCACAAAACATTTCTTCAATATTATATCTAATTCTTCTAATTCATTTTGTTTTAAATCATATGCTTTTATTGTTTTTGGCTTATAACCATAATAAATGTTACTATAATATTTTTCATCGAATGTGAAAATTGCATAATCTTTAATTTCGTCAAATTTCAAACTATTTTTTGACTTTAACTTATTTCTCTTTATTTCGATTTTCAGCGGAAATTCTCCATCAACTAATTCGACAAAATTATTTTTAATAACCGCTTTTGTTGAGTAATTCGCTTTGAAGTCAGATGGAAAAAAGTTTATGGTATCATTTATTATTTTGAAAAAACCATTGAATTTCTCGGTCTTTTCATAATTTGGGCTTGTTTCGTAACGTACACAAGTGTAAGAACTGTCAGAATATATTTTTAGATTTATTTTACCAAATATTCCATAATCGTTTTCAGCAAAAATTTGCTCAATTTTTGTTTCTTTTACAATTTTAGTTTTTTCTCTTTTACAATTTAAGAATAGAGTTAAAATTAAAATATATAGAATTTTGTTTTTCATTTTTCTTTCGATGTTCTTTCGATGATCTTTTGGTTTTCTATGCGTTCCACTAAACTGACGCACAACTAGTATATATGCGAAATAAACCTTCGCATAGCCACCCGAAATTGGGTGTATAAGCGAAGGTTTGTTTCGCTTTTATTTGTGTTTCAAATATAGATAATTAAACTTACAAATCATCAAAGGGACTTTTTATTTGTTGCAAACTCTTGGTGCTTACATGTGTATAAATTTACTCATTTTTCAACATTTTTTTTTTAGGTATTCCTGAACCTCATACTTCGGTTTCAGTGGTTTTGCTGCTATTATGTCCTAGCAATTCTTGAATGTATCTCAAATCTGTACCACTTTCGAGTAAATGGGTGGCGTAACTGTGGCGCAACCAGTGTAAGGTTACTGGTTTTTTTATCTCTGTTTTTACTAGAGCTTGCTTTAAAATAAGTTGTAAACTTCTCGCGTCATAGGCTTTTCCTACGGTTTGACCTTCAAACAGAAATTCTTTGGGTTTGCAGGTTTTGTAATATTCACGTAGCAATTCTAAGATCTTTGGGCTCAAAGGAACTATGCGATCTTTTTTGCCTTTTGAATTTTTAAGCAAAACAATGTTGCGCTTGGAATCGATATCCAGCGGTTTTAAAGCAAGTAGCTCACCGCACCGCAATCCGCAGCTGTAAATGACCGAAAGCATGGTTTTGTGTTTGATGTTGCTATGTGCATCCAAAATTAATTTCACTTCCTCTTTACTCAGTACATTGGGTAGTACTTTGGCACGTTTTGGGCGGTGAATTTTATCGATAAAAATTTTGGTATCTCTGATGGTCTGAAAAAAAAGTTTAATTGCATTGACGGTCTGATTTTGATAAGAAGCAGATAGTTTAATTTTTAGAATGTGGTCATTATTGTAGATAATGATGTCGTCATTGGTTATTTCTGCAATTGGTTTTTCTCGGTAAAACACCAAAAATGATTTTAGAGCATCGCTGTAGGTGGAAACGGTACTTTCGCTATACCGCTTAGAACGTAAAAATTGTTTGAATTTTTCAATTTGTATAACACCTTCCCCTGAGGGCAAAGAGTGATTAAGCAACGTTATTTTGAATCTATTCCGGTTTTCTTCTGTATCTGGTAGATGCCAAGCAATTAATGACTGGCTCCAGCGCGCTCCTTCTATTTGTTTGATGCGTGCAATTAAATCAATGTCTTTTTCGAAATATACAGCAATTCTAGTGTCACTTTTATATTTAATTAATTTGGCTGTCCACTTCATAATTGCTAAGTTTTATATTTTAAAGATAATTATTTATTGATTTGAAATTGTTTTAATTTTTGACTTACGTGAGGGATAGCAGTGGAAAGCCCGGAAAGAAGTGTAGCGGTAGCGAAACTTATTGAGGACTTGTAATGTATAGCCCGACAGCATTCTTAAAATGAGCTACTATGTGCAATGAAGATAGCTCATTTTAAGAATGGTGGCACGCCCAAAAGAAACCAGCATAGAAAGTGCTTTTGAAGCTTAATTTTGGATTAAATTAACAAATGGGCATCAAACAAACCGAACATTTTTGAGTACTTTTGTCGGACTTTTTAAATTTAATATATACCCTGAAAAATGGATAAAAAAATTATCTCTATTTTGTTTTCCACCCGATTGATGGCGGTGCTTTTCTTAACTTTTGCTATTGCTATGGGTGCCGGAACTTTTATTGAAAGTAAATACAATACCGATACTGCCCGAATTATGATCTATAACAGCTGGTGGTTTGAAGCAATCATGGTTTTTTTCTTGATTAATTTTGCCGGAAACATCAAACGTTACCAGTTGTGGAAAAAAGAAAAGTGGGCTACTCTGATTCTTCATTTGTCTTTTGTTTTTATCCTTTTGGGTGCTTTTGTAACACGTTACATAAGTTATGAGGGTGTAATGCCGATACGTGAGGGTGCTGCTGAAAATCAGTTTTACTCAGATAAGACGTTCTTGACTGTTTTTGTTGATGGGGAGTACAAAGGGGAGATGAAACGTAGGGTTTTTGATCAATCGATTCTTCTTTCACCAGCTACTAGCAATGATTTTTCGCTTTCGGGTAAATTTGGAGAAACTCCTTTTGAGGTAGAATACCAAGATTTTATAATGGATGCCACCGAATATATTAAGGAAGACAACAGCGGAATTTTGTACATGAAAATTGTCGAGGCTGGTGATGGTGGTCGTCATGAGCACTTTTTGAAGGAGGGTGAAGTACAAAATATACACAACGTTTTATTCTCACTAAACAATCCTACTGATGGAGCTATAAATATAAATACCACGGGTAAAGAGTTTACAATTCAGACTCCTTTTGAAGGTAATTTTATGCGTATGGCAGATAAATTTGAGGGTAAAGTTACCAAGGATGAT
The DNA here is from genome assembly GCF_022399565.1 of Flavobacterium algicola. GTDB lineage: Bacteria > Bacteroidota > Bacteroidia > Flavobacteriales > Flavobacteriaceae > Flavobacterium > Flavobacterium algicola. The sequence continues at coordinate 571,896 of NZ_JAJTUT010000002.1, forward strand.
GTGCAACCCTTGATGATGCGTTCTTTGTATAGTATTGGTGAGATGCGTTTTGTACTACCAGATATGCCTGTAAAAGGGATTATTGCCTATGAGTCTAAAAATGATTACAAAGCAAAAGGGGGTGACAATGCTTTGATTGTAAAAGTAAAAGCTGACGGACAAGAAAAGGAAGTGACTCTTACTGGATCTAAAGGTAAAATAGGGGAACCAAAAACAGTTAAGATTGGAGATAAGGAATATAGCTTATTCTATGGTAGTAAGGCATACGTATTACCTTTTAAAATAAAATTAAATGACTTTATTGCTAAGAAATATCCTGGAACAGAGAAGAGTTATTCTTCTTTTGAAAGTCTTGTAACCGTACAAGATACAGAAACTTTTGACGCCCATATTTTTATGAATAATGTATTGGATCATAATGGCTACCGATTTTTTCAGTCATCATTTGACCCTGATGAAAAAGGAACGGTATTGTCTGTTAATCATGATTTTTGGGGTACAAACATTACCTATTTCGGATACTTTTTGTTGTACTTTGCTATGATGGCGATTATGTTTACCAAATATTCTCGTTTTGCAGATGTAAAACGTAAACTTGAAGTAGTAAAAATGAAGAAATCAAAATTGATCACTTTACTTGTGGTGTTATTGAGTTTTAATGGTTTTGCTCAAACGCATGACCATGACCACGAGCATGATCATGATCACGAACACGAACAGACTGAAAATAGTCTAAGTGCCCACGTGGAGCGATCTCCTACGGCAAAGGAACTAGATTCTTTGCTTAATAAATTTAAAGTTTCTCCTGAGCATGCAGCAAAATTTGGACGTTTGATTGTTCAGGATGCTGGTGGAAGAATGAAACCTATCAATACATTTTCGTCAGAGTTATTGAGAAAGGTGAGTCAGTCCAATGATTATAACGGAATGAATTCTGACCAGGTATTTTTATCGATGTCTCAGTATGCAAAATTATGGATTGAGGTGCCTATAATTTATTTGAAATTGGGTAATGATAGTATTCGAAAAATAATAGGTATTGATTCAAAACAGAAATACGCACCTTTTATTAAATTTTTTGATGCTAAAGGAAATTATAAATTATCTCCCTATTTGGATGGCGCTTACAAGGCGGCCAATCCTAATCAATTTGATCAAGACTTTATCGCGGCAGATAAAAGGGTTAATTTAATGGAATCGGCTTTGAGTGGTTCTATTATGAAAATCTTCCCGATTCCAAATGATGCCAACAACAAATGGATTTCGTATTTGGAAACAGAGAATTCTGGATTAAAAGGGATGGATTCTACTTATACCAAAAGTATTTTACCACTTTATTTTGGTTCTTTGAATAATGCTTCGGTTACAAATGACTATAAAAATGCAGATGATTTATTGGAAAGCTTACATGGTTTTCAACGTAAATTTGGTGAGAAAGTAATGCCATCTGAGGGGAAAATTGATACTGAAATTTTATATAACAAATACGATATTTTTCAGAAACTTTTTAACTGGTATATCCTTGCAGCGCTTTTAATGTTCGTATTTACAATTATGCAAATATTCAAAGATCGGAAGTTCTTAACAATTGCGGTAAACACAATGCATGTTATTATTGGTTTATTATTTGCTTTGCATACTGTCGGTCTGATAGCGCGCTGGTACGTCTCTGGTCATGCACCTTGGAGTAATGCTTACGAATCCATTATTTACATTGCGTGGGCAACCATGTTTTTTGGATTGGCATTTGATAGCAAGTCAAAACTTACCGTTGCTTCATCTGCTTTTGTTACGGCTATGATTTTGTGGGCATCTAGCCTTAACTGGATCGATCCAGAAATTGCTAATCTACAACCTGTACTTAATTCTTATTGGTTAATGATTCACGTCGCTGTGATTGTGGCGAGTTATGGCCCTTTTACTTTGGGAATGATTTTAGGATTTGTCTCTTTACTTTTGATCTTTTTTACCAATGACAAGAACAAAGCTAAGATGGACTTAAATATTCAGGAGATTACCTATATCAACGAGTTAGCTTTAACAGTTGGATTGATCATGCTAACAATTGGAAACTTTCTTGGAGGTCAATGGGCCAACGAAAGCTGGGGTCGCTACTGGGGTTGGGATCCAAAAGAAACTTGGGCTTTGATAAGTATCATGGTTTATGCCTTTGTCATACATGCTCGTTTTGTACCATCATTACGTGGTAAATGGATTTTTAACCTAATGAGTATGTTTGCTTTTGTATCGATTTTATTCACGTACTATGGAGTAAATTTCCACTTGGTAGGATTACACTCTTATGCAAGCGGTGAAGCTAAATCGTTAGACTGGCTTTACTACTTATTGGGAGGTATCGCACTGATAGGAGCAATTACGTATCCTAAATATAGAAAGTATTACAAGAAGTAATTATTAGATAAATAATCAATAATAAGGTCCATGGAATTTAATTTCTATGGACCTTTTTTTAGTTTTAAAGTGGTTTATTCGAAAGTGATTTATTGAAGGTAATTACCACAAAGACTTTATTGTTGAAAAAAGCATTAGAACGACTGATTTTAGGCTAATTTGAGCCTTAATGCGCTCTTATAGTAATCAACATCTAGAAGAAGATGAAAGTTATATACAATCGCTTAAAAGGCTTCTTTTGCACTGAGTTACTTTTTGGCAGTCTAATTTGTAAATATTCAATTATTTAGAATCTTATCCTTTAAAGTAGACTATGATTAATAATATTATTTTCTTTTCAGAAGGAGGAAGTGTAGTTGCTATAATTCGATTAATAATAAGCTAAGTTTCAAAATTATGTTTAATTTTTTTCGAATGGAATAATGCAGTAGTAACTTTAGCAATGCTGATTTACCTTGTATCTTTATCAAGTTTTTTTTTATTTGTATCGAAAGTGATAGTCTCGATATGATCTGTTATTGTGATTGAAGAACTATTTAATCCATGTTAATTTAGTTTGTATTTAATGCAGAATGTCTTATTCGAAATCTCCTATGCTATTAATAAATGGGAATATTTAGATTTGGTAATATTAAGTGATCAGTACTTCTAGAAAAGTTTGAGATGGTGCAACAACAGTAAGTAATCTAAATTGCTAATTGTTAATTTTCGAAAGGCAGGTGTAATTTGGATCTCAATCAGTAAGGATGCTATAAGCAATCAATAAATAGTGCAATAGTCATCTCCGAAATGAAAGCTTTTTAAAGTTAAGCTAACAGCTATTTTTACCAGATTAATTTGTCTGAAAAGGTATAGTATTGCATGGTGAGGAAAGTTTGAGTTTAAGAAACTAAGACCTATTTGCAATACCAAACAGTACATTTGTAATTTTAGTAATGAATTGTATAGGGTGTCAATACAACATATATATAATTCTATATTGTTGGTAAAGTAGGCCATTGATTAACGATTTTTAATAAGCAACTTTGCATAGTATAAAATTATTCTGTTGATTTTACGGTAATGAGTATGATCAAATAATGTTAGATCTGCAGTGGTACTAAATAGATGCCAGCCTTACTAAATTGTAGCAATTTGTATAAAGTTAAATTACATGATTGTTAGTTCCAATTAAAATTGTAATGCAGTATGATTAATAATCGAAATTTAGATTAACACTCTCGTTTGATAGGGGGCGAAACAATAAAGACTTGCAATTAGAAATTCTAATTAAATTGTGAACTTTGGAGTATTGAGTATATAAAATTAAAACGGTAATATATTTAGTTTTGATCTGATAAATATTCGCGAATGATACTGGCTACATCTTATTTAAATATACCAATATCTAATACTCTATAACTTTTTTATAACGTAACCTAAAACTGTCTAAAAATGACGGAAATAAGTTTTATACGATCTTAAAATGATCTTATATTTTGGCTAGTCATTCATTCAAAAATTTCGTTTTACATTATGTGATTAAACTTGTACTGAATAAGGTGGCTAACTTGTTCACCCATAACAATCAAATTTTGATACGAGATAATTATAGGTGCTTTTAAATGAGTTTAAGTTAAGGTTGCATAACTTAAATCATCCTAGCTTAAATGCCCGAATTAGCTGTTTTAGAGTTGTTTTAAGCGCTATTTATACAAAATGCTTGATCATGTAAATTATCAATAGAAATTATTTAAAATCACAGGTCATAATTCAGTTAGTTTTTTAATTGACAATAACGACATTTTGATTATACAAAGTAATGTGACAGTGATTTTATTAAACTATTTGCTAGATCGCTTTTTTGTCAAGTTGTTATGACAACCAATATACAAAGTTATAAATCTAATCCAGAATCGCTTTAGAATCGTTTACTGCAGTAGAAAGCTAGATCAAATTTTTAAGCTGTCAATATGATCTCTTCCCAAACCTTAACTTCGTGAAAATAGCAGGTTATTGATGATAATTTGGTAACACAATATATTTAACGCAATTCCTTAAATAGCAATTAAAAAAAAATACAGTTTCCGTATTATTCAAAAAATCAATTACTGAATGATTTTACAAAAAAAGCTACTTTAATAAACTGTAAAAGGTCACAGGCAATATGTAAACGGGGCTTAAGAGCAGGAGGTAGGAAGCTTAAAATTATTCGAGAATTAAACATCTAACTTTTCAGTAGTCTGAATGTTTATTTTATAAAATAATACATTAAAAACAAGTTATAGGTTTTTCAAATATCATCATTTATTATTTTAATCTGCCTTTCAATTACAGGTAGGAAGTTTAACTTAAAATTTTTATTTATTGAATTTGGCAACTTATTAAGTTAAACACGATTTCGTAAATAACTATGTAAATAAAATTAATGATATATAGACAATTGCCCTTGATTCTCAAATGGCAAAAAGAAAATAGTTAAGATTAAATATTGTCATTTAAAATCTAATTTTCTATCTGTATGTTCGAAAATGCTTTATCAGAATAGGAGTGAGGCACGATTTTTATACTTAATTAAAATTACAAAAGGCCATAAAAAAATCAAATTTTAAGTTACCAATTTTTTTCATGTAGTCGATATGAATTAAGTATAACAAAGTTGTCATTGTAAAAATATGAATGGTATCTCAAAAATAGATTATGATAAATTTATAGAAACTGAAATACTGTGCAATTCTATAATTTAAAGTGAAATTCGCTCTCAGAGCTAACTGGTAATCTGAAAAATCATTTTATTTAGACCACTAAAAAAAGGTTATTCGAAAAATAATTTAGAACTTTTTAAGAGCTAAAGTATTTTAAGAATAACCTTTTAAATTTTATAGAAGTATAGTACTTCTAAATGCTATAAGTCAGTGATGATAAATTCACTTCTTCTATTGAATTGGTGCTCTTCCTCTGTACAAGATACTCCATCGACACATTTGTTTACAAGTTGGTATTCACCATATCCTTTTCCAATAAGTCGGTCGGCTGTAACACCATTTTGTACCAGCCACTTGATTGTCGCTTTAGCACGTCGATCTGATAATGATTCGTTGTATTTAAATGAACCTCTACTATCTGTATGAGATCGAATATCCAATTTCATATTTGGATACTGTCTTAAAACATCTAATATTTTTTCTAAGTCTAATTCAGCTTGTGGTCGAATATCCGATTTGTCCAAGTCAAAGTAAATCAATTTGATTCCGAAACAATGTCCTAAATCATCACCTACAGAAACTTTACACGTAATTTTTTCAAGTGCTATATTAAGTTCTGTTCTGCCTTTTTCAGTAGAAGTGGTAACTTTTTCTTCTCTTGTATTGTAGTCTGGTTGCTCAGCTCTTACATAGTACGTTTTTCCGCAGTCCACTTTAAAGGTATAATTACCATTTGCATCCGCAGTTGTTGTTGCAATTTCAGTAAATTTTTTATCAAATAAACTAACTTTTGCATTCGGTAATGGTTCCTTAGAATCAACATCTGTAATTTGTCCGTACAATTCTTGCTCGCAGGTCAATGGTTTATTTTCTATAAACTTATAAATATCATCATATCCTTTTCCACCATCTCTGCTAGAAGTAAAGAAACCTCTTCTCGATTTGCTATCGATAATATAAGCAAAATCATCTTTCGGTGAATTAATATCTGCACCCACATTTTGAACATCACCATAGGTATTGTCATCATTTATCTTGGTAACAAATACATCCAAACCTCCTACACCAGGATGCCCATCAGACGCAAAGTAGATTTCGTTTTCATCATTTAAAAAAGGAAATGTTTCACGACCAGGGGTATTTATTTTAACTCCTAAATTTTCAGGTTTTCCATAAGTTCCGTTCTCACCAATAGATACCTTAAACAAATCCGAAAGTCCGATTGTTCCTGGCATATCAGATGCAAAGTAAAGTGTTTTTTCATCCTTACTTAACGCAGGGTGCGCAGTAGAGTAGGAGTCACTATTAAATGGCATTTCGGTTATATTAGACCATTCATTATCTACAAGTGTTGCCTTATAAATTTTAATTAAAGTAACATCATTAGCATTTTTACCTTTTTTTCCATCTAGATAATTATTTCGAGTAAAGTAGATCGTTTTACCATCTTTTGTAAAAATAGGAGTTGACTCATTAAATTTAGAATTAATTTTTCCTTCGAATTTCACTGGATTCGACGGATTCAACTTTTCATCTAAATCAGCAACATAAAGATTTGTAAAATACTGATTTGTCCAAGTGTGTTTTCTTTGCCCAATACTTCCTGTATCACGTGCAGAAGCAAAGATCAATTTATTATTAAAAAACGCCGATCCGTAATCTGAATATTTAGAATTAATAGACGTACTATCTACATCATATCTTCCTGTATTATTTTTTATTTCGGCAAGATAATCTCTGTTCTTATCATAAAAATCTGCTCTGCTATCATCAGTTGAAAGTTCTACAAACTTTTGCATAATTAGATCAGCTTGCTTATTTTCTCCTATCGCACGTAATGATTGCGCATATCTAAAAAAGTACTCGGGCTTAACATCTGCTTTCATTGCAAACAATTCTCCGTACCATTTGGATGCATTTGCCAACTGCCCATTAAAGTAGTATGAGTTACCAAGTTTTTCGAAAATTTCGACCGACTTATAACCTTTTTCAGCTACTCTTTCATAAGTTTTGATAGCGTCTATGTAGGCAAAATTATCATACTTTCGATCAGCTTTGGCAATTTTTGAACTTTGCCCATATATATTAGCTGAAAATATCGTGATTATTGTTATGTATAGAAGAATATTATATTTCATGATAGCGGCTTTTTAGAAGAATCTTGGAGTAGTAATTTTGTCATTGTTTTTGAATATCTCGTAGCGAAAGAAAATCTCGTGAGATCCAGAGTTATAATTTTTTAGATTAGTTGTTTCTCTGTCATATCCATATCCAATATACATTGCATCAGAAATTTGAAATCCTACCATAGCACTCAAAGCAGCACTCCATCTGTAAGATGCTCCTAATGTTAACTTATCAAATAACATAAAGTTGCTTGATATATCTACTTGTAGTGGACTACCCGCAATCATTTTGGTCAATACTGCTGGTTTAAATTTTAAAGTACTACTTAAATCGAAGATGTAACCTCCTATTAAATAATAGGTCATTTTTTCTTTTGAGATAGCAACTTCATTATCATCATATCTATTCGTCTCTATAAAATTTGGAACAGAAAGACCAACATATGCCTTGTCGGAATGGTAATAAATACCTGCTCCGATGTTAGGATTAAACTTGGTTACATTTTGCAAAGTAGGGTCGTCAGCATCAACTGGGTTAAGTTTTGTACTATTTAAATCGAATAAGTTTGCAGTTGCTTTCAAACCGAATGAAAGTTTGAAACTTTCAGATGTCGGAATGGTATAAGATAAATCTCCAGAAATTGTATTCTCTGTAGTAGGACCAATTTTATCGTTGATGATAGATACACCTAATCCTAATCTGCTATTATTTAAAGGAGTGTTTACCGATACAGCATTGGTAACAGGAGCACCATCTAAACCGACCCATTGTGTACGATGCAAAGCGAATACGCTCAATGCACCGCGTGAACCTGCGTAAGCGGGATTAATGTTAATTGTGTTATACATATACTGCGTGAACTGTGAATCTTGCTGAGCAAAACTTACTGTTGCTGTAAACATCAAAACGAAAGTTACTATTCTTGTCTTCATTTATTCTATTTTTAATCCTGAGGATTTTCATCCTCAGGAGTTAGATTTGGGTTTTATTATTATCTAGCTAGGTATAAATACCCATCTATTGTATTGTTGATAGAATTATTAAGTCCATCTAAAGACGTATAATTCAAGATGTAGAAATATGTTCCAGCTGGCAATCCTTCAGATTTACTAATTGTAGTTCTTCCTTCAGAGAAACCTTTAAATGCATTTGTTGCATTGTCGTATCCTTTTGTTTCATATACCAATACTCCCCAACGGTTGTAAATCTCAATACTATTAGTAGGGTAGCATAAAGTATCTTCAATATTATCAATTATGAAAACTTCATTTTTATTATCTCCATTTGGCGATATAGCATTATGAATATCAACAGCTGTAATACTACGACAACCTTCTACAATATTTGCTTCAACAACTTCAGTATCCGATGCACTAATTGGTTTGTTGTCTGGTGTAAATCCATTTGCAAAAGCGACATTGATAACTTCAAGATTTAATCTATCTTGTTGAGTTATAATATAATCTACGTTGTACTCTTGGTAGGTTCCAGGTGCTAAGGTAGGAATTGTTTCGTTTAATCCAGTCAATGGATCTGTTACAACAATGTTGTATAACGATACACTACCTATATTTTGCACTTGGATAGTGTAATTTATAACATCACCTACAGAACTGTAAAACGGAGTGTTTGCTACTTTAACTACTGCCAATGCTGCACTTTGTGGCAAAGGTGTTACTGTATTAGTATTGTTATTTACCGTTGTACCAGAAATATCTTGTACATCTGTTCCTTTCGGATCTTGACCAACTGCCAGAGCTGTATTAATAACTTTTCCAGCATCTATGTCTGCTTGAGTTAATATGTAAGTCCCTTTTATTGTATTATTAGAATTACCTACTAATAGAATATTTATTGGAGAACCAGTCAAGTTTGGTAGTAATGGATCGGTAACAATTACATTAGTTAAAGTCACATTTCCAGTATTTGTAACTGTGAAACTGTATTCTATTGTTTCACCAACTTGTGCAAATCCATCTTTATTTGAATCAATAAATAAACCAGTTTTAACAAGAGCTATAGCGCCTTGTTGATCTAATTCGGTTATCGTGCAATCCAAACAAGTAGGATCAACAGGACAAGTAGTACAAGGTGTTGGATCAGTAGAAGTAGCCGTTGTTGGGTTCCCTTTAGGATCAGTACCTGTTACGGTTGCTAAGTTGTAAACAATACCTTTATTAATATCGTCTTGTGTCAATGTATGCGTTGCAGTAAATGTCGTATTGTCAACAGCACCTACAGCCAAAGTCGCGATAGGACCACCGATTACAGTTGCATTATCATCTGTTACCGTTACGTTTGTCAAAGTCACATTACCTGTATTTTTCACTACGAAAGTATAAGTAATAAGATCCCCGATGTTTGTAACTCCGTCAGCATTTGTGTCTTGGTACATACCATCTTTTGTAATTGAGATAGCCGCTTTTTGATCCAATGGAGTCATTGTACAATCAATACATTCAGGATCAACTGGACAAGTCGTACAAGGAGTCGGATCAGTAGAGGTAGCCGTTGTTGGGTTCCCTTTAGGATCAGTACCTGTTACTGTTGCTAAGTTGTAAACAATACCTTTATTGATATCGTCTTGTGTCAATGTGTGGGTAGCAGTAAATGTAGTTGTATCTGTTGCACCTACAGTCAATGTCGCGATAGGACCACCGATTACAGTTGCATTATCATCTGTTACCGTTACGTTTGTCAAAGTCACATTACCTGTATTTTTCACTACGAAAGTATAAGTAATAAGATCTCCGATGTTTGTAACTCCGTCAGCATTTGTGTCTTGGTAAGTACCATCTTTTGTAATTGAGATAGCTCCTTTTTGTTCCAATGGAGTCATTGTACAATCCAAACAAATAGGATCAACTGGACAAGTAGTACAAGGCGTTGGATCAGTAGAGGTAGCCGTAACTGAAGGACCGACAGGAGGAGTACCAGTTGCTAAGGCTAAATTGTAAACTACACCTTTATTAATATCATCTTGTGTTATTGAGTATGCAGCAGTAAAAGTTGAGTTATCAGTTTGTCCAATTGCTAAATCAATTGGACCTCCAGTTACAGCAACTTTGTCATCTGTTACTTTTACGTTTGTTAATATAGAACCACCTGTGTTTTTAACAATAAATGTGTAGTTGATTAAATCGCCAATATTTGTTATTCCATCATTATTAGCATCGCTGTAAGTACCGTCTTTTGTTATTGAAATTGAAGGAGCATAAACAGGTATAGTTACAAACGCAAAATCACAATTTGCACTATTTAAAATTTCACAAATTTGGTATTTGATGATATAATTACCGGCAATTGTACCAGCAGGAACGGAAACGTTTCCAGTGCTAATATCGATTGTCGGTACTGGAGCATTTGTACTAGCTGGAATTGCAGGTGTAAGTATTGAGATTTTTACTTCATTTATATTGGTTGGAAGACCATTTAAAGTATCTGGTGTGTTATCAGAAGTAGGATTACTACTTAATACATTTCCAATATTACTATTTCCTACAATACCACTTGCTGAAGCGAAGGTATCATCTAAAGCATCAATACTTGCTGATCCTACAGGAACAGAGACAGTTGCTGTCGAACATGAACAACTTGTAGTTGTACCACAAATCTTGTAAGTTAAGCTGTAATTACCTGTTGGAGTTCCAGCGGCAACCATTACGTTGTTCCCAGAAAGAGTAATATTCGGATTAGTTGAAGATACGAAAGTTACAATTACTTGGTTACTTGTAACTGGTTGATCGTCTAATGTATCATTTTTTAAGACATTAGCATAAGAAGTTCCTCCTATAGAGCCGTTAACTTCGCTTCCAATATCGTTATTTGCTTGAAGTAATGGATCAACAGTTATTGTTACAGTTCCTGTTTGAGTTTGTGAACATATTGATGAACTAGCGTCAGTTACATTTACTAAAGAGTAAACAAATTGTCCTGCAACAGTAGTAGGTGCGTCAATTGTTACAGAATTTCCAATAGTTGTTGTTACTGATTGATTACTTCCATTTCCTATCTTGTAAACAAATGTGTAAGGAGCTGTTCCATTTGAACCAGTAAAAGTCACCTTTGGAGAAATTACATCTTTACAAACTGTAGTAGTACCTGAGATAGTTGCTTTAGGTAAAAGATTTACTGTTACAGTAACAACTTTTCCAGCGTTAGCAGCATTTTCACAAGTTGCCGTTCCAGTTACCGTTACATAATAAGAAGTAGTTGCCGTTAAAGCAGTCGTAGTAAATGTAGCACCTGTGTAAACTAAGTTTTTCAAAGCAGCATCTGAATACCATCTGAAAGCAGCACCAGCGATCGTACTCGTTGCACTTAATGCAGCAGTTTCACCTGTACATATTGTTTTGTCAGCAGCAGTAATGTCCGAAGCAGATGCTTTAGGATTTACTGTTACGGTAACCACTTTTCCAGCGTTAGCAGCATTTTCACAAACTGCCGTTCCTGTTACTGTTACGTAGTACGAAGTAGTTGCTGTTAAAGCAGGCGTAATAAAGTTAGCACCAGTAAACACTAAGTTCGTCAAAGCAGCATCTGAATACCATCTGAAAGTTGCACCAGTGATGGTGCTTGATGCAGTCAATGCAGCCGTTTCACCTGTACATATTGTTTTGTTAGCAGCAGTAATGTCTGAAGCAGAAGCTTTAGGATTTACTGTTACCGTAACCACTTTTCCAGAATTAGTAGCGTTTTCACACGTTGCCGATCCAGTTACTGTTACATAATAAGAAGTAGTTGTCGTTAAAGCAGTCGTAGTAAATGTAGCACCTGTGTAAACTAAGTTCGTCAAAGCAGCATCTGAATACCATTTGAAAACGGCACCAGCGATACCGCTAGTTGCAGATAATGCAGCCGTTTCACCTGTACATATTGTTTTGTTAGCGGCGGTAATGTCCGAAGCAGAAGCTTTAGGGTTCACTGTTACAGTAACTACTTTTCCAGCGTTAGCAGTATTTTCACAAACTGAAGTTCCAGTTACCGTTACGTAATAAGAAGTCGTTGCTGTTAGAGTAGGCGTAGTAAAGTTAGCACCAGTAAACACTAAGTTCGTCAAAGCAGCGTTTGAATACCATTTGAAAGTGGCACCAGCGATTGTGCTCGTTGCAGATAATGCAGCGGTTTCACCTGTACATATTGTTTTGTTAGCAGCAGTAATGTCTGAAGCAGATGCTTTAGGATTTACTGTTACCGTAACCACTTTTCCAGAATTAGCAGCGTTTTCACAAGTTGCAGTTCCAGTTACCGTTACGTAATAAGAAGTCGTTGCTGTTAGAGTAGGCGTAGTAAAGTTAGCACCCGTATACACTAATGTAGTCAAAGCAGCATTTGAATACCATTTGAAAGTTGCACCAGCGATTGTGCTCGTTGCAGATAATGCAGCCGTTTCACCTGTACATATTGTTTTGTTAGCAGCGGTAATGTCCGAAGCAGTAGCTTTAGGATTTACTGTTACCGTAACCACTTTTCCAGAATTAGCAGCGTTTTCACAAGTTGCAGTTCCAGTTACCGTTACGTAATAAGAAGTAGTTGCCGTTAAAGCAGTAGTAGTAAATGTAGCACCTGTGTAAACTAAGTTTTTTAAAGCAGCATCTGAATACCATCTGAAAGTTGCACCAGCGATCGTACTCGTTGCAGTTAATGCAGCAGTTTCACCTGTACATATTGTTTTGTCAGCAGCAGTAATGTCCGAAGCAGATGCTTTAGGATTTACTGTTACAGTAACTACTTTTCCAGAATTAGCAGCATTTTCACAAGTTGCCGTTCCACTCACTGTTACATAATAAGAAGTAGTTGCTGTTAAAGCAGGAGTAGTGAAATTAGCACCCGTATACACTAATGTAGTCAAAGCAGCATTTGAATACCATTTGAAAGTTGCACCAGCGATTGTGCTCGTTGCAGATAATGCAGCCGTTTCACCTGTACATATTGTTTTGTCAGCAGCAGTAATGTCCGATGCAGATGCTTTAGGATTTACTGTTACCGTAACCACTTTTCCAGAATTAGCAGCGTTTTCACAAGTAGCCGTTCCAGTTACCGTTACATAATAAGAAGTCGTTGCTGTTAAAGCAGGCGTAGTAAAGTTGGCTCCCGTATACACTACTGTAGTCAAAGCAGCATTTGAATACCATTTGAAAGTTGCACCAGCGATTGTGCTCGTTGCAGATAATGCAGCCGTTTCACCTGTACATATTGTTTTGTTAGCAGCAGTAATGTCCGAAGCAGATGCTTTAGGATTTACTGTTACAGTAACTACTTTTCCAGCATTAGCAGCATTTTCACAAACTGCCGTTCCTGTTACTGTTACATAATAAGAAGTAGTTGTCGTTAAAGCAGTCGTAGTAAATGTAGCACCTGTGTAAACTAAGTTCGTCAAAGCAGCATTTGAATACCATTTGAAAGTTGCACCAGCGATTGTGCTCGTTGCAGATAATGCAGCCGTTTCACCTGTACATATTGTTTTGTCAGCAGCAGTAATGTCCGAAGCAGATGCTTTAGGGTTCACTATTACAGTAACTACTTTTCCAGCGTTAGCGGTATTTTCACAAACTGAAGTTCCAGTTACTGTTACGTAATAAGAAGTAGTTGCTGTTAGAGTAGGCGTAGTAAAGTTAGCACCCGTATACACTAATGTAGTCAAAGCAGCATTTGAATACCATTTGAAAGTTGCACCAGCGATTGTGCTCGTTGCAGATAATGCAGCCGTTTCACCTGTACATATTGTTTTGTCAGCAGCAGTAATGTCCGAAGCAGAAGCTTTAGGGTTCACTGTTACAGTAACTACTTTTCCAGCGTTAGCAGTATTTTCACAAACTGAAGTTCCAGTTACCGTTACGTAATAAGAAGTCGTTGCTGTTAGAGTAGGCGTAGTAAAGTTAGCACCAGTAAACACTAAGTTCGTCAAAGCAGCGTTTGAATACCATTTGAAAGTGGCACCAGCGATTGTGCTCGTTGCAGATAATGCAGCGGTTTCACCTGTACATATTGTTTTGTTAGCAGCAGTAATGTCTGAAGCAGATGCTTTAGGATTTACTGTTACCGTAACCACTTTAGCATTGTTAGCAGCGTTTTCACAAGTTGATGTTCCAGTTACTGTTACGTAATAAGAAGTCGTTGCTGTTAGAGTAGGCGTAGTAAAGTTAGCACCCGTATACACTAATGTAGTCAAAGCAGCATTAGAATACCATTTGAAAGTTGCACCAGCGATTGTGCTCGTTGCAGATAATGCAGCCGTTTCACCTGTACATATTGTTTTGTCAGCAGCAGTAATGTCCGAAGCAGAAGCTTTAGGATTTACTGTTACCGTAACCACTTTAGCATTGTTAGCAGCGTTTTCACAAGTTGATGTTCCAGTTACTGTTACGTAATAAGAAGTCGTTGCTGTTAGAGTAGGCGTAGTAAAGTTAGCACCCGTATACACTAATGTAGTCAAAGCAGCATTAGAATACCATTTAAAAATTGCACCAGCGATTGTGCTCGTTGCAGATAATGCAGCCGTTTCACCTGTACATATTGTTTTGTCAGCAGCAGTAATGTCCGAAGCAGATGCTTTAGGGTTCACTGTTACAGTAACTACTTTTCCAGCGTTAGCAGTATTTTCACAAACTGAAGTTCCAGTTACCGTTACGTAATAAGAAGTCGTTGCTGTTAGAGTAGGAGTAGTAAAGTTGGCACCTGTGTAAACTAAGTTTTTCAAAGCAGCATCTGAATACCATCTGAAAGTTGCACCAGCGATTGTGCTCGTTGCAGATAATGCAGCCGTTTCACCTGTACATATTGTTTTGTTAGCAGCGGTAATGTCCGAAGCAGATGCTTTAGGATTTACTGTTACCGTAACAATTTTTCC
This sequence comes from Flavobacterium algicola, assembly GCF_022399565.1. GTDB lineage: Bacteria > Bacteroidota > Bacteroidia > Flavobacteriales > Flavobacteriaceae > Flavobacterium > Flavobacterium algicola. The sequence continues at coordinate 586,968 of NZ_JAJTUT010000002.1, forward strand.
AGAATTAGCAGAGTTTTCACAAGTTGCAGTTCCAGTTACCGTTACGTAATAAGAAGTCGTTGCTGTTAGAGTAGGCGTAGTAAAGTTAGCACCCGTATACACTAATGTAGTCAAAGCAGCATTTGAATACCATTTGAAAGTTGCACCAGCGATTGTGCTCGTTGCAGTCAATGCAGCCGTTTCACCTGTACATATTGTTTTGTTAGCAGCAGTAATGTCCGAAGCAGACGCTTTAGGATTTACTGTTACAGTAACTACTTTTCCAGCGTTAGCATCGTTTTCACAAGTTGCCGTACCACTCACTGTTACATAATAAGAAGTAGTTGCTGTTAGAGCAGGTGTAGTAAAGTTAGCACCTGTATTCACTAATGTAGTCAAAGCAGCATTTGAATACCATTTGAAAGTTGCACCAACGATCGTGCTCGTTGCAGATAACGCAGCCGTTTCACCTGTACATATTGTTTTGTTAGCAGCAGTAATGTCCGAAGCAGAAGCTTTAGGATTTACTGTTACCGTAACTACTTTAGCAGTGGTAGCAGCGTTCTCACAAATAGATGTTCCCGCTACAGTCACATAGTAGGAAGTAGTTGCCGTTAAAGCAGGTGTAGTAAAGTTAGCACCTGTATTCACTAATGTAGTCAAAGCAGCATTTGAATACCATTTGAAAGTTGCACCAGCGATTGTGCTCGTTGCAGATAATGCAGCCGTTTCACCTGTACATATTGTTTTGTCAGCAGCAGTAATGTCCGAAGCAGAAGCTTTAGGGTTCACTGTTACCGTAACCACTTTTCCAGAATTAGCAGCGTTTTCACAAGTTGCAGTTCCAGTTACCGTTACGTAATAAGAAGTCGTTGCTGTTAGAGTAGGCGTAGTAAAGTTAGCACCCGTATACACTAATGTAGTCAAAGCAGCATTTGAATACCATTTGAAAGTTGCACCAGCGATTGTGCTCGTTGCAGATAATGCAGCCGTTTCACCTGTACATATTGTTTTGTCAGCAGCAGTAATGTCCGAAGCAGATGCTTTAGGGTTCACTATTACAGTAACTACTTTTCCAGCGTTAGCGGTATTTTCACAAACTGAAGTTCCAGTTACCGTTACGTAATAAGAAGTCGTTGCTGTTAGAGTAGGAGTAGTAAAGTTAGCACCCGTATTTACTAAAGTAGTCAAAGCAGCATTTGAATACCATTTGAAAGTTGCACCAGCGATTGTGCTCGTTGCAGATAAAGCAGCCATTTCACCTGTACATATTGTTTTGTTAGCAGCAGTAATGTCCGAAGCAGATGCTTTAGGATTTACTGTTACCGTAACCACTTTAGCATTGTTAGCAGCGTTTTCACAAGTTGCCGTTCCAGTTACTGTTACATAATAAGAAGTAGTTGCCGTTAAAGCAGGCGTAGTAAATGAAGCACTAGAAGATAATAATGTAGTCTGGGCAGCATCTGAATACCATTTAAAAGTTGCTCCAGCAATACTACTCGTTGCAGTTACCGTAGCTTTTTCAGTAGTACATATTGTTTGATTAGCAGTAGTAATATCCGAAGCAGATGCTTTTGGATTGACTGTTACAGTTGCATTACCTGACTGTGGATTTATACAACTGTTAGAACTTCCATCTCCAACACTTATCAGTGTATAAACAAATTGATTTGCTGTAGAAGTTGGTGCCGACACTGAAACAGAATTTCCACTTGTTGTAGTTACTTTTTGTTCACTTCCATTATTGATTTTATAGGTGAAAGTATAAGGTGCATTTCCGCCAGTAGCTGTAAATGTGATTTTGGTTGCTGTGGCATCTTTACATAATGTTGTAGTTCCTTCAATTGTCGCAGTAGGCTTGTAAGTAATCGTTATTGTAGCTGAATCTGAAAGTAATGTTGTATCGTAAATTTTATATGTGATAGGAGTAGGATTACCGGTGAAAGCAGCCAAAGGAGTAAAGGTTACAATTCCACTATTATTTACTGTCCACGTTCCTTGATTTGCTACGACATATGTTTTGTCAATTACAGCTGTAGAAGGAATTAAATCTACTGATGATTTGTCTATATTATTATTTAGATCAGTATCATTTATGGTAACATCAATACTAGCAGCTGATTTAAGTGTATTACAAAAGCTAAAATCATTGTTTGCGTTGGGCGCAACAGGTACATTAAATACTACTTCACCAAAACTAATTGAACTTTGTCTATTACCTGCTGTTCCGTTATTTACTGAATTACTACCAAGTCTAAATTTAACGGAGCTAAGATTTTTAAAATATACAACAGCAATATATTCTGTATCATTAAGATTGATAAGATTAGCAGATTGGTTCGGGCCCTGGAATCTAGTATACGGAGTTCCGGGAGTTACAGTTATTAAGGTATTTGACTCAAGAAAGTAACTCTCATTGTTGGGTCGAGCTACATCAAAAAATTCGGTTCCATCTACGTCCAATGCTTCTAGAGGAAATGACTCCAATTCCACTTCTAATTGTCCAGCAGTACCGTATGTTCCTGCTTTAAAAAAAGCAAACTCAAATTCGACATAACCACCAGATCTAGTAGATTTGATTTCAGGCTGAAATCTATTTATAAGCCCTCCATTTGTCGGATTATCTATGGTGATAATAGTTGCATTTACAATATCTACAACCGTAACTACAGCGTCTACTCCGACACCACTGGTAGTAGTTACATCTTTATATAAATATTTAGCGCCTTTTGTTTTATCGGTGCCAATTATCTCAGATGGATTTGAAAAAATTGGAATCTGCGCTATTGCACTATTACTAATTAAAAATAATAATGTAATAAAAACTGATTTGATAAAATTGTTTAGAGGTAGTTTTTGTTTCATTTGGAAATACTTAGTTTAATCTAGCTATTGAGTTTGTTTTTGTAAGTAAAAGTTGGTTGAGAGTAAGAAATAATGAGTTTTTATTAAAATTTCGACAAAATTATTTGATAAAAATCCATTTAACTAACTTTCAAAATAACTTAAAAATTATAATTGGTAAGTAAAACTTTTCGAAGAGAAAATTTTATTCGAAAAAAATAATAATAAGCAACTTGAGGTCGAATTTGTCACTCTATCATTTTGAAGATTTTGCATGTTTTACTTTTTAATTTATAATGAATACATTTTTAGTAATTCTAAATAATATATTGCTTTATTAGTAAGAATTATCATTTACTATATTTTTGAATTTACATAATTATGATAATATGTTTCAAATTTAAGCTATATAAAGGTTATTACTACAATTTATACTTTGAACAACACAAAAACTCGTTCAAATACTAAAATTCCGTTAAAATAAACAGATCTCAATCTTAATTATTACTTATAAAGAGCTTATCGAGGCTCAATATTCTGTCCATATAAGGTGTTTTAAACCATTTTGACATTTAAAATAATCGATTAAAAGTAATTAAATCCGTTGAAATAACAAATTTATCTAATAATTATTTTATTTGATGCTATTTACCCAACGTTAAATCGTAAATAAATTACTGTTATAACTATAAAGTATTGAGTTGCACATTAAATAAAAATTGTATCTTTCTCTTTCTGAATTTAATCAAATCAATATGAAAAATTTAATATTAATACGACATGGTAAATCCAATTGGGATGTTCCGTTTAAAGATATAGATAGACCTTTGGATAAAAGAGGAATGCAAGATGCACATCTAGTTTCTTCTAACATCGCCGATGCTATTCCTAAAACCTATATTTTATGGAGCAGTACAGCAAAAAGAGCTGCAGATACCGCCTTGATTTTTAGTCAAAATTTATTGGCGCCTATAGATAGTATTGTATTTAAGCCAGATTTATACACATTTGATGACAATCAACTCGAAAAAATCATTAAATCTTGTGATGATTCATTTGAAAGTTTAATTCTTTTTGGCCATAATGGTGCAATTACAGATTTTGTTAATAAATTTGGTGATGTGTTTATAGATAATGTTCCTACTACTGGATTTGTGTCACTGCAATTTGATACTGATTGTTGGAAAAAAATCAATAACGGCCGAACAAAAAAAATAATAACTCCAAAAGATTTAAAAAAAGAAAGTGTTAGTAAATAGATATATAGATAGAGAAAAAAGCTGGTTGACATTTAATGCTAGAGTATTGCAAGAAGCTGCAGATAAGTCTGTGCCTCTACTGGAAAGATTGCGCTTTTTGGGAATTTTTTCAAATAATTTAGATGAATTTTTTAGAGTTCGATTTGCTGCTATTCGTAGGTTAAGCAATTCAGGGAAAACTGGTGAAAAAATTCTCGGTGGTATTTCGGCTCAACAATTAATAAAAGATATCAACGAAATCGTAATTCGCCATCAAACGGAAAGTTTGAGTATTTTTAAAGAAATTGAAACAGAACTTGAAGTTAAGGGGGTCTCTATTATCACCGAAGACGAGATTTCTGATGCACAAGAGGTATTTTTGAAAGACTTCTTTATTCAAAAATTGAGTCCCGAATTGGTTACCATCATTTTAAATGACTTAGCTGAATTTCCTTTATTGAAAGATAATATGGGTTATTTGGCAATAAAACTTGTGATGAATAGCCAAGAAGTTCGTTATGCAATAATCGAAATTCCAAAGACTATTAATCGTTTTCTAGTACTTCCTTCTGATAATGAAAAACAATATGTCATCTTGATTGATGATGTCATTCGTCATAATTTAAAAAGTATTTTCAACATTTTTGATTATCAAAGTGTATCAGCACACATGATCAAAATTAGTCGCGATGCACAGTTAGAAATTGATAGCGATCTCAGTAAAAGTATGCTTGAAAAAATTTCGACAAGTGTAAAAGACCGAAGAATAGGAGAGCCTGTTCGATTTATTTATGACCAAACTATAGGTCGAGATACCCTTTTGTTTTTCTTAGAAAAAATGAAAATCGTATCGACAGATAGTATTATTCCTGGTGGTAGATATCATAATCGTAGGGATTACATGGACTTCCCAAGTTTGGGTAGAAATGATTTGTTGTATAAAACAAACCCGCCATTACCCATTCCTGGTTTAAGTTTGGAAGGTAGTTTATTACAAAAGATAAGTGATAAGGATTATTTAGTAAATGCTCCTTATCAATCGTTTTCTTATATCACTCGGTTTTTAAGAGAGGCAGCATTAGACCCGAAGGTGACTTCGATAAAAATCACGCTATATCGATTGGCTAAGAATTCTCAAATTATTAGTTCGCTTATAAATGCAGCAAAAAATGGTAAGAAAGTTACCGTTCAAATTGAATTACAAGCACGATTTGATGAAGCATCAAATATTTCCTATGCGGAGCAAATGCAAACAGAAGGAATCAATTTAATATTTGGAATAAAAGGTCTTAAAGTACACAGTAAAATATGTGTTATTGAGCGTACAGAAAAGGAAAAGACTAAGAGATATGGTTTTATTTCGACAGGAAATTTTAATGAGTCTACTGCAAAAGTATATACCGATGTGACCTTATTAACAAGTCATCAGCAAATCTTGAAGGATATCAGTAAAATTTTCGAATTTTTTGATATCAATTATAGAGTACATCGCTACAAGCATCTAATCGTTTCGCCACATTATACGCGTTCTCGATTTTACAAGCTAATTGATAGGGAGATTCTTCATGCACTTGCAGGTAGAAAAGCGTACATTAAATTGAAAATGAATAGCTTATCTGATTACGCTATAATTGACAAATTGTATGCTGCTAGTAAGGCTGGCGTAAGAATACAATTGGAAGTAAGGGGTATTTGTTCACTGATACCAGGTGTAAAGGGACTGAGTGAAAACATAGAAGCAATTAGTATAGTTGATAATTACTTAGAGCATTCTCGAATTTATATTTTTGGCAATGCTGGTTTGCCAGATGTCTTTATATCATCGGCCGATTTTATGAGTCGAAATCTGGATGGTAGAGTAGAAGTAACTTGTCCAATTTATGATGAAGATATTAAGAGAGAATTAATTGATAATTTTGATTTGGGTTGGAAAGGGAATGTAAAAGCACGCTACCATTCTGATAAACTAGATAATAAATATCGAGAGAGAAACGAAGCTCCGATTTTTAGAGCACAATTAGAAACCTATAAGTATTACCAAAACAAATTGCATTTACAAGGTAAAACGGAACAAAAATAAATAGATGATTACATTAAAAAAATATGCTGCGATTGATATTGGTTCTAATGCCATGCGTCTTTTAGTAGTCAATATAGTAGAACAAGAAGGAAAAGAACCGCAATTTAATAAGAGTGCTTTAGTTCGTGTACCTATTCGTTTAGGACAAGATGCCTTTACAGTAGGGGAGATTTCTGAAGAAAATATTTTAAGAATGTGCGATGCCATGAAAGCTTTCTATTTGTTAATGAAAGTGCATAAGGTGGAATCTTATCGTGCATTTGCAACCTCTGCAATGAGAGAAGCTTATAATGGTAAAGAAGTGGCTGCATTAATAAAGAAAAAGGCAGATTTAAAAATCGAAATTATTGATGGTAAGAAAGAAGCTGCAATCATAGCGTCTACTGATCTAATGCATTTATTAGAAAAAGACCAAAACTACTTGTTTGTAGATGTAGGTGGTGGAAGTACTGAATTTACACTTTTTTCGAACGGGAAGATTATGAATTCAAGATCATTCAAAGCAGGTACTGTAAGACTCTTAAATAATATGGTTTGTGATGTTGTTTGGAGTGAGATCGAAAAATGGATCAAAACAAATACTGCAGATTTTGATGATATTGCATTAATAGGATCAGGAGGAAACATCAATAAATTATTTAAGATGTCTGGTAAAACGCAAGAAAAACCATTGTCATATATGTACATGAACTCGCAATACACATTTTTAAACTCTTTAACCTATGAACAGCGTATTTCTGAATTAGGACTGAATCCCGATAGGGCCGATGTAATTATACCTGCAGTTCGTATTTATCTGAATGCTATGAAGTGGAGTGGTGCTAGACAAATATATGTTCCAAAGATTGGTTTGTCTGATGGTATCGTTAAGGCTATGTACTTTGGTAATATTTAATGAACACAATCATAAAAAAATAAGGGCTATTTCTTAACTTGAAATAGCCCTTATTTTTTTTCAATAATAAAATCGATAAGACAATTAATATAATTGCTCCAAACGATAAATACAATCCGTTTGGCTTACTTCAGTTTAAATTAGTTTGAATGCTTTTTTAAAATACTTAAAATAAATTATTAAAATTTTAGATTTTTACTGATATAAAACTGTTTTAGGTTTTGCCAACTCAAAATTTTGAAAGCCAAAATCAGTAGTTTCTATTGCATTTGTTTTAAACAAATGATCACCTTCAAAAGGTATTGTAGGGTAATACGATATAGAAATTTGAAAAGAGCTAAATACAAGAAAGTCATTACTAATGATGGCTCCCACACCCACTTTTGAATACACCTTTTTACTCGCCATATTATTTTTCACGCTTCCTAACATCGCTATAGAGTAATTAAAATAAGGATTTAGACGAAAGCCCCAAATGTTTTTTGGCGAATAGGTTTGCGTTTGAAATGTCAATAAAAATTTGTCTGATCCATAAATGGGACTGTTAAAACCTCTTAAACCACTTTCTTCATTAATAGTCAAGTAATCGGCATTAGAATCCTTTCTATTGTTACCAAGTAGCATAACTGGTTTTATAAACTGTCTTATTTTCCATTTTCCTATTTCTAGTAAATTTGTGAAGTAATTAAACTGCAAAGAAAATGCGGTTTGTTCTGTATTAGAATGATTGAAATAGGTACCCATTTCAATATTTGTACTTAAATAGCCCCATTTGTAATATTTACCCAATGCAAATTGGCCACCTAAGTACGGCCTCCAAACATCATTTTTATGCTGGTAGCCAGCAGTTAATCCATAAATTCTACCGATAGGTACATCTTCGGTTACTCCATAATTAAAAATGTAATTGTCTTTGATAAATCGTCGGGTATTGGCTCCAATTCCTAGTAAGATTAATTTTTCATCATTATAAAAATCAATTGGGTCAAACGATTCATTTGGCTTTTCGGAATAATTAATATTTAGATATCGTGCCGCTATAATTAAGTTTGAACTTTTGTTGTTTACTGTATCTCTAACAAAAACAGGAAAAGCTTTACCTACCCAAAAATCATGTGTACTATATTTAAAATTTTGCTTTTGATATTGAGAATCTATATTTTGCAAGGAATCTTTTCGAAATAGCTGTCCTACATATATTCCACCTGCCCATTTGGCCAAGGGGGAATAAAAGGGTCGTTCGATTGAAATTCCTTTACTATAATAGTCATCCAGATCGGTAGTGTATTTGAAAACCGTGTTGACAAAACTATTTCTAATATTCGGTATCGTGTAGCTAATATCGTGTGCATCCTTGCCATCTGAAAATCTATTGGTAAAACGATAATCAAATTGCTGTCCCGTTCCGAAAAAGTTACGTTCTTTAAGACCAACTTTTACTTTGGAGCTAGACATTTGAAATTCTGGTACCGTCGTCCACGAATCTAAAACACGTACATTTACATCTATAGAATCTTTACCAATTAATTGTTCTGTTATTGTTACACGATTTGCAAAACGTTGTGCACGTATAAGACGTTCAGACTCATCGATGGCAATGTCACTGTAAGGCGTATTTCTTTTAAATAATAGTACATTTTTGATAGCAAATGTCTTTGACTTTAAGTGCCAACTATTACCTACGCGTTGTTCCCACTTTTTGGGTGTTTTGAGAGAATCACTATCTGAATATCCGAAAGGATCAAGGGTTGTGATATTAATTTTTCTGATGATCTTACCATTATACCTTTTCGTATTTTTGATCACTTCACTTTTTGGTTTCTGTGGTTCAGATTCTACGGGTTCAAATATTATTTTATGTAAGAACTTGGTGAATTTTCTCTTTTTAGAATATAATTGAATTTTTGTATACATGTCGATACTGTCCTTTTCTGTTTTCGTAGTTTGAGCATTCGAAAACGAAAAAAGCAATAAAAAGATGATGGGGATAATTGTTTTTTGACTCTGGAGCATTCTATTTAAAATTGCTAAATAAAATCATACTGGTAATGATTTTTACTGTACTAGCTATTTTTTAAAGGTACAAATTTTATGGAAAGAAATATAAGGAACAGAAGTTTTAAGAATAGTACTTAATCTACAAATTCTTTATCATCGAAATGATGCTTTAAAATGGAAATCCCTTTTTGAAAAATAAGATTGTTAGGGTAAACGATTATTTCACCTTCTCTTGTTTTCAGTGCGATGTGGAAAGCTTTTATGTCTTCAATTTCTGCGACTATTGGGAAGTCTTTATCGTGAATTTTTATTACATCTCCAATCTTAAAAGGAAATGAAAAAAACAAGATAATTCCAGCAGTAATATTACTCAAGATAGACCATTGCGCGACCATTGCAACTCCAACAACAGTAGTAATAGATGATATTGCAATAATGATATCTCGGGCTTCAACACCCCAAATTAAAATCAAAGCCAAAACAGCTACTATATTGATTAATAAATCTAAATATTTGATAACCAAATTAGTTCTATGTTCTATTCTATGGGTTGCTTTTGCAAATTTACGTACTGCCAAAGAAACGATGATTCTTGAGACAATTACAGAAACGATAACAATGCCTGTAGATAAAACTTCTTGTGTTGTGAAATCAAATTTGTACATAGTAATTAAGATTTTATTCTAAGGTACTTAAATATTGGTATACTTTATCAACTGGCATTCCCATTACATTAGCATACGAACCTTCAATTTTAGAAACTCCTATAAATCCAATCCATTCTTGAATGCCATAAGATCCTGCCTTATCAAAAGGTTTGAATTTTTCGATATAATAAAGAATGGCTTCATCACTCAAAGTATTAAATGTAACCTTGGTTTTTTCGCAAATCAAATGCGTTTTTTGATTGGATTTAAAACAAACAGAAGTAATAACTTCATGAGTAGCGTTTGACAATGATTTTAATATTCGAAAAGCATCTTCTTTATCTTTTGGTTTACCTAAAGCGACATTGTTATGCCAGACAATTGTGTCACTAGTCACTAAAATTTCATCATCTTTCAGTGTTCCATCGAAAGCTGATGCTTTGAGTTGGGCTAAATAATTGGTAATCTCACCAGCTTTTAATTCTGGAGGAAATATTTCCTCGATTTCTTTCAGGCGGATTTCAAAATCTAACTCCAAATCTTTAAAAAATTGTTGACGTCTCGGTGAACCAGACGCTAGTATTAATTTGTATTTTTTTAAATTAGAATTATGCATTGTATTTTATGTTTAGATTCAGAATTACTATTGAAAGAATTCCTAAAAATAGAATTTGTTTTAACAAAGTACTCAAATAGTGAAATTCTTTTTGAGTTTTGGCTGTAGCTAACTTCGCTACAAATAAAAATAAGGGAGCTAGTATGAAAATCATGCTATAAAAAATAGCAAAATACAAGCGGAATGGAAATAGATATGTTTTTATGTAAATTATGATAAACACAATAGGCAGTATACTCAAGGCCAATACTAAATTCTTTGTTCTTTTTAAACCAAAAATTATTGGCAATGTTTTCATTCCTTGTTTATAATCACCTTCAATATCCTCTAAATCTTTGACAATTTCTCTTAAAAAATTTATCATGAATGCATAGAAGGCATAATCTAAAAATATAGAAAATAAACTTCCCATTACGGATTTATTTTCTTGTGTAACTATGGGATAAAGATCAAATATCCCTACAACTATTACACTTATAGCTAATAATAAAGCGACTACAAAATTACCAATAACAGCCATTTGTTTCAAGCTAGTTGCGTACATGTATAAAGTTGCAGCAATAAGAATAAACAAAGCAGCAAAATTAGGTTTACCTATAACATTGGCAAGATAAAAACCAATTCCTACTCCAGTGCAGTTCAATACAACATAAATATAATAGGCAGTTTGTTCTGAAATTGATTTCCCTACGATTAGATTTTGTGGTTTGTTTATCCTATCTGTTTCTTGATCCATTATATTGTTAATCACATATCCGGCGGCAGCAATTAAAACAGTACTCAGAACCAACAAAATGAATTGCCAATCTTGCAACGCTAACGAAATTTTTTGAAGATTTAAAAAGCCATATCTGAAAAGTAACTGCATTAATGCAAGCATGATCAGATTTTTATAGCGTATTAATTTTAAGAAATTCATTGCAGTATATTAAGGGTTTGTTGTCGAGATGATTATCTTTTTTTGAGATATACTAATTATTATTTCCCTCAAAATTTTCCATCCATTTGCCTTGTACTTTAAGCACTTGCTCAATTACATCGCGAACAGCACCTTTTCCTCCATTTTTATGCGAAATGTATTTTGAAATATTTTTAATTTCGGCACAAGCATCTTGTGGACAAGTAGCTAATCCAACCAATTTCATTACATGAAAATCAGGAATATCATCACCCATGTATACGACTTGTTCATGTTTTATATTGTATAATTTAGCATATACCTCAAAAGTTTCAACTTTATTCGGAGCTCCTAAATGGATATCATTAATGCCCAAGTTTTTTAATCGAATGCGAACGCCTTCATTTTTACCACCAGATATAATGCAAACATTATAACCTTTGTCAATGGCAGTCTTCATAGCATAACCATCTTTAATATTCATTGTTCTGTGCATTTCACCATCATTGGCAATAAATACAGAACCATCTGTTAATACACCATCCACATCAAATACAAATGTGGTAATATCATTCATTATTTCTTTATAACTTTTTGCCATTATCTTGAATCGATTGTGTTAGAATTTTATATAATTGTTTTTGCTTTGTATCTGTAAGTAACGCTTCGTGAGCCGTAATTGTTGCCGAATCATTTCTCACTGCTGGGCCGGTTTGGGCTTGATGTGGAGAAAGAGTAGTGATTTTGGATGCCGTTTCCTGAATTAATGGATGCAATATTTCAAAAGGTAGATTATGATCGTTGCATATTTGTTCACCAATTTGGTACAAGTGATTTGTAAAATTATTCACAAATACAGCCGCTACATGCAATGATTTTCGTTGCTCTGAATTGATATTTGCTGCTTTGTTCGAAATAAATTTGGCAACAAGCTCGACTATTTTATAATCAGCTTCATTTTCAGTTTCCAGGCAGATCGGAATTCCATTAAAATCTACTTTTTTACCTTTCGTGAAAGTTTGCAAAGGATAAAAAACACCTTTTCTGTTTTTTGAAGGTATAGTGTTCATTGGCATTGCACCAGAGGTATGAACTACAAGTTTGTCTTCGAATGGTAGCTGTGATGCAACTGTATGTATTGCATTATCTGATACTGCAATGATATAAATGTCTGCCTCTTTTAAATTATTGAAATCTGAAGTTACAGCATCAATAGGTAATAAATGTAAAAGGTGATTTGGATTACGTGCATATGCCTGCAGAAACTGAACTGATTTGCCTGACTTTGCAGCCTCTTGAAACGCCACAATCAAATGTTGTGCAAGATTTCCAGAACCAATTATTACTACTTTTACCATTCTGCAAAATTAGCAAAAAAAAGTGGTTGTAGTCCTATAGATCCTAATAGCTTGCCTTAAAAAATGAAATCTGAATTGACCTATTTTTTTTATAATTGCCTAAAAGTTATTCAATCAATGTTTTATGTTATAGTCGAACATAATTGAGGATTGATGACTCAGTGGACTATTAGCTAAATTTGCAAAATTGTCTCTTCTAATCATGACATATAAAAAGAGTTCTATTACCAATGCAAATAGAACTCTTTTTTAATAACTATAAAATACAGCAGTTAATCTAACAATTCAGAATTGCTTAGAATTAATTCTATTTTCTTTATTGTAGTTGTAATCTGGGTCATTTGTAGTTCGATATTTCTAAAAAACAAACTAATATCTCTATTCACCCAACTTTCAGAGATTACTCTCGCACCCAAACTAATTCTTAAAACAGCACTTTCTAGATCATTCGTATAAATCACATTTACAGCCTGCCCAATATGACACTTTTGAGCTGCCAGTCTAATTATTTCTATTGAAGAATCTTCAAACTGTTTTGATAAATCAGAATTCAAAAGGGTATATAATTTTTTAACTTTTTCTACTGGTAAGGCTCCTTTATTATTCAGTATAAAAAACGGAAAAATAGTGCGTATATTTCGTATTCCAAACTCCTTACTATTGTAGCTTTTCGCCCTAGTTTCATCACCATATATTGGCTCTAGGAAAATGGCATCTTTTATAGAATCATCTATAAAATTGCAAAACATCTCAATTCCCATATTTCGATACAAAATAGGTGTTTTGTGGTATCTAGTCATTTCGACAATTGCAGCATTCCAGCGCATGTACGATCCGTAATTGAAACCTTCGGATAATTTATTCGCACAAAACCATGAAGTCGGCCAGTCCGAATGGTTGTAATATTGAGTCAAACCTTCGGGAACATTATTTTGAATAGACTGTACTACCTTATTAACGCTTTTTGGTAATAATAACGCACCAGAATAGGGTGGTCCTGTAAAAAACTTACTTCCGGTAATAGTGACGATATAGCCTTTGTTCAAATAATTTTGTATGTCTTTGGGATCTAAACGTAATTGCGACCCATCAACAACAATCTGAATCGATAAGTCTTCTATTGCATTAAGTTTGGTTATAAGATCATCAGTAGGGGATTGGTATCCTAATTTTGATTGATCGATAGTGTGTAAAACTACATGTCTACCTTGAGCATTTGTTTTGGCTACTGCATTATAAACTTCCTCATCCACTTGGGCCGATGTTTTTAAGGCACCTTTTGCATCTCTAAATGGAATTTTTATCAAATCAACATCTCTAAAACCTTTGATTCGTTCGCCTTTTACTATTGGTATATTTAAAGCAGTTGTCGTCTCAAAGTGACATCCTTGCAATGCCGAAGCAACACCGCTACCTGTTTCATCTGAAGCGACTAAAATATGTGTAATTTCTTTGTCGGAAATAATCTGAGTTATAGCAGCTATTTGAAGCGCAGAATCTGTACCAGAAGGCGAAAAAATTATTTCAGACTCTTCGCTTAATTTAAATATTTTTCGAAGGTTGCTTTTCAACAATTCAGAAAATTCGATAGTGGTTTTTTTGAATCCCTTTTTTAGACTGTTCTTAATTAAAATGCTCCTAACTTTATCAGTTTTGTCATAAGCAAAATTAGAAACACTCGATGCCGTTGACGAGGCAAAAGTATAGGCTTCTGGTCTTGGAAATGGACGGCATCCGTACTTATTCAGTAACTGAATTTCGTCAATATTCAACCTCATGTCTCCTCCGGACATTAATAAATATTCTGTAGGTTTTGCTAAGTTTTCGACAATAGGTTTCCAAGAATCCTTAAAAACACTATTTGAGGTGTCTAATTTATGATAAGACTGAATTTCTTTATTTTTAAGGATTGCATCAGTATTTAAATCCGAATCACTTTTAATGAGATTCACCAAAAAATCATCTAGATTTTCTAATTTTTCTTTATCATTTTTAGGCAGTAAATTATAAAAAATACGTGTAACCTCAAGCGCTGCTAGATCACATAATGTAGCATCTTCTTTTTCATTGTTTACAGCTTTATACCAAAGCTGCCATTCGATACCATATCTTAAATAAACCAGGGCCAAAATAGGTTTATCCAAAAAAGACGATCCTATTATTATGGATTTGTTGGGAACAATTCTAAATATAGTTGGCTCACTAGTAGAGGTGATAATATTGATATTGTTTATTTTGGGAACAGTATTGAACCTTTTTAAAATGCGAACTAGATAGTTGACATTCTCTTTTTCGAATAAACTAGATCTTTTATATTGATTCTCAATTAGAATGTTATTTGTCATATGTGGTATATTTTAAAACGTTCCATAGAACGGCAATCTTCTGCGGTAGGATAAAATCTCCGTACCATAATTGTTGTAAATTATAGAGTTAGGTTTATAATTTCTTATTAAATATTTGGGTGTAATTTACTAATTTAAATTTACTATTTGAGGATAAAAACAGCAGGAGCAGGGTAATAATCTGTAAAATGTTTAATGGATAAACAATTCGATAATTTTTAGCCAACTATTCTGATAAGTAAATTAACAATTATAATCGAATTGCTCTCTATAATTATAGTTTAATTTATACTATTTATTACTATAAAGTAAATAGCAAACCTATTAATATTGACCTTTTTTTATAGCAGATAATGCCGTTTCTGTTTTAATTCTAGAACGGATTTTTTACCAAAATATCAAATGCTAGATAATTGACTATCTTATTGGTTCCATTTGCCAAAATATCGCTCATACAGCCAATAGTAAAGGTGGATTTTTGTTTCAAAAACGTTTTGAATAATAAAAAGTGAATCGTGTTACTTGATATGTAAATGGACTCCATGTATTTGTTTTGGTAGTTGAGAGAAGAAGTTATGCAGAACCACTAATTTTCTTAGTTTTATATAAATACTTTGTCAATAGCATTGTTATAATCAGCAGCTGTTTCAATAAGAAAACTTTCTTTTTCAAGTGATTCTTTACTATTGTTTAATAGCTGTGGCTCGTCTTCGATAATTAAAATCTTCATCTTGCAAAATTACACAACAAACGGGAAAGAAATGGGAATTGTCAGCGTTTTTGGCTGAGCTGAAAAATCGCATTCAGTTTAATATAATAATATTGAAATTAGATACATCTAATCCCATAGGATATGCTGTCATTCGAATACTAACTGCCTAACTTTTATAAAAAAAATAAAAATTTAAAGAGGTCTAATTTTCTATAGAAATAGAATGTCTTACTGTGATTTTTATGTAATTAAATTAGAGTTCATAGTAAGACATATTAGATTTTCACAATAGAATCTTAGCTTTTAATCTACTCAATGTTTCTTGTGATATATTTATGTAAGAGGCAACTATTTTGTTTGGTAGGCGTTTTACAATATTTGGATTTATTTTAAAAAGTTGTTTGTATCTCTCTGTTGCATCGAGAGCGGTAAACGAAATTAATCGTTTTGCATTATTGACATAAGCCTTTTCTAAATAGATGTTATAAAAATCCTTCCAATTAGGAATTATTGTCATAAGGTGTCTAAAGTTGTCGTGAGTAATGTATAAAAGTTCGCTGTCTTCAATAACCTGAATGGTTTCTTTTGCAGGTTCATTGGTTATGAAACTAACAAACTCAGTAGCAAATTGATTTTCAAATGCTATGTAACGCGTAATGTCTCTACCTTCCTCATCAATGTAAAAGAATCTTAGGCACCCTTTCTTTACGAAATAACTAACTTGACTATTTTTACCATTTGATAGTAAAATTTCATTTTTGCCTTTTTTAATGGCTTTGAAATAAGACAATACGATTTTTAATTCTTCTTCCTCAATGTTGATATTCTTTCTTATGTAATTTGTAAGCTCAATATAATTTATCATCTATTTATAATCTCTTACAAACTTACGATAATAAATAATATCCTGTATTGAGAGTACAACGAGATTGTGTTGTTCTGCAAATTCAGTAATCGTATCAATTTTCGCCATAGTTCCGTCGTCATTCATCAGTTCACACAGTACTGCTTCAGGCTTTAAGTCTGCCAATTTCATAAGATCAATACTGCCTTCGGTATGTCCTTCGCGTCCTAAAACACCATTGTTATTTCCTCGTAAAGGAAAAATATGTCCTGGTTTATTTAAATCTGTGCTCTTTGCGCCTACCGCAGATGCAACTTGAATCGTCGTCAATCGGTCTTTGGCAGAAACTCCAGTAGTAACACCCTCTTTGGCCTCTATCGAAATTGTAAATGGCGTTTGATAACTGCTCGTATTTTCTTTCACCATGTAAGGCAAGTCGAGTAAGTCCGCTTTCTCATTTGTCAAACAAAGACATACTATACCGCTGCATTTTCTAATCATGAGCGCCATATCTTTTGTAGTCATATTTTCTGCCGCGAATATTAAGTCTCCTTCATTTTCACGGTCTTTGTCATCAATCAAAATAATTCCAAATCCGTTTTGAAGGTGATTCATTGCTTTTTCGATTCGTTCTTTACTGTCTTTGCCAAATATTCTTAAAGTATCTAATTCTGTAAGTACCATTGTAAATTTTAATTATAATTTCTATGGCAAAATTAGTGTTGTCTTAAATCGAATTATTTGACATAGGTCAATAAATTTAATTAAAATTGAATGAGTATAATTAAGACTTTTTATTCTTACAGTTCATAATGGTTGATAATAAGTAGAATAGCGATTTAATGTAAACTTGTCAATTTAATTTCTATAATTTATTTAATCTTTATTTTGTTGATAGTAAATTCCATATCCTTGATATCACCTGTAACTTCGTTAATTCTGGAATTGGTATAGAATAACTCATTATTATGAATGCTAAATGTATCTGCCCATCTTACTTTTTCTCCTTCAATAATTACAGATGTATTACCAGTTGGTATATTCAATTTCATAATTTTATGATTTTCTAAATCAGCAAAAAATAAATCATCATTATTCAAAATCATTCCGTCTGGCGCAGATGTAGTTGCAACCAACTTTACATTATCTTCAATTTCTTTTTGATTACCCGAATTTAAAATCTTTGTTGGAATGGAATACAATTTATATCCTGTTAACGCATGAAAGTACAAAAGATCGTTTTTGGTATCTAATGCTATTCCATCAGAATGGACGGTATTTGTCCAGACACTGTTACTGAAAGTTAAATGATCTGTCTCTGCCAATGTAGCATAATGATTGTCTAATACTCTAAAAGATACTCCAGAATTAATGTCTAAGATTACTATTCCAGCATGACCAGAATCTGTCATATAAATTTTACCCAACTTTTTATCAACTCGTAAATCATTGATGTAGGAGTCTTGATGAAAACTTTTGGTATCTAACAAATAGGTTTCTACCAATTGATTGGTGGTAAGATCGAAAGCAAAAATTCTTGGATTATCTAAGACACCTTTAAATGATGGATTTCGTGTGTCTAAAACATAAAGCTTATTTTCAAAAGCAACTACAGCTTGTACAGCTACAAATACACTATCAGAAAGTGTTGCTCCCAATTTCCAGCTGTTCCAATTTTCATTTGGAAATGCGTTTGAGTTTCCTTTCGTGAGAACTTCAACAACAGCATTGTCTACACCATCTCTCCATCTCGGGAAATTTGCAAAAATGCGGCCTTTATTGCTAACAGTTACACCTGTTACTTGTTGCCCTTTAAACGTCGCGACATTTTGAATGTTTACCTTTTCGGACTTACAACTCCAAAGCCCAGTAATTATGATTAGTGCAATTATTTTTTTCATTTTTTTGTTTAATTAAATAATGTATAGTTGAGATTGGAATAATTAGTGAGTGATTATTTACTAATAGAGCCAAATGTAAATGTACTAGAAAATTCATGATTTTACACACTTCCAAAGGTTGCAAGATGTCTCTAATGTCTTTATCGCCTTAAATAATTCTCACTGAATAATTTTTTTATCAAGTTCAAAATACAAAAGTTGCTGCAATTCTTAATCTTATAATAAAGACCAATATCTTTAGAAGAGTAGGATAGTAGTCAATTAATTTTAATAGTAAAGACACAGTTATCTCCTGATATTCTTTCAATTTTTTGAAAGTAAGCGTAAATTTTTGAGGGATTAAAATCGGTTCTTTGAGATACAAGTTCGATCGTACATATGAGGCAGGCAATGAAAATCGAGCTTTCAGAAATAAACTTATTTATTGTCTTCACTTTAATATTTTTCCAAGTTTAATGCACCCAGCGGAGATGCAAATAAACAGTACTAAAAGTCCGGCGCTGTTGATGAGAACCTGTTCTAAACCAAGAGCAGCCACATTTACAAATGGATAAGGATAAAATTCAGCTAAGGCTCCGCGAATTAAGATGAATATAAGATAGAGTATCGGGTAAATTAGCCATTTCAATAACTGTTTGTATTTTATCGATATTTTTTCTTCGTACAAATACCAGAAAATAATTACCAGGATCGGTATTATTGAATGAAGTAACTCATCAACGAGCCGTTGCATACCTTCTGGAGTCCATATATGTCGTAAGAGAATTTGATAAACCAATCCCACAATAGTGATATAAACGGTTACAGCAGTAAGAGTTCCAGATTTATAAATGATGGACAAATAATTGTTTTTTTTCTTAACCAAAGACAATATGAAATATATCGCTACTAGCGAATTTGTCAAAATGGTAAAAAAGCTAAAGAATCGAATTGTTGTTTCAAGTATTGAAGCAACTCTACTTTCTATCATTAAATAATATTGAGTCACAACCGCAAACAAAGTTATTGCTGCAAAAAGGATCGATAATTTGTTTTTCATGCTGTGCGTTATTTTAAGCTTAGTGCTAATGTCATTTCCCGCGTTTGAGACTGTTCTACGAAAATGATTATTTTCAGCTAAACGAAATTACAAATTAAAACGGTAAATCTAGTAAATAAGCAAATTGTACAGAATGTTTGTTGAACTAATTCTTAGGTGGTCGGATTGTCGATTAATAGGTCTTGTGAATGGTGCTTGTAATGATTGCCTTGGTTAAAAAAATAATTTCCGTAAATTATAAAAGGATATAAGATTATTGGGCAATCGCAAAGTTTTAGATTATGATTAATTGTTAAATGATTTCGAGCATACTATTTCAATTATGATAAAATACTTTTTAACCCAAAATGCAGCTTCATAACTACTATTATTTAATTAAATCAAACTAACTTTTTCCCTTTGCCATATAAAATAGCTATTGCTAGCATTTTACAATAAGTGTACATTAATAAATGATCATTTTATAAAGGATATAATTTCTTGCGAAACGTAAACGTGAATTCAGCAAAAATTCGCAATCTTGACAGATAGATTTCAGGCACTATTTATTAAGTTCTGTCTTAAAACTTATTAGTCGTCTAATTGATACTAAATGGCCAAATAAAATAATCGGAACTATGAATGTTGGCAGCCAGCTAAAAGGAAAATTTAAAATCGCAATATTCGGTTGTTCGAAAGCAAATTTTTGAATTGGCGAAGGTGCAGAAAACAAAGCATTTAAAACGATGTTAAATAAGAGTCCAAGACAAATAAGGTTCCATGTTAAAATTATTTTTCTATTGAATCTAACTTTTGTTAGTCCAAAGTACGCAATAAATGGAGAAGAAATTCCAGCAAGGATATCAAAATTTCGACCTTCAAATGTCATAAGTTCTGGAATTGCTTTGTTGACATAAAGCCAAAATAAAACTATTTCAACTGGTATCCTCACAACATTTACATAAGTCAAATTTTCTAGCGGCAAACTGTCAATAAATTGTTTTCCTTTTGAGGTTGTAAATAATACTATAATTGCCATAACCATTGGCAATATTCCTAATAACACTATTTTTGGTGGAAACGAATTTGTATCAGTGTTGTACATATTATTTAATGTCAAAACACCTTGGAATAATAACCAAACTATTAATCCCAATGAAATATATGCTGTTTTTTTTCTTGCCTTTTCAGATTTTGAGTTTTTAATTGTCCAAATAAAGAGTAGAAGAGTTGCAACAGTTGTCATTCCAAATGTCAATGAAATGTATGTCGGTAAATTTTCTATCATCTTTTATTTGTTCAGTTTTGTAGGTTTCATTGCATAATGATCGCTGAAATGTTGCTTCTTTACGATGTATAGAAGTTTGTAACCATTCAATTTTCGGCTAAACGAAAACTTGATGCAGAACGTTATTTCCACTAAAGTCTTGTATTTTGTGCAACTGCAATTACAGGCAATACATTTTACATTTCGTTATTACGGAGTTTTTGTTTCCATTTACCAATAACTTCTGCATTATTGCCAAAATTAGCTTCCATATCAAATTCATTAAGAGCATTATCTCGCGCAATTAAATATGTTTCTATAATTCCGTTAATTTTATTTACATTTCCTGCATTTATTTTTTTGCTATTAATATCATTTTCTGATTGTTTTGCAAAAAAATGTGCAATCTCATATTTCAATTGAAGATAATCTAAAAGTTGTTCCGATTTACTTTGTGGATTAACCCACGATAAATCCCTTCTAATTCCCCCATATGATTCAACAGTAATGACTCCTGTCCAAAAATTTACTTTTTTCGTAAAAACGCCAAATGTCAATTCTATATTAGAATTCAATTCTATATTAGAATTCAAATCTTTGTTTAATTCAGGTGACATTTTAAAATCAGACCATTCTAAAATGTTTTTTGACCTTAGACTAATAGTGTCTCCTTTGTTTGCTTTGGTCATTTCTGAAATAACTTTCGCCCATTTTTCTTGATTTTTTGCCTGACCAAAAGTTAACAGTGTTACACAAAGAGCTAAAAAAGTAACTATAATTCTAATCATTTTTTCCAATTTATTAGGTAAATTAAATTTCAAAAGTATTTAGGTCATCCGGTTTTTCGGTTGCATTGCTTACAATGTTTTGACCTTAGCGAGGTTGCAAATTTCGTAACCTTAAATTTTCCGTTAAAGATAAAATTTCTTGGGAAACGTATCCGTGAATTTGCCACAAAATTCGCAATCTTGCTAAATGGCTGTTAGACGTTCGGTTTTTTTTCTCGTTGCTCTCTCAGTTTTTCAACTAATAAATTATTTAAATCGTCAAATTTATATTTTAAAGTTGTTGAAGTTATTGAAATTGGCGTTCCATACATTTTCATATTTCCTTGCAATATTTTCCTTTTAATACCGCTTTTCTTTTCTAAAAATTTATTCGGGTTTTTTGTGAAAATTAGTAAAAATTTTGTTGACATAACTTTCTCAGCTTTAATTTCTGTGATTTCGCTCCACTTAATTAGTCCTACACTTGAAGCATTTGTATTGTCAGTAATTCCATTTTCGTCAACTGTTAAGCCGACGGTTTTGTCGAACAGTTTTATAATTCCATATATACCCAAAATAGTAAAAAGTAAACTTGCAATAATTCCAACAATTCTAACCAATTCAGGACTTCGCAAAAAAGGTGTGATAAATTTGTCAGGATTAATTATAAAAACAATCCCAAAGAATACAAAAGAAAATGCTCCTACGATTGTCAATGTTAACTTTGTTCTGCTTAATGGAATTTCAATTTTATTCATTCTATTTAAATGTATATTTTTTATCGCGTTAGGTTATTAAATTCTCCTTTTCGTTTTAAGCTCATCGCTAACTTCAGTCTATGAAAAAACTAAAATTTATCTGAATCAAATATAACACATAATGTCTAATAAAAAAGAAGAAAAGTTGTATATTTAAGCATGCAACACATCACTGGAATTCCTCGCAATCAGCTATTTATTAATAGTTTAAAAGAAACAATTACTTCATATAATGTGGTTTGTTTTATCGTAGCTTTTGTCGATGTACTATCATTAAAATCATTAGGCTTTAGCGTTAGTACTATAAAGACAGAAGGTCGTCCTACTTACGGGCAAGGAATTTGATATTCAGAAGTGAGGGAAAACAGTAGAAAATTACATTGAAATTTACTGCAAAAAAAATAGAGGAAGGATAGTCTCTTGAAATTCTTAAACTTATAAAACGAAAAATCCATAGGTATAGATGTTGAGCGGTTTCGTTCAACACGACTTTCATTGTTTGTGCTTCGCACGCAACGAAACTCTAGCTGTTATGTGACGGCTATTTACGTGATTGTATATAGTTTTTTTATTTTAGTAATTCTTTTAACTTTTGTACTGCATTAGTATTTTCCGAGTTTAATTCTAAACTTTTTTTATAATTTTCAGTAGCTTTGTTAATATTACCGTCCATCATATATGCTTCACCTAAAGAATCATAAGCTTCATACGATTTTGGGAAAGAAAAAATTCCGAGTGTGAATAAGTCTATTGCTTTTTTATAAAGACCTCTTTTAATCATCTCGTACCCCTTGGCATTAAGGTCGATTTCGGATAGTTCTAATTTTGATTCTTTTATAACTATTTTAGCTTCTTCAATATCCTTTATTAAACAAGTATTGATTACTTTTTTTGTATAAAAATAGTTATTCAACTTTGGTGTTGAACCTGCAATTGTTTTTTCAATAAAAAAACGAGCATCAAAAAATCCTTGGCCTAGGTCTTTATTAGTTAGTAGAATTACGGTATAATTTTGTTTCTCAAATATTCGCCATTCAGCACCAACTCCAAAATGTCCGCCACTGTGCCCGTATACACCTGAACCTTTTGCTCCTGCAAATTGCAATCCGTATCCATACGAGCCATTTTCTGGTTCTTTTTTCATAAAATTTGTATAATCTGCATTTAAGAACTTATTATTTTTAAATGCCAATGCAAATTTATACAGGTCATTTATAGTGGTATATCCACCACCCGCAGAACTTCCTTTTACAGCACTCATAAAAATTGTTTTTTGTAATTGGTTTGGATAAACGTCTGAGAATGTATAGTTCTCTGCTTCATTTTCTATAATATGGTCAATATCAAAATTGCCTGTATTTTGCATATTTGCTTTAGAAAAAATATTTTCTTTTATATAGCTGTCATAAGGCATTTTACTCACAGCTTCTATAATTCTACCAAGTATAATATAATTAGAATTCCTATAAGAGAATTCTTCGTTTGGTTTAGATTCTAACGGTTCATTTTCATATAAATTTGTGAGGCTTTCTATTGTTCTAAATTTTTCTTTAGGAGTATTCAAAAACTTATCTGAATAAAAATAATCAGGCAACCCACTTCTGTGCATTAGTAACAATTTAATTGTGACGGAATCTCTTGCTATTTTATTTGGATAACTTGGAAGAAATTTTCCTATCGGATCATCTAAAGATACTTTACCAGCTTGGATTAATTGAAAAATAGCAACTGCTGTGAATGATTTGCCTATGGAAGCATAAGTAAATTTTGTATCTGTATTGTTTTTGACTTTATGACCTAAATGAGCAAATCCATAAGATTTTTGTAATAAAATACTATCATCTTTAGAAATTAAAACGGCTCCGCTGAATCCTTCCAAAGAATCAAGATAGTTAACAATTTCTTGCACTTTAGTGTTATGAAAATAAACGTTTTTTTTAGTTGTGCAAGAAAATATACTTGTGAGAGCTAATAGGTAGATAATTTTTTTCATTTACTATTTTTTTTACAGTTTTGAGTAATTTTATTTAATATTTCAAATAATTGTTTTATGTCTTGTTCTGATAATGTGTTAAGCGCAATCTCTCTATTTTTTTTTATTACAGGGTTTAGTTTTTCTATGATTTCTTTACCAATTTGTGTGATTTTTAACTCCGCTTTTCGTTTGTCAGCATCGTCAATAGTTTTTGTTAGATAGTTTTTGTTTAACATCAACTTTATAATTCGGGTTATTGATGCATAATCCTTAAAAACTAAATCGGCAATTTCAGATTGAGTTTTGTCCTCTCTGTCAATGATAATTAGAATTAAGGCTTGGTCCACAGTAATATCGGGAACTATACTAGATATATTTTGTTGACTTAATCTACGATAAGCTTTTATAGTTTCTTCAATTGAGTAAAGTACAGTGCTTGTTGGTGTTGCGAATTTCATATTTATTTGATATATCAAGCAAATATAAGTATTTACTTGATATATCAAATAAATATTAAAAAAAAGACAGGTTAGGTATTGAAAAGTAAATTTTGAATAGGGTAGAAATTGTCACTGAAAATCACACGCAATTTTCAAGTTTCCGCATTTCTATTTCAATTAAAATATGAAATCCTATAAGTGGTGTGATTACGTTGGATTTTTTTATTACTGTCACATAACGTTATGCTTTGAGATGGCTGGAAGTTCGTAAATGCTCAGTTTTCGGCTTATCGAAAATATGATTGCGAAACGGCAATTTCACTAAATTCCAGCTATATCAAAATAGCGGTGAGCAGTATTAATTATTCTCTTTTAGTCCTTTTCTTCATTTCAGGAACACTTTTTTCTGGTGAAACAGCTGTTACTATTTTAGCTTCGGAAAAATATTTAGGAACTAAATGTCTAATTAATGTCTTTGTTTCATTGCTTTCAGCAAAAATTTTTTCTAGCATTTCTCTTGAAATAGTATTTCCTTCAGGCATTTGAATCATTGATGTTGTATGGAATGGAGCTGCATTTTCATCTTTTGAAACTTTCAATACAATATTTTTTAATATCCATAATTTTCGATTCTTGCGCACTATTACTGCTAACTAGTAGATATGTATGACAACTGTCATACTTTATTTACTTTCAAATATATTGTTTTTTTCTTACAAATAAGTATGATGTCTTTTTATTTGCTGGATAGTTTTTGTAAGTAAGAAGTAGAAACTTCAGTGTTTCTATAGTTTGACTTGTCATAACTACTCAGGTACAAATAGGAAAAACAAAACGCATATACATACCACCGTTAGACCCAAAGCGTCGGGATGGGAGAGAGGATTGTTATGAAACGGTTGTTCCTGCTCCTTAAAATACACATAAAAATGTAAGCTTATTGGATTTTGAAAAAAAAAGACAACCGTTTCGGGTTGCCTTTATTAGAAATGTAGGTTTAAAGAATAAATCTAATGTGTTTATTATAATGATGTAGTTGCATCCTTTTTTAGAAATAATTTTTTCGATAAATAATATGTTTTCCTTTTCATAATCCATAGCCCAGATAGCAGTGGAAATCCTTTTTGTGAGGCATTTTTCTGCCTTATAAAAAGATTGGAGCGTATAGCTGGAAATTGCTCCTAAAAAAACATTCACTATTTCTCCTTAAATTAATCTTTAGTATTGAAGTATTTGAGAATACGTAATAAGTACGATGGCAATAAGTGCGAATAGTAATCCTAGGTAATTTTTGTTATTTAATTTTTCTTTGAATACAATGATACCAACCAAGCTTCCGATAATGATCACTCCCATATTCATGGCCGCAAATACCGTTGATGGGTTCTTGGCAAAGGCTTGATGGGCTTTGAGGTAAAAGAGTATGTTTCCGAAATTAAAGATTCCTACTAAGGCACCGATATAAAAATTGATGCTGGTTGGTTTTACTTTCTGTATAATCACCTCGTACAGTACGTAAAGCATAATTACCAATAATGATATTGAAAATACAATCATCAAGGAGGTCGTAAAGGGTAGGGTAGTTGCCAGTGCTATTTGCTTGAATAGTATATCGATGGCACCAAATCCTACCAAGACAACCATTGGATACGTCCATTTGTTACTTTTATTATCTGACTTTTTTGACAATATAAGTAGCAGCGCAGGCATGGCAATTAAAAAGGCGATGAGTTTTAAGGTACTGAACTGTTCGTCAAACAATAGCCAAGCGGCAAGCAATGGTATAAATAGAGAGAGTCGTTGCGCAGCATCTGTTTTCACGATTCCCATATATTTGATTGATGCCGCCAAAAATAAAAATATTGTCGGCAGTAGAATCCCTAGCGGAATGTAAATGCTCCAAGGGGCACTTGTAGTAATGCTGCTAAGATCGGGTTGGAATATAAAGTAACATAGAAGTAGTGCAAAGACGTAGTTCCAAGCTACAATTTGACTAGTTGTGATTGTGTACTTTCGAGAAATTTTGAAGATGACACCTATGGTGACGCTGCATAATATGCTTAGAATAAGGTAGAGCATGGGATTAATTTGTAGTGTTTGATGTGAAACAAAAAAACTCTAGCGCACGCTAGAGTTTTGTATTGTAAAAGTATATGGGTCTTATGCTTCCTCCATTGTGTGGTAAACGTTCATAACATCATCGTCTTCTTCCATCTTTTCAATCAACTTTTCAACATCTGCCATTTCAGCTTCAGTTAATTTTTTTGTGATTTGTGGTATTCTTTCAAATCCAGAAGATAAAATTTCAAGATTACGCGTTTCTAATTCTTTTTGTATTGTTCCAAAACTGTTGAAAGGAGCGTAGATTAAAATTCCGTCTTCATCTTCAAAAACTTCTTCGGCACCAAAATCAATTAGTTCTAATTCTAATTCTTCAGGATCAAGTCCTTCTGCTGGAATACGGAAATTACAAGTATGATCGAACATAAATTCTACAGAACCTTGCGTTCCCAATGTTCCGTTGCATTTGTTAAAATAGCTTCTTACGTTGGCAACAGTTCTGTTATTATTGTCAGTAGCAGTTTCTACTAGAATTGCAATACCGTGGGGTGCATAGCCTTCAAAAAGGACTTCTTTGTAGTTGGCAGTATCTTTATCTGTTGCTTTTTTGATCGCGCGCTCTACATTGTCCTTAGGCATGTTTACTGCCTTAGAATTCTGGATTACTGCTCTCAATCTAGAATTGGCATCAGGGTTTGGTCCACCTTCCTTAACTGCCATTACGATATCTTTTCCTATACGCGTAAACGCTTTTGCCATTGCTGACCAACGTTTCATTTTTCTTCCTTTTCTAAATTCAAATGCTCTTCCCATTTCTGATTTTTTTGTTTTTTAACGCTTGCAAAAATAAGATATTTTTACAACTTATAAAATGAATTAATTGGATTCTTATTTTTTGTAAAATGGCAGTTTAACCACTTTGGCCACAGCATCTTTTTTTCGGATGCGAATGAAAATTTCGCTGTCGACTGCACTGTTTGCTAATGTAACATAACCTAGACCAATTCCTTTGTTTAAAGAAGGAGACATTGTGCCTGATGTTACAATTCCGATTTCAATCCCATTAGCATCTACGATTTCATAATCATGTCTAGGAATCGCGCGTTCTTGCATTTCAAAACCTACTAGCTTACGAGTAACACCAGCTTCTTTTTGACTTTTTAGACTAGATGAGTTGGTAAATTCTTTATTGAATTTTGTGATCCATCCCAATCCCGCTTCTAATGGCGAAGTGCTGTCATTGATATCATTACCATACAAACAGAATCCCATCTCTAGACGCAAGGTATCGCGTGCTGCTAAGCCGATTGGTTTTATACCAAAAGCAGCACCAGCTTCAAACACTTTGTTCCAAATTTGTTCGGCTTCTGTATTTTTACAGTAGATTTCAAATCCTCCTGCACCTGTGTATCCTGTTGCCGAGATAATAACGTTCTCGACTCCTGCAAAGTCACTAATTACAAAATTATAATAAGCAATAGCGCCTAAATCTACAGAAGCTAGAGACTGCATTGCCTCTACAGCTTTTGGTCCTTGAATGGCAAGTAAAGAGTAGTCTTCGGATATGTTTTTCATATCGACATCCAAATCGTTTTGGCTTGAAATCCAATCCCAATCTTTATTAATATTTGATGCGTTAACTACTAATAGATATTGCTCTTCTTTCATTTTGTATACTAGAAGATCATCAACAATACCACCCGTTGTATTTGGTAAACAAGAATATTGTGCTTTACCTATTGTTAATACCGAAGCATCGTTTGATGTTACTTTCTGAATCAAAGCCAAAGCATTTGGTCCCGAAAGTAAAAATTCTCCCATGTGCGAAACATCAAAAACGCCTACTGCAGAACGAACTGTTTCATGCTCTATATTGATTCCTTCATAAGATATTGGCATATTGTAGCCCGCAAAAGCCAACATTTTTGCTCCCAAACCTTCGTGTATGTGCGTAAGCGCAGTATTTTTCATCTTGATTTTCTATAGTTTTGAAGTCGCTAATTTATCGCTTTTTTATGGACTGACCAAAGTGAAGTCCAATACAAATTTATCAGGACTGTTTTTAAAATATTTTTGTGATTTGAGCTAGTGTGTAATAGTATTTTTAATAAAATATTTGTATTTTTAAGTAAAAGTGATACAATATATTATGAAACCAATAATACTAATTGATAAGAAGGATATCTTAGAAAGATTCCATCCAATAGCTAGCGATACTCATAAGGGAGTGCAGGGGCATGCTTTGATAGTGGCAGGAAGTTATGGTAAAATAGGTGCCGTTGTTTTATCATCAAAAGCTTGCCTAAAATCGGGTTGCGGTCTTGTAACCGTTTTTATTCCCAAATGTGGCTATCATATTATGCAATCGACAAATCCCGAAGTAATGACTTATACAGATGATGTTGAAAAACGAATATCTGATATTCATCTCTTATTTAAACCTGATGCTGTAGGGATTGGTCCTGGTTTGGGGTTGTCGTCTCAAACTCAAAAAGCAGTTTTAAAATTTTTGAGAAAATGCAAATGTCCGATGGTAGTCGATGCCGATGGATTAAACATACTTTCTGTAAATCCAGAAGCTCTTGAAACGCTAAAACCGAAAACCATATTAACACCACATTTGAAAGAATTGCAAAGATTGATAGGTGAGTGGAGTAGTGAAGAAGAGATGTTTGCAAAAACTATCAGTTTTTCTATAAGATACAATGTTATCATTGTTATGAAAGGAGCACCTACCCATATTGTCTATGGTGCTACAGTCTATCAAAATTGTACAGGAAATGCCGCTTTGGCAACTGCAGGTAGTGGCGATGTATTGACCGGAATTATAACCAGCCTTTTGGCACAATCTTATGCTCCAGTAGATGCAGCCATAATAGGCGTTTACCTTCATGGACTCACTGCCGATATTGCGCTACCAGTTACAGGAACACAATCGTTTATAGCATCTGATATTATTGACTATTTGGGGAAAGCTTTTCTAACTTTGTAATGTGATTAAAAGCTACCAATAAAATGCAAACCTATCATGCTACTTGAAACTTGTGGGATGAGTTGTTTGGTCATTTTAAAGTTTTTTGGATTGCTTATAACTGCTGTATTTGTAGACTTTTCCGCTTGCTTACGACTACTTAATACCACTGATTTACCAATAATTGTTCCTACGAGACCACCGATCAAAATATCTGACACCCAGTGATTATGATTTTTTAAATCGGCCAAATAAACTCCTGTAGCTATGGTGTAAGGAATCCAATAATTGTTGTACTCCATTTGAAACACTTTGGCTACCGAATAGTAGAAAGTGGCATGAAAGGAGGGGAATGAAGTTCCGTCGGCTTCAGAACTGATGTAGGGGCGGTGAAAATTACCAAAATCCCAATTGTCTTTTGTCCAGGGCGCGACTGCAGGTTCGTCACCATTGAGAGGACGCTGCGGTCTGTTTCTGCCAGTAATCGATTTTAATAATAAATGGGATATTACATAGGAATACGTAACTGCTTTTACAGCATTGACCGCTACTACCTGACCCTTTTCGTTGTTTGCAATAATTGATCCTGCATAAAGCCCCAATATTGGGTACAAGATATAAGCATTATTGCCATCAACCCAATCAATATCTGTCTTAACAACATCAATTCTGGGTAATTGATAATCTATAGTTGGTTCTATCTTATCATGTAAATAACCCGTCGTTATTTTATCGGCTGCAATAAGTCCGATAATTCCACCTGTATATAAAGCGGTGCGTT
The DNA here is from genome assembly GCF_022399565.1 of Flavobacterium algicola. Lineage (GTDB taxonomy): Bacteria > Bacteroidota > Bacteroidia > Flavobacteriales > Flavobacteriaceae > Flavobacterium > Flavobacterium algicola. The sequence continues at coordinate 617,361 of NZ_JAJTUT010000002.1, forward strand.
TCCAGTCACTAGAGATAGTATGTCCCATTTCTGAGAAATCTCCTGGTACACTAATTATACTATTTTTAAGTACAGCTGTAGCGACTTTGAATCGGCTTTCTTTTTTTATAGCTACGCTATCAATTTGAGCGAAGCTACTTATCGAAATAAAGATGATTAAAAATAAGGACGCTTTTTTCATAGTGCAGTGCTACTGTTTTCTTCGGGACAAATATACATTTTGATAAAGTAAGTAACAATGGCAAAAGATGATTTATATAATTTTAAAATAGATAGTAATTTAAAAAGTTACTGCAAGAAAAACAGCCACAGTTGCCATCTGTTATTCGAAAAAAAAATATCGAGAAACCATCGTTTTAGCGAACTATTTCTCGATACCTATTTATTAAAAATTCAAACCTAATTTTGTCATTTAACGAATTTCATCAAAAGTATTTCCTTGTTTAATATCTCCGGAATTATATCCTTTCATAAACCAATATTTGCGTTGTTCTGAAGTTCCATGAGTAAATGATTCTGGAACGATGTGGCCCTGCATTTTTGATTGAATAGCGTCATCTCCTACAGCATGTGCTGCACTTAATGCTTCATCAATATCTCCAATTTCAAGTACATTATTCATTTTTTGGTTGTAGTTTGTCCACAAACCAGCGTAGAAGTCAGCTTGAAGTTCCAAAGCAACAGATAACTTATTTGCTTCTGCTTTACTTTTTCCTTCTTGCATTTGTCTCATCTTTGCAGATGTTCCTAATAAGGTTTGCACATGATGCCCTATTTCATGCGCAATCACATAAGCAGTTGCAAAATCTCCACCTTGAGCACCAAATTTTGTTTTTAGTTCTTCAAAGAATTTTAGATCCATATACACATTTTGATCTCCTGGACAATAAAACGGACCCGAAGCTGAAGTTGCTCCACCGCATGCTGTTTGTACAGATCCTTCAAACAAAATAATTTTAGGCTCTTTATAAGTTAGATTATTTTCTTGAAAAATTTTTGTCCATACATCCTCATTGTCGGCAAGGATAGTTTTTACAAACTGTTGTTCTTCAAGTTCGGCAGTAGTAAGATCACGTTGCTCGGTCGGAGCAGATTGACCTTGCGTTTGTTGCAAAATATTACCTACCATCTGTCCGTTTTCACCACCAAAAACATTTAGTAGTAAAATAACAATTCCGATAATTCCACCGCCAGCAATTGCTTTACCACCGCCAGACATTCCTCTTCTATCGTCTACATTTCCGCTTTGTCTTCTACCTTTCCACTTCATGATTTATAATTTTATTGTTGTTTATTTATCTAATGATTTTTATTTACCAATTAGCGCAGCCAAAGTGCTAATTTTTCTTCTACAATTCCCTTAATAATTGGTTTTGAAATGTAATCGTTCATCCCAATAGCAAGGCATTTATCTTTTTCTTCTTTTTCGGCACCAGCAGTAATTGCTATAATGGGTATTGATTCACCTGTTTTTAGTAATCGTATTAATTTTGTTGCCTCATATCCATTCATCACAGGCATTTGAATGTCCATAAAAATAATATTTGGTTCTGCAACTTTAAATTGATTTACAGCTTCTTCACCATTATAAACTTGAATTATTTGAGCATCGGGTAATATGTTTTTGATAATAGTTTTGATCAATAACATATTAATTTTGTTATCTTCTACTAGCATAATAATCGGTGTACTACTTTCTAATCGAGACAAACTTTTTCGATAATCTTCGGCCTCTTTAGGCAAAGAGACAAGATCATCAGGCTCTACCTTATTAGAGCATTTGAGTTGTATGTCAAAATAAAATGTACTCCCCACATTAATTTCACTTTCTACATTCAGTCCGCTGTCCATTAAGCCTAATAATTTATTAGAAATACTGAGACCTAATCCAGTTCCTCCAAATTTCTTGGTAGTCGAATTATCTTCTTGCGAAAATGCATTGAAAATGCGTGCTTTATTTTTTTCTAATATCCCAATTCCAGAATCCTCTACTGAAAAACGAATTAAATTCTGAGAATTTCCTATCGTTTTGAGATTGTCAACTTTTAATTTTACAAAACCATTATTTGTAAATTTTACAGCATTCGCCAAAAGATTAATTAATATTTGTTTAATTCTAATATTATCAATCCAGAAAAACTTAGGAACATTTGGAGTAACAATCAATTGTAAATCTATGTTCTTGATGCTAGAATCATAGGAAACTAAGTCTATAACTTGATTTAGTAATTCTTGAATTTCGACTTTTTCGATATAGAGCTCTAGTTTGCCAGCTTCAATTTTAGAAAAATCCAAAATATCATTGACAATATTCAACAGTGAATGAGCAGACTGGTTAACAGTACTCATATGTTTGAGTTGGTTGTCACCCAATTTGGTTTTCATTAGCAAGTCAGTAAATCCAATGATTCCGTTAAGTGGTGTTCTTATCTCATGACTCATATTGGCCAAAAATTCTGATTTTGCTATATTGGCAGCTTCCGCATATTTTTGTTTTTCTATAGCACTTTCAGCTTCTTTTCTCTTTGTAATATCGAGCATTATACCTTCGATATAGGTGATTTTTCCATTTTTAAGAACGGTATCTCCAAATTCCTCAACCCAGGCTATTTCTTTGTCTTTTTTAATGATACGATAGGTAAAATGAAAGGGTTGTAAATTCTTCAACCTTTCATTAGACTCGGCTAATATATCTGCAGAGTCATCTGGATGGATAAGATCTACATATAAAATTTTGTTATCCAGAAAGTCATTCTTATTATAGCCTGTCAACTTTTCGATCTCATCGTTTAAGTATATTTTACTAAAGCCGGGATCATTTTTGGCCAAGTAAACAGTTCCAGGAATATTATTTGCTAATAACCTGAATTTCTCTTCACTTTCTTGGATAGCAGTTTCCGTTTCAATTCGTTCTATTGCTGTGGAAATATTTCGGGCAAGTGTTTGTAAAATATTATTTTCATCCTCAGACCAAAATCTTTCTTGTGAAGTATCATCAAAACCTAGAAAACCATGGAATTGATTTTTCACGAATAAAGGGAATAAAATTAAAGAGAAAACATTAAGATTCTCCAGCTTAGTTCTAAGTGAGATATTATCAATTTCAGAAACAGTTGCATTATATATTTTGTTTTCTTGTAGTGGGTGCAATATATCTTCAAAATACTCAAAACTTAAATTCTGTAATTCAGGATTTGTTTCTGATAAATGAGAAGTGCCAGCAATCCATCGGTACCTCTGGCTAATCGTTTTGTTTTTTAAATTTGTAATATAAAAATAAGCACGATTTGATTGCGTAGTTTGACCCATCAAAATCAGCACGTTTGAAAAGATTTCATCAAGGTCTTGGCTGTTCAATAATTTCTCAGCACAAAGTGTCATGGCAGCAAGTAATTCACTTTTGTAAATTAATTTCTTCTCGATTTCAACTCTGCTTTTTGATTCAAAAGCGATAGCAATAATATCTGCAATTGATCTAGCAAAATTTATATCTTGGTTGTCCCAATGGTGTTTGGTGTGAACTGCTTCAAAACAGATTATTCCTTTGATTTCGCCATCAATAAAAATTGGTGTGTCTAGTAACGAAACAATATTGTTCTCAGGAAAATAAGATGTGTTAAATTCCAAATCGATTTGTTTAAGACTAATATCAGAAATAACAACTTGCGATTTTTTTTCTATTGTCGAAAAATATTTAGGACATGAATTTCTTAAAATGTTAGGCTCTTTGCTAAATACGTTTTCTTTCTTTTTATACAAGTAAAAACATTCAATCTTAGCGCTATTATACTCCCAAAAACTTACACGGTCAATGTTTGTATTTTGTGCAGTAATCTCAAGTATTGTTTTTATTTTGGTATCCAACGTTTCTGCGTTTGAATAACTTTTCTGAGTAAAGATTTTTAATGCTGAGCTGTATTTTTGATTTTTATTTTGTTGTAATGCTTTTTCTTTCTCATTATCTTTTACGAATGTGATATCTCTAGAAATTGCAAAAAAACCGATTATTTTACCAAATTCATTTCGATTAATAGACACTTTTTGAGAGAGCCAAATTTCTGAACCATCTTTTTTGACTATAGGGAATTCAATTATAGAATATGAGTTTGCTTCGTCTGGAGGATTGATATAAAAGTGAATAATGTTTTCTTTGTAATCCTCTTTGATTAAACTTTTAAAATTTGACTTATATAATTCCTCAAGTGTATAACCAGTTATAATTTCTGAATTTTTATTGATAAAAATATATTCGCCACAACTATCCAGCTCAAAAATAATATCATTGGCAGATTCAACCAGATTTTCATACGATTTTTGAATCCGTATCTGCTCTGTAACGTCTTGTCCCACAATGATAAATAATTCTTCAGAATATCTTTGATAACTCCATTGGAAGTATTTTAGTCCATGATTTTTGCACCTGATTTCTTTGATGTATAATTTGTTTTCGAGTGCACCTGTACTTGAGAAATATTCGATTAATTCACGACTGTGTGTAAGTTTTGAAAAATTATCGCCCACAATCTCGTCTGGAGTAAAACCTAATAATTTCACGATATTTTGGCTGCAAAAAACTACTTCTCTATTATCATCAATGGCGATGGAGAGTGAGTTACCTCGATGTACGATATCATTCGAAAAACGAAATTGATTTTTAATGTTTAATAATGACAAATGTCTTATAAAGTTGACTATTACAATTACTAGACTATAATTTATTAAAACAATTATCGACTTTAAAGGAATTAAGCTTTCAAAAAACAACACTAAAAGAACAAGTATCGCATTGATAAGAAAGTAGTAATATATTTTTATTGGTCTGTAAATGTTGAAAGAAAATAACAATAGCATAATGAAACCTACGTAAGGTATGCTGTCAGTAGGATGCTTAACAATGTTATGAGTAACTTTTAAAAAGAATAGGTAGAAAAATAATTTAAATAAGAAATGTAAATTGTTAAATAAGAAAGTATATTTTCTACTTAAAAGTGAAATAGTACAAAATACAGATCCGATTATTACATTGGATAAAAACAGACTTTCTGGCCTGATTTTAAATATTTCTAATGATGTTTCTAGTACGATAAAGAACAGTCCAAAGTAAAGAAAATAGTGTTGGTATTCTTTACTTCTTGATTCATTCGATAAAAAATTATCTGTGAATTGATTTTGTATAATTTTATTTGATTTGAAGATATAGTAAAAAAGTATAAGTATTAAAACAGTAAAAAAAATAGCAATTGTTCTATAAACACTTTGCTCTACTGGAGTTTGATCAATCGGAGAGAAATAATTAATTCCCAATGAAACGATACTCCAAGGATATTGAAGTAATTGCGATAGAAATGTCTCAATAAAATGATAACAAACAAGCATAGTTGACTTTTATAATTTAGTAGCGACTGTTTCCAGATAAACATTTATACGTAAAGCTTAAATTACGTATTCAATCGATTTGTAGTTTATTATTCTAACTTATCAAACCCAATGATTTCTTTGTATAGTATGTAATATAGTGAATACATAATTGGAAGCGTAAAAATGATTCCGATTCCCAATCCTAGTAATCCTACGAGTGAAAATAGTGCACAAACAAGAATAAGTCCCATTATTGTAAATGCTTGTTTTGAAATTAAAGAGACACTTGTCATTATGGATTCTATAACACCTAAGTTACTGAAAATTATCATCGGAGTTTTTAATGCTGTAAATAAAGATACTAATAATGATACTACAATACCAAAAGAAGCAATTCCGATCGCTTCAAAACCTGATGCTAATATCCAATTGAAAACTGCGATAAGTAGGGTAGCAGTAAATAACTTGATAAACATAGGAAATTTGTAGTAGGCAAAAATGGTTGATACATTAAACTCCTCATCATGATCTGCACAATAAGCCATTTTTATAAAGCCTGCAGCAAATGGACTTATTAAACAGCTAAGTAAGATAGCAAGAATATTATAAATTATAAAAAATTCTTTAGTTAATTTTTCGGGAGTCAGATTTTCTGGTTTTGCAATTTCGATAATTTTCTCAGCTCCAAAATAAGATAGAAGTCCACCGTATATAAGTGAAATCAGTAAAACACCAAAAACAAGAATCATAAAACCAGCATATAATGCTATCTTTTTATAATTACCCAATACTTGGTTGAAAGTGTTTTCAAAATTTAATTCATATCCCTGAGACTTGAGTTGCTCAATTTTATCTTTTTTAAGCTCCATTTTCTATATTTTTTAATCATAAACAAGTATTTTAAGTGTACTACTAGTTTATATTTTTGCCGAAAGTAATAATTTATTAACAATGCTAATTGCAATTAATACTATTATTTTATAAAAATTAGAAAGCATCTAATTAATTTAATAGGAGTGTATGATCTAGGATGATCCCGATAATGCTATTAAACTGCAGACCAAATAACATCATTTGGTGTAGGTGCCAATAATGTTAAACTTTCTTTACTTACGGGGTGAATAAAAGTTAATTTGCGAGCGTGTAAATGTATTCCGCCATCCGGATTACTACGGTCAAATCCATACTTTAAATCACCTTTAATAGGACAGCCAATAGCTGATAATTGTGCTCTAATTTGATGGTGTCTACCAGTATGAAGATTTATTTCTAAGGCAAAATAATTGTTTAACTCTTTGATTACGGTATAATCCAAACTAGCCATTTTGCTATCTGGAACTTCTTTAATATGCGCTTTTGACGAATTATTTTTTTCAGTTCTTTTTAGATAATGAATTAGTTTATCTTCTTGCTTTGGCGGTTTATTTTTTACAACTGCCCAATACGTTTTTTGCGTTTCTCTATTTTTAAACAGCTCATTAAGGCGCGTAAGTGCTTTGGTTGTACGAGCAAAAACAACAATACCCGTTGTCGGTCTATCCAAACGATGTACTACGCCCAAGAAAACTTCTCCCGGCTTATTGTATTTGTCTTTGATGTATTCCTTAACGATGTCAGACAACGGTTTGTCACCAGTTTTATCACCCTGAACAAGATCACCGACACGTTTGTTGATCACAATAATGTGATTGTCTTCGTGTAGCACTTGTAAATTATCTTTGGTAGATACTATCTTCAACTTAATATTGTTCTTTTTCGTTAGGGAAATCTTTTGATTTTACGTCGGCAACATACTGACCAATTGCGGTAGTCATTCCTTCAAATAAATTCATATAACGACGTAGGAAACGTGGGCTAAATTCATTATTCATTCCAAGCATGTCGTGAATAACTAATACTTGACCATCAACATTTCCTCCTGCACCAATTCCGATAACTGGGATAGAAATACTTTGAGCTACTTTTTCGGCTAGGTGTGCGGGAATTTTTTCTACAACCACAGCAAAACATCCTAACTTTTCTAGAAGCAAAGCATCTTCGATCAATTTATCAGCTTCCTGCTCTTCTTTGGCACGTACTGTATAGGTTCCAAATTTGTAAATTGACTGAGGTGTCAAACCCAAATGGCCCATTACAGGAATACCGGCATTTAATATTTTTTTGATGGAGTCTTTAATTTCTTTACCACCTTCTAATTTTACGGCATGACCTCCACTTTCTTTCATTATTCGAATGGCAGAACGCAGCGCTTCTTTTGGATCTGATTGATAACTACCAAAAGGCAAATCAACTACTACAAGTGATCTTTCTATTGCTCTCACTACCGATGAAGCATGATAGATCATTTGATCTAGCGTTATAGGTAAGGTAGTTTCATGTCCAGCCATAACGTTGGAGGCAGAATCACCTACGAGGATAACATCAACACCAGCTGTGTCAACTATTTTTGCCATAGTAAAATCATAAGCAGTTAGCATAGAGATTTTCTCTCCATTTGCTTTCATTTCGATCAAGGACTTAGTGGTAATTCTTTTATAATCTTTTTTTGCTACAGACATTCTGTTCTATTTTTGGTTGAAACCTTAATAAATTAAGGGTACTCTATATCAATTCGAGCATGTAAAATTAGGTAAATATTTTAAAGTGGGCGCTATTAAATGCAAATGAACTTTATCAAACTCAAAAGTTTAATAAAGTTCATTTATTTAAATTGCATTAAAAGATGTTATTAATGCGATTTCATTTCGCTTTTTCGCTTATTCAATTGTGTCTCTATATCTTTAACAGTTTCTGCAGCTGCAATTTCAAAAGATGTTTCATTAGAAACTGCAAATATTCTAGGGCCAGGGCAACTCAATGTTATTTCACAAATTTTACCTTTACCATATGAATCTTTTTCTTCCTTAAAGATGACATTTGCACGTATTACCCAGTCAAAATGATTTGTTAAGGTATCTAACTTTTTTAATACGATGTGTTCTGCTGTTTTATTAGTTTCAGCATGTACGAATTGAATGATTGATTCCATATATCTTTATTTTTAAGTTTATTGTTTTAGGTAAATGAGGAGTTCTTCTAGGGCTTATTACTATTTGAGTGAAGTTTGTTATAATTTGAAAGTGCTTATTCTCAAATTTACGTATTTAATTTTATATGAAATTACATTTAAAAATTAAAGTTGAATAAAATCGTCACTTTTAGGAAAGACAGACAATGCTTTTAATATCACATCAGGAACAGGGTTTACAAGTTTACGTAATTTTGTATCCATCCAAGCACCATCTACAGAAATTGTGGCAGCAAGTAAATCTTCTTCATTACGCAACTCGTGTACAATTGTCCATCTCGAAGCATCGGGTTTCATCTTTGCCACTTTGGTGTGAATATATATGGTGTCAGAAAGTTTAATTTCTTTTCGGAAAACACATTCTTCTCTAAAGATTACTGGGCCAAAGTACTGTGACTGCATAATTTTCATTGTTAGTCCAAGCCCCTCTAAAATTTCGATACGGTGTTGTGCACCAAAATCATAATACACACTATGTCTTACGTGAAAGTTTGGGTCAAGATCTGCCCAACGAAAAGAGATTTGTTTGCTGAAAGAGGTCATATGTATTGTTTTATTTAATTAATAGATAATGTAGGATAGTAAAATTAGTGAATTGAAAGATAGATTCTCAAGAAGTTTGAGAAAAGTGGTAAATTAATAGGTTATCGCTATGGACCAATTTTAAGATCATTTTTCTATTTTGATCTAAAGCGTTAAAAATTAATAGAATGAAGTTATTGTGAAAGAAATGAAGAGTTTATTTTAAATTTCTTTTTTTGTTGAAGTATAAAACTAAGTTGATTCAAAATGTTTCTGGTTGTGAAGGAGTACTTGAAATCAAAGTTCAAACCAGATGAGAATAAATTTATAAAGGTTTAATCAAGAACAAAGTTTTATTTTAAACCTGTCGAAATCGATAGTTCTGCGACAGGTTTTTTTTAATATAGATAATATAACCAGTTAAGATGATGAAGTTCTAAATTACACTGGAATTTTTTCGATAACAATCGGATTATTAGCTGCGTCTAAATACGTGCAGGTCATCTCTATGATGTCAACGCGCCATTTTGCAATACCACATTGTGCTGCATGTTGGCAAAACGTATGATAATTAGTTTGACCATCTTGGTGCATCACCAAAAACTCTATAAATCGTTCTTTGTTAGCGATTGTAGCAGTAGCCAATGTTTCGTATTTTGCCTCTGTAGTGGTTGTGTAGTTATTATCTCCATAATAAGAGATTCGGCCATCTGTAACAATAGTATCGTATCCTTTAACGCCTAATTGAATTAAGTCTTGAATGTAAGTAGAAAAATCTTCGCCGGTTTGCACTTTATCGTGTGCGTCCTGAATTTGTGATAGGGTAAACATAATTTGAATTTTAAGAAAACAAAGATACAGATAAAGAAAATAAATTTCGAATTCGAAAATGGAAAGTGAATGATTAATTAATTTTGATTCGATTATAACCTTTACAGTGCCTTCAACTCATTAAAGGTTGTGTTTAGGGAGTACTCATGAGTAAATATGACAGTATAGATATTGTGCATTTTAAAATGTCAGTCGTAGTAAAATGTCAAGATGTCAGCTATATTTCCGCCATTATAACAAATACTGACAATTTAATATAGGGTTTTCTGTTGGCATAAAGATTGCTTTACAGTCAACAAGTTATTAAAACGAGTATATAATAAAATTAAATATATTAAAAATGGGTAAAATAATCGGAATTGATTTAGGTACTACAAACTCTTGTGTTTCTGTAATGGAAGGTAATGAAGCTGTTGTAATTCCTAATGCAGAAGGAAAAAGAACAACACCATCTATCATCGCTTTTGTTGAAGGTGGAGAAATTAAAGTAGGGGATCCTGCAAAAAGACAAGCGGTAACTAATCCAACTAAGACTATTGCTTCTATCAAACGTTTTATGGGACAATCTTTTGCTGAAACTACAGAAGAAGCAAAAAGAGTTCCTTATTCAGTAGTAAAAGGAGACAACAATACACCACGTGTTGATATTGATGGTCGTTTATACTCTGCACAAGAATTGTCAGCAATGACATTGCAAAAAATGAAAAAAACTGCTGAAGACTATTTAGGTCAAACAGTTACTGAAGCGGTTATTACTGTTCCTGCTTACTTTAATGATGCACAACGTCAAGCTACAAAAGAAGCTGGTGAAATTGCAGGTCTTAAAGTAATGCGTATCATCAATGAGCCAACTGCTGCTGCACTTGCTTACGGATTAGATAAAAAAGGAGTAGATCAAAAAATCGCAGTTTACGATTTAGGTGGAGGTACATTTGATATCTCTGTTCTTGAATTAGGAGACGGAGTTTTTGAAGTATTATCTACAAATGGAGATACTCACTTAGGTGGAGATGATTTTGACCAAGTAATCATTGACTGGTTAGCTGACGAATTTAAAGCTGACGAAGATATTGATTTACGTCTTGACCCAATGTCATTACAACGTATAAAAGAAGCTGCTGAAAAAGCTAAGATTGAATTATCTGCTTCTACTGAAACAGAAATCAACTTACCATATGTTACGGCTACTGCTTCAGGACCAAAACACTTAGTAAAAAAATTATCTCGTGCTAAATTTGAGCAATTAGCTGATTCATTAGTAAAACGTTCTATGGCTCCAGTAGCAAGAGCGTTGAAAGATGCAGGTTTATCTACATCTGATATTGACGAAGTTATCTTGGTAGGTGGATCTACACGTATCCCAAGAATTGTTGAAGAAGTTGAAAAATTCTTCGGTAAAAAAGCGTCTAAAGGAGTTAACCCTGATGAAGTTGTTGCAATTGGAGCAGCTATTCAAGGTGGAGTTCTTTCTGGAGATGTAAAAGATGTATTGTTATTAGACGTTACACCTTTATCTTTAGGTATCGAAACTATGGGTGGAATTATGACTATCTTAATCGAAGCTAATACTACTATCCCAACTAAAAAATCTCAAGTTTTCTCTACAGCTGCAGATTCTCAACCAACTGTTGAACTACACGTTCTTCAAGGAGCTAGAGCAATGGCTGCTGATAACAAAACTATCGGACGTTTCAACTTAGACGGTATTCCACCAGCACCAAGAGGAGTTCCTCAAATCGAGGTTTCTTTTGATATTGATGCAAATGGTATCATCAAAGTATCTGCTACTGATAAAGGAACAGGTAAATCTCATGATATTCGTATCGAAGCTTCTTCTGGATTAACTTCTGAAGAAATCGAAAGAATGAAACAAGATGCTGAAGCTAACGCTGAGTCTGACAAAGTTGCAAGAGAAAGAGCTGAGAAATTAAACGAAGCTGATTCTATGATTTTCCAAACTGAAACTCAGTTGAAAGATCTTGGAGCTAAATTAACAGATGATAATAAAGTTGCTGTTGAGTACGCTTTAACTGAATTGAGAATGGCTCACCAATCTCAAGACATTCCAGCTATTCAAACTGCACTTGATAACATCAATGCTGCTTGGAAAAAAGCTACTGAAGCAATGTATGCTGAAGGAGAACAAGCTCAAGGTGGTGCTGAACCACAAGCTGAAAACCAAGGAGACAATGTTGAAGACGTTGAATTCGAAGAAGTAAAATAAGTAATAAACCAATTTTTATAAAAAATTGTGTGAATCGCTTGTCCCGATTCTATCGGGATCTTTTCAAGAATAAATAATAAAACCGAGCTAGCAATGGCTCGGTTTTTTTTTGTTCCAAAAAACATATTTTTTGTAATAAGTGATGAGTAACTTTAACTCAAACTGAAATTATTTAATATAAAATGGAGCGCTTATCTTTATATTTTAGTTACATTTAAAACTATTAATAAGAAGAAAATGATGTTTCATAAGTAATCATTTTTAAGTGATTGATAATATATATCACTGAGCATATATTTAATATTATCTGCTTTTTTGTATATATTTTTTATTATCTGCTTTTAAATAGATATATTTACAAGCTAAATTAATTTTATATGTTTGCAGTTATTACAGGTGATATTGTCCAATCTCAACAAACAGACGTTGAATTGTGGATGCATCCATTAAAAAAAATATTGAGTCAATATGGTTCTACTCCCAAAGATTGGGAAATTTACCGTGGTGATAGCTTTCAAATTATAACAAGTCCAGAACAAGCTCTGTTATTAGGCCTTATAATTAAATCGTCTTTAAAAAGTAATAATATTAATGTTCGAATGGCTATTGGAGTGGGAGATATTAATTACCGAACAGATAAAATCACTGAATCAAATGGTTCAGCCTTTGTAAATTCGGGAACTAGTTTTGATAGGTTAAAGAAACATTACTTCTCGATAAAGACACCTTGGGAGCACTATAATACAATAGTTAACACTATGTTAGACTTGGCTTCGATTACAATGGATAAATGGACAGCTAAAACAGCTAAAGTGATTTGCTTTAAATTCCAAAACCCAACAATGAATCAAATAGATATTGCTGAGAATTTCGACAAAAAAGGTCAAGGAAATATTAGCGAAGCATTAAAAAGGGGAGGGTATGACCAACTCAATCAATTTTTAAACTACTATAGACAAAGTATACTTGAATTATGTTGACATTATTAATTCCTTTATTATTAGCCCACTTGGTTGGTGATTTTCTGCTACAACCAGATAAATGGGTAAAAGAAAAATCTATTGCTAGACAGCGTCCGAAATACTTATGCTTGCATATAGGTGTACATACTTTGGCGTTAATTATAGCTTTGCAATTTCAGTTTCAATATTGGATTGGAATAATATCTATCATTTTTTCACATTTTATAATCGATTGGATTAAATTGCGATTACAAAATAAAAAGAATGAAATCCTCTTGTTTTTTTTAGATCAAATTGCCCACTTAATAATTATAACTTTTGTGGTTTATTCCTATAAACCATTTGTATTTGATCCTACTGTAATTTCATTTTCTCAAATAGTCCTATTTCTAACTGCTTTGGTGTTACAGACCCAAGTAGCGGCAATTATCATTAAAGTGCTGTTATCAAAATGGAAAATGAAAGATGAGAATCCCAATCAGGCGGGTAAATATATCGGGATACTAGAACGACTTTTTATATTTGCATTTGTTCTCATGGATTATTGGGAGGGAGTAGGATTTTTACTAGGAGCTAAATCAATCTTTAGATTTGGAGATCTAAACAATGCTAAAGACCGTAATTTGACCGAATATGTGCTGATAGGAACTTTGTTGAGTTTTGGATTGTCCATGCTAATTGCTAGGGGGTACCAATTTATTAGTTTGTATTTATAGCTATACTATTCGAAAAAAAAGCTCCATAATATATCTTAAAAGATACATTTTAGACTTTCATCCTAACGGAAGAAAGTCTTTTTTTTTTGTCCATTAATTTTTTATTAATTCTCTATTAAATAATTTTTATCGAAATAGTGCTAAGTGTGTGTAGAAATAAGAGGAAACCTAAAAATTGTTAATTTCTATAAAATTATATTGCATTTTCATCACTAAATACACTGTAAATAATAAAGTATCTATATCATTACTAACAATATAACAATGAATAAAATTCAATCATTTTTTGAATCCGTTTAATTAAATGCAATGATATAAAGAGAAATGGTGATTTTTAATAATGAAAACTAAATTATAAATCAAATTATTTAGTTTAAAATTTTTAGCGTTTATTTTTAAATGTTAAATTAAATTTACCGTTTTAACATATTAACATATAATTATTCAAAGATGAGAAAAAAATTACTTTCACTTGTCTTGATTAACTTGTCGATCATGGGAGGATGGTCGCAGGTTAGTAATCAAGATAATTATTCCATTTCAATAAATGGAAGAAAAATTAACACTACAGCAGATTTCTCTGCTCAAGTTAGTGCTCGTAAAAAAAGTACCGACAAGAAAATTCCTAAAACAGAATATTCTTTAATGCAATTTACAAAGATTCCTACTTTGGATGAGCAAAAAGAATTAAAAAACAAGGGAATAAATTTAATTAGTTATCTATCTAATAATGCGTATTATGTAGCTATTGATTCTAAATACTACAATCAAAGTACATTTTCAAAAAACATTAGAACTGTTGTTGCAGTAGATTCTGAACTAAAAATTGATCCTGTAATTGTTAATGGAGCTGTTCCTGAATACGGAATGGAAAATAATAATATCAAAGTAGTGGCATCTTATTTCAAAGGTGTTGACGAAGCAACGATTAATAGTGATTTAGCTAAACTTAATATCAAAAGCTTCAAAAATATTAGCTCATATAATCAAGTATACCTTGAAGTTCCATCTGAAAAGGTAAATGAATTAGCTGAATTAAATTGGGTACAGAATATCGAATTACAACCTGCTCCAGTAGAAAGTGATAATGTTCCAGGTGTAACATCACATAAAGCAAACGTTTTAAGTTCTAAAATTCCAGGATTAGGTTACGATCTTTCAGGAAAAGGGGTAAAAATCGGAATCTGGGATGGAAATCTAGAAAAACATATTGATCATACTGGAAGAGTTACAAATAGAGAATATGAAAACCCATCTTCACATGGAGAACACGTTTCTGGAACTATTGGTGGAGCAGGAGTATTAGATCCTCGAGCAAAAGGGATGGCGCCCGATGTACAGATGTTTGGGTGGAATTTTAATACACAATCAAACGGACTTCCTGTGTATGTAGAAAGAGATCTTGCTGCTGCCGATGATGGAGTAGAAATTACTTCTAACTCTTATGGTGTAAGTCTAACAACTGGTTACAATACTACGAGATATAGCGTTAGTGATCGAGGGGATGATGACGTAACAGTTAAATATCCTTATTTATTAAATGTTTATTCGAATGGAAATTCACAGAGTGCCTACACAGGTGGATTTAATACTTCTACAAAGGCTTCTAAGAATGCTTTACATGTAGCTGCAAATGATCCAAATGATGTAATTAGTACCTACAGTAGTTTTGGTCCAACATTAGATGGTCGTTTGGTACCTCAAATTGCAGCAGTAGGAACAAATGTTTATTCTTTGGATTATTCCAATGGATATCAAACAATGAGTGGAACATCTATGGCAACGCCAGGAACCTCTGGAACTTTGGTCTTGTTGTATGAACGTTACAAAAATATTTATGCAGCAAAACCGTTGGCTTCCTTAATGAAAGCGTTAGTTTGTAATACGGCTAAAGATGTTGGTAATGCTGGACCAGATTATAAATATGGTTTTGGTAATCTAAACGCTTTAAGAGCAATAAAGGTATTGGATAAAAAAATGTTTTACACAGCATCTGTTGCAAATGGTGCTACTTATGAAAAACAAATTACAGTGCCAGCAGGTTTGTCATCGTTAAAAATTATGATGGCTTATTCAGATATAGGAGCTACGCCAGGCGCAACTAATATATCTGTAAATGATTTAGATATTAAAATAGTTAAAGACGGTGTAACAACACTTCCGTGGATACTAGATCCTACACTTCCAAATGCTATTGCTAAGAGAGGGGTAGATTTATTGAATAATATCGAGCAAATCACACTAGATAATCCAGCTGCAGGTACTTATACTATTATAGTTACAGGAACTACAGTACCTTTGAACGCACAAGAATTTTCAGTAGTTTATGATTATGTTGCTCCAGAGTTGGTAGTAACTTATCCTATTGGTGGAGAAAAATTTAATCCAAAATCAACAGAATATATTCGTTGGGATTACGAGGGGGATGAAAAACCATTTACTATCGAATATTCAGTAGATGGAGGTAATACTTATACAATAATAGCTGCAGATTTACCGGCAGCGGCAAGAAATTTTGCTTGGACTGTACCACAAGGTGTAGTTTCGAATGCAAAAATCAGAATCAGCGCTGGAAGCAAAGTAGAATTTTCGAAAGAAAACTTTGCGGTTATGACAGAACCTGAGAACTTGCAAATTGCTCCTGCAGCATGTGGAGTGTCTGCTTACACGATGACATGGAACGCAATCTCAGGTGCTACATATGAAGTATTAAAATTAAATGGATATGCGTTTGAGTCAGTTGCAATTGTAAGTGACCCTACCTATACTTTTGCAAATTTAACAGTAGGTGATAATAACTGGTTTACAGTACGTGCAATTGACACTGCTACTGGTCTAGTATCACAAAGAGCTAAGGCTATTAATGTAGAACCAATAAGTAGTCCTACTTTGACAGCACCAACTTTGCCTTTTAAAGAAAACTTTAATGATAGAAAGCCAACAAACTATACCTTGTCAAAAGCGAGCAGTACAGGAACAATTGGATATGAATCTGCAAGTTTAGATCTATTAGATGCTGTAAAAATGTCTGGTTCATCTGTTGCTGGCTCACCATTATGGGTTGCTAGTACAGTAAGTAATGCATTTACAAATAATCCGAATTACATTAAAAGATTGTCTTTTTGTGATATCGATGCCACTACTTTAACAGGCAAAGCAATTCGTTTAAAATTCAATTTAATTTGGTCAAATAGTGTTGCAGCTAATAAAAACTTTTTTAGAGTTTTAGTAAACGGTGTACCTGTTACAAGTCATGAAAATGTATCAGTTTATGGAGGGGCTTCACTTTCAGGAAACACTACCTTGACTTATGATTTGGCAGCAGTAGCTGGAACAAAATTCAGTGTAACTTTGGAAGGTGTCATGGATAATGATGCTACAACGACCCCAACATATAATACAATTTTTATTGATAATGTTGAGATTTATGAAGCAACAACAACTGATCTTGCTTTGAGTTCATTGACAACCAACACGGGCTATACTGCAACTGAAACAGTTTCAGCTAAAATTTATAATTATTCTCCAACAGCCATTAGTAATATTCCGATCTCATATAAAATTAATAATCAAGCGGAAGTTACAGAAGTTCTTCCAGGACCTATTGCACCTTTAAGTGAGTCTACCTATACTTTCACTAAAACTGCAGATTTCGTAGCAGGAGGAATATATACTGTTGTTGCTAAAATTACTCCAACAGGTGATACAGTTGAAGCTAACAATTCAATTACTAAAACAGTTATTAACAACGGGACTGATATTGCGATGGGAAGCGCTACAACGGTAACCACTTGTTCAGCAGTTTTTGTAGATAACGGTAGTAGGTATGCGGATTACGGCAACAGTCTTACACAAACCATAACTTTTGCACCTGCAGTTACAGGGAATAGCATTAAAGTTGATTTTACCGAATTTGATGTAGAAGCTGGTTATGATTATCTATATGTATATAATGGAAGTTCGGTTTCAGCAACATTATTAGGGAAGTTTGACGGAAATTCATTACCTCCATCATTAACTTCTACTGCTACAGGAGGACAACTTACATTTAGATTTATATCTGACAGCGAAGTTGTTGAAAAAGGATGGGTTGCTACTATTTCATGTGTAGCTAAACCAACATCAACTCTAAATGATACTGGAATTACACAAATTTATGCACCTGAAATTCTTGGTAAAAAAACAGCAGCAAACCCTATAACTATTTTAGTTAAGAATAATGGTGCTACTGCAAGAACTAACGTGTCTGTCTATTACGAAGTAAATGGTGAAGCTAAAGTTACAGGTACTATTGCTACTATTGCTTCTCTAGCTACTGCAACTTACACATTTGAAACGACTGCAGATTTATCTTTAGCTAATGGTCAATATACGATTAAAGCAGGTGTTAACGAAATTGATGATGATATAACAAATAACTCTATTGAAAAAGTAGTTTATAACAATAATAATTTACCAACCAATACTAATACTAATGGTTTTGCGATTACTTCATTTAAGTGGAATGATGTTATAAACAATTCTGGAGTTACTGGTTATTCAGATTTTAAAAACATCAAGATACCTGTATATTCTGGATTTACTTATCAGCCTCAAGTTACAATCTCAAAACCTGAAAGACCGATTTCTAGAGATTTATCTAGTACAACACCAGGTGTTTTTACAATGATTGTAATCGATTTAAATGGTGACGGAAACCTAACGGATGAATTTTATGCAGGAAACTTTTGGGTTAATACCTTAACTACTGCGACATCTCCAGCTGTTGCTTCTACTACAAGTATTCACAACTTTAGAAACAACACAACTTTGGTAGGTGGTCTAACAATTCCAGCGAGTACAACTTCTGGTGAAAAACTGATGCGTGTTATTCATATGTTCCGATCTCCGAGTGAATATTTTAATGTGAATCTTGGACCCACTTTTGATGGATTAAAAACTTCAAGAGAAGACTTCGAAATTGAAGAGTATACTATTAACGTTCTTCCTTTTACAGCAGCTGATGCTAGTGTAGAATCAATTACTGCACCAGTAAAACTAGGAATGAAACCAGTTACAGTTACTGCTCTTATTCGTAACTATTCGACGACTGCGATTTCAAATTTCCCAATAGCTTATAAAATTAATGGTGGAGCAGAGGTTGTACAAACAAATACAGCTTCAATTGCGGCTGGTGCAACTGGTACTTTCACTTTTACAACAAAAGCAGATTTATCCGCTGTTGGAAATTATGCGATTGAAGTATATACCAAATTGGTTGGAGATACAGATGCTACAAATGATTCAAAAACTATCTCATTTAATCACGTAGCTGATGCAGCTACCAATGTAGTAGGTACTTTTGACGGAGTAGACGATTATATAGTTACAGATGTGAGCCCAGCTCTAGATCTAACAAACAATTATACTTTTGAAGCTTGGGTAAATAGAAATAATCCAACAACATTTGGGAGAATTTTGGATAAGTCAAGAGTGCTATTGTTTGTTCATACCAACAACAATCCTACGTATAATGAAAATAGTTTGGTGCTATCAATTACGACAGCAACAGGTTCTTATGTGGCGAACACAGGAGCAAATTCTGTATCATTGAATAAATGGCAACATATTGCATTTTCAGTAAGTGCTACCAATGTTTATACTATTTATGTTAATGGAGTTGCAGTTCCCTTTACAGCAACAGGTACTGCAGCAGCAGCATCTACAAATGCTACCTTACAAGCTTTTATTGGAAACAATGCCTCACTAACACGTGGTATAGATGGTAAAATTGATGAAGTTCGTATCTGGTCTGGTGTTCGCGACCAAGCAACACTTATGGCTAATGCAACTACTAAATTTACAGGAAATGAAGCAGGTTTATTAGCTTATTATTCTTTTTCTTCTGGTGACGGACAATATGTATATGACACTAGTGCAAGTGATAATACGGCTATTGTCAAAAATGCAGATACAAATGGTATGGGTATTGGCAAATTCTGGAATACACCAGTATTACTAGAAAGCTTGAAGTTGACAGAACAACTGTCGTCTTCTTATGATGCAGCCAGTAAAACATTCAACGTTGTATTAAAAGATGGAATAGATATTAATGCAGCTACAATAGATTTTAGTGCAGGTATGAATTCTACAGTAACTATTGGAGGTCTTCCAGTAGTAAGTGGTCAAACATTGGTAAACTTTGGAGCACCCGTTGTCCTAGAGGTTCAAGGAGTTGGATTCAATACAGGAATTGTAGAACAATATTCTATCAATGTTCTTGTTGGATTGAATAGTGAGAGCAAATTAATTAGTTATGATTTTAAAGCTAGTGCAAACCCTAGTTTAACGCAGGATATTGCAACTACTATTTCTGGAGACAATGTTACTGCCACAGTGCCATTTGGAGTGACTACTTCAAATTTAAAAGCGGCATTTACTGTTTCTACAGGTGCTGAATTATATATCGATAACGTAAAACAAACATCGCAAAGTTCAGCAGTAGATTATACAAATAATGTATTAGTTACAGTAGTTTCAGAAAACAAGCTTTCTAAAACAAATTACAATGTAGCTATTAATGCTAAGAACCCAGAAGCTTCGTTTATTAACTATTCGGTAGCAAATCAAGTTGGTTCAAGCTTGATCGATACAAACTCCAAAACGGTTAAGGTATTTGTGAATAATAATGCGAATTTGAATGCTCTGGTTCCTGTTTTTCAAGTATCAGAACAAGCAACTGTACTTATTGGTACTTATTACCAAAATAGTGGAGTTACATCTCTTAATTACACAATGCCAATTATGTATAATGTGATAGCTCAAAATGGTACTATTCAAAAATGGACTATTACTATTGAAAGAGCAGTACCAATGATCACATTACTAGGACAAATGGAGATATCCATTGGTAAAGGTTGTACTTATATGGAGGCAGGTTACAGTGCCAAAGATAATCTGGGTACAGATTTAACTTCAAATGTTATGGTAACTAGTACACTTGATGTGAATACTATTGGAACTTATGTTGTAAGTTATACTGTCAAAGATGCATTTAATAATGAAGTTATGATCTGTAGAACTGTTCACGTAACTAATGATGGTTGCTCATTGGACATCAAAGAAAATGCTATTGAAGGATTTGCAATTTTTCCAAATCCGATAGTTAACGGAAAAGTGTTTGTCATTACAGCAAATAACGGTTCTAAAAAAGTTACATTCTATGACGTTTCTGGAAAAGAAGTTTTATCACTTCAAACAGAAAGTAAAGAAATTAATACTTCTTCGCTTATCAGAGGAGTATATATTTTGAAAGTAGAGGAAGATGGTAAAACAAGTACTGAAAAAGTAATTGTTCAATAATTTTCTACACCATTATTTTAAAGAGCTGCTTGAAATTATTCAAGCAGCTTTTTTTATATAATAACTGTCCCGTCCTGAAATAGTAAAACAGAAAATCTTTGACAATGGCGTAATATAAATAAAGACCTATTTTTAAAAATGGGCTATAATTTTTTAGGGAGTTCTATAAGACGTTTTTTTAAACCCTGTGAGGTGAAAGTTTTCCATTTACCATTTTCATCATAGATGAAAAAGACTTCTAAATTTAATTTCTTGTTTTTTTCTAAAAAAACTTTAGATTTTTTTAATCCCATTACCATAAAAGCAGTGGCATATGCATCTGCTGTAATTCCATCCTTTGCTATTACTGTAGTACTTAATAAATTATGTTTTGCAGGGTAACCTGTTTTAGGATCAATAATATGTGAAAATTTTTGATCGCCTTTAACATAATATTTTCGATAATTACCTGAAGTAGCTAACGCTTTATTATCTAAGTTTATGATTGCCTCTAGTTGTCCTTCAGACACCCCTTTTTCATTTGGTTGATCAATACCAACTTTCCATTCTTCACCATTTTTTTTACCTTTTCCTATTATCTCACCGCCAAGTTCGACCAAATAGTTTCTTACCTTTTTTTTGTCAAAGAAGTCGGCTATCACATCTACAGAATATCCCTGTGCTATTGCATTAAAGTCAATTTTAATAGACGGATTTTCTTTAATGACAACATTATTCTTTAACGTTACTTTTTTATAATCAACTAGTTGAATCAAACTATCAACTTTAGTACTTGCTAATGCGTTATTGGTAGTAGGTCCAAATCCCCAAGAATTAATTAAAGGTCCGACCGTAATATCAAAATTCCCTTCTGTTTTATTTGATACATCGAATGACTTATTGAAAACCGTCTTAAAATAGTTGTCAACTATGACATTCTCTTCATTATTATTTATTCTAGAAATAATGGAATTAGGAACCCAAGTTGACATAGAATTATCAACAACTGTTAAAAGGGAATCTATCTGTTTTTTATATCGAATGCCATCTTTAGACATATATATTATGTGATAGGTAGTGCCCTGTGATTTTCCTTCAAGTTTAATTATTTCTCTTTTTTGAGAAACACAGCTAGACATAAATAAAGTAATCAAAGAGCAAGATACTAATTTTTTTAACATAAAATCTTCATTTAAGCAATTATCTATAGTTGTTAAATCATCAAATTTGATTAACACTTGAAATAGTAAAGGTTTACAAATATAATACTCTAAACTATTGCAAGTATAAAATCGTCAAGATAACGAGCAAACGGTATTCAAAAATCAAATTGAGAATTGCTAATGTAATTGATATTCTTAAATCTAAATCTAAGTAAGGCTAATGCCATAAAAAAAAATTAAAACAATATGCACCGGTTACGGAAAACCGTAAAGAATAAATACAGAGTAGACATAGTTTTGTAAGCGAAATTTTTAGGTATAATAATTAAAGATAAACTATGATGGTAGAAAATAAAAAACGTGTTCAAATCTTTGATATTGCAAAAGGGATTAGCATTATATTAATGACGATAAGCCACTATCAGTTTAAGGATATTTATCCTGCACTAGTTAGTTTTCAAAAAATAGCTATGATTATCAAAATGCCGTTGTTTATTTTTATTTCGGGATATCTCTTTACAGATAAACTATGTTATAAAATGTTTTTCCAGAGTAAGGTTGACAGTTTAATAAAACCTTTGTTAAGTTTTATGATTAGTATACTATTACTAAATATCCTACTCTACACAATTAGCACAGATCATATAACAATTATAGGAATATTTGATCAAATAAAAACATTTTTGAGAGTCTTTAAATTTGGTGACTTTATGATGATTGGTGCGTTCTGGTTTATAGCCGCTTTGTTTTTTGGACAGATGGTTTTTAAAGGAGCATTAGCTAACTTAAATTTAAATACACCAACTAATTATTATTTTTATATCTTATTATCTATATTATTAGTGTTCTTAAGTAATGTGAAAATTAATTTTTATAATATTCAACATACACCAATATTTTTCACCTACTTATTACTTGGGTTTACATTCAAGAAATTTTCTAGTCAGTTTTTAAATGGGAATGCTTTTTTCTTTAATTCGAAAATGATTATGTTCCCAATTTTCTTCATAATTTCGTGCTGTATTTTAATTTACTTCCAATTAGACATTCATTTTGATATGTATTTTTTGATATTCAATTATCATTATCTGTTACTATTATCTATTTTAGGAATATTTACAGTTCTATATTTATCTAAATATATAGAGAAAATTCCATTTTTAAGTTTGGTTTTAACCTACTGCTCGAAAGCTAGTTTTTTCATTTTAGCATATCATATATTCATTAGAGATGTCTACGGTACCATGTTTGATTTAGAAGCTTATAACCCAATTTTACACACATTTCTATTTGCTTTAAATATAGTAATGTGCTGTCTTATTTATAAATATATGCTGAAATTAAAATTTGCTCGATTATTTTTCTTTCCTATAAAAGCGATAAAATTGACAGATGCTGAAATTCAATTTTTGCAAACCAAAATTATTTCCAAAATTATTCCATATGATGATTTAATGTTGAGTTTACCTATAGCTAATAGTAGTCACCTAAGTAATAATGTGCGTCAAGCAATTGTAGGTTTGTAAATTATAAACTTAAATATTCTATTTCAGCTTCACTATATTTCTGTTAATTTTTAAGCCGTTTTGTCAGGAAGTATCTAGTTATTAGTCTATTATTTTAATTATAATCAAGAATTTAGTTTTACAAATTCTTATCAAAATTTTAATAATGGAAAATTTAAATAGATATACGGTACTTTCGGGAAAATTATTACTGAATGTAAAAATGAATAAAAATACCGAAGATGAAGTATTGCAGCTGAGCAATCTCGATTTTGAACAATTAAAATTAGAGTTGAGTTCAGACAAAGCGAAGAAAACTTTTTGGATCAATATTTACAACGCTTATTTCCAAATATTTGCAAATCGATCAATTGTTCGTAAGAAAATTTTTTCTTTAAGTGAAGTTATAATTGCTAATAATAGATTTAGCCTCGATGATATCGAACATGGTATTCTAAGAAAAAACAGATGGAAATGGAGTTTTGGCTATTTTGGAAATCCATTTTCATCTAGATTAATTCATGATCTAGCCGTTGAGGATTTAGATTACCGTATTCACTTTGCATTAAATTGTGGAGCAAAAAGTTGCCCTCCGATTGCCTTCTATAAAGTGGATGCGCTGCATTCTCAGCTTAATGAAGCTATGCATTCGTTTATCATATCTGAAACCACTGTGAATGAAAAAGAACAAATACTGAAAACATCAAAATTATTACACTGGTATCGCGGTGATTTTGGCGGTATTAAAGGTATTCAAAAATTACTTAATCATATTTTGGAATTAGAAAATAATAATTATAAAATTCAATTTAACGATTATAGTTGGGAACCGTATCTAGAAAATTTTGGTTAATAAAGAAACGATAACTTTAGTTTTTTTACGCTTCAATAAAATATTGTTTAAAGTAAGATATTAATCGTTATTTTTACGTTAGTTGACCTAAAAATGATTATTTTTAAGAATCTCTTTAAGTATAATGTTTTATGAGAAATGCGTCATTCAAATCTTTCGACTTCAAAAAAATAGATGAACTACTAAAACGTTTTACAAAAACTAATGGTTTAGCGGTAGCTATAATAAATAGCGAAGACGTTATATTATCCCATTATAATTGGAGAAAACTACATAAGGATTATTACCTTCAAAATAAACAAACATCAAATTGGACTACAGATATTATATTAACATTTGAGAAATTAGATAACTATAAAATTTCAAAAAATATAAATGGCTTAGCCGAACTTTCTATTCCGATTATTATTGAAGGAGAGCATTATTTTGATCTCCATGCTGGATACTTTTTTTTCGAACAGCCGGATATTACCCTGTTCGCAGAAGAAGCAAATATATATAAATTTAAAACTGAACGATTTTTAAATGATGTTGCTTCAGTTCCAGTATTTTCTTTGAGTGATATAAAAAACATGTTAAGTTTTTTATTAGAAGCTCTTCAGTGCATTTTTGAAATTGCCATTAAACAATCGAATCAAGTCAGAATTAACACTGAATTATCTAAAAAAAAGATGCTTCTAGAAGATATTTTAGATAATAGTCCTGCATTAATTTATGCATTTGATCTTGAAGGCAAATTAATGCTTATAAATAATGAATTTGGAGAAATTTTTCAAGTAAATTCGAAAGATATTATTGGCAAATTCCGAGATGAAATCATGCCTCAGACAATTGCAGATCAGCATCGGAATAATGATCTAGAAGTTATTCGATTGCAAAAATCAATTGTGATTGAAGAAGAAAATATGGAAGCTGATGGAAAACATTTTTATATCTCTCAGAAATTTCCATTATATGATAAACAAGGTTTAATTCAAGGGGTGGGAGGTATCTCAACAGACATTACAACAAAGAAAAGAGCAGAAGAAGCACTTGTAAGAAGTGAATATAAGTATAAAAGTTTATTTGACAATTCGGCAGACGGAATTGCAGTGTTTAACGAGCATAGTGATATTTTAGAGTTAAATAATAAAATCTGTGATATACTAGAATATTCACGTGAAGAATTAATAGTGCTCAATGGTCACAATCTTATACATCCCGAAGATTTTAACTGCAAAGATTATAAGCAAACAGTAGATCGACTTCAGTTGGGCGAGACGGTTTGTTCTCAATATCGCTTGCGCAAAAAAGATGGTAGTTATGTCCCGACAGAATTAAGCTCCAAAATGGTGGGTGATAATCGTTACCTGAATATAATTAGAGATATATCTGAACGTAAAATAGCTGAAAAAACCTTGCAGGATAGTGAAAAAAAGTTATCTGTTATTTTTAATAATCACACAGATCTTCAGCTATTAGTGAGTGTTCACGATAATAACGAGTTTCAAGTGGACATAATAAACAAACCATATATAGATGCCCTTAAAGCTAATGGAGTCATGTTAGATTTTGATTTCTTCATTGGTAAATCTGTACGTGTTTTAAATGATGCCATTGGCTTGAATGAAATATTTTATAATGATACGATCAAAAATTATGAGAAAGTGGCATTCACTAAAAAATCACTTCACTACACAGAAAACGTAGACATTAACGGAAATAATTATACTGCCGAAATTACCTTAAATCCAGTAATGGATGAGAATGACAAATGTGTATATATTCTTTATAATTCTCATGATATTACCGAGCAAAAAAAGGCAAAGAAAGCCTTAATTGAAAGTGAGGAAAAATTCAAGCAAATCTTTTTGACAAGTCCAGATGTAGTTACAATTACGCAAATTGATAATGGTAAATACATTGATGTTAATGAAAATTTTCTGCAAAAAACTGGTTATTCAAGGGCAGAAATTATTGGGCAAACTTATGAAGATATTAATATTTGGAATGATTTGAATGATCGAGATCACATGATTTCAACTATAAATAAATACGGTAAAATCGAGAACTTTGAAGCGCAATTTAAACCTAAAAATAGTACTGTTACAACCACTGGTCTAGTGTCTGCGGCAGTTGTAAAATTAAATAATATTCCGCATCTTCTAATTATCACTAGAGATATTACCGAGTTAAAGTTGGCAGAACAAGCACTTAAAGAAACTGCAGCTAATTTGAAGTCTATGATTGATAATAGAGAAGATTCGATTTATTCTATAGATCGAAATTATAACTATATCATTTTCAATAATACCTTTGAAAATATTATAAATACAAAATATGATATTAAGTTAAAAAAAGGAATGAGTTCCATCGCAAATTTATCTGCTGAAGAAGCTGCTTTTTGGATTCCAAAATTTAAAACGACTTTTGGGGGCGTAAGTAGTACATTTGAATTTAAAATTGCGATTGATAATGATGTACGATATTTACAAACTACCTTAAATCCCATTTTTGAAGATGACATAATCACAGGTGCATCAGGATTAAGTATTGATATTACAAAGAGAAAATTAATTGAAGAAGCACTAAAACTTTCTGAGGAAAAATTCGAAAAAACGTTTCGATTAAGTCCTTATATGGTTTCGCTTAGTACACTGGATGGTCAAGTCTTAGAAGTAAACGATCGCGTTATTGAAACACTGGGATATACAAGAGAAGAATTTTTGGAATGTAGCAAAAATAACTGCACGACATGGGTTAACTGTGATGAGAAGGATACTTTTATCGCTAAGCTAAAAAATAATGAGTCTGTAAATGAAATGGAGGTTCAGTTTCTAAAGAAATCGGGACAAATAGCTGATTACTTAATCTCTGCTTGCATAGTTGACATTAATGATCACACGTTGTTTTTGAGTATTATTAATGATATCACCCAAAGAAAAAAAGCTGAAAAAGAAATTATAAGTCTTAATAATGAACTTGAAGAGAAGGTAAGACTTCGTACTGTCCAACTTGAAGCTATAAATAAGGAACTTGAAACATTTACATATTCAGTTTCGCACGATTTAAAAGCTCCTTTAAGAGGGATCGACGGATATAGTAAGCTATTGGCAGATATTTATAAACCAGAACTGAATACAGAAGCGCAATCTTTTATAGATAAAATTCGAAGTTCGACATTACAAATGAATCAAATAATAGATGATCTTTTGGAGTATTCTCGATTAGAACGAAGCCAATTAACAATTGGTAAAGTAAAAATCAAAGAACTAGTGAACACTGTGCTTACAAGTTATAGTAATGAAACGACTAATTTTAGTATTGATGTAAAAATTCAGGATGTAGAAATACAAGCCGATGCAAAAGGATTGGCAATGGCTATTCGTAATTTAGTTGAAAACGCTATAAAGTTCACCAAGGGTAAAACTAATCCGATGATTGTAATAGAGTTAGAAGAAAAAGAATTATCTTGGATCATTGCTGTTAACGATAATGGCATTGGATTTGAGATGAAATACCACCATAAAATATTTGAAATTTTCCAACGCTTGCAACGTATAGAAGATTTTCCAGGTACGGGAATAGGATTAGCATTAGTAAATAAGGCGATGCATAGAATGAAAGGAAAAGCTTGGGCAGAAAGTACTCCTAACGCAGGTGCGACTTTTTATATTGAAATACCAAAAAATTAAATAACTATGAATTCAGATAATAGTATAAGCCCGATTTTATTAGTAGAAGATAATCCAATCGATATAGATCTTACTTTACGAGCTTTTGCTTCAAAGAAAATTTCAAATCCAATTCAAGTTGCCAGAGATGGGGAAGAAGCCTTGACTTATTTTAAAAAATGGGAAAATGGAGAATTGAAACCTATTATTATTTTACTAGATCTAAACATGCCTAAAATAAATGGTTTGGAGGTTTTAAAAAAGCTGAAATCACATCCCGAATTTAAAACGATTCCGGTTGTTATTTTAACAACTTCCTCTGAATCATCAGATTTAAAAACAGCCTATGAATTAGGAGTTAATTCTTATATTGTAAAACCTGTAAGTTTTGAAAAATTCTTAGATATTGTAGGACATATAGACCTGTATTGGAGGCTAACCAACATAACGGTATAAATTACTATTACTATAAACCATATTTGTATGAAAATATTATTACTTGAGGATAATTTATCAGATGCAGAATTGACTACCATTGGTCTGTCGCGTCTACTTCCCAATGTTAGTATTAAACATGCGTCCTCACTATCGGAAGCTAGAGTTTTACTTGATTCAAATATTATATTTGATATTGCACTCCTTGATGTGAATCTTACAGACGGTAACGGTCTTGAAATATTGATGGAAATAAGACAAAAGGATTTTCAATTTCCGGTTATCATGTTGACGGGTGCAGGCGATGAAGAAATTGCTGTCACAGCTTTAAAGTCTGGAGCAGAAGATTATATAGTAAAACGAACTGATTATATTGCAAATTTACCAGAAGCTATTTATCAAGCAATTTCAAATTTTAAAGAAAATATAAGTAGTAGAGCAGAGATAATAGAAGTTTTATACATAGAACATCATGCGGCAGACATAGACTTTACGTTACGCCATCTTGCCCAACATGCTCCTTTTATACATATCTCTCCAGTGATGTCATCGGATGAAGCCCTACGTGAGCTGCAATTAGATAATCCAGAAAAATATAAAATTATTTTGATGGATTATAAATTACCAGGTATGGATGCAATGGAGTTAATTAAAACGGTAAGGCAGCAATTAAAGCTTAAGATTCCTATAATCATAGTTACCGGCCAAGGAAATGAAGAATTGGCAGTTCAAGCTTTAAAATTAGGAGCCAATGATTACATTACTAAGAATGATAATTATTTAATTAAGTTACCATCTATTATCATTAACTCTTATCAACATTACGAATTAAAAGAGAGAAATAAAGCTCAGTTAGAAAGTGAATCCAAATACCGTCTCTTGGCAGATAATGCTGGAGATATTATATTTACATTAGACATGCAGCTTAATTATACCTACATAAGTCCTGCCGTAAAAACATTAAGAGGTTACACTCCAGAAGAAGCTATTAAGCAAAATATAGTAGATGTTCTGACTCCTTCATCTTACCTTAAATTATCCAAACTTATGGGTAGGTTACAAACAAATGAACTTTCAGCAAATAAGAAAGAATGTTTGATAAATGCAGTGGAGTTAGAAATGTATAGAAAGGATAAGACAACAATATGGACTGAAGTTAAAGCTTCATTAATTCTGGACGAAAATAAAAATGCGATTGGTATACTTGGAGTAACGAGAGATATATCAGATCGTAAAATAATATCAGACAAATTGATAAAACTTTCGAGTGCAGTAGAGCAAAGTCCTTCTCTTATCGAAATCACAGATACTTTGGGTAATGTGGAATATATAAATCCCAAATTCACAGAAATTACAGGGTATACCTTAGATGAAATTGTAGGTAGAAATTTAAATATTTTAAAGTCAGGTTATACATCATCAGAAGAGTACAATAACCTCTGGGAAACAATTAGATCAGGAAAGGAATGGAGGGGTGAATTTCAAAATAAACGCAAAGATGGATCTATGTATTGGGAGCAAGCTGCTATCTCTTCTATAAAAAATGAAGATGGAGAAATAACACATTATTTAGCTATTAAATCTGATATTACTGAGAAGAAAACAATATTTGATGAATTAATTAAAGCAAAAGAGCAAGCTGTTGAAAGTGATCGATTAAAATCGGCATTTTTAGCCAATATGAGTCATGAAATTCGAACACCCATGAATGGAATTTTAGGGTTTTCATCTCTTCTAAGCCAACCTGGATTAGGTAAAGAAGAACAAAAAGAATATATAAAGCTCATACAAGTGAGTGGTGCTCGTATGCTGAATCTAATTTCGGAAATCATAGACATCTCCAAGATTGAATCTGGAATGATGGAGATCAGTTTGCAAGAAGTTGATATAAATGAAAAAGTAAGTTATATTTTTGAACTTTTAAAATTAGATGCCGAAGAAAAATCAATTCAATTGTCGTACAACAGCCAGCATTTTGACGCACTTTATCTAAATACAGATCCAGAAAAACTTTATGCTATTTTGACCAATTTAGTCAAAAATGCAATTAAATACACTGACGAAGGATCTGTAGAATTTGGTTATCAAATTAAAGAAGATAGGGTAGAGTTTTTTGTGAAGGATACTGGAATCGGAATTCCTGTTGACAGGCACTTGGCGATATTTGAACGATTTATTCAAGTTGACATCGCTAATATCGAAGCTAGACACGGTGCTGGATTAGGATTGGCTATAGCGAAAGCTTTTGTTAATTTACTTGGTGGAACGATTTGGTTAGAAAGCGGTGAAGGACTTGGTTCCACATTTTATTTCACACTGCCTCTCAATTCACAAAAAAAAGAAGTTAATGTTACTTTACCCATTATCGAAAATGTTGAAATTAAAAATGGTACTTCTTTACTATCTAAATTGAAGATTTTGATAGCAGATGATGATGCGATTTCTCGAAAATTAATTTCAAAATCGGTCAAGGAATTTGGTAAAGAAATTATAGAGGTTAAAAACGGATTGGAAGCTGTTGAAAGTTTTAGAGCTAATTCTAATTTTGATTTAATTTTAATGGATGTACAAATGCCAGTAATGAATGGTTATGAAGCAATCAAAGAGATTCGAAAACTGAACAACGAAATAGTAATTATAACACAGTCTGCATTTGGATTAACAGGTGATCGCGAAAAAGCAATCTCAGCAGGATCGAATGATTATATAACTAAGCCCATCAACAAAAATGAGTTGGAACTTTTACTCAATAAATATTTTTTACATTTAAATTAAACGTGTTTATAGTACATCAGTTATTAATCAATGGATTTGTAAAATAATATATTGAAAATAAATTGTTCTCAATAGCCCTGATAGAAACGGCATCCTTTATGACTTTTTTTGTCATAAAGATATAGTGAATAGCAGGAGAGGACTTCTTCCATAATTATATTTTCTGCTCCCATTTACAAAACAAAAGCCACTAAGTGCAGTACTTAGTGGCTTTTTAAATTAATCAACCAATTATAATTTCATATACGAAATTATTACTTATTGCCATCCACCACCTAAGGCTCTGTACAATTGTATTACTGATTTGTACTGTTGGTATCTATTGTCTGCAAGATTTAGTTTTGCATTCAAAGCATCATTTTTTGATGTTAAAACCTCCAAGTAATTAGCCAAACCATAAGTCAATAATTCTTCAGAGAAACTAGATGCTTTTGTTAATGCCTCTACTTGCTTTTCTCTAACTGTCAACTTATAAGACTCATTTTTATACTGAGCTAAAGCGTCTGATACTTCTTTACCTGCAGTTAATAACGATTGTTCAAATTGTAAATAAGCTTTTTCTTGATTAGCCTTCGCAATTTCGTACTTCGTCTTAATTTGTCTCTGATTAAAGATAGGTTGCGTCAAACCAGTGATTATACTAGCGAAAATTGAATTGGCGCTAAACCATTTTTGAATATCTATGGTTTGTAATCCCGAAGTAGCTGTAACCTTTAACGAAGGATAAAAGCTGCTTTTGGCAACATTTGTCATTTCAAAATTGTTAATCAAATTGTATTCTGCTGCGATCACATCTGGTCTATTGCGCAACAAATTTGTAGCAACACCAACAGAAAGTTCAGGCTGTAATGGATAAGAATCAAAGCTACCGCGCTCTATGTTTTTAGAACCTTGACCCAAAAGTGCACTAAGAGAGTTTTCTAAAAGAATAGTACTATTCTTTAAATCGGCAAGAATTAACTCAGTTGCATATTTCTGTGCTTCTGTTTGTTTAACTCCAACTTCAGTAACCAATCCTGCTTTTTTAAGTTCGAGAATAGTTTCAATACTTTTATCTCTATTTAATAAAGTGGTCTCAGCAATCTTTATTTGCTCATCAATAGTCAATAATTGATAATAGGTTGAAGCAATAGATGCAATAAGTTGCGTTTTTATCGCTTGATTAGCAGCTTGCGTCTGTAGGTAAGTAGCTTGAGTTCCTCGGCTATTACTTCTTATTTTTCCCCAGATATCTGCTTCCCAAGAAAGACTTCCGTACAATTGATATTGATCAACACTTCTATTAGCAACAATAGCTCCAAATTGACTATTTCTTGACAACTCGGTATGCGTCCAATCACTTGACACGCTAAGAGTAGGAAAGTAACCCGCTTTTCCTTGCAACATCAATGATTCGGCTGCTGATATATTTTGCATGGCAATGCGAACATCCAGATTATTCTCCAAACCTTTTTTAATATAACCTTGCAATAATGGGTCAACAAAGATTTTATCCCAACTCACATTGGCCATCGATAGCGAATCTGTCGAAGTTTGCTCCGTTCTATAAAGATCAATAGTTTTAACATCAGGTCGTTTATAATCCTTTGCGACAAAGCAAGATTGCATTAGGGTAGTAGTCGCGACTAATACCCCTATTTTATATATGTTATTTTTCATTTTCTTTCTCTAAATATGGAACATCTGATTCGTTTGTAGTATCAAATACTAATGGTGAAATCTTTTCTTGTAAGTTTTGGAAAACTATAAACAATACAGGAATAACAAATACTCCTAATAATGTACCTATTAACATTCCTCCAATAGCTCCTGTACCAATCGATTTATTACCAACTGCTCCAGCTCCTTGAGCCAACATAAGAGGTAATAGCCCGAAGATAAATGCAAATGAAGTCATCAAGATAGGACGAAGTCTAGAAACAGCACCTTGTACAGCCGCTTGTGCGACACTTAAGCCTTTCTTTCTTGCGTCGACTGAGAATTCCACTATCAAAATAGCATTCTTAGCCAGTAATCCAATAAGCATAATTAATGTAATTTGTAAGTATATATTATTACTAACATTAAATAAGAAAGCAAAAATATACGCTCCTGCCAATCCAATTGGTAATGAGATTAATACTGCAAATGGTAGCATATAACTTTCGTACTGTGCTGCTAGTAAAAAATAAACAAATACCAAACACAATAAGAAAATGTACAAAGTTTGTCCACCAGCACTAATTTCTTCACGCGTCATACCTGAGAATTCATAACCGTAACCAATAGGAAGTTTTTGAGCAGCTACTTCTTCTACAGCTTTAATCGCATCTCCAGAACTAAATCCTTCATTAGGAGCACCCGTCACTTTGACTGACGTAAATAAGTTAAAACGTTCAATTGCTTGCGGTCCAAATACTTTTACCAAAGTCACATATTGTGAGATCGGAGCCATAATACCTTGGTCGTTTCTAACTTTTACTTTGTTTAAAGATTCTGCATCAGCTCTAAATTCAGGTTCGGATTGGTAAACAACGCGATACTGTTTTCCGAATTTATTAAAATTGGAAGCATACACACCACCGTAATAACCTTGCATTGTTCCTAAAACATCACTTACAGTTAATCCTGATCTTTTAATAGCTGCAACATTCAGATCAATACGATACTGTGGATAATTTGGAGAGAAAGAAGTAGCAGCATATTTTATTTCTGGACGGCTGTTCAACTCCGCTAAGAACTTATTATTCACATCACTTAATTCTTGTATGGTTCCACCTTTTTGATCTTGTAGTTGCATTTCAAAACCATTTGTAAATCCAAAACCAACTAGGGTAGGGCGCGCAAAATAAAGTACTTTGGCACTTTTTACAGCTGCAGTTCGTTTAAATAATTCGCCAACAATCATTGAAATCTCTTGATTAGCATCCTTACGTTCGGCCCAAGTTTTCAATTTTACAATTACCATTCCGTAATTACTACCTGTACCACTTATCAAACTACGTCCTGAGATACGTAATACTTCTTTTATTTCAGGAATGTCTTTAATTTTATTTTCGATTTCGAGTAATACTTTCTCAGTATTTTCTAAAGAAGTTCCAGGAGGAAGAGATACATCAGAAATAATTGCTCCCGTATCTTCACCAGGTACAAATGCTTTTGGAGTGATATTTAATAATAAAATAAATAATCCAGCAAAAATAGCAATACCAGCAAATGCTAACCATTTACGCTTGATGAAAAATTCAACTGACCTTTTGTATTTTTGAGTAGTTGTGTCAAAACCAACATTAAACGCAGTGTAAAAACGATCTAAGAATCCTGTTTTCTTTGCATTATCATGTGGCTTTAAGAAAATAGCACACAATGCTGGTGATAATGTTAAGGCGTTAATTGCCGAAAGTACGATCGAAACAGCCAGTGTTAAACCAAATTGTTTATAGAAAACCCCAGCCGATCCACTGATAAAAGATACTGGTATAAAAACTGCTGACATTACTAATGTAATCGAAATAATAGCACTACTAATATCACCCATTGCACTATGAGCCGCTTTTTTAGGATCATGTTCACCAGCTTCCATTTTTGCATGGACGGCCTCGACGACAACAATCGCATCATCGACAACAATTCCCACGGCAAGGACCAGAGCAAACAATGTTAAAAGGTTAATGGTAAAACCAAAGACACTTAAGAAAAAGAATGTTCCCAAAATTGCTACAGGTACAGATATCGCTGGGATTAATGTAGATCTCCAATCCTGTAAAAAGATGAAAACAACTATAAATACTAGTATAAATGCTTCAATAAGTGTATGAATAACCTTGGTAATGGATTCTTCCAAAAAGTCATTTGCATTAATTAAAGTTGTGTAATTAACTCCCTTAGGAAAGTTTACTTTTGAATTATCTAAAACTTTTAAAGCGCCTTCAATTACCTCTTGTGCATTTGAACCCGCAGTTTGCGCAATAGCAATAGCCACAGATTGATTACCGTTTGTAAGTGTATTACCAGCATAATTTACTGCTCCTAATTCAACTCTTGCAACGTCACCTAATTTCAAAATTTCACCATTATCTGTAGCACGAACAATGATATTTTCAAATTCTTTAGTGTCCTGTAAACGACCTTTGTATTTTAAAGTATATTGAAAAGACTGATTGCTATTCTCTCCCAATTGTCCAGGAGCTGCTTCAATATTTTGTTCCGCTAGCAAAGCAGTGATATCAGAAGGTATCAACCCATAAGCGCCCATAACATCTGGCTTTAACCAGATACGCATAGAATAATCTTTTTGACCAAAAATTACTGCTTCTCCTACACCTGCAACCCTCTTAATTTTGGGTAAGATATTGATATTAGCGTAATTTTGAAGAAATGTCATATCATAATCAGGATTCTCACTATATAATGAGAAGATTAAGATGTTATCACTCTGTCTTTTTGAAGTAGTAACTCCGGCTTGCGTTACCTCTTGCGGTAGCAATGGTGTCGCACGTGACACTCTATTTTGAACGTTTACCGCTGCTAAATCGGCATTTGTACCTAATTTAAAGTAAATGTTTATAGTTGCTGAACCATCATTATTTGATGTTGAAGTCATGTAAGTCATGTCCTCTACACCATTAATTTGTTCTTCCAACGGAATTACTACCGAGCTCATTACAACTTCAGCACTTGCTCCTTGGTAACTTGCAGCAACAGTAACTGTTGGTGGTGCAATTTCTGGGTATTGTGAAACAGGAAGGGAAACTAATCCAATCGCTCCTAATATTAAGATGATTACAGAAATCACCGTTGACAATACCGGCCTGTCAATAAATTTTTGAAACATATATTTTTATTTACGCAATAGTTAAATTGTCAATTATTTTGTCGTAGGATTAATTGTTGCTTTATAATCAACTACTTCTGGTTTGATTTGAGTTCCTTCGGCTACAATTCCTACACCTTCAATTAGAACTTTATCATTCACATTTAATCCGCTGTCTACAACATAAAAACGGCCTCCTGGGATAGGACGTACTACGATAGGCACTGCTTTTACTTTACTATCTTTATCTACAATTAATGCTATACGCTTGTCTTGCATTTCTAATGTCGCATTTTGTGGAATGATGATAACATCTTCTAAGTCTGTTGGGATTTGTACAACACCACTTCCTCCAGAACGTAATAATTTATTAGCGTTAGGAAAACTTGCTCTCACATTAAATGATCCAGTTTGCATATTAGCTTGTCCGCTAAATGTTTGAATCTTACCTTTTTGCTCGTATACTTGACCGTTGCTTAGTACTAAATTTACAGCTGGCATATTGTCAACTTTATCTTGAAAAGATTTTCCTTTAGCATTCATCATAATGTCTAGCTGTTGCTTTTCATTAATAGAAAAATAGGCGAAAACAGTACTCACATCAGAAATTCTAGTTAAAGGTTCTGCCGTTTGACTACTTACATAACTTCCTATTCGCAAAGGTAAACTACCAACAATACCATTAACAGGACTCTTTATAGAAGCATAATTAATCTTAGCTAGAATACCTTGGTACATACTTTTTGCACTAGCTAAATTTGCTTTTGCCGTGGCTAATTGCACATCGCTAATGATATTTCTATCAACCAATGGCTTTAATCTGTTTACTTCAACTTGTGCAGCTGTAATATTAGCTTTAGAAGCACTAGCTTCTTGGTTGGCTGTTTGAGTCTCAAGTTTAAAAAGAAGCTGTCCCTTTTTGACCTGCTCACCTTCTTGTACATAAATTTTCTCGATGTAACCATCTACTTTAGCACGAATATCGATATCTGTTATTCCTTCTAATGAAGCAGGATACTCAGCCAATAAAGTAGTATTTGATGCTTCTACGGCAACGACTTTATAAGGCATTACAGTTGGAGCAGCAGCTGTTTCTTCCTTTTTGCAGGATAGTAAGCTCAGTGATAATACAAATGCACTTATGATATATCTCTTTCTCATTTTAGATTATTTTACTTGTTTTTAATTAATTATTTATTTGTAGATGACTATGATTCTTAATTTCGATTTTCTTAAATTCTGCAATCGTTTGTTCAAAAGTTTTCTCTATTTTATGCAAGTGATTTTTGTACGAAATGATATTTTCAAGATTACAAATTTCTTCTGAACAAGAAGCTGTTTTAAGACGGTAATCATGCATTCTATTAATGATATTACTCTCAGCCTCAATCATCTTCATGTAATTACTTAATCTATCGCTTAATGGAGCCGATTTATAATATTTCTTTCGATCACCACTTACAGTAAAGTAAAATACTTTATCCATGCTCAATAGTAGTTTTAAGTTGGTAGAGATGGAGCTTTTACTGGCTGATAACTTTTCTATCAAAGCTTCAAAGGTTAAACCAGATTTACAGCCATCTACAATTAAAACGCCTAGTATTCGAGCCGCTAGAGGTGGAATTTGATAAAGAGATTCGAAATGAATTCCAAACAGCTCAATCATCTCAGCTCTTTCTTTTTGAATGTCTTCCATTTGTGATTTTTTATGCAAAAGTACAATTGGTTCGTAAAACACCGAACCATTAGAACCATAAAAAATTGTTAATTTTAAAAGCGTTAATTTTAATGCAATGAAACCTACTAATAATTAAGAATTGATTAATAAAAGCATACTATTTTTACGATAGGTACTAAAATGAAATTTAACTATATTTGTTGACCAAAACATTACGATTGTGAGTAACATCAATAAATTAAAAATATTCAACGACCCAATTTATGGGTTCATATCAATACCCAACGCTTTAATATATGATTTAATTCAGCATCCCTATTTTCAACGTCTTCGTAGAATAACACAGATGGGATTGTCTTATCTTGTTTACCCGGGAGCACACCACACTCGATTTCATCATGCTTTAGGTTGTATGCATTTGATGCAGAAAGCGGTAGATGTTTTGCGTTTCAAAGGAGTTGAAATTTCAGCAGAGGAGGAAAATGCACTGTACATAGCTATTTTGCTTCATGATATAGGACATGGTCCCTTTTCACACACGATGGAAAAAACTATTGTAGAAGATGTTCATCATGAACAAATCTCTTTACTGTTTATGGAAAAGCTGAATGCTGAGTTTGATGGTAAACTTGATCTTGCTATTCAAATTTTTAAGGGGGAATACGATAGAAAGTTCATGTTACAGTTGATTTCAAGCCAATTGGATATGGATCGAATGGATTATCTAAAAAGAGATAGCTTTTACTCGGGGGTAGCGGAAGGTAACGTCAATTCAGAACGACTGATTCAAATGATGAATGTAGTCGACGATTATCTAGTTATTGAGGAAAAGGGTATCTATTCTGTTGAGAAATTTTTGATGTCAAGACGATTAATGTATTGGCAAGCCTATTTACATAAAACTAGTTTGGCGGCCGAACTAACGTTGACTAAAGTACTCAAACGTGCGAAAGACTTAACGAGTAAAGGGATTGATTTACCTTGCAGCATGCCGTTACAATTCTTTATGAAAAATAAAATTGACTTAGAATCTTTCGATTCCAAAAACTTGCAGTTGTTTTCACAATTAGATGATTTTGATATAATAAGCGCTTTAAAAGCTTGGCAGTATAATGATGATTATATATTATCAACTTTAAGTAAGATGATTATTAATCGCGATCTACCAAAAATAAAATTGTCTAGTGATAAACCTACCGTTGATGATCTCGAGCAATTTAAAGAGAAATTTGCTGCCGAGCATAACTTGAGTATGGCGGATACAAGCTATTTTATTTTTAAAGGTAAAATTAAAAATCAGGCTTACAGTAAAGAAGCAGAACCTATTCGAATACTTAAAAAAGATCGCTCTGTAGAGGATGTTTTTGAATCTGCAGATCAACTGAACTTGAAATCATTATCAAAGCTAGTTACGAAATACTATATTTGTTTCCCAAAACAACTCGAACAAATCAAGATTTAAGATCTTTTTTTTTATATTTTTGTCGAAATCAATAATACAATCGATTTTTTAATACTATTATAGTTATTAAGGTTAAGAAGAAGTAATTAAATCATAATGAAATTTACAGCAGAACAAATAGCGGATATTTTAGAAGGAGAAGTAGTTGGTAATCCGAATGCTGAAGTTCATCAATTGTCAAAAATTGAAGAAGGGAAAGATGGATCACTAACATTTCTGTCCAATCCAAAATACAATCACTTTATTTATACTACAGAAGCAACCATAACTATTGTCAACAAAAACTTCGAGCCAGAAAGTAAAATAAATACAACATTGATAAAAGTAGAGGATGCTTATTTGTCCTTTACAAAATTACTTGAATTTTACGACCAAGTAAAAGGTCTAAAGAACGGAATAGAAAATCCTGTAGCTATCTCAGAAGGAGTGATCTACGGTGATAATTTTTATTTAGGAAGTTTTAGTTATATTGGTACAAATGTTACAATAGGCGATAATGTTAAGATCTATCCTAACTGCTATATTGGAGACAATGTGAAAATTGGAAGTGAAGTGACGCTTTATCCTGGTGTTAAAATATATTCTGAAACCGAAATTGGTAATAAATGTAAGATACATTCTGGTGTAGTGATAGGTTCGGATGGTTTTGGTTTTGCACCAAATGCTGACGGATCGTTCAAGAAAATTCCTCAGATAGGTAATGTTATTATTGAAGATGATGTTGAAATTGGAGCTGCTACTACAATTGATAGAGCTACAATGGGTTCTACCATAATAAGAAAAGGTGTAAAACTTGACAATCAAATTCAAGTAGCGCATAATGTAGAGATCGGTGAGAATACAGTAATTGCCGCTCAGACCGGAATTGCAGGATCTACCAAAATTGGTAAAAATGGAATGATAGGCGGTCAAGTAGGAATTACAGGTCATTTGATCATAGGTAACAATGTTCGTATCCAAGCACAATCAGGTGTTACGAGAAATATAAAAGATAACGAAATACTGCAAGGTAGTCCAACATTTGGATATAATGATTTTAGTAAATCATATGTTCATTTCAAAAATTTACCAAAGATAATAACAGAAATTGAAGAGTTGAAGAAAGAAATATTAAACACAAAAAATAGAAATAATGGTTAAACAGAAGACCATCAAGGCAGAAATATCCCTAACTGGGGTTGGATTACATACAGGTAAAGAAGTCAGCATGACTTTTAAACCTGCTCCAGTAAACAACGGTTTCACTTTTGTTAGAGTTGATCTAGAAGGACATCCTGTAGTTGAAGCAGATGCAAATTATGTAGTAAATACACAAAGGGGTACTAATTTGGAAAAATTAGGCGTAAAAATTCAGACTCCAGAGCATGTATTAGCAGCACTGGTAGGTTGTGATTTAGATAATGTTATTGTGGAGCTAAATGCTTCAGAATTACCTATTATGGATGGTTCATCTAAGTATTTTGTTGAAGCTTTGGAAAAAGCCGGAGTTGAAGAACAAAATACAAAGAGAAACGTATATGTAGTAAAAGAAGTTATCTCATTTACGGATGAAGCCTCGGGAAGTGAAATTTTAGTTATGCCTAGTGATTCTTATAGTATAACCACTATGGTAGATTTTGGTACTAAAATTTTAGGTACTCAAAATGCTACTTTAAAAAATATGGATGATTTCAAGACTGAAATCGCAAATTCAAGAACGTTTAGCTTCTTACATGAATTAGAGTCGTTATTAGACAATGGTTTAATCAAAGGTGGAGATTTAAATAATGCTATTGTTTATGTAGATAAAGACATATCTGCTAGTACAATGGAAAAATTAAAAGTTTCATTTGGTAAAGATTCATTAAATGTAAAGCCAAACGGAATTTTAGATAATTTGACATTGCATTATCCAAATGAAGCAGCAAGACACAAACTTCTCGATGTTGTAGGTGATTTGGCTTTGATTGGAACGAAAATTCAAGGAAAAATTATAGCTAATAAACCAGGACATTTTGTAAATACTCAATTTGCAAAAAAGATGGCAAAAATCATTAAAATAGAGCAACGTAATTTTGTTCCTAGTTATGATTTGCACCAAGAACCACTGATGGATATTCATAAAATCATGTCGGTTTTACCTCATAGACCTCCATTTTTATTGATTGACAGAATTATTGAAATGTCTGAAAATCATGTGGTGGGTATGAAAAATGTGACTATGAATGAAAATTTCTTCGTAGGACATTTTCCAGAAGCTCCGGTTATGCCAGGTGTTTTAATTGTTGAAGCTATGGCACAAACAGGAGGTATATTAGTATTAAGTACAGTTCCAGATCCAGAAAATTACTTGACATATTTCATGAAGATGGATAATGTAAAATTTAAACATAAAGTTTT
Source organism: Flavobacterium algicola (assembly GCF_022399565.1). Taxonomy (GTDB): domain Bacteria; phylum Bacteroidota; class Bacteroidia; order Flavobacteriales; family Flavobacteriaceae; genus Flavobacterium; species Flavobacterium algicola. The sequence goes on from NZ_JAJTUT010000002.1 coordinate 659,056, forward strand.
GCCAGGAGATACACTACTTTTTAAATGTGATTTAATTACACCTATTCGTAGAGGAATTTGTCATATGCAAGCTAATGCATACGCTAATGGAAAATTAGTAGCAGAAGCTGAGTTAATGGCACAAATTGCTTTAAAACCACAACATTAATATAAGTTTAGAGTTATACTCTATCATAATTAAATTTAAAAAAAAATAGATGAATCAACCATTAGCTTATGTTCATCCAGGTGCCAAAATCGCCAAAAATGTGGTTATAGAGCCTTTTACAACTATTCATAATAATGTAATTATTGGAGATGGAACATGGATCGGTTCCAATGTTACCATTATGGAAGGTGCTAGAATTGGTAAAAATTGTAACATTTTTCCAGGCGCAGTTATTTCTGCCGTACCACAAGATTTAAAATTTGGAGGGGAAGATTCTCTAGCCATTATTGGTGATAACTGTACTATTAGAGAGTGCGTTACCATTAATAGAGGTACTATTGCATCAGGTCAGACGACCATTGGAAACAATTGTTTAATTATGGCAGCTGCACATATTGCGCATGATTGTCACGTAGGAGACAATGCTATTATTGTAAATGGTGTTTTATTAGGCGGACATGTTACAGTTGGTAATTACGCTGTAATTGGAGGTTTGTCAGCAGTTCATCAGTTCATCAGTATTGGTGATCATGCTATGATTTCTGGTGGATCGTTGTTACGTAAAGACGTTCCTCCGTATACGAAGGCAGCAAAAGAGCCTTTATCATATGTTGGTATCAATTCCGTTGGACTAAGAAGAAGAGGCTTTACAACCGAAAAGATTAGAGAGATTCAGGATATATATCGGATTCTTTATCAAAAAAACTATAACACAACACAAGCTATAGGAATCATTGAGGCCGAAATGGAAGCAACTCCAGAACGTGATGAAATTTTAGATTTTATTCGAAATTCATCAAGAGGAGTGATGAAAGGTTATTCAAGTAGCACAATATAATGAAATAGCTAGTATTGATTTTGAACTATTTATATGTTATCTTAGTTCGGAATAAAAATACTAGATAAGAATAATTCTATTTACTTTTAAATAAATAAAATGGTTCCTAAATTTTCTTAATAAATGATTTTATATAACTCACTACTTTAATTAGGAGAGGATAAATAAAATATAGGTAAGCTAAAGAAATTAGCTTTAAAATAATTAAAATATAATAAACAAAATGGCATCTACATCAGATATTAAAAACGGACTTTGTATTAAGCACAATCACGATATTTATAAAATCATTGAATTTTTACACGTTAAGCCAGGTAAGGGGCCAGCGTTTGTAAGAACTAAATTGAGATCATTGACAAATGGTAAAGTATTAGATAATACTTTTTCAGCAGGACATAAGATTGATACAGTGCGTGTAGAAACACATACTTTTCAATATTTATATCCAGAAGGTGATGATTTTCACTTTATGAATGCAGAATCATTTGAACAAATTACTTTAAATAGAAATGTTCTAGACTCTCCAGATTTATTAAAAGAAGGAGAAAATGTAATGATTCAAATCAATACAGAAACTGATTTACCATTAGCTGTAGATATGGCGCCATCGGTAATATTAGAAGTTACTTATACAGAACCAGGATTAAAAGGTAATACAGCGACAAATGCTACAAAACCTGCCACAGTAGAAACTGGAGCAACTGTAAATGTACCTTTGTTTATTAACGAAGGAGATAAAATTAAAATTGATACTGCTACTTGTTCTTATATGGAACGTGTAAAAGAATAATTTTTCAAATTTTTGCACTTCAAGCGTAGTGATTTTACTACGCCTGAAGTGCATAATTTTTTAAATGATAAATTAAATACAATTAGATTAATATGAAATTTCCAAAAGTTAGTTCTTTAAAAGAAATTGCAAATTTACTGCAATGTGAATTTGTTGGAGATCAAGACCTTCCAGTTTTGGGTATGAATGAGATTCATGTCGTTGAGCCAGGAGATATCGTTTTTGTTGATCATCCTAAATATTATGATAAAGCACTTCTGTCTGCTGCTACAATTGTATTAATTAATAAAAAAGTTGATTGCCCAGTAGGTAAAGGACTTTTAATCTCTGATGATCCATTTAGAGATTTTAATAAATTAACAAATTACTTCAAACCTTTTCATTCCTCTTCAGTTTCTATTTCGCAATCGGCAAAAATAGGAGTAGGTACCGTAATTCAGCCTAATGTTTTTGTTGGGAACAACGTAACTATTGGGGATCACTGTCTTATTCACTCTAATGTGTCTATATATGATCACACAGTTATAGGTAACAACGTAATCATACATGCAGGAACAATATTAGGAGCTGATGCTTTTTACTATAAAAAGAGGGAGACTGGCTTTGATCAACTTATTTCAGGAGGTAGAGTGGTTATCGAAGATAATGTCGGAATTGGTGCGCTTTGTACAATTGACAAAGGAGTATCTGGCGATACCACTATTGGAGAAGGAACAAAGATAGACAATCAAGTTCATGTGGGTCATGATACGGTAATTGGTAAGAAATGCCTAATTGCTTCACAAACAGGGATTGCTGGATGTGTAATAATCGAAGACGAAGTTACTCTTTGGGGGCAAGTTGGTACTACAAGTGGTATTACTATTGGTTCAAAAGCTGTAATAATGGGGCAAACAGGTGTTACTAAGTCTGTTGCTGGTGGAAAATCTTATTTCGGTACACCCATCCAAGAATCTAGAGAGCAATTAAAACAGCTTGCTAATCTTAAAAAAATACCTGAAATTTTAACCAAATTACGATAGTTATGACTGCAAAAGAATTAGTTGTTGATTTTTATAAATCAGATGCACTTATTGATAGCGAAATAATGAAAAATTATATCCATCCAGAGATTCGAATCGACTGGAATAATAGTAGCGGATATTCTGAATTAAATTACGACTCTCTTTTGTCTCTTATAACAGATTTAAGTATAGGTTATATTCGATCAAAAGTTAAAATAAGTCAAATCGTAGCAGAAAATAATATGATTTCTGTACGGTATACTCATTTTGTTAAAACTATTGAAAACCCAAGAGAGGACATGCTCTTAGGTTATTTCATGGCGATCTGGGAGATAAAAGACGATAAATTATATCGCGGGTTTCAAATCAGTCAAAAACCTTGATTTTTGTTTTAAAAAATTCGAAGTTCTCAACAGATTAATGCCTACTATTTTCTATTTTTGCAACACAAAATTTAAAAACTACATAAAATATATATCATGAGTGTTTTAGTTAATAAAGATTCGAAAATAATTGTTCAAGGATTTACAGGAAGTGAAGGAACATTCCACGCTTCTCAAATGATTGAATACGGAACAAACGTTGTTGGAGGAGTTACACCAGGAAAAGGGGGAACTACACATTTAGAACGTCCGGTTTTTAATACAGTTAAAGATGCTGTTGAACAAGCGGGAGCTGATACTACTATTATTTTTGTACCACCAGCTTTTGCTGCTGATGCAATCATGGAAGCTGCTGACGCAGGTATCAAAGTAATTATCGCTATTACAGAAGGAATTCCAGTAGCAGATATGATCAAAGCAAATGGATATGTAAAAGAAAGAAATGCTAGATTAATCGGACCTAACTGTCCAGGAGTTATTACTCCAGGTGAGGCTAAAGTTGGTATTATGCCAGGTTTCGTTTTCAAAAAAGGAACTGTAGGGATCGTTTCTAAATCAGGAACATTAACTTATGAAGCGGCTGACCAAGTAGTTAAACAAGGATTAGGAATCACTACTGCAATTGGTATTGGTGGAGACCCTATTATTGGAACAACTACAAAAGAAGCTGTTGAATTGTTGATGAACGACCCTGAGACTGAATGTATCATTATGATTGGTGAAATTGGTGGTCAATTAGAAGCTGATGCTGCAAAATGGATCAAAGCTGATGGTAACCGTAAGCCTGTAATTGGTTTTATTGCTGGAGAAACTGCTCCTGCTGGTAGAACAATGGGTCATGCTGGTGCTATTGTTGGAGGTACAGATGATACTGCTGCTGCCAAAAAACAAATCATGAGAGACAACGGTATTTACGTTGTTGATTCACCTGCTGAAATTGGTAAAAAAGTTAAAGAAGTTTTAGGATAATCTTTTTCTAAATTATAATAATAAGAAGCCTCACATTTGTGGGGCTTTTTTAGTATAAAATGAAATTAAAGAAATATATTTGCACTTTAGTAAAAATCATTATTTTTTTAATGTTAATTACTATATCGCAAAGATAAACGATTGGTTTTTATGGATTCTCACGCTTTTGTGGGGATTTTTTTTGTCAAAAACCACAAATAATAAACAAAAAGTTATGTACAAAGAATTAGAGAAATACAAAGAAAACAATAGTTTTACAATTTCAGTTGATGATAGTTTAGAAGATGCTTGTAACGCTTCTGAAGGAAGTGGAGTTTTCATCGTGAACGCAATCAATGGTGATGATAAAGAACTTATTATGGTTGGTTCTACAGGAACTGTACAGAATGATGGTTCACTAAAAAGTAAAAATGGTGGTTTGTATGATAAAATTGTAAACGGACATCAATTTGCAAAAACAGGAAGAAAGTATTCTTGGCCTGCACAAATGAAAATCGAAAATATCGAAAGACTTGAAGTGCTATGGTTTGAAACTTTTAATGACACAGATAAAGGTATTCCAACTTATGTAGAAGGACAAGTGCTACAGAACTTTTTATCTGAAAATGGTAGATTACCAAGATGGAATGTGGCTTTCTAAGCTAGCAACTTTTGATAGAAAAGATTAAAAAAGCTTTACTTCGGTAAAGCTTTTTTAATTTAAAATTATAAAAACCATTTTACTATTATTTTTCCATAAAATAATAAGTAGTTTTGCAAACGTTATCACGAATCTCATAATGAGATAGCAACCTGCAACAACGAGCAAGGTGCTAAAACGATAAGCCAATTCCTTGGAAAAAAATGTTGTTTTACATTCCCATTTTTAGCTTTGTTTTTCGTTATAATCATTTCATGATAAAATTGATTTATGACACATTTATTGAAAAAAAAAGGAAATGCATATGCCTTGATTCCTTTACTGATTTTTATTTTTACATTTTTAGGAGCTGGTATTTGGCTTCATGATTTTTATGCTTTACCTGCTCCAGTTGCTGTATTAATAGGTATTATAGCTGCTTTTTTGTTATTTAAAAATTCTACCGAAGAAAACGTAGCTACTTTAATTGCTGGCTGTGGCGAAAGAAAAATTATGACAATGTGTTTAATTTACCTTTTAGCAGGTGCTTTCGCAGTCGTTAGTAAAGCTATGGGCGGTGTTGATGCGGTTGTAAGCTTAGGAATTAGTACTATTGATGTAGCCTATTTTCCTTTGGGAATCTTTTTAATTGCTGCTTTTTTATCAACGGCTACAGGAACTTCGGTTGGAGCTATTGTTGCCATTGGTCCTATTGCAGTAGACTTGGCTAATTCAAGTGGAGCTTCATTATCCTTGATAGCCGGTGCATTATTGGGTGGTTCTATGTTGGGCGATAACCTATCGATGATTTCCGATACTACAATTGCAGCAACTCAATCGCTGGGTTGTGAATTAAAAGACAAATTTAAAGTTAATTTATTTATTGCTTTACCGGCCGCAATAATTACAATTATATTGTTTTATTTCCTTGGATTAAATTCAGATATTACAGCAGAAGCAATTACTAAAACCAGTTTTGAATGGGTTACTATTGTTCCTTATATATTAATTATCGTACTTGCTCTTATGGGAGTCAATGTTTTTTCAACTTTAATTATTGGTACCGTATTGGCTGGCTTGATTGGTTATTTTGGAAATCATTTTACCGTGATGGAATTTGCTCGAAAAGTCTATGAAGGATTTACTAGTATGACCGAAATATTTTTATTATCTATGCTTACAGGAGGGTTAGCTGCTATGGTAGACAAAGCGGGTGGAATCGATTTTTTATTGCACCAAATAAAAAAAAGAATCAAAAATAAAAAATCAGCTCAATTGGGAATAGGAGCTTTGGTTGGTTTTACCAATGTAGCGATTGCCAACAATACCGTTTCAATTGTAATTACTGGAGGAATTGCAAAGGAAATTAACGAGGAATACAATTTGAGTTCCAAAAAAACAGCAGCTATTCTGGATATATTTTCTTGTGTTATACAGGGAATATTACCCTACGGAGCACAAGTGCTTTTAATATTAAGTTTTGCGAAAGGTAAATTAGACTTTATGGATTTACTCAGTAATGCTTGGTATCATTTGTTTTTATTTCTCTTTACCTTGATTGCTATTTATAGTACTTTTTGGGATAAATTGGTAAAACGTTTTTTTAAACTATAATTACGATTAGATTTGTGAGGTAAATGAATTTGAAATTTTTTTTAAAAAAGGAATTACTCTATATTTGACAACTCTTAGATAGCCCTGATAGCAGTGAAAATCCTTTTATATCCGCCATGCGGACATAAAAGATTGCAACGTATAGCAGGAATAGCTTCAAATAAAAAATAAATTAATTTTTAAATATGAAATTACTAGAAGGAAAAGTGGCGATCATTACAGGTGCAAGTCGTGGAATAGGTAGAGGAGTAGCAGAAGTTTTTGCTAAACATGGAGCTAATGTAGCTTTTACATACAGTTCTTCTGCAGCATCTGCTTTAGAATTAGAAAATGAATTAAATGCATTAGGTATTAAAGCAAAAGGTTATCAATCAAATGCGGCGGATTTTAATGAATCTCAAATTTTAGTTGATAAAGTTCTAGAGGATTTTGGTACAATTGATATTCTTATAAACAATGCCGGAATTACTAAGGATAATTTATTAATGCGTATCTCAGAAGCTGATTTTGATTCAGTTATCGCGGTTAATTTAAAGTCTGTATTTAATATGACCAAAGCGGTACAAAAAACTTTTTTAAAGAAACGTGCTGGTTCAATTATCAACATGAGTAGTGTGGTAGGTGTTAAAGGTAATGCTGGGCAAACTAATTATGCAGCTTCAAAGGCAGGTGTAATTGGATTTACAAAGTCAGTAGCTCTTGAATTGGGTTCACGTAATATTCGTTGTAATGCAATTGCTCCTGGATTTATCGAAACTGAAATGACAGGAAAGTTAAGTGAAGAAGTGGTCCAAGGATGGAGAGATGGTATCCCGTTGAAACGTGGAGGAACTACAGAAGATGTGGCTAATGCGTGTCTTTTCCTAGCATCTGATATGAGCGCATATGTTACAGGGCAGACATTAAACGTATGTGGTGGAATGCTAACGTAGTAGATAAACATCAATATTTAATGCTATATTGATTACTTAGAATAAAGTTTACTTTAAAATATGGACAAATCAACAATGCTATTTCTAATACTTTCTGTTCTTGTAGCAGGTGGTTTGTCTTTTATTCAATACCTATACAAAGCCAAAAGTGATTCAAGACTGAATTTTCTTTTGGCTTTTTTACGATTCTTATCATTGTTAGCAATCTTTATTCTGCTTATCAACCCCATATTTACAACTAATAAGTTAGAGACTGTTAAACCTCCCTTAGCCATTATAGTTGATAATTCCAGCTCTATTAAATATTTAAGTGCATCTGAATCTGCATCAGACATTTACACTTTCTTGGTTAATAATAAAGACTTGGCTGATAAATTTGCGATTCAATCCTTTCGATTTGACAGTGAATTTATACCATCATCTTCCTTTAATTATAAAGGTAATCAAACTAACTTTGATGGCATTTCAAAAAACTTAAAGAATTATTATCGAAGTCAAACTTATCCGAGTATCGTAATTACGGATGGTAATCAAACCCATGGAAATGATTATGTATATGCCTTTGATAATTCCAACAAAGTGTATCCTATTGTTGTGGGAGATACTACAAAAGTATTTGACTTAAAAATTGGACAGCTAAATGTAAATAAATATGCATTTTACAAAAATAAATTTCCAGTAGAAGTTTTTCTTAACTATTCTGGAACTAAAGCTATTCAAGCTGATTTAATAATTACCCAAGGAAAATCTATTGTAGCCAAGCAGAAGGTTTCATTATCGAGCATGGTGAAGAATACTACTGTAAATCTACTCTTGCCTGCAGATAGAAAAGGCGTACAGATTTACAAGGCAAAGATTACTACCTCTGAGAAGGAAAAAAACACATACAATAATGTCAAAAATTTTGCTGTTGAAGTGCTTGATCAAAAAACAAATATTGCAATAATTACAGAAATTAATCATCCTGACATAGCTGCTTTAAAGCGCGCTATCGAGACTAATGAACAACGGAAAGTAACCATTGTTAAACCAAATGAAATCAGTAACTTAAGTAATTATGCTGTATGTATATTTTACCAACCTACATCAAAATTTAAAGTAGTTTTTGAGGAAATTGATAAAGTCGGTATCAACGCCTTTATCATAACGGGAATGCATACCAACTATAATTTTTTAAATCAAACGCAAGACTATTTTGATTTTAAAATGAGTAGTCAACCAGAAGATTTCACTGTTAAATTTGAAGAACAATTTAATCTATTTGCCGCAGAAAATATTGGTTTTGAAAATTTACCACCGTTAGAAAATCCATTTGGAAAAATCACCGTCAAAAATCTTGTATCGACAGCATTGTCAGCGAAGATTAGAAATATCGAAACAGGCGCACCTCTGCTCGCATTTGGTGAAAGACAGGGAAAGCGTTCGGCTTTTCTATTTGGAGAGAATAGCTGGAGATGGCGGTTACAATCTAATATAGATCAGCAATCATTTGATAAGTATGATTTATTTGTAGACAAAATTATTCAATTTTTATCATCGAATAATACTAAAAAATCATTAGTAGTTAATCACGAAAATTTTTATAATTCAGGTGAGTCTATCGAAATTAATGCTCAGTTTTTTAATAAAAATTATGAGTTTGATGAAAAAGCTCATTTAACTATCTCTGTCAAAAATGAAAAATCGAAACAGGTAAAAAATTATGATTTACTAAAATCAAACAGTTTCTTTAAAGTGAACCTTGACGGACTCACAGCAGGTAGTTATAGCTTTGTTGTTAAGGAACTGAATACCAAAACAATTTATTCCAATTCATTCGAAATATTAGATTTTGATATTGAAAAACAATTTGTAAATGCAGACGCAGAAAAATTAAACCAATTAGCTACTCAAACTGCTGGTAAGTTGTATTTCCCCAATCAAATGGAGCAATTAGTGCAGTCATTATTAAGCAATAGTGACTATCAAGCAGTGCAAAAGAAACACGTAAGCCGATCGCCGCTCATAGACTGGTATTGGCTATTGATTATAATTGCGGCAACACTATCTGCTGAGTGGTTTATTCGAAAATACAATGGATTATTATAATTACATTAGCTTCTAACAAGATATTTCTATGGATTTTAGACTACAAGTTTTTGCTGCTGTTGCCAACCGTTTAAGTTTTACTAAGGCAGCGGGGGAACTGTACATAACTCAGCCTGCAGTAAGTAAACACATTCAAGAATTAGAAGAAAATTATAAAATAAAACTTTTCGATCGAAGAGGATCCAAGATATCGCTCACACAAGCAGGGGAGATTTTATTAAAATATAGTCGAACCATTTTTGAGACCTACAGAACGATAGATTATGAGATGAGTACTCTAACCAAAGAACGAAGAGGTGCATTGCGATTGGGGGCAAGTACGACAATTTCTCAGTATGTAATTTCGCCATTATTAGCAGATTTTCATTTAAAATTGAATGATATAAAAGTAAATCTGAGAAATGGAAATACCGAACATATAGAAAATGCGCTTCTAAATAATGAAATTGAAATAGGTATTGTAGAGGGACAATCTAAAAATCCTTCGATTAAATATATTGAATTTTTAAGAGATGAAATTGTGCTGGTTTGCAAAAGAAATCATTTTTTAGCAGATTACAATAACATATCATTTGACACTCTAGAAAAATTAAAATTTGTAACAAGAGAAGTAGGATCAGGAACTTTAGAGGTAATAGAGCACAGTCTTAATAATCAAAACAAATCACTCCAAAAACTTTCAATTGAGATGCAATTAGGCAGTACCGAAAGTATCAAATCTTACTTATTAAATTCAGACTGTGTTGCGTTTATGTCTATACATGCTGTAAGCAAAGAATTAAAAAATAACGAATTAAGAGTTATAGATGTTGAAGATTTAGCAATTGAAAGGTACTTTTATATAATTACACTTCAAGGAAGTCAAAATGCTTTGGTAAATTTATTCATTAAACATCTAGCAGAATACTATAACTTGAAGTTATAGAGTATTGTTATTTATGATGTTTTAGAACGATTTAAATGGCGCAACTTTGTAATGTATTAATTTAAAAAAAGTACAATGGAAACCGAAGATCAAAAAATGCATCCGTTCGTAAAAGTAAATCCAAATTTTCAGAAACTCATATTTGTAATCCTACTGATTTTATGTCTCACTGCTGGAGTAACACCACCAATAGCGCTATTATTAGGTTTAATCGTAGCCAATGTTTCGGGACATCCATTCTTACCTTTTAACCATATCGCTATTCGTTATTTATTGCAATTCTCAGTAGTTGGTCTGGGATTTGGTATGAATGTTTATCAAGCAATGGCAATTGGTTCAACTAGTTTTATATTTACGGTAGTTTCTATTATCAGCACAATTGCTATAGGTCTCTTATTGGGAAAATGGTTTTTAATTGATCGAAAAACCGTTCATTTAATTTCTTGTGGAACTGCGATTTGTGGCGGTAGTGCTATTGCAGCTATTGCTCCAATAATCAAATCAGATGAAAAACAAACATCAGTAGCACTAGGAGTAATATTTATACTAAATTCGATAGCCCTATTTTTATTTCCAGCGATAGGCCACTGGTTGCAATTGTCACAGCAAGAGTTTGGATTATGGTGCGCTATAGCAATTCATGACACTAGCTCGGTCGTGGGCGCCGCTAACAAATATGGAGCGGAAGCGCTGTCAATTGCAACTACAGTAAAGTTAGCCAGAGCATTGTGGATAATTCCGGTAGCATTAGTGACAACTATAGCGTTTAAGAATAAATCTAAAAAAATAAACATTCCATACTTTATAGGATTTTTTATAATTGCAATGTTTTTAAATACTTATGTGCCACAAATAAGCGTAATTGCTCCAACAATTGTACTCCTAGCAAAAATAGGGCTAACTATAACCTTATTTTTAATTGGTTCTGGACTTAATCTTAATGTATTACTTTCTGTAGGTTTTAAACCTTTACTTCATGGTGTATTATTATGGTTATTTATTGCTAGTATGTCATTGGTAGCTATAAGATATCTTATTTAATACCCAGTCTAGATTTTAATTTTAGAAATAGTAGAGCAGTGCGATAGGCAGCATCAGGCGAAGAACCTTTTATTTCATTTGGAATTTTGTACACCTTTAATAGCTCATCTAATGTGAAATCTTGATCAGTAACTTCTATTAACTTTTGATGCATAATATTTACATCCAATGCTTCGTTTTTTAAGCTTCCACATTCCAAACGTTCTAAGGCGGCGTTTAGCATTGCGACGCTAAAATTAATATTGTGACCAACTAGAATTGCATTACCCAAATAATCAATAAAACCCTTCATAGCATCAGGTTCTCCCATTTTTTTTAATTTGCTGTCTACTATAAAATCAAAAGGGAGTTTATTATCATGAAAGAATTTGTATTGCATTAATACAGTTTCAAAATTATCGCCTATATGTATGCTATCGTCGATTACAGAAAAAGCACCGATTGTTAAAATAACATCCGATTGTACGCTATCTCCAGTTGTTTCTATAGATAACAAAACAAATCGTTTGGATTTTTTATTAAATGTCGATAAGTAGTTTTTCCAAAAATCTGGATAAACTTTATTCATAGTTTTTAACCAATCTAGCATAATTAAGAAAATTGAGTTAATTGAAATTTGTTTTTGATCAAATCTTCAAGCTCTTTCATAGGAGCAAGGGCATTTTTGAGCTTTTCGCGATCAATTTTTGAAAGCTCTTCAATATTTATATATTGTCCGGTATCATCATTTTTGATTCCTTCGAGAGTTCTAAATTTTGTTAATGTCAAATACGCATCGGCACAATCAAGATAAATCTCAGCATGTTTAGAATCTGTGATAGCTAGTTGTTTAAACCTAACATAAGTATTGTTAATTCCTTTTATACCGTAGCTCATTGTGAACATTCTAGCACCATCAATTAAAGGTAATAAAGCCCTGGTTTTAATATCAAATTTATCTTTGTGAGGACCTTCTTCTTCAACGAGGAATTTTTTGAAAAAACTCAGGGGTGAATTTTTTCTTAGAGCATCGTTCCCTAGAAAGTCGAACAAAAGTGTGTTACCAACTACATTTTCAAATACAACAGTATTTAATGCATCTTCTATTTTTTGATCACCAAAAATGATTTCATAGTCAAAAAAGATACTGCTTAGATTATTATTTTTCTCACCAGGATTCTTCATCCATGAATCAAATTGCTTTAACCAGTCAGAAACCGACTTACACCAAATTATATTGCTGGCAACATGACCGTCTGGACACATCGTATAACCTGTTTTCTCTAATTTTGCAATAGCTTTTGTTGCCAATTCTATAAAGTAGTCTTTAATTTCTTTGTACTTTTCTGGAGCAACATCTTCAAAAACCAAAAAGTTATCTTGATCGGTAAGTAATAATTGTTCTTTTCTGGCTTGACTTCCAATGCTAAACCAAGCAAATCGAGCAGGAGGGGAGCCCAGTTCTAAAATAGATTGCTCTACAGCTCTCTTTAAAATCGCAAAATTTACTTCACTTGCAATGTTTGATATATGTGTTAGTGGAATATTTTTCTGAATCGATGACTGTATTATGTCGCCTAATCGAGAGCGTATTTGTTTTAACTCACTAGCTTTTTGCGAACGCTTAATTTCTTTAATTAATACACCTGGGTTATTTGCTTGTGCCAAAATTAGATCGTGTTCGGAGATAACGCCTTTAATTTCCGTTTTATCAGAACCATCTGTCGTGACACACAAATGAGTTACATTGTTTTTCAGCATCAATAATTGTGCTTCAGCTAGCGAAACATTTTCAGAAACTGTAATCACGGGATACGACATAATCGCATCGACAGTATCCGTAATCGGGAAGCGTCCCGTAGCAATTTTTGAAGACATATCAGTATCTGTGACAATACCAACTGGTATATTTTTTTCGCAAATTAAGGCATTATTTACTTTCATTTCAGCCATTAACTGAGCAATTTCTTTAATTACAGTATTTCCAGTTGTGATTAGTGGATGTGTATTGAAAGATAAATTTTGAAAAAATTGCATTCCAGATTGTTGTCCTGTAAAAAATGAATTTTCAGAGATCAGATTATTTTCGAAATTTTCCTTATCGTTTGCGTTGCGTTTGTCTACTGCAAAATTTTCTAACAGCAAATTTAGAACATCAGAATTACTTGCAACAAAAGGTCTAAAAACAGCAATTGGAATCGCATAAACAACACTTTCTTCACGTGCTTTGGCATTCATCATGTAGTTGTTCTTGGCAAAAAATGGTCTTAAACCAAAAATTGTCCCTTCATGACATTTGGTCAAAATTGTTTCTTCTGCCTCCGCAATAACAGTTAGATTAATTAGTCCTGAAGCTACAACGTAGAAACTATCGTGTAAAGAATCATTTATGCTAAATACTGTTTTATTTTTTTCTAAATTAATTACACGAATACTTACAGCAATTTCTAATATTTCATCCGTAGTCAAACGATTAAACGGTGTATATTCCTTTAAAAAATCGGCAATTTGTACAGCAATTGAATTCATAGACTTTATTAATTGTATACTGCAAAATTAATAAATTAAACTATTATAAAATCTATTTGTCGAGGATTCTAATTAGTTTTATTAAAAATGTCTTAATACAATCGTTTTCTTAGAATATGTAAATAAATACTTCTTTTTTCTGTTGTTTTCGAATTTGATATTGCGATAAAGAGTTATTTTTATTAAGGCCTGATAATTAACGATATAAATGCAATAGAAGTAGTTCTAAAATATTCTATTTTACATAATATAAATTATAGTTCAATTTATAAAGGTCGAATTATAGTAAGATGAGTCTAGTTTTAGGTTATTATTTTAAATCCAGAATAATATAGTTGGTGATTAATCTAACTCTGTTTTCAACTCTTGTATCAATATTTTGGTTTTACTACGAATATTTTTCGCATTGTTTAACTGTATCTGAGTTTGTAACAACCAATCTATAATAGAATTTTGATATTCTTTATTTGCCAACAATGCATTGTAATCAGATTTACTTCCTAAATCTTTTATACGTTGGTATTTCGTGTATGCTGGTAATTTGTCTGCCAATGATATGTGTTTTTCTATAGCAGGTTTTATTCGATTATTTACCAAGTTTTTAATTTTATCATTTTGTTCTTGAAACTTAATAATTTTATTAGGATACAAAATAATTAAATCTTTGAGCTCTGTAGATTCTATAAATTCAAATTTAGTTGTCCTTAGTATCGAATTGATAGAATTATCGAGTAAAATTACATCGGTATCAAATAAATTAATAATGGTGTCTTTTGCTCCTTGGGTTAATTCATTTGGCTGTTTACCCACATAATCTAAAGTTTTTTCTAAATAAGTTATTCTTTGAGGGTATTCGTCGATCAAGCCATTGAGTGTGCGTAAATTCGAATTTAGCTCCTCGTTTAAGTTGGCATAAATCTTTTTTTCTACGATATTATCCTTTCGAATATCATTTAAATTATTGATTTTCCAAGCAATCGAGATACCTATCGCAATAAGTACAATCTCGCCCAAAGCATAGGCCAAATAAGACTTGAATTTACTCAAGGCAATAAGTTTTCTTCTAAAACTACGAAATAATTTCATGTATGGGTTATCAGTTATATTGGGAAAGTAAAAATGATCGGCAATTAATTTTTAGTATTTATTAATATGATTACTAAAAACGCAACTAATTAAGAGAATTTGAATTGATGAAATCCGTAAAAGTTGCTTTGTACTGCTCAGATACCGTAATACGCTGATTATTAATCACTATTTGACTTCGTTCTACCAATTCAATACTTTTTAATGCTACGATAAAAGATCGATGTACGCGCATAAATTTAGATACCGGTAGTTCTTCTTCCAGTGATTTTAAGCTCATAATTGTCAAAATAGGTTTTGGATTGTCTTTTAACCATATCTTGATATAATCCTTTAATCCTTCAAAATACAAAACGTCATCCAATTTTATACGTAACTGTTTGTATTCTGATTTTACGAATAAAAAATCTTTTTCAGCACTTAGCATTGACTGCTCTTTACCCCTTACCAGTTCAAACCAATGATTTGCCTTATTTGCTGCAGTCAAAAATTCTGCATAATCAAAGGGTTTCAGTAAATAGTCTAAAGCTTCTACTTTAAAACCCTCTAAGGCATAATGATCAAAAGCAGTTGTAAAAATAATTCGCGTTTCTTTCGGCAACATCTTAGAAAATTCAATACCAGACAGATCGGGCATTTGTATGTCAAGAAATAGTAAATCAACCGGATTTGACATTAAGAACGCCATTGCTTCTATAGCGCTGTTAAATTTACCTTTAAGCGTGAGAAATGGTGTTTTTTCGACATAACTTTCGACCAAATTTATTGCCATCGGCTCATCATCGACAATTACACAACTTATCTTTAGATTACTCATAGTTTAGGTAGTTTCAATTTCTAAAGTTACTGAAAAACAATTGTTTTCTACACCTGTTTTAAAGTCATATTTATTAGGATAAAGCAATTCTAAGCGTTTTTCAAGATTAATTAAACCAATACCTGAACCACTTTTATCATCAGTTTGTTTAGGAAAATTGCTATTTTTTATAACTAGCAATACCTGTTTATTATTAGAGGTCATAGTTACATCTATAGCACTTTCTTTACTGGCAGAAACACCATGTTTGAAGGCATTTTCGATCAAAGAAATAAATAATAAAGGGGCAATTTGTATGCCTGTTTCTTGTAATGGAAATGAATAGTTGACTGTCGTTTTATCTGAAACTCTCAACTTCATTAAATCGATATATTTTTTCATAAAATCGATTTCTTTTGTAAGTGAAACTAGCTCTAAATTAGTTTCATACAACATATAACGCATCAATTTACTCAAACTATGAATCGTTTTTTTTGCTTGTTCTGGGGCACTATCAACTAGTGAGTAAATATTGTTAAGTGAATTGAAAAAGAAATGCGGTTGCAATTGGTAATGCAAATGTTGCAATTCCGATTCTAACTTCACATTGGCAGCTTCTTTGCGTTCCGCTTCGGTTTTAGCTAATCTTTTGGTAGTTTTTGCCGCAATTGAAAATAAAACTGATGCAATATAAGGAAGTATTTGCATGTATATGAACAACTTAAATGGTGGACCTCCTTCTCCTTCCTTTAAAATTTTCTTACGTACAAGTTCCTGAAAAAAAGTAATATCGCTTTGCTCCTTTAGATATACGAACAAAGCAATTAATAAAATATTGATAATGATAAACAAGCTTGTCTTTTTCGAAAATAAACATCGATCAATTAAAATGAAATAATTGGTATAAAACAGTATCGCATAAAAGGTTAACGGTACCCAAAAGTGTGCAATAATTCTATTGACACCTTCTTGTTGTGATGTCAATAGATAAGGCATACAAAAGAGAAATACCCAAATTAGTAAGTGCGAAAGAAGTGTTATTATTTGATTCTTTTTCATAATTATTTATTCGTAACGTAAAGCAGTTATTGGATCTAGAGCAGAAGCTTTTCGCGCGGGATACCATCCGAAGAAAATACCAGTTACCGCACATACTGCAAAAGAAATTATAATCGAATATGAGGTTACACTCGTGGGCCAATTTAAGAAATTTTCGATAAAGAAAGTTGCCGAAAGTCCTAAAGTTACGCCAAGGAATCCGCCTGTTAAACTAATCAGAATTGCTTCAATTAGAAACTGCATTAAAATATCAGACTCCTTCCCTCCTACGGCCAATCGCAAACCGATTTCTTTTGTACGCTCTTTTACAGATACATACATAATATTCATAATTCCGATTCCACCAATTAATAGCGATATACTAGCAACTGCTACTAATAATAATGTTAGCATTTCGCTTGTCGAACTAAATGTTGATATAAGTTCTTCCATCGACTTAACATTAAAATCATTCGCAGTGCTTTCTGTTAGTTTGTGCTGTGTGCGCATAATTTCGCTTACTTGAAGTACAGCTTCAGGTGCTTTTTCCTCATTTATAGACGAAGCCACAATTGATTCTAAAAAGTCAACCGCTAGAATTCTTTTTTGCACTGTTGTATAAGGTGCAATCACAATATCATCTTGATCTTGTCCAAAAGTATTTTCACCTTTTACTTCCAATACTCCAATGACTGTAAATGGAATATTGTTGAACCGAATCATTTGGCCTATTGGATCTTTACCGTCTGGAAATATATTATCTACAACCGTTTGTCCTATGACAGCTACCTTAGCAGCAGTTTGAACTTCGGCATCTGTAAACATGCTACCACTTTGCAATTCTGTAGTTTTGATTTTCAAATAATCGGGATTCACTCCATAAATTGAAGATGGCCAGTTGTTGGAACCGCTGATGACTTGACCACTACCATTCACTAAAGGAGAAATGTAAGTCAACAATGAAGCTTCTTCTTTTAGTGCGAGATAATCTGTAAGTTTTAGCGTTTCCATAGCACTACGTTCTTGTTTGACTCCCCCGCGCACATCACTTCCTGGCCTTACAGTTATCATATTGGATCCCATACTGGTTATGGTAGCGCGAATACTTTCTTTGGATCCTTCCCCTATCGCCAACATTGCAATTACAGAAGCTACACCTATTATAATACCTAGCATTGTCAACAGTGATCGCACTTTGTTAAGGATTATGGCTTTAAAAGCTATTCTTAATGGATTAAGTATTCTCATAATTAATGATTTTCTTTAGGTAAATTTGCTAGTTGTTCTGCGGCTGACTGAATTGCTTCATTTTTATAGTCGCTGATTACATTTCCATCTTTTAATACAATGGTTCTACTGCTAAATGTAGCAATGTCTGGCTCGTGGGTCACAAACGTAATCGTGATTCCTTGCTTATTCAATTCTTGAAACAAAGACATAATTTCGTATGACGTTCTAGTATCTAAGTTTCCTGTAGCTTCATCTGCCAAAATCATTACCGGATTGTTGACCAATGATCTCGCTATCGCTACACGTTGTTGTTGTCCTCCAGAGAGTTGTGAAGGTGTATGGTGCATTCTTTCTCCTAACCCCACCATTTTTAAAACTTTGATTGCGCGTTCTCGTCGTTCTTCACTTGATACTTTGCTGTTATATAACAATGGTAATTCGACATTTTCTATCGCTGAAGTTTTCGCCAGTAAATTATAAGACTGAAAAATGAATCCTATTTTTTCGTTTCGAATAGTAGCCAGCTCGTTCTTAGTTAAATCTTTAACCTTTACGCCATCAATTTCATAAATCCCAGAACTTGGCTGGTCCAAACAACCCAAGATATTTAGTAAGGTACTTTTTCCTGAACCACTCGAACCCATAATGGTAACAAATTCCCCTTGTTGAATGCCGAACGATATTCCTTTTAAAGCTTGAACTTTTTCAGTTCCCATCATAAATTCACGCTTCAAATCTTCTATTTTGATAATTTCTTTACTCATGATATACTTATTTTCTTCCACCTCCTGGTGGTTTTTGCATAAATGGACTTTCGCTAGTAGCTTGTTTTGATGCTTTTGCAGTAGTTTCTTTTAAACTATATACTAATTTTTCGCCTTTTTCAATACCACTTAGTATCTGAACGTTTACACCATCACTTGCTCCGAGAAGAACTGTTTTGGGAGTGATCGCACCATTTGCTGCAAGTACCCATAACGTCTTAGCATCTTCAGCTGGCGTAATTTTAGTATCGGTTAATTTATGTTGCAAATTGTAATTGGATAACAATTCACTCTCAGGTGTAAAATTCACTGCTTTCGCTTCAGCGGTTAAAATATCTTTTAATTCTAATGTATAAATTGAGATGGTAGCTGTTAAACCTGGTTTTAATTTCAAGTCAGGGTTATCTGCTTTAATTACAACAGTATAAGTAACTACATTTGAAGTAACAGTTGGGTCAAGTCGCACCTGAGTTACGACTCCGTTAAACACTTGACCTATATAAGCATCTACCGTAAACGTCACACGTTGACCTTCTTTTACATCACCAATATCGGCTTCATCGACATCTGCTTCAACTTGCATTTCTTTCAAATCTTGCGCTATAGTAAATAGTGTTGGAGTGCTTAAACTTGCAGCTACAGTTTGACCTTCGTCAATAGCTTTAGACAAAATCACACCATCTATAGGCGAATAAATATCGGCATAGCTCAAATTCGTTTTTGCCTTTTGCAAATCAGATAATCGCTGTGTTACCGTTCCTTTTGCCGTTTGATAGTTGTAGTTCGCTTCGTCATAATCAGATCTACTAATTACTTGATTGTCAAACAACGTTTTTTGTCTGTCGTAGATCGTTTTGGTATATGATCTTTGACTTACGGCGTTATCATAAGCCGCTTGCGCTTGAATCAACGATGCTTTTAAATTCGTTTTATCTAGCTCAGCAATCAACTGGCCTTCTTTTACAACACTATTATAGTCTACGTAGATTTTCTCTACAACTCCAGAAACTTGCGTCCCTACTTCTACCTGTGTAATGGGTTCAATCGTTCCTGTAGCAGTGACCATGGTAGTCACATTTTCGCTTTTTGCTAAAACCGTTTTGGCTTCGATGACAACAGTATCATCACCTTTCAAAAATAAGTACCCAATTACAACTAAGACAATTAGTACGATACTTGCTATGATTATTTTCTTTTTATTCATTTTTTCTGTATTAAAGTTTGATGTCGTTTCCTTGATAAAATTGTAATAATTGGTAGTATAATATTTTTAAATATTTTGCTTGTAGAAAGTTTTGTTCTGCATTGGTGTAGGTATTTTGACTTACGATTAAATCTGTAGTACTCAAAGCCCCAAGCTCATATTTTTTTTGTGCCAATTTGTAGGATTGCATTGCAGCTTCTCGCGATGCTGTAGCAGCCAGTACTTGCTCCTGAGAGGAAACAGCATTTTGATAAGCAGTTTCTACCTTCTTATAAACTTCTTTAACTGTCGTTTGTTTTTGTATCTCAGCTTTTTCTATATTGATTGAAGCCGTTTGAACAGCTGCATTTGTAATATTTCTATTAAAAATTGGAATACTAACAGACAATCCGATTTTTTGATTAAAATTCAGATTTAGTTGATCTGTAAAATTGCTATCAGTAATACTCGTATATCCAGAGCCTATGCTACCCGCAAGAGCAATTGTTGGTAAATAGCCTCCTTTTGCAATATCCAATTCCTTTTGATTCACCGCTATATTTGTATTACTAGCACCAATCTCTGGTAAAAAGCTTAAAGCTTTATTATAGATGGCCATTTTATCAAATTCAGAATGCATAAGCACAGTGCTTTCATCTGAAATTTCTAAATTTTCTGTTGGTGGCAACTCTAGTAATTGTTTTAATGTAATGATATACTGTTGGTAAGTATTTTTGGCCGTAATAAGATTGTATTTGTTTGTTGCCGCTTGACTTTGTGCTTCAGTATAATCGTTCAAGGCAATTGAACCTGCATCTAGACGTGACTTTGCACGTATAACTTCCTTTTCAGATGATGCCAAGTTACTTTCTGCAATAGCAATTCCTTCTTTACTGTAAAGAGTTTGTAAATAGGTTTGAAGCAAACTTATCACAATATCATTTTTTGCTTGCTCTTCTAAAAAGACATTTTGCTCAAATAACAATTTGCTTTGCTTAATGCGATTGTTTATCTGGTTTCCTTGAAACAACGTCATTGAACTGTTGATTCCAACGTTTGTACTGTAAATTTGATCTGTTACAAAATTGCTTGTTATGGGATCAATACTGTTACCATTTGCAAAATTCTGCGCCGCGCTCCCAAATAAATTTGGTAATCGCGATGACTGTACTTTGCTGTAGTCAACTTCTGCGATATCGGTGTTTAGAGACGCCTCTTTCACAGTTATATTGTTTTCTATTGCATATGTTATACAGTCTTGCAATGACCAAATTTTTGTTGCTGGTACTTTTAAAACTTCTTGAGCAAATGATAATTGCATATACAAGAAGCTTATGATGATTAAATATAGTTTCATTGTTAAAGTGTTTTTGATTAACACTTCAAAGGTGAAATAATACTATCATTTACTAAACTAAAATAGATTTTTGGGGCTATTTTACCCCTACAAACAATGATTCTATCGATGAGATTTTTATCGAAATAGTTGTTAGCTGAAATAATATGGATATTTTGGTCACTAAAAATGGATTATTACAAAACAATTAACTGTACTAAAAAAGCAAATCAGTAGTTTTGTATCTGAAGACAAATGAAAAATTAATATCTAAATACAGATTTAAATTGAAAAAAAACACCTTTATATTCGACATGGACGGCGTAATCATTGATTCGGAACCTATTTGGAGAAATGCTCAGATAAAAGTTCTAGCCAGTCAAAATGTAATTATCACAGCGGAAGACTGCATCAAATACACGATGGGAAAACGCATCGATGATGTAGCTTTAACTTGGTGTGAATTATTCAATCTTTCTTTAGATCCTAAAATCATTGAGAAGGAAATTATTAATTCGGTTGTAGTGCTTATCGGTGAGGAAGGTGAAGCAAAAGAAGGGCTGTTTGAACTGCTAGACTATTTGGTAGCCAGCAATTTCAAAATTGGACTTGGTACTTCATCTAGTATACCAATTATTAATGCTGTTTTTGACAAATTAAACATCAGGCATTACTTTAAAGTGGTGTGCAGTGCGGACAATGAAGACTACGGAAAACCGCATCCAGCCGTTTATTTGACAGTTGCTAAGAAGTTGGAAGTGAAACCTCAAGATTGCATCGTTCTTGAAGATAGTGTTACGGGAATGATAGCGGGCAAATCGGCAGGTATGACAACAATTGTGATTCCAGAAAATCAAAATGATCCTAGATTCTCACTGGCAGACGCTATTTTTGGTACAATGATAGAGGTAATTGATTATTTACAAACTGAAAAATAGGTTGGATTTTATTCGAATAATAACATGATTTAGTGTTGGTTATCTTGCGAAAACAACTGAATTTTCTTTCGAAAGTAAAGTTGGCTACTATTGTCCATTTCGACACAAAAATCAAGAATAGTATTTCAAGGATAAAGTAAAAATAACAATGTCGCAAAACTGTTAAGATATCGAAATATTTTACTATTTTTACTAGAAGAACCACTATAAATGACAGCAAACGAAGATAATATCCATAAGTTTTATTCCGCTTTTTCCAAATCAGATACAGCTACAATGTTTAAGTTATACGCACCAAATGTGCGCTTTATGGATCCTATTTTTGGATCGCTTACAGGGAATGATGTGTTTTGTATGTGGTCAATGCTAATTGATAAAGGCAAAGGGAAAATGCATATTGAGGTCACTGATATTAGAGCAGATGAATTTATGGGTTCTGCAAAATGGACTGCGACTTATCAATATAGTGCAGCTAATAGGAAGGTGGTCAACGTAGTTAATGCTAACTTTCAATTTAAAGATGGTCTCATTATTAAACATACTGATGAATTCGATATTTGGAAATGGTCTCGACAAGCATTGGGACTTTCTGGTGCACTTATGGGCTGGACCGGCTTCATGCAGCAAAAAATTCAAGAAAAAGCCTTACTATCATTACTAAACTACAAACTACATCAAGGTGATAAAAAGCATACTATTACTGTTTAATAATAATTTAGCAGTACTCAAGTCAGAAATTGAGTCGTATCAAAACGAAAGCTGTATTTGGATTACCAGTGATAACATTGCTAATTCTGCTGGAAATTTAACCTTACACATATTGGGCAACTTAAACACCTATATTGGTGGCATTTTGGGTAATTCTGGTTATGTTCGTAATCGAGAATTAGAATTTTCCACCAAATATATTCCGACTGATAAATTGCTTGAAATGATTGATTCGACTGTAATTATAATCAATCAAACATTGAATAGCTTAGATCTAACAACTCTACAAGAAGAATTTCCCATCTTAGTTTTAAAAGAGAAAACGTCTACAGAATATTTGTTGATTCATTTAACCACACACCTCACCTACCATTTAGGACAGATTAATTACCACCGAAGATTGTTGGATATTTAATAATTTATTATTGGGAAATAATTAACAAACGAGTATCTTGCGCCTGTTTAAATAAAAAATTGATAATGAAAAAAGTAATGCACAAGAAATTAAATGAACTTCAAGCCACTGCTATTTGTGGAAATGATATTAGTTCTTCTTGCTTATACGTATCGGCGCTTACTATAATGTATGCAGGTCAATATGCGTGGATTTCTCTATTATTTGTGGCGGTAGTGTTATTCTTGTTTAGAAAAATATACGGGGAAGTTGTTGGCGCTCTACCTTTAAATGGTGGTGCATATAACGTACTTCTTAATACATCTTCAAAAAGATTAGCTTCTATTGCAGCTACTTTAACGGTACTGTCTTATATGGCTACGGCAGTAATATCTGCTTCAGAAGGAATGCATTATTTGCATAATATTGCTCCTGGCATAAATATCACCATTGCAACGATTATTATTTTACTAATTTTTACAGGATTGGCCATTATCGGAATTGGTGAATCTGCAATCGTAGCGGTAGTTATTTTTATAACCCATTTGAGTACACTAACATTACTGGTTATCGCTTCTGTATTTTTTATATTTATGAACGGTTTTGATGTTTTTGAAATGAATTGGAGCTTACCCATCAACTCTGGAACAATAATGAATGCTTTGTTTTTAGGATTTTCGGCAGCTATGTTGGGAATCTCAGGTTTTGAAAGTTCTGCAAATTTTGTCGAAGAGCAAGAAGTGGGTGTTTTTCCAAAAACATTACGTAATATGTGGGCAATCGTTAGTTTCTTTAACCCTGTAATAGCCTTGCTACTTATTTGTATAATTCCGCTAGCGCAAGTTGGAGACCATCAAGAATCTCTTTTAGCGCACTTAGGAGCTACTACAGGTGGATCATGGTTGGCCTATTTGATATCAATTGATGCTGTATTAGTACTGTGTGGTGCGGTATTAACATCATTTGTTGGGGTTTCAGGATTATTAAGTCGTATGACTTTGGACAGAATTTTACCAAACTACTTCTTAAAACAAAACAGTAGAGGATCAAATTACCGAATAATTATTAGCTTTCTTATCCTTTGTATTTCTGTATTACTGGTTACCAAAGGAGATATTGTTGCACTTGCGGGTGTCTATACATTCTCATTTTTGGCGGTAATGGGGTTATTCGGAATAGGAAATTTATTATTGAAGTTTAAAAGAAGAAAATTACCGAGACCAGAAAGAGCCCGCGGTATCGCTGTAGTGATTGCGGTAGCGTTAATTATCACGGCATTTGTTGGTAATATTAAACTTAATGTAAGTTCTTTTTATACGTTTCTGCAGTATTTGGTACCAGCTTTTGGATTTGTTGCAATAATGCTTAATCGTACATTGTTAATTCGTCTTCTTATCGAAGCGTTGGAATATTTTTACCAACCTTTACGCAAAATGGTCATTTTTAGTAATCGTTATTTACATAAAATGAATTTAAAGATAGAGTCACAAGAATTTGTATTTTTCACCAAAGGTGATGATGTAGCAATTATAAATAAAGTGATGCAGTATGTTCAAAATAATGAATCAACAAAAAAATTGAAAATTGTAAATATTAATAAAGACCATGAAAATAACGATTTACTAATTTCTGATTTAAAAGTTTTAGACAGAGCTTATCCAGATATTGATATCGAATTCATTGAATTAGACGGTGTGTTTGGTCCAGAGATTATAGACACCTTATCAAACCGTTGGAACATACCAAAAAACTTTATGTTTATTGGTTCTCCAGGTGATCGTTTCTCTTATAGAGTTTCTGAACTCGGTGGAGTTCGTTTAATAATGTAATTATTAGTTCACAAATTATATAGTGCCGCAGCTCAAATTCTTCAAATTTGAACTGCGGCATTTTTACCTTCTTAACAACAGAACTTTCTTGGTTATACTTAAATTAGATAATTTAAAATTATACCTACCAAGATGTCAGGTTTACAATTCGCAACGACTAAAGAATAAATTTATCAATGAAAAAAATATTAATTATAATCGTCTTAGCTCAATTTCTCTGCACTTCTCTCTGGTTTGCTGGAAACGCCATATTACCCGAACTAATTCAACAATTGGGGGTATCAAATGATTTTTTAGCGCATAGTACAAGTGCAATACAGCTTGGATTTATTTTAGGAACTTTAATTTATGCATTATTAGCAATAGCAGATCGATTCTCTCCTTCATTAGTATTTTTTATAAGTGCTCTTCTAGCTGCTATTTTTAATCTTGGTGTTAATTTACCAGGTCTTACTCCTGCACTTTTACTTTCTGTTCGTTTTTTAACTGGATTTTTCCTTGCAGGAATATATCCAATAGGTATAAAAATTGCTGCAGATTATTACCAAGAAGGTTTGGGAAAATCATTAGGATATTTAGTGGGTGCTCTGGTATTAGGTACCGCTTTTCCTCATTTCATAAAAAGTTTTACACTTGATTTACCTTGGCAATATGTTGCATATGCTACCTCCCTATTTTCAGTTATAGGTGGGCTGTTATTATATATTTTAGTTCCTGACGGTCCCTTTCGATCTAAAGGAACTTCTTTCACATTAACAACAATATTTGATGCATTTGAAAATAAAGAATTAACTGCAGCTGCAATTGGTTATTTTGGTCATATGTGGGAGTTGTATGCTTTTTGGACATTTGTCCCGTTAATGATACAGAATTACTATAAAAATCATCCCGAATTTAACGCTAATTTTTCTTTATTAAGTTTTTATATAATTGCCATCGGTAGCATAGCTTGCATTTTGAGTGGCTATTTTTCGAAGAAAGTTGGAACGAAAAAACTATCAAAAATTATATTAACAGTTTCAGCTATTTGTTGCCTTTTATCCCCTCTATTTTTAGAAATCGGTTCTGAAATTCTATTTCTTACCTTTTTATTCTTTTGGTCCTTTGCCGTAATTGCAGATTCGCCACTTTTTTCGACTCTTATTGCACAAGAAGCACCGCAAGATAGTAAAGGGTCGATCATCACGATTGTAAATTCTGTAGGTTTTCTTGTGACTATCGTAAGTATTCAGTTAATTAGTTATTTCGTTACAGCTAATAACGCTGTGTATCTCTTTATGGTATTGGCTGTCGGCCCAGTGATTGGTTTGTTTTACCTCAATAAAAAAAGCATCCAACACTCTTAAAGTTTTGGATGCTAAGTAGGGTAATTATTTAATATGATCATAGCACATTTTGAGAGTACTAACGGTTATTTATTCCAAAACACATCATAGGCAAAACGAATCAAAGTTCCGACTACAACTATTAAAAAAAAGATTCTGATAAAACCATTTCCTTTATTTATTGCTAATTTGGCGCCCAACCATCCGCCTAATGCATTGCAAGCCGCCATTGGTAGCGCGATTACCCAAATGATTTTACCCTTAATCATAAATAGGACTATTGAACCGAAATTGGTTGCTAGATTTACCATTTTGGCATTTGCTGAAGCTTGTAAAAAATCAAATCCCATCAAAGCTATAAAGGCAACTACAAAAAAACTACCCGTACCAGGCCCAATAAAACCATCATACATGCCAACAATAAAACTAATTAGTGCAGCATTTATAAGTTGCTGACGCTTTGTTAAATTCTTCTCTATATGTTGTCCGAAATTTTTCTTTGCATAAGTATATATTGCTAGCAGTGATAATATAAAAAGAAGTAAAGGTTTCATAAAGTCATTGCTCATATAGGTCAATAGTGCTGACCCAGCAAACGCTGATGGAATCGCAATAATCATCATCATAAATAGCAAACGCCAATTCATTGTCACTTTTTTCAAGTATTGAAAAGCGGCAAATGAAGTGCCAGAAAATGCGGGGATTTTTAATGTCCCTATTACTGTAGAAACAGGTAAATTTGGTAATAAAATTAATCCAGCAGGGGTTTGAATGAGACCACCACCACCAACTATAGCATCGATAAAACCCGCTATAAATGCGGCGAAGCATAGCAGAGCAATTATATAATTTTCCATTACAGTTTATTTGATTAAATAAGTTTTCAAAAATAACGTTTCAAAATTGATATAGCTAGATATATTCTATTCAAAAAAGTATATTTTTGTATTTAAACCTATCACTACAATGGACGCTACTTTTTTGCCGACACTACTTTCATATACTATACCCTCATTGATAACAGGAGCTGTTGCTTACTATTTATTCGATGCTCATTTTAAAGATCAACAAAATACGCGACATTGGCTACTTCAAAAGGAGAGTCAACCAGCAATCTTACCTTTACGCCTGCAAGCATATGAGCGAATGGTTTTATTTGCAGAACGCATCAATCCCACACAATTATTAGTTCGAGTAGCACCTATATCTACCGACAAAGTTGATTATCAAAATTATATAATTGCACAAATTGAACAAGAATTTGAGCACAATTTGACGCAACAAATTTATATTTCGGCAAAATGCTGGTCGATCTTATTGACAGCCAAAAATGCAACTATACAAATGATTCGACTTGCTGCTCAAAAAAGTCAAGTAATTGATGCAGATACGCTACGTGCTTATGTTTTGAACGATTTGCTAGATAAACCTACCCCTAGCGCAACCGCTATTGCGTTTATAAAAAATGAAGTAAGTGAAATGTGGTAGACTAAAGCTCTTTTAAGAGTCTAGTCAATTGAAACTTTTCTGCTTCATTTAATGCTGGTAAAATATGCTCAAAGGAAGTTTTCATTGCTTCTTCTTTGAGCATTTTTCGTATTGTATCTCTTCCAAATTTAGAAAATTGCCACATATGATGTGTGGTAGCTTTAACCAAATTGATAAGCACTTCATCATTTATAATCTTAAAACTTATTAATTTTTCTAATGCATTTTGTCTCGTAATGGCTTCGAATTGAGGACTGGAATATTGAATTAATTCATCAACTAATGGTTTTTTATCTTGAATATAATCAGAAGTAGATAATGCTAAAGACAACCATAGTGTACGTAAATTGTAATCATTAAAACCCATCCAATCCTTACTTTGCTCTAAGTAATTAATGCGTTCGGCTGGAAAATTTCTCCAAAGATTGAAGAGCGCTAGCTCTTGCATTTGATACGATTTATCATTGAGTAATGACTCGTACTGAGTGCGAAATTCTTCAGTTATTTTTGGCGTTAAGGCAGCAGTATATTGTCGTAATTCTAAATCATTTGTACTCATTGCAGCCTCAAATAGCGCTTGTTTATTTGACCAACTTTCTATTTTTAGTTGATTAATTATGGCTTTTTTTACCACTATCGAAACATCTGCAATTAAAATTTTTCTAAAAAAATCTTCCTTTCTAGATAAGCTATCCAATTTCATTTCATCTACTTGAAATAAAAGTTGGATCATTTTATTTTTAAGTAATAAGTCATTGGCTTGTTGTGTATTAAAAACATAGTCTTCAAGCCATACTTTACTAAAAAGTTGTAGGTCATAATCTGATACCTTTCTAATTTCTGTAAAGAAATCTTCTGTGGTTACGTTTTGAAATTGATGCTTTTTTAAATATGATTGTACTGCTTTATCAAATGCTTTCTCACCAATAGCATTTTCCAGTACAAAGAGTGCCCATGCTCCTTTTTGATAAAAACTTAAAGAACTTGCCTTTTCATTCAAAATCGGAATAGTATCAGTGCGTGATGCATATTTTATTTGCTGTGCTGATTCGTACATTTTGCCATAAAAATAATCCTCTCCTTTTAATTCTTTTTCAGCCAAAAGAGCGTAGTAAGTAGCAAAACCTTCTTGCAGCCAATGATGTTTCCCGCTTTCTGCAGTTATCAAATCTCCAAACCATTGATGTGCTAGTTCGTGAGCGTTGACATTGGTATAACTCCTATCTGCAAAGCCAACTGTATCCACAACGTAGCGACTTGAGAAAATAGTTGCTGATGTATTCTCCATACCTGCATAAAGGAAATCTCTAACTGGAATTTGACGGTATACTTTCCAAGGGTACTTCACTCCTATTTTACTTTCGAGAAAGTAAAAAATTTTCTTAGAATCTCGGTAAGTAGTTTCGAATTTTGCACTGTCTAGTTTCTCAAGATACATTTCCATGGGAATATTGGATTTTGACACATCCTTATATATTTTGTACTCACCAATTCCTAGCATTAATAGATAAGAACTCATAGGTTTCTGCATTTCATAAGTCCAAACCGTCTCTGATAAACCTTGCTTTTTTGACTCTAAAACACCATTCGAAGCTACTTCATATTTTTTATCGAAAGAAACTTCTATATTAAAAATTACTTTTTCATTTACATCATCAAAACTTGGGTACCAATTGCTTGTATAACGACCTTGCCCTTGTGTCCATATTTGCGAGGGAATTTGAGAGTCTCCTCCTGCTACAAAATCTCCAACAAAATACAAAGCTTGTTTTGGGACAGCTTTGTAATTAAACCTCAATTTATAATTACCTCTCTTAAAAGATGAAATTAATTGTAGTGCTTTAGAAGTGTTTTTAGTGGTTATTGCTTTACCATTTAAAGTGACATCTTCAAAACTCATATTGACTGCATCAATAATAATAGTATCAACTGCCTTTAAAACTTTAAATTCGTAAACTACTTCACCAGAAATTGACTTTTCTTGTGTATTGAGCATTAACTTACCACAAGACCTTATAAAGTCTACATTTTTAACTTGTTGTCCAATGGCTATGTAGGAGAGCAATAAGAATAAATATTTCATGTATATATATAATTTTCTATCTGTCAAAGTTACAAAAGGTTTGCTTATTACACCCTAGTCTGCATCTCCTTTTACAATCAGTTAGCGGCTATTGTATTGGCATTACTAATAATATGATGTATCTGTTAATTAGATTACCAATTTATCTTATACCTATATAATGTTTACAATAAATTTTAAACTTTTGTAAGTTTACAATTCACTAATTATAATTAAGATAGTATTGAAAACAAAAGCATTGTTTAATTGGAGCAGCGGGAAAGATTCTGCCATAGCATTATACAAAATACTTCAGAACCCTGAAATTGAGATCAGTTGTTTATTGACTAGTGTTAACAAACAATTTCAACGTATCTCTATGCATGGCGTGAGGGTAGAATTACTTCAGCAACAAGCGAAGAGTATTGGTATACCTCTAGAGATAATGACGGTTCCAGAAATGCCTACTATGGAGGTGTATGAGTCAGTAATGAAGGAAACTTTGCTGAAATTAAAAGAAAACGGAATTACACATTCTATTTTTGGAGATATTTTTCTAGAAGATTTGCGTAGCTATCGCGAAGAAAAATTGGCATCCTTGAATATGACGGCATTGTTCCCGTTATGGAAAAGAGATACAAATGATTTAATTAATGAATTTTTATCTTTAGGGTTTAAAACCATTGTCGTTTGCGTTAACGAAAAATATCTCGATAAAAGTTTTGTGGGTCGCATAATAGACCACGATTTCATCAACGATCTGCCAGAAAATGTAGATGCCTGCGGCGAAAACGGCGAGTTTCACACCTTTACTTTCGATGGTCCAATCTTTTCAACACCAGTAAACTTCAAAATTGGTGAAATCGTTTATAGAAAATATGAAAAGCCTACAGCACAGAAAGCATCTAATACTGCATGCAACACAGATGATTCAGCGTTTGAATTTGGGTTCTGGTATTGCGATTTAGAGTAATGGCGATTGCGGTTAATTTAGATATACCTCATTCAATAAATTGGTTAAAACTCACAAAATATTTACAAAAAGTAATGTTTTAGGCAAATTATTCGTGAATAGTAATATTGATAAAAAAAATGTAAAAAGAAAAAAAAATGGCTATTTTGATTGATATCATCAACACTTTTATATCAAACGTATTTTTAACGTTATTAAATGTAAAACTTGCTGTAAGTAGACGTTTTATTAGAATACATTATTCTTAAAAAAAGTTATTTCCGTTTCATATTTTTTGTACATTTATCAACGCATCGGCTATTAAGTTGATTTTATTTCACAAAACAATTAACAATTAAAACAATCATTTTATGATAGTAGGAGTTCCAAAAGAGATTAAAAATAATGAAAATCGTGTAGGTATGACACCAGCGGGTGTCTTTGAGATGGTAAAGAATAACCATACTGTTTATATTCAGCATACTGCTGGTTTAGGTAGTGGTTTTACCGATCAAGATTTCATTGATGTTGGTGCGCTAATACTTCCTAGTATTGAAGAGGTTTATGCAATAAGTGATATGATTGTAAAAGTCAAAGAGCCTATTGAGTCAGAATATTCCCTTATAAAATCAAATCAAGTAATATTTACTTATTTCCATTTTGCAGGTAGTGAAGCCTTAACGAGAGCAATGTTGAAAAGTAACGCTATTTGTATTGCTTATGAGACAGTTGAAGATCCAGATGGAAGCCTACCATTATTGACTCCTATGTCAGAAGTTGCAGGTAGAATGTCAATTCAAGAAGGAGCCAAATATCTTGAGAAAACGTATGGTGGATTGGGTATCTTATTAGGTGGAGTTCCTGGAGTTCCTCCTGCAAAAGTATTGATTCTTGGTGCAGGTGTCGTAGGTATGCAAGCAGCTAGAAAAGCTTCAGGATTAGGCGCTCACGTTACTATCATGGATGTGAACATGAAACGTTTACGTTATATTAATGATATTATGGCAAACAATGTTACAACTGAATTTTCTAATGAATACAACATTCGTAAAAACATTCAAACTCATGATTTAATCATTGGTGGTGTATTATTAAAAGGAGCAAGAGCACCAAAATTAATTTCTAGAGATATGTTAAAAGACATGCGTCCTGGAACGGTTATGGTAGATGTAGCTGTTGATCAAGGTGGTTGTTTTGAAACTACAAGAGCAACAACACACCAAGATCCTATTTATATTATTGATGATGTAGTACATTATTGTGTAGCCAACATGCCTGGTGCAGTTCCACATACTTCTACATTAGCATTAACCAATGTAACTTTGTCTTATGCACTGCAAATAGCAAACAAAGGATGGAAAAATGCTTGTGATGCAAATCCTGGATTAGCATTAGGATTAAATATAGTAAACGGAGAATGCGTTTACCCTGGAATAATGGAAGGTTTTGAATAAATTTAAGTTCCTTTTTACAAAAAGAATAGCAACTTTTTGGGCGTGACCTTCAAAATCTCAAAGCATCGGGATTTTGAAGGTCGGGCTATCCGCTACAAGTCCTCAAAAAGTGCTGCTATCGCGGCACTTTTTTGCGGGCTTTTCACTTCTATCCCTCACGCGGAAACAACAAAATTTGTAACTATCAATAACGCTCTAATTGACTTGCGACTGCAAAAAGAGTGCTATTTGTAATTAACGCTCTTCATACATCTTTAGTAATTGCGTAACGGTATTCCAATTACGAATTGTGGCAGATACATTTAATTTTTTCTCAATATACTTTTGATCAAAACGAGTTTTACCAGCTCCTACTGCATATTTTATAAAAATGCGATTGTCATCAATGCGCGCTTCGTCGGGTTTAAATTGACTTATTCGCAAATCATTAATACTGTCTGGTCTCAAATTTGCAGAGATAAAGGCAACATATAATTTTTTTGTATCTGCATCCTTTTCTTTCAAAAATTCATTATTGGTAAAACAAGCTTGCAAATCGGATTTATTTATTATTATAATAGGCACTTCGTGACCAAATACTTTAAAAATTCCCTGTTTAATAAGAAATCCTACTTTTGGTCCGTTCTCTTCTTCAGAATCAATAAAAACGTTTCCCGATTGAATATAAGTCACTACGTTTTTAAACCCAACAGCTTCTAGACAACTTTTTAAAGCCTCCATTTTTATCATGTTGTGGCCCGATACATTTATTCCTCTAAGTAAAGCTAAGTGAGTAGTCATTTTTATTTATTTTGTAGCAAAGGTATTGTCTTTTTATCAAAACTCATAAATACAATGGTCTTCTTTCGATTAGTGTTGCTTTAATTAAAGTCGATTTTACTCTTTTAATAATTTTTTATCTTTTAATCTTTTATAAATTTTAAATGATAATTGACTTCCCCATTGTCTCCCTGCTTCCATAGATTGACTTACGACAATTGGCAGTGTAGAAATTACTTTTTGACCCAAAGTAGTTTTATAAAATGCAATTAAACCATTAATTTCTGCTTCTGAATAATTGTCATCATAAATTGGAACAATTAATTCTATCAAATTTTCAGCATTAAATTCTTTTTCAGATTCCTCCCAAAATTCTTCAGGAACGTCGGGTTGACTCTTTCGCATCGAATTCATAACCGCTTGTCCAACTTGTATGCCCATTTTGGCAGAACCCGTGAGGTTCAACAGTTCATGAATTGCAGCTGTCTTAGACTCTGAGGTTTGTGCAAAACTAAATGTGACTGTTGTAAGTAGAAATAGTGCAAATAATTTAGCTTTCATAATTGGTAGTTTCTATTAATAATTCAATCAAACTTACCATTTATATGGTTAATTAACAACTGATCTATTTTTAAAATACCCATTAAAAAACTATCTTCGTTTCCTTAATTATTAAATTCGGATTGCTTTTTAAATTGATAAACCTTGATTTTAAAAGTGATTCTTATAAATTGCTAAATGAACAACCTTCTACTCACTCCTATCGAATACCTAAAAGGCGTTGGTCCTAGTAGAGGTGAACTATTTAAGAAGGAATTGGGTATTTATAAATACAGTGACTTAATAAATTTATACCCCAATCGCTACATTGATCGTACACGATATTACAAAATCAATGAATTGCAAAACACTACTGCCGAAGTACAAATCATTGGAAAAATAGTTCATATAAAAACTGTAGAATTCGGTAAAAACAAGAAAAGATTAGTAGCTAATTTTATCGATGATACAGGCCAAATGGAGCTCGTTTGGTTTCAAGGTCAAAAGTGGATTAAGGAATCATTGAAGCTAAACGAGGTGGTAGTTATCTTTGGGAAATGCACTTCATTTAATGGCCAATTCAATATGGCGCATCCAGAGATTGAATTGCTTAGTGAACATCAACAAAGCTTGCGCTCTGCTATGCAACCGGTCTATCCGTCTACGGAAAAATTAGCCAATCGTGGTATTACCAATCGCGTAGTAAATAAATTAATGCAACAACTTTTTATCGAGTCACAAGCTTTATTTACAGAGACTTTACCCGATTACTTAATTAAAGAATTGAAGTTAATATCAAAAAGAGAAGCTTTATTTAATATCCATTTTCCAAAAAGTACAGATGTATTAGCGCTAGCAGAATTTCGATTAAAATTTGAAGAGTTGTTCTATATTCAGATTCAATTAATTCTAAAAAATTTAATTCAGAAGCATAAAATAAAAGGCCATCCTTTTACCAAAGTTGGCGATATGTTTAATGATTTTTATCAAAATCATTTACCCTTTAGCCTTACGGGTGCACAAAAGCGTGTGATAAAAGAAATACGTACCGACATGGGTAGCAATGCCCAAATGAATCGCTTACTTCAGGGCGACGTAGGATCTGGTAAAACAATTGTGGCTTTTATGAGCATCCTCCTTGCGATTGATAATGGTTTCCAAGCCTGTTTAATGGCTCCCACAGAAATTCTCGCCAATCAGCATTATATAGGACTTTCAGAACTGGCTTTGAAGCTAAATTTAAATATAAAAATTTTGACGGGTTCTACCAAGATCGCGGCTCGAAGAATTATTCATGAAGAGCTGGAAAACGGTAGTTTACAAATCATAATTGGTACCCATGCTTTATTAGAAGATAAAGTAAAATTTCAAAATTTAGGTCTCGCAGTTATAGATGAGCAGCACCGTTTTGGAGTAGAACAACGAGCACGTTTGTGGCGTAAAAATACAATTCCGCCTCACATACTGGTTATGACTGCCACTCCTATTCCACGTACGCTGGCCATGAGCTTGTACGGCGATTTGGATATTTCTGTGATCGACGAATTACCGCCAGGTAGAAAACCTATTCAAACTGTACATCGATTTGATAGTAATCGTCTAAAAGTTTGGAAATTTTTAAGGGATGAAATTGCTTTGGGACGTCAAATCTACATAGTTTATCCTTTAATTCAAGAGTCTGAAAAAATGGATTATAAAGATTTAATGGATGGTTACGAAAGTATCTCTCGTGACTTTCCATTACCCCACTATTCAATTTCTATGTTGCACGGTAAGATGAAACCTGCCGAAAAAGATGCTGAAATGAAACGTTTCTCAGATGGAAAAACCAATATTATGGTTGCTACTACTGTTATTGAGGTCGGCGTAAATGTACCCAACGCTAGTGTGATGATTATAGAAAGCGCTGAGCGTTTTGGCCTTTCGCAGTTGCATCAGTTACGAGGACGTGTGGGGCGTGGTGCCGAACAAAGTTACTGCATCTTAATGACTAGTCATAAAATGAGCTCGGATAGCAAAATTCGCATGGAAACGATGGTTGGTACAAATGATGGTTTTGAAATTGCTGAAGTAGATTTGAAACTCA
Source organism: Flavobacterium algicola (assembly GCF_022399565.1). Lineage (GTDB taxonomy): Bacteria > Bacteroidota > Bacteroidia > Flavobacteriales > Flavobacteriaceae > Flavobacterium > Flavobacterium algicola. The sequence goes on from NZ_JAJTUT010000002.1 coordinate 694,883, forward strand.
GAGGTCCAGGAGATTTAATGGGAACGCAACAAAGTGGTATTTTAAACCTACAAATTGCCGATATAGTTCGCGATAAAGATATCTTAGCAACAGCTCGAAATTATGCACAAAAGTTAATTACCGAAGATAAATCTCTTGCAAAACCAGAACATCGAATTGTAAAAAGCATTTACTTCGAATTGACAAAAAAGAAAAACATCTGGAATTACATCAGTTAAATATATTATGAATTCAGTAATTGCATCTCTAGCCGCTCCCATTCATAAATGTTTTAAAAATTGTTAAATTTAAATTAAATTCATACCGCTACGAATCGACTAGCTTGAATTTGATTTATCTTGGTGCGTTAAATCAAAACTATTTGTTAATAAAAATTAGTATCCTAAATCCTTAGCGCTTTTTATGAAAACGAGAAAAATTATCTACCTACTCTTGATTATTGCATTTGGAGCATTTATTGCTTACCGAATAGTGGAAAACAGTAAAAATACGGATGCTGGAAATGATAAAGCAGGAAAAAAAGGACCTGTTAATGTAAGTGGTTTGATAATTAAACCTACAAACTTTGACAATGTCATTTCTCTATCAGGATCAATTGAAGCAGATGAGCAGGTTGAAATTCATTCAGAAGTATCTGGTATTGTAGAAAGTATCAATTTTCAAGAAGGTAGTACTGTTGCAAAAGGGCAATTACTTTTTAAAGTAAACGATTCTGAATTGAAGGCACAGTTAAGTCAAACAAATACAAAAGAGACTTTAGCTGGTGAGAATGAAAGAAGGGCTAAATTATTACTGCAAAAAGAAGCAATTAGTCAAGAAGAATATGATATCTCTAGAGCTGAATATGTATCTTCGAAAGCACAAAGTCAATTGATTAAGGCTCAAATTGCAAAAACGTATATCAGAGCTCCATTTTCTGGGAAAATTGGATTGAGATCCATCTCAGCCGGAACATATATTACTCCTTCTACAAAAGTTACAAACTTAGTCAATATTGAAAAACTCAAAATTACTTTTTCTATTCCAGAAAAATATGCATTGCAGATTAAAGACGCTACTGAATTTACATTTACAGTAGCCGGTTCAAAAGAAAAACATACTGCGAAAGTTTATGCAATAGAACCCGCAATATCAGTAGCTACTCGTACTTTGCAAGTTCGTGCAATCGCAGATAATAAAAAAGGCAATCTACTAGCTGGAACATTTGCAGATGTAGCATTACCATTGGCCATTCTTGAAGATGCAATTGTTATTCCTACAGAAGCTATTATTCCTATAGAGAACGGCAAAAAAGTGTTCATTTCTAATTTGGGAAAAGCCAAAGAAATTTTGGTCGAAACTGCAACTAGAACTGATAATTCTGTTCTTGTACTCTCAGGATTAAAGGCAGGTGACACGCTGATTACAAGCGGTATTATGGCACTGAAAGATAAGGCTGCCGTTAAAGTGAAGGTAAAATAGATTTTATATTTACTTCGATGTTAAATTTTAAGTACTAAGAAAAATCTAAAATTTCAATGAGTTTATCAACCACAAGTATCAAAAGGCCAGTTTTAACCATAGTTCTGAATCTTCTAATTTTATTATTCGGTTTTTTGGGTTTTAGTTTTTTAGGTGTTAGAGAATTTCCATCGATTGATCCTGCGCAGGTTTCTATAAAAACAAGTTATACGGGAGCCAACGCTGATATTATTGAATCGCAGATTACGGAACCATTAGAAAAGGCTGTCAATGCTATAGACGGAATTCGAAATATAACCTCCTCTAGTAATCAAGGTGTCAGTAATATTACGATCGAATTTAACTTAGATAAAAATTTAGAGGAAGCTGCAAACGATGTTCGTGACAAAGTTTCGCAAGCGATTAGAAATTTACCGAATGATATTGATGCTCCGCCTGTGGTATCAAAAGCTGATGCAGATAGTGATTACATAATCTCGATGACTGTAAAAAGTGATAGCCGCAACCAACTAGAATTGAGTGATTTTGCCGAAAATGTTATTTCCCAACGATTAGAAACCATCCCAGGTGTTAGTGCTGTTCAAATTTTGGGTCAAAAGAGATATGCCATGCGTTTGTGGATTGACCCTGTAAAATTAGCAGCTTATGGTCTAACAGTCGCGGAAGTTCGGACAGCCTTAAATGCTCAAAACGTCGAATTACCATCTGGAAAATTGACAGGTAAAAATACAGAACTTACTGTAAAAACGATCGGTAATTTATCTACTGCACAAGAATTTAATAATATAATAATCCGCACAGATGGAGACAAAATTGTACGATTTAGCGATGTAGGAACGGCAGAATTAGGACCAGAAAATATAGAAAGCGGATTGACATCTTCAGGGCTTCCTATGATTGGTGTTGCTATTATCCCAATGCCTGGAGCCAATTATTTAGATATTTCTGAAGAATTTTATAAGAAATACGATGCATTAAAAAAAGATTTACCAAAAGATATTGAATTAAATATTGCGCTAGACAATACTATTTTTGTTAAGCAGTCTGTACTTGAAGTGGTAGAGACATTAGCCATTTCAATTGTTCTCGTTATTATAATAATTTATTTGTTCTTTAGAGACTGGGCAATTGCATTTAGACCTTTAATTGATATTCCAGTTTCCCTAATTGCTACATTTTTTATCATGTGGCTTTTTGGATTTTCGATAAATGTTCTAACACTTTTAGCAATTGTTTTGGCGACAGGATTAGTAGTTGATGACGGAATCGTCGTTACTGAAAATATTTACAAAAAAGTTGAGGAAGGTATGTCACCAATTGAAGCGGCTACAAAAGGTTCAAATGAGATATTTTTTGCTGTCATCTCGATTTCAATTACCCTCGCGGCTGTTTTTTTACCAGTTATTTTCTTAGAAGGTTTTGTTGGACGGCTTTTTAGAGAATTCGGTGTAGTAATTGGTTCTGCTGTTTTAATTTCAGCCTTTGTATCATTGACTTTAACCCCCATGTTAAATGCTTATTTAATGAAAGGTGGAGTTCAAAAAAAATCAAAATTTTATATTAAAACAGAACCATTTTTCGAAAAGTTAAATAGCGAATATGCTGCATCCTTATCGCGCTTTATGAAAAATAAGTGGCTTAGTTTTCCTATTTTGATAGCGTGTTTTGGAATTATATATTTATTCTACACAATATTACCAAAAGAGACTGCACCTTATGATGACCGCAGTTCTATTACGATGCGTATGACTACACCAGAAGGTTCTACTTACGAATATACCAATCGTTTCATGCAAGAAATATCTAATTTAGTAGATGATTCCATTCCTGAAAAAAATGTGAGTTTAGTACTTACTGCACCTAATTCTGGAGGAGCTGCATCCAATTCTGGTTTTATTAGACTTTCACTTAATAAACCAGGAGAAAGAGAAAGATCTCAAGATGAAATTGCTACGAAACTTTCTCAACTGACAAAAAAATATCCTGATGCCAAAACTTCTGTTTTACAACAGCCAACAATTTCAGTAACTAAGCGAAGTAGCTTACCAATACAATATATTATTCAGGCTCCTACTTTTGAAGAACTTCGAGATAAGATTCCATTATTCATGGAAGAAGTTGGTAAAAGCGATGTTTTTTCCCTTACTGATGTTAATTTAAAATTTAACAAACCAGAATTGAATGTAAACATTGATCGCGATAAAGCCGAAAGTTTAGGTATATCAATAATTGATATTGCTGAAACTTTGCAATTGTCACTTAGTGGCCAACGTTTTGGGTATTTTATGAAAAATGGCAAGCAGTACCAAGTAATTGGTCAATTTGATGAGCAGGATCGGTCAAAACCACTGGATTTAACTTCAATGTACGTAAAAAGTAAACAAGGCGAGTTAATTCAGATGGACAATATCGTTCAAGTAGAAGAACAAAGCAATCCTCCACAATTATATCATAACGATCGCTTTATGTCTGCAACAGTTTCGGCTGCACTAGCTCCAGGTCAGAGCATCAGTGATGGAATTAGAACTATGAATGAAATAAAAGCAAAAGTACTTGATGATACTTTTACTACAGATTTAGGAGGCGAATCGAGAGATTTTATAGAAAGTAGTTCTAACACCTCTTTTGCATTTGGTCTGGCGTTATTATTAATATTTTTAATTTTAGCCGCTCAGTTCGAAAGTTTTATAGATCCTTTTATTATTATCTTGACTGTTCCGATGGCTGTAGCTGGAGCTTTATTTTCACTATGGTTATTTGGCCAAACTTGGAATATATTTAGCCAGATTGGAACGGTAATGCTAATTGGTTTGGTTACCAAAAATGGGATTCTAATTGTTGAATTTGCTAACCAACTTCGAGAACAAGGAAAACCAAAATACGAAGCAATTATGGAAGCTTCTGAAGCACGTTTACGACCGATTTTAATGACAAGTTTGGCAATTGCATTGGGAGCTTTGCCAATTGCGATGTCGCTTGGAGCAGCTTCTACTAGTAGAATTGGAATGGGAGTCGTAATTGTGGGAGGAACTATTTTCTCATTGGCACTGACTTTGTTCGTAATACCAGCTATTTATTTTATGTGGTCTAAAACGAGAAAACATCATCCAGAGTTTGATCATATTGAAGAGTATGAACAAGAAATTAAAAAGCATTAATTAACTATGAAACTAAATAATAAATATCAGTTTTTAATCGTAATATTTCTTTCTGCATTTGCGTTGCAAGCACAACAAACTTTATCAATTGAAGATGCCATAAAAATTGCATTAAAAAATAATTACGAAATACAAATAGCAAGTAATAATCTAAAAGTTGATTCCGAAAATAATACAGCTGGTAATGCTGGTATGTTGCCAATAGTAACCGCCTCTATCATAGACAACAACAATATTCAAAATTTATCTCAGACACGCTCTGATGGAACGGTTAATAGTTTAAACAACGGTAAGAGCAATAGTCTCAATTATGGTATTGGATTGGATTGGACAATTTTTGACGGAATGAAAATGTTTGCACGTCGAGATCAATTGAAGGAACTTCAGAAACTAGGTGAATCTCAATTAAAATGGACTATTATTACAAAAATTGGTGATGTATATAGTACTTATTATGATATAGTACAACAGCAGCAACAATTGGTAGCATTAGATTCGACAATAATAATTTCACTCCAAAGATTAGATCTAGCTCAAAATCGATTTACCATTGGGAAAGCCTCAAAATTGGAGGTTTTGAATGCCCAAGTTGATTTAAATACTGATAAAGTACTACAGTTAAAGCAGAAAGTAATTATAAGTAACACAAAAGTTTTACTTAATCAAATTTTAGCCAGAGATGCTACCATTGATTTCACGACAAATAACATTTTTAAGGTTGATACTAGTTTGAAATTAGAAGATCTTTCTAGTTTAGCAAAAAAACAAAATCCAGAATTGCAAGCTCAAATTATCAATAAAAAAATAACTGAGCTGCAGTTAAAGCAAGTTAAATCATCAAGATATCCAACAGTGGCAGTGCGTTCGGGATATAATTTTGTTGATACACAATCAAGTTTAGGATTTACAACTCAATCCTCTGCAAAGGGTTTAAATTATGGTTTTAGTGCATCTTTAAATTTATTTGATGGACTAGCTCAAAACCGTAATGAGAAGATAGCCAACTTAGCATTGGACAACGCCAACATACAAATTGATCAACAAGAGTTAGCACTTGAGACACAATTAACAATGGCCTATCAGACCTATTTAACAAATTTAGAATTGATAACATTAGAGGAGACAAATGAATCAATTGCTAAGAAAAATCTAGAAATTACTTTAGATAAATTTCGTATAGGTACAATTACAACATTAGAATTCAGAACTGCTCAGTTAAATTATGTAAATGCTATTGTACGTTTTACTAATGCTCAATATCAAGCCAAACTATCTGAAATTTCACTAAAGGAATTATCAGGAAGATTAGATTACTAAATGCTAAGTAATAAATAATCTATTGTTGGTACTAATTTGGGGTTAATTATCGCTAAGAAATTTTGTAAGTCTGATTTATAAATTAATTTTACTCTAAAATTAATTTATATGATTTCCTATAACCCAAAAGATTGGATTATTTTTATTTTTCGTTTTCACAAAGCGGATACATTTCGAAAATTATTTACATTAATGATTGTCATTGGCTTGTATTCTGCAGGAGTTGCATATTTGGAAATTGAGTATTGGAACTTGCCTGATGACAGCCATGTCAAGAATATTTCCATGATGCACGGAATGTTAGGATTTGTAATTTCACTTTTACTTGTCTTTCGAACTAATACAGCCTATGATCGTTGGTGGGAAGGTAGAAAATTATGGGGTGGCCTAGTAAACAATAGTCGGAACTTAGCTATAAAATTAAATGCAATCTTGGATGATGAAAAGGACAAATCATTTTTTAGAACTATGATACCAAACTATGCTTCAATTTTAAATAAGCATTTGAAAGACGAAGAGACGGGTAAGCAATTATCAGAAGCTATATCTATATTCGAAGACCACCATACACACCGCCCAAATCAAGTAGCTAAAATGATGTTTTTAAAAATTAACGATCTGTATAAAAATAATAAAATTACTGGAGATCAATTAATTATTATAAATTCTGAAATACAATCATTTACGGATATTTGCGGTGCCTGTGAGAGAATTAAAAACACACCTATCCCCTATTCCTATAGCGTCTTCTTAAAAAAATTCATCTTTTTCTATGTTATGACTTTGCCATTTGGTTACGTATTTAACTTGGGGTATTATGTCGTGCCAGTGGTTGTTTTCATATTTTACGTTCTGGCTAGTTTAGAATTAATTGCAGAAGAGATTGAAGAACCTTTTGGACATGATGATAACGATTTACCTACACGTAAGATTGCAGAAAATATTAAAAAACATGTAGAGGAATTGTTATAGAAATATAACTCAATTTTACTTAGTCAAATACCTACTCCCAATAGATCTTAAGTACGAAGTTGGACTAATTAATCACGGTAATATTAGACAGCTACTGTAATATTATTTCTATGACACTTACTAGTCAAAATGATAGCTATTATTAATAAAAATGGGGTTTAATAACTTTGAACCTCGGTTCACAATGTTTATATTTGCAACCTTGAAAAAAACACAAAATGAAGATATCTTATAATTGGCTGAAACAATTCATTAAAACTGACTGGAATTCTGAAGAAGTATCAAACTTACTTACAGATTTAGGTCTTGAAGTAGAGGGTGTAGAAAAATACCAATCCGTGAAAGGTGGACTTGCAGGAATTGTAATAGGACATGTTTTGACTTGTGTGCAACATCCTGATGCTGACCGCTTGAAAATAACAACTGTTGATATTGGTGGTGAAAGTCCGATACAAATTGTATGTGGTGCAAATAATGTGGCAGCAGGACAAAAAGTGCCGGTGGCAACAATCGGTACCATTTTACATGATGCAGAAGGAAATCCCTTTACGATTAAAAAAGGTAAAATACGTGGACAAGAAAGTCATGGAATGATTTGTGCTGAAGACGAATTAGGACTAGGTAGTAGTCATGACGGAATTATGGTTCTGGATGAAGCTCTCGTTCCTGGTACAGCCGCTGCCAAAGTATTTAAAGTCGAAGATGATGAAGTTTTTGAAATTGGATTGACACCAAATCGAGCAGACGCAATGAGTCACTTGGGAACTGCTCGCGATTTAAGAGCAGGATTAATACAAAAAGGAATTACAACTGAATTTATTACGCCTTCGATATCTAATTTTAGAGTAGATATGCGAACGCTTAAAATTGATACCAAAATTGAAGATATCACTCTTGCGCCACGCTACTGTGGTGTTACAATTTCTGGAATTACAGTTAAGCCATCACCAGCATGGTTGCAAGATCGATTAAAGGCAATTGGATTAAGTCCTAAAAATAATATTGTAGACGTAACTAATTATGTATTACATGATTTAGGGCAACCACTTCATGCATTTGATGCATCAAAAATCAGCGGTAAAATCATTGTAAAAACAGCTGAAGCAGGTACAAAATTTACAACCTTGGATGACGTTGAACGTACACTACATGAAGAGGACTTAATGATATGTGACGAAAAGGGACCTTTGTGTATCGCTGGAGTATTTGGAGGTAAAAATTCTGGAGTTAACGAATATACAAAAAATATCTTTTTAGAAAGTGCATACTTCAATCCGGTAAGCATACGTAAAACTGCCAAAAGACACCAACTTAGCACTGATGCTTCTTTTAGATTTGAAAGAGGAATCGATCCTACCATAACTGCATACGCACTAAAACGTGCGGCAATATTGATTCAAGAAGTTGCTGGAGGCGAAATAACATCAGACGTAAGTGATACCTACCAAAAGAAGATAGAAGATTTTAGTGTCTTTGTCAATTTTTGTAATGTAAAGAAAATTATTGGTCAAGAGATTCCAAAAGATACTATCAAGCAAATTCTTGTTTCTCTAGATATTAAAGTGAATAGTGTTTCTGAAGCTGGTTTAGGGATTACTATTCCTGCCTATCGTGTAGATGTACAAAGAGAAATTGATGTTATCGAAGAAATTCTAAGAGTTTATGGATATAACAATATTGGTTTTTCAGGTAAATTAAATGCTACTATTAGCAATGCACCGAGGAACGAAGATTATAAAGTTCAGAATATTGTAGCTTCTCAATTAAACTCGCAAGGTTTTCACGAGATGATGGCAAATTCTTTAACGACTGCTGACTATGTAAAATTGTCAGAAAATTTAAAGGAGGAGCATAACGTTACTATGTTAAATCCTTTAAGTAATGATTTAGCAACTTTACGCCAATCACTTTTATTTTCTGGACTTGAGGCTGTTTCTTATAATATTAATCGTAAAAACAGTGATTTAAAATTATTTGAATACGGAAAATCGTATCATAAATTCTTATCTGGTTTTGAAGAACAAAAGCATTTAACTTTATTTCAAACAGGAAATCGCAATAATGAGAGCTGGGCAAAAGCACAAGCACCTACTAATTTCTTTTTATTTAAAGGATATGTTGAAGCCATTTTTGATCGTCTTGGCATTTCAAAAACAATTTCATCACCACTTACATCTGATGTTTTCTCAGAAGGAATTGCCATTGGTACAAGTCATGTAATATTAGTAGAGTTCGGTGTAGTTAAAAAATCAATTTTAAAAACATTCGGTATAAAGCAAGAGGTTTTTTATGCTGATTTTAATTGGGATGCTATTTTAAAAGCAGTCTCTTTAAAAATTAAATATGCTGATATTCCTAAATATCCTGGTGTTCGTAGAGATTTAGCGTTATTGATCGACAAAGCTGTGACTTACGAAACAATTTATACCATTGCTAAAAAAACTGAAAAGAGTTTATTAAAAAACATCAATCTATTTGATGTTTACGAAGGTGATAAATTACCCGAAGGCAAAAAATCATATGCTTTAAGTTTTACGATACAAGACAGCACAAAAACATTAACAGATGTGCAGATCGATAAACTAATGTCTAAATTGCAATCCAATTTTGAAACGGAATTAGGAGCGGTGATTAGATAAGTAATAATTACGTAGTTATAGTAAACAAAAAAGCCAATTCTTTATAGAATTGGCTTTTTTAATACGACAAGTTATTCAAATTATGCTTTTGGCATAAGTACGGTGTCTACTACATGAATTACACCATTAGATTGATTAACATCTGCAATTGTAACCATTGACATACCACCTTTTTCATCTGTGATATATAATTTTTTACCTTTCATCCAAGCTGTTAATGTACCACCACTTACAGTTTTCAAAGTTGCTTTACCATTTCCTTTTTTAATTGCCATTGCAATGTCTGAAGCGTTCATTTTTCCCTCAACTACATGGTAAGTTAAAATTGTCTGCAACATTTTTTTGTTCTCTGGTTTTACCAAAGATTCAACTGTTCCTTTAGGTAATTTGTCAAATGCTGCATTTGTAGGTGCAAATACTGTAAACGGTCCATCACCTTGTAATGTATCAACTAACTCTGCTGCTTTTACAGCTGCTACCAATGTAGTATGATCCTTTGAATTTACTGCATTTTCAATAATATTCTTGTTAGGAAACATTTCGGCTCCACCAACCATTTTTGTTTTCTGTGCAAAAGAAGTTGCTCCAAATACTAATGCTAAAACTGCTACTGATAAAAATTTTCTAGTTTTCATAAATTTATTTATTAAGTTATATAAAAGCATTTACGGCATTATAATACTTACGGTTTTAAAATAAATGATAAAAAATCAGAAAATCGCTTAAATATGTACTTATCAATAGATTACAACTAAAAAGTTTGTAACTAAATTTGATACAATCCGAAATTGCTTTATGAAAATAACTCGACTAAGTAAGCTTTGTATGCTATCATGTAATTAATTTGCAGCTTAAAGATACCTGCGCTTCCTTTTCAAAAACTTTTTTTTCAGAGCATCATTTATCATGCATAGTTAAAACTGGGAATATTAGGTAAAAAAATTTAGCTTAAAAATGCTAGAGCCCCGAAAGATAAAGCGATTACTAATATTACCACATATAGTACTGTAAATATCAAACATAGAATACCTACAAATTTAAAGTGTGATTTTAGAAACCTAAAAGCATTTTTCAATTCTAAACTATCTCCTAATTTGAGTGCTGATTTAATTTTAGTGGAAAATTTAAACATATAATAAACAGGAAAAAAGTATATGACCGCCATAATAATATAGAAGGAGCCAATAAAACCACCACCCATCTGGTTTCCCATCATGCCGCCAGAAATACTTCCTAACTTTGCAAATATGGATTGAATAAAAAATCCAACAAGTACAAGTATTCCTATGCCCACAAATCCTAAAATTGACAAAAAATAGGTCCATTTTGCGGTTTCTTTTAAAAAATCTTTTGATTCAAAATCAATTACTAAGTTTTGATTTTCATTCGGACTAAATTCATTCATAAATTTCACTTTAGTTATTATTAGTATTATTATTAAATATATAAAAAATAGCAACACTTTAGGCATAAAAAAAGCCTCACATTACTGTGAGGCTTTCAATATTTAGATTATCTGAGAATTATTTTTTCTCTGATTTTTCCATTTTAGCTTTCAATGCAGCTAATACATCATTACTATCACCTAAAGTCGCAGCAGAAGCATTGTTATTAGATGCAGATGAAGTATTTTCAGTTGCAGTTTTCACATTTTTCTCTTCTTCTTCACGGAAGATAGCAGTGTGGGATGCAACTACTCTTTTGAATTCTTTGTTGAATTCGATTACTTTGAAATCAGCAGATTCACCTTTTTTCAATTTCTTACCATCTTCTTTTTCAAGGTGACGAGTAGGAATGAAAGCAACGATATCATCTCCAAATTCTACAGTAGCTCCTTTATCAACGATTTCAGAGATTTCTCCGTTGTGGATAGTTCCAACAGCGAATGAATCTTCGTACTGATCCCATGGATTAGGAGTAGTTTGTTTGTGACCTAAAGATAATTTACGTCCATCAACATCTAATTCTAATACAACAACGTCAAGTTTTTCACCAACGTTAACGAATTCAGATGGGTGTTTGATTTTCTTAGTCCAAGATAAGTCAGAGATGTAAATTAATCCATCAATTCCTTCTTCAAGTTCTACGAAGATACCAAAGTTTGTAAAGTTTCTAACGATACCTGAATGTTTAGAACCTACAGGGTATTTAGAAGTAATATCAGTCCAAGGGTCTTGAGACAATTGTTTGATACCTAATGACATTTTACGGTCATCTCTATCTAATGTTAAGATAACAGCTTCAACAACATCACCTACTTTTACGAAATCTTGAGCAGAACGTAAATGAGTAGACCATGACATTTCAGAAACGTGGATTAAACCTTCAACACCTTCAGCAACTTCGATGAAAGCTCCGTAATCAGCAATAACAACTACTTTTCCTTTAACTTTATCTCCAATAGCCAAGTTAGCATCTAATGCATCCCATGGGTGAGCGTTTAATTGTTTCAATCCTAATTGAATTCTTGTTTTCTCATCATCGAAATCAAGGATTACAACATTTAATTTTTGATCTAATTCAAGAACTTCAGATGGGTGGTTAATTCTAGACCAAGAAAGGTCAGTAATGTGAATTAATCCATCAACTCCACCTAAGTCAATAAAGACACCATAAGAAGTAATGTTTTTAACAACACCTTCTAATACTTGTCCTTTTTGTAATTGACCAATGATTTCTTTTTTCTGTACTTCAATATCCGCTTCAATAAGCGCTTTGTGAGATACAACAACGTTTTTAAATTCGTGGTTGATTTTCACAACTTTGAATTCCATTGTTTTGTTTACGTAAACATCGTAATCTCTAATTGGCTTAACATCAATTTGAGATCCTGGTAAGAACGCTTCAATTCCGAAAACGTCAACGATCATACCACCTTTAGTTCTGCATTTTACAAAACCATTAACGATTTCACCTGTTTCGTTTGCAGCAATAACTCTATCCCATGATTTGATAGTACGTGCTTTTCTGTGAGATAAAACTAGTTGTCCAGTTTTGTCTTCACGGATATCGATTAATACTTCAACAGTATCACCTACTTTTAATGCTGGGTTGTAACGGAATTCGTTTAATGAAATAACACCTTCCGATTTTGCGTTGATATCAACGATAACGTCTCTATCTGTAATTCTAACAACTGTTCCATCTACTACTTCTTCTTGGTCTGTAGCGATAAAAGTTTTAGTAACTAACTCTTCGAATTCTTTTAAGTGCTGATCATCAACTACATCAATACCTTCTTCGAAATTGTGCCAGTTAAAATTTGCTAAAAACTCTTCTTGTGATTGGATTTGTTCAGACATGCTGATTAAAAATTTGTATTCTGCGCTCTCTTGAGTTTCGTGAGTGATAGAAAAAAACAGAAGTTGTTTGTATAATTAATTGATACCTAGTGGAAACTCTTATTCACCAAAAGGTGTGCAAAATTAAGACTTTTTTATTTAATTACAAAACAAACCACAAATAATCCTAGTCTAATAAGTGAAACTTGGAATTTTTCTTTTAATACCTTCTTCTTTACTACAGTATGACTTAATAATTAGGTAGTTATCTAAAAGAAACAACTTAACTCAACCTTTATCTATTGTTTTTTAAACATCAAGTCGTAATCCTAAATACAATATAATAAATACTTTAATATAAGGAGTAACGTATTGGCTGATAAATATCATATTTTACAAGAGTTACAATAATTATTTTTGTCTAAATAAAAAGATATAAATATGAAAAATGCTATACTCGTAAATTGGGATAATGGTTCTATAATTATTGTTTTTGGTTTTGGTTTTGTAATTGTTGCCCTGATCGTCGCTGTTTTATTGTTGATGAACAATGATAAGAAAAAATAATAGCTTGTAATGAAGTGGTTAGATTTGGTGGGTGCGAATTTTTACAAGTTATTATACAGGAAGGATTATTAATAAAAAAAAGGATACCTCTTTTCGAGATACCCTTTAAAATTTAGATGATCATGGATTTTATCCTCTGATCAATTTTTTGTATTTCAATCGTTTTGGAGTCAAATCACCACCTAAACGTTTTTTCTTGTTTTCTTCGTATTCAGAAAAACCACCTTCAAAGTAGTACACTTCAGACTCTCCTTCAAAAGCTAGGATATGTGTACATACTCTATCCAAGAACCATCTGTCGTGGGAGATTACTACAGCACAACCCGCGAACTGCTCTAGACCTTCCTCTAGTGCTCTTAGAGTATTTACATCCAAATCATTTGTAGGCTCATCCAGTAACAGTACATTTCCTTCTTCTTTCAATGTCATAGCAAGATGCAAACGGTTACGCTCTCCACCAGAAAGTGTTGCCACCTTTTTGTTTTGATCGCTACCACCAAAATTGAAGCGACTCAAATAGGCACGCGAATTCACTTGGCGACCACCCATCATAATCAATTCTTGACCATCACAAAAGTTTTCCCAGATTGTTTTATTGGGATCAATATCAGAGTGTGCTTGATCTACATAAGCAATCTTCACAGTCTCTCCTACCGTAAACTCCCCGCTATCTGTTTCTTGCTCACCCATTATCATTCTAAAAATAGTTGATTTACCAGCACCGTTTGGCCCGATAATTCCAACAATTCCAGCTTGTGGTAAAGTAAAGTTCAAGTTATCATATAATAATTTATCTCCAAAAGCCTTAGCAACGTTCTTAGCTTCAATTACATTTGTTCCTAAACGTGGACCGTTCGGAATGTAAATCTCTAACTTTTCATCAAGCTCTTTTTGATCTTCATTCAATAATTTATCATAATTCTGCAAACGTGCTTTTTGTTTCGTTTGACGTCCTTTGGCACCTTGACGTACCCAGTCCAACTCACGTTCTAAGTTTTTTCTACGTTTTGAAGCTACTTTTTCCTCCAACGCCATTCTACTTGATTTTTGGTCTAACCATGAAGAGTAATTTCCTTTCCAAGGAATACCTTCACCTCTATCCAATTCCAAAATCCAACCCGCTACGTTATCAAGGAAATATCTATCGTGCGTAACCGCAATCACAGTTCCAGCATACTGCGCTAAATGCTGTTCCAACCATAATACCGATTCGGCATCCAAGTGATTGGTAGGCTCATCTAGTAACAATACATCTGGTTGTTTCAACAACAAACGACACAAGGCTACACGACGACGCTCTCCACCCGAAAGGTTTTTGATGGGTGTATCACCATCTGGTGTACGTAACGCATCCATAGCAATTTCCAGTTTGGTATCAATTTCCCAAGCACCTAGAGCATCGATTTTATCTTGCAAAGCTGCTTGACGGTCCATTAATTTGTCCATCTTATCGGCATCAGAATAGTTTTCTTCAAGACCAAATAAGTCATTGATTTTATTGTACTCTTCTAGGACTTCCATTGTTTCAGCAACTCCTTCGCGTACTATTTCAATTACCGTTTTACTATCGTCTAGAATTGGTTCTTGTTCTAAATACCCAACCGTATAACCAGGAGCAAAAACGATGTCTCCTTGATAGTTTTTATCTACACCAGCGATGATCTTCAATAAAGATGATTTACCAGAACCGTTCAAACCTAAGATACCAATTTTGGCACCATAGAAAAAACTTAGATAAATATTTTTCAATACTTGCTTATCACTACTTGAGTAGGTTTTACTCAATTTTGACATTGAGAAAATTACTTTTTTATCGTCTGACATTTTTTATATTTATTAATTTAATTCACAATTTTTTTACACTTCTCAATCTTTGTTTGCTTCTACATTATAATCTAATTTTCGATAAACAATCAAAATACCAAATAAGAATATAGAAATCAATGTTTTAAAAGCTCTTTATATTCTTCCTTTTAAAGAATTAAATACCCACGAAATAGCAAAAAAACCAACACCAACAGCGGCAAAACCCCATCCAGCAACATCATCATATCGAAATGCTCCAAGGCCTATCAATAAGAACCCCATCACCAACATTATAAATGTTGCCCAACCCAAAACTGTATTTTTGTTCATCGCCATAAAGCAAGATATTATTATAGACGACAAATATCGTCAATTTTTAGCCCTAATTAAAAATCTTATAGAGCATTTCTTTTAATAAATCACCATTTGAGAGCGCATTTGCACCCACCCCTTTACTTTTAACGTCAATTTCCCGCAATGAAGCAACAATTTGGCTCACTTTTCGCATCGGGTAATTTTTAACCGCTATCTCATATTCTTTCATAAAATAAGGATTAACTCCTATTACAGCGGCAACATTTTTAGGGTTTTTATCCTTAGCACCATGGTACTTTAATAATTGTATAAAAAAACCAAAAACCAGTCCGGTTGTCATTACCATAGGATTGTCCTTTGGATTCTGGGCAAAATTCTCTGCAATCTTATACGCTTTTAATTGATTGCGTTCTCCGATAGCTTTTCGAAGTTCAAAAACATTAAAATCTTTACTAAAACCTATATTCTCTTCAATATCATGTGCCGTGATCGTGCTGCCTTTTGGTAAAATTAACTTCAACTTCTCGAGTTCATTATTAATTTTACTTAAATCTGTTCCTAAAAACTCTACAAGCATGGCGGCCGCCTTTGGTTCAATGCCGTATTTCTTTCCAGCTAATACGCGTTTGATCCAATCACCAACTTGATTTTCGTATAATTTTTTACTCTCGTATACTAAACCATTTTTAGCCAGTGTCTTAGTTACTTTTTTACGTTTATCAAGTGTTTTATACTTGTAAGCAAAAACCAAAACAGTAGATGGCATCGGGTTTTCGGCGTAAGCCTCAATCTTATCGATTGTGCGACTTAGTTCTTGAGCTTCTTTCACAATAACAACTTGCCTATCTGCCATCATAGGATAACGTTTGGCAGTAGATACAATATCATCGATTGACACATCACGACCATATAAAACCGT
The DNA here is from genome assembly GCF_022399565.1 of Flavobacterium algicola. GTDB lineage: Bacteria > Bacteroidota > Bacteroidia > Flavobacteriales > Flavobacteriaceae > Flavobacterium > Flavobacterium algicola. Next base: position 711,318 of record NZ_JAJTUT010000002.1, read on the forward strand.
TTGATTAAAGCCTTTTTCCTCTTCAGTCAAAATGGTATCTTCAATATAATCAGATAATTTATCAATATAATAAGCCTCCTCGCCCATCAAAAAATAAATTGGTTTTATGTTTCCAGCTTTGATATCGTTAACAATCTTTATTACTTCGTCCATTTACATTTTTTCTATTTCAAAAAACCTACCTATATATTAGTCAATTTGGGCGTGCCACCAATAAAAAAAGGGGCTTATCTTTATTTGCGATTGCAAAGCCCCTTTCTTTATTGCTGCCGGGCTATCCATGCTACTTTGGTAGCTTATTCCTATCCCTCACGCAACCGTATAAAGAATGCGAGTACTATTCGACAAAATATAATCATCCTCTAATAACTAAGAGAAATGTATTCTAAATATTATCATCAACATTTAAGAACATCACTATCTCAATAATTTCATTATTTTTGCCCAATGCAAAAGCTACAATTCCCAACTTATACATTTCGATTCAAAAATAGCGAAAATAAAGTGTCTATCTTTGATGAAATCAGGAAAAAATTCATCATTCTCACGCCAGAAGAATGGGTTCGTCAACACGTAGTGCGTTACTTATTAGAAGAAAAATTGATTCCAAAATCTTTAATTAATGTCGAAAAGGTGTTAAAAGTGAATGGTTTAAGAAAGAGATATGATGCCGTAGTCTATAACTCTGATGGTTCAATCTACATATTAGTAGAATGCAAAGCACCCGAAGTTAAAATTACTCAAGCTGTATTTGATCAAATTGCCCGCTACAATCTTACTATGGATGCTGAATATTTAATGGTGACCAACGGTTTGAATCACTACTTTTGCCAAATGGACTATGAAAATGAGAAGTATGATTTTCTACCCAATTTACCACAATACAAGATCAATTAAATGAAAATAGCAGTCGTTATCCTCAATTGGAATGGTGTCACCTTACTACAACAATTTTTACCATCGGTACTTCAACATTCACCCGAAGCTACTATATATGTTGCAGACAATGCTTCTACAGATAAATCTGTGGAATTTGTTCAGCAAAACTTTCCTTCGATCCAAATCATCTCAAATAAAGACAATTATGGTTTTGCACAAGGTTATAACGAAGCATTGCAACACATCCAAGCTGATGTTTATGCATTGGTAAATTCTGACATCGAAGTTACCGAAAATTGGTTGCACCCCATAATTAAAACTTTCGAACTTGAACCCAACACCGCAGTTATTCAGCCAAAAATACTTGATTATAAAAGCAAATCATATTTTGAATATGCAGGTGCTGCAGGTGGATTCCTAGATAAATATGGATATCCGTTTTGTCGGGGCCGTATTTTTGACACAATAGAAAAAGACAATGGTCAATATGATGATCACTGTGAAATATTTTGGGCTAGCGGAGCCTGTTTTTTCATTCGATCAAAAATATTTCACGAATTAAGCGGTTTTGATGCTGACTTTTTCGCACATCAAGAAGAAATAGATTTGTGTTGGAGAATTATAAATAAAGGATATCAGATAAAATACAATTATAAATCGACGGTATTTCACGTTGGAGGTGCAACCTTAAAATTAGGCAATCCTAAGAAAACTTACCTAAATTTCAGAAATTCCCTTTTTATGCTCGTAAAAAACTTACCTAAATCCTCACTTTTACCGGTCATTTTTTCTAGAATGATTTTGGACGGTATCGCAGGTTTAAAATTTGTTTTACAGGGAGAATGGAAACATTTTTGGGCAATATTAAGAGCACATGGTAGTTTTTATGGCTCAATTGGAGTAACTTACAAAAAAAGAGCCAACTCTCAAACTAAAAAGTATTATAAGGTAAAATCCATTGTATACCGCTACTATGTTAAGAGTGGCAAGATATTTGTTAACTAAAATTAACAGTGTTTTATAAGTATCTTATGAACATTAAAAACTAAATTTGTAACTGAACCTAATTAATGAATTCATGAAAAAAATCGTAGTCGCACTATCAGTATTAACGCTATTAACATCTTGTGTCTCTAAAAAGAAGTACTCAGAGTTAGAAGCTAAAAGTAAAGAAACACAAGATTTATTAAATACTTGTACCGTTAAGTTAAACACTTGTCTTGAAGAAAAAGCAGGTCTTACTGCAAGAGTTGAAGGATTGAGAGATCATAACGAAACTTTAATTACAACATCTAAGAACTTAACAATGTTAACTTCGAAAGGTGCTGAAAATTTAGAAAAATCTTTAGAAAGTTTAAAAGAAAAAGATTTAAGAATAACAAGATTGCAAGATGCTATGACTAGAAAAGATAGTGTAACACTTGCACTTGTATCTAGCTTAAAAAGTTCAGTTGGTATCAATGATCCAGATATTGAAATCAATGTTGAAAAAGGTGTCGTTTTCATCTCAATCGCAGATAAATTATTGTTTAAAAGCGGTAGTTATGAAGTAAGCGATAAAGCTAAAGGTGTTTTATCTAAAGTAGCTAAAGTTGTTAATGACAAACCAGATTTCGAATGTATGGTTGAAGGTCATACAGATAATGTTCCTTACCTAGGTAGTGGAGTTTTACTTGACAACTGGGATTTAAGTGTGAAACGTTCTACTTCTATCATCCGTGTGTTAACAAATCAATTAGGAGTTAAACCAGAGCAATTAATTGCTGCAGGTAGAAGTTCTTACATTCCTTTGGTATCAAACGATTCTGCAGAAAACAGAGCTCGTAACCGTAGAACGCGTATCGTTATCTTACCTAAAATTGATCAATTTTACGATATGATCGAAAAAGAAATGAAAAAACAACAAGGTAAATAATTAATTATTGACTTTTTACAAGTTAAAAATTAATGACCAATTTAAAACGTCCCAATTATTTGGGACGTTTTTTTTTTGCAGAATAATTCTGTGAATGAACTTAATTTTAAGAACGAATGTCTATTCTTACATTGACATAAAACTAAAAGCCCGTTTAAAATGAATTTCTCATTTTAAACGGGCTTTTAAGTATTTAAAAATTTACTTTATTAAACTTTCAACAATTATACCTTTGGAGCTTTTTTATCTGGTCTAATGATCATTCGAAGTGAATTGTCTTTAGAAAAATAAGCAACCATCCAATTGTAAAATGTCTTCACCTTATTGCGGTAAGTTATAAGTGAAATTAAGTGAATAAACAACCAGATAATCCACGCAAAGAAACCTTTGAAGTGCATTTCTGGTTTCGGTAGATCGACTACTGCTTTGTTCTTACCAATGATAGCCATTGCACCTTTGTCATTATAGATAAACGGTACCTTCGGTTTATTGTCTATTTTTAATTTAAAATTTTTAGCTAGGTTAATTCCTTGTTGAATCGCAACTTGTGCAACTTGTGGATGACCGTGAGGAAAGCTCGGATCGTTAAATTGAATACAAGTATCTCCTAATGCATAAATATTGTTAGTACCTTCAATTTTATTAAAAGCATCAGTTTTTAAACGTTTTCCACGACCATAAGATTCTGCTGGTAAACCTGTAAATTCTCTTGCAGTTACCCCAGCAGCCCAAATCAAGTTTTTAGTCTGTATGGTTTCTCCATTTGCAAAATGAACAGTATCATCTACATAATCGACTACATTGTTATTAAGCTTTACAATTACTCCTAGTCCCGTAAGCGCTTTATAAGTATCTTCTTGTGATTTCTTACTCATAGGGGTAAGTAATGCTGAAGCTCCATCAACCAAATAAATATTACTTGCAGAAGTAGCTAATTCAGGATACTCTTTTAAGAAAATATTTTTTCTCATTTCAGCAAACATTCCAGAAATCTCAACTCCTGTTGGTCCACCACCTGCAACAACAACTGTCAACAATTTACGACGTTTACGTATGTCCTTTGTAATAGCAGCTTTTTCTAAGTTTTTCAACAAAGTATTACGCATTACAATTGCATCGTTCAACGTCTTCATTGGAATGGCATTCTTTTTTACATTTTCCATTCCAAAATAACTAGTCTCCGCACCTGTTGCAAAAATTAATTGATCATAAAATAATTCCCCATTGTTTAAAATTATTTTATTCTCTGCTGGAACAACTTCTTGAAATTCGCCTAAGCGAAATTGCAAATTCTTTTTACCAGCAAAAAATTTTCTAAAAGGGTAACTGATACTTGAAGGCTCCAAATATGCCGTTGCCACTTGATAGATAAGCGGTGGGAAAAAATTGTAGTTATTTTTATCAACCAAAGTTACATGAACTCCATCTTGATTTAACAGCTCTTTTGCAAGATTCATACCTGCAAAACCACCTCCGATAATTACGATTTCCATAAAGATTTAATTAATATTCTTATTTTAGTTTTTAGTTCTTCTTTAATTTTTTCACAGGTTTCTCTGCTGGTGTATTTTTATTTTGAAGTAAATAATTAGCTAAGATCTTCTCTACCAATTCATCCTTGGTCAAATGATGAAAAACGGTTTTTATTTTAGCTTTTAATTCTGAATCGACTTCATGGTTCGGTTTTGTTTTAAAAATTTGTTTTGCCCATAGTAGCGTATTATTCTCTTCTATACTAGCTTCAGAAGGTTTCTGAAAAGGGTGAAATTTAATTCCGAGTTCTTTTTCAAAATCAGCGATTTCTGCTACTTCTTCTTGTTGAAGAACTGTTAGTGAAAGTCCTTTCGCTCCAGCTCTTGCTGTACGTCCGCTACGGTGTACATATGCTTCATGCACGTCTGGCAAATGGTAATTTACAACATAGGACACTTCCTTAACATCTATACCTCTAGCAGCTAAATCTGTAGCAACTAAAATATTGATATGTCCTTCACGAAACTGCTCCATTATACGGTCACGAATACCTTGGCTCAAACTACCATGAATTGCTCCTGATGAAAAGCGGTTAATGGCAAGGTTTTTTGCCAATTTATTTACGGCAGCTTTCGTCTTGCAAAAAATAATTCCTCGTTCTCCGTCTTTACTATTTAAAAAGTGCATCAAAACATCTAGTTTTTCAATAGGATCTACCACTATATATTGGTGGTCTATCCCTTGATTCCCTACAGTTTCCATACTAGCACTCACTTGTACTACATTTTTATTCAAATAATTCTGAATCAACTGCTTGATGGTACCGGGCATGGTAGCAGAAAATAAAATTGTTTTGTGCGCTTTTGGCAATGCCGCTACAATTGTATCTAAACTGTCTTTTAATACCGTTACCATCTCATCTGCTTCATCCAATACCAAGAATGATGCTGTTGATAAATCTATAGCTTTACGCTCGATTAAATCTATCAAACGACCAGGTGTTGCTACAACAATATGTGTTGTTGATTTTAAACGCTCCATCTGCGGTTTAATCGGAATTCCACCGCAAGTTGCTGCTATCGAAATTTCTGGAGAATATTTTGCAAAAGATTCTAAATTATTAAAAATCTGATGGCCTAATTCTCTAGTTGGTGCCAAAATTACGGCCTGAACAGCTGTATTAGCAGTGTCAATTAATTGCAATAATGGTAATCCAAACGCAGCAGTTTTACCAGTTCCTGTCTTTGCAATACCTACCAAATCGGTAGTATTACTTAGAAGTAACGGAATGGTCTTTTGTTGAATTTCTGTAGGTTCAACGATGTTCAATTCGGTAATTGCTTTTAGAATTGCTGCTGAAATTCCTAAATCTAAGAATTGTTTTGACATTTGAATGTTATTGTTTTTAATGAAATTAAATGATGAATATACGATTAATCTTCGTTTTCTTCCTCGTCTTCTTCTTCCTCTATTTCACGTAATATTTTCTCTCTATATTTTTTTCCTATCAGTAAGGTTAACTTTAATGTGTAATCTTCAACAAGCCACTCACGATAGTTTTTACTACACTGACTCAAACATTTTGAATACCGTTTGATGCGGCAATCTATGTCTGCACTTAACTCTTTTGACAGCATTCTAGCATCTCTTAATTCTTCTGTATTATCTACACACATTGCTGCATGCTGATCAAGTGACTTTTCTAATACCACTTTGGAACGTAAATTTTGAGCAATTGCCAGCTTGTGCTCTTCATCTACATCAAAGGTTACATCAGCCGTTTTACTAAACTTTGCGCGTAATTCAGGTGGCATTGTGTATTTAAAATGCAATTCTATTTCAGAATCATCTCTTAAATTTTCCAAATAAAATTCTGGTGATTTAAAAATATGTTGCCAATTGACAGGTTCGCTCCAAAGACCAAAACGTGCCGCATTGTTACCTAAATCAATCACAGAAAATTCATCTTTCGCAGGTAGCTTACGTGAACCACGACCAATCATTTGGTAATACAATGTCAAAGATTTCGTAGCTCTGTTCAAAATAATTGTTTCTACTGTTGGCTCATCAAAACCAGTTGTAAGAATCCCTACCGAAGATAAGATAGCATCTGACGTATGTTTAAACCAATGTAAAATTTCTTTTCGTTCTTCATTACTGCTCGTATTATCTAAATGGCGTACCGGATATCCCGCTTCTCTAAAAGTTTCATAGACATAAAGAGAGGTATTAATACCGTTATTAAAAATCAAAGTTTTTTTACCCAAAGATCTTTCTGTATACGCATGCAGTAATTTCTCTTGCATTAATGTATTCGTATACAAGTCATCTGATGACTTCACCGTGTAATCTCCATTAATACCAACTTTTAAAGATGTCAAACCTACATCATAGCTGTATGTAACCGCTTTTGCCAAGAACCCCTGATCAATCAATGAAGCAATAGTATCTCCTACTATTAATTCATCGTAACTTTGATGCATAGGTAACTTAATGTTGGAACTTAATGGCGTAGCCGTTACACCAAGAATGAATGCATTCTTGAACGAGCTCAATAATTTTCTAAAAGAATTATAATGCGCCTCATCGATAATAACTAATCCGATATTATCTAAATGAAGTTTTTCATCATTGATACGGTTTTTTAAAGTCTCAACCATCGCAACGAAACAAGAGTATTCGTTTTGATCTGGTAGATCTTTTACCTTACTATTAATGATTTTATTTTTTACACCAAAACCTTTAAGCATCTTTGAAGTTTGCTTACATAACTCAATTCTGTGAGTTAATACAACCACTTTCTTCTGATGTTTTGAGATGTATCTACGTACTATCTCTGAAAATATTACTGTCTTTCCTCCACCTGTTGGTAGCTGATATAACAAGTGATGTTGCTTCGGTCCATTGTCTATGCGTTCAAAAATGGCGTCAATATCACCTTTTTGATATGCATAAAGTTCTTTTTTGTCTTCCTTATCTACTTCTAAAATATGTTCGAGCATGCCTATAATTGAGTTTTTGCAAAAATACGTCTAAAAAACAGGTAAACCATTATATTTGAAAAAAAAGAAACAGAATATTCAAATAAATAGGAATTTTATTCACTTTAATAATCAAATGTCTCAATAATCGCATTAAATTGAGCCTTATTTTTCCATTTCTGATCTACGGTTTCCTTATGAATCGCTATAATTCTGCCTTTAAAATCAGGCAAAATGCCATTCGAAATAACAAATTGTACCACTTGTTCAAAAGAATTGAGCATACTTTTATAAAAAAGCTCTTGCTTTATGAAATTATCGGCTGAAAATGTTTGCGCGATTTCAATATTATAAAGCATTAAATCGGCAATTACAAATGAGTCTACACCTAATAGTACAAAGTGCTTTATCAATTTTTGAGCAACAGAACGACGTAATTTTGGCCTGCTTCTTCTACCCGATGCTTTAATGGGAAAATATTCATTAGAAATTTTGAGTTTGCTCTCTTGTAATAAAGAATCTTCCTTTGGATTAAATACAAAATTATAATACACCTTTACTGGTGGAAATTTTTCGTACAGCTCGATTATTTGATCTGCAAGTTGCTCTTTGTTTAATTCTGATAAATACTTTTTTAAATCTCTCTTACTCATAATCTAAAATTACAAACCTATTGTTAAAATAGTGAATTACATGCTTATCAAACCAACGATATTACTTATTTTTGCTCGAAATAAAAAAAATAAAACAAATGCTTAAGATATTTAAAATTGTCGCAATTCTTGAAGGAATCTCCTACTTGGCTTTATTTTCTAACATGCTTTTTATCAAACCTACTAACTTTGATTTGTACCACACACTTTTATATCCAATTGGTATGAGTCACGGTGTTTTATTTATTAGCTATATAGGTCTTGCGGTTTTACTTAAAAATGCTCAAAACTGGGACTGGAAAACTTTTGGTATTATCCTTGCGGCATCTTTAATTCCTTTCGGAACTTTTTATGTTGAGAAAAAATATCTTGCATCTGCTTAATTTATTTCGAATATAAAAAAGAAGTTCTGATTTATACCATTTGAGGTATTAATTAGAACTTTTTTAATTTTCGGCAATTCTGTCTTTCACAAATTCAATTTCTGTTTTACCATGCGCTTTTGGTTTACCGTCTGTCCCGAGGTTTACCATAGTTGTTGCGTCAATTGTGATTATAGTTTCTCTAGTCATCATGTTACGTGCTTCGCATTTTAAAGTTAGCGAGGTGTGTCCAAACTTAACGACAGCTATTCCAATTTCGATCACATCTCCTTGTCTGGCTGAGCTACGAAAGTTTATTTCGGACATTGACTTAGTAACTACCTTCGAATTTTCTAATTGTATTATGGAGTACAAAGCTAGCTCTTCGTCTATCCAAGCTAATAATTGTCCGCCAAATAAAGTTCCGTTTGGATTTAAATCTTGGGGCTTAACCCACTTTCTTGTATGAAATCTCATGTTTATTATTTTATATTGCTAAAATACAACTTGCTAAAGTTATTTTCGTTAATTTTAAATAAAAAAATGAATCAAAGAGATCTGTTTTTAAAGGAATTTAGAGGAGAATCAATAGGAACTATTAATCCACAATCATCATCAGACGAGAATTTTCAAAACCAAGTGCTGCGCCCCATTTTAAAGTTGCAGAATGATTTATTTATTGCTTCTTTCATCAATTACATCACCAAATACAAAAAAGATTTTTACAGTTTATCAGTAGAGCAAAAATTGATAACTGTAGAAAATGCCATTCAAAAAGATATTAAATATCGAAACGCGCTTAAGGGAATGGTCATTGCGCTATTTACTGCCGATGAGTACAATACATACGTTAAAAACTCCTCCAGTCTAAACAAGCGAATGATGAGTATGCTTACAGAGCGACTAAAAAGTCAAGTGCAACTTTTTGAAGAAAAGACGAGTTTATAATTTTAAAATCTAAAAATTTTAGTCCGTGATCGTATGATTAAAATCAATTTTCACTTCTATGTTTTAGCAGATTAGTTTTTCCACAATTTGCCAAACAATTGTGGACAAACTTTTTGCATTGTTTTGGGTTCATCAACATTCCAGTCAAAAGCAATTAATGGATAGTGCTCATCATTGGTTACAAAAGTTTCATAATCCATGTAGTCATAGATTTCGTGATCTGTTTTGTTTAAAAAGGCATTCATAGCCACAAACCAAAAACCTTCAAATTCGTAAGAGTCCTTTGCCAAATTCACTTCACTTATTAAACTGTCTGGATTTTCAACTGCTTTATAATATACATCTTTACCCTTTGATATAATCCAACATCTAAAATAATCAAAACCTCCATCGGTACCACTATTCATAATGTATGCAGCACACCAAAGATGAGATTTGTAACTATCAAAAAGCAATTTATCTGTTCGTAATCGGAAGCCAATAATTTCTTTAGGTGTTAATTTCTGAACCTCATTAGTAATAAATATTTCTTTATCTGCTTGACCAAGATTTGCTTGATTTGCTTTATCAATTATGGACCAGTATTGATCTTCGTTTAGCATTTCTGCTGACTTTTCAAAATGAATAGAGTCGAAAACTACAGAGGCTAGTACTTCATTGACGGGAGTTGTCTTTGTTTCTTTTTCATTAGAAATGACACTGTTTTGAGCCGAACATGCGGCACCATACGATAGAAAAACCAATAAAAATGTGGTAGCTTTTTTCATAAATAAAGAAGAAATTGATGTTTCAATTCGTGAGTAAAATTAGTGATTTTTATTTTCCAATTTGGTCTTTGGTACTATAAAAATTGCTATCAATCTCAATCTCCTCAATTTCTGAGCTAATTGATTTGGATTTCCATTCCTCAATGGGGTTTAACCACTTTACCTTTTTACCTATAGTCACTTTTATAGGCATATCAAATCCAGAAACGCAATTGGCCCATCGATACTGTAGTTTTCCATTAGTGATTTTATATTCAAATGAAGGTACTCTACGATCTCTAAGGTACTGATTAAAGACAGATGAAATATCGCGATTAAAATAAGAAGAAATATAATTTTCGATTTGCTTCGTAGTGACAATTTGATGGTAAAAGGTACTATTTAAACCTCTTAAAAGCTTTCTCCACTTTTTATCATTATCCATAATCTGCCTTAATGTATGTAACATGTTGGCTCCTTTAAAATACATATCACTTGAACCTTCATCATTCACATTGTAAAAACCAATGGGAGGTTTATCGTTAACTATGTTGCGACGGGTTCCTATAACATAATCATATCCTGCTTGTTTACCATAATAATACTCAACAAAAAGACTTTCAGAATAACTAGTAAAACTTTCATGGATCCACATATCAGCTCTGTCCTTATTGGTAATATTATTACCAAACCATTCGTGACCAGATTCATGGACTATGATAAAGTCAAATTTCAATCCCCAACCTGTTCCACTCAAATCAGTTCCGCTGTAACCATTTTGATAATTATTGCCGTAACTGATGTTACTTTGATGTTCCATTCCTAAAAATGGGGTCTCTACCAATTTATAACCATCTTCATAAAAGGGATAAGCTCCAAACCAATACTCTAATGCCTTTAGCATGCGACTTACATCTTTAAATTGATCCTTAGCTTTCTCTACATTATCCTTTAATACATAGTAGGTGCAATCTAAAGAGCCTTTTTCTCCCTTATACACTTCTGTAAACGATGTATAATTGCCAATACTGAAATTGACACCATAATTATTGATAGGATTAACTACAGACCAATTATAAGTTGTGGTCGCATCATTAAAAATTTCCTTACCTCTTAACCTTCCATTTGAAACAGCAATTAAATTGGAAGGAACATTCAAACTTATATCCATGCTTTCAACTTCATCATACATATGATCCTTATTAGGCCACCACACGCTTGCTCCAATTCCCTGGCAAGACGATGCTATGAAGTCACTGCCATTTGTGTCTTTCTTCCAGACAATACCACCATCCCAAGGAGCGTTGATCGCAGATTTAGGTTTTCCTTCGTAAATAACTTCTATAGTATTAACAGTACCTTTTAATTGCTTTTTAAACAAAGTCACAAAATAGGCATTTCCATTTCTTGCGAATTTTAGATCAGATCCATCTTGTATTATCTGAGTGATCCTCAGAGGTTCTTGCAAGTCGATTTGCATCGTATCATATTCATCTAAAACTAAATAAGTTATTTTATTTGAACCTATAATTGAGCTGTCTTGAGGATTAATTTTTACACTAAGCTGATATTTTTTAAGATCCCACCAAGACCTTTCCTTTGTTATAGTTCCTCTTAAACTATCTTGTTGAGTAAACTGCGTTAATTTATCCTCTCGTGTTTCCTGTGTCCAAGCAATGCTAGAACTAATTAGTAAGAATAAACAGAATGTAAAATTATTTTTCATGGCAGTAGACTATAATATAAATGGAAGATTTGACGCTTATAAATTCTCTATAAAGTGAGCTAGCAAATGAACACCGTATGCTGTAGCATGTTTGGACTTTGCAAATTCATCATCACCAAATGCAACACCTGCAACATCTATGTGTGCCCAAGCCATGTGTTCGTTTGTAAAATATTCTAAAAATTTAGCCGCGCTAATTGCTCCAGCCACGGGTTTCCCACTGTAATTTTTAACATCAGCGATACAACTTTCGATATCCGATTTATAGGCATCCCAAAGTGGTAATGGCCATAATCTCTCACCAATTCTATCCCCAGATAGCTGAATTTTATTAGAGATTTCCTTATTATTAGTAAAGAGTGCAGCGCATTCATGCCCTAATGTCCCCACGGCACTTCCAGTTAATGTTGCAATATCAATTATGTATGATGGCGCATAATTTTTTATAAGATAAGATAAACCATCTGCCAAAACCAAACGTCCTTCGGCGTCAGTGTCAATAATTTCAATGGTTTTTCCGCTGTAACTAGTAATTACGTTGCTAGGAAGAAAAGATTTTGAATCTACAGCATTTTCTGCACAAGGGACTATAGCTGTTACTTTTATAGGTAGCTGTAAATCGGCAATCAACTGCATTGCGCCAAATACTGCAGCCCCTCCTGCCATATCACATTTCATTTGTAACATACCTGAAGTTTTAATATTAAGACCGCCTGTATCAAAAGTAATTCCTTTACCAACTAGTCCAACATGTTTTAAAGTAGTAGTGCTTTTATCCTTTGGTTCATAGCTCATTATTACAAATTGAGGCTCATGTTGACTTCCTTGCCCTACAGCTAGAAAAGCTCCTAATCCTTCTTTTTCAGCCTCCTTTTGACCTAATATTTTGACATCAAAGCCAAATTTGTTACCGGTATTTTGAGCCCAGTTCGCTAAATACTTTGGAGTAATTTTATTAGGTGGTAAATCCACAAGTGCTAGAGTTTCGAGTTGAGCAGTAGCAATTTTTATTGCTTTCGCAGTCGATTTTGTAAAATCTACTTTTGACACCAGTTGCAAAGTAAAATCTAACTTTGAAAACGGATGAGAGTTCTTATTTGTTTTATAATGTCCTAGGTCATATGTTCCTAGCCACAAACCGCCTATAATGGCTTCAAACTGTAAATCAATCATTTGATCAGGTACAATTAAAGCTACTTTAGCTACTAGATGCTCCTTTTGTCTAATGGAAACTCTTCTAAAGAGATTTTTTAATTCTATGTAATCAATTGTCTTACCAAGACCTATAAAAATTAAAATGTTATCATTTTTTTGCGTAATGTAAATGGAGTCTTTTTTACCACAAAAAATTATCTTTGGTATTTCGAATTCATTATAATTAATGGATAGAGATGAATGGTCAGAATATTCGAATATTGGAATTAAAATCGTTCCTTTAAAATTACCGATTGTAGGTATAGTGGTTACTTTCATATTATATTTTTAACTACTAATTTTTAAGAATTAGAGTAGTACTATTTTATTTATCGTTAAAGATTTAAATGTTTAAAAAAATAACCATTCGATAGCTTTTGGAAACTCTTTGCTCCAATAAGTTTCATTGTGTTCTCCATTTGCATTGAAACTTAGATTAAAGTTTTGTCTGCCAGTAATAAATTTATTTTCTAATAAATGGTTCTCTAATTGCTTGGTACGCCCTACCCTATGTTCTCCTTCTTGTCCACCTACATAGAGATATATTTTAGTTTCTCTTTGAACTTCCTCCAGTAAACCATAACTAGTATCTTCCAGTAATGCGGGAGAGAATATCAATAATCTACCAAAGATTGTGGGATGTAAAAGACCGCCAAAAAGGCTAATTAAAGCACCCATCGAACTTCCACCAATTCCCGTATGATTTACATCTGTTTTTGTTCGAAAATTATTATCAACATAAGGTTTTAAAGTCTCTACTAGAAATTCAAGATATTCTCGCCCTTTTCCTTTTCCTAGTGATGTTGTGTTTGCGCTGTATTCTTGCTCTCTATTATCACCAGCATGCTCAACTGCAATTATAATAACATTACCAACTTGATGTTCTGCCATCACGGCCAGTTTTTTATCTATTTCCCAATTACCTAGATCCTCATTATTATGAAAAAGATTTTGAGCATCTTGCAAATAAATCACCGGATATTTATCTGTCGTATTATCATAATTGTGTGGTAACAAAGCCCAAATTTTGCGAGTGGTCTCCAGTTGTGGAATTGTGAACTCGTCAGATAATAAAACTACTTGTGGCAAAAAATTAGGTTTGTAGGGTGACCACTCCCTTTTCCACTTAACGACATGTTCCCTTTGTACACCTGATTTTAAATTAGTGGAACGATTTGGAGTACTTTCCTCCTCTTCACTTATTTCCACTGCGTTCCAATCTCCTTTTGTGAACTTATACTGCAACGTTTCTGGAAAAGTAAAATCGACACTAAACTTATAGCGGTAAGTTGTATCTCCAACCTGTTCTAATACATATTTGGATTCCTGAGTACACCAATTATTAAAATTACCAGTAATATAGATCGGTCGATTATCTATATCGTCAGTGGTTAATTCAATATAAAGGTCGTTGCTATTAGCTGAAATAGAGTTTATTGTGGTATTATTAAATGTCATTATAAGCGGTATTGTACAGAAAAAAATTTATAGTCGACAAAGATAGCAGATTATTAATAGTTTTTGAGAACCAAGTCGAATTTCAACGGTTTACGATGATTAATTTTAATGATTTCGACTCAAACAAAAATCATTAGGTAACAGAACTACAATCTAAAAACTATTATTTTACAACCAAGTAATAGTACTTAAACCTTTCGCCTTTAAATAGTCATTAGTCTGACTGAAATGTTTATTACCAAACCATTTTCCTTGATTAGCGCTCATTGGTGAAGGGTGTCCTGATTCCAACACTAAATGCTTACTTCTATCAATCTTTGCTCCTTTTTTATGTGCAAAGCCTCCCCAAAGTAAAAAAACTACATTTTCTTTCTCATCGGAAATTTTCTGAATTACAGCATCAGTAAAGACATTCCATTTTAAATGTTTGTGACTGTTCGGGCTATCTTTTCTAACAGTTAGGGTCGCATTTAAAAGTAACACTCCTTGCTTAGCCCAATGTTCCAAATTACCAGTGCTTGGCAAAAAAATCGAACTTAAATCATCGCATAATTCTCTGTTTATATTTCGTAATGATGGTGGAATGCGAACTCCATTGTTAACAGAAAAACTTAAACCATTCGCTTCTCCTTCTCCATGGTAAGGGTCTTGTCCGATAATCACAACTTTAATATTGGAAAATGAACAATTTTCAAAAGCTGAAAAAATTAATTCTTCGGGTGGAAAACAAGTATTCTCTTTATATTCCAATGACAATGCTTCTTGCAAAGCATAAAAATATGGTTTTTGAATTTCGTTAGATAAGATCTTTCTCCAATCTGATGGTAGTGATAATTCCATAATAAACAAGTTAGTTTGCAAAGATACATAGAGAAAACAGCATGATTTATAAACTATGCACATTATCTCACTTAAACTTTGTGAAAACTTCGTGAAAGGCTAGCTAATAATCTATACTATTAGTTATTTTTGCATAAAAGAATCTCATACAAATAATGATATCCATTACCGAAAAAACGTTACAAGATTTACAATTTCCTACTGTACTCGAGACTATCTCGGATATGTGTAATACTGATATAGGAAAACAAAAAGCACTTGAAATCACTCCTTTTAGAGACGAAGAGACTTTGATGGCGGCTTTAAACCAAACCTCAGAATATGTTTCTTCTTTTCAAAATAATAACAGTATTCCAAATCATGGTTTTGAAGCGGTTACGCACGAAATTAAATTTCTATCAATTGAAGATAGCTTTCTTGAAGTTGGCGGTTTTAGAAAGATTGCGAATCTCTCGGCTACAGTAAATTTTTTATTGAATTTTCTTCGAAAATTTGATGATTATTATCCTGAAATTAATCGACGTGCAGCACAAGTTGAATTAACCAAAGAACTAATCACACAAATTGACGCAGTTGTAGATAAATACGGCGAGATAAAGGACAATGCTTCACCAGTATTGATCGATATACGTAGAAATATTAACTCTGTACGTGGCAAAGTGAATCAAAGTTTTGGAATCGCTTTAACACAGTACAATGGCTTAGGATATCTAGACGACATAAAAGAAAGTTTTGTGCAAAACCGACGTGTTTTAGCAGTACTTGCAATGTACCGCCGTAAGGTTAGGGGAACTATACTAGGAAGCTCAAAAACTGGAAGTATTGCTTACGTAGAACCAGAAGCTACTTTGCGCTATTCGCGAGAATTAAGTAATTTAGAATACGAGGAAGCAGAAGAGATAACTCGAATTTTGAAGAAGTTATCAAATGGCGTGCGTCCTTTTTTACCATTGTTAAAACAGTACCAAGACTTTTTAAGTGATGTTGACGTGATAGCTGCTAAGGCTAAATATGCAGATCGCATTAATGGTATTATGCCCACAATAAGCAATAATAGAAGGTTGTATTTTAGAGATGCTTATCACCCTATTTTGTATTTAAACAACAAGCAAAAAAAGGAAATTACTCATCCTCAGACAATAGAATTATTACAAGAAAATCGAATTATTGTAATCTCAGGTCCAAACGCAGGGGGTAAAACTATTTCCTTAAAAACGGTAGGATTATTGCAATTAATGCTACAATCTGGAATGTTAATTCCTGTACACGAACGTTCAGAAACATTTCTTTTTGATCGAATAGTAACCGATATTGGGGACAATCAATCTATTGAAAATCATTTAAGTACCTATAGTTACCGACTTAAAAACATGAACTATTTCTTAAAGAAGTGTAACAATAAAACAATGTTCTTAATTGATGAATTTGGAACTGGTTCTGATCCTGAATTAGGTGGTGCCTTGGCTGAAATATTTCTAGAAGAATTTTACCATCGTGAAGCTTTTGGAATTATAACTACCCACTACTCCAATTTGAAAATCTTGGCAAATGAATTGCCTTTTGCAACAAATGCAAATATGTTATTTGATGAAAAAACTTTAGAACCAATGTATAAATTGGTTTTGGGACAAGCTGGTAGTTCGTTTACATTTGAAGTTGCTTTAAAGAACGGTATACCATTTAGTTTAATTAATCGCGCCAAAAAGAAAATTGAGGTTGGCAAAGTTCGTTTTGACAAAACCATAGCGACCCTTCAAAAAGAACGTTCCAAGATGGAGAAGACTTCGCAAACGTTGAAAGAAGAAGAAACGAGAGCAC
Source organism: Flavobacterium algicola (assembly GCF_022399565.1). Classification (GTDB taxonomy): domain Bacteria; phylum Bacteroidota; class Bacteroidia; order Flavobacteriales; family Flavobacteriaceae; genus Flavobacterium; species Flavobacterium algicola. Next base: position 728,311 of record NZ_JAJTUT010000002.1, read on the forward strand.
GCGAAGAAGGAAAAAAGATGGAAACTATAAATGTAAAAATAAAGCAAAAGTTGGAAAGCTATCAGGAATTATATGATAGCAATCAAAAGACGATTTACATTGGGCAAAAGATCGAAGATATTTCAGAGAAATATTTTAATAACAAGAATAAGAAAGACTTAATTGGAGAGTTTTTAAAGATTATCGAAATTGAGAATTCAAAACGCAAAAAAGCTAGTCCAAAAGAAGCCAAAGCAATTGTACAAAAGAAAAAAGAAGTCATAAAAGAAGTCGAAGTTCAAGTGGAGGAAATTCGAAAGGAAAAGAAAGAGAAAAAATTAAAACCAGTTGTTGTAAAACCTACGCATATTTTAAAAGTAGGTGATAGAGTGCGTATGTTGGACGGAAAAGCAGTGGGAAGTATTGATAGTATCGAAAAAAAGAAAGCCACTGTAAATTATGGTATCTTTACTTCTAAGGTCAATTTAGATGAACTTGAATTAGTTGAAGCTGTAAAGAAAAAATAGAGGATACTATTTAATTAGTTTTAAAATTTATTATATTAATTTTAATCTATATCATCGTGCAAAAAGCGGCAAACCTTCTATAAACTGTAAATTATGCTAGACCTTCCAACAGATAAGAAAATTATTATTTTTGATGGCGTTTGCAATCTTTGCAATTCAGCCATCAACTACATAATCGCACATGACAATAAAGATATTTTTCGTTTTGTTGCGCTACAATCAAATCTAGGTCAAGAAATTTTAAAACACATTGGTATCGATACTCATGAAATTGATAGCATAATACTCTACCTTCCTACTAAGGCATATTACTATAAATCTGAAGCTGCACTCGAAATAGCAAAAGATTTAAATGGATTTTTACCAATGCTATCTCTCTTTAGAGTCATACCTTCAGCTTTAAGTAATTATATTTACGATTGTATAGCCAAAAACAGGTACCGCTGGTATGGAAAAAAAGAAAGCTGCATGATACCAACACCAGAATTGCAGTCTAAGTTTTTGATTTAAGTAAGATTCTCTAAGTAAGCTACTGACTTTTTATATAAAATATTCAAATTGCAAAAAACGGCTTCATTTTAATTTGTTGGTATATAAAAACACCCTATATTCGTTAGTTGGTTTTCCGATTTTATTCCTTTAATCGTGAGGTCATACTTGCTCTTAGCAAATATAACTTTGCTGTGACAACAACATTTCAAATTATTAATTTAAAACATAAAAATATATGAGACTCGAAGATTTTGATAACGACGAAGATAAAATTATAGAAGATAGATTAAAACAAAAATCTTGGAATGAAATACGCACAAATGATAGTTGGGCAATTTTCAAAATCATGGCCGAATTTGTAAACGGTTACGAAACGATGGGGCGCATCGGCCCATGTGTAACCATATTTGGATCGGCCAGAACAAAGCCAGATGAACCATATTATAGACTTGCAGAAGATATCGCTTTTAAAATTGGTGAAGCTGGTTACGGTGTTATTACCGGTGGTGGACCTGGAATTATGGAAGCAGGTAATAAAGGAGCACACATGTCAAAATCTCCTTCTGTAGGACTTAATATAGTTTTACCTTTTGAGCAGCACTTTAATCCTTATATCGATACTGATAAAAATTTAAACTTTGATTATTTCTTTGTACGTAAAGTGATTTTTGTAAAGTATTCGCAAGGTTTTGTAGTAATGCCTGGTGGTTTTGGAACAATGGATGAATTGTTTGAAGCATTAACACTAATTCAGACAAAAAAGATCGCTAAGTTTCCAATTATACTTGTTGGTAGTACGTTCTGGTCGGGACTGGTAGATTGGATTAAAACAGTTTTAATCGAAACTGAAAAAACCGTAAGCCCAGATGACTTAAACCTGATAAAAATTGTAGATACTGCAGAAGAAGTTGTTCTTGTTCTTGAGAACTTCTATAAAAAATACAATTTAAAACCAAATTTTTAATTGAAAAGCTGCTTGTAACGAGCAGCTTTTTTATTTTAAAGCCCTTCCCTTCTTTTTTTCGTATATTAAATTATCGAAAAGCATCATTCAAAGCCATTTAAATAGTTTTTGATTGCTATATTAGTAGAACTTAAACTAACCCAATTGAAAATAACCATCAAATTAGTTTTTCTTGCTTTTGCAGTCCTATACTGCACAAAACAGTACGGACAACATCATTCAAAGATGGTGGTCGAAGTTAATACATATGCCCATGTGTTAAATGTGCAACAAGAACTTACTTATTTTAATGAATCAACAGATACGCTTACGGCAATTGTTGTAAATGACTGGAACAATGCATATTCGAATATAAATAGCGCTTTGGCCCGAAGATTTTCTGACGAATTTTATCGAGGTTTTCATCTTGCCAAAGAAGAAGAACGCGGTAGCACTCAAAATATCACAATTGTAGATCCAGACAAATTATTTTTGGCATGGGAAAGAAGTACGGATGTACCGGATGCTATTCATATTCGACTAAGACAAAAATTAGCACCAAATCAAAAAATTACACTTAATTTGACATATGTAGTAAAAGTTCCTAGTGACACTTTTACCAAATTTGGTTATGATTCTAATGATAATATGATCTTGAAGAATTGGTTTATAACACCAGCTCGTTATTCTAATCACAACTTTATAAGATATAACAATGAAAACTTAGACGATATAGTAAATGCAATATCCGATTTTAATATTTCGCTAAAAGTACCAGTCAAATATACGGTCACGACAGATTTAGATAATAATCTGGCTTCTGAAGAATACGGGTATAAAACTTATACTTTACAAGGTAAAAATCGGTTAGACTTTAACTTGCTTGTAGCAGTAGATTCTAAATTTAAAAGTTATTATAATAATGATTTAGAAATTGTTACCAATATTGACGACGCTAAATTATCCAAAGATCAAAAAGCAATAATCATAAATTGCATTGCTCAATATGCTAATGATAACATCGGCCAATACCCATTTAAGAAAATTGTTGTTACACAGACAGATTATGAGCGTAGTCCTTTTTACGGTTTAAATCAGCTCCCGTCGATAATTAGACCATTTTCAGATACTTTTAATTACGAAATTAAATTTATGAAAGCTTTCTTAAATGTTTATTTAAAAAATAGCTTGGCATTAGATGAGAGGAAAGAAGCTTGGATACACGATGCGATTCAAGTTTATACGATGATGAAATATATTGAAGGTAATCATCCTGATACAAAAATGTTGGGGAGTGCCGCTAATTATAAATTATTGAAAAGTTATAATTTAACCAACATTGACTTTAATGAACAGTATAGTTATTTTTATATGTTAATGGCTCGAAAAAATCTGGACCAACCATTATCTACCCCAAAAAATAACTTAATAAAGTTCAACGAACAAATTGCTAGTAAATACCGAGCAGGTCTTAGTTTACGCTATTTAGATAATTATTTAGAAAAAAACATAATAGAAAAAAGCATTAAAGAACTCTATTCCTCCAGCAGCGGTACGGCAATCGAAAAAGGTACGTTTGAAAAAATTTTAAAAAGTAATTCAGATGAAGATATCAGTTGGTTCTTTAGTACTATCATCAATTCTAGAAATGCAATTGATTATAAGTTTTCGAATGTTACAAAAACGAAGGATAGCCTTTCTTTTTCGATAAGAAATAAAACTGGATTTGTCGTTCCTGTGCCTATTTTCGGGTTGAGAGATGGCGAGGTTATTTTTAAAAAATGGATACATCCTCAGGAGAAAGATAGTATTTATTCAATTAGTAGGAATGAAGTGGATAAAATCGTCATTAATTATAAAAATGAAGTTCCAGAATATAATTTGAGGAACAATTGGAAGTCCTTAAAAGGATTTTTTCCAAATAATCGTCCGGTTAAATTTGTCTTCATGAAAGATTTGGAGGATCCATACTATAATCAAGTGTTGTATGTACCTACAGTAGAGTATAATTTATATGATGGATTAATATTGGGAATGCGTTTACACAATAAAACAATATTAGACAAGCCGTTTATTTTCGACTTAACTCCTTCTTATTCGACCAAATCTGAAACACTTTCAGGTTCTGGAGCACTTTCTGTAATTCAGAATTACCGTAATAGTGCGTTGTACAATGCGAGATACACCTTATCTGGTTCCTACTATCATTATGCACCAGATGCTGCTTATTTAAAATTTACTCCTTCTGTCTTAGTTCGAATTCGAAACAAAGACAATTACAGAGACAATAGAAAAGAAACAATTTATCTTCGACAATTAATTGTAAATAAAGAACATAGCAATATTGTTCCTTCTGATAACATTGAAAACTATTCTATTTTTAATGCAAAATATTTTAACACAAAAACAGAGGTAACTAATCACCTGAGTTTTATGTCAGAGATTCAGGCTTCAAGCAAATTTAGTAAAGCTATTGTCGAAGTTTCTTATCGAAAATTATTTGAAGACAACCGTCAAATAAATTTTCGATTCTATGCGGCAAGCTTTTTACACAACAAGACAGATTCAGATTATTTTAGTTTTTCACTGGACCGACCTACCGATTATATGTTTGACTACAATTACTACGGAAGATCTGAAGATAAAGGATTTTACAGCCAACAATTAATTATAGCTGAGGGAGGATTCAAATCAAAGCTCGGAACTCCATTTGCAAATCAATGGATTACAGCTTTAAATGGCGGATATTCTATTTGGAATTGGGTTGAAGTTTATGGTGACGTTGGTTTTTTAAAAAATAACAACCGTCCAAATCAGTTTTTATTTGATAGCGGAATTCGTCTTAACTTGGTCACTGACTATTTAGAACTTTATCTTCCGGTTTATTCTTCAAATGGTTGGGAATTTAACGGCAAAAATTACAATGAAAAAATAAGATTTATAGTTACTTTCTCGCCCAAAGTTGTCCTAAATCTTTTTAGCAGAAAGTGGTTTTAGAATTACCATAAAAAGACGCTTATTTTTACACTATATGTTTTTTAAATCTGTTAAATGAAATAAATAAACAATAATACCATCATTATTCTATAAAAAAATTAAGAATTTTAAAATCATATTTCTTTTATTGCATTATGAATTTCCCTAGTTTTTAAGTAAATTTGCAGAACTAAGATATACCTTCATAAATGATGATAAAAGAAAAGAGCAATACTGCATTAACATTCGATGATTTTAAAACCGAAGTCCTGAAAGATTACACTATTGCTATCACTAGTAGAGAATGTAGTTTATTGGGGCGTAAAGAAGTGTTGACAGGTAAAGCTAAATTTGGAATTTTTGGTGACGGAAAAGAATTACCACAAATTGCCATGGCTAAGTTCTTTAAGAATGGTGATTTCCGCTCTGGGTATTATCGTGATCAAACTTTTATGATGGCCATTGGTCAATTAACTGTAGAACAGCTATTTGCTGGCTTATACGGGAATACAGATATAAATGATGAACCCATGTCCGCAGGTCGTCAAATGGGTGGTCACTTTGTAACTCATAGTTTGAACGAAGATGGTTCTTGGAAGAATTTAGCACAACAAAAAAATTCTAGTGCCGATATCTCTCCTACTGCTGCTCAAATGCCAAGATTACTTGGATTGGCACAAGCGTCAAAAATTTACCGAGAATTCGATACAATTCCGAATCAAGAAAATTTTTCGAATAAAGGAAACGAAATTGCTTGGGGAACTATTGGTAATGCAAGTACTACTGAAGGTGTGTTTTTTGAAACGATCAATGCAGCAGGCGTTTTGCAAGTTCCAATGGTAATAAGTATTTGGGACGATGAATATGGTATTTCAGTTCATGCTAAACATCAAACTACCAAGGAAGATATCTCTGAAATTTTAAAAGGATTTCAAAAAGAACAAAATACAAACGGTTTAGAACTTATAAAAGTGAAAGGTTGGGATTATACCGACTTAATCGCTGCTTATCAAAAGGCAGATGCTATTGCGCGTGAAAAGCATGTACCAGTGATGATACATGTCGAACAATTGACACAGCCACTTGGTCACTCAAGCTCTGGTTCACATGAGCGTTACAAAAATAAAGAACGTTTAGACTGGGAAAAAGAATATGATTGTGTGCGTCAGATGCGTTTGTGGATGATTGCAATCAATATTGCTTCACCAGAAGAATTGGATGCTATTGATCTAAACGCTAAGAAAGAAGTATTAGAAGCGAAGAAAAAAGCTTGGAATGCTTTTATCTCTCCTATTATTAATGAACAAAAGGAACTTGTAGATTTATTACAGAAAATAGCTTCTGTCTCTACAAATCCAAATGTGATATTGACTCATGCAAAAAATTTAAGTGGAACAAAAGAACCACTGAAGAAAGAAATATTAGTCGCTGCTCGTAAATCTTTACGACTATTGCCAGTAGGTGGCGAAAAAACAGAATTGATGAACTGGATGGCTAATTTTAGTAAAAAATACCAAACAGCTTTCAGTACTCATTTGCACTCACAATCAAAGTCTAATGTATTTTCTGTCGAAGAAGTAGAGCCTACTTTTTCTGAAGAAGAAATTCCTGATTCTGATGGACGTATGATCATTAGAGATAATTTTGATGCTATTTTTACTAAATATCCTGAATCTTTAATCTTTGGAGAAGATTCTGGGAATATTGGGGATGTTAATCAAGGATTAGAAGGTTTACAAGAAAAATTTGGTGAAGCACGTGTAGCCGATGCGGGTATACGTGAAGCAACAATTATAGGACAAGGTATCGGTATGGCTTTAAGAGGCTTGCGACCAATTGCCGAAATTCAGTATTTGGATTACTTGCTATATGCAATTCAGATTTTAAGTGATGATTTAGCTACTCTGCAATATAGAACTTTTGGAAAACAGAAAGCACCTTTAATCATACGTACACGTGGACATCGTCTAGAAGGTGTTTGGCATTCTGGTTCTCCGATGGGTATGATCATTAATGCCGTACGAGGAATTCATGTTTTGGTTCCTAGAAATATGACTAAAGCTGCTGGTTTTTATAATTCTCTAATGCAAAGTGACGAACCAGCTATTGTAATCGAATGCCTAAATGGTTATCGCTTAAAAGAAAGGACTCCAAATAATTATGGAGAATTTAAAACGCCTATAGGTATTGTAGAGACTATAAAAGAAGGAAATGATATGACTTTGGTTTCCTATGGCTCCACGTTACGTTTGGTAATGGAAGCTGCAAAAGAATTAGCTGAAGTTGGAATCAGTTGTGAAGTAATAGATTTGCAGTCATTATTACCTTTTGACATCAATCATGATGTAGTAAAAAGTATTAGCAAAACCAATCGTTTGCTTGTTATTGACGAAGATGTACCTGGAGGTGCCTCTGCCTATATTTTACAAAAAATAATCGAAGAACAAGATGCTTACCAGTTTCTTGATAGTAAGCCACAGACTTTATCGGCCAAGGCTCACAGACCAGCATATGGAACTGATGGTGATTATTTCTCTAAACCATCGATAGAAGATATTTACGAAAAAGTGCACGCAATGATGCATGAAAGTAATCCGTCAAAATATCCTAGCATTTATTAAATAGTAAAAAAAAGTTAGCCATAAAAATGCCCCCAAAGAGTATCGAACTCTTTGGGGGCATTTCAATTGAAAAACCTTTTTATTGGTTTAATTGATCTTTTTTTAGCTGTTATTAACTGTCCTATTAAAGAGAACAATAGTTCGCAGGAAATTTTGAGAAAAGTTGATTTAATTTTAGTTTAATTAATAATAAAAAAGGTTGCCAGTATCATATGATTTTGGCAACCTTTTTCTAATAAACAAATAAATATAAAATAAACAAACTAAATTTAAATTTTTGCAAAGATATTCGTGTAATATTTTTTTCCTGTAACCGGATCAGCTTTAATAGCTATTCCAAAATGTGTAAAATTCCCAACTACATTCTCTTTGTGAGTAGGGCTATTCAACCATGCAGCAACAACTGCTTCAGGAGTTGTAAAATTATAAGCTATGTTCTCTCCCACTCTCGATGCGCCTAGAACTTTAATTATATTTTCTGAACGAGAAACAAAATCATTATGATTCACTACTTTATTTGTAATCATATAGTCATCATGTTCTTCTGACTTAAATGAAATATGATTAATTTTTTCTAGTGCATTTAGACCAACACTTACCCTATATTCATTAATTAAATCCATTGTAGCTAATTCAGTTTCATTATAACTGTAATCTACAACCTTTGCACTTTGTTCTGCTGCAGTTTGATCTGCACTTTCCCAACTGTCTGATGAACATGAATTCATGGTGAATATAACTGTGGCTAATATGGCAATACGTAGTAAAGTTGTTTTCATAATTTTAGTAGTTTAAATTTAAAGTAGATGTGGGGCAAAAACTTTAATCGTGGATATTGTATTATTACTTTTTCAAATATAAGAATATATATAGAAATATCGATAAAAAACACAAAAAGATCGTTGAAATACATAAATCTTTTTTCAAAGTAGTCTAATTAGTACTTTTTAAAATAAAAAAAGTTGCCAAAACCTTTCGATTTTGGCAATTTTACTACTACTACTTCCTAAACAAATAAAATAAAAACTAAATATAAAATTAAATAACCAACATTAAATTTTCGCAAAAATATTCGTGTAATATTTTTTTCCTGTAACAGGATCAGCTTTAATAGCTATTCCAAAATGTGTATAGTTCCCAACTACATTTTCTTTGTGAGTAGGACTATTCAACCAAGCAGCAACTACAGCTTCTGGAGTTGTAAAATTATAGGCAATATTCTCTCCTACTCTTGATGCTCCTAGCACTTTGATTATGTTTTCTGAACGAGAAACGAAATCATTATGATTCACTACTTTGTTGGTAATCATGTAATCATCATGTTCTTCTGATTTAAAAGATATATGATTAATTCTTTCTAATGCATTTAAACCAACACTCACTCTGTACTCATTAATTAAATCCATCGTAGCTATTTCAGTTTCATTATAACTATAATTTACAACCTTTGCACTTTGTTCTGTCGCAGTTTGATCTGCACTTTCTGAAGCGTCTGATGAACATGAATTCATTGTAAATATAACTGAAGCTAATAATGTGATACGAAGTAGAGTTGCTTTCATAATTTAGTAGTTTAAGCTTAAAGTAGATGTGGGGCAAACACTTTAAAAGACGATTATTTTATAATTGTATAACTTTTACTTTCTTATTTCAAACTTACACATAATACCGTTTAAAAACACAATTAATCCGATAAAATGCAATTATTAAATCCTTAATAGTATAAAATCTTACAAAATCAGCCTATTTTAAAAATTTTAATCTATTTATTTATAATTTTTAAGAGATCAGTTAAATAAGTCTAAAAAAAATGAGGGTTATATCACTTTAAGCGATATAACCCTCATTTTTTAAAAATAATAGGACGTATTTAGGGAGCCATTCGCTCTGCTTTCCAAGAGTAATCTTCTTGGAGGCTGTAACGAATACGATCATGTAGTCGATTTGGTCTACCTTGCCAAAATTCTACTTCAATAGGCTCTACAATAAATCCGCCCCAATGAGTTGGACGCAATATTTCTTTGTTTTCAAATTCAACTTCTAATTTCTTAAGTTCTTTTTCTAAATATTCTCTTGATGGTATTACCTCACTTTGATCTGAAACTATTGCTCCTAACTTGCTTCCATCAGGTCTTGAATCAAAATAATTATCAGAAACATTTTCAGGAACTTTAGATGCGATACCCTTAATAATAACTTGACGTTCCATAGAATGCCAGAAAAATGACAAGCATATTTTAGGATTCGCTGAAATCGCTTTCCCTTTTTCTGAATGGTAATTAGTGTAAAACACAAATCCATCCTCTGAAAACTTTTTTAATAATACTACTCTCGATTTTGGAAAACCATCTAAGCCAAATGTAGAAACAGTCATCGCATTGACTTCTTCAGTACCACCAAAATCTTCTATTTCGTGAAACCATCTGTTAAATAAATTAATAGGATCTTCTGGAATAGTAGATTCTAATAATTCGCTTTTTTCATATGATTTTCTATAATTACTTAAATCATTCATATTTATTTTATTTTAGTGAGTGCTATTAATGTCACTGCTATTAGTTTGATCTACCTTTTTAAAATGTTTTACGCAACGTACTTATTTTTAAAATTCAAAGCTTTTACCATCGTCTCCTAAAAGAACATTATTAAATACACTTTCCGCTTCCTTTTGAAATAGATCTATCGATTCGTAACGCGTTGAATAATGTCCAAGAATTAATTGTTTTACGTTGGCTTTTTTAGCTATTGTAGCTGCCTCAACAGCTGTAGAATGCATTGTTTTTACTGCTAGTTCATTTTCAGAATTTAAAAATGTAGTTTCGTGATATAGAACATCTACTCCGTCGATAAGTGGTATAATGGTTTCAGTATACATCGTGTCAGAACAAAAAGCATAACTCATAGGTTCTTCAGGATCAAATGTAAGATCCGCATTAACAATAATTTCACCACTATCCAAGGTTATATCTTTACCGTTCTTTATATTCTGATAAAAGCAGGTTTCAATTTTAAACTTCTCGACAGCACTTATATTTAATTTTCTTTTTTCTAATTTCTCTTCAAACAAAAAACCATTTGTATACACGCGATGTTTTAAAGGAATCGTTCTTACTATAACTTTATCATCTTCAAATAAGACAACACTTTTCTTAGATTCTAATTCATGAAAATACAAATTGTAATTGGTATAAGAGTTTGAAAGTTTTAGTTGTAATAGCGTGACTTCCTTAATTCCCTTGGGACCGTATACATGTAAATCAGTTGTTCGCCCTAATAAACTAAAAGTTGATATCAAACCGATCAATCCATAAAAATGGTCACCATGAAGATGTGAGATAAAAATATGATTTATTTTGGAAAATTTAATCTTATTTTTTCGCAATTGCACTTGAGTACCTTCACCACAATCAATTAAAAAAAGACGGTTTTTAATATCAAGAACTTGTGACGTAGGATTGGTTAATGTTCGAGGTGTGGCAGCATAGCAACCTAGTATTGTTAGTTTCATTGTATTGTTAAGTAAACACTATAGATTTTTGATCGTAAATGAAATGAATTTACATAATTGAAATCAGCATTTTTGAGGAAATTGATAAAAATTGTAGTAATGAGTGCAATGACTATCTTTTAGCAGTTAACTGATTTGACTATAACGGTTATGCTATATCCATTTAGTTGATAATAGTGTCATACTACTTTCGAACAATAAATTAAAATCCTAAATCTCTTTCAATTTCTTCCATCCCTATAATATCATTTGCTTCTAGTAAAGTAGGAACAACAGTTAACTTGGTTGAAACAGCATTATAATCAATACCGTCTGCAACAATTACAAAGGACTTTTTCGCTTTTTTATGTTGTTTAGATAAAGCTTTTAATTCTTTAATATTATCAATCGTTATTTCTTTATTTGGTAATAAGTCAATAATTAAATTATGCTCTTGATATGTTTTATATTGGTGCGTAACCTTTAATAAGAAAGCAGTGAAATCACCCTGAGTTTCTTTAATGGTAATCGTATGTCCTTTTTGATCTACTTTCATCTGATTTAATTTAAAGTTGGAGTTTTGTACTGATTGTTCTATTTATTGAATTTTTGACGCTAATAAGTATATGACAGCCATCCTGATAGCAACTCCATTTTCGACCTGATTTAAAATAACAGATTGTTGTGAGTCAGCAACGTCTGATGTAATTTCGACCCCTCTATTAATAGGTCCTGGATGCATTATTACAATTTCTTTATCCAAGGAATCAAGTAATGCTTTATCGACTCCGTATTGCTGGGCATATTCTCTCGTTGATGGAAAAAAATTAACATCCATTCTTTCATTTTGGACGCGCAACATGTTGGCGACATCACACCATTCTAATGCTTTTCTTAAATTGGGTTCTACTTGTACACCAAGTGACTCAATGTGTTTTGGAATTAATGTTTTTGGACCGCAAACCTTTACCTCTGCTCCTTGCATTTGCAAAGCATAAATATTAGACAGCGCTACTCTCGAGTGCAAAATATCACCTACAATAACTACTTTTTTACCAGCGACATCACCTAGTTTTTCTCGAATGGAGTAACTGTCAAGCAACGCTTGCGTTGGGTGTTCGTGTGCACCATCACCAGCATTGATGATACTAGCCTTAACATTTTTTGACAAAAAGTAAGCTGCTCCTGGATTAGAGTGACGCATAACAACCATATCAACTTTCATTGATAATATGTTGTTTACAGTATCGATTAATGTTTCTCCTTTTTTAACGGAAGATTGTGCTGCCGAAAAGCTAATTACATCTGCAGACAAACGTTTTTGTGCTAGTTCAAATGACAATTTGGTTCTTGTACTATTCTCAAAAAATATATTGGCAATCGTAATGTCTCGTAACGATGGAACCTTCTTAATTGGTCGGTTGATAACTTCTTTAAAATGATCGGCTGTTTCAAAAATAAGATCAATATCATTTTTATTAATGTACTTGATTCCTAATAAATGATTTACGCTTAATTCTTTCATTTTTATATATCCTTAAATTATGAGTTAGATGGTAATTTTTAATTAGTTTGTAATCAAACAAACCGAATCTTCACCATCATTCTCTTTCCAGTTTACTTTTACTTTTTCGTCATTGATTGCATCTACTTGGCGCCCTCTATAATCAGGTTGAATTGGTAAATTTCGACTGAAACGTCTGTCTATCAATACTAGTAACTCAATCTCTGACGGTCGTCCAAATGATTGAATAGCTGTCAATGCCGCACGAATGCTTCTTCCCGTAAATAGGACATCATCAATGAAGATGACTTTCTTATTTTCGACTATAAAATTTATTTTAGTTTTATTAGCTTCTAAGGGTTTTTCGGTTCTGCGAAAATCATCTCTAAAAAAAGTGATATCCAAGTAACCTAATTGAATTTCTGGAGTTTTGTATTCCGTTTCCAATAAGGTTTTGAGTCGCTCTGCCAAAAATGTTCCTCGAGGCTGAATTCCGACTAAAATAGTATCCGAAAAATCTAAATGATTCTCAATGAGTTGACAAGCCAAACGATGCAGAATGATATTGACTTCTTTAGAAGTGAGCAATACTTTTTGAGTCATAGTAATAGTAGTGTTTGTCTAGCAAATATACAAAATATGGTTTAGCTATTAAACATTAAAATATTTTCCCTTGTATTTCTTTAACAAGATCGCTGCGTAGAAATTGCTATTTATAGAATTTCATAACTTTTTGCTAAAATTCTATAACAAAATTGAAAGTGTATTAAGGTAATTTTACAAAAAATAAAACAAACAAATAACACTCAAAAAAAATATACTATGAAAAATTTAACTGTAAAAATCGCTACACTATTAGTAATATTATCTCTTTTTACAAGTTGTGAAGCAATCGGGAGCATTTTTAAAGCTGGAATGGGATTCGGAATATTTATTGTTGTTGCAATAATTATTCTAGGTCTATGGTTAGTTAGTAAAATGTTTGGTAAAAAGTAGTACATACGACGATATTAAAAAAGCCTCCTAAGAATTTTTTAGGAGGCTTTACTTTTAAGTATAATAAAAAATTAAGAATACATCTTAACTCTTAATTCTTGAACTTTCTCGTCATCTAGATATTCATCAAATGTCATGTAGCGATCAATAACTCCCTTTGGTGTCAATTCTACAATTCTATTTCCCACCGTTTGAGCAAATTCGTGGTCATGCGTTGTAAAAAGTAAAGATCCCTTAAAATTTTTCAAAGAGTTGTTAAAAGCGGTGATTGATTCCAAATCCAAGTGATTGGTTGGTTCATCAAGCATTAATACATTAGCACGTTCCATCATCATACGAGACAGCATGCAACGTACTTTTTCTCCTCCAGATAATACACGACTCGTTTTTAAAGCTTCCTCTCCAGAAAAAATCATTTTCCCCAAGAAACCTCTAATATATACTTCATCACGTTCTTCTTCTGTCTTCGCCCATTGACGTAACCAATCAACTAGCGTATAATCATTTTCAAAAAAGCTATGGTTGTCACCAGGCAAATACGCTTGGTTTGTAGTCACACCCCAGTCAAAAGTTCCAGCATCCGCTTTTAGATTGTTATTCAAAATTTCATAAAAAGCAGTAGTCGCTCTCGAATCTTTCGAAAAAACTACCACTTTATCCCCTTTTGCCATATTTAAATCTACCCCTTCAAAAAGTAGATCTCCATCTACAATAGCTTTCAAACCTTGAACATTTAAAATTTGATCCCCCGCTTCACGATCTTGATCAAAAATAATCGCAGGATAACGACGGCTAGAAGGTTTAATTTCCGAAATGTTCAATTTTGAAATCATCTTTTTACGTGAAGTCGCTTGTTTTGACTTCGCGACATTTGCACTAAAACGACGAATGAATTCCTCTAATTCTTGTTTCTTCTCTTCTGCTTTTTTGTTTTGTTGCGCACGTTGTTTTGCTGCTAATTGGCTAGACTCATACCAAAAAGTGTAATTACCAGAGTAATGGTTGATTTTACTAAAATCAATATCAGATATATGTGTACATACGGAGTCTAAAAAGTGACGGTCATGCGATACTACAATTACTGTATTCTCATAATTTGCCAAGAAGTTTTCCAACCAAGCAATCGTTTCAAAATCAAGGTCATTGGTCGGCTCATCCATAATCAACAAATCAGGATTGCCAAATAAAGCTTGCGCCAAAAGGACACGTACTTTAATTTTACCTTCCAAATCAGCCATTAAAGTATAATGATTATCTTCGGTAATACCTAAGTTAGACAACATCGCAGCAGCATCAGAGTCAGCATTCCAGCCATTCATCTCTTCAAATTGTACTTGCAACTCCCCTATCCTGTCGGCATTTTTATCATTGTAGTCCAAGTACAACTCATCCATTTCTTTCTTTACGGCATACAGAACTTTGTTTCCCATCAATACTGTTTCTAGCACTGTATGTTCGTCAAATTTGTTGTGATTTTGATTTAAAACCGACATCCTTTTCCCTGGTTCCAAATGTACATGGCCAGCTGTAGGATCCATTTCTCCTGCAATAATTTTTAAAAAGGTAGATTTTCCAGCACCATTGGCACCAATAACCCCATAAATATTACCGTGCGTAAAGGTCGTGTTCACTTCATCAAACAAAATACGTTTTCCAAACTGAACTGATAAATTATTAACTGTTAACATGAATGTTCTTTATTTATAAAATTTGGGCAAAAGTACAAAAAAATCCTGAGTTCTTAGAATGCTAGATCATAAGGTTTTTAAAACAAATTATGGTTTAAAAATCAACTGACTTATTTGGGCGTGCCACAGCAAGAAAAGGGGCCTAACATTCTGGGAGTTGATTAGGCCCCTTCACTTACTGTGTCGGGCTTTCAGTGCTACTTTGGTAGCTTACTTCAATCCCTCACGCAGTCGTGCTTATGAGGTATATATTTTCTAATTGTAAAAAACTATTAAACAACCAATTATTGTAATCTTACAACAAGATTAGATAATAGTGTAATATTGAATATTGCAAAATGCGCTACTTTCGCATTGAAAGTTTATGAGTCTAATATTAAGTTATTAGCTTTCGATTAAATACTATCAAACCCTTAATTCAAAATTTATGACTTACTGTCTTGCGATTAAAGTAAAAGAAGGTCTAATAGCAATTGCTGACACCTGCATCACAGCCGGATCAAATGTTTCTATTAAGAAAAAAGTTCATGTAGAGCAATACCAAGATCATTCTGTTTTTATAATGACAAGTGGACTTCGCTCGGTACGCGATAAAGCAATCAATTATTTTCAAGAATTATCAGAAGAGACTAAGAGTTACACAAAATTATATCAAGTAGTTAATTCTTTTGGAGATCAAATAAAACGTGTTGCTAAAGAGGATAAAGCTTCACTGCTAAGTGGTGGTTTAAAATTCAATTTAAATACTATTATTGGAGGACAATTAAAAGACGATGCTACTCAGAAATTATTCCTTATTTATTCCGAAGGTAATTGGGTTGAACTTGACGAAGGTTCACCTTATGTAATCATTGGTAATTCGGGGCAAGGTAAAGCTATTCTTAATAGAATTATCAATCCAGACACAACAATGAAAGAAGCTTTAAAAGCAGGTTTTTTATCATTCGACTCCACTCGTGTGAGTGCCAACAATGTAGATTTCCCGATAGATGTAGTATTATACAAAAAAGACACTTTTGAAATGTTTGAAAAGAGATACGATCAAAAAGAGCTTTCTAATATTTCTGATCTATGGGCAGAAAAATTAAAATCAGCTCTTGATGAATTACCTGAAGAATGGCTTGACACCACTTTTGATAAATTAGACGACAAATTAGTCAACAATAAATAGAATTATAAATTATCTAAATCCTACTCAGATGAAATTCAAAGTTCACAGCGAAATAACATATAATGTAGCTATACCCACTACCTTCATATTTAATATTCATGCTATACGTAATAATAGCCAACAAATTCTTACTGAATCTTTAACTTTAAATCCTCAATTTGAAGTTGAAGAATTCTCATATAATTCAGGTGCAGGTCGTTTTCTTAGATTGAAATCGCAAGGAAACACCACTTTTACAATATCCTATGACGCTACCGTTGAAACCAACTATACTATTTATGACCAACGTCAAGAGTTTCAAAACGTTCCAGTTGCAGAATTAGATGGAGATATTATTCCGTTCTTATTTCCAAGTAGATACTGCCAATCCGATAAATTGCAAAAATTAGCTTTTAAGGAATTTGGTCATATCGAAAATATCTACTCAAAAGTACTAGCCATAACAGATTGGATACACAATAATGTAGAATATGTTAGCGGAAGTACAAATTCTCAAACATCCGCTCTAGATACGATCACCGATCGTGTTGGTGTTTGTCGTGATTTTGCTCATTTGGGAATTAGCTTATGCCGTGCTTTATCCATTCCTGCTAGATACCTTACTTGTTATGCATATACCTTACAACCACCTGATTTTCATGCTTGTTTTGAAGCATACATAGGCGGAAATTGGATTGTATTTGACGCAACGCAATTAGTTCCTTTAAATAGTCTGGTTAAAATTGCAAATGGTAGAGATGCTGCAGATGCTGCAGTTGCAAGTATTTTTGGAAACGCATCCTCTAGCAATATTTTAGTGTCTTGTGAACTCGCAGAAGATAATTTCGATCCCTTCTGGTACAATGAAAATGTCCTTAACGGTTTTTCAATACAGTAAATAAAAATTTAAATTGCACCTTACTGTTATTATAATAGTCAAATTTGTATACTTTTTTGATTATTATAATAAAATTAATCTATTTTTATAACTCAATAGTTATTTAGAGTTGATTAATTATTCATAACGTGCTCAGAGCTTATACACTACAATTGTTGTTTTGTTTTTGTTTTGAATGTAATCATAATGATTTTCTTCAAAATTCAAAAATAGAAAGCTTTATAGATTTTTATTTACAAATTAAAATTGGCAGTCATGGATAAAAATAAACTAACCAAAAATGTTCTTATAATTAACCCCTCCCCTCCAAACGCAAATAATCAGAAAGCGAATCGAGATGCTGAGTTAATTATTACGCATAAAGAAATTGCCTTTCATAAAGTTGAAAAAGCTAAAAGAGCAGCTGAGTTGGCAATTGCTACTGAGGAACTTATATTTCAGAATGTTGAAAAAGAAAAAAGAGCACAAGAACTCATAATTGCCAATAAGGAACTTGCCTATCAAAATTGTGAGAAGGAAAAGCGGGCAGCTGAATTAGTATTAGCAAACAAAGAACTTATTTATCAAAATATTGAGAAAGAAAAGCGCGCTCAGGAATTAATAGTTGCCAATAGGGAACTTGCTTTTCAGAATATTGAGAAAGAAAAAAGAGCGGCTGAATTAGTGATTGCCAATGAAGAACTCATTTATCAAAATATAGAGAAAGAAAAGCGAGCACAAGAATTGATAGTTGCCAATAAGGAGCTAGCTTTTCAAAATTGTGAAAAAGAACAAAGATCTCAAGAATTGATACTAGCTAACAAAGAACTTGCTTACCAAAATGGTGAAAAAGAAAAAAGAGCCAAAGAATTAATAGCTGTAAATTTAGAACTAAAGAAAAGAGAGGAACATCATAAAGAATATATTAGTGGTACCGATGAAATGATGTTTCTTACATCGCATAGAGTAAGACAGCCAATTGCTAATATTTTGGGGCTTGTTCAACTTTTAGATTTTCCTGTAGAAGACGAACAAGAAAGCATTGAAATTTTAGATGCCATTAAGGCTTCCGCACTTTCACTTGATTTACTTACCAAAGAATTAAATAATCATATTCTTGAATTAAGGAGAAAAACAAAAAATATATTAAAATAAAATACTTTACAATTTCTCATTTTGTAATTTTTTCATTTTGTCTTTAAACATGATAGCTGCGCTTGTATAGCCACCTTCTGTTCCATCGACAAAATGAATATGTTTTTTCTCTTTATCTTCAATATAACATGACATAATCGAAGCATGTGTAATATGTATACCATAAATAATCTTATGGTTTGCTTCCAAATGATCAAGTAAAATCTTCAATCGACTCACTTGTTCATCTGTTCCAGAAATAACTGTATTAAGAAATCCGTCCAGCATTATGGTATCAGACAATTGAGTAACTCGGTATTTGTATAGTTTTCCTGCTTGAAAGAATTTGAAATAAAAAGTTCCGAACAATGTCATAAACCAATTACTAATTAAATATGTGACTTTATACTTCCCTATTTTTACCTTCATCTCTTTTCTTATAGTTGCCAATGAAGTATTCAACTTTAACTTAAGAGCTGATATAGGATTACGTTTTTCAAGATTTCCAAAAATGAAGTCAATCTCTCTCATTATAATACCATAAATTTTGGCCTGTATATTTTCATCGTTACAATCTACCAGTAAACAAACTACTTTTTTGTCAGATTGGTTCGGATAAATCTCATCCCATCTACATTGCATTCCATCAAGATTTAGATCGCTGTCATCCTTACTTTGTATTTTTGTGGCTTCAAAGCGATCTTTAATAACACGCTCCGCATATTTTAATCCATTACCTAATATTACAGGAGTAGTCAAATATTCGTTATGCTTTAATTTTGTAATTTTTAATTTTATGTGATTGGCATAAACTTTTTCTACTTCAAGATGTCCAACTCTAAGCTGCAATTTTAAGGTTGTAAATATGTGTTGACTGTATTTATTTAAAGCAATCAGGATGGGCTCTAAAACGGCATTAGGCACTATAAATGTAGAACCATCACCACCAAAAAAATAAGGGATTTTGACCGAACTATTATTACTCTTTAATGTATTCAAAACTGTGATTATACTGCCTGTTGCACTCAAATTTACATCATTATGGCGACCTTTATTGACAGCAACTGTTGAGTTCTCGATATCTGTCACCACAACAGACCAATTAGATGGAACATTCGAAAATAAGTTTTCATCTTTTAGAAGCTCAGTCAGAGGCAAATTATTCTTTGCTATATTTTTATAAAAATTCAAATTATTCTCCATAACAGCACTACATCTACTTATGTTGTATTTTGTTTTAAAGATAGTTTTTAAGCATTACAAACATACAAATCTTATAAAAACTTCTGAAAATAAATATATTTAGTGACTAATAATTAAATTATCTCTGAAAACTCATTACTTTCTTTTTAATGTCTAAGTGAAAACGATAAATGAACTGTGGTTATATTTATTAATTCTGAAAAAAATTGTTGGATCTTTGTCCAATCTATAAGGAAATCTCTTTAAAACTACAAGATACAACAGATAACGATAATATTGTTATAAAAACCTATTTCATACCGCTCCCTTTCAAAAAAAATTGTACTTTTGTTTTATGATTAATAAACGTGTACATATTTCTTCTAATTCACGGATGAACAGACCCGTTACCTCTCCCGAGGTACGGATACTATTGGTATAGTATCTACTATGTTTGGCTCAATCATCATTTACTCATTTTTCACTTTTTTTGCTTTGGAATTGCAACTGTTATCTAGCACTGGATTAACAAATCCTATTAACAATATTTATAGTCAAGTTTTGTATTCATCTAGATGGATTCATAATGCTATTGTAACTATTGATAACTCCAGAAATAATCAAAATTTGTCTCACAACGAAATAAATCAATTATTAAATGAATATTGATATTTTAATAGCTCAGGAAGAGCATTTCAAATATGCACAAGAAATTTGTGATACGATAGAAACTTCCGCCAAATTGAGAGGTACAGGAATCGCTAAGAGAACGCCTGAATACGTCCAAAAAAAGATGCTTAATAAAGATGCAGTGATTGCATTGGCAGATGGTAAATTTGCTGGTTTCTGTTATATAGAAGTTTGGCAACACGGAAAATTTGTAGCACACTCTGGTTTAATTGTGCATCCTGATTTTAGAAATTTAGGATTAGCCAAAAAAATTAAATCTTTTGTTTTTGATTATTCCCTTAAAAAATATCCAAATGCTAAGGTGTTCGGAATCACAACTGGGCTTGCTGTTATGAAAATAAATTCAGATCTAGGATACAAACCCGTTCCTTTCTCTGAACTAACAAGTGACCCAAGTTTCTGGAACGGATGCCAAACCTGTACAAATTTTGAAATATTAAAGAGCAAAGACAACAAATTGTGTTTGTGCACAGGTATGCTATACGACCCAAAAGAAAAACCAAAAGACCCGCCAAAACATCCGTTTAACGTCAAAGTCTTAAACAGATTAAAGGCCATCAAACAAGCGATACTGTTGAGTATCACCGAAAAAAAATAAAAAGCAACATTCAATAATAATCAGCTACTGCGTAAACGCTCGTAGCCAAAAATAAAAATGATGAAAAAAGTAGTATTAGCTTATAGTGGAGGTCTTGACACCTCATATTGCCTAAAATATTTAAAAAACGAAAAAGGATTTGAAGTACACACCGTATTAATCAATACTGGTGGATTTGACGATCAAGAACTTAACGATATTGAGGAGCGTGCGTATGAGTTAGGTAGTGCAAAACATGCCAACCTTACTATTGTAGACAAATACTACGATAAAGCCATCAAATATTTAATTTATGGTAATGTCTTAAAAAATAACACGTACCCATTATCTGTTAGTGCTGAGAGAGTTTTTCAAGCAATTGAAGCCATCAAGTACGCAAAATCTATTGGAGCAACTGCTATCGCTCACGGTAGTACAGGTGCAGGAAATGACCAAATACGTTTTGATTTGATCTTCCATACCATCGCACCAGAAATTGAGATCATCACTCCTATCCGTGACTTGAAATTATCAAGACAAGAAGAAGTAGATTATTTAAGCCAAAACGGTGTACACTACTCTTGGGAAAAAGCACAGTATTCGATCAATAAAGGACTTTGGGGAACAAGTGTTGGAGGAAAAGAAACCTTGACTTCACACCAATCGTTGCCAAACGAAGCTTACCCTTCTCAATTGATAAAAGAAGGAGAAGAAAAAGTAACACTGGAGTTCAAAGAAGGAGAATTAATTGCCATCAACGGTAAAAAAGACAAACCGTCAAACAACATCGTTACTTTAGAAAAACTAGCAAATGCGTATGCAATTGGTAGAGATACGCACGTAGGTGATACGATTATCGGAATCAAAGGAAGAGTTGGTTTTGAAGCTGCTGCCCCGCTAATCATCATTAAAGGACACCATTTATTAGAGAAACACACTCTAGGAAAATGGCAACAATACTGGAAAGAGCAGCTAGGAAACTGGTACGGAATGCTTTTCCACGAAGGGCAATTTTTGGATCCTGTGATGCGCAACATCGAGGCGTTTCTTGAAGATACGCAGAAAAATGTAAACGGAAAAGTCTTTGTAACCTTGAGACCCTACCATTTTGTGTTGGACGGAATCGAGTCTGACAATGACTTAATGACCAACAGTTTTGGTCAATATGGCGAAATGAACAACGCTTGGACATCTGACGATGCCAAAGGATTTATCAAAATTTTGGGTAATGCTCAAAACATATTTTCGGCAGTAAACAACGAAACTTACGAATAATAAGGTCTAGGATTTGGGCGTGACCCTCCGTAAAAACTACGGGTCGGGCTATCCGCTCTATCTTTTTTGAAGTCCCGAAGCCTCGGGACTTCAAAAAAGGATACCGCTCCTATCCCTCACGCAAACAATAAGAATAGACCGCTTTCAATAAGGTGTCAATTCTGTAATAATATAATTTAGAATAAACGAATTCAGATTTATTCACCTAAAACAAAAGAGTATGATTTCTATTGGAATAATTGGAGGTTCAGGATATACAGCAGGAGAATTAATTAGAATTTTAATGTTTCATCCTAATGCAAAACTAGATTTTATTTACAGTACCACAAACGCTGGAAAACCGTTATCAATTGCACACCAAGACTTGATGGGCGATATCGAAATGAATTTCACCGATACTGTTAACCCAAATGTGGATGTACTTTTCTTGTGTTTAGGACACGGAAAATCAATCTCATTTTTGGAAAACAACAAATTTTCTGATACGACCAAAATTATCGATTTAGGAAACGACTTCCGTTTGACCAAAGACAAAGAATTTAATGGAAAATCATTTGTTTATGGTTTACCAGAATTGAATAAAACCGATATTAAAAACGCCAACTACATTGCAAACCCAGGTTGTTTTGCAACAGCTATTCAACTGGCTTTATTGCCGCTAGCAGCAGACGGTTTGTTGGCCGACGATGTACACATCAACGCCACAACAGGTAGTACAGGTGCAGGTGTAAGCTTATCCGCAACATCGCATTTCAGTTGGAGAAATAACAACTTCTCTCACTACAAAGCTTTCGAACACCAACATTTGGGCGAAATCAATCAAAGCATCAATCAGTTGCAGGCATCGTATTCAGACGAATTGCTATTTGTACCCAACAGAGGCGATTTTCCTAGAGGTATCTTCGCAACGCTTTACACGAAGTCAGAAGAAAGTTTGGACGATTTGGTTGCCAAATACACCGCATTCTACAAAGACCAACCGTTTGTAACTATAACTACCGAAAACATCAACATGAAGCAAGTAGTACAAACCAACAAATGTATCATTAGTTTATTAAAAAAAGGAAACCGGATTTTAATCACTTCGGTGATTGACAATTTATTAAAAGGTGCTTCAGGCCAAGCGGTTCAAAACATGAATTTAATGTTTGGACTCGATGAAAGCACTGGATTACATTTAAAACCATCAGGATTCTAAAACATCTCTATCACAGTCTAAAACTCTGACAGGGATAAACACTTAAAAAATAACAAAATGAACTTATTTGACGTTTACCCATTATATCCTATCACCCCT
This sequence comes from Flavobacterium algicola, assembly GCF_022399565.1. Lineage (GTDB taxonomy): Bacteria > Bacteroidota > Bacteroidia > Flavobacteriales > Flavobacteriaceae > Flavobacterium > Flavobacterium algicola. The sequence goes on from NZ_JAJTUT010000002.1 coordinate 751,706, forward strand.
GTAAAAGCATTGGATTGCACCATTACAGACGAAAACGGAATCGAATATTTAGATTTATACTCTGGTCACGGAGTAATTTCGATCGGACATACGCAACCTTATTACGTTGCCAAAGTAAAAGACCAATTGGACAAATTGAGCTTTTACTCTAATGCAATTCAAAATCCGTTGCAAGTGGAATTGGCGGACAAACTTGGAAAGCTTTCAGGATATACCGATTACAGCTTATTTTTATGTTCTTCGGGAGCTGAAGCCAATGAAAATGCCTTAAAAATGGCCTCTTTTCATACCAATAAAGCAAGAGTAGTTTCTTTTGAAAATGCTTTCCACGGTAGAACATCGGCAGCAGTAGCAACAACGGATAATCCAAAAATTGTTGCTCCAATCAATGCACAACAAGTCGTTACTTTTTTACCGTTGAATCAAATTGATTTGGTAGAAGCAGAACTAAAAAAAGGAGATGTAGCTTGTGTGATTATCGAACCAATTCAAGGTGTTGGTGGATTAGACCAAGGAACAACCGAATTTTTTCAAGCACTTGAAAAAATATGTAAGGCAAATGATGTGGTTTTAATCATGGATGAAGTGCAATCAGGATTTGGAAGAAGCGGAAAATTCTTTGCTCACCAATTTCACGGCATCACCCCTGATATTATTTGCATGGCAAAAGGAATGGGGAACGGTTTCCCGATTGGTGGAATTTTAATTGCACCTCACTTCAAAGCAAGTTACGGTTTGCTAGGAACCACTTTTGGTGGAAGCCATTTGGCTTGTGCTGCAAGTATCGCCGTTCTTGAAGTTATTGAAAAAGAAAACTTGATGGAAAATGCGAGCAAAGTAGAAGCGTACTTCTTGGAAGCAATCAAAGTTATTCCCGAAATCATTAAAGTTAAAGGAAGAGGATTGATGCTAGGAGTCGAATTTGATTTTGACGTAAGCGCGTTGAGAAAGAAAATGATCATCGAAAAACATATTTTTACCGGTGGGGCAAACAACAAAAACTTGTTGAGAATTTTACCGCCATTAACGATTACAACCGCAGCCATTGATACCTTTATTGTAGCATTGCAAGAGAGTTTGGCTGAGTTGAAGTAGTTTTAAGGCTTGAATAAAAAATAAAAATCTGCGAAAATCTGTGTGCTATTATTATCTCACAGATTTTACGGATTTGAAAAGAATATTAAAACTTTACTTTGCAGAACACATGTAAAAAATTAAGGACTTAGGACTAAAAACTAAGAACTACATTTTTACCCATGAAGATTGGTTTTGCGTGAGGGATAGCAGCGAAAATCCTTTTTTATTGATTGTAGCGTAGCGGAAATGAATAAAAAAGATTGTAGCGAATAGCCCGACCCGAAGTTGCGAGAAGGAACGCCGAAGCAATCTGAGGGGCACGCCCAAATAATTTAAAATAAATAAAACATGAACACATTATTATCCATAGAAAAAAGAAACGCTGTATTGACTACCATGGCAGCGCTTTTGAAAGAAGAAAGAGAAGCTTTAAAAGCCATCAATCAGCAGGATTTAGCCAACTATAACGGTGAAGATCTAGCTATGGAGAAACGGTTACTCGTGGACGATGCCAAGGTGGACGGAATGATTCTGTCGCTAGAACAATTGGCGAGTCAAGAAGATCCTGTGGGTCAGGAACGTTTTAATTTTACCCATGAAAACGGGATGCGCATCAGCAATAGAACATCTGCTTTCGGAACAATTTTGATTATTTATGAGTCGCGTCCAGACGTTACAGTTGAAGCGGGAGGAATTGCTTTTAAATCTGGAAACAAAATTTTATTGAAAGGCGGAAAAGAATCGTTGCTTTCGAACCAAAAGATTGTGAGCCTTTGGCACCAAGCTTTGGCAAAAAATGATGTGAGTACAGAATGGGTAGAATATTTGAATTATGACCGTGTGCAAACGCAAGCGTTCTTAGAAAATCCAACTCAAAAAGTTGATTTGATCGTACCTCGTGGTGGCGAAAAATTAATTGAATTCACCAAAAAACACGCTACATGCCCAGTGATTGTGAGTGGTCGCGGGAATAATTTTGTGTACGTCAATCAATCTGCCGACTTGAAGAAAGCGATGGATATTATCATCAATGGAAAAACGACTAATATTGGCGTTTGCAACGCATTGGATAAAGTTTTGATTGATACTAAGGTTCCGAATTGGGAAGCTTTTGCAAAAGAATTAGTTGCCGAATTAAAGATATTCAATGTAGAAGTTTTAGGAGATACTGCTTTCGCAAAAGCGACTCAGATTCCAGAAATCGAAAACGAAACGATATGGTACGAAGAATTTTTGAATTACAAAATCGTAATCGGACTCGTGAATTCTGACGAAGAAGCGATTGCTAAAATAAATAAATATTGTGGAGGTCACTCTGCTTCGATCATCACTGAAACCGTTGCAGATGCGAAAGTATTTATGGATAATGTGGATGCATCCTCTGTATACCACAACGCTTCAACCCGTTTTACCGATGGCGGACAATTTGGATTGGGTGGCGAATTGGCGATCAGTACAGACAAATTGCACCAACGTGGACCAATTGGTTTACAGCATTTAGTGACCAACAAATGGTATGTGTTTGGAGAAGGACAGATACGTTAAGCATGTGGCTATTGGCTTTTAGCTATTGGCCTCTTCGATTGAAATAAAAATGCAAACCCTAATGCCTATAGCAAATTGCTAAAGGCTAAAAGCATAAAATGAAAAAAAGAATATTATTAAAAATAGGAAGTAATACGTTAACCAAAGAAACCAATCATATTTCAAGAGGAAAGATTGAGGATATTGGTATGCAAATAGCGGCTTTAAAGGACGAATACGAATTTATAATTGTAAGTTCGGGTGCGATTGCAGCGGCGAAACAATTTGTAAAATTGGACAATAACGATCAAGAAGTTTTTGTAAAGCAAGCTTTAGCATCTATTGGACAACCTCATTTGATGCGGATTTACCATGAAAATTTTAGTGATTTAGGATTGCATACGTCACAATGTCTACTCTCCTACTCTGATTTCGAAAAGGAAAATACAAAGGTCAATATCGTCAATACGATAAATGTCTTGGTCAAAAATAATTATATTCCGATCATCAATGAAAACGATACGGTGGCTACAGACGAAATTAAATTTGGTGACAACGATAAACTAGCTGCTTTGACAGCTGTGTTGTTGAATGTTGACATATTAATAATTGCGACCAACACAAACGGAATTTATACGAAGGCTACTTTTCAAGATGAAAATCCAGAAACTATAGCAATTGTTAATGATCTAAACCTAATGCAACAAGAAGTTGGCGATTCAAAATCGTCACATGGTACCGGAGGTATGCAGTCAAAAATTGAGGCAGCGGGAATTGCCAAAGCCGCTAAAATTGAGACATGGATTGTTAATGGTTTAAAAGATGATTTTATATTGAATGCTATCAAAAATAGTGTTCCTTTTACGAAGATTATCTAGTAATGGGACACGGATGATACGGATTCGCTTGCGCGAAGCCGCGGACGAAAACAGATTTTTTTTCAAAATAGCGCAATTGATTTCAAATAATGACACTGTTTACATATGGAATTAAAGCATCAAGAAATAACGGACAGGATCATTAAAACGTACTATGAAGTTTACAATGAGCTTGGCTACGGTTTTTTAGAAAAGGTGTATCAAAATGCAATGTATTTAGAATTAAAAAATAAAGGATTCACAGTCGAAGCTCAGAAAAAAAATAAAAGTTTATTACAAAGGCATCTAGGTTGGAGAATATTAGACCGATTTAATCGTTGATAATGGGATAATTTTGGAACTAAAAGCTGCAGAGTACCTTGTGAAAGAGAATGAAAATCAAATACTAAACTATTTGAGAGCCACACGCTGCGAAGTTGGCCTCCTTTTAAACTTTGGGAAGAAGCCCGAATTTAGAAGAAAGATCTTTGAAAACAATAGAAAATAAATAAAAAATCCGCTCTTATCCGTGTTTTCGCGATAGCGAATCAGTATAATCAGCGTACAATTAATCGCAACCTATATAGTGGCTAGTGGAATAAAAGTTCCGTTTTTAGTCCGCGTTTTTGCGATAACGAATCAGTGCAATCCGCGTCCAAAAACGCAACAACAATAAAACAAGTACAATTCAAATACATAAAAAATGAATTACATCTCAGTACAAAACATCGACAACCTATCAGAATGGGTTAAAGATGCCTTGAAAATCAAAAAAAATCCACTAAAGAATAAGAAACTAGGAAAAAACAAAACCCTGGGAATGTTATTTTTTAACCCCAGCCTACGTACACGTTTGAGCACGCAGAAAGCAGCTTTGAACCTTGGGATGAACGTAATGGTCATGAACTTCACCAATGAAGGATGGACCTTAGAGTTTGAAGATGGTGCAATTATGAACAAAGGAGCATCAGAGCATATTAAAGAAGCGGCAGAAGTCGTTTCACAATATTGTGATATCGTTGCCATCAGAGCTTTTGCTGGATTGGTAGATAAAGAAAAAGACAATGCCGAAACCGTATTGGCAGGATTTCTAAAATACGCGACTGTACCCATCGTCAACATGGAAGGTTGCACCGGTCACCCACTGCAATCATTAGCAGACGCCATCACAATGGAAGAGCACAAAACCGCTCACAGACCAAAAGTGGTACTGTCTTGGGCACCACATCCTAGAGCATTGCCTCAAGCGGTTGCCAATTCGTTTGTTGAAATGATGCAATTGCAGGATGCCGATTTTGTGATTACACATCCAGAAGGATACGAACTTAACCCTGAAATCACCAAAGATTCCAAGATTGAATACGATCAAGATAAAGCTTTCGAAAATGCAGATTTTATTTATACCAAAAACTGGAGCAACTACAACGACTACGGAAAAATTACCAATTCAGATCCGAATTGGACGGTAACGGGAGCGAAAATGGCGTTGACAAACAACGCAAAATTCATGCACTGCTTGCCTGTGAGACGTAATGTAGTTGTAGCAGATGAAGTATTGGACAGCGAAAACTCCATTGTGATTGAGCAAGCCAATAACAGAACCTATTCAGCGCAACTAGTACTTCAAAAAATACTAAAAAATGAGCAATAAACCATCTTTGACTATTGTAAAAATTGGAGGAAACATTATTGATGACGCCAATGAATTAAAGCATTTTTTAAGCGATTTCTCAAAAATTGATGGACACAAACTTTTGGTTCACGGCGGCGGAAAATCGGCTACTAAAATGGCCAAGAGCATTGGACTTGTTCCTCAAATGATTGATGGACGTAGAATTACCGATGCCGCTATGCTTGAAGTAGTGGTAATGATTTATGCGGGTCAAATAAATAAAGAAGTCGTTGCACAATTACAAGCAAACAATACAAACGCGATAGGTTTTTCGGGTGCGGACGGAAACTTGATTCAATCTGAAAAAAGAAACCATCCTACCATTGACTACGGCTTTGTAGGCGATGTAAAAAAGGTCAACACTCCCTTATTGCAAACGTTAATTACCAACGGAATTACACCTGTGTTTTGTGCTATCACACATGACAAAAAGGGACAATTATTGAATACAAATGCTGATACGATTGCTAGCGAATTGTCAATTGCATTATCTGAAGTATTTGATGTAACTTTGAACTATTGTTTTGAAAAACCAGGCGTATTATATGATGCTGAAGACGATTCGTCAGTCATTGACCAAATCAATCAAGAATTATACACCAAATTAAAGAACGAAAAAGCAATCCATTCTGGAATGATTCCCAAACTGGACAATTGCTTCAATAGTTTGGCAAAGGGCGTTCAAAAAATCAGAATTGGGCACCACAAAATGTTGAAAAATTCAGAAGCTATCTGTACAACAATACAGTTGTAAAGCTGTGATAAATTAGAGTAACACCATATATTTTTTTTAAATATAAGGTAGTTACATCCAAAACATAAAACTAAAAAATGCGCCTTTGTGCCTTTGCGGTAAAAAATTATGAAAAACCAAGAAACACTTACACAAGAAGCTATTGCCTTATTAAAAAGCTTGATCGAAACACAATCTTTTTCTAGTGAAGAAGAACATACTGCGGTCTTAATCGAGCAATGGTTTATTCAAAACGACATTCCTTTTAAACGAGAAAACAATAATATTTGGGCGTTCAACAAAACTTTTGACGCCAGCAAACCTACCCTTTTACTAAACTCACACCACGATACTGTTCGTCCCAACCAGGCGTACACAAAAGATCCGCTAAAGGCGATTGTTGAAGATGGAAAACTATATGGATTAGGAAGCAACGATGCCGGTGGCTGTTTGGTTTCTTTACTTTCGACCTTTGTTTATTTCTACGAAAAAGAAAACCTCCCTTATAATCTTGTTGTTGTGGCTTCTGCAGAAGAAGAAAGCAGTGGAAAGAATGGTTTGAATAGTGTTTTGAAACATTTGCCTGAACTGTCCTGTGCCATTGTAGGCGAGCCTACGCTGATGCAATTGGCCATAGCCGAAAAAGGTTTATTGGTGCTCGATGTAAAAGTCAAAGGAACCCCTAGTCATGCCGCGCATCAAAATGATGATGCTGCCATTTACAAAGCCCTTCCTATTATTGAATGGTTCAAAGATTTTAAATTCGATAAAATATCCGAACAATTAGGTCCTGTGAAGATGACCGTTACCCAAATAAACGCCGGTAAACAGCACAACGTTGTCCCTTCTGATTGTGATTTAGTTGTAGATATTCGTGTAAATGATTGTTATAACAATTCCGAGATTCTAGAGATAATTAAAAAGAATGTTGCTGCAGAAGTAACTCCAAGATCTATGCACTTAAATGCTTCTTCTATTCCAGAAACTCATGGTTTAGTTCAAGCGGGAATAGCCTTGGGTAGAACAACTTATGGTTCTCCTACTCTTTCAGATCAGTCGGTTTTAAGCTGTCAATCTTTAAAGTTAGGGCCTGGAGATACGCTACGCTCCCATTCAGCAGATGAGTTTATTTATTTAAACGAGATTGAAGAGGGAATTCAGCTGTATATAAAAATACTTGGTGATTTCTTGAAACAGTAAAATGTTTAGGAGCTATTTCCCGCTGTTCGCTATATCTTGCGGGGGCTGGCAAAAATGCCCCCACAAGGATGCCGCTTCCATCGGGGCTATTACATTCGAATAATTAGAATATTTACAATTAATAATACTATTTTAGATTCAAATCAAAATCTGAAAAGTATAAACTGAAACAATACGATATGAAACTTTGGGAAAAAGGAATACCAACTGACAAACAAATCGAACATTTTACTGTAGGAAACGATCGTGAATTGGATTTGGTACTAGCAAAATATGATGCTTTGGGCTCTATCGCTCATGCCAAAATGCTAGGTCAAATAGGATTATTGACAGCAAGCGAAACCGATTCATTAGTAGTAGCACTTAAAGAAATTATAGTAGATGCAGAAGCTGGCAATTTTGAAATCGAAGATAGTTTTGAAGATGTACACTCCAAAATCGAATACCTATTGACGGTTAAGCTTGGAGATGCAGGAAAAAAAATACATACGGCTCGTTCGCGTAACGATCAAGTGATGGTCGATGTCAACCTGTACCTAAAAGATGTTGTAATCGACATGAAAGAACAAGTCAAAACAACTTTTGACTTACTGATGGAAATGGCCGATAAATACCAAAACGTATTGTTACCAGGATATACGCATTTGCAAATAGCAATGCCATCTTCTTTTGGAATGTGGTTTTCGGCTTATGCTGAAAGTTTGATTGATGATATCATACTACTAAACGCTGCATTGAAAGTAGTAGACCAAAATCCATTAGGTTCGGCTGCTGGTTATGGAAGCTCCTTCCCTATCGACCGCCATTTCACAACTAAGGAACTGAGATTTGAAACATTAAAATTCAATTCGGTTGCAGCACAAATGAGTCGCGGAAAATCAGAAAAAATTGTAGCTTTTGCTATGAGTAGTGTGGCCGCAACTTTGGCAAAATTCTCTATGGATGTTTGCCTATACATGAGTCAGAATTTTGATTTCATTGGTTTACCTGCGCATTTGACAACAGGTTCTAGTATTATGCCACATAAAAAGAACCCCGACGTTTTTGAACTGATAAGAGGAAAATGCAACAAAATTCAAGCACTGCCATACGAAATCACTCTTATAACTAACAACTTACCAAGTGGTTACCATAGGGATTTGCAGTTGTTAAAAGAAGGATTGTTTCCGGCAATTCAAAACCTGAAAGCGTGTTTGGATATTGCAATTTTCTCTATCAAGGACATTACGGTAAAAGACAATATCTTAGCCGATAAAAAATACAACTATTTGTTCACCGTAGATACGTTGAACGAAATGGTAGTAGCTGGAATGCCTTTTAGAGATGCTTACAAAGCCGTTGCAGAACAATTAGAAGCAGGAACTTACGAATCTCCAAAAGCTACGCAACACACACATGAAGGAAGTATAAACAACCTTTGTTTGACAGAAATTAAAGAAAAAATGCACCGCGCTTACTAAAAAAACGCTTTTCAAAATATTTAAAAACGCATCGCTAATCACGATGCGTTTTTCTGTTATCAATGAATGATAATTGCTCTATACTGCCATCGTTTCATTTTACAGAGATTAATTCCATAATTAACATTTTATAAACCAATTATTGCGTGAAGTATGAAGCGGATCCTATCAAAGGCAGTTGCGGCCTGACAGAAGACTAAAACATTTATAGGTATAAGAACTTGAGCTACTCCTATTATGTCGGATTATTAATAAATCAGCATTTGCTATCTTAAGATGTAATTGTGTTTTTTTCAATATTTTTATAATAAATTTAGGAATAACACGCTTGTAAATAATGTAAATTGGCACTTTGAAGGCTATACAATGCACATAAATACTACTACAACATGGAAAAAATAAAAATATTATGGGTTGATGATGAAATCGATTATCTAAAACCCCACATCCTTTTTTTGGAAAAGAAAAACTACAATGTAACGACTTGTAATAATGGTCGTGATGCCGTTGAAATATTCGAAAATGAATCTTTTGATATTGTTTTTTTAGATGAAAATATGCCAGGAATGAGTGGCTTGGAAACGCTGGCAGAGATGAAAGAAAAAAAGTCAGCGGTACCAATGATTATGATCACCAAGAGTGAAGAAGAATACATCATGGAAGAAGCAATCGGTTCTAAAATTGCCGATTATTTAATCAAACCTGTTAATCCGAATCAGATTTTACTGAGTTTGAAAAAAAATCTCGATCACTCTCGTCTAGTTACCGAAAAAACCACTCTAGATTACCAAAAGGAATTTAGAAAAATTTCAATGGAAATGGGAATGGTTAATTCTTACGAAGATTGGATTGAGTTGTATAAGAAATTGATTTTCTGGGAGCTAAACTTAGAAAGCATTAACGACCACTCTCTAACCGAAATTTTGGAATCTCAAAAGCAAGAGGCCAATTCTCAGTTCGGAAAATTTATTGAGCGCAATTATGAAGATTGGTTTGAACCTAAAGCTGATAAACCAGTTCAGTCACATACATTGTTTAAAGAAGTTGTCGTTCCTGAGTTGGTCAAAAAAGACAAACCAGTACTTTTTGTAGTAATTGACAACCTACGTTACGATCAATGGAAAGTTTTTGAAGAAGTGGTCGCCAACCACTTTAAATTGGAAAAAGAAATCCCGTATTATTCCATTTTACCAACGGCGACGCAATACGCACGAAATGCGATTTTTGCAGGGCTATTGCCAGTTGATATAGAGAAAAAATTTCCACAATATTGGAAAAATGATCCAGAAGAAGGTGGTAAAAACCTGTATGAAGCCGAATTACTTACTGCACAGCTTAAACGTTTGGGATTAAACATTAAAGAGGATTATTTTAAAATCACCAATTTGGCGAGTGGTAAAAAATTATCTGAAAACTTTAAAGCATTAAAGAATAATGATTTGGTAACCATCGTCTACAACTTTGTTGACATGCTATCACACGCCAAAACAGAAATGGATGTGGTCAAAGAATTAGCTTCTGATGATAAAGCATATCGTTCCCTAACATTAAGTTGGTTTAAGAATTCCCCTTTACTTGAAATTATTCAGCAAGCACAAACACTTGGATTCAAAATGGTGCTTACAACTGATCATGGTACTATCAATGTTAGAAATCCTTCAAAAGTAGTTGGAGATAAAAACACGAGTCTTAACTTAAGATACAAAACAGGACGTAGCTTAACTTATGAACAAAAAGATGTTTATGCAGTAAAAGAACCAAAAAAGATTGGTTTGCCTATTATAAATATGACTAGTTCCTATATTTTTGCCAAAAATGATTTGTTCTTGGCCTATGTCAATAATTACAATCATTATGTGGGTTATTATAAAAATACCTATCAGCATGGTGGAATCTCATTAGAAGAAATGATTATTCCTTGTTTGGTATTTAATCCAAAGTAAAATTTTAAATTAAAATACAGGAGTTGCAAGTTGATCATTGATGGAGAGAAGATCTTTCAAATATCAAATCGCAGCTCCTACTTTATAAATAGCTATAAAAATGGAATTCCAATTTTCTTTAAATGAAATTGAAACGATTGCTCAAAAAGTTCTTGACTCTACGCCAAATAAAATAATTCTGTTTAATGGAGAAATGGGTGCTGGGAAAACTACCTTTATTAAAGCTTTAACTAAAATTATGGGAGTTAAAGGAAATACGAGTAGCCCAACTTTTTCTCTAGTTAATGAGTACGAAGCGTCTAATAATGAGATTGTTTATCATTTTGACTTTTATCGCTTGAAAAACGAAACAGAAGCAATTGATATGGGTGTAGATGAATACTTGTACTCTGGACATTGGTGTTTTATAGAATGGGCAGAAAACATTCCAAATCTTATTCCAGAGGAGCATTCAAGAATTTCTATTAAAGCGTTAGCAGACGGGAATCGTTTATTGGAGTTATTGTAAGCAAAGATAAATTGACGTTTGTACTTTTCACCCTAGTCATAGTTCCCTATTAAACTTACCATACTCCAGAAATTTAACTTGTTTCCTCTTTTTTGAAATAAGTTTTAAATTTTTAGGCTACTGCAGCGTTACGCTAGCATAACTCACAAAACGGTGAAATAAAAACAATTGTTTAATTATAAGCGTTGAAAATGCTTATTTTAATCTTTTTATGTAAATTTACCTCTTAAATAGTACAGCAAACAATGTCAATATCTATAGCAATCACACCGTTTACAAAAGAGCAGTTACTTCCGCAAGAAGAAAAACTGGAAGTATCCCGACAAAAGAGTGAACTTTTTATAGGGATCCCTAGTGAAACTAGCTATCAGGAGCGTCGTATCTGTTTAACTCCCGACGCCGTTAATACACTCACCCACCATGGACACCGTGTGATGATTGAATCGGGTGCTGGTGAAAATTCAAGCTATACTGATAAAGAATACAGCGATGCTGGTGCTGAAATCACCCATGATACGCAGAAAGTTTTTAGTTGCCCAATGATATTAAAAATTGGAGCTCCTACTATCGGCGAAATCGAAATGATGAATCAGAAAACTATTCTTATTTCATCTATACAGTTAAAAACTAAGAGCAAAGCATATTTTGAAGCTTTAAGCAAGAAAAAGATAACAGCACTTGCCTTTGAATATATAAAGGATGAAGATGGTTCTTATCCAGCGGTACGCTCTACAAGTGAGATAGCCGGAACTGCATCGATACTTATTGCTGCAGAGCTGATGATTACCAACGACTTTGGTAAAGGACTTTTGATAGGTAATATTACTGGAGTTCCACCCACAGAAATTGTAATTATAGGCGCAGGAACCGTGGCCGAATTTGCTGCAAAGACCGCACTAGGATTAGGAGCAAGTGTAAAAGTTTTTGACAACTCTATCACAAAGTTAAGAAGATTACAAAATACATTGAACCAGAGAATATTTACATCTACTGTTCAAACAAAAGCTTTGACTAAGGCATTGCGCCGTTGCGATGTAGCCATTGGTGCTTTGCGTGGTGTAGAACGCTGTCCGGTTGTGGTATCTGAAACGATGGTTGAGCACATGAAGAAAGGTGCTGTAATTGTAGATGTAAGCATCGATACAGGTGGTTGCTTTGAGACTTCAGAAGTTACTACACATGAAAAGCCAACATTTATTAAAAGTAATGTCCTGCACTACTGTGTACCAAATATTGCTTCTCGCTATTCAAAAACAGCTTCACTTTCGATAAGTAATATTCTAACTCCTTATTTGATGCAAATTGCAGATGATGGCGGAATAGAGTCGGCTATTCGATGTGATGTCGGACTTAAAAATGGTGTTTATCTCTACCATGGGATTCTGACAAATAAAGCAATCGGTGATTGGTTCAATTTACCTAATAACGATATCAATTTAATTGTATTTTAAAGAATCTTTATTTTACCTTTGCACCAAAATAAAAATACATGAAATTCTTTCACCGTTTTGCCTACTACTTGGTAGGACTTGTAATGGGTTTATTCTTTGTCGCTATGGTTTTTAGCGGAAAAGATACTCGTTGTAACTATTTTCCAAATGCCCGAGTTCTAAACGATCTTCGCACTAAACCTTTCGAGTATTCTCCTAAAGCTTCCGCTATCTTAGCTGAAACTTGGATTGATACTATAGATATTAAAAATACATTACAATATGGTGATGTAGATTTTGATAAGAGCAATACGGAGTTTGGTAAGAACATAAAAATATATGTGATTGAAGGTAAAACTACCAAAGACCAACCTATTCTACTAAAAGTTACTAATAGATCTGACAAAGCTATACTAGAAGAAATTATTAAAATGTAATAATGACACTTTAGCATTTCTTAATATATACTATATCAAAAAAATAAGGGCTGTCTATGACAAGCCCTTATTTTTTTTATGTTAGCAAAAACTAAAATACTTAACTACTATTTCAATTATAATATTTTGATTCCCGTTATCTAAGTTTAAAAGGGAAAAAATAACTGTACTAATTTTCATACTTTAAGATTGTAATTTTCGAATAGATCATTAAAATATTAAGTAAGCAAAAATGATTATTAAAGCTGTAGTTGATAGCTTAGTAAAAAATATCAGAAGCTATCTTTTAAACTGAATAGATAAACAGGGCAAAAAAAAAAATCCCGCATTATATACGGGATTTTAATATATTATTTTTAATGTGATTGCTTAAGGGTGACTGCTTGCATCCAAATAATTTGTACCTGCTGCAACTTCAACTGCAGTTGTAAAACCATCACCATCATCATCAATATCTAAGAAATTAGGAATTCCGTCTTTATCGGTATCATCAAAATTATCCGGCACGACAAGATATATTGATGTGTTTCTATAATCGTAAACATATCCATCATTATTTAAATCTTCTAAATAAGATAATACACCATCACCATCATGATCTAGTCTTTGTAATGCATACAATTTAAAACTGAACACAAGCGGGGCGTATGATGGTACTGACGTACTCCCTTGACTGTAGTAACCAAGACCAGAAGGAATAAACATCACTCCTGCTCCAAAACCAGAATATGAAACTGCTCCATTTTCTCCTTCACCCGCAGTACCTGTCTTAAACTTTGGAATGATTTCGCTCCAACCTCTAATTACACCACTATACAAACTAAACATAGATTGTGGAAACTTTAATTGTTCAAAAAAGGTTGTACTTAGCGTTGTAAGATCGCCCTCAGTTGCTTCTTTTAAATAGCTTCCAGAATATGAGACTAGGACATTATCTACGTTAGATGGGGAATCTTTTGTTCCTTCTCTAAGCATCAAATAGTACATTGAATAAGTAATTCCATGAACTTGTACCTCTCTTTGTAATAACTTAGGAAAAGTGGTTTTATTCAAGTAAGACATAATGGTTCCTTTACCATTGTCAACTTTAGTAATCTCAACATCTTGGTCAGTTTGATCACCAGGAGCCTCTGTAATATTTATATAATTAGTGTTTAAATACTCCTCAATCAATATCTTTTCTGCATCATATTGCTCTTGATAATCTCGCAAAGGAATCACCTCTACTGAATCAGAGTCTTTTGAACAGGAAAATAATAGCACTGTTGTAATTGATAAAATAAAATAAAACTTAAATTTGTTCATTATAACTGATTTTTTAAGTGCGCAAGATACAATATTGATTTATTTTTGTAAACTATTTAACTCTCATTTTACAATAATTATGCGAATTGACAAATATTTATGGTGTGTAAGATATTACAAAACCCGAAATATGGTAACGGAAGCCTGTAAAAAGAACCACGTTACTGTAAACGGTCAAGTTGCTAAGGCATCGAAAGAGGTGTTTCCTACTGATAAGGTAACTTTTAGAAAAGACCAAATTACACAAATCATCACCGTTTTGGATATCCCAGACAGCCGTGTAGGTGCCAAATTGGTTGACATATACAGACGTAATGATACCCCTCCAGAGGTTTACCAACATTTAGAATTATTGAAACTTTCAAAAGATCATTATAGAAAAACAGGAACTGGTAGACCTACTAAAAAAGACCGTAGAGATATTGACGAATTTGGTAACGATATCCCAGAAGAAGACGAGGATTAAAGAATATCTTTGATTCAAAATAGTAAACATTATAACTCAAATCAAAAAATGAGCAAAAATATCATTCTTACCCATCAAGAGATCAATCACAAAATTAAACGCATCGCTTACCAAATTTTTGAAACCTTTGTTGACAACGACGAAGTAGTCCTAGCCGGGATTGCTCCAAATGGTTATGTCTTTGCTGAGAAAATAGCCAAGGAACTTAAATCAATTTCCACACTAAAAATAAGTTTGTGTGAGGTTGTTATTGATAAAGAAAAACCTGAGGCTGCAATAACGACTTCATTACAGAAAGAACAATATAGTAATAAGGGTCTTATTTTAGTTGATGATGTACTTAATTCGGGTACAACTTTAATTTATGCTGTAAGACACTTTTTAGATGTACCATTAACTAAATTTAAAACAGCGGTGCTTGTTGATCGAAATCACAAAAAGTACCCTGTGAAAGCAGATTTTAAAGGTATCTCACTTTCGACCTCTTTATTAGAGCATGTTCATGTGGTTCTAGACGATATAGATAGTTCGGCGTATTTAGATTAATTTTTTTTCGAAGCAGTAATTGATCAATATAAAGAGGCTCCAATTCATCAGTAAAATTACTATTGAATTGGAGCCTTTATCTTTGAAGTTTACTTTATTGATTAATTAGTTTTTGAATATCTGCAACAACTTTTTCTACAGATTGATCCACTGATATTGTATGTTGTGCTTGATTGTAGAAATAGCTACGTTCAAAAAGATGAATAGCAATAAACTCTCTCATCTCCTCTGCTGATTTATCTGCTATTAAAGGTCTCTGCGCTTTTCCTATCACCAATCTATTATAAAGAGTATCGATCGATGCTTTGAGGTAGATAGATGTTCTGCCTTCTCCTTTTAATAATTCATGGTTATTTGCGTAACATGGCGTTCCGCCACCAAGTCCTATTATTAAATTTTCATCACTATTAAGTAATTCTACGAAATACTGGTGCTCTATTTTTCTAAAATAGATCTCGCCCTTGGTCTCAAAAATAGATTTGATGGACATTTTTGCTTTTTCTTCTATATAATTATCTAAATCTACAAAAGGAAGTTGCTGGATTTTGGACAGTGATTTGGCAATTGTTGACTTTCCCGAGCCCATATAACCCAATAGTATAATTTTACTCATAATTTAAAACGTTGCAAATTAAGTATTTAAAAAAAACATTAAAAAAAAGACAAATTTAAAACATTTTTTCTTGGAAAACTCTAAATAAAGTCCTTATATTTGCACCCGCAACAAGGAAAGAATATGACTCGATAGCTCAGTTGGTAGAGCACATCACTTTTAATGATGGGGTCCTGGGTTCGAGCCCCAGTCGGGTCACACATAGTGATTCAAAATAAATTTTCTTTCCTTTAGCAAGACTCGATAGCTCAGTTGGTAGAGCACATCACTTTTAATGATGGGGTCCTGGGTTCGAGCCCCAGTCGGGTCACAAAAGGTTATTCGTAGAACGAGTGGCCTTTTTTTTCTTTTAGGCCGCGTGGAGAAACGGTAGACTTGCCAGCTTGAGGGGCTGGTGCTCGCAAGGGCGTGTGGGTTCAAATCCCACCGTGGTCACTATTAGCTGTTAATCTGGCTAAATTATTTTATTATTGACTCGATAGCTCAGTTGGTAGAGCACATCACTTTTAATGATGGGGTCCTGGGTTCGAGCCCCAGTCGGGTCACAAAAGGTCATTCGTTTTTCGAATGACCTTTTTTTATTCTCCCCTAGATCGTATTTCCAATTCCACAAAAAAATGAAGTTTTAAAAAAGTTATTAAACAATACATCTAATTACTATATTTGTTTATCTACTATCGATTTTGACACATTAGATATAGTAGTACACTATTAGGATAAACAGATAGCAACTTTTAAAACAAAACAATGCAAAATAAATTAGCTTTTTTAATCGTAAGAATTGGACTTGGAATAAGTATGTTTGGACACGGTTTAGTGCGTCTTCCAAAACTTGAGACTTTTAGTCAAGGGATGCTCAAAACTTTTGAAAATTCTATGTTACCAGAATTCCTGACATTGCCTTTTAGCTATGCGCTGCCAATATTTGAATTTCTATTTGGATTGTTATTACTTTTAGGACTTTATACAAGGGTTGCAGCTGTCGTATTGTCTGCTGTTTTAATTTCGCTAATCTTTGGCTCTACACTAGTTGAAAACTGGAATGCAATCAATGCTCAGTTAATTCATCTTGGTTTTGCCGCTTATATTATTTACAACCTTAAGGATAATTCATTTGCTGTCGATAGTAAAATGAATAAATAATATCTCTGTATTACTTTACTATTTAATAATTAAGTTCTTAAAATTAAGAAGATCCTATTTTTAATTCTAGAATAGAGCGGCCAATTTGAAACAGTTTGTGATAACGTATTAAATTTATAAGATTGTGTTGATATGCTCTAACTAGTTATTGCTGACTGTCCTGCAATCTTAAAACACTGTATGTGAATTTCTTTATTACTTTCGAATATAAATAATGTATTCATTTTCGAAATTTCATACAGTATGGACTATTTATCATCTGATATTTATATTATAAGTAAGGCCAGTCCCTTTTATTTTTTCGAAATTAAATATTAATTAAAACGAATTGACACTGCATAGAACGGCATTATTATTGAAGCATTTTGATTTTACTAAGACATATTATTTAGAAAATGGATCAAGATAAATTTATTTTCTGTCTCGAAGCAGTAGATGATATCGAAACAGAAATTACTACCACTACACTCGATAACCTTGAAAAATTAGCATTTCACCAAGGTATAACCAGCATTCATAAAACATGTGACACTATAGAAGGGCTTGAAGAAAGTTTGCAGGCCTTATTATATGATGATCACAATTTTAAAGATTATGAGATCATTTATTTGGTCATGCCTGGAGAAGCAAACAATATCTGCTTAAATGGTTACTATTACAGTTTTGAAGAAGTAGCCGAAATTTTTGAAGGGAAAATGAAGGGTAAAATTCTACACTTTGCCAACACCAAATTAGTGGACTTGACAGCAGATGAAGCCCAGTATTTTTTAGATGTTACAGGAGCAAGCGCAGTGTCAGGATATGGAACTTCAAACAAAGAATTTTCAAGTCAAATTTTAGATAATGCTTTTTTTAATCTATGTCAAGGTGATGATGATTTTATTACTATAGTTGAAGAGTTGCATCAAAAACATTATGCGCTCTGTAAACTGCTTGATTTCAGATTGTACTATTAAGAAATTTAAATTCTATAGTAAAAGCTATTCATCAATAGTTTTTATAAAAATCAGCTCCACTCCTATTTTAAATTTGTTAAAGATTTAAATTAGGATTTTACGTAATACAGTAACCGTAAGACAAAACAAAGGCCCTAAAACAATTGCTTTAGGGCCTTGTGATAATTTTTAAAATAAATTACTTCACACATCTAAAACCAAGATGATTGGCTCCCGATTTGATTTCACCATTACCTCTTGTACCTACCATGTAACGGCTGCAATATTCACTAGTACATAAGAATGAACCTCCCCTATGTACTCTTTTTAATTCATTGTTTCCAGAACTATCATAAGGTGCTGTTTCTGGTCCTTGAGGATTACGAACCACTTTTCCACCTTCACTGATTTCGGCATAATACGTTTCGCTATACCAATCTTGTACCCATTCCCAAACATTACCACCAACATCATACAGTCCGTATCCGTTAGGTTTGTATTGTTTCACAGGAGCGATACCTGCAAAGCCATCTTCTGCAGAATCACCTTCTTGCACAGGAAAGGTACCTTCATATATATTAGCTTGATATTTACCATCAACCTTTAAGGTGTTTCCCCAAGCATATAAGTTACCTTCTTTACCACCTCGAGCAGCAAATTCCCATTCCGCCTCAGTTGCCAATCTTTTCCCTGCCCATTTTGCATAGGCAACTGCATCTTCATAAGCAATATGTACTACGGGATAATTTCCTTTATTTTTAAGATCGCTAGTTGGTCCCAATGGATGTTTCCAATCTGTACCACCTACAAAATCCCACCATTGCAAAAAGTTATTTAAATCGACCTTATTTGGAGTAGGCTTAAAAATAGCCGAACCGGCAATAAGAAATTCTTCGGGAACATTTGGTAATTCTTCAGCTGTAGGTCTAATTTCAGCCACTGTTTTATAACCCGTTGCTTTTACAAAAGCTGCAAATTGATCGTTGGTAACTTCTGCTTCATCCATCCAAAATCCATCAACATAAACGCGATGTATTGGTGAAGCATCTTTTGTTATTCCTTTTACACTACATAAACTTTCGTCTGCCACATCACTACCCATAGAGAATTCTCCACCTGGAATCCAGACCATTCCACTAGGTGCAGCAGTTTTCGGTTTGTTGTTCTTATTTTCGATAGTAGGCAAATGTAGCGGACTAATCACTTTTGAATTTTCATCTGGACAGTCTAGTGCAATGTCATTATTATTTTTGGAGGCGACTGTAGTGTAACCCGCATAGGCAAACCCTAATACGCATACCGTGACAGCGACAATAAGTCCTGTTTTTTTTTGTTGTTGGTTCACGAGAAAATATTTTTTTTTTGATTTATGGTTTAATCTATAGTTATAGAACAAACAAAGTTCTTGATTTATAATTTATAAGCCTACTTTTTGCATCCTTTTTTAACTATTTTAACTAAATGTATACTTAAAATAAACATGAAATGAATCTCAACACAAATTAAATGTTTCATAAAATGGATACAATATGAATTACACGACTAATTAAAAGTGAAGCATGAAGAACAGGAAGTAATAAAAAGAATCTATAACTGCAGTTAAATAATTGGCAGAACTATAGAATTTAAGGGGAATTTAAAATTAGAAATTGTGAATAGCAATACCAATCAAATTCCAATTTGCTTTCAATTATAAATAGTAGAACGGAAAAAAGCAGAATTAAAGTTAGAACTTAGAATGATTGTAATAATCAAGCCAAATCGGAATCCAAGACTTCTATAGTTTTACTACCTTTGCAGTCAATTATATATACAATGCTAAACAACGACGCCATAGTAGCACTAGCAACACCATCAGGAGCTGGAGCCATCGCCATCATAAGAATATCAGGACAAGAAGCCATTACCATAGGGAATTCGGTTTTCAAATCCATCAAAAACAAAAATTTATTAAATCAAAAAACACATACCCTTCACTTAGGGCATATTGTTGATGATACTAAAACCTTAGACGAAGTCTTGGTTTCTATATTCAAAGGACCCAACTCATACACGGGCGAGAACACAATCGAAATTTCTTGTCACGGCTCTACTTACATTCAGCAACAAATTATACAATTATTACTTCGCAAAGGTTGCCGTATGGCCGATGCCGGTGAATTTACCCTACGTGCTTTCTTAAACGGTAAATTAGACCTTTCGCAAGCCGAAGCTGTTGCCGATTTGATTTCGTCAGACAATGAAGCCAGCCACCAAATTGCGATGCAGCAAATGCGTGGTGGATTCTCTAATGAAATAGCCAAACTACGTGAGGAATTATTGAATTTCGCTTCGCTTATCGAACTCGAATTAGACTTCGCCGAAGAAGACGTAGAATTTGCCGACAGAACACAGTTTCATGAACTCTTAAACCGAATAGAATTTGTCTTAAAACGCCTAATCGACTCCTTTGCCGTTGGAAACGTAATAAAAAACGGAATCCCAGTAGCCATTGTTGGCGAACCAAACGTTGGGAAATCAACTCTTTTAAATGCTTTATTAAACGAAGAACGCGCCATCGTTTCAGAAATTGCTGGAACCACTCGTGATACGATCGAAGACGAGTTGGTCATTGGCGGAATCGGTTTCCGCTTCATCGATACTGCTGGTATTCGCGAAACAGTAGACATCGTAGAAAGCATCGGAATCAAGAAAACTTTTGAAAAAATCGAACAAGCGCAGGTTGTTTTGTACTTGTTTGATAGTTTAAAATTCAAAGTTCAAAGTT
The DNA here is from genome assembly GCF_022399565.1 of Flavobacterium algicola. Lineage (GTDB taxonomy): Bacteria > Bacteroidota > Bacteroidia > Flavobacteriales > Flavobacteriaceae > Flavobacterium > Flavobacterium algicola. The sequence continues at coordinate 772,322 of NZ_JAJTUT010000002.1, forward strand.
CCGAATACATCATCGAAATTGAAAAGATCAAAAATCAGTTTCCATTGAAACCCATGGTTGTTGTTATCAATAAATTGGATTTATTATCAGAACTTGAAATTAATACCATTCAAAAAGAGCTTGAATCCTTGAACATTCAACTAATTTTTCTGAGTGCCAAACAAAACATCGGGGTCGACGAACTTAAAAATCAACTCCTATCCTTTGTGAACACAGGAGCTCTTCGCAACAACGAAACTATCGTTACCAACACAAGACATTACGATTCATTATTAAAAGCCCTAGATGAAATCACGAAAGTAAAATACGGACTAGAAACCAACCTTTCTAGCGACCTCATGGCGATCGATATCAAAGAAGCTTTGTACCATTTCGGGATGATCACCGGGCAAGTTACAAATGATGAATTGTTGGGGAATATTTTTGCTAATTTTTGTATTGGGAAATAATCTAAAAACATATAATACACTTTAAAACAGTGAATTAAAACATTTTATAAATTTATTTTTATCAAATCGATAGCAGTCGAGATACAAGAATAAACGTCGATTGCTCTCGATATGACAAAAAGGAGTACCTTATAAATAGTAAAGGAATAAGCCAAGAAAATCAACTAATAATTCACTTAATTTAACAAGAGTAAATTAAAAAAAAACATTTATTTCATGCCATTACGGTTTTCCGTATAAATTTATAATCATTTTCTGTATGTTTGTAGATAGACTATATAAAGTATGTATTTTGATGTAAAAATATATCTAGATTAGTACAATAGAAAGATCATAAATGGCTTCAACATTCTCATTCCTAGAAATAAATTATCCTGAGCTATTCACTATTAGTGAATTATCTGAGCGGTTAATTTATATCGATCCTAGTTCATCCTTATCTAAGTCTCGATTATTTTCTGAGAAATTGGCACAACTAATTTGGCAATTTGAAGATTTGGCGCCTTTTGAAGGAAATCAAGTGGAACGAATCAATCAATTGTTTTATAAAAGCTGTATTCCAGATGTTGTAAGAGACATTTTTCATGCAATTAGAAAATCAGGAAACAAGGCTAGTCACGATGGAAGCGGTTCGAAGCAAGAAGCCTTATATATTCTCAAAAAAAGTTTTCAATTAGCGAAGTGGTTTTATGAAACCTATGAGAATGATTATATAGAAACTACAGAATATCAACTTCCTGAAGATGATCAGAAAGTTAGTTTAGATAAATTAAATGCTGAACTGGAACGATTATCAAAACAAGTAGTCGATTATCAAACAAAAGTGGCTACAATCAATGCAACACCTGAACTCGTAACTGCGAGGCAGCAACGTGCCGTAACGAATGCCAATAACATAGGTAAAACCGAAGCAGAAACAAGAGCGATTATTGATGAACAATTAAGAGATGCTGGCTGGGAATGTGAAACGGAGAAGCTTAATTACAAAAAGAATAAGTCGCTACCCGAAAAAGGAAAGAATAAGGCAATAGCAGAATGGCCATGTAATGGTAAATGGGCTGATTATGCTTTGTTTGTGGGGCTAGAGTTGTACGGTATTGTGGAAGCTAAAAAGTTTGCCACGGATATTTCGACTGATTTGCATCAATCAAAAATATATGCTGAAAGAATAGAAATACAAGACAATTTCAAATTGTTAGGAAACTGGAATGGCTATAAAGTTCCTTTTCTTTTCTCTACCAATGGTAGAAATTATTTGGAACAAATAAAAACCAAAAGCGGTATTTGGCATTTAGATATTCGGAAAGAACGCAATAGAGCAGATGCACTACGAGGTTGGTTTTCACCGCAAGGATTAGTTGATTTGTTTGAAAGAGATATTGAAACTGCAAATAGCCGATTGCAAGTAAGTGAATACGATTATTTACAAAATCCCAGTAGTTTAGGGTTACGCTATTATCAAATAGATGCTATTAAAGCAGTAGAAGAAAAACTTATTAATTATCCCGAAGACAAACGTTCTCTGTTGGTTATGGCGACGGGTACAGGAAAAACCAGAACAACTATTGGCTTGGCCTACCGCTTCATCAAATCAGATCGTTTTAAGCGTATTTTATTTTTAACGGATAGACGTTTGTTAGCATCTCAGGCATTAGGAAGTTTCAAGGACAACAAAGTAGAAGACATTAATACCTTTTCTAATATTTATAAAATAGAGGAAATGAAGAATGTGTATCCAGAAACTGAAACGAGACTTCATTTTGCTACCGTTCAAAGTATGGTGAAACGTCTTTTTTATTCGGATAAAGAAACTTTAGCTATTGATGCATACGATTGTATTATTATTGATGAAGCACATAGAGGCTATAATTTAGACAAAGAAATCAACGAAGAGGATTTATCCTTTAAAGACGAGAATGATTATGTAGGGCAGTATAAAAAAGTGATAGAATACTTTAATGCTTACATTATTGGTTTAACTGCTACGCCTGCTTTGCACACCACTGAAATTTTTGGAAAGCCCGTACACAATTATTCCTATCGTGAAGCGGTTATTGATGGTTTCTTAACGGACCATGAGCCTCCTTATATTATTAAAACCAATTTAAGCGAAAATGGTATTCTTTGGGAGAAAGGCGAAAAGCCAAAGGCATTTAATCCTGAAACCAATTCAATTGAAGACCTCGCTGAATTAGAGGATGAATTACTAGTAGAAATAGAACAATTCAATAAACTAGTGATTACTGAGCCTTTCAATAGAGCGGTAATAAAAGAATTAGTTCAAAATATAGATCCTGAAGGAGACGAAAAAACCTTGATTTTTGCAGTTCGGGATTTTCATGCAGATTTGATTGTTGATTTATTAAAAGAAGAATATGCCGAAATAGGTATTGATATTCCTCAAGGGGCTATTCAAAAATTAACAGGGAATGTATATGATGTTGAGAATTTAACCAAACGATTCAAAAACGAGAAGTTCCCCAATATTGTAGTGACTGTTGATTTATTAACGACAGGAATTGATGTGCCTCAAATAACTAATTTGGTATTTTTACGCAGAGTACGTTCCCGTATTTTATTTGAACAAATGTTAGGTCGAGCCACTCGTTTGTGTCCAGAAATCAACAAACAATTCTTTAAAATTTATGATGCTGTTCGAGTTTATGAAGCTTTAGAAGATTTTACACAAATGAAAACCGTTTCTAATCCTTCTATATCCTTTCAAAGATTAATCGAAGAATTGGATTTTATTGATTCTCCTGAACGTTCCAAAAAACAATTAGAACAGATTGTTGCCAAGTTACAACGCAAAAAGAAACAAATTAACGAGGGGCAACTGGAACAATTCATGTACTTGGCCAAAGGAGATAGTCCTGAAGAATTTATTAAAAACCTATTGGATATTGAAGGGCAAGACATCAAAAAAGTATTGACTAATTATGCTAGTCTTTGGGATTTCTTAGATAAAAAAGTGTATCAACCTAAAATGCAATTGGTTTCAGACCACCATGACGAAGTAATAGGTATCGAACGTGGGTACGGGAAGGCTTCGAAACCAGAAGATTATATCGAGGGGTTTAAAACCTTTATCGAAGAAAACCGCAATACCATTTTGGCCTTAAAAATGATCTGTACGAAGCCTTCGGATTTGGATAGAAAATCATTAAAAGAACTAAAATTAATATTAGACCAGGAGGGATACAATGAGTTGACTTTGAACGCGGCATGGAAAAACGCCAAGAATCAAGACATAGCAGCGGATATTATATCTTATATTCGAACTTTAGCATTAGATACTGTTTTAGTAAGTCATGAAGACCGAATTAAAAATGCGATTGCCAAAGTAAAAGCGATGAAAGATTGGAATATGCACCAATTAAAATGGATTGAACGCTTTGAAAAACAATTGCTGCATGAAGATATCTTCGATAAAGAATTTATCAACCAAACCTTTAAAGAAGAAGGTGGTTTAGCTCGTATTCAAAAGATATTTAACAACGAACTGGATCAAGTGATTGCTTTGTTGAATGATAATTTATTTACAGCCTAATGAGTGATATTATAATTTATACTTCCAAAGGAAACCATACTCAAATTGAAGTCCAGTTTGAAGATGAAACGGTTTGGTTAAATCAAAAACAGATTGCAGAAGTTTTTGGAACAGAAGTGCCGGCTATAAATAAGCATATTAAAAATATACTTAAAGAGTCTGAATTGTCGCCTGAAGCAACTATTTCCAAAATGGAAATAGTTCAAATAGAAGGAAGCAGAAAAGTAACTAGAAAAGTTGATTTTTATAACCTTGATATGATTATTTCGGTGGGGTATAGAGTGAATTCAGCTAAAGCTACCAAGTTTAGAATTTGGGCAACCCAGCGCTTAAATGACTATCTTGTAAAAGGCTATTCACTAAATGAAAAGCGATTAAAAGAACTCAATTATAAATACAACGAAATACAGCAAGCTCTAAAACTGGCTACAAAAGCGGCTAATATTGAAAATTTATCATCAAACGAAGCCAAAGGAATTCTAAAAGTATTAGAGCAATATGCCTATGCTTTAGAAACTTTAGATAAATACGATCATCAAAAATTAAGTATTGATTCGAATTATATCGCTACCGAAACTAAGCATCTTACTTATGATGAAGCGATTAAAGAAATACGCATTTGGCGAGACTTTCAACAGACAGGAAATTTATTTGGTAACGAAAAAGATCAGTCCTTTAAAAGTTCTTTAGAAACTATTTATCAAACTTTTGATTCTGTAGATTTGTATCCCACTATCGAAGAAAAAGCAGCCAACCTCTTGTATTTTGTAGTGAAAAATCATTCGTTTTCGGATGGAAATAAACGAATAGCAGCGGGATTGTTTATCTACTTTTTAGACCTGAATAACAAATTACTAAACCACGAAGGAAATAAGAAAATTGCCGACAATGCCTTAGTAGCTATAACAATTATGATTGCCGAAAGCAGATCAGAAGAGAAAGACATGATGACCAAATTAGTGGTCAATTTAATCAACGATAACAATTAACAGGTGTACCAACCTGAAACTTTAAACATTAAAAATGAGCGCACAAGAAATAGCTAATAAACTCTGGAATCTTTGTAATGTATTGCGTGATGATGGGGTAACCTACCACCAATATTTAAATGAGCTGACCTACATCCTTTTCCTGAAGTTGAGTGAAGTAAAAGGATTTAGTCATGAAATTCCGGAAGAATTTCAATGGAGCTACTTTGTAAACGAACATGATAATGCCGAAGCTTTTGCCCGTTACCGTGAGTTTCTTGCAACCGTAAGTGACAAAACAACAAGCCAAAGTATTAAAGAAATTTACAGCAATGCTTCAACAAGTTTGCGCAAGCCGGTCAACTTTAATTCATTGATTGTTGCTATTGATAAACTGGATTGGTACGAAGAGGACGATCGTGATGTCATGGGTGATATTTACGAAAGCCTATTAGAGAAAAACGCAGGCGAAAAGAAAAGTGGCGCAGGACAATATTTTACCCCACGACCGTTGATTAATATCATGGTTGATTTGATGGTACCCAAAATTGGCGAACGCTGGACAGATCCCGCAGCGGGAACTTTTGGTTTCATGATCTCAGCAGATTATTACTTGCGTAGCAAAAACGATAATTATTATGATCTAACCGAAAAAGAAAGACAGTTTCAAGTAAACGATGCCTTCTCTGGTGTAGAGCTCGTGCCTGATGCACACCGATTGGCACTGATGAATGCCCGTTTGCACGGAATGGAAAGCAGTATCTACCTAGGCGATACCTTGACCGAATTTGGTAAAACCCTAAATGGTTTTGATGGTGTATTGGCAAATCCTCCATTTGGTACTAAACAAGGTGGCGAACGTCCAAGCCGTGACGATTTTACGTTCCCTACGGCCAATAAGCAATTGAACTTTTTGCAACACATATACCGTAGTTTAAAGAAAGACGGTAAAGCCAGAGCAGCAGTAGTCTTGCCTGATAACGTACTTTTTGAAGACGGTGACGGACAGAAAATACGCCGTGACTTAATGGATAAATGCAACTTGCACACTATTTTGCGTTTGCCTACGGGGATATTTTATGCCGCAGGTGTAAAGACCAACGTACTGTTTTTTACCCGTGAAAAAACCGAAACCAACAATACCCAGAATGTTTGGTTTTATGACATGCGTACCAATGCACCAAGCTACGGAAAGCGCACGCCATTTACAGAGAAAGCCTTTGAAGATTTTGTTTTGGCTTACACAGGAGGAATTCCTTTTGATAAAGTAGAAAAGGATTATATTGGTTTGGTGTCTGATGACAAACGTAGAACGATAAAAGACGAACGTTGGAACTGTATTACCCGTGACGAAATTTCAACCAAAAACTACAGCCTAGATTTAGGTTTAATTGCTGATAATACATTGACCAATAGCGATGATTTAGGTGAACCGATTGACATTGCTAAGGAAGCTTTAAGTGAATTACAAAGCATTACGGAGCAATTAAATGCCATGATAAAAGAATTGAACTAATGGAAAGTAAATTGCCGAAAAATTGGGTAAAAACATCACCATTGGAAATTTCTAAAATAATTAGAGGTGTTTCTTATGGTAAATCGGATGCTTTTCAATTTGAATTTGATAATTCTTGTTTAATTCTAAGGGGAGGAAATATCCAAGATGGAGAAATTGTTGATGGTAAAGACAATGTTTATGTTTCAGTAGATCTAATTAAAAACGAACAATTCATTCAAAAACATGATGTAGTAATTGTTGGTTCAACTGGAAGCAAGAATTTGATTGGTAAGGCAGCTACATCATTATTTGAAAGTGACAAAATTAGTTTTGGTGCTTTTTTAATGAATATTCGAGCATCTGAAACCATTGATAAAAGATATTTCAGTTATTATTTTCAAACAAATTACTATAGGGAAGCGATTCGAAATTTAGCGGGAGGTGTCAATATCAACAATATTAGAAAAGAATATATTGAAAACCTTTATTTCCCCCTTCCACCATTAGCCGAGCAAAATCGCATTGTAGAAAAATTAGATCGTTTATTTGCCCAACAGGAAATTCTAAAAACCAGTATGGCAAAGGTACCTTTATTACTTAAGGATTTTCATCAGCAAGTGCTTACGCAAGCCGTTACTGGGAAATTGACTGAGGAATGGAGGAAAGGGAAGGAGTTGGATTCTACTACTGATTTACTGAAGAAAATTGAAATTAGAAGAAAGAAAAATGCAACGATAACTCTTTTAAAAAAATTAGACGAAATATATAATGATAATTCAAAAAGCGTAATATATAATATTCCTTCCGAATGGAAGGAAATTAATCTTGATAGAGTTTGTGAAAAATTTAGTTATGGAACTTCAACAAAATCAGATAATGAAGGAGAATATGTAGTTTTAAGAATGGGGAATTTGCAAAATGGCAAAATTGATTGGTCAGATTTAAAGTTTACATCTGAAAAAAGTGAATTTGAAAAATACAAATTGGAAAAAGGAGATGTCTTATTTAATAGAACAAATAGCCCTGAATTAGTTGGTAAAACATCTGTTTATGAAGGTGAAAAGGAATCGATTTATGCAAGTTATTTAATTAAAATATGGAATTTTATGGAATTAAATTCATACTATTTAAATTATGTTTTGAATTCAAATTTTGCAAAAAAATGGTGTTCTGAGGTTAAATCTGATGGAGTGAGTCAGTCAAATATCAACGCTCAAAAATTATCAAAGTTTACTATTCCTTTTCCTTCACCAGAAGAACAGCTACAAATCGTTCGTCGAGTAGAAAAATTGTTTGCCAAAGCAGATGCTATAGAGGAACAATACAAAAGCTTAAAGTCAAAAATAGATACGTTGCCCCAAGCCATCTTGCATAAGGCGTTTAAAGGGGAGTTAAGTGAGCAGTTAGATAGTGATGGAGATGCGATAGAGTTGTTAAAACAAATACAGGAGTTAAAAATAAGTGCAGTAAAACCTAAAAAAGCTACGACAAAAAAAGTAAAGAACTATCCTGAAGGGGATGGGGTTTTGGGGATGGTGGCTGAGAAATAAATAAAAAAATTAGAATTATTCTTTAGAGGATTTAATAATAGCTTACACAAAAGTCAAAAATGAGTAATCATAAAAACAAGGTAAATTCGGACAATGTTTCAATTGGAGAAGTAGCATTGGAAACAAAAACAGAGCAAAATTTTGCAAAGCTAATTGAAAATTATAAAAAACTCATTACAGTCAACCGCTTAAAGGATGAAAAATACAAATGGGAATTGTTGCATAACTTTCACGGCAGACCAAATCTAGATGCACCAGATTTTTATACTGAAATCAAAAGTATCAAATTTGGTAATTTGATGTATGCTATGGGAGTTGCGGTAATTCACCATCTAGCCAAAGACAAGCCAGAAGAAATGCGCTTACTTTTCAAAAAACTATTTAATGAAAGTGTCCCCCTAAAAGACAGGATTAAAGCTTTTAATGTTGATTCTCTACAAATTTATCGAAGTTTAGGTGAAACACTTGCACACCATCAAGATGAAAGAACAATTGCGACCTACCTTACTTTTCATAATCCTGAAAAGTATACTTTTTACAAATTTTCATTTTATAAGAAACTGTGTATATTATTAAATGAAAAGGTAGCGGTAAAAAACGAAAAATATATTCATTATTTACAACTGATAAATCGATTAGATAAAGAATACATCCGAAAAGATCTCGAATTAATTGATTTAGTTAAAAGTATAATTCCTGAATACTACGATGGATCAAGCAATTTACTTTTAATACAAGACATTTTATTCCAAATGTTACATATGAATCAAGAAGGTGATGAAGATAATGTGAAAGAGGCATTTATCGATTGGTTGATAGCGAATGAAAGTGGCGGAAATTATTTTATAAATCAATTCGGAGCAAAAAGAGATCGCCTCGAAGAAGAATTGAATTCTTACGAAGAAGAATATAAAAGTGAATTTAAAACTGAGCTGTTTAGAGTCAAAGATGAAAAATATGAGAATCATATCAAAGAAGTAAGCTCAAATATTTATAACACAGCAACTTCTTTCAGCAACTTTTCAAAAGATCATTTTTCTGGTCGCCCAACTGCTATTTTAGGTAGAGAGCAGTATTTAAAATTTTTAGAAGAATGTCTTGCAGAAGATGAAGATGACAATATTACTGAACTTATTGAAAAAGAAAGTATGAATAATCCACTCAATCAGATCTTGTACGGACCTCCTGGTACGGGAAAAACGTACAACACAATTAACAGTGCAATTTCGATAATAAATCCAAGTTTTGATATAAAGCAAACTCGCGCTGCAGTGAAAACTGAATACGAGCGCCACGTTGAAAGTGGTCAAATAGTATTTACGACCTTTCATCAAAGTATGAGTTATGAAGATTTTATTGAAGGAATAAAGCCTAAAACAGTTTTGAGTCATTTGCAATATGATATTGAAGATGGCGTTTTTAAATCTTTGGTAAGAAAGGCATTAGTAGAATACATTCGAAAAGATTCTAGTAGTGAAGAGACTAATGATTTTGATACACTTTATAATGATTTTGTAAAAAGCATCAAATCATCAGAGGGCAAACGTGAAGGTACTTTTAAGACCAAAACAGGAGTTGAAATTATGCTTGTTGAGGCTAATAATAATTCTATTTTAGTAAAATATGTATGGAGTGATAATTCTAAAAAAGATTCTGAAGGGCAACATGTTTTTAGTGTTACTAAAGAGAAATTAAAAAAAGTATTATTAGAAGGTATTGATCCTGCTAAAATTAAAAGTTTAAAAGCAGATTTACATCCGCTTATAGGTCATATACACTGTGAACTTTTTGCAGTTTATAAAAGTTTCTACGATTTTGTGATAGCGAATAAAGGTGAGATCGAAACTATCCATTTTGATGAAAATGAACTTTCTTTTGAAGATGTAAAAGAACAATTTGATTTGTTAACTAAAGAAGATATTAATTCTAAAACGGTAAAGCCCTATGTCATAATTATTGACGAAATAAATCGTGGAAATGTTTCAGCGATTTTTGGCGAACTAATTACATTGATAGAAGATGATAAACGTTTAGGCAAAGATGAAGCTTTGGAAGTTATCTTGCCCTATAGCAAAGCAAAATTTGGAGTACCGCCTAATTTGTATATTATTGGTACTATGAACACGGCTGACCGTAGTGTTGAAGCTCTTGATACTGCATTACGAAGACGTTTTAGTTTTGAAGAAATGATGCCTGAGTATGCTGAGTTGGTTGAAATTCAAATTGAAGGATTTAATTTAGCAGATATATTGAAAACAATCAATGAAAGAATTGAAGTTTTATTAGATCGAGATCATACAATTGGACATTCATATTTCTTAAAAGTGAGCAGCGAAGAACAATTAAAAGCGACTTTCAAGAATAATATAATTCCATTATTACAAGAATACTTTTATGGAGATTACGAAAAAATTGGACTGATTGTAGGAAGTGGCTTTTTTGAAAAATCAGAAAAATTCACCAAAGAATTATTTGCTTCATTTGAGACGCAAAATCACCCAGACAGCGGGTCTATTTTGAGATTAAAAACAATCGATGAAAATTTTGATATAGTTGGCGCTATCAAATTACTTTTAAACATTTAGAATCTAAAAAAAACCACAATATTTGATAATGAATATTATTCAAGTTTTTGAACATAGTTTCCTAGCTCTTGAAAAAGGAAAGTTTGAACAACGCCATTTTGTGGCGTTGTCTAAACTTAATGCTTTGCATAAGGACAAATATTTTGATTTACGTCACAACGGTATTAAATTCAAACAGTATGTAGGTGTTATTCAGGTAGATGGTCTGACGATTGAAATTTTACCCAAGATCGATAATGATGGTAAGAGTGAATCCGTCTGGCAAAAAGCATTGATAGAAATGCTTAAGGTGACTCGAAAACTCAAAATACAAAAAGTTGGAGAAGCTAATGTCAACAAACAAAATATTCACTTGTTAGATATTTACTTTGAATGTTTTTTAAGTGAAGTACAATCCCTTATTCATCAAGGTTTAATTAAGCAATATTATAAAGAAACTAGTAATGTAAAAGCGCTCAAAGGAAAGTTAGAGTTTGCCGGGCACGTTAGTAAAAATTTAGTTCACAAAGAACGGTTTTATACTACACATCAAGTGTATGACAAGGATCATTTAGTACATCAAATTTTATCGCAAGCTTTGGATATTATCGCAAGCTTAACAAAAGGTAATTATTTGTACAGTAAATGCAAAACCATACAACTTGATTTTCCTGAAGTTAAAGATATAGCCGCTAATGAATCGACTTTTAATAAAGTCCCCCAAAATAGAAAAACCGCTCCTTATGAAACCGCTTTAGCAATTGCTCGTTTGATTATTTTGAATTATGCTCCTAATATTTCGAGCGGTAGTGAAAAAATGTTGGCTTTATTGTTTGATATGAATTCGTTGTGGGAAGAGTATATCTTGGTACGTTTAAAACAAGCGAATGATGGATCAGTTACGGTTATTGGTCAACAATCAGAAACCTTATGGAACGGTATTACTATTCGTCCAGATATAGTGATTAAAAAAGAGGATGAAGTATTTGTTATTGACACGAAATGGAAAAACATTGATTATTCCAAACCTTCTACACATGATTTACGCCAAATGTATGTGTATAATGAATATTGGGGAGCAGCAAAAGCAATGCTTTTATATCCTTCTAACAAGACTGAGCGTATAAGTTTTATCAAATTTGAAGAGACTAAAATTAAAAAATATATTCCAAATGATAACGAACAAGAGTCCTTTGAACAACAGCAACAACATGGATGTAGCCTTGGTAAAATATCAATTTTTACAGATAATGCTATTTTAAATGATAAAATAGGGGATACAATTTTAGGTTGGTTTATGGATTAGAAAAGTTTGTATTACTATATTAGGATTTTATCTTTTTAGATAAGCATAATGTTTCTTTAGCTATAGTGTATAATTTAGAAAAGGATGTTTGTCACAGATATATATTTGCATATATAAATTAAAAAAAAAAGCATAATGAAAAACACATTTGTACTAAATCCAGAAACTATGATTCTTCAATTTCACAATCAAGATGACTTAGATAATCACTCAAATCAACTGAATCCCAACAATGATGAGTATTGGCATTCAAGAGAATAAATTAATTACTATAAAATAGCAATGATTTCTTTTTCGTTGCTATTTTGTTTTTAACACATGTATCAATCATGAATAATATTGTCGACATAAAAATTAAAAATCTAATTATCAATAATCAAAATATTGGTATAGCTTTAATAGACTTATTCTACGTAAAAAAGTACGGGAGCGCTGAAGGTGTACAAATTTTTTTCAATGAGTTGAAGCAACAGTGTAAGAGTGAAGAGGAGTTTGGTGATTTGGTTCAACAAGAATTTGAAAATGACTTCAAAATCAAGACATTTCAGCCACTTATTGAAGTTTTTTCAAAAATAAATAACTTAAGTTCGTTTTTAAATATCGAAAAGGATTTAAAGAATTGCTTTATCAATTCAAAAATCACTGAACAAGATCTTTTGAAAATACTAGAATTAAAAGATTTAATGAAACAAGTATTTGAAGAATATTTTCACCCTGAACGAGAAATACAAAGAAAATTGTTAATTGCGAAGTTTGCTGATCAAATTACTTTTACAATTAAGGAAACTAGAGAGGAGTTAGGTTTTAATAACCAAAGAACATTTAAAAAATGGTTAGATTATTTTTATAAGGATAAATACAATGGTAGAAGAACCATCAACATATTAGAGTATATAGACATTTGGAGTAAATTTCTTTTAGGTCCCAATGAAGATAAAATAGATATTAAGGAAAAGTCCGTAGTATATCAAAAAAGACTAGATGAAAGGCTCGTTTTTTCCAAGAATAGGCTCAAGAAATTGACAAACAATAATTATAAATTATTAAGAATAGAAATTGATTACATAAATAAAGAACTAGGTCTTCAATTACCAAATGATGTTGATGCCTATCCATTTTCAATAGCTGAGATATTTAAAAAACACATTACTTAGTTTTATACCAAAGCTATATGGTAAAAATAAATAACTAAACCATAATATCAGTCAAATGTTAGAATTGCACAAGCAAAGATATCCTTATACACATGATAAGGAATTAATAATCCAAAACTTCACATCCTTTCAACAAGCTGATCTAGATTTTAATCCTATTTGTTTCAAAGGGAAATATTGGGAGTTTGTTAAAGAAGATTTTGAAGAAATTATTAATGAGTTTAAAAAAACATGATTTCTTTTTGATACCTTTAATATAGTTTTTTTATTAAGAAACGTACTCCTATTATACACCCCTACCCTTCCTATCCCTCTAAATACAACGGTTTTTACTTATTGTATTGGAAAATAACAAATCAAACCCATGGATTCATTTACACAAATCGTTTTAGGTATAGCTGTGGCAGAAATATGTGCTGGCAAAGAACTTAAAAACAGAACATTTGTGTACGGAGCCATTTTGGGAACCCTGCCCGATTTTGACGTTATAATTGGTTCATTATTATATCCTGTAGACGGAGTTATGATCCATCGCGGAATTAGTCATTCCTTGCTACTATTTCTGTTTTTATCGCCCTTTTTGGGTTGGTTAATTACAAAAATAGAAAAGAAAAAAATCAATTTTACCAAAGCCACCACAATGGTGTTTTGGTGTTTATTCACACACGTTTTATTGGATATGTTTACATCTTGGGGAACACAGATTTTATGGCCGATCGAAAAACGTTTTGCCTTAAAGACGATCTTTGTCATTGATCCTTTATACACAATTCCCCTACTTATAGCGATACTATTTGTCTTGAAAACAAAAAATTTTTTACTGCGTAAAAAATATATAACGAGAGGCTTGCTAATCAGTAGTTCGTATTTATTGCTCTCTTGTGCCATAAAACTATACGCGTTACATAAATTTGAAAAAGCACTACATCAGCAAGGCATAACTTATTCTGAAATCATTGTAAAACCCACCGCCTTCAACCTCATTTTGTGGAATGCAAATGTGGCTACTCCCACCGATTATTTACTATCTGACTATTCACTTTTTGACAGTCAGCCCATTTCATTTACCAATTACAGTAAAAACACTGATTTGGAAACGAAATTAAAAGGGAACCCTGATTTCGAAAAACTAAAAAAAATTAGCGAGGGATGGTATATTATTTCAAATGACAATGCGTCACTATATTTCAACGATTTGCGTTTCGGACTTTTAAATAATGACTCGAACCACCCTCAGTTTGCATTTAGTTATCAATTTGTTAATACCAAATATGGCTTGCAAGCGATTGAAGTTCCAAAAGAAAAGGGAGATGGTAAACGATTGTTAGAGAAAATCTTTAGACGTTTAAAAGGAAATTAATTCCACTTATAATTCATCGTATCAATCAAAATCATCTATTTTATACAGTTTTAACGAAAAATGAACTTCCTAGCGAATACACCTAAAAGAAAAATTTCTTTTAATTACGAATTAAAAAATGTGAATCTTCAGTTTTACGTCTAAAACTTAACTATAGTACATTAGTAATTTATAAATGGATCCGTTCCATTTTTCTTTACAGCACTATTCTCTACTTTTACTTTCACAAAATAATTAGCAATTTCATTAAGAAAATCACCGTTTAAAAATCTATAACCGTAATGACCATTCGAGAATTAGTAGGCTCCTACACCATTGAAGGAAGCAATCAAGAGGAATCAAATCAAATTACCTATCGAGGGAAACTAGATCTTACACTGGATCTTAATAACCGTATTATCGCGCATTGGAAGATTGGTCATAACCAAGAACAAAATGGAAGCGGATTTTTTAAAGACAACATTTTGGTTATCAATTTCAATTATGAAGTTGATGACTTAGTTTTTAAAGGTGTAGCTGTTTATCGTTGTCTTACAAAAGATGTACTAGAGGGTTTTTGGTCAGAGAAACATGGTAATCCACTTTACTTGGGGACAGAACAAGCAGTTCGAACCAATTCATTGGAGACTTTAAATTAAGTGAGAAGCTTGCGTATATAACACAAGCTTCCTATTACTCAATAGCATACTTTGCAACTGAAATTAAAGATAGAAATAGGAACTTTAAAAGATGATTACTTTTTCTTTTTTATCTTTTGCATTATAAAAAAAAACTCAGTTACAAATTGACTTTTGTACTGAGCTTTTTTGAATTTTGATTATTCGAAATTGATAAAAGATTCTATAAATTCCGTTCCTTGATATTTAAGTCCCACAGTGACTGCATTTGTTTTCGGATCATAGATATAAAGATTATTTCCTTCTTTTTCTGTATTACCAACAATAGCGACTGTTCCATCCTTTAAAAGAGACATTGCACGACGTGGATATTTGGATAGTGGAATTGTTAATTTTTGAGTACTTTTTGTCGCGATATCAACAACATAATATTCGATTACAAACGCACCTTGATAGTCTCCATATTTTGAAATCAAATCACTTCTAAATACTTGAACAATTCCTTTATTATTGCCCACATATAAAAATCCTCCCGTATGATTTTCGTTAAATTTTTGCGTTAAATTGAAAAAATATGACGCATCAAAATCGCTTTCGCCTGCTTTAATTCTCACAACTCCCGAATCGATAGTTTCATTTGCTCCCCAATAATTTGTGTTGCAAGCTGTAATGTATAAGTCACCATTCTCAGCAAATCCATATGATGATACAACGCTATACCCTAAAGCTGCAGCATTTTTAGTATAGATTGTTTTTTCGTAGGTCATTGTTGCAGCATTGAAAATGGCTACAGGAGCTTGGTCGTAAGCTTTAAATGTTTTGCTATCAACGTGTAAATAAGGAACGTATATTTTTCCTTCTTTTAAAATATATTCTGACAAATAAGCTGTTGAATTTGCGCTCACGGGTACTTTAATTGTTCCAGTTGATTTTTCAGTCATCGTTGTAACGTCAATAATTTGATATGAGAAAACACCATCTGTAGTTCCTCTAGGTCCACTTGAAAGTAGCAGAGTTTCATTATTTAAGAATTCAAATACCGGTCCGCCGCTGATTCCTAAATTTCCTACCGACCCCTCAGCTACCAAAAGTCCGTTATCATTTACCTTATACTTTGTTAATTTCGATTCAGAATTTAAATACACAAAACCGTCTTTTCCTGTTACAGGTACATTGTAGGGAATATTGGCAATTTCTTGCGAGTTGCTGATTGCCGCTGTTCCTTCCTTAATATTTGTCAAAGTATGAAAAGGATAAGAGTCGACTGTGGGTAGACTCAATGACAAAAGATACTTATAAGAATCTGTGGTTGTTACTGGTGTAGTTCCATCATCGTTACTACTGCAAGAGTTCATAGTAGTACCTAACGCAAGAAATAGACTGCAGGCTAAAATTGTTTTTTTCATTTTTTTTTGTTTAATGTTGATGTTAATTATTTACTATCGCTCAGCAGATATCGCAGTTTTAGTGAAAGAAATCTACCTGGTTTTTGAAGGTTAAAATTGTCGTATGCATCCATGTTAAAAACATTTCGCATTTCTAAACTGGCATTGTATTTTTTATTTTTGGAAGAAAATGTGAGTCCTAAATTGTTGAGAAATTGAGACGGAATAGCGTTTTTATTTGTAGTAATAGAAATGCTAGGGTAATTCAAGTAATACTCGTGAACATAATTGATTCCGTAGTTTGCCGTAAGAGTAGTTTTTGAAATTAGATTTTCGAAAACATACAATGCATTTACATTCGCAAACAAATAAGGCGTGTTTGGCATTCGATCGCGATATACACTACTTTCATTTGTAGTTCCTGATACAAATTTTTGATTGTTCAAAACGTTTTGCCAAGTCAAATTTCCATTTACTGTCAATTGTCTTTTTGTCCAATTAAAATCCCATTCTACACCGCGCACCAAAACACTTAGCACATTTTTATAGGTACTAAAAACGCCTTCCTGTTGCAGAAATATAAAATTATCGACATCACGTTGAAAGAAATTAATTTCATTTTTAATAATACCTGCCGAACTATTAAATTCATGTTGAAAACCCACGTTTACATTATGACTAGTCTCTGGTTTCAATAAGGAGTTAGCCAAAATACGGAGACCATCTCCAAATATTTCTTCGGCTTGTGGTATTCGATATCCTTTTTCGAAAGAAGCCTTTATCAACCAATTTGGAGTTATAAAATACCTGCTCGATAGTGCATGACCCAATTTGTTTTGCTTGGTTTCTATATCATCAATTTGAAAATCTCCAAGCAGGTATTCGACCGCATTTTTTGTTAGTAGATGAAATTGATAATACTTTACAGCCAATACTGTATTTAATTTATCGTCAAAAAAATTAGTTGTAAATGCAATAGCAGTAACATTTTTTTTAAGATAATTGGGTGATAGAAAAGCTTCATTATTTTGAGTATTTAAGCGATTTGCTCCTACTCGATCTATATTCGAATAAATGTGATTAAAGCTTAATTCATGATTATCATTCAAATCATATTTGGCGTTCGCACGATATAAATATTGTTTTTGATCAAAATCGTAAATGGTTTTCTCGCGAACTAATTCGCCCAAATTATTGTTTTCGATTCTAATGATTTCCCCCGCCCAATTATAACGGTTTGATGATGTGTCAATACTTATTCGATTCACCTCATTATATAATCCAAAAAGTGAAATACGTAATTTATCATTCAGTAAATTTGACTTGGAATACTTTAAACTCACTGTTTTATTAATTTCCTTTTCTGTAGCTTCACCAACTGGTTTTCCGTAAATGCCGTTTTGCACATCTTGTTTTACAGACGCTACAGCAATATCAGCCATTAACTCATCTGCCCATGTTACTTTTGTAAAGCCAATACTTAGGGCGCCCATCGCCGATTCATAATTATCGTGAAAGCGCTTAATGTTTACTAAAGTTTCTGCTCCATTTTTGAAAATAGGCATGTTACTCATTCTATAATTGTTATCACTATAATTATAAAAACCTGATAATTTTGTGCTAAAACCGCTGTTTTCAAAACGATATTTACTAATTAAAGCGGCTCGATGCGTGTTGAATGAACCTATAGAATAGGAGGCGTCGAGATACGATTTTGCAGCTTTATCGGTAACAATATTTATTGCTCCACCCAATGCATCTGCACCTAAATCAATAGGAACGACCCCTTTGTAAACATCAACTCTTTCGACAAGATTGACGGCTAGATTATTAAAATTAAACGAACTTCCTAGTTGGTCTACCGGAATTCCATCGACAAAAAAGCGAACTTGTTTTCCTGATAGTCCGTTAAGAGAAAAATTATAGCGAGACCCCATTCCTCCCGATTCTTTTATGCGCACACCAGAAGATTGATTTAATAACTGATTAACATCCAAAGTGGAATTTTTAAACGATTTGGTTTCGATTGCATTTACTGCAAAGCTCGTCTCTTTTACTTTAGTTGATCTGGATTTATTTTTTACAATCACTTCATCAATTTCGACAATATCACGTTCAAGGATAATTTTCAAACTGATTTTATTAGAATTGGTGATTTTTGTATCTACTAGCTTATTTCTGTATCCAATCAGCGAAAAAGAGAGCTGTTGATTTTTCAGAGAATTAGTTTCGAAAATAAAATTTCCAGAAGCATCAGTATAACTAAATTCAACTGAATTGGTTGATCCAACTTTTACATTTGATATTGGTTCCCCAAAATTATTCATCACTATCCCTTTTATAATAGTATTCGACTGTTGTGCTATGCATTTTGAACTAGACGACATAGATAATAACAGTAAAACACTACTTATAAATGTTAATTTTACAAACATACTAATTTAGACTAAATTAAAATAAACTGCAAATTTATAAAATATTATATAATTTCAAATTTTTTTTTACAATATTTTTGTAATATTATTAAGCTTATTTTTGACTGTGAAAATCAGAATATTATACTCATCTTAATTTCAGTACCACATTAAGATTTCTTACTGAAGAAATTCATAATTAAACAATTAATTGAATTATACAATTTATGAATGCTAGTTATCCACTGTTTTTCGCCAGTCTTTCATTTTTTAGATTTGAAGAATCGTATAAATTGTTATCTCATACTAGACTGCAACAAAAATCCCTATAATGGCGTAAAGAAAATCAAGTTACGTACTTCTCTCTTCTCCTAAGACAAATTGATATATAAAAAATATTCCGCCCCCAATTTGCTCATTCAACTAGTGATTAAACTTAAAAAACAATAATAGTT
This sequence comes from Flavobacterium algicola, assembly GCF_022399565.1. Classification (GTDB taxonomy): domain Bacteria; phylum Bacteroidota; class Bacteroidia; order Flavobacteriales; family Flavobacteriaceae; genus Flavobacterium; species Flavobacterium algicola. The sequence continues at coordinate 791,592 of NZ_JAJTUT010000002.1, forward strand.
CGAGATTTATTCGTTAATTTTGTTTAGAAATTTAAGAAAAAAATAACATGTATTTTATTTCTTAAACTAACTCGTATATATTGGTATTTTATTTTTTGAGTGCTTTAGCTTATTTTTAAGCTTTTAGTCGATAAAATGATTGAATAATTTTTATATACTTCTCTACCTAAAAAGTTAAGAAAATCAGAAAATTTGCTTGACCTAAAATATTTTAAAAAATTATTATGAAAAAAAAATACTTACTACTATTTTGTATTTTATTAGCTTCTTACCAACACGCTTATTCACAATTAAGTGATCTACATTATTTACCACCATTAAAGCAGGTGACTAATAATCAGGCGGTAAGAAATCAAGCGTATTACCTTTCGACTCCAGAAACTGTTCCGTTTACCGTTCAAGTTTTTGAAGGAGCAAACACAACACCTGTGGCTGCGCTAGTTGTATCAAATGCTACTCCTATTAAATACGATTTAGCTGATGGAGATAACAATATAAGTTTGGTAACAAACGCAAATACTGGAATAGTTTTAAGTAATAGCGGATTACGTTTTCAAGCTACCGGTGGTCAGAAATTCTACGTTAATTACAGAGGTCGATCAGGAGCACAAGGAACGTCACTAACATCAAAAGGACGTCAAGCTTTAGGCACGGATTTTAAATGGGGAGGTATTCCCAACAGGGCAACGAATAATAATTTAACAACAACTTTAGGAATAATGGCAACAGAAGATAATACTACTGTTGCCATAAGTGGTTATAACACAGATTGCGAATTTAGACTCGGAAATGATGCTGGTGGAATTACCGCTAATACTCTAAATATTACTTTGAATGCTGGACAATCTTATGTTGTAGAAGCTCTAAAAAACCAAACTTCGGCGAATATAGATGGATGGTTAGGTGCGACAATAACATCAAACAAAAAAATAGCTATTAGTAACGGTGGATTAAATGTAGGTGTTAGATCAGGTGCTCAATCCCGTGACGCGGCAATCGATCAACCCGTACCACAAAATATTATTGGTAAAGACTATGTTTTTGTAAGAGGTAATGGTACAGATGAAACTGAATTTCCAATTATTATTGGAACACAGAACGGAACAGATATTTTCGTAAATGGATCGAGCACGCCTATCGCCACCATAAACAATGGTGAGTATTTCGAAATTCCTGGAAGTAATTATTCTTCGGGTAACATTGGAGCTAATATGACTGTTGTAACTTCCAAAGAAGCCTACGCTTATCAATGCCTAGCAGGTTCTAGCGGAATTCAAACAATTGGATTAAATTTTGTAGCACCGGTTAATTGTTTACTACCTGACAACTTAAGTAATATACCTGATATAAGAGATGTTGCTGGTTTAAACTTTACGGGTGGAATCACAATCTTAGCATCAATTTCGACTCCTGATGCCAACATTACAGTTACCGATGGTGGAGGAACTGTAAGCCTCCCAGCTTCAATTCCTTCTTCAGGACTTCCTTGGAAGTCTTTCTTTGTACCTAATTTAACTGGAAATGTTTCGGTTTCATCAACTGGACCTATAGCAATTGGTTTTATTGGTGTTAATAATAATGCTGGTATAGCAGGTTATTTTTCAGGCTTTGACACCGTGCCTGTGGTTGACTTAGAAATTACTGGTGGTGGATGTCTACCTGGTTCTGACTTGAATGAAACCTCAGGAACTTTTGATGCTTATCAATGGTACAAGGACAATAAGATAATAGATGGCGCTACTAATCAAAATTATACCCCCTCTTCTCCTGGAGATTTTTTTGTAAAGGTAACCAAGGGAGGCTGTACGTATGACTCTGCAATATTATCTGCTTATAACTGTGATCCTGAAATTGTATTAACCAAAACTGTTGATAAAAGCAATGTTATCGAAGGTGATACTGTTGATTTTAAAGTAACAGTAAAAAGTTTGGGAGTTAATCCGGTGAATAATTTGGTAATTACTGATTTACTACCAGCAGAACTTTCATTTGTAAGCGCTACCCCTATTCGAGGCACATGGACAGCACCTAACTGGACAATTGGACAAATGACGAGTGGCGAAGTCTTTAGTATTACTATTAAAGCAGTAGTAAATGAAGTAAGCGCTACTACTACTGTTACTAATACTGTTTCGAATTCACAAACGGAAATAGAAGCTGATGCTATTACAGATGATGAAACTGAAGATGTTACCATTACAAACAGCGGCTTAAGTGTTACCAAAGAAGATTTGCCCGCTGATGTTGGAGATTATGACACTGTAGACGAACTCATTATATACAAAATTGTTGTAACAAATACTGGCGACACAGTACTAAATAACATAACTATTACAGATCCAAAAGCTGATGCAGGTAGTATCAGTCCAACTTCTGTAGCGACATTGGCGATAGGAGCGTCTACAACATTTACAGCAACTCATAAAATAACGCAAGCAAATATTGACGCTGGAAAAGTTACAAATCAAGCTACTGCAAAGGCTATATTGTCTAATGGGTATGAGATAACTGCTATCTCTGATGATCCTGATAATTCAGATAGCAATATTGACCCTACAATTACTCCAATCATTCAAACTGGACAATTACTGTTAGAAAAAATAGCAGATCCAGCTGATGACGGACTATATGATAGTTTAGGTGAAATTATAAATTATGAATTAGTTGTCAAAAACACTGGAAATGTTACTCTTAATAATGTAACAATAGTAGATGCAAACGCTAACTCGGGAAGTATTACTCCTGCAACACTTACGAGTTTAGCATCTGGAGATTCTTATACATTTACCGCTAAACACACTATTGTACAAGCAGATTTTAACGCTGGAAGAGTGAGTAACATAGCAACAGTTTCTGGTGCAATTCCTGTTACTGGAACAATAATTTCAGATCAGTCTGATGATCCTACCACACTAGCTCCAAATGATGCAACTGTAGTATCTGTACCTGAAGTAGGGAGACTGACTGCAACTAAAGAAGATGTTACTCCATCGGGTACAATTTTAAATGCAGTTGGTCAAGTTATTAGTTACGAAATTATTGTACAAAATACTGGAACAATCACATTAACAGATCTTAATATCGTTGATCCTAAAGCTAATACAATTACATTACAATCAACTACTGGAACAGATACTAATACAACTGATAATCGTGTGGACAGCATTGACCCTCTGCAAACCGCTACTTTTATTGCCACTCATATTATAACACAATCAGACTTGAATAGCGGTAAAGTAACAAATAGAGCCACGGCTTCGGCTTTGGATACTACTCCAGCTAGTGTTACAGATATTACTGATGACCCAAATAACCCAAATAATGCGATTGATGACCCAACAGTAACTCTTCTAGCGTCAACACCATCTTTGTCTATTGTTAAAACAGTAAACGATGATTCAAATGTAGCTGTAGGTCAAATTTTAACGTACACCTATACTGTAACTAATAATGGGAATGTAACTATTGATGCTTTAACTATAAATGACCTACATAATGGTGATGGTACATTATCTATTCCTGCACTTCAAAGCACGACTGGTACAGATGATGACATCACTGATAATGAAATTGAAACATTAGCACCGGGACAAACAGGAGTTTGGACCGCTACCTACACTGTTACTAGTTCCGACATCACAAATCAAATTGACATTACTAATACAGTAACAGCAACTGGAAAACCTAGAACAGACCCACTTACTAGTAGTACTGCAAATGCTACAAAAAACGTAACTGTAAATCCGATAGAAACTATTTGTAGTGATGCTGTCTTAGCACACGACTTAACTTTAGACGGAGCATATACAGATGCCACTTTTAGCTGGGTGGCTATAGCTAATGGAGATATAACAGGAACAAGTACTAGCCCAAAAACAACTAGTACAATTGATGATATACTTGTCAATGATTCTGGTACCGATCATGATATACAATATAATATAACGGTTAGAAACTCAAGTAATGTCATTATAGACACTTACAAATATTTTGTTACCGTTCATCCTCGTTTGATACTACCCGATGATGATTTGTCTAAAGTTCAATGTATTGCTCAGGCTACTATACCTGCAACTCCCATTGTTACTGATTATTTAGGCACTACAATTACTCCTGTTGTTACCGAGAATACAAGCCCTATTTGTGAAGGAGATAAAATTTATAGTTTTGAGTACACAGATTGCGTAGGAAATAAATATACATACACATATACCTATATCATTGACGTAACTTCTAAACCGGTTATCCCTGTAAATGAAGCAGCTACGGTGGAATGTATTGCCAATACGACAACTCCTACTCCACCATCTGGAATTACAGATGTTTGTGGAAATGCGATTACAGCTGCTCTGGTTTCTATTGTTGATTCTCCAACTTCCTTGACCTGTGAAGGAACAAGAACATACAATTATACTTACACCGATTGTTCTGGTTTAGTATCGAATTGGAATTTCACCTACACTATTGACCGCACAACTATACCTGCAGCGGTACCTGCAAACGAAGCGAGTAGTGTGGAATGTATTGAAGATGCAACTACACCAACCCCTCCTACTGGAATTACCGATGTTTGTGGAACTGCGATAACTGCTGTCTTAGTATCCACTATTGATTCACCAAGCACCTTAACTTGCGAAGGAACGAGAACTTACAATTATACTTTTACAGATTGTTCTGGTTTGGTTTCGAGCTGGAAATATACCTATACAATCGACAAAACAACTGTTCCTGTGGTGCCTGCAGATACTGTTTCAACTGTTGAATGTTTAGCCGATGCAACAACGCCTACTCCCCCAACGACTGTAACCGATGTTTGTGGAACTGCGATTACCGCTGTTTTAATTTCGACTATTGATTCACCAAGCACCTTAACTTGCGAAGGAACGAGAACTTACAATTATACTTTTACAGATTGTTCTGGTTTGGTTTCGAGCTGGAAATATACCTACACAATCGACAAAACAACTGTTCCTATGGTGCCTGCAGATGCTATTTCAACTGTTGAATGTTTAGCTGATGCAACAACGCCTACTCCACCCGCGACTGTAACCGATGTTTGTGGAAATGCTATTATGGCTGTCTTAGTTTCGACTGTTGATTCACCAAGCACCTTAACTTGTGAAGGAACAAGAACGTACAACTACACATTTACAGATTGTTCTGGTTTGGTTTCGAATTGGAAATATATCTACACAATCGACAAAACAACTGTTCCGGTGGTGCCTGCTGATGCTGGTTCAACTGTTGAATGTTTAGCCGATGCAACAACGCCTACTCCACCAGCGACTGTAACCGATGTTTGTGGAAATGCCATTACTGCTGTATTAGTATCGACTGTTGATTCACCAAGCACCTTAACTTGTGAAGGAACAAGAACGTACAATTACACTTTTACAGATTGTTCTGGTTTGGTTTCGAATTGGAAATATACCTACACAATCGACAAAACAACTGTTCCGGTGGTTCCTGCTGATGCTATTTCAACGGTTGAATGTTTAGCCAATGCAACTACACCAACACCTCCAGCGACTGTAACCGATGTTTGTGGAACTACGATTACGGCCGTTTTAGTATCGACCATCGATTCACCAAGCACATTAATTTGCGAAGGAACAAGAACATACAATTACACTTTTACAGATTGTTCTGGTTTGGTTTCTAATTGGAAGTATACCTACACGATCGACAAAACAACTGTTCCTGTGGTGCCTGCAGATGCTGGTTCAATTGTTGAATGTTTAGCTGATGCAACAACGCCTACTCCTCCAGCGACTGTAACAGATATTTGTGGAACTGCGATAACTGCTGTTTTAGTTTCGACTGTTGATTCACCAAGCACGTTAACTTGTGAAGGAACAAGAACGTACAACTACACATTTACAGATTGTTCTGGTTTGGTATCGAACTGGAAGTATACCTACACAATCGACAAAACAACTGTCCCATTGGTGCCTGCTGATGCTATTTCAACGGTTGAATGTTTAGCTGATGCAACAACGCCTACTCCACCAGCGACTGTAACCGATGTTTGCGGAACTGCGATTACTGCTGTTTTAATTTCGACTATTGATTCACCAAGCACATTAACTTGCGAAGGAACAAGAACATACAACTATACATTTACAGATTGTTCTGGTTTGGTTTCTAATTGGAAGTATACCTACACAATCGACAAAACAACTGTCCCGGTGGTACCTGCAGATGCTGGTTCAACTGTTGAATGTTTAGCCGATGCAACAACGCCTACACCGCCAGCGACTGTAAAAGATGTTTGTGGAACTGCGATTACTGCTGTCTTAGTTTCGACTATTGATTCACCAAGCATCTTAACTTGTGAAGGAACGAGAACATACAACTACACTTTTACAGATTGTTCTGGTTTGGTTTCGAATTGGAAATATATCTACACGATCGACAAAACAACTGTCCCGGTGGTACCTGCAGATGCTGGTTCTACTGTTGAATGTTTAGCCGACGCAACTACACCAACACCACCAGCGACTGTAACCGATGTTTGTGGAACTGCGATAACTGCTGTTTTAGTTTCGACTATTGATTCACCAAGCACCTTAACTTGTGAAGGAACGAGAACATACAACTACACTTTTACAGATTGTTCTGGTTTGGTTTCGAACTGGAAATATATCTACACAATCGACAAAACAACTGTCCCGTTGGTGCCTGCAGATGCTGGTTCTACTGTTGAATGTTTAACAGATGCAACAACGCCTACTCCACCAGCGACTGTAACCGATGTTTGCGGAAATGCGATAACTGCTGTTTTAGTATCGACTGTTGATTCACCAAGCACCTTAACTTGTGAAGGAACGAGAACGTACAATTACACTTTTACAGATTGTTCTGGTTTGGTATCGAATTGGAAATATATTTACACAATAGACAAAACAACTGTTCCGGTGGTGCCTGCTGATGCTGGTTCAACTGTTGAATGTTTAGCCGACGCAACAATGCCTATTCCACCAACGACTGTAACCGATGTTTGCGGGACTGCGATTACCGCTGTTTTAGCATCGACTATTGATTCACCAAGCACATTAACTTGCGAAGGAACAAAAACGTATAATTACACTTTTACAGATTGTTCTGTTTTAATTTCGAGCTGGAAATATATCTACACAATAGACAAAACAACTGTTCCGGTGGTGCCTGCTGATGCTATTTCAACTGTTGAATGTTTAGCTGATGCAACAACGCCTACTCCACCAGCGACTGTAACCGATGTCTGTGGAACTGCGATTACTGCTGTCTTAGTTTCGACAGTAGATAGTCCTTCTTCATTAACTTGTGAAGGAACAAGAACGTACAACTACACATTTACAGATTGTTCTGGTTTGGTATCGAACTGGAAGTATACCTACACAATCGATAAAACAACTGTCCCGTTGGTGCCTGCTGATGCTGGTTCTACTGTTGAATGTTTAGCCGATGCAACAAGGCCTACACCGCCAGCAACGGTAACCGATGTTTGTGGAACTGCGATAACTGCGGTTTTAGTATCGACCATCGATTCGCCAAGCACATTGTCATGCGAAGGAACGAGAACATACAACTACACTTTTACAGATTGTTCTGGTTTGGTTTCGAATTGGAAATATATCTACACGATCGACAAAACAACTGTCCCGGTGGTGCCTGCTGATGCTGGTTCAACTGTTGAATGTTTAGCCAATGCTACGACGCCTACTCCACCAGCGACTGTAACTGATGTTTGTGGAACTGCGATTACTGCTGTTTTAATATCTACCATCGATTCGCCAAGCACATTGACATGCGAAGGAACAAGAACTTACAACTATACTTTTACAGATTGTTCTGGTTTGGTTTCGAATTGGAAATATATCTACACGATCGACAAAACAACTGTCCCGGTGGTGCCTGCAGATGCTGGTTCTACTGTGCATGATATTTCGGAAGCTGTTCAACCAACTGCTCCAGTTGTCACGGATAAATGCGGAAATAATATTGTACCTGTTATTACTCAAAATGTTAGTCCTATTTGTGATGGTAGCAAAATTTATACCTTTACTTATACAGATTGTGCTGGAAATAGTACTGCTTACAATTACACATATATAATTGATGTAACTTCGACATTAGCAATTTCAAATAAAGTAAGAACATCTTGTAGCAGTATTGGATTAAATTATGATTTAAGAACTGTAACAACATTGGTAAACCCAACATTCCAGTGGACGACTGTTGATAATCCTAATGTTAGTGGTGAGAATAATAATACTGGAACTTTACTCAATGATATATTAGTAAATAAAACAGGAATCCCTCAGAATGTTAGGTACACTGTCATCCCTTTCAACAACAAAGGTTGTCAAGGACCTAGTTTTGAAATTTTAGTTACCGTAAATCCAGAACCTTATGTAGCCATCGCTCCTACAGCTGTAAGCTGCAGTAACATTCCGTTAAATCATGATTTAAATGCAGATGTAAATGTTACTGGAGCTACATTCAAATGGGTAGCCATTAGCAATCCCAATGTGAGTGGAGCTACCACTACAGTAAGTACCTCAGAAACAATCACTGATAATTTGATTAACACATCTGGAATTGTTCAAACTATTGTTTATAAAATTACTCCTGAGTCCATAAAAGGTTGTGTGGGTACTGTATACAATTATACGGTAACAGTGCGTCCTGAAGCCAATTTGATAGTGACCAAAAGTACTACTGCTGCTACAGATGGTGCATATGACAGTCTAGGAGAGGTTATAAAATATGAAATTACGGTTGAAAACCCACACGAATTAGTACTTACAAGCTTAACATTGACCGATGCTAACGCTGATGCCAATAGTATTAATCCGTTGACTGTGCCTACTGTTGCGGCATTTGCAAAAGTAACTTTTACAGCTTCACATACAATTACCCAAACCGACTTAGATGCTGGTTTTGTAGATAACAGTGCAACAGTAAATGCTTTTGATCCTTGCGGAACTGCAGTTACTGATGATTCAGATGATCCCAACACTGCTGCTGAAAATGATGTGACGCGAACCGTTTTAATACAAAAACCTTCAATTGCATTAGAAAAAACATTCCAATTTAATGACGAAAATGGTGATGGAATTGTTCAAAATAACGAAACAGTAACCTACAGATTTAAAGTAATTAATACTGGAAATGTCAATTTAACAGCTATTCAAATTACAGACCCATTAATTACAGTAAACGGAGGTCCTATTAATTTAGGACCAACAGCTACTGATGCAACTACTTTTTTCGGAACATATACTTTGAACCAAAGTGTAATTGATTCGGAGAGTTTGACGAATTCCGCTACTGTTGAAGGAGTAGATCCACAAGGAAATATAGTTTCAGATATTTCTGATGATCCAAATGATGCTGCTAATACAGATAGCAACGGTGACGGAAATCCAGATGACAGCACCGTTTTTTCAATAGTTTCAAATCCCGAATTAACATTAAAAAAATCAGGCGTGTTTATTGATGCCAATGGAGATGGACTTGCACAAGCTGGTGAAAAAATTGAATATACTTTTGATATTAGTAATACCGGAAATGTAACAATGACTGGAATTACAGTTAGCGATCCATTAACAGCTGTTATTGGAGGACCAATTGTTTTAATCCCAGGTCAAACCAACAGTAGTACTTTTACCGCTATCTATACTCTATCACAAGCAGATGTTAATAATGGTACAGTTGTAAATACAGCTACTGCTTCTGGAAAATCTCCTAATGGTAGTACTATAACTGATGCTTCTGATGATCCGTTTACAGTCGCAGACAATGACGCTACGGTAACAAAACTGACTCAAGATGCTCAAATTACGCTATTAAAAACAGCGGTATTCAAAGACCAAAACGGTAATGGTTTCCCTGAAGTAGGAGAAACAATAGAATACATTTTTAACGTGAAAAATGTTGGTAATGTAACTGTAACTGGTGTGAAAATTACCGATCCATTACTTAACGTGACCGGTGGACCAATATCACTAACCCCAAAACAATTTGATGCTACAACATTAAAAGGTTCCTATACATTAACTTTGAATGATATCAATTCAGGAAGTGTTACAAATAGTGCAACAGCAGAAGGGAAAGATCCCAAAGGTGCTACTGTTTCAGCTTTATCAGATGACCCAAATAATCCAACCAATGTTGATGCTAATAACGATGGACACCCTGATGATAAAACAGTAACTAAACTAGTTGCAAATCCAAAGTTATCGGTTAGTAAGACAGGTGTTTTCAATGATTCGAATAATGATGGTCTTACACAGGTGGGCGAAACCATCCTTTATACATTCGAACTGAAAAATATTGGGAATGTAACCGTTAGTGATATAAATATAACTGATGCTCTGGTTGCTGTCAATGGCGGACCAATTACTTTAAATCCGAATCAAAATGATAGCGCAACCTTTACTGCACTATACATTATCAAGCAAAATGATATTGACGCTGGAAAAGTTACAAATACCGCCATCGCTTCTGGATTAAGTCCAAAAGGAATTGTGGTTACTGATACATCAGATGATCCAAATAATGGTACCAACCTAGACACTAATGGTAATGGAGAACCTGATGATGCAACGGTAACAGTTATTCCTGGAAAAGGAAAAATTAGTTTAGACAAAGTAACATTGGCTCCAGCAGATGGCGCTTATGATACGGTAGGAGAAAAAATTAATTACCAATTAACAATTACAAACACTGGAAACCTAACGCTTACAAATGTAATTGTTACTGATGTTAATGCTGACAATGGTAGTGTACTTCCTGCAGTAATTACTTCAATTACTCCTGGTGCTACCGCTACCGTAACTGCGCAACATACATTAACATTAACCGAAATCAACTCTGGTTCGGTGACCAATAGTGCTTCTGTGAATGCGAAGGATCCTTTTGGTAATACCATCACTGATATTTCTGATGATCCAAATAATGGGACAAATAGCGATTCAAATGGAGACGGTGATCCTGACGATGCAACCATTACGCTTATTTCGCAAAAACCTTCTATTTCGATAGAAAAAACATTCAGTTTCAATGACGAAAACAAAGATGGTTTCCCACAATTGAATGAGACAATTACCTATAATTTTAAAGTGACCAATACAGGAAATGTTAACCTTTCTAACATTACAGTAACGGATGCTTTAACTCCTGTCCTAGGTGGTCCTATTGCACTTGCTCCGAAGCAAATAAACACTAATACCTTTTATGCGACTTATAAAATTACTCAAGCGAATATTGATGCTGGTTCTATTGTAAACTCGGCAACAGTAAATGCAAAAGATCCTAATGGCGGAAATGTAACGGATACATCAGATGACCCCAACAACTCGACGAACAGCGATGTCAACGGAGATGGTGAACCAGATGATGCAACCGTGACGACTTTGATTAGTAACCCGCAATTAACAATTACTAAAAAAGGGACATTTATAGATGCTAACGGTGATGGCTTAGCACAAGCTGGCGAGACTATCAAATACCATTTTGATGTAACTAATAGTGGTAATGTTACTATCAGCGATATAGCTGTTGATGACGCATTAGTGCCCGTTACTGGAGGTCCTATAACCTTAGCACCGAAATCTAAAAACACTACTACTTTTCAAGCTATCTATGTTTTAACTCAGGATGATGTGAACACAGGTTTTGTGATAAATTCAGCTACGGCTATTGGTCAAGATCCGTTTGGGAATACCATTACTGATAAATCAGATGATCCAACAACCACTGCTCATAATGATGACACGAATACCAGCCTAGCTAGAGAATCACAATTATCATTATTTAAAATAGCAACATTTAATGATGAAAATGGTGACGGAATACCTCAAGCGAATGAAACAATTAGTTATATTTTTGATATTCGAAATGATGGAAATGTAACTATATTCAACATAGTTATAACAGATCCTCTTGTTTCCGTGAATGGTGCACCAATTGATTTGGCTCCTGCACAAATTGACAATACAAATTTCTCTGCTGTTTACACCATCAAACAATCCGATATCGATTCGGGTGCAATAACAAATTCAGCACTGGCAATTGGTCAGGATCGCGATGGTACAATAGTTACTGATGTAAGTGATTATTCCGACGACCCTGATAATCCTGATGATATTGATTTGAATGGTGATGGAGATCCTGATGACCCTACTGTAAGTTCACTAACGGGTAAAGCTTCGTTAGATCTGACCAAAAAAGGAACTTTTAATGATCTTAATGCTAATGGTTTTGCTGATATCGACGAAACTATAACTTATGCATTTGAAGTAAGCAACACTGGTAACCTTTCGATAAAAAATATAACTATTTTAGATCCTTTGGTAACTGTGACTGGAACTGCAATTGATTTGGTTCCAAATCAAAAAGACAGTACTACTTTTACTGCAATTTATAAAATTACACAAGCAGATTTAGATGCCGGAAAAATAAGCAATTCAGCTACAGTGTCTGGTCAAGATCCGACAGGTAATACTGTAAAAGATGTATCTGATGATCCTATAAACGCTACAAACGTGGACAGTAATAATGACGGTAATCCTGATGATGTAACTGTAACTACGTTCCCCGTACAAGGAAGAATTAGTATTATTAAATCAGCTAGGGCTGCTGCAGATGGTGCTTATGACACTATTGGCGAAAAAATTAATTATAACATTGTAGTAACTAATACTGGTAGCACAACATTATCAACGGTGAGTATTACAGATACAAATGCTGACGTGGGTAGTATCATGCCCAAAACGGTTACCCTACTCGCACCTGGACAATCTGTAAATGTATCTGCAACGCATACAATTACACAAGTAGATTTAAACATAGGAACTGTGAGTAATTCAGCTTCGGTTTCTAGTAAGGACAAATTGGGAAATACGGTATTTGACTTATCTGATGATCCAAATAACCCAGCAAATATCGATGCAAATGCTGATGGTGATCCAGATGACACTACGGTTACATCAATGATTCAAAAGCCTAAAATGGCACTTACAAAAACAGCAAGTTTAGCACCTGATGGTTTATGGGATGAAGTAGGTGAAGTTATTCTTTACAACTTAGTGCTCACAAATACAGGAAATGTGACATTAACCAATGTGGTAATTTCAGATGCCAATGCAGATGCCGCTAGCATTACACCAGCTACAATTTTGAAACTAGAGCCAGGACAAAAAGCAACTATAAAAGCCCAGCATACAATTACACAAAATGACTTAGACAGTGGTGCAGTATCAAATTCTGCAACGGCTAGCGCAATTGATCCAAAGGGAAATGCTGTTAGTGATTTATCTGATGATCCAAATAACCTAGCTAACGTAGATACAAACGGGAACGGAAATCCAGATGATGTTACTATCACTAAAATTCCGCAAACGGCAACTATGGATGTTGCAAAGGTTACCACTACTCCAACATTTACAAACCCTGGTGATATAATGAAGTACACTATTAAGGTTACAAATACTGGAACAGTGACTTTATTAAATATTATCATTAAGGATGCGAACGCCACTTTTACAAGTCCAGCGACAAAAGGGTCATTAAATCCTGGTCAATCATTTACAATTACGGCGCAGCATTTAATTACGGCAGATGATGTTCTATTTGGGTTTGTTGATAATTCAGCAATTGCCACTGCTCTTATTCCGTTCTCTAATGTGGTTGTTAGCGAAGACTCTGATGATCCTAATAATAATTTCAATGTAGATAAAGACAATGATGGTGACTTCGAAGATCCAACTACTAGTTACCTAGATACTGATAGCGATGGCATTGCAGACATTGTAGACATTGATGATGACAATGATGGTATTATTGATACTGTTGAAACTAATAACGATAGCGATGGTGACGGAATACCAAATAGTCTTGATATTGATGCTGATAACGATGGTATTCCTGATAATGTAGAAGGCCAATCTACTAATAATTATAAGGCTCCTACCGGAATTGACGTAAATAGAAATGGTCTAGATGATATTTATGAAACAGCGACGTCAACTGGTATTATTCCAGAAAACACAGATGGTACTGACAATCCAGATTATTTAGACGACGATTCTGATAATGACGGAATTACAGACACTATTGAAGCATTCGATAAAAATCATGATGGTATACCTGACTTATTCGCATCAGGTAATGATGCAGATCATGATGGACTTGATGACAGCTTTGAAGGCTCAAATAAGACAGATGGTTTTGTAGTTAATAACGAACTTAAAAACGGTAGTAAAGACACTAATAACACAGATCAAACAGATCAACCTGACTATCGTGATACCGATGATGATAATGATGGTGTGTTTACCATTTTTGAAATTGATTCTAATAAAGATGGTAGTGGACCAGATGATACGGACAGAGATGGAATTCCTGATTATCTCGATATTGATGATGATGGTGACGGACTTTCGACAAGAAAAGAAGGTGCAGACCCTAATGGTGATGGTAATCCAAGTGATGCTATTGACGCAAATGCAAATGGTATTCCAGATTACCTAGAAGTTGGAAATCATAATTTAAATATTCCTGATGACGAAATCGAAGTGTATAACGGTATCACTCCAAACGGTGACGGTGAGAACGATGTACTTGTGTTGGGTAGAATATTTGAATTTCCTGAAAACACCGTAGAAATTTACAACAGATGGGGTGTACTCGTATATGAAACTAGCGGATATGGAACTAGAGACAACTATTTCAGAGGATATTCTGAAGGTAGGGTAACAATTTCTCAAAAAGAGAAACTCCCTGGAGGAACCTATTTTTATGTAATCAAATACAAATCGGGTAGCAATTTAAAACAAAAAGCAGGCTACTTATTTTTACAACAGTAATCAAACAAGAAGAGACTATCCAACATCATGGATAGTCTCTTCTTTTTATAACAATTGTTAATAGCTATTTCCTAGCTTCCACTGCATTCTTTCCTTTTAAAATGGTTTTTTATATGGCTCAAAAGGAGCTTCCGTTGGTCGCTCTTTTGCTTCTATAAAAAATACATTTTAAAAAGTAAAGGAATTCCGTTTCAGTTAGGGCTAGATAAGCAGACAACAGTGAATTTTATAATCCTAAAAAATAGTATCACTTTTCAACCAGCCTGTTATGCTCATTCTTGAAGTATTTGTTAACAAAACTTCATGAACTAATTCATCACTTTTAAATAAAATGGTCTTTCCAGCGGTAGGACTTATTTTTTGATTTTTGCCCTCTTGGTGAATCAATAATTCTCCTCCATCACTTTCCTTCCAATCTGGATTTAAATAAGTTATGATAGAATATTTACGGCTAGGATTAGTTTTGAATTGATCCAAGTGCTGCAGATAAAAATCTCCTTTTTCATACAAAGCATAGTGAAATTCATAATCTGTGATTCCGGCATAACAACTTTCATTTAGATAAAGTATAAATGCCTCAATCTGTTTAAAGAATTCATTTTCAAACGGATCATTGTGTTTTTTATCCAACCAGTAAATAGAGTCACTTCGTATTTCACTATCATATGAAATCATATTTGCACTACCTACTCCCGCAGCTGTAAGCATACTTTTTTCCTGTAGTTTTAAAATGTTTTGACGTAAATTATTAGAGAGATCTGTAGTTAAAAAATTTTT
Source organism: Flavobacterium algicola (assembly GCF_022399565.1). GTDB lineage: Bacteria > Bacteroidota > Bacteroidia > Flavobacteriales > Flavobacteriaceae > Flavobacterium > Flavobacterium algicola. The sequence continues at coordinate 807,224 of NZ_JAJTUT010000002.1, forward strand.
AGACATACCTACTTTACTATCAATATAAGTGGTAATCAAAGCTTCAAAGCTGTTTTCCATTAGAGTGTAATTGACCGCAAAGACGACCAACCTTTGTAAGGTAGTATATATTGAATCACTATTAACTTGTATTACATAATATATACCGCTTACGATTGTCAAATAATCCATAAAGATGATTATAATCTCTGCTTAAATTTTATGACTAACACAATTATGATAAAAATTAACTGCTATAATTACCAAAATGCATCTTTTTAAGCATTAAATCAGGTACTCCCTTTAAATTATGAATGATTTTAACATAATATTACTTGGCTATCTATTGTAAAATTCTATTTTTGTTACTTTAATTATAACACAAAAAACATGAAAGAATTAGTAGCAAAAATTAACGCTGAATTTGAAGCATTTACTGCAGAAACAGAATCATTAATTGAAAAAGGAGTAAAAGCTGCTGGAGCAAGAGCACGTAAATCGACTTTAGAAATGGAAAAAATGCTAAAAGAATTTAGAAAACTTTCTATCGAAGAGTCTAAAAAATAATTCCCATTTACTTTAAAAGTCCTTAGATAATCTAAGGACTTTTATTTTTTATACCAAATCGAGTGATCAGCGCCTCTTTGATGATTGCTCAAAAATAATTAATGACTACAATTTCAAGTAAACTTCTATTTACTTTCTATTAAATTAGCACAATTTAATAAATCGCCTTTTGATCATTATTACACTACCATTTTTTTTAAACGACATATTTAAAAGTATCATTAACAGATTTGTCAAACGAAATTGATTTTTGAATTCCTGCTTAAATTGAGGCACCAATATAACTCCTTGAGCTAGGCCACTAGAATGAATATGGCAACAAAATCTACTTATTTGTACCATATACTTATTTTGCAGATAAATTATTTAATCAATCAATAATTCTTTTTTTAAACTTGATGTAGTTTGCTTTCTTGCTATACTTTTCTTAATTTTAGTTGATTAAAAATCAGCAAAAAAAGGACTACTTTATGAAAAACTTGAATTATGGAATTATAGGTAACTGCCGAAGCGCTGCTTTAATCTCCGATAAGGGTGCTATCGAATGGTGTTGCTTACCCGAATTTGATTCCTCATCAGTATTTGCAAAAATATTGGATACTGAAATAGGTGGAAGCTTTGAAATTAACTGTACAGAAGACTATACTGTTACCCAAAAATATCTTGAGAATACTTGTATTCTAGTGACAACATTTGACAATGGTACCGATGCATTTGAAATTAATGATTTTATGCCTCGTTACAGAAAAGAATCATCTGGATACGTTATACCTCCAGAAATCATTCGTTATTTTAGAAAAATTAGTGGCTCTCCTAAATTTAAAATAGGATATAATCCTAAACTGGAATATGCCTTAGGTAAGACGACCAATTATGTCAAGGAAGACCATGTATTAAGTTTGAGCGAATCGACCAAATTTGATTCCCTATTTCTCTATAGCAATTTCGATCTAAATGCTATAAAAGAAGGAACAAGTATCGATCTGCAAGATGATGGTTATGTGCTACTTGCATACAACGAAAAAATATTAAGACCGACACTAACCAAAATTAATCTCGAGTTTGAAAGAACAAAATCATATTGGTTAGGTTGGGCCGATAAAACTACAGAGTACAAGAAATTTAACAAGCAAATCATACGTAGTGCGATGACACTAAAATTGCTTAGTTATGAAAAAACAGGTGCTGTATTGGCAGCAGCAACAACTTCGCTACCAGAAACAATAGGAGAAGTAAGAAACTGGGATTACCGCTTTTGCTGGATTCGAGATGCTTCCATGGTGGTAAAAGTAGTTTCGGAATTGGGACATAAAAAAATGGCCAAAAATTACCTGCAGTTTATTGTTGATTTGATTCCAGATAAGGATGAAAAATTACAAATTATGTACGGTATCAACAAGGAGAAAAAATTAACCGAAGAAACTCTTGATCACTTGAGCGGTTATATGGGAAGCAAACCCGTTAGGATTGGTAATGCCGCCTACTCACAACGTCAGAATGATATTTACGGGATTTTGATGGATGTTATTCACCAACAGCTTTGCACATTTACTAATGACACTGAGAACGGAGAAGAACTTTGGAATATAACAAAAGGCATTGTCTGGGTGGTACAAAAACACTGGCAAGAACCTGATAAAGGAATTTGGGAATTCAGAACAGAGGAAAGACATTTTACTTTTTCGAAAGTGTTATGCTGGACCGCTATAGACAGAGCGATCAAAGTTGCCAAAATTTTAGGTAAAAAGTCCAATATTAAAAAATGGGAACCAATAGCTGAAGCAATCAAAAATGATATTCTCGATAATGCCTGGAATGAATCGGTACAATCATTCACGCAATCTTATGGATCTGTTGACTTAGATGCTTCTGTATTGTTGATGGAAAATTACGGATTTATTGATGCCTTAGATCCAAAATATGTCTCTACTGTAAATGCCATCGGACAAGATTTGAGCAATGATGGACTATTATACCGTTATAAAAACAAAGATGATTTTGGACTTCCCTCCTCTTCATTTACTATCTGTACTTTCTGGTACATCAACAGTCTATTTAAAATTGGAGAAACAAAGAAAGCAGAAAAAATGTTTAAAAAATTACTGTCTTACAGCAACCATTTAGGATTGTTTAGTGAAGATATAGATTTTGAAACCAAGCGACTATTAGGAAACTTTCCGCAGGCTTATTCTCATTTAGCTCTTATTGAGACCGCTATTAATCTCTCTAAAATTACAGACGAAGAAGAAGTGTTGGAAGCTATTAAAAATAAGTAATGCCACTGTTCTTCTAAATTAGTTTTCAAATAATAGAAAAGCAATAAGTATTTAAAAAATCAAAAGTCGCAATTTATAAAAATTGCGACTTTTATATTTTAATACATTTAACATTTGCTCAATGTTTGATTAACCTTAAAATCTAACCTAATACTTCTGCGATTTTCTCGTTTGACAAAAGTTTTACTAGAATTTTTTCTTCGGCATTTAATTTCCCTACCGAAGTACTTTTTCGAGCTTGGTATTTCCAAATTCGACCACTTTCAAATGACGCTATTACCGTAGGATGTACGTAATATTTTTTACAAACTGTTCTCGTGTTACCTAACTGTGACGACACGGAGTCTAAAACTGAAATTATTTTTTTCTTACAATCATTTGCTGATAGTGGTTTTTCCTGTTGCAAAAAGCTACACAATGCATTTAAACTTCCAGACCAACATCTAAAATCTTTGGCTGTAAAATCCATAGCGGTACATTCTTTTAAATAATTATTGATGTCTCCAGATCCTACACTTCGGTGATTGCCTTGATCATCATAATACTGAAAAAGTTCCTGACCAGGGATATCTCGACATCTTTTGACCAACCGCATTAGTCGTTTGTCCTTAAGTGTTATTTGATGCTTTACTCCTTTTTTGCCTTTAAACTCAAAACTTATTAGACCATTTTTAAATTTTGCATGTTTATCCATAAGAGTAGTTAAACCAAAGGAACCATACAATTTTTTATAGGCTTCATTACCAATTCGGATATTAGTAACCTCGATAAGTTTGATCACTAGCGCAATTACTTTTTCATAAGGCAATCCTTTTCTATTCAAGTCCTTTTCGACTTTATTTCTAATTTTTGGTAATGCTTTCGCAAATTCACGCAAACGGTAAAACTTAGACTGATTTCGTAGTTTATTCCAATTGGCATGATAACGGTATTGTTTTCTACCTTTACTGTCAATTCCGGTTGCTTGTAAATGAGAATTCTCATATGGTGAAATCCAAACATTTTCCCATGCTGGAGGTAGTACCATTGCTTTAAATCTGGCTAGTACTTCTTCTTCCGCAATTATGATATCATTTTCATCTTTATAAATAAAATTCTTTCCATTTCTATGACGGTAGAATCCTCTGGACGAATTTGTAAAATAGCGTAGACCCGCTAATTTTGCGGTTTGCTGAGAATCATTATTTATTTTTAGTAATTTACTTTCTAGTCTGTTCATGGTTGGGTAGCGTTAATAGATAGAAGTAAAAATAAAAGAATTGCAGTGGATAAAATTATAGAATTCACGCTAGAAATTATACGATTTAAATTTAAGTCTACAGTTTATTTTTCTTTAGTAATTCTATTTCAGATACGAATTACTACGTCTAGTTTTTTGAAGACTTCTTAAACTTAAATTGTTTTAAAATTAAATGAGCGTACATTGATTTATTAGGTCGTACCTCATTATATGGCATTCCCAATTAATAACTCCAGTTAAGATTAAATAAAAAAACACCTCTACTTCATAATACAATTATGCAGTAAAGGTGTTTGTATTAACAGTAAATTGGTCTTACTTAAGAACCAGTTACATCTCTCAAAAGTGGAAGTACTTCTGTACTATAATTGATATAATAATGAGCAGCGGTTTTAATGTTTCCAACTTTGACCGTATAGGCAGAATCTGGAACTTCTTCAAACATATATTCATCTGTCCAGTCATCGCCTATGGCAAAAATAAAATCGTAATTTGTATCTGCCAAGATGCGTGTAGCGGCGCGACCTTTATTTATATTACTATTTTTAACTTCTAGCACTTTGTTACCATCCAATACAGAAAGGGTATTGTTGATTAGTAAACTTTTTAAGACATGTTTTAATTCCATAGTTCTCAAAGCTGCCATATCATTATCTGACTTTCTGTAATGCCAAGCTAGTGAATATTCTTTCTCTTCTATCAATGCTCCAGGAGTACTATCGGTAAACGCTTCTAGAACTGGTCTTATATTTTCTTTCCAATTCGATTTCATTTGATCTAGCACACCCCATTCACCACCAACTTTACGTAGCCATGCACCATGATCTGTAACTAATGTATAGCTTTTATGACCAAACCAACTTTCTAATGTTTTGCGATCGCGACCACTTATAATTGCGATTTCGGTACTGTCATCCTCATTGATTTTATCCAGTAGATCATAAAGTTCCTGAGTTGGTATAGCATCACTTGGATTGTTTTTAAAACCAGCGAGGGTTCCATCATAATCCAATAAGAATAATTTTCTTTTTGCTAGCTTATAATTAGTAGCAATGTCTTTAATTTTTGATGGTGTTAATTTTTGTGCCACCTGCACTGGAACAGTATCTTTGGCCGCTTTTAAAGATTTTAAAAACTCCCCTGCCCAGCGTTCTACATCATATCTCGAAATTCTTTTTTGTAAAGCATCTAATCTTGTCTTTTGCTCCAATGCAGGCATTTCTAAAGCTTCTTTAAGGCTATCGGCAATTTGGTCAAAATTATTTGGATTAACTATAAGTGCTTCATGCATCTCTTTGGCGGCACCTGCCATTTCGCTCAAAATAAGTACTCCAGTATCTTTTGTTCTGGTAGCAATATACTCTTTTGCAACTAGGTTCATACCATCTCTTACAGGTGTAACCATGGCAACGTCTGATGCTACATATAAGTCTATTAATTCGTCGAATGGTAATGAGCGGTAAAAATACCAAATAGGTGTCCAGCTGATAGTTGATAAATCACCATTAATCCTTCCAACCAATTCATCTGTTTCTCTCTTCAATAATTGGTACTGCGCAACGTTTTCCCTTGATGGTACTGCTAACATTACCAATCGAACCTTTCCTTTGTATTCAGGATATTTATTTAAGAAATATTCGAAAGATTTGACTCTATTCGGTATCCCTTTAGTGTAATCCATTCTATCAATAGATAAGATTAATTTACTCTCATCATTCGACTTATTATGAAAATCAATACTTTTCATTAATTCCGACTTAGAATCTTCAGGATATTTCTCATGTTCTAAGGCGGCATTATGATAGCGGTCGTAATCAATTCCCATTGGGAATGAATCTACTTTTATAATTCTGTTTTCATAAGAGATCTCATTAAAATTCACTTCGATACCTTTAATACGACTTACACTGCTTATAAAGTGACGAGCATAATCGTAAGTATGAAACCCAATTAAATCGGCACCTAGCATACCTTGCAACAACTCATTTCTCCATGGGCAAGTTCTAAATAATTCATAGGAAGGATATGGTATATGTAGAAAAAATCCAATTGTTAGAGTAGGATTCTTTTTTCTCAGCATCTCGGGTAACATCAACAGTTGGTAATCATGAACCCAAACAGTATCACCATCGTTTACCTGCTGTAAAACTACATCAGCAAATTTTTGATTCACTTCAACATAAGATTGCCAATGGCTTGATTCAAATTCTGTATACGCTTGAAAATAATGGAATAATGGCCATAGTGCAGTATTACTAAAACCATAGTAATAATTGTCGATGTCACTATTAGTTAATGGTACTTGAACACATTTTTCTACTGCCAAAGCATTATCGACCTCTACCTTTTGAGCATCGTTCATATTTTCTTCTGCTAAGCCAGACCAACCCACCCAGATTCCGTTTCCTTCTGAGTGCACCGATTTCATTCCAGTTGCTAGTCCTCCTGTACTTGATTTAACAACCAAAGTATTTTCTATATATTTTAAATCTACTGGTAACCTATTTGAAACAATTACTGTTTTATTCATCACTTTCTTTATAATTATTAATACTATATTTAAATTTAAGAATCATTATTACATCAACTTCCTATTGTAATTTTTTCGCTATCCACATCGGTAAGTTGCAATTCGCTAAATTTACCTATCATAGTATTGCCTAGCTCATCTTTCCACTCCGTGATTACGTTTTTAATTACCCCTGGTTCCAAATCAATAACTTCCATGATTTGATCACCAGATTCTTGCTGTACATTTTGTCCTAGTTTAAACATAACTTAATTTTTTTAGTATCGCATTTTTCATTTAAGCCAAAATATAACTGTAAAGTACTACTGTTTTTATAATTCATTTTGACGATTATAAAATTAAATGAATCCTGCAGAAATCTATTGTAGAATTTTCTATATATCTTATAGAATTTTATTCAAATTACTAAATATATCTTCTAAAATCTAATTATAGCTCATAAAACAAGGTGTACTCAAATCATTATTACAGATGAACTAGCCTAAGTGTAATTCCACTGATGATATCATAATTTTAGGTACAGTTATTTATTGGTCTACCATTCAAAAATATAATAAAAACAGTTAACCATCTGCGCCCGACGCAGAAACGTATTATAGTAATAGATAGCTATTACCTTGCAATTTTCTATTTAAAACTACTCATCTTCATCTTCAAAATCATCATCGAAATCATCATCAAAATCATCAAAAATTCCTTTGAAGTCTTCGATTTGAGATAGCGGATTTGCTCCTTCTGGATTAAACAATTCCCATTCATCCCAGACATGATTTGCAGTGTCAAAATTACTGACCCAAGGAATAAAGAGTTTGCGGAATTCTTCTAGCTCCTTTTGAATCAATGCTACGTACTCTAAATCTTTGTAATTTTCATGATAGCACAAGCTTCCTACTTGTATATGTAAAGACATTCCATGTTGTCGAATGATTGCAGCATTTTGCATTTTTATACTATACAAGCCACCCGACTCTGCTCCAACTATTTTTGCAGGTAATATCAAAGCATCTGCAAGCATAAAATCTTTAGTTGCTTCAATAAAATCATCTTCTTCAGGTAAGGTAGCTACCAAACTTTCTACTAGCTGAAATAGTAATTCTGCTTTTTTGTAGATAGGTAACTCATATATTTGTTCAAGTTTAGACATAGTGAGATTTTTTATAGTGATAAAAATAAGAATTTATAAAACTACTTTTTAACTCTAAAAGTTATTTTATTGGAACTAATAAACATTAAATCAATTAACTAGAATTACCTTTGTAGCTAGCTAAGAGCGAAATTGCTTGTAAATAGTTGCAAATTATCTATAAACTTTAATAAGGAGAAGCCTTTATCCTTACATATCAACAAAATTAAAGTACAAACTTTGAATTGAATGTGAACCATTTTGTATAATGTTGGACGTATTTTTCATTCATTTTTGTAAATTAGCCCTATATTTTAAAACCCTCACCCCACATGGATTTAAACTTCAATAAAAACGAAGACCACAATAAATTATTAGTATCAGATTTAAAGCAAAGACTTGCAAAAGTTAAACTTGGTGGAGGCGAAAAACGTATTGCCAAATTACATGCAGCTGGAAAAATGACTGCACGTGAGCGCATCAACTACTTACTGGATCAAAATGCAAAAGTAATTGAGATCGGTGCCTTTACTGGTGAAGGAATGTACGCCGAACATGGTGGTTGTCCTTCTGGAGGTGTAGTTGTTAAGATAGGATATATTAAAGGAAAGCAATGCATAGTAGTTGCCAATGATGCCACAGTAAAAGCTGGTGCTTGGTTTCCAATTACCGGAAAGAAAAATTTACGTGCTCAAGAAATTGCCATGGAAAATCAAATTCCAATTATTTACCTTGTAGATAGTGCAGGTGTTTATTTACCAATGCAAGATGAAATTTTTCCTGACAAAGAACATTTCGGTCGAATATTTAGAAATAACGCTATAATGAGTAGTATGGGAATTACTCAAATATCTGCCATTATGGGAAGCTGTGTTGCGGGTGGCGCCTACCTGCCTATCATGAGCGACGAAGCTATAATTGTAGATAAAACAGCTAGTATATTTTTAGCAGGAAGTTATTTGGTAAAGGCTGCAATTGGTGAAACTATTGATAATGAAACGTTAGGTGGTGCTACTACACATTGTGAAATTTCTGGTGTAACTGATTATAAAGCTACTGACGACAAAGATGCATTAGATAAAATAAAAAATATAATTGATAAAATTGGAGATTATACTCCTGCAGGTTTTAATCGTGTCAAAGCAAGTAAACCTACTCTGGACGAGAAAGATATTTATGGCATCTTACCAAAAGCTAGAAATGAACAGTACGATATGATGGAAATCATAAACCGACTAGTTGATAATTCTGAGTTCGAAGCTTATAAAGATGGATACGGTCAAACAATTATCACAGGTTACGCACGTATTGATGGATGGGCTGTAGGAATCGTTGCCAATCAAAGGAAAGTTGTTAAAAATAAAAAAGGAGAAATGCAATTTGGTGGAGTAATATACTCCGATAGTGCAGATAAAGCGACACGCTTCATTGCTAATTGCAATCAAAAGAAAATACCACTAGTGTTCTTACAAGATGTTACCGGCTTTATGGTAGGATCTAAATCTGAACAAGGCGGAATAATAAAAGATGGAGCCAAAATGGTTAATGCAGTAAGTAATTCTGTAGTTCCAAAATTCACAGTAGTTATAGGTAACTCTTATGGTGCTGGTAATTATGCGATGTGCGGAAAAGCTTTTGATCCTCGATTGATTTTTGCTTGGCCAAGTGCAGAACTAGCAGTTATGGGAGGAACACAAGCTGCTAAAGTACTAGCACAAATTGAAGCTTCTTCATTGAAAGCAAAAGGAGAGAATATAAATGAAGCTAAGGAGAATGAATTGTTTACCAAAATTAAAGCGCGATATGATGAGCAAACTTCTCCATATTATGCTGCAGCGAGAATATGGACAGATGGAATCATTGATCCATTAGACACAAGAACATGGATTTCTATGGGGATTGAAGCTGCTAACCACGCTCCTATTGAGAAGAAATTTAATTTGGGTGTAATCCAAGTTTAATATACAAACAGGGAAATATGAATTTAGATAAATTAAAATATCCAATTGGGTGTTTCATAAAACCAGATAAAATTACAAATGAAAACATTTCTATTTGGATTGAAGTAATTGCCGCGTTTCCCGAAGCGCTTACTAGTCAAGTTGCAAATCTTACAGATGTTCAACTTGACACACCTTACAGACCTGATGGCTGGACAATAAGACAAGTTATTCATCACTGTGCAGACAGTCATATGAATAGCTTCACCCGATTTAAACTTGCATTGACTGAGGACAAGCCTTTTATCAAACCATACCATGAAGAGCGATGGGCAGAATTAATAGATAGTAAAACGTTTCCAATTGAAAGTTCATTACAAATGCTTAAAGGAATACATAGCCGTTGGACTGCCCTCTTAATGGCACTTTCTAAAAGTGACTTGAATAAATCTTTTGTGCACCCTGAACATGGACAAACCTTTTTTCTAGATGAAAATATTGGTATTTACGCCTGGCATTGTAACCATCACCTGGCTCACATTACTACTCTAAAAGAGACAAAAGGTTGGAGTTAGAATAAAAAATACTATCCTATAAAAAAAGCATTTTGATTTATCAAAATGCTTTTTTTATACTCTAATTTCAGTCAATTATAATTGAGAAAGTACTTCTTTTCTCTTAATTTTTCCATTGTCTGTTTCTGCTATTTTTGAAACATAAAAAATTTCTTTCGGTTTTTCATATTTATCTAATACGTCAAAAATGGCAGTGTCAAATGCTTGTTTTTCTCCTTCGATTACAAGAACTAGTTTTTCTCCCAAAACAGCATCAGGAATTCCTCCGACAAAAAATTTATTTTTAATGCTATTGGCTAATTTGCTTTCAATTTCTTCTGGCAATAACTTAATTCCTCCACTGTTCACAACGTTATCAATTCGCCCCAAAAAAATAAATTGCTTTTCATTTACAATTTCAACAATATCATTTGTTACAATAGTCTCTTTAGAAACCCTCGGAGCATCGATCACGAGACAACCTTTATCGTTTTGTGAGATCTTAATTTTAGGTAAAATATTAAATGCTTTTTCTCCCATTCTTTTGGCAGCAATATGTGTCATGGTCTCTGTCATACCATAGGTCTCATACACTTTTGCACTTGTTTTCAGTAAACTTTCTTCTAAATCTTTTCCTACTTTCGCTCCACCTACAATTAGCTTTTTGATGTTTTTCAATTCTGATAATGAATTTTTTGCTTGCAAAGGTACCATCGCTGCAAAGTCATACACCGTTTCATTACGTACTAACGGTGTAGCGCTTGGTACAACAAAATCAATATCAAGACCTAAAATAAAACTTCTAACCAACATCATTTTACCAGATATGAATCGTGTAGGCAGGCAATACAATGCTTTATCTCCTGGTTTTAAATCAAAAAAATCTCCCGTTGCCAATGCCGAGTTAACCATAGTCTGCTTCTCTGTTCTCAAAATTTTTGGCACACCTGTTGTACCAGAAGTTTGTAAGTCGATATACGTTTTTCCATCAAACCAGTCTAGCAAGAAATCCCCAATTGATTTCTCAAATTCATCTCCTTCTTTTATCAATGAATAAGAAACGCGAATTAAATCTTCTCTGTTTAAATAAACTCCATTTAATTTAAATCGATTGTGAACATTTTTATAAGTAACATTTCTCATTGTTGGTAGTTATGTGTTATTATATATTTAGTGTGTTTTTCCAGTTAATTTACTTTTCCAATTATTCCATTTGTATCTACGACTAAAGATAAGTAAAAGGAGTGGGTAAATCACTACAATGGGCAAAATAATGTCAATGCCCGCTTCTGGTTCTGAAATATCTTTTAGAATAGAATTTGTCTGAAAAACTGACCAATCAGACGTAATTAACAGAGCACCTATTAAATTATTTGCTGCATGAAATCCCAATGCTAGCTCTAATCCATCGTCCATCAAAGTAATAACTCCTAAAAAAAGTCCTGTACCTATATAATAAACCATAATAATATTACCAATTTTAGATACCTCTGGGTTAGCCAAATGCATCAAACCAAATATTAAAGAGGTCATCAATAGCGGAAACCACCTGTTTTTGGCCAGATTACCAAAGCCCTGCATCAGGTATCCACGGAACACATACTCTTCGACCGTAGTTTGAATTGGAATTAATATACTGCCGATGACTAGCAATATCAGGAACGGAAATAACTTAAAGTTCCATTCAAAATCTTCCTTATTCAAAAAATAAGAGATTACAGTTGTAACGATACTTATGCTAGCCCAAATTGCAAATGAAAACCGAACTCTCTTCCAATCAATTCTTTTTCGTGCAGTCGTAATCGAAAGCATTGTTTGATGATGCAAATATTTCACCACAAGAAAAATCCCATAGAGCGTAAATACTGAAGGAATGAGAATTAAAATTAGAGTCAGATTAGGATCAAAATAATGCATTAGCGCATTATTATCAATGGGATATTTCTTTCCATTAAATAATATTTCATAGAATATCGCCCCCAAAAGCGGTAGCTGCCCCATGAAAGAAGTAGCTACAATAGCCAGTGATCCAATACAATATTTCCAAAACTGATTCTCACGACAAATCCCTTGATTAACAAACATTAATTTATAATTTATTTAGGACTAATATAATATTTCAAATGCTATTTTAGCGAATTATATAATTATTTTACAAAATATTAACCTGTGAAGCTTTAATAATTTTAGGGTTAAAGATGATTTGTTAATTTGCACGATAATTATTTCAATATTTATAATTCATATTATAGATAATAATGAGTTATTTATATAATCATGCCAAAATAAAAAAAAACAATAAAAAGCATTATTACTATTATGATACAAATTTACCATAATCCAAGATGTGGAAAGTCAAGGACTTGTCTAGCTTTTGTAGAAGACAGAAAATTAGATTACGAAATTATTAAATACCTTGATACGCCACCAACTGAAGAGGAATTGAATGATTTAATAGTTAAGCTAAAAATAGCACCTTTAAAATTGGTTCGACAAAAGGAAAAAATTTGGATCGAAAATTATAAGAACGCAGTACTTACTGATTCTGATATTATTAAAATTCTGGTGCAGCACCCTATCCTGATCGAAAGACCTATTGTAATCAAAGATGGAGATGCAATAATTGGCCGCGATGTCAATGAATTGGAGGCTTTTTTAAAATAATTTTTATCATAATTTTAACAACTTACAGATTAAACCAAAATCAAATATTCAATTCTAATCAAGAAAAACAATAATGAAGTATATATTAAATTCAGTCCTATCACTCCTTTTTTTATTTACCTATAATAGCATAACTGCACAGCAAGGGCCTCCAGCTAGCGTAAAAATTAGAATAACAGGAAAAATTATAGAAAAGACAACAAAACAACCTTTGGAATATGCAACGGTTACTTTTAAAAACCCAATAAATCCAAAAGCGATTACCGGCGGAATTACAGACTCTAAAGGTGATTTTAGTATCGATATTACCCCAGGTACTTACAACATAACAATGGAATTCATCTCGTTTAGAGCAATTGAGCTGAATAATAAATCATTGCAGAAAACAACTGCATTGGGTACTTTTTCTTTAGAAGAAGATGCTGCTCAATTAAATGAAGTGGTTATTACAACAGAAAAATCATCAGTAGAAATTAAATTAGATAAGAAAATTTATAATGTTGGGCAAGACATGACCGTAAAAGGTGGTACCGCCAGCGATGTACTTAATAATGTGCCATCAGTAACTGTAGACACTGATGGAACGGTAAGTTTAAGAGGGAACGATAACGTGCGTATTCTTATTGACGGGAGACCTTCAAACGCCACAAATATAAGCGATGCTTTACGTTCGATATCATCAGATGCTTTAGATAAAGTTGAAGTGATTACAAACCCTTCTGCTAGATATGATGCAGAAGGTGGAGCTGGTATCATTAACATCGTTCTTAAAAAAGGAAAAAATAACGGAGTAAACGGCTCTGTTGTAGTTGCTGTAGGTGATCCTAAAAATTTAGATTTTAGTGGAAATCTAAATTATAAAACAAACAGTTTCAACTTCTTTTCAAATTTTGGTTACAACGATAGTAAATCTCCAGGTAGAACAGAAACAAATACCAATTATTTAAATGAAGACGGATCATTGAATAAAATTATCAATGAGGTAAATAATCGTGAACGAAGCAGAAATGGAATTAATACATCTTTTGGAATCGATCTATTTTTAACACCTTCTATCACTTGGACAAATGCTATTAAATATAGAAATCAAGATAGTGATAATCCAGAAGACGTTAATTTATTTAATTATGAAGACGATACTTTCTTCTTGAGAAACAGGTACAATAGTCAAATCTCTACAGATGAAGATTTTCAATACTCTTCCAACTTTACAAAGAAATTTGAAAAGGATGGTCACAAATTAACTCTTGATTTTTCTACTGCATCTAGTAGAGACAGAGACAAAACTCTTATTGAAGATCAGATCATAGGGACACCTAGTAGCCTTACAACTGAATATAACAATACAAGTGCAAAAGACATTACCAATATATTTCAAGGCGATTATGTTTTGCCAATTGGTGAAAACAGTCAATTTGAAGCAGGATATAAAGGTCAGTTTAAAACTATAACGACTGATTATGAAATTGGTAATGTTGATAGTGCTAACAATTTTGTTCCAAATGCTAATTACAGTAATATACTGGAATACAAAGAAAACATCAATGCTGTTTACACTCAATTTGGATCAAAGGTCGATAAACTTTCTTATTTGTTAGGAGTACGTTATGAGGATTCAAACATTGATATCAATTTACTTTCTTCAAATGATTTTAATACTAAAAAGTATAATAACTTCTTTCCAAGTGCATTTTTTACTTACCAACTTACAGATCAAAATAGTATCTCTGTTAATTACAGTAAAAGAATTTCAAGACCGAGTTCACGATATATCAATCCGTCAGCACGTTATTCTAGTAATGTAAATATATTCCAAGGTAATCCAGATATCAATCCTTCCTTTACAGATGTGTATGAGGTAGCATATTTAACTAAAATAGGAAAAGCGACCTTAACTTCTTCTATCTACTATAATAAAAGTACATCAGTATTTCAATTTATACGTAGACCAAACGGAGATACTGTTGAAACAGAGGTAGACGGACAAATTACTGTTACACCAGTTATCCTTACAACTCCAATTAACCTTGCTGATGAAGACCGTTTTGGTTTCGAATTTAATTTGAATTATGCTCCTTTTAAATGGTGGAAATTGAATAACAATTTCAATATATATAACAGTCAACTTAGAGGAAATTATAGCTATACTGATATAAATGATTTGGTTGTGGAACAAAATTTTGATAGAAATACGATTGGATGGTTTACAAGACTTACATCCAAAGTAAGTTTACCTTACAAGATTGATTGGCAAACGAATGGAATGTATTTTGCCGCTCAAAAAAGTATTCAAGGAAAGTATTTGAGTATGGCAGTAGTAAACCTTGCATTTAGCAAAGATGTTTTAAAAGAGAAAGCTACAGTATCATTAAATGTAAGTGATCTTTTCAACTCTGGAAAAAGAAGGTTCGAAACGTATATCCCAGGTGAAATAGAATCTTATTCGGAATTGCAATTTAGAGTACGACAAGTAAATTTATCCTTTACTTACCGCTTTAACAAAAAGAAAGGTGAAGGCGAGAAAACTGGAAGACCTACCAATGATAACGGAGAAGGTGATTTTGGAGTTTAAATCAGATACAATGATGATATCTATATCTCATCGTAATTTTATTAATTCACTTTATATAAAAAGGAGACAGAATTCATTTCTGTCTCCTTTTTTCGTTTTTTTAAGGCATAAAAAAAGGACTCGCTAACGAGTCCTTTATACTTCAAATCAATTTATAATTAAATTGACTGTTGTTTCTTTGCTTTCTTTTCTTTGTATAATTCATATAAAGATCCGCCAATCCAATATTGAACGAAACCTACAAGAAAAAACATTAACCAAAAACCTATAGTTAATACGGTTAAGAAAAGTAAAAAGCCTAAATACTGTGAAAATTCAAACATGTTTTCCGGAATTTTTGAATGTAGCCACAAATATAGGTTTTATATCTTTTAACAACAATAAAAACGGCTCAAATTACTTCACAAAATTACAATTTTGTACTTTTATGAAATAGAAAAGAATTTTAATCTGCATTAAAGATAAAAAACATGAAACACAGAATAGAAAAAGATACATTGGGAGAAGTAGCTGTTCCTGTAGATAAATATTGGGGTGCTCAAACAGAACGATCTAAAACAAATTTTAAAATAGGGCCTGCAGCTTCTATGCCTGCAGAAATTATTATGGGATTTGCGTATTTAAAAAAGGCAGCCGCATATACAAACTGCGAATTAGGAATTCTTGCATCTGAAAAAAGAGATGCTATCGCTACAGTTTGTGACGAAATTTTAAAAGGAGAACTTGTTGATCACTTTCCGCTTGTAATATGGCAAACTGGCTCGGGGACACAAAGTAATATGAATGTTAATGAAGTTGTTGCCAATCGCGCTCAAATTATTAAAGGTTTGTGTATAGGTGAAGACGATGCTTTCATCAAGGCCAATGACGATGTCAACAAGTCACAATCATCCAACGACACCTTCCCTACTGCCATGCATATTGCGAGCTATAAAATGTTAATTGAAGTGACAATACCGGCAATTGAAAATCTTAAAAATACCCTTGAGTCAAAAGCTATAGCGTTTAAAGATGTTATTAAAATTGGTCGTACACATCTTATGGATGCTACACCATTGACTCTAGGTCAAGAAATTTCAGGTTATGTATCGCAACTCAACCATGGATTGAAAGCTCTTAAAAATACACTACCACATTTGTCTGAAATTGCTCTAGGAGGAACGGCTGTGGGTACAGGTTTAAATACACCTAAAGGATATGATGTGCTTGTCGCAAAATACATTTCTGACTTTACGGGACATAGGTTTACAACTGCCGAAAATAAATTTGAAGCTCTAGCTGCGCACGATGCTATCGTAGAAAGTCATGGTGCTCTAAAACAATTGGCCGTTTCTTTAAATAAAATTGGGAACGATATAAGAATGTTGGCCTCGGGACCAAGATCGGGTATTGGTGAATTATTGCTTCCTGAAAATGAACCAGGGTCATCAATCATGCCCGGAAAAGTTAACCCTACTCAATGTGAAGCCTTAACTATGGTTTGTGCACAAGTAATGGGAAATGATGTTGCAATCACTGTGGGCGGCATGCAAGGTCAATACGAATTAAATGTTTTCAAACCCATGTTAGCGTATAATTTTTTACAATCAGCACAACTATTAGGAGATGCATGTGCTTCTTTTGATGAGCATTGTGCACAAGGAATAACGCCAAACTACAAACGAATTAATGAGTTGGTAAGCAACTCATTGATGCTGGTTACCGCACTGAATACAAAAATAGGCTATTACAAAGCGGCAGAAATTGCTCAAACGGCACACAAGAATGGGACTACCTTAAAAGAGGAAGCCGTTAGACTAGGATATGTAACGGCCGATGATTTTGATGAATGGGTCAAACCAGAAGATATGGTTTAAGATTAAAACTCACGGGTAAGTGTAAATTTACCCGTGAATTGTTTCTCCTTTTCCATAATTAGAGATTACTGCTTCTTCAAATACTAACCATTCTCTCCATCGTTTTTCAACATCAATACCTTTTCCGTATTTACGAGCATAGGTAATGAATGTTGTGTAATGTCCTGCTTCGCTTTCCATCAAGTCTCTATAGAAAACAGACAATTCTTCGTCCTTAATATTTTCAGATAACACCTTAAAACGTTCGCAACTTCTAGCTTCGATCATAGCAGAAAATAATAAACGTTCTACCAAGGCAGAAACCCTACTCCCATCAATTGATTTTTTCATGTACAAATACAATTCATTTACATAATCATCTTTTCGCTCGCGACCCAATTTGAGACCACGCTTAATGATAATGTTGTGCACTTGCTCAAAATGATCAATTTCTTCTTTGGCCAAAGCCAATAAATCCTTAACCAAATCTTGGTGTTCCGAGTTATGTGTTATTATGGTAATAGCATTGGTAGCTGCTTTTTGTTCGCACCAAGCATGATCTGTCAAAATCTCTTCAATATTTTTTTCGACAATATTAACCCATCTTGGATCGGTAGGCAATTGTAATCGTAATACACCCATAATTTTTTTTGTATTTTAAAAATGTTTCAAGTTTAAAGTATTTCTAAAAAAAAAGTTTAAAGTTTTGCAATGACTTTCGGCAATCACAAAACTTTAAACTTTAAATCTAATACTTTTATATAAAAGTTTTTATTTAGAAAACGAAAATAGCTCTTTCGCTCATCATATCGTTAACTTCGTCAGCAACTGCTTCGATAACTGCTTCGTCAGTATGATTTGTCAATACTTTGTCAATTAAAGCAACGATAGTTTCCATATCTGCTTCAACCAATCCGCGAGTTGTGATTGCTGCTGTACCTACACGAATACCAGAAGTAACAAATGGAGATTTGTCATCAAAAGGAACCATATTTTTGTTAACAGTAATTTCGGCTTTTACTAATGCATTTTCAGCATCTTTACCAGAAATTCCTTTGTTTCTAAGGTCAATTAACATCATGTGATTATCAGTACCGCCAGATATGATATCGTATCCTCTTTTTACAAAAGCATCTGCCATTGCATTAGCATTCTTTTGCAATTGACGTGCGTAAGTAAAAAACTCATCTTGCAAAGCTTCACCAAAAGCAATAGCTTTTGCAGCGATAATGTGCATTAATGGTCCACCTTGATTACCAGGGAAAACAGCTAAGTCTAATAATGAAGACATCATTCTGATTTCTCCTTTTGGAGTTTTTAATCCCCATGGGTTTTCAAAATCTTTACCCATTAAGATCAAACCACCTCTTGGTCCACGTAATGTTTTATGTGTAGTTGTAGTAACAATGTGACAGTGAGGAATTGGGTCATTCATCAAACCTTTTGCAATTAATCCTGCAGGGTGTGAGATGTCTGCCATCAATATCGCTCCAACGCTATCAGCGATTACTCTAAAACGTTCAAAATCCATATCACGAGAATATGCCGATGCACCTGCGATAATTAATTTTGGTTGTTCTTTTGTTGCAATTTCTTGAATTTTATCGTAGTTCAAACGACCTGTTTCTTTTTCAACACCATAAAAAGTTGGGTTGTAAACACGTCCCGAAAAGTTAACTGGAGATCCATGCGTTAAGTGACCACCGTGAGATAAGTCAAAACCTAAAATTTTATCACCTGGTTGTAAACAAGCATGAAATACAGAAGCATTAGCTTGAGATCCTGAGTGAGGTTGCACATTTGCATAAGTAGCACCAAATAATTCTTTGGCTCTATCAATAGCGATTTGCTCTACAATATCAACTACTTCGCAACCACCATAATATCTTTTTCCTGGATACCCTTCAGCATATTTATTTGTCAAAGCTGAACCAGCAGCTTCCATTACTTCATCACTAACAAAGTTCTCAGAGGCAATAAGTTCTAATCCGTGTACTTGTCTATCTTGTTCTTCAAGAATAAGGTCAAAAATTTGTTTGTCGCGTTGCATTTCTATTAATTTAGTTAATTTCAGGCAAAAATACAAAAAAACGTTTGTTCAATAGCTAGATTATGATATATTTGATATAAAATTTTCAACAAAAAAAGATACTTTATGCCTATATCTGCCAATGATACCAAAAGAAAATCCTGGTTATCAGTTCCTGAAAACAGTGATTTTCCAATTCAAAATATCCCTTTCGGTGTTTTCCTAACCAAAGAAAATATAGTTACAGTAGGGACCCGTATTGGTGATTATGCTATAGATCTAGGGGCTTTGCAGCAAATGAATTATTTCTCAGGTATAGAACTGACAGATGATATGTTCATGCAGGATACACTAAACGACTTTATTTCGGATGGAAAAAAAACATGGAGATTGGTTCGCAATCGAATTGCAGACATTTTTGATGAACAAAACCCACAATTAAGAGATAACGACAAACATAAAGACATTATAATTTTTAATATTGATGATGTCGAAATGCAATTGCCTGTGTTAATAGGTGATTATACCGATTTTTATTCGAGTAAAGAACACGCCATTAATATGGGTAAAATGTTCCGTACCGAAGAAAACGCTTTGTTACCAAACTGGTCACATATGCCTATTGCTTACCATGGTAGAAGTTCTACTATTATCCCGTCTGGAATTCCGGTTCACAGACCTCTAGGACAATCATTGCCACATGGCGAAGAAACTCCAGTGATAGGTCCATCACGTTCTATCGACTTCGAACTAGAAACTGCTTTTATCACAACAGACGCCAATATTATGGGAGAAATGATTCCGATTAGTGAGGCAGAAGATTATATCTTTGGTATGGTTATGTTGAATGATTGGACGTCTAGGGATATTTTGAAATGGGAATATTTACCATTAGGACCATTTTTGTCTAAAAACTTTGCTACATCAATTTCGCCCTGGATTGTTACGATGGATGCCTTGGAACCTTTTAAAGTACCAGGGCCAAAACAAGTACCTAGTCCACTACCCTATTTACAGCAAAAAGGAAAGCATTCCTTCGACATTCATTTAGAAGCTGCTATACAGCCAGAAAACGGAACTGAAAATGTAGTAAGCAAATCTAATTTTAAACATTTGTATTGGACCATGAACCAGCAGTTAACACACCACGCTTCTAGCGGATGTAGAATAAACTCTGGCGATATGATGGGTTCTGGAGCAATTTCGGGTGCTAATAAAGAGAATTATGGTTCTATGCTGGAATTAACTTGGGGAGGAAAAAACCCTATCAAATTAAATGATGGTACCGAACGAAAATTTATCAATGACTATGACACTGTAATTATGAAAGGTTTTTGTAAAAACAGTCAAGTGCGCATTGGCTTTGGCGAATTATGTTCTCAATTATTACCTCCTTTTGTGAGAAAGTAAAAATTACCTTTACAATTTATATTATCGGAGCTTGTCGAAAAATTTTTTAAAAGATTTTTGACAAGCTCCGATATTTTTAACAACATTTATGTTTTTCCTGTAAGCTATTTTTTAAATGTTTTCTTTACATTTATAAAGTAATAAAAGTGTGGCTCGTATTTTGTGTACGTGTTTGTAACTGCATTAAGCTGACAATCAAATTTGATTGAAGCATTTAAAATATAGAAATTATGACCTTAACTCAAAAAGATCAATCTGAATTATTACTTGCCAAAAATTTATTAGAGAATCCTGGGATGGCGGCCAAGATTACCAATTATATAGGAAAACCAATTGAAGCAGGATTAGAAAAACTCCCCAAAGACTGGACTACTAAAATTGGCTCTATTACAGAAAAAGCGCTTATGAAAGCATCAGACGCTGCTATTTTTACAATTGCTAATGTTCCTGGCACAGCAGCTTCAAATAGATGGCATAAATTTGGAGTAGCCGTTACGGGAGGTTTAGGAGGATTTTTGGGACTTCCAGCTCTAGCCATTGAGTTGCCGATCTCTACTACAATTATGTTGCGATCTATTGCCGAAATAGCCCGCTCACAGGGTGAATCACTGGAGAATCAAGATGCTAAATTAGCATGTTTGGAGGTCTTCGCATTAGGAGGTCGGACTATAAAAGATGATGGAACCGAAAGTGGTTATTTTGTGGTGCGTACCTTGCTAGCTAAAACGATGTCTGAATCTGCTGAATATATCGCTGCTAAAGGACTTGCCGAAGAAGGACTACCTATTTTATTACGATTATTAACCAAAGTTGCGGAACGCTTCAGTATTCAAATCACAGAAAAAGCTGCTGCCCAAGCCTTACCATTTGTAGGTGCTGCTGGTGGCGCCATAATTAATACTATATTTATTGATCACTTTCAAGATATGGCCAAGGGTCATTTTATTGTCCGAAAGTTAGAACGTGTGTATGGCAAAGAAGTAATTCAGCAACTTTACAATGAATTACCTTCAAATAATTAAGTTCTTATAGGTTCAATTTCAATAATAATTAATATTTTCAAAATTAGAACTTTCCAGTAAGTGGTAAAGAATAGTAGTTTTGAAAAAAAATCCATTTTATAAGCTACCTCATCGGTAGTTACTGAATTACTAATTTTAGTACACTATTAAAAGCCACAGCTTTTTCAATAGCTACTATCTAGTACCACTTTGCAACCATTTCTTTCATGAAAGTTAAACTCCCTTTTGCCAATTCTTCAGAATTATATTTAGAAGGTCTCCATAATGAGGTTGGTCCTACAAGTGCTTTGATTTCTGAGGAAAAGTTTTCTAGTACAAGCGGCCCTTGATAATTAATAACAGATAATGCTTTAAAGAAATCGTCCCAATGTACATTACCCTCACCCGTCATTCCTCGATCACTTTCAGTTATGTGTACATGTTTTAGCTTGTCACCAGCAGCGATAATGGGATCATAGAAATTTCGTTCTTCTATGTTCATGTGAAAAGTATCCAGATGCAAACCAATATTATCTGTATTTAAATTATCAATAAGTTCTAGGAGTTCGTGAGCTGCAGTAATTACATAACTTTCATATCGATTTATTGGCTCAACTGCTATGGTAATATTTTGTTTACTCGCATAGTTCCCAAGCTCTTCGAATACCTGCTTAATGATTAGTTTTTCATCGCTTGTACAGGGTTGGCCTGTAAAAGTTCCAATAGCAGAATGAAGCACTCCGCCCAGAAAATCCCCTTTCATCTCTCCCACTTTATCGATCGCTTGAGAGATGAGTGCAAGAGCTTTCTCAGGATAAAATGGAATGTGGCAATCTGCAGGAATATTTAGACTCAAACGCCCTTTAATTCCGAATTGATCTAATTGTTTCTGAGTATTTTTAGCATCAAAATCTAAATTATCTGGAAGACAAATTTCGAGCATATCAAAACCATATTGTGCTGTTTTCTCTATCGCATAACAACCACCCTCGGCGGTCCAGTTTGGAATAAATGATAGAATGCTCGTTCCATATATTGGCATGGGAATATAATTTAAATTGCAATTAAACTTTCTTTATTGAGAAAGACTCCTATAAAAGTGTCATTTTATTTTTCGAAAAAAAAAAATTAGTTACTCAGCTGTAATAGCTGATGTAATGAAATTTGATTTATGATCAATTACCAAAGATAGCGTATAAAATAATTATGAAAATAAAAATTTTAGAATTTTCGAGCTACTATTACCATAGAAATCTAACCTCAGCAGGCCATTGATTAATATCTGTATAGAATTCATTTCCTGTTTTAAAGGTGCTGTTTTCTATTTTCACATCTCCTTTTAACAAGCCCATATCTAGTTCTTTATTATTATCGAAAATGCAATTAATTATATAGGAATTAGAAACAGCTCGCCACATTGCACCCCACGTATTATTTACTATTTCACATCTGTTTAAAATTACATTTTGAGGAGCATATTTTGGGTTTTCTGTATATATGTATTTATCATAATAGTTTTCACATGGAAACCAAAGTGCTACTTTTCCACATTCAGAAAATTTGTATTTATGAAAGAATAAATAGCCCGCCTCTTCATGGTCTGCTTGAATACCATTGCCTAAACATTGCTTGATCGTGCATCGCTGTGCCAGTACATACTCACATGAGGTATATTTGTTTCCCTTTCCCAGTACCGGAAAAGACATATCGCAATCTGACTGCAGTATAAATTTATTGTATAAAAAGTAAACATTATGAAATAAACTTCCTCCCGAACCGTTGAATTGGAAATTGCATTTATCCATAATTATGTTGTTGGTTCTCTTCATATGCACTCCTTGATAAGACCAATCGGTGACATCCATATTTTGTAGCAGCACTCGCGTATGTCTAGCTTCATTTTTACCTCTAATTAAAATTCCGTTAACTTTGCCAGATCTTGTCCCTTTTAAGGTTAAATCTTTAATAACAACATCTGTTAATTGTGGCGAGTCTTCAGCATTAATTCCAGCGCCATCAAGAGTTTTACCCTGCAATAAAATAGTTTCCTTTTTACCTTCGCCTATCAATGTCACATTACTTTTCAAAGTAATTGAAGTGTTTAGAATATGAGTTCCTTTTTTTAAAAATACAACTCCTCCACCCGCTTTATTTACAGCGTCGACGGCAGCCTGAATTGATTCTCCAACTTTTACTGTAATAACTTTGTCTAAATATTGCTTGGGATATAGTACTTGCTGAAAATCATTGTTCCATTTTGATGTCATGATTGTCTTTACTTCTTCTTCTACTATAACTTTATTGTAAGCAAACGAACCTTTTTGAGCAAAAGTGGAAACAGCAATTAAAAAGAGAATAGGAATATAACGAAGTTGATTGAAGTTGAACATATTAATAGTAGTTTTATGGGATAAAATTAGAGAGCCATAATCTTTACAATTTTATAGCTTTTAGGAAGATTTCAGTATTATTTATACTTTTTTGAATATCAATTATAAGCCAAATAGTACAATAATTGTAGAACATATATTAAATTATAAAGCGACTGGCCATTCTACTTGAATTATAGAATGACAAATCGCTATTATTTTAAATGTAAAAATAAATTTCTAGCCTATTTAAATACTAGAGTTTCATTATTTTTCGTGTTATTTTATTTGATTTATCTTGTAATGTTAATATGTATACGCCGGTACTCAACTCTGATAAGTTTAAACGTACCTCAGCCGAGTTAGCTGTTGACTGCATAACTTGTTGACCACTCATAGTATTGATTGTAATAGCAGTACTTTCTGGATCTAAATTAGCGGAACTTAAAAATATTACAAGTTCGTTCTGTACAGGGTTAGGATAAATCGTTACTGGAATAGTAGCTGAATCCACTTTTAAAGTAGTCTTAGAATACTCTACAACAAGCTCAGGTGAATACGATCCAAATTCTTTTGAATAAAAATCAATTCCATATACACTAACGCTTTTAGGGTCGTTGACCACCATAGTAACCAACTTATCATTTGCATATTCTTGTGCTACGTATGAGGAAACATCCCATTCGTTCCAAGTGGATTTGTTTGTGATGATACTCGCTCGCTCATTATCATAAGCCGGTTTATTATTCCAGTTTAATGTCGATTCAGACCAGCTATCATCAGCTACATCATATACATTACGTATTTCTGCATTTGACGTCCTTTGGTATAATCTTAATTTCGCCGAAACAATTTCGCCAGGAATTGCGCTTAAATCAAATTTGTAATACGCATATCTACTTGTTGCTGCTGCTTTGGTAACAAGCGAAGTTGCTGTACCATAATTTGATCCAGTAGACCCTCCGTGCACATAAGAATCTGCAACGGCACTCAAAGTTTCACTGCCGGTAATCGCCGCAACTACATTTAATTCCTGAGAAACTGCTGGAGCAGCATTAAAATTCATATCTCCTATTTGATTTGCTGTAATGGTAGTTTGTCCTACACCTACAAGATGAATTTTACCATCAACAATTGTTGCCACATCTGTATTTGAACTTGTGTAACTTACACTTAACTCAGAACTTGCTTTTGCACTAGGATCATAATCTACTGCTCCTACTACCTTATTAGGAAGAGTAAAAAATTTTATACTTTGATCTTGCTTTACAATACCTGACTTAGCAAGTGTAAAATTATCTAATTTAAAAGCTTGTGAAACGCCGCCAAAAGATATTTTTAAACTTTGAACTCCTTTGTTTAAAACAACATCTGTAGAGATCGTATATTCTTTCCAGTCAGTATTTCCTGTAGAATTGGGTGCGCCAAAAGGAATATCAAGAGCTGTGGTAACGTCTTCTCCACCTGCACTAAATTTAATAGTACTTCCCGCTTGAGATGCTGCGTAGCGAAGCTTAATACTATATACAGCCGTTTCAGGAACTGAAACAGTATAGGTGAGCCATTCTCCTGATTCGATAGAAGTAAGATTATTTCCTCCTCCTACTATTGCTTCTATATCTACGCCATCCATCATACGATAAGCGCCGCCTGTATTGGTTGCATTCAGATCATGGTAAACTCGTCCCTCACCATTTTTCATCGAATCATAATCAAAATTTTCAGCTTCCACAGTTCCTGGTAAGACATTCATTGCGTAGGCAGGCAAGCCATTTGATTCGAAACCATTTATAGGATCTCCAAAACAACCGTCTGGTCTTCGAAACGTAAGGCCTCCCCATCCTATTGCATCATTTGACCAACCCCCTTTTTCATAACCGCTTAATTCTATTGACTTGTCACGAGCTCTTTTTGTCCACAGTGCTTCTGACTCCGTTTTAAATCCTCTGCCAATATAATGAGCCGTTACTAGTTCCCAATTTGGACGATTAGCTGTAAAATTTCCTCTTCCATCAGGACTCATTGATTTTGAATACCATCTACCAGTTCTATCAAAACCTTGTATAAAATCGGCAGGTTCCCATGCTGTTGTTTGATCGGGATAAGTTGCTACAGCAGATACATTGTATTTTAAATTGAATTCTAAACCTGTTAACAATCGATCATTGGCATGAGTATATAAATCATCACCTTGGTTCCATGCCATTTCAGCCATTGAACCTAATAATCCTAGACCGAAGTGTACATGATCTTGATCTCTAGAAGATTCTTGACATTGTCCATTGGGATAAATATAATTGGTCATTAATTCGTTAAATCCATAATCTTCTATAGAACTACCTTTACTTATACTGTAAGTATCTGCATGATCTGTAGAAGCGGTTATTGCTACACTCGTATTTGGACCAGAAGGATAAGGTAAATCATCTGAACGATGTGGTAATCCTTTAATATAGTTAAGAGCTCGGTCGTACATAATCTCATTATCCAAGAAGACGCCCATTGCCATCACAGTACGCCAACCAGATAAGCCTTGGTTACCGTGACGCCCTGCGTCTCCTTGATACGATTTCCAATAAAAAGTAGCATCTCCAGTAGGTGCAACTGTAGTCGAATAGCCAGGATAAACAAGCATTGCCTTAAAACGATCAACATCTGAAGCATTCCAACCAGAATAAGTATTTTTAATTATTTCGGCCGCTTCGATCATTATGTATCCTACACCTCCACTTAATGATTCTGTACCTCCACTCGTTACTGATGTAAGATTAGACCAAGCATTAAAAATTTCAATAGCCTTATCAGCATGACGAGTATCACCGGTAATTGTCCATCGAACTGCATTGTAATAAGCTGCTCTTATATCGCTATTCCAAGCGCCGTAATTGACACCAGAATCCCTCCCTAATTCGGTCATGCTCAAATCTCCCTGCACAACATAATTGTAACTAGACTTGGTATCGTCTACCATATTCTGGTAAGAAGTGCTATACGGTTCTACTTGTGCTTCGACCATATACTTCATTCGTTCTAAGTCTGACTTTTTATGAGATATGCCCGGATGGACAAATTGAGCTTGCGCGGTGCATGCAACTGCAAGCATGGCAACAAGTAATCCAGACGATTTAGTAGTAAAAATAGAGGAAATACCTCTTGTTAAAGTACTGTTTTTTTTCATTTCTTATAGGTTTGGTTAGTAATAATTTAGTTATACCCCTTTTTTGCTTATTTATATTAGTTACCTAATAATCAACAAATTAAAAAGAAGTAATTTTTTATTTAAATTGTAATATTACAAATACAGAATAAAATCAAGTATAAATTATTGTCCTTATGCCATAACTTATAAGTCATTTGGGCAGATATACACTTTTTATTTAAATTTTAATAAATAACAGTGAGAATAAATTAAAAGTGGAATCTATTTGTCAGTATTTGAAATTGAATATTTTTTGTAGATTGTTGAAAATGAACCGTAAAGTAGGTTCGAATAACTTTAATAATTTCTACTATTTACTAAGTTAAGAGCAATAAAAAAGGCTTCGATCTATATCGAAGCCTAATCTTATCTTTTATTCAGTACTATTAATTCAACTTCATCCAAGTTAATTGTTCCCAATTGTCTTTTACAAAAGGTTGCTGTGGTCCTTTGGTCGAGCGACCATTTTTTATTACAGCTGTAATCTTTTCTTTTAATCTATTCACTACTTCAGGATATTCAAAATAAAGATTTTTTACTTCACCTGGATCTTTGTCTAAATCGTACAATTCATATAATGCCTCCCCTTGTCTAGGGACAATCATCGTTGGCTCCAAAGATCCTCCAGATCCTCTTAGCATATTTAATTTCCATTTTCCTTCTCTTATAGCAAAATGCCCTGTAAAAGAGTGATTTACCATTATTTTATCTTCGATTTTAGTTTTTGGATCTTTCATCATCGAATACAAGCTATAACTATCTTCAGCAGCAGTATCTGGTAATTTGACTCCTACAATTTCAGCAATGGTTGCTAAATAATCTGTTTGACACACAGGTTCGTTTACTACAGTTCCTGCTTTAATCACTTTAGGCCAACGCATTAGAAATGGCACTCGATGTCCCCCTTCATAAATATCGCGTTTACCTCCTTTAAAATTCATGGAGCTGTAATGATCATAAGTTTTCTTCTGGTATTCGTAATTGGTCTCTGCACCATTATCTGATGTAAATAGTACCAGTGTATTTTCTTCTAATCCATTTGCTTTTAGCGCATCTAGAACTTGCCCTAAACGATAATCAGTTTCTTGCATAAAATCTCCATAATTACCGCAATCACTCTTACCTTGAAAATCTGGATGCGTACAATGTGGCAAGTGAGGGCTTGTAAGCGGCAAGTATAAAAAGAAAGGTTCTACTTTTTTTGAAGCTGCACCAATATATTCTACTGCCCTATTTGTGAGTGTTTCTAATACTAGCTCATCATTAAATGACGGCGCCACCTCAACATAGCCTTTTTGCTTTTCTGTTTCATAAGGAGGTGTCATTCTGTAGGTACGTGGCGTTACATCCAATTTCTTTTTGGTAAATAATGTAGGTGGCTCCAAGACACGGTCGTTTTCTAAATAAGTTAAAATTCCGTAGTTCATAGATGCCGGAATTCCAAAGAAATAATCAAAACCTTTTTCTATTGGTCCGTCAGTAAATGGTTTTGACCAATCGCGACCGCCTGTTTTGACATCTCCAACAAACTCCATTTGCAAGTGCCATTTGCCTATCATTGCTGTAGCATATCCTTTGTCTTTTAACATAGATGCAATAGTCATTCTGTCTTTTTCAATTAGACAAGGACCATCGGCATGTAATACATTTTCTTTTAATAGTGTTCTCCAGCTATATCTCCCTGTTAATAGTCCATATCTGGAAGGTGTACAAACGGCATCGCTACTGTGACCGTCCATGAAAGACATTCCTTCATTAACCAACCGATCCATATTTGGGGTTTTAAATTTAGCATTTGGATTAAGTGCACTCACATCACCAATACCTTGGTCATCTGTATAAATTATAACAATATTTGGATTTGATTTTTTATTTTGTGCTGATATCGAAAGATTACAACAAGTAAATAACGCAACCGTTATCGCACTAAATTTCATTTTTTTTATATTCATAATCTTTCTATTAATTATTGTGTTTTTAATTAAATTTTAAATTCGCTTAACCTTCATAGCAGTTGATTGAATCAAATCTATTGTTTCTATCTAAAATTATTCTTTACACTAGTGATAGAATAATTTTTTCGACGAATGCTGGTAAATAAGGTTTGAACATTCCTTCATTTCTATTTATACAGATTTAAGAAATTGCAGTATCGCTTTCTTGAACATTTTATAAGTTATCGAAAATTATTTTTGCTACCCTATCTCCCTGCTTTGTATACCCTATTTCGTTATAATGTACATTTCCTGGACCTTGCGTCCATTCATTAAAATGGGGCTTAGAAAATGAATACAAATCGTTAATTGTGATATCTGGATGATTCACCAGAATATCCATTGCCGCCTTATTGTACTTAATGCTATCACCTTCAAACCTACCCTTTTCATTTGCAGGTACAGGAGTCGTTGTGGCAAATATAAGTTTTGCCTTTGGAAATTTAGTTTTCAAGAATTTACAAATTTCATCCAAGTTAGTTTTATAGTCAGTAATAGAAGAAACTTGTACACCCTCTTTCTTATTAAGATTTTTTCCTTTCAGATACTTTAAATCATGTAAGCCTACATTAAAATGAATTATATCCCACTTGAAATCCCAACCTTTAACCAAATTTGGCTGAAACATAGTTTCTTCCATTTTAAGCATATTAGAAATAAAATCTCGACTCGAACCCCCATTAGTATGTAGACGGAATACAGATGCATTGTCCTTTAATCGCTCTCTAACTTCGGGGGTGTACGCTATAGAAATAGAATCGCCATATAGTAGCACATTCAGCTTTGTATCTACGGGATGAACATAGTTAAAAGCATCATTCTTGTAAACCACTGGACTGTTCCCGCATAATTTTGTCCATGCGGCATTGCAAATTTCCTCATCGCAAGGTGTTTCTATTTTGTTTGCAAACAAATTAGGTACTATAGCACAACTCGCTATACTAAGACCTAACATTTGGATAAATTCTTTACGTTTCATATACTCTATTATTATGATCAACTGTTATTTTTGGTTCTTTGGCCACACTTTGATTTTATTCTTTCCTATTTTTAAATTATCCAAAGGTCCGACAACAGGTGCAGCTGTTGTTCTTTTGATACCAAAATAGTCTTCATTTATTGTAATAGGAGAACCATCATTATTCTCAAATGGTGCTTCTGATTGAAAAGAAAAACCTAATAATACTGTTGTCACCTCTTGAGTTTTTACTTTATCGAAACTCTCATCAACAGTGACATTTAAATAATAATCATCGTTTTCTTGAATCAAACTTATCTCTGGTTGCAAAGTTCTATTTTCGATAAAATTAGTTTCTATTTTAGAGGGTAATGCTTTGTTTAAATATAGATTTGCATCTATAAAAACAGGAAATTTTTGTTTGTTATAGGCATCCATTCCTCCAGGTGATTTCCATTTATAAGTCGCTGATGGGAAAATGTCATATCCATTAAGACCATAAAATTGTTCTTTTTCTAAAGTCTCATTGTTGGCAGCAAAAATATTGTTGTAAAATCGGTCATCACCCATGATGATAGTCATCATACCCAATACTTCTGTAGAATGAGGAAAGTGGTAATGCGTAAATCGATTGGCAGCCGCACGCATTTGTACAATTCCTGCTATCAAATTATTGGTAAAAGCGGTTCCTTGAGATGCATTTAATATACCTCTTTCTGATAATAAAATATTATTATCAATTATCATTGGCCCATGATTTACCTCTATAAATATGTCTTGGTCCTCGTTGTTGTTCAAAAGGTTGCCTTTGATACGCGCACCTTGTGCTTGCCAATCTAACCAAATTCCTCTATGATTATCATGAATAAAATTGTCTTTGATGATCACGTCAACAGCAGCATGAAGTTTTATACCTGCTATTTCCCATCCTTCATATTGCTTTTTTACATTGATATTGTAAATATGATTGTTCGATATTTCGCTAAATACGCAACCTAGATGTCCGATAATACCTCCTTGCTCACAATCCTTAATTGTATTGTTTCTAATGATATGTGAACCTACCGTTTCCTTAGACCAACCCAATTGCAAAGCTTTAAAAACTACTTCGCGCTCTCGTTGTGTTCCATGTTTCTTTTTGTCATGACTCCATAAGTTTTGTCCAGATGCTCTTTCTTTTCCAATTACGATTCCAGAGCATTTTGAGTCAGCTATTAGATTATTTTCAATAATCCAGCCTTTGCTCCAATTTGGCCCTATTAATCCTTCTTGTTCTGCTGTAGGAGGCGCCCACTGTGTAGCGGCATGACACATTTTAAATCCACGAACCGTGATGTAATCGATACCAGTTTTCTTAGGGAAAAACACGGTTGGTCGTACATTGATTTCAACCAACTCCTCATTTGGATTTTTACCTCTAAAATTGGCATAGATAGTGGTAGTCTCCTGATTACCTTCACAATACCATTTGTACTTTGATCCCTCGGTGTCTTTGGCTCTCTCTAGTGCCGTTTCTTCAAAAACTTTCGATAATGCATCAATCTCATAAAGTGCTTTTCCGTTTACATAGACTTCACCCAAATGATGGTCTCTACCGTAGGTTTTAGTAATCCAATCACCGAATAAAATTTCTTGATACGGATTAAAATCTCCAAAAAGAGTGTTATCAATAACTACCTTCCAAACAGTTCCTTTATGTTTTTTCCAGGTATTAATTACCTCTGATCCTTTAATCCATACCTCTTCATTTTCTGCAGCTTGATACACTACTCGATTATTATTATTCATGCCAGCAAAAGATGGATTTACCCATTCGCGATAGACACCTTTGTGCACCGTTATAACGTCTCCAGCTTGTGCCGTTTTGGCGGCTTTAGAAATCGTTTTAAATGGTGTTTCTTTCGAACCATTATTAAAATCATTACCTGTCTTAGCAACGTGAAGTTCATTTGCATGCAATAGGAAAGATGATACAAGACATAAGATTGCAACCAGAGATATTGTTTTTTTCATATTTTTTTAAAATTCTAATTCTAATTTTGATGGAGGAAAAATCAAACTTTGATGTGCTACAAAATCAATTTTTAACTACCTTTTTTGTAATAACTTCCGACCCATTGGTGACTTTTAAAAGGTAGATTCCTCTTTGTAAATTCGACAAATCAAGCGTTATATCATGCTCGTTTTTAGTACTTATTTCACGAACCTTCTCCCCTTTTAGGGTGTATAATTGCACTTCGGTAACTGTACTTTGAAGTTTTGATTTCAAAAGTGAGATAATTAATTTGTTGGTAGCTGGATTAGGATATATACCGATTTTATTGTCGAAGTTACTGTCGTTTTTTGATAATAACTGAGATTCAAAACTAAACCAGTTTACATTAAAAATAGAACCAGATCTTGCACTTTTAAAAACAAAATAAATATCATGAACTCCTTCTACTTGATTTTGAATAGTTATAGAATCGGTACCCCAATTTTGCCAACCTCCTCTATTTGTCACTGGAAGAGTTGCTATTACAGTACCATTTAAATTATCTAACCGAACTTCGATAGACCCTCCATCATATTTACTGGCTGTTCTAGCACTTATTGACTGCTTAGCCGTTAGGTCGATATTATTAAATTTTACCCAATCACTATTGGTTATAAAACTAAGATTTAATCCTCCTTCAGAACTCGTTTCTGTTTCTACTCCAAACATTTCATCGTAGCACTGCCCTACCATCATTTCAGCAGTTTTTGGGCATTCAATAGTGGGACTACTATTTTCGCAATTGTCGTTTACAGTTACTGTGTTATTAGTACCATTATCAGTAACAAACCCTCCACCGCAGCTAATAATTTTATTACCACTCGCTGTGGATTCTAAAATAATTGCATATTCAGTTTCATTTATAATTGTGGAATTGCTTCCTGTTACTACAATTGAACGTGTCTCATTTGTATCTAAAGGCCCATCCGCGCGATGAAATGTAATTTTATGATTATTACCTTGCACATTTGCTATATTATGAGAACCTACCGCATTAGGAGAGGGCAATATTGTCAATTCAATATCTTGATTTGAACGACTTAAACGAAAATCATTTAATGGTGCAAAAGAGAAGTTCCCGCTCGAACCTGTAACAGTGCCGCCGTTGGGCATATTAAAATTAGTTTCTCCGCAATCTATTGCTGTACTGTAGCTAACAGTAGCACTCGTTGCTAAATAAAGACGAATTCCGCCTCGCATTTGTTTAACTGTACAATTCTCAACGACCACAGATCCCGAACCGGTATAAGAACGAATACCATCTTCTGATAATGGGTACATTACATTATAAGGAATTGGATATGATTCCTTGAATGGAAGTGTTCTAAAATCAGATCCTGAAGGAAATGTATAATTCGTTAAATAAGGTAGGTCGTAAGTTTCTGTATCATCGTACATTTCATCACTGAGGCGCATGCGCCCTTCTATGTAGCAATTCTTAATCAAAGTTTCTGTAGCATTACTTTGCATGAAAATACCATGTCCAAAAGCATAATGATACATAGTAATTCCGTCTAATGTGTTTCCTACTCCACCTCCATCTATTCCAGTTACAAGAATTCCACAACGCTTATTGAGGCCAAAAGTATTAGTGGAACCAATACCATATTGACTTCCGTATCCGTAAGGAAAAGAACCTTTGACAATCATTTCAAGACCTGAAACCACATTACTATTTCCCGTAATAGACATTACAGGATCTCCTCTAAGTCCGTATGCCAAATTGCTTCGATCATGGTTGTAGGCACTAAAATCAGTAACAACTTCTAGACCACTTTGATAATAATCCTCGATTGCGCCATTTATAACTTGATTATTATTCCCTGAAATAATAAAATAAACTTCACGAATCGAGCCAACTAAAGATTTAATACGAACACCGGTCAAGTTTATTGTATTATTTGAGCCTGCACAATTAATAACTCTTGATGTGGTAGGTAAATCTTCCAAGTGATATATTCCAGCAGTCAAAGTTATTTGTTGATTACTATTTAAAACTGCCGTACGAAAATCGGATAAATTATTAACAACTATTTGTGCTTTTAAATTAGTAAACATTCCAATAGTTACTATGCAACTAAAAAGTAATAATGTTGTTCTTTTCATTTCAATAGTTTATTTGGTTAGATAAAAGGATGTGATTTAAGCGATTGTTATCACTCACTTTGTTTTACCAAATTTATTACTACATAAAATAAATTCGTTTAACTTATAGTTCATTTATAATAAACCATGAACTATTTTATTGACATATTAGTTCGTATTAGATAAGGAAATTAAGCTCTTAATTAATATTTAAAACCAACATCATTACTTTTATAAATTATTTGTGGCTCTCTTAATTTTAAACTTTTCAATTGGGTAATAGATTACAGCTTTATCAATCACCCTACTAACCAATGAGAAGCCGTAGTTACTATCTGTATCATCCGATACATTAGACTAATTTGCATTTTTCAGTCCGTTTCTAAACTAAAAATATAAACCTTACTTTTTACTAATTTGATTGCCTTTCCCTTTGTCATATACCTCACCATCAGTTGCAATTTTACAAAAGCTTGACATAGAATTGAGTTCGACTGGCATACCGGTTGAGTTATTTAAAACAATACCAGAAGTAGGAGCTGATCCCAATGGCGAGAATCCATTATTGGCTGTTGGAGCGGTCGTACCTATTTTGATAGGAAGTATTTTTCCTTTGCTCAGATCACCTTCTTTTTTAATTGTTATTTTGTGGTTGTTTCCCGCAATACAAGCAAGTGCATGAACTGTAGTTTTAGAATCATTTGAAGTTAAAGTTAAGTCTACATCTGCAGCATCTCCCTTTGTTACATATAGTAAGGGACCATTTACCAAGTCACCTCGACTATTTTCTACTTTTACTCCAGTAATATTATAACCTACTTCACACCCTATAGTTTCACAATTCTTGATTAGTACATCATCAGCAACGCGTCCAAAAGCGAAACCTATTCGTGTATTTTTAGCCTTGCAGTTTATTGCGGTGACTGCTCCTGTTTTTCTCTCGTCTACTCCTCCACCTCCGTACATGCGGAAACCACATTCGTTTAAAGATTTTGTATATCCTGGCGTGATCACTTTTTTTCCTTTATAATTTTTATAAACAGCTGCAAAACCTACATCATAAGCCAATCCAGAAGTTTCAGCAAGCATTTCGTCAGTAGTTCTCATTACACCTTCAGCGTAACAATTTTCGAAATAAACATTTCTGCCCCCTTGTATGAAAAAAAGATGACCATAGGATTTAGAATAGATAGCGCAATCAATGATTGTATCATTGGTTCCTTCTATACACATTCCGCTATGTTTTTGTAAAGGAGCCAAATTTGAATCCCCTTTTCCAAGTAAATCTCCGTAGCCATAGGGAGAAGATCCGCTAACATTTAATGTTACCTTTTCTATTTTGGCGTTATCTCCCGCGAGAGTAAAACTATGTCCTCCTTTGGCAGTAGGATGAGTTCCTAGGTCGGTAACTGTCAATCCTTTGATATGAACATTTTTACCAGACAAATATAATTCACTCACTCGTGCTTTAAATACTGCTAGTAATTTTGTATCAACCTCTATAGTAACTCCTGTAAGATCAAAAACATTATCACTGCCGCTGAAGTGAATCATTGCATACCTACCTATTTTATCTGGGACAGTTTGTTTTATAACATCAGTAGTTAAGTAGTCTTTCATGGAGTAAATTCCAGGTTGCATGATAATCGTATTACCATTTTTCGAAGCGTATTTAACTAGCTCTTTCAGGGAGCTTATTCTTATTTCTGCTGCAGTTATTACATTAGATATAAGAATTATTACAAGTAGTGAAAATAGGTGTCTGTTCATCTTTTTTTATTATATATTTATTTGTCACCTTACTTAAGAAATAGTTCAAACGATCTACTGCAATCGTATTTGAATGTTTTTTCCTTTATTTTCTAAAACCTCTCCATTGGTTTCAATGAAACTGTTTTCTGCCATTTTTCCAATCGTTATTGGCATTTTAGTTTTATTTGTCAGGTGGAGACCTATCACTTTTTCTTCACTGTAAGGTGACATAGATTCACCATGTAATGGCGGCGTATACCCTAGCAGGATTGGTAATTTTTGCTTTCTACTAATACCAGCTTCTGCTTGCAGCAAAACTTTATTATTCTCTCCAAAAACTGTTATTAAGGAGTGAACAATTCTGTCCGATTCAGTTGGTACAAGTGTTAAATCGACATCGACATTATTTCCTTCGACAAAGAGCAATGGACCATAATTTGCATCTCCCTTACTATTGACAATTACGGTATTATCTCCAATCCAATAGGCGCGCTCTGTTCCTATGGTTGTACAGTTTTCTAGACGTGCACTATTAAAGCGCAATTCAAATCCAGCGCGAGTATTTTTTGCTGTACAGTTATTAAATGAAATATTTTCACATTTTCCATAGGTGCGAAATCCGTCTTCACAAAGTGATTTCATATATCCAGGAGTTACTATATATTGATTATCTCTATTTTGGGTCCAAGTTTTAAACTTAACATCAAATGCTGGACCTGATTTTTCATTCAGTACAGCATCCGTAGATCGTACTTCTCCTTCTGCATAACAATCCTCAAAATATACATTTTTGGGATTTTGCTGAATAAAAAAGCAGTGACCAAAGGAACGGCTATAGACTTTGCATCTGTACAGTTTAGTATTGTTGCCGGTTACCAAAAGACCGCTGTGCTTTTGATGTTTAATTGTTGTTTCAGCTTGTTTCCCTTTTCCGAATAAATCTCCATAACCGTATGGAAATGAACCTTTCACATGTAGGACAACATCCTCAAGTACATTGCCTTCTCCTGCAACTTGTAGTACAGTACCTCCAGGAGATATCCCTTGTCCAATACATTTTATAGTAAGACCTAGAAAAGTATTACTTGACCCTGTAACTAAAAATTCATCAGAATGTATTGGTGGACTTAATAAAGTTCTAATCTCAGTATCCACTTCGATCTCGACCCCTTTTAAATTAAAAATGTTATTGCTTCCGCTAAAGGTGATGTATTGAAACTCTTTACGAACACGACGAGCGCTGATAGAATCCTTAATTAGATAATCTGTTAATCGATAAAAACCTGGCTCCATAATAATGGTGTTACCGCTATCTTTTGCATATTTTGCTAATTCCTTTATCAAGTTAATTTTTATTTCGGCAGCACTTACGATTGGGCTACAGAGTATGCTTAATAGTAAGACTCTAACAATTGATTTCATTTACAAATTATTTATTTTTAAAGTATTCAATTTTATGGGAAACGTTTAAACTTATGATTCAAAATTGCAAACGCTTTTTCTGATTAACGTTTGGTACGATTACTATTATTTACCTCATTTTCCGACCCGCTAGCATCACGTACTTTTGAAATACTGTTAACTTTCAAATTCTCTGTGCCTTTAAATTTCACCACCTCTGCTGATGTTTTATTATCTAATGTAATATTGGTTGCATGCATCTTTGCTTTTTCATCGAAATTACCGTAACCTTCCCATACTGATAATTTAATAGCCATTTCGCTAGGAATATTTTGTGGAGAGTCCGTTTTGATAACCACTTGATGTCCTGTACCGTTAATTTTTGCAAGCAGGTTATTAGCCATCCCATTTCTACTATCCAGAATATTCATCTCTACTTGAGCATTTTTTGCATTAGTGTAAGGAATACAAAAAGCTTCACCGTATTTAGCATCTGCGCTACAGTTGATAACCACATCTTCGTTACCTATGTTGTAACCCGTTGTTACACAATCCCGCACCACGCAGTCGATAATCTTATCACCTCCTGTAGCTAAGCCTGTACATATACCTCTACGCATTTGAGTAACTGTGCAGCTTTTTACAGTGGTGTTTTTAGTTTTGTGGCCATTGTAGTCTGGGTACATTCGAATACCATCTTCGCTAAGCGATATCACTTCGCCTGGTAAAATTTTCCCATCGGCGGCAACAATAGTTCCTTCGATATAATTTCCTTTAGCCGCGTAGAACTTTTTATTAAAACCGTATCCTGATGTTTCTGCAAGCATTGCATCGGTAGTACGAAGCAATCCATCTACCTGGCAATCTTCAATTAAAGTATTTTCAGAGCCTTGCAAGAAAATAGCATGCCCCATTGCCCTCATGTGTACTTTACATCCCAATAGTTTGACATCTTTTGCAGGATAACCTACGCGAATTCCATTCATTTTACGAACATCATTACCACCTAAGCCGTATAAATAGCCATAACCCCACGGGCTTGAGCCAGTGGTTCTTACTTCAACGTCTTTAAGAGTTATTTCTTGACCTACAATATTAAAAATTTTGTTTTTACTCTGCCTACCTGCTGTGTCACCATAAGTCTCTATGTACAGACCTTCTAGAGTAGTTTGCTTCCCAGATATTTCTATGGCGCAATACATCCCATTTCCATCGTTACTTTTAATTAAATCGTCACGACTGAATAACTTTGTGTCTACCATAAACCGAACACCTCTCAAATCATAATAGGAATTATTAGCTGTAATCACTATAAATCTTGTGTGTGTAGCGGCATCAATTTGATAATTCCCTGCTTTCAATCTTACATTAACATTATCCTGATCCAAGTATTTCTTGAATTCGGTTAGCGTATTTACCTCGATATTTTTTTTCTGATTTTCTTTACTTAGTACACCGCAGGAACAAAGCAAGAATACAATAGAAAGTAGTGTAAGCGTATATTTATTCATCTCTTTATTTAATTTTAAGTTTTAAGTTCATACAAGTTGATTTGACTTATTTGAGTTGGCATCTTTTTAAATTTTTCAATTTATCTTCATACCAAAAATACTTAATAGCATAACATTTCGATATAAACTATGATTCAAATCCTATCAATTTAAACCTTTATAAAATGATGATGGAGAAAAAGACCTGATAGGCCTTCTTCTCCACTTTTTGATGGTAACAAAATTTATTTTATAAATTTACTGTTAATGCTTTACCATTAAATATAGCTTTTTGATTTGTGTTATTACCAATTAACTCTATCACAAGATCCATCGGTTTTTGAGCAAAATCAATGTAATTTCCCTTTCCATTTTTCACTTTTATCGTTTTATCTTGATCTGAGTAAGAAAATGCAATTTCAGAATAAGATCCTTTTTCGTATTCGTAGGATTCATTATCATCCAAATACAGCGTAAATTGAGCATCTTTACCTGGATACACTTTTATTTGCAATGGTTCTGTTGATTTTTGAGTAGCATACTGCACTTTTGGTCCTATCGGTAAAATAGTTCCGGCCTTTATAAATAGTGGCGTTTCATCCAATTCAGCCTTAACAGAGCTATTTTTTCCGCCTTCAATTTTTTCATTCGTCCAGTAGTTGTACCAGTCTCCTTCTGGGAAATACATTTCTTTTTCGCGTTTTTGGTATTCTGTTACAAAACCGACCATAATCGATTCTCCAAAAAATAACTGATCTTTGATTCCCCAAGTCTTTTTGTCATTTGGATAGTGATATGCTAACGGACTCATCAATTGGCGGCTGTTGTTGGTAATTTGCCATGCTTGCGAGTAGATATAAGGCATTAACTGGTATCTTAAATCGATAAATTTGCGCGCTGTACTTTCAAAAGCAGGATTGTATCTCCAAATTTCTGTTTCAGAAACATACCCATGAATACGGAAAATTGGGCTAAATGTTCCAAATTGAAACCAACGTGTCAATAACTCAATATATTCTGGATTGGTATATTGACTATCAAACTCTGGATTAATTGATTTTGAATCCCTAAAGAAACCACCAATATCGTGTGTCCAATAAGGTATACCTGCCATGGTAAAGTTAAGTCCCGCGGCAATTTGTTCTGAAAATTGTCGCCATGAAGCTTCAACATCACCAGACCAAGAAGCCACACCGTAACGCTGTTGACCAGAATATGCCGAACGCGTCAAATTGAATACCCGCTCATCAGGGTAATCTGCCCTCCTTCCTTCATATAACGCTCTAGTAACTTCAAGTGAATACGGGTTTTGAACTTCCTCATAAGGACCTACAGCAGTATTAATGTCTATTTTACTAACACCTTCTGGTTCGGTTCCGTCTAACCAAATGGACTTTACACCCAGTTTGAACATTGAATCATTTATCATTTGGTAAAAGCGCTCGCTTACTCCTTTATCATAAATGTCAATATTGTTACTGCCTTCTATTTTGGTAAGGTTGTATTTTTTTTCTAATTTTTCATTTTTAACCTCCGGCCAAACCGATACCATTAAATTTAGATTTAAATCTTTTAATTCTTCTACCATCGCCTTGCTATTCGGATATGTTATTTTATCCCACTCTGGCCCTTTGGTACCTTCTGGCCAATAAAACCAATCTTGCACGATGTTATCAAAGGGAATTTGACGTTTTCTCATCTCACGAGCATTTTCTAATAACTCATCTTGATTATGATAACGTTCACGACATTGCCAGAAACCGTAAGCACTTTTAGCAAACATTGGTGCCTTACCCGTTAATTTTTGGTAGTTTGCAATCACCGATGCTGGATCGTTTCCTGCTATTAAGTAATAGTCGATTGAGCTTCCCTTTGTACTACTAAAAACAGTTTTATTATAATCAGGCTCATTATAAAATAATTGACCAGGAATTTTCGCTCCCGTATTATGAAACACAATTTTATATTTTTTACCTGCTTCTAAAAATTTCTTACCGCTGTACCTTCTAGGCATCCAGATCGTCGAGTAATCAATAATTGCATCGCCGTCAATACTCACTTTAATTGCACCACGCATACGTCCATTATTATCGCTTAATGCTAAAAATGAATATTTGCCTGTCTTTGTTGGTATGAAGAATGTTTCACGAATATTTTTATCTAAATTCTCTTTCGAAATATAAGCAGCCACATTTTCTTTTTCACCTTTAGCAACCTGTTCTTCACTACTGCCTAAACTATTGCGTTTGCCTACGGTAGTAAATATTATCTCGTTTTGTGGTTCGTTAAAATCAGTTAAGCTGTAATTGTGCCAATAAATTCCATAGCCTTTTGTAGATACCAAAAAGGGTATGGCGATTTCCTGATTGTACTGTTGCAACCGCATCGGTACATTTTTCCAATTCATGATTCCACTTTGATATTGTCCCAGTCCATATAAACCTTCATCTCCTGCAGAAAATGATTGCGATACAGCATTTCCTTTGGTGCTACTAGAATTTATGTAGGTCCTGTCATTCGTTTCTGATACCAATTTTTTGCTGTCCTTATTCTCATAATTTATATTTCCTTCCTTATCTACCACTACCGTTACATTTGCTGTACTGATTCGTATTTGGTCTTTACTTTCTTTTAGTTTCCATTTTACATTTTGTGGTTTTAAAATAGTTACGTAGTCTGGAATAGATGATGGTTTAGTATTAGCTACTGCTTTTGTAATGTGGATAATATCCGGATTTATTATTTCAATTTGAATAGTTTGATTATCTTTTAAAATAGTAATACCGTTATCGTTTTTTTGAATCTTGTATTTGTATTTTGACTGCCCTGTAGCAGTTAAAATAACAAATAGTAAGAAGCTTATACTGGAAATTGATTTGGTTACTTTCATATTTTGATTGTAATAAAATGGATATGCGTTAAGAATAAATCTATGTCACTTAATTTTTTTTAAGGGCATTTTGGTACATTATTTCTGTCTGCTTTCTCAACTTTTTCAAAATTTTCTGGTTATTTGTATTAGTAACTAAATTATTTTGCTCCAAAGGATCAGCATCCACATCGTATAACTCTTCTATTCTTGGTGTATGCTCATAGTAAACAATATATTTCCAACGATCAGTTCGAATACCGCGACTACGGTAAGACTTATTAGCTATAATTAATTCCTTATTGATTTCGTCTACGTTCTCTTTATATCTAGCACCATACATATCGGCAAGAAATAAGTCTTCCATAAAAACTGCATCACGCCATTTAGATTGGTCTTGAGTTTGATTCAGTACCTTAGTGATATCAAGCCCCTGCATACTTGCTGGTATTTTTAAACCTGCCAAGGAAACAATAGTTGAGGCCATATCTACAGAGGAAATGAGAGCATCCTCGCGTCTCTGTCTCTTATCTGCAGGAACACGACCATCATACACGATAAGCGGTGCCTTTACCGATTCTTCATAGAGAATGCATTTATCAAATAATCCGTGAGATCCTTGAAAACGTCCATTATCACTAGTATAAATTATGATCGTATTTTCTAATAATCCTTTATCCTTTAACTTTTTTATCAATAATCCAACCTGGTCATCTACACTGTAACCTTGGGTCGCAAATCGGCGTACAAGATTTTGATATAAATCGGGTGTGGAGGAACGTTCTGCATGCAGTTTCACCCCACGTGCATTTTCTTTTAATACTTTAGGTAATTCTTCATTAGCTCCTTCTCTCCAATTGTTTGGTACAGAAAACTCTTTGTCTTTGAATTGATCAAAATGTGGCATATACATATCCTTATTGTTATCATGCTTTACAGCATAAAAGCTCACGGATAAGCAAAAGGGTTGGTCCTTAGGTTGGCTGTTTATAAAATGTAACATGGCTTCTCCTGTTCTTTGAGTTCTTCCGGAGTTTTCTCTTCCCTCTTGATAAATTTCATGTAATGCTATATCGTCTTTTGGCCAAATAACAAAGTCCTTTCTATCGTAAGTTTCACTACCTGCAAAGAAATCAAATACTGGTTTCATATTCTCTTCGTAATAATGTTCTTTTGGACTACTAGGTCGCGTAGACTGAGGCGTTACTGTAAAGCCTACCTTACCGATAAAGCCCGTACGATAACCTGCATTTTTGAGAATTGCAGGATAACTTTTAGCGAAATCAGCTCGAGATAAAGTATAATCTTCAGGAGCTACAAAACCAACTTTATGATTTGAAAGATAGCGTCCCGTTAACATCGTTACGCGACTAGGCATGCATATAGCAACTGCGTAGTAAGCTTTATCAAATACAACTCCTTGAGCTGCTAGTTCATCAATATTGGGTGTATTAAATTCGGGCCGACCGTAGCATCCCATATTATCCCAACGCTGATCATCTGTCATTAAAAAAATGATATTTGGCTTTACATTCGAAATAGCTGCTTCTTTGCTATTAGGTTGACTATTAACAGATAAAAATGTCAGTATAAATAAGCTTAAATAATTATATTTCATGGTCTTCCTATTTATAAATTATTATCAATTTTATATCCTCTAATAGTCCGATTTTTATAGAGAAATGATTTTTAACCATTAACATTTCAAGAAATAGCTCACTCCTATTACTTTAAAAGACGGTCAATAAGATAGTCCGTTGCTGTTTCATGCCTAACATTTGGAGCACCTGGATATACTAGCTCGCAGGAAACACCAATTTGATTACAACGTTCCTGCAATTTAACTCCAAAAACTGCTGAATGTGTAGGGTCTTTTTCATTTTTCCCTAACTGTGGAACGATAGGATAAAATAGATAAGTATCGGGATCGTCATTTGTCAAAAGTGCATAAGGAGAGTATTCATTAATCACTGGCAACAGTGAATCGCGGGCGGCCAAGAACTGATCAAAACTATCTAACCCAAATGCATGAGCACCATATTTGCTATTTGGAATCCATTCTTTCATTTGCTTTGGATCGAGGGTCGACTGTACACGTACAGCTGCTACACAACTCAGTCTACTAGATTCCCTAGCTACTTTATCCAAACTATTAGGATCTGCAATATCATCATGGTACGCTAACCAAAGACTAGTGCATGCTCCCGCAGAACCACCAGTAGCAGCTATCCTAGTTTTATCAATATTCCATTCACTTGACATGCTACGTACAAATTGTACAGCACGCGCCCCATCGCTCATGGGCCCTTTTACATAAGGATCCAAATCCTTGGAATTCTTTATGAATCGATAACTTATAGCAGCCACAGATATACCAGCGTCTAATAATGCACGAACATTAACAAAATCGCCAAGCTGCTCTTTACTACCGCCATTCCAGCCTCCACCATGTATAAAAATAACTACGGGTGTTGGTTTGTTTGATGGTGCTCTCCAAAAGTCAAGCACATTTCTACTATGAGCTCCATAACTTACATGTTGTAATGTGGGTGCGGGAACCAGAGAATCATAGACTACTTTTTTATTATCTGAAGTTTCTTTTTTAGGCTCATTAACATTCTGCTGCGTTTGCACTTGGGCAGTACAACTAATAAAACCAAACAAACTTGTAATAGTTATAATTTTCAACATTTGTTTTTTCATATTATGAATGAATTAGTATTTAGTAAA
The DNA here is from genome assembly GCF_022399565.1 of Flavobacterium algicola. GTDB lineage: Bacteria > Bacteroidota > Bacteroidia > Flavobacteriales > Flavobacteriaceae > Flavobacterium > Flavobacterium algicola. The sequence goes on from NZ_JAJTUT010000002.1 coordinate 851,826, forward strand.
CATAAAATGAACTATTTAATGCCAAGTAATTTTTGCTTTTCTTGTTTCGGTATTTAACCACACACTTGCGTGTTCAAACTCTCGGGTAAATTCCCATCCCTTTTGCGATACTCTTGTATAAGCACTTTTTGGACTTCCTAAGGGTTTATTTAACTCAGGATAATCTATGAGGTTACCGTCAGGTAAATTCCAACCCCAATTGTATTGAAAATAGGAATAAGGTTGGGCACCGATGAGGTAACATGATAGAAAATATTCAATTTGATCTTTTGATCTTTTTTCCATTCCTTGGGTGTTCGTTTCTCCTATTGTAATATCCGTTTTACCCTTGCCTTTTGCTCCAAATCGAAATACTGATATTTTGCCTGCTGCCGCAACGCGAAGCATATCATCCCATTCCTTAAGCAAATTTTCTTTGCTAAGAGTTTCTGCATTTGCATGTTCAAACATGAAAGCATCACAAAAAGGAAAAACAGCAGGATTATCGGCAGCATTATTACCAATTAGTATTTTGTGGGGTCCTAACTTCTCTTTTAATTGTGACATCATTTCAGCTTTAGCCTTCAGAATTTCAGGATCTTTATCAGGAAAATATCCAGATTGACCGCTTGCATTCATTCGATCAATAAACACACCATCTGCACCAGAAATTTGTACTCCTTCGAGAACTTTTTGAACCCACCATTTCCGGAAATCAGCATTTAAATAATCAAAATAATATGTAAATGCTGGACCATTGGTTTTCTCCATCAGTTTACCAGTCTTGGGATTGTTGACCAAAAATTTGGTGGTAGGACTTTTTTTTGCAACACCTTCTGGAGTAAGGTCTTTATTAAAACGCGTAAAGGGCCATGCTACAAACGAATTAAAATAAAATAATACCTTGATGCTAGGCTTTACTTTATGAAATGCCGCTACCTCCTGCTTTGTACCAAGCACGGCGTCACCTAGAGCGTTGTATGCATGCGATTTCTCAATACTAATAAAATCGGTTTTTTTTGCAATAAATTGTACTTCATTAGGAGTTAATACTCGGTCAATATCTCCAAAATGATAATACATTGGTGTAGTAACCCAGCTAAATTTCGGGAAAAATGCTTTCGATTCAACAACAGCTCCTTCGCTTGTGAATAGTGCTTGTGATTGCTGACCAATTGCACTTATATTTACCGAAATGAAGCATACTGCTACAAATGTTTTTAAAGTTCTTTTTTGTATCATTTTAAAATTGAAATAAATTAATTGTGATCCTTTTTTTTATTTGAATGAAAGCTTTATACATCTTATTTTAATTAAAAGCACTGATGCGTGTTAGCTTTAAATAAAACGTCCCAATTTCCTTACCCTCATTGTCGATAAACCATGAACTTAAGGCTGTCTTTCCTTTGGTGAAATTTCCTTTGAAAACTACCGATTTAGCATCCGATTCTACAACTTTTTCTTCCTTCCAAGCACCAATTTTCACTATCGCTTTATTAAAGTTCATTGCTCTACCTTCTGACACTGCATCAATGTAGGTGGTTGCTTTTCTACCGGCAACTCCTTCATTAATCTTCAACCCTGATTCAAACGGCCAACGGCTTAGTTCGATTTCATAAACGCCATCGCGATCAAAATTAATTGTAAACTCTCCACCTATCGGGTTTAGTGTAGCTTCTCTAATGTAGTCCTGATTCCAAGGAATTTTTGAATCATGAACATGCTCATCGTGGCAAGTAAACTCTACGGGATTTTGTTTATCTGAACCTACAATGATTTCTGGAAATTGATTGAATTCAGTAGACACAGAACTCCACCATTCTTCATAATAACCACGCATTTTAGTCACAACTTCAGGCATTTGTGTCGCTAAATCTTTTTCTTGACCGGGATCTGTCAGAATATCATACAACTCTGTACCATTAACCAATCTCATTTTGTCTGACATTACAGCACTCTTGCGCCATTTTATGGGTTCTTGTACACGTTGCGAATCGGTAATTAAATAATCTCTTTTAAAAACTGCATCCTTATTCGAAAGTAAAGACGAAATATCACTACCGTCTAACTCTAATGGTGGCATTTCTAACTTACAAATCGTAGCCAAAGAGGGTAAAATGTCCAAATGCGCTAGCATGGCATCGACATCTCTTCCTCCAGAAATTTTACCCGCAGGATAGGAAATAAAAAATGGAACTCTATGACCTCCTTCATACTCACTATTCTTGATACCCTTCATGTTCGCATTGTAACCATACATTTTACCATCGGTTTCTTTGTATCCACTCGCTGTTCCATTATCTGTCATGAAGATAACAATGGTATTATCATCTATTTTTAATTGTTTCAATTTCTCTTGTAGGCGTTTGAAATTGTCGTCTACATTGGTAATCATTGCATAAAACTTTTTCATTTCCTCTGGAATCGCTTCATTTTTATACTTATTGTAGTATTCTGCAGGCACGTTAAATGGTAGATGAGGTGCATTGGCGGCGATATAACAAAAAAATGGCTTGTCCTTATTTTGCTCGATATAATTCATTGCTTCACCAAACCAAACATCTGTGCAATAACCATTTACTTTTTTTGGCACTCCATTTTCCAAATAAGTATCATCAAAATAATCATTGTTCCAGTAATCAGGAGTTTGCCCTACACCACCACCACCGTGAGACAATACATATTTAAAACCTTTGTCTTGTGGGCGCGAAGGATAACTATCACCCAGATGCCATTTACCAAACATTCCCGTCTCGTAACCATTGTTTTGAAAAACATTTGCCATCGTTACTTCTTTTTCACGCAGTATCGATACACCACCGATAGTATGCCAGACTCCAACTCTATTGGCATATCTCCCGGTCATTAAACCTGAACGAGATGGTGCACAAGTAGGCCCTACATGAAAATCGGTCAATCGCACCGATTTTTTGTAGAACTTATCAATATTCGGAGTTTGAACAATCGGATTGCCCGTACAGCCCAAATCTCCATAACCTTGATCGTCAGTTATGACGATAATTACGTTTGGTTTTTTTGCAGTTTGCGCAGTTACCACATGCACACCTAGTACAAATGGAGTAAACAACAATATTTTAGTGATACTATTAAATTTCATTTCTATTGTATTGAATTGTATTTTTAAAGGGGACTTAAATAAACCGTTACTTCCAAGTTATTTTTGCTTTTCTTGCATCTGTATCCAGCCACACACTAGCATGTTCAAACTCGCGCGTAAATACCCATGATTTTGCAGATTCACGTACAAAAGCTCCTTTTGGCTGTCCTAGTGGTCTTTGCAATTCAGGATAATCTACAAGATTACCATCAGGTAGATTCCATCCCCAGTTCCACTGAAAGTAAGAGTATGGCTGCGCTCCTATGAGGTAGCAAGCATGGTAAAACTCTAATTGATCTTTAGATTTTTTTTCTATTCCGTCTGTATCTGTTGCTCCAATAGTGATGTCCGTTTTACCTTTTCCTTTTGCTCCAAAACGATAAATAGACATTTTTCCTGCCTTGGCTATACGTTCCATGTCCTGCCAATCTTTGAGTAAACTTTCTTTACTCATCACATCATCATTATAATGTTCGAACATAAATCCGTCACAAGAAGGAAAAACTTCCTTGGTATTGGCGGCATTATTACCAATTAATATTTTATTTGAACCCATTTTCTTTTTTAGTTCGGCCATCATTTCCCCTTTGGCTTTCGCAATTTCTGCTAGCTTATCTTTTGGATAATCAGCATTTTCATCTACATTCATACGGTCAATGAAAATTCCGTGGGCACCTGAAACTTTTACTCCTTCGACAGCTGACTGTACCCACCATTTTCGAAATTCAGGATTTAAGGCGTCAAAATAATATGAAAAAGTAGGCTTGGTTTTTTCTAAAAGTTTACCCGTTTTTGGATCACGTGCTAAAAATTTTGTCCATTCTGGGTTTTTAGCAATGCCTTCAGGAGTCAACTCATGATTCGATTTAGCAAAAGGCCACGCCACGTATGAATTATAATAAAACAAGACTTTCGCTTCTGGTTTAACTTTGTGAAAAGCTTCCACTTCCTGTTTTGTTCCTAATACAACATCTCCAAGCTGATTAAAAGCATGTGACTTCTCGATGCAAATAAAATCGGTTCTATCGGCAATAAACTGAACTTCATTTGCTTCTAGAACGCGATCAATATCGCCAAAATGATAATACATTGGCGTGCTTTCCCAACTAAATTTTGGAAAATATTCTTTCGATTCAAAAGTAGATCCATCACTAACTTTCAACAATCCCTTTGTCTGGCTGCATGCCGATAAACTTAGCGTAACTAAACCAGCAAAGAACAGTGTTTTAGTAATTTTTCGTTTTGTCATTTTTAGATTGAAATTGGATTTTTTTTCTACTTTTTCAATTTGGATCATCATTTTTTATTTTTAATTTTTAGAAGTCATACTAGATTACATCACAAGTTTGAAACGACTTGAAATGGATAGTATAAAAATATCGTATCAAGGCGAATATTGATGTAAATTATGATTCATATGGTATGAATTATGTACCAAAAGCTTGCAGCGAAACCTAGCCCTGTGCAATTGACTGCACTCCTAGAGAATGATTTCAGTTTTAAGTTAATTGATATTACTATAAAGAAATGGTAGCAACCGCTTATTTAAGAAATTTCTTCATCGGAATAATTTTATCAAACTCTTTAATTTTTATATCTCTATAATAAATCTCAGCGGTTTCAGATTGGAAACCAATTATTCCTTCACCCACCGAAAGATTGGTCGCCATATTGACAACTATCCCATTCAGTTTGTGAATCGTATATTCATTTCCCATGACAATTATTTCACAACTGTTCCATTGATTGTTTAGCGCATTATACTTGGTATTTAGATATCCTAATAATTCATTTTTTTTCTGCTCCATTTTTAGACCGCCATCTTTGGGTGCTAAAAATGTTTTCCCATCCTGTGAATACCAATCTAGAGTAACACCTGCACCCCAGAAATCTCCTGTATGATTGCGATTGGTAACATGATTGTATCTTATTTGATACTCAATGCCTTTTGGCCAGATAGCATCATCATATACATGGTAATAACATCCAGCATCATATTGCCACCTTTCAAAATTATTGGCTATCTTCTTTCCCCATTTGTACTCAAATTTTAAGATGTACTTACTGTATTTCTTATTTGTGTAAAAAAGACCGTGCGTATCATTTTTCCCTGTGTTGAGTTCTAAACTATCTTTTGCATTTTTAAAGACATGAATCATTCCGTCTTCGATAGCATAAATATTTTTTGCCATCTCATCGTCATTGTTTCTTAACTTCAGATGCCAACCTTCAAAATCTTCACCATTAAAAATCTTAACGAATCCATCTTTATCTTTTTGATTAGATTGTGCCACAGAACTTATTGACATTAAAGCAAATAGAATTAAAAAATTCTTAAAAAAATATGTAGTTGCGGTATTCATAATTTCTATTTTTAGTGGTTAATTGGTTAGTTATCTCAATCTAATTTTATAAAAAAACAGACACATTAATTCAATAGTAAAACGCTATTGGTTTATGTATAAGTAGCGTATTCTGGAAGCGTAGCCTTTACTACGATCATCTTTATCATCTGATATTTTCAGTTCTATTTGATGCTTTTTATTCGACAATCCGCTAGCCAAAGTACAATACCATGGTAGGTGTAATGCTCCGCTCCAGGATGTATAAAGATTGAATTTCTGCCATTCTCCTTTATCAACACGATATTCGATCATACCAGCATCAGGTCCTGCGGCCACTACAATTCCAAAAGCATTACCATTAAATGCATATTTAATTGTGCTTCCCGGACTATTGCTTATCAACATAGGTACATCTACATAATTAGGGCGAGTACCTTTACCATCTTTAGGATTCCAGTTTGAGTCTATTGCCCATCCTTTGCTCAATTTTATTTTAGAAATATCGACCAGAAATCCTTTATCATAATTTGCACTATCCAAGGGGTCTGGTAAAGATCGATCTACAATTTTATCATCATTATCTATAGGTGCTGAATAAACCTCATCTAAAAATTGTATCATCGTATGAGCATAAACTCCTTGTCCGAAAGGTGATGGATGCAGATTTTTGAAATCGTCTTTCCAAGTAAATTCTTTATGTTCAATTCTATCACTAACTTCTTCTGCAAGATTAATAGTCGGAATCGAATAGTACTCTGCCACCTTATCGTGGTTCTGAATTACTTCTGGCACTATTCCATTTTGATAATCTTCTATTTTACTAGGGTCAACAAAATGCATCATGACAATATCAACTGAAGGATTTGATTTTCGAACATGCCTAACAATTCCTTCCATAGCTCTCATTCTTTCGATTGGTTTAATGCTATTGGCAGCATCATTTACAGCAGCTTCTTCAAACAGTAAATCAATTTTTCCTTTTGATAAAACGTCTCTCTCTAATCTAAAAGCCGCTGGAGTACTCCCCATAGATGGAATCCCCGCTGCTATAAATTCAAATTCTGTTTCAGGAAATTTAATTTTTAAGTATTTATAGATACTATCTCTCCACCCCCCATTGTGTGTAATTGATCCTCCAAGGAAGGCAACACGACCTTTTTTATTTTTTTTGAATTGTATGAGGCTGTTTTGTAAACCACTTCGCATTTTGTAATACGCTGCTGAATTCAACGGACTGTTTTTGGTGCTGTTTTTGACTATAAAATCGACCACCATTTGGGGATCGTCAATATCGTAGTGATGTCCTTTTGATTTTTGAATTCCAGATTTACAAGGCGATACAGTTGCTGTACCCCCCAAACGGATATAATTATTAACAAGTTGCAAAGAATTTTCTTCTGGAGGAACAACTTGATCTTTAAGGCTTATAGTATTTAATAATGGTACACCAGCTTTTACTAGTGCATCTAGGTTATCAATCGGATTGTTTTTGTAGGCAATAGCCTCTTTATCAGTCTTAAAACCATATTCTGACTTTAGCACTTCCCACTCTTTTTTACTTCCGGCACTTGCAGTAAAACCTGCTGGCCAGCTTTTAAAGTCGCAAACGACAGCGTCTCCATAAATACAAGCTACTTTCTCGGAATTCTCTTTTGCCCAATTGTAAATAAATAGTCCACCTCTACTATGTCCGTGCAGAGCAACTTTATCTTGCAATTTATAAGTTGACCTCAGATAACTGTAAAATTTATTCCAAACAGCAACGGCTTTTGGGCTCCCAAATTGATTGTTTGTATCTACATAAGCCACGTGAAAACCTTTTTCCAGAAGCATACTATCAATTTCGGCATGGTAATCAGGGAAACGCGCACGCCATACCCAAGGGTTACCTGCAAGCGCTTTCTTTGGGAGGGTAATTTGTGCATCTCGACCTTCAAATTTAAAACTGATGCACTCAAAACTTTTCCATACTGATTTTATCTCACCATTGGCTTGACCATATGCTGTAGATAAATGTAACATCACAGAAAAAATAAAAAAAAATGCGGTTCTCTTGTTCATCTACTTATTTCTTTTTAGTACAATTAATTACTGTTATTAAAATTGGATTGCTAATCAAACCTAAAAATTAATATGCATTGTTAGCTATAAATTCGACCAATAACAACTGCACAAAGATTATTAGCAGACCACTTATTTGTCCTAGCTGCTGTTGCCTACTATTTCTTAACGAGCACCACTTTCTGTCCTGCAACTGTAGGAATGTCATACAGATAAGTAGGCTTTAAATCTAATGTCTCCAAATTAGATTTTTGATTTACTAATGCTTTTTTGATTATAGGTGTTTGATAAAATTCATTACTATTGACTCCTGTAGCAAGTTTGATATTCTTTTTATTTTCGAAAACTAGTTCAGTATACGATCGAATGCGACAAATACCACCGATAGTAGACTTTAGCACCACTTTTTCTACAGCACCGTCAGCCCAAAGCAATTCACTAAGTTCGAATCCACCTCTGGCTCTTAAACCTGTTACATTTCCGTCTTTCCATACATCCGGAAGCGCAGGAATTAGTTGAATTGCACCATCATAACTTTGTATCAACATCTCGGTAAGGCCTGAAGTGAAGCCAAAATTACCATCGATTTGAAATGGTGGATGTGCATCTAGCATATTGGCATAAGTACCCCCACCATTCGGAGAGTCAGGACGACCGACTAATTTAATTTGATCACCCATTAATTTGTAGGCATGATTTCCATCTAATAATCGAGCCCAGAGATTTATTTTCCAATTCATCGACCATCCTGTTGACGGATCGCCTCTTTGAATTAAAGTATTTTTAGCAGCTTGAAATAATTGTGGATTTTTATAAGGTGAAATCTGATTAGACGGATACAAGCCATATAAATGCGATACATGTCGGTGCGTGTCTTTTGGGTCATCCCAGTCCTGCATCCATTCTTGCAGCTGGCCGTATTGCCCTATTTGCATAGGAGGTAATTTTGAAAGCGTTAGTTCCATTTTCTGAATCAAATCAGGATCCACTCTCAATAATTTAGCAGCACTAATAGTTTTGGTTAAAATGTCATATACCAGCTGATTATCCATTGTTGTACCCGACTCAATATTGACCAGTTTTGGACGTCCTTGCGGTGCATGCTCCGGTGACAATGAAGGAGATATAATCAACCACTTGCTCTTTGGATCTTCAGTTAAAGTACTCAAACAAAACTCAGAAGCACCCTTCATTGCTGGGTAAACTTCCTTCAAATACTTTAAGTCCCCATTAAACATAAATTTTTCCCACAAATGCTGACTCAGCCACGTACCTCCTGTTGGCCACATTCCCCATGTTGCACCGTCAACTGGACCCGTAATTCGCCATATGTCGGTATTGTGATGAGTGACCCAACCTTTGGCTCCATACATTACTGCCGCAGTTTCTTTACCCGTCATCGATAAATCTTGTACCATTTGAATCAAGGGATCATGCATCTCAGATAAATTGGTAACCTCAGCTGGCCAGTAATTCATTTGCGTATTAATATTTACGGTATAAGCGCTCTTCCATGGAGGTGTCAGTTCGTTACACCACAATCCTTGCAGGTTGGCAGGTTGGCCGCCAGGTTGAGAAGCGGAAATAAGCAAATATCTTCCAAACTGGAAGTAAAGTGCCGCTAGTGCGGGATCATTTGTCGTACTAAAATCTTTAATTCTACTATCTGTAGTTTTGTTTGGAGTTGCGAGCTTACCTAATTTTAATGAGACACGTTTAAAATATTTTTGGTACAGATTAGTATGATCTTCCAGTAATTGCTTATAACTCTTCTTTTCTGCCTGTGCGATGTAGTTTGCCGCTTTTTGGTGTGGGTCGCCACTGATATCCTTATAGTTTATAAAATTGGTTGCTATCGAAATGTACATCGTTACACTATTTGCATTTGCGACGATTAGCTTTTTATCATTTGTTTTGATCGTACCACCATCTTGAACAATTTTCAATCTTGACTCAAATTCTACCTTTCCTGGTATTGGACTTCCGTTCTTTATGCGATTACTGATATTATCGCTTCCAAAACCGGTCATTTTTAAAACATTATTATTTTCGAAAGTAATGACAACCTTTGCCGGAGCTGGACGATCCATTGCAGCCGAAAAACTTATTTTCCCGTCTTTACTAGCCGATAACTTCATTACAATGACCTGATCTGAAAAAGAAGTAAAAATTTCTCGTTTGTAATTTACTCCGTCAACTGTATAGCTCGTTGTATTTACTGCTTTTTCAATATCTAATTCGCGGTAATAATTAGAAACATTTTTGTGACCATTAAAGTTCAATCTCAAGTTTCCAACCGTTTCGTAAGGCATTCCGTGAGAAGTTTTTGAAATAAATGCATTCTCAGCCAAACGATGCGCCTCACTATATTTTTGATCAAAAAGTAGTTTTCTGATTTCTGATAGTGCTTCTTTCCCATCTGGATTATCATTACGATGTGGACTTCCAGCCCAAAGCGTATTCTCGTTGAGCTGAATATTTTCTTGTTCGGGTATACCAAAAACCATTGCTCCCAAACGACCATTCCCTATAGGAAGTGCTTCATTCCAATCGGCAGCAGCAGCGTTATACCACAATTTTAAATCCTTGTTTTCCTGAGCCATACTGCTTAGCGCAATAAAAAGCAGCAAAGTCACCATTGTTGTTTGTAATTTCTTTTTCATTTTTCTTTGTTAGTTCAATAGAAGTTTTTGTTCCTTATTACTTTATCTACAAAATCACTTAAAGTATCTTTAATAGGTATAATGATCTTATACGTCTCCTTTATAATGGGTGAAATATTATTTCTTACTTTTTGTTTGCATCTGTACTATTTTTTTTGCAATCTCATAATATGATTTTGTATTTCTAATGTTATTTTTTTCTATTTGAATCCTTGCTTAATTTTTTCAATTCCAACACCAAACATTTTTTTCGAAATAATATCTAAATCTGCTTCTGAACCATAAAAATGCATCGTCTTTTGAATGTGAGTCATCGTTTCCCCTGGTTTTAGTGCTGCCGCAGGTGAAGAGGTTTCTAATTCGTAAAATGGTCCCAATGGTGCCTCACCAGGTGCAGGTGAACCATCATTATAGGAGTTAATCACATCACCACTATAAGGTTCTTTTTGGAATTCCCACATCGAATTAACAAATCCATTAGGCGCTGCTTGCACATTATATGTTACGACTGTCAAAACTTTTCCATCAGCATCATAGCTTCCTGAAACTCCTTTAGAACGTAATGCATTCACCCCTATTTTCCCTCTTCTGGTACCATCCCCTTTGAAAAACAGAATATCGTCTTCGACTTTTATGTATTCAGTTGGTACTTTTCCAAAATAGGCATCATTAACCTTCTGTCCTAGTTGTGAGTCCTCTCCTGATTTGAATGGAATAACAACGGTCGTATTAGGAGATGGACTTAACATTCCAAGCAACCAAATGGAAGGCAAACCTGTTTCTGATTTCCATGCATTTTGTCCATTATTTGTTAATTTATTATCACTTTCAAAAGCAACAAATTGTACTGATTTTGGAATGGATAAATTCAATACTTGTGATACCTCTTTGTCATTGAGTAATCTTACGGTTCTGTTAATACCCATTTTAAAAACGGTACCACTATAATTCATCAATTCGCAATCACGATGAAAAACAGCTTTATCAGTAGTTTTTTCAACCACTTTAAAAGCTTCAGTGTCAATTACAGCAGGTGTTTTCCAATCTGAAAATTCAAATTTATCACCAGGTTTAAAATACAAACTGTATTGACCGCCTTCTGGCCCTAACCAAAAACGTTCTTCTCCGCCAAAAATATAAATATGTTCTTCTAACTTACCTTTTGTAGCCTCAGAAGGCAAAATTCCTTTTTCGATCACGGGTCTATTTATCCATCCAAAACTTGGACCTGAAGCGTCGTCAAAAGTACTGGTCATCACACGTCCTTGATAATCGGGCGCCAATGCGATAGCCGACTTACCGTTTTTTAATACGATAATATCCGTGTGTTGTTTTAGAAATGATAAATCAGAAGCAAATTGTCCTGTCTCTTCTTTTGAACACCCTACCACTAACAGCATAATAAAAAGGTTTAGAGAATATAAGAATAGTTTCCTTCTATCCATTTTGTTTAGTTTTTAAGTTAAAATTTATAAATGTATTTTTATTTTACTTTTTCTCTATGTTTGGAAATCCTTCTGGTAAGGGAGGTAGATTTAATACGCCTTTCGGATCTGGAGTTCGATTTGATTTTGTATTTGCATCTCCATACCAATAAATACCTACTCCATACCCCATATCACATTTGGTGCCGCTCCACACTTCCATATCCAATATTAATGAGCTTTCAAAGGGCATAACATCCAAAGCACGATTTCGGGTTTCAGTAGAATAGCCCGATGTATTCTTTTCGTTAGTCGTCTTCGGATTCAATTTACTGTAAACAAAAGAACGAGGTTGTGCATGAAAAGGATGTTCATAGAATTCAGTACTTCTTCCTCCCCAAGAATAAGCATAGTAATCTTCTGTTCCAGTTCCAAATATTGATGGAAAATCTTCGCCGTCAATCCAAATTTTTTCGTCACCTTCACCCCACCATCTCGCTACAGGATTCATAATAGTTAAGGCATCGCCAACGTAAACTCCGCGTCCTTTCAAGCTAACATAATTCCAGTCAGAAAACGGGCGCGTTGGCACAGGATATTGTCCTCTCCATGCTGCATTAAAATACATTGTTTGAGCATCCCACTTATAATTCCCAATGACAGCCTCTAACTGTACATTCACCGATTCTTTTCCTAAGTTTAACACTGTGATTTTACCTGATTTTTTATAAGGCATCACCCAGCGGCAGGACATGGTACCATCTGTTTCAACTGTTTGATACCATCCTTGAACTGGATTTAACCCAATACCGGTTCCAAAAAAATCACCGATAGGTGTCCAAACCGTTTGTTGACCATCAAATTCCATTTTTAAAACTACAGAACGGGTAACTGCTGGGTCTTTGTAATCTCCTATTTTAAGCACTAATGACCGCACTGCTCCCTCACCATTTGGTAAATGGATTGATGCTTCCTTATTGGTTTTTAATGTTTCTTTTAACGCTATTTTTTTTCCTTCCTTAGTGTTTTCAGGATTAGAAAGTTCTTTTCCAATTTTTTCGATAAGCGGTTTTGCATTATTAAAATCTTTCATTGTAAAAGTTTTTACAATAGCTTCCTTATTGTATTTTCTATAGGTATACTGAAAAAAGTAAGGTTGCTTCAAAGCTGTTATTTTACAGCTTTTGGCATATGGAATTGGAAAAAAAGAAACTCCTGAACGCAGGGATTGATGTGCAAATGGATAAGGAAACACACCTGTACCGTCAAATAGACTTACCATGTTTCCCTCTAATACTGGATTAGGATTGCCGTCTAAATAAACGCGCATGATTATATCACTACCAGGTTCTAATTGATTAAGCCATGGAGACCAAACACGTACGATGGCACCTGGACCCGTATCTTCCATCATTACCCATTCTTTTTCGCCATGATTTTCTTCTATTCGAATATAATTAAGATCCAGTTCCCCTTTGTTAAAATCATGATTTGTAAACCAACCCACTGTATCTGCAGGCGTTTTTGATGCTCTATTGTAGCTGCTAGCTTGTTTTAATCGGAAATTATTATCCGGAAAACGACTAATGGCATCTCTATCTACCATTTCATTTAATAGCGATTCTATCGAGACTTTATTTTGTGCAGATAGTAAAGACGTTATACTGAACGCAATAAGGTATATTAATTTTTTTATATTCATAATTAGTAATTTTTAATAACCTAATTTATCGGTGTGTATTTGATTGTAATTGTTCCTTCTTTGACAGCATTTATAAAGTTAACGCCAATTCGATAGGCCGTGCCTCCTTCTCTTAATGCTTTTACAGGAACTTGCTCATCGGTAATTTTTAACGATCCGCCTTTACTGGTCACTTCCGCTTTTAGTTTCTGGTTTTTTGTAATAAGAATCACAGTATGATTATCGACAATTTCATACTTTGAATATGTCATAATTGCAGTACCAAAAGACACTGGTTTTGAGGCTGTAAAATGATCTTCGACTGTGATAGTCCCTGAACCCGATTTATCATTGGTCATTATTCTCTCTAAAGATTGTAAGACTGGAATTTCGTACGCAGGTTTAATGTCCATGGTTACTTTATCTATTTTTTCTTCAAAGTCGGTTGCGGTAATGATCCCTTTAAACTGGATTCCGTTTGATTGTAATGTGTTATTAATCAATGGAACCGGATGTCCCCAAGAACTACGAGCTTTGTTGTCTGGCGAAAATGATCCTGCTGTATAAGAAGGTGCACCAATGTCTCCTGACATAATATCATTTCCTAGAACTAATGTGTAAGTACCAACATCACTGTGGTTGTGGTTCTCGGCATTATGACCTGCTTTTATCGCTATTGAAAATGGTGTTTTTTGCTTTCCACGGGAAATGACCATACCTAAATCATCAAAATAAGCGTGGTCTGGTAAAATGTTTTTGGTTTTATTTTTGTTTGGTGTAAATACCTCTGGTTGTTGCCACGCAATCAATTGTTCTGCAGCTTCTTCCATTCTTATTTCTGACGGCATTATTGCATCGTAATGTTTTGCTGATAAAACATCGGCAAAATTGCTACCACTTTTTGAAATTGTTGATACACCATCAGCAAAAGGAGCGCATCTTGTATTTTGAATTTCAAATCTTTCAGGAAAATTACCTATATTTTTCAATTTATCTGCGTTGTCTGCTTCGAATAAATTAATTTTGCCCTCTGTATAATCAGATAAAATTTGAGCTAAGTACAAATAATGGCCGAAACCATATCCCCAATATCCAAGACCTTCCGTACAATAACCATCGGCACCAAAGCCACTTAAATAATATTTCATACTATTCAAAGCAGATCCAATTGTTGCAATACGCTCTTCTCTCTTAGTGGAATTAATAATAGTTGTCAAAACTGCACCACTGGAACAAACGGAATTCCAATTACTTGTGCTTTTCAGCCACAGATTGTTTTCGTCAGGCTCTTTACTACTTTTTAAATAATTATCTGTTATACGCCATTGTAATTGCGCTGAGATTTTTTTCTTTATGTCAGGACTTAATTTTTGGTCCAAAAGTACATTGGCCAACGCTAAAACACCACCAAATTTTCGAGCACCCAAATCAATTGAAACTCTCTTCCCTTCAAGCACACCATTATTTTTGTCATCATGGTTCGGATGCAACCAGGATTTCATAGCCATAATTGCCTGTAGATAGTTGTTAATTTGAGGTATGAATCGTCCTTTATTTTCGATACATTCTGCCAAAACAAAATGTTCCAAATTTTCCATTGATCGGTAATAGCGTGGTTTATAAATTCCGCGATTTCCTTCTAAATTTGCTTTTCTATAAATTTCATCAGTAATTGGAACTTCTGGTTTTTTATCGATCAATGCGATTGATTCATCCAGATATTCCTTACCCGTTTTAGTCGCTGCAATTGTATTCCAATACACGCGATCATTACTATTGGGTGCCGGTTGAAAAGTTTGCTCGGGAATCGCTTTATTTAACATTTCGATTTGTCTTGCCGACGGGTAAATTGTTTCGGCATCGGCTTCTTTTAAATAAGCACCCATATCAAATGACTTATTATTTTGGCCAATGGCCACAAAAAAAATTAGTAAAAAACTAATACATAAAATACGGCGGCTCTTGTTTTTTAACATCTTTGGAAGTTCTTTGATATATACCGCAATATATTTTATTAAAGTATCTTCATATATAAATTATTGTTCAGTGTATATAAATTATAGCCGAATTATATAAATCCATTGATGACCAGTAGCTAAACTGTTGAAGAATAAATCACAGGTGTAAAAAGGCTTACTATTAAATTACAGTTCTTCACAATTTTTACAGGAATTATAACTATTTCAAACCTCCCGTAATTTCCTCTAATTTGGAAAAGAAACCTATCTTTCGAGGAGAGCTAATTTCCCAATTTACGGGTATGGATTGGAATCCATTTTCAAAGTTTTCGCCTTTCATACGAAAATCAAAATACCCCCAAGAAGCAAAAGATTTTACTGCATTCACAAAATTATTAGAAGGGTCTTCAAAATTAAAATGATCGTCCTCGTTAAACAGAATGGGCTTTGGTTTATAACCTTTTACATTTTTGGTTTTAGCAACCATATCCGTAATGCCGTCTGGATTATGAACGCCATTTCCGTGTAGCAATATAAAATCAGCAGCGGTAACCACGTTCTCATTTGGAATTTTGCCACCGCTAAAACTTGTACCCACGAGATAGCGGTACCCATTTTGTTTATTTGACTTTACTCTTTCTATCAATTCATGTACACGCTCAGGCTTAAGAATAGCATTGGTGTACTTGATGTCGCACTCATTATTAATTTCGATTAAAACATTTTTATATTTTTTTTGAAAAAGCCAGTTGATGGTATTATCCACGCCATTAATTACCGCTGTTTCATTTTCTAATTGATATTCCTGTCCAAAATAGTATATTCCTATAATGGCAGCCATACCCAAATCATTGGCCTTAGTCATTATTTTTTCTAAACGCTTCATGTATTCAGGACGCAATGCTCCCTTGTTGTCTATGGCCGAATTGATCCAACCTTTGTTCCCATAACCTAAGGGGCTACCTCCCTGAAGATTGATGGTAAAGGCCAGTAAACCTTTTTTATGCCAAGATTCCATGGCAGCAATAAATTCATTTGTATTGCGATCAGCATCCCATTGTTGCGTATCCTCATATTTCCATTTTACAGCAGTTTGAGGATTAAGGTCATCAAAAATTCCTTGAACCATTCTTGAATTCATCAATAAACCCTCAATTGAGAATCCGTTCCAGCTGCGGTCTTTATAGGTAGGAATACCATTAATCAAGAATTTTTCGCCCTGAATACTAACAGTTGTTGCTTTTTCCTTTTTATTTTGCGCGTTCAAAGACTGCGGAAGGATGGTTGTAAATGCAAAAAAGAGGACCGATAAATAAAAGTAGGGTTTCATATAGAAATGGTTTGATTAGTAATGAAGTGTTTATTTCTGTAGTGAGCTGCTAAAGCGCTCAATGGATTTTAATTCGGGATTACCTCCTCGTTGTCCACAACCAGAAGCGATGTATAATTTCTTTTTGTACCAAATAAGTTGCGTTCCGTGGCGTCCTTGAATTAGAGAGGGCAATGTGCTCCACGTTCCCGTTTTTGTATCCAAAACTTCTACTTCATTGTGTGCGTTTAGCTGATCTACATTTTCTCCACCTGTAAAAAGAATTTTATCGCCAATGCAAATTGAGGTACAACCAGCTCGTTGAGTAGGAACAGGTTTTTCTAATGTGCTCCACTTTCCTGTTTTAAAATCATAAACATCAACCTCTGGAATTGTCAGCTCAAAAACTTTCTTTATTTTTCCAGATGACACTCTTCCTCCGAGTACGTATAATTTATCCTTACAAATTACTGACGTTGCATGATCCCTAGGTCGTGGAGCATCTTGCAGCACTTCCCATTTACCTGTTTTGAAATCATAAACATCTAACCAATTCACATGACCATCCCAATGTCCGTCTATAATCCCACCCGAAATATAGAGTTTGTTTTTAAAAATATTTGCTGTGGTAGAGGCTCTTAGTCTGTTCTCCGGCATCGAAAAACCTTTCTCCCAACTGTCTTTCACGGGATCGTAAATATAGGCTTCTCCTACTGGTGTTTCATGTGGGTATGGCCCCGTATGAGCACCTATAATATAAATTTTTCTTTTATATGAAAATCCTTGAAAATGATGCAATTCTATTGGTGGCTTGGCTCCAGATGTCCAAGTATTTGTTGCAGGATTAAATATGGAAACTTCTTGAATTCGGCGACCACCCATGAGATAAAATTTACCACCCACTTCAATAAATGCTGCTTCGTGTCGTGCTACAGGCTCCCCTGTGCAATTCATAGTTTCCCATTTATAACTATCCAAGGATTGTGAAGTTGCCTGTTGGCAAAACAAAGTGAACAATAATAAGCCTATTATTTTAGAAAATGATATCATATTATTTTTCAAAAATTACTTTTTAATTTGACTTGTGCATAAATGTAAAATAGTGCCTAAAAAAATTATTTCTTGGCACCATTTTCTTAGTCTTAACTGGTTTTATTTAAATAATCTATATCCACCTACATCAAAATGCTTACTATCTTTACCAGCGGTGATAGTGACAGGCACCTCATTATGAATGTACAACTTACCTTCTTTTCTCTCGAGAACTACATTTCCTTTCTCAGTAGCTGAAATGGCGAAATCTTTTGTCCTCAATTCTGTTCCATTTCCCATAAATAAAACAAAATCTCCATTCTTTTCGTTAGCAATCAAAGCGTATGAGGCATTAGTTGACATTGTACCATACTTTGCCATTTGATTGTTTGTCGAAGAGAAAACAAAATCTTCTCTTCCTGATTTATTGACAACCTTTACGCCAGCAAAATCCTTACTTTTATTTTCATCTTCAAAACCAGTGATAGCAGCAATACTTTTGCCTTTGCTATTAGTAAAAGGTTCGTAAATTGATACAAATGGGTGCTCCCATGCCTCACCATGTTGTCTTGCTGCCAAGGTCAAGTAAGAAGCTTTTTCCACATCATAGGGTAAACCTCCACCTCCACCATGATATGCTTTGTTAGGTGGTGACTTGATAGTAAATACTTCGCGTCCCTCAGTACCTTTCATCCATAGATTCATAAAAACATCTTCTTTACCATCTGGCATATCTATTTTCCACTCGGCTTGATAATCATTATCTGTACGGATCGATTTTTTGTCCCACATATAATCAAAAGCATACAAATGTCCGCCTGCAAAGCCCATTTCTTCGCTTGGAGTAAGCACAAGTGGATTTCCTTTTGCATCTTTTAGTTGCATACTTTGACCTAGATTATGGTAAAAATAATCGTGAAATTTATCCCCTTTGCGTTGTTTTTTAGATCGAAAAATATCTACGTAATAACCTGCGGTCGCTCCTGTTTTCACAATACTTACGGTACGCGTTTGATCGCTACGTGTTTCTGGCTCTAAAAAGTAGACATCAGAATAAGTGATATCTTTGTAAAACCCTTCTTTTTGTTCTGATTTTGGGTACTGCCCCATCAAGTCAAAATCATGATAACTCAACATTTCAGTATAAGATGAAACTCCATCTACCATAACCGTATTATGCGCTGGAAATTGAGAATAATATTCTAAATAAACCGGTTGTAGGTAGCTAGCACCTTTACCAGGATCTCCCCCTTGCACAAAACCTTTTCCGTACAATTCCATATTAATTCCGTTGGCATGCATGTGGTTTCCAAGAGAACCGTTTAAAGAAACCATCATTCCATCGGTACCAGTTCCCATGCGTTGCACGTGCCAACTTACATTAGGTGCATAGAATGTTTGAGTGATGTAGTCTTGTATGTTTCCAACTTTAAACTTCGGATTTAATTCTAATGGTTTACTTGCAAAAAATGAAGCGATATCTGCTTTGGGTTTTGCACCATGTCCTGATTTGTCTGAATCTTTTGCAAACAATCTGTACATTCCTGTAAACTCTTGCTCAGTCTTAGTATCTTTATTTTTTTGAGCAATGCGAATCATATCACTCATAGGTTCTGTACTAATGGGACCATAATTTGAATCTCCAAATGCTACAGTTTCGCCATTCGGAAATAAATACTGGGGAAGCATTTTTACCGCCTTTGGAATAACAGGCGTATAGGGTAAAATATTTTCATCGAAGGTCGTATTAAAATCTCTAATAAAATTTGTCAAATCTTTGGTAACACCTTGTGAATATCCAGGACATTCTGCCCAAACCCCATTATTCGTATCATAGCCATAATCAATAAACTTAGTCAATGACCATTGTCGAGCCGAAGTCACATTTAGAATATAATCGATATAATATTCACGTCCTTTTTTATCCTTGTAATTTTTATTGTCTTGCAAGACCATAGCTGCTTTCAAGATCGTTTTTGCTTGGTGCAAATTCCAATTATTTTGCGGTACACCATTTTTAATTATTTGGTCAATCCAACGTTTGATAGTAGCATCATACATCGCAATATCCTTAGGATGATTTGCTTCAATATATGGATGTAAAAAATCGTAAAGTTCAGCGATATCAATCAGTACTCCTTCATGAATTACTTGAAAATTAGTAAAACCGACCAAAGTCTGAATATGCCCATTCATTAAATCGATTGGTTCAGATCGATACGACATTCCTTCCATGTAAGTATGAAAGATATCATTAGAGAATTTAGCAAAACGGTCATCGTTTTCTAGCCAGTACAGGAATGAAGCATCTTTTGCTAAACCTATAATCTCCTCATTGATAGAGTAAATAGCTCTTCCCGTTAAGGCAATCTCAGCCCACTCAAAGGGAGCTCCTTTTTTACTTTTGTTAGGCAAATACATACCACGAGGATCATCCATGTAGGGCATCACATCTTCTAGCTTCGGTTTGCCGTAAGCGCTAGTGTAATCACGTGAACCTACAAACTTCACTGTTGGCACTGGTGCTTCTCCATCAGCGTGAGAATAATTGATTCCATTTACGTAAATGTTTGTAGCTTTTGTTTTCCAGAACATTTGTAATCGTGATACAATCCATTCTTTGTCTGTTACATGGCGTTCCACATGTTTGTCTACGTATTTATGCAATCCTTTGAGAACTTCTTGCGCCCAAGCTTCTTGTTTTATTGTTTTTTGAAGGTCTTTTTTCCCCTTTTGAGTAATGTAAATACGCGGATATCCCTGCTCTAAATTTTGCGGAAGTGGAATCTGTGCTTGAGCTCCTAGTCCAAAAGAAACCAATGCTATTACTGTTAATGTTTTTCTCATTTTCTATTATTCTATATTATTTCTCACCTAACTAGCATATTGTCAAATCTACAACATGATTCTGCTCCTTATTTTATACTTGCTTTGGCATCCAAAATTTGTCCATCGACCAACAATCTAGTCTTTAATTTATCATAAGGAACTTCTTGAATACTAACATTCTTGTCAATAGCCAATGAAGCTGCTGTTGCCGCCGCTTGACCCAACATTATATAAACTGGTTCCATGCGTATGGAGCCATAAGCGCTATGCGAAGCCGAAATACATATCGGAACTATAATATTCGAACATTCTTCCGCTTTTGGAGTAATTGATTTATAACTTATACCGTAGATTGGAACTCCTGTCCATTTTGGTGTATCAGCATTGAGTGCTCCCTCTTTATCTACCCAAATTTGGGTGGGATGCGAGTCCATGCCGTAAGATCCTAGAGCTACAGGATCTGTCACTTTTTTAGATCCTTTCAATTGGTGCTCTGTCATAATCAATTCTCCCAACATTCTTCTGCCCTCGCGAACGTACAATTGAAAAGGAAAATGTCCCGTATCAGTAAATTCATCTTTTGCGTAACCTATTTTTGAAGCTCTAAAACGAACATTTTCTGGTACTCGAGGATGATTAGCTAATGTCCATAATAATCCTTTGGTATATACATAATGGTCATTAACAATTTTTTCTCGTTTTGAATAATCTGCATCTGGATAATCGTCAGCATGTCCCATATAATCGGTCGAAACCCATCCCGCCTTATTGGTATCTGTTTTTTCATTAGGAATTGGATTGGAACCTAGAGGCAATCCTTTAGTATTCCCCGCTTCTAACCAACGAAACAATAATTCATACTCAGACTCATCATAACCTTGTGGTTTATCAAAAGGCACTAAGTTTTCAGGTTGACTAGTAAGACATAGTCGATAATTGTAAGCCTGTACTCTTTTGTCTCCGTCTCCTTCATTACCAACAACATTCGGCATCAGTCCTTTGATTACACCACTTGTAGAATCACCTGGAATTATGAACGGATCAAGTGGTCTTTCTCCTTTTCTTTTAGGCTCCTTAGTTTGAACCCCATTGATTTTTTCGTCATATTGGGAGTTTGGCTCACGACCTACAGTATATGAAACCCCAGAATTGGCCATTAAATCACCTTCATAGCTACAGTCAATAAAAACTTTTGCTTCGAATACACGTCCTGACTCCATACGAATGGATACGATTTTAGTTCCTTTTTTGGTAACACCATTTTTCAAATCCAATCTTTCGCCATAAACCACAGGAATCCCTTCCTTGGTAATCATTTCATTCAATTTTAACTCTGCCACATGGGGCTCAAATACAAATAAAGCATCTGAACTAATACGCCCCTCTTTGGCTTTGGAAAGAAATTTTTCTTTCGTTTCGTATTTCCAATGCGCTGGATTTTCATACCATTGATGTATCGACTGATAAAATTCTCTAGCTACTCCGCCAATGGTTGCTTGCTTACCCACATCAGTATTTCCTAATCCACTGGATGTCATTCCGCCAATATATTTACTTGGTTCAATGATCACTACACTTTTCCCCAATCGGGCGGCTTGAACTGCTGCAATCACTCCCGCTGCCGTTCCGCCATAAATACAAATATCCTTTTTGGTTACATCATTAATCGATTTCTTTTTTTGAGCATAGCTTGGATTATATCCTATAGCCAACAGCATACAAATTGTACTTACTAAAATGTGACGTATATACTCTTTCATACTTAAATTCAGTTATAATAAATAAGATACTTTATTCTTGTTATTTGTTTATAATTTCAAAATCCCCTTTAATTCCAGTTTTACAATAGCGACTATTTCATCACTATTTATTGGAGGTATTTCAACAACAACTCCTTCTTTTTTTGATTCTTTCTTCAATACTTTACCATTGGCAAGGAGCGAAACTTTCTTAATCTCATTAGAAAATTTCGGAAGTACTATTTTACCATTAACAGGTCTTTCGAAAACAGAAAAATAAAGAATGGTATTGCCGTTTTCCTCCTTTTTAGTACATCGTCCCCAATCCATTTTTCCAAAAGGACTAGATGTAGTTCCATATATTGCCTCTCCATTTACTTTAAGCCAATCGCCCACTTCTCCCAATCGACTAACAGAAAGTGCTGGAATTATTCCTTCGCCCGTTGGCCCAACATTTAGTAACAAATTCCCTCCTTTACTAGCAATATCTATTAAACTGTGTACCAATGAATCCGAAGATTTCCAGTTTGTATCTGTTTTATGGTAGCCCCATGCTCCATTCAAAGTCATACAAGTTTCCCAAGGATCAGGCTCGCCATTTCCAGGGATTTTTTGCTCTTTTACAGCATAATCTCCTAATCGATTTCCAATTCTTTGGTTAACAATACACTTAGGATCAATAGAATGAATCAATGCCAAAAGCTCACGACTTTGGTCTAATGTAATTAATTCAGGAGTATCAAACCAAAGAATTGCAGGGTGGTACTGTTTCATCAACTCTTTTATCTGTGACTTTACTTTGCGCTCAAAATATTTTGAATAATCCTTTTTTGCCTCCTCAGGAAAATCCCAGACATTACTACGCCATCCGTCTTTTGAATTACAATCGGGATCGTGCCAATCGCGCCCTAAGGAATAATAGACGCCAAATTTCAAATCTTCTTTAGTGCAAGCAGCAGCCAATTCCTTAATCGGATCTCGTTTCCAAGGCGTTTGTTTCACAATATTATAATCATTACTTGGGCTATCAAACATGGCGAAACCATCATGGTGTTTTGCCGTGATGACCATATATTTCATTCCAGCATCTTTTGCAGTTTTGGCCCATTCATCAGCATTAAATTGAACGGGATTGAATTTGGCAGCAATTTTTTGATATTCTGTAATCGGAATTTGTAAATTTCGCATCATATGTTCAGAGCGACCATCCTTACCATTCCAAAAACAGCCATCCTGGGCATATATTCCCCAATGAATAAACAGACCAAAACGGGCATCGTTCCACCACTCTAGTCGTTTGGCAATTACTTCTGGAGATTCTTCAGATTTTAATCTACTATCAGCATATTTGTCACCTGTATCAATGGTACCGTCAGTGTTAACCTGCGCAGTAATACTATTGGTCATCACAAAAGATAAGCCTGTAAGTAATATAGTTCTTCTAAAAGTGTTGAATCTTTTCATATTTTATTAAGGCAAAAATTTTATCAAAAATTTTATTTAAATTGGGCTTCGACAAGCTCAGCCTGACAAAGAAAAAATGATTATGATACTATACTTAGATTAAAAAATCAGCTCTAACTAACTTTTAAATAATTCCATACCAATTTATAAATTACTCTTTTGGAGAAAACAATTCATTTTTTAATTTATTCAAAATAGCAGGATAACTTTCCCCGTTTACACTACCTCCCGTTTTTACTCCTGCACCAAAGGTTATCGAATCACCAAAACAAATTATTTTTTGGTCTTTAGATAATAATTTATTCACATTTAAGTATTGAAACACGGTTTGACCGATAAAGTGATACCCCAAAGAAGTTAAATGAACACCATCTCTAGCTTTGCTATTTATTATGCTTTTAAAAAAAAGATCTTCATCGTGTTTCGGTAAATTCATATCTACAAATTTTTGATATAAATTAATCGAATGCAATTGCATTTTTTGTGCTAATCGCTGTTGTATCTTTCGAACAGAATCCATTTTTACATTGGGCGTTTCTTTGAATAACTTTCGATCATGTCTTTCGAAAAGATAAATACTGTCAACAGGAGGAGATGACATTAGAACGACTTTGGCTCCAGTATCTTTAATCCTTTGAATGATTTTTACTAGATTATTTTCATACTCTTTATACGTTAACATCTTTTTGGAATTGAGCATATCATTTGTACCAATCATCATGACAACCAAATCTGGTTTTTGCTGGATGACATCGGTTTCTAATCGCCCTAATAAATTGGTTGTAGCATTACCGCTTACTCCTGAATTGAGTACTTGCGCATTTACTTTGGCTACAGCCAAGAAAAAAATTAGTAATAGTAACTTTCGAATAAAACACTTCATTTTGCTGTTGGTTTTACTGCTGTTTGAATTCTAAAACTTGTCCATATTGAACCAATTTTTTACTTAAATCACTATATGAAATATCATATATTCCTTTATTTGCATCTAGTGCTAATGCTGCTAAAGTTCCTGCACTTTGACCTAAAATCATAAAAACTGGTTCCATACGGATGGATCCGAATGCAATATGCGAGCTTGAGACCGCCATTGGTACAATTAGATTACTACATTCTTGTTTTTTAGGAAGTATAGTTCCTAAATGAATTTGATACGGCTGTTTGGCATCTACTCCCAAATCGCCTTCGTTTTGTACATAACCATCTTTGGTAATATAGCGCTGTGCATTGTGTGAATCCATAGTATAAGATCCCATACCTATTGATTGAGACACTTTTGAGTTTCCTTGAATTTCATTTTCGGTCATTACAAATTCGCCAATCATACGACGTCCTTCACGCACATAAATTTGATAAGGCCAGTGCCCATTGTCTGCAAATTCATCTTTAGAAAGTCCCCATTTACTAATACTTGTTCTTAATCTTTCTGGAACGCTCTCGTCATGCCCCCAAAAATAAAGCAGCCCTTTATGGTAACTAATATGTTCTTTTAGAATTTCGTTTCTCTTTTCATATGAAGCTTCTGGATATTCATAATTCATTCCGATATTGTCCGAACTAAAAGGCCCAACATTGTTTACATCTCTTTTATTATTTGGAATTTTTCCGCCGCCAAACATTCCGGTCCAACCCCCTCTGAACAATCTTCTCAGTAATTCATACTGTTTAGGATCGTAATCAGCTGGTTTTTCAAAAGGAACTACATTTCCAACAGCATTAGTTGTACACAGTCGGTAATTATAGGCTTGAACTCGTTTGTCTCCAGAGCCTTGTTCGCCTGGATCTTCGGTAGATATTCTAGGAAGTACGCCACTTGTTGGATCACCTTCTACTACATAAGGACTAATTTTTCTATCTCCAAAATTATGAGAATGATGAAATTTTTCTTTTTGGACACCATTCCATGTTTCATTGTATACACTATTTGCCTCGCGCCCTACATGGTATTTTACATTGGCTGCAGCCATTAAATCACCTTCATAAGTACCATCAACAAAGATTTTTCCGGTATAGGTTTTACCGTTTAGCATCTTTATCGAACTGATTTTACCATCTTTGATCTTCACCCCTTTTTCTCTGTCAAGCCAGGAATCTCTTATGATTTTTATTTTATTCTCGGCAACCCATTTTTCAAAAATAGCTTCTGCTACATGGGGTTCAAATGTCCACATCGTTTTTAATTGATCATCAATGGCAGTTGTACCTTGACCTTCATTACCATATTCAGATCTCGCTTGCCAATTCCAAGCTTTTTCGTTTTGATAATGTTTGTATACCTCTTGATAAAACTCTTTTGAGATTCCACCAATGACACTTTTATTTCCAAGATCGGTAAAGCCTAATCCGCTTGCAGACAATCCGCCAATGTGTTTTTCTGGACATACGATTAGCACTGTTTTACCCATTCTTACTAATTGAACTGCAGTAGCAATTGCACCCGAAGTTCCTCCATAAATGATAACATCGGCATCATCTGAAGAATTAGTAACTTTTTGCGCTGAGTTGCAACTTACTTGAAAGAGAAATGATAATAGAATAAATGATAGTTGAAAAAGACGTTTCATAGAACTAAATTTTGAATGCTTTATTAAAAAAGATTGTATCTGCATTATGCACTATGTTTAAAAGTAAAATATGGATAGAGCTGATGCAAAAAAATATTATAACAATGTTATTCAATTTTAAATCTAGTTACTATAAATTATTATGCAATAGGTATCATTTATAACCTATTTTGCAAAATGAGCGGTGCAAATGATTGATATGAGCGGCTTCATCAATTTTCAGGGATTATCTACACAGGGAGCATTAAAACTTTCGAAAGATGAAAAAAAAGGATTTCTTCAATTTTAATCAACAGAAATATTTCCTTTTTTTTTTGAAATATAAAATCTTAAGAGAAATTATTAATCGAATTATTTATTTGTGCAAAGCAAAAAAGAGACAAATTAGATTTTGTCCAATTTGCCTCTTATTATAGTTTAAAGAACTACCAAGTTTGATATAGTTGATATTATATTTAGTTTTCTTTTTGATGAATTGCCCTTGCTAGTGCTTCTTTTACCTGATTACTTTCGGGATACAGTTTTGCAGCAATTTTAAAAAAAGTAATTCCCTGATCCACATGATTTGTCCTAATGCAGTAATTTGCCATCCAGCTCAGGTAATTCTCTGTTGGAAACATATTAAATCCTATGTCTTTACTTAATTTTTTAAATTGTTCTTCGACTACACTAGGATTTTGAGTCGCTTCCTTAACATTAATAAGATGTTCCCTAAAAATGAATCGCAATCCATCATACGCTGCGGGAATCGGAATAGTTCCATGATTTTCATTTTCATACAATTGAAGTTTCAACCGCAGGTTTTTTGGCTTTTTATAATCTAATATTGAGTCAAATTTTCTAATACTTTTCATCATACTTGTAGAACCATCTTTTGATGCCTTTCTCTCATTTGCCATTGCCATATAAACTGTTCGGTTCTTAAAATCTTTATGTGGCTGTAAAGCTTCTGCTTGTTTACTCATCAGTTCATTGTCCCACCATAGACTTGGATCTATGATGATATATGCATTAAACAAATCAGGATGATTCAGTAAAATGTTAGTTGCAGTTAGTCCTCCAAAAGAGTGTCCATTCAAAATCGAATAACCTGAGCTACTGTAATTCGAATCGATGTAAGGACGTAGCTCCTTTTCCAAAAACTGTATAAAATTTGTATTACCTCCACTATCTTGAAACATATCTTGTCTTTTGTCTTGGGAGTCCGCAATACCTACTTTTGTAGGTGTTAAATCTCTTGTTCTATTGGTATTGGTAATGCCGACCACAATCATTTGCGGAATCGATGCATAGGGACCCCGCTCCAATGACTGTTGCATTCCGGTGAAAGAATGAAAACTATTCTCCGCATCTAGTAGATAAACTACTGGATATTTTGCTGGAGAAAATTTCTCATTATTGTAATCTTTCGGTAGGTAAACCCAAACGGTACGTTCTTCATTCAATGCTTTCGAAAAAATTTTATGTTCCTTACCAATAGATATATTCCCTTGTGAAAGAACAGCAGTGCTAAAAAATAAAGTATAGAGTAATAGGGCTATTTTTTTCAATCTGTTTGATTTTAATGTAAAATAATATTTTTTGTTCAATTGCGAACCTTAATTATTTAAGTTGCACATTTTTATTTTTGTAAGTACGTCCGTACCAAATTAGAAATCCTGTGACAGGCAATGCAGTACATATAAGTCCCACCAATAAAGTAAATAATTTTCCTAGCCAACCTGCCCAAAATCCGATATGTAGATTCATTGCCCAACTATCAACTGCCAGACCATTCATCACCTTCACTGGAATTTCCATTTCTTTTCCTGTATAGCGATTGATGATATAACTTCTTCCATTTTGTACGCCTTTTAAACCTATATCTTGAGCCGCAACAGCAAGAAGAGAAGTTATACTATCTTTTGATGGAACAGAAATTTTTACCTGCTTAATTGATTTGTTCTTAGAAAATAGATCATCTACAACATGTCCTAATGGTGTAAAGGTTTTCGTGGCATCGTATTCTGGTTTGATTTCACGTAAATGTTTGTAAGCTTTTGGCATCCCATCAAATAACATTTGAGTGGTACGATTTAAAGGTTTGTTTACAATTATTAGTCCCGTAATAGTTATTAATAATGCAGGTAACAAATTATAAAATCCTGGAACATTATGTAAATCGTAATTAAGACGCTTAAAGCTAGCTTTCCATTTTATAGTAAAATTTTGCTTCTTGGTACCTTTATTCCATTTTTTTGGCCACCAAAGGATTACACCAGTAATCAACTCAATAAGAAATATCCATATAGAAATTTCAACAATCAAATTACCTGCTTTTCCAAAAGGCATCATTCCGCTATGTATATGAGCAAGTATGTAAAAATAATCATAAGCTTTGCCCGAATCTAACACTTTGCCGGTATATGGATCTATCCATGAAAATTGCAAATCGCGCTCTTTTGTAGAGGACGCCAGTTTGATGGTTCGTGAAGAATCACGATATGCTATGAAGTAAATAGCTTTTCTTTCTGGAAATTCTTTTTTATAGGACTTCAAAATTTCTTCTGGAGCCATTTTCTGCTTTTCTACATTTTCTACATATAATGATTTATAGGCCAAACCATCAATAATATCATCGCAAAAAATAAATAACACACCCGATAAAGATACTATGAATACAATTATTCCAGAGGACAATCCTAACCACAGATGAAGCCACGAATTTATTTTACGCCAACTACTTTTTTGTTTTTTTTTCTTTTCTAACATTTTCATGGTATCATTATTCTTAATTCTATTAAATAAAAAAACCAAGCAAACAAAGCAATAAGCTGTTGTTCGCTTGGCAAAAAAAAACTAAAACTTAAAACTTAAATGTAACATTGGCTACCAACTGTCTAGTAGGCATCATCGTTGACCAAAACCCATTGGTCCAATATTCCTTATTTGCAATGTTGTTTAATTTCAGACCGATTCTAAATTTCGGTTTTTCATAAAAAACTGTAGCATCCATAACTGTATAGCCATTAACGGTAAAATTATTATTGTCATTGGCAAAACAATCACTTTGCGTATTACCACCAAATCCAAAACCAATTCCCTTGGCACTACCATCCAATATTTTATAACTCATCCAAAGATTGGCTACGTTTTTAGGTGCCCCATAAGGCGTATTTCCATTTACGGCCCCCGAAGTATATACACTTTCATTATAACCATACCCCATGATTACATGCAAACCTCTAAAAGGGTTTGCGATCAAATCTGCTTCAAAACCTTTACTACTTTGCGTACCATCTTGAATTTGGAATCCGTTGTCGTAACGTACTTTATCTTTTACTTTAATGTCGTAATAACTTAAAGTTCCATTTAACTTCCCGCCCAACAATTCTACTTTTACTCCACCTTCTAGCTGATTAGCTTGTTCAGGTTTAAATTCGACTATAACACCACCTGGAACTTCTCCGGCACCCGTATTTGCAAAACCATTCATATAATTTCCAAAAAGAGATACTTTGTCTTTTACAACTTGATACACTACCCCCATTTTTGGTGAAAAGAAATTTTGATTTTGACCAGTAGATCGATCTTCATAATGGTCAAAACGAACACTTGCCATCGCTAATAATTTATCTGTAAAATTAATTACGTTTGACACATAAGCACTTGTCGTCCTCAAATCCCTAGTGTTAACTAGATATGGTGCATCCATATCCGCAATCATCTGATGGTATTTTTCAATATTGATTAAAGGTGCTTCTCCATTTATAGGTGTTAAATCATTTCCAGCAGTAAGATCATATGAATTAACTAGAAATCTAATATCATTTGTTCCTAAGTATGTATAATCCAATCCTAATAACAGACGGTTTTTCATACTTCCTATATTAAATGTTCCTGTAAAATTTTGCTGAATCTGACTAGTTTTAAACGTACTGTTAATAGTCATCAGCCTACGTTGTAGCAAAGGTGCAGCAGTTGCATCAGGGTTATTATTTATGAGTAGGAATAAATAATTAGCATTGTTATCTGTGTAAGCGTTAGAAAAGTTAGTTTGAGAAACCCATTGATCTGACAATTTATAAGTAGCTCTAGCAAAAATATTTGTCGTCTTAGCTTCAGATTGTAAATCATCAGAAGTATACGATTTTTTAAAGTCGAAATTTAAGTCGTTGATACTGTTAATCGTTGATGAAGGTGTGAAATTTCCAAGACCAATATAACTACTGTTTCTACTCCCACTGTATATTTCAGCATCAAAATCAAATGTTAGGCGATCGTTTGCCAAATAGGTAAATGAAGGTGCTACAAAAAAAGTTTTGCTCTTACCATAATCCTGCCATGTTTTCTGATCATCCAGAGCAGCATTTACTCTAAATAGCATCGTTTTATCATCGTTTAATGCTGTATTATAATCAATTGTTGTACGACTCAAAGCCCAACTTCCTGTAGTGTAACTTACTTCTCCTTTTGTAGTTTTAAATGGTTTTTTGGTAACTCTATTTACTAATCCACCGTATGTTGTCAAGGTAGAACCAAACAAAGTTGCCGAAGGTCCCTTAATAACTTCCAAACTTTCAACATTAGAAGGATCACTCATTGTTACCCAATTGGTATTCATTCCGTTACGTACTGAACTACCATTTCCGCTAAATCCACGAATACGCACACTTAAACCTACTCCTCCAGAGCCAACACTTTGTGCAACATTACTAATTCCAGGCGCTGTATTTAGAGTACTTCTAAAATCGACAGCAATTTGTTCTTGAAAAAGTTCTTTTGGAACTATAGTGTATACCTGTGGGTTTTCAAGATTGCTCAGTGGGAGTCGTGAAACGTATTCACTTTTCTTCTCTGCAAATTTCTTAGCTCCCGACACAACGACCACTTCCTCTAATTCTTTTAGAGAAGAATCTAACTGTATCGAAACTGCAGATGTTTGGCCCGAATTTACCAGCACGTTCTTAGAGATAGGTTTATATCCGTCCATACTAATTTGCAAATCGTAGGTACCTGAAGGAATATTGTTAAAAAAGAAAATTCCACTTTCGTCTGAAATAACAGATTTAGCCAATGCAGGAAGATGAACGGTCACCGCCTCTCCCGCTTTTTGATCAGAAGTCGTGATCTTCCCCCTTATACTCCCTCTATTATTTTGTGCAAAAACTGAAGTTGTACTCAAACTTAGCACGAGTACGGTTATGAGAAAGGCTTTCAAATATTCCTTTTTAGACTTTGTTGTGATAAAAAACATTTTATTCTTATTTAGATTAATTAAAATTAATAATTTTACGCAAAACTAGTAGGTATCTAAAAAGGAGGCTAACGCAATAGGTATTTTAATAAACGTAAAACGGATTATATGAAGACGATCATGAAAAGTGAGATATTTGAGAATGAAACTATAATTATAAATGATCCTATTCAATTTAATAACGAACAGATCGTGGATAAGAAAATCGATGTTAATCAAAAAGGAGTAGTTGGTACAATCAATGATATAATGCTTAATGGTATTCACCTTATTATGCGGGACCTTACTATTAAAAATGATTATTATACCATTGAAGTAGAACACTCTTTTTCATTTGTAAAACTGCATTTCGAAATAGAAGGTAACAATGAATACTGTCCGAAAAATAAGGATGAAATAGGAATCTATATTCCACAAGGACATTATAATTTATTTTATTTACCAGTGATTAATGGCCATTTACACTATAATACATCCAAACGTAAAACATTAGAGATTACATTTACCGAATCCTATTTACAACAGTTGTTTTATCCCAACTTAAATAAAACAATTCCTCTACTAGCAGAAGCTATCTCCCAGCACAAAGCCTATAAAATGTGGCAGAAGAGTAAAACCATTTGTCCCAAATTACATTTTTTAATCGAAGATATTCTGCAGTGTACTTATTCAGGAGCGATCAAGAAAGCTTTTTTAGAATCGAAAGTTGTAGAAATATTAGCTTATCTGTTTACTGTAATTAATGAAGAAGAAAATAGTATAATTAGCGAAGAACTCAGCCAGTGTGACTATCTAAAAATTCTAGAAGTAGAAGCAATTTTAAAGACCAGATTTAAGGAAAAACACTCGCTTGCCAGCATTGCATCAGAGGTTGGTCTTAATGATTATAAGGTAAAAAAGAACTTTAAAATTGTTTTTAATAAAACTGTTTTTAATTATTTAGCAGCAATTAGGATGGATTATGCAAAACAGTTAATTGCCGATGAAGGTTTTTCTATTGCTCAAGTTGCAGAAGAATTAGACTATAAAAATCCACAACATTTTACAGTTGCCTTCAAGAAAATAATGGGATATCTGCCTAGTAAATTAAAAAAGTAGATTTTTATAAATTCTATAGCTACAGAAAGATAAACAACAACCTCTACCCGACTGCTTCCACTAAAACACTTCTTCGCCTGCATTAATCGTAAGCAAACTACAAATCTATTTAGCTTTGTCTAAATAATTTTTTACCTATGGCGTCGAAATTTTATTAAATTAAACTTAAAGTCATGTATTTGATGACTTCAATAGAAATAAAAATTTTAAATTAGAAAAAATTAAAGATTATTTTGATTTTGGTGATACACACGAGTAAGAAATTAGTATTTAAATAAAAAAAAAACATGAAAAAAATTTTACAATGGACGATTATTATACCCTTATTAGCTTGGGCGCTATTCTTTAGCGGGCTCATAAATACTTCCAGCTTTTTTCAAGTTGCAGCCAGTATATTATTGGTCATTAGTGTTATGACCGCTGTACATCATTCAGAAATAATAGCAGAAAGAGTTGGAGAACCTTACGGTACCATTATCTTAGCTATTTCCATAACTGTAATCGAGGTATCCATAATTGTATCATTAATGCTTTCAGATGGTACTGAAGCAGCTTCATTGGCAAGAGATACTGTATACGCTGCTACAATGCTAATTATAAATGGTATTATTGGACTTTGCCTATTAATTGGAGGTTTAAAACATTATGAACAAAATTTCTCCACCTCTTCTGTAACTATAGCATTAGTGTCGCTAGTATCCATTATCGTCTTTACATTAGTGTTTCCTACTTTTACTGAAAGCGTCAAAGGCTCTTACTATTCTATTCCACAACTTATATTTGCATCAGGAGCCTGTCTTGTAATTTATGGTACTTTTCTATTTGCTCAAACAACAAGGTACAGGCAATATTTTCTAACTATTGGAGACGATGAAAATGAAGCACTAGTGAAACCTATCGAAATTAATAATAAGACGTTCTACACAAGTCTTATCTTTCTTATAATAAGTTTGGGAATTGTAGTCCTACTTGCAAAAACGTTATCCCCTACTATCGAAAGTATTATTGTGGGTTACAGTCTCCCAAAAAGTTTAGTAGGAGTTGTTATTGCAGCCATAATTTTACTCCCAGAAGCAATTGCAGCTATTATAGCAGCAAGAAAAAACAGACTTCAGACGAGTTTGAATCTAGCTTTGGGTTCGGCCCTAGCAAGTATAGGTTTAACAATTCCAAGCGTTGCAGCAGTTTGTATCATAATGGATATGCCAATTATTTTGGGCCTCGATATTAAATCGATCGTTTTACTAGGGCTATCTGTGTTTACAGTTATGTTGTCCTTGAGCAAAGGGAAATCAAATGTTGTATATGGTGTGGTACTTTTGGTTAATCTATTTGCTTTTATATTTCTAATGATATATCCTTAATAGTATATAAATTGGATCAGGATCAAAACTTCGTGAGAATTTTTGTTCCTGATCCAAATAAAAAAGTTCGTGAATCAATTCAGAGGAGTTCAGAAAATTGATTTTTTCTTATTCAGATTATCCAACCTTTTGCTTAGATCCCAAATTTTGCACTTGATTGCAGAAAAATAAAGAGCAAAAAAAAACTCCAACATTTCTGTTGAAGTTTTGTGGGCGATGAGGGGTTCGAACCCCCGACCCCCTCGGTGTAAACGAGGTGCTCTGAACCAGCTGAGCTAATCGCCCTATTTTACTAGGCTGCTATCGTGTGATTGCGTGTGCAAATATAAGACGAGATTTTGTATTTACAAGCACTTTTTCAAAAAAAATGAATAAAAAATTAACCTTTTTTTCTTTACTCCTCAATAACAACCAATTAAGTTATTGTTACAAGAATAGTTTTTTTTTCTACTAACTATATATAGTACATTTGTACAAAAATATAATCAATGGCTCGTTTTAAAGAAAATGATTTACCCAAAGCAAAACTAAATACTAGTTCTCTTCAAAAAGCATTACGAATATTTAAATACTCTAAAAATCAGAAATGGAAATTTTTCCTAGGATTGGTCTTTCTACTACTAACAAGTGCTACAGCATTAGCTTTTCCTAAGTTAATGGGAATGTTGGTCGATTGTGTTACTAGTAAAGATCTGAATAAAGCCAACGAGATCGCATTGGGATTATTAGGTATATTAGTGCTTCAAGCTATATTCTCATTTTTCAGAATCTCACTATTTGTTAATTTCACAGAGAACACTTTATCAAATATCCGATTTGCATTGTATGAAAATTTGATAAAATTACCCATGTCGTTCTTCTCACAAAAGCGTGTGGGAGAATTAAACAGCCGCATCAGTGCAGATATCTCTCAATTACAAGATACGCTGACAACTACTATAGCCGAATTTCTAAGACAATTTATTTTAATCATTGGTGGTTTTATAATTTTAGGAAGTATAAGTCCAAACCTAACCATCATGATGCTTTGCATAGTTCCTGTTGTAGCTGTGGCAGCTGTAATTTTTGGTCGTTTCATTCGAAAATATGGAAAAATGACTCAAGATAAAGTGGCCGAGAGTCAAGTCATTGTTGAAGAGACCTTGCAAGGAATAACAAATGTCAAGTCTTTTGCAAACGAATGGTACGAACTAGAACGTTATAAAAACAAAATAAAAGAAATTGTTGCCATTGCCATCAAAGGTGGGCAATACAGAGGGTATTTTGCCTCTTTCATTATATTATGTTTGTTTGGGTGCGTTGTAGCTGTAGTATGGTACGGAATTACACTGACCATAAAAGGAGAAGTTGAAGGAGTGGGTGATTTAATATCATTCATCCTATATACTACTTTTATCGGAGCTTCTTTTGGAGGAATTGCCGAAATGTATGCACAAATTCAAAAAGCTGTAGGTGCTACAGAGCGTGTTTTTGAATTATTAGATGAGGTACCAGAAGCCATAAATACCACTCCGAATGTAAATTTAGTTCAAAAAATTAAAGGAACGGTAAGCTTTAAAAATGTAGCTTTTAGTTACCCTTCTCGTAAAGAAATTAAGGTATTAAAGAATGTAAACTTCAATGCCGAATTTGGACAAAAAATTGCAGTTGTCGGCCCTAGTGGTGCCGGAAAGTCAACTATAGCTTCACTATTATTACGTTTTTACGATATTGAAAGTGGAGAGATTATAATCGACGGAAAAAACATTTACGATTACAATCTAGAAGAGCTAAGAGGAAATATGAGTATCGTTCCACAAGATGTAATCCTTTTTGGAGGAACCATTAGAGAAAACATCGCTTACGGAAAACCAACAGCAACCAATGAGGAGATTATGGCTGCTGCCCAACAAGCCAATGCATTTAATTTTATCGAAGGTTTTCCTGAAAAATTCGAAACTATCGTTGGAGAAAGAGGAAATAAACTATCGGGTGGTCAAAGGCAGCGTATCGCAATCGCTCGTGCACTTTTAAAGAATCCAAGTATTTTAATTTTAGACGAAGCTACTTCTTCTCTCGATAGTGAGAGCGAAAAATTAGTACAAGAAGCCCTTGAAATCTTGATGCAAGGAAGAACTAGTATTATTATTGCTCATAGATTATCCACTATTCGTTCTGCTGATCAAATTTTAGTTCTTGACAACGGAATAATAGCTGAACAAGGAACACACCAGGATTTAATAAATCTTGAAAATGGTATTTACAAAAATTTAAGTAACCTACAATTTAGCAATTCTTAATTTTTTTTTATTTATAGATAAGCGCTACTAATCACAATTGGTAGCGCTTTTTTTGTCTTATCTTTTTCTTCTTTCTCTTTCTTGATTTATTAATTGGAGTTCTCTGCTCGTTTGCCCAGCTACAGAAGTATTCTCTTCAGCACGACGAATCAAATAAGGCATCACGTCTTTCACAGGTCCAAAAGGTAAATATTTTGCAACATTATAACCCTGCTCAGCCAAGTTATAACTTATATTATCACTCATTCCATACAATTGTCCAAACCACACACTACTATCATTTGCCGATATTGCTTTTTGTTTCATAAGAGCCACTAGCAACAAACAACTTTGTTCATTGTGTGTTCCAAAAAATGCTGCAATATTCTCTCTATTTTCAAAAAGGTAAGCAGCTGTTGTATTAAAATTTTCATCAGTTTCTTCTTTGCTTTTACAAATAGGAGATCGATAATTATGTTTTAGAGCGCGCTTATTCTCTTTCTCTAAGTATGCACCTCTCACCAATTTTATACCAATATAGAAACCCTCATCATTTGCAATCTCCCTTATGACTTTTAGATACTCATAACGATCCCAACGGTACATTTGCAAAGTATTAAAAACGATTGCTTTCACATGATTATACTTTCGCATCATTTTTAGAACCAAGTCATCAGCTGCTTTCTGCATCCAGCTTTCTTCTGCATCAATTAATAAGGAGACGTCAGCATCATAAGCGGCCTTGCAGATCAAATCAAAACGAGCTTCTACCCTATTCCACTCTTTCTGTTCTCCATCTGTCAAAGTTTCTGCCGCACTTATTTTTTCGAATAATATAAAGCGCCCCACTCCTGTTGGTTTAAATACGGCAAACGGAATAGCTTCTTTTTCCTTACCAAATGTGATTGTTTTAATAATCATACTCGTCGCAGCTTCAAATTGTTCCTCCTCTTCTTTCCCTTCGACAGAAAAATCCAAGACAGATGAAACGCCTTTGGTAAACATTTTATCGACAACTTTAAGACAATCTTGCTCGTTTACACCACCACAAAAATGATCAAAAACTGTTGCTCTTATCAACCCTTCAACTGGCAAATGAGCTTTTAATGCAAAATTAGTAACTGCGGTTCCTATGCGTACGAGTGGCTCATTCGCTATCATTTTAAATAAAAAGTATGCTCTCTCCAATTCCGTATCACTTTTCAAAGCAAATGCAACCTGCGTATTTTTAAAAATGTCTTCCATTGACTAAAATTTTTTATACTAAAATAAGGAATTAGAACAATATCCTGGGCTTTATACTAGAATAACTTATTTGTTTTTAGAGAAAAAATTACCCGAATAAAATCAAAAAAAATGTAGATTTGCAAAACTTTCTGAAGAGTTGAAATACTTCTTTCTATTTTTCGAAAAATCGAAATAAAATCAAATTCATTTTGAAAATCATAAAATAATTATGTCTTTACAATCTTATACCATACAAGCTGTTGACCATCCTATTCATTTTAATTCAAAAGGTTATGAAGCTTTAAATTTGCACTTAAAAGAAAATAAGTATTCTAATTTATTTATTATCGTTGATGCCAATACTAATGAACATTGTTTACCAAAATTTCTTCCTCTTCTAGAAACGGACTTGACAATCGAAATTGTAGAATTTGAAGCTGGAGAGGTTAATAAAAATATTGAAACTTGTGTACAAATCTGGAACGTATTAACGGACTTAGGTGGAGATAGAAAAACGTTAGTTATCAACCTTGGTGGTGGCGTAGTGACAGATTTAGGAGGCTTTGTCGCTTCAACATTTAAAAGAGGTGTCGATTTTATTAACATCCCTACAACCTTATTATCTATGGTAGATGCATCTGTAGGTGGGAAAAATGGAGTTGATCTTGGGAATCTTAAAAACCAAATTGGTGTTTTCAATTTACCAAAGATGGTAATCGTTGATACTGAATATCTAGAGACAGTACCTCAAAATGAAATGCGTTCAGGATTGGCAGAGATGTTAAAACACGGATTAATTTATGACAAAAATTACTGGGAACAATTTTTAAACATCCGTTCAATCAACTTCTCTCAATTAGATGAATTGATTTTTCGTTCTGTCGAAATTAAAAATGAAATTGTAACGCAAGATCCGACTGAGAAAAATATTCGAAAAGCATTAAATTTTGGTCACACATTAGGACATGCTATCGAAAGTTATTTCTTAGAAAACGAAAACAAAACTACCTTACTTCACGGTGAAGCAATTGCCGTAGGTATGATTCTAGAAAGTTATATTTCTTTGAATAAGAACTTGATTAATATGGAAGAATTTACGCAGATAAAATCAACCCTAAAATCAATCTATCAAAACATAACTTTTGAAGAAAATGATATTGAACCAATCCTTGAATTATTGATTCATGACAAAAAAAATGAATACGGAACGATTCAGTTTGCTTTAATTGACGGAATAGGAAAAATAATCATCAACCAAACAGTTGAAAATGAATTGATTCTTAAAGCATTTAATGATTATCAATCTTAATTTTTTTTTAGCAAAAAGGATTGGATTACGTCTATATTATTTTTTACATTTGCGACAATGAAAACGAATCAAAAACAAAGAAAAAACACTTCTAGTAACCGCTCAAAAAACAGATCCTTTTTGAATCTTTTGAAGCGCTTTTATCCTAGCAGCAGTAATTTCATTTTTGATATATTTCCATTTTTAAAAACAGAGAATGAAAAGCTTCAGATTATTTACGCTAACATTAGAGTTTGAATTTTAGAATAATTTAAATGACAATAATTAAATCATTCCTAAAACAAAAAAACTAAAATGAATACTAAATATTCTGACTTAATAAATCAAACATACTATTTCCCACAAGAAGAATTTACATTAAATAAAGACAATCTTCAGTTTCATAATATCGATTTGATGAAATTAGTGGAACAGTATGGAACACCGTTAAAATTCACTTATTTACCTCAAATTTCCAACAATATTAACAAAGCCAAAAACTGGTTTCGTAAGTCGATGGAGAAAAACAAATATGAGGCAAAGTATTATTATTGCTATTGCACCAAAAGTTCTCATTTTGAATACATTATGAACGAAGCTTTCAAGAATAACATTCACATTGAAACTTCCTCTGCATTTGACATTAATATCGTAGAGAATCTGTTGCAAAATGGTAAAATAAATAAAAGCACTTATGTAATATGTAACGGTTTCAAAAGAGATCAATACATTGATAATATTGCTCGTTTGATCAATAATGGTCATAAAAATACTATTCCTATTATTGACAATTATGAAGAGCTAGATCTGTTGCAAGCCGAAATAAAAGGTAAGTTCAAAATCGGAATTCGTATTGCTGCAGAAGAGGAACCAAAATTTGAATTTTATACTTCTAGACTAGGAATTGGATACAAAAATATTGTGCAGTTCTACAAAAAACAGATTCAAGAAAACGATAAGTTAGAATTGAAAATGTTGCACTTTTTCATTAATACAGGTATCAATGATACTGCCTATTACTGGAATGAGTTAGTGAAATGTATCAAAGTATATATTGCATTAAAAAAAGAGTGTCCAACTTTAGATGGTTTGAATATTGGTGGAGGATTTCCCATCAAAAACTCATTGGCTTTTGAATACGATTACCAATATATGATTGACGAAATAATCAATCAAATTAAAATCGCTTGTGATGAAGCTGAAGTAGATGTCCCTAATATCTTTACAGAATTTGGATCTTTTACAGTAGGAGAAAGTGGTGGAGCAATTTACCAAGTACTGTACCAAAAGCAACAAAATGATAGAGAGAAGTGGAACATGATTGACTCTTCTTTTATCACAACTTTGCCAGATACATGGGCAATAAACAAGCGTTTTATCATGCTAGCAGTAAATCGCTGGAATGAAACCTACGAGCGAGTGTTATTGGGAGGAATGACTTGTGATAGTGATGATTATTACAACTCAGAGCAAAATATGAATGCTATTTATTTGCCTAAATACAACAAGGAAAAACCTTTATATATTGGTTTTTTTAATACAGGAGCTTACCAAGAAACAATTGGTGGTTATGGTGGGTTGCACCACTGTTTGATTCCGCAACCTAAACATATTCTGATAGATAGAGATGAGAACGGCATTATAGCGACCGAAGTTTTCTCTGAACAACAAACTTCTGAGGACGTTCTAAAAATTTTGGGTTACACCGCAAAATAATTCAAATAAATAATAGTTAATTTAAAAAAATCTTTACTTTTGAAACTGTAATCTGTTTCAAAAAAATGGATTCAAAATATCTTTAAAAAAAATAAAATGAGCAAGGGACCTATTAGCCAATTTATAGAAAAGCATTATCTGCATTTCAATTCAGCATCATTAGTAGATGCAGCAAAAGCATACGAACAACAATTAGCCAATGGAGCTAAAATGATGGTAAGTATGGCTGGAGCAATGAGTACAGCCGAAATTGGTAAAATATTTGCCGAAATTATTCGTCAAGATAAAGTTCAAATCATTTCTTGTACAGGTGCAAATCTTGAAGAAGACATTATGAACTTGGTAGCTCACTCACATTATGAAAGAGTTCCTAACTACCGTGATTTAACTCCTCAAGATGAATGGGATTTACTAGAACGTGGATTAAACAGAGTTACTGATACTTGTATCCCAGAACACGAAGCTTTCCGTCGTTTGCAAAAACATATTTACAAAATATGGAAAGATGCTGATGATAAAGGAGAACGTTACTTTCCACATGAATTCATGTATAAAATGTTACTTTCTGGTGTTCTTGAAGAATATTATGAAATTGACTTAAAAGATAGTTGGATGTATGCAGCCGCAGAGAAAAACCTACCTATTATCGTTCCAGGTTGGGAAGATAGTACGATGGGAAATATCTTTGCTTCCTATGTAATCAAAGGCGATCTAAAAGCGTCAACAATGAAGTCTGGAATTGAATATATGGTTTACCTATCTGATTGGTACCCTAAAAATAGCGCAAACGGAATTGGATTTTTCCAAATTGGTGGTGGTATTGCTGGAGATTTTCCAATTTGTGTGGTTCCAATGTTATACCAAGATATGGAAATGCATGACATTCCTTTCTGGAGCTATTTCTGTCAAATTTCTGACTCAACGACGAGTTACGGTTCTTATTCTGGAGCAGTACCTAACGAAAAAATTACTTGGGGTAAATTAGACATCAAAACACCTAAGTTTATTATTGAATCTGATGCTACAATTGTAGCACCATTAATTTTTGCTTATTTATTAGACTTATAGATTATCATTATGAAAAGAGTAATTGTTGATTACGCAAAACTTACAAACGAAATTTTAAACCTTTTGGTTGAACGTTTCCCTGATGGATACGATGATTCTGATATCATTCGTTTTAGAAATGCTAAAAATGAATTGATTGAAGCAGTTGAAGTACGTACAGAAGACACTATTTATTTAGTAAAAGTAAGTATGAAACTAGCTGATAGAATTGAGAATTATGATGAAGATGATGAAATTGATGATGTAATCGAACCAATCACACCTATCAAAGGTGTTGATCTTGATGACGACATGGATGATGATGACGATGATGACGATAATCTTGACAAGCCAGATTTGGATGATGATGATGAAGATTCTGACGACAGTCGTAGCTCAGATGACGAAGATGACGAAGACGAAGATTAATTTCTTCTAATTAATTATATAAAAGGAACTCCACAATGAGTTCCTTTTTTTTTACTTGTATTTCTTACTCCTTTACCTTTACAGATGATAACTTCCGAACTACTTCACGAAACGCTTAAAGATAATTTTGGTTTTGAAAAATTTAGACCTAATCAAGAAAAAATTATCAATTCTATTTTAACAGGAAAAGATGCTTTAGCAATAATGCCAACTGGTGGAGGAAAATCTATTTGTTTTCAATTACCAGCATTGCTACTACCAGGTTTAACAATTGTTATTTCACCATTAATTGCTTTGATGAAAGATCAAGTAGATAGTTTGAAAGCCAATGGAATCGAAGCATGTTACATCAACAGCAGTCAATCAAGCAGTGAGCAGCAAGAACATATTGAAAACATCATAAGTCATAAAAACAAACTTGTTTATGTGGCACCAGAAAGTTTGTCGTATTTAGAAAATACATTCAATCAAGTAACTATAAGTTTGATTGCAATCGATGAGGCACATTGTATTTCTTCATGGGGTCATGACTTTCGACCGGCATATACAAACCTAGGGTATTTAAAAAAACGTTTTCCCTCTACTCCTATTTTGGCCCTTACAGCAACAGCCGATAAAGCAACTCGTCAAGATATTAGTCAGCAACTAAATTTAACCAATCCTGTAATTTCAATCTCATCATTTGATAGAAAAAACTTAAGCTTAGAAGTACGACCTGCTCTCGACAGAGTGCAACAAATTATCGATTTTATCGAGCACAAGCCAAATGATTGTGGTATCGTTTATTGCTTGAGTCGAAAGACAACCGAAGAGCTTGCAGATAAATTACAAAAAAGAGGAATTAGTGCGAAAGCTTATCACGCAGGATTGGATAATAATACGAGAGCCAAAACCCAGGATGAATTTATTAATGACGATTGCCAAGTTGTGTGCGCTACAATTGCATTTGGAATGGGAATTGACAAATCAAACGTCCGCTGGGTTATACATTACAACTTACCTAAAAATATTGAAGGCTATTACCAAGAAATTGGTCGCGCAGGAAGAGATGGTTTACCGTCGGAAACTGTTTTATTCGAAAGTTATGGCGATGTAATTCAGCTACAAAAATTTGCTGCTCAAGGTTTAAATTCTGAAGTTCAGCTTTCCAAGCTGGAACGTATGAAACAGTACGCCGACGCAGTAAGTTGCCGTAGAAAAATACTGTTATCGTATTTTGGCGAAATTGTTACTGAAAATTGTGGCAATTGTGATGTATGCAAAAATCCACCAGCATTTTTTGATGGCACCATTCTAGCACAAAAAGCACTTTCTGCCATTATTCGATTAAAGGAATCAGAAGCTTTACCTGTTATTGTTGATTTTTTACGAGGATCTAGAAATGCTTATATTCTTGAAAAGGGATATGAAAATTTAAAAACATATGGAGTTGGAACCGATGTTTCTTGGTACGATTGGAACCAGTACGTTATTCAGCTGATTAATCAAGGTTATTGTGAAATTGCTTTTCATCTAAAAAACCAAATAAAATTGACCCCTTTAGCACATGAAGTTTTATTTAATGGTGAAAAAGTACAACTGACCACTATTCAAAAAGAAATTCCCGATAAGGCAAATGGTAAAGAATCTAAAGCAATTAAACCTAAAAAAGATTCTTTATTCGAGAAACTTCGAACTCTGCGTTATGAGATTTCGAAAAGAGACAAAGTTCCTGCCTACGTAATTTTTAGTGATGCTGTTCTACGCGAAATAGAATCACATCGTCCTATGAGTGAAGAAGAGTTAATAGCAATTGATGGTGTCGGAAAAGCTAAATTAGAAAAATATGGTGACGTATTTATTGATGCTGTAATTGAATTCCAAAAAGCAAAAATTGTAAAGCAAAAAAAAGCATCGACTACTTACAAGGAAACTTTTAAAATGCTTGAAAATGGATTAAGTGTAGAGGAAATTGCATTACAGCGTAATTTAGGAATAAGCACAGTTATGTCGCATATTGCAAAATTATATGAAGATGGAGCCGATATTGATTTAAGCAATTTTGTAAGTACGAAAGAAGTTCAGAGAATTGCAAAAGCTAAGATTTTCTTAGAAAGCCCAACTGCATTAAAACCTTACTTCGATTATTTTGAAGAGGAAATTTCATATGATAAAATCCGATTAAGTTTATCAATAATAGCAAAAAAAGAAAATATATAAAAAAAGCCACGAATTCAGAATTCGTGGCTTTAAACTTTATACAAGAGGCACTTACAGATACCGTTCTTTAAAAATCTTTTGATGGTGTTTTTGATGTCCAATTATCAAAAAACCTAATGCTCTAACAGAAACCTGACAGTCAGATGCTGTTCCTACATTTTCTAATTGGTGGTTATTAAAACTTTTAAACAGGTATAATGTTGAA
This sequence comes from Flavobacterium algicola, assembly GCF_022399565.1. Classification (GTDB taxonomy): domain Bacteria; phylum Bacteroidota; class Bacteroidia; order Flavobacteriales; family Flavobacteriaceae; genus Flavobacterium; species Flavobacterium algicola. The sequence goes on from NZ_JAJTUT010000002.1 coordinate 896,059, forward strand.
AATCGTACAGCTGATAATTCGGCCAACATATTTTGAATACCTCTAGAGTTAGCATCAGTGCTAGCTACATATTGATTCTCATCAAATCCAGGTAAAGCAGTGCTGTCATTTCTAGAAATTCTTAAGGCACGATAAGCAAATACTCTTTCGCAATCAATCAAGTGCTGAATAATGTCTTTAATTGTCCACTTCCCTTCCTCATATCGAAAATCAAATTTATCCATTGGAATGTTTTGAACAAACTTGATGAATTGATGAAGACTTATTTCTAAGTCTTCAATCAAATCTTCTTCCTCTAATATATTTATATAAGTCGAATAGTAGGCACTATACTCCGTAGTATTCAAATCGCTTACTTTCATTTTAAAATTGTTTATGCAGAATTTCTACTTGCATTTGTATTACCAAAAAGGGAACGCATAACAAGTTTTTCATATACTTTAATCAAAGCGTCATCTGGCTTATCAGATTTGTTCAACTCATTAATTCGCAATAACGCATATTGCTGTATTGTCAACAAAGGTAACACGATACGCTCTCTAATCTCAATAGAAGCTTTACCATCAGGGTAATTCTCCATTAATTCTGTATGACCTGCAATTTTTAATAATAAACGTTTCGTATCCAAAAATTCATCGTAAATCATTTGCCAAAATTCTCCAAAAACAGGATCACTTTTCATGTAAGCTGTTAATGGGAAAAATGATTTAGCCAATGACATCATACTGTTTTCTAGCAAGGTTCTAAAGAACATTGAATTATCATATAACGCCTGAACTTTATCCCATTCGCCTGCTTCTTCATAATGTTTCAATGCGGCACCTACTCCATAAAAACCAGGAACATTTTGCTTCAATTGACTCCATGAACCTACAAATGGAATCGCTCTTAAATCTTTGAAATCCAATTCAGCAGACTTACTTCTCTTTGAAGGACGACTTCCGATATTTGTTTTTGCATAGTACTTTAAGGTACTCATTTGCTCTAAGTAAGGTATGAACTGAGGATGATTTTTAAAATTCAAATACTTCTCATATCCTAAATTAGACAATTTGTCCATTACGATTTTATCCTCTGGAGCTAATATATTTTTGTCTTTATTAAACACTTGGTTAGTAACACCAGCACTTAGTAAATTTTCTAAGTTGTAACGACAAGAATCCAAAGTACCAAAATTAGAACTAATCGTTTGTCCTTGTACTGTAATTTGTATTTCTTTATTTTCGATTGCAGGCCCTAGGGACGCATAGAATTTATGTGTTTTACCTCCACCACGAGCAGGTGGTCCACCACGACCATCAAAAAATATAACTTCGACATCATATTTTCTAGAGATAGCAGTCAAAGCTTCTTTTGCCTGATAAATACTCCAGTTGGCCATCAAGTATCCACCATCCTTAGTACCGTCAGAAAAACCTAGCATAATTGTTTGGATATTCTTTCTACTCTTCAAGTGTGCAGCATACATAGGATTCGTATATAACTTCTCCATGATATTGTGTGCATCTAATAAATCATCAACAGATTCAAACAATGGCACAACATCTACAGTTGGTTTTTCCCAATCTGTCAAATGAATCATAGCCAATGTTTCCATTACATTCAACGCACTCTCGTTATTACTAATTATATAACGGTTTGCACCTTCTTCACCATTTTTAGCTTGAATTACTTTGATTGCTTGAATTGATTCAATTGTCGCACGGGTCATTTCATTTTCAAAGTCTTTTGACTCTAAATTCCCTTTAACAGATGATAATACATCAAATTTCTCTTGCTCAGACAAATCATAATAATTTGTAGGGAAAACTGAAGCATCATTACTTTGGTAGAAATCAAATACATCTCTAAAAACTGCATCGTGAATTCTACTGTTTTGACGAATATCTAAAGTAGCAAAATAGAAACCGAACAAATTAACATTGATAATCAATGCTTCTAATTCATCCAAATATAGCGATTCATGTTGTTCAACAACAATGCTTCTAATTTTGCTCAATTGCCCTTTTAACTCATCTAAGGTGATAAAAATATCTCCTTTCGAATAAAAAACAGAACGATATAATTTATTTTCTAACTCAGCAATTAATACATCTACATTGAAGAAAGTTAATTTTCTCTTCAATTTACGCACTTCGATGTAATAACATTTTAAGATGGAAGTTCTCAAACTATCAGCAACTTTCAATGTAATTTCTGTTGTAACAAATGGATTACCATCACGGTCACCACCTGGCCAAAAACCTAATTTTACGATTGGATTATCTATAGTTTGTCCAGGGAAAACATTTTTTTGTAAATAATGAATCATATCACTAGAAGTAGGATAAAATACATTTTCTAAGTACCAAATTAAACTAACTGCTTCATCATAAGGATTAGGCTTCTCATTTTTGATAAAAGGTGTTTTACCTAATTGAGCAAGAAGTTGTTTGATTCTTAATAAGTTGTTCTCTCTAATAGCATCTGTTAAATCATTAATAATCCCTAACACAGAACCTGGATAAAACTGAGTTGGATGTGCAGTAAGTACAGTTCTAATATTAAATCCTTTAAAAAATTCAATTAATTCCTCTTGCTTCCCTTTTGCATCTGTTTTTTCTTTTATATCTCTCAAAGAGCCTCTACCCTCCATATTATTGACGGTAGAAAAGGCAGCATCCTCCACTGCGTCAAACAATACGATCTGACGTTCAATGTACTGAATAAAACGAAACATTAAATCTAATTTGTCTTTCTCACTATTAGAAGTCAAATACTTACTTGAGAAAAACTCCATAATCTCTTTAGGAGTTTGTTGCTTTTTAAAACCTGACTCACATACATCTGTGAATAGAGGAAGCATCACACCTGTATTGTCAATAGAATCAAATGGTAACGTTATAAAAACACTGTTATAAATATTATATTTCGAAAGAACATGTTCATTAAATCGTTCAATTTTTGGGTTTATGTACATATTTATTATTTGTTTATTGATGGGTTTATAAAAAAATAACCTCAAGAATTAACTTAAGGTTATATTAAAAATATAGCATTATAAGTCAATTACATGTTTTTGAAGATGGTATGCATCAAACGCTTTTTATCGTTAATGCTTTCCTCAAGAGAAATCATAGTTTCGGTTCTGTAAACACCATCAATATCATCAATCATAAAGATAACATCTTTAGCATGCTTAGTATCTTTAGCTCTAATTTTACAGAAAATATTAAATTTCCCAGTAGTTACTGAAGCTACAGTAACAAACGGAATTTCATTAATACGTTCCAAAACAAATTTAGTTTGAGAAGTATTATTTAGAAAAACACCAACATAAGCGATAAAAGAATACCCTAATTTATCATAGTCCAATACCAAAGACGAACCCATGATAATTCCTGCATCCTCCATTTTCTTAACCCTTACGTGAACTGTACCAGCAGAAATCAATAATTTCTTGGCAATATCTGTAAAAGGTACTCTTGTGTTATCTATTAACATGTCTAAAATCTGATGATCTACTTCATCTAAACGGAACTTACTCATATATCTTAAAATTAATTTTAATTATCGATTTTTACGTACTTTATAAATATACATAAAAACTAATAAAAGATGCAAAATATTACTTTTTTATCAATCCATTAACAAATTTCGTGTTATTTTTCAAACAGAAATCAGCTTTTTTGTTTAATTCGAGACTCTCTCCTTCTGCATCGTTCAGTGCAACTCCACCTAGATCATATACATGATGACCAAAACGATTTTCCAATTCCCCAATCTCTATAATATAAGCGTTAAATTGAATTTTACCATCAATCAACTCCTCCTTATACTGTGCAGCAAAATTCGTTTTTTTTTCATTACTATCATAATTTATTTTTATGTTTTTATATATAAAATCATAAAAAGACTGTTTATTTTGAGGAATATTTAAATAATTATCAATTCCACTAGAAACTATATCGTTTTCGCTAAGTATCTTAAAGCTACTCACCAACGACATAAAAACATATTTTCGTGTTTCTTCGCGCTCATAATCTCCTGGAAAATGACCAGCTTCAAATAGCAATGTAGGCACTCCTAGATATTGAAAAGTATCACCAATACAGTTAATATTAAAAGAGTCATCAAAACGTCCTACTTGCCCCGGTATGTAGCACTGCAATACATTATTGATACCCGCAATAAGTGTAATTGCTTTTAATCGAGAATCATTCACATCACGTTCCTCGTTATAAGAAGGAGCTAAAAACGACATCGTAGCTGGCTTTCCTGAATTATCAACACCAAAAATCGTTCGTTGATCATGTAGATTATAACAGTAGTCAGGTTTAAAATCTTCGAAAACTGCTCTAAGCACCTTACTTTCTGGCTGCGTTAAATCTTGAGAATCCCTGTTTAAATCCACTTTATTTGCATTCTCACGTGTATATAATCGTGCCCCATCAGGATTCAACATTGGAAGTGCACAAAAAGTGAAATCAGTTAATAATTGAGTAGCTAAATCCGATCCTGATTTCAATACATTAAAGAAATCAAATAACCCTTTTGTAGTTGTACTTTCATTTCCGTGCATTTGAGACCATAGAAAAATTTTAATTTTTCCACTACCAATTTGGTATTTGTAAATAGGCTCATTCATTACCGATCTACCAACAACTGTTAATTCGTTATTAGCATTTAGACGATCTAATAATGGTTTGATTTTATCTAAAGTAAGATACCTTCCCGCTATTGATTGCTCTTTATTTTCTAGGAACAATTGTTCTAAATTCATGTCATATAATTTGATTTACAAAAGTAAACAACTTTATTTTTACAATTGTAAATTGTGAAAATTGAAAAATAATTATAATTGTAAACAATTTTAATCTACACAAAAGTCCATAAGAATTACTAATAATTGACAATTGTGTATAATTTTATTTTAAGCACTTAATTATATATATTTCAGTAATTTAAACAGCATCAATTAAACTTTTTATTTTAATATTTTAAACTTATTTCGGCTATTTACATCTGTAATTTTGAATAGCATCCTTTAATTGATTACATTTGTAATTACATATCACGATAAGCGATTTCACAATGGTAAACACCGAAGAATTCATTAAAAGGTTGGAAATTATTTTAGAGTATTATAATTTAAACGCTTCTGCATTTGCAGATAAAATTGGTGTGCAACGATCTAGCTTGTCGCACTTACTCTCGGGTAGAAATAAACCAAGTTTAGATTTTATACTTAAAATATTAGAAGAATTTCCAGAGGTTGATTTGTATTGGATGTTAAATGGAAAAGGAAGTTTTCCGAAGATCGAACAGTCAGATGAAGATTCTCCTGCTCCATCAGTTAATAATACAAAACCATCAACAGATCTATTTACGGAACAAAAAACTGGCGCTACACAAGAAGTAAAAGAAATAAGATCTGAAGAAAACATGACCCCTATTTTAACGTCTGAACTGATTGTAGAGAAGATTGTAGTATTCTACACAAACGGTACTTTTAAGAGCTATCTTTCCAAATAAAAAGTGACCAAAATAAAGAGCGCTTTACTAACTTCAATTTTTAAATCAATCAATTGGAAGTAAACAGTTATGAAATTAAAATTATAACAATTTTTAAAAGACAAAAAAAAAGCCCAGATTATAAAAATCTGAGCTTTACTATATAATGAAGTCTAGTTTACTTCTGACGGCTTTTCAAAACATTTACAATATCGTCTAATTTAAATCCTTTGGCTTGTAATAAAATTAAATAATGAAATAATAAATCAGCACTCTCGCCTAAGAACAAATCATCATTATTGTCTTTGGCTTCAATAACCACTTCAACTGCTTCTTCACCTACTTTTTGAATGATTTTATTCATTCCCAATTTAAATAAGGAAGCTACGTAACTTTTTTCAGAGTCAGCATTTTCTTTTCGAGTTTGAATAGTATCTTCTAATTTCGATATAAAGCCATAAGAAGCATCGTTGGGCGTTTGCCAGCAGGTATCAGCACCTGTATGACAAGTAGGTCCGACGGGTTGCGCCTGAATCAATAATGTATCGCCATCACAGTCGTTTTTAATATCTACCAAGTTCAAGAAATTTCCACTTTCTTCTCCCTTCGTCCAAAGTCTTTGTTTGGAACGGCTGAAGAATGTTACTTTCCCTGTTTCAACTGTTTTTTGATAGGCTTCGGCATTCATATATCCTAACATCAAAACGTTTTTTGTTTCACTATCTTGAATAATTGCTGGAATTAACCCGTGTGCGCTTTTAGAAAAATCTATTTCCATTACTTAATTTTTGAGATTCGAAGTTAGAAATTAGAAGTTATGGAGCTGAAGTATAAAAGCTTCAATGCTCGTCCCTTTAAATTCTTACCTCAATGTTATTATTTTTTAATTCTTGTTTCAATGCTTTTATTTCGATTTCTTTAAAGTGAAAAACACTAGCTGCTAGAGCTGCATCTGCTTTTCCATCTACAAAAGTATCTACAAAGTGTTGTACATTTCCAGCACCACCCGAAGCAATAATCGGAATATTAACTAAACTTGACAATTTGGCCAAGGCTTCATTTGCAAATCCGCTTTTGGTTCCATCATTATTCATTGAAGTAAAAAGGATTTCTCCTGCACCTCGTTGCTCTACTTCTTTAGCCCAATCGAACAAATTTAGTTCAGTCGGTACTTTTCCACCCACCAAATGTACGATCCATTGACCATCAATTTGCTTGGCATCAATCGCAACGACTACACATTGGCTACCAAATTTCTGAGCCAAATCGTTTATCAGTTGCGGATTTTTAACCGCTGATGAATTGATTGATACTTTATCAGCACCATTTTGCAACAATTCTTCCACATCTTCCACAGCCGAAATTCCACCTCCAACCGTAAACGGAATATTGATCGTAGCCGCTACTTTTCGCACCAAATCAAACAAAGTACGTCTTCTTTCTTCGGTTGCCGATATGTCTAGAAAAACCAATTCATCCGCCCCTTCATCTGAATAAATTTTAGCCAATTCCACAGGATCACCAGCATCACGCAAATCTACGAAATTTACGCCTTTTACCGTTCGACCATTTTTTATATCTAAACAGGGTATTATTCTTTTTGTAAGCATCTTTAATATTGTTATTACACAGAGATTCACAAAGCTCTAGCAGAGATGCACTAAGATTCTTTAATAATCTCTGTGATTTCTTTGCGCATCTTTGTGAAATATTCTATCGTATTATAAAATTTTCAAGTTGTTTCAACGAGATTCTTCCTTCGTAAATCGCTTTACCAATAATCGTTCCTTCGCAACCTAATTCGGCTAATTTTGGCAATTCATCAAAAGTGGAAATTCCACCTGAAGCGATTAATTTTAACCCTTCGGCTTGCGCCAACTTCTCGACTCCGCTCGAAGTGACAGTGCATTGATTAATAAGTTTCTTATACAAATCAAAACTAGGACCTTCTAGCATTCCGTCTTTGGCAATATCCGTACAAATAACATACTCTATTCCTTTTGACTGATATCCTTGAATAAACGGCACCAACTCTTGATCCGATTCTTCCAACCATCCAGAAACAGCTACTTTTTCATTATTCGCATCAGCTCCCAAAATAATTTTGTCTGCGCCAAATTTGGCAATCCATTTTTCGAAAATTTCACGATTTTTAACCGCGATGCTTCCTCCTGTAATTTGATTGGCACCACTCTCAAAAGCAATTTTCAAATCTTCATCCGATTTTAGTCCACCACCAAAGTCAATTTTTAAGTTGGTTTGTGTTGCAATTTGCTCCAAAATTTTATGATTGATAATACGACTTGATTTCGCACCGTCGAGATCAACTAAATGCAAATATTCGATTCCGTGTGCCTCAAATTCTTTGGCTACTTCCAACGGATTTTCGTTGTAAATAATTTTGGTATTGTAATCTCCTTTGGATAAGCGAACGCATTTTCCGTCGATGATGTCTATAGCTGGTATGATTCTCATTTTTTTATTGTCATTGCGAGGAACGAAGCAATCTCATTCCGCTAAATTATTATATTCAAATAAATTCTCGTAGTTGAAATACTTTATAATTCTAGAAAGTTTTTAAGAATTTTTTCTCCCACATCACCACTTTTTTCAGGGTGAAATTGTGTTCCAAAGAAATTATCACTTTCCAAAGCCGAAGAATATTCGACTTCATAATTAGTCGTAGCAATCGTTTCTTTACAAAGTGGCGCGTAAAAACTGTGTACCAAATACATGTACTCGTTTTCGGCAATATCTTTAAATAAACCCGATTTTAAATTATAGATCGTGTTCCATCCCATTTGCGGCACTTTTACTTTATCGGTATATTTATAAACGTTGACATCAAAAATTCCCAAACCAGTCGTATCTCCTTCTTCAGAATGATGACACATCAACTGCATACCCAAACAAATTCCCAAAACAGGTTGCGTCAAGGTCGGAATCAAACTGTCCAAGCCGCTTTTGCGTAACATATTCATGGCGTAACTCGCCTCTCCTACGCCTGGAAAAATCACTTTGTCTGCCGCTTTGATTTCGGCTGGATCATTACTCAAAACAGCATGAAAACCTAATCTTTCGATGGCAAACATAATGCTTTGAATGTTTCCTGCTCCGTAATTTATAATAACTATTTTCATTTATTTAGTTTTCGGCTCAGCGCTTTCGGCTGTGAGCTGGTTGCCCATAGCTGAATGCCCGCGGCCATTACAACATCCCTTTCGTTGATGGCAATATCATTTTCTCTGTATCACGTTTCACCGCTACTTTTATTGCTTTAGCAAACGCTTTAAAGATCGCTTCAATTTTATGATGTTCATTATCACCTTCGGCTTTGATGTTAATATTTGCTTTTGCACCATCTGAGAATGATTTAAAAAAGTGGAAAAACATCTCTGTTGGCATCTTTCCTACCATTTCACGTTTGAATTCGGTTTCCCAAATCAACCAGTTTCTACCCCCAAAATCAATGGCTACTTGTGCCAAGCAATCATCCATTGGCAAACAAAAACCGTAACGCTCAATTCCTAATTTATTTCCAAGTGCTTTGGCATACACTTCGCCTAGCGCAATTGCAGTGTCTTCAATAGTATGATGCTCATCGACTTCAAGATCACCAACCACTTTAATTTCTAAATCCATTTGTCCGTGACGCGAAATTTGGTCTAACATATGGTCAAAAAAAGCGATTCCGGTATCAATCTTACTTTGACCTGTTCCATCTAAGTTCAATTTGATGTAAATATCTGTTTCGTGTGTTTTTCTCGTGATCGAAGCTGTACGTTCTTCCAATTTTAAGAACTCATATATCTTTTTCCAATCCATAGACTGCAAAACAATAGTTTCGTCTAACTCTTCTCTTTTAGCACTGATTTCTTCGCTACCAGCACCATCAGAATCGTTCATGAAAATTGCTTTCGTACCTAGATTCTTAGCCAATTCTACATCTGTCAAACGATCTCCTAATACAAACGAGTTTGCTAAATCGTAATTTGGGTTGTCAATGTATTTCGTCAACATTCCTGTGCGTGGCTTACGCGTGGGCGCATTGTCCTCAGGAAACGAACGATCTACAAAAATATCATCAAACAATACTCCTTCATTCTGAAAAGCTCTCAAAATGAAATTTTGGGTTGGCCAAAACGTGTCTTCAGGAAAACTATCCGTTCCTAAACCGTCTTGATTGGTTACCATTACCAATTCAAAATCCAATTCGTTGGCAATTTTAGCCAAATACTGAAAGGATTTTGGATAAAACTCTAATTTATCCAAGCTGTCCAATTGGTATCCTTCTGGTTCCAAAACAATCGTTCCATCACGATCGATAAAAAGTACTTTTTTCATTTTATATAAGCTTTTAGCTGTTAGCTTTTGGCCTTTAGCTAGTTGTGTTATTTGTTTTAATTTATCCTATTTGAATAAATACATTTATTTGGGCGTGCCCCTTCGGGTCGGGCTATCCGTTCCCGCTTTTTTTATTTGCAAAAAAATGCAAATAAAAAAGAGCTCCACTTCTATCCCTCACGCAAAATGAAATCTTTATTTTCAACCCTGACAGGGTGAGTACGTGGTCATTATTCAATAATCAAATCAGTAATCTCGTTCAAATTTTGTTTTTCACTATGATATCGAATAAAATCTTCTACATCACCATAAACTTCAATCGTTTCTTTTCTTTTAAGTTTTGTAGGCTTATCTGAAATAATGGTCTCGTAAGACGACCAAGGATATAAATTCATACTCGTTACAAAACCGTGATGAACAGGATTGTTGTGAATATAAAAAATTAATTGTTTAAAATACCGCTCTGATGAAACGAGCTTTCTTTCAAATGAAGCTTCAAATAAACTACCAGTTCTATTATGTCTTTTATTTACAGCTTGTGTATAAGCATTAAATAAATGTGAAAACTGCCTTGACGGATTAATTACTTTCGGCTTTTCAGTTGTTGTATAACTCAATTCTTCATTTACAATTTCACTTTGCTCTTTGATTCTTACCAAAATATGAAAATGATTTTTCAATAAACACCAAGCAAAAGTTTCGGCAATAGGCTCAATATATTTAGCATATAACTTTAAAAAATGGTTGTAATTTTCAATTGATAAAAAAACATCAATTCCGTTATTACCTCTGTTGTAAATATGATAATAATTACCATATTCTATCGGTTGCTTTACTTCCATTTTATAAAATTACAAATTAATATATATTAACTCTATTACAAGTAACCCTATCAGGGTTTGAAACCCTGATAGGGTTGTATTAAATACTTTTCAAAGCCTCCATCAACTTCTTATTCTCCTCTTCCGTTCCAATTGTAAAACGCAAACAGTTTTCGCATAATGGCTGTGTCGTTCTATTGCGAATCACAATTCCTTTAGCAATCAATTCATCATAACGTTTGTTGGCATTATCTACTTTAGCTAAGATGAAATTAGCTTCGCTAGGATAAATTTTCTTCACAAAAGATACTTCATTCAATACTTGAAGTAAAGATTCTCTTTGCGCTATAATTGAAGTGATTTCATTATCAATTTTAGTTTGGTTTTGCAAACGTTCTAAAGCTCTTTGTTGCGTTAGTTCATTTACGTTATAAGGAGGTTTGATCTTATTCAAAACTGCAATAACTTCAGGCGAACCATAACAAATACCTAAACGAATTCCTGCTAAACCATACGCTTTAGAAAGCGTTTGTGTTATGATTAAATTCGGATACTGGTCTAGTTTTGCCAACCAACTCGCTTTATCAGAAAAGTCAATATACGCTTCGTCAATAACTACAAAACCATTAAAGCTTTCTAAGATCGTAGTTACACTTTCTGTTGTAAATGAATTTCCTGTTGGATTGTTTGGCGAACACAAAAAGATAATTTTCGTATTCGGCGTAACCGCTTCTACAATCGCTTCTACTTTTGGCTGAAAAGCCTCTGAAAGTACAATTTCTTTATGTTCTACATTATTGATATTTGCCAAAACACCATACATACCGTAGGTAGGTGGCAAACTGATTACATTGTCTTCTTTAGGCTCGCAAAAAGCTCTAAACAATAAATCCAACACTTCATCACTTCCGTTTCCTAACAAAATTTGATTGGTATTCAATCCTTTGTTTTTTGCCAAAACTGCTTTCACACTGCTTTGTTGGGGATCAGGATAGCGATTCACACCATTTTCATACGGATTTTCATTGGCATCCAAGAAAATCATGTTGGCAGTATCAAAATCTTCAAACTCATCACGTGCTGAGGAATACGGCTTCAATACCTTCACATTCACACGAACTAAATTATTTATGTCGAAATTTTTCATATTTCTAATTATATTCCTGCAAAGTTTATAAAACCTTGTAGGTCTGATTATTGTAAATACCTACAAGGTTTTTGAAACCTCGCAGGATGCTAATCTTAATGTAACTGCATTTTTGTGTGCTTGTAACCCTTCAGCTTCTGCCATCAATTCAATAGCTGTACCGATATTCTGAATTCCAATAGCAGATATTTTCTGGAACGTCATTGACTTCATAAAACTATCGAGGTTGACACCGCTGTAATTTTTTGCATAGCCATTGGTAGGTAAGGTATGATTGGTACCCGAAGCATAGTCACCAGCACTTTCAGGTGTGTAATTCCCGATAAAAACAGAACCTGCATTTCCGATATTGTCTACATAAAAATCTTCATCTTTCACGCAAATAATAAAGTGTTCAGGACCATATTCATCAATTAAATCCAAAGCAATTTTGTCATTTTCGACATAAATCAATTTAGAATTTGCAATTGCTTTTTCAGCTATTTCTTTGCGGGGTAATTGCTCCAATTGCAATTCGATTTCTTTTTCAACAGCATCAATCAACGCTTTAGATGTAGCTACCAAAATTACTTGACTATCAACACCATGCTCAGCTTGAGAAAGCAAATCTGAAGCTACAAAAGCAGGCACAGCAGTATCATCTGCCACAACTAATAACTCTGATGGTCCAGCTGGCATATCAATTGCTACACCAAACTGAGTGGCTAATTGTTTGGCTACTGTCACATATTGATTTCCAGGTCCGAAAATTTTATACACTTTTGGAATCGCTTTCGTTCCAAAAGTCATTCCGGCAATGGCTTGAATCCCTCCTACTTTGATGATCTTAGTAACACCACATAAATGAGCAGCATACAAAATCGCAGGATTAATATTTCCGTTTTTATCTGGTGGTGAACATAGAACAATCTCGTTACAACCCGCAATTTTAGCAGGTACAGCCAACATTAAAACTGTTGAAAACAAAGGTGCTGTTCCGCCTGGAATATACAAACCAACTTTTTGAATTGGTCGTTTTTCTTGCCAGCATTGAACACCAACTGCGGTTTCTACCGAAACGCGAGTTGTTTTTTGAGCTTGATGGAAGGTTTCGATATTGGCTTTTGCCAACGCAATTGCCTCTTTCAAATCATTCGATAAGCTAGCGACTGCTGTTTCAATTTCAGCTGTCGTTACTTCAATATTTTCAAAACTCACACCGTCAAATTGGCTTGTATATTTGGCTACAGCCAAATCACCATCTTTTTGAACAGCAGCGAAAATCTCTTTTACCGTACCTTCAATATCATTAACCGTTTTCGTTGGCCTTTCTAAAATAGAAGTCCAAGAATCTGGAGTTGGATTGTATATTTTATTCATTTTTTTTTAGCTTTTGGCTATGGGCCTATGCCTTTTAGCACTTATTTCACGTTCTATTGCCAATAGCTATCTGCTACAAGCTAATAGCTTTACAAAACCATTTTCTCAATTGGGCAAACCAAAATTCCTTCGGCACCTGCTTCTTTCAATTGATCAATAACTTCCCAGAAAGTATCTTTATCAATTACTGTGTGTACACTGCTCCAACCTGCTTGCGCTAATGGCATAACCGTAGCACTTTTCAAAACAGGAAGAATATTACTAATCGCCTCAATTTTATCATTTGGTACGTTCATCAAAATGTATTTTGATTTACGCGCTCTTAAAACAGATTCGATTCTGAATTTTAATGTATCTATGATTTTTTGAGCTTCCGGAGATACTTTTGGAGAAACCGCTAAAACTGCTTCACTTTTAAAGATTACTTCTACTTCTTTCAAATTGTTTTTAAACAACGTACTTCCACTTGAAACAATGTCTACAATGGCATCGGCAAGACCAATATTTGGTGCGATTTCAACAGAACCAGAAATTTGGTGAATATCAACAGTAACTCCTTTTGATTTACAAAAATCGATCACTGTATTTGGATACGAAGTGGCAACACGCAATCCATTCAAATCTTGAATTGAATTGTATTCAAAAGCTTTAGGTACAGCGATTGAAACTTTACATTTTGAAAACCCTAATTTCTGGATTACTTCTATATTTTTTCCTTTTTCAACTAATAAATTATCTCCGACGATGGCGATATCTACTACACCATCAATCAAATATTGAGGAATATCTGAATTTCTTAAATACAAAACTTCCAAAGGAAAATTTGAAGCTTCCGCTTTCAACTGATCAATACCATTGTTGATAGAAATACCAGCATCTTTAAGGATTTGAATACTTTCTTCGTTTAATCTACCTGATTTTTGAATTGCAATTTTTAACGTACTCATTTTTTTATTTTTTTATGATTTATTGAATGTGTTTGAGCACAAAGGACTTAACACACAATGAAAAACCCGTTTGATGTGCTCAAACGGGTTTTTTAATATGATGATTTACATGCATACCATTAACACATCGCTTGAGAGCAATAATGAGAATGATGATGATGCAATTGATTTGATAACATACGATTAATGTTGAACTATTTTTTTTGTTTCCATTGCAAATATACTTTTTATTTTAAATATGACGCAATTTTTATTACACTTATAAACAAGATATTGTTAAATCATTCCTCTTCGCTATACTTAATTGGAGTTGCTCTTACAGCAGATGATCGAATTTCTGTATGTCTTATATCTCCTCCTGATTCTCCCGTCTTTAAAGCAAAAACCAAAGCAATGGCAGCGATTACCAGAACTATGATCGAAATCAACCGCGCCCTAGAATGAATTTTAACATTGAGGTAAAAACCATAGATGGATAAAACACTTGTAATATATAACAGTATTGCAAGCTTCTCTGCAAATTCTTCATGAGTATGTACTATTTGTTGACCAATATTAGGCATATCTTCTACCAATTCTTCTGCTCCTTCACCAGTATACATACTTAAAAAAGCCGCTATCGCCGCTACAATGAATATCGAATAAGCGGTATTTTTAATTCCGTTATTTCGAAAATAAAGACCTGAGATTAAGATTCCAAATCCAAAAATCAATCCAACAATTGGAAAATGATTGACCATTAAGTGCAAATGTGCATCGTTCATATTTATCAAATTACTATTATTTATCCTGCTAGAGAGACTCCAATTAATGATCCTATGCCATAGGTTATTGCCGCAGCTGCTAAACCAAATGAAACTTGCCTTATACCTGAGAATAAAGCGCTCTTACCTGTTAATAACGTTATAGCTGCTCCTATACCAAATAAGCCTACAAAACTGCTGCCGACACTCAAATATATAGCATTTTTTCCATCTAAAATTATAAATGGATACAAGGGGATGATTGCTCCAATTGAAAACAATATAAAAGAGGCTATTGCTGCTTCCCATGCCGATCCTCCTAATTCTTTTTTATCAATTCCTAATTCTTCAGTAATAATGGCCTCGATAGCAGATTGCGGATTCTCAAATGCTTTTTCTGCTAATTTTTGCGCCTCTTCCTTATTCATTCCTTTGGCTTGATACAATAAAACGAGCTCTTTCTTTTCTTCCTCGGGTGAAGCGGCTAACTCTTCAGTTTCCAAATCTATTTGGCGTTGGTTTAGTTCTCTAGAACTTTGAACAGATAACCATTCTCCAAGAGCCATCGAAATAGCTCCAGCCAGTAAACCTGCGGATCCAGTTAATAAAATGGTGTTGTTAGAAACGGCCGCACCTGCAACTCCCATCACTAAGCTCATATTCGAAACTAAACCATCATTTGAGCCTAAAACTGCCGCACGCAATGCATTCCCACCTACAGACTTGTGGCGACTTTCGAACTTGGATAATAAACCTCCTGATACATTTAAAGCTGCATTATCGTTTACCGCTTCTATAATTTTGAGATGATTATGTTCAAAACCATTGGGCTTTTCGCCAGATTTCAATTTGTTTTTTATTGCATTGACTGCAAATTGTTTTTCAATATTAGATAAACTACTGATAATAGATCCGTATCCGAATATTTTACCTAGTTTTAACTGCAATTTGGCTCTCAAGGAGGGCGAAGGCATTTTATAACTGGGTTCAATACCTACTACTTTTTCAAGCATCTGCGCGGCATGTCCTTTTTCTATTTGACCTAAACTTTCTAAAACTCTTATCAAATTCTCATCCGACTGAGCAACGGCAATACTTTCATACAAAAACGCTGTATCTACTTCTATTTGTAATTGTCCTTTAAGTTTTTTTAAATCCATAGTAGTGATTAATTAGATATATCAAAAACGCCTTTAATCAAAATCTTAGATGAAGCATTGATTTTATTATTTGGTATAATTTCAACATAATTATCACTATGTTCTCCTACACTAACTGCTGTTTTTTGAAAAGCGTAGCTATTGTTTCTATCATCTTTCAATAAAAGTACGAAGTTTTTATTGTTTTCAGTGATAAGAGCCTCCACAGGAATAGCCAATCCTTTCTTAGAATCAACAACAATCCCTGCTTCAACAAACATCCCTGTGATTAGTTTTTGGGTCATTTTCTCGTCTAAATGTCCATGAACATTAATCGTGCGCTCATTTCCTTCGATAGACTTACCCACTAAATGTACTTCGGCATTAAATGTTTCTTTGGAAGATTCGGGAACCGTAAATTTAATCTTTTGTCCTTCTTTTACTTTCAAAATGTCTTTTTCATAAACATTTAATTCTAAATGTAAATGTGATGTTTGAATAATATCAAGTATCACGTCTGCAGGGGAAACATGCATGCCTACATTAGCATTCATCACTACAATATCACCCGATATAGGTGAATAAATAGTAATAACAGAGGTTAATTTTCCTTTTTCAACTTTCGTAGGGCTAATATTAAGCATAATTAACTTTGCTCTTAAACTTTGATACATTCCTTTGGCCCTGCGATACTCACTCTCGGCTTTTAAATAATTCTTTTGAGAAGTTATTTTTTCATCGAATAAGGTTTTCTGGCGCTCGTATTCGGATTTTAAATAATTAATTTGCTCGGCTACGTCTAAATATTCTTTTTGAATATCTAAAAATTCTGTGTTTTCTAAAGTCAGTAATGCTTGGCCTTTCTTCACTTTATCTCCAACCAAAAGTGTTGTTGACTTCACATAACCTCCTATAAAAGAAGTTATTTGTGCTCTATTTTGCGGCGGTACATCAATCTTTCCTGAAGTTTTTACGGTTACATCAAAATCTTGTTCAGCCGCTGAAGCGATTTGCATGTTCCCTGACTGAAATTGCGCGGCAGTAACTCGAATCAAATTGTCATTTTTCTCTGGCGCTTCTTCCGTTTTAGTTTCTTTGCATGAAACAGTAAGCAGGCAAAATGATAGTATATATAGTATGTTTTTCATTATAAATATTTTAGTAATTTAGGTACTGAATCTCTAATTGTGTTTGATTGTATCGAAGGACATTATCTAAATAATCCACTTGTATGATTGTTGCGTTTTCTAAGCTTTGAATGTATTGGAAAAAATCAATTTCACCGTGTTTATAACTCATATTTCCAACCTTTATAATCTCATCTGATAATTTTTTTCCGAAGTGGTTGTAGTAGTTTATCGCCTCTTGATATTTGGCTAACTCTTGCTGCTTCTGACTTAAATAGCTGTCGATCTTAAGCATTTCGTTTTCCTTTTGTTGTTCCCAACTTTCTAGTTCTAATTTTGCCACCTTAGATTTAGATACATTGCCTCCATACAAAATGGGCACTGAAATTCCCACTTGGAATCCATTTAAAGATTGGGAAATCCCCTTATTCGAACCTCTAAAAACATCAAAGTGTAAATCAGGTAACCAGTTTTGTTTTTGCAGTTTTAATTGACTTTCATAATTTTTACTAATAGTTTCTAAATATAATTGATAAGTGCTTTTATTTGATTCATTACTTAATGTATTTAAAGGACTAATTGTACTGCTTTTTATCAATATTTCATCTTCCGTTTGTACCCAATTTTGCAGTGTGATATAGGCTGCATTCTTTTCGCTTGCTATTTGTGCAAGCTTGGTTTTTATTTGTCTAAATTTTGCTTCAGCAGTAATTTTTTCTAAATAATTGGTTTCGCCCAATTCGAATCTTCTATTGCTCGCTGTTGAGAAATTATGATACAAACTATCCAGATAATGATACAGTTTTTCTTGATGTTGTAAAAATACTATTTGGTGATATGTTTTGGCGATTTCGTATGACAATTTGTTTTTCTGAATTTCAAAACTGGCTTTCTCTTTTTCAAATTCTGTTGTATTGGTTTTTTTTCTAGCACCATAAACCGTAGGGAATTCAAATCGTTGTTGCACTCCAAATACCTTTATCGGCTCATTGTTATAGGCAATATTATTCTGGTCATAATTGTAATAAATATTGGTTTTATCGAATGTAAATGCGCTGTTTATATTCGCTTCGTATTTCGCAACCTGTAATTGATACCCTTTCAAACCTTTGTTATTATTGATTCCTTTAACAATCAAAGTATCTAATTCGTTTGGAGGGTTTTGTGCAAAACTCAAAGTACTGCTCAATAGTAAAAAGAGTATAATAATAGTACTTTGATTTGTATTCATTTTAGGTTTTTTAAATTCTTTCTCGTCAAATAATTTATATAAAATTGGTAATACGATCATCGTTAAAATAGTTGCTGTAAACAAACCACCAATGACAACGGTTGCTAACGGTCGTTGTACCTCTGCCCCTGCAGATGACGAAATAGCCATGGGTAAAAAACCCAGTGCTGCTGCTGCTGCAGTTAATAATACGGGACGCAAACGATCTGTGGTTCCTTTTAAAATAAGTTCATCTATATTTTTCATTCCTTGATGTTTCAATTCTTTAAAATGCTCGATTAATACGATTCCGTTTAGCACTGCGATTCCGAATAATGCAATGAAGCCTACTCCTGCCGAAATACTAAAAGGAAGATCACGTATCCAAAGGAATAATACGCCACCCACTGCAGATAAAGGAATAGCAGAGTATACCATTAAAGCATCTTTAACAGATCCAAAGGCAAAATACAACAGGATAAATATTAAAAATAAGGCAATAGGAACAGCGATCATTAACCTTGCTTTCGCAGATTGCAGATTTTCAAATTGTCCGCCATATTGCACATAATAACCCGTAGGTAACTTAACTTGTGTGTCTACAATTTTTTGAATATCCGCAACTACAGATTGCAAATCTCTGTTGCGAACATTAATTCCCACTACAATTCTTCTATTGGTATTGTCTCTCGAAATTTTGGCAGGACCTTGCGTATATTCAATTGATGCAAGTTGTTCTAATGGCACTTGTTCTCCCGTTGCTGTTGTAATAAACAGCTCTTTCAAATCGTTGATACTTTCTCTATTGGATGCATCCAGTCGGATAACCATGTCAAAACGTTTTTCTCCTTCAAATACATTTCCTACCGTTTTACCAGCAAACCCAAGGGCAATCACTTCATTCAAATCAGAAATATTTAAACCGTATCGCGCTATTTTAGAGCGATCATATCTCACGGTCATTTGCGGTAAGCCTTCGGTTTTTTCGATAATGATATCTGATGCTCCATCGACTTTGGCAATCGCTTTCTTGATTTCATCTGCTTTTCGAGCCAAAATATTTAAGTCTTCGCCAAAAATCTTAACAGCAACATCAGATCGTGTCCCTGAAATTAGTTCATTAAAACGCATTTCGATCGGCTGCGTAAATTCAATTTCCATGTTAGGAATTTGTTCTTCGATTTTTGCTTTTATTTTGTCTGCTAGTTCATCTTTAGTTTTAGCTGAAACCCATTCAGATTTTGGTTTTAACTTTACGATTACATCACTTTCCTCCATACTCATTGGATCTGTAGGAACTTCGGCAGCACCAATACGGCTTACCACTTGATCCACTTCGGGGAAGTTTTTAAGGATAATTTTTTCGATTTTAGTTGTGGTTGCAATCGTTTTGGTTAATGTAGTTCCGGTTTTAAGCACGGGTTGAATTACAAAATCACCCTCGTCTAAGGTTGGAATAAACTCTCCTCCCATTGTTATAAATAAAACGATCGCCATCACTAAAAGACTTCCTGCGCCATATAATACTTTTTTAGTATTCACCAGTGCCCAAGTAATCATAGGCAAATACCATGAATTTAATTTGCGGATCAATCTACTCGAAATCGATTTTGGATTTTCGATAGTCGGTTTTAAAAATAATGAAGAAACAACAGGCACATATGTAAAACAGAAAATCATTGCCCCAACTAAGGCAAAACTGAACGTCATGGCCATAGGTTTAAACATTTTACCTTCTATACCTGAAAGTGAAAGAATAGGAATAAAAACGATCAAGATAATCAACTGACCAAAAATAGCCGAATTCATCATTTTTGAGGCACTTTTATAAGTGATTTGGTCTATTTCATTTTGTCGATCTTCTTTAGAAAGCGGTCCTAATTGTGCGGCTTTACTAGCAATTTGAAAAGCAATAAATTCGACAATGATTACTGCACCGTCAATAATGATTCCGAAATCAATAGCTCCTAAACTCATTAAATTAGCATCAATGCCAAAAATATTCATTAGTGAAATAGCAAACAGCAGACAAAGCGGTATAACCGAAGCCACCACCAATCCAGAGCGCCAATTCCCTAATAACAAAACGACTACAAATATTACAATTAAACAGCCCAGAATAAGGTTTTCGGCCACAGTAAAAGTGGTTTTGGCAACTAATTCACTTCGTTCTAGAAAGCCATTGATGTAGACTCCTTCCGGTAATGACTTTTCGATAATAGCAATTCGAGCTTTAACATCATTAATGACTTGTTTAGAGTTAGCACCTTTTAACATCATCACTTGACCTAGGACTTTTTCGCCTTCGCCATTTCCTGTTATGGCTCCAAAACGATTGGCGTGACCAAAACGAACGTTAGCCACATCTTTAATATAAATAGGAAAACCATTGCTGTTTTTAACAACGATATTTTCAATATCTTCAAGGTCATTCACTTTACCCTCGGCACGAATAAAATAACTTTGATTTACTTTTTCGATATAAGCACCACCTGCAATACTGTTGTTTTTTTCAAGTGCAGTAAACACATCTGTAGTAGCAATATTCATTGCTTTGAGTTGTGCGGGATTGATTGCTATTTCATATTGCTTTAAGTAGCCGCCCCAAGTATTTATTTCGACAACACCTTCTATTCCGGATAGTTGACGTTTTACAATCCAATCTTGAATGGTACGCAAGTCGGTAACGGAGTAATTGTCTCTAAATTCAGGTGTAACTTCTAATGTGTATTGGTATATTTCGCCTAGACCTGTAGTGATAGGCCCCATTGCAGGAGTTCCAAAACCTGCTGGAATTTTTTCAGAAGCCGAGTTAATTTTCTCCGCAATTAATTGCCTTGGCAAATAGGTTCCTAAGTCATCATCAAAAACAATGGTAACAACTGATAAACCAAATTTTGAAACTGAGCGAATTTCTTTTACTCCAGGCAGATTTGCCATTTCGATTTCAACGGGATACGTAATATACTGCTCAATATCCTGAGTAGATAAATTTCTAGAAGTGGTGATCACTTGTACCTGATTATTAGTGACATCGGGCACTGCTCCTATTGATAATTGGAAAACAGAAAAAATTCCAAATCCAAAAATCCCCAACGTAAAAAGAAGAACAATGAGTTTGTTTTTTAAACTAATAGCAATAATTTTCTCAAGCATTTTCATTTATTTTATAGTTCAAAAATAAAATAATCGTAAGTAAATCAGCTTAAGATAGGCTTAAAATCCCCTTAATTGATTCTTAGTTAAACGAAATTCGTCAGCCTTAAAATTCATTATTGCATTTCAAATTTAAAGCCGACAGTAGCTATATTTGCATTTAATCCATCGCTTCTTTGATAATGGTTTAGACGTAAGTCTATAGATTTTAAACCTAAAATAAAAATTTTAGCTCTTGCAAATATATCTGTATAGGTGAATCCTAGTCCATATTGATTATTTACAAATTTTGATAAATCATAATCTGATGTATAATATTGTTCAGTTGATAGATGTTTTTCATAAGGAGCAAAATAATCCGAAGCCGTTTGCGTATAATAACGATACATAGGATAAGCTGTAAATTTGGAGTTAATTTTGATGGGCAACTCTAATGAGGCCGTATGCGCACTGATTCCCCAATTATCCTGATAATAGCGATAATAGGTCCTAGCTACAACATACTCATTAATATAGATGTTAATACGTGCACCAATCGGTACCTTAAATCGTGTGTTTGGCAACTTTTCATTACTATCAGCTAATTGAAAAGTTCCCTGATTAGAAGTATTCGTATAATTGGCTATATACTTAGGATCTCCGACGTAATAGTTGGCTTTATCTGCAAAATATACACGTTGGTAAGGGGTAGCTAATAATCCATCTTGACTAAGAATATCCATGAATACGGACATCTGTATTTTTTTGGTCAAGATTTGGGAAAATGACAAAGAAAGCGAATACGAATTGCGATTGGATTTGCTATATTGAGTAAACAAACTTGTGTTATATAGTGTACTTACAGTACCATTTTGATCATATATGCTATATCCTTGAAGACTAGTCGAATTTACATTGCTAACTAACTCTTTAGGATAAATAGGTCTCCACTTATCCAAATATACATTTCCTTTGATTGTAAATTCGGTGTTTTTTTCGTTAAACAACTTACTAATTCCACCACCAAAACCAACAGAGGTGTAGTCGTACTCATTAGAAAACGAAACATTTCCGTTCCAAATTGTATTACGATCATCGGAGCTATGACTATAACTGGTATTTAGACTCATCAATTGATCACTCTCTGATGCTCCCGACGATGTTTGCCAAGGCGTTGGTTTGCCATCTGATTTGTCTAATGGATTTATATTACTAGAGGACGCTGAAGTATATGCCGAAATACCAACATCAAATGTTAAGACATCATCAGCATTTGCGGGTAAAGCAACAACAATATTTGTAGCAATATCTGATAATTTTTCAGATCCTACCCCTCCACCTACAGCCGAATGAATACCATCCT
The DNA here is from genome assembly GCF_022399565.1 of Flavobacterium algicola. Lineage (GTDB taxonomy): Bacteria > Bacteroidota > Bacteroidia > Flavobacteriales > Flavobacteriaceae > Flavobacterium > Flavobacterium algicola. The sequence continues at coordinate 918,887 of NZ_JAJTUT010000002.1, forward strand.
GACTGTAATAACTGAGCAAAAAATCAACTTCGGTATTTTCTAAAACACGCTTTTTAAATACAGCAGTTGTATCTTTCTCTTGAGCATAAACAACAAGATTAAATATAATAGTAGCTGTTAAAAATAAATTTTTCATTTTCAATTGTTAATTACATCCACATCCACCACCTGTTTTTCCTCCATTTGCTCCTGCTGCCGCTTCTCTATAAACTTGAAAAGTAGTTTCAAAACGTTCAGCAGATTTTGCTGCTAATTTCATATCTGGATCATTGATATACTGCTTATCGTACTCTTTTACAACTGTACAAGACTGCGTCATAAGAGCCATTACTATTAAAAACACTATTTTATTCATTTGAATATTTTTTTAAATCTATATTTTTTGAGGCGGTTATAGTACCATTATCTTCTACATAAATACAACCCACTCCCGGAATTTGATTTATTAAATTAATACCTACATCGACACCAAGAACAAAAATACCAGTAGCGAGCGCATCAGCTAGTTCTGTTGAACTTGCAAAAACTGAGACACTAATCACACCTGACGCTGGATAACCTGTACGAGTGTCTATAATATGTGAATATCGCTTTCCGTTGAAGGTGACGTATTTTTCATAGCTACCCGAGGTTTCAACAGCACTATCTTCTAGAGGGAAAGTTGCAAATATTTTATCTTTATTTAATGGATTTTTTATAGCCACTTTCCATTGTTTACCATCCATTTGCTTGCCCCAAGTATTGATATCACCAGAAATATTCACAATTCCGGCAACAACACCTTTTGCTAAAAGCATGGTTTTTATTTTATCTGCTATGTAACCTTGACCAATACCTCCTAAACCAATTTTCATTCCCTTATTTTTCAAAAACAAAGTGCTATTTTCAGAGTCCAAGATGATATTTCTGTAGTCCACCAATGCCACTGAGGCTCTAATTTCTCCAGATGTTGGCATTTTTGTCATACTTCCGTCAAACTTCCAAATTTTATCCATTGAAGCATAACTAATATCAAATGCTCCAGAAGTCAATTCAGATATTTTATTTGCTCTTACTACTAAGTCAAATACTTCCTGCGAAACTTTTATAGGCTTAATTCCAGCATTTTGGTTAACAATAGAAATAGGCGTAGTAGGAATCCAGTCAGAAATTAAATTTTCAATTCTCAATACTTCAGCAACAGCCATATCGATATAACGATCAGCCTCGGGAATATCTTTAGCTACTATAATCATTTCAAAAGGACTCCCTAACATAGATAAAGTTCTTTTATGCGTTACTTGACCTGAAGTTGATATAGCGTATAACAATAGGCAAAAGAGTACTGACTGTTTCATTATGATTATTTTACAAATGATTTTAAGAGATCAACATACTCAGCAGGCATTATACTTTTATAACTAGTTTTACCTAAAACTTTGCCGTTACTATCCATTAATATGACCAAAGGAAATATTCCATCTCTGTTATACTTATCAGCAAGTTCTTGATTTTGCTTTTTTACAACAGGCTCTAGCTCATTTTGCTTTTTCTTTGGAAAATCAGCACGCTCCAATATTAACTCCTCTGAAGCATACTGTTTAAATTCTTCAGATTGCCAAATACTTTTATCTAACTTGATACATGGAGCGCACCAATCTGAACCTGAAAAGACTAACAATATTTGTTTTTTTTGTACGATAGCTTCTTGTTTCGCTTCATTAAAATTGGTTTTCCAATTTTGAGAGTAACTTATACTACCAATTAAAAGTAAAAACAGTAACAATTCTTTTTTCATATCATTTTATTATTTAATAGCATTAGCGCAACAAAATTTTAGATCGGAAAAATCGGGAGATTAATTCATTGTAAACTTAACTCAAAAATCAAATTTATATTCTTGAGATAAACTCTTCTTAAGCCAAAATTAAGAATACTATAGAGAGAGAATACGCTATTACTTATCGTAATAACATATTTTTGCTTAAAATTATATTGATATGACATTAATAAAAAAGTTATCACCGTTTTATAATCTTACCATTTTTTATATTTTGGTTAGTTTCATTTCAAGAGTAGTATTGCTTTTTCACCCCATTACACAATTGTCATTTCGAGCAAGTAATTTATTTAACATTTTTATTTTTGGGTTACTTTCAGATATTGCAGTGTTTTTGATAGCAGGCAGTATATTATGGCTGTATTTAATTTTTATTTCGAATACAAAATATTTAAAACCATACGGTCACATTATATTAGCAATTCTTGTCGCAATATTTTTATATATTCTTTCTGGTACTTCTATACTTCACGAATATGGTGGAGCGTTACCTCAAATAGGATTAATCTTTGTTGGCCTAAAAATATTATTCTTTGGATTACTGCTTTTTTTTCCAAAGCACCGAGATAGGATCAGATTAGCGTTGTTTAGTTTTGTCATGTTCCTATATGTACTCTTCATTTTTCAGAATGCTATAAGTGAATATTTTTTCTGGAATGAATTTGGAGTTAGATACAACTTTATAGCGGTAAATTATTTGGTTTACACAAACGAGGTGATAGGTAATATAATGGAATCCTATCCTGTAATTCCACTTTTTACAGCTCTCTTTTTAGTTGCGGGAATAGTAACTTATTTCTTAGTGAAATTTTCTAGAAATTATATTGAAAGTATCCCCAACTTTAAAGAAAAAATTAAAATATCGACAGTATACATTGTCTTGATTGGGCTTTCATTAATCGCAGTTCCCACGCTAGCGAAGGTCGAAAATTCGGGTAATATTTTTGTCAATGAATTGCAGTCAAATGGACTCTATAAGTTTTATTCAGCTTTCATGAATAGTGAATTGGATTACTTCAAATTCTACAAAACACTGCCAGAAAAACAAGCATATGCTCAACTAAAGCAACAAATTCCTGGTATTGCAACTCAATCTACTTCAAGAGATATTAAAGGAGCTAATGTCGAATTACATAAAAATGTAATTTTAATAACTATCGAAAGCTATAGTGCTGACTTTTTGGAAATTTATGGAAATGATAAAAAGCTCACACCATTTATCGATAGCTTAGCAAAGGAAAGTCTGTTATTTACAAACTTTTATGCTTCCGGGAATCGAACTGTAAGAGGTCTAGAGGCAGTGACTCTATGCTTGCCTCCTACTGCGGGTGAAAGTGTTGTAAAAAGGAAAGACAATAAAAATAAATTTACGACTGCTAGCGTATTTAAGCAAAAGGATTATAATGTTAAATATCTATATGGGGGTGATGCCTTCTTTGATAATATGGAAGACTTTTTCTCTAGAAACGGCTATGATATTGTCGACAAAAAAACATTCACCCCCGATGAAATTACATTTTCAAATGTTTGGGGAGTTTGTGATGAGGATATGTATAATAAAGCTATAAAGGTTATGAACGCTGAAGCAAAAGAAAATAAGCCATTCTTTAATCATATAATGACTGTAAGTAACCACAGACCTTTTACATATCCAAATGATAAAATAGATATACCGGGAGATGCAAAATCAAGGGATGGTGGTGTAAAGTACACGGACTATGCTTTGAAAAAATTCTTTGAAATGGCAAAAGAACAGCCTTGGTTCACTAATACTGTCTTCGTAATATTAGCAGATCATTGTGCATCAAGCGCTGGAAAAATAGAACTACCATTAGACAAATACCGTATTCCTGCCATGATATACAGTCCTGGATTTATTCTGCCGCAGCAGTATAACAAACTGATGTCGCAGATAGATATAATGCCTACCGTTTTTGGTCTTTTAAATTTTAATTATCAATCAAAATTCTTCGGGCAAGATGTATTGAATCTCAATTATAAACCCAGAGCTCTAATTGCTACTTACCAAGATCTAGGTTTGATCAAGGACAATGTTTTGACAATATTATCACCCAAGCAATCATATAAACAATATCAATTGACATTAATACCAGAGTCGGGTTTAGAAAGCAACTTTCAAATTCATTATAACGAAAAACTTTTATCAAAAGAACGACCTGATCTCGTTGATGAAACCATTTCATATTATCAAACCGCTTCTGATATGTTGAAGAAAAAACTATATAATAAATAATTTCACATCATTCTGTAAGGCTATTCTAAGAACGAAAAGTAGTTTTTTACTTATCATAATGTTTTGACCAACAACAACATTACTTTCCATAATTGTCGACAATTAAATTTTAAAATACAAACACGATTGCTGTAGTTACAAATAGCTAAAATCAAGTATAGATTAAAAGCATAGGACATAAAAAAACCTCAATCAAGAGATTGAGGTTTTTATAGTAAGTAAGTAGACTTAAATTGAGTTGATAAAACGTTTATTTTACTTTATTAAGTACAGCTTTGAATGCTTCAGGGTGGTTCATAGCCAAATCTGCAAGAACTTTACGGTTCAATTCGATATTGTTCTTTTTTACTTTCCCCATAAATTGTGAATATGACATTCCTTCCAATCTAGCTCCAGCGTTGATACGTTGAATCCATAATGCACGGAAATTTCTTTTGTTCACTTTTCTATCACGGTAAGCGTAGCACATTGCTTTCTCTACCGCATTTTTAGCAACTGTCCAAACGTTTTTACGTCTTCCAAAGAAACCTTTGGCTTGCTTCATTATTTTTTTTCTTCTTGCTCTTTTAGCAACTGAATTTACCGATCTTGGCATAATTTTTATGTGTTTTTGTAGCAGGCGTCCCGAATTAAATCAAGAGAACTTAAAAGCCATACTCCAAGGTTATTTTAAATTGTTTTAACCTAAAGAATCTCTTTAGTCAAATGTCGAAATCTATACTATCATAAAGTCCAATAGACTTCAAAATTTTAAGATTTCTAACGTTTAACTTATTAGATAATTCTTAATTGTTGTTTGATACTTTTCATATCTGTTTTGTGAACTAACGCTGAGTGTGTCAAAGCTAATTTACGTTTTTTAGATTTTTTAGTCAAGATGTGACTTTTAAAAGCATGCTTTCTTTTAATCTTTCCAGAACCAGTAACTTTAAAACGTTTCTTGGCGCTAGATTTGGTTTTCATTTTAGGCATTTTTTCCTAGTATTTTAATTTATTCCTACTTACTTATCTTTTCAATCTTAATGTTACATCGTCTCATGTTTTAATTTCAATTACTACATTTCGACTTTATAACTTTATGACGTATTTATTTTTTCTTTTTAGGAGCAATGAACATAATCATTCTCTTTCCTTCAAGAACTGGCATCGCTTCTACTTTACCGAATTCTTCCAAATCTGTAGCTAATCTCAATAATAAGATCTGACCTTGATCCTTATAAATAATCGAACGTCCTTTAAAGAATACAAATGCTTTTAACTTAGAACCTTCTTTTAAGAATTTCTCAGCATTCTTTCTTTTAAACTCGTAATCATGCTCATCAGTTTGAGGACCAAAACGAATTTCTTTTACAGTAACCTGAGTCGATTTTGCTTTTAAGACCTTATCACGTTTCTTTTGTTCGTAAACAAATTTTTTGTAATCCATAATCTTGCAAACCGGTGGCTCTGCATTTGGAGAAATTTCAACTAAATCCAATTCAAATTGGTCAGCTAATCTCAATGCTTCCGCTAGTTTAAAAACTCCTGGCTCTATATTTTCACCAACAAGTCTCACTTCTTGCAACCCACGAATATGTTGATTTATTCTGTGAGCATCCTTCTTTTCTACGCGAGGTTGGTAACCTCTATTGCTTCTTATTGCTATGGCTTTATAATTTAAGTTAAACTGTAAATGTTTTTAATGTCTTTTTTATTTCCTCGTCAACAATAGCAGCAAAATCTTCTATTGTTATCGTGATATTTCCTTTTCCTTCTTGACCATGACGACGGATCGAAATTGTACCGTTTTTCTCCTCTTCCTCACCTACAATCAGCATAAAAGGAATCTTTTGCATCTCTGCATCCCTAATTTTCTTACCAATTGTCTCATTTCTGTTATCAATCTGGGCGCGAATTTCGTGATTTTCTAGCAAATCTAAAACTTTTTTGGCATATATTTCATATTTCTCACTCAAAGACAAGATAATAGCCTGTTCTGGCATCAACCATAGTGGGAAATTTCCTGCTGTGTGTTCTAATAAGATAGCAATGAAACGTTCCATAGAGCCAAATGGAGCTCTGTGAATCATTACAGGTCTGTGCAATTCATTGTCAGAACCTTTGTAAGTTAATTCAAAACGTTCTGGTAAATTGTAATCTACTTGAATCGTTCCTAATTGCCATTGTCTACCCAAAGCATCCTTAACCATGAAATCCAATTTAGGACCGTAGAAAGCTGCTTCACCATATTCTACGACTGTTTTCAAACCTTTGTCTGCAGCTGCATTAATGATTGCGTTTTCGGCTTTTTCCCAATTTTCGTCAGAACCAATATACTTTTCTCTATTTTCTTTGTCTCTTAATGAAATTTGAGCTGTAAAGTCTTCAAAACCTAAAGATCCAAACACATAAAGTACTAAGTCAATAACTTTCTTAAATTCGCCATCTAATTGCTCAGGCGTACAAAAGATATGGGCATCATCCTGAGTAAACCCGCGTACACGTGTCAAACCATGAAGCTCTCCACTTTGCTCGTAACGGTAAACTGTTCCAAATTCAGCATAACGTTTTGGTAAATCTTTATAAGACCAAGGACGTACGTTATAAATCTCACAGTGATGCGGGCAGTTCATCGGCTTCAACAAAAACTCTTCACCTTCATGAGGAGTGCTAATTGGCTGAAAACTATCTGCTCCATATTTTGCATAATGTCCCGAAGTTACATATAACTCCTTTTGACCAATATGCGGAGTAGCTACTTGCTCATAACCTGCTTTTTTCTGTGCTTTCTTTAAAAATTGCTCTAAGCGCTCTTTCAAGGCAGCGCCTTTTGGCAACCATAATGGTAAACCAGCTCCTACCTTTTGCGAAAAAGCAAATAATTCTAATTCTTTACCTAGCTTTCTATGATCTCTGCGCTTAGCTTCTTCTAGCAAAGCAAGATATTCTGTTAAATCTTTTTGTTTAGGAAACGATGTACCATAAACACGAGTTAACTGTTTGTTTTTCTCATCACCACGCCAGTAAGCACCAGCAACACTCATTACTTTCATCGCTTTGATAATTCCAGTATTTGGAATATGACCTCCACGACACAAATCGGTAAAAGTATCATGATCACAAAACGTAATAGTACCATCTTCAAGATTAGTAATCATCTCTGTTTTGTAGACGTTGTCTTTGTACAATTTTAAAGCTTCTGCTTTCGTTACAGGACGTAATTTAAATTCATGTTTGCCTCTTGAAATTTCAAGTACACGATCTTCAATTTTCTTAAAATCAGCTTCAGTAATTTTATGATCTTCAAAATCAACATCATAGTAGAAACCATTAGCAATTGCAGGCCCTAATGTCAATTTAATTCCTGGGTACATTTCCTCTAGGACTTGTGCCATCACGTGAGAAGTAGAATGCCAAAAAGCTTTCTTCCCACCTTCATCATTCCAGGTATAAAGAACAAGACTTCCGTCAGTGGTCAAAGGAGTTGCGGTCTCAATGGTAGTACCATTAAATGATGCCGAAATTACATTTCGAGCAAAACCTTCGCTAATACTTTTAGCTACATCCATAGGAGTCACGTTTTCCGCGTACTCTCTAACTGACCCATCGGGTAAAGTAATCTTAATCATTGTTTATTAAATTTAAGACTGCAAATATATGGCATTACAAAAATACATACAATATATATCACCGTTAGTTTTAGTGATTTGTAAAACTTTACAGTAAATTATAATTAAATCAAAAAATAGCAGCTCAATTGCAATAAATACTGCAGTTGCAATACTACATTAAACCGTTGTCTTATTAATATAATTCTAAGGAGCAGCAAGCTCTGAGATACAGATACAACTTGTCCCGCTATACACTTTATCTTTGCTTTTTTAAAGAAAAAAAGCAAAGGATATCGCTTCTATCGGGGCTAATAATCACGATTGCATTTCATAAGAGAAGACCGATAAAGCCGTAGTCAAATATCGGCTGCATATAATCTATGAACCAATTATTCAAACAATTAGAAAGAAAATTTATCGAACAGTTTCTAATCGTTTGTCTACCACCCTATCATAATAATCTTGAATAAAAGCTTTGCATTGCAACTCTATTGCATCCATCTCAGCATTTCTATTTTTGATCAAATTATTTTTTAAAGCGGTGTCTTCTTTATGATAAAATCCTAATGATTTTGTGCCATCAAACGTGCAAATATAATTCCCTTTTGAAAATTGATAAATATTCCCTGTGGAATTCATTACAAATGGTTCGGTAGTTTTCTTGTCAATTAAACTTCTCCCCCAACTTCTAAAAGGTTTCTCATACCCAATCATATCCAATATCGTTGGATAAATATCGATTTGCTGTGCAAAATCTGTATCAACACCAACATACTTACTCCCTGGTTGATAAATCAAAATAGGAACAGCATAACGATTTATTGGTTTTTTAAATTCATCGTAATAAATTTGATTACAATGATCAGCGACCATAACAAAAATAGTATTAGCAAACCACTCTTCTTTTTTAGCTTCCTCAAAGAAACGTTTTAAAGCATAGTCTGTATATTCTGCGCATTTATGAATTGGCACTCCACCTTCTTTAAATCGATCTTTATATTTGTCTGGAATAACATAAGGCTCATGAGACGAAACTGTGAATACAGACGCAAAAAATGGTGTTTTTCTGGTATCCAATGTCTTTTTCATAAATTGTAAAAATGGTTCATCCCAAATTCCCCAAAATCCATCAAATTGCGAATCATCATTAAACTCTGTACGTCCGTAATAATGATCGATGCCCAGAATGTTACTAAAACCAAGAAAACCCATTGAGCCATTTGCTGCACCATGAAAAAATGAAGTATCATAACCCTCTCCCTCAAGAACTGAAACTATCGATTCTATTTTTTGTTTTGGATAAGGTGAAGATGTAAACGCATCCTTAAACGATGGAATTCCAGACAATACAGAAGACATACCGTGAATGGATTGACGTCCGTTTGCAAAAGCATTATTAAAAATTAAACTGTGTTGAGCCAGCGAGTCTATAAAAGGTGCATGACTTTTGTAATTTGGTATGTTTACATCTTTGTTAAAAGCACCTATGTACTCTCTACCATAACTTTCTAATATAAATACAACCACATTGGGTTTTGTCTTTGGATTATTGTGATACTCTTTAATTGGTTGAATTAATTCATTGATCACTTCTGGAGTTACACCAGCGTAATCTTGCTTGATAAAAGTATTTGAGAACAATGTTCTAATAATTGCAAATGGAGTATTCAATACAATATCAGAATGTACAATGTTTTTCACATGACGACTTGCATCGAGTAAGTTGATTGGCCTAGTAGATTTTTTAAAATCTCCCCCACGAATACCACCAATCACTAGTGCAAAAACCACTAAGATCCCGATGATTGAAAAGCCAAAATATGGAATTAATTTGGTTGGAGTAGTAAATTTAATAGTAACTTTTTTGTACAAGTAAATCCAAAGCGCAGCACAAACAATAAATAAAAGTGGTAAATCCCAATAATCAAATATGAAGCTAAAAAGTAGTGTCTTTTTATTCGTTTCATGTTCTAATATTTGCCAAACTACAGCTGTAGTTCGCGCAAATGTATACCTGTAATACACAAAATCTACAAAATTAGTAGCGTAGGCAAATAAATTGGTAGAAAAATAAAGGTAGAATAAAAACTTTTGATATCGTTCTGTAGTGTTCTTTATAATCGGTACAATAGAGAAAAGGATAAAAAGTATATTTACATATAGAATTGCCGTAGTATCAAAGGCTAATCCATAATAACATAAGGATAGAAAATCTGTGATAGATTCTACTCTTAATAATTCCGAGTTGTACAAATAGAAGAGTACACGAGAGATAAAGTAAAAAAGGTATCCTAGTGTAACTCTGTAAAATAAAATTTTATATTCGTTTAAGCGCAAGTTTTGTAGCATTCTATAATTCTGTTTTTTGAAACCTTTCTCAGCTTTCGTAATTAATAATTTTAAACCAAAATAATGGTAAACTGTTGGAAACAGTAATTTTATGATAGTATGTTATCTTGATGAAGTTCAGATAATTTCTAAAATCTCACTAATAAAAACTGTATACTCACAGAACAGTTCTCTATAATTTTCTTCTAAACCTTTATTTATGAAAGTGTATTTGGACTCACACTTTCTAACTTATTTTTGCGTGTCTTTCGATGCTTGTAAATTCCATTCATCACAACCATGATAAAAATCAGTAATGCTCCCATATAAAAAGAAAAGCTCATTTTTTCTTTATCACCCAAAATAAAATAAGCCAATAGAATACCATAAACAGGTTCTAAATTGGTTGTTAGCATCACGGTATAAGGAGATAATTGCTCCATTACTTTTACAGAAGCAGTAAAGGCATAAGCAGTACAAATTGACGATAATACTAATAACAAAGACCAATCGGTAGCGCTCATTGTAAAAAATGCAATACTAAATTTTTGCTGTGCCAAATAATATAAACTGATAAAAAATACACCCGCTAAAAACTCATAAAAGGTAATTACAGCAGCATCTTCATTTTGAATCAACTTACCGTTAAATACCGTAAACAGCACACCTACCACAATTGAAATAAATGCGTATAACATCCCCTCAAGATAATTGACTTCTACATTCATTATAAGACCTAAACCCAAAATGGTAACTAGCCCAAAAAAAACTTCGTAGCCAATTATTTTTCTTCCGTAGAATAAAGGCTCCATTAGAGATGCTAAAAAAGCGCCCAAAGAAAATATAGAGAGTGTTATCGAAACGTTTGAGATCTGTATAGCATGAAAGAATAATATCCAATGTATGGCTATCAATAAACCTACTAGTACCAGTTTCAAAAATAAGCCTAGGGAAATCTTGAATGACTTCTTTTTGTAGATAATATAAAGGCCCAAAAAAGCCGAAGCCATCAACATTCTATACCATACGATAGCACCAGACTCAATGCTTAATAAAGCACCTAATACAGCGGTAAAACCCCAAATAAATACAATAAAATGGAGTGTTACATAACTTTTAAGACTATCGCTTTGCATTACGTAATAAAAATATACCTAAGAATCCAAAAACAAAATTTGGAAACCATACGGCAATAAATGGTGAAAAAGTAGTTTTCTCTGCTATTACTCCAAAGACTTTATCAAAAAACACAAATCCAAATGCAATTGCAATTCCTATAGTTAAATTCATTCCCATTCCTCCTCTTCTCTTCATTGCAGAAACAGAAACAGCTATTATTGTCAATATAAATGCCGATGTGGGCACACTGTATTTTTTATACAATACAACCATATAGGTATTGATATTTGACGAACCTTTTGCCTTTTCCTTGTCAATAAAAGTGTTCAACTTATCCAAAGTTAACGTTTCGGCTATATAAACAACCGGTGTTAAATCCTCTAAATCGAAACTCAACTTTGCTTTTTTATCTGGAGCTTTTTCTATGATATCCCCAAACTCTCCTATTGTTCTCTTTTTGTAGTCATACATAGTATAAGTACTATCGGCAGCATTCCACTGAATTCTGCTAGCAGTAATCTTCGAAACCATTTTTTCTTTATCGAATTTTTCAATAGAAAAATTGAAAGCTGTTTTTGAGTAAGAATTAAAGCTGTTGACATACAAAAACTCATTGTCATTAATCTGCCTATACACATCAGTGTTTTCACCACGCATAAGTTGCTTCCCGTTGGTCTTAAGATAAGTGTACCTAAAATTATTAAAACCTTCACTAGAAACAGGAACGACAAAGAATCCCATTATAAGAACAAATACCGATACGATGGTCGCCCCTATGATATAAGGTCTTAAAAATCGGGTAAATGATATTCCAGAACTCAAAATTGCGATAATTTCTGTATTGTTAGCTAATTTAGATGTAAACCATATGATAGATAAAAACAAAAATATCGGAAAAAGTGCATTGGCAAAATAAACTGTGAAATGGTAATAATACACCGCAATTTTAAGAAAGGGCACCTTGTTTTCAATCATGAAATTAATCTTCTCTGACACATCAACGATGATTCCGATAGGAACGAACATCGCCAACATAGACACAAAAGTGGCTAAATATCTCTTTAAAATGTACTTGTCTAGTATTGTTAAAATTGCCATTATCAGTTTAAAATTTTAAAGCCTTTGGCTCATATTCTTCACCATCATATCTTTCCAAGTTCTAAAATCACCTGCAATAATATGTTTTCTAGCCTCGCGCACCAACCACATATAAAAACCAAGGTTATGTATTGTAGCAATTTGTTTTCCTAAGTATTCATTGGCAGCAAAAAGGTGACGCAAATAGGCTTTTGTATATTCTGTATCAACATAGGTAATTGCCATTTCGTCAATTGGCGAAAAGTCATCTTCCCACTTTTTGTTTTTGATATTTATAGTACCATTTGCAGTAAACAACATTCCATTTCTCGCATTACGCGTCGGCATTACGCAGTCAAACATGTCGATACCTAATGCAATATTTTCCAAAATATTGATTGGAGTACCTACTCCCATCAAATAACGTGGTTTATCTTCCGGTAATATAGCAGTAACCACTTCAGTCATTGCATACATTTCCTCCGCAGGTTCCCCTACAGACAATCCACCAATAGCATTCCCTACTTGATTTGCATTGGCAATATATTCTGCTGATTTTTCTCTTAAATCTTTATAAACACTTCCTTGAATAATTGGAAAAAAATGTTGTTGATAGCCATATTTCATTGGGAGTTTATCCAAATGAGTAATACAACGATCCAACCAACGGTGTGTCATGTTCATCGAGCGACGAGCATAATGATAATCACAAGGATAAGGTGTACATTCATCAAATGCCATAATAATATCAGCACCAATAGTGCGCTGAATTTCCATTACATTTTCTGGTGTAAACACATGGTAAGAACCATCAATGTGAGATTTAAATTTCACACCTTCTTCTTTTATCTTACGATTTGAAGATAATGAGTATACTTGATAACCTCCAGAATCGGTCAAAATTGGACGATCCCAGTTCATAAATTTATGCAATCCACCTGCTTTTTCAAGAATCTCTGTCTTAGGTCGCAAATACAAATGATAGGTGTTTCCTAAAATTATATCAGGATTAATATCTTCTCTTAATTCCCTCTGATGCACTCCTTTAACAGATGCTACCGTACCAACAGGCATAAAAATTGGAGTTTCTATAACACCATGATCAGTGGTAATGCTTCCTGCTCTCGCTTTCGATTGCGGATCTTTCTTTAATAAATCAAACTTCATACTACGTGTTTTGTACCGATTGTTCGGCGGGCAAAGATAGTTTAATTTAGAAAAAGTAACCTTACTTTAAATCCTAAAGTCTATCATAAAAATTACAATTTAGACAAAATCAACAACTATCTATTGCCTTACCTCTATTTTAGTTCTAAATTCTATCTAATATTTGCTTTATAAATTAACTACTGATTTTACAAAGACACTTCAAATTTGCTATGGTAGAATAAAAATTAATAAAAAAACTTATTGAGATAATAGGAAGTGATTAGCAAAAATAGCATCCAAAATTCTATTATGTTCATTTTTATAATCCTTGCGAATGTTTATCTTTGCACACAAATATAAGTATCCTTTTTATGACAACTACAAATAGACGTTTCCCTGCAGAATGGGAAAAACAAGACGGTGTTTTACTTTGCTTTCCACACAACGGAAACGATTGGCCAGGTAAGTACGAGGCGGTACAATGGGCATTTGTAGAATTTATCAAAAAAGTAGCTTGCTACGAAAAAGTTTTTCTTGTTGTAGCCGATGAAAAATTAAAACTTAAAGTCGCAGATATGCTTGAGCGTGCTCGAGTGAATGTTGAGCAAGTGAATTATATCATTCACAAAACAAACCGCAGCTGGATGCGCGACTCTGGACCTATTGTTGTTTATGATGATGGAAAAAGAGAAGGATTAAACTTCAACTTTAATGGTTGGGCAAAATATAAAAATTATCAGCTAGACAAAGAAGTACCTAAAAAAGTAACCGACTTTTTAGATATTCCTTTAACTCAGGTAATGTATAAAGGTAAACCCGTTATTGTAGAAGGTGGTGCGATTGATGTAAATGGACGCGGAACTTTAATTACATCTGAAGAGTGCTTAATGCATCCTACTATTCAGGTACGAAACGAAGGATTCACAAAAGAAGATTACGAAGCTGTTTTTAAAGAATATCTCGGTGTGACCAACGTAATATGGCTCGGCAACGGAGTTGAAGGAGATGATACTCATGGTCATATTGACGATTTAGCACGTTTTATTAATGATGATACAATTGTCACTATTGTTGAAATGGATACCAAAGATTCTAATTATGAACCTTTGCAAGATAACTTAAAACGTTTGCAAAATGCTAAATTAGAAAACGGTGCGTCGCCTGTAATTGTAACACTGCCAATGCCAAAACGAGTTGATTTTGAAGATTTACGCTTACCCGCTAGTTATGCCAACTTTTTGATTTTGAATAAGTGTGTCTTGGTACCCACTTTTAACGATGTTAACGATAGAAAAGCACTTAATATATTAGCGGAATGTTTTCCGGATCGAGAAATCATCGGAATTAGCACTATCGATTTTATATGGGGATTTGGAACTTTACATTGTTTAAGTCAGCAGATTCCGGCTTCTAAATAGATATATAAAAAAAATACCAGCTTTCGCTGGTATTTTTTTTGTTGTTATTTTTAAAAACTTATTTCTCTCTTGTAAACGGTATTTTACTTCCATCACTCATAATCATGTCAAATCCAGATTGCTTGTCATTGTATTTAAATTTTAGACCAGCAGCCTTCGATTCAAATTCATTTTCTCCAATCAATACTACTGAGAATTGTGGATATCCTGAAATCTCTACATTAAGCGCATTCGACTTCTCGCTAATTTCAATTTTAGTTCCTATTTTACTATTCCCAAAAACCCCTAAGTATCCATCCAGAATAACATCTTTTTCTAATTTTCCAGTTACTGCTGTCCATAAATTATTATCAGTATCATAATCTGGAAAAACATGTTCAGGATCTAACGTAATACTTTCAATTTCTTCATTGATATCAGGGCTAAAAGACCATGTATTGTTTTTCTGCCATACTTCAAATGGTAATTTTACGCGCTTGGTAATTCCAGATTTGGTTTTAATATCCATAATTACAGGTAAAACCATTTTATCTTTATTTTCGATTGTAATAACGACACCTTGAGCAGGATCATTTTTTACATATTTAACAGCGTTGACTGATTGATCAAAACGCCAGTTATTTTTAAACCAACCTCTCCAAAACCAACCTAAGTCTTCACCTGCAACATTCTCCATAGTTCTAAAAAAGTCATCTGGTGTTGGGTGTTTAAAAGCCCAGCGATCAACGTATGTTTTAAAAGCATAATCAAATCGTTCTGCCCCTAAAATCTGTTCTCTTAATACTATCAAGGCAGTACTTGGTTTGGCATATAGTAATTTACCAATATTACTTTCTTTCATATTATCGGGTGAACTCATTACGGGCTCTAAACCTGAACCTGTGTAGTACTCAGCTCTTTTCTGCAAGTCCTCTGCAGGTTCCTTGTATTCTCCGTTATTGAAATCGGTTTCACTTAGTGAGTTTATAAAAGTATTCAAACCCTCATCCATCCATCCAAACAAACGTTCGTTTGAGCCCACTATCATAGGGAACCAAGCATGACCAAATTCATGATCTGTAACCCCCCATAAACGTTTTCCTTTTGATTCATATTTACAAAAAACAATACCAGGATACTCCATTCCACCTTCATTACCAGCAACGTTTATTGCTGCAGGGTAAGGATATTCAAACCATCTTTTTGAATAATTTTCGATAGCTGCTTTTGTATATTCTGTCGATCTTCCCCAAGCCAGGTCACCTTCGCTTTCTACTGGGTAAGTAGACATTGCTAATGATTTCTTTCCACTTGGTAAATTGATCTTAGCACCATCTACAATAAAAGCAGTAGAAGAGGCCCAAGATACATCGCGGGAATTTTTGATAGCAAAATGCCATGTTTTTGTAGTCGTACTAGCTGTTTTTACATTTTTTTCTACTTCTTCAGCAGTACGTATCATTACTGTTTTATCACTCGCTTTTGCTTGTGCCAAGCGACTAAGTTCAGCTGCAGAGTAAACTTGGCTTGCATTTAATAATTCTCCCGAACAAACTACAAAGTGATTTGCAGGAGCTGTAATGTTTATATCAAAATTACCGTATTCTAAATAAAACTCTGACGCTCCCAAATAAGGATTCGTATTCCAACCGCGCACATCATCATACACACACATACGTGGGTACCACTGTGCAATGGTAAAGATTTTACCATTCTTGGTCGTAACAACTCCAGTTCTGTCAGATCCTTCGTCTGGACAAATATATGAGAAATCAATTTTTAACTTCACAGTACCACCCTTTGAACTAAGTTCAGAAGGAAGAAAAACCTGCATGCGTGTGTCTGTAATTAAATATTTTACTTCAGTTTCAGAAAGCTTTCCTTTTACAGTACTAACTGCTTTTACAGATTTAATTTTATGCCCACCGTCAAATACTTGACCGCGCGAACCATTGCGGCTTCCTGTTAGCGGTACCAAAGCTTCTCCCCTAGAATCTGCTTTAAATAAATTTTGATCCAAATGCAACCATAGGAACCCCAATTTATCAGGACTATTATTGGTATAATCAATAACCGCACTTCCGGTAATTTCATTGCTTTGATCGTTTAAAACAGCAGATAATTTGTAGTCTGCACGGTTTTGCCAATAGGCAACACCTGGTTGCCCACTTGCTGAACGATAAATAGAACCACGATTGGTATAAAAATCAGAAGAAAATGCTTCGTTATAATTGTAACTGGATGTTGTACTTGAAGCTTCCTGCCCCCAAGATGCTGAACTCGCTATAAATAATGCGGCATAAAATAAGCCTGTACATTTTATTCTACTCATATAATTAAATTTAAATTACAAATTAATGAAAAAAAATTGAACAGATAACTTATATTTGAATCTAAAATAGTGGATTTAGTCCTATTCATTAAATTTTTCGCAACAATTAATACCATTATATTGAAAACAACACTAGATAATGCATATTTAACCGTACAAATCAATAGTATGGGTGCCGAATTAATCTCTATAAAAGATAAAAAAAATACCGAATACATGTGGGAAGGAAACCCTAAGTTTTGGGGCAAACACTCTCCCGTTCTGTTTCCTATTGTAGGTGCGTTAAAAAATGACACCTATCAATATAACGGAAAAAATTACCAATTATCAAGACATGGTTTTGCTAGAGAAATGGAATTTAATCTGATCGAAAATTCAGCTACAAAAGCTATTTTCGCTATCGCTTCTAATGCCGACACTTTACTAAAATATCCTTTTGAATTTGAATTACAAATTATTTATACACTGGTAAAAAACAATATTCAAATTGAATATCAGGTAGTCAACAAAAATGCTTACGACATGCCATTTTCAATCGGTGCACATCCTGCATTCGCTTTACCAAAAGAATTTGAAGAATATTCATTACAGTTCAGCGAAAAGGAACAGCTGCACTATAACATATTAGAAAATAATTTAATTGCCGATACCACCAAAGAATTACCATTAGATTATAGTAACTCAATTGCACTTGAGTATTCCCTATTTGAAAATGATGCATTGATCTTTAAAAATTTACAATCAAAAACAGTAAGCATTCTTGAAGGAAAAAGGGAAATAGTACGTGTACATTATGAAGATTTTCCAAGTTTAGGAATCTGGACAATGCCAAATGCACCATTTCTATGTATTGAACCTTGGTTGGGCTACGCAGATACTGTAAACTGTACTGGAAATATATTTGAAAAAGAAGGTATTTTAGTTGTACAACCTAACGAGCAATTTCATTCCAAATATACGATCGAAATTATTTAAAATTTTGGTAATGTTTTAATGTACAGTTCTTCTACCTTTTGACGTGCCCAGTCGGTTTTACGCAAAAAAGTAAGAGATGATTTCACACTAGGATTACTTTTAAAGCATTTTATATTAATTAACTCGCTCAAGGTGTCAAATCCGTAAAATGCCTCAAGTTGTTCTACGATTACTTTTAAAGTGATTCCGTGCAGTGGATCTTTTGATGCTTGCTTTTCCATTTTACAAATTTAATTCAATTTCGTTAAAAAGTTATGGACTTTTACTAAATGTCCCTACATTTGCAAACCTATGCTAAAAACAGTTAACATCCTTAATAAACGTGCTCGATTTGATTATGAAATAATCGAGAAATATTCTGCTGGAATTGTTTTGGCAGGAACAGAAATAAAATCCATCCGTTTGGGTAAAGCCAATATAACCGAAAGTTTTTGCGAATTTAGCGGTACAGAGCTTTTTGCTATAAATACCTATATTGAAGAATATACTTTTGGAAACCAGTTTAATCACAAAGCTCGTAGCGAAAGAAAACTTCTTTTGAAGAAAAGAGAATTAAAAACTTTAGCACGTGCCGTTCAATCAAAAGGGCTTACTGTTGTCCCTTTAAAATTGTACACAAATGATAAGGGATTGGCCAAGTTGGAAATCGGACTTTGTCGCGGAAAAAAAACTTATGATAAAAGAGAGTCATTAAAAGAGCAAGACACTAAAAGAGATTTAGATAGAATAAAAAAGATACATAAATAAGTTATTACCACTAAATTGCTGGTATTAATTGATATGTAATATCGAAATAGTATAATAAAACATTGTTTAAGTATTTTAAACAATGTTTTTTTTTTGTCGAAATAGCATGACTTAAAATGTCATGACAACTTTTATAATAAAAATGAAAAATCTACTTAAGATTGCTAGAGAGCAGCGTGGTATAAAAACTAGAGAGCTGGCGCAATTGGCAAGCATTGACCAAGCTTTGATTAGCAAATTTGAAAGTGGCGCTCGAAAGCCTACCAAAGAACAAATTTTAAAACTCTCTACTTTATTAGAAATTAACTATGATACCTTAATGGTGGCCTGGTTAAAAGAAAAAATTTTATATGAAATTGGAGATGAACCTTTAGCTTTAAAAGCCATAAAAGAAGCTGAAGATGAAATTAAATATTTAAGAAATGCAAGCACTACCACTATTTCGAGAGCACTGCAACAGTTACTAAATGAGATTGATATTTTAAAACAAAAACGAGACAATCTTCTGCCATCGGATGTTGCAATGGTAAGGAAAGCTATCGAAATTAATTACACTTTTGAAAGCAATCGCTTGGATGGCAATACACTGACCCAAAGTGAAACAGAAATGGTTATTACAAAAGGTATGACTATCTCGGGTAAAAGTATGCGAGAACATCTTGAGGCTATCAATCATCAAGAAGCAATTGCACACTTGAAAAATTTAGAAGACAAAACTTCTTTGAATGAAAAAGAAGTATTAACGATTCATAATTTGATTTTGCGGGGTATCAATCCGTCCGTGGCTGGTTCTTATAGGAAAGAAATTCTAGTTAACGAAGCAAATAGCTATTCAACTTCAGCTCCTCAAGAAATCGCCAAAGATATGGAGGAATGTTTGATTTGGTATGAAATGAATAAAAGCAAACTGCACCCCGTACTTTTGGCGGCTAAGATACATGAGCGTTTGTCGCATATACACCCATTTGCTGACGGAAATGGAAAAACTATTCGCTTGATAATGAATTCGATTTTAGTACAGCATGGATATACTATTGCTACTATTAAAGGAGATGATGCGACTAAAGCGAATTATTACAAAGCCATAGAAAAAGCATTAGCAACCAAAGACGATGAAGACTTTCAGCTCTTTATTGCAGAGGTTGAAAAAAATTCCTTGGAACATTATATTGCAAATGTCACAAAATAAGAAAACCATTCGCTACACGAATGGTTTTCTTGTTTTATACAATCATTTCTAGATTATAAAATTATCTACTATTATCAGAAGATTACTTGTCTAATTCTTTGATTTGCGTGTTTGAGAATTACTCTTTAATTTTTATCTTCTAACAAAGGTACAAATTTGCATTCTCCCAATTCGTGTCGCTCAAACTGAGTCTCATTGATTCGGATGAGTAATGTCATTATTTGCACTGTATCTCCTAGCGGAATGACCAACCTTCCTCCTATTTTTAATTGTGCCATTAATGGCTGTGGTATAAAAGGTGCTCCTGCAGTTACAATAATACTATCAAAGGGCGCAAATCCTGGTAAACCCTTGTATCCGTCACCAAAGGTTAGATGCTTGGGACGAATACCTAATTTAGGTAATAAAGTAGAAGTTTGTCTGAATAATTCATTTTGTCGTTCTACACTAAAAACCTTAGCTCCCATCAAACACAGTACAGCAGTTTGATAACCTGAACCTGTACCAATTTCTAAAATTTTATGATCTTTTTTAATTTCTAATAATTGTGACTGAAAAGCAACCGTATAAGGTTGCGAAATTGTTTGCCCCGCAGCAATAGGAAATGCTTTGTCTTGATAAGCGTAATCTTCAAAACTAGAATTTAAAAATAAATGTCTTGGAATCTTTTTGATTGCTTCCAGAACATTTTTATCTGTAATTCCTTTTTCTTGTAAAACGTTTACTAATTGATTTCTAAGTCCTTGATGTTTGGCAGTGTCTTTCAATGTGAGGTATTTATATTTTGGCAAAAATAGAAAACAATTTCTAATTTATGGACTCCAATTGAAAGTCGTTTTGAACAATTGGCAGATATTTTTCAGGTGAGATATAAGCGATTGGGATTCATTGAGATATATAAACTTTAAGTCAGTCAATAAAAACTGCTATTGTAAGTAGCCCGCGTGAGTGATAGAAGCTAGCTACCGAAGTAGCGCGGATAGCACGACAGCAACTATAAAAAAGAGCTCATAAGCGCCTAGAAAGTTGGCTCTTTTTTATGGTTGGTGGCACGCCCAATATAATTAAGAAATGAAAACAATTACAGTCAATATTTGTCATGATTTGCCCTTTGATGTTAGTTTATAATTCTTATTTTTGTAGAAATTACATCATTATGCTGAAAATTGGAGTATTGGGTGCTGGTCACTTAGGAAAAATACATTTGCGATTATTACAACAATCTGAGAAATATGAATTGGTGGGTTTTTATGACCCTAATCAAGAAAATGCGGAGAAGATTTCAAAGGAATTTGGATACAAGCATTTTGAGACCATTGCCAAATTAATTCACGCAGTGGATGTGATTGATATTGTTACCCCTACACTATCGCATTACAAGTGCGCACGTGCAGCAATTAAATCAGGTAAGCATGTTTTTATCGAAAAACCAATTTCAAATACGGTTGCTGAAGCTGAAGAAATTATTGCACTTGCAAAAGAATACAACGTTAAAGGGCAAGTTGGTCATGTTGAGCGCTTTAACCCTGCCTTTATCGCAACGAAAAATATGATCGAAAACCCGATGTTTATAGAAACACATCGTTTGGCGGAATTTAATCCTCGTGGAACTGATGTTCCCGTAGTTTTGGATTTGATGATTCATGATATTGATGCTATTTTGAGTGTTGTAAATTCACCTGTTAAGAATATCTCTGCTAGTGGAATATCTGTCATAAGTGAAACTCCAGATATTGCCAACGCACGTTTAGAATTTGAAAATGGATGTGTTGCTAACTTAACGGCAAGTCGTATTTCATTGAAGAACATGCGTAAAAGTCGCTTTTTTCAAAAAGATGCATACATCTCTGTAGATTTCTTGGAGAAAAAATGTGAAGTGGTAAAAATGAAAGACGCACCAGAAAATCCTGGTGATTTTGATATGATTTTACAAAATGCCGAAGGTGTTAAAAAACAAATCTATTTTTCTAATCCTGATGTGAATCAAAACAACGCAATTTTGGATGAATTGGAGAGTTTTGCAGATGCAGTTGTAAATGATACAGAGCCAGTAGTTACACTTGAACAAGCTACAGAAGCGTTGCGAATAGCGTATCAAATCATTGATTGCTTTAAAAAATAAAGATGTCTAATCGACTGGATATTAAATTCAAAGGTCAATCACAGAATTTTGAATTGGTAGAAGACGGGATTCTTGCTATTCTAAATACGACGCAACATAAATTAGAGTATAAAATTCCATTTGAGGAAATCAAAGATGAAACCTATACTATTCGAGTAAAAGGAGATAAAAATGTAGCACTGCTTTATATCTCCTTTTTTTTCAATATTATATTTGCACTTTGCATCTTTTTTGAATACTACTCCTATAATTTAATTTATTTTTATTTGATTGTACTCTCATTATCATTACCTCTATTTTTAGTATTTAATGAAGTCAATAAAGGTTACGAAGAAAAGCATATTGCCTCGAGTAAAATTTTATATTTTATAAAAACCAAGCAAAATGCAGATCAAATTGAGTTGTTTATTAAGTCAATTTTCAAGCATCGTAATCAGTTTTTTAAAAATAAATATTTAAAAATCGACCCAATTATTCCTACATATGTTCAAGAAGAAAGAATTTTATGGTTGTATACCAGTAAATACATTACTGAATCTGAATATGAAGTATTTAAGGATGATCTGGATCGATATACCAATTTTAACCCCAGAATATAAGTTATGAAAACAGTAGCAGTAATTGGCGCAGGAACGATGGGCAATGGTATTGCACATACATTTGCGCAAAATGGTTTTGTAGTCAAATTAATTGATGTATCAGAGAAAGCATTGGACCAAGCTATGGACACTATTGCCAATAATCTGAATCGAATGATTACCAAAGGAACTATCAGCGCTGATGATTTTGCTAAAACAATTACCAATATTATTACCTATACCGATATGAAGGACGGTGTTACAGGAGTTGATTTTGTCATTGAAGCAGCAACTGAAAACCTAGATTTAAAGCTGAAAATTTTTAAACAATTAAATGATCTATGTCCTCATAACACCATTTTTGCAACAAATACTTCTTCTATCTCAATAACGCAAATTGCAGCCGTAGTTGCGCATCCCGATCGTGTAATCGGAATGCATTTTATGAACCCTGTACCGCTAATGCCTTTGATCGAAATTATTAAAGGGTACGATACTAGTAATGAAGTGGTTGATATCACATTGGCGTTGGCCAAAAAACTACAAAAATCACCTGTAACAGTTCAAGATTATCCAGGATTTGTAGCCAACCGAATTTTGATGCCGATGATCAATGAGGCTATAGAAACGCTTTACAATCAAGTCGCAGGCGTTTTAGAAATTGATGCAGTGATGAAACTTGGTATGAGCCATCCTATGGGCCCGCTACAATTGGCAGATTTTATTGGTCTCGATGTATGTCTTTCGATTTTAAATGTCATGCATGATGGATTTAAAAATCCAAAATATGCTCCTTGCCCCCTACTTGTCAATATGGTCAATGCAAAGAAATTGGGTGTGAAATCTGGAGAAGGTTTCTATGATTACAAGAGCAGTAAAAAAGCAGAAATAGTTTCGAAACAATTTTCTAAATAGTATAGAATCTTATTATTTACTGTTACAGACACTAAATACTATAAAATTTTGCTGCGGGAAAAGCACCGATAGAAATTGTTTTTATCTTAATTCGTAATAATTCGTTTATCTCCTTTTCTATTCCTATTTTTACGAAGGAAGCACAGAAACTGAACATTCTATAATTGAAGTAAAAAGCTTTCAATTGTAAAACTTCTTTCCATTTAACGGCATAGAAAATATAATTTAGACCTATGAACATAGCAGACAATTTACAAAACATAACAACTACATTACCTAAAACTGTTACTTTGGTTGCAGTATCTAAAACTAAACCTGTAAGCGACTTAACAGTAGCATACAATGCAGGTCAACGTATTTTTGGAGAGAATAAAATCCAAGAAATGGCGGATAAGTGGGAAGAAATGCCAAAGGATATTCAGTGGCACATGATTGGTCACGTGCAAACAAATAAAGTCAAATACATGGCGCCATTTGTTAGCTTGATTCATGGAGTTGATAGCTTTAAACTTTTAAAAGAAATCGACAAACAAGCTGAAAAAAATAACAGAGTAATCGATTGTCTTTTGCAATTTCATATTGCTGAGGAAGAAACAAAATTTGGTCTTGATGAAAAAGAAGGTATTGAATTACTAACTTCAAACGATTTTGCTGCACTTAAGAATGTACAAATATTAGGTGTTATGGGAATGGCCACATTTACTGATAATCAAAATCAGGTAAAAAAGGAATTCACACATTTAAAATCAATATTTGAGAACTTAAAAGCTTTAAATCCTGCACATAGCAACTTCAAAACAATTTCTATGGGAATGTCGGGCGATTACCCGTTAGCTATCGAATGCGGTAGCAATATGGTTCGAATCGGAAGTAGTATCTTTGGCGGCAGGTAACTAGTACAATTTCAAAAATACAATGATAGGGGGCAATATAAAATTTCCATAAAAAAGTAACAATGGTGGTGAAAACGCTTCGCTACATTGCAAATGGCTTTATTGAAATTTGATATTGATTATTTGATGTTAAAATTGAACCCATTGAAATTGCATAATTAATTTATTTATAACAGAACACCTATTTTGTACGCAATACTTGACATAGAAACAACTGGAGGACAGTTCAATGAAGAAGGAATTACAGAAATCGCAATTTATAAATTTGACGGTCACGAGGTCGTGGATCAATTTATAAGTCTTGTTAATCCTGAAATTCCGATTCAGCCTTTTGTGGTTCAGCTTACCGGAATCAATAACGCCATGCTAAAATCGGCTCCTAAGTTTCACGAGGTAGCCAAACGCATCGTAGAAATAACCGAAGGCTGCGTTGTAGTGGCTCATAATGCTAGTTTTGACTACCGCATCCTTCGTACAGAATTTCGTCGCCTAGGATATGATTTTCAATCTAAAACTATTTGCACGGTAGAATTGGCCAAAAACCTTATTCCAGACCAACCTTCGTACAGTCTTGGCAAACTAGTGCGAGCATTAGGCATCCCCGTAACCGACAGGCATCGTGCGAGTGGTGATGCACTGGCGACAGTCAAACTTTTTAAGATGTTACTTGAAAAGGATGTGGAGAAAAAAATTGTCAAAGATTTTATTAAAATGGAGATCGAAAAAGGAATTGCACCCAAACTTCAAGACATAATAAATAAGCTACCTGCTAAAACTGGAATTTTCTACATACATAACAAAGAAGGAAACATTATCAACATAGGTAAAAGCCGAAACATAAAAAAACGCGTTAATCAAGTATTCACTGGTATTACCAATACAGCAAAGAAAATACAAAAAGAGGTTTTTGAAGTCACTTTTGAGGAAACTGGAAACGAATTAATAGCAACACTAAAAGAGACAGAGGCAGTAAAAACCAATCGTCCGGTTTACAATCGTATTCCGCGTCGCAATACGTTGCCCTGGTCTATTTACTCGGAAAAAGACAATAACGGATACCTAAATTTAAAACTTAGAAAAACAGACGGACGTAAAAAAGAAGTTAGTTCTTATAATAACGAAACCGATGGTAAGAATGCTCTTTTTCGCATCACAGATGATTATCAATTGTGCCAAAAATTCACTGGTTTATATGCAACTAAAGCAGCTTGCTTCAAGCATAAGATTAAGGAATGTGATGGTGCTTGCATAGGGGAAGTTACAGCAGTTGAATACAACGAACGAGTAAAGAAGTTCATCGAAAAAAATAATTTTGACAACACTAATATGGTGATTATCGACCGTGGAAGATCAGTAAGCGAACGCTCTGCTATATTAATCGAAAACGGACAATTAAAAGGATATGCTTTTTATGACTTAAATTACCAAATCACCAATATTGATATTTTAAAAAACATCTTAATTCCGATGCCAAACAATCGGGACACAAAACACACATTACAATCCTATCTCAAGAAAAGTAAAACTCACAAAATAAAAAAATTCTAGAGGATGCCAGATATTAAATCAAAATTTGCTCTACTCAAACAGCGTACTTATATCATCATTTATGGTACTAGCACCAAGGCGGGACGCTTATTTGATCTGGTTTTACTCGGCTTGATTCTGTTAAGCGTGCTTCTGGTAATGATGGAAACCGTGGCAGAATTTAATTTTAAATACCATTCTCAGCTTATAACTCTAGAATGGATTATTACGGTCTTCTTTACAATCGAATACCTAATGCGAATTATCAGTATTAGTAAACCCTGGAAATATATCTTTAGTTTCTACGGAATCATAGATTTTTTATCCATATTCCCCATGTATTTAAGTTTGGTACTTGTAGGATCAAATGTTTTTACCGTTGTTCGTGCATTGCGTCTTTTGCGATTATTCAAAATTCTAAATCACCCACAATTTAATAGTCAATCGGTGCAATTAAAGCGTGCTATCAACGCTAGTCGCGGTAAAATTATAGTATTTATCTACTTCGTTCTGATCATAACCATCATCATTGGATCAATCATGTACGTAGTTGAAGGCAGCGAGAGCGGCTTTACAAGTATTCCTGCTGGTATTTACTGGACAATTGTAACCCTAACTACAGTTGGTTATGGAGACATCTCTCCTATCACACCTTTCGGTCAGTTTATCGCTTCTTTTGTTATGATTTTAGGGTACGGAATCATTGCAGTACCTACCGGAATCGTAACTGCTGAAATTGCTAAATCACATCAAAAAACTAGCGCACATCCCGAAACACCTTGTCCGGGTTGCGGAACAGATGATTACCCACAAAACGCTAACTTTTGTCACAAATGTGGGCATACTCTAGACATTTAAGATATATTTAGAGCTATTTCCAGCTATACACTACAACTCCTCCTGCTACAACTTGTATTTCTAAGCCATAAAAGGAGCTTATAAAGGCGCTCTTTTATGTCAAGAAATACTAACTTGCAGCCGTCCGGGGTTTTCGTTTCTATCTGGGCTAAAACAAAAAGCATGAAGTACCTAATCACTATTATCGGCCCAACAGCAATCGGCAAAACTGCCTTGAGCATACATTTTGCACAACATTTTAAGTGCGACATAGTATCTTGCGATAGCCGTCAGTTTTTTAAAGAGATGACAATAGGTACCGCAGTACCAAATGAAAAAGAACTAACCGCAGCAAATCATCATTTTATTCAAAATAAATCTATTTTGGAAAATTATACCGTAGGTGATTACGAAAAGGAAGCGATTGCAAAAATAGAGGAACTGTTTCAAACAAATGATTATGTTGTGCTCGTTGGTGGCTCAGGCTTGTATGTAAATGCAATTTTAAAAGGCTTTGACTCCTTTCCTGAAATTGATGGCGCAGTACGAACTGCTATTAATGACAAGTATGAAAAGCTTGGAATTGGCTATTTGCAAGAACAGTTAAAAATTTTAGATCCTAATTATTTTGAAATCCTCAGCAAAGAGAACCCACAAACATTGATGAACCCACAGCGCATGATGCGCTTTATCGAGGTTTGTATAGGTTCCCAAAAGCCATACTCCTCTTTTTTAAATCAAAAAAAGAACCAACGTTCTTTTACTCCTCTACTCATTGGACTTGAAGCAGAACGATCTGTAATGTACAACCGTATCAACCAGCGCGTTGATATTATGATGAACGAAGGTCTCTTAAATGAAGCCAAAACATTATTTCCAAAAAAGGACTTAAATGCTTTGCAGACTGTCGGTTACAGAGAGTTATTTCAATACTTTGTTAAAGAGATTACTTTGGATTTTGCTGTAGAAGAAATTAAGAAAAATACACGTCGATTTGCAAAAAGGCAACTCACTTGGTTTAAGCGAGATGAAAATACGAAATGGTTCGATTTTGAAACGCCAGTACCAGTAATCATCAGTTATATAACTAGTCAAATGAAAGAATAGAAATTAAGTATTATGAAGCAATTGCAATCATGATAGTAATTGCGATAATTTACATGTCTCAATTTTATTAAAAATTTATTCAAAGTACTCAATTCAGTATTTGCATAAGTTGGTGCAGCTGGTAGCTATTATAAATCTTCAAAAATTCATCCATACAATCCCTCTCGATATATATTTTTTTTTAAATTTAAACCATTATATACTACA
This sequence comes from Flavobacterium algicola, assembly GCF_022399565.1. Classification (GTDB taxonomy): domain Bacteria; phylum Bacteroidota; class Bacteroidia; order Flavobacteriales; family Flavobacteriaceae; genus Flavobacterium; species Flavobacterium algicola. Next base: position 947,049 of record NZ_JAJTUT010000002.1, read on the forward strand.
ATATGGTTCGAATAATTTAACAGAATAAAGATTTTCTATTAAATCTGTGAAAGAAAATCAGTCAAAATGATTTGTTTTCACTATTTTTGCAGACAGCAATAATATGAACCTAATGCGATATAAGTACAGATTTACTTTATCAATCAAAAACCGAATAGCACTCAGAAATGCCACTAGAACCTAACTTTTCTTCTATATTAGAAAAAGAATACGAAATCAATTTTACACAATGCCTACCTTCTGGGCATTTGAAATATACCGAATTATGCAATCTCTTACAACTAACAGCTTCTACTCATGCTGATTTAGGCGGAATAAGCTTTACAGACATGCAAGAGTTCAATCAAGCATGGGTTTTAAGCCGCATGCGCATCGAAATTAAAGCATTGCCAAGGTGGAAGGATAAAGTAGTTGTAAAGACTTGGATTAACACCTTAGAAAACTCTCGTTCGATTCGAGCGTTAGAAATTTACCTTAACGGAGAGAAAATTATCGGAGGTGAAACTTTTTGGGCCGTTTTCAATACGGTAAAACGTCGTCCTGAAGCACTAGCTTTGGATCACGAACACTTTGAGCTGTTTCCAGAGATGAAAGCTACCGAAGAAAGTTTTTCTAAAATCGTAATTGACCCCGAAAAAGAAGAAGTTTTTGAAAAGAAGGTAATTTTATCTGATTTGGATATTGTAAATCATGTGAATCACGTGAAGTACCTAGAATGGTGTATGGACGTCGTAGATGAGAAAATTATTTTGAATCAGAAAATTAAGAGTTTTGAAATGAATTTCATGAAAGAACTTTCTCTGCGTGATCTTGTAATGATACACGAAAATATCTCTGACGAATCAATTGTTTTTAGTATAACAAAAGAAAATAAAAACTGTTTTGCATTACAACTCAACCTGTAATTCTAAATAATTATCTTATGCATCAGGAGCTCCAAATCATTAAAGATTTACTATTCAAATCTATTGGATTGGAGCTTTCGCATGTCGTAGCAGAATCAGAGAGTAAAGCATACTCTGCACATTCTTTTGAACTTGGTAATTTTACAGTAAAATTTAGAACCGCAAAAATTACTCCAACCAAAACAGGGCAGTTTGTTACATTGTGGAAACGTAATGTAAGCGGAATAACTGCAGCATACGAACTTTCAGATAAATTCGACTACTGTTTAATAGCTACTAGAGAAGGGAGCAATTTCGGTGTTTTTATATTCCCTAAAACTGTCTTGCATCATAACAAAATTTTATCTGATGATTTTAGAGATGGTAAACGAGGTTTTAGAATATATCCACCTTGGAGTACAATTACCAATAATCAAGCACAGAAAACTCAGCTGTGGCAATCCCATTTTTTTATTAGTTTACCTCATGATAATCGTATCGATACAGATAAATTAAATAAGTTATTACAAATTGATTTATAATACCTTATAGCTGTCTATTTAAATTAATTGTTTCAAAATCAGCAGATGTTGCTATTAGTAATTTTGAAGATAATATTAATGCAAATCAATTCAATCTAATAAAGACAATTGTGGTTGTTTGCACGAACCTATAAAAAAATCCCTCTTCACTATATAAATTATCATTCTTAAATTCCTAACTCCTAACCCTGATTGAAGTGGAAAGCGTTTTGAAATAAAAGCGCCCATTTCTTAGTGTAGGAAAGCGACCAACGGAAGCTCTTGCTACACTAATAGAAATGGACGCTTTTATGAGAAATCTTGCAGCGGAAAGCAGGAAATAGTTTCCATAAAAAAAGCCTCGATTTCTCGAAGCTTCTTTGTGCAGATAAATGCACTGCGTATTATTTTTTAACTACTAATCTAAATCCTTCACCGTGAATGTTTAGGATTTCAACATTTTCGTCTAATTTTAAATATTTACGTAATTTTGCGATGTAAACATCCATACTACGAGAAGTAAAGTAATTATCATCTCTCCAAATTTTTGTCAAGGCCAATTCTCTCGGCATTAAGTCATTTTCGTGAAGAATCAACATTTTTAACAACTCGTTCTCTTTTGGAGATAATTTGATTTGCTCTTGCCCTTCTATATTCAAGAAACGAAGTTTTGAATTCAAGTGGAATTTACCAACATTAAACTCAAACTGTACTTGTTCTGGTTTTACATCTGAAGATTTTCTTTGAATGATTGCTTTGATTTTCATCAACAACACTTCAGAATCAAATGGCTTATTTAAGTAATCATCTGCTCCTGCTTTGTACCCTTTCAATACATCTTCTTTCATTGACTTAGCTGTCAAGAAAATAATAGGCACTTCGCTATTTTTTTCTCTAATTTCCTTTGCCAATGTATAACCATCTTTGTAAGGCATCATAACATCAAGAATACACAAATCATACGCGTCTTTCTTAAATTTTTCAAAACCTTCCATACCATTTTTAGCTAAGGTAACATCAAAGTCATTTAGCATTAAATAATCTTTTAGAACGGCTCCAAAATTCAAATCGTCCTCCACCAAGAGTATTCTTTTATTTACACTTTCCATATCTTAATTTATTAGGGGTATTTTTATTATAAAGGTACTTCCTTTTCCCTTTTCACTTTCTACATAAACTTGACCATTATGGTCTTCAACTATTCTTTTCACATACGCTAATCCTAGACCGTGGCCTTTTACATTGTGGATATCACCCGTATGTTCTCTATAAAACTTTTCAAAGACTCTTTTTTGAGCCACTTTACTCATTCCTAAACCTTTATCTTGAATTTTTATCAAAATCATGTCTTTGATATTTTCTGTGTAAATATCAATAACAGGAGCTTCAGGAGAGTATTTAATTGCATTTTCTAAAATGTTTACAATAACATTTGTAAAATGCCCTTCGTTTACCAATACGCAGTTGCGATTTGCATCTAGGTGACTAGTAATCGACCCTTCTCTATCTTCAAGAATCAAGCTTACATGCTCAATTGCATCTTCAATTACTTCATCTATGTTAGTAGATTCTTTTTCTATATCTAATTCTTTCTTCTCTAGTTTTGAGATTCGCAACACATTCTCTACTTGAGCATGCATACGCTTGTTCTCATCACGTATCATTTGCAAGTACTTGAATACCTTTTCTTTATCGTCAATGATCTTCGGGTTTCGTATGGCATCTAACGCTAGATTAATTGTAGCGATAGGTGTTTTGAACTCGTGCGTCATATTATTAATAAAATCGGTTTTGATTTCCGAAATTTGACGTTGTCTTATTAATTGATTCAAAGCACTGCTGTAAGCAATTACGATGATTAACGTAAATATGATCGAAAGAATTGTGATACTTACCAACTCTGATAATAAGAACTTCTTTTTGTAAGGAAATGTTATAAATAACTTATACTTTTCGTTTCCTTCATTATCTGTAAAAATCGGAATAGAATATCCCTCCTCTTTATGTGAAAATCCTTTTGACAATATTTTTGTTTGAACACCATTATTGAATATCGAATATTCAAATTTGGTATTAACTCCATATTGCTCTAATTCCTTTTTGATTAATTTTTCTAGCTTATCTCCAGAAATTCTTTCATTTATTGGCATTACCGAGGCAATGTCTTTAAAAAATATTTCAAATTGGGCATTGTCTAAAATATCTAGATTACCACTCTTCTGTATTTTTACATCTGGTGTTAAGCTTTGTTGTAAACCCGACTTATCAATTCCGTTTTGATTGTAAACCTCAGTTGTTCTGCGACTGCTAAAGTTTTTAAACTTATCGGTATTAAATTTTTTATCAAATATTGAAGCTGAAATATTATAATCTTCAGATACTAAGCTATTTGTATAAATAATGGTTTCATTCGTTTTTGGATTCCTCTGAATGTATGAAAACTCTAATAAGTCATCTTTTTCAGGAATTTTACCTGTACTATCTTTGTATTGATTGTATTTTGCATAAAAACTATATGCTTCTTGTTTTTGCAATTTATCGGCTACATTACCCAAAACTTGCTTTACGTGGAATTTAAATTGCTCATCGTTGTTCTTAAATGAGGTATTAAACCAATACACTTGTACAAGTATTATCCCAATTAAGGACATACTCATCATTAAAACCAATAATCTAAAAAACATTTTATTCATCGCATCAAAATTAAGATTTTAACAGTATAGTTAAATATGCATTAACCAAAGATTAACATTTAAGACTCTTTTTGTTTAATCTCTAAAATTTTAAGAATTTCGTCAACTTTACGTTTTGCAGTCTCGAGATTAGAGTTTTCGATCACATAATCACTTTTAGAAACGCGTTGTTCATCTGTCCATTGCGCGACGATGCGTTGTTGTATTTGCTCTCTTGTAGTAGCGTCACGAGCAATGACACGCTGTATACGCTCCTCTAGAGGTGCTGTAACAGCAATAATATAGTCAAAATTTTTATAACTATCATTTTCAAAAAGAACGGCCGACTCATAAATAATAAATTGACAATGGCTTTTTGTTTGTAACCATTCTTTAAAATGATTTTTTACTGCGGGATGAACAATGCCATTAAGGCGCTTTAATTGGTCAGCATCGTTAAACACAATTTCTGCCAATTTTTGTCTATTCAGTACATTATTCTCAAAAAGATCTTTTCCAAAACTATTTTTGATTGCCTCAATTATCGCTTCTGATTGCATAATTATTCGTGCCTCATCATCTGCGATGTAAATCGGAATCCCCTTGGATTGAAAATAGTGTGCAATTGTTGTCTTGCCGCTACCTATACCACCTGTCAATCCAATTGTTTTTGTCATATGTGTTTTTTAAAGAATAATTCTGGGAAAGCCACTTCTGGTTTTTGTTTTAATAGTATGACTTTGTAATAGGATTTTATAAAACCCAAACCATAGCCAAAAAATTGTTTCCAAGCCGCTATTACAGATAAGTAACCAATTAAAACACTTTTATTTTTGATAGTTGACACCAGGAATATTAAAACGAAATATACTAAATATAGTAATAAAAAATAATCATTGTTAAAAAGTAATAGAATTACAGCAGTAAAAAAACCTATCACAAATAAGGAAGGAAATAAAAAAGTCAATTTGGTATATTTAGGATACCAACTATTTAATATCGGTCTCGCTTTTCCAAATTTACTCACTTGCACTGTAAATTTATCCCAATCTATTCGGCGTTTGTGGTACACATAAGCCTCAGTAAACAATCGTGTTTCAAAACCCATTTTCCATAATCGAATGGATAAATCGGGATCTTCACCGGGATGAATGTTTCCGAAACCTTTTGATGCTTCAAATGCTTTGCGCGACAACCCCATATTGAAACTACGAGGTTGGAACTTTCCGATTTTTTCAGAACCACCACGTATTCCGCCTGTAGTTAAAAAGGAAGTCATAGTAAAATTAATAGCTTTCTGAACACTCGAAAAACTATCAAGCGCAGCATCTGGACCACCAAAACAATCTACAAAATCTTTGTTTAATGCTTTTTCGACCTCATTCAGATACTGAGCTGGAATAATGCAATCAGAATCAAAGATGATAAAATAATCACCTTTCGCTTTTCTCATTCCGTAATTTCTTGAATCACCAGGTCCTGAATTCTCTTTAAAAAAGTACGAAATATTCAACTGACCCACATACTTATTGGCAACTTCAAGACACGGAAGCGCTGAACCATCTTCAACCAATACCACTTCAAAGTCATGTTGATAAGTTGATTTGGCCAAACTTTCCAAAAGTTCATCGACTTCATCAGGACGATTATAGACCGGTATAATTAATGAAAATAGCATAACAGTGCAATTGGGATTAAACAGAATTTATAGCAAGGCGCAAATATAGACCTTGCCAATGATAATCGACTCTATTTTTGTGTTTTTTAGTAATTTGCAAGCTAGTGTATTATTCAAACATCTCCATCACCTCTTGACTCACACCCATATTCGAGAATCCACCGTCGTGCAATAGATTCTGAAGGGTTACCTTCTTGGTCAAATCAGAGAAAAGTGTCAAGGCATAATTGGCACAGTCGTCTGCTGTCGCGTTCCCTAGTGGAGACATCTTTTCGGCAAAGGCGATAAATCCATCAAAACCTTTTACACCCGTACCTGCACGAGTAGCTGTAGGTGATTGTGAAATGGTGTTGACTCTTACCTTTTTATCACGTCCAAAAAAGTAACCAAAACTGCGGGCTATCGATTCCAAAAATGCTTTATTATCGGCCATATCGTTGTAATCAGGAAACACACGTTGCGCGGCCATATACGACAAAGCTACAATACTCCCCCACTCGTTCATAGCATCTTTCTTGTACAAAACCTGCATTACTTTATGAAAAGAAACTGCCGAAACATTCCAACCTTTCTCTGTAAACTCATAGTTTTGGTTGGTATAATGATTGCCTTTGCGCACATTGACCGACATTCCGATAGAGTGTAAAACGAAATCGATCTTACCGCCCAGTATCTCTACCGCTTGATCCACAAGATTTTCCAGATCAGTAACCGAAGTAGCATCTGCAGCAATCACTTGCGAATTCGTTTGTTCTGCCAAAGCATTAATATTTCCCAATCGTATCGAGGCCGGAGCATTGGTGAGAACAAAAACGCCCCCCTCTTCATGTACGCGTTCTGCCGTTTTCCAGGCAATCGAACTTTCGTCCAAAGCGCCAAAAATAATTCCTCTTTTACCTTTCAATAAATTGTACATGTTAGTCTTTTTTTGTGAGAGCCCAAAAATACACAATCGTCAGAGTTGATGAAATTATTCTTCGCTTTTTTTTAAGGAGCAAAAAATTCGTTTTTCAGCACACCATTGGTCCCGCTATACACTGTATCTGTTGTTTTTGCAATAGCAACACAACAGGATGCCGTTTCTATCGGGGCTCATAATAAATTAGGTGTTTCAATCAAATAACCAAATAGCTGCAAGTTGCTCCTCAAAATTAGTCCTGAACACTATAAGGACTCTCCGCTATTACACATTCTAGAGATTAATATATTTACTCAAATTTGAATTATATAAAATTCTACAGAATAATATTAGATTAAAAGAATAAGCTTTATTGAATAAAACTGTTCAAGTTTTTTTTATGAATATCTACACCAGTGAATATCTTTTAATTATAAAAGGCATCTTGTTATTGTATAAACTTAGTTTTAATACACTAAAAATTATACTTTTACATAGATGTTTTGAGCTATATGGAGTTTAATGGATTTACCGTTTCGCATCAAATTTTTGTTATGTGCAAATTTGAGTTATTAAATACTTCCAGCCGTTTCATAGCATCAAAATGTTACATCCAAATTTAAAAATGACAATTAAAGAAATTTTAAACACCACCGACCACAGGCCGTGGAAAATGCCAACGGGAAGTTGAAAATTATATCAAGAATGGAATAATGCCATATTTCTGCATTGGCAAGTTGAATTATCCGAGTTGGAAAAATTTGTCCCAAAAGAATTAGAAATCGATCTTATTGATGGCAAAGCCTGGATTTCGGTCGGAGCTTGTACAATGGAAAAAATAAGGCCAAAAAACTTACCTGCTTTTCCTCCAATTTCAGATTTTGATGAAATTAATATTCGAACATATGTAAAATCAAAGTATAAAACTGGTGTGTACGTTTTAAGCATTGAGGGAGGAGAAAGTTTGTCTTGCAAAATTGCAAAAGGAATATCTAATCTTCCCTATCGATTTTCAAAATCAAACGAACTGCAAATCAATTCGAATCCACTAACTCAGAATTTAATGATAATTTAGATATTCATTTTGAGATTGGAAATGAAATTTCGAAGAAAACGTTATTGGAAAAGTGGCTTACTGAAAGATACGTACTTTTCCAAGATAAATAAATGGCTATTAACGAAGTTGAAATTCACCATTTAGAATGGCCCATTAGTCAAATTGAAGTAAAAAAATTAGAATTCAATTATCCAAGATTTAGTAAACTAATTAAAGAAGAACCCAACATAATTCAGTACTCAAAAGGTGTTAAAATAATTGCTTGGGGAAAACATAACCAAAGAAAATAATAATTTAAGTATTATGTTAAAGCTTGAAAATTACATCGAAAATATAAAAACAAAGTTCCCACATACTGAAGACTTACAGCCTTGGGAAATAATTGACAATTTAGAAGATATTTTATCACAGAGAATTCAAGTCTTGGATAGTAACTACAAAATTGAAAATAATATTGCCATACACAATACGGCAACTATTGAACAAGGTGTGATTTTGAAAGGAACAATTATCATTTCTGAGAATTGCTTTGTTGGTGCAAACGCTTATTTGAGAGGACCTATATTTTTAAGTAACTCTGTAAAAATCGGACCAAGTTCAGAAATAAAGCAGTCTATAATATTTGATTATACTGCAGTTGCCCATTTCAACTATATAGGAAATAGTATTATTGGACATAATACAAATTTTGAAGCGGGTTCAATCTGTGCCAATCACTTCAATGAAAGACAAGACAAAAGAATTTTTGTAAAACATAATGATAAAATTATTGACACTAAACTCGAAAAGTTCGGCTCATTGATTGGTGATTTTTCAAAAATTGGAGCAAATGCAGTTTTATCTCCAGGAACAATTTTAGATAAGTATGCTGTTGTAAAGCGTCTTGAATTAATTGAGCAAGTAAAATAATCTCTAGAAATATACTTTGGGGAAAAATAATTGTAAATAACTGATTTAGAAAATGGACTTAGCACTTAACTACATACAGTGCGTAAATTAAAATTAGAAATTATTATCTTTTATCTTTAAAGTCGCATTAAAACAGAATTACGACAAATTCAAAATTTTAATAACATAACAAATAATGGATGAAATTATAGAACTTTCAAATAAAGAAATTGTAATTGAGAGAAACGAATACTTAAAAATAAAAGGTAGTGTTGATACAAATTTATATTATATCGTAAGTGGAAGTTTAAGAGTTTATTTTTTAGATGATCATGTCGAGCAAACAATTCGATTTGGTTACAAAGAAAATTTAATTGTTTCATTAGATTCATTTCTAACGAGACAACCTTCTGATTTATTAATTCAAGCAATTAAAAAAACAGTAGTAAAAGTTGTGAACAGAATACAAATCGACAAATTTCTGGAACTTGAAAGTAACAGAGAAGAGTGGACCAAAATTTTAGAAAATTTAGCTCTTCAACAAATGGAACGTGAAATTGACGTTTTAACTAGTTCCCCAAAAGAAAGATATAAAAGAGTTTTAAAGCGAAGTCCATTACTATTTCAAGAAATACCAAACAGATATATTGCAAATTATTTAAGAATGAGTGCCGAAACTTTATCTAGATTAAAAAAATCTTGACCTTCATCAAGAATTTTGCAATATGTTTTGAGAACTTTGTATAAAAAAAATATGCAATCCAAACAATTTATCGAAATACATTTAGAATATACTCTTCAAGTTTTAAAGAAGGCAGAAAAATTAAAATATTCTGATTTAAACACACTGACTTGGAGAAAATGTGAGACATCTTGGAATATTTTAGAATGTCTAGAACATTTGAATTTATATGGTAATTTCTATTTGCAGCAAATGGAAACTAAAATAAATGATTCTAAAACTAGACCTGAACTAGAATTTACAAGCGGAATTTTAGGTAGTTATTTTGCAAAAAGTATGTTACCTCAAAAAAAAATCAATAAAATAAAGACGTTTAAAAGTAAAGACCCTATAAATGTAAACCTTAATACATCTGTTATAGATACATTTATAAATCAGCAAATTAAGCTTTTACAGTTGTTAGAATGTTCAAGACACGTTAGTTTAAAAAAAATAAAAATTGAAACCTCAATTTCTAGTTTAATTAAAATAAATTTAGGTGACACATTTCAATTTTTTATAAATCATATCATTAGACATTTTATACAAATCGAGAGAATACAAAGCATGATTATAATTCATTGAAAAACGGCAGTTTTATTATTATTTTTATTGTAAATGCATACTAATCTGATCTGTGTATCAAAAAATTACATGAAGATTTGTGTATTATAACTTGATCTTTGTCTGCAGACTATTTAATGTGAAAAATTTTTTATCTATTGCTAAAAGCCTGTCTATTATATAATATTTATACAACGTAAATTAATACATCTGCTAAATGTGAAAGCTTCACCTCGTTCGTTTCTGAACGATGAAACCTTATTGATCAGAGCTGTTACTAATTTCACAACTCAATCTTTTATCATTGAAAACTTAAAAAAAAATTAGAGGCAATTCTGCCTCTTTTTTTCGCTATTTAGGCTGTAGTTTTCGATTCTAGTATGACTATTTATAACATTGAAAGTGCTTTAATTTTCCCGTTGATAAAAAAACCTCATTAAATTTTACCATTCAAAACAATTCAATTGATTCCATTTCCTGTTTTATTGCAAAGATATTTTTGTAAAAAAACCATATTGATGACAGACCCAAGAAAAATTACTTGCTAATTACCTTGTTATGGCTGATGTCTAGTGGTAATATTGTATTTTCGTAAAACCGAGAAGATACATTTTTACTTTAATCCTATTCTTAAATGACGGACTAATGGATTTCTATTTCTCAGTACATCATTATTAAAATAAATCATCATTAAAAAAATAATATGAAATTAATTCTTACTTCTATTGTCTCACTGACAATTGGATTTGGTTGTATTGCTCAAAGCAAAAATAATAAAGCAACTGATGCGTTAAAAAAAGAAACTGCGGCCTCTATGCAATCTAATTATGGCGAGTATAAAAAGATCGCCCTAACTATTTGGGATTATGCTGAATTAGGATTTAAGGAAGAAAAAAGTGCTGCATTGTTGCAGAATACTTTAAAAGATAATGGTTTTACCGTTGAAGCAGGTGTAGCTGGAATACCGACTGCATTTGTAGCAACTTATGGGAGCGGCTCACCCGTAATTGGAATTTTGGCAGAGTACGACGCTTTACCCGGTTTATCACAAGATAATTCTCCTACCAAAACAGCAAGTGCCAATCATACAAGTGGACATGCTTGTGGACATAATTTGTTTGGTACAGGATCGGTTGCGGCAGGTATTGCTGTCAAAAAATTATTGAAAACAGGAAAATTAAAAGGAACAATTAAAATATTTGGTTGCCCTGCCGAAGAAGGTGGAAGCGGAAAAGTATATATGGTACGTGAAGGTTTGTTTGATAACGTAGATGTAGCATTACACTGGCATCCAAGCGATGATAACTTGGTTACCAATTCAAGTTCACTGGCAAACATATCGGCTAAATTTAGATTTCATGGTATTGCCTCTCATGCTGCTGGTTCGCCAGAAAAAGGACGCTCTGCTCTAGATGCAGTCGAAGCAATGGATCATATGGTCAATATGATGAGAGAACACGTACCGCAAGAAACTCGTATACATTACGTAATCACAAGCGGTGGTAAAGCACCTAATGTTGTACCCGATTTTGCCGAAGTGTATTACTATGTGAGAAATCCAGCCAAAACAGAAGTAGTCTCCACATTTGAGCGAATTAAAAAAGCTGCAGAAGGTGCTGCCTTGGGTACAGAAACCAAAATGGATTTTGAAATCATTGGTGGTGCCCATGACTTACTAATAAACAAAACTTTGGTGGCCAACATGCAAATAAATTTAGAAAAAGTAGGCGGTGTTACTTACACAGACGACGAAGTTGCTTATGCAAAGAAAATGCAAGCAACCTTTACAGATAAGTATGCTCCAATTAATTCTGTCGCGACTGTAAAACCTATTAGCATAGCAAAAACACTTGGGTCTACAGATGTTGGTGATGTAAGTTATGCTATTCCAACAGTAGGACTTAGAGCTGCCACTTGGGTTGCTGGTACAAGCGCTCATAGTTGGCAAGCTGTTGCTTCTGGTGGTACTGAAATTGGAATTAAAGGAATGATGGTAGCCTCCAAAACATTGGCATTTACTGCAATTGATTTATTTACTAATCCTGACTTAATTAAAAAAGCAAAGGAAGAATTTATTGAAGCTAAAGGCGATTATCAATACAAAGCATTACTTGGTGACCGGGAACCAGCTTTAAATTACAGAGATTAAATAGATAATTTCTTCTCAGTATTTAATTATTTTGCTCGGATACAGTAGATTGCTATTCGACAAAAAACAATTGCTATTCTTGGTATTCGAAATTTTAAACAAGTCTTAAAAAAACAAAAGCCGCGTATTACTACGCGGCTTATTTGTTTATGGATTTAAAATCAAAGGTGTTCTACCATCGGTTATGATCACTTTGTTTTGTGTGTTTCGTAGTGCTTCGATGTATTGCTGTTGTAAAACTTCTTTTGTCAAACCACTAGATTTCATTCGGTTGGTCTCTGCATCAATTTTAGCTTTTTCCAAATACATTTTAGATGTTTCGAGTTCATTTTTTACTTGATTGGCCTGCTGCACAGCATTATTTCGCTGCTCAATTGCGTTTGCCATAGATTTTGGCGGCGTTAATCCAGACGTAAGTGTGTTTAGTGAAAAACCTTTATCCTTAAATTTTTTGGCCAGCACTACTTCTACTGATTTTTCAAAACTACCTAAATTATTCATTAAAGAATCGGTCGTGTAATTACGTGCTTCTTCACGATATGAGTCTGTGACTAACTTATTTAAGGTGTTGTTTTCTACATTGTCTAGAAATTCCTCTCCTGTACCTAGGTGCTTGTAATTAAGCACGATTGATGGCGCCTGCCCCCTTGTTGCTTGGTAAGTATAAGATGGGTCAATAGTGAATAATCCGGCATCGCGAGCCGAAACACTAATCGCATCACAGTCTGCTTTTTGTTCAAACATTGGTACTTGATACAATTCAGAACCTGGACCTAATGGGCCTTGTGCTCCCGTAACTGTTTTAAAGCTTTCTAATCCATTTCTTCCGTAATCTGTCATTAATACCCCCTCGTAGTTGGGCTCGGGGCGGTTACAAGAGGTAAGACTCACAATTGCGAGTCCGATAAGTAGAAATTTTTTCATAATTAATTTTGCTTTTTGCGGTTAAAAAATTTATTGTATGGGAAAAGTGTTAGTGCTATAACACTCCCTATTAATGTAATGATGGTAAGGCTTGGAGTCTCACTTCTAAATGCAATTTGGTTTAATTTTAAGAGTGCAATCAGAAAAACTATAAAAATTAATACTTTCAAAATTGTGTTTTTCATTCTAATTTATTTTCAATAATTGTGATCATTTTAGCAAGAGCTTAAATACATTTGTAAGATATATTAAATTTACGAGTTCAATTACTATTTTTTTAAAATCTAAAATATTTATTTATTCCTTGCAAGCTGAAATTTATCTCCACAAAAGTGTCAACTATCACTTTAGAAGAAATAGAAATGCTCTAATACATTAAAAAAAACATTCTTTTGTCAATTATTTGTATCTTGTAAGAGACTCAGGTTTCATTACATAGATTGTAAGAAATTGCCTTCTTAAAGAAATAAAGCCCTTAAAAAATTATCATGATGAATAGAAAAATAATCACAATAGGTTTTTGCATTCTTGCCACTAGCCTACTTACCTTCTCTTGTAAAAACACGACTACAGCTGCTCCACAAGATAAGCTTGTAATTCCCGTTGACAAGGCTAAGTTTTTGAATGGAGGATTAGCAGAACCTATTACTATCGAAACCAGGACACTATCAGATGGATCAAGTGCCGATTGCTATAAAATTGTAGTTAAAAGTACGCCAACTGATCACGCCATGGGACCTTGGTGCCCTACCAATATTTCTGATGATGCTTCTGCTGGTGGTATTTGGTTAGAAAACGGTAAAGTTTATGATGTAGATGGAGCTTTTGTAAAAAACTTAGCGCAGTTTTATAAAGATTCTACTTGGGCTATGTATAACAAAGCCACTGGAGCCATTACTAAGACCAAAACGGAAGCGGATTGCCGCGAGGCTGCCAATCCTAATGTAGGGGAAGAATATAAAAATTATTGTGTAGAATGTTTGCCTTCTTACGTAGCCAATCTATCCCATACTTATTATATTCCTGTACGTCCAAAAGCAGCTGCTAAGCCTTATGAATTTTCAAAAGGTCCCGGAGGACCAGGCGGACCTGACGGGCCAGAAGGTCATCCAAAGCCTGATGGCGAAAGGGGCCCTAAACCATCTCATGATAGTACACCGTCTACCCGTGGGTTGGCTTTTAACGGAATTGTTTTTGATGCTCCTGCACCAACTGATCGTATTCTAGGCGCCTACACTTTGGCTCCTTTTGATGATGCTGGTGGACATATTAATTTGAATGCTGGTTATCATTATCATGCAGCAACTGGTCTTTCGACAAGAATCGCACAAACAGATCAGCATGCAGCCATGATAGGGTACGCCATGGATGGATACGGATTGTATGAAAATACAGATAGCAAGGGAACAGATTACAAAGATCTAGATGCCTTAAGAGGTCACTACGATTCAGTGAGAGGATATCACTACCACGTAGACAAAGCAGGAAATAATAATTTTATAAATGGATTACGCGGTGAATTTGCTGAGTAGGTTCAAGTATGATTACTCCTAATCACTTTTCTTTAGCTTAATTGCTATAATATCTTCGATTATTAATCGTATAAAGAAAATCCCGACTATTGCTATTTTATGCAGGAGTCGGGATTTTTTTATTATTCTAAAAACCACTTGATAATTTTCTTTTTCATATCAGAATATGGAGCATATTTAATTGAGGGTTCCAACAAAAATGATTTATCTAAAATACTTTTGAAGTGGGTAAATGAATCAAAACCAGCTTTACCATGGTAGTTCCCGATTCCGCTTCCGCCCACACCACCAAAAGGCAGCTTACTATTTGACAAATGCATTAAACTATCGTTTACAGCACCGCCGCCAAATGATATTTCACTCAACAATTTATCAGCGCTTTTTGAGCTCTTCGTGTATATGTAACACGATAAAGGTTTTGGCCTACTCTTGACTTTTTTAATGGCTTCATCTAGATTGGTAAATGACAATACAGGAAGCAAGGGACCAAAAATTTCATCTTCCATGACTTCGTCTTCAAATGTGATATTATGCATAATAGTCGGACTTATAAATCGCTCTACTTCATTTGTAGTTCCGCCATGATATATTTTATTACTGTCTAGTAGTTTGATCAAGCGGTCAAAATTTTTGGAATTGATAATCTGCAAATAGTTTTCTGCTTTAACGTCTTTTTCTTTGTAATTTGCTTTTATTTCCTCTTTTAATGCTTGTAGAAAACGACTTTCAATTGCTTTGTCGACCAAAATGTAATCTGGTGCAATACAAGTCTGTCCAGCATTTAAAAATTTTGCCCAAACAATTCGCTTTGCTGTCATTTTAATATCTGTATCTGCAAGTACAAAAGTGGGACTCTTTCCTCCTAGTTCTAATGTAACAGGTGTCAAATGCTTTGCAGCTGCTTGGTAAACGATTTTACCAACGGTAGTACTACCTGTGAAAAATATTTTATCAAATTTCTGATTAAGTAATTCTGTAGTTTCTTCAATCCCACCTTCGACCACGCAAAAATATTCAGAGGCAAAATTCTCATTGATCAATTTGGCCATAACTGCCGATGTTCTAGCAGGAAGTTCACTTGGTTTCAAGATGACTGTATTCCCAGCGGCTAGTGAAGTTATTGCTGGTACCAAGGATAGTTGATAAGGATAATTCCAAGCTCCAATAATTAGTGTTGAACCCAAAGGTTCTGGAATGATATAGCTCTTGGCAGGAAAATTTACAAATCCTGTGGAAACTTTTTTTCGTTTACTCCATTTTTCGATATTATCAATTGAATTGTTTATTTCGTGATACAATAACGATAGTTCTGTCAAATAGGTTTCAAATTCTGACTTTCCGAAATCATCGTAAATCGCTTTGTAAAGTAACGCTTCATTGTCTTTTAAAACCTTCTTAATTTTGGTCAATTGAGCGATCCTAAAGTCAATGCTCTTGGTTGCATTTGAATTGAAAAAAGCTTTTTGACTCGCCAGTATTTCTTGAATTTCCATCTGTAATTGTTTTTGATTAGTGTTTGAGAATCTTGAAGCAACAAAAAGAACTAAAATATGTAGTGACTTTTAGCTAAATCTTGTACTATCGCTTCCGTTTCAATAATCCTTTCAAACAAATCTACGACCCTACATTCAATAAGTAGATTGGTTTCCATTCTATTTTGAATGCAATCGCATTAAACTGCACCTTTACGTCCAAAAACTGACTAAACACTGAATTTTATTTGATGAGTAAGAAAAGCTAAGAGACACCACTAGCCTATTAGTCTCCTAACTAAATATAGCTGAAAAATAAAATAGTACACTTTTTTAAAAAGTAATTGATATATCAATTATATTTGTGTCAAATATTAAATTATGAAAACAAATAATCCAACAGGAACTGTACTCTATACAATTGAGCAAACAATTAAAGAGTACCGAAAACTATCACAAAAAAATATTGCTGCTGTTGTTACAGACATCACTGTAGACCAGTGCTTGCTATTAATTATTCTTAGTAAAAATGCTTTTTTATCGCAGAAAGAAATAGCAAAATTAATATTTAAAGACAATGCTTCGATTACTCGAATTATCGAGTTAATGGTAAAAAAAAATTATCTAACCAGACAGATAAACGAATTAGACAGAAGAAAATACACGCTGGAAATAACCGAAAAAGGAACCAAAACCATTGAACTACTATCCCCCGTGATAACCCAAAACAGACAAACTGCTCTTGCAGGCTTATCGCTGAACGAAATTGAAACTCTTGATGAAATTTTGAATAAGATAATTATAAATTGTAAGAACTAAGATGAAAAAATTAAATCGACAAAAGCTAATCTGTATACCCTACGATTACAGTAAAAACAAAATACATCACACATTAATTATACTATTCTGTTTTATTACGACTTTCTCCTTTGGTCAAAATACAGACAGCATTCAAAAAAACAGACTGCATATTATGAATCAAATAGCAGCAAAAGTAAAAAATCATTATATATTTAAAGATATTGCGATTCAAACGGATTCTTTACTAAGACAAAAAAATATTCAAGATAAATTTGCCCTTTTAGACAATAAAGATTTTGCGAAACAACTCACTACTTACTTGAAATCAGTCACCAAAGACAAACATTTTTTTATTAAATACATTGGCAATACTCAAGTAAATTCTAAAGTTCCAAATGACAAAGAGCAGCAAAAGATCTATAACTATTTGAATAGTCTCGAAAATTATGGCTTTGAAAGTGTAAAACGTCTTGAAGGAAATATTGGTTATATCAATTACAAAGGCTTTGCTGAGCCAAAATCAAGCGAAATTGCAATGGCTGCTGCGATGAATTTTGTAGCCAATACCAATTCATTAATAATTGACTTAAGAGAAAACAAAGGTGGTGATGGAAATACGTTGCTTCAGTTTTGTAGTTATTTTTTTAAAGTAAAAACAAAGCTTTATGATACTTACTTTCGAAATACAGATCATAGTACTGAAGATTGGACGAAAAATAAGGTGTTAGGATTGAAATACCTAAACAAACCAATCTACATATTAACGAGTGGAACTACCTTTTCAGCGGGAGAAGGCTTATCTTACTTTCTACAATCTTATAATTTGGCAAAGGTAATCGGGGAGCAAACTGGGGGTGCTGCCAATCCCGTTGATCATTTTATTATTGATAATCAATTTTTAGTCTTAATTCCGAGTGGAAAAATTACTGCAACCTTAACGAAAAACAGCTGGGAACAATTGGGTGTAACTCCAGATATAATTGTAAGTAAAGAAAAAGCATTCACGAATACTTACTGTATGGCGCTGAATGAACTATTAAAAAACAGCTCTAAAACCGAATTAAAAGAAGAGGAAATTCGAGAACTAATCAAAAGTTTAGAGAAAGATTTATAGCTTTCCCTATGGTTACCAAAGTATTTATTGCATACCCAAAATAGAAGTATCGAATCAAAAAGAACTGTAATAATTGTTTTTAAGAATGAAAGCAAATTTCCCTAAAATCATATGGGACACCATTTCATTCTTAAAAACTAACTACACGCACAAAGCGGACTAATTTATAGGACTGTTAATCAAAAGTATTCTAATAAAGCCAATATACCTGTGTAGGATATGATTAGTGAAAATAACAGTGCAGAAAATAAACCGATATTTACAAACAAACTTGTTTTGTATCCCTTCATTACTTTTTTATTATTGACCATTAATATAATTCCGAAAACAACGATTGGCAATACAAACACATTAAAAACTTGCGATAAAATTTGCATCTCAATTGGGTTCGCTCCAAAAATCGGAACAATCAAAGCAACCAGACAAGCAATAAATGTTACTACTCTAAATTGGCGTGAATCGGTATCTAAGATTCCAGATTGATAATCAGCCAACAATAAAGGTGCAATCAATAAACAAGGAAAAATAGAAGACAAACCTGCGCTCAATGTGCCAAAAAAGAAAATAGAAACTGCCAAATTACCTGCTACAGGTTCTAACGTATTGGCCATATCTAGCACTTTTGTAACAGGGTGCCCTTGGTGGTATAGTGCCCCACAAGCAACTGCCATTACAGCACCACTTATCAAGAATATAAAAATACTTGCTGTGATAGAATCTTTCTTTTGTTGGTCGAGATTTGCAATTGTCCAACCTTTACCTCTTACAAAAAGAGGACGTGATAAAAATGTAGCTGCCGCCATAGTGGTTCCCACAAATGCGGCAACCATCATTTTACCTCCCGGAACAGTTGGTATTGACGGAATTAATCCCATAACAACATCAGCTGGTAAAGGGTATACAAAAAACAGAGAGAGTATAAACGACAATCCCATAAAAGTTACAAAAATCACCAGTATCTTCTCAAAAAAAGCATACTTCCCTACTAGCATCAGCGCGTAGAAAATACCAATAATTAAAATTGCAACACCAAGTACTGTTTCGTATTTGTATCCTATGAGACCCTTAAAATTCATCGCCAGAATTTCATAGATGATATTGGCCGAAATTCCTAGGATTCCCATTAATGAATTCCACTGTCCAAATGATATACCGATGATGATAATTAATGCCAAATACTTGCCTCCTTTAATGTGTTTTTTAAAACCATAAAGTGCAGTTTCTCCAGAGATTAGCGCATAGTTCCCGTAGGCAAACATTAATACTCCAGAAAACAAGCAGCTCAATAATAAAACCCATAATAATTGCATTCCATAAGTACTTCCTGCAACAATCATCGAGGTAACACTTCCTGTACCTATTGTGTAGCCAATGGCAAATATTCCGGGACCAAAACTGAGAATGAGCGCAATTAATTTTTTTGTAATAGACTTATTTGTCTTAATAGTTTCCATGGTTTGTTGGTTTGTTTTTGATTAGTTAGTGGTGGTTATTTCCAGTTGGTATGATGAAATTTACCCGAGGCATCATCTATGCGTTGGTACGTATGTGCGCCAAAAAAGTCACGCTGCGCCTGTATAATGTTTGCAGAAGAATTGGCAGTTGCATAACTGTTTAAGAATTGCAAGGCTTCACTTAAACTCGTAATTGGTAATTCAGCCAAAACACATTCAGATACTACTTTATTTGCACTAGGCTTCAAAGTTTTTACTAGCTCAACTATTTTAGAATGGGTCAATATGTTATCTGATTCTTTAAGAACTTCTACCAAATCAACCATAAGATCCGATTTGATAATGCAACCATTTGTCCAAATTCTGGCAAGCTCGCTCAAGTTCAAATTCCAATTATGTGCTTTTCCTGCCTCAGAAATTAATTTGAAACCTTGATAATGATTTATAATCCTAGCAAACTGATAAGCGTCTAGAATTGCCTTGATATCTAAATCTGGCTGTATATTGGATCCAAAATTAGAGTGTGCTTCAATTCGTTCTTCTTTATAAAATGAAGTGTACCTAGCAAACAATGCAGAAGCAATCAATGTACTCGGAATTCCCAATTCGGCAGTTGTAATTGTAGTCCAATTTCCTGTTCCTTTATTTCCTGCTTTGTCCATGATTTTGTTGACAAGCCAATCGTTGCCTTCTTTTTTTCGAAAGATAGCTTCTGTGATTTCTAGTAAGTAGCTATTAGCAGTCAATTTATAACTTTCTAGAATAGCAGCAATCTCATCTGGATTATTACCCATTGCAGTAAGGACACTGTATATTTCTCCCAAAAGTTGCATTTCGACATACTCTATACCGTTGTGCACCATTTTTACAAAATGACCACTTCCCTCTTCACCTATGTAAGTACAACACGGTAAATCGTTTTTGTCTTTGGCAGCAATAGCTTCTAGATAAGGTTGCACTTTTTTGTAGGCGGCTAGTTCACCTCCAGGCATAATCGATGGCCCTTTTAATGCTCCCTCTTCTCCACCTGAAACACCTGCTCCTACGAAGTAAATATATTTTAATTTTAAATAATCTGCTCTTTCTTTGGTATCTCTATAGTTCGAATTCCCACCATCGATCAAAATATCACCTTCTGATAAATAAGGTAATAAATCTCCAATCACGGCATCGGTAATTTTCCCTGCATTGACCATTAACATTATTTTTCTAGGTCGCTCCATAGAATTTACAAAAGACTGCAAATCATCAAAAGCCAACGAATCAGAAAGTTCTTCAAACTCATTTTTAAAGTTCACTGCTACATTCTCTTCAATTCCTGCCACATGTCTATTGAAAACGGAAATACTGAATCCTTTTTGCGCTAGATTTCTAGCCAAACTTTTTCCCATTACTCCCAATCCAAATAATCCAAATTCTGTTTTTTCGGTCAGCTGTTTTTTCAATTTTTCTACAATTTCAGTGGGACTTAATGTGATATCAATCGCAATGCAATCTTTGGGTTCTTCTAAGATCTCAAACTGCGATGCTAGTAATTTTGAAGACATATAATGGTCATCGCGAGCTTCAATACGCTGCTTGATTTGCTCATAGGAACCTTTTAAATAAACCCAATGAATCGGTTCATCAATACCAGCATTTAATATTACTCTGTATTTTTGTTTTAAAGCAGAACAAACAATAATACAACTGTTCGTTTTTAATTGCTCTTTTGCTAAATTATTAAGTGTTTCTAACCAAGCTTGCCTATCGTCATCATTCAGAGGAATTGCAGCAGTCATCTTGTCCACATTTGCTTTCGAATGATAATAGTCACCGTCAAAATAGGGAATTCCTAATTTTTGAGATAGCAATTCTCCAATGGTGCTTTTACCAACACCAGAGACACCCATAACATATATTATTTTATTTGATTTCATAAACAATTGTTTCTCCTGGTTTAAGTAGTGTAGTTTTTTTGGTTTTCTTATTGGTATAGCTTAACTGTACGTCAGTTTTACTTAACGACTGTATCGTAATTTTATTCTTTTCATTTTTCACATAAACATCTGAAGGTGTAGAAAACTGAATTTGAATTGCATTTGAAACTACTTTCTTCACAGAGAAAAATGCAGTTACATTCTCTTTAGTCAAAGATACAGACTCCTCTCCTTCCATCGTCCAATTTGACTTATTAACAGCCCAACCTCTTACATCTGGATTCGTTTTGTCTTCATCAATTCGATCATCAAACTTTTTAAAAGGAGCAATTGCAGTGATAAAACTAAAATTTTCCTTTTTCTCTTTCGAAATTACTGACCATTCTTTACCATCCTTCCCATCTGTAATCACATTATCTGTAGCGATCAATTGGTAAATATCACTTCCAGAGCCATCATTAAAAGTAGAACGCAATAAATTGGGTGCTTTTTCTAAACTATAATGTCCCTGCCAAACTTGCTTGTATGTATGAGGAGCATCAGACTTAAAGTTGTCTTTTATAATCCATAGATCCCCTTTCAAATAAATTACTTGTCTTGAATAGTGTACTCCTATATTCTCAAAACCATCATGACTACCAGCAAAGAAATCGACATCATCACCAGCTTTCCAACCAATCGTCTTCGGATTTGGTAAAACTTTAAACTTTCCGAAACCACTACCTCCCTGGTTACCACCATATTCTTTTCCTTGCATTTCGTTATCAACCAAAGCAACATTTTTGACCATTGAGTTTTTAAAGAACTCATAATCTTTAAGTGAATATCGCACTTGATAATTAGGCAAAATAACTTGACCATTTGCCATAGCTTGAATACCCAACATATCTCCATGTTGATGATCAGGTTTCTCAGGATCTAATCCGTTGGAAATTGCCATCATCATATTTTCTTTTTTCCAACCGTCACGCATAAAGTAGTAACCCGTTTCTGGAAAAGCGACTGAAGTGAACTGCGGTTCTTTGGATTTAATGTTATCCAACATTTTTAATTGGTTGTCGTTGAGATACCAAAACATATCCGATGCCACAAAATTATTAGCAAAATACCCCATCGCAGGATCTGAGAATAACAAGTAACCCAACGTCAAAGCTCCAGAAATATTGTTTTTTTCTGCCCAAGGCTGATCAGTATCATCAGAGAAAACAGGTGCTGATTTATCTGGGAATCCAATTTTTGTAAGTGTTACAAACAATGACTTTAGTTTGTTCTCCCAAAATTCATCTACTTTGATATTACTGTTTTTTGCTAATTGGTAAACAAAATAGTATGTATCAATATCACTAATGTGGTAATGAACGCTGCGTTCAAACTGAAAACCATCTTTATTGATTTCTTGTGTAAGATGCTGTTTCAGCATTCCCATCGAATGATCATACCATTGATCTGAATCTTTAAAATCTTTAAATAAAATAGATAACATTGCAAGTGCCGACATTCCTCGTGTTTGGTGATTACCCGATACAAATTCGCCGTTGGTTTCATAAAGACTTGAAGCATGCTGCAATAAAGTTGCAATGGTAATCAGCTGGTCTTCGTCTGAATAGGCTTTTTCCCCCAAGAACATGTTATGAATTTCCAACCAGTTTAAAATGCGATATCCTGATCGAAACGCTTCATAAATTCCGTTACCATCCTCGATCGTCTCATATTTATTGGCATTTAATGCTGTATTCAACGACTTCAATTGATTTTTGAAGTAATTTAAATATTGCGCGTCTTTGTTTTGATAATTGTAATAGAATGCAATATCTACCATCTTGTGCTGACGAGCTAAATGACGCATTGCATACGCATTCACAGGATCACCATTTTGATATTGGTATGGTAATTTCCACTGTGCGACTGCAGGAAATTTAGTCAAATGATCTAGCGCTCTCTCAACATGGCCGCTTTTTGCTTCTGGGTAAGTAGCAGCATACTGCTTGAAACGAGCATCATTATTTTTCCAATCATAAAAGTAGCGTTCCGAAAATTTATTTCTAAAATATTCGGCCAACTTGGCTGGCGTAACACCGTTAGATCCGCCAAGTTCTTTTTGTACTTCTGGTTTTAAATAAGAAAAAAGTTCTTTTGTATCCATACTACTTTCTGCAGGTATCTTTTGAGAAAAAACATCTTGCGGAATGTGGGATAGAAATAAGATAAATAGTGGTAATAAAGAGGCTATTCTTTTCATTTTTTAGCAATAATTATTTGGTTAGTTATAGTTGTATTATGCTTCTTTCCATAGTTTCTGAATGCTTTTTAAATCTTTTTTAATAGCATCAAAAACTACTTTTTTATCAACAGTAATTGTTCGTATACCTTGTTCTGCTCCACCTAGATCATATTCTATGTGCAAGGACACCGGTGGTTTTAAATTGTTCTTTTTTAGTAATTTAAAGTAGGTTGTAAAGTCAACCATACCTTCGCCAATAGGTACATTAATGGCTTCCCATTTTCCGTTTACTTTTCCCCATTTAAAATCTTTAAGAACAATGATTTTAATATCTTCCTTTAAAAGTCGAAAAGCATTTTCCCATGAATTTCCTCCTTCGACCACAGCATGTCGAATGTCAAATTGTGAGCCAAAGTAATTGGGGTTTACCGTTTCCATTATTTTCTTTACTTCCCAAAAAGAGGAACCTACCACTACTCCATCAACGTTTTGATACGATCCTACAAGACCCAAATTTTTATTGATGTCGCCCAGCTTTCTTATTTCTTCTTGGTAGAAAATAAGCGAATCTTGCATCGATAAATTATCCTTGTATTTGAACCAGTTCGTTCTGTAGAAATTAACTTTAGCTGCCGCTGCGGCTTCTAGCACTTCAATATCAATCGGGTTATTGACACTTTCGACCGTAGTTGTAATCATTTTACAATGAACACTACTCTTTCTAATCGCATCAATAGCTAATGGTAAATCCAATTTTGCACGTTCAGGAAGTACGTGACCATTGGGACGCACCGTTAAGTCGACACCCGCGAAACCCATTTCGGCTGCTATTTCTCCAGTTGCCTTGTAATCTAAAAATTGGAGATGCTTAGAAAATATGCTTACATCAAGTACGTCATGGTCATCAAAATCAAATATGCTTGGAAAAGAAAATGTTGACAACGGTAGCATTCCAGCGGCACAAGCTGATTTTGAAATAAATTCTCTTCGTGTAGACATGGTATTACTGGTTAAAAATGCACTTATCTGCTCTGCTAAAAAAGCCTAAACAAATTGGAGCACCAAATTGGTTTTCCAAATATAAGTTATTTTTCGAAATAAAACTTTAAAATCAGTTTCTGCCTAATATTTGCGAAATTTTATAATTATAGACGAAAGTGAACACTACAACTATCTTTTTAGCCTATATTAAGTAAAATGGGTAGAGTCAAGAGTTCTGGAGAATTTAACTGATTCTAATAAAGGTGGAACTGAAGCTAACTTACAAGAAAATCTAAGCTATAGTCCCATTGAATTTTGGTGAATTGCTAATCTAGAGAAAGAGTATAAAAGAGTTAAAAAATCAAATAAGCCATTCAAATATCTATTTGTTTTTATCTGGGTTGTGCTGAAAACAGTATCCATTTGCTATACTAGTTTGATGCTTACATCTGGAGCCGGCCTTTGTAGTTCCTCTACATTGAACAGTGGTAGATTGTCCGCTTACTCTTTTTTTTGATACTAAGTTAGAAACTGAAGCTGTTGGTGGCTTACAAATTTTACAAGCTGTCAATCCTATTTGGACAGCACTACTTATATTCATTACTTTGGAAACATTTTTTACCATTCTACAGCTAGCCAAATGGTATTTCGCACCTGAAGGCGTTTTATAAACGCTTTGGCTTTTCACTCCAAATGAAACTAGTAAAAGAAAAACTATTTTTATAAACTTCATGATTAATTTTCTTTTCTAGCTAGTGATAAACAATAATAAATTACATGATTTAGTGATCTTTATCATCATTTTCAATTGTTGTTAAAGCTATTTGAGGTTACTTATAACCAATTTATGGAGGTAGTGAACGACTGCTCTTAAAATCTATGATAATGCAGTCGATACAAATATAGCGATTCTATCTAGGTTGCTTATTTATTTCAAACAAATGAAAGATGCAAGAAGTGAATTTATGTTATAAGTGAGAAATTACTATGAAACTCTACTCTTATTAGATGATTTTTATGCATCAGGTTTTAAAACCGGTAACCGATTCGTAAATGTAGATTTACAGCTGTCTCACTTTCATTTTCTAAATAACCTGCTTGTTTTGCAAAAACATACCTATAACCTACTCCAATTCCTGTTTCATAGTTAAAGTGATTTCCAATGTTTCTTCTAATTCCCCAAGTTGGTATAATGGATACATCATTGATGATATTAATATTGTCGTAATTAGAAATTACAAACCAGTCTGGATGATATGTTAATTTGAGTGAAACAAAATTCCCATTGTTTCCGTCAGTTCTTCTTGATTTTCGCTCTCTTTTATTCAGGTTATAATACCATTTTGGTTCAACAGTAAGAACTGGAGTCATCAAAAAACCTGTACCGTCGTAATAATCTCCACTCCAAATTCCGCTATCGAGCCCTATTTCGGTGCGTAGTGCAATCTGATTAGACAATTTAGCTTCATTGTGTGCCCAAATACCAAGTAGTCCTATTTGAATACCAGAGACACTTTTTTCAACGCTTGTATTTTGAGACTTTGCAGTTAATGATAAACTGATCATTACTAAAGTCAAAATTGTTTTGTTCATAGGTTATTTATTATTTAAATTCTGTCTTATAATATGTATACTTTTTTAGCCATTCCCCATTTTCGTTGACTTCCTCATATCCTTTTACATAAAAAATGTTATCCGTTTTCCATGCAATTTTATCGATTGCAAAGTCTTGTGAACTATAACTTGCATACTCACTTAAATATTTCTCTCGAGAACTACTATCGTTAATTTTCAAAATTCCAATGTCACAGTTTTTATGTTCGTAAACGGAATTGTAGAAATAAACAAAATATCTGTTGTTAATAGATGGTATTTGTAATTTTACTGCTCCATCTCCAAATGATATAATATGGTACTCATAATCATTCACGCTATCCAGTAAAAATAATTGTTCAAAACCTAAATTATCAGATGTTGAATTTTCTTGAATAGCAAAAAGTTTTAAGTTCGAATAATACCCTAGATACTTAAATCCGCTCCAGCTTTCTTCACCACCATAATCACGGTAATTTTTAAACTTATGTTTTCTTAAAGCTGTTTGGATATAAAAAAAATCATTGTTTTGAACTGGCTTTGTAGTTTCGATGTATTTTTTCGGTTCTATCGATAAAAATTCACTTTCAGTAACAGTTTCAAAACTTAACTTCGGTAGTTTTTCAAAGTTGTCATAGTAACCGATTTCAACTTTTTTAACACTGTCAACTTTCAAATCATGTTTTGCAGATATTATTTTTTTCTGGTAGGCTATATCCGTTTTTCTTGCCGTGATATTTTTTTTCGGTTTCTTGTCATTGCAAGATGCTGATAAAACTATCAATGTTAAAAACAATATTCTTCTCATTATTCTCAATATTTTTTTAATATTAACCAAGGCTTTGTACAGTAAATATTGCTAGAAATTCGCAATTACTAAATTTTCAATCAATCGAAAATTTGACAAAAAAGATAGCCTTGAATCAATTACATATGCTGCAATTTTAACAAGCTGCTGCATTGTTAGACAATGGCCAAATATAACAAAAAGGAAAATTTAAAAATGTTCTTTCTGTAAATTTAGTCATGCAAAGACGAAATTAATGCATTTCAAAATTGCTCACCAATGTTTACCAAAATAGAAATTTTACCCAAAATTTAATTAGTACAAATGCAGATTTCATATCTAAATCAAACTATTCTGCAAACGTTTGCATATCTATTATTAATTTTTTATTTTTGATTTCCTCTTTTATATTACGCGCTGAAAATCAATTATTTAAAATAATACCATGATAAGAAAAATTACCCTCCTCTTTCTTCTAACTTTTTCGGTCGTTAGGTCACAAACTCCGACAGTTGGGTTGCTTTTTTTAGATAACGATGTCTCTGAAGGTTATACGCTATTTTCACCAGAAGTAAATAATGCAGTGTATTTAATCAACAATTGTGGTCAAAAGATAAATGAGTGGACATTTACAGACTTACCGGGAGCAACATGCTATCTTTTAGAAAATGGAACTCTGCTACGAGCAGGCAAAGATAAATTAGAAATTAGAGATTGGAATAATACAGTGCTTTGGAATTATGAGATGAACGCAAATGGATTAAATCAACACCATGATATTGAACCACTTCCTAATGGAAATATTTTATGCATTATTAGAGATAGTTATACTAGCACAAACATTATTGCTAAAGGGAAAAATCCCCTTAATGTAGATCAAGAAATTGATTTGGATAAAATAATTGAGTTAAAACCAGTGGGGATTAACAGTGCTGAGATTGTTTGGGAATGGAAATTTATAGACCACCTAATTCAAGATTACGACAATGCAAAACCAAATTTTGGTACTATTCAAAATCATCCTGAACGTATCGATTTAAACTATGTTGATTCTGATATTGAAAGTTTCGAGAGAAGTTACACTCACGTGAATGGTATTGATTATAATGCAAAGCTGGATCAAATTATTATCTCTGCAAGAAATCTAAATGAAATTTATATTATAGATCACAGTACTACAACCGCCGAAGCTGCAAGTGATACTGGAGGTAATTCTAATCTTGGCGGAGCTATTTTGTGGAGATGGGGCAATCCAAGAGTTTACAAACAAGGAGGAGCTGAAAATCAAAAATTATTTAAACAGCATGATGTTAAATGGGTAGAACCTGGATATTTGGATGAAGGTAAAATATCTGTTTTCAACAATGGAGCATACGAAATCAGGGCTTACAGTACAGTGCACTTGATAGAACCTGAAATTTCTAACAATGCATACACCAAAGAAAACAATACTTTTATACCATCAAATTTCAACTGGTCTTGGGGTGGCACAATTTTAGAAAAAACCATGTACGAAGAAATAAAATCTGGAACGCATAGTCTTCCAAATGGTAACTTTATTATCTGCGAAAGTTCATTGGGACAGGTTTCTGAAATTACAAAAACGGGTAAACACGTTTGGACTTATAAAAATCCATCCGGAACTAGCCTTTTTAATCAATTCGAAAGTGTTTCCCCTTTTTTTAACTCCATCTTTAGAGCCGAAAAATATCCCATTAATTATAAAGGTTTTTCAGGAAAAGACTTGACTCCTAAAGGTACTATTGAAAATGAAAATTCCATTTCAAACACTTGTGCAACGCTAAGCATAGTTCAAAACGAAATAAATACTATTAAGATAATAAATCCCGTTATTGAAAATATCTTAAGATTCAATCAAAATATCAAGCTGGATGTGATAAAAATTATTGATGTTAATGGTAAAGAAGTATTCAAAACCAAAAACTTTATTAACGATCATATACGACTTAATGTAAAATCAGGACTATATATTATCGAATTCGAAAAAGAAAAAATCATCAAACGAATAAAAATTTTAGTGAAATAATTCATAGTGCAGTTCCCTACTTTACTAAAAATATTTTAATAGCGATGCTTCTCACTTTTTTAGTTCGTCTTTCATCTTATGAGCATTTGTTATTAGTTCTTTTCCAACAGTAAAATTTTTTGCAACTGAAAGATCAATTCCTTTTTTGTTATTGTCAAGCCAACGGATGAGTTTTTCTTTATGGAAATAGTAGCGGTCTTCTTTTACAATGGTTTTATTAGGGTCAAAGGTTATGCTATCATTAAATTCTTTAGTTTTTTTCGCATCCCAGTAAATAGGTCTGTTGTATTCATAGTCAGTATAAATGACTATCGATGGCTGTGATTTTAATTAATAATTTTCAGTTTTATAAAGGCTTCTTTAGTTGCACTTAGACGTATTGCTGGAAATTCGTCCATAGTTGTATTTTGTTTTTCGATATTAGTGGCGAAAAAATAAACAGAATTATTGGTTTCTAAATATCCAACTAACCAACCATTATTTATTTCACCTCTCATACCCCAACCCGATTTTCCACTTAAAACATAATTTTCAGTTTTTTCAATCTGCATTATGTCTTTCATTATATTTTCTGTTCTTTTTGAAATCGGTAGTTTTGAATAATATAATCTTTCTAAAAAGTCAATTTGTTGCATCTGCGAAAATTTTGATTTTCCTTGTAACCAAAAATCATCAATTGTTAAAGTATCTACTACCATTCCGTTATAATTCAACTTTTTCAAATAAGATTTCATTCTCTTTACACCAATCTTTCTAGCAATTTCTTGGTAACAAGGAACACAAGAAACTTGAAAAGCTTCTTTGAAAGTTAAATCTTCTTCCCATTTTTTAAATCTACGTTTTTCTCCATCCCATTTAAAAACTGTGGAATCACTTTTAATTATTCCAGTTTCTAATGCAATAATAGAATTTGGAATTTTAAAAGTAGATGCAGGAATAATTCCTGTTTTTGTCCATGCAAAATCATTCGAATAATACTTTTTATTTCCTACATCGTAAATTAAAATTGCTCCTGTAACCTTCAGACTATCTAAAACATTTCCAAATTCAGATTTTTTAATTTC
The DNA here is from genome assembly GCF_022399565.1 of Flavobacterium algicola. Lineage (GTDB taxonomy): Bacteria > Bacteroidota > Bacteroidia > Flavobacteriales > Flavobacteriaceae > Flavobacterium > Flavobacterium algicola. Next base: position 976,990 of record NZ_JAJTUT010000002.1, read on the forward strand.
ACTTGGTTTTAGATTTTTTATTTGACAGTTTGCACTAAAATTAACTAATAGTAGAAGATTTAAAAGTAAAGCTATTTTTCGCATCTTTAATTTTATTTATTTTGAGGATTCTTTCTAAGTTGTAACAGCATATTTTGCCATTTCGAAATAGCTGGAAAATTGTGATCGTTCAACTTAGAACTTGACGAAAACTTAATATCAAGCAGCAATTCCAGTAAATGTCGGAATTGTTACAAATATGGGTTAGAATTTTGAGTTTCTATTTAATTCCAAACCCCATTCATTTCTGTTAGTATAATCGGCTTCCCATCGGTAATAACGATTGTGTGTTCATGTTGAGCCATAAAACCACCTTTATTACCAACCATTGTCCAGCCGTCATTTAGTTCAACAGCTTGTGATGATGTTGTTGAAATGAAAGTTTCTATGGCAACAACAGCGTTTTTTTTAAATCGTCGTTGGTCATATCGGTTTCTGTAATTTAATAATTCATCTGGCTCTTCGTGTAAACTCCTTCCAATACCGTGTCCACCAAGATTTTTAATGACTTTATAACCTCTTTTCTTCGCTTCGTTTTCCATCAGAAAACCGATGTCTGCAATTTTTACTCCACCTTTAATATTGTCAATTGTTTTCTTTAAGATCTCTTTAGAGGCATCAACTAGCTTTTGGTGCTGATGAATATCTTGTCCGAGGACAAATGAATTTCCATTATCAGACCAAAAACCATCAAGTTCTGCTGAAACATCTATATTTATCAAATCTCCTTCACAAAGTATTCTCTTGTTCGATGGAATTCCGTGACAAAATTCGTTATTTACACTTATACAAGTAAATCCAGGGAATTTATAAGTCACAAAAGGTGCTGAATTGGCTCCCAAATCCTTTAAAATACTTCCTCCAAAATCATCAATTTCTTTAGTAGTCATACCAACTTGCGCAAATTTTTTCATTTCTTTTAGAGTGTAAGCAACAGCATCACTTACTTTTCTCATTCCAATTAATTCTAATTCACTTGTTATAGACATAATATTTTACTTTTTAAATTTTAAATTAAATTCTAACTCAAATTTCCTTATATTAAAATAGGATTGGGATAAAGTTCCGAGCTTTTTTTTAAATATGTACAAATTCTTCTATTATAAAATCGTTTTTTACATACATGCTCCTTATTTTTTTTATAAGACTGCTAATGTCTGTACGTCTTACAACCTACACCCTACATTAATTTAACTAACTTGAGAGTAAAAATAGTAGATTTAGGCTACAATCACATGACTTATAGCATAAAAATTTAGATTAGGTTTCTGCTTTTATACATTAGCGGAACGCTAGTATAGGTTTGGGGTAGACTTATTTTTAGGACGAGACAAATTATTAATATTTATTTTTATAATTTGTAAGCACGAGCGGGACGCTCGCGCGAACTGGGGACGATGCATTACATAGGAACGGTTAATACCTGCAGTTTTTTTTATTTAGTTTTCTCTCTTACTTAATAATATATCGTCTTCAATTTTCAGAAGAATTAATATAAAAATTTTCAAAATTACATTATAATCATTTTCTTGAACATCTTTTGATTCAGAGTTTGAACCGTGAATATATTTATTTCGTAAATCTAAACCATTAGAAAATTCTTTCTTATTTAAATTATAATTTAAATAGCGTATTTCTTCTCGAGTAAACAAAGAATTTTCAAATTCCACTTCATTCTGCTTTTCTAACTCAATTAAAATTTTTTGTATTTCTAAAGGGAAATGCCAAAAACTTATAACCTCTTCATAGTAAAATGAACTAAAAATAAGAGACATAATTCTGTCAACTCTAATAAAGTTATTGATGTCAAAAAAAATGATTTTCTTCTCTAATAAATAATCAATTTCACGTTTTTGAAACCCTTCAAATATGTCATAGGTGACATTTTCATTTGAAAGCAGTTCATACAGAAAATTATATTTTTTTTTAAATGGGTCAATATAAGTTAAAAATGAGTGTGTCGAATATAAACCATATTTTATGCGATTAATATTCTCGCCTTTAGGATATACATATTTAATCGCTACTTTGCTTTTTAGTTTGCTAAAATATATAGGAGAAGAGTTAAATCGTAACAATTCAAAATCTATTTCACCGTCTTCAATAAATGTATGGTATTGTTTTAATAGAAATTCTAATTCAGGTGCTAGAATACGCACTTTTTCATAAAATTCTGTTTCTTTTGAAGGTATTGATATTTTTAATTGTTCAATACCATAGACTTTTTGTAGAATTTCTAAAACGACAAAAGAAATGGTATCTTCAATGTCAATATTTTTATTTTTTAAGTAATACTTATATAAAGCAAATTGTCCATTAGAGAGAAGTTCTTTTTGAGTAAATTTTATATATTTTAAAAATTCTCCTTTTGAACGCATAAAAATTCTATCCATCGTATCCAATTCGCAATTGCGATGCACTAAATTCATACAGCCTTGAAAATTGACATATTCAAAATAACAGAGTGAAATTTTTAAATATAGAAAAAAAATCTGTTGTGTTATTGAGATGATTTTCGCTATAAGTATAGGTTAATCTATTTTGTACTTCATTGTATTCTAATCTTTTAAGTTCTATTTGTTCTCCAGAAATTCCTATTTCAACACCATAAGATATACCATTGTTCTTCTCGAAAAATGATTTTGTAATTTCACGCTCTTTTTTAGAAGCTCTAAATTTAGTTTTATAATCCAGTTTTAAATTTTGAGAATTTACAATGAGATTAATGTAATTTAAGTTCGGTTCCGAAAGTGAAATATATCGATTAATCAATAATTCAATTTTAGCAGATGAAAAAATTTTAGGTATGTAAATTTTTTTCTTCTTACTTAATGAAATTTCCTCGTAGTGAGATAAAATTATTTCAGCAGTTTCGGGATTTTTCTCAAAATGCTCTAAAATTACTTTTGAATAGTAATTTACTAATTCTTGATTACATAAAACGTCTTGGAATATATATTTTTTGGATGTCAATAAAGTAGACATCAGACTAGAATCAATTTTTTTAAATAGACTTAATTTGTTGAATAATTCCCAAAAATTATGAGTATACTGAAAATTTATTTCTTTAAAAATTTTAATGAAATTTGAGTTGTCGATTGTTAAAAAAAAGTTCTTTATTAATTCCCAAAACTCATCTGCTATATTTTTATATTTTTGGAATTTTTCATCGGACCACGTAGGTAATCGAAGATTGTTTTTAAAGTATAACTGAATATTATACAGTTCTAATAAATCATTGATCACAAAGGAATTGTTCTTATCAAATAATTGAATTATTTTTTCTGCATTTTTTAAATTTATTCCACTGCCTAAATCATCATTTGAATAATAAACAACCCTTCTTAAATCATCTGACATTTCCTGTTATTTTGATTATGAATTTAAATTATATTTCTGATTCCGAGGAAAATTACTGCCAACTAGCGTATAGATCAGACAAAATAGGTCATATCACACCAATATCGGGTAGATACGTATGATAGATATTATTATTTATTTTTCGAATATAAGAAAATTATCAATGCAAATAAAGAATATTCTCACTAGCCCCGATAGCAGTAAAAATCCTCTTGTATGGCGATAGCCAATACTAGAGATTGTAACGAATAGCGGGACCAAACACTATTAAGTAACGAAATCATTCTGCTCTTGAAAAAAAATAGAGGCACAAAAAAAAAGCGAAGTAAATAAATACTCCGCTTTTTAGTTTTATTATCGTTGTAGGACTTCGACTCCCGATGCTTCGGGACAGTCTGACAACGATATGAATCGTGAATTTAATTTTAGTCTATGGCTTCGACAAGCTCTGCCTGACAACTAAAATTATACGATTTTTTTCATTGCAGTCATTGACTCTCTCAACCATGCTCCAACTTCTTCAACCGGGTGGTTTCTGATGATAGCGTTTACTTCGATCAATTCTTTGTTGTCAACTCCGTTAGAAGTGTTTCCGAATGCACGACCTACCATGTTTGATGGTGCGTTTTTCACGTACTCAGCGATTAATGGTTTAGCAGCGTGATCAAACAAATAACATCCGTATTCAGCAGTGTCAGAAATTACACGATTCATTTCGAACAATTTCTTTCTTGCGATTGTGTTTGCAATAAGTGGTGTTTCGTGTAATGACTCGTAGTAAGCCGACTCTTCGATGATTCCAGATTCAGTCATCGCTTCAAAAGCTAATTCTACACCTGCTTTTACCATTGCTACCATTAAGGTACCGTTATCGTAGTATTCTTGCTCAGAGATTTCAACATCACCAGCTGGAGTTTTTTCGAAGTTAGTATCTCCTGTTGCAGCTCTCCAAGCCAATAAGTTTTTATCATCATTGTTCCAATCTGCCATCATTGTACTAGAGAATTCTCCAGAAATGATATCATCCATGTGTTTTTGAAACAACGGACGCATGATGTCTTTTAATTCTTCAGATGCCTTGAATGCAGCAATTTTAGCTGGATTAGACAATCTGTCCATCATGTTGGTGATTCCACCGTATTTCAATCCTTCTGTAATAGTTTCCCATCCGTATTGGATCAATTTTGAAGCATATCCAGCATCAACGCCTTCTGCTACCATTTTGTCAAAACATAAGATAGAACCAGTTTGCAATAATCCGCAAAGGATTGTTTGCTCACCCATTAAATCTGATTTTACTTCGGCTACGAAAGAAGAACGCAATACTCCTGCTCTATCTCCTCCTGTTGCAACAGCGTATGCTTTTGCTTGTGCCAAACCGTTTCCGTTTGGATCGTTCTCAGGGTGAACTGCGATTAATGTAGGTACTCCAAATCCTCTTTTGTACTCTTCACGTACCTCAGAACCTGGACATTTTGGTGCACACATAATAACTGTTAAGTCTTTACGAATTTGCATTCCTTCTTCAACAATGTTGAAACCGTGAGAATACGCTAACGTAGCTCCTTGTTTCATCAAAGGCATGATTGCAGTAACAACAGCTGTGTGTTGTTTGTCTGGAGTCAAGTTACAAACTAAATCAGCAGTAGGAATTAGATCTTCATAAGTTCCAACTGTGAAACCATTATCAGCTGCATTCATGTAAGAAGCTCTTTTTTGAGCGATAGCCTCTGCACGTAATGCGTAAGAGATATCTAATCCTGAATCTCTCATGTTCAAACCTTGGTTTAAACCTTGAGCTCCACAACCTACAATAACTACTTTTTTCCCTTTTAAAGCAGTGATTCCATCTACAAATTCAGATTTATCCATGAATTCGCAAACGCCTAATTGTTCTAACTGTAATCTAAGTGGTAATGAATTGAAGTAATTTGCCATTTTTTAATATTTGTTTATATTTAATTCTTGTAATAATGTTGATATTTCCATTGGTTCTTTTGAAACTGAAATTCGTCCTGAACGAACAAATTGCATGATTCCAAAAGGTTTTAATTTTGCGTGTAATTCGGTAATCTCTGAACGTCTACCTGATTTTGAAATCACGAAGAATTTGCGAGAAACGGTTACAATCTCTGAATTGCTCTCTTTGATGATATTCTGAATTTGTCTTTCGTCAAAAAGCAAACCTGATTCGATTTTGAACAAAGCATTTTCAAGAAAAATCGTTTCGTCATCTTCATGATAAAATGCCTTAATCACCTCGATTTGTTTTTCGATTTGACCCACAATATTTTTGACCCATTTTTCTGTAGTATCCACTACAATGATAAATCTAGAAACGTTTTCGATTTCTGACTCAGAAACGTTTAAACTTAATATATTGATGTGTCTCTTTAAAAATATGCCCGATATTCTGTTTAACAACCCAACGTTGTTCTCTGAATATACTGAAATGGTGAATGTTTTATTTTCCATTTTTTAATGTTTGAAGTTTTGTGTTCAAGCGTTGCTTATTGCAAGTGCAGATATTCAACGCTTAAACTTTAAACTATTTTATGATAATCTGATATCTGAAACCGAAGCTCCTGTTGGTATCATTGGGAATACGTTATTTTCTTTTTCTACCATAACTTCTAGGAAGTAAGCTTCTTTGGATGCCATCATTTCTGCCACAGCTTCGTCTAGTTCTTCTCTTTTAGTTACTTTTCTAGCTTTGATATAATATCCTTCTGCTATCGCGCAAAAGTTTGGATTTACCATTACTGTTGATGCATATCTATTGTCAAAAAACAATTCTTGCCATTGGCGAACCATTCCTAAAAATTCGTTGTTTAATACTACGATCTTAACGGGAACCTTAGTTTGATTGATGGTTCCTAATTCTTGAATGTTCATTTGAAAACCACCATCACCAATTACCGCTACTACTTCGCGATCTGGTCTTCCCATTTTCGCTCCAATAGCTGCTGGTAAAGCAAATCCCATTGTTCCCAATCCTCCTGAAGTAACATTACTTTTGGTTTGATTGAATTTTGAATAACGACAGGTAAACATTTGGTGTTGTCCCACATCCGAAACCATGATTGCGTCTGCGTGAGAGTGCTTGTTGATCATTTCGATAGTTTCCCCCATAGAAATTCCTTTTCCATTGGTTGGTGCTAACTCCTCATTGATTACTGCCTCTAACTCAATATCATAATGCCTTTTGAATTCATTATGCCATTCTGTATGAGAATTCTTTTCGATCTGAGGTAACAACTCAGTTAAAGCATCTTTTAAATCTGCTAAAACAGCAACTGCCGTCTTTACATTTTTATCTACTTCTGCAGCGTCAATTTCGAAATGAAGTACTTTGGCTTGTTTAGCATAGGTTTTAAGATCACCTGTAACACGGTCATCAAAACGCATACCCAATGCAATTAAAACATCGCATTCGTTGGTCAACATATTCGGTCCGTAGTTACCGTGCATTCCTACCATACCAACATTAAAGTCATGATCGGTTGGTAAAGCTGATAAACCTAAAATAGTCCAAGCAGCTGGAATACCTGCTTTTTCGATTAATTCTTTTAATTCTGCTTCTGCTTCACTTAAAACAATTCCCTGACCAAAAATGATCAAAGGTTTTTTGGCACTGTTAATTATAGCAGCAGCTTCTTTCACTTTTTCTTTATTCAAGATTGGTTTTGGATGGTAGCTACGAATATCAGTACATTTTGTATAACTGAAATCTAACAAATCAAACTGTGCATTTTTGGTAATATCAATCAATACAGGTCCCGGACGTCCAGATCTAGCAATATAAAATGCTTTTGCCATAATCTCTGGAATCTCATGCGCTTCTGTAATTTGGTAATTCCACTTTGTAACTGGAGTCGAAATGCCAATGATGTCTGTTTCTTGAAACGCATCTGATCCTAGCAAATGTTTCCCCACTTGACCGGTGATACAAACCAAAGGTGTAGAATCTATTTGTGCATCTGCAATACCTGTCACCAAATTGGTAGCTCCAGGTCCTGAAGTTGCAATACAAACCCCTACTTTACCAGTAGCTCTTGCAAAACCTTGCGCAGCATGTGCTGCTCCTTGCTCGTGACGAACAAGTACATGGTGTAATTTATCTTGAAATTTATATAATTCGTCGTAAACTGGCATGATGGCTCCACCTGGATAACCATAAACCAAATCTGATCCTTCTTCTAGTAAGCACCTAATAACGGCTTCTGCTCCGCTTATTCTCATATTATTTTGGGCTTTGGGCTTTTGGCTTTGGCTTTTGGCTGACAATTTTGGTTGTCAAATTTTAGCGCTAAGCGTTAAGCTTATTATTTTAATATTTTAATATACTATTTCATTTTAGGTTCTGAGGTATAACTAAAAGCCAAATGCTTATGCTAATAGCCTAGGCTTAAAATTTATCGGTTACGCATCCTTCAGAAGCACTAGAAACCGATCTCATATATTTAAGTAAAACTCCTTGTTTGATTGGTGATTCTGGTTGTACCCATGCCGCTTTACGCTTTGCAAATTCTTCATCAGAAATTTTCACATCGATAGTGTTTTTTACAGCATCAATAGTAATCACATCACCATTTTCAATCAACGCTATCCCTCCACCTTCATAAGCTTCTGGTGTAACGTGACCTACTACAAAGCCGTGAGATCCTCCAGAGAAACGTCCGTCAGTAATCAAAGCAACTGTGTTACCCAAACCAGCTCCCATTATAGCAGATGTTGGTTTCAACATTTCTGACATTCCTGGTCCACCTTTTGGTCCGCAGTAACGAATAATTACTACGTTTCCTGGCTTCACTTCACCTGCTTGAATTCCTTTGATTACTTGTTTTTCACCTTCAAAAACTACAGCTGTACCTTCAAAAAATTCTCCTTCTTTACCGCTAATTTTAGCAACGCAACCTTCTGATGCAATATTACCATATAAAATCTGAATATTACCAGTCGATTTTAATGCTTTTTGAATTTCGAAAATAACATCTTGACCATCTTGTAAATCAGCAACTGAAGCTAAGTTCTCGGCAATAGTTTTCCCTGTAACAGTCAAACAATCCCCATGTAGCAAACCAACTTTAAGTAAATATTTCATTACTCCAGGAACTCCACCTACGTTGTGTAAGTCTTCCATCAAGTATTTACCACTAGGTTTTAAATCGGCCAATAATGGTGTTTTGTCACTTATGTCTTGAAAATCTTTTAATGTTAATTCGATACCTACAGCATGTGCCATTGCAATTAGGTGCATAACAGCATTTGTAGAACCACCTAAAACAGCTACCATAGTAATCGCATTCTCAAATGCTTTACGTGTCATGATATCTCTAGGCTTAATATCTTTTTCGAGTAAAATTTTGATTGCTTTTCCAGCATCAATACACTCTTGTTTCTTTTCTTGACTTAATGCAGGATTAGAAGAACTATAAGGCAAACTCATACCCAATGCCTCAATTGCTGATGACATTGTGTTAGCAGTGTACATACCACCACAAGCACCTGCACCTGGGCAAGCATTTTGAATTACACCTTTGAAATCTTCTGGTGTAATTGTATTCTTTATCTTTTTCCCCAAAGCTTCAAAAGCAGAAACGATATTTAAATCTTCTCCTTTCCATCTACCTGGGTGAATAGATCCACCATATACCATAATAGAAGGACGGTTTACTCTACCCATCGCCATTAAAGCTCCTGGCATATTTTTATCACAACCTGGTACAGCAATCATACCATCGTACCATTGTGCTCCCATAACTGTTTCTATAGAATCAGCAATAACGTCACGAGAAACTAATGAAAAACGCATTCCGTCATTTCCGTTTGAAATACCATCACTAACACCAATCGTATTAAAAATCAATCCGACTAAATCTTCTTTCCAGACACCTGTTTTTATATCTTTTGCCAAATCGTTTAAGTGCATGTTACATGGATTTCCATCATAACCCATACTTACAATTCCGACTTGCGCTTTCTTTAAATCTTCTTCAGTTAAACCAAGTGCGTACAACATGGCTTGTGAAGCGGGTTGTGTTTCGTCTTGCGTTATTGTCTTACTGTATTTATTTAATTCCATTATATATATGTTTGTATCTGTATTGTGTTGTTTGTCTCTTATAAAATTGTCGATTGTCCTATACTTACATTATCATTGTTGAAGTATAATAAATCTTGCTTGTTTAAAATGAAATTGGAAATAAAATCTCCCACTTCATTCGTTCCGAATTTTGACTCTGGATTCAAGTCAGAGGTGACGACTTTTAATGCAATTGCTTTTTCAACAGCTTCGTGAATCTTTTTAGCCTCTTTATCCAAACCAAAATGTTCCAACATTAAAGCTGCCGATAATATAGAAGCAAATGGGTTGGCTGTGTTTTTTCCTTTCGCTTGATGGTAAGTTCCATGCACAGGTTCAAATAATGAATGTGATTCTCCTAGCGAGCTAGAAGCCAACATTCCTATCGATCCAGTAATGATACTCGCCACTTCTGACAATATATCTCCAAATAAGTTTTCGATCAAAATAACATCAAACTGTTTTGGTTTTGCTACGATCTGTTTTGCTGCATTATCAACAAAAAGATAATTCAGCTCTACATCTGGATATTGTTTGCTTACCTCGGTAACTACTTTTCTCCACAATCTAGAAGTCTCCAAAACGTTTGCCTTGTCAATTAAGGTTACTATTTTATTTCTTTTTTGCGCTGCTTTAAAAGCCAAATGTGCAATTCTTAGAATTTGACTTTCAGTATAAGTACATAAGTCAGTAGCAACTTTTCCGTCTTCACTAAGAGTTTTTTCGTCGAAATATATTCCGCCAGAAAGCTCTCTGTAAATCAAAAAATCAGTTCCTTCTATAATTTCTTTTTTAAGAGGAGAACTGCTCAACAGGCCCTCGTAAGGTTTGATAGACTTACTGTTGGCATACAAACCTAATCCTTCTCTTAACTGAAACAATCCTTGCTCTGGACGAATTTTCGCCTCAGGATCATTATCGTATTTTAAATCTCCAATTGCACCAAACAAAACAGCATCTGTATTAAGACACAAGTTAAGTGTTTGATCTGGGAGTGGTTTTCCTGTTTTATCTATAGCCGCAGCTCCAATGAGAGCTTCCTCAAAAATAAACTCATGGTTGAACATTAAAGCTGTAGCGTTTAATGCTTTCATGGCCTGCAAAACTACTTCAGGACCTATTCCGTCTCCTGCAAGAACTGCTATTTTTAAATTCATGGCTTGGTGTATTAATTTCTTACTAAGTCGTCTTGCAAATTAGAAGCTTCTATGATTTGATGAATATCATCATCCATAACTTCTTTCTTGATATCAGCGTATTTCAAAAATTCAACATAAACAATGTCTAATTGAACCTTTGTTAATTCGTAACCTACTTTTTTAGCTCTGTAAGCCAATGCTGCTCTTCCGCTTCTTGCTGTTAAGATAATCGAAGACTCATTTACGCCCACTTCTAGCGGATCCATGATTTCGTATGTTTCTCTGTTCTTAATCACACCGTCTTGGTGAATTCCAGAACTGTGAGCAAATGCATTTGATCCAACAATTGCTTTATTAGGCTGCACCATCATTCCCATACTGTCTGATACCAAACGACTCATTTCGTTCAATTGTTTTGTATCAATATCAGTATAAAGGTTTAAATAAGGATGTTGTTTGAAAATCATCACTACTTCTTCAAGAGCTGTATTTCCTGCACGCTCACCAATACCATTGATAGTACATTCTATTTGTCTAGCACCGTTCATTGCTCCAGCAATTGAGTTTGCAGTTGCCATTCCTAAATCATTGTGACAATGACATGAAATCGTAACATTTTCAATTCCTTTTACGTTTTCTTTCAAGTACTTTATTTTTTCACCGTATTCATGGGGCAAGCAATATCCTGTTGTATCAGGAATGTTTAATACCGTAGCACCCGATTTAATGACTTCCTCACAGACTCGTGCCAAGAAAGCGTTATCCGTTCTTCCTGCGTCTTCGGCATAGAATTCTACATCTTCAACATAGGTCTTAGCGTGAGCTACAGCAAATTTAGCTCTAGCAATTATATCTTCTGGTGTTGTATTTAATTTATGAATGATATGAGATTGAGATGTCCCAATTCCTGTATGAATACGAGGTCTTTTTGCATACTGCAAAGCTTGACCCGCAATATCTATATCATTTTTTACTGCACGTGTTAATCCACATACGGTTGCATTTTTTACAATTTTACTAATCTCAGAAACAGATAAAAAATCACCAGGACTAGAAACAGGGAATCCAGCTTCGATGACATCAACCCCCATCCCATCCAATCGTTCTGCTATAACGAGTTTCTGTTTGGTATCTAATTTACATCCTGGGACTTGTTCTCCGTCTCTTAAAGTGGTATCAAAAATTTGAACTTTCTCTCTATTCATTTTAATTTATTTAATGTAATTTCACAACTTGATAACAAATATATATTTCATTAGTTTATTACAAAAATCAAATAATTGAAATATACTACTTATAAAGGGATTTAACACCCTTCAAACAACTGAATAACAACAACTTAAGTACATTTATTTTACAATGGCTAACCATCAAAAAGATTTTTTATTTGTTTTAATAAAATCGCTTTCAAAGTCTGAAAAAAGACAGTTTAAAATATTTGCAAGCAGGTTGGAGACAAGTACGAATACAAAATTCATTGAATTATTCAACATCTTAGACAAATCAGAGGTTTATGATGAGAAAATAATTCTGAAAAGTGGTGTCATAAAAAAAGTGCAATTATCCAATCTTAAATCTTATTTGTATAAGCAAATATTGGTAAGCATACGCCTGAATGTACCGAGTCAAAATATTCGCTACCAATTACGCGAACAAATTGATTTTGCTACCATTCTATATAACAAAGGATTGTACAAACAGAGCTTAAAAATATTGGATAAAACCAAAATTCAGGCATTAGAAAATGACGAAAAGTACATTGCTTTTGAAATCGTTGAATTTGAAAAGTTAATAGAGTCGCAATACATCACCCGCAGTATACAAGGACGCGCAGACGAACTAGTTGTACAAGCAAAAGAGCTGAATTACCGCAATACCATATCAAGTAAATTATCAAATTTATCACTACAACTATATGGTACAATGCTTAAAACAGGTTATGTCAAGAATGATGAAGAGTACAAATATATTGATGACTATTTTGTAAAACATATTGCAAAGTTTGATGAGAAGAAGTTTGGCTTCAGAGAGAAATATTGGTTTTACAATGCCAATTTATGGCGCAGTTTTTTGGTGCAAGATTTTGTCGCTAGTTATAAATTTGCCTATAAATGGGTGACTTTATTCTACGACAATCCAAATATGATTTACCTGAATCCCGTTTTTTTCTTAAAAGGAAATAATTATTTTTTGGAGTCTGTTTTCATGTTGAAATACCAAACTAAATTTAAGAAATATTTAGATCAACTAGAAAATACAATTCAAGATCATCGCTTTCCTGTAAATGATAATATTTCGTCGCTAGCTTTTTTGTATCTGTATAATAATAAGCTAAATTATCATATCTTAGAAGGCTCATTTGAGGAAGGTGAATATTTGATTCCGATTGTAATCGATAAAATAAAAATACACAGCGATCACTTAGACGAACATCACGAAATGTTGTTCTACTACAAATTTGCTTGTATCTACTTTGGCTCAGATAAATTTACAGAATGTATCTATTATTTAGAGAAAATCATCAACAATAAAAACCTTACCATGCGAGAGGATTTGATGTGCTTTGCTAGATTACTGTATTTGATAGTACATTATGAGTTAGGGAAAGATTTGCATCTTGAAACTCAAATAAAAAACACTTATAAGTTCTTATTGAAAATGAATGATTTGCACGAAGTTCAAAAAGAGATCATTCGCTTTATGCGAAACCTGAACTCCATCTATCCTTCTGACATCAAAAAGGAATTTGTAAAAATGAGAGAAAGATTTATAGAGTTAGAAAAGATTCCTTACGAAAAAAGAGCGTTCTTATACCTTGACATTATTTCATGGTTAGAAAGTAAAATTGAAAATCGCAAAATTGGCGATATCATCAAAGAGAAAGCAAAATTAAACAACCGATAATAATTAAATTAAAAATATATAATTATGCAAAACATTCCCAGCGTTGATTTAGGAGATTTTTTATCGAATGATCCTAAGCGAAAAGAAAAATTTGTAAACGAAATTGGAGCTGCATTCGAAGATATTGGCTTCGTAGCATTAAAAGGTCATTTTTTGGACCAGAAATTAGTTGAAGAATTATATGCCGAAATCAGAAATTTTTTCAGCCTGCCCTTAGAAACAAAACAAAAATACGAGGACCTTACAATCGGTGGACAGAGAGGTTATATTTCCTTTGGAAAAGAGCATGCAAAAGGCCGTAAAGAGGGAGATTTAAAAGAATTTTGGCATTTTGGTCAATATGTTGATGAGAATTCAAAATATGCGTCTGAATATCCAAAAAATATTGAAGTAACTGAACTTCCTCGCTTTAATGTAGCAGGAAAAGAGGCTTACCAAATGCTTGAAAAAACTGGAATTTATGTTTTAAGAGCCTTGGCATTGCGTTTAGGATTAGACGAATTTTATTTTGACAAATATGCCGAAGAAGGAAACTCTATTTTACGTCCGATTCACTACCCTCCTATCATATCTGAGCCCGACAATGCGATACGCGCTGCAGCACATGGAGACATCAATTTAATCACATTATTGATGGGTGCTCAAGGTAAAGGATTGCAAGTTCAAAACCATAATGGAGAATGGATTGATGCAATCGCACAACCAGATGAATTGGTGATTAATGTAGGTGATATGTTGTCGAGACATACCAATAATAAATTAAAATCGACTATTCATCAGGTAGTAAATCCACCAAGAGAATTGTGGGGAACTTCAAGATATTCTATTCCGTTCTTCATGCATCCTGTAAGCGATATGAAGCTAGACTGCTTGGAAAACTGTATCGACGACGAGAATCCTAAACAATTTGAAGACATTACGGCAGGAGATTTTCTGTACGAACGTTTGGTTGAATTGGGATTGATTAAAAAATAGTTTTGATATTCAAAATTTATGGAACGCAGATTTGAGAAATAGGATATATCTAAAAAGTCATCTAAATTCTCAAATCATTGTTCCAAATTAAATAAACGCCATACAAAGCAATTTGCAAACAGTAGAGATTAAAAATTTGCCCCATCAATAATTTACGAAATGATTATTTGGTATTTATTGCGATGTTTTTAATGAATTTGGCTAGACTACAAAAAGCATAACAAATAATGAGCAGATTTCTTAAATTAGAATAATTTCTTAAATCTGTTTTTCCAAAAAAATGTAAAATGAACCTAGAAGACCAATTAAAAAATCTCTTTCCTGATCATGTAGTCAGTAATGAACCGGAAGAAATTGACAATACTCCACACGAATTATATGTTCAAAAAGAACCTATGATTTGTAAATATGAAAAGAGAAAAGGAAAACCAACCACTATTATCGAAGGATATGAAGGCGACGAAGAAGATTTTAAAATTCTTGCCAAAGAATTAAAAACCAAGCTAAGCGTTGGCGGAAGTTTTAAGAATGGTTCTTTAATTTTACAAGGTGATTACCGTGATAAAATAATGGAACTACTCAAAGCAAAAGGTTTTAAAGTTAAACGTGTTGGTGGATAATTCAAAATAAAAAACTATGATAGCAGCATCAGAATTAATATTAAACCCTGACGGTAGTGTTTATCACTTAAATCTAAAACCCGAAAATATCGCTCATGACATTATATTTGTGGGTGACCCAGACCGGGTTGAAAAAATCACACAATTATTTGATTCTATAGAGTTTTCGACCCAAAAAAGAGAATTTAAAATAGAAACAGGTACTTATAACGGAAAAAGAATTACCGTAATTTCTACAGGAATTGGAGCCGATAATATTGATATTGTCATAAACGAATTAGACGCTTTGGTGAACATTGACTTAAAAACACGAACGATAAAAGACAAATTGACGTCTCTAAATATTGTTCGAATAGGAACATCCGGCTCTTTGCAGGCGGCTATTCCGGTAGATAGTTTTGTTATGTCAAAGATGGGATTGGGTCTTGACAGCATGCTCCGCTCCTATGAAGCAAACAAGGTTACTAATAGCAGTGTAGAAGATGCTTTTATAAAACACACAAATTGGGATCAACTTAAGGGCCGACCTTATGCTGTAAGCTGTTCTGAAAAACTGGAAAAACAGTTTGAAAATGCAACTATCTTTAAAGGAATTACAGCTACGGCAGGAGGTTTTTATGGGCCGCAAGGTCGAATTCTTCGTTTAGCAATTCAAGACGAAGGATTAAATCATAAAATGGATAATTTCACTTTCGAGAATAACAAAATTACTAATCTAGAAATGGAAACTGCCGCCATTTATGGTTTGTCAGCCTTATTAGGACATCAAGCACTTTCTCTAAATGCTATTATTGCAAATCGTGCCAGTGGTACTTTTAGCGAAGATCCCAATGCAGCAATCGAAAAACTAATCGAATATACATTAGACAGATTTTAAACAGTAAACTGCTTACAAATATCCAAGAAATTTAAATTATTTTCCAAAATGGACCATTTAAATTAGTTTCTTAAATTTCTCAAATTTGTTTTTCATAAATCAAAATCATGAAACTTAGAATAGCGCGTCATACAAATGATTTGGAAAAAATCAGTGCTTTTTACACAAGCATTCTAAACTTAGAAGTTTTAGGTGGTTTTAAAAACCACGATTATTATGATGGTTTGTTCTTAGGCAATTCAAGCTTTGATTGGCATTTGGAATTTACCAAAACTACAGAAACTACCGAATTTAATTACAATGATGATGACCTTCTTGTTTTCTATCCTGAAACCCTAACTGAATATCAATCAATCATTGATACTATTACTAATAATAATATCGCTTTTTTAACGGCAAAAAATCCGTACTGGAATCAGAATGGTAAGGTGATTGAAGATCCTGATGGTTATAAAATTGTAATCTCTAATATAAAAGCTGTATAATGAGTATCATTATTGAAACCGAAAGATTGGTATTAAGAGAATTAAATAATTTAGATGCAGAAGGTATGTTTGTACTTGACAGTAACCCTCGTGTGCATGAATATTTAGGTAAAAATCCAGTATTTTCAATCGAAAAAAGTAGGGAATATATTGAAAACATTAAAAAACAATACCTTGAAAATGGGATAGGACGTTATGCAGTCGTTTTAAAAGAAAATAATCAATTTATCGGCTGGTGCGGAATAAAATTTATCACCTTACCTGAAAATAATCATAATAATTTTTATGAAATAGGATATCGCTTAATAGAAGATTATTGGCAACAAGGATATGGATACGAATCGGCTAAAGCTTGGTTAGACTACGGTTTCAATACAATGAATATTAGAACGCTATATGCATCGGCAAATATTGAAAATAAAGGTTCTCGACGTATTCTGGAAAAAATTGGTATGGTTCCTATAAATGAGTTTGTCTGGAACGGAATCCCATGCATGTGGTATGAAATAGAAAATGTAAAATTTAAATTGGATTAAGATTTACCATATACATTAACTAGACTACGAGAATTAAATTTAAAGCAATAAATTAAACCTAGATTTAAAAGACAATTCGATAATAGCTAAGAAATATCAGCCTTATATCCTACCGATACTTAAATTTAGATTAGAATTTGTTAAACAATCTTCAAAAACATCCTTTTCAGTCTATAATCATTGATAAAATAGGTACTTTTGAGGAAAATGTAGAATCATCCCTGTTTTTACTTTTGGAGGTTATTTATGATAAATTTTAAGAACATCACTTTTACTAAAATAAAGCAGAGTCTGCAGGTCAAAAAACCTTGGGACGATGTTATTATTTTTGTGCTTAATGTTCTAATTGCTATTCCGTTATTCCTCATCGCACATGAAAATTTAATAGAACTAAATTGGGCATTTAATCTGGACAGGATTTTATTGTTTATTACATTGTTACTTGTCATACAGCTAGTCCTACGATTATTACGAACTATCATTATCATATGTGTATTTGCCTATATTTTGGTTTTGTTTTACGGAACGATCATTGGTAATTATGGTTTTGAAAGTATTTACGAAGATTACGATTCCATGATCTATACCATGTCTGACAATCCATTCCCACAAGACATCATCGTATCTAAGCTTTTGCCATTCCCAAACAAATCATTGATATTAAATGCAATAGAATACAAAAATCCTAAAGTGCGTAATTTTGCCGTAATGGCCACTACCAAGGATTTTAGAGATATTCGTGGTTATTCTGAATACAGAACCATTATTCAATGCTTTGCTGTCTTTAAAGAGATCAACAAACGCTGGAACTATGTTAGTGATCCTAAATCAGGTGATTATATCGCGACTGCAAGTGAATCGCTAAATTACTTTTCTGGTGATTGTGATGATCATTCTATTCTCATGGCTGCCTGTGTAAGAGCAATTGGAGGTACTCCGCGCCTAATACATACTAAAGGTCACATTTATCCAGAAATATTAATTGGAAGCATGAATGACCTAGAAACGGTGAATTTTTTAATTAAAAATGTTTTGTTTGTCAAGGAAAGTGCAGGCAAACAATTACATTATCATATTGACGAGCGTAACCAAATTTGGCTTAACTTAGATTATACAGCTTCCTATCCTGGTGGTCCGTTTATGTTTGAAGAAATTCTTGGAGCATTAACTTTAAACTAAAAAAAAGTCCCATTTTATTTCTAAAATGAGACTTTCTTCTATTGGTAATAGTTTTTAAAAACTATTTATTTCCTTTTTCGAAATCAGCAACAAACTGAGCCAATCCAATATCTGTCAATGGGTGTTTCAACAAACCATAAATTGCAGATAATGGTCCAGTCATAACGTCAGCACCAATTTTGGCACAGTTTACAATATGCATTGTATGACGTACTGATGCTGCTAAAATTTGAGTTTCATAACCATAGTTGTCATAAATTTCTCTAATTTCTTGAATTAAGTTCAATCCATCAGTAGAAACATCATCCAAACGACCAATAAAAGGAGATACATAAGTAGCACCTGCTTTTGCAGCCAATAATGCTTGTCCTGCAGAGAAAACAAGAGTTACATTCGTTTTAATTCCTTTATCAGAAAAATATTTCGCAGCCATTACACCTTCTTTTGTCATAGGTAATTTAACAACAATTTGCTCATGTAAATCAGCTAATTCTTCACCTTCTCTTACCATTCCATCATAATCCAAAGCATTTACTTCGGCACTAACGTCACCTTCTACAAGATTACAGATATCAACATAATGCTTTAAGATACTGTCTTTACCCGTAATTCCTTCTTTAGCCATCAATGATGGATTTGTAGTTACTCCGTCTAAAACACCTAAAGCTTGTGCTTCTTTAATCTGAGCTAAATTAGCCGTGTCAATAAAAAATTTCATAATACTATATTTATTTGGTTTTATAATCTTTGTGATTGCCCCTTAAATGTGAGGAGAACAATGTATTTAAAGTTGTCGTTCTCAATTTAACTACATTGGAAGATGTGCTTACTGCAAAGTCCGCTCAAATTTACAACTTATAATGGTTCATTAAAATTTTTTCATATACTTTATCAGGCAAAATGCGCTTGAGCACTATTGAAAATTTTTGCATAAATGCACCGACTTTATAATGAATCTTTGGTTTTGGATTTTGAATGATATCAAAAATAGCTTGAGCCATTTCTACCGGATTGCTCCCGCCATCAACATGCTCGTCCATAGTTTTCAACATTGTCTCGTAAACGCTCTCATAAGGTGACCCTTTAATTACTGGAGAATGAAAACGACCCGATGCAATATTTGTAGCAAAATCGCCTGGTGCTACATTAGTAATTTCGATACCAAAAGACTTAACTTCCATCCTTAATGCCTCAGTAATTAATTCTAAAGCTCCTTTTGATGCAGAGTAGATCGATCGATAAGGCAGTCCAGAGTAGCCCGCTATTGAAGTAATATTAATTATCAAACCCGATTTTTGAATTCGCATTTGTGGCAATATTGCTTTCATGACTTCTATTGGGCCAAATAGATTGATGTCAAAATTATTTTTGATTTCCTCAATTGGTGTTTCTTCTAGAGGTCCTGTAATTCCGACTCCAGCATTATTAACAACGACATCAATTTTCCCTGAAAGTGCAATTACCTGAGCAACGGCAGTCTTTATAGTTTCTGAATTTCGAACGTCTAAAGCAATTAACGGAAAAGCAGAATTAGTAATACGGTCTGGATTTCTACTTGTTCCATAGACTGTAAAACCTTTTTGAACCAAGAATTCACCAATCGATTTCCCGATACCCGATGAACCACCCGTAATTAAAACCACTTTACTCATTATATCTTACTTTTACAAAACGTCCAAAAATAAAAAAATCTTCCCTAAGGAAGACTACATCTATCTATTATTTAAAAAAAAATCTGAAATAAATTCAGATTAATAAAAAATGGCAAGCGACCTACATCGCACCGCTCAACCACGTACCCTTGCTATGTTCCCATCCTGGGGGAGTCTGCAGGAGCTGGTCGTGTAGGACTTGCCGGTGCAAATATACAATCTTTTTATATTTTTCCAAGGCCTTTGTGCTCTAAAAATAACATTGTATATTAGTCAAACTAATACTTTAAACAATGAAAAAACATAACTTACTATCTATCATTTTATTAGGACTGGCAATTTCCAGTTGTGGTGATACAAAAAAAGGTAGAAATTCTATATTTACTTTCGATTCTAGTCAATATTCGGCTCAATATCTGCCTCAAGACAAGATAAATCTTAGTATTTTAAATCCAACGTCCAAAGAAATTGACAGTATCGTCTACTTTGTAAATGATGTCAAAGCAGGAAGTAGTGCAGGGAATAGCAAATTACCATTTGAATTTTCGAAACAAAAATTGGGTTATCAAAATCTTAAAGCTGTTGTTTATTTTGATGGAGAAAATTCGGAAGCCACTGCAAGAGTTGAATTAGTTTCGAATGTTACTCCAAAACTTCTAAAATATAAAGTAATTAATACCTACCCACACGATGCAGAGGCATTTACAGAAGGATTGGAATTTTATAAAGATACCTTATATGAGAGTACTGGTTTAAAAGGAAAATCATTTTTACGTAAATACGATTATAAGACAGGAAAAGTCTACAAACAAGTAGATCTAGAAGCTCAGTATTTTGGAGAAGGAACAACTATCCTGAATGATAAAATCTACCAAATAACTTGGCAAGAAAAAACAGGCTTCATTTACAATGCCAATACGATGAAGCTTGAGAAAACATTTACTTTTGATAAAGATATCGAAGGTTGGGGAATGACTAATGATGGTAAAAATATTTACCAATCTGACGGTACAGAGAAAATTTGGACCACGAACCCTGAAAATCAAAAACAGGTAAGTTACATCAATGTGTATTCTGGTACGTCGAAAATCAAAGCTATAAATGAATTGGAATGGATAGACGATAAATTTTATGTCAACGTTTTCCAAAAAGATGCAATTGCAGTGGTAAATCCTGAAAGCGGATCTGTAGAAGGAATATTGGATTTATCTGGTTTGCGAAAATCATTAAATGTTACAACAGACGACGTATTGAATGGTATTGCATACAATCCAAAGACAAAGACCATTTTTGTAACTGGTAAAAATTGGGATAAGCTTTTTGAAATAACTGTGTCTGAGTAATTGAATACAGATTTACCCGTAGCATAAAAATATTATTTGTAAATAGTATGGGATATATTCAACAAGACTACTTTAATTAATTGCGATAAAAGCATTTATATTTGGTGGGCTTAGTATTAAATAGAACAAGTTAATAACGATAGCAGGAGATTAAAAGCTGTTATTATAATTGCTATTGTAACCAAACATATAAAACTGAGAGCATAGCATGTATTAGATCGAATGGTAAATTATTGAAGACCTAAACTTAAATCAATAATTTACAATTTAGGCATAAAAAAAAGGAGCAAATTGCTCCTTTTTTTTATACTTAATAAATAATAGCTATTATTTTAAATCAAAACTTGATTTTGAAACTAATACATCTTTATCAAAAATATTTACAAAGTAAGATCCTTTTACGAAATCTTTTCCAGGTAAGTTTTCAGATACTTGTACTGTTTTGTTCTCATATTTGATTGTTGTAGCAAAACTGTATGAAAGTGTTTTATCTCCAAAATTCTGAGTCTTTTTATCACCTAATACATTGCTTTTTGCATCAATAATTTGTACGTAATAGGTTTTATCACCAGACTTAGCAATTTGATTTTCTGCGATTGTAAAACTAATTTTCAACATATCTGCTCTACTAGCTTTATCTGTTTCGATTTGTTTTTCAGAACTTCTTAATAAACCTGGGTTTCTTACAATGTAAGCAGACGTTTTAAGATTAACGATAGATAATTTTGTTCCTTTCTCTACAACTTTCGCTAGATCATCATTTTGACTTAACAAAGTTTCATTAGTACGTTGAGAAGCTGCTAATACTACAGTTGTACTATCACGCTGTACTGTTAATTTAGTATTTGCCATTTTCAATCCTTCATTTTCGGCCATTAATGACTTCATGTTTGATTGAAGTGTAATGAATTGTTTTTTATATTTTGCAAGTGAAGCAACATCACCTTTAGATTTACTTAAATCTGACATTAAGCTTACTACTTTGTCTCTCTCTTTAATTAACTCTTCAGACATAGAAGTATTTTCTGCTATGGCAGCATCATATGTAGATTTCAAATCTTGTAAGTCTTTCATTACTGTTTCTTTTTCAGTAACTGTAGTCGTTAATTCAGTTTGTACATTTTCAACATCTGAAGACACCTTGAAAATATAAACTAAACTTCCCACTAATAAAATTGCTAATACAGCAATCACTGCCTTTAGACTTGAATTATTCTGTTGATTTTCCATTTTTTTAATATTATTACTTTTTTATTAATTTTGTTTTTTCAAATTTAATGAATATATATTCAAGTTATAACGTAAGTTGTTACAATTATATTATTTTTGAATCAAAATTTTTTTTTTATGGAAAAGCTTTTGCCTTTTACAATTAAGGATCTAGGAAAAATTACCAATCATAGAAGTGGAGAAATAAAGTTTGGCGAGAAGATGATCACCATCCCTCCCAATGCCGATCCTTTTGATTTTATGAGTACTACTGAGGCGAAATATGTTCTATTAGGAATTCCAGAAGATGTTGGTATTCAAGCGAATTATGGAAGACCCGGTGCTAATTCAGCATGGAAATCAGCTATAAAAAGTATTGCTAACATTCAGCACAACCGATTTTGTAAAGGAAGCCAATTTATTATCTTGGGCGAAGTCGATGTGCGCGAGGAAATGCTTGAAGCCAAGAATTTGGACTATAAAATAATGGCTGAGCGTTTGCAGTTAAGCAAGCTAGTGGAGAAGATTGACAAAGAAGTATCTCACATTATCTTTAATATAATCAAAGCAGGAAAAGTACCTATTGTTATAGGTGGCGGACACAACAATTCATACGGAAATATAAAAGGTGCAGCATTAGCAAAAGGTAAACCTATAAATGCAATCAATTTTGATGCACATTCTGATTTTAGAATTCTTGAAGGACGTCACAGTGGAAATGGCTTTTCATATGCGTATGAAGAAGGATTTTTGAAAAAATATTTTGTTTTCGGACTCCATGAAAACTATACGTCTAAGAGTGTTTTGGATATTATTAAAAAAACAGATGAAAGAGTACGCTATAGCACATATGACAGTATAAAAATTAGAAACGAAAAACAATTTCATCAAGAAATTGTAAGCGCGCATGAATTTATCAAGAGTGATTATTATGGAATCGAAATTGATCTCGATGCTATTCCTAACATTCCGAGTAGTGCAATGACATTAAGTGGGTTCTCAATAGAGGAAGTTCGTCAATTTGTCACCTTTTTTGGTAAACATAAAAATGCAGCATATTTACATATATGTGAAGGAGCGCCCGATTTGGGAGAAGAAAAAAACAACCATTTAATTGGAAACTTAATCGGCTACTTAGTTACTGACTTTGTAAAAGCGCATCAGTAAAATTGCCTACTTATAGTGATTGGATAAATAATACTATCTTTGTGGCAGTATCTCCTTAACTATTACGAGATATTTAATATCAAAAATATGTTATTCGAAGAATTATCACTTTCAAAAAGTATTCAAAAAGCCGTATATGAACTAGGCTACCTTAACCCTACTCCTATTCAAGAAAAATCAATTCCGCTTGTATTAGCTGGAAATGATTTAATTGGTTGTGCACAAACAGGTACAGGAAAAACAGCTGCTTTTGCCATACCTATTATACATCAATTACACCGTATAGTAGGATCTAGTAAAAAAGCAAAACAAATAAGAGCTCTTGTCGTGACTCCTACTAGGGAGTTAGCAGTTCAAATTGGACAAAGTTTTGACACTTATGCAAAATATACCAACCTAACGCAATTAACTATTTTTGGAGGTGTATCTCAAAATCCACAAGTAGATGCTTTAAAAAATGGTATTGATATTCTTATCGCAACTCCAGGAAGATTACTGGATTTGCACAAACAAGGTTTTATTGATCTGGATCATTTACACACATTAGTATTAGATGAAGCAGATCAAATGCTTGATATGGGATTTGTAAACGATGTCAAGAAGATTGTCAAATTAACACCAAACAATCGTCAAACATTATTTTTCTCTGCTACAATGCCAATGGCCATTAGAGAACTGGCTGAAATGTTTTTGACAAATCCAGAAACAGTAACTGTATCACCAGTTTCCTCTACAGCTGAAAATGTCGAACAACGTGTTTATTTTGTTGAAAAGGGTGAAAAGAGAAATCTTTTATACCAATTGATAAAAAATGAAAATCTTACTGATGTATTGGTTTTCTCTAGAACAAAGCACGGTGCTGATAATGTTGTAAAAGCATTGCGCAAAAATAATATTCCAGCCGAAGCAATTCACGGTGATAAATCTCAAAATGCAAGACAAAGAGTATTAGAGGCATTTAAAAACAAAGAAGTTGGTGTGCTTGTCGCTACAGATATCGCAGCACGTGGTATTGACATTGACCAATTACCAGTCGTAATAAACTTTGACTTACCTAATATTCCAGAAACTTATGTGCACCGAATAGGTCGTACTGGTAGAGCAGGAAATGGAGGTATCGCTATTTCTTTCTGTAGTAAGGATGAACATGGCTACTGGAAAGACATTCAAAAACTAATTAAAGTTGATGTAAAAACGGTAAGTGATCACCCCTACCCATGGCATTCTGGAAATCCTGAAACGGCACCTGGAGGATCTACAAAACCTAAAAATTCCAATCGAGGAAAAGAAGGGCATAAATCTAGAAAATCAACAGCTTCGAAACAAAATAAGAAACGTTGGTATTAATAAAAATAAACATCTCTACCTAAATATTGGTCGAGATGTTTTTTTTTGCTCTTAATCGAATGTTATAAAATTATTCGTTGGCAATAATTATATTGATCATCTTATAAAGTTCAGGCGATTCAAATGGTTTTACAATGATATCATTCATACCTACCAGCTTTGATTCTTCTACGACTTCATCTTTGCTAAAAGCGGTCAGGGCAATTATTGGAGTCATTATTCCCATACTCCTAATAATCTTAGTAGTCTCGAATCCGTTCATTTCTGGCATATTGATGTCCATTAAAATCACATCAAATTTATCTGTTGTGAGAAGTTCAATAGCTTCTTTACCTGATTCTAATACTACACATTTATAGTTTAGTTTTTCAATAATCTTCTTGGTAACCATGCGGTTTATTGCATTATCATCTACCACTAAGACTGACAACGCATTACCTTTAGATGAATCAAATTCTGCATCATTAATAATGTTTTCTATCTTTTCTTTATCATAATCGAAACCTATTGTAAAAGCAAAAGTAGTACCCACACCAAGTTCACTTTCAATTACAATTGTACTATCAAACAATTCTAATAATTTTTTAACTATAGAAAGTCCTAAACCAGTTCCTTGATAGTCTAAGTTTTTTCTACCTACTTGCGTAAACTTATCAAATATTTTAATCTGATCCTCTTGCGCAATACCGATCCCATTATCTTTTATTTGAAATTCAATGAAATAGGTCTGCCCTTCAATTCTAACCATTTTAGCGCTTATCACCACAGTACCATTCCGCGTGAACTTTAAAGCGTTACTTAGCAAGTTTATCAATATTTGAGAAAACCTTAGTTTGTCACCAAGAAGTAGTTCAGGAATTTCAGGGTCTAATTCTGTAGTCACTTTGTTATTGTTATTTTTGGCAATAAATAATAGTGAATTTATTATTAGATCGATTTCATCAGCAATATTAAATATTGAATCTTCCAATACAATTTTGTTCTCCTCAAATTTATTTATTTGTAATACGTCATTTATCAGAGACAGTAAATACCTAGCTGAAAATTTTAATGAATTGAGATGCGTGCTGTTCTCTAATTCTTTATGCTCATCCAGTAACATATTGGTGATACCAACTATACCATATAATGGAGTTCTCAATTCGTGTGTAATCGTAGAAACGAACTGTGTTTTTAAGCGTGAAGATTCGTCCGCCATTTCTTTGGCTTCAACCAATTCAGCATTACTTTCCATTAGATCTTGATTGCTCTTTTTCTTAAAAAGAAAGTTCTTGTAGAGCGTGAACATTTGCAACAATAAAATCACAAGTACGATAACAAATAGCAGAACAATTATTTTAGACTTTTTTAAGCTTTCTAGTTGCAAAAAATTCAAGGCAGTAATTGAGTCTATTTTTCTCTTGTATTCGTCAACTTCAAAATTAATCCCAACACTTTTGGCTCTTTTTAGATTTTCTGAATCTTCTAACTGCTTTGTAAGTGTACTGTATAAAACTAAATATTGATATGCATTTTTATAATCGTTCTTACTGTATAAGTATTTGGAATATTGCTGATACAAATATGATAAATCTTCTATATTATCTGTTCGCTTACCTATCTCTATCCCTTTTTCAAAAAAAGCTTTCGATTCGGACTTCTTGCCCAATGACCCCGCATACATACCGTTAAGCATATTTATAATGACAGCATTAGAGTCTCCACCAAATTTATTGTTGTACTTATTTAAGAATTTTAAATGGTCTATACCTTGACTATAAGAACCTACTGCAAAATAAGCCCAAGTGATATTGAGCTTTATCAAAACAATTTTTGTAGAATCTTTATTGGTCTCAACAAAATGTAAAGCATCTTTTAAAAATGAAATACCTTTCTCAGTATCTTTCTTATTAAACCAGTATATGTTGCCTAAGTTATTATAAATATAATTCTTGATTGTATCATTTTTTGCCTTTTCAGCATAAACTATTCCTTTATTGTAGTTAAGTATAGCAAGATCATACTCAGACATTTTTTCATAATTGGCACCGATAATATTATACGATTTTGCAGCTAAATTATCATTTTTACTAGCTATAGAGTAATTTAGTGCTAAGCGAGAAGCGGCAAACGATTTTTCAAAATTAGACTCATGAAGCAAATCAATTGCTTCCTTAGTCAACTTTACTATTTCTTTTTTTGGTGGTATTTTATTTATAGTGTCGTCATTTACATCAGGATTAAAGAATGAAATGAGGATATTAATTGCAATATAAATTTTTAACATGAGTTTTTAAAATTAGTCAAATATACATCGTAATCAGTACTTTGAATTGCTCTACAGTTTTTTATCTTGTGGAAACTGATTTAATTTACCGACAGATTTTGCAACAATTGTTGCTACTGTAGCATCACTAGTTACATTTACTACTGTTCTACACATATCCAAGGGCCTATCAATTGCAAAAATAAGCGCCAATCCTGCCTCTGGAATTCCTGCCTGACCTAAGACTATTACCAACATTACCATACCTGCACTAGGTACTGCAGCTGACCCTATTGATGCCAATGTAGCCGTAACTACAATCATTAATTGCGTTTGTAAGTCTAGAGCTTGTGGCAGCATTGCTTGTGCAATAAATATAGCGGCAACTGCTTGGTACATACTAGTACCATCCATATTTACGGTAGCGCCCAAAGGGAGTATAAAACTAGAGACTTCTTCGTCTACGCCCACATGTTCTGTAACGCACTCCATAGTTACTGGTAATGTCGCAGCGCTAGAACTAGTAGAAAACGCTAATAATTGAGCCGGCGCGATTGCTTTAAAAAAACGTATCGGATTCACTTTTGCAAATACCATTAATAAAGTTGGATAAAGAACAAAAATCATGATAAGCAATCCGAAGAGGACTGTAAGACCATAAATTCCTAATGCCGCCAAAGTTGTAAAATCAGGTATTTCGACCATTAAAGCAGCCATTAAAGAAAATACACCGTAAGGAGAGAACAGCATGATAATATCTATAATTTTCATGATGACTTCGTTAAGCCCTTTAAAAAAATCTACAACTGGTTTTGCTTTCTCTTCTTCAATTAATATAAGTCCTATACCTAAAAGGATTACAAAAAAGATAACTTGCAACATGCTTCCGTTGTCTGAAAGTGCTTGAAAGAAATTATCGGGAACAATATCAATCATTGGTTGTAGCGGTCCACTCATTTTTGCTCTTTCGGCGAGCTCAATTTTTTGTGATGCATCACCAGAAAAGCTTTCCAATAAACTTTGTCTCGAAGCTCCATTTATAAACCTTCCTGGTTTTACAATATTTGCCAAAACCAAACCTAAACTTACTGCAAAAATTGTTGTTCCTAAATAAATTAAAACTGTACGACCTCCTAGTTTTGAGAGCTTTGAAATATCTTTTAAGTCGGCTAGACCAACAATTAATGAAACTACAATCAGTGGTACAGCTATCATTTTAAGTAGATTGATAAAGATGGTACCAAACGGTTTAATCCAATCTACTACTAATCCATTTAGCTCCAAATTTTTCATTATCAAGCCAAATAGTAAGCCAGTAATCATTCCTATTAGTATCTTCCAATGCAGTTCTAGTTTTCTTGTCATTCTGGTAATAATTTTAATTTTGGTTAAAAGATACAAAAAAAGGGGAGCATAATAACTTTATTATTGCTTCCCCTTCTTATAAATTTAAATTTGATCTAAAAACGAGATCAATCTTTTTCGAATAAGTACTTAATTATTACTTATTATATGTTTTGTTTATCAAATGAAAATCTGCTAAAACAAGTGCTGCCATAGCTTCAACAATAGGTACCGCTCTAGGAACTACGCATGGATCATGACGACCTTTTCCGGTCATTTCAGTAATATTACCCTTGTTATCTAGAGACTCTTGCTTCTTCATAATGGTAGCAACAGGTTTAAATGCAACTCTGAAATAAATATCCATTCCGTTGCTTATTCCTCCTTGTATACCACCAGAAAGATTTGTTTTTGTTGTTCCGTCTGGATTGTATAAATCATTGTGCTCGCTACCTTTCATCTTCGAACCACAAAAACCACTTCCAAATTCAAAACCTTTTACAGCGTTAATAGAAAGCATTGCTTTTCCCAATTCAGCATGTAATTTATCAAACACAGGTTCACCTAAACCAATCGGTACATTTTGAAGCACACAAGTTACCGTTCCTCCAACAGTATCTCCTTCTTTACGTATTTCACGTATATATTCTTCCATTTCTGCAGCCAAAGCTTCATCAGGACAACGTACAGGATTACTTTCGATCTTAGAAAAATCTAAATCTTGGTACGGCTTCTCTAAATAAATCGGACCAACAGAAGATACGTAGGCATTAATTTTAATCTCTGGTAACATTTGTTTTGCAATTGCACCACCTACTACTCTACTTGCAGTTTCTCTGGCAGAACTTCTTCCGCCACCACGGTAGTCTCTAGCACCATACTTTTGATCATATACGTAATCAGCATGACTTGGTCGATAGTTGTCTTTTATATGAGAATAATCATCAGACTTTTGATTGGTGTTTGGAATGATAAAACCAATAGGAGTTCCTGTAGTTTTTCCTTCGAATATACCCGACAAAAATTGTACATCGTCTGGTTCTTTTCGTTGCGTTACAATAGCTGATTGTCCTGGCTTTCTCCTAGACATTTCAAGCTGAATCGCTGCTAAATCTAAAGTTATTCCTGATGGACATCCATCTATAATTCCGCCTAAGGCTTCTCCGTGTGATTCTCCAAATGTTGTTAATCTAAATAGTGTGCCGAAGCTATTTCCTGCCATTATAATTAGTTTTGAACAAAAATACTATTTTATACGGATTATACATTCAATCTAATTCAAAAAATAAGACATTTTAACAGCAGATTACCTTTATTTCACAAAAACATCCAATCAATTTGAAATCATGCAGTAAAATTTTACTTTGAATTAATGTAGACGGCTATAACTTAACTTTAAGTTTCAAAATGTAATCAGTCAATGCTTTTAATTTGTAAAAATCCAAATTAGAATACATTGAAAAAAAGAAAAGTGGAGTTGGTCGTTATTTCAGATACCCATCTTGGTACCTACGGCAGTCATGCAAAAGAATTATTTAAATATTTAAACTCAATAAGTCCTGATACACTAGTACTGAATGGTGATATTATAGATATCTGGCAGTTTAGAAAATCATACTTCCCAAAATCGCATTTAAAAGTTATTCAAAAAATAATAGGTCTAGCTTCGAAAGGAACAAAAGTATACTACATCACCGGGAATCATGATGAGATGTTACGCAAATTTAGTGACATGGATATGGGCAATTTTTCCCTAGTCGATAAATTAGTGCTGGAACTTGATGATAAAAAAGCATGGATTTTTCATGGCGATGTGTTTGACGCCTCTGTAAATCATGCTAAATGGATCGCAAAACTTGGCGGTCTAGGTTATGATTATTTAATTCTAAGTAATCGATTTGTGAATTGGTGTCTTAATAAGATCGGGAAAGAACCTTATTCTTTTTCGAAAAAAATAAAAGCGAGTGTTAAAAAAGCAGTCAAACATATTTCTGACTTTGAAGAAACAGCCGCAGAATTAGCAATTGAGAGTAAGTATGACTACGTAATCTGTGGACATATACATGAACCAAAAATGATTGAAAAAATCAATAAAAACGGAAGTACTCTTTATTTAAATTCTGGAGATTGGGTAGAAAATTTAACAGCCTTGGAGTATCACAAGAAAAAATGGAAGTTAATGCGATATGATAAATCCTATTACAATGGTATTATTGATGAAACTGACGGCGAAGAAGCTCTAAATCATAAGCTAATCGCTTCAATTCTTTTTTCTAAATAAATCACTGATTTATAACAAGTTAAATATTAACTATTTATAGCAAACTGTGAATTATATAATTTAATATAATTATTATATAAAATTTAGCAACTTTATTTGAAGTAGATTTGTCAAAAAAATAAATTATATAAATTATGAAAAAGCTTATTTTATCTGCTGTTATGCTAATGGGATTACTATTTAGCGCTCAAGCTCAAGACATCTCAAAAAATGCCTTAGGTCTACGATTTGGAGATAATGATGGTTTTGGTGGTGAAGTTTCATACCAAAGAGGTTTGTCATCAAACAATAGATTAGAATTAGATTTAGGTTGGAGAGATAGTAATGATTACGATGCATTTAAATTAACAGGTATTTACCAATGGGTTTGGAATATAGACCAAGGATTTAACTGGTATGCTGGTGTTGGTGCAGGTGCTGGAACGTATAGCTACAAAGATGACAACAACACTTTTGTATATGCTGCAGGAGATGTTGGAATCGAATACAACTTTCCAATTCCTTTGTTAATTTCACTTGATTTTAGACCAGAATTTGGTGGATCAGGATACTACAAAAACAACTACGGTTCTGATGTTGCGTTATCTTTAAGATACCAATTCTAAAAACTGGATTGATTTTAATAAAAATGCCACTCAACAAAACTTGAGTGGCATTTTTTTATTTTATAGCTATTGGCTTTTTAGAATTTATTTTTAACACACAATACGGATAAGTAATTGCCTGTGTAACCATTTCGTCAGGCTCAGGAAATTGTTCTTTGACAGTAACAATAATAGAATCTTTTTTTTCTTCAACTGACGATATTCCTATTTTGTAACCACCACTAATTTGCTCTCCCATGTTCAAAATTAAGAAATTAGAATTTTGAACATCATGCTCACTAATCTTTTTCTTTAAAACGGGATCATTCTGCAGCATTTTTATTTCATTAGGTTCGCTTAAAATTTCAGAGAATTTTATATTTGCACCTCCGGTCGATTGCTGAGTTAATACCTCAAATAAAGGTTGTTCTGCAACTTTATCAGTGATTTTGGGTCCGCAGGACGCTATCAAAATACAGAATAACAAACTACTACTCAATTTTTTCATTTGCCGTTTCTTACTTTGATTTTGATTTCTGTTTTTTATTTTTAGAGTATTTTTTAGAATACTTTTGTAAAGCCTCCTCATACAAATTCACGTAAAGTGGCAAAATATTTTTGATATCAAATTTCTTTGCGACCTCTAATGCGTTTTTCTTAAATTCACATAGAGTATCGTCATCACTCAAGACTTTCAATGCATTTTCTGCCATCTCGTCTATTTCACCAACATCACTTAAATAACCAGAAACTCCAGCAAAATTTACCTCCGGCAAACCTCCTGAATTACTAGAAATTACAGGAACTCCCCAAGCCATAGCCTCAAGAGCAGCAAGACCAAAACTTTCTGTCTCGGATGGTAGTAGGAACAAGTCAGAATAACTTAATATTTTATCAATCTCATTACTGTTACCAAAGAAAATTACTTTGTCTAATATGCCCAATTCTTGACATAATAATTCCGCTTTCTCCTTCTCTGGGCCATCTCCTACCATCATTAATTTGGCTGGGATTTTTTGTTGTATTTTATCGAAAATTCGAATAATATCTGGAATCCTTTTGACTTTTCTAAAATTACTAATGTGGGTAATAATTTTTTCACCTTTATCTGCCATTACAGAACGCCTGCATGGTATGTGTGGGTCTAAAGTGTTTTTGTCTAATTCGATAAAATTTGGAATAACATGAATATCTCTTTTGATATTTAGTAGACGATAAGTATCCTCTTTCAAACTCTGAGAAACCGAGGTTACAACATCAGATTTGTTAATACTGAAACTTACAGCAGGCTTGTAATAAGGGTGATTCCCCACCAAGGTAATATCAGTACCATGCAAAGTAGTTACCATTGGAATATGAATTCCTTCATCTTTCAACATTTGTCGCGCCATATAACCCGCATAGGCGTGGGGGATAGCATAATGTACATGTAAGATTTCGATATTATATAATTTCACCATATCTACTAGTTTACTTGACAAAGCTAACTCATATGGCTGGTAATGAAATAATGGATATTCGGGAACATTAACTTCGTGATAGTGTACATTTGGACTTAATAACGCTAAACGTACCGGTTGACTATACGTGATAAAGTGTACTTCATGGCCCATTCGACCTAACTCTAATCCTAATTCTGTAGCGACAACACCACTACCTCCAAAGGTTGGGTAACAAACAATTGCAATTCTCATCTTTCAATTTAATATATACCGCAAATTAAACAAAAAAGCCACAATAAAGCGTAAAATTAAGTTAAAACTAAAGCCGTAATAATCGCATTAAAAAACGCTATCATACTGTATGAAACAAATGAAATAAGCGGCACTTTAACTAAGCTATTTGATTAAAAAATTTGATTTTTAAACTTCAAATTATTGAATTATCAACTACAAATTGATATTAAATAAAGTAAAGCTACTTCATATCGCTACTCTCCTACTCAGGATACGTTTTGTAACGACTATTTAATCATATTATACAAAAATTGCATTTCTACAGAATCAATAATCTATGCCAGTAGAATTTAAAAATTTAAGATATAGAATGATAGATTTTAATAATAAAGCAAAAAATATCAGATTTCAATTCTTTAAAACAGCAATTAAACTCTCTTTTTAAATCGAAAAAGTTGTTGGATTCTGCCAGTTTTTTTAGTGTTTCCTTTTTTATTTGTATTTTCGAAAAGAAGCAGACTACTAATTATTTTAAATTATTATTGCAATTAATATTGTCTCTCAATTATGACATTAAACAATTCTATTTCGCATCATGAAAAAATATTGCCAACTTTTCCTAAGCATCTTTCTTATAATTTTCTTTATAGTAATCGAACCTGTAATTGTTTGGATTGCCGATATAACGGGGATTGATTTGTCATTTCTAATTGGGCAGAAGCACAACTTGATAATAGCTAGTTTCTCATGGTTAATTATAATCTTGCTCCGTAGATTGAAAACAAACATTTTAAAACGGTACGATATAACCGCCGAAGACAATCTAATTTCAAGAAAATTACATACTCAAATCAACATATTAGAGAAGGTAGTAATTTTTGTAATCATTCTTATTACAACAGGTCTCATCCTGCTTTCCTTTGATAATATAAGACAAATTGGGATCGGTATTTTTGCTTCGGCAGGAGTAGCTGGTATTATAATTGGTCTATCTGCCCAAAAGGTAGTTGGCGCTTTGTTAGCTGGAATACAAATTGCCATTACACAGCCTTTCCGAATTGATGATGCTGTGCTTGTTGAAAATGAATGGGGTTGGATAGAGGAAATAAATCTGACTTATGTTGTAATTAGAATTTGGGACAAAAGACGCTTGGTACTTCCTTCAACTTATTTCTTAGAAAAACCTTTTCAAAATTGGACCCGTAACAGTGCTGACATCATTGGCACAATCTTTCTATATACAGACTATACCATCTCGTTTGAAGAGTTGCGAATTGAGCTTACCCGATTGCTGCTCACTACTGAACTATGGGACAAAAAAGTAAATGTCCTACAAGTCACAGATTCAAAAGAAACTTCTGTAGAGATAAGAATTTTAGTTAGTGCAAAAAATTCTCCTACAGCTTGGGATCTTAGAGTGTATATTCGTGAAAAAATGATTGAATACATTCAAATCAATTATCCAGATAGTTTACCAAAAACTAGAATTACATTAAAGCAGGACAACGTTTCACTGATTTAAATGAATACTGCTTATTTTACTAAACTTATGCAGTATCATAGAAATTAATGCAATAACCATTCGTAATGGACTGCAGCACATATAGAAAGAGATTAATCAAAAAAGTTAGAGCTGTGCTCATATTAATGTTAATTTCTTAGCTTTTTGTAAAAAAAATTCTATTTTTGAAAATAACTAACCAAAAAAAAATAGAAATGGAACACAAATTAGCCAATCCGGCACCATTAGGATTAATGGGGTTTGGGATGACCACAATTTTACTCAACATTCATAATCTGGGTTTATTCCCCATAAGCGCCGTTATTTTATCAATGGGAATATTTTATGGCGGAATTGCACAAATTATTGCTGGTATTTTGGCCTTCAAAAGAGAAAAAACTTTCGCCGGCACGGCATTCATTTCATATGGATTTTTTTGGCTTTCATTGGTCGGCATTTTGCTGCTTCCAGCATTAGGAGTTAAAGCTGCAGAAGAAACTCCCGCATCCTTTTTCGCATGTTATTTGGGAATCTGGGGGATTTTTACTGGATTTATGTGGTGGGGTACTTGGGGAGGTAGCAAAGTACAACAATTTGTATTTTTGAGTCTTACACTTTTATTTCTTCTATTAACAATCTCTAAAGCTACAGGAAACGACACAGTAAATGTAATTGCTGGAGGATTAGGAATCATTTGTGGTTCGAGTGCTATTTATTTAGCAATGGCGGAATTACTTGAAGAAGTAAAAAATAAAAGAGTACTTCCTTATTAATTTATTCGAAAAAAATAAGGTAAAATCAATGCATAGTTCAAGCACAATTTAGTTGTTATTGTGCATGAACTATTTAGTAATCAATAAAAACTCTATAATTAACATAAGAAATCACTTAAATAAAATGTCCAATCATTCGATCTTCAATATCAAGTTGTATATTGCAGACGATTTATATATCAAAATAAATTATAACTTTAAAAACTTACATTTTTCACTGTCATATTATTTTTATTCTATATCTAAACCTACTATTTATAGAGCAACCTACTAAATATTACAAATAAATTTCATGGATAAAAGTACCCCACTTAATAACTTCAAGAGTATTTATAAATTTAATAAAATTGACAATCTTAGCTTTGGTGTATTTACACTGCAGTATACAACAGTTTTAATTTACCTCTTCTACCTAGATCTTACCTATGCCGCTTGGGGAACTATTCCCATAATTTCTTTGTTTATATACTTCTCCTTTTCAAAGCGATTTAACCTAGCTATAAAATCAATAATGGCAGTTGTAATTATGACAACCTACTATACCTTTTCTTATGTGCTATACGGTAAGTCTCTTAATTTTGTAGTGCTTAATTATTTGACACCAATCGTACTACTTACGATGATTCGACATACCAAATTATTATATTATTATTTGTTTATAATAATTGCAATCATTGTCACCACCATTTATTATGACTTCTTTGGATTTGACTATGGTAACGAAATACATTTTGAAAGTAGTGTCAATGATCGTTTGTTTTACTTTATATTTTTCATGATATCATTGTTCCTAATCGTCTTATTAACAGCTAGAACGAGGGGAGTCTCTTATATTATTAATGATTTGAAAAGTAAAAATATAGAGCTAGAAGAATCTCGAATCGAACTTAAAAAATTACAAGTAAATAAGGAGTCCTTTTTTGCTATTATGAGTCACGAGATTAGAACACCTTTAAACGCCATTAAAGGAATATCCGATATTTTAAAGAACAATGTAGAAAGTGATGAAAAGCAGAATCTATTTGAATTAATGGATTACTCTGCCAATCATTTACTAGCATTGGTAAACAATATTTTAGATTTTACAAAATTGAATGATGGTGCATTTTCACTGCAGTACTCCGAATTTAATCTGACTAATTCTTTAAATTCACTATTCAAAATGAATGAAAGAGTAGCATTAGAGAAAGGATTAAAATTTGAAATCGATATCTCAAAGCAGTTACCGAGTCATGTCTATGGCGATAAAAATAGAATTAATCAAATCGTTCTCAACTTGCTAAATAATGCTATAGAATATACCACCGTTGGGTCGGTAAAAATGCATGTGAGCGGTACATACGCTACCAAAAGTAAGAGCGTATATTTACTTGAGATCAATGTTTCTGATACTGGTAAAGGAATTGATAAGGTGTTAGGCGAAAAGCTTTTTCAAAAGTATGCAACATCCAACACTTCTAAAAACAGTGTCGGATTGGGGTTAACAATATCAAAAGGTCTAATTGACCTTATGAACGGAAAGATTGCTTACACATCAATATTAAATCAAGGAACAACTTTTCATATTTCTATTCCGTTGCCAGTGGTGAAGAACAATGCAGATAATTTAGACAGTCATAGTCTTAATCTAGATGAGATACGTATAAATATATTACTAGTTGATGATAACAAAATTAACATCCTGGTGTTACAAAAGCAGTTGACCAACAAATTAAAAAATTGTACTATTACTGTTGCATACAATGGCTTAGAAGCTCTCAATTTAATAATAGAACAGCAATTTGATATTGTATTAATGGATGTGATCATGCCTGTAATGGATGGTATTACCGCAACTAAACATGTTAGAGAATTGGAAGATAAACAGAAAAGAACCATTCCAATTATAGCACTTACAGCTAATGTGGGCGAAAAAGAACTCATCTCCTGTCAAGATGCAGGCATGAATGACTTTGTTACCAAACCTTTTGAAATTAACGCATTGCTGAAGATTATCTTTTCAAAGATTAAATTTGATGCAAAGGCAGTTTAACACTATATCTAAATTTGACAATTTCCTATCACTATTTCTTTTAAATATACCAATGCAATCAAGAACTTGCTCATATAAAAAGGCTTCGTTTTAAAATTTTAAAACGAAGCCTTTTTATATGATGTGAAACAAGATTATTTAAAATTTGCAATACCAATAGTCAACCACTTGTGATAACTGGCTGCATCTACATAGCTAATCGTGGGCTGCACTGTATTTAAAATTTCACCTTCTAAGTTTGTTAAAACATAAAGAGGCTGTGTATTTGTCTTATAACGTGAAATCATAAAATCGGTCCATTTGTCACCAACAGTTTCTATTTCATTTCCTGTAGTTTTAGAAATAGTTTGTTCATTTTTAGGCAATGCACGTTTATCATCTACATAGAGTGAAATTAAAACCAAATCATTTTTTAAAATCGCTAATATTGCGTCCTCAGACCAAACATTGTTTTCCATTTTACGACAGTTAACGCATGCATAGCCCGTAAAGTCCAACAGAATAGGTTTATTAACCGCCTTAGCATAAACTAATCCTTTCTCATAATCTTCAAAAATCGTCAATCCATGGACTCCTCTCTTTGCACCCTCAGGTAATTCAGTTGTGTCTAACTTATTTGAACCTCCTACTCCATGTGGACTCTCACTATATTCGACTGGTGGAGGG
This sequence comes from Flavobacterium algicola, assembly GCF_022399565.1. GTDB lineage: Bacteria > Bacteroidota > Bacteroidia > Flavobacteriales > Flavobacteriaceae > Flavobacterium > Flavobacterium algicola. The sequence continues at coordinate 1,015,009 of NZ_JAJTUT010000002.1, forward strand.
AAAGCACTGATCAATTTCAATGGAGCACCCCACAAACCTGGAATCATATAAATTGTAAATGTCAACACGATAATACCTAGAACCACTCTACCGACAGAAATATACGTCAAGGGGCTGTCATGCGGCATTGTTATCTTTCCGAAAAGATAAAATGCCAATACCCCAAATATTGCTATCCAAATTGCTAAGAATACCTCTCTCTCTAATAAATGCAATTGTAAAACTAAATCGGCATTCGATAAAAATTTAAAAGCTAAAGCTAATTCTAAAAATCCTAAAACCACTTTTACCGTATTCAACCAGCCGCCTGATTTGGGTAAGGATTGTAAAAACCCAGGAAATAAAGCGAAGAACATAAATGGTAAAGCAAGTGCTAGTGAGAAACCAAACATGCCTACTATTGGCGCAATTCCACCTTTAGATGCTGCCTCAACTAGCAAGGTACCCACAATGGGACCTGTACAAGAGAAAGAAACAATTGCCAGTGCAAGAGCCATAAATAAAATCCCAATAAGACCACCACGGTCTGCTTGTGAATCTACCTTGTTGGCCCATGAATTCGGTAGCACAATTTCGAATGCTCCTAAAAAAGAAACAGCAAAAAACACTAGCAATGCAAAGAAGATTAAATTAAACCATACGTTTGTTGATAACGCGTTTAATGCTCCAGCACCGAATATTGTCGTAACTACAAGTCCTAAAACAACATAAATAACAATAATTGAAATTCCGTAAAAAATAGCATTTCTAATTCCTGCTGCTCTTGATTTACTTTGTTTCGTAAAGAAACTAACTGTCATAGGAATTAGTGGAAACACACATGGCGTTAAAATAGCCGCAAACCCCGATAAGAAAGCAATAATAAATATAGAAAAAAGACCTTTTTTATCATGCGAATTATTTACAGCTATGCTTTCGGTCACTGAATCTTGAACACTTACATCCATCACATTAGCTTCTCCTAAACTTGGCTCTAAAGATTCTGCTGTTGTAGAATCACCCAATGTTTTTACTTCTACCGGAACAACTACTTCCTTTTCTGAAATCGGAATAGAGAAACTAAATTTTTTCTCTTGATTTATACACACTTCTTTACAAACTTGATAGTTTAAAATAACTTCAATTCTGCTTAGAGTTGAATTTACCAGTTTGATTTCTTGCTCGATTTCAGCTTTACCTTCAAAAAATGTTTCATTAACTTCAAAGATATCGTTGAAAACTGTCTTAGTTTTACTCTCTTTGGCTTTACCTATTAGAGTATAATTTCCTTTCTGATCTTTAAATTCAACTTCAAGAGCTAGCGGACCACCATCTGGTGTGAATTGGGAATACATGTGCCAATCCTTCTCAATAACTGCCTTAAATTTTAAAACATAACTGTTATCATTTTTTTTCTCTATAGATGTTGTCCATATGGCTGGATCTAAAATTTGCGCATTTGTGTTGACAAAAGCCAACATAGTGATTAATAAAAAGTATATTCTTTTCATGGTACCAATTGAATATTTAATATGTTTTCTGTGTATTCTTTAACTTTAAAACGTTCGTCTGCTCTTTTCCCTACAATCCAAACAATGGAATCTCCGGACCATAATATCCAAGTGTTTTCTTTATCTATTAATGACATTTTTTCATCTTTAAAAAACTTACTTAATTTTTTAGTCTTACCTTCCATACCTAAGGGTTGAAAAACGGCGCCTTCATTCCACTTCTTTAATAATAATGGAAATTCTAATCGATCTTCATCAACAAATATACTTTTATTCGAAGGATCAAAAATCTCCTTGACCTTGGCAATATTCATTTTTAAGGGAATCTTAAGACCTGCCACTCCTTGCTCTATAACATATTCTACTTCCTTGTCAGTAGTGTCAATGGGAGTTAAAATCAAACGCTCTCTATCTTTCAACAATCTAAAATCAGACGATAAAATTTGCTTTCCTGACAAACTATCTACCAGGTCATAAATATCATCCCAAGAATTAAATCCAAAATCCTTTAACCAATGGTATAAATAGGACTTATAATTGGGTAATTTTAATAATTGTACTAGATCAATATAATACACCTCTTCCTCCTGACTTACTACTTGTTGGTACACCATAGTTGATGCATCTTCTACCATCGCAGAAGCATCTTGCAAATGCGATTGTGTTTTCTGAAAAATCGCCATAAATTGTGGGTTTAGTTCTTTCAATATCGGAACCAAGTCGTGACGTATTTTATTTCGTAGATACTTATCACATGCATTACTACTGTCTTCCCTCCACTCGATTCCGTTTGATTGAGCGTAGTTTAAAATATCTTCACGGCTAAACGCCAGTAGAGGGCGCACAATTGCACCATTTTGCTCAGGTATACCCGTAAGACCATCTAATCCTGTTCCTCGGCTTAAATTTATTAAAAACGTCTCTAAATTATCATCTGCATGATGAGCAGTTAAAATATAATCATATTCTTCTATCTCTAGTAATTCATAAAACCAATTGTATCGCAATTCTCTAGCAGCCACTTGTGTCGAAAGCTTGTAATCTCTAGCAAAGGCCGTAGTATCAAATTGGGTTACAAATATTGGAACATCAAATTTACTAGCGTAGTCTTGAATAAAATTTTGATCTCCAAAACTCTCCAAAGCTCGCAACTGAAAATTACAATGTGCTACTGCAATATCACTATTTACTTTTCGAAACAAATCAAGCATGACCATACTATCAAGACCACCGCTTGTAGCTAGCAGCAATTTTTTATTTTCTAGAAATGGGAATTTATCCGCGAGTTGTCTTTTAAAATTTTCTAACATTTTATTATTTATTATCGAAAATTACAATCATTTATTAGTCACAAATAAGAAATAAGCGATGAAGATTTATCTACTCTAATACTTCTCGCATCGCTTTTGCTTTAAGTAGACATTCTTCATATTCATTTTCAGGATCCGACAATGACGTAATAGCGCTACCTACTGAAAAAGAAACATATTTATTTTCTTGATTGTACAATATACTTCGTATCACAACATTAAAATCAAAATCTCCGTTGGGAGTAAAATATCCAACAGCACCACTGTACAAACCACGTTTGGTTTCTTCTAACTCTTCGATCATTTTCATAGCCGAAATCTTAGGCGCACCAGTCATACTCCCCATAGGAAAACTATTTCTAATCAAATCTACTACAGCATGTTTGCTATCAAACTTTGAAGTAATAGTTGAAATCATTTGATGCACTTGCATAAAACTTTTTATTTCGCATAAAGCCTTAACTTGTACCGAACCTCGCTGTGCAGTATGTGACAAATCATTCCGAACCAAGTCTGTAATCATGATATTTTCAGCACGTTCCTTGGGGTTGTTTTCCAGTTCAAACTTAGATTTTTGATCTGCTATCTTATCTGAATATCTTTTGGCTGTACCTTTTATGGGTTGCGAAATAATGTCTTCCCCTACTTTTTTTAAATAGCGTTCTGGAGAGGCGCATAACAAATACTGTTTATGATTCTTAAAAAAAACAGAAAAAGGCGGTTGTGATATTTCGTTTAATTTTGAAAAAGTTTCTAATGGATTTATCTGAACCTTTTTGGCATAAAATTCCATGCAAAAGTTGGCTTCATAAATATTCCCTTTCTGAATGTTTTGCATCAATGTTCCAACCTTGTTCAGATAGTCTGATTTCGAGATTCTTTGTTCTATATGTAAAACTGTTTTATCGATGTCTGACCAAATTGTTGTATTCTGAATTTCGTCAAAATCACTTTCTAACTCATCATCGCAAAAATTCAAGTACCTTATTTCAACAGTATTCCCTTTTATAAAAAATATTCTTTTGGGTTGATAGAAAAATAAATCAGGAAATTCTAATCCATCGAAATTTTTAGACTTTAAATCTTCATTATCATTTTTTAAATCATAAGTCAGATAACCGAAAAGCCAATCTCCTGTAGTTTGCTGGTATTGTTTTAAATCTTCGAAGGCATTGTGAAAATCCGTTTTTATAGCAGTGAACGCATCAGCAGCAAGTACGCAGTCATAAGTAGCATATTCTTGGGGATAGTCATTACTGTCTAAAAGTGTGATTTCACGAAATTGTTGCGACCAGTTCAAAAGTTGTTTCTTGAACAATTTTACGTCTGCAACGGTCTTATTTACTATTAATCTCAATTGATTTTTGGTTTAAATCTCAAAATTACAATAAATAATTGCGCTACTCAAAAAGAACCGATACAAAAAGGCTTTGTTTAACAAATTACTATCTAAACACTAAAAGTTATAGAAAAAGTACTAAATTACACTATTATTTTTGAGCAAGATATATCTGAACCATTAAACTAAAAATCAATGAATAAAACATTTAGACATAGTTTACAAATCGCTGTAATATTCAGTCTTTTCGTCGGTTGCAAGAAACAAGAAAACAGTGAGGAGATGGCAATTATGATGTCAGACGGCAAAGCTATTTCATCTTCTGCTGCGGTCGATAAGCCTGGAAGCGACAGAAAATTCATTAGAACTGCAGATTTAAAGTTCAAAGTCAAAAATGTATTAAATTCGACTTATGCTATCGAAAATATAGCCAATAAATTTGACGGATTTGTAATCTATACCAACTTGCAAAGCAATTATAGAGGTAGCTATAAAACCAAAATAAGTCAAGACAGTACATTAGAGACCACTCATTACGTAGTGGAAAATAATATTACCATTCGGGTTCCTAATAGACAGTTAGACACTGTTCTTAAAGCGATTGCAAAACAAATTAACTTTTTACATTTTCGTACTATTACAGCTGAAGATGTTACTCTGCAGTTGAATTCAAATCAAAAATCACAGAGCAGAAATGCAAAAGCGGAGGATCGATTGAAAAAAGCGATAACCACCAAAGGGAAAAAGTTAAGTGATATTGTCACAGCAGAAGACCATCTAGTTAGCAAAGAAGCTAATAAAGATAGTTTAGCAAATCGAAATCTAACCATTCAAGATAAGATTGATTTTAGCACGATAACAATTGCGATGTATCAAGATGAATCAATTAAACAAGAAATGATTGCTAATTTACAAGATTACGAATATTATAAGCCGAATATTGGAATACGAATAGTTGATGCCATGAAAGCGGGTTGGTATGTTTTACTCGATCTGATTGTATTTCTAATCAAAATTTGGTGGCTGTTACTACTTATTGGTGCCGCCTTTGTTGTTTATAGAAAAGTGCGAAAAAAGGATGATATTTAATCCAAAACATACCTAAAAAAAAACCGACACTTTAAAAGAGTCGGTTTTTTTATGATTTTTAAATAAGCTATTATTTAGTGTGTTGTACCCAAATTAAATCTGCTGTATTATAACCTATTTCCTCTGCAATTTTCATATACTCTGAAGTAATTTCTAACGGAATTGATTTTTCACGTGACAATATCCATAAGTTATCTAGGCTATCTCCTGCAATTAGCGCATATTTATAATCTTCATCAATTGCAATCACATTATATCCTGCATAAAATGGTCCGAAGAAAGAAACCTTAAGCATGGCAACATTCTCATTGCCTACAAACTTGGCTTTACCTGTACTTTTTTTCCATTTATCTTTCTCTACATCGTACCCTTTGTTTACGACCTTGATCTTACCACTTTTCATTAAAGAGTAGTCTGCGGTAGTATTATTTAAGCCTTCTTCAAATTTAAAATCAAGTCTGGCAATTTCATACCATTTACCTAAGTATTTACTCTTATCAAAATCTTGAACTGCTTTCGCTTTCTCTGGAATCGTTTTTTTACTAGAACATGAACTAAGAATAACTCCTACTCCAACTAATGCTAGTGCACCAACTATATGTCTCTTTTTCATAATGTATAATTTTTTTTATAAAAGTATGCAAAACATAAAGTTACTGTCTTACAGAATTATTAATGAGATTTACAATATTATTTTTGAGCATAAAAAAACCGTCAAATAAAATTTGACGGTTTCAGTAATTTTAGCACTATAAAATTATACGTGTAATGCTCTATTATCTGTAGCAGCCAATGCTGCTTCTTTTACTGCTTCTGCGAAAGTTGGATGTGCATGTGACATTCTAGAAATATCTTCAGCAGATGCTTTGTATTCCATTGCCACAACTGCTTCAGCAATTAAATCTGCTGTTCTAGCTCCAATCATATGAACTCCTAAAACCTCATCCGTTTTTTCATCGGCTAAGATTTTTACAAATCCATCTAAATCTCCGCTCGCTCTTGCACGACCTAAGGCTTTGAAAGGGAAGCTTCCCACTTTATATTTTGTTCCAGCAGCTTTTAGTTGCTCTTCTGTTTGTCCAACCGCAGCAACTTCTGGCCATGTATAGACAACACCTGGGATTAAGTTATAATCGATATGTGGTTTTTGTCCCGCTAAGATTTCAGCAACCATAGTTCCTTCTTCTTCAGCTTTATGAGCCAACATTGCTCCACGAACTACATCACCAATAGCATAAATATTAGAAGCAGAAGTTTGTAAATGATCATTTACTTCGATTTGACCTCTTTCAGATATTTTAACTCCAGCTTTATCAGCATTTAAACCATCTGTATAAGGACGACGACCAACTGCAACTAATGCATAATCACCTTCTAATGTAATTGTTTCTCCTTTAGCGTTCTCAGCTTGAACCGTTACCGCTTCACCTGCTCTCTCTACCGATTTTACTTTGTGAGAAACATAGAATTTCATTCCTTGTTTTTTCAGTACTTTTGTCAATTCTTTTGACAATGAGCTGTCCATTCCTGGAATAATTCTATCCAAATATTCTACTACAGAAACTTGTGCTCCTAAACGTAGGTAAACTTGACCTAATTCTATACCAATAACCCCACCACCAATAATAATTAAGTGCTTAGGCACTTCAGGAAGTTTTAAGGCTTCTGTAGAAGTAATAATTCTTTCTTTATCTATTTTAATAAATGGTAAAGAAGATGGTTTAGATCCTGTTGCGATAATTACATTTTTAGCTTCAATAGTTTCTGAAGTTCCATCTGCTTTTGCAACTGCAACATGTGTAGCATCAACAAAAGATCCCATACCTTCAAGTACGGTAATTTTGTTTTTATCCATTAAAAATTTTACTCCACCAGAAGTTTGATCTACAACTGCTTGTTTACGAGCAATCATTTTTTCAAGGTTCACTTTTACTTCACCAGATAGTTCGATTCCGTGGTCTTCAAAATGCTTAATTTCAGCATAATGATGAGAAGAAGCCAATAATGCTTTTGAAGGAATACATCCAACATTTAAGCAAGTACCTCCCAAAGTTGAATATTTTTCGATTATGGCTGTCTTAAAACCTAACTGTGCACAACGAATAGCTGATACATATCCGCCTGGTCCAGAACCAATGATGACTACGTCAAATGAACTCATAGTATATTTTTTATGTGTAAATTAATTTTTTGTGAATACAAAATTAAGGAATTAAGTTTTGTTTAAACTTTAAACTTCAATATTTTTTGTTAAGAATTTGTGACTTTTTATCGAATGTTTCCCTAATATGACTACATACTCATCAACGGGAATTCCGATTCGCTAAGAAAACTGCAATTTAGAACAACGACTTTATTAAATATACTGATGCAAGAGGGGAAATTGGAGAGATAATTATATAATTAACGAAGTTTAGCATCAACATTATTTAGAAAATCATGATTTTCAGCTGCTTCTTAAATAAGATTAAATATATTAAAAATAACACTGTAAAAGGTTAATTATGTTTTTAGGCAAAAGGTTAATCTGACTCATCATCATTCATCATCCTTACTTACAATTGTTCGAAAAGTCAAGTTGATTCGAGGTTTTAAAACTTTTGTCGAGGGCGGTAATCGATGCAGCCAGTGTTTTTGAGTTTCACCTTTCATCACCAGCAGACTTCCGTTCTCAAGGATAATTGATACGTTTTCTTTGCTTACTTTGTGTTTGAATGCAAATTTGCGTGTTGCTCCAAAACTCAAAGATGCAATTGCACCATTATTTTTTAAATCTTTTTCGCCATCACTGTGCCAAGACATTCCTTCTGCTCCCGAGTGGTATAAATTTAATAAACACGAATTGTACGTTTCTCTGGTTTCTTTTTCCACCCGTTCTTTTATTTGCAATAAGCTGTTTGTAAAAAGTAACGCTTTTTTCGTCTTATTCGAATACGTATATTCAAAAGTCTTTTCACCGTACCACGCAACTTTACGCTTTGTTACGATCAATTTTCCAAAGATGATAGCTTCATCATTTTTCCATTCTATTTCGTTTAGCAAAATATCAAAATAGTGATTGGCTTCCTCTTCTGAAAATAAAAATCCATAATAATTTACAGTACCTTCTCTGGGTAATAAATTATCATCAGGATTAAGCTCTGGTGTAAATAAATCAATCATACTTATTTCAAATCAAATGGTAATAAATCAATTATGATAAAAAATCAATAGCAGTTGTATTTTATTTCGAAAAATAAAAAGATAAACGTCTTATTAAACTAAGCAATAAGTTTATTAACAAGTTCCAAGACGAGTTCTAATTGTGACTCTCTTGTCATATCAGAATTGTCAATTTCTATAGCATCATCAGCTTTAACTAGAGGAGAATTTTCACGGTGCGTGTCAATATAATCGCGTTCTACAACATTGTCATAAATTTCCTTAAATGTAATGGCATCGCCCTTTGCTACAAGTTCATCATAGCGACGTTGCGCTCTAGTTTGTGCATTTGCAGTCATGTAAAGTTTTAATTCTGCATCGGGAAAAACAACAGTACCAATATCCCTACCATCCATCACAATTCCTTTATCTTTTCCCATTTCTTGCTGTTGCTCTACCAATTTGGCACGAACTTCGGCTAATTCGGCTATTTTGCTAACAAAACCAGATACTTCAATAGTACGTATCTCAGTTTCGACATCAACATCATTCAAAAACATGGCAGCAAATCCTACTTCTTGTTTGAACACAAATTTTAAGCCAATGGATGGCAAACTATTTATTAAAGAACTAGTATCAAAATGCTCGCTAGTGATGTAACCATTTTGCATGGCATACCAAGTGATTGCACGGTACATTGCTCCCGTATCAACAAAAACATATCCTAACTGCTTAGCTAGTTGTTTCGCTAAAGTACTTTTTCCTGTAGATGAAAATCCATCAATTGCTATGGTGATTTTTGAACTCAAAATTTATTATTGAAAATTAATAGTTAACCCAAATAGGCTTGTGTTTCCTGCCAAAGTATATCTAGAATAGGAGTAATTAAACTTTAACTTATTCATGCGCAACCCTAAACCCGCGGAGAATCCTGAAAAGTTACGCTGTTCTACGATTTTTAATTCTTGGGCACGTCTAAAATTATAACTTAACCGCAAATTAAAGGCTTTTTTAGGAAATAATTCTGCTCCCAAGATAACATGTCTAAAAGCATTATTTAAGAATGAAACCTTTTCTTCTGTAGAATCTCCATCAATCGTAGCACTCGCACGTGACGGATTTGCAAACGACACATTCCATTGCTGTAAATTTTCCAAATTTAAATGCCAACGGATAGGTACATGCTCTAATTCTTGTGAAACTCCAAATATAATTTCTAGCGGTAATTGTTCATGGTTTCCCGAATAGGTTGTAAACTGTGTTCCTATATTACGTATTGCCAAACCCCAGTTGACATCATTGGCCTCATCAATATAAATTGCTCCAAAATCGATTGCTCCACCTAGTGAATTATACGTTTCTAGACTAGACGAAATTAATTTTGCATTGGCCCCAAGGTGTAGATTGGTATAGGGAACATTGTATGCGTATCCAAATGAGAGGGCTATTTCACTTCCTGAAAAAGAAGCAGTACTTTGGCCATTCTCATCATACCCATCAAAATTACCGTAATTGACATAGCTCACACCCGCATGAAAGGTTTGTACATGACGGTCATAGGTATATGCGTAAGCGGCAGTCCCGTAGGTTACTTCTCCAAAATAACTCCCATAATTAATAGACATTTGGTTGTGCATCTCGGGATTAATAGATGCAGGATTAAAAATTCCCTGATTTACATCCTCATCATAAATTGTAACCGTCTTACCTCCTAGTGCAGCTTGTCTTGGTGAAGTTACCAAACTCAAAAACTGATACACGCTCTTACCTCCAATTTGTGAATGCGAGGTAGCAGATAGAAGCAAAAAAAAGTAAATAAGATGCTTTTTTAACATGCTTAAATTTTCTTTAGTGGTATAAATTAAACGCAGTTGCGAAGATAAAATTATAAAACTATAATTAATTACTTTTCGAATAAATTCGAGATTAAATAGCAAAACCAAAGTTAAGAACTGTAACAGCTCCTAACTTTGGTTTTTATATATAGAATAGAATCTTATCTATTTATAACTTCTTTGCATTTTTCACATCTTGATCTGTAATAGCAATGGCTAATACTTCGCTCATCTCTTTGACAAAATGAAAAGTAAGACCAGCAACGTATTCTGGCTTAATTTCGTCAATGTCATTTTTGTTTTCGTGACATAAGATTATTTCTTTGATGTTAGCTCTCTTTGCTGCCAATATCTTTTCTTTAATTCCACCTACTGGAAGTACTTTTCCTCTAAGTGTAATTTCACCAGTCATTGCTATGTTTTTCTTTACACGTTTCTGCGTAAATAAAGATACCAATGAAGTCAACATCGCAATTCCAGCACTAGGTCCATCTTTTGGCGTTGCTCCTTCTGGCACGTGAAGATGGATATTATATTTGGTAACGGTCTCTGGATTTAAACCTAGCAATTCTGCATTCGCTTTAATGTACTCCAAAGCAATTGTAGCAGACTCTTTCATTACGGTACCTAAATTACCAGTGATGGTCATCGTTCCTTTACCTGGAGATATTAACGATTCTATAAATAATATATCACCACCAACGCTTGTCCATGCAAGTCCTGTTACAACCCCTGCAACATCATTCGATTCATATTTATCTCTATCCATGCGAGAAGCTCCTAAAACGGAAATAATATCTGCATCCGTCACTTTTAAGTTGTATTCTTCTTCCATCGCCACAGATTTTGCGGCATTTCGGATAACTTGTGCTATTTTTGCTTCCAATCCACGTACACCAGACTCACGAGTATATCCTTCGATGATTTTCTCAAGCTGTTTTTTTCCAATGCTTAATTCCTTCGTCGTCATACCATGCTCTTTCAACTGACGTGGAAAAAGATGTTGTTTGGCAATTTCTACTTTCTCTTCGATAGTGTAACCAGACATTTTAATAATTTCCATACGGTCGCGTAACGCAGGCTGAATGGCTGCCATATTATTTGACGTAGCAATAAACATCACTTTTGATAAATCATAACCTAGTTCTACAAAATTATCATAGAATGTACTGTTTTGTTCTGGATCTAAAACCTCTAACAAAGCTGAAGAAGGATCTCCTTGATTACTATTGGATAACTTATCAATCTCATCTAGTACAAAAACCGGATTAGAAGTTCCTGCCTTTTTCAAACTCTGAATGATACGTCCTGGCATAGCACCTACATAGGTTTTTCTATGTCCGCGTATTTCAGCTTCATCACGTAAGCCACCTAGAGAGATACGAACATATTCTCTACCCAACGCCTCAGCAACTGATCGTCCAATTGAAGTCTTACCAACTCCCGGAGGTCCTGTTAAACATATAATTGGCGATTTCATATCGTTACGCAACTTTAATACAGCTAAATGCTCTATCATACGTTTCTTGACATCTTCCAAACCAAAATGATCTCTGTCTAATATTTTTTGCGCTTTCTTTAAATCAAAATTATCTTTTGAATATACATTCCAAGGTAACTCTAGTAATAATTCTAGGTAGTTTCTTTGAATTCCAAAATCGGGCGCTTGTGGATTCATACGGCGCATTTTGGAAAGTTCTTTTTCGAAATGTAATTTGGATTTCTCATCCCATTTCTTTGTTTTTGACTTTACCAACATTTCATCCATCTCCTCCTCTTGCGAAACGCCACCCAATTCTTCTTGAATGGTTTTCATTTGCTGGTGCAAGAAGTATTCTCTTTGTTGTTGGTCTAAGTCAAAACGAACTTTAGACTGAATATCGTTTTTAAGTTCCAATTTCTGCAACTCAATATTCATGTACTTCAAAGTTTCTAATGCTCTGTCCTTTAAATTATTTATAGCCAATAAATCTTGCTTCTCTTTAACCGTTAAATTTAAGTTTGAAGTAACAAAATTGACTAAGAACGATTGACTTTCGATATTCTTAATTGCAAAAGTAGCTTCACTAGGAATACTAGGACTCTCTTTTATAATCTGAATTGCCAATTCTTTAATAGAATCTAAAATCGCTAAAAATTCAGAATTCTTTGCTTTTGGTTTCTTTTCTATTACGTCCTTAATAGTTGCTGTCATATAAGGCTCTTCCGAAATAATTTCTTTAATTTCAAAACGCTTTTTACCTTGAATGATAACTGTTGTATTTCCGTCGGGCATTTTTAATACACGAAGAATACGGGCAACAGTTCCTACTTTATGAATGTCTTTTCGTGTAGGCTCTTCAACATCTTCATCAATTTGAGCTACAACACCAATAATTTTTCCAACCGCATTTGCATCGTCTATCAATTTAATTGATTTATCACGACCAGCCGTGATAGGAATTACAACACCTGGAAATAAGACCATATTGCGCAATGGAAGAATTGGAATCGTTTCGGGTAATACTTCATTCATCATTTCCTCCTCGTCCTCGGGAGTTAACAACGGAATTAATTCTGCTTGAGAATCAAGTTCTTGAAGTGACAGATTGTCAATAGTACTTATTTTATGATTTGACATATATGTAATTAAGTCATTTTGTCACCAAATAAATTAATATTCAGAAACAAAGTTAATAGATATTGTATTTTATATAGCTGATAATCAAATAGTAATAATATACTAAGATTAACTTCATCTAATAAAATCAATCATTATGCCACAAACAAAGTGCTGTCTGCGCTCATAATTTTAAATTGGTAAGTTTAGTTGTCGTTTTTTGGGATTCTTTTGAGCATAATTACTGCAATAATAAAAAAGAATGCAAAAAATACAATCGCTAGTCTAGGACTTCCTGTAACTTGATCAATAAGCCCATAAATTAGCATTCCTATTACAATTCCAATTTTCTCAGCAACGTCATAAAAGCTAAAAAAAGAGGCTGTATCTTTCGTCTCAGGCAATAACTTGGAATAAGTTGAACGAGATAACGACTGAATTCCGCCCATTACAAGTCCAACTATGGTAGCCATAATATAAAAATGGATAGGTAAAGTAATAAAATAAGAGATAATACAAAACAGTATCCAAACACTATTGATTGCTATTAAAGTGGGGATATTCCCCCATTTTTTAGAAGCTCGAGAGGTTAAGATTGCCCCTAAGACTGCCACTATTTGAATTAATAAAATACATATTATCAATCCAATCGTACTTTCCTCTTTAGAAGACCATTGAATTTCTTGTGCTCCAAAATACGTTGCCACAAGCATCACTGTCTGTACCGCCATACTGGACACAAAAAAACTTTGTAAATATGCTTTTAGTCGAACGTTTTGCTCTAACAACAACCAAACCTTTTTAAGTTCATTAAAACCGTTAAAAATGATGGCTTTCGTTACTTTTTGCTTTGTTTGAGTGTTTCCATTTGGTAAATAGAAATAGGAGTATTGACTAAATAGAATCCACCAAACTCCTACCATTACAAATGAATAGCGCATTGCTTTCATTGCTGCCTCTCCTTCGGTACCTGTTATACCAAAAAGTGCGGGTTTCATTATCATGGCCAAATTGATAACCAGCAAAATAACACTACCTATGTATCCTAAAGAATACCCTTTTGCACTAATCTTATCTTGCTGTTCAGGAAAAGCAATATCTGGCAGATATGAATTGTAGAAAACTAAACTCCCCCAATACCCTATTAATCCCAAAAAATAAAAGCATAGTCCTATATAAATGTTTTCCAAATCAAACCAGTACAGTCCCATACAAGAGAAAGCGCCCAGGTAACAAAAAAACTTCATAAAAGACTTCTTGTTCCCCACATAATCGGCAATTCCAGATAATAATGGAGATATAAAAGAAACTACTAGAAAGGCAGTTGCTGTAATAAAACTAATTAAGGCAGTATTTTTTAGATGCAAACCAAAAACATCTATATAGTGATCGTCGTCTGAAAATAATGCTTCATAAAAAATGGGGAAAACTGCTGATGCAATTGTAAGTGTGTACACAGAATTTGCCCAATCGTAAAATGCCCAAGCATTCAATAACTTTTTATCACCTTTCTTTAAACTAATCATACCATTATTTTTGACGAATTTATTATTTTTTATTTTGTTTCCAACTTAATTACTTAAAAAATAAAAAGCCAATTCTTTCGAATTGGCTCTCTATAAATTTCATATATAACTTATTATTTGAAAGTAACTCCAAATTTAGCTGCTGTTGCTTTCGCTTCTGGAATCATCGCTTTCAAATTAGCGATTCTAGTTGCGTCAGAAGGGTGCGTACTCATGAATTCTGGTTGAGCAGCTCCACCTGAATTTGCAGACATTCTAGTCCAAAATTCAATAGCTTCTTCTGGGTTATAACCCGCGATAGCCATTAGAGTCAAACCAATTTTATCTGCTTCTGTCTCATTAGAACGGCTAAATGGCAAAGTAACACCGTATTGAGATCCTAAACCGTATGCAGTATTAAAAGCTTGTTGCGTAGTAGCACTTTTACCAGATGTAGCAACTGCTACTCCCATACCTACATACTCTTGTATTTGTGATACACTCATACGTTGCGCACCGTGATTGGCTAAAGCATGTGATACTTCATGTCCCATAACTGTTGCTAGTCCTGGATCATTCTTTGTAATCGGCAAAATTCCAGAATAAACTACAATTTTCCCTCCTGGCATACACCAAGCGTTCACATCTGGGCTCTCTACCAATTTATATTCCCAAGCATAACCTTTAAGGTATTCTGTTTGTCCAACAGAAGCAAGGTATTTCTCGGCAGCAGCCTTAATTTTCATCCCAACTGTTTCTACTTTTTTTGCATCTGTAGTTCCAGAGATTACTTTATTCTCTTGCAAGAATGTACCATATTGCTGAAAAGATGTTGGAAACAACTCATCATTCGATACAAAATTCAACGTTTTTTTTCCTGTTAACGGATTGGTAGCACATGAACACATCATGCCAATCGCGACTACTCCTACTAATATATTTTTTTTCATCTTTCTTTAATTTTTAACAAAAATAGGAATTTATACTATACTCCCATAATATGAAGTACTCTAAATTCCTTTTCTACTATTAAATAATTTTCTAATTCTAATGTTTCCCGATCAAATTCAATGATTTCATTATTGTATTCGATGCTTTTTACTTTAAACGGCAAACCGATAAGGTTTATTTTATATTTTGAATAATCTGTATCGTATTTTCCTTCTTTATGTAACTGAATAATTAAATCATTCTTCTTACCTGTCACTTGAAAGGTCAAAAAGCTATACCTCCCTTTTTTATAATCATATCCGTCTTGAGCATCTTCATAAACTACTGACTTCTCCACGCCTTCCTTATAATACAAATCCAAAGTGAGTTCATCAAAATCGAGCTCTCCTACGTACTGTTGTACAGGATATTTCGGAATCACAGCACCCGCCTTAATAAAGATCGGAATTTCATCAAATTGTGAATCTACCCACTTTTCTTTTCCGCCCGTTAATAAATTATTTGTCCAATAATTGTACCACTGCCCTCTTGGGATATACATTCTTCTTCCCAATGAATTGGGTTCTAAAATTGGGCAAATCAAAATTTGGTTACCGAATATAAATTCGTCGTTACGGTAATGGGTTTGAATGTCATCTTGATCGAAGTACACTAAAGGTTTCAACATAGGAATTCCCTCTTCAATATATTGCCAGAACATCGTGTATAAATAAGGAAGTAATTGGTATCGAAGGTTGATAAACTTTCGAGTAATATCAAGCACTTCTTCATCAAAAGCCCAAGGTTCTTGATGTCCGTGGTCACCGGATGAGTGCGTTCTACAAAAAGGATGAAAGACACCTAATTGAATCCAACGTGCGAACAATTCTCCAGAAGGTTGTTCTGCAAATCCACCGATATCTGAACCAGTAAATCCCATTCCTGAAATATTCATGCGTTGCACCTGTATATTAGCAAGCCACAAATGCTCCCAACTTGCTACATTATCACCCGTCCACGAAGATGTATAGCGTTGCGCTCCCGAGTAAGCAGAGCGAGTGATTACAAAAGGCCTTTTGGGATAAGCAAATTTCTTAACACCATGATAAGTCGCTCTAGCCATTTGCGTTCCATAAATATTGTGTGCTTTTCTGTGACTGCAGGGGTTACCGTCGTAATCATGGCGTACATCATCTGGAAAAGTTTTATTAGGAACAAGCATTACGGCAGGTTCATTCATATCGTTCCAAATTCCTTTAACCCCTATATCCGCTATTAATTCTTTAAAAAGTCCGGCCCACCATTCTCTTACTTCCGGATTGGTGTAATCTGGGAAATTGCAATCTCCAGGCCATACTTTACCTTTCATATAAGGACCATCAGCCCGTTTGCAAAAATAATCTTTGGCCAAGGCCTCTTGGTAAATAGAATATTCTTTATCTACTTTTATCCCTGGATCAATAATAACTATTGTTTTAAAACCGTCTGCCGCTAGTTCCCCAACCATTCGTTTGGGATCAGGAAAATGATTTTTATCCCAGGTAAAACATCTAAAGCCATCCATATAATCGATATCTAAATAAATAGCGTCACATGGTATTTGTAAGGCTCTGAATTTGGCCGTCACCTCCTTAACATTACTCTCTGGATAGTAACTCCATTTACATTGGTGGTAACCTAATGTCCATAATGGTGGTAACTCTGGTTTACCCGTCAAATCGGTATATGAAACGACAACGTCTTGCATTTTTGGTCCGTAGATGAAATAGTAATTCATCTCTCCTCCTTCTGCCCAAAAACTAGCCACATTTCTACGGTCGTGACAAAAGTCGAAACTCGTTTTAAAAGTATTGTCAAAAAAGATTCCGTATGCTTGCTTGTTCTGCAATCCAATATAAAATGGAACTACTTTGTAAAGTGGATCTTGGTCTTTTTGAAAAGCGTATTGATCGGTAGCAAAATTCTCCAATCTTTTCCCTTTCAAATTCATTTGAGTTGCCTTGTCACCTAAGCCGTAAAAACTTTCTCCGTCACGAGATGCTTTACTCATTTTGACTATATTTCCACCAAACTCATAACTTTCTTCCCAGTGAAAACCTAAATCGTCTTCTAGAATTACTTTTTCATCAATATCCAAAATAGATATTCTAAGATCATCTTTTTGAATGTTGCAAATAACTTTATTCGTTTTTATTTGAAAAAAAGTAGCATCCTCCTTGACTTCCAAGAAATTGTAACCGTGAGAATGATTCTGATCTATTGCATAAGAGAAATCATTACTAAAATAACCTTTGGTGGTATATCTAAAGCGTAACATACTATCTCTAAAAATCGTTATTTTAAGAATAACATTATTATCAGTATAAAAATAAACAGAATCTACTTCATGTTCATAGGAAATAATTTGTGAAGGATATAAATCTCCTTTGTACTCTAGTTCTGTATTGGTAATCATGTTTTAACTTTTTTGAAATACTTTATAAGGTTCAAATTTACAATAAATTTGACGCATCCTACTTTATGACAATATTATAGCGGTGTAACTGACACGTTTGATAGTATTAAAAACAAAAATACCATATCACTTTTTATTTTCGAAAATAAATCGTGATATGATAGTTTGGTACTATTACAATCTTAACTGGCGTTAAAATTAATATATTATTTATGTAACTCGCTTGTAACTTTCGAAACAATTGAAAATAAGGTATACTCTTTTAAACAATTTTAAAAGCCATTATTCCCAGTGGCGGTAATGTCAACTCAACTGAGTAATCTCTGCCATCATAAGGAGATCCATCTATAATAATATGGTCTGGGCTTATTACGCCGCTTCCACCGTAAATAACATCGTCACTATTAAAAATTTCTTTCAATTTCCCTTTTTTCGGTAGACCGATTCGGTAATTTTCTCTTACTACTTGTGTAAAATTACAAACTACGATAACATTGTCCTTGGCGTCATTACCTTTTCTAATAAAAGACATAACTGCATTTTGATGATCGGAATAATTGATCCATTCAAAACCATCCGCACTAAATTGCTTCTCATGTAAGGCAGGCTCTGATCTATAAAGGCCGTTTAAATCGGTAATTACTTTCTTAATTCCTTCATGTAAAGGATATTGTAGCAGATGCCAATCTAAACTTTCTTGAAAATTCCATTCTCCGCTTTGTCCAAATTCGCAACCCATAAACAGTAATTTTGTCCCTGGATGTGTAAACATATATCCGTACAACAATCTTAAATTGGCAAATTTTTGCCATTCGTCACCTGGCATTCTACCTGCAATCGAATGCTTACCGTATACAACCTCATCATGAGATAATGGCAACATAAAGTTTTCTGTAAAAGCATAGGTCATAGAAAATGTCATCTCATTTTGATGATACTTTCTATATACTGTATCTTTTTGAAAGTATTCTAGTGTATCATGCATCCAACCCATCATCCATTTCATTCCGAATCCTAATCCACCCATTGAAGTTGGTCTAGATACCATTGGGAAAGAAGTGCTTTCTTCTGCGATGGTTTGAACACCTTCAAACATAGAGTAAACGGCTTCATTAAATTCTTTTAGGAAACTGATGGTGTCTAGGTTTTCTCTTCCACCAAATTCATTTGGCTCCCATTCTCCTTCTTCTCTCGAATAGTCCAAGTATAGCATTGATGCAACTGCATCGACACGCAGACTATCTACATGATAATGTTGCAACCAGAAAATGGCATTGCTAATTAAGAAAGAGCGCACTTCATTACGTCCGTAATTAAAGACCAAACTTTTCCAATCTGGATGGTATCCTTTTCTGCGATCAGGATGCTCGTACAAATTAGAACCGTCAAAGAATCCTAAGCCGTGTGCATCATCAGGAAAATGAGAAGGAACCCAATCAAGAATAACTCCAATTCCGGCTTGGTGTAATTTGTCTACCAAAACCATGAATTCTTGCGGGTTTCCAAAACGAGAAGTCGGCGCAAAATAACCTACCAACTGATATCCCCAAGATGGATCATAAGGATATTCCATCACTGGCATGAACTCAACATGCGTAAATCCAGTTTCCTTTACATAATTGACTAAGTCCTCTGCAAATTCGAGGTAGGTCAAAAACCTATTTTCTTCACCATGACGCTTCCATGAACCCAAATGCACTTCGTAAACAGAAAATGGTTTGTCTAGGCTATTGTGTTCTTTTCTGGTTTTCATCCATTTGGAATCATCCCATTTATAATCCAAGTCCCAAACTACAGAGGCAGTATGTGGCGGTTTCTCGCAGTAAAAAGCAAAAGGATCTGCTTTTTCTGTTATTATGCCACCATTGTCTGACTGAATTTTATATTTATAAACGGTACCTTTTTCAATATTAGGAATAAAACCTTCCCATATTCCACTAGAATCCCAACGCACTTCAAGTTGATGCTCTCCTTGAATCCAGTAATTAAAATCACCAACAACCGAAACTGTGCGTGCGGTAGGAGCCCAAACAGCGAAATATACTCCCTTAACGCCATCTACTTCAATAAGGTGAGCACCTAATTTTTCATATAATTTGAAATGCTTTCCAGCTTTGAACAAATCAATGTCAAAATCGGTAAAAAGAGTATGCGTTTGTACTTTATTCATTTTGTGGTTTGTTTTTCTTAAAATTTATTGCTCTAAACAATATTGTGGTTATTAATAGTATTTCTATTGTTGAATTTTAAATAAGTGAAAAGGTATATCAGGGCTTATCTCTACAAAATTCCACTCCCTATCCCAAAGATAACTATTTCCTGTAATCAAATCTACAATGTGAATAGGATTGACACCTACCTTATCAATAGGCAAACGCACCCATCCTTGTTGCGTATGATGAGGATCCAGATTAACGATCATCAAGGTTTTATTCTGCAAATCATCATCATATTTATAGTATGCAATAATTTGATCATTATTGGTTTCACAAAAATCGATGTTATTGGTTTGTTGTAGAGAAGCTTGCTCTTTACGTATTCCGTTTATTTTTGTAATTAATAATGTTATTTTATTTTGAATGGACCAATCCCATTTGTACACTTGGTATTTTTCAGAATTAATATATTCTTCTTTTCCTTGTGCCATTGGTTCACTAACTCGGTATTCAAATACAGGACCATAAATTCCAACGCTAGAACTCAGCGTAGCGGCAAGAAAGTATTTTTGTAAATGCATTGATTCATTTGCATTTTGCAATGCAAAAGGATTTATATCTGGAGTATTTGGCCAAAAGTTAGGACGATAAAACTCTTTTTGCTCCGACTGCGTTAACTCTGTTACGTATTCGGTCAATTCAGATTTTGAATTTCTCCACGTGAAGTACGTGTATGACTGGCTGAAACCTTGTTTGGCTAGCTCATTCATAATCTTAGGTCTTGTAAAAGCCTCGGCCAGAAACAAAACATCTGGATGCTTTTTCTTGATTTCACCAATTAGCCATCCCCAAAAAAAGAATGGTTTAGTATGTGGATTATCTACTCTAAAAATTTTGATATTACAGTCTTCGATCCAAAACAAAGCAACGTCTAGCAATTCTTTCCATAAATTTTTCCAGTCGGAGCTTTCAAAATAAATTGGTTGTATATCTTGGTATTTTTTAGGAGGATTCTCTGCATATTGAACTGTGCCATCTGGTCTCCATTTGAACCACTGTGGAAAATCTTTTACATAAGGATGATCTGGAGCCGCTTGTAATGCGTAGTCCATAGCTACCTCAATTCCCCAATCTTGTGCTTTTTTGACCAATGATTTAAAATCTTCAATAGATCCGAGTTCAGGATGCGTCGATTTATGCCCCCCTTGAGCTGAACCAATTCCCCAAGGTGATCCTACATCACCATGTTCTGCATTGGTTGCATTATTTTTTCCTTTTCGATTAACTTCTCCAATAGGATGAATGGGAGGAAAATACAAAGTATCAAACCCCATTTGAGCAACACGCGGTAGTAAGCGTTCGCAATCCTTAAAAGTACCATGCTTGCCATCTTCTTCTGAAGCAGAACGTGGGAAAAATTCATACCAAGTACTAAACAATGCTTTCTTTCGATCTACATACACTTGTAAATCAAGCGATTTATTTGCAAGTAAGCGCGTAGGGTACTTTGTAAAAATAGACTTTAAACGATCTGAATTCACTTCAGATACTGCTCGATCGTAATCTGATTCTGTTTTGAAAATTGAAGCTAAATATTCTAAATATCCTTTTTCATCTTGAGTAGCTTCGTTAAGAATTGCTTCTACATACTCAGCTCCTTCTAGTAATTCAGACTTTACATACTGATTGTCTTGAATTTTACGTTCTGTACCGTGTTGCCAGTTCAAAGCATAATCTACCCAACCCTCCACATAGTAAGTGTAGCTTCCTTGTTTTTCGACCTTAAAATCAGCGTACCACTCGTCATTCACTTTAGGAATCATTCGTACTTCACCCCAATTTTCATCAGCCTCATGTTTGTATTTTACACAAACGGCAACAACATCATGACCGTCAGGAAAAACATTTGCAGTAACATGTACTGTTTGACCAACAATTCTCTTTATTGCGAAAGCGCCACCATCTAACTGTGGTAAAACATTTTCTATTACAATTCGGGTTTGATTCTGCATTTTATAAATATATCTTTTCTAAATTTTATATTAATTGGGTAGTTAGTGTAGAGAGTAAATTATTTGATAACATAATTATCTGGAATCACCACACCTTTTTTAATCACTACGATACCATCTTTGACCGTGTACAATTTATTGGATACATTCTCTAGTTGATCACCACCAATAATTGTAACATCATTACCAATGCGGCAATTTTTATCGATCAAAGCGTTTTTTATAAAACATCTTTCACCAATACCAACCAGGATTCTATTAGTTGCTAAATCCTTTTCCATTTGTTCAATAGTTTGGTAAAGGTCATTCCCCATCACATAACAATTTTGAATAACGGTATCTTTTCCTATGCGAGAACGAACTCCAATTACAGATTTTGTAATTTCCTTTGCATTCAAAATACATCCCTCTGAGATCAAAGAACTATCAACTTGTGTATTGTGAAATTTTGACGGAGGCAATAATCTTGGTCTTGTATAAATCTTATTATCGTTGTCAAACAAATTAAATTTTGGCACATCATCCGTCAAACCAATGTTGGCTTCAAAAAACGAATCGATATTACCAATATCTGTCCAGTATCCTTCATATTGGTAACTTAACACTTTGTTTTTTTCTACCGATTGCGGAATAATTTCTTTCCCGAAATCTTTCAAATCTGTATTTTCCATCAAGTCGACCAACAGCTCCTTGTTGAAGATGTAGATTCCCATCGATGCCAAATACAATTTACCTTCTGCTTTCATCTCATCACTTACCTCAGACGACCATCCTGGTAACAAGTCCTGAACTGGTTTTTCGATAAACGATTCAATAAAGCTATCACTATTTGTTTTTAAGATTCCAAAATCAGATGCATCTTTGGCATTAACTGGCAAAGTAGCGATCGAAATGTCGGCATCTTTACGAATGTGCTCTTCGATCATCTCATTTAAATCCATTTGATACAACTGATCTCCAGAAAGAATCAGTGCGTAATCAAAATCGTGATTGCAAAAGTGAGGCATACACTGTCTAACGGCATCTGCAGTACCTTGAAACCAAGTCGGATTATCTGGTGTTTGCTCTGCTGCTAGAATATCGACAAAAGCTTGACTAAAAGCACTAAAAACATAAGTGTTTTTAATGTGTGCATTTAAAGAAGCTGAATTAAATTGCGTAAGGACAAACATTCTGTAGATATCAGAATTCATACAGTTAGAGATAGGTATATCAACTAATCTATATTTCCCTCCTATCGGTACGGCTGGTTTAGACCTTGACTCAGTTAAAGGGTATAACCTTGATCCTTGTCCTCCTCCTAGAATAATCGCAATTACATTTTTTCTCTTCGCTTTCATCTTTTTATTTTATAATTAGTTTATACATTTTTAAATAGTCTTGGTTTGCTTTGTTCCAGGAATGGTCTCGCATCATTCCTGATTTTATAATAGTATTTAATTTTTCTTTATTTTCGAATAATGTGACTGCTCTCTCAATAGCAGAGGTGATGTCCTCTACGGTCTCATTTTGAAAGCATATTCCTAAGCCGTTTTTGTCTATGTCTTGCACAGTATCGATTAATCCTCCTGTTTTTCTCACTACAGGAATTGTTCCATACCGATAGCCATACATTTGGTTCAGTCCACATGATTCTGTACGTGATGGCATCAAAATAAAGTCAGAACCGCCGTAAATCAAGTGGGCTAAATCTTCGTCAAAACCTACAAAAAGATTATAGACTCCTTGACTATCAGCAACTAAGCTTTGCAACTGCTTTTCAATAGCTTCATTACCTGACCCTAATATAAGAATATTAAATTTCTCAGCGTTTTCTTGCAGCGTTTTTTTTGAAAATTCATAAAGTAAATCGGCTCCTTTCTCTTCATATAACCTGCCGATGAAACATATTATTGGTATATTAACATCCAAATGAAACATTTCACACAATTTCTCTTTATTTATTTTCTTTCCGACAGTGGCATTTTTAATTCCGTACTGGGCAGCAATCTTATTATCTGTCTCGGGATTCCAAACCTCCGTATCTATTCCGTTCAAAATTCCCTTTGACTTATAGCGCACTTCTCTAAAGAGGTATTCGAGTCCGTATCCATTAGTATTTATCTGCTCAAGATAACTGGGAGATACAGTCGTAATTGCTCTAGCAGATCGCAATCCAGCAGCAATTGAATTTATATTACCGCCCCACTCCAAAATATTTGTTTTCGACAGATCGTACTGGGGTAAGTAATGTAATTTATCAAAACCAAATTGCCCTTGATACAAAGCATTGTGCAGGGTAAGTAAAGTGGGTATGCGACATAGAATATTATATTCATAACTATGAGTGATCATAAAAGGAATCAGAGCACTGTGGTAATCGTGACAATGAAGCACAGACGGAATTGTTTCTATAGTCTTTTGCCAATTTAGAAAAGCAATCTGAAAGGCTACAAACCGTTCAATATCATCTCGATAGCCATATATTTCCTCTCGGTCAAATAATTCTGGAATAACAATAAGGTACAAATCAAATTCTAGACGAGTATTGAAAGCTTTTAGAATAGAAAAAGGAAAATTAAATTGCCCCAACTTTACATCAGATGAAAAAATAGTTTCAGTTTGAATGGTTTTTAGCGAGCTTAAATTGTAATATGGAATCACCACTTTTACAGACAACCCTTCTTGAGTTTGGGTTTTTGCCAACGCTCCCACCACATCAGCCAAGCCACCAACTTTGGCAACGGGATAACATTCTGCACTGATATGAATAATTTCCATTTATAGACGCTAACGTAATTGGGATTCAAAAGCCTTTATCACTTTCATTTACTGATCATTATTAAATAGAATCATTACTGAATGTAAGTCGCTAACTTTTGTCTAAATTTAGTAAAAAATCAGGCAATCAAAAATAAAATTATAATTTTAATAAATATTTAATGAACAACTTACTTTGCAGCAGATGGGCGGGCTTTTTCTAAAGTAAAAGCAATCTATTAACCTAATAGTAAAGTAGCACATCAAAACAAATCATTCTGCAAGTATAGCTACCGTCTTCAAATAAAGATTCCATTATAAGATATTTTAATTTGAATGAAAGTGAAATAAAGCGGCAAATAGATAAATATTTTAATTTTACTTTTTGAAATAAAGTACTTTTGCTTTTTTACGATTACAATTCGTGATCTTACACTGTTTAAATTTACCATTACCGCTTTTAATTCGCTTTGATACCTATGAAATTATATTTTCTTCTTTATTCTAATCGAAAGGTCAGTATTCTAATAACCCTCATTTTAATATTGATAATCGGGTATGGCGATATACAAACAGGAACCGAAATGGCATTTTCACTAATCTATTTGCTACCAATAATGTTATTGTCTATAAACTATGAGACCAAGTTTGTCGATATCCTTTTCTGCTCTACCATTGCAGCCGCTTCATGGTCCTATTCAGAATACAGTAGTGTCCCTTTTACCAGCTTATTTTTTGCTGTTTGGAATACAGGTGTACGATTCATTACCTTTTTTACAATTGGAACTCTTATCTTTAAGTTGAAAGAGAAAGACAAAAGAATCCAAATTACCAACAAGAAATTAAATGAACTGAATCTCGAAAAAAATAAATTCATTGGTATTGCTGCGCATGACTTGGCAAATCCTATTGGTGCTATCAATTCGTTTTCTGAATTATTGATCGAAAGTTGTGCTGAAAATAAAATAGACGAAGTAAGAGAAGGATTAGATATCATCAAAACATTGAGCGCCAACACAATGGGCGTTTTAAAAAACCTACTAAATGTTTCTGTAATTGAGTCCGGAAAAATTGATTTGAAATTGCGAAAAGGAGATTACATTCAATTTGTAAAAAATCAAATTACCTATAACCAAATTGTAGCCAAAAATAAGAATATCATTATTCGATTCGAATCAAACTTAACCTCTTCACTATTAATTTTTGACGAACATTACTTAAGTGAAGTAACAAGCAATTTATTATCGAATGCTATAAAGTACTCTTACGCTGGAACCGAGATAGTCGTTAAGGTTTCGCAAACGGCAACCGCGTTATTGACCGAAATTATAGATCAAGGTAAAGGAATACCCGAAAAAGAACAGCAGCAACTATTTTTCTATTTTCAGAAATCGAGCACGCAGCCTACGCAAGGAGAAAGTAGTACTGGACTTGGTTTGGCAATTGCAAAACAAATCGTAATTTTACATCAAGGATCAATTGGTTTGAAAAGTACCGTGGGCGAAGGTTCTAATTTTTATTACAGCCTGCCTATTTTATCGTAACACTATTCTAAACTAAATATGAAAGTCATACGCATCCTTATGATTTATTAAAATTCAATTCTTATGAAATATCCAGTTGAAAAATCAGAAGCCGAATGGAAAGACCAATTAGGAGCTGAACGTTACCGCATTTTAAGAGAAAAAGGAACAGAAAGACCGCATTCGGGAACTTACAACATGCTATACGATCAAGGAACCTACTGTTGTGGTGCTTGTAACGAACCTTTGTTTGAAAGTAATTCAAAATTTGACGCCCACTGTGGTTGGCCTTCTTTTGATGAAGCGATTCCGGGCAAAGTAAAAAATGTACTTGACAAAACACACGGAATGATTCGTACCGAGATAGTCTGTGCCAATTGTGGTGGACACCTAGGGCACGTGTTTAACGACGGGCCTACTCCTACAGGCGAACGCTATTGTGTAAATTCTTTGTCGGTCGACTTCAAAGAAGAGTCATAAAACAGAAAAACTTCTCTAGTGATAGAGAAGTTTTTTTTTTGATCTATAATTGACTAAGCACTCTTTTGGTCGAAGAAGAATAAATTCTACGCACCTACCTAATAAGGCCTTTCGATATAACTAATTAATTAGATTTTTGATTTCAATAAAACTGCGTCGATTTCGCCATGTGATGCATCATATACAGCTTTACCATCTTTTATAACAATTAACTGCGGCGATTGGTGGTGTACACCAAACTTAGTTGCAATTGCATCAGATATAGAACGATACTCCAATAAATCCAAAAAGTAAGGAGTTACCTCTGCTTCCGAATCAAATTCATTTTCGAACTGTTTCAAAGCCATTCGGCTAATACTACAACGCGTGCTGTGCTTAAAAATAGCAGCTGGTTTTTCACTAGTTGCGATTTCGTTTAACTGCGCTACATCTTTCAAAAGCGTCCAGTTCATTTTCTTACTTTCTTGTTTGGGTGATTCATCACTACCAAAAATATTTTTTAAAAAACTCATAATTTGTCTTATTTTCTGACTTTTTGACATTCGAAACTGATAAATATCAGTAAATGGCCGTCAAAATGTCGTTACATTTGTTATGGAATACAATTTGTCGACTCCAATACAAAGTTAACTAATTAAGTACAATCTAAAGAATAAAATATATGAACATCAATAAATTTACCATAAAATCGCAAGAGGCAATTCAGCTCTCGCAACAGCTCACACAACGGGCGGGACAGCAACAAATTGAGAATGAGCATCTTTTTAAAGCCATTTTTGAAGTGGACGAAAACGTTGCTCCATTTATTTTGAAAAAGTTAAACGTCAACGTACCTCTATTTTTACAAATCTTAGATAGCACAATCGAAAGTTTCCCAAAAGTATCAGGTGGCGATGTACTGCTTTCTAGAGATGCCAACAATGCACTTAACGAATCAGAGAACATCGCCAAGAAAATGAACGATGAATATGTATCCATCGAGCATTTAATCCTAGCTATTTTTGCATCGAGAAGTAAAGTTGCGCAAATTTTGAAAGATCAAGGTGTAACCGAAAAAGGTTTGAAAGCCGCTATCGATGAATTGCGAAAAGGAGAACGTGTAACCTCTGCCTCTGCCGAAGAAACATACAACTCTTTAAACAAATACGCTAAAAACCTCAACGAACTAGCAAAATCTGGAAAATTAGATCCTGTTATAGGTCGCGATGAAGAGATTCGTAGAGTTCTACAGATCCTGACTCGTAGAACCAAAAACAACCCTATGCTTGTAGGAGAACCAGGTGTAGGTAAAACGGCTATTGCTGAAGGATTAGCACATCGAATCGTAGATGGCGATGTACCTGATAATTTAAAAAATAAAATTGTTTTCTCACTCGATATGGGTGCCCTAATTGCAGGTGCAAAATTTAAAGGAGAATTTGAAGAAAGACTAAAAGAAGTGGTAAAAGAAGTTACCGCAGCCGAAGGTGATATCGTATTATTCATCGACGAAATTCATACTCTTGTGGGTGCGGGTGGCGGCGAAGGTGCAATGGATGCAGCGAATATTTTGAAGCCAGCCCTAGCGCGTGGTGAACTTCGTGCGATCGGTGCTACTACCCTTGACGAATACCAAAAGTATTTCGAAAAAGACAAAGCATTAGAACGTCGTTTCCAGAAAATTATCATTGAAGAACCGGATACCGAAAGCGCTATTTCGATTCTTCGCGGAATTAAAGACAAATATGAAACGCACCACAAAGTTCAAATAAAGGATGAAGCAATCATTGCTGCCGTAGAGTTATCACAACGTTATATTACCAACCGATTCTTACCAGATAAAGCCATCGATTTAATGGATGAGGCGGCTTCAAAAATTAGAATGGAAATTAATTCTAAACCAGAAGAACTTGATGTCTTGGATCGAAAAGTAATGCAACTCGAAATTGAAATCGAAGCCATTAAACGAGAAAAAGACGAGAGCAAGCTAAAAATCCTAGGGATGGAATTGGCCAATTTAAAAGAAGAGCGCAATAAAATTTATGCCAAATGGAAATCGGAAAAGGATGTAGTTGATAATGTGCAGGCAGTAAAAACTGAAATCGAAGATTACAAATACGAAGCAGAGCGTGCAGAGCGTGATGGTGACTATGGAAAAGTAGCCGAGATACGTTACGGAAAAATTAAAGAAGCACAAGAACGCTTGGAAATTCTGCATAAAGAATTAATAGAAAACCAAGCTGACGGAAGCTCCTTGATAAAAGAAGAAGTTAACCGCGAGGACATTGCCGAGGTAGTTGCGAAATGGACCGGAATTCCGGTGGTGAAAATGCTGCAAGGCGAACGCGAAAAACTGTTGCATCTTGAAGAAGAGTTGCACCGCCGCGTAGTAGGACAAGAGGAAGCGATTGAGGCGGTGAGCGATGCTGTACGACGCTCTCGTGCAGGCTTGCAAGACATGAAGAAACCTGTAGGAACGTTTCTTTTTCTAGGTACGACGGGTGTGGGAAAAACAGAGCTAGCAAAAGCATTGGCCGAATACCTATTTGATGATGAAAACGCAATGACCCGTATCGATATGAGCGAGTACCAAGAACGCCACAGCGTGAGCCGTTTAGTTGGTGCACCTCCAGGTTATGTTGGTTATGACGAAGGAGGTCAATTGACCGAAGCCGTGCGTCGTCGTCCTTACTCGGTTATTTTGCTTGACGAAATCGAGAAAGCGCACCCAGATACGTTTAACATATTATTGCAAGTACTAGACGAAGGTCGTTTGACCGACAACAAAGGACGCTTGGCCGATTTTAAGAATACAATCATCATCATGACCTCAAACATGGGAAGCCAAATCATACAAGATCGATTTGATAATTTAACCGGAAGTCTTGAAGAAACCACTGAACTTGCTAAAACCGATGTTTTGGCACTGCTAAAACAAACCGTTCGCCCTGAGTTTATCAACCGTATTGACGAGATTGTATTGTTCACACCATTGACGGTAGCCAACATCAAACGCATTGTCGAAATTCAGCTTAAGTCGGTAACCAAAATGCTTGATCTGCAAGGAATCGTTATGGATGCCACACCAGAGGCCATACAATATCTATCCCAAAAGGGATACGATTCGCAATTTGGTGCTCGCCCAGTAAAAAGAGTGATTCAGAGAGAAGTGTTAAATAGCCTTTCAAAAGAAATCTTGGCCAACAAAATCACTACCGATAGCATTATATTATTGGATGCTTTCGATGGACAATTGGTATTTAGAAATCAAACTGAGTCACCACAGTAAAACAATTAATATGATAATTTAATCCTCTCAAGACTAAAACTCTGATAGGGATTCGAAAAACACTAGTCGAAAGATTAGTGTTTTTTTTTGAGAAAACTAATTGTCAGATCGAGCGTAGTTGAGATGATTTTTTGGGGAACTGAAAACCTCACTGTCTGATCGATTGCAGTCGAGAAACTTTTCTTTGGCGAATTTTAAATTCAGATGTCCCATCGATCGCAGTCAAGATGCGTTATTTCTAAATTACTCTGCTGTCACATCGAGCGAAGTCGAGATGCTTTTATCAAAACTGTTTATCGTCGCATCGAGCATAGTCGATTCGTTGTTTTAGGGACCTAAAAACCGTACTGTCACATCGAGTGCAGTTGAGATGCGTCATTTAGGAACTACACAGCTGTCACATCGAGCGCAGTCGAGATGCCGTGCTGGTTCTCGACTACGCTCGAACTGACACTTATATCATAATCCAAATTTAGTATTCCATTTTTATAAATCCCACTCCTATTTCACACATTTTGGTACAACTTTACCCCCTGATACTCCCCTATACAAAAATATCCGTTCCAAGTGGACTGAGACGGATAGTTGTTTATTTAAAATGTCCACTATAAAAAACTTGCGATTATGGTTTTCCGTAATTATTTGTAAGAAAAAATAAATATATTTGGGAATAAAATAGGATGTGGCCGATTTCAAAATTAAATTATAGACGATTATAAAAATTAGATTATGGATAAAACTGATTTCTTAGAACTCCTTTTCGAAAGGAACAGAATTATACAGCTTTTCGCTATTATTTTTACGGTAATATATTTTTATGCTGCTACTTTTGTATTAAAGAAATTTAGAGAAAGAAGGATTAAAAGGAAAAACACTTTTATAGAAACTTTTATTAAAGGTGTTTCAGATAATACGATTGAAAATTCAGAAGATTTACTAAATATCTATTCAGGCATTACAAACCTTAGCACTGAAGATCTTTCTAGTAAAAAAGATTTAAATGAATGGCTGAGAGAAATATTAGCTAAATTAATTAATAAAGAGGTAGGTCAAGATTTTTCAGTTGAGCAGACCATATTAACAAAAAGAAAAATAACAGATTTTCTAAGAATTAATGAAACTGCATCTCCATTTTCTGACTTGCCAGATACAGAACGAAATATTATAAATGACATTAGTTCTTATAATAAAACAGGTGATTCAGAGTCTATTAATAGAAAAATAAATGAATTGAGTAGCGTAATCATTACAAGACACGAACAACAAAACAAAATTGAAAGTTTAAATAAATGGTCGATTCCTTTAGCAATCATAGGTTTATTTTTGACAATAGTTTTTGGAATATTATCAATTGTATAAAGAACTGCCTACTACTGCTAAGTACCTCGCTTAATTGCGCAGCACTGAAAATGAAACCCGTACTGAACGAAACCGCTTCTACTTCCGAAACTCCAAATGGTGCTCGATCACATCGAATACTTACTTAAATTTAAGACACTTTGTAACGTTTACAACGCAGCTCGCTACAATCGATTACCTGAATCATTGGTTAACTAATTTTGTGTGAATAGTTTGTCTAGAGATTCTTTCAGAATGACAAACTTTGCGAGGAGTCGCAGATCAAATTGCAAGTGCTAGCACTTACATAAATTCCAAAGCATGCTCATTATAACACACAAAAGCGGTTTCAAAAACAAATCTGCAATATCGATGAAAACTTTAAAATCAATAATATGAAAGTGTATAAATCAAAAATTGGGATGGAATTAGTAATACCAATTCCATTATTACTTGGGTATCAAATTTACACCAGTTTCATGGATAAAAATTGGGTAGTTTTACTTATCATTAGTTTAACATTTGTATTTATTTGCTATACACTCCTATCAATAAAGTATACCATTGCAAAAGATAACTTAAATATAAAATGTGGTTTTTTCGTAAATAAAAATATTGATATAAAGACAATTCGAAAAATTTCAGAAACACATAATTTACTGAGTTCGCCAGCAGCTTCACTCGATAGGCTAGAGATCGTCTATAATAAATTTGACAGTGTACTTATCTCTCCAAAAGATAAAGATAGATTTCTTAAAGATTTGAAACGTATCAACCCAGAGATGGAAATTATCTACAGAAAGAATAAATAATTGAGAATTAACCTTTACAGGTCTTGAACAATATGTATTGTGACTATCAGGCATTTTTAAACATTTACATATTATGTAGAATTACTAATAATTTAGGCGTATTTTCGTATAACTTAAATTACTTTAATCCCAATTTTATAGTTAGTGGATCGACAAAAAAGAAGCACATAATATATTAAAAGCTTAATTATGACTAAAAAAGCATTAATTAAAAGATTGAAATGGTATTACCCAATGGAGAGAATGCACGCCTTTGTGACCTTCCCAACAATTGCTATCTATTTAATAATTACAAAGTCGTTTGTAGATATACTATTTCTTCTCTATGGTTTAATTCTATGCATTTTTATATTATTTCAGGGACAACACTATTGGAAGTTAAAACTCGACCGACTTACCGGAAAATCATTCGATTTAAATAAGAACTTACATTTTTTTAGAAAATCAAAAAAGATTAATGTTTTGATGATCGCTTTAGTACCATTTATTTTTATAGTCCAAGTATATTTCGGCGACTGGTCAATAAAGACGGAGAATTTAATATTGTGGGCAGGAATTGCGAACGTTTTTGGTATTCTCGAACACATAAATTATTACCACAGACAATTGATGTTGGACAACGCTTCAGATTTAAATTATATGATGAGATACAAAAGACTAAAAATAGCAAGTTTGGCAAAAGACTTGTCTGAAAATAAAATTTAAATACTAATCTATTTCTGAAATTGCCTGTTAGTACGGTATGAAAATTTAAGCTACAGTTAAAACTACAATAAAGAACAATGAAAACTCTATTTACGATTTGCATTTGTACAATCATCTTAGGATGTTCAGGAAAAAACAATAGTGATAAGACGCCTAAGAATGTTGATCAAATTGATAATGATAGTATATTGAAAAATGAAATCTCAAAAACGACAAATATAGATAAATCTATTAATTCAGTTGTTTACCTTACTTCTACTTATGACAATCCCGCGTTTCCAGAGATATTAAAAAGCCAGAAAGAAGCGTTGAAAAGGCTGTCTGAAAGAAAAGTATTTGATGTAATAGCTTCTAAGGTAATGGAGACATTAATTCGTAAGCACCACGCATATTTTACCACGAAACTAGATTATGAATTGCTGGCGGCTACAACTGGCGACTTATTTCAAGAAGATAAAGATGATGCTGCTTTTATTGTTTATGACAAGATGAATAAACGCATTTCATTTTTGATTTACAACGAAATGAAAAACAAATACTTTGAGTTATTTCGAGAAATAAAAGTAGAAAACGGCTTGGAGAATGCGAATTGCAGTTATAGTGTCTTTGGTACACTTGACTATCAATTGGCAGCAGAGCTAGTGAATCAGGAAGAATATCTTTTGAAAAATCCCGAAAGCTATCTAGAATCTTCGCCATTTAAAATTGTGGACATCTCAAAAGACGATGATTTTGTTTTAAAGAGCGGCTGTTTCTCAAATAAAGTGTCAAAAGACAAATTATCAAATTCACTTTGTATTGCAACAAGTGCTGTCTACAACAATTGGGAATGTCTAAAATATGATAAAGCGACAAATACTTTATTAATTTTCTACGGACAAGCGTTTGCAGATTAAGTTGTAATGAGAGAAATAAATAGGTGTTAAGTGCATTAGGAACATTTCTATTATTAAAAAATATTTTTTTTGCAAAACATTTATTATTGAAAATCGCTGAATTTAAAAATTTTAAATATTGGAATTGATGTTTCATTTAAAAGTTGAGGACAATAGCGATAACAGTTGAATGTGCAAATTTGACAAGACTAATAGAAGTGCAAATTCTTTAATATTAATAACTCTTTAAAATGTGTGTCATTTATAATACTATCGGAGCTTTAAGTCACGTTGATTTACACTTAACTGCAAATAATATTTATGATTTCAATTCTATTTCAGAAATAATTAGATTTGAGAAGGACTATAATTTTATAGAAGAGCAAATTATCCTAAAGCATAAATTAATTCTGCAAGAAGAAGCACTAATTCTGAATGAGGATATACATAAAATGACTGATAACTTCTTGAACAGTACATCTGCGTTAAACACTAAACTTGAAAAAAATCTGCAAGTTTTAAATGATAATGTAGAAAAATTATTACTGCCGAATTCATCACTTTTCACCATCTTACATGATCTATTTTTAAACGTCATTATTTGGATAAAAATATGGTCAGCACCTATTTTAAGTAATCTAAAGCTATTCATGTTAAATTTTAAATTCAAGAAGGTTCTACAACAAAAGAAAATACGTCAAGAATTTCTAAACGATAACTTCGAGCAAGCTTTAAAAATTAGTAGCTTTATTGACTTGCAGCATCTTATAAAAAAACGAAATACTATTGAAGAATTGAACAATTATATTTACGGTGCTATAGGTGAGAAAAAAGTTGAAATTGAACTTTCGAAGTTATCTGATGACTATATTTTAATTAATGATTTTACATATACATTTCATCCAGCTTTATATAGTAGTAAAGTTGGAGAATATATAAAAACGGTACAGATCGATCACATTTTGGTTTCAGCTTCAGGAGTTTTTTTAATAGAAACTAAAAATTGGAGTGAAAAATCATTGAAAAATAGTGACTTTCGCTCGCCAGTACAACAAATAATAAGAGCAAACTATGCACTTTATAATATACTGGAACGAAGTAATTTAAAAAATCATCAATGGGGAAATCTAAAGATTCCAATTAAAAATATTGTAACTTTCATTAACCAAAGACCACTAGAACAATTTCAATATGTTAAAATACTTTCTGTAAATGAATTGCTAAAGTATATAACTTATAATCCACCATGCTTTTCACAAGAAGAAGTTCAAAATATAACTAACTATTTACTTGAAAATTGTGAGAGTAAAAATAAATCATGCAAATTAAAAATTTAATACTGCAACCATATAACCTCATCCAAACTAATTGCATAACTATTTATCAGTATCTTAAAAAATGACTAAGGATACATTATCAACTCTTCCTCCACTTGCATAATAATTAGATAATTAAATGAATACAAAATCAAGAATAGCTTCCATTTTAGATACTAAAACTTTAGACAGTTCTGTAACAGGCTTCCCTACTTTTGATCTATCTAGTTTAGAAAGTGCAAATGATTTAGAATTTGATTTGCCTACCAATCTTCGATTGGGACATTTGGTCGAAAAAATAGTTTCCTATTCGATTCAGTCCTCACAGCATTATAAACTTCTGTATGAAAACATTCAAATTAAAGACGATCAAAAAACTATTGGTGAAATTGATTTTATTGTTGAAGATATAAGAAATCAGCAACTTACTCATGTAGAGCTGGCCTACAAGTTCTACTTGTATGATCCAACAATCTCATCTAAGCTTAACTATAATTGGATTGGCCCTAACAGAAACGATTCCTTAATGGAAAAGTTAGAGAAATTGCGAGTAAAGCAGTTTCCATTGTTGAACCACGCTCGTACGGCCTCACAGCTATGTAATGTGGATTTAAAGATAGTTTCGCAGGCCTTGTGTTTATTAGTATCCTTATTTGTCCCTCATCATTTTAAACAGACACTCCCCCCTTCGTTTCAACAGGCTATCAAAGGTTATTATGTGAATTTGGAAACATTTATAAGTCTTCACTCTGATGATAGATTGTACCACATTCCCATTAAAACTGCTTGGGGAATAGATCCTCAGGATAATGAAGACTGGCATAATTATGCTTCAATTATAAGTCAGTTAGAAATTAATATGTTCGAAAAACAAGCGCCGTTGTGCTGGCAAAAGCAGCAGGGAATTTACACTGCTTTTTTTGTCATTTGGTGGTGATTATATCTTTATAACAATCAAACAATGGGAAACTTCAGAATTTGTAAAACGTGAATCCATTACTTAATTGTTTTCAAGGCAATTGCTAGAATTTATAGAAGTGGAGACTAATTTAGATTTCTGTGCAATTGCGGTATCTGCGCTTTATGAGACCATCGCTTATTCTTTTTAATTAAAAAATATATTCGAGATATAATGATAAGTAGAGGGATTTTGCCTTTTTTTCCTGATATTTGAATAGTAATTAATATATATCATGTTCAATTTTTCATTTAATCATGTCGCTCTTTCTGTCAAAGATGTCGATGAATCTGTAGCTTTTTACCAGAAAGTTTTGCAACTACCAGAAATTCAAAATACAGCCTCTGATTCAAAAACGAGGTGGTTGTCTTTTGGTGATGGTACACAGCTTCATTTAATTCCCAGACCTGATGCGGAGATAAAAATTAATAAAGCTGTTCATTTCGCCTTAGCTATATCTAACGTTGATGAATTCGTAAAGCACTTGGATTTATTAGAAATTAACTATTATGATTGGCCAGGTGCTCTGAATCAAATTTATATTCGAAAAGACGGTATTACACAAGTGTATTTTCAAGACCCTAATGAATATTGGATCGAAATCAACAATGATATATAATAAAAATTTAGTTGGTGCGGAAAACTAACTCTTGCGCAAAGAGAAGTTTCATTCTTCTTTATAGATTAATTTTCGACGCTGCAATTTACGTTATCATATTGCTAAAAAAGCAACAACAAAAAATGATATTACTAAACCTTAGCTGACCAAAATAGGAATAATTTAAAGTTTATTGAAAGTATAATATTTTAACCACTACCCTCTTTTTTATTCTTATATTCGAAGTGTTTGTATCCACGTTACATCTTCATTATGAGACAATATCTGATTGCATTAATTTTTTCAACTGCAGTATTTACGACTAGTAATGCACAAAATGCAGTACCGCAGTTAAAGCCAAATTCGATTTTAAAAATCCAACCCTCAAAGACCGATTCCCGCATTAAAGAAGCTGACACACCTCATCTTATCTTGTACAATCAAGAAATGAATCAAGGTAATCTATTGGTGTTTTTACCAGGAACTGGTGGAATTGCAGAGAAAGGGCCAGAAGAGCTTTTTTACTTGGCGGTACAACAGGGATATCACGTTATTAATTTGTCTTATATCAATACACCCGCGATCGCTCAAATTTGTAATGGAAAGGAATTAACGGATAACAGCAATTGTGCCGAGGACTTTAGAATGAATCGCATTTATGGTACAACGCCATTTGATGCTGTAACCGATAAGCCGCATGATGCTATTGTAAATCGCTTGACCAAATTATTAACG
The DNA here is from genome assembly GCF_022399565.1 of Flavobacterium algicola. Classification (GTDB taxonomy): domain Bacteria; phylum Bacteroidota; class Bacteroidia; order Flavobacteriales; family Flavobacteriaceae; genus Flavobacterium; species Flavobacterium algicola. Next base: position 1,052,217 of record NZ_JAJTUT010000002.1, read on the forward strand.
TATTTAGTTAAGAACGATAAAGGTGGTAACTGGGATAAATACTTGATCAACAATAGCCCCAATTGGGAACAAATTGCGGTGGCAGGACAGTCTCAAGGTGGTGGTATGGCAGCATTTATTGCAAAGGATCATAAAGTAGCTAGAGTTATTGATTTCTCAGGCGGCTGGGATTTTAGTGCAAAAGGTAAAATTGCAACTTGGTATTTTAAGAAAAGCGTCACTTCTCCAACTCTTTATTATGGTACCTACCATGCTCAAGAACCACAAGCTCGTACTATTCTAGAAAGTTACAAAGCGATGAACATTCCTTCTACTCAAATTTACGCACTCGACCTAGAGGTTCCTGATGGCAAAAAAGCACATTCTGATGGGGTGAGAAATACACAATACTTATCGATATGGAAAGAACTCCTAGGTAATGGTAATTAATTGTATTACCATCAAATCGGTCCAAAATCTTTTCGAACTTTATTTTTATAATCAGTTAATTGGAACAGCATTAAGGATAGCTACTTAACGAAATGAATTCGCATGAAAAAGACACTTCTTAGTTTTTTGCTCTTAGGACTTACTTACTGTAGTAGTGTTCCCAAACCTACGTTACAAAAAACTTCAACGACATCAACAATACCCGCGAACGAAATGAAAACATTAGGACTTATCGGCGGCACTTCTTGGCATTCCACAGTAGAATATTACAGCGCCATTAATCAGTCAATTAATGATTATTACGGTGACAATACCAACCCACCTTTACTGGTCTACACATTGAACCAAGCAAGAGTGCACCAGTTTCAAAAAGAGGACAATTGGGACTCGATCGCCAACATGCTCGTAGAAGCAGCTAAGAGTTTGAATAAAGCAGGTGCGACTGAGGTTTTATTTTGTGCCAATACACCTCATAAATTATACACGGCTGTCCAAGAGAAACTAAATTTTCCTGTACTACATATTGCTGATGCTACGGCTCAAGCTATTCATAAAAGAGGGATCAAAAAGGTAGCTTTCATAGGCACAAAATACAGCATGCAGGAAGATTTTATCACCAAAAGAATTGAAGACAACGGAATAGAAGTTTTGGTGCCCAATGATGCAAAAGTAATTGATGAATTACATCGCATCATTATCGAAGAACTTACCTATGGGAAAGTAAATAAGGAATCCAAAAAGTATGTCATTCGGATCTTAAATGAGATGATTAAAGATGGTGCTGAAGGAGTTATATTGGGCTGTACCGAATTTCCCTTAATGATTTTTGAAGGCGATTTAGATGTTCCGATATTCGACACTACCAAGATCCATTCTGATGCCGCCGTTGACTATATTTTAGATCGAAAATAAAACAGAAATGTACTTTCAAAAATCAGTAGTAAATTTACGTTTTATCGCTTTCGTACCATAATTGCCTTAAATTATTTTTTGTATCAGCTTAATTATTAGTAATCAATGAATTTGTATTAGTAAATTTCTTATCTTCGGTACGAGCAGAAATGCAATTAATTTCTTTGTGCTAAAAAGTATTTACCTAAATCTAAAATAGAAATTATGTATAAATTTTGGGGAATTGCAGTTTTACTATTTATAGTGATTACTTATCTACTTTCAAAAGCAACTATAAAAGAAAATCGAACAGAAGCTGGCGAAAGAATTTGGCGTTACGGTAATGGTCGCTCTACCTACTGGCGCGTACTATCGCTGTGTAGTTTTGGAATTACTATTGTCATTATGCTTATCATGCATTTTTCTGGTATTGCAATTGTCTAAAGTATGCTAACAATTTGTCGTTGTCGTGATAAAATTAAATTTGGTAATGAAGCAATTGGAGTTGTTTCTGCCTTTTACTATTTTCGAATATAATAAAGTTGACAACAATTTGATTGATTGTAAGGCTTAGGTAAATTCATCGTTTACTAATCAAAACAAATTTGCTGAGCTTTTCAAAAGCTACTATTATCTAGAACATTTTGATACGCTCAGCACACTGTAACAAATTAATTATCAATTTCATACCAATGCTCCCAAACAAGAATCTGGAATCTCAAAAGCAGTTACCAAAGCCACTGCATCCGGACGAATATCCCAACACAGTTGATTGACCATTTTTCGAATGGCTTTTGTTTTCACTGCTTCCATATAATTGTCTTCAAGGTACCAGGCTTTATTTTTTTCTATCTGTGAAAGTGCATATAATTGACAAAGCTGATTTAAAATGGCTTTGCAACTTTCATCTTCGACAGTACTTAGCGCCAACTGAAATTGTTCTAACACTACTCTATCCAAATAGGCAGATGCAACGTCGATCATTTGATGCTGCACCACATTAAAGGCATCATAAGGATCCATACCGTTATCCACCAATTTTTTTATACGCTTTGCAGCCGAAGCTAAAATTGTCTTTTCGCGGTGTTGAAAAGCTTGCAAATGAAAATCACCATCTAGTAAATGTGCTTCGTCTGTATTACGAATGGTGATGGGATTTTTCTCTGATATCACCGATTTAGCATTTTCATATACATAATTAATGATACCTAATGATCCCATTTCACCAAAGGATTTTCTAAACTCTGACAAACGACTTTTTGCCACTAATTGCATTAAAACAGTATTATCACCTTCAAAAGTGGTATAAATTTCGGTATCGTTTTTTAAAGCATCTATTCTGTTTTCAGACAAATATCCTTTACCTCCACAAGCTTCTCTGCATTCTTGTAGAATAGCAGTAGTGCTCCAAGTGGAATAGGATTTGAGACCTGCAGCAAGTGCTTCAATTTCTTGCATTTCTATTTCAGTCCTGTTTAAAAAGCGTTGAGTTAAATGTTGTAATGCAAAATGAACCGCATAAGTTTTGGCTAAAGGAATTAACAATCTTCTTTGGTGCATGCGGTAATTTAAAATAGGAACCTCAGAATCACCTTCTGGGCCAAATTGTCTACGTTGGTCTCCATACCTAATGGCAATTGTTAAACCCGTTTTAGCTGCAGCCAAAGCAGAACGCGGAATTCCGATTCGGCCACCAACTAGTGTTCCCAACATAGTGAAGAAACGTCTGTTATCACTCGGAATCGGACTTTCGAATTCTCCATTATCATTTACGGATGCAAATCGATCCAACATATTTTCTTTTGGAATGCTGACATTGTTGAACCGAATAGTACCATTATCGACACCATTTAGCCCCATTTTATGGCCGCAATCTCCTATAGTAACACCTTCTAATACAACTCCATCCTCGCTACGCAAGGGAACAATAAATGCATTGACCCCGTAATCGTGACCATCAATTATTAATTTTGCGAATACAGTCGCCATTTGCCCATGTAAGGCCGCATTGCCTATATACTCCTTTTGTGCTTTTTCATGTGGTGTATGTATGATAAAAGTTTGGCTTTGATGGTTGTAAGTTGCTGTAGTCTCCAATCCTTTAACATTTGAACCATGATGTGTTTCGGTCATTGCGAAGCAACCTGGTATTTTAAGTGTACCAATATCTTTAAGGTACTTGGTATAATGTTTCTCGGTACCCAAAGATTGTACACTCATTCCCCAAAGTCCAAATTGCACACCAAATTTAATTACCAAACTTAAGTCGTGGTAACTCAGGGTCTCCATAATCGCAAAATAATCGGCCATGTTGGCTCCTCCTCCATATTCTTTGGGATAGGCCATATTACCTAAATTTTCATCTGCTAAAATTTTGCACCATTCAAATACTTTTTCACGATATGCATTTACATCGGTGATGTTTTCTAATTTGAATTCCGGACGAGAAATAACCGATTTCACTTTCTTAATAATTGGTGCTTGCTCCCCATCTAATAGCGCCGTTAGTTTTTGGACATCAAAATTATCATCTGTCTGGTGTGTGGCAGTTTGAGGATTTGTTTTTGTCTTAAAATTATTGATGGCCTCCTCCCCTAGAATTCCTAAGTCATTTTCTAGTTTTACAAAAGAAATTTCCAAGTCCCGAATGACTGTATCATTCCCTGATAATGCCAAACTGATTTCAAAAATCGATTTAATTGCGGTATTTTCTTGTATAGTTGCTTCTATTTTGTTCTTCCAGTCTGTAATTTCGTGACGTGCCGGCGGGTTGCTAATAGCTGTTTTAGAAAGCAACCATTGTTTCTCTTCGCTAGAAAGCCAGTCATGTGCATTGATAAAGTCTTGCAAGGTGGCAAGTTCCTTTTTAGACAATAAATCGTCAGACCAAACGAGGTAAAATAGTGGAATGAATGCTTGTATTTTTATATTTCCCATAATAAGTATCTTTCAGTGTGGTTTATAGTAATTTAATAGATTATGAAAATACGGATTCTGATTAGCATTCCTTGTTAAGAATCTACTAATTTTCGACTTCATTATTTGTGAGATTGCTATTTAATGCTCCTATGATATTTTACCCATGCTAAACGCCTTTTATATTCGATTGCAAATTCTAATGTTACCATATGAAATGAGATATAATTATAGACAGCTTTAATGAAACGAATATGACCTGCCCCAGATCATAGCAGCAGCCCCGATGATTTGATGGTTATTTTTTATTATTTCTAGAGAGCGACCAACGGAAGCTCCTCTAGAGACTTATAAAAAAAGCCAGAGAATAGAGGGCTATAGCGAAGAGCTGGAAAAGGCGCCATATATTATTTGAGATAGCATTTAAAATTTAACCGAACCATGACTGCTAATTTTGAAACTTTTTCAATTACTTATGTAACACCAAATTTCATATTATGACGAACTTACCATTTGAAATTTTGGGAATTAGTGATAGAGTAAATAATTTAAAAACAAACTATATGAATAATTTATTTAAAGGACTTTTAGCCGGATATGGTGCTAAAAAGTTAGGTGGCGGTTGCTTTAGTACGGTATTGGTATTTATCCTTATTTGGGTATTATTAGGACAATGTACCTAATATACATTTGCTACTACATATTGGCTTTCATTTGCTAATAACTATAATGAGATAATAATTGTAAAAATTGGTATTATGAAAGACGATAAAAAAAAAGATTCGCAAGAAATTGAAAGCGACAAAGTTCATCCAGAAAATAAGCAAGACGATTCCACACTTAATACAGAAGTAGAGACAGATGCTGACGGAAATAAAACTGTAGTACACAGAGCAAGAAAGTAATTGACTCGCTCTTGTTAAAGTTACTGCATAAGATACTAATTAAACTAATATTAAAAATTAAGCAGATTATGAATATTCTAAATTTGATAGAATCACGATACTCAACAAAAAAATACGATACCGAAAAAGAAATACCCGAATCAAAAATTGAGGACTTAAAAGAAATTTTACGCCTCACTCCTTCGTCTATTAATATTCAGCCTTGGAAATTTACTTTTGTACAGAATGCTGAAGTGAAAACTAAATTGGCAGCTGCCTCTTTACATAATGAGGAAAAGATTAATCAAGCAAAACTTTTGGTAGTTTTTAGTGTAGCAGATGATTTGGATGCCTTTCAAAAAGTGGTGGATTCGGAATACGTACCCGCACTTAGAGATTGGTACAATAACATGAAAGCAACAATGCCTGAAGCAGACTTAAGAACTTGGCTTGCAAAACAAATGTACATAGCGCTAGGGTTCGGAATGACTGCTAGTATTTCGCTCGGATTGGATTCTACTCCAATGGAAGGTATTGAGGCAGAAAAGTACGTAGACATCCTTGGCATGAAAACCTACAAACCGGTCTTGGCAATGGCTGTTGGTTATGGTGCTGACGACGATTATAACCGTCCTGAAGTAAGGCCAAAATCTAGAAGATCTCCTGAAGATGTTATTGAACACATCTAAATTACAAATCTCATTTTGATAGTAGTCCCCCGTCCTTCTATACAAATACTGTTCTTATAAATTACAAATCTAGTAGTTTGAGTAGGACAAAATCATCATATTACCCTTTAAAATAAATTGAATTATGTCGAAAAAAGTAGCAGATCAAATCGTAGAAATGCTTGTTAGTAACAATGTAAAAAGAATTTACGCCGTTACTGGTGATAGCTTGAATGAACTGAACGATGCAGTAAGACGAAGTGGAAAAATAAAATGGATACATGTAAGACACGAGGAAGTGGGTGCCTACGCGGCCGCAGCTGAAGCTGAACTTGACGGCTTGGCCTGCTGTGCCGGAAGTAGCGGCCCTGGACATGTCCATTTAATCAATGGCTTGTATGATGCCAACCGTTCTGGAGTTCCTATGATTGCAATCGCCTCTACTATAAGCACTGCTGAATTTGGAGTTGACTATTTTCAATCGACAGATACTAATAAATTGTTTGATGATTGTAGCGTTTACAATCAATTAGCTACAACACCGACGCAAGTTCCTCGTATGTTACAAGCGGCCATACAAAATGCTGTTCACAAAAAAGGAGTTGCTGTATTTGGATTACCTGGAGATGTATCTGCTATGGAAGCTGTAGAAAGTGCGACCTCATTGTATAATTATCATGGAGAAACTATTGTTCGCCCAGCGGATGATGAAATGCAAAAAATGGCTAACCTTTTAAACATATTTCCGAAAATTTCTATTTTCTGCGGAATTGGCGCCAGGGAAGCTCATGATGATATTATAAAACTAGCTGAACTATTAAAAGCGCCAATTGGTTATTCGTTTAGAGGAAAAATGGGAATGCAGTATGACAACCCTTATGAAGTAGGAATGACTGGCTTGTTGGGTGTACCCTCTGCCTTTCATGCTATGCATGAGTCGGATGTGGTGCTATTATTAGGGACCGATTTTCCATATGAGCATTTCATGCCCGTTAAAAATAAAATCATTCAGATTGACGAAAAACCAGAACGTCTGGGAAGACGTGCGAAACTCGAAATGGGATTGGCTGGGAAAATTACCGATACCATTGCTGCATTATTACCGCTTATAATTAATAAAGAGGATGACAGTTTCTTGAATGCACAGCTGGAATTTTATGAAAAAGTGAAAGAAAACTTAAATGTGTATGTGGAGGATTCTGGTACTGAAAATCATATAAGCCCGGAATACGTTGCTTCGACAATAAATAAAATGGCAAACGATGATGCCATTTTTACCGTTGATACGGGAATGTGCTGTGTTTGGGGAGCTCGTTATATAGAAGGAACAGGCAAGCGTTTTATGCTGGGTTCTTTTAATCATGGTTCGATGGCCAATGCAATGCCAATGGCGATTGGAGCACAATTGGCCTACCCAGAAAAACAAGTTATTGCATTTTGTGGTGACGGAGGTCTTTCTATGTTATTGGGTGATTTAGCAACTATTAAGCAATATAATCTTCCTATTAAACTAATCGTTTTTAATAATCGTTCTTTGGGAATGGTGCAGCTCGAAATGCAAGTAGAAGGTTTACCTAATAACGAAACAGATATGGTAAATCCAGATTTTGCAATGGTGGCACAAGCAATGGGTTTCAAAGGAATTACAGTTACAAATCCTGATAAAGTCGAAAATGCTTTGCAGGAAGCCTTTATACATGACGGGCCTGTATTAGTTAGTGTATTTACCAATCCGCAAGCGCTTGCAATGCCTCCAAAAATGGAATTTGACCAAATGAAAGGATATGCTTTATCAATAAGCAAAATGATTTTGGGCGGAAGAATGGACGAAGTTTTGGAAATGGTGAAGACAAACTACAAACATTTGAAAGAGGTACTATAAATATTGTTCAATAGATACTTTTTGAAATAATCAATTTTGATATAGTCAAAATTGCACTTGACATAAAAGAAATCCTGATTACTTATTCAAAAAGTAATCAGGATTTTTTTATTTTATTTGATATTATAATTTTCTAAGATGGTCTTAATTCCTTCTGGATAGGTGGTCACCTTAAAATCAGGAAATCTCGTTTTAAATTTTGTCGAGTCAAAAATATTGTCAATTTTGTAGCGAGGAAGTAATTCTGCGGTTTCTTTTAAATTTTTACTGGTTAATGCACCTACTTTCAAAACAGTAGCATTTAAAATTTTATAGGGAACAATGCGATTCAGCTGTTTTTCTATTTCAGCAAAGAATTGCTTGTAGGTTAATCTGTTGTCGTCACATGGTAAATGCCAAGTTTGACCATAGGCATCAGGAGTATTCCCCAAAAGCGCCATAGCTTTGCTGGCATCAGGAGTAAAAATAAGGGTTCGCAGCACGTCGTCCTTTAGAAAAATAGTAGGTTCTTTTCCTTCTTTTAATTTTTCGAAAACCATCATATTTGTAAGTCCTTTAGTTTTACCTGGTCCGTAAAATTCTGGTGCGCGACAAATAACGGCTTCAATTGTCTCGTTAGCAATTGCTTTCAAAAGTAAATCAGCTGCAAGTTGTTTTCCTATACCTTTTTTCCCTTTGGAGATCATTGGTGTTGTTTCAGTTTGAATACTAGTGTCTTGAGGATAAGCATAGGTATTATCAAAGTAAACCAATTTGCATTTGTTACTTTGACAAGCGGCAATGACATTATTCATAACAATATTCCAATCTCTCAACCAAATTTCAGAATCATAAGGCAGACCTACTGTTAAATAAGCAATATGTGTATCTTCTAGCGCTTTGACTACACTATCGCCATCTAATAAATCTGCTGTAAAAAGCGTATCATCGGCATTTACCTTCTCAGGATTTCTGCCTACTAGTCGTATTGTCGAAGTATAGTTCTTTCGTAATTCACGCGCTAATTCTTCGCCTATAATTCCGTTGGCACCTAATATTGTTTGCATGGTATCTTATTTTAATCAAAAATTGTCTTGCTAAGGTATCGGTAAGAATTTTAAAAACGTTATAAAATTACAATTTAAAGTTTCTTTATCGAAAACACATTTCACGCTTGTAGCAGAAATAAATAAAGTAATAAACTGACTTTTCGAAGATAAATACTATTCAAATAATAACAATACCTGCATCAAAATTTTAATTTCCGAACGTATACTGCAACGTCATTCCAGAAGAAATAGTAGTCAATGGATACGAGGTTGCTACTACTGGTTTTGAAAAAGAATGATTATAATAAAAAGTCATGCTTAAACTTTTACTAAAAGCATAATCTGCAGTTGTTTTTAAAGTCCATATCTTTTGACCAGCTACAAGTTCGTTATTATCGTAGTCCAAGTAGCGTACAATTGTTTTGTTGTTCCTTAATGTAATATCTGCCTTGAGTGTTACGTCACTTTTAATAATTCCGTTAGTTTTATCTGCATATTTTGAATTAATCACCACGTCTTTTATTCGGTATCCTAGTCCTACGACATATTCAAAACCATTTACTTCTGTCAAGTTATTATTATCAAAACTCATTGCTAATGATCTGTCTTTATTGATTTGCGTTACAATCTTCAAAGAATTTTGCAATTCCAAATCAATCTTTAATAATGGATTAAATTTTTCGACCAAATTCACATTAGAGGTTAAAAATTGATTGTAGTAATTTCCATTAGAATCAGTACCGTCAGGTGTGCTGATATAATTATAATTCGAATTAAAAGCATTTACAGTATAGCTAGCTTGATAAGTGTGTTGCAAAGAAAAGCGCTTGAAGGTCTTTTTAAAAAATTCATTTTTCATAAGACTAGTATACTTTATAGACCAGTTTGGAAGCGGGATGTTTCTAAATAAACCAAGAGTTACATCACGAGCATTTGTACCTGTGTAGGCAGCCAAGAAAGAGGATAGCAAAACCCCTTGACTAGAACCGTTAAAGCCAGCAGGATAACCATCTGAACCAAAAGCGGTGGCACTAACTCCTTTTTGCTCAGCTAACCTTTTCGCTATTACAAATCGATTTTTCCTAAAGGTACTAAAGGCTTCAGAACCATCTTCGTCACTGCCCAAAAAAGATGTTTTTAATAATACTGTTGAGATAGAAAAAGAACCAGATGTATAAGGGGAAACACCTATATACTGCCCACCATTGACTTCGTATTGTTCGGAGAAATTCTCAGAATAGGTTCTATTGGCAATTAAATCAATTTTTAAATTTGAACTCAATTCTACAGCAGCCGTACCCTTAAAGACTTGATTTTTTGAAGTGCTGAAACTCTGATTGTATTCTTGATACGTAGTCAAATCACCTTTTTTGGCAAGTATTTGTCGAATGTCACTTTGACTTCCAAAAGCAAATCCTGCAGTAGTTTTTGAAAATCCAAAAAAACCAACCGATGGTAAATAACCTGGTAAAACCATTCCGTTATTTTCAGAAAAACTAAGATTAATATTTTTTACACTGGTAACAATGCCAAAAATTGACTTTATCAATGAGTTTTCCTTAGTTATTTGAGGAGTTGATACTAATGCCACTTTTTGGCCAGGTAATGCAGGAACTGCTTTTTTCATTAACGTTTTACCAGTAGATTTTTTTGAAATCCCCAAATATTTGTAAAGCATTTCCATATTGAATGCAGCCGTAAGATTTTTTGAGTTGGCATTTTGAATCGTATTACCTAAGTCAAATTCAACACCGTTTACTTCTGTTGTTGATAATGCTTCTGAGGAACGTTGAAAACTGTAAGTCCCCATATAAGTTGCATTAGCCTTAACAAAACTAAACAAGGGAATTTTGTTAATTGGGATTTCATAATTCACCGTCAGTGTTTGGTTGTGACTATTCGATAATCCAAAATTCCAGTAATCCTTTGTTATTTTAAAATCATCAATCACTTCGTCATTACTGTCAAAATAATTTTTTACAATATTGCTGGAAGAGGCTGTATAGTTCAGTTTTAAAGATTTAGTCAAATTATAATTAAAGCCATACTGATAATTTAGTTCAAAATTTCTACTTGAGCTGACGTCCAAAGGGATACCATCTACCTCTACTTGTCGAAACTGTTGCACATTAGCTTCTCTAAGGATGTTTGTACTGAAGGTAAAATTGGTTGGTAGATAATTAAAATTAAAATCTCGTAGCAATGCCAAATAACCACTCTTCTTTAAAAATTTGGAATTTTTAAAAGGGGTAACTATTTTCGATACGGTGCTGTAATCGTAATTTAATGTTGTACTACTTTTTTCGTCTGTATAGCTTTCTCTTTCATAATCGTGCTTAGTGGTAATGTTATAAGATTGCGAAAAAACAAAGTTTTCTACATCATAAGGATGGGCTTTTTGTTCTGGTTTTCTTTCCTTTCGAACACCAATAAAATTGACACTAGTTGTTCTCGAATATTCTATTGCTCTATCTTTTATCGCTGCCCTTTCTTCTTCGGTTTCTGCATTGTCCAACATGGTCTGCAAAGTGATATCCGGATTTGCAGGGTCGTATTTTGGCGTTATTTTCGTTTCAGTATTAGAGTAGTTAAATGGCAACTGCGTACCCCAACTTTGTGGCAATAATTTCCCAAGATTTATATTTGTCAAAACATTATACTGCGTCATATCTTCTTGACTTCTTTCGGTCGAGCTTTGTTCTAAAGAGCCAAAACCAATAGTACTCATTTTACCTGTCATCGAGATAGTAGCCAAATCTGCCAAATTGGATTCTATACTTACAATGGCAGCCATACCACCTGTATTGTCCATTTCTGCCAATCGAAGCTCATCAAACCAAACTTCTCCTTGAATGTATTGGTCAGATACACTACTTTTTACACCCAACATCAAATTACGAACTGCACCCAAATTTGGACTTCCTTTGATTCCTAGTCGCAGCTTATTTGTTTTGTTTACCAGCGTAGCATCTAGGTTGTCATCATCTTCACTTAAAAAATAGATACCGTCGTCTGGTAAAGTACTCGTGTCCAACTTATTGTAAAGTAGTTTTAATTTTGAAAGTAAAGCTAGCGATAAGTCGATATTGTTTTCTTCTGGCCAGACCAATGCCGAGCTTATTGTACTACAGCTGGTATTACTAGTTACTTTTAAAGGTATTTCAATCTGATAAAAATTCTCTGTGTAATCACTTCCCATACGAATGTAAGCCACCATTTGATCGTCTGTAAGTACCATCTCATTGGCCAATGACTCGGCGTGCACAAACATCTTTAATTTTTTGTACTGGCGCATATCAATACTCACACTTTTATAAACTCCTCTAGAATCATTTGGTTCTAGTCCGCCTCCCGACACCTTTATACCCAACGATTGTTCATTTTTATACAACAAAGTATTTCCACTATAATATTCTTCTCTAGTAACATTTGGCGGAAGAATGTAATTTACAGGGCATTTTTCATCATTCTCTTCGATATTAACAGCAATAACATCCACATCGGTATTATCATCATCTGCGTTGGTATCTGTTGCATCAAGAGTTTCTGTATATCTTCTCCATTCTCCTCTTTGCAAATCAAGAGACCCAAAACGTACTGTAACTTCATCACTAAAACCAGTCATAAACATTCTCATAAAGCGAATGGATGTAAAATCTGTAATGCTACCAATGGTATTGTCTGGCTGAGCAATCGGAATTTTAAACTGAATCCATCTTGCAGTCGTTGTATTCCCGTTGGCCAACGTGACTTCAGTGTTACGAACATCACTAATGTTATTTTCACCTATCTGCATGTTTGGCCTCATATCTACACTATACTCATAATACGCATTGATGGTATTCATAGTATAATCACTATTAACATCTTCCTTATCAGGATAGGTTGTCGATGCTTGGTTGGCTGCAGAAGAACTTACAGCGGAGTTCCCCTCAGTTCCATTATAATTTTTATAGCGATTCATTATATCGCCCGATGTGTTTAAATAATAAGTATAATCATCTGCAGCTGGATCACTGTCTGTTGCAAAATTAGAATAAATAGCGCCTTCTTTTGTGCTTTTTAAACCATCCAAACCTACATCTTGACTTTCCCTATTGGTGGCATCTGTATCAAAAGCATAAGTCAAAGATTGTGCTGATGGCACATCTCCCCAAATCCCCTGCGGACTCACTACCAATTGATCATCCCCTAATCCATTTTCGAATTGTTTTCGACCATCTTTTAAAACGTCTTCAGATATTTCCCCAAGATTAAAGTAAATTTTCCCTGTATTTCCTGAGATTGTACTTCCAGAACCCACATAAGGATCCATCACCCAAAATTGAATGTATTCGATATTGCTTTGTTCGAAATTGGTAGTGCTTAATGATCTCGTTATTCCTCCGAAATTTTCTCTAGGTGTATTTGAATAATTAGAATTATTATTATACGGTCCTCTCTCAGAAGGATAATAACTCAAATCCAATGTGCTTACCACAAGCGTTTGCCCCGATTCTGTTGAAGTGTTGGGATAGAGTTCTTCTTTGTAAATGCGTCGAGTTGAATTTAACGAAATTTCATTTGTCGAAATATCAGAAGGTGGAGATGTATAAAAAATGGGATCAATTGTGTACCAAGATAACTTAGCTCTCTTATATCCGTAAGTCAAGTCAGTAGCACTTTCATTAAAACTATAACTGCTCGCCGAATTGCTAGCTGGTATCGAGGATAAACTCCAGGAATAAGCAGATTTTAAATCGGTCGTATAGGAAGCACTTTCAAAATTATCGACATACACCGTAGATTCACCTTCAAAATCACTAGCCTTTGCAGTATTTGGTTTTAAAAATGCAACCTCTCCCTTTACAGAAATAGTAGATGGAACATCTGTATCAATATTAGGAAGCTTGTTGACCAACCGGGTTAAAAACGGAACTTCATCAGAAAAATTGGAGTTTATACCAAAAATAGTATTGTCTACAGACTCTTGACCATAGACCGATTTTTGGGTTTGAGGTTTTTCAGTATATTTTAAATATGTAGCACCTATAGTAAATTGATCTGATATTTTATGATCAATATTTAAACCTATGAAGCTTTTCGTTTGTTGACCAAAAGTCGAATTATTTTCAACCGTAACAGTAATACTAGCATTTGAAGCCAGTAAAGCAGCATCCAAAATATGAACTTTTCCTAACTGATAATCTACACTGTAATCGATGCCCTCTGTTAATGTGCGCCCCTCTGCAGTAACCACAACAGATCCACTAGCAATGTTAGTTGAACCCGTCGAAATTCCGTCAGAACCGGTTGATTTGTATTTCCCCTTTAATAAATATTTATTTTTATCACTATCCTGCAATGCCCCTGTTTGCGTATTGCTATACATGCTTTTAAAAACGTATTTTTTCTGATTGGCATTGTACGTGTCAGCATCATCATAATCTTCACCGGAATCGTTTGAAAGTTTGTTAAAAATAAGTTCACCAAAAGGCTCTTTGGTTGTAAAAATAATGCGTCCGTTTGTTGCATCAATTGTCAATCCCGAAATGTAATCAAAGAAACCATCACCATTATCTTGGGGATCCAAATTAGAATTTAATCGATCCATATTAAAAACTTTAAGTAAGGGAGTTTCCGAAACTTTATTTTCAGTTGTCGGATTGGCAGGAAATGACGTTACTGGCGTGATATAATTTAATGCAGATGGGTTTTCATACAGAATGTTAAACTTAAAATCTTCTTCTGATAGTTGATAAGCACTCGGAATTTGATAGATATTTTTCATCATTAAATTCCAAACTGGGTTGGTTAAATTGACCAAACTACTTTTTAACATTTTCAATATTAAACTTTGAGAACTTACCGTTTCAGAGTCTGTAACTACAGTGGCATCAATACCATCATTGGCAAATTCACCTACTTGATAGATCTTATCCCCTACGCTATATTGATACGCAACCGCAAGAATTTCGTCATTGGTTAATTTTGTTTGTAACGAAATATACCCAAGTTGACTGTTATAAGTATATTCACTAGAGGTTAGTTTTCTTGCATTTTCTAACTTCGAATAATCTTGCCCCTCACTTACAGCAGTATTAAAGCCAGAACTCGAAGTGGCTATTTCTCTAATATTACTATTTAAATATCCACCACCAGTCGTTATTTGATCAGGATCATATTTGTTGTTTGAATTATCTGCTGGAGAGTCAATAACATTATTAAACATGTTGGTAGAGGGTGTATGCACTACTACCTTACTGTCATCTAAATCTGTTAACTGTCCCTCACCTAAGTCTTGAATCGCAACTACATTTCGTAAATTGTTGGTCGTAGAGCTTACACTACTTTGTTTATTGGTAACCCAAACTTCAATTCTGGTGATTTGTACACGGCTGCTAATCAATGGATATTTTACCAGAGCAGCATCGTATTTATTTCGAAAATATTGTGATAAAAAAAAATGCCTATTATTATCATAATCTAAGGCATAGATATCAAATTCCTGGACGGTACCACTTCCGGAAGCTACAACGCTCGTAGTCTCTGACTTTTGTTGCGAGAAAACTCCAGTAACAGCAGTTTTACCAAATTGCAATTGTGTTTTTACACCAAACAAATTTTGAGCACCAGTAATCAAGGTACTATTTAATGGCATACTTACATTTCCTACATCAATTTTTTGAATTATGGCATCTTCATCTGGAGTATAAGCAACTTTTAATAAGTTTTGAAATGCGAATATAGATTCGGTGTCATAATTTAGATTGACTTCAAGTCTAGTACCTACTTTCCCTATAAGACTCAAACTTATTTGTTGGTCAAAATTAAAGCCAAAACTCGACCTATTCTTAACAGAGAAAGTCGGGTTGTCTTGTTTAGAATACAAAACACCCACATTCAAACCAACTGAACCAGTAGGCTTTAAATCAATTGTATTGCTCCCAAAAATAGATTCAAAAAAACCAGAATTAATATAGTATCGCGGTAATAAATCCTTTTGTCCCAATGCACTTCCCTCTTTTTGTGCTGCTATTGCATCCCATTTTTGTTTAAAGTAATCACGCTGTGATTCTTTTAAAATCAGCGCTTGATACTCTTCTGGATTAAGAAACAATGGATAGTCTATTGAGAAACCATCTATAGATGAAGAATAAATATAAGTATTTGTAGCGGGATCATAATGATATTCATTTACGATACTTTTTAATTCTTTAATTTTAATTTTACCTAAGACGTAACCAGTTTTTACACTATCTTCAGCAATTTGATCTAGTTGGGATTGTGCTATTGTAACAAATGGTAAAAGTAAAAAGACATAGAAAACTCTGATCATAAAATGTGTCTAGCAACCTTTTTATTTAAGTTTTAAAATTCATTCTTGAAATAAAATGAGAAACCTGAGTTTACATTTTACAAGATTTAATTTAAATTGTGCTTCTAGAGTTTGTTATTTAAAATAGGCAGAGTTTAAGTAATGAGTAGATGAAAATCTAAAATAATCATGGTACGTACAAGTTGTAGTATTCAAAAAATTTACTCAAAGAAAGTCTTATATCTTAACATTAAATAATTAATTAGAAGTACATCCAAAAACAATATACTAAAGCTACTTTTCTATCTATAAGAAAATAAAATTCAAAAATAATATCTACCAATAGTATTAATGATAGTGAAGGAATTCGGCTTGTATTCTACGTTACAGTTGTATCCTAATTGTTGTCTATCATATACAATTCTAGGAAAAGTCATTTGTAATTTCACCGTATTAAATTCTATTTTAAAGACAAACCTTTAATATAACAACTAAAAATATTGCTTTAAAAAGACTTGCCGAAATTTAAATTTTAATTGGATTACCTAAAATATTTGCATTTGTAGATGTACTATTTTGTTATGTAGAAATTTCGATTGCAGATAACAGTTATAACTTCACAGTTTATGATTATTAATAAAGAGGTAAATCATTACATTCGACAATTTCTATCCAGATTAAATCTTCAATTAAAATTAATATTAGATATGGGATTAAAGAGATGTTTTAGGGATCAAAAAAAATGCTCTACTTTCATATTTGAAAATAGAGCATTTTTCTCAGCCAGTAATAAGTCAGCTTATATAATAGTTACATCTGGTTCTTTAGGCACATGTTTATGTTTAAACAATATAGCAAATGCAATTGTAATCAATAAAGAATAGAAAGCAAAAGAGAGCCAAATATTTTTCCAATCACGAATACCATCAGTAGTAAAGTAAGTATCGATCATAACACCACTAATAATACCTCCGAAGAAGGAACCGAATCCATTAGTCATCATCATAAATAAACCTTGCGCACTTGATCGTATACTTTGATCAGTTGTTGTTTCGATAAACAAGGAACCAGATATATTAAAAAAGTCAAATGCCATTCCATATATAATACAGGATAATATAATCATCCATAAGCCATCACCAGGATCTCCAAACGCAAATAAGCCAAAACGTAGAACCCATGCTATCATTGAGAATAACATTACTTGCTTAATTCCGAAACGTTTTAAAAAAAATGGAATCGCAAGAATAAACAAGGTTTCTGAAATTTGCGAAATAGAGAGTATAATTGTCGAATAACGTACAACGAGAGAATCTTGGTAAGCTACTATCTTAGAAAAATCACTTAGAAAAGTATCACCATACATATTAGTCAATTGCAAAGCTCCTCCCAGAAACATTGAAAAGACAAAAAAGAGTGCCATTTTATAATTTGCCAATAGTTTAAATGCGTCTAAACCTAAACGTTTGCTAAAAGAGGTATTATTTTGATCTTTCCCTTGCACAGGACATGTTGGAAGCGTAAAAGCGTAAACACCTAGAGCAAATGATGTGATGCTAGAAATATAAAACATATTAGCAGACGCTTTGTTGCCAGATAAATTTGTAATCCACATAGCAGCAATAAAACCAATTGTTCCCCATACTCTTATAGAAGGAAAAACTTTTACAACATCGAATTTATTAGATTTTAAAAGACTAAAAGCAACAGAATTTGACATCGCTATTGAAGGCATGTAAAATAACATTGCTAGAAATATCATCCAATAAAAAACAATAGGATCTTCGACCTGAGGAAGAAAACACATCACCAGTCCACTTAAAATATGCAAAATACCATAAAGCTTTTCAGCATTTACCCATTTATCAGCAATAATCCCCGTTAACGCAGGCATAATAATAGAGGAAATTCCGAGTGTGGAAAATACAGCTCCAAATTCAGCACCACCCCAACCTTTGTTTCCAAACCAGTAATTACCAATCGTAATCAACCAAGCACCCCAAACAAAAAATTGAAGAAAACTTACTATAGTTAGTTTATATTTTATGTTCATAAAATTAAAAGTAAATCTTTAAAAAAATAGTTAATAATAATTCATTTATAAATACATTTTACTAAAAACAAAACATATTCAACATCGTATTTCGGTTATGATGGTTTTTCAATAATTATTAATATTAAGGTAACGTAAAGATCACTTACAAAAATCATAATCTGATAATTAAGATATTTTTACCAACTTTAATAATGTACAATAATAGTATTTTTATAATAATTATACTTGAAAAAATGCATTTTTTATCAGTCGTAACTACTATAATTTTATAGTAAGATTATAAATACAGCACATAACAAAATGTACCATAAATAGTAAAGTAAAACATACTAACCATCTAGCAAAACACTGAACGACAAATATTTATATTTATATTACAAATAAAGTTGAATAATGCTACTTTCACATTTCTATTTTCAAACTAAAATTGAAAATACAACTAAAATCGAAAACGATATAAAGAAGAATAAAAAACACAACACAATGGAATTAATAAATGGATATCATAAAGCAAAGAGTTACTACTTTTCGATGATTAAAATTAAAGGAGTATACAAACTCGAATTTTAGAATACTAACTTATCATATGTATACACGAGCAAAGAAAGAATAAATTATTACATTGTAAATTAGGCTATAAAAAACACACCGCCAATCATTTTAAAATAATAAATATATACTAATCAAGTAAAAATATAATATCATTTGTTGCAATTAGAGCTAAATATTTATCGTAAATTCTTTCAAAAATAATTATCATTCTTTACAAAATTGCAATAAAAAAACCCTTTTCAAATTATTTGAAAAGGGTTTAAATATAATTGCATGAAATATTATTTACCAAAAGGTATCGCTACTCTTGTAGTGCCCCATCCTAAAAATAAAGTTCCATTGTCTTCAAAAGTCATTGACAAGTTTTCTAAAGATTCTCCAGCAGTCACAGGAGCTTTCACTCGTACTACGTCATTAGCTTCATTATAACTGTAAGATCCCCATACATTAATATCCTTACTTAAAATTATTGTCCATTCCTTTTCTCCAGGAATTGTAAATAAAGAGTATTCACCAGCCTTAATCATCTTGC
The DNA here is from genome assembly GCF_022399565.1 of Flavobacterium algicola. Taxonomy (GTDB): domain Bacteria; phylum Bacteroidota; class Bacteroidia; order Flavobacteriales; family Flavobacteriaceae; genus Flavobacterium; species Flavobacterium algicola. The sequence goes on from NZ_JAJTUT010000002.1 coordinate 1,071,352, forward strand.
CTCCTAATTTAATGTCTTTATAAAGTGTCACATCAACTGCTTCATTAGCACCAGTACGCCAAACTTTACCTGCAGGTGCAAGAGTGCTTAATTCTCTGTCTTTTAATTGAGGTCTGCTATAGACTACTTTTATAGCTTTATCAGATATCTTATAATCTACAGGAAATGTAGTTGCATCCATAGGGCTAGCATCCAATGCTTTAAATTTTTGAGCTTGTAAATTTACGCATACGAAAAGCATAAATAATGCAGTAATTGAAACAGAAAAAGTCGATTTTTTCATAGTATATTTTTTATATTTAATGATCACTAAAAATACTTAATCTTTTAAAAATTAGCATTGAAAACTATGTTATTATTTTTGCTACATAAGTTAAATAAAACTAAATATAACTATTAACATGCATAATAAATTAATTATGCAAGAGCAAAATTATTATATTCATATGATTAGTAATAAAAAAATTGAATTAAGCTCCAATCACTATAAATACATTTGAGCACAAAAAACTTACTATCAATACTTTACAAGTGTGCTGTTACAGCGAATTTATATATATCTTAAGTATTTTGAAGTTGTGCCACTTTAAAATAGAAATCATGGCCTTAGAATAGCACTATTTAAAAAATTCACAAAAAAAGAAATCTAATCCATTAAAATAAAGATTATAAGTAAAAAGGCGACGACTCCCAAAGTATCGTGACCTTCGGCTGGCTTAACCAGTCTGATCGTTTTAAATTTCGCATTATTTTCCAAAAAATTAAACAAAAAAAAATCCTCATCAAATAAATGATGAGGATTTTAAAGAAAGGCGACGAACCGACCCGCGGTGGTGGGAACACGGCATTTCTGTAAAACAAAAAACCCTTATCCGATTAGGATAAGGGTTTTTAAAAGAAAGGCGACGACATACTCTCCCACATAACTGCAGTACCATCTGCGCAGGCGGGCTTAACTACTCTGTTCGGGATGGGAAGAGGTGAGCCCCGCCGCAATAACCACCTTAAGGTCGTTTTGCAATGGGTAAATTAGCTTGTGCTAATCAACATTACATAATATCTTAACATACTGAGATAAAGAAAAAAGTATTATTATCCATGTCATTCTGAAAGAATCTAGGATCTAGAAAGTTTCTTCCCGAGTCTTGCGACTCGGGAAAAGGGTGTACATAAGCTTACGGATTATTAGTACTACTCGACTATGACATTACTGCCTTTACATCTATAGCCTATCAACGTGGTCATCTCCCACGATCCTTAAAAGAAATCTCATCTTATGGTGGGTTTCGCGCT
>NZ_JAJTUT010000003.1 GCF_022399565.1 Flavobacterium algicola
GTAAAGGCAGTAATGTCATAGTCGAGTAGTACTAATAATCCGTAAGCTTATGTACACCCTTTTCCCGAGTCGCAAGACTCGGGAAGAAACTTTCTCCCTTCGACTTGGCTCAGGGCAAGTCAAAATTAATACTTTTTTCTTTATCTCAGTATGTTAAGATATTATGTAATGTTGATTAGCATAAGCTAATTTACCCATTGCAAAACGACCTTAAGGTGGTTATTGCGGCGGGGCTCACCTCTTCCCATCCCGAACAGAGTAGTTAAGCCCGCCTGCGCAGATGGTACTGCAGTTATGTGGGAGAGTATGTCGTCGCCTTTCTTTTAAAAACCCTTATCCTAATCGGATAAGGGTTTTTTTTTGTTTAATTGTCCCGTGCTAAAATAGCGATACATAAAAGTATTTTTATCGAGAAACCGGATCATAAAAGCTTTGCTAAGGTCATAAAATAAGTCAACGTCTTTAAATAATTTCATAAACATCGCTGGTAAGTTTCAACTGTTACCGCTCTTATAAGATACTCATACTCTGAAACAAGAGGTTCATTCATTTTGTTATAATTTAGCCTAGCTACTTGATTTTATTTATTTAATGATATCTCTTTATATTATCCTGTTTTTAGGATTGGTCATGATTTTTATAGTTATTCTAATTATATCCCATGACATTCTAACTGAATTATACTGATTTTCGCCACCTTTATAAATGTAATGCTATTTTAAGATGAATATATCCTCCTCCGAATCACTTTTAATCTAAATAGATCAAGTCTTATTATCTTTAACTTTGGTTTAATTTTGTTATTTTTGCATTATGGAAGACAATTTAAAACGACTCAATAAATTTATTGGAGAAACTGGGTTTTGTTCTCGTAGAGAAGCTGATAAGTACATCGAGCAAGGAAGGGTCACAATTAATGGAATCGTTCCGGAACTGGGTACAAAAGTAAGTCCTGTTGACGAAGTGCGCATCGATGGTAAACTAATTCGTGAAAGTAGAGAGAAGCCAGTTTATTTAGCGTTTAATAAACCTGTAGGTATTGAGTGTACAACTAATTTAGATGTACATAATAATATTGTGGATTATATTAATTATCCCAAGCGAATTTTTCCTATAGGTCGATTGGATAAAGCAAGTGAAGGTTTGATATTTATGACTAACGACGGTGATATTGTAAATAAAATTCTTCGTGCTCGAAATAATCACGAAAAGGAATATACTGTGACCGTAAATAAACCCATCACCGATCGATTTATAGAACGTATGGCAAATGGTATTCCCATACTAGATACGGTAACTAGAAAATGTAAGGTGGAACAAATATCTAAATATATTTTTAAAATCGTTTTAACTCAAGGTCTAAATCGACAAATCCGTAGAATGACTGAATATTTAGGTTATGATGTAACCGCTTTAAAACGTATTCGTATTATCAACATATCACTAGATGTGCCGCTCGGTCGTTTTCGCGATTTAACTGAATTTGAGATTAACGAACTGAATATGTTAATAGCTCCTTCGAGTAAAACAGAAGAAGCTAGTTTACCTAAAAGCGATCCGACAAGTAGAAGAACAGAATTCATAAATAGAAATGATCCTAAATTTAGAAAACGAGGTGATTATTAATTTTTCTTGACTATTTCAGCTTGTAATCTTATATTCAAATTTAGTTTGGACTTTTATGTAGTATACATTAAAGTTTTTACGTTATTCAATTAAGACGTACTGTAAGGTTACTAGCTTCTAATTAAAAAATCAATCGATAGTATAAAAAATGTGAGCACTAAGACTGTTGTTATTATTAAATTAAAAGATTTAATAGTAATGATTTCGCTGTAAGCGTTTTGAAGTAATTTAAATTGGTTTTTCATGTTCAAATTATTAGGGTAGTATAAAACTACGCTAGAAATTTGACCTTAATAAAATTGATGTTATAAGGTAGAGTATTTTGGGTATAAAGTATGTTTATTGATTGCCCATTGTTAAAACCATTGTTTTCTTTTAAAAAGAAATACTCCTAAAATGGAGAAAACAACCGATATTAAAACTATGATCCATAAGCCAAATGGATTTTCTTGCAATGTATTTGGTACATTCATACCATAAAAGCTCGCTATTACTGTTGGTATCATTAAAATAATAGAAATTGAAGTCATTTGCTTCATGATTGTATTCATATTGTTTGAAATTACAGAGGCATAAGCATCCATTGTTCCAGTTAAAATGTCACTATAAATATTAGTCGTCTCTTGAGCTTGTCGAAGTTCTATTTCGACATCCTCTAACAGTTCTGCATCTAGAACAACCTTTATTGATTTTAAGTTACGTATTCGGTGTAGAAGTATATCATTGCCTTTTAAAGAAGTCATAAAAAAGACTAAACATTTTTCGATCTGTAACAAGGCTTGTAGTTCCTTATTTTTAATAGATTTCTCTAAGTTGTCCTCTGCTAGTTTGATTTTTTGATTGACCTGTTTTAAGTACTTGAGGTACCATATACTAGAAGAAAGTAATAATCTAAGTACTAAGTCAAAATGATCTTTGATAGTGATTTTCTTTTTGTTGGTATACAATACGAAATCAGAAAGCATTTCTGTTTTTTGAAAACTGAGGGTTACAAATATATCATCCTTAAATACAATACCTACTGGTATAGTATGAAAAGGTAATTTTACATCATTACTTTTAATCGGAATACGCATAAGTATAAGACACCAACCATTTTCGATTTCAATACGTGGCCGTTCATCAACATCATTTATATCATTATAAAATGATTCAGGAAATTGAAGCTCTTCTATTAAGTAATTCTTTTCTTCTGGAGTTGGACTTTCGACGTTTATCCAACAATTAGGTTCCCAATTAGGTGTAGCAATTAAGCCTATATTATTTTTATAAAAAACTCTCATTTCAAAATTATGTATTGTAAAATAGCATCTTGAAATTAATCAAGAGCTAATTTAATTTAATAGCTGCCTATGGTAATCGTCCATCGTAGTAATTGTTTTAAACAGATGCAAAAGTATTCTTTATTCGAAAGGAAACATCATTTTTGGAATTTTATTAACTTAATATCTATGTTTTATAGAATAGACTTCCAATTATCGTAATAGGGTACATTTTACTGGAAATGATAGTAATTCGCATCGCTGCCATTTATATGATGCTCAATAAATTTAAAACTTTCAAAATAAATTTCTGTACCATCGACTAGTTTTAAATATGTATATTATTGTTGGTCATCAAATAAAAATGAAATAACTTGGGTATAGAGAATTTCATCATGTAATCCGTGACCTAAGCCTTTGGTTTCAATAAATGCAGCATTTTTCCATGCGGACGCAATTGTTTTACTTTGCTCAAATAGAACTACGGTATCGTCAATGTCATGCACTATAAGTCCCTTCGTTTTAACTGTAGCAGCAAAATTTTGTCCCGTAAAATCACTTAGTTCTCTTTGGAATATCTGTGTATACTTATTCTCTAAAGATTTAGTAATTTTATCATTAAGTTTTAATAGACTTGTGTAATTATGTAGTATCGTTTTAAAATCGTTAGGAGCTCCTAAAATTACTATTTTTTCAATAGAGGTGCTCTGATAATGCGATTGGTAATACAAACAGGTTTGTCCACCAAAGGAGTGACCTATTAGAAATTTAGGTTTGTATTCTTTTACTACTATATCAATCCATTCTGCATATTTTGGAATCGTAAATTCCTTACCACTTGATAATCCGTGCGCTGGTGCATCCAAGGCTATTATAGTACTTCCTGTTGCTTGTAAGTACGGAAGTGTTTTCTTCCACCTTGATGAATTACTCTCCCAACCATGAATAAGTAAAATGATTGTTTCATTACCTTCCCATATATATGTGGCTATTTCTTCTCCGTTATGTTTTATCTTTTTATGAACTGCTTTCTCTAGCGTCTTTGGCATTTTACCAGATAAGATCTTTCCTTTTCTAGGTTGGCTAAACAGAGAGAAAGCCATTAAATTTGCTTTTTCGATAGAAGCAAAACTCAATAGATTGAGATATATACCAACAGATTTGGTGAAGATAAGATAAAAAGCTTTTTTCATATATAAAAGAAAGCCACGCTTGTTGGCGTGGCTCGTATTGTTTTTAGAAAGTAGAAAATAAATTTTCCATTTTTTCTTTTTCTTCTTCAGCTAGTGAGCTATCTACTAAGATTCTTCCAGAGTGTTCATCAGTTATAATTTTCTTTCTCGAAGCAATCTCAACTTGAGTTTGTGGAGGTATAGTAAAGAAAGATCCAGCAGATGCTCCTCTTTCGATAGAAACTACAGCCAGTCCGTTACGTACACTAGAACGAATTCTATCGTAAGCAGCCAATAAACGGTCTTCGATAGTACCTCTGTATTCTGCAGATTTTTCAGTTAAGAAAGTTTCTTCTTTAGCAGTTTCAGATAAAATATCTTCTAGTTCTGCTTTTTTGTGTTTTAAGTGGTTTGATTTTAATTCCAATCTCTCTTTAGACTGAGAAATAACCTCTTTTTTGTGTTCGATCGAAGCTTTCATTTCTTTAATTTGCTTTTCAGCTAATTGAATTTCAAGTTCTTGAAACTCTACTTCTTTAGTTAAAGAATTGAATTCTCTGTTGTTACGAACAGTTTCTTGTTGTTTTGTGTATTTTTTTATAGACTCTTTGTGCTCATCTATAGCATTTTTTTTCGCTTTGATTTGATCTTCAATAGTCTCAAGATCGCTTCTTAATTTTTCAGAACGTGTACTTAAGCCTGCTACTTCATCTTCTAAATCCTCTACTTCTAAAGGAAGTTCTCCTCTCACGTTTCTAATTTCGTCAATTCTGGTGTCGATTAATTGTAAATCATAAATCGCTCTTAACTTTTCCTCAACGCTTAATTCTTTCGTATTCGTCATATTCTATAGGTACTTAACTGGATTTGTATTTTCTTCAGATAAAATGATTGCAAAATTAAGTATTTTTTTCGTAAGATAGTCAACAATATAGTTTTTTGTATAGCGTTCTGATTCAAAATGTCCAATATCTGCCAAAATAAGTTGATTTTCAGCTTCATAAAACTGATGGTACTTCAAATCGGCAGTCAAAAAAGCATCGGCACCCGAATTAATTGCATTTTTTATTGCATAGCTACCCGAACCTCCAAGGACGGCTACTTTTTTAATTTCCTTGCCTAAATAGGCCGAATGTCTAATGCCATCTGCTTTCATTTTATCTTTAACCATTAACATAAACTCTTCTTCCTTCATTGGTTTTTCCAAATCACCAACCATTCCCAAACCAATATTTTGGTGCGTATTTAAAATATCGTACAATTCATAAGCTACTTCTTCATAGATATGATTGGAAAATAGAGCTTTTAAAATTTTACTTTCTAAATGTTTTTCAAAAGTTACTTCAATTTTAATTTCGTTACTTTCTATAAATTCAAATTGTGCACCGATCTGTGGGTTGCTATCCGCGTTCCCCATGTAAGTACCTATACCACTACTATTGAAACTACAATTATCATAATTTCCGATATTGCCTGCTCCAGCATCAAATAAGGCAGTTCTCACCTTTGCAGCATTTTCTGGAATTGTGTAGGTTACTAATTTACGTATAAAGTTCGTTTTCGGAATCAGTACTTTTGTATTCTTTAAGCCTAGTACATTGCAGAATATTTTGTTGACACCATCCTGGTGGTTGTCAAGAGCAGTATGAATGGCGTAAATTGCTATATCATTTTTTATAGCTTTTAATACAGCTCTTTCTACATAATTTTTACCGGTAATATTTTTCAGTCCGGAAAATAGAATGGGGTGAAAGCATGCAACGAGATTACAGTTCTTACGTATCGCTTCTTCTATCACACTTTCAAGGGCGTCATGACAAACCAAAACTCCAGTTGCTTCAGCATTTATGTCACCAACCAGCAGGCCTACATTATCAAAATCTTCGGCGTATCCTAATGGAGCCATTTCTTCGAGGACGGAAAGAATTTCATTTATTTTCAAAATATAAGTTTTAATTTAAAGTTTTGGGCGTGTCCTAATATAGACAGGTCGTTCCTTCCAGCTATATTAGAGCAGGCTTTTCGCTACAATCTTTTTTGAGGTAACATCTCAAAAAAGGATTTCTGCTCCAATCCTTCACGCACATTAGTGATTACCATTTTATTTGATTTTTATATCTAAATAATTGCGTTAATATTTAACCGTAAAATCAATTTATAACTTCAAATATAAATTAATTTAAAGTAATAAGATTTCGAGGTTTAATATTTTAAAAAAAATATTCTTGTAAGTACGAGATTTAGTTGATTGATTAAACTAGGATATAATAGCTGGGGAGACGCATTGCTTTAATTTTGTATATTTGCGATTGACAATCAACCGTGATTACCATAACAATTATAAACTATTAGGTAAAACTCGTGTTTGTTTTGATCTAAAAGGAGTCATTGTTCACAGTGCTATTACAAAGGCTTTTATTCGAGTTATAAATATGAAAACAGTTCGCAAATTACTTTTTCCTTTTTCCCTATTATATGGAGTAATATTAGCCATTCGAAATTTTCTTTTTGACAAAGAAATATTAAAATCAAATTCATTCAGTTTACCAATTATTGCGGTAGGCAATTTAAGTGTAGGTGGTACGGGTAAAACACCTCAGATTGAATATTTAGTTCGTATTCTCTGTGATAATTATAAAGTTGCCACATTAAGTCGTGGTTATAAAAGGCAGTCTGAGGGATTTATTTTAGCAGATGAAACGTCAAATGCAGTGACGATGGGTGATGAACCTTTTCAATACTATAAAAAATTCCCAAAAATTCAAGTTGCAGTAGATGTTGATCGCTCAAACGGAATACGACAATTGCTAATTCAAAACAGTATTCCCGAAATTATATTGTTAGATGACGCCTATCAGCACAGGAAGGTGAAGGCAGGGCTATACATTTTACTCACCTCATTTGGTAATTTATATGTTGATGATTTCATATTGCCGATGGGTAATTTAAGAGAAAGTTGTTCTGGTGATAGAAGAGCCAAGATTATTATTGTAACTAAATGTCCGCCATTACTTTCAAGAAAGGAGCAAGAAAATATTGCAGATAAGTTGAATTTGAATCAGAAGCAAGAACTGTATTTTTCAAGTATAAAATATGGTACTGAAGTTTTTAATGCTTCAAGACAATTGACTGTTGCTTCGCTAGAAAGTGTTGAAAAAGTTTTGCTAGCTGGTATTGCAAATCCAAAACCTTTCTTCGATTATTTAAAGAGGGAGGATGATATCTGTTTGACCTATTCCGATCACCATAATTTTTCAGATCAAGATTTACTCTCAATTCAATCAAAAGCAGGTGGCAGGCTGATTATTACTACTGAAAAGGATTATGTTCGACTAAAAGATAGTATTCTCAAAGATCAACTCTATTATTTACCTATTCAAACCGTACTGTTGGCAGATGCAGAAAAATTTGAAAATACTATTAAGACATATGTTAAACGATATTTAAAAAAGTAATTTAAATAAAAAATCAACCTTATCACTAATGGATAAGGTTGATTTTTTTATTTTACATTGAGAATATCAATATTTGTTTGTTACTACAATTTAAAACCGTAAGCCAAACGTAATGCAATTTGATTGGTGTCGTATTCAGTATATCCTTCATATCTTACACTCACATCAACATATTTTGTAGCATATCCAATTCCTGGAGCATACAGGTAAGTGTGCTGGTTTGACTTGTTAGTTACAGCAAAAGCTCCACCAACTTCACCCAAAACGTAAAAACGATCTTCCCATACAAAAGCTTTGAAACCAGCTTTTACAGGTATTATACCAAGATCAGGACGATCATTGCTTATAAAAAGATTTGTGAATCCTGTAGTCAAAATCAAAGAAGTTTGTTTTGATAAATCGTATTGTAACCTTGCGTCTGCTCCCACAGCATAGTTGTAAAAATCTTCATCTGTTGGTGCTCCTACATTCAAACCAAATCCTAAACGGAAGTTTTGATCATAATTCGATTTTTTTTGTGCAAATGTTGTAGCACTCATAAATAGTACGCATGCTAATAAAACTAGGTTTTTGATTTTTGACGTCATTTTAATAATTTTTAATTTAATAATAATTTTAATCCTTGTTAACAATATTGATGCCACAGTCAATAATGTGTCAACAAAAGTATTGCTTTGATTAAACGTAATGTTATACGATTTATTAGAATTGTTATAGAATTTATAGATTGTAAGAATGATTGCTCATGTTGACTTATAAAATGGTTCAAACTTGAATAAATTAAAAGCATCTACTTACCTTTGCAAACTCAAAAAAAATCACAAGTGACTTTATCAATTTACACTAAAGAATTCTCATATAATTTTAAATTGGCCTACCCTATTATTATAGGTATGCTAGGGCATACCATTGTTGGTATTGTCGACAATGTGATGGTGGGGCGTATTGGCCCTACGGAATTAGCCGCCGCATCTCTGGCTAATAGTTTGGTTTTTGTAGCAATGTCATTAGGAATAGGTTTCTCTACTGCGATTACCCCTATGGCAGCTTCAGCAGATGGTAAAAAAGATATTCCAGCGGGGAGAAATGCTTTTCATCACGGACTGTATTTGTGCACAATATTGGGGTTATTACTTTTTGGAGTTATTTTAATAGCTAAGCCATTTATTGGGATGATGGGACAGCCAGATAATGTAGTGGCATTGGCTCGCCCCTTTATGGATATTGTGGCCTTTTCTCTAGTGCCATTAATTATTTTCCAAGGGTATAAACAATTTGCAGATGGAATGAGTGAAACAAAATATTCAATGTGGGCAACACTTCTGGGTAATGTTGTTAATATTGTTCTTAATTATGTGCTTATTTATGGTATTTGGATTTTTCCAGAAATGGGTTTCATAGGTGCCGCAGTAGGAACCTTAGTTTCTAGATTTGTGATGCTAGGATATATGCATTATAAAATGAAGAAGAACGTAAAATTTCATCCATTTTTTGAAGGTTTTTCGATAAAGAAAATTCAAAGGTCTATTAACATAGAAATTGTAAAGCTCGGTGCACCTTCAGCGATGCAAATGTTTTTTGAAGTAGGTTTGTTTACTGGAGCAGTATGGCTCTCTGGTCGATTGGGGATAGCGAATCAAGCTGCTAATCAGATTGCACTAAGCCTAGCTTCGTTTACTTTTATGTTTGCAATGGGATTAAGTGTTGCAGCAACGATACGTGTAGGGAATCAAAAAGGTTTGGGAGATTATAAGAAACTTAGAATTGCAGCACTTTCAATATTTCTGCTGGCTATTTTACTCGAAATAGTATTTGCAATCGTATTTATATTATTTCACGATTACTTACCATTATGGTTTATTGACCAAAATAATTTGGCTGATTTAGTAAAAAATACTGAGGTGGTGAAAATAGCTTCTCAGCTTTTGCTTGTTGCAGCTATATTTCAGATATCTGATGGAATACAAGTGGTGATGCTTGGCGCTTTACGTGGCCTACAAGATGTAAAAATCCCGATGTATATTACTTTTATTGCCTATTGGGTAGTTGGTTTTCCCGTTTGTATCTGGTTGGGATTGTTTACAGACTTAAAGGCAGCTGGTATATGGATTGGACTTTTGGCGGGTTTAACAACTGCGGCTATATTTTTGTATCTTCGCTTTAATTATTTAACTAAAAAATTGATTACAAATCAATACGATTAATAAGCTGCTTTTTAAATTAAAAATATTAATACATAACTTATAACGCTGATAATGGAATTACCAAAATTTTTATTAGGTGACAATACAGATTGTCCAGAAGATATTTTTATCATTCACTTAGATTATCCACGATTCATTATTAACTTAAAAGATGATGAAGTAGAATTTATAGAAGAAGCAGAAGATCTTGACGAAGCGGAATTAAATGTAGAAATGGAAGGCTTAATCGAAGCTGCAAATTCATTCTATGACCGTGAGATGGAACGCTACGAGAAAGAGTAGTAAATTATTCAAGAAAAAAAGAAAGCACAAATCGGAAATGGTTTGTGCTTTTTTCGTTTATTTCTCGTGAGGAATTAGTTCACTATAGCCTTATCTACGCAGGATATTGGTCAATATTGTTTTTAGTATATTTAGTTACTTATTTAATTTTTCTTCAAATGAAAGAAGTCGCGGGGAGAGTTGTTGACTTTAATTGTTGATGGTGAATTAAAGCGCAAAAAAAAATCCGATTCACTTTCGTAAATCGGATTTTTATATATTTAAAAGAGATGATCTTATAAGTGAATTACTTCTCCGTAAGCATCTGCAACAGCTTCCATAACCGCTTCACTCATTGTTGGGTGAGGGTGAATAGATTTTAATATTTCATGACCAGTAGTTTCTAGCTTACGTGCTACGACTGCTTCTGCGATCATATCTGTAACACCAGCACCAATCATGTGGCATCCTAACCATTCTCCGTATTTAGCATCAAAGATAACTTTTACAAATCCGTCAGAATTTCCAGAAGCTTGCGCTTTTCCAGAAGCTGAGAATGGGAACTTACCAATTTTTAAGTCGTATCCTTTTTCTTTTGCTTGTTTTTCAGTCATACCAACTGAAGCAATTTCTGGAGTAGCATAAGTACATCCCGGTACGTTTCCGTAGTCGATTGGATCTACATGCATTCCAGCAATTTTCTCTACACAGTTGATTCCTTCTGCAGAAGCAACGTGAGCTAAAGCTTGCCCTGGCGTTACATCACCAATTGCATAATAACCTGGGATATTTGTAACGTTGTATGCGTTTACCAAGATTTTATCTCTATCGGTTACAATACCTACTTCTTCAAGTCCAATATTTTCGATGTTTGTTTTGATTCCTACAGCAGACAATAAAATGTCAGCTTCAAGAACTACTTCACCTTTAGCCGTTTTAACAAAGGCTTTAACTCCTTTTCCAGTTGTGTCAATGCGCTCAACAGAAGAGTTAACCATTACATCAATTCCAGATTTTTTCAAAGATTTCTCCATTTGCTTAGAAATATCTTCATCTTCAACAGGAACAACATTTGGCATGAATTCTACAATAGTCACTTTAGTTCCCATTGAATTGTAAAAATGAGCAAATTCAACTCCAATTGCACCAGAACCTACAACAATCATAGACTCAGGTTGTTTTGGTAATGACATTGCTTGACGGTAACCAATTACTTTTTCACCATCTTGAGGCAAGTTTGGCAACTCACGAGAGCGAGCTCCTGTAGCAATAATTATATGGTCAGCACTGTATTCAGTTACTTTATTATCTTTATCAGTAACATCAATTTTTTTACCTGGTTTGATTTTTCCAAAACCGAGTATAACATCAATTTTGTTTTTCTTCATCAAGAAAGTAACTCCTTTACTCATTCCCGAGGCAACACCACGACTACGTTGAATAACGGCAGGAAAGTCTTTGTCAAAAGAAGATACAGTCAAACCGTAATCAGAAGCGTGTTTTAAGTAATCAAATACTTGAGCAGATTTTAATAATGCTTTTGTTGGGATACAACCCCAGTTCAAACAAATCCCTCCAAGACTTTCTTTCTCAATTACAGCTACTTTAAAACCTAACTGTGACGCTCTAATGGCTGTTACATATCCCCCAGGACCGCTTCCTAAAACTATGATGTCGTACTTCATTTTTTTTGCTATTTTATATTTTAATGCTAAAGATCAACTTGCTAAGTCAACTGATTTTTGAATTTCATAATAACAATTGAATCGCAATTGCGAAATTACGGATTTATTTTAAAAGATGATTTAAAACTTTATTGAATTACTAATATAAAGGGTTATTTCACAGAGATTGTTAGGAAAGTGAAATTTATACGTTTCATGCTATCGCTTTCAAATTTTTAAAAGAATGGATTAATCACTTTAGTGTGACAATTAGTATGATGTTTTATGATTTGTAAAAGCACTTCATTTAATCTAATTGGCTACTGTAAATTGAGAGTCATATAAGTTCTTGTAATAACCAGTTGCTTTTTCTATTAATTCTTGGTGTGTACCTTGTTCTACAATCAAACCCTGATCCATTACAACAATTTTATCAGCATTAACTATGGTTGCGAGACGGTGTGCAATTACAATTGATGTTCTGCCTTTTGTAATAGTTTCCGTTGCACGCTGAATCAATTCTTCAGAATAAGTATCTATCGATGAAGTTGCCTCATCTAAAATTAAGATACTAGGATTACTTACATAAGCGCGCAAGAACGCAATCAATTGGCGTTGCCCCGACGATAACATTACGCCTCTCTCTTTTACATCAAAATCGTAATTATCAGGAAGACTCATAATAAATTCGTGTACTCCAATTTCCTTGGCTGCTTTATACACATCATCTCTAGTAATCTCGGGATTGTTAAGAGTGATATTGTTGTAAATTGTATCTGCAAACAAGAATACATCTTGCAGAACAACAGCAATTTGCTTGCGTAAAGAACTTAATGTATAGTTTTCTATATTTCTATTATCGATAAAAATAGATCCTTCATTAATTTCGTAAAAACGATTTAGTAGATTAATGATCGTTGATTTACCAGCACCAGTAGAACCTACAATAGCTACGGTATCACCAGCATTTACTTCTAGATTGATTCCTTTAATAACTTCTTCATTTGGAATATAACCAAAACGTACATCTTTAAACGAAATATTTCCGTTGAAAACCGGTGCTTCAAGCGTTCCCGTATCTTGAGTCTGATCTTGCGTATCCAAAATTTCGAACACACGATTTGCAGCAATCATACCCAGTTGCATCTCGTTAAATTTATCTGCAATTTGTCGCAAAGGGTTAAATAACATTCCAATAAACATAGTGTAAGAGAAAAGATCTCCAAAAGTAGTAAATGTATCCCCATTAAGGATTTTAAGTCCGCCGTAAAGCACTACAAATCCTAACGCTAATGATGAAATAATATCAGCTATAGGGAAGAAAATGGAGTTATATAAAATGGTTTTTATCCAGGCTGTTTTATGTTTGTGATTGATGTTTTTGAATTTCTCTGACTCGATATTTTCGCGGTTAAAGAGTTGCACAATCTTCATGCCTGTTACGCGCTCTTGTACAAAAGTATTCATGTTGGAGATTTCGTTACGTACTTCTTCAAAAGCCACCTGCATTTTGCGCTGAAAGATACGAGTAAAAAACACCAAGATAGGCATAGCAATTATTACAATCCATGTCAGTTTCCAATTCATGTAGAGCATAAAACCAAGTACGACAACCATCTTCATCAAATCACTAATGATCATAAAAAGACCTTGACTGAAAATACGCGCAATTGCTTCGATGTCAGATACAGAACGAGTTACCAGCTGCCCTACAGGGACCAAATCAAAGTATTTCATTCTAAAACTCAAAATATGTTTGAAAAGTTTAATACGAATATCTTTCACGATATCTTGCCCCAACCAGTTGGCCCAATACACAAAATAGAATTGTGAAAACACCTCCAAGAGCAACACTATTCCCATCAATGTTATGTAGCCTAAAAGTCCATTTGCATCTTCGGTTTGAATGTAGCCATCTACCGTTTGCTTTAATAAATACGGACGCAATGCCGCAAAAATAGATAGTGAAACTGCAAATACAACCACGCCATTAAAGCGCATTTTATAAGGTTTGGTATATTGTAATATTCTTTTGAATAATCGTATGTCGAATGCTTTTGCTTTCATTTTATATGCTATTTAGTTCCGTGTTTTTTGGAGCTAATTATTGATTTATTTCATTAACGTTTTGTCCTGCTATCTGTTTCAATCTTTTTATCTCAAAAAAAATAGAGATAAAAAGGATTTCCACGCCTATCAGGGCTATAGATTGGTATTTATTTTCAAAAATGCATTTTCATCCAAGTAAGGATAAACAATTTTGGTTAAGTAAAGTCCGTGTGCAGGTACCGAAGTTCCTGCCTTGTCTCTACTCTTACTTATTATGATATTCTCAAAATCATCGAGATTTATTTTATTCATCCCTACATTGACCAATGTTCCTACAATAGCTCGAACCATATTACGCAAAAATCGATTGGCGGAAATAGTAAAAACGAGATGATCTCCCAGTTTTTGCCATTTTGCCTCAAAAATGGTACAATCAAAAGTGTTAACATCTGTATTCACTTTTGAGAAACATTGAAAATCGGTATGATTAAGAAGAATTTTTGATGCTTCATTCATTAAATCAATGTCCAAACTTTGATTAAGGTACCAACTTTGATCTTGCAAAAAAACATCTTTTACAGTATTGATATGATATTGATACGTTCTCTTGGTCGCATCGAAGCGACAATGCGCTTCATCTGCCACGGTAATGATGTCATAAATTGCAATGTCTTTGGGTAGAAGGGAATTGAGTTTGTAGATTAATTTTGGAATGTCGATCTCTTTATTGTAATCAAAATGAGCAAACATTTCACGTGCATGTACACCGGTATCCGTACGTCCTGCACCCATAGCATTGATTGGAGTATTTAATATTACTGAGGCAGCATTGTTCAATGTTTCTTGTACTGACGCTGCGTTGGGCTGATATTGCCAACCATGGTAAGGTGATCCGTTATAAGCTAATTTTATAAAATATCTCAAGACTTTGTTATCGCAAATTTCTAAAGCTCAAAGGTACAAAGTTTTTGTGTTGTGAAAAGGTTAAAAGTTTAATCAAAAAGCTAAATATTCTTAGTTTACAGGCCTGCGTTAGTGATAGTGACAATGGGTTGCGGCGAAATAGAAGTACTACACATAGAGGTAAAAAGGCTCTGTACTTGCAAAGTTAACTGGGCCCATTTGTTTATTGGAAGCAAGCCTTAAAGATTGTTTTTCTACTACTAATCTTTGTATCTTTGACTTTTTAAAATTGAAAATGAAGAAGATTTTACTGCTTTCGGATACGCACAGTCATATTGATGATACGATTTTGAAATATGTAGAGCAAGCTGATGAAGTCTGGCATGCCGGAGATATCGGTGACTTGGCGGTTACGGATGTTTTGAAAAAACGCAAACCTTTGCGAGCAGTATATGGTAATATTGACGATGCTACAGCTAGATTAGAATTTCCATTAAATGACCGTTTTATGTGTGAAGGTGTGGATGTTTGGATTACGCACATTGGTGGTTATCCGGGCAAGTACAATCCTAATATTCGCAACGAGTTAACAACGAATCCGCCAAAATTATTTATTTGCGGACACTCTCATATTTTAAAAGTTCAGTTTGATAAAAAGCTTGATTTACTGCACATGAATCCTGGAGCTTGTGGTAAAAGTGGTTTTCATCAAGTGCGAACTATGTTGCGTTTTGTAATCGATGGAGATAAGATAAAAGATTTGGAGATTATCGAAATCGAAAAAAGAGCTTAATTTTACACTTATTTATAAGTAATTGGAGCTTTAATTGATATAGTGGTACCAGCGTTGATTACAGACTCAATATTGAACTTCCCGTGCATATTTTTGATTCGAGCTCTAATTTGATTGAGGCCAAACCCTTCGATTATATTAAATTTTTTAGTATCAAATCCTTTTCCGTTATCGATGATATGTATGAGTAAATTACCATCTTCTTCTTCGAGTTTTAACCTTGCTTTACTGGCTTTACTATGTTTGGTTACATTATTTAATAATTCAGTTATTATGAAATACATTTTTAACTCGAAGTCTTCCTGATATCTTTTTGAATTGTCTTGAGTGCTAATGTATTCAAATTGAATACTAGAATTAGAATTCTTTTCGCATAAATCATGAAGTGCAAAGTATAGCCCGAAACGAGCTAGGAGGGAAGGAAGTAGTTCATGGGATAGATCTCTTATCTTATCATGCGCATCTCTTAAAATATTTTTTGTCTTGATTAATTCTTCAGATTTCACAGGACTTTTGGCATTGAGGACGCTAAGATGCATATCGGCAGAAGAAAGCAATGCGCTAATATTGTCGTGTAGAAAAGAAGCAATTTTCTTTCGTTCAAACTCCTGACCGTTAATATTGGCATTGATGATGTTGCGTTGAATTTTACTCTGGATATCTTTTAATTTATTGTTTTGCTTAAGTTTAGTGTTCTGAAAGAAAAAGTAAAACAGGATAATAATGGTAAGCAATGAGGAAATAATAATTACACTAATACGTTTGTTTTTAATTTGACTCTCAATCATTAACTGCTCCTTGGTTTTAAATCGATTTTCAATATTGTCGATTTCCCTCTTGTATTCGTCAAGTTCCAAATTGATACCGACTAAGTTTGCTTTTTTTAATCTTTCCTCATCGTTGAGTTCTGCGGTAAGTTTGTTATAAGCTTGTAGATTTTGATAGGCATGTTCATAGTCTTTATTATTGTAAAGAAATTTGGAATACTCTAAATGGGTAAATGATAAATCGGATTTTTCGTCTCCGTTTTTTCCATACATAATCGCTTTTTGAAAACTTATCTCGGCATTTAAACTATCTTTCGCATAGGTAAAATACATCCCATTAAGCATATTTATGGCGACTTTTGTAAAATCATTTCCAAATTTAGGATGGTGTTTATTAATGTAATTCAAATAGGGGAGTCCTTCGTCAAATTGCTGAATATCGAAATAGGCCCAAGTAATATTTAGTTTTGTAAAAATCATTTGTGTAGTATCCTTGGCTTTTTTACTATATATTAAAGATTGTTTGTAATAATCAATACCTTTTGCATATTCTTTTTTATCGAAGCAATAAATGTTAGCAATGTTATTATTGAGCCAGTTCTTTAATTTGTAATTATTTGTTTTCTCTGCGTACAGTAATCCTTTTTTGTAGTAAAAAAATGCTTTTTCAAATTCAGTTAACTCATCAAAATTAGCAGCGATAGTATTGTAGCAGTTAGCAATTAATTCATTGTCTTTTATTAAGATAGCATATTGCAATGCTTTTCTAGACATGATGAGAGATTCTTCATTTCTATTCAGATGCATTATTCGCGTAGCTTCACGTACTAGTTCTAAGGTTTCTTTTCGAGTAGGTTTAACGTTTTGAGAATAAGCATTCTGTCCTAAACAATTGACCAAAATAAATAATGACATTAGAGCAATATGTAATGTTCTCATAATTGTGAGTGAAAAGTAGGGGTTATGCTTTGATTAAATTATTTTTAATCGCAAATTTCACAATACTTATGGTGTTTTTTGCTTTAAGTTTTTTAATGATATTTTTTCGGTGCGTTTCAACAGTATTTGTACTAATATATAATTGTTCGCTAATTTCTTTTCCGCTGTATTCTAAAGCTATTAAAATTATAATTTCGATTTCTCTTTCTGTCAAAAGTGAGTTTACAGGAGATTTGCTTTTTACCAATTTA
The DNA here is from genome assembly GCF_022399565.1 of Flavobacterium algicola. Lineage (GTDB taxonomy): Bacteria > Bacteroidota > Bacteroidia > Flavobacteriales > Flavobacteriaceae > Flavobacterium > Flavobacterium algicola. The sequence continues at coordinate 17,347 of NZ_JAJTUT010000003.1, forward strand.
GGTATGTTTTGAGTAGCTGTGTGAAATATTTTTTCTCTAACTACTTTACAAAAATACTCTTCACCATTAAATACTGATTGAATAGCTTCAACTATATTTTCTCCGGCACATTGCTTAGTTAGATAGCCAGATGCGCCCAATCGCATAACTTCTTTAATGATTTTTAAATCATCATAACTTGAGAGTATGATAACCTTGCAGGGGAATCCCTTCTTGTTGAATTCTTTAAGAACTTCAAGCCCGTCTTTAGTAGGCATACTTATGTCAAGAATTAGGACTTGAGTATTGTTCTTGGTCACTTCCTCAAAAAGGATATTACCGTCCAATGAAAGTCCCACTACTTCAAAATTTGAGATAGTGTTTAGTAATGTTTTCATGCCGTCAATTAAAACATGATGATCATCGGCAAGATGAATGCGTATTTTTCCTTCCATTGGATTAAAGATGAATTTTCAAATTTACAGAAAAAAACGTTATAAATACTGATTTACAATAACTCTTCCATAGTCTAATTAATGGCGTTTTAATAAGCGACCTAGTATTTGCTTAAAAAAAGAAATGTTTCGTTGCGTATTTTTTATTTTTGGGCACAAAAAAACCCGAATATAAAATTCGGGTTTTCTTCGCACTAATAAACTAAGTTTATAGGTTTACCTCAATCTGTCCACAGATTTTACAAGATCTTCATCCTTTTTGATGGCCTTGTTAGCTAATACTAACAACACGATAGAAAAAATAGGTAGAAACATCCCAATACCTTTCTCAGAAACAATTTCTGTTTCTCCAGATACATTAAGTGAACGATATACAAACAATCCTAATAAAATTAAATTTAATATTATGTTCAATCTGCCAATGACAAATTGATTTTTTCTATTTTTATAAGAAAGGATACCTACAACACTAAGTGTTGTGCTTAAACCCAAAAGTATTACATAAACCTGGTTTTGCATAAAGTAGAAATCTACTCCGTCATTTACAGTCCATAAAGGAAAGATGAAAGGTAAAATTCCTGTTACTACAAAAGCTAGAAATAAATAAATGGTTTGAATTCTCTGTATCATTAAAAAGCATTATTTGTTTTACAAAAATATATTTTCTTTTTTTAAAATACTATTGTATCATTAGATTTTATTCGTATTATTGCAAAACAATACCGTAAGCACTTCATACTGCGGTCTATTCATGTTAAAAAATACTATCAATTCTTTTCAGTATTTCTCAATTAATTAAATTCAAAGAACATTCATGTTTGAAATTTCTGCATTAAAACAGATGAAGCTTTCTGAGCTTCAAGAAATCGCAAAAGCGGCTAAGACTATAAAATTTAATGGCGTTAAAAAAGAAACGTTAATCGGTCTTATATTAGAGCAACAAAAACCTGCCAAAAATAACGTTGATCTAGCTTCTGAGCCTAAAGCAGAAGTGACAGAAGTAAATAATGAGGATGACGACAAGCCTAAAAGAGCTCGAATTGTTCCAGCTAAGAAGACACCTACTCATAAAAATGCACCAAAAGTTGTAGCTGAAGCTAAAGTTTCTGACACTGAGGAAAGTGTGGAGTCTACTGATGTAGAGGTAAAAGAAGTTAGAACGTCTACTCCTCCTCCAGCAGAAGAGCAAGTTGATACTGAAACGAAAGGACCTAAAATTGTAAAGTTTAGCAAATCAGCTTATGAAAGGAAGATTGCCAGCAAGAAAGAGAAAGACAGTGCACCAGCGGCCAGAAAAGAAAAAGATACAGTAGTTGATTCTACAACAGCTGAAGCACCAGAAACGGTTCCTCCAGCAAAGAAAATAAACCCAAATCAACTCAATAAACAAAATCAGAATCAAAATCCTAATTTTAAAGCTAAGAAGAACAACTTCAGAGATGCAGATTTTGAATTTGACGGAATTATAGAAAGTGAAGGAGTACTAGAAATGATGCCTGATGGTTATGGTTTCTTACGCTCTTCTGATTATAATTATTTGGCTTCACCAGATGATATTTATTTATCAACCTCACAAATCAGATTGTTTGGTCTGAAAACGGGAGATACCGTAAAAGGAGTGGTAAGACCTCCAAAAGAAGGTGAAAAATTCTTCCCTTTGGTGCGTGTTCTTAAAATTAACGGTCATGATCCACAAGTAGTAAGAGATAGAGTTTCATTCGAACATCTTACACCTGTTTTTCCTTCAGAAAAATTTAAATTAGCGGAAAGAGAAAGTACAATTTCAACGCGTATTATTGATTTGTTCTCTCCAATTGGAAAAGGACAGCGTGGTATGATTGTAGCCCAACCTAAGACGGGTAAAACAATGCTACTAAAAGAAATTGCAAACGCAATTGCTGCCAATCATCCAGAAGTTTACTTAATTGTTTTATTAATAGATGAGCGTCCAGAAGAGGTGACAGATATGCAACGTAGTGTGCGTGGTGAAGTTATTGCTTCCACTTTTGATAGAGAACCTCAAGAACATGTGAAAATTGCTAATATCGTACTTGAAAAAGCGAAGAGGTTAGTTGAATGTGGTCATGATGTTGTAATTCTACTAGATTCTATTACTCGTTTGGCTCGTGCTTATAATACTGTACAACCAGCTTCCGGAAAAGTATTAAGTGGAGGTGTAGATGCTAATGCATTACAAAAACCAAAACGTTTCTTTGGTGCTGCGCGTAATGTCGAAAACGGTGGTTCATTAAGTATAATAGCAACTGCTTTGACAGAGACAGGTTCTAAAATGGACGAAGTTATCTTTGAGGAATTTAAGGGTACTGGAAATATGGAATTACAATTGGATCGTAAAATTGCAAATAAACGTATTTTTCCTGCGATTGACTTGACTTCTTCTAGTACAAGGAGAGACGATTTACTCCTAGATGAGAATACCCTTCAAAGAATGTGGATTATGCGTAAATACCTTGCTGATATGAATCCTGTAGAGGCAATGAGCTTTATAAATGATCGATTTAGAAAAACTAGAAATAATGAGGAATTCTTAATCTCAATGAACGACTAAGATATATATTCTTTTCTAAAATAAAAATGCCCTCAACTAGTTGTATAGTTGAGGGCATTTTTTATATCTAAATTTTAACGTGTCTGTAATTATGCGAATGTAGTATTTACAGCATTCTCTATTTGAATTCTAGCCATATCAAATACTTTATCACCGTTTGAAATGTCCCAACCAATCGACAGTTCTGTACAAGCAATTAAAATATGACTTTTTAGAGAGTATTTTGCGATAATTTCATTATACATTTTTAGAGATTCATCATCCTCTGTTTGGTTGTAAATGTTTCTACGTACCTCATCAATGAACTCGCATTCATTGGGTGTGGGGTGCAAAACTTCAATACCTTCCTCATTTAGTTTATTCTTGAGATACAAACCTTCCATAGTGTACATAGAACCTATTAAAACAATATTTTTAATTTTTTGACTTTTCAATTTGGCAATTGTAAGTGCTACAGGATGTGTTATTGTTTTGTCGTTAACAATATTGTCGACAGTTTCATGTAATGTAATATTGGGAACCAATATGGTTGCTATTTCTAGTTTTACAAGTTCAGACAAATATCCATCCACCAATTCTTCAAGTTCTGGGGATGTAGTTGGTAACAGATTATTAATGATTTCGAAATTAGTGTTAATCATCTTTAAGGGACAAGTGTAGCACTCTTTTAAATCATAATAATGACGATTTAGTTCTTCTATGTAAAATAAAGTCGTACGAATTCCAAGACCTAGAATTCCAATTGATTTAGTACTCATTAGACGCGTTCTAAAATATAATTAGCGAAATATTTTTTACTATCTGTAATTTTATCTTTAATGACAAAAGCTGTGTTTGTAATGATCTTTTTCAAGATTTCATCATTGTACTTTCTTGAAATTTCGGTTAGAATCTTTTCTCCTTTTGAGAAATTGAAAGTACGGTTAAGTTTCTTTATAAAAACTTCTTGATTTTTTTTACTCACCAGAAAACTTGTAGCTATTCCTTCCTTTTCATCATATTCTGGCTGATGTTTAAAATCGTAAATTGCAAAATCAGCTTCTAGCTCAGTATTTATTCGTTCTAATAAATTGAGATTAAATGCTGCAGTAACTCCTTGGTTGTCATTATAGGCAGGTAATACAACACTAGCTGGTTTGATTAAATCGACACCTAGGAATAATTTGTCCCCAAATGCCAAAGTTTGACTTAAATTATTAATGAAATTAGAAGCTATATCATCACTCATATTTCCAATATTTGAACCAAGAAATAGTATGATTTTCGGATGTTGATTTTCCTTCAATGATTCCAATACCTCAAAGTAATCACCTTGCTTCGTTTTTACAGATACTTGTGGCATCGTAACACTTAAATCCAGTTCCAATTGATCTAAGGCATTTTGCGAAATATCTATAGGTAAATAATCAAAACTATAGTTTCCTGCAACAAGCTGGCTTAATAGCTCTTTTGTTTTTGTACCATCACCAGCTCCCAATTCAATTAATTCAAAATATTGATCTGGGTCTAAATTAAGTGATTTGATTATCGAATAACTTTTCTCTTTAAAAATTTCATGCTCAGAACGAGTAACATAGTATTCTGGTAAATGCATGATTTTTACAAATAAATCATCTCCTTTTTTATTATAGAAGTATTTTGACGGTAATGATTTATTAGTGTCGCTTAGACCTTCATTCACTTCCGCTTGGAACTGCTCTAACATGTTTGCAGGAGATTCAATATTCTTTAAAGTGGCTATTTCTTTCATAGGTATTGGTATAAAATTTAGTTCAGCTAAAATAATTCTTGACTCCAACAAAATTGTTACACAATTTTGGAATAATGTTTTGATATATAAATGTTATTATAAAAACATATACATTAAATATTTCAAATTTATTCAGATTCTATTTGTTTTAAATCCTCTAACATTGTTGGTATAAGTTCGCTCACGGTTGGGTGTATATGAACAGCATTTTTAATAACAGTATATGGTTGTTTTGCATACATCATATTAGTTATGCCACTTATGATCTCGTCTCCACCAACTCCAAGAACGCAAGCACCTAAAAATAATTTAGTGTCTGCATCTATGACTACTTCCATAAACCCTAATGTTTCACCTTTTTCTTTTGCTCTACCTATTTCCGACATTTTTTTATGGCCAACTAGTAAGTTAAAACCCTTTTTTTGGGCTTCTTTTTTTGTCATTCCAACTCTACCAAGTGGTGGGTCAATAAATAACCCGTAAGTGGTAATACGGTCACTGATTTTTTTACTTTTCTGTTTAAGTAAAAAATCTTCGACAATCTGAAAGTCATTATAAGAGGTGTGTGTAAAAGCTCCTTTACCATTGCAATCTCCAATCGCAAAAACGCCTTCTATATTAGTGCTACAATAATCATCAACTTCGATATATCCTTTATCATTTAAGTTGATCTCTGTTTTGTCTAAATGAAGCGTATCGTTGTTGGGTATTCTACCTGTTGCTAATAAGATATGAGATCCAGTAATTTTCTTCCCATTATGTGATACAATGATTTGACCTTTGTCGTTTTGTGTGACAGTATTATCTTTTGCATCTAAAACTATTTCAATCTGTTCGAGTTTTAAAATTTCAGCAACAGCATCGCTAACCGATTCATCTTCATTTCCGATAAGCTTTGTATTGTGTTCGATTATGGTTACTTGGCTACCAAACCTTCTAAACATTTGTCCAAACTCCAAGCCGATATAGCTACCGCCCATTACAATTAAATGTTCTGGAATTTCGGTAATTTCTAAAATGGTTTCATTGGTATGATAGCAAATTTCATTATACATAGATGGTATTCTTGCTCGTGCACCTACATTTATAAAGATTTTGTTGCCTTTGTATTTTTCTCCATCGACTTCTAATTCAAAATTATTTAGAAAATGAGCTTCTCCTCTTATTAAAGTAATATTTTTATTTTCTTCGAATGATTTAGTAATTCCATTACGAGAAGTATGCACTAATGAATCTTTTCGATCTTTAATTTTCTGAAGATTTGCCTTTGCAGGTTTTTGAATCTCAATACCGAGATCGTCACCATGATGAGCATCCCACATTCTTCGTGCACTTGCAACGTATGCTTTTGTTGGAGTACATCCATCATTGACACAAGTTCCTCCAACGTGTTTTTTTTCGATAATTGCTACAGTGCCATGTTTCGCTAGACTAAATGCTAGTGGAACTCCTGCTTGTCCGCTACCAATAATTATATAATCAAAATGTTTCATAAAGCGTTTTTTAATTCTTACTAAATCTCAATAGTACTCATAGAAATTATTTTGCCAATCGAAGACCACAAAATTGCCAACGCATATCAGGATGGAAAAAATTTCGATATGTATTTCGGCTGTGATTATCAGCAGTAGCAATAGAGGCGCCTCTTAGGACTATTTGGTTTACCATAAATTTACCGTTGTATTCTCCTAATGCACCACTGGCCTTGCTAAATTGCGGATAGGGCAGGTAGGCACTATTTGTCCATTCCCAAAGTTTACCCCAATTAAATTGATTGCTTGCTATTTCCCATTCAAACTCAGTGGGTAAACGCATTCCCTTCCATGCAGCATAAGCAAATGCTTCGTAATAGCTCAGATGCATTACTGGTAAATCAGAATCCAAGACTTTCAAACCGTCAAATGTATAGTGTTTCCATTCTTGCTCTTCTTGTAGCCAGTATAGTGGGGCATTAACTTCATTATCGTTGACCCATTTCCAACCTTCGTCATGCCAGAAATTAAAATCAGAATATCCGCCACTATTTATAAATTCTAAATACTCTCTATTAGTAACAAGTCTATTCGCTATTTCAAAATCACAAATGTAGACCTTATGCCTTCCTAGTTCATTATCAAAACAAAAAGAGGAAGCGCTATGGCCAATTTCATATACCCCTTCTTCAATCTTTAAAAAATTAGAATCTTCCGTCTCTGCTTCCAAAACTAAGTGGTTGCCGTAAATGGGAAAGGTAGGCTGCATTCCTAAAATATATTTGATATCGTAAATTAACAGTTCTTGGTGTTGCTCTTCGTGATTCATACCAATTTCGATCACATCAATTATTTCTTTAGATAATTCCGTCTTAAAAAATAAGGTCATTGCAGTTGTTACATATTTTCGGTAGTCATAAATATCACCAACACTAGGTCTTGTCATCAAACCTCTTCCAGCTCGTTGAACCCTAGTTCCAATTGTATTGTAGTAGCTGTTGAATAAATAGGAAAATTGAGTATTGAATACCGTATAATTTGGATCATACTTAGTTAAAACAAACTCTTCCCAAAACCAGGTAGAATGGGCTAAATGCCATTTGGGAGGTGATGCAAATTCAGAAGGTTGTACAGAATAATCTTCAATTAATAAAGGTTTACAAATTGATTCTGATTTCAATCTTAAACATAAAAATTTTTCTGATAAATTTATTGAAGGGATAGTCGGCATAATTTCAATTTAATATATTGGCACACAAATTTTGCAATTTCAACTAAATCTAATTGATGCAATCAGTTTTATAATTAGTCTGAATATACTAAATATTTTTCTAACGGCGGAATTTATGTATTGAAATTATGTTTTGTAGATACTACAGTTGCTCTATTAAACATAAAATGAAGAGCCCGATACAAAATCGGACTCTTCATTTTATGTGAATTTAAAATTTAAGAAAATCTGCAGTTTGAATGCAGAATCCTTTCTATAGCTAAATTATTCTCGTTTTGCTTTTCTTTCGAGCAAAGCCATGTAAAACCCATCAAAACCAGATTCTGACGCTAGAATTTTATCATCTTTTATAAATGTAAATTCTTTACCAATATCGGTTGCTAAGAAACGCTCCACTTGTTCTTGGTTTTCAGATGGCAAAATTGAACAGGTAGCATATACTAATTTTCCACCTGGTTTTACAATTTTAGAGTAACTTTCTAAAACCTCTGCTTGTATCTTACGAATATTATCAATGAATTCTGGTTGCAATTTCCATTTAGCATCGGGATTACGTTTTAAAACTCCTAATCCGCTACATGGAGCATCAATCAATACACGGTCTGCTTTCTCGTGAAGACGTTTAATGATTTTTGTACTGTCGATAATGCGGTATTCGATATTAAATGCACCATCACGTTTTGCTCTTAACTTCAACTGCTTCAATTTGCTTTCGTACAAATCCATAGCAATCAATTGCCCTTTGTTTTCCATTAAAGCTGCAATGTGCAACGTTTTTCCACCTGCACCTGCACAAGTATCGACCACTCTCATTCCTGGCTTTACGTCAAGGTAAGCAGCTACTAATTGTGAATTAGCATCTTGAACTTCAAAAAATCCTTGCTTGAAAACATCTGTCATAAATACATTGGCTCTTTCTTTAAGTACCAAAGCATCAGGTTGTTTTTCTAAGGTTTCTGTATCAATATCTAAGTCCATCAAAATGGCTCGTAAATTTTCTTTGGTAGTTTTAAGCGTATTTGTTCTCAAAATTACTTTTGCTGGTTGGTTTTGAGCAGTAATTTCTTTCGCCCAAACTTCTTCACCAAGTTCTTTTACACAAACTTCATCCATCCAATCCGGAATAGATTCTTTTATAGCGCGTGTTTTTGATAATTCATCAAATCGTCCTTTTATCTTTCTTTCAGGAGTTCCTTCCAACTGACGCCAGTCTGGAATAGGATATCCTCTTAAAACTGCCCATACAGAGAACATTCTCCATAAATTATCACGGTCAAAAGGTTCTTTTACTTCTGCAACTTCTGCGTATAGTCTTTTCCAACGAACGACTTCGTATATGGTTTCGGCTACGAATTTTCTATCCGAACTGCCCCAACGTTTGTCTTTTTTTAAAGCTCTTGCAACCACTTTATCTGCATATTCTCCCTCGTTAAAGATGGCATTTAAAGAATCAATTGTGGTGTAAACTAAATTTCTGTGTAATCTCATTTTAAATAATTGAGCTGCAAAGGTACTATTAATTGATTTGAAAGTTTAATATTAAATTCATGAAAATCAATAAATTCTTAATGGAACAAAAAAAAACACCGTTTTTGTAAAGAACGGTGTTTTTGAGTGTTATGTTTCTGGTGTTACTCTACGCGGGTTAGTCCTATAAGTTCAGGCGGATGAAGTACCATCGGGAACTTCTCTATTTTCACAGAACTACTGTCTAATCCAAATGCTCTTTCTTCAGATAAGCTTAGTTTTTTGATAACGAAGTAGGAGTTCATTACAATTTTTTCATACCATCTTAAATCGCTGTCGTTGGATAGAAACTTTTCTGATAGTACAAATTTAAAATCACCTAAGATGTTATTTTTGTTTAATGATTCGTACCTGCTTGTAATGTCAACTTCCCCTTTCTTAACCATGTCCTTAATTACCTCTTTGAACATCAAATTTATTTTAGTAGGTTCTCTAAATCCTAGATTGAAATCTATTCGATACAAATCATCCTTTAAAATTTCGGTCACGCGGTATTCCGTTTTGTATGGTTCTGTCAAAATGTTAACATGAACAAACCAATATATATCAGCTCTCTTTGGTCTTTTTTGTAAAATTGAGTACATCACTTTCTCCTCTATTTCGTCAGAGCGATTAGCATTGGTCATATAAACCAAATGAGTCGCGTATTTAGGAATGGTAAGGTCGACGCTCAGTTCTTGAAGAACTTTTTTGTAGTCATCAATTTTTACAATTTTGGTGTAACTTTTATTAATTTTCTTGGCCAAATACCAAGTAGTCATGATAGAGATAAGAACCATCGCGATAATTAATGTCACATATCCACCATCAGCAAACTTAGTAACATTGGCAACAAGGAAACTTAATTCGATCATTGCATAAATTGTAATTAATGGTACCATCAAATACAGTTTTACACGTTTCATAATTAAGTAAAAATTAAGCAGTATAGTAGTCATGATCATACAAAGGATAATTGCTAATCCATATGCGTGTTCCATATTACTTGACTCTTCAAAATGGAGTACTATACCCACGCAACCAAAAAACAATAACCAGTTGATTGACGGAATGTATAATTGTCCTTTAAGTTCAGTAGGATATTTAATTTTCACCTTAGGCCAGAAGTTCAGTCGCATGGCTTCGTTTATTAAAGTAAACGAACCGGTAATTAAGGCTTGCGATGCGATCACAGCTGCAAGAGTAGCAATCACTATTCCAAATGGCTGGAACCAATCTGCCATGATAAGGTAAAAAGGGTTTCCATTTTGCCCTCCCAACGATTGCAGAGTTTGCCCTTCGTGATGTATCAAATAAGCACCTTGTCCAAAATAATTTAGCAGTAAAGTTGATTTAACAAAAATCCAACTAATACGTATATTTTTTCTTCCGCAATGCCCCATGTCAGAGTAAAGTGCTTCGGCGCCTGTAGTACATAGAAATACCAATCCCAATACAAAGAAACCTTCGGGGTGAATACTGAGCAGGTGGTAGGCGTAGTATGGATTAAAAGCTTTGACAACTTCTGGGTGTTTTGCAATTTGTATGACTCCAAGTATTCCCAACATACTAAACCAAATTAGCATCATGGGAGCAAAAAATTTACCAACTAATTTTGTTCCAAATTGCTGGATGGAAAACAATACAAATAGAATTCCTATTACAATTGGTACAGTGTTTATCTCAGGATTAAATGTTTTTATTCCTTCGACTGCAGAGGAGACTGAAATAGGTGGAGTTATAATTCCGTCTGCTAGTAATGCGCTTCCACCTATTATGGCGGGAACGATTAACCACTTTATTTTTGTTTTTTTTACTAATGCATATAAAGCAAAGATCCCACCTTCTCCATGATTGTCCGCACTAAGAGTAATTAATACGTATTTTATGGTTGTTTGTAGAGTCAATGTCCAAAAAACGGCAGAGATACCACCCAATACTACATCGGGATCAATTGCGTGATCTCCCAAAATGGCTTTCATTACATATAACGGTGATGTTCCTATATCGCCATATATAATTCCTAACGTTATTAATAAACCCCCTAATGTCAATTTAGAATGTAAATCTTTGTGAGATGTGCTCATGTAGTATTTTTAATAAACAGGTCAAATTTACTCTTTTTAAATAAATTAGGTTAAATAATATCGAAAAAAGCACAAAAAAAGCACAGTATGTTAAACTGTGCTTTTGGATGAAATAATATAGATTGAAAAACTAACCTCTTCTATTACTATTCGAATTTGAGTTTGAATTTCGACTGTTGTTGTCTGACTTTTGAGTGGTATTTTGTCTAGTTGAACTTTGGTTTGATCCACTGCTTTGTCTTGAACTTTGTGTTGCTTGTGGTCTTGCAGTTCTAGTAGTTGCAGTTCTATCTTGGCTCGATGTAGTACTTCTCGCAGTTGCACTTCTATTTTGAGAATAATCTCTAGTGGTTGTAGCCTTTTGTGGTGATCCTGTACTATTTGATGACTGAGTTCTGTTTTGAGAGTAGTTTCTCGAACTTGTTGCTTGTTGGGGTGTTGACGAACTCCTAGTCGCGCTAGTTCTGTTTTGAGAATAATTTCTATTATTTGATGACTGTTGAGGTGTTGATGAACTTCTTGCTGTACTCGTTCTGTTTTGAGAGTAGTTTCTAGAATTTACTGAGTTCTGAGGGTTAGATGTGCTTCTGCTTTGAGAATAATTTCTTGAACGTGTAGCATTAACACCAGTAGAACCATTTCTATAACGATCACTTTCATTTCGAGAGGTATAACTTCTACTTCTTCTCTGATCGAGATCATGTCGATTGGTTATACTTGAATTACGACTTGAGAAATTATAATTAGGATGCAATCTTTCGTAACCATTTGATCTTCTAGAATTGTATAATACTGCAGCATAGCTACTTCTTCTATTGTTTACGTAGTTATAGCTATTTTTGAAATTAATAGAGATTTGTATATTAGAGCGGTATCTATAGCTTGGATATGGATTCCATGCATGAAAATAACTTGGATACGAATTCCAGTAATGGCTTGAAATATAAGGGCGATAGTTACTTACATAGAAAGAGGAGTAAATCAATGGAGCGCTATAATAAATGGGTTCGTAAATATAGTTAGGACCATATATGTATTCGTTACCAACAAATTGAATTTGAACTTTGTTGTATCCGTCTCTCTCTACGTCGATAGTTGCTACATCTTGATATACGTCACGATCTATTACCGATTGAATTATAATTAAATGAGTATTTCTATCCACTGTTTCGATTACTCTCAAATAATCTACTTGATTGTCGTAGTTTAAATCAAGATTTGAAATCTGAATTTCAGGATCATTTATTTTTCGTTCAAAATCTTCGAGATTCCTAGAATCACCAAAAAGGGAAGCTACTGCTCTTAAATCTAAGTTATCACTTATTTCGTTATTCATTGCACTAACGCTACCATATTGAGCTTGCATTTGAAAAGCAAAAAAGGAAGTTAGTATGCTTGCTATTATTAGTTTAGTTTTCATAATCGGAGAATTTAGTCGTTCTTAATAGGTAGTATCCAATTACTGTGCCAAGAAGTATTTCACTAAAGTTCTCGCGTAAGTGATAAGCAAAAAAATATGCTCATTTATAAATTGTATTGATTTATAAATGAGCATATTGTTGTCTGAATATTGCTTATTTTTTTGAGTTTTTTTCTTTGTACTGCTGAAGTAATTTTCGACTAAAGTCTTCTTCTGCTCTTTTTAATTTTAAGATTTTTACATTAGGTAAAAATCGTTTTAAATTGCTCATTAAATTTTTGCGAAGTTGGTATAATTCTTCATCAGTTGTTTCAATCTGTCTTAATAAAACGCTTGCTTCTTTCTCTGTCATTTTATCTAGTAGATTGCCTTTCATTTGATTTCGATAGGTTTTTTGTTTTTTATGTCTAATTTCAAACTGCTTATCATCATATGAATTGTAGATTGGCCAGAATTTTTCCGCTTCAGTACCCGTTAAATTTAGTTCTGAATTATAGAAAGTGACTTTCAATTGCTTTATTTGATTTCGTTTTTCTTTCATATCGTCCTGAGCAAAACAGGTAAAAGAAACGAATAACAGCATTAATAATATCTTTTGTAATTTCATGTGATTCTTTTAATTTGTGTTTGACGAGTTTTCAACCATATCACCATCAACAGCTACTTCTTGTCTTAGAGCATCAATGTCTTCTTCATCTAATAAATTAATGATATCGTATTGGCTTACGTTAGATTGGTAAGTAAGATAATTTTCTATCGAGCTGTTATCCAATTCTGTAGTTTTTGTTGCAGAAGTGAAAAGTTGTGGCAATAGCAGTGCTATCATAAAAACTGCCGCTACTAAGAAGATAATACTTTTTTTCCTTTGAAAAATAGAAAGTACTTTAACTTCTTTTTCAGGAATTTGCAGCATTACCTTTTCTGATAGGGTGTCAAAATAGTTGTCAGGGGTTTTAAAACCACTAGCTATTTTTTGGGTTGTATCTAATTTAAATTCTTTCATGATGTTATTTAGACTATAAATAGAGTCAAAGGTTTAATTAGTTGTAACAAAAGCTTCAATTTTTTTTACGGCATGATGGTAAGATGCTTTTAAAGCGCCTACCGAGGTTCCTAAAATTTCTGATATTTCCTCATATTTTAACTCCTCAAAGTACTTCATCTTAAAAACCAGTTGTTGTTTTTCGGGTAAAGTTACTATGGCTTGCTGTAATTTTATTTGTATTTCGTCACCGTCAAAATAGCTGTCAGATTTTAAATTATCAATTGCTTTATTTTGTAATGCTTCTGATGAGATACCACTTTTCTTTGCTTTTTGGTTCAAAAAAGTAAGTGCTTCATTTGTGGCTATTCGATACATCCAAGAGAATAATTTACTATCACCTTTAAAATTCTTCAAATGCTGAAAAACTTTTACAAAAGTATTTTGAAGAACATCGTCGGTGTCATCATGATTCAAAACAATATTTCGAATATGATTATAAAGTGGTTTTTGATATTCAGACAAGAGCTTTTGAAACGCCTCATTTTGCGTTTTAGGATTCAGTAATCGTTCAATAAATTCTTTTTCTTCAAGCAAAATAGTAGTGATTCAGTTTTGTATAATCTTTAGTTTTAAAATTCAAAGTCCTCGTCGTTAGCTGTTGGTTCAGCTGCTTTTGATGGCTCTGTTTTTTTAACTTCTACTTTTTTTGTTTCTATCTTTTTTGTTTCTGCTTTTTTAGTAGCAGTAGTGGTAGGCTGTGATTGTGTTTTTTCAGTTGCTGGTTTTGGTACTGTCTTTACCTTGGTCACTGGCTTAGCCTCGGTCACTTCTTCGTCAATTTCTGTGGCTTCATGCGCTGGAATTGTTTGTCTCACATTGGGAACCGCAGGGGCAACGTAGGATTGAAACAATGGAATGTAAATTTCAGTTACCCACTTAGACGGATTTTTCACATCTTCTCTATTAGTAGTAAACAATTCGATATGAGAAATAGTTGGATCTACTTTTAATTCATTTTTCCTCACGTAAGCCAATGCTTTATCATATGCCTTTTTAGCATGAATGTAGTCACCGGTTAGTGTTGTCTTTACTGCTTCCATTCCTTCTAATTTTCCAGATAGAATATCACTTCCAGGGCTTATGAATATTTCGGTGTCAATAGGAACACAAATAGAAACTTTTGCAATGTTGCTGACTAAGTCGTAGCTATGATAAATTATAAATGGTTTCCCGTTCACTGAAATTCCATTTTCTACACAGAAATCGTTTATTTTTGGCGTCACTATTTTAGCATTTTTATGCACCTTCGCTATTTCGCTATTAAAGGTTTGCGCCAAATAATAAATAACAGGTCTTTTTACAACACCATTTTCTTTTAAATCAAAAGTATTAATTTCGAAATCAAGCGCTTTATCAAGATTGTCTAAACTTTTTTCATACATTTTGCCTACGATTGCATCTGGACCACCTTTTAAAGCCGAATAGATTTTAAACATAAAAGACATATGACCTTTTGTACTCCAAGTTACTTTTGTACCTCCTATGGTGTCTTTAAGTTTCCAGTAAACATTAGATGGGCTGTCATTATAGTTCATTTTTTGAGAGATACTATCACTTTCTTTTACAAAAAGGGTAGTCATAGTACCATTTCCATCTTCTCCATCCCATGAATAAGTAGCTCCTACGCCGCTTGTTATTTGACCATATTCAAATTTCATCTCTGGATCTTCTTGTGCCCACGCTCCAAAATCTTCCCAGTTTTTATAGTCGTTTATATAGTTGTAAACAGATGATTTTGAAGCGTTAATGATTTTGCTTCTTACTATATAATACTCGCCCTTTTGGGTAGCAATAAAGATCGATAAAGCGACCAAACTTAGCAGAATTAATAAAAATATATATTTTAAAATGCGCATAATGTTCTGATTGAAATGAGTTGTAAAGTTATATATTTTATTTACAATGTGAATAAACCCTTGAAAAAATGTATTTTGGACACGTACATGAGACATTTATTTGCTTTTCGCGTAAGTGTTGTTTCATTTCTTGTAATTCTATAAGTGTTTTAGTATTTAAATAATCATATAATTTACCAAAGTGCACGTCTAGTTACTAGTTCCTTTCTATAATTGTCAACTAATGATTATATTTGTGTTATAATTTTAACAAAATACATACATGAAGTTTTATTATCATGCTAGCCTAGCGCTATCACTGTTTGTGTCTATTGTGAGTAATGCACAAGGTACCGAACAAAAAAAGGAAAACCCTGATAGTTCTTTTGAATTTCAAGTAGAGCAGTTTTCAGATATAAAAGTATTGCGCTACCAAATTCCAGGATGGGAGAATTTGACACTCAAAGAACAAAAATTAGTTTATTATCTTACTCAAGCAGGTACTTCTGGCCGAGATATTATGTGGGACCAGAATTACAAGTACAATCTAAAAATTAGAAAAGCATTAGAAAATATCTACCTCAACTACAAAGGAGATAAAAATACAGCTGACTGGAATAATTTTGAAATTTATTTGAAGAGAGTTTGGTTCTCAAATGGTATTCATCATCATTATTCGAATGATAAAATAATGCCAGGATTTTCTAAAACGTATTTTACAAAGATCTCAAAAGATACAAAAACTATTCTCGATCCTGCAATTGTGACGATTCTTTTTGATGGTCAAGATGCTAAGAAAGTCAATCTAGACGAGTCTAAAGGTTTGGTTGAAGGTTCTGCAATCAATTTTTATGGTAGCGGAATTACGCACAAGGAAGTAGAAGCTTTTTATGCTGAGAAAAAGTCTCCAGATGCAACAAAACCGTATTCCTTTGGACTTAATTCTAAATTAGTTCGAAATAAAAAAGGACAATTAGAAGAAAAAGTGTGGAAAAGCAACGGAATGTATGGTGCCGCAATTGATAAAATTATTTATTGGTTAGAAAAAGCTAAAACTGTCGCAGAAAATACCAAGCAAGCCGAAGCATTAGGATTATTGATTGACTATTACAAAACGGGAAGTTTAAAAACTTGGGATGATTACAACATTGCTTGGTTACAAGCTACAGAAGGAAATATCGATTACATTAATGGTTTTATTGAAGTATATAATGATCCCGTTGGTTATAGAGGTTCTTATGAAACTGTGGTGCAAATTAAAGATTTTGATATGTCTAAGAAAATGGAGGTATTGTCTAAAAGTGCACAATGGTTTGAAGATAATTCACCTTTAGATCCTTCTCATAAAAAGAAAAATGTTGTTGGGGTTTCTTATAAAACCGTAATTGTAGCAGGAGAAGCGGGAGACGCTTCGCCAAGTACGCCAATTGGTGTTAATTTGCCGAATGCAGATTGGATTCGCGCTACTTATGGGTCAAAATCTGTTTCTCTAGGAAACTTAGTTGATGCATATGGTAAATCTGCAGGTAAAGGGAGGTTAGAAGAATTCGTCAATGATTCAGAAGAACTAGAAAGAGCTAAGAAGTATAGCGAAATTGGAGATAAACTACATACTGCTCTACATGAAGTTGTAGGTCATGCATCCGGACGTATTAATGATGGTGTAGGAACGCCAAAAGAAACATTGAAAAGTTATGCGTCTACAATGGAGGAAGGTCGTGCTGACCTTGTAGCATTATTTTATTTGTACAATTCAAAAATTCAAGAATTAGGGTTAGTTGACGATTGGAAAAAAGTCGGAATGGAAACTTACGATAGCTATTTGCGTAATGGTTTATTGACACAATTAATTCGAATTAAAGAAGGAGAGAGTATTGAAGAAGCACATATGAGAAACCGTCAATGGGTAAGTTCATGGGTGTTTGAAAAAGGATTAAAAGACAATGTTGTTGAAAAAATCAGTCGTAACGGAAAAACCTACCTTAACATTAATGATTATGAAAAACTACATAGCTTGTTTGGTCAATTATTAAAAGAGGTGCAACGCATTAAATCTGAAGGGGACTACGAAGCTGCAAAAGCATTAGTAGAAAATTACGGAGTTAAAGTAGATCAAAAATTGCATGCAGAAATTATTGAACGTAACAAACAATTTCCATCAGCGCCATATAGTGGTTTTGTAAATCCATTTTTGACACCAAAACTGGATGCGAAAGGTGAAATTATTTCGATCGAAGTAATACAACCAAAAACCTTTGCAGAGCAAATGTTATATTATTCGAAAAACTTTAGCTTTCTACCAGATGTAAATTAAATCTAAAATTAAGTTATAAAAGTAAGCCACATATTGCGCAGTTTCTATTGCGTGATTTGTGGTTTTTTATTGGTCGCTACTTTGTGAAAACGAATGATTATTTAACTGTATTTCTTTGCAATTCCTACCCTTTGAAATCGTTTTATTTTTAGTTGTATTTCTTCGACAAATTTCGCTATCGCTAAATTTATCTGTGATTTTATCTATTATGATTTGAGCAGAAATACTAATTTTCGATTTGCGAAGTGATTATTTTTTTTTTGTGCTATGCTCTATTGTTGAAAATGAAAAAAGGCTTCTCATTTATAGTAACTATAGGTGAAGCCTTTTTTAAAAATTTAATAAGCTGAATTATGTATTTTATATGTACAATAACAATAAATCTTTTATAGTATACTATTGTTTGGAAGTGTATAAAATCAAATCGATAATTCGAGACGAATATCCAATTTCATTATCATACCATCCAACAACTTTTACCATTTTATCGATAACAGATGTAAGTTGTGCATCAAACAAACAAGAGTGTGGATTGCCTAATATATCTACAGATACAATTGGATCTTCTGTATAATCTAGAATACCTTTTAAATTGGTTTGAGCGGCTTTTTCAAAAGCTTGATTTATCTCTTCGATACTTACATTTCGTTTTACATTAAAAGTAATATCTGTTAGGGATCCATCTGGCACTGGTACACGGATTCCGCATCCACCTAATTTATTATCGAGTTCAGGAAAAATTTTAGTCAAAGCTTTGGCAGCTCCTGTAGTAGTAGGTACGATTGATTGACTAGCGCCACGAGCACGACGTAGGTCTCGGTGCGGTTGATCATGCAAGCTTTGGTCTGTTGTGTACGAGTGTATAGTCGTAATGTACGCCTGCTCAATACCACAAAGTTCCTCAATAACCTTAATCATAGGAGCAGCGTTGTTTGTCGTACAACTAGCATTAGAAATTATAGTTTCTGTTCCGTCAAGAATATGTTCATTAACACCAAGTACAACTGTTTTGATATTATCAACTTCAGCAGGAGCAGAGAGAATTACTTTTTTTGCACCGGCAAGAATATGTGCATTGATGTCTTCAAAGGTTTTGTATTTCCCTGTAGATTCAACAACGTAGTCAATATTGTGACTTTTCCAGTCAAGATTAGCAACGGCTTTCTCATGAAAGAACAAGAAGTGTTTCTCATCTACAAAAAATCCAGTTTCATCAGAGCGTACTTTAGAGGGTAAAACACCGTGAATACTATCATATTTTAATAAATGAGCCATCGTCTTGGTGTCTGCTATATCATTAATAGCTATAACCTCTATATTAGGGTGGTTGAGTAAAAGACGAAAAAGATTTCGACCAATGCGTCCGAAACCATTAATAGCAATTCTAGTTTTCAATTCAAAAAAGGGAGATGAGGTAGTGGTTTGATTGGCTTTCGAAAAAGATAAGCAAACTACTATGAATTTATTTATAAAATATGTTTTTGTGCTTTATATGAAGAACGAACCAATGGGCCACTTTCAACATGACGGAAACCTAATTCCAAACCATATTTTTCATAGATCGCAAATTGCTCTGGTGTAATAAATTCTTTAACCGGAAGGTGCTTTTTACTAGGTTGTAAATACTGCCCAATGGTTACGACGTCTACATTTGCATCGCGAAGGTCTCTCATAGTTTGAAAAACTTCTTCTTCTTGCTCACCAAGACCAAGCATAATACCAGATTTTGTTCTGTTGATGCCTTTCTCTTTTAAATAACGTAATACTTCTAGACTACGGTCGTATTTTGCTTGTATGCGTACTTCGCGAGTCAATCTTCTTACCGTTTCCATATTGTGTGATACTACCTCTGGGTTGGCTTCTACAACACGGTCAATATTTCGCTCGATTCCTTGAAAATCAGGGATTAAAGTTTCTAGCGTAGTATTGGGATTCATTCGACGAATAGCCTTAACGGTTTCTATCCATATAATCGAACCACCATCTTTTAAATCATCTCTATCAACACTAGTAATTACCGCATGTTTGATATTCATGATTTTAATTGAGCGCGCCACTTTTTCTGGTTCATCCCAATCAACAGTTTCAGGGCGTCCGGTTTTTACGCCGCAAAATCCGCAAGAACGCGTACATGTGTTCCCCAAAATCATAAAAGTTGCTGTACCTTCTCCCCAGCATTCTCCCATATTTGGGCAGCTACCAGAGGTGCAGATTGTATTCAAGCTATATTTATCAACCAAACCACGTAGTTCAGTATATTTTTTTCCTATTGGTAGTTTTACCCTAAGCCATTTTGGTTTAGCGATGCTCTGTTCGGCTGTGCCTCGAGTTGCTACAGGTGCAGTTGTATCTAAAACAGTTTCCATAAATCAATTTTCAGACTACAAAGATAAGCAACTGATTTTAAAAAGGCTGTTTAACTTAAGCTAGCTTTACTATAGATATGTTAAAAAAAAACAGCATCCGTTAGATGCTGTTTAATGTTCATAAATGATAATACTAAATATATAAATTTTTAAATAGTTAAAAAGTTACTTGTTTTATTGCTTAATTCGTTTGTACAGAGATAGGTAATGTATACGCTGTACGCACAGGTTTGGAATCGATTTGTCCTGGTGACCATTTGGTTCTTAACGATTTTAAAACTCGAATAGCTTCCTGTGCAAATTCATGTCCCGGATTATTTTTAACTTGGATATCCGTCATGCTTCCATCTTTTTCGACAACAAAATAGACCATAATACGCACAATCTTTTCCTCATTGATATCTGAAGTTTCAAAATTGCGTCCAACATAACTGTAGAGTTTTTCGATTCCACCAGGGAAAACGGGTTGTTTGTCGAGAGTGGTTGTGGTTGCAATAGCATTTCCATTATCATTGTCTCCAGTGGCAGAAATAGAAGAGCTTGTCCCGGTTGTAGAACTAGGGCCACTATATAATGTAGGCTTAGAACCTACTATCGCATTTGGGTCTATCGTCGGAGCTACGATCATGTCATTAATAGGAACTTGATCAATAGCTGCAGCTGCAGGAACAATAGTTGGATGTGCTAAATTTTTTATATCAATTTTTTCTGTAACAACTTGCTGTTTGACTTCGGGTGCTATCGCCTTTAGTTCTGGAACTAATTGCTCAACAGCTGGCGGCAGATTCACAGGAGTTATTATTCGATCAAGCGTTGGTGTTGTTTCTTCTATTACAGGATTACTTATTAAGTTGAGACTGTGCAAAACTTTGGGTACTGCAATAAGTAACGCACAAAACGAAAGACTGACTAAAAGTGCTGTAATTGTAGTTTTGGTACTTTCTTGACGGAGTTGGTAGGCTCCGTACTCCTTGTTTTTGTTTTCGAATACTAGGTTAATCCAATCCGATTCGTAGATACTTGATTTTGACATGATTATTGGTGTTAATGGTTAGGTAAAAATCAAATCATAAGTAGCAATTTTTAAAAGTGAAACATTATCGCTGGTATTTATTCGGGAGGAATGTATTAAAATTACGAATATTTATTTATAATTATGTTAAAAGTTTGAATAATTTTCAAGCAAATTTTATGCCTATGATTTTTCGATTGTATAGCTATTATTGCCTTGTCAAGCAGAAAATTGGCGATGATATCTATTTAGTACGAAAAAAATAAAAGAGTAGAAGTGGGATAGATGGTATTGCTGTATTATCGCTTAGTTCGGATAATTTCTGCTAGTAACTTTTTCGCGCGAAGTAGTTTAACCTTAACATTATTTAAAGGTTCATCGATAGCATTAGCAATTTCTTGGTAACTCATTTCTTGAAAATAACGTAACTGAATTACTTCTTGGTAATGTGGTTTTAACTCTTTTATATAACGCAGTAGGAGTGATAAATTTTGTTCCGTAATAAGTTCATCTTCTGCAGATGGGGTAGTGTCTGCAATATTGTAAGCTTTTTGATCTTCCTTTTCGGTGATTTCAACAAAAAGGCTGGCTTTGTTTTTTCGCAACAAATCAATATGTACATTCTTAGCAATAGAAATAAGCCAAGTGTTAAATTGAAATTCGGGATTGTATGTTGCTATTTTGTCAAAAGCTTTAGAGAAAGTTTCGATTGTGATGTCCTCTGCAGTGCTTTCGTTTTCTGTACGTTTAAGCATGAAGCCATAAACCTCGTTCCAATAAAAATTTAAAAGGTAGGTAAAGGCAGTCTGGTCTCCTCTTTTTGCTTTTTCTATTTGGTTTGTTATTTCCAATGTACTGGTTTTGAAAAAAGGTTGGCTATAAAGATATTCATTTGTGACAAAATTAGAAATAATTCTACAAATGGAAACCAATATTTAAGATCATTTTCTTTCAACTTTCCTGCCGAGAAGCCTACGACTGTCCAAGCAGCGATATACCTAATAACTACTAAAGCCAAAACAATTATCCATTGAAATTGAAAAGCAAGTAGCAGTATTGCTAGGATAAAAAATAGAAGTTGAGAACTATAAAAGGTAGCCAACTGTATTTTGTCTATGGTCTTATAATGTTGTGCAGTGGATATATGTCTTCTCTTTTGTGTCAGCCATTCCTTGTATGTAGTTTTAGGTTTTGAGTAGGTAAAACTATCAGCCATATAGGCTATTGTGGTGTTTTTGGAATTGGAAGCTTCATTAATAAACAAATCATCGTCACCAGATCTAACCTGTATGTGGCTAATAAAACCATTTACATTAAAAAAGACTTCTTTTTTATAAGCTAAATTACGACCTACGCCCATATAAGGATGTCCAGATTTTGCCCAAGATAGATACTGAAGAGCGGTGATAACCGTTTCAAATCGTATCATTTTATTTAGAAAAGACTTGGCTACTTTTTCATACCCACCATAACCCAAGACAATAGTTTTGTGCATCGTAAATTGTGAACTCATAGCGGTAATCCAATCTTTGGAAGTAGGATAACAATCGGCATCAGTAAAAAGTAAGTAATCTTTTTTGGCTGATTTTATTCCGAGTGTTAATGCATATTTTTTATTACCCCAAAAGGCTTCATTGTTTTTAACCTTAACCAATCGAACATTTGGATATTGTTTTTCGAATGCTTCAAAAACTTCCAGTGTATTATCACTTGATGCATCATCAATTAAGATAATTTCAAAATCTGGATAATCTTGTTCAGCCAATAAGGGAATAAATTGGGCTACATTTTCCTCTTCATTTTTAGCACAAACAATCACCGATATAGGAATTCTTTTGGGCGTAATTTTTTGCGCTTTTGCAAATGCAAAATTGCTAAAAACACCTAAATAATAACCTAGCTGAACAACAACAATAAAAGCAAAAAAGTAGAGTAATAGTATAAGCATCGGACTTTATAAGTTATTTTAAATCGTGTGCAAAGGTATGAATAGAATTATGATTTGTAAATGTTCTTGTCTGAATTTTAAAATAAAACTTTTAGCTGATTTTGAGGGCTAAAATAATGACTAAATGATGTTTACTTCTGCTTCAATAGTAATCCCAAAGATTTCGAATACAGTTTGTTGAACATCTCTAGAAACAGCAAGAATTTCTTGCCCTGTTGCGTTGCCATAATTCACCAATACCAACGCTTGATTTTTGTGTACGCCTGCATCGCCAAATCTTTTTCCTTTGAAGCCAGCTTGCTCGATTAACCAGCCTGCCGGAACTTTTACTTTAGTTTCAGAGATGTCATAAAATTTCATTTCGGGAAACTTTGCATGAATTGGTTCGAAATCTTTTTTACTAATAATTGGATTTTTAAAGAAGCTTCCGCTGTTTCCCAATTGTTTGGGATCTGGAAGCTTGCTTTGTCTTATAGCAATTACTGCGTTGCTTACATCTTTTAGAGTTGGATTTGTATTATCTTTTTTTGCTAGTTCGGCTGCAATGTCACCGTATGATATGTTAATTTTGTGATTGCGTTTAGTTAGTTTAAAAACGACTGATGTGATGATATATTGATCTTTAACACTGTTTTTAAAAATACTTTCTCGGTATCCAAAATGGCATTCTTCTTTTAGGAAAGTTTTGCTTTCTTGATTTTCGATGGCAATGGCTTCACAAGAAACAAAGCTGTCTTTGATTTCAGCTCCGTAGGCTCCAATATTCTGTACAGGAGTGGTGCCAACATTTCCCGGGATTAGAGACATGTTTTCAAGTCCGCCAAAGTCATGATCAATAGTCCATAAAACAAATTCATGCCAACTTTCACCGGCTTGACTTTCGACCCAAACAAAATTTTCATCCTCTTTTATTATTTTTTTACCTTTTAAATCAATGTGTATTACTAGCGCATCGATATCTTGTGTCAATAGCATATTACTTCCACCACCCAAAATAAATTTTTTGTTTGTTTTATTTTCTAATAAAACAGTCTTTAACTCAGCTACCGAATGGACTGCAATAAATTGTTTGGCTTGGGCTTCGATACCAAAAGTATTGAAGCTTTTTAAAGAAAAATTAGATTGTAATTCCATAAAGTAAGAGGGTAAAGCAATTAATAAATTGTTTTCAAAAATAAGGATTAAAATTGAGTAGTATAGTTTTTTAACCAAATATGCATCATGAACAGTGGCATTACGTAGGGTAGCAAACTTTCATTTCCATCTTTAAAACTGTGGATCAATTTATTACTATCTATATTTTCAAAAAGTGGCATTCGAAAAATATCGCTCTGTGCAAAAGAATCCATTTCGTCTTTAAAAGCAGGAGTTTTTAATAAATAACTATTCCATGGTGTGCTAAGTCCAACTTTTTTGAAATTGAGTATTTCTTGCGGAAGCCTATCTTTCATTGCTGTCTTTAATATGTACTTTCCTTTTTTGCCTGTAAACAACCATTTATCTTCTAGCGATCCTAGACCTGCTATTAAGCGCTGATCTAGAAAAGGTTCTCTGCATTCAATGGACGCGCCCATGGTTGTACGATCATTGCGATTCAGGAGTGATTGCATGTAGGTGTGTTGGTCGAAATAGAGAGCTTGTCTTTTTAAACTATTAGGGTACAGTAAAGCAGCTTCGGTAATTATTTTCTTTCTGAAATCATTTTTTGGTTCCTGTGTAATTCCAAATTGTGATGCGATATCTTTTGGGTAGATATTTGATCCATTGTACATAATAAGATTGCGAGGGTCTTTAATCTGAGAGTATCGGATTAACTTCTCATATCTCGCATTGTTTTTAAAGATATTTGCTTTACCAAAAGTGCTTATCATATTTAAAAGCCAAGGTTTGTCAAGGGCTTTGTAACGTACATAGCCACCCATTAGTTCGTCTGCTCCTTCGCCAGAAAGTAGCACTTTTACTTTTGACTGTGCCAATTTTGTAATACTCAGTAAGTGTGGCTCGTTGAGGTGCATTAAGGGCTCGTCTTGAAAGTAGGTCGCCTCAATCAAATTAGAGTATAAGGAGTCATTTTCTACTTGTAAGGTGTTGAAATTATAATTGTATTGATCAGATAACATTTTGGCCAAATGCGATTCGTTATGCTGGTCTTCTTTGAAGCCGATATTAAATGTTTGTATGTTTTTATAGTCTTGGAATTTTAAAGAGGCGAGGGTAGAGGACGAGTCTAATCCCCCGCTAAGCAAAATACCTACAGGCACATCGCTCACCATACGTAGGCGGACAGAATCATCAAATATTTCTGTAAACCAGGATATTGGATCTTTTATAAGTGGTTGATTTTGGATTTCGGTCGTTAAATCCCACCATTTTTCTACCGTAATTTTTCCAGATTGTTCGATTATCATCGTATGACCTGGTAGCAGTTGTTTTACATTTTGATACAGGGTGTTTTCTCCTGCTACAAAACGATTGAATACATATTCTTGCAATCCTTCAGAATCAATTTTAAGAGGCACGCCAGCGGTAAATAAAGCTTTTTGCTCAGATGCAAAATAAAAACTTTCATTGTGAAATGCATAGTACAATGGTTTGACACCCATTCGATCGCGCACAAGGGTCAATTTTTTTTCGAACTTATCCCAAATAGCAAAGGCAAACATTCCGTTAAGTTTTGGTAACGTTTTTAATCCTATATGACGGTACATTTGAAGCAGTGCTTCAGTGTCAGAACTTGTTTTAAGCGAAAATCCATTTGCTTTTAACTCTGGGTAAAATTCTTTGTAATTATATACCTCACCATTATAAACCATTACATAGCGTTGGTCATCAGAAATAAAGGGTTGATGTCCTCCTTGCGAAGTGTCAAGTATAGAGAGACGTCTTTGACCAAGACCGATAGTATCATCAACAAAAATGCCTTTGTCGTCGGGACCTCGATGCGCCAAAGAATCACGCATGTGTATGAGCATATTTTGGTCAATTCTTTTTGAAGTCTGTAAATTAAATATTCCATTAATGCCGCACATAGGTGATTATATATTTTGAGCGTTGTCAATCAGTTCATGGTATTTTTTGGCAATCAAAGTCATGTTTTTCTCATAGCTGCATTGATTTGTTACGAGTTCTTGATTGTGTTTAAGGACATTTTCTCTGTAAACTTTCTCCTCAAATGTAGCTAGTATAACTGCTGCAAGTG
Organism: Flavobacterium algicola; assembly: GCF_022399565.1. Classification (GTDB taxonomy): domain Bacteria; phylum Bacteroidota; class Bacteroidia; order Flavobacteriales; family Flavobacteriaceae; genus Flavobacterium; species Flavobacterium algicola. The sequence continues at coordinate 43,535 of NZ_JAJTUT010000003.1, forward strand.
TGTTATGATCATCTACAGCAACGAGTGATCCATTCTTACCATCTGCAATCCACTCTTGATTTCCTGCAATATTTGATACTATAGGATAACATTGACTTGCCATTGCCTCAAACAATGAGGCAGATGCCCCCTCAGTATTAGGCATGCTGATGTAATAGTTGTGCTGGTGCAACAATTGCGGTAATTCGCCATAAGGCTTTCGACCTAAAAAATGTACTTTATGAGCTATTTGCAAGTCAGTAGCTATTTTTTTTAAGTAGGACATTTGATTGCCGTCCCCTACAAAAGTAAGTTCAAAATCAATTCCCCTTTTATTAACGATTCCAAATGCTTTTAAGATGGTTTCATGTCGGTATTCTGGGGCAAGTGAGCGTGTAACAATGGCCTTTATTTTTGAAAAGGTCAAATCACTTTTCGGATGAAATGCATCTACATCAATACCTTTAGGAAGAATCATGACTTTCTGCAAATCGAGTTTTGCCTCTATCATTGCAGGCACCATTACTTTACCCCATGCGTGAATAAGATCAGCATTTTTAAAAGCGTATTGTTGGATAAGTTTTTTTAGGGGATAAGTAGTAGAGTATATAGGCCATAAATCTGTTATGCCTTGTTGGGCAATTGCTACAATAGGGGCTTTTGATAAAGCAGCAAGAAATCCGTAACTGGTGGTTCGCTCTGCAATTATCATATCAGGTTTTTGAGACCGAATAATCGCATTTATTTTAAATACAGCGGTAGTGAATTCTAATAACCGTTTGATTCTATTGACTAATGAGTTAGAAGATGTCTTCATCTCCCAACTTATTATTTCAAAATCACCAAATTTACTTAATCCATCCATCCAAATAATGGCATCGGCTCTATAGGTTTCTCCCAGAAAAAGTATTTTTCTTTTCTTCATCTTCGTTTTTAGAACTATTCATCTACAGTCAAGGCACGATTCATAAACTCATTAAGGGGTTTTAACAAAATCAACTTTTTTGTCATTTTCGAAACAAAGTCTTTTTTTGTTATTTCAGAAATGTCAAATTTTTGAAGTACTTCAAAGCTTTTTAGCTTTAGCAATTCGATAGCTGGGTGTTCTTTATCGTAACCTCTAGGTGGGTTTTTAAGACAGCTTTTATCTGTTCGAGAAAAAGTTCCAAATTCCTTTTTAAATGTTTTGTCCTCAATAATAGCTTCTAAGTCCTCATGAAAAAAAGCAATTTCTTTGCGTACCTTCTTTAAGTCATCAGATTCTGGTGCATAAAATCCACCTGCTATAAAACTCGATCCTCTTTCTATATGTACATAATAACCTGCGCGGTTGTTCCCTTTGGATCCTGATGAAAACCAGACACCCATATGAGATTTATAAGGCGACTTATCTTTTGAAAATCGTATATCACGATTGATTCTAAAAGTGCAATTCTTCACTTCTAGCAATTCAAGTGAAGGGTCTAGAGGTTTCATTGCATCCAAAAAATCAGAAACAAGTTGGTGATAATCATTTTTAAAAACATCATACCTCTTTTTATTAGCATGAAACCAATCTCTGTTATTGTTGGCTTTTAAATCGTCTAGAAATTGTAGGCTTTCTGTTGTAAGCATATGAGTTGTATTCTTAGTTTTTATTACTTTTTAATCCTTGAGCGCTCCATTCCATAAAACCACCATCCAGTTCATAAATGGTAGTAAATCCCAGTTCGGCAAGTTTTGCAGTCGCTTGTTTGCTTCTTGCACCACTTCTGCAATAAACATAAATGGGTTCTGACTTATCCAATTTCTTGGCTTCTACCTCAAAAGAACTTCTTTTCCAATCAATATTTTTGGCGTTCACTAGGTGCTCACTACCAAATTCTTCAGGCGTTCGCACGTCAATAACTTGCGGGTTTTCGCTACTCGCTATTTTTGTGGCAAAGGTAGCGCTGTCAACTATTGCTATGTTTTGTGCTTGCTGTTTTTGACAGCTAAGTAATGTAAGTAGAGTAATTGTTAATAGGTATAAACGAAATTTCATTGTGAGATAGCTTTTTTGTTTGTTTAAATATAACAATTATAACTCAAATATTTGATAAGACTGGTGCGTCGATTTTAAGATGGCTTCTGTTCGCTCGTGGTGCGTATCCGAAATAAATAATTGCCCAAAAGCATCACTATTGACCATTTCTATAATTTTTGAAACCCGACTCTCATCTAGTTTGTCAAAAATATCATCAAATAGAAGTAATGGTTTGACACCGCTTTGCTTTTTTAGAAAATCAAACTGCGCTAGTTTTAGAGCAATTAAATAGGACTTTTGCTGTCCCTGCGAACCAAATTTTTTAATGGGGTGCTGGTCAATTTCGAATAATAAATCATCTTTATGTATGCCAACACTCGTGTATTGCAATGCTCGGTCTTTGTTGATATTGTTTTCTAGCAAAATTAACAAATCAGTTTCATGAAGTTGACTCTCGTACACTAATTGAACACTTTCAGCAGAGCCAGTAATTGCTTGATGATGGGTGTTGAAAATAGGCAAAAATTGCGTGATAAATTCTTTTCTTTTTTCGAATATATATTTGCTGTAATTATCTAATTGTTCATTATATATCGCCAGGGTGTCCTTCTCAAAGACGTGGTTAAGTGCAAAATATTTAAGTAAGGCATTCCGTTGTACGATGGTTTTTTGGTACAATATAAGCTGCTTCAAATAATCACTATCCAGTTGTGAAATGACACTGTCCATAAATTTGCGTCGTGTTTCGCTGCCTTCTACAATAAGGTCTCTATCAGCAGGCGAAATAATAACTAGCGGAATAAAACCAATGTGATCTGAAAATTTATCGTAAATTTTACCATTGCGTTTTAATATTTTCTTCTGTCCTTTTTTAAGACTACAAACTAATTGTTCAGTGCGCTCTTCTTTGATGAATTCTGCATCAATCACAAAAAACTCTTCACCATGCTTAATATTTTGAACAGCGAGTGGGTTGAAATAGCTTTTTCCATAGGCTAGGTGATATATAGCATCTAGAACATTTGTTTTACCGATACCATTCTTTCCAACGAAACAAATAATCTTGCCTTCAAATTCGAAATTGGCCTCGGAGAAATTCTTATAGTTGAATAAGGAAATTTTTTTTAAATACATTCGTTATGAAGTCTTGCTGATAGTGAGCTTGTTACCGTTTTTTATTCTATTTTGAAAGTGTTTGCAAATTATCGAAAATTATTTAAATAAACTCTTTTTACCCGTGTTAACTCATGTTAATAAAACAGAAGTATTTAGGTTTATGAATTTAAAGGCATTGTTTTTTGTAAATAAATTATAAAAACCTCATTTTTTTGCGTGAGTTTGAATAAAAATTTTATTTTTGCGGTTCACTAAATTTAATTGAAATGGCTACTTATAATAAAAGAGGATATAAAACACCAAAAGAAAAAGAAGTTAAAGACGCTGTTGAAGACGTAAACATTGATGAAACGGAAAGCACAACTGCTGAGGTTTTTACCAAATTGGATGAAACGGCTTCTAAAACAGAAGACTGGGTTGCTAAAAATCAAAAAATAATTATTGGTTTTGTAGGAGCTGTAGCTTTATTTACTGTTGGTTATTTAGTGTATCAAAAATTTATTGCAGAGCCAAAACAAAATGATGCAGCAAACGAAATGTTTGTAGCGCAACAAAATTTTGAAAAAGCAGCTAATGGTGTTGCTAGTGATTCTCTTTATAAACTAGCTTTAAACGGTTCTGAAGGTAAATTTGGTTTTATCAAAATTGCTGATGAATATTCTGGAACAGATGCAGGGAACTTGGCAAATTATTATGCTGGAATCGCTTATTTGAACACAGGTAAATATACAGAAGCTATTGATTATTTAGAGAAATTTAGTTCAGATGATTTGATCTTAAGTGCAATGGCAAAAGGAGCGATCGGAGACGCGCATGCTGAAAAAAATGAGCAAGAAGAAGCTTTGTCTTTTTATGTAAAAGCAGCAGGAACTAATAAAAATGATTTCACAACGCCACGTTTCTTGTTGAAAGCAGGAAAAACGGCTTTGGCATTGAATAAAAAAGAAGACGCTTTGAAGTACTTTACAGATATCAAAGAAAATTACGAAAACACTCCAGAAGGTGCTTCTGTAGATGCATTGATTGGATTGGCTCAATAATTTGAGATAATAGAATACAAAACATCTAAAATCAGAAAAAATTATGGCAACTGAAAATAAAAATTTATCTGCTTACGATAAAAGTACACTTCCTAACGCAAAAGATTTTCGTTTTGGAGTTGTGGTAGCAGAGTGGAACGAGCAAATTACTGAAGGACTTTACAAAGGAGCGCTTGATGCTTTTTTGGATAATGAAGTGCCTGAAGCAAATATTATTCGCTGGAATGTCCCAGGAAGCTTTGAATTGATTTACGGAAGTAAAAAAATGTTGCAAACGCAAAATGTAGATGCAGTGATTGCAATTGGTTGTGTTATTCAAGGGCAAACTAAACATTTTGATTTTGTTTGTGAAGGAGTTACGCAAGGAATTAAAGATCTGAATGTACAATCTGATATTCCGGTTATTTTTTGTGTTTTAACTGATAATAGCATGCAGCAGTCTATTGATAGAAGTGGAGGAATTCACGGTAACAAAGGGACTGAAGCAGCTATAGCTGCTATAAAAATGGCATACATTCGTCAACAAGCATCTTTGGCGCATGAATACAAAAAACCAGCTTTATTAAATTCTGGTCAATTACAAATAGATAATGAGTCTCTTAAGATAGAGGAATAATATAGCATAACTATTTCAATAATAAACCTATACTGTGTAAAACCACAGTGTAGGTTTTTTGTTTTATTTATGATTGAGGATGTTCTATATCCACATATAAATTTCTTAAATTTGAAGCTCTAAACCATAATCCCGAAATTACTTTCAATGTCAAGTATTATCCAATTACTTCCTGATCATGTTGCCAATCAAATTGCTGCTGGAGAAGTCGTTCAACGGCCAGCTTCTGTAGTAAAGGAATTATTGGAAAACGCTGTAGATGCCAAGGCGACAGATATTAAGTTGATCATTAAAGATGCCGGTAAAGCATTAGTACAAGTTATAGATAATGGAGCTGGAATGAGTATTACTGATGCTCGATTGTGTTTTGAGCGCCATGCTACTTCCAAAATTCGTTTGGCCGAAGATTTATTTTCTTTGGGAACAAAAGGTTTTCGTGGTGAGGCATTGGCTTCTATAGCGGCAATTGCTCATGTAGAACTGAAAACTAAGCAAGATCAAGAAGAGCTAGGAACTCAGATAGTAATTGAAGGAAGTAAATTTATTTCGCAAGAAGCAGCAGTGTTGCCTAAAGGAACTTCGTTTGCAGTTAAAAATTTATTTTTTAATATACCTGCTCGTCGTAATTTTTTAAAATCTGACACCGTAGAATACCGACATATTGTAGATGAATTTCAGCGTGTTGCCTTGGCGCATTCGAATATTCATTTTACTTTTTATCACAATGGAAGCGAGATGTTTAATTTACCCGCTTCTACATTAAGACAAAGGGTTGTTAACGTTTTTGCAGGTAAAACAAATGAGAAATTAGTTCCCGTACAAGAGGAAACTGAGATTGTGACTATACATGGTTTTGTGAGCAAACCTGAATTTGCAAAAAAGAGTAGAGGGGAGCAGTTCTTTTTTGTTAACGATCGCTTTATAAAAAGTGGTTATCTGCATCACGCAATAATGGCCGCTTATGATGGTATCTTAAAAGACGGAGCACAACCTAGTTATTTTTTATATTTAGATGTTCCTCCAAATGCAATTGATATCAATATTCATCCAACTAAGACCGAAATCAAATTTGACGATGAGCATGCTATGTATGCCATTTTAAGAGCTTCGATTAAACATAGTCTAGGTCAATTTAATATTGCACCAGTATTGGATTTTGATAGAGATGCAAATCTTGATACGCCTTATAGCTTTAAAGATCTTGAAGGTGCTACGCCCACAATACAAGTAGATCGTACCTTCAATCCTTTTTCAGATGATAAAGTAAATAGACATTATTCGGGTGGTTCAAATACTACTTATAAAAAACCAGCTGCAACATCTAGCTGGGAAAGTTTGTATGTTGGACTCGATAAAGAAGAAGAATTTGTTGCTACGAGTGGTATTGAATTTGAAAATGAGATGATAACTGCTTCTTTGTTTAATGACGGAGAAGTAGAACAAACAGTTCAAAACACATATCAAATTCACAGAAAGTATATAGTATCTCCAATTAAATCAGGAATGGTAATTGTCGATCAGCAAAGAGCGCATCAACGCGTTTTGTATGAGCAATTTTTGACCAACATGACAGTTCATCAAGCTTCAAGTCAGCAATTGTTATTTCCTTTAGAATTGTATTTTTCAACGACCGAAATGGAATTAATTGCCGACTTAAAATTATCTTTGGTCAATACAGGATTTGTATTTGATGATTCTTACACTGAACACGTAGTAATTAATGGTATTCCGGTGAATGTAGTCGAAAGTGAAGTATCAATTTTATTGGAACAACTATTAAGCGATTTGCAAGATGGTATTCCAGAGAATAGTTTCAGTCAAAACGACTCGATTGCCAAATCGATGTCACGCAGTTTGGCTGTAAAAACAGGAACCTCTTTGACAATCAAAGAACAAGAAAATTTAGTAAATGGTCTCTTTGCTTGCAAAGAACCAAATGTATCCCCTTTTCAAAAACCTACTTTCATCACTATGCGTGTTGAAGATATAGATAAAAAATTTGCAGTATGAGAAATGTAACAGAGACAGTCAAACAATTAATAATTATCAATGCTCTATTTTACATAGGTACAACTTTTGTTGGAGATCCAGCTTATAAAGTATTAGCAATGTTTTTTCCTGAAAACGCAGACTTTAAAGGATGGCAAATAATCACGCACATGTTTATGCATGGTGGATTGATGCATATCTTTTTTAATATGTTTGCTTTGTATTCTTTTGGATCGGCCATGGAACATTTTTGGGGAGGTAAAAAGTTTTTGTTTTTTTATGTCTCTTGCGGGCTAGGTGCGGCAGCGCTGCATACAGCAATCAATTACTATTATTTTAATGAAGCCTTAGACATTATCACCGCTAATGGATTTACTAAAACAGAAGTTTTACAACTTTTAAATCAAGGTAAAATCAATACGCAGTGGCAGGATATTTTGACTGTAACCCAATTCACTAATTTCACTAGTGCTTTTGGTGGAGTAATGGTAGGAGCTTCGGGTGCTATATACGGAGTAATTGTCGCTTTCGCCTTTATGTTTCCTGAAGCCGAATTATCACTTATGTTTATTCCGATTCCGATTAAAGCAAAGTACTTCGTTCCTGGGTTAGTTTTAATCGATTTGTATTTGGGAGTTTCGGGTCAATCTCTTTTTGGCGGTGGTTCTGGCGGTGGCGGAATTGCACATTTTGCCCATGTAGGTGGAGCATTATGTGGACTACTAATAATGTGGTACTGGAAGAAAAATCAGTTTAACGGAAATCGTTGGAATTAAAATTATTATAAATCAAGAAGCTCTTTAAAACGCATACTGAATTATTGAATTCAGATGCTAGAAATTAATTCCGTAGAGAAATGAATATATTAGAAGATTTAAAATTACAATATAAAATAGGAGGTATAGCACACCGTTTAATTTACTGGAATGTTGGTTGCTTTTTACTCTCATTGGTTTTTTTCTACCAATTTCAAGGAGGTGATTTTGTTTTTCCATCTTGGCTTGCTTTAAAAACAGATCCGATTCCGTTTCTTTTTGCACCTTGGACTTTCTTGACCTATGCCTTTTTTCACGACGGATTCTTGCATTTGTTTTTTAATATGATTGTGCTGAATTTTTCCAGCAGTTTGTTTCTAACTTACTTTACGCAGAAGCAATTTTTAGGTCTTTATTTTCTATCTGCTATCTTTGCAGGTATAGTTTTTATTGCTAGTTATTATTTTTTGAATATCAGTTCTGGAATCGTAGGAGCATCTGCTGCTATTATGGCTATTTTGGTCGCAGCTACTACTTATCAGCCTTTAATGAATGTGCGCTTAATGCTAATCGGAAACGTAAAATTATGGCATATTACGGCGGTTATTTTGATTTTAGATCTGATGCAATTCCGATTGGGAAATACTGGCGGACATATTTCTCATTTATCAGGAGCCTTATTTGGATTTGTATTTGTTCGCTTGCTGCAAAATGGAGTCGATTTGAGTCGACCTGTTTCTTCAATTATTAGTTTTTTTACCAATTTGTTTAATAAATCTGGAAAAACGCCGTTTAAAACTGTACATAAGAATTATAGCAAACCTGTTGAGAAACGTGAGTCTAGAGTTGTAACCAAAGATAGATCACAACAACAAATAGATGAAATTCTTGATAAAATTAGTCAATCGGGTTATGATAGTTTGACAAAAGAAGAGAAAGAGTTTTTATTTAAAGTAGGTAAGTAATTTAGTTAATCGCGTATTAGCAGTAATACAGCAGGAATTTAGTAGGTTTTCATACCGAATAAAAAATGATATGAAAAAGCTTTCATGGTTCAATAGAGGAATGTTTTTCTTAAATATAGTCTTAACAGTAATCACATTTATCGCTTACATTTTGCCATTTTTGGCTCCAAAAATGTTTCCGATATTATCTGTGTTAACATTGTTTATGCCCGCATTTTTTGTGATGAATGCTCTTTTCTTTTTCTATTGGGCGATTCAGTTCAAAAAAAGAATGGTACTTTCTGGACTAGTTTTATTGATGGGAATTACATTTATCAATAAATTTTATAAATTTTCTACCAAAGAATTTCCAGAAGATGAAAAGGACTTTATAGTAATGAGCTATAACGTTCGTTTGCTGAATCTTTTCAAATGGTTGGATACTGATGATGTGCCACAAGATATTTTGACCTTTATTAATGAAAAAAATCCGAATATCTTATGCATTCAAGAATATTCGCAATCTGCCAATATAGATTTAAAAATTTACCCTCATAAATACATTTATATGACGGGTAATAAAATAAAAACAGGGCAGGCTATATTTTCTAAATTTCCCATTATTGACCAAGGAAATATTGTTTTTCCTAATTCTAATAACAATGTTATCTATGCGGATATTAAGCAGGGTAAGGATATCATACGCGTTTACAATATGCATCTGCAGTCGATAAAGATATCTCCCGATGTTAATGAAATTAATGAGAACATTGATGCGATGAATCAGGGGAAATCGCAAATGATGTTGTTTCGTATTAGCAAAGCTTTTAAACAACAGCAAGATCAAGCTGAGATTTTGAAAGAGCACAAACGACAATGTAAGTATCCAGTAATTATTTGTGGAGATATGAATAATAGTGCCTTTTCTTATGTATACCGAAGCATAAAAGGCAATCTTAAGGACAGTTTTGAAGAAGCTGGTGTAGGTTTTGGAAAAACATATAAATTTAAATACTACCCTGCTAGAATCGATTACATTTTTGTTGATCAAAGTATAAATGTCAAAACATTTGAGAGCTTTTCTAATTTTGAAAACTCAGATCATTATCCTATTATGGCAAAGATTTCCATTGATTAAAACCTCCTTTAATAAACACTTCTTACTTCTGTTGTAACAACAAAGGTTGGTTCTTCGCATAATCCAAAGTAAACTTACCTTCATTGAATATTAAATCCAAAACGCTTAGGTTGTTTATGAAGCCATGTTTGTCATCAAAGACTTGTTGGTAGGGAGTGAAAGTAGAACTATCTTTTTTTCCGTTGGCTAGAAAGCGATAATCATTGATTAAAGTAGAATCAACTTCGTGAAAATATTCAGTTGTAGTTGTGAAATCTAATTTTATACGTAGACATTTCGTTAGCAACTCAAAAATTGCTAGGTTAAGATCCAATAAGTAGGTGTGTTTTTTTTCGAAAATAGGGGCAAAGTCGTCTACAAAATATTCGAAAAAAGGGGAACTTCTATACGCTGCTTCAAGTGATTTGAAATGTTGTTTCTGCCAATCAAAATCAGAATCAATTAGAATTTCTTTAGTTTTCTGATGGATGTTTTTTGAGTGTTTAACAGGAATATTTAAGAGTTGAATTCCATTTGGACTGTAAATGTAAGCTCTATTTCGATTGGTCTGCTTTTGAAAATTATCTTCTACTTCAAAGACAATTTTATCTGCCTGTATCATTGCCGCAAAATGGCTTATTGAGGGGAAATAGGTGGGAAGTAGTAGCGTTTTCATGCTGAAAATTTGTAATGTATTTGCAAGTATTATGCAGTGTTATATTCGTCATGGTACTGCGTGAGGGATAGAAGAGTAAAGCCCGCAGTCAATTGGAGCGGTAGCGGAAATTGGCGAGGACTTGTAACGAATAGCCCGACCCGCTTTTTCTGCGGGTCACGCCCAAACTATTTACACATTATAAATTGTCTAATTAATAAAATTAGATATCGTTTTGCTCTTTTCTTTTCTTGTAAAAATGTTCTCCTACAAAGTATATTGCTAAGAGGATCAAGAAATATTTAAAGTAAGATTGAGGTTGACCTTCACCACTTACCGTCGTAAAGACACGGTCCCAACGTACTTTGTTAATTCCTTTACCGTTGGTATCCCAACTCATCCAGATGAAAATTGGCTTTCCTACAACATGGTCTTCTGGAACAAATCCCCAGTAGCGGCTGTCTTCGGAGTTGTGACGATTGTCTCCCATCATCCAGTAATAATCTTGTTTAAAAGTATATTCAGTAACGACCTGACCATTTAATTTAATTTCGTTTCCAGTAACGATCAGTTCATTATTGTTTCCGTTGTCATCTTTCTCATAAGTCTTTATAATTCTCTCATAAAACGGCAGTGTTTCTAATGTCAAAGCCACCGTTTTTCCAGCTTGTGGGATGTAGATTGGTCCAAAGTTATCTCTATTCCATTTACCGATGTGAGGAAAGATGCCACTTTCTGCACCTCGCATAATTTCTTGTTTGACAGCTGTAACTCCAGGAGTATTTTTAAGTCGCTCAGCACTAGCAGCCGTTAAAGCTCTAAAATAAACAGTATCGCGAGATTGCTCATCTTTGAAACCTGCTCCATCTGTAATATCTAGTTCTTTGATTAATCCTTCAAAATCGATAGGTGTTTTTCCGTCAACGGCAACTGCATAAGAAAATTGAGGTTTTGCTCGCTCAGGTAACGCCAATACTTTTCCGTCAATGTATATAATTCCGTCTTTTATAGATAAATTATCACCGGGAATTCCTACGCAGCGCTTTACGTAATTGGATTCTTTGTCGATAGGTTTAATGACACCTGGGCGTCCTTTTCTTTCGAAGAAATAATGTACAGTATCCACGGGCCAGTTGAAAACAACAATATCACTGCGTTCAATTTTTTCGATACCAGGTAATCTAAGGTAAGGTAGTTGTGGCCATGATAAGTATGATTTCTTTTTGGTTCCAGGAATAGAGTCGTGTACCATTGGTAATGCAACGGTAGTCATAGGAACTCTAGCACCATAATTTGCTTTACTTACAAATAGAAAATCACCAATTAATAACGACTTTTCTAATGAGGAAGTTGGAATTGTAAATGGTTGAATGACATAAGTATGAACAATTGTTGCAACTACTATGGCAAAAAGTAGCGAGCTTATGGTGTCGGCAGTTTTATTCTCAGATACTATAGTACTGCGGTCTGCAATGTATTCTAATTTTTGAGTGTAGTTTAGATACCCTACATACAAACCACAAGTAAAAATGGCTAGTAAAGTATCAACGGTGCTGCGTTTTCCAAAACTTCTTACTGTTTCTACCCAAATGACAGGAAATATAATAAGATTGATGATCGGAATAAAAAGCAAAATTGTCCACCAACTTGGGCGACCTATGATTTTCATTAATACTATAGCGTTATAAACAGGAACTGCTGCTTCCCATTTATTTCTTCCTGCTGCTTCATATAATTTCCAAGTTGCCACAAAGTGTACTATTTGGATAAAGAGGAAAAACACAAACCATTGAAATAGTGTCATAGATTCTTAATGTTAGTAGTTAATTATTTTATATTTAATACGTCTTTCATAGAGAAAACGCCTTGTTTTCCTGATAACCATTCTGCAGCAACTACAGCGCCAAATGCAAAGCCTTCACGTGTATGGGCAGTGTGTTTGATTTCGATGCTATCAACATCAGATGTGTAAGTAACAGTATGTGTACCGGGAACCTCGTCTAAACGAACAGCTTCAATATGAATTTCATTTTCTTTAGCATCATCAAGTGTCCAGTCTGTATAATTGCTATTCTCAATTACACCCTTTGCTAATGAAATTGCAGTTCCGCTAGGAGCATCTAGTTTATGAATGTGATGAATTTCTTCCATGTCCACTTTATAACTATCTAATGTTGCCATCATTTTGGCTAGGTAGCTATTGATTTCAAAAAAAATGTTTACGCCAAGACTAAAGTTAGAACTAGAAATAAAACCACCTTTTTTTTCTTTACATAAAGCGATCATTTCGTCATAATGTTCTAGCCATCCTGTTGTTCCAGAAACTACGGGTACATTAGCATGAAAGCAGCTAGAGATATTATTGACTGCAGCAGTAGGAACACTAAAGTCAATAGCGACATCTGCTGTTTCTAAACCTTCATAAGTATTGAATTCATCTTTTTTCAAAACGATTTCATGACCTCTTTCAAGTGCAATTCTTTCGATTACTTGACCCATTTTTCCGTATCCTAAAAGCGCAATTTTCATTTGATATTTTTTATTAATTAAAAATATAAGGTTGTTATATCTTTATTGTTTAGAAATTGTAATTCAGCGTCAACCCAACTTTAGACTTTGTCGTCAGATCATCTCGGTATAAGCTAGGCTTAAAAGATAAATTTTCGTCAACATTAAATTGTAGTAAAGCAGCATCGACATTAGCATCAATAATATTAAGTGCATAAAAAGCAACTACAAACAAAGCGGAAATATCTCTATTGCTCTGGTAAAATTTTTGAGCAGTGATTAATTGGGTGTCCGTTAGGTAATCGTACTGATCATCTGTAAAACCTTCTAACCTAGATTTATAGGCGTCTCGATAGGAGTTGTATTTTTTTTGACTGTCTAAATAAAAATACATACTTGTTCCTATCGCACCATAAACCAAAGGGATCTTCCAATACTTTTTATTATAGGCTTGCCCTAAACCAGGAAGTATGGCAGAATAAAAAGCCGCTTTTGCAGGAGTCAACGGGTCGATATCATTTGACTTAACCAATGGTTGTTTTGAATTGAGAATAAGGTTGTCTTTGATAACAACAGGCTCTGCTTCTCCGCCTTGAGAAAAAACATAAGATGTTCCAAGAAAAAATAGAAGTGTCGTTATAGAAAATATCTTTTTCACTATCCTTTTATTATTTCCATTATTCTATTAAAATCATCTTCTGAATGAAACGGAATTGTAATTTTTCCTTTACCGTTTCCAGCAACTTTGATGTCTACTTTGTTTCCAAAGTATTTATTAAAAGCATTTTTGTGCTCCTGATCAACGGCAAACGATGATACTTTGGCTTTTGTAGCAACTTTTGGTTTTTGACTTTCGTGATAGTTTTTTACCAAAGCTTCGGTATCACGTACCGAAAGGTTTTGACTTACTATTTTTTGGTAAATGTCAGTTTGAATGTCTAAATCTTCGATATTGATGATTGCACGTCCATGTCCCATACTAATAAAACCGTCTCTAATACCAGTTTGAATAATTGGGTCTAGTTTTAATAAACGCAAATAATTGGCGATTGTAGAACGTTTTTTACCCACACGATCGCTCATTTGCTCTTGAGTTAACTGGATTTCGTCAATTAAACGTTGGTAAGAAAGTGCAATTTCAATTGGATCTAAATCATGACGTTGAATGTTTTCAACCAATGCCATAACCAATGATTCATTATCATTAGCAATACGAATGTAGGCAGGAATAGTCGTCAATCCTACAAGAGTCGAAGCTCTAAGACGTCGTTCTCCTGAAATTAATTGGTATTTGTTGAAGTCTAATTTTCTAACAGTAATGGGTTGAATAACACCCAGTTCCTTGATAGATACAGCCAATTCTCTTAAAGCTTCTTCATTAAAGTTACTTCTAGGTTGAAACGGATTGATTTCGATTGCATCAATCTCTAGCTCTATAATATTTCCAACGACTTTGTCAGCGTTTTTATCTGTTGCCGATGTAATATCGTTTTCTGGATCTTTCAATAAGGCAGATAAACCTCTTCCTAGGGCTTGTTTTTTTATTGCTTTGGCCATAAAATTAGTTGCTGTTTTTCTTTATTACTTCTTCAGCAAGGCTCAAATAATTCACGGCTCCTTTGCTGGTTGCGTCGTAGTTGATAATGCTTTCTCCAAAACTTGGTGCTTCACTCAACTTGACATTTCTTTGTATAATGGTATCAAAAACCATATCGTTGAAGTGTTTTTGAACCTCTTCTACAACTTGGTTAGACAAACGTAATCTAGAATCATACATAGTCAATAATAGACCTTCGATATCCAAATCAGGATTGTGTATTTTTTGAATGCTTTTGATTGTATTTAATAACTTACCTAAACCCTCTAGTGCAAAATATTCACATTGTATAGGAATGATTACAGAGTCGGCAGCTGTAAGTGCGTTAAGTGTAAGCAACCCTAAAGAAGGAGCACAGTCAATGATGATAAAATCATACTGATCTTTTACGCTTTCTAATGCTTTTTTAAGCATGTATTCTCTATTTTCCTTATCTACCAATTCAATTTCGATAGCTACAAGGTCAATGTGAGCAGGAATTACATCTACATTTGGCGCAGTACATTTTATAATTGCTTCCAAAGGTGTGTTGCTGTGTTCTAGAATTTGGTAAGTACCAATCTCTACACTATCGACATCAATTCCGACTCCTGAGCTAGCATTCGCTTGAGGGTCAGCATCAATAAGTAAAACTTTTTTTTCTAAAACGCCTAAGGAAGCTGCCAGATTAACTGATGTTGTTGTTTTTCCAACTCCTCCTTTTTGATTAGCAATCGCAATGATTTTGCCCATTTATTTTGTCTAAATTTTGAATGGTAAAAATACAATTTATTATGGTTTCTAAAAATCTAATTTGTTAACATTTGTTAATGGTCAATTTTCAGAATATAAATGTCAAATATTGATCTATATTCAAGTGTTGGGAATAAGATTTATGGATCTAATCTTAAATTGGAGTAGACTGAATTTGTTGTATATGAAATGGTATACTCTTAAATTTTCTATGTAGCCATTAAGTTATTTTCAACTTTATAGTTGCAATATCCTTAATTAATCATTTGAAATTTCTTTTCATTCGAACAATAAGATTATGAATTATTCTTCATGTCTTTTACTAGAGTAGCCGAAAAGTAAAATAAGACGATAGCGCCTACGCTGAT
This sequence comes from Flavobacterium algicola, assembly GCF_022399565.1. Lineage (GTDB taxonomy): Bacteria > Bacteroidota > Bacteroidia > Flavobacteriales > Flavobacteriaceae > Flavobacterium > Flavobacterium algicola. The sequence continues at coordinate 58,956 of NZ_JAJTUT010000003.1, forward strand.
ACACATCCACATGAACCAAGGTTTTTGCCAAAAGGATGTAGCTGTATTTATGGCATTATGATTTTTCTCATGACTAACTTTTAATACTTTAGCTTCCGGCAGTTCATTCGGAATCTCTGATTTAAAATTTTCAATATCATAAACTGGAGTAGTTAAATTTTTATTACCTGTTTTGATGATGTATTTTTTATCACTGTCTAGTTTAGCGATTAAGGCAATTTGATCTTGTAAAAGACTAAGTTTATCAATTGATAATGCAGTGTTGTCTTGATTATCAATTTCGATATAAAAATCCTTCTCAAAAAAATTGAATAACGATATCGTGTTGTTTAATTTTGAATTTAAGGTAAAGTCTGCTAAATATTCTTTTTCGTTCGTTATTTTCTTTTTGTATTTTCTTTTTCGATTTTTATAAAGAGTAGCTTTTCGAATATAATATTCTGGTTCTGAAATTGAAAAATGTATTTGATTTATTTGTTGTGGCCTGTCCAATGCGATGTGTATTTTAGTCAGTTTCTGAATTGGATCTTCAGTAATTTTAATCTTCTTAGTAGCGATTTTTTCTTGCACAACTTTTTCTGTTGTAGAAACATAGGTCATAGTGCCAATATTCAAGACGTTAATTGGTAACGTTTTAGTGTCGTCAAATTCAATTTTTAAGAACTTGTAATTGGTATTTGGAATCGCGATTTTTTTAAAAACGGAACTAGCTGTAGGATCACTTAAATTATCTAATTTCCCCTTGTTGATAAGGCCATACCATTCGTTTTGATCATCACTTCCGCTAAGGTTGTAACTTTTTACGACCTCAGTATTACTTATGGAGGCTACTATTTCATTTACCGACTGTTTACTATTTTTAAATAGTATTGTACTGCTCTTATTAGGAATAGTTTTCTTTGTGATAAAAGTAAATGCTTCAAAATTACTGGACTGATTGGTAGTGTTGTCTGCCATAATAAAGTAGGGCAGTTCAATATTATTAGCATCAAAAATTCTGATATCGCTTAAATCTTGCTTTGAATAGGAACGAATTTCTGGAGAAAGAATAATGCGGTGAAAACCACTATTAGCCACTTTTTGCAAGGTTGCGGTGGTTTGCATTTGCGCAAACAGACTATTAATTGACAGGAGTAGGATTAAAAATTTATTCAACTTCATTGGATTTATTATTAATAGAATCGTCCTGTACTAGAACTTTAATTTTTTGGTATACATATGATATTATTAAGATAAGCACTCCTAATAAAATGAAAGCGATAATTTTTCCGGTTTCAGAGGCATTACTAATATCGTATATAAATAATTTTAAAATAGTTATTCCAAGAACAACTAGGGCTGCAATACGTAGCGTTTTATTTCTTTTTTTAATTCCGAATAATAGAAAAGTAAAAGCAAATATCCCCCATAAAATTGGGAATCCAGTTTTAATAATTTTAATTTTTGTGTTCGAAATAACTGCATCTGCAATTTCCGATTTTAGATAAGACAAACTATTTGTATTGTAATTTTCTGTAACGTCATATAGAGGACTTGCCTTTATGTCAGCAATAGTTAAAGTGCTGTCTGATAGTAGTAAGCCGTGTAATAGTAATTCTGTACTAGCAAGATATATTATTAAGAAAGTACCAATCCATATCCACAGACTTTTATTAAAAATATTCAAAAACGGAACTCGATCCTTAATTTTAAAGAAAGCGAAGCCTAGATATGCCGTGATTGTTATAGAGAAATAGTGAAGGTAAAAGGCAATTCTTTGTTCCAATCCGTTACTGATATAAGATTTATGCTCGTTGAAAGCAAAGTTGGAGAAGATAAAAGTATAGATTAAAATATTTACGACCGCAAGGATTACAGCTGTATTAAGCTTATAAGTAATTTTGCTTTTGGAGAGGAAATAAAACAGAAGGCCTGTGAATAATAAATGATATAGTGCAATCACACTAGCTACTGAACTTGGCCCAGCGACATAATAGTCTGACTGAAAAGAAACCTCGAATATTCCGGTTAAATAAGCTAAGATTACAGTCATTATTTGGATGAAACTGCGGTATTTGGCAGCATTAAGCGTAATACCATATTGACTGTAATTGTTGTTATCTTTTTTTAATAAAAAGTAAATGGCTGATGAAGATAGCGTAGCAAAAATTCCTGTAATCGCTATTTTATTGAAGAGAATTGTCAAGACATTTTCGTCACTATAGATAGTTCCCCAGTCAATGACTAGACTTATAATCATTAAAATGTAAACAATTACAGATCCAAACAAGTAGCTTGTGATTTTTGATTTTTGAGATAACCAGAATAGTAAAACAGATTCGGCTGCCCAAAATAAGGTTATAGAATGTCCTTCAAACTGAATTGGTATAGCAAGTGTAATAAATGTAAGTGTGAGTCCAATTAATAAATAGACAGCTGTTTTGTCGAGTCCAAATTTTTTGTACAAAAACCACGCATAAGTAAAGTTCAACAAACCGAGTAGGGTGGTAAAAAGACCTCTTAACTCAGGATGAAAGTCATTTAATACAATCATTACAGCTGCATAAAATAAGAAGGTATTACTCGCAAGTATACTTAGTTCTGTAGTTGAAAAAATCCCTTTAGTTCTTAAATTATTAATAATATTTGTTAAGATAAAGATGAAGTAAAAGACAAACGCGAAGACAATTGCTCCAACATAATGAGGCGCTTCTGATGTTATGTCTCTATATAGCCAACCACCGTATAAGAACACTGTAAATATGTAAGATAGAATATTAATGATAGACCATCTCTTAAAATAGGCTATAGCTAATATACCAACATTAAGAATGCTTATGTAGGTAAAAAGAACGATATAATTACCTTGTCCGGCACTTACCATAAACGGAACAGCAAAACCTCCAATAAGTGAAAGTACTGCCAACTCTTTGCGATTGTAAGAAAGCGATATTAGACAACTGAAGGCTGTTATACTTACCATAATTATAAAAGCAACAGTCTGACTAAATAGATGATACGTATGAAATGCGATTCCGATCGTGAAATAGAAAATTGCAATCGCTCCTGCAACCAGCACAGAACTAAAAGCAGCATAATTTTGTCGCAATTTGTGTGCTACCGCTAATACTAGGCTACCACACAACATTCCGATTCCTACACGTGCTGGTTCATTGATCCAATCTTTATCGATAGCAAATTTTACAAAATAGCTAATCCCTAATACAAGAATCAAAACCCCTATTTTACTAATTAAATCTTCACCAATAAATTTTTCTAGATCTGGATTTTTCTCTCTGAACCTCTCCCAGAAGGACTTTTTAGGCTCGTATTTTATAGCTATTTTAGGTTTTTCGGAAGGTTCGATTGTATCTGGTTTTGTAATAGATTCCATTACTGGTAGCGCTTCATCAGGAACTTTATTAACTGACTCAACAATGTCTTCTTGGACTGGCACACTTTCTGGAATATTAACTGTTTCGGAAATAGGTATTTCTTTTTCGAAAGTTTCAGTTGATCTGCTTTCTTCTTTCTTAGGTACAGTTTGGTCTTTTTGTAGTGCGGCAAGTTTTCTATTCAATGCTTTTAATTCAGCGTCAAGCGAAATGAACTTAGAGTCCAGTTTACTGAATTTTGAATTGATAAATAAAAATAAAGCAACAACTATAATTCCTGAAAAAAATTCCATAGTAATATAATAAGGTGTAATTCAGAGTAAATATATCATAAAATATGTTTTTTGAAAGTTTAATCGTAAAATTATATCAGTTAAAATTGAAAACAAGATTATATTACAGGATAATTATCGTCATTCAAGATTCGTAAAATATCTTTTTTAAAATAAGTTTGTGCAAGCAAAAAATAATTGTATATTTGCACCCGCGTTACGGGGTGTAGCGTAGCTCGGTTATCGCGCCTGCTTTGGGAGCAGGAGGCCGCAGGTTCGAATCCTGCCACCCCGACTAAAACCTTCTTGTAAAGCAAGAGGGTTTTTTTTATGAATTGAAGTGAGCATTTGTAAGTTGAGTATATGCTCTTGGCTCTATAATGCCATAACAAAAACTGATTGTACTAGCTCCTTTTTTTCATAATAAAAAGTTACTTTTGTACTGTTTTTAAAATTAAACTACAATCATATGTCAGATACAATAGAAAAAATAAAATGTCTTATTATAGGTTCTGGACCTGCAGGTTATACAGCAGCAATTTATGCGGCTAGAGCCAACATGAATCCAGTAGTATATCAAGGGATGCAACCGGGTGGACAATTAACTACTACTAATGAAGTAGAAAACTGGCCAGGTAACCCAGAAGGAATTACAGGACCAGAAATGATGGTGGGTTTGCAAGCTCAAGCAGAACGTTTTGGTACAGATATCCGTGATGGATGGGCTACTAAAGTGGATTTTTCTGGTGATGTACATAAAGTATGGATCAACGATGCTATTGAGTTGCATTGTGAAACAGTTATTATCTCTACAGGAGCTACTGCAAAATATTTAGGAATAGCTTCAGAGCAGCACTATTTACAAATGGGTGGTGGGGTTTCTGCCTGCGCCGTATGTGATGGATTTTTCTACAGAAATCAAGAGGTGGTTATTGTAGGAGCTGGAGATTCTGCTTGCGAGGAAGCTCATTACTTATCAAAACTTTGTAAAAAAGTAACAATGTTGGTAAGAAGTGAAAAATTTCGCGCATCGAGAATTATGGAAGAACGCGTGCGTAAAACAGAGAATATTCATATCTTAATGAATCACGATACTGTCGAAGTATTAGGAGACGAGCAAGTAGTTACAGGTGTAAGAGCTTTGAATAAAACAAGCGGGGAGACGTTTGACATCGAAGCAACTGGTTTCTTCGTAGCAATTGGTCATAAACCAAATACAGATATTTTTAAGGATTTTATAACTCTAGACGAAACAGGATATATCGTTAATACACCAGGATCATCTAAAACGAATGTTGAAGGTGTTTTTGTATCAGGTGATGCTGCTGACCACGTATACCGTCAGGCTATTACTGCTGCAGGTACTGGTTGTATGGCTGCTCTTGATGCTGAAAGATATTTGGCTTCAAAAGAATAATACAATCTATTCGAGCATAAAAAAGTCCCAATTCATATTAGTGAATTGGGACTTTTTATTTATACATGATGATTTATTTTGTTTTCTTCATTAGTTTTACCTCATCCGAAAAGTTGATTAGCTCAATTTTTGGACTACCTAGTAGCTGAATTTCAGCTTTCCCATTTGCACTTATAGATATTGCCGTATCTGCTTTAATGATGCAAACCGATGCGCTTTCTGCAACTAGGGTGACATTTTGACAAGAAAACTTTCTTCCTGTAAAAGCACCATTGTTGTCCAACCTGATTTTTGCATTTGTAGCATTTCCTTCTATATCAGCTACCGATTTCTGGTACATGTCACATGTAAAATCATCAACTTTTACTAATGATTTCAGAGATGAAGTTTGACTTAAAATCACTTTTCCTTTTTGAGATTTCAAATTCAATTCAGTTTTTGACTTATCATTGCTTTCAAGGTAGAAGTTTTTAGTATTTGCATTTAGAAAAAGATTAGCATCGTTGTAACCCTTAACCTTAAGCGTGTCCATCTGTAATTCTTGCAATGCATTTACAATTGATTGTCCCTTGGCAGTAATTAAATTTAAATTATCATTGTAGGTAACGTAAATGGATAGTTTTTTAAAACGACTAACTTCTTTTGTAGTATTCAAATACAAAATACTATCTTTTACTACAGATGAAATTACATTATGTAAATTGTCATCTGCTTCAATTTTTAAACTTGGAGCATCGCCTTTTTCAAGAAAAACTTCTAAGTTATCTGTAACTTCGATGCTTTTAAAACCAGATAGGTTTATAAATTTGGTAGTGACAGCTCTAGAACCTTTGATCTTTTCCTTGTTTTGCGCCATCGCGATGGTACTACAAAAGATAAATAGGAGTATAGCAGATAATTTTTTCATTTTTTTTTAAATATAAATTTATACAAATATAAAAAAATCATCCGCTTTGAACAGATGATTTGGTATTAAAAGGCAATCAAGTAGTTTAATTAAGTTCGATACTTGCCCCAGTACTCTTAATTTTGGTTATCTTTTTAGGTGTTTTACTGTATGTTATACTACTACCAGTTGATGCAGTGGCGCGCAGATTTAAACTAGGGCTAACCATTATTGTAGATCCTGTTGAAGAATTAGCAATAACTTCATTTGCAATTAATTCTTCTGTATCAATTTCGCTTCCTGTTGATGCTTTGGCTTCTAATTCTAATGCTAGACCTTTTAAAAAAATCTCACTCCCTGTACTAGCCATGCAAATGATTTTATCCGAATTTATATTTAGATCTACTGTTGAACCAGTCGAGGTATTGATATCAATACTATTGCTTTTGATTTTATTGTTGCTCCCTATTGTTGAAGACCGAGATGCTTGTAGCTCTTCAATAACAGGCATCTTTACAAGCACTTTTTTGGTCGTAACGCCAATAAACGAATCATATTTGCATCCAATCATCAACGTGCCATTTTGTACTTTGACTGTAATTGACTCTTGTATGTTATCATCAGCTTCTACTATTACTTCAAATTTGTCTGCCTGTTCAATAATTACATCGATACCATTGCTAGATTTGATACCAGTAAATTCTTGATCAAAAGATCTATTTTCTGTGGTAACATTTCCGCTTCCTGTCACAGTGTCTAGATTGATAAAATGGTTACATGATGCAAATATCAATACTATTGCTAGAGTAGGGATAAACCTTTTAAGTAGTGCTAATTGATGTTTCATTATTATTTCGTTTTAATTACTACACCGTCTTTATTGATGCGCAGTTCCTGGATTTGTTTATTTGATTGACTGTCTATTAATGTGTCATTCGATAATGTAAGTCCGTTACTATTGATTGTAATTGTATTGTTTACTTCTTCATTCTCCTTGATTTCATAAGAATCATCGTCATTTAAGCAGTTTAAACATTTTACTTTCGATTCAAAAACTTTATAAATATTATTTTCGGTATCAGAGTGGAGGTCAAAATAGTCATCATTAGAATTATTATAGCGTGCCACACTGGCATCTACTTTAAAGATTATTCCCTCGGGTAAGTAAAGCGTTATCTCTACTTCTTGGTCTCTAAATTTATTTTTAATGTTTGTTAAAAGGTAATTGTCTAAAATAAGCTGATTATTTTTTATTTCGAAATGATAGGCAATTTTCTGCGCTCTCTGTTTAGCATCGTGTAAAGAGCTGCCTCGTGCTTCTTTTTCTATCTGAATATAGGCTGTAATCTCATCGGTTCTTTCGATTCGAAAACGAATTTGATTTGAATAAATGACATCGTTACCTGTGCTGTCCTGTGTTACTTTAAAATCTGTTCTGTCATTTACGCTTTTAGCAAAATCAACATTGTGCGTAAATTTTATAGAAAGTGTATCTGTAGTAGCAATAGTTAGATTCTGTTTGTTTACAACCCTTCCTTCATAAGCAAATGCCGATGCTTGCTTAACCCCAATTGAGATCAATAATGCTATAGCGATAATCCAAATTGCAAAGAGCGTATATTTAGCAATAGAACCTATAGATTTTAAATTCGGAGATATTAACTTAAAACCCAATAAAATCAAAAAGAAATTTGGAATGGCAACTGCGATGAAAAATAATAAACCAAAAGCCCAAACAGGATAATCGGTGAAGTTTCCAGATTCTATAAATTGATGAAACGGAAATGAACTAAAGTGTACAGTACCCAAAGTTAGCGCTCCAACTAAAAAGGTAATAATAATTGCAAGCCCTGATAGGATTAAAAGTATTCCTGTAAACTTTGCAATGACTTTAAAAATACCCATAAAAAAGTCACCAAAATTATTTCCTACTTTTGATGCACCGCTCTTGAACTGATTACCATATTTGTCATAATCAACATTCTTAAACTTGTTTGTAACAGTGTCGAATTCTTCCCTTACTTTTTTTTCGATATTTGAGATATTTACCGGCTCCCCCTTCATCTCCAATTTCTCAGATGTAGTATTAGCCTCGGGCATTACTATCCACAACACGACATATGCTATTATTCCGGTTCCAAATCCAGCAAAAACAAGTAAAACTAGAACGATACGAATCCATACAACGTCAATACCAAAGTAATAACCAAGACCAGATGCAACACCACCAATCATGCTACCATCTGTGTCACGATACAGTTTCTTGTTATTAGAATACGACGGTGCGGTGTACGTTGAGCCAGATTGATTTTCGTCCTCGATGATATAATCCTCAGGTTGTCCCATGATCGCGATGATTTCATCAACTTCTTTTAAGCCAATAACCTGCTTATTGCTTGTTTGTTTGTCACTAAATAGTTCTGCGACGCGCATTTCAATATCCTTAATAATTTCGTCCTGCTCAGAACTGTTGTTCAAGGATCGCTTGATGGCATCAAAATAGCGCGTTAATTTTAAGTAGGCGTCCTCATCGATATGAAAAATAAATCCACCCAGGTTTGTGTTTACAGTTTTATTCATGATGCTGTATTTTTATTGGTAATTAGTGTTACGGCATCAGACAATTCAGTCCAAGTACCATTTAGTTCATTCAAAAAAGTTTGACCTTCAGGAGTCAATCCGTAGTATTTTCTAGGTGGTCCAGAGGTCGATTCTTCCCATCTGTAACTTAGCAATCCGTCGTTTTTTAATCGAGTTAGTAATGGGTAAATAGTTCCCTCCACCACAAGTAACTTGGCATTTTTTAAGGTGTCTAGTATTTCAGAGGTGTATGCATCCTTCTCTTTTAGTACAGATAGAATGCAAAATTCGAGAACACCTTTCCGCATCTGTGCTTTTGTGTTTTCAATATTCATAATTTATTTTGTTTTGCCTCTCTGAGGTGTTTTGTTTGTATTTTATTTGGGCGTGACCCACAAAAAAAATGTGGGTCAGGCTATTCGTTACAATCTTTTGGGGGCATAAGCGCAAGCCCCCAAAAGGATTTTCACTGCTATCCTTCACGCAGGATTATATTCGACAGTTATTTTTAATTAGTAATATTATAAAATCAAATTGATTTAAGAAACGGAATAGTAAAAGGATAATGGAACTGCTCTCCGTTTGATGCCTTAATCGTTCCGTAGATGATGTAAATAAATTCTATTATTTTTAAAGTTATTAAAAGTACAATGGCAATTAGTCCTATAGTTATAAACGTACTATTACCGCTAATGTTGAAATTTTTAATAATCCATTCATGATCATTAAAGAGTGCATTTATACTCATATTGTTAAATACTATTATTAAAAATACAGGAATTGCAATTAGCAAGAGCACTATCGTATACAACAGAACACTAAACTGAAAATTCAATACTTGACGGCCATTATGATCAATGACAGTAGATTCATTTTTTTTTAAATTCCATATCAGCAAAGGAAGTATATAGTTACCAAACGGAAAAAGGTATTGTCCTAGAGCGCTCAGGTGAGTTAATGCCGCAATGTTGTTTTCGTTTTTAGGTTGCATATCTTATTATTTATTAGATGATATTCAATTCATCTTGAATTCAATTACAAAGATAAGTCTAAAGCAGGTATCTTGTTTTGCATAGTACTAGAATTTAACATAGAATTAACAATATATAATTACTATGTACGCATAGTAATTTTTTGTATTTTAGCATAAAAACCATAACCAATGAAACTAAATCCATCAAAACTCAATTCCTTTTTATTATTTAAACTTCCCTCTGCATATATAAGTGGTGTGAGAGTGAGAGAGATTGATTTACTAAAGTGTAAAGTGACAGTAAAGCACCGATGGATAAATCAAAATCCCTTCAAATCAATGTATTTTGCAACACAAGCTATGGCAGCAGAGTTAACAACAGGTGCATTGGTGATGAATCATATACAAGGGGGCGGGAAAAAAATCTCTATGCTTGTTGCTCAAAATAAGGCAGTGTTTACCAAAAAAGCTACTGGACTTATTACATTTGTGTGCCAGGATGGTCATAAAATCGAAAAGGCTTTGAAAGATACAATTACAACAGGAGAAGGACAAAGTTTCTGGATGAAATCAATAGGAGTAGATGAAAAGGGTGTCCAAGTTTCTGAGATGGAATTTGAATGGAGTATTAAATTGAAAGCTAAATAAAAAATGAAACGTCCCAATACTGGGAGGTTTCATTTAATTTCTTTTGGGTAAATAATATTGGAGAAGTAATCCTTATATCGCTTTATACTTTAGCACTAAAAATATATTTAATAATAATGTGCAAATAACTTCTTCATCATTAAGGTATGATTATCTGCTGACTCTTCTTTCCATTAGAAGTATTCAAAACAACAATATAAACACCAGCACTTAATTTCTTCAAAGGTAATTGAAAACCAGATTGACTTAATTTTTCCGTATCCCAGTTATAAATTGCTTTACCACTTATATCAAAAAGTTTTACTGCATAAATAATTGTTTCTTTTGCAGTGTTCAGGATATATAAATTGTTACTGTCTTGCAAATGCGTAACAGTGATTGAAGCTTCTTTAGAATCGAGTGGGAAATCGTCCTTTAAGATTTTGTTCAAATCTTTAAATGTCAAAGCAAAGCGATCGAGATACTCACCAGGTTCAATACTAACTTTATAAGCGACCTCTTTTATATCATTATAACTATCATTTTCTTTATCATAAATATAAAAGTTATCAGTATTGTCAAAATTTTCGAGACTATCAATATTAAAGCTGACAGTACCCGTTTGATCTGCTTTTACGGCTAAAGGAATTTTTACTGCGGGATCAAAAAAGCCTTCCCCTTGAATCACCAATTTTGTTCCGTTATTATTAAATGACATATCATTGGGGAAAGCATCCAGTAAATAAGCATCGTATCCATTATCGAAATTATTACTAGCTTTTTCATTCATAAATCCTAATAAAACTTGTCTATGGAAATTTACTGCCGATGTGTAACCCAAACGTACTTTTTTGTATTTATCAGTGTCAATAATAGAATCATTAGGGTTCTCTACTAATATTATGGTCTTTCCTGCGGCACTTTGTTTAAAAGTATAATTTGAAAGTGAATCATTCTCTCTTTGAAACCCTCTTTGACTATTTTTAAAAGTAAGGTCGCCCGTTGCGTCAGTTTTACCATAAACAAAAAATCCTTGACCTACTGGTATGTATCGATTTGGGGCATCTTTTGCTGTAGTTCCGTTGCCACTAATCAATGTTGTCAAAGAAGAACTTGTAGGAGTACCGCCAGTTAGGTTCAATACAGCATATCCTCCTTGATAATCTCGAAGTATATGCGTATTATTGGTTGTGTAATGTTCCCAAAAATAAATAGTACCATCGATTGAAGCTAAATTATCGTTGATGAATTCTTTTGAATCCAAAGCTGATGGGTAGGGGTTTCCGGTTAATAAAAGTTGGCTAGCTCCTACGGTATTTGTTGAAATAGTACCATTATTAGGTTTTCCGACAAAAGTATAGTTTTGACTAGTTCCCGGTCCTTGATTACCTTTCATGGTAAATCCTTGTCCAGCTCTTACAGTTCCTGTTTCTAAAATCTGACTCCAGTTTGCATACGCGTTTGCGTAATTGTCAAATTTATACAACCAGTACCTAGCAATACTAATGGGGCTGGATGCAGCTCCATCATAACCATCAACCCAGTTTATAGTTTTTGGAATAGTTGTTGTTCCGTCTCGAAGCACTTCGCTAATGCTATGGTCTGTGTTATTTTCGGTGGTGTTAATTCTGCCCACTGGTGAGGCCCAATAATTGTAATTGTATAAGTTACCTTGCCCTTGTTGGTCGCGCTCTATAAAACCTGTACTCGCTACATCAAGATCACTTTCTGTAGTTTGAACTAGTTGGGATTTGCCTACCAAATCTATTTTCCCATCTAATTTTAAATACCAATCGTTTTGGACTTTCATATCATTGGACGCAACAATTGTTTTATTGCTGTCTACTATCATTCCTAAATCTATATTGTTTACTGTTTCAGTGATATCGTGAGATATTTTAACAATAGACCAATCTTGCTCCATGATATCAAGTCCTCTTATTTCTTTAGTAGGACTATTTACTGCCTCGGCCAAATTCCCACTTCTTTCAGTTAGAAAAGGCATTGGTGCTTCTTGAATATAAATATTCTTATGATTGTAGATTTTTGTTCCGGTTACATCTATGGCAAGAGTGGTCAAGTCGTCAATGACATCATCTTTATAATTGTCCATTCGGTAATAACGCAATAAATTGGTAAAGGGCAGGCTAGAAGGCGATGTTGCTACATTTTTTGGTACAATCTCTCCACGTATTTCGCCACCAAAATTTTTGATTTCCTGATACACCATTCGTTGTAATTGTGAATCCGTCAAAGCGATATTAAATACTCGCACCTCGTCAATTTTTCCTTTGAAATACAATGAATTAGTGTCAGGGGCCTTACCGATCGTTAATTTTGAACTATCCGTTCCGGTTGTAGTTGGTCCGGTTACCGAAGCAACCATTGAACCGTTTAAATATAATTTTATATTTTTTGTTACGCCATCAAAAACGGCAGCGACGTGATACCATTGCGATTCGTTGAAAGTTGTTGAGGTATATGAAATAGTTGTTCCATTGACAGTGACTTCTAAATTTTTGCTAGCATTTATTATAAGTTGGAAATTATTTTGACCAATGATGACAGAAGAAGTTCCTGTAAAAGGTGTTTTTAAATTTATCCAAGCCATTAAACTTGCTGCTGGAAGGTCGCCTAAAATGGGGGTACTATCGGCATAATCATTTCGTCCATCAAAATCTAAAAATAATTTGGTTCTTAAATCTCTAGGAGAACCAAATTGAGCCGTATTGGTATCAAAAGTATCAATGATTCCGTCTTTATCTATATCAACTGTACCGTCAATGATACCATCGTTATTTGCGTCTAGTATTTTGTAATCGTAAATTTTAATATTGTTACTGATGTCCCAGTTAATTCCATCAGACATTATGTCTAAATAATCGGGTATACCATCACCATCAGTGTCTTGTAGATAAGTTGTGGCAGGGTTTGTGTTGGAAACTCCTTGGTTTCTATTACCATACTGAGTTGTAAAATCTTTTTCTACTCCTTTGCCATAATCATAAACATCAAGGATTCCATCACCAAACCATTCCAATACACCATCGCCATTTGAATCTTGTTCTCGAAATGCTTCCGATTCTGGACCATCACCGACACCATCACCGGTAATGTCACCATCGCCGTTTTCAAATCCTACTGCAGCATTGGTATTGCCGGCATGTGATTCGTCTACGTCAAAAAGGCTATCATTGTCACTGTCTAAGTCCAAGTAATTAGGAACCCCATCACCATCTGAATCCAAAGTAGGTAAAGCAGCTACACTTTCAGCAGCATCGTGTATACCATTACCATTCGTATCTACCCATGATACAGCATCGATGCGGCCTGTACCATTGGTTAGGTAACCAAGTCCAGCCTCGATAACATCTTCAATACCATCATTGTCAGCATCTAGATCAAATACATCTGCAATACCATCGTTGTCGCGGTCGCACAGGGTTTGTGTGATAACAATGTCATCTAGCGCAAGGTCATTACCAAGTCCTCCAGGATTTTCGTTAATAAAAACTACTTTGAAGGCGTTGGTAGGCAGGGTCAAGTTGGCGGTAAATTGGTGCCAAGTCTCGTCATTTTGAATATCACCAGTGGTGATGGTTTGCAAAACAACGCCTGTTAAATCTCTGAATTCAACTTTAATATTGGGTTTGATTCTTCCTGATGCTGTGATTCTGTCAAGATTTAAAATGTAAAAGCTGTAGGTTACGGGTACATTGGGTAATGCTCCTGTAATTTCGGCCGTATAAAAGGTTCCTTTTGTATACGATGCGTTGAATAATGCCATTCTTCCGTCAGTATCACCCGTATGATCTCCTCCTAACCACCAAATGCTGGGAGCCCATTGAGCTACTTGCGCTGTAGAGGCTACCGTGTATTTTCCATCGTTCAGATCAGTTGAATTGGGACCTCCTTCGCAAACTGATGCATTTGTAGCATCTTGAAAACAATACGAAGTGGTGGCCGGATAGGTTGTGTTAATTTGTACCCGATTTGTACCAGCGCCAAAAGTTTCGTTTAAAAATTTATAATTTACAGCGTAACCATTTACGGCTCTACAATTGTTCTCTTCTGTAGTGTCTAAAATTCCGTCGTTGTCGTCATCTAAATCGGCATCATCAAGGATTCCGTCGCCATCACTGTCGTAGAAATATTGTACCCCTTCTGCTTGTATGGCGAATTTATAAGGGTTTTTAAAAATGTCGTTACTAGAGATGTTAATTGTTGCATTTTTGGCTCCCACTGTGCTCGTGTTGCATGAAACCTGAAAAGTGGTACTACTACCAGCAGCAATGGTTGTTGCAGGGGGAATTGATATAATGAAATCGCTAGCGTTTGCCCCCGAAATTGTTGGTGTACTTGAAATTAAAAGTGGTGCAGTTCCATTGTTGGTAATTGTATAGTTTTTTGAAACCGCTGCACTTGACACCTGCACATTACCAAAATGAGTATAATCTGTGGTTGATGGAGTTGCATCACCATTTATAATGGTTAGACTGTTTCCTGATACATTAATCGTGGGTGCATTTAGAACAGTGAAGTTTGATGAATTGTTAATAATAGGAGCTGAATTACAGGCTCCACCCGTTCCACTACTTATTTGCGTGACAGTAATAGTTGTACTACCAGCACTGGCAAGCGTATTTGTGTTGAAAGTTCCTGTTCCAGACGCATTAACTTCAAGAGGCGCTATATTTCCCGTTGCCGTATTACTACCAGATAAATTATAAATGATAGTATAACTTCCAGCTGGAAGTCCTCCACTAATGTTGCTAACCGTTATCGTACAATAGTTATTTGGAGAGGTATCAGTAGCAAGGATAGAAGAAAAAGAATAAGTAGGGCAGTTGTACGTAAGTACAACTTGGCCATTCCCCCCTTTACCGCCATTTTTCGCCACTTGGAGCGCTACATTTGCAGAATAGGTACCATAAGCGCCACCACCACCACCACCAGGAGTGTTACCAGGATTACCATCACCCACAGTGTTTCGTCCGGCACCACCGTCACCACCGCCACTTGTTCCCCCGATACCTCCTAGACTAGCGGTATTGTTCGCTGCTGTACCATTTGCACCATCTGCACCACTTCCAGCAGCTCCACCACCACTACCAGTGAAGGTTCTTGCTCCATAGATTCCATTTCCTCCTGCCCCTCCAGTGTAAGTTGTTGCTCCGGTAGAACCTGTACCTCCATAACCTGTGGTTGTTTCCCACGGCAACGGAGTTTTACCTCCTTTAGCAATTACACTATTTTCAAATGAAGAATCCGTACCAGGATTGTTTGTCTGTCCTCCAGTAACTGCGTTATAGATGCCTTGCCCACCTTCACCTATTACAATTGTGTAGCTTAGAAGTGGATCAACAGTTATGCCTGAAATACGGGCGTAGCCACCACCACCACCACCACCAGCTTTAAAATCACCATTATAAGTAGCTCTATAAGCACCACCACCACCACCAGCACCCCAAGCTTCAACTTGAGCTGTAGTCACACCCGCAGGAACTTTTATAGAATAAGTTCCAGGAACAGTATTGGTATAAGTCTGTGAATATACTAAGGACGTAATAAAAAATAGAAAATAATAAAAGCAGGAATAGTTAGTAGGTAGAGTTTTTTTCATAAAAGAAAAGATCAGATTATCTCTAATGTAAATCGGGGCGTTGATTATAATTAAAGCTGTTCAAATTTAACTATAATATACATGTTAAAGACAAATTTTCTTAAATTAATAATAAATCAATACTATTTTGAATTTGGAAATGTCAAAATAGTAGGAGTATTTCTTATTATTTAGAAAAACAGTTTCAGAAAGAGTATAGAATCATAACGATTTGATACAGTATCGATTAATGGAATTTATAGTGCATTTAGAAGAAAGACGGAGTTTCAAATTTTTTAAAAGATTTTAAGGTATAATGATTTTTTGACTAATTTTTCCGTTAGAAGTAGTAAGCGTAACAATATATACTCCAGAACTTAATTGACCAATTGGCAATTGAAAATTATTTTGGATTAAAGAGGACGCACTCCAATTCCTAATTCTTTTTCCGCTCATGTCGTACAATGACGCATCTTTGATTTCGACTTCATCATTGTTCTTTTGAATTGTTATCGTACGATTATTTTGCTGGTATGCAACTATCACTGCAGAATTGTTTACATCAGAAGAATTCACAGCTAGTGTCGGTTCTGCATTTGAATTTTTAAAAGTTAATGAAAAACGGTCAAGGTACTCGCCAGCATCTAGGGTTATTTCATAGGAATCAGAAGTTATATCGTGATATGTATTACTTAATTTATCAAGAATATAGAATTTTTCGTTATTGTCAAAATTTTCGATTCCATCTAAAGTGAAGATCACTGTACCTGTTTGATCTGCTTTTAAAGCAAGTGGGAAAGTAGCATTGTTGTCAAAAGTACCTTCGCCCTGAATCACCAGTTTTATACCATTACTAATAAAAGACATATCGTTAGGAAAAGCATCTAGCAAATAAGCATCATAGCCATCATCAAATGCAGCTGTTGCTTTATTATCTATAAAACCAAGAAGCACCTGTCTGTGAAAGTTTACAGCTGAGGTATATCCTAATCGTATTTTTTTATAATGGTCATTATCTACAATTGGATCGTTACTATTATCATTGTAAATAGTACTTTTTCCGCTACTATTTGTTCGAAATGTTGCATTTGAAATCTCAGATTCATCCTCTTTATGAAAAGCTCTTTGGCTATTTTTATAAATCACAGGTCCACCTGTACCTGCTTTTCCGTATACAAAAAAAGCTTGTCCTACAGGTATGTACTGGTATGGAGCACCTTTTGAACTAAGTCCGTTTCCACTAATAAGCGTCGTTGATGATGCATTTGCAGGAATACCGCCGGTAAGATTTAAAACAGCATAACCACCTTGGTAATCTCGTAATATGTGAGTATTATTAGTTGTATAATGTTCCCAGAAGTAAATATTTCCATCAAACGATGTGCTATTATCATTTATGAAGGCTTTGGAATCTAGTGCAGACGGGTAAGGGTTACCGGTAAGCAATAGCTGGCTAGCTCCAACTACGTTAGAAGAAATAGTACCATTGTTTGGCTTACCGACAAAAGTATAGTTCTGAGAAGTACTCGGACCATTGTTACCTTTCATTGTAAATCCTTGTCCGGTTCTTAAAGTTCCGGTCTCATTTATTTGTACCCAGTTGGCATATGCATTGCTGTAATTATCAAATTTGTACAACCAATAGCGCGCTACACTAATAGGTGAAGTAGTTGCTCCATCATAACCCCCAATCCAATTAATGTTTTGAGGAACAGTTGTAGTGCCATCTCTAAGAACATCTTGAACACTGTGCTCACTATTGTTTTGTGTGGAATTAATTCGACTTACTGGTGATGCCCAATAGTTGTAGTTGTATTTATTGCCTTGCCCTTGTTGGTCTCTTTCGATAAATCCCGCACTTGCTACATCAAGGATACTACCTTCAGTTTGCACTAATTGTGATTTTCCTACCAAATCAAGTTTACCGTCAAGTTTGAAATATTTTGAGATTTCAATTTTATTATTGGTATTAGCACTGAGGGTATTGCTTTCTACCAATAATCCAAGAACGGTTTTGTTACCGTCTGTTGTAATCGCATTGCTTGTTTGAACAATGTTCCATTTTATTGGAGTACTGCCGTCAACACCAAGGGTATTGGGAATATTCCATACACTGCCATAAGTCCATGTAGTACTGTTCTCCCAGCTATTGTCCGTGCTAGAAGTATAAGGCAAAGGGGCATTTTCAGGTTGAGCACTTTCGATACCAATTAATCGACCTTTACGCAGATTGGCAGATTTGTCCACTAAATTTCCATTAACGAGGTCAGTGGGTTGTTTCATTGGGAAATAAGCTTGCAAGTTGTTCCAACTAAGGCCGTCAATGGCCAACGGCACAGATGCACCAAAAACCGACGTACTGCTTTTTAGAATTCTTTGGTTCATCATTTGATGCATTTGATCTTCCGTCAACGCGATATTCCAAACACGAAATTCTTGCATCCAACCGTTAAAAAAATTAGTTGGTAGGTAAGGACTCGTAGTGCTTGGTGCCATAGCACCCAAAACACATTTTGCACTGCTGTTTGCAATTGGGTTTGTACCGCTCACTGGTGACTGTACCGCCACACCATCGATATATAATTGATAAGCAGTTCCATTAAAAGTGACTGCAACATGATACCACCTTCCTGTGGATACTGGATATAGCGAAGTGATTGAGCCAGTGGTATTCCATTTAAAAGAGATCATATTGTTAACTATACGCAAATCATATCCATCGGTTAAGGAGGATGCAGTTCTTTTAGAAAATATAGTTTGAACAGCTCCGTTAGTTTGTCCTGGTTTGATCCAAGTTTCTACAGAAAATGATCCGCTATTTAAATTGTAATTGTTATCGAAACTGACATGGTCATTTATACCATCAAAATCTAATTTGTTACACAGACCAATGTTGACAGTCGTGTCGTCTATAATTGGTGAACACGCTCCTCCGCCATAAGGTACTGTCCAACGCAAGGTGTATACGCCAGAATTTGGACTAGAAAATTCAGAATTAGGATTGGTTACATCAGAAAAAACTTCGCCTCCGCCTGCAGGGCCGCTCACCACGGACCAAGATCCCGTAGTGCTAGTAGTTGCCTCCAAAGTAACAGATGATAAACCGCAAGTTGCTGGTGCTTTGTCGGGCCCTGCCAAAACTGCAAAGCACGTACTACTGCTACTATTAAAATTTACAACTATAGGATTATCGATTAAATTAAAACAACCTGTAGAATAATCTATTCCTTGTGACACAGGATCACTAAAGCTAACATTTGTAACCGAACCATTTCCGGCGATAGTTCCATTTAGCGAAATGGCATTGTTGCAACCCAAATTGAATAGGGTGGCACAATCTGTAGTCAATTTAATCTTAAACAGCAAACTTCCGAGTAAAGTGTCAGGGTCTGATGGTAAGGGGATATTTCCAACATTCCAGATAATGGCATTCAAACTACTATCAAAGTAGGGAGCATTGGCTGGTGAAAATGTACTGTGAATAGCTGACGTACTAATACTGCTGATCGTGTATAGGGTAGAGGCAGGAATCGGAATGGTGATTATAGTGTTTTTAGTACTTTCACTACCATTGTTTTTGATGTCTATTTTGTATTGAATTTCGTCTCCTGGCAAAGCTGTCAACGGTAGCGTAGGCGTCACTCCTGCGATGGTATTAACTTTTACTGAGGCTATGGGTTTTGGAATATAGGCATCAACTGCCATGGCAAAGGCAAAAATTGAAAATTTATCATTGCTAGAACTGTATCTAAAAGTGGTGGAGGTTTGGCCGTTGGCAATGATTGGGTTTCCTACGTTTGGGACGTTGAACATCGAAATATCCATTCCTGTATTGTTGAGATAATTTGGGCTTCGGCTGTTGCCATCGGTGTAAATAGAAGAGTTGAAAAAGTTATTAGCTGTATTACCAGCATGTGACAATGTTAGATAGTTATAACTATTATAAGGAGCTATTGGTTTATTAAGCTTTAAGATTTCTAGAGCATCACCCGTTCTATTTCTATCTCCTTCGCTAGCCATAACTCCCAATTTCATGACCACATCACCACTTAAGGTAGCAAAAAAACCATCGATCGGAATCGTACCTGTGTTCCCAAGATCGACATATGCGTATCCGTCAAAAATGGTCACGGCACGATCTTTCATTTTTGGATTTTCATAGACTACAATAATACCCCAACCACCAAGGTATCCAGGACTGTTACTGCCTTCGACCAAGGCAATGTCTGCTACGGTGTAGCTACCAACACCATTTGTTTTTACATAATCGGTAATCTCTTGATAACCCACAAAAATATCATCGTCTGAGTTTTTAGGATAGTATATAGCAGCAGTAGATGCTGTGATTGTTGTGTAATTAGAAGCTAGCCCACCTTTTAGTTTTACTATTTTTTTGTCATATGTGTTGGTTACACTTCCTTTGGTTACTGTAAAAGGGGAATTATTATTGATTTTAGATTTTCCTGTCCAATACAGTCCGGCATAAATTACTTTTGAGCAATCAGGGTTGGCAATGCCCCCTTCTGTAGAGAAACCGAGAGTCGCAGAGGATGAATTGAGTGTGCTACTGTCTCCATCAATATCTACAAAATACATGTTGCTTCCAGTATTATCAACAGTAGTACTACTTCCACTTGTAGTCATGTTTGTGTTTCCGATCATAGTAAAATCACCTTTGATGTTATATATCTTCTTGGAAGTAGAATAAGAAGATGTTCTTTGGGTGAAAGGAACACGAAGTTGCGCATATAGTTCGATCGTAGGTATACACAGGAGTATGATATACACTAGAAGATTGGTTAATTTTTTTATCGTAAAGTAATTTTGTTCCATATCAAAAGCATTAGAAGCTTACTGTTTTTCTTAAAGTAATTCTCAATTTTGAATTGCTATGAATGGGCAAAATTGGAACTTATATTTTTTTTTGGATTATACTATTACAAGTTTTGACTTTTTTTTTGAAAGTTGCAGAACTATCGAAGTATTTAATACACTGTTCGAATATAAGGGTAAATCAGATTAAAATACAAATAAAAACGTTTAAATGCATTGTTCTAGTATTATTGTAATTTAAATAATGTTAATTAATTTATTGGTTTTTAGTATGAACTTAATATAATCAAGGGTGTGTGGGGAAGTTTTATCGTATATGAGTGATATAAATCTCAAGGAATAACTTGAACTTTATAATCGAATGCTGTAACAATTATTTCAAATCATCATCTAGCGATTGATCAGTGAAATGTTCTAAATTGAAAATATAATAACCATTTTAGGTTTATTTAAATGTTCGTCTTTAATAATACTAAGATTAAATCCAATTGAATTATGCTGTCTTCTTTTTAAAATTTAATAATTAAGTGGTAAGTTTGTTATCATCTAAAAAAAATAAACGATTCATTTTAAATCGAACATAACGATAAATTTTAAATATGAAAATAGTAGTAACTGGAGGTTTGGGTTTTATTGGTTCACATACAGTAGTAGAGTTGCAAAATGAAGGTTATGAAGTTGTGATTATTGACAATTTATCAAACTCTTCTGAAGATGTTATTAAAGGAATTGTTGCCATCACAGGAAAGACACCAATTTTCGAGAAATTAGATCTAAGAGATAAAAGCTCGGTAAAAGTTTTTTTTGAAAAGTATACAGACATTAATGGTGTTATTCACTTTGCAGCTTCTAAGGCGGTAGGAGAGAGCGTGAAAAATCCTTTATTGTATTATGAAAATAATATTTCATCACTGATCTATTTGTTACAGGAATTAGAAAAGAAAGAAGAAGCTAATTTTATTTTCAGTTCTTCTTGCACTGTATATGGTCAAGCAGATAATATGCCAATAGATGAAAACGCATCTGTGAAACCTGCGATGTCTCCTTATGGAAATACGAAACAAATAGGGGAGGAAATTATAATTGATGTCGCTAAGGTGAGTAGTGTAAATGCAATTTTATTGCGCTATTTTAATCCAATTGGAGCACATCCATCTGCAGAAATTGGTGAATTACCTATCGGAGTTCCTCAAAATTTAGTTCCATTTATAACGCAAACAGGTATTGGATTGCGCAAAGAGTTAATGGTTTATGGAGATAATTATGATACGCCAGATGGTACTTGTATTCGTGATTATATTCATGTTGTAGATTTGGCAAAAGCACATGTTATGGCATTACAACGTCTACTGAATAAAAAAAATATAGAAAAAGTAGAAACATTTAATTTAGGCACAGGAGTAGGAAGCTCTGTACTTGAAGTGATAAAAAGTTTTGAAAAAGTAAGCGATAAGCCTTTTCCATTTCAGATTGTAGCACGACGTGAGGGTGATGTAACCATGGCATATGCGAGTACAGACAAAGCAAATCAAGTATTGGGATGGAAGACAGAATCATCTTTGGACGATGCTATTGAAAGTGCATGGAAATGGGAAACAAAGATTAGAAATAAATAATATAACAGTGTTTAACTGAATCAGTGTGCCCTTGTTTTAGAATAAAAAAGCTCTCTCATTAATAATGTAGAGAGCTTTTGTTTGTTTTTTAATTCCTTATATTGCCTTTTTTAGTGTCAAATGATAGGTGCGAATTTAGATAACGATAGTTTAGTAAGCATTATGAGCAAAAAGGTTTTTAAGATTGAAGAAAATACCGATGTACCAAAATACCAACAATTAGTAGATGCAATTAAATTTGCAATTGCAAAAAATGAATTGGTAATTGGAGAGGAATTGCCATCTGTAAGCAGCGTGAGCAAGTCTAGCAAGATGTCTCGCGAAACAGTCTATAAAGCATACCTTATTCTTAAAGATCAAAATATAATTGATTCTGTTCCTAGTAAAGGTTATTATGTAACAGGAGAAACACGACGAGTATTACTTGTTGTGGATACCTTTAAAGCTTACAAAGAAGTTTTATATCATTCCTTTATAAATAATTTACCAGATAATTTTATTACAGATGTTCAATTTCATCATTACAATATTGATAATTTTAAGACGATTATCGACACCAGTTTAGGCAAGTACTATAAGTATATAATCATGCCTTTTGACAATGAAAAAATTCCAGAAATTTTGAATACTATTCCAACTGACAGATTGTTATTGATAGATTGGAATATTTATTCGACACCTCAAAATAACTTCGTCTATCAAGACTTTGGTCAAGCCTTTTACAACTGTTTGGTAGAAGCATCCTCTTTACTTAAAAAATATACAGCAATTCATTTTGTCTATCCAAGCTTTACTAATCACAGTATTGAATCAGTTACTTTTTTTGAGAAATATGCAGATAAATTCAATTTCGATTACAAAATAATTACCAATATAAAAGATTGGCAAATTGAGAAAAATGTAGTTTATATAAGTGTGAGTGACCGATTTTTGGGTCAATTTTTAGAGCAATGTCAGGAGCAAAATTTTGAACCGGGTAAAGATGTTGGATTTTTATCCTATAATGAGACACCAATGAAGAAATTCATTTACAAAGGCATTTCGGTAGTATCGACAGATTTTAAGGAATTAGGAATGTATGCTGCAGCTTTTGTAACCAATAATGAGCCTATTCAGCATTATGTAGGGACCAAACTTATAATAAGAGAGTCATTGTAAATTGGTTTACAATAACTCTCTTTCTGATTGACTTTCTTAAACTATTTTGGAAATCTTTAGTTTAGAGCTACTTTAGATTTTTACTTTGAATATTAGTTTTTTAATTTCTCCGGCACCCATCATCGAAGCGTGACAATCTTCAGGGTAGAGAATTGCAAATTGATTATTGGTCAATTCGAAAAAAGTATCTGGAGTATCCTTCCAGAAACGTACATCTTTTTCTGTATTGTATTCTCCGTTTGGTTGGTTGCACTTTTCTCTTGGTTTCCAAGCATAAGTTTCTAAACCTTGTACACATACTTGAATATCAATGTGGTTGTCATGACATTCAAAAAATTGTAAAGCCTCTACTTTATTACTATTTGCTTGAGCAGTGTTTACAATTACTCTAAGGTTTTCAGAGATTGTGGTCATTCCATCTGGCAATGACGCGATGTTATTTTGAGCTATGAAGTCAAAAGCGGCTTCAAAGTTTGGATTTAACAGAAAATATTTGCTTGCATTTTTTAAGCTATCTATAATCATAATGATTTTTATTAAAATTAAATTTTAAAATTGTTCGTATACGGAAATGCTAAATTATAGATAATTACTCGCTTTGAATTCTTAAATTTGAAAAATGAATTCAATTTATAAATTAATTAACAATAATTTTAAATACTCGATATTATTATAACAATAAAAGAAATAGCAAGATTAGCAAATGTTTCTACTGGTACAGTCGATCGCATAATTCATAAACGTGGGCATGTAGCTCAAGAAAACGTTGACAAAGTGAATGCAATTATAAAAGAACACGGTTACAAACGTAATGTCTTTGCAAGCAACTTAGCTTTTAATAAAAAGTTTGTTTTTGCTGTTTTTTTACCAAAATACGACACTATAGAATATTGGCACAATCAAATTAAGGGTATAGAAAAAGCAGAACAAGAATACCGTAATTTGGGCGTTGTGCTGGATTATTATTTTTATGATTTCGATTCAACTTCTTTTAAGAATAAAGCGAGTGAAGTTCTGAAATCTAATTTTGATGGAATTTTGTTTGCTCCAATATTCCATGATGAATCTGTTCTTTTTCTGGAGGAATGTCAAAAAAAACAAGTTCCTATCGTGATGGTCGACGCCAATATTGAAACGTCAATTGCGCACACATATGTAGGGCAAGATGCTTTTAAAAGTGGTGTTCTTGCAGGTAAACTAATTAGTTTTGCAGTTAAAAGTGAGCGTCGAGTACTCGTGGTCAAAATAGCTAGAGAAATTGAAACGACTTCTGTCTACTTACAACGCATTGCAGGTTTTTATTCTTTTTTCGAAAAAAATAAAAATTTAGAACATTTTAAATTTACAGAGCTTACCATAAAAGATTCAGGTAAAGAGTTGTTAAATGTAAATATGTTTGCAGGCATTCATAGTGTTTTTGTGCCCAATTCAAGAGCATATATGGTCGCCCAATTTTTAGAAGCAAATCATATAGTAGGTATTCGAATTATAGGGTATGATCTACTAGAGCTAAATAAGGAATATTTAAAGAAAGGTATAATTGATTTTTTAATTCATCAAAAACCAGAAATTCAAGGTTACACTGCAATTGGTTTTTTGTATAAACAGTTAGTACTTCAAGAACCAGTCCCGCAAACGCAATACATGCCGCTAGAAATTATCGTCAAAGAAAATTTAGAATAGCATTGGGACAATTTCTCTTCATATAAAAAATAAATTGGCTTATTTTTTATGAGATATATAAAAATATGCAGGATTAATTTCCAATTAGATTAAAATCTAACTAAAATACAATCGATTGGATTTTAATTTTTGTTATATTTGTCCAAGCTTAATTATATAAATTGGTAATTGTTTGATTGATAATCAATTACAATGATTTGGAAATTTTCATGTGAACTGAAAAATTCGATAATTCTCTTGCGTTTTAGGATATGAAACAGGTTATTGCAAAATATTTTAATTATTTTTATAAATGAAATTATCAGCCTCACTGTTCTTAATTATTTAAAAAGCGATAGTATTATATTTTACATCTCTCGGTTTAAAACATAAAGCTATAAATCGTGAGAAAACATTGTTAATCTACAGTAGTTATATCGTGCAATAATAGCATATAATATTATTTCGCATTACAATTCTATCTGTAAATAGCTATGATAAAAAACTAATTTCAATCCGTTTAAATTTTATACAAATAATGAATTTTAGAAATTATATAATTTACCTTTTATGTTTAGTCTCTAATTTAGCTACTGGACAATTTAATAATTTAAAATTTGAAAATTTAGACACCTTCAATGGATTGTCAAGTAGTACATGTGTCGAAATATTTCAAGACAAGGAAGGTTTTTTATGGTTTGGAACAATTGATGGGCTTAATAAGTATAACGGTTATGAGTTCGAAATTTTCAGATCGGTTCTTAAAGATTCAAAATCTTTAAGTAATAACAGAATAAATGTAATTGAAGAAGATAATGAAGGTAATTTATGGGTGGGTACCAACAATGGATTGAACCTCTTTAATAAAAAAACCAATAAGTTTACCCGAATCAATCTCTACCCTAAAAATTTGCCACAATCTGGGCAGATATATAGTTCGCAAAAAATCATCAATGACTTATTGTATGATGATATCAATAATACTTTATGGGTCGCTACCAATAATGGCGCTATCAAAATTGTATTGAGTGATTACAATCCCAATGTACAAAATTATCAGTTTTCTTATTTTACAAATAACAAATCAAATCATAATTCTATAGATAACAATACTGTGAATGTTATTTTGAAAGATGCAGAAAATACCATCTGGATTTCAACAAACGGCGATAACTTAAATAGATACAGCAGTAAGGCTAACAATTTTAAAAGAATTTATATTCAAAAAAGTAAGTCGTATGAGTTAAATCATATCCCCAAAAAGATTTTGATTGATGCCGAAGGCGATTTTTGGATTGGTAACGACCTCTCTAATTTAGTAGTGTGGAATCGAAAAGCAAATACCTTCAGTCATGTATCTGTTGTCAATTCAAGAAGTCCTATACTAGATATTTACCAAGATAAAAAAGGTGTTTTTTGGGCATCTGTTGATGCTTCAGGTTTGTTTTTATTTACCAAGAAGAACGGTAAAATCGAAACTAAAAAGCACATTACTGATAATTTTCTAGACCCGTTCTCGCTTCCTAATAATAAGCCGAGCAAAATTTTTGAAGACCGAAAAGGGATTTATTGGATTGGAAGCTATGACAAAGGGGTTAGTAAATTAGACCCATCTAGTTACTCTTTTGGTCATTACTATTACCAACCTAATGAGCCAAACGGATTAAGTCAGAAAGCAGTGCAGTCTGTATTGCAAGATTCGAAAGGAAGAATTTGGATTAGCGCCTATAATGGAGGACTCGATCTTTTTGACGAACAAACTAAGTCTTTTAAACATTATGTAAGCAAGCCAAATGGATTAAGCTCAAATAAAATTCTTTATACTTTTGAGACTAGTGATGGTAATATTTGGGTATGCACACTAGATGGTGGTGTTTGTAAATTTAATCCTGATGAAAATACATTCGAAACTTTTTTACATAACAATCAAGATCCAAAATCAATTGGTCAGAGTTCTGTTTGGACAGGAATAGAAGACAGCCAAAAAAGAATTTGGTTTGGTTTGCGTACAGAAGGCCTGAGTGTTTATAATCCAGAAAACAAACACTTTACAAATTTTAAAAGTGCTTACGGCAAAAAAAATAGTCTAGCGAGTAATTCTGTAATTTGTACTTTTATTGATAGTAAAAACAGGTTGTATATAGGTACCTCGCTAGGACTGAATATCGTAAATTTAGATAAATTAAAAGGAGCCATTCCTAAGAATATTGATTTTTTAAATGTAAAAGGATACGGTATTGAAGGGGAAGGTGTAAACTATGTCGCAGAAGATCATAATAAAAATATTTGGATAGGATCTGATAGTGGATTGTATAAACTAGATTCTAATCTGAATTTATTGAAATCATATTCTTCAGAAAATGGATTGCCTAATAACCTTGTAGTTGGAATTAAAGAAGATAATAATTTCAATATGTGGATTACAACCAAAGGCGGTTTGTCCTTTTTGAATCCGAAAACGCATCAATTTAAAAACTTTAATACACATGATGGTTTGCAAGGAACAGAGTTTCAGAGCAAGTCTATTGAGAAAACAAAAAGTGGTAGGATCATCATTGGTGGAATTAATGGGTTTAACATCTTTCAGCCCAATGATATAAAATCTACAAAATCGGTTGTCTTAGAACCTCAAATAACTAAATTTAAACTAAACAATAAATTAGTTGTTCCGGGAGATTCTATAAACGGAAGAATTCTTTTGAACAAGAGTATTTCTGAGATAAAAGAATTAAAACTTAACTACAATGAGAATTATATTTCTCTCGAATTTATCGCACTTTATTTAGACAATCCAGAGCAAGTAAAATATGCTTATCGAATGAAAGGGCTTGATGATGAATTTATCAAGGTAGGATCAAATCGAGTTGTCAATCTCTCTAACCTACAATCTGGAGATTATACCTTTGAGGTAAAAGCCTCTACTAGCGAACAGTGGAACACAGCCGAAACTGCATTTGTGCACATTAAAATTCTACCGCCATTATGGAAGACGTGGTGGGCCTATTTGATATATTTTATTCTTGGAGGTTTTATTCTTTGGTTTATTATGGATTATTACACCTCAAAGGTGCAGGAAAATCAAAAGCATGAGTTAGAGCAAATGAAATTTCAATTCTTTGTAAATGTATCTCATGAGTTTAGAACCCCTCTTACACTTATCTTAAATCCAGTTGATAAAATTTTGACAGGAGTTAATAATGATCCAGAGGTTATAAAAGCATCAGCAATATCCATTCAACGAAGTGCAAGAAGACTTTTGCATTTAGTCAATCAATTACTAGATTATAGAAAGATGGATGTAGGGATGTCTCCCTTACAGATAGAAAAAGGAGATATAGTGAAATTTGGAGAAGACATCTTTTCACTTTTTAGAGACTTGGCTGTTAAAAAAGAGATCAACTACACGTTTAAAAGTAATGCCGCGGGTATAAAATGTCTTTTTGACTTTGATAAAGTTGAAAAGATTATAACCAACTTACTCTCAAATGCGATAAAATTTACTAATCAGGGAGGAGAAATAGAAGTGTCTATTGACCGAATTAAAAAAGAAGCTACCAAAACGAAATTTCCGTTTATGGGGAAAAAGAAGTTGGTCGATTATATCGAGATTAAAGTTAAGGATTCAGGTGTCGGTTTAAGTAAGGAGCAAAAGAAAAATATTTTCTCTCGATTTTATAATTTAGATGCTACTAAGTCTGGAACGGGTATTGGACTTAACTTTACAAAAGCACTAGTCGAAATTCATGGAGGTGAAATATTTGTAAAAAGTAAACATCATCAAGGTACCACCTTTACAGTATTAATTCCGCTAGACATTAAATCAAAAGCCAAGAAAGTAGAGAATATTAAGAACGAATTCTTGATCAACTCTAAAGAAGCGGTCAATTATGACATGATTATTTCAAATGACGACACACCAACACCTAGTACAGATAATAATACCAATACCAACGCAGACAAATTACCACTTATTTTAATTGTTGAAGATAATAAGGAGTTACGTAATCATTTGTATAATGATTTGAAAGCAAATTATAATGTCAAGCAAGCGGTAAACGGTGTGGTTGGATTAGAAATGGTTAAAAAACATTTTCCAGATATTGTCATAAGTGACGTCATGATGCCAAAGATGGATGGGTTTGAAATGTGTAAACAGATTAAAACAGATATAGATACTTCACATATTCCTGTAATTTTATTAACGGCTAGAACTCTAGAAGAAGACAGAATTGAGGGTTATGAAAATGGTGCCGATGGTTATTTGTCTAAACCATTTGTGACAAGCGTTTTGAGAGCGAGAATTAATAACTTATTAGAGTCTAAAAAAAGATTACAAAAAAGATTTTCAGAAATTGGAGGGATTTTACCTGCAAATGAAGTTACGACCAATAATTTAGATCAAGCTTTTTTAGACAAGGCAACGAGAATAATATTAGAAAACATAAGTGACATTGACTTTAAGCAAGAACAACTTTTAAGCGATATGGGTATTGGAAGATCGCAGTTCTACAGAAAAATAAATTCATTAACAGGAAACAATCCTAGTAATTTTATTCGAACAATTAGATTACGTTATGCTTCCGAATTATTGATAAAAAATAATTATTCGATAAAAGAAGTCACGCATATGTCTGGATTTAATTCAACTGCTTATTTCAGTAAAACGTTTAAGGAATTGTTTGATGTAACTCCAAGTCAATTTATAGAGGATAACGAGAAAAAAGACATTAGTTAATAGTAGTTCTGCTTTAAAATTTTTAGCCTGAATTAAACACAAATAGTACTTGTGTTTAATTCAGGCTTTTTTGCTATTAGTTGGCAGGTAATAAAATACCAATCTTAATTTAAATTTTGCTTAAAGAGGTATTTTGAAATTTCTGTTAAGTATTATCTGCGGGTAAATGGTAAGTTGACTATTCACATATACCATTAAATCAATTTGAAAAATTAATCATTCTAGCTTTTAACAGCTTGTTAAAAATGAGGCTAAATATTAAGGTTAAAATGAAGCTTATTACCATCTGGAATTTAAGCACATTAACTTGATTATAATTTCGATTCTTATAAATCAACGCTCCTCGTTTTGTGTAAATAATTAGCTTTTAGCTGATTATAAGGTACTCTAATTCATTATTTATAGTAAATGAGCAATAATTTATTTCTTATGGACTATGATTTATCTTCAAAACTGCTCTACTTTTTTATGTTTGTATTAATATGTTTTTAACATTATTTAACAATATATAATTTTGAATCAATGTGTGCTTTATTATTGGAATTGCAAAAATGGCATCCAATAGCTGTCATTACTTAATTCAGAACTAGGAGTTTTAGTGAATACTTTATCCCTATTCTTAAAAATATAATAAAAACCAATTATTAACTAACCAATATTTATCCATGAAAAGAAAACTATTTACGAAAAGTGCGACTACAACACTTTTTTTAATTATTCAAAAAAAGTGTCTTTTAATTAGGCGGAGCAATACTACTCCAATTCTAGAATTTACTAGAAAATCACACAGAGCATTAACTGCTTTATTTAATAAATCATCTTTTAATTTTATTCCCTATCACTATGTTTAAGTTAAAATTAAAAATTCAACAAATTATTTGCCTCGTAGCAGCCTTATTACTTGTAGGTTGTTCAGATGAGGAACGAGAAACAGCAAAAGCTGTAAGTGTGTATAGAATTGTTAAGGAAGATACTGGTAATTACAGTTACTTGGCAGCTGCTATAGATCGAGCAGGCTTGAAAGACCTATTAGATAGTGACGAAAGCAACGTTACATTACTTGCGCCAACTAACCAAGCCTTTATAGATGCTGGTTTTGCAAATGTAAACACTATTAGAATTACAGACCCAGCGTTACTGGCAAAAGTTTTACAATACCATATCATCGAGAATAAGTTTGAAACAAGTACTATTGTAGGTCCACAATCTATTACTAGTTTGGATGATAATGAACTGTTTTTTGATAAAAGAACAATGACTGGTAGCGTAGAGGGCAAGCCCGTTACACTAATTGATTTTTATGTAAATGGAGCTGATATATTAAGTAAAGATATCTTCGCTACAAACGGAAATGTGCAACTTATCAATAAATTACTAGTTCCAAAAACGACGAAGAATATTATGCAAGCGATGACAGCAAGAGCTGATTATTCGCTATTTGTAGCGGCTGTTAATAGAGCTAGTTTAGGAAGTGTAAATTATGCTGCTCAACTTTCATCTACAACTAATTATACTGTATTTGCTCCAACCAATGCTGCAATTACAGAGTTCTTATTAGGTAAATACAGCACTGAAGCTAAAATAGCTACTATTGATCCCAATATTATTGCCTCTGAATTAGTGGGGAATCATATTATTCTGAACGCCTACTTTAGTTATAACTTACTATTTAGTCCACTATCATTGAATCAAGGTAAGATCACTGTCAGTTCTGTTAAGTACTATAATGCTGCAAATTCTGTTGCAGGTACAAATACGGTGTTGAATGGTAGTTTATTAATCAGAAACAATGCTAACGAAATGGTGTCGAATGGATTTGTAAATGGGACAACTACTGTTTTTGCACTTCCAACGTCGCTTACTTTATTTGAAACTATCCAAGCAAATTTGAACTTGACCTATTTGATGGCTGCAATCGAAAGAGCAAGTGCCTCAGGTATAGATCTTAAAGGAATGCTATCTTCATCTGGAGAGCAGACATTATACGCTCCTACCAACCAAGCTTTTAGAAATGAAGGATATGAGTCAGTTGACATAATTTATGCTACTAGTCCTGAAATTTTAGCAGAATTGCTAACCAAGCATGTTTTTGCTGGCTATATCTATTCTAATTCTTATCCAGTGGGTAAATACACTGTGGAGAGTATCAGTGGTGTACCAGTTGAGTTTGACACCTCGTCCGACTTAGGTGTTTTTGGTGCCAAAGGGCCTCTAAATTTGTTATACGGGGCTGTTACTACAAAGGATGAAATAAGGACTAATGGTGTTTTTAATATTATTAATCAAGTCATTAAATAGCATATAAAAAGATGAAGAAAAACGTAAAAATAAAAAGTAGTACTAGTGGTGTTTTCAAAATCACTAAAAATTACAATTGGCTTGTTCTCTTTTTGTTGGTATTTTTTAATATCAATATTGCTACAGCACAAGAAAGAGTAATCACAGGAATTGTAGTTGATAATGCTGGTCAAGGTGTACCGGGCGCAGGAGTGAAGGTTAAAAATTCAAAGGTTTATGCTGCAACCTCTATAGATGGTAAATTTAGTATTAAGGCTGATAATAAATCGGTACTTCAATTTACATCTATTGGATTTGTAAGTAAAGAAGTTCTTGTGGGGAATAAATCTTCAGTTAATGTGACTTTAGATGAGGATTCACAAAACCTTAATGAGGTAATCGTTCAGACGGGTTACGGAACAACTAAGAAAATGGATTTAGCAGGATCTGTAGGAACCGTTAATGTTGTTGATTTACAAAAAGCACCCGTACGTTCTTTTGAAGAAGCACTTGCCGGAAGGGTAGCAGGAGTTCAAGTTATAGCGGGTGATGGTCAACCTGGAGATGCATTGAATATTGTGATTAGAGGAAATAACTCTATCAATAACAGTAATTCACCTCTATATGTAATCGATGGTTTTCCTATCGAAGATCCAGATAATAATGCAATTAACCCAGCAGAAATTGAGAGTATAGATATCCTTAAAGATGCTTCGGCAACCTCTATCTATGGATCAAGAGGTGCAAATGGGGTAATTGTAATTACAACCAAAAGAGGTAAAGTAGGAGCGCCTACAATTAGCTATAATCAATATTACGGTATCAATCAGATAACCAATAAGGTTGACCTGATGAATCCTTATGAATTTGTAAGACTTCAGGCTGATATTGATCCAGTTAGAGCTGCTAATACTTACTTTAAAGATGGTAAGACTTTGGAGTCTTATAGAGGAGTCGAAGGGGCCGATTTTCAAACGAAAGTATTTAGACCTGCAGCTTTTCAAAATCATTACATTTCTATGACTGGTGGTACAAAAGATACACGTTATTCTGTTTCAGGATCTATTACCGATCAAGAAGGAATTATCATCAATAGTGGATTTCAACGTTACCAAGCTAGAGCGACTCTAGACCAACAAGTGAATGATAATTTTAAAGTAGGAACAAATATTAATTATTCTGCTTCAAAATCATTTGGTCAAACACCTCGTAGTCAAAATAATGATGGTGGAAACAATGTTGCATTCAATTTGATGTACCAAGTTTGGGGGTACCGTCCTATTAGTGGATCAACTTTTAGTGTAGATGATTTATACGATGAGTTTATAGACGAAGAGACACTTGAAGAAGGTGTCTTTACTAGAGATTTAGTAAATCCTGTCGCTTCTTTTCAAAATGAGTACAGAGGTTCATTCAACAACACCTTTACAGGTAATTTATATGCAGAATATCAATTTAGTAAAGCATTAAAATACAGAATAACAGGGGGTGCTAATATCACTAATACGCGAAATGAAAATTTTTACAATTCAAAAACACGCAGAGGATCAGGAGAAGTTCTTGGAGTAAATGGTAGTATTGGTTTTGGAGATAGAAAAGATTATTCTGTTGAAAATGTTTTGACTTTTGACAAATCTTTCAATAAAAATCACCGACTAACTTTAACAGGGGTATATAGTTTTCAAACAAATAGCTCACAAAATTACGGTTATAGCGCAAACAATGTTCAAAATGAAAATTTGGGTATGGCAGCATTAGGGGGAGTTTTGAATACATATTCACAAACTTATTCAAATACCTCTACTTATAGGTTACAATCTTATGCCGCGAGAGCAAGTTATCAATTAGCAGGAGGTAAGTATATTTTTGGAGGTACGATTCGTGCAGATGGTTCTTCAAAATTTTCTCAAGAGAATCGCTATGGTGTATTTCCAGCAGGATCATTTGCCTGGAAATTTAATCAAGAGCAGTTTATTAAAAAACAAAATATCTTCTCAACAGGAAAATTAAGAGCAAGTTATGGTGTAGTAGGTAATAATAGAGTTGGAGATTTCGCTTACGTATCACTTATTTCTCAGTTAGCTGGTGGAAGACCACAGTATTACGGATTTGGGTCTGATATGAGTAATGCCAACCTAACTTATTTCATAAGCACTTTAGGAAATGAAAATGTAAAATGGGAAAGCACTAGACAAGTTGACGCTGGTCTAGAAGTTGGTTTCATGAAAGATCGATTATTGGTAGAGGTTGATTATTATAAAAAAACCACTTTCGACCTTTTATTAAATTCTAAACTCGCAGGAAGTGTTGGTAGTCCAACTAATATTATTAATAATATTGGTACCATTACCAATCAAGGATTTGAGTTTACATTAAACTCTACAAACATCAAAAGCAAAAATTTCAACTGGAACACTAGTTTCAATATCTCATTCAATAGAAATAGAATCGAGGAATTAAGTGGTGGAGATGATTATCTGGAAAGAAACGTAGGAGGTGCAGGTAATGCAATGAATACTGTTGTAGGTTATATTTCGCAAGTAGGAAAACCAATTACAGCAATGTACGGCTTTGTATATGAAGGAAATTATCAGGTAGAGGATTTTAATATACAACCGAATGGTTCTTATTTACTAAAACCAAATGTACCTTATGGAATCGGTGGAGAAATTGGACAAACAGCTACAACTGTTCAACCTGGAGATCCAAAATACAAAGATGTAAATGGAGATGGTTTGGTAAATAATAATGATAAAACGATTATCGGTAATCCTTTTCCAGTACATATTGGGGGGATGAGTAATAACTTCAAATACAAACAACTTGATTTAAATGTTTTCATGCAATGGTCCTATGGTAATGATACCTATAACGCAAACCGTTTGTACCTAGAAGGTGGGACACCAACAGGCTTTAACGGAAATCAGTTTGCTTCTTATGCTGATCGTTGGACAGAGGAAAATAGAAGTAATACTATGTACAGAGCAAATGCTACTGGTACTAGAGTTTATTCTACTCGTTTTGTTGAAGACGCGTCTTTTATTAGATTGAAAACAATCCAGTTAGGGTACAATTTTACGCCAGAGATGAGTGCTAAATTAAAATTGAAATCGCTTAGGATGTACGTTTCTGCTCAAAATTTGTTCACTTGGACCAACTATTCAGCAACAGATCCTGAAAATTCAACTAAAGGTAATACGCTTACTGCAGGTTATGATTTTTCGGCCTATCCTAGAGCATTGACAGTAACAGCAGGTTTTAATATTTCATTATAAAAACGAATCAAAATGAAAAAGAAAATAATCACACTAATAGCTTTAAGCAGCATTTTAAGTTTTAACTCCTGCTCCGATTTTCTGGATACAGAGCCTACTAGTATCACATTAGAAACCTATTTTAATAATGAGTTTGAGCTTAATACTTTTTTAAATGGTGTCTATGACCCCATGAATAGCACCAATTTTTACTCGTCCAATTATCAGATGATTATGGCGCAAAGTACAGATGAGTCTTATAATAGATCAGGTGTTACAGGTTCTACTGTAGGAACCTATACTGCTTTACCTTCTAATACTGACCTTTCTAATTTTTGGAATACACTTTACGTTGGAATTAATAGAGCAAATACTTTACTAGAAAATATAGACAAGGTACCCGATCTGACTCCAGAACGCAAAAATATATTTCTTGGAGAAACCAGGTTTCTAAGAGCGTATTACTTGTTTATAGCAACACAATGTTTTGGCGATGTTCCCTTAAGAACAAATTCGGTTACTACACCAGCCGATACTCATATTGCTTTTACGACTCAAAAGGAAGTTTATGATTTTGTAATTGCAGAGATGACTGCAGCAGAACAATTATTGAGCAAACAGACACCTACTACGATTGTTCCTTACCAGAGTGGTAGAGTGACCAATACGACAGTTCAAGGGATTCTTGCAAGAGCTTGTTTGTATGCAGCAGGTAATCCTATTAATGATACTAAAAGGTATGCTGAGGCAAAAACTTGGGCTCAAAAAGTAATAACATCAGGATTTCACAAATTGAACCCAAATTATGAGCAAGTATTTATCAATCACTCTCAAGATCTTTATGATGTAGCCAACAAAGAGAGCATGTGGGAAGTAGAATTTCACGCAGATCCATCTAACTCTGATCTTAGAGAAGGGATGAATGCAAATGCAATGCTTGTACCTCAGTACAATGGTATTACACCAAGTATGGGTAAAGGTTTATGTCAAGTTTTAGGTACTGCTATCTTGTATAGAAGTTATCAATCGTATTATAATTCTATCGTTTCTACTGACTTATCACCAGATAAGAGAAGAGATATCAATCTAGCTCCTTGGAGTTATACAGGTGGAAACGCGACTACAGATGCTATCAAAAGAGATGTAGCTTGGAACGCTTGGTGGGGTAGATGGCCTGGAAAATGGAAGAGAGAAAATGAATTGATTGCCTTCAATAACCAATCGTCACAAAACTGGCCAATCATTCGTTATGCTGATGTTATGTTAATGTATGCTGAGGCAGATAATGAGGTAAATGGACCAACAGTTGAATCGATTAATTTAGTCAATCAAATTAGATCGAGAGCTTATGGGACTTTATCGGCAACAAATAGTATAGAACTTACTATTACATCTGGAGGAAGCGGTTATACTATCGCTCCTACAGAAATTACAACAATAGGAGGGACTAGTACTCAAAAAGCAACTATAGGAACAACATTAGTTGGTGGTGCTGTAACCACTCTTACTATGAGTAACCCTGGTGCTTATGCTACATTACCAAGTACGATCTATTTGGGTACACAATGGGAAGCAAACAAAACCTTTATCACTAACTCAAATGTTGTTAACCCAAGTAATGGTTTGCTTTATAGAGTGACTACTGCTGGAGTATCGACATCGGTAGCTCCTACGCATACTTCAGGTGCATCTACAGCAGCTTCAACAGGTGCTGCATTTACTTATGTTGGCGTTGCTGCACAAGCTACTGCTGTTAAGGTAACTGGAATTTTATCCTCTGCTCAAACAGCATCAAAGGAAGAATTTAAAAAAGTAATACAAGACGAGCGCATGCGCGAATTGTGTTATGAAGCGGTTAGAAAAAGAGACTTAATTCGCTGGGGATTATTAGTATCAAAGGTTAAAGAAATGGGGGATCTAGCTAATAATGGAAGTTTAGAAAGATTTCCTAATAATGTTCAAATGATCATAGCGGCTCCAACATCTTCTTCTTTTAGAGTAATTGCTGCCAACTCAGGTTTAAATATTAGTGAGAAATGGAATTTGTTACCTATTCCGCTAGATGAGATTTCGAATAATAGATTTTCTAAACAAAATATTGGTTTCCAATAATTAAATAAAATTAGTACGATGAAAAAGATAATTTATACGATTATGATTTTAGGTATTATTGTGACATCTTGCAGTGATATCGATGTAGAAACCCCTGATTTTCAAGCTAGCTTAGGTAGTTTGAATTATAAAGTAGGAGACACAGTTAAATTTTCTATTACTGGGAAATCTGATTATGCTTACTTTTTTTCGGGAGAGTTAGGAAAAGAATATAGTAAACGTTCTATCTATGAAAATGAAGTAAATGGAGAGGCAGAATTTTCATTTAATAGTAATGTAACTCAGGGAGCAGCAGGTGTTAGTAATTTAAGTATATTAGTTTCAAATGACTTTAATAGCCTTTACGATAAGGTGAATGTAGAAAAAGCAACTTGGATAGATATTACAAACAAAGTAGCCTTGGGAACAAGTACAACAAATGTGGTATCTGGTGTTGTAGATTTGACATCCTACCAATCGCCAGGCAAACCCTTATTTATAGCGTACAGGTATCTAGGTCAAAATACAGCAACATTAAAGCAGCAGACTTGGACAGTGGGATTGTTTTCGTTTAAAACCAAACATGCAGATGGTGAAGTATATGTTAACGCAGCATCTTATTATGACGCATCATTTACAGCTGTTGATTTAAATGGGGGTGACGTTAACTGGAGTATTGGTTCAAGTGCCTTAACACACGTAGGGGTGGCAGCAGGTAATGAAGATGATAATGATTGGGCAATTTCTAAAGCAATCAATCTTAAAATTGCAACTGGAGATGCAGAAGGTGTAGAAACAATTAGAACATTAAACACTGGATTTACGCCAACAGAATATTCTTATGTGTATAATAAAGCAGGGACGTACAAGGCAACCATGGTAGCAGCCAATGCTACTTCTGAAGGTAGAAAAGAGAAAATTTCTGAATTTGCAATTGTAGTGACAGAATAACTTTCAATAATAACCAAAACCAAAGGGGAATGAGCACTATGCTTGTTCCTCTTTTTTTTTGTCGAAAATTATAGCCGTACAATATTCGACTTTAATAATGTAATAGCTGTCTGCTCAACACTCGAAGATGACCTTTTAAGGTGATTTTAGAAATTTTTTTAGATACATATACTTCAATGTGATTGTATTATACTCACGATTCAATTTTTTAAGAGCTGTTTTTTGAAATTTCACACAATTGGTTTAGTTCTAAAATTATTCCGTACGAAGTTTATTTAGAGTCTGAAGGTGAAGATAAGTAGTTCACGTAATTGAATTAACTCAAAAGTTGCCTTTTATAAATAACAAGCTCTATCAATAATGTAAAGTAGGAAGTGTATGAATCATCTTAAGAGAATGCTCTAGTTACAGTTGAGGTTTTTACATTATAGGAGTACTTAGACGTTGTAAGATTTATGCTGGCACTGTCTGTTATAGATTAAGTTTTTTTAAAAAATATCGGCATTTATAAGTGATAAATTGAAGTCTAAGTAGGATATTAATGATTTTATTATCGAATGTTATTGTATTTAACTTTATCGCACTCTTGGCGATTATTAACTCATATTCCTTTGATAGCTATTAAGTTTTTAACCTTTCGAACAAAATGAATATAGTTACCATTTGTTATGAAAGAAATACTTGTATTGCTTTCTTACTAATTACATTCTGCTACAATTGGGCACAAAAAAAATGCGGTAGTAACTGTAAAATTACTACCGCATTAACAAACAATCTACTAACTAAAACTCTAAAACTATCTTTGTAGG
Organism: Flavobacterium algicola; assembly: GCF_022399565.1. Classification (GTDB taxonomy): domain Bacteria; phylum Bacteroidota; class Bacteroidia; order Flavobacteriales; family Flavobacteriaceae; genus Flavobacterium; species Flavobacterium algicola. The sequence continues at coordinate 98,073 of NZ_JAJTUT010000003.1, forward strand.
GAAATTAAATTCCCCATTGTATTTACCACCCTGGATTTTGATTTAATTTAGGGTTTAATTTTATTTCATCAATTGGAATTCCGCTTAAGTAACGAGCGATTGTCCAGTTGCGGTTTCCTGCAACATCAAGTAACAACGCACCAGGTTTTGTTGTCGCTATTCCAGCATATACAGAGGTACTCTGTTCTGAAGTTGTTAATCCTAATGGGAAACCAGCAGCGTTATAAATTTTTGTTGTTGGTGCCTTTGGATTAATTGCAGTTTCATATTCTGTACCTGTAATATAAGTTAGAGCTACATTTCTATTAAGTTCTTGAACAGCGATATTCCATCTCATTAAGTCATCATAACGTTGGTTTTCACCATCAAGCTCCAAAGCACGCTCGCGACGAATCTCACCTAACATTGTCAAGTCTGAATATGGCGCAATTAAGGCATTTGTTAAAGGTGCAACACCAGCACGAGCTCTTATTTTGTTAATTGAAAGATTAAGATCAGCATCAGAAATAGCTCCATTCCCTAGTTCTACAGTTGCTTCAGCATATATTAACATCACCTCTGCGTAACGCAATAAAGGCCAGTTTGGCGAAGCAGAATTCCCTTCTCTATTTTGTTGTTCCGACACAAATTTGCGTCCTTGATAACCAATATTACGTCCTCCACTTATACTTAGTAATTGTGGTACATAACGGTAATCAAATACAACACCACTAGTAGCAAATGTTTTTGTGTATTGAGCACCTCCACCATCAATTGCGGCACCACGACCCCAATATTCTTTTAATGGTTCTGCAACAAAGTTTGTTAAACGCAAATCACGATTTTTGAATTCATCTACCATATTGGTGTACCCTTGGAAAACAGCTGAGTGTTGCACTGGCAATCCATCTGTACACAAGTACATGTCCATCATTTTTCTTGAAGGCGTAACTGGTTTTGCATGAGAAATATTCTTATTAAGATTTCTTAATGTAAAATCATATACAGCTTGTATAATAAATTCTTTGTTGTCTGCCTTTGTCAGTCCTGCAGGGTTTGACCCTACTTCAAGATTGTATAAATAAAATAAATGGTTTTGACCAAGAGCAGTACTTCTTTTATCCCATAATTGAAACGATCCACTATTCATTACTTCTAGTGACAATTGTTTTGCACTAGTTAGCATACTTTCGACAGTTGGATACCCAGTTGGTTTTTTTGAACCAGCTCCAACACTTGTTCCATTTCCATCTGTTGCATCACCAACATATTTATCCCATGTTCCTTCGTATAATAATACACGTGCTTTAAAAGCTTTTGCGGCTTCTGTGGATAATTTTCCTTGTACTACTGCATTTGCTGCAGGCAATTTTGCAATTGCCACATCCAGGTCAGTTAAGATTTGGTAAACAACTTCATAACGACTGTTTCTCGCTGCTGTAACTTCTGGTGAATTGACATCTAACGATCTCGTCACAATTGGTACTCCTCCAAATCTCTTCAGCAGTGTAAAGTGGTGCCAAGCTCTAAAGAAGTAAGCTGCTCCGACAGATCCTGCAATATCATTTTGGTTACCAGAATATAAAGCTGCTTTTTCAATTAATTGATTAGGAGCTCTTAAATAAATGTAATTATTTTTCCAGATATCATCTTTATCAACGGGTGTAATAATACCTTGCCCATAATCTGGAGTTGTATAATTTCCAGATAAATCATGACCTTCTTCAATATCTTGGTACGCAAAACGAGTGTAAAAATAATTGGCTGCTGTTTCAAACTGTACAGCTGTCTCAAAATAAACCGCTTCTGTAACAGAATCCTGAGGTGTTTGATCTAGAAATTCTTCACAACTAGTGAAAAATAAAACAGCTATTAATAATGGTAGAATTTGAGTTCTAATTTTTATATTTTTCATCTTCTTGTTTTTTAATTTTAAAAGTTAAGTTCTAGACCGAACAATAATGTTGATGTGAATGGTACTATGTTTCCAGACACTGCATTACTACCTGCTTCAGGATCCAATCCATCTTTTACATTAGAAAGTACAAATAAGTCATTCCCTGTTATTGACAAACGTAGTCTTTCAATCCCTACTTTGTTGGTTGCAGTTGCAGGAAGTGTATAACCCACAGATAGTACTTTCGCTCTTAAATATCTTGCTTTTATAATATTAATATCGTTTGTATGAGCATAGTTCCAAGTATTACGAGATCCATTTGCAGACATAATTGGTTGTTCTGCACCTGTATTTTCTGATGTCCATGCAGTATCTAAGAAAGAAACATTTTGATTTTGCCACCAACGTTTCCATGGGTAAGCCAATGTCTCTGTACGAACAATATTTTGATTTGCTACACCTTGAAAAAAGGCACTAAAATCAAATCCTTTGTATTGAGCACCAAGACTGATACCAAAACTATTATGAGGATTTGCATCTCCTAAATAAACTAAATCTGCAGATGTAATGGTACCATCACCATTTGTATCAACACGTTTTACACTTCCTGGTGTCAAGCGGTTCTGCGTTGTATAAGCAGGTAATAATGTTCCCGTTTTCATACCGCTTTGATTAGCAGGATCAATAAAACCAAGTTGGTTGTAATACTCTAAAACTTCTGCTTCAGTTTGAAACAATCCTTCTGATTTATAACCGAATATAGAATTAAGAGGTCTTCCTTCTACAGTTTTGTTTTCTCCTGGTGCATATGCAGAGGTGTTGTCCATTCTAGTAATTTTACTTTTACTATCCCAAACCATAACGCCAACATTGTATTTAAAATCTCCAATGTTATCTTTCCAGTTTACAGAAAGTTCCCAACCATTACTAGTAAAGTCACCTGAATTTGTTTTTGGTGCTGTAGCTCCTAATACTTGATTGTAAGTGATTGAAGTTAACATTCCTAAATTTTTACGGTTAAATACTTCAAATACAGTTTTCAAACGATTGTCAAGAACTGCAAAGTCAACTCCGTAATTGGTGGTTGCAACGCGTTCCCAAGTACGATCAATACTTCTCAATGCAGCAATCCATGCAGTATTACTTTGAGTAGGAGTAGCTCCAAATACTGTAGATCCTGTGCTAATTTCAGAAATGTAATCGTATGCATCTATACCTGTAACCGAAGCTGTTTCACCATAAGAAGTATATATTTTTAAATTATTAAAAACATTTAAATCTTTAACAAAATCAAACTTATGTAAATTCACACCAGCAGAACCACTGTAGAAATTTTTCCATCTGTAATCAGGGTGTAAACGAGAGGATCCATCTCTACGACCTAATGCTTCTACCAAAAAGATACCATCATAGTCATAATTTACTTTACCAATGTATGATACTAAACCTAGAGCTTCCGATCCAGAACTAAATTTTGAACCATTGGTTTGTGTGTAATTTATTCCTCCGGTTATTTGGGTTGTAATGTCTCCAGTATTAATATCATCTAAATCATCAGATGCCATATTAGATCTTGACGAATAATATCTATTTGATTGTTGTAGTTCACTAGTAAATCCAAGTAATGTTGAGAAGTTATGTTTTCCAAAAGAGTGTTGGTAGTTGGCTTGCAATACGTGGTTCTGGAAATTTACTTTCGTTTCGTATAATTTGATGTACGAGTTTAATAAATTATTTCCTGACACTCCTAAATTTCCGTCCCAGTCATAATTAGTAACCGATTTTTTTCTTTCAGAACGTAAACCATTACGAGTACTCATATTACCAAAATAAGTAAATGTTAATCCTTTTACATATTGATCTAAGTCTAAAATTAATTTGGCTCCTAAACGAAATATTTTTTCATCGGTAATTGTTCTACCACCCTCATCCAATCTAGAGAGAATATTGTTTCCTCCAAAAATATCATAGTATTGTCCTTGTTCATTGTACAATGGGAAAATATTCATATCATTAATAGATTCTCCAACTCCTAGAGTAGGTTCGTCTACAATTCTATTGTCATAAGACATATTGAATTCTGTTTTAATTAAGTCGCTAACTTTATAAGTTACATTAGTTCTAAAGTTGTACTTTTTTGCACCATCATAAACAAAACTTATCGGAGAACGATCATTTGCATAACTTACAGATGTTCTGTACGTAGCATTTTCATTACCACCAGAAACAGATAAGTTGTGTCTTTTTGAGATAGTAGAACCGTAAACAGCGTCAAATTGATCTACTTCTGCAAAACGGTGGTCTTTACCCCCTAAGAAAAAAGAATCTGGAGCAACAGGAAAAGTCCCATTTGCAATTGATTCAAAATTTTCTCTTGTTAGACCTAGCCTCAAAGTCCCAGTAGATTGTTGTGTGGCCCCATTACCATCGATATATGAGAAGGTGTCATTTTTAAGTGTCTGTACAAACATTTCTCCCCATTTTTGCATACCTGCAACTGGCATTTTTCCAGCCATGTTTACTTGAGTTTCTCCATTGTAACTCACCTTCATTTTTCCTTGCTTTCCTTTTTTGGTTGTAACCAAGATTACACCACCAGCTGCTTTTGTACCATATATTGCTGCGGCACCATCTTTAAGTACAGAATAGCTTTCTATATCGTTAGGGTTGATAGTTGCCAATTGCCATTCTGGAATTTCCAGTCCATCTACCAAGATAAGTGGTCCAATTCCGTTCACAGAAATGTCTCCACGTATTTTAATGTTAGTTCCTTCATTACCAGGACGAGAAGATGAACGTGTGATCACCAATCCAGGAACTTCACCTTGTAATGCCAAAGTAGCATTTGATGTTCCCTTACCTCTTAAGATATCATCACCCTTAACTTGTGTGACAGATCCTGTAAGCGTTTCTTTCTTCTGAGTTCCAAAACCTACAACGATAACTTCATCCAGTATGTTTTTGTCTGATTTTAAAGTGGTATTGATTGAAGAATTGCTTCCTACTTTGATTTCTTGAGTAGTAAAACCCATATAGGTAAATACAAGTGTTGCATTTGCTGGGACACTAATACTGTATTTACCATCAATATCAGTAACTGTTCCTGCTTTACCTCCTTTTACAGAGACGTTCACTCCAGGTATTCCCATATTGTCATCCTCACTTATAACTGTACCAGTTATAACTTTATTTTGCTCTATTAAAGTAGTAGACGCATAACCACTGTTAGTCATAAATGATATTAAAAGAGCTAAAATCCAAAGCAGATTAGTTTTTTTTATCAGTCTTAGCTGATCATTGGTTTGTTTCATCATAAGATATTTAGTTTGTTAGTAAATAGTTTTCAATCGAACGGTCTATTGTAATTAAGTAGTAGTGTAGTTTTTTAAACTTAAAAAATAAAACGATTTTATATTTGAAAACTTGGTTATATGTTGATGGTACAATATTATAGATATTAAATAAAGAGCAGTATAAAACAATGCTCTATAATTATAAATTATAATTCATTTCACTAAATATGGGTGTTATGAGTGCATATTTAATGTTTTTATTGCTTTATAATCAATAAATAGTATTCAGGAGCAATTTATAACTTATCTATGGAATGTTAAAAATAGTAAGCGAAATCATTACCTCAATAATAACATTAGTTGTAGATTTTCTAGAGGGATATTTCTATAGTTTTATTATTTATAGCTTAAATCTATATTATAGGTCCTATATAAGCGTTCCGTTAATTATATCTCTTTAATAAATTTTATTTTAAGTTTAAAAGTCTACAGTTTTGTGAATTTTTGGAGGTACTGGAATATCCCACACCAATAAATCTCAAAATGACGAATTTTTTGATCTGCTTACTGCTAATAATCGTAATTACCCTAAATCACTAGGTTTAAGAGTGCAAATGAATAATAGTTTATAGTCTTTGGTTTATAATTTAATCAACATCTTGACCATTATCGTTAAAATTGTAACTGTAAATAAAGCTGATTTTTAGAAACGCTTTAAGAACATTAATTAAGACCGTTTATGTTTTTTGAACGGTAATAAATCGAGATGATTTTATTAAAATATAAATACAATTATAATGAGTGTAATCAAGCCGTGTTTAATTTTTGGGTTGTTTTTAATGCTATCCTGTAATTCTGCAAAAAAAGAAATGTCAACAGGATCTATTTCAAATTTTAAATCTGACTTAGTGTTGCAAAAGAATGTTGAGAAATTAAAAGAAGTTTCTCAGAGTTTGACTAATGTCGACAGCTTTCCAAGAAATGTGAAGAAAAATAAAAAGGATTGGGATTTTGTGGATGCCGCAGATTGGTGTAGCGGATTTTGGCCTGGCACATTGTGGTATGCCTATGAATCTTCCGGAGATAAAGAACTTTTAAAAGAGGCACAGCGATTTACAAATCCTCTAAAAATCATTGCTTATACTCCAGCACTAGATCACGATATAGGTTTTCAGTTGTACTGCAGTTATGGGAACGGTTATAGGCTGACTGGGAATGAGGAGTATAAAAAAATATTACTTGCAGCAGCAGATACATTAGCAACTTTATACAATCCAAAGGCGGGAACTATTTTATCATGGCCAAGTCAAGTAGGTAAATTTAAACACAATACCATCATTGATAATATGATGAATTTGGAATTACTTTTTTGGGCAGCTAAAAATGGTGGAGATCAAAAGTTATATGATATGGCTAAAAGCCATGCTGAAAAAACGATGAATTACCTTGTTCGAAAAGACAGTTCAATTTACCATGTTGGATCTTTCGATCAAAATACTGGAGAATTCTTAAGAGGGTATACGCACCAAGGATACGCAGATGAATCAATGTGGGCGAGAGGTCAAGGATGGGGAATTTACGGTTTCTCTATGGCATACAGAGAAACAGGTGATCAGGCATTTCTAGATACCGCTATCAAATTATCCGAGCACTATATCAAGAGATTACCAAAAGATGGAATTCCATACTGGGATTTTGATGATATTAAAATTCCAAATGCACCAAAAGATGCTTCGGCAGCTGGCGTAGCAGCATGCGGATTATTAGAATTATCACAATTGGTAAAAGATGAAAAATTAAAAGCGAAGTATATTAATGCTGCTACATCATATCTTGAAATATTATCAAGTAAGAAGTACTTAAGTGGTAACGAAAATCAAGCTTTACTATTACATTCTACAGGGCATCATCCTAATAATTCTGAAATTGATATTCCAATCATTTATGCAGATTATTATTATATGGAAGCGCTATTGCGTTTGAAAAAAATAAATGATGCGAAATCATAAGTAGATACTATAGAAGAAAAAAGAAAAGTTTTAATTAGTTTGGTTCAAATGTGAGAAAGAGTTGAATAGTAATTGTAAAATTATTATTCGACTTTTTTTATTGATATGTAAGGACTATTAGTTTAATTCAGTAAAAACAGCTCAAAATTATTGCACCTAAGTATTAATTTGCACTTTAAAATTTATTTTATTAATACTTTTTGGAAATTAATTCAACAATAGACACGATTCCTTTTTATCGATAATTATATTTATCGGTATATTTGTAATAAGCCTGATAAATAAATTATAATCAGAAGATTATATAAGAATTTGATTTGGAAACCCAGAACATGGTATTGTTTTTGGGAAGTGCTACAAAACTCAAGAATAAGTCCATATAGTAGACTTACTTGAAGATTGAGCTAATAAAATCTGATGGCGAAATTTAAAATACGAATAGAGTATTAGTTTGAGCTCTATTCGAAAAAAACAATCAACTCTTTATGACCAATCTTAAAGTACCATTTATCATTTTAATCTTGTTATATTCTTTTAAAATGTCTGCTCAGAATAACGAAATCATTTATTTGTGGAACACAGCTGTTCCTGACGAAACAGAAGAAAAACATCCTGCAAGGCAAACCGACAACGTATCGGGGAATGTCATGAGATTAACAGATGTTACAAATCCGACTTTGACAGTTTTTAAACCTATAAAAGCAAATAATTCAAAGGGTGGAGTGATAGTATGTCCTGGAGGTGGTTATTCTATTTTGGCAATTGATTTAGAAGGCTACGAAATTGCTAAATGGTTAAATGAGTTAGGATATACCGCATTTGTATTAGAGTACCGTGTGCCTAAAAAAGCGCAGGGAGCAGCGCAAGATATTCAAAGGGCTATAAAAATGGTACGAAGTAGAGCTTCTGATTTTAACCTAGATACCGAAAAGATAGGTTTAATAGGTTTCTCAGCAGGTGCCCACTTGTCCGCTTTGGCAACTACAAACAGTAAAATTGATTTTTATAAGAAGCAAGATGCAATAGATGATTTATCGGCAAAGTCCAATTTTACAATGCTTATATATCCTGCTTATTTAGACAAGGGAGAAAATAAAACAATCGATCCCGCATTTACATTTGACAAACAAACACCTCCTTTTTTTATTTTCGGGACAAGTGATGATCCTTATGGTAACAGTGGGCTTGTGATGGGACAAGCTATACGAGATAATAAAACTTCTGTTGAGCTCCATATGTATAATTCTGGAGGTCATGGTTACGGTCTTCGAAAAGGAAAAAAAGCAGCAGAAATATGGCCAAAACTCGCAGCAGATTGGCTTGAAACTATTGTGTTTTCAAAAAATAAAATATAACGATTGCTAACTATTTTTGAGAATAAACTTCGGTAAATTTTCGTATCATAATCAAATTAAAAGAATCATTTCCTTCTTTTTTTAGTATCAATAAAATTTTATTTGATAATAGAATAAGTACGCTTGTATGGCATTTAATTTGTCGTTAAATGTTAAAAACATACAGCCGAATTTTAATCAATTTATACTTCATTTTAGATCCTTTTTTCATCTAGAACTGGAATGTTTTGTCAAAATCCATAGTTGCTTTTCGCCTTTATAAAAAAGTTCTTAATTGCCTTTGAACCCTGACTGCATCTTCTCATACTGCACTATTACAGTGATTGGAGCAAATGAGCAATAGTTTATAACTAATGGTTTATAATTTATATTTAAAAACAATTATTGTTTTTAAACTTGTAACAGCTATTAGTTTGCAAATAAAAAACTGTTATCACGTAGCTTCGGTATTTTGAAAAAAATAAAAATTTAGAAATGAAAAGAATAATCTGCAGCGCTTTGACGCTTTTAGTTTTTAATACTATAATTGCTCAAAAAGCAGTGCCACCAACTGAGATTAAATCAAAACAAATCTCAGAAGAAGAACGTATGGCTTGGTGGGAAGAAGCTCGTTTTGGAATGTTTATTCACTGGGGAATTTATACGGTTCCTGCAGGATTTTACAAAGGCGTGGCACAAACCAATAGTGGGGAGTGGATTATGAATAAAGGCAAGATCCCGATAGCAGAATATGAAAAATTTGCAGATCAATTTAATCCTTCAAAATTTAATGCAAATGAGTTCGTCGCTTTAGCCAAAGAAGCTGGTATGAAATATATGGTAATAACGGCTAAGCACCATGACGGTTTTTCTATGTTTGATTCGAAAGCGAGTGACTATAATATTGTTGATGCTACACCTTTTAAACGCGATGTTTTAAAAGAACTAGCAAAGGCCTGCCAAGAGCAAGGTATAAAATTCGGCTTTTATTATTCACAAGCTCAAGACTGGCATCACCCAGGTGGTATGGGGAATACTTGGGACACAACGATGAAACGTGTAAGTAGTGATGAATATGTGTATCAAAAAGCACTTCCAGAGGTAAAGCAGTTGCTGACAGAATATGGTCCAATTTCTGTTTTTTGGTGGGATACTCCTAGAGCAATGACAAAAGCAGTTGTCGATAGTTTACATCATATAACTAGAGCATTACAGCCAAATATTATAACAAATGACCGTTTGGGCGATGATTATCCTGGTGATCACAAAACGTTTGAACGTAACGGACCAAGATACCAACCAGAAGCAAAATATTGGGAATTATGCCAACCAATAAGTGGTAGTTGGGGATACCGATCAGATGATAATAACTTTAATTCTACAACAACTTTAATTCGCAATTTGATCAATCAGAGTAGTAAAGGAGGTAATTATTTATTAAATGTAAGTCCGACTAATGAAGGTATTTTAAGACCCGAAGCCACAGAACGTATGAAAGCTATTGGAGTTTGGATGGAAAAAAATAAAGAAGCCATTTATGGCACACAAGCTAGCCCAACAGCCGCTGAACCAGAATGGGGAAGAATCACCATGAAAACGATGGCAAATAAAGGGCTTCTTTACCTACACGTTTACGATTGGAAAAACGGCACTACAATCCCAGTTAGATTAAAAAATAATGTAGAAGCATGTTATTTACTTACTGATAAAAATAGAAAATTTATGACTAAATCAGTAGATGGCGGTATTGAGGTGCAGTTAACGGGGGAAGCACCAGATAAAGTTGCATCTGTGATTGTACTGCAATTAAAAGAAATGCCGAATGCTTTGCCGCAATTACCACTAGGTCAAGATGAAACTGGTCTTGTGACATTGCCTGCTTTTAGAGCACAGTATGAAAACCTGCAAGGTCCCGGAGCGCAGTACGACGATCATATGGATACGGTAGGAAGTTGGGATAGCGAGACTGCGAGGGTATACTGGTCGTTTGATATAACAAACCCAGGTATGTTTAATGTAGCTGGTTCATTTTTCACAGAAGAAGGTACAGAGTTAAGCATTACATTAAATGGTCAAACAAAAAACATCAAAATTCCATCAACTGGAGATAATTCCAAACGATTTAAAGAAATAAATTTAGGCGAATTTAAAGTGGATAAAGCAGGGAAATATGAAATTTCATTTATGCCTGATGCCAAAAATTGGAAAACAACAACTTTGAAGGAAGTGAAATTACAACCAATCAAAAAATAATCAGTTGAGCCAAAATATGAAATATATCATCTTCTTTTTTATTGGAATTATCGCCTCTAGCAATGCGCAAAATTTCATATTCGATAATCTTAAAGAGGCACCGGTTAATGGCGGTCTCGAAATGAAAGATTATTGGGTATGGGGAAGTTCTGTAATAAAGGGCGAAGATGGAAAGTACCATATGTATGCGTCAAGGTGGCCAAAATTTTTACCCTTTCATCCTGGTTGGATGGTTGCTTCAGAAATTGTGCATGCTACATCCAATACAGCCGTAGGACCTTATCAGTTTCAAGATGTTGCATTAGGAGCAAGAGGGGCGCAATATTGGGACGGACGCTCTTGTCATAATCCCAAAATTGTAAAATACAAAGACACTTATATTTTATATTATATGGGTTCTACGCATCCATTTGAAGATGTAACTACAAACAATGTAAGCGAATTTGACTTGTCTAGTAAATTTTGCATTGCCGCAAGGTGGGGCAAGCGTATTGGTATTGCTACTTCAAAAAGTCCTAACGGACCTTGGACTAGACAAGACGCACCTATTTTGGAGGTGAAACCCAATTCATATTATAGTTTTTTGACTTCCAATCCCTCTCCATTAATAAAAGATGATGGGTCTGTAATTTTACTGTTTAAGGGGCGATCTTACAAAGACGACGGAATTTCAAACAGTGACATGAGTATTGGAGTTGCTACAGCACCATCTTACGACGGAAAATATACAGTTGTCGGTGATAAGCCTTTGTTTTCTATAGATCATTTTGGTGAAATAGAAGATCCGCATTTATGGAATGACGCTACAGGATTTCATATGATTGCCAAAGATCAAAGAGGAGCACTAACTGGTGGGCAAGGCGATGGAGCATTGGCACATTCTATAGACGGTCTGAATTGGATAGTTGATAAAAACCCCAAAGCATATACAAAGAAAGTAAAATGGAATAACGGTAAAACTATCGTTCAAGGTCAATTAGAACGTCCTTTTGTCTTGGTCGAAAATGGTAAACCAACACATTTATTTTTCGCCACCATGGACGGAACAGGTGGTTTCGGTAACGGCACAAAAACGTGGAATATGGTTATTCCGCTGAAACAATAACAACCAATCAAACCAATAAATTTAACTAACAAAACAAACAATAGAATATGAATAAGAAAATTTTACTCTGGTCAATCACTGCGGCACTTGCAGGGTTTTTATTTGGATTTGATGTAGTAGTCATTTCAGGTGCCGACAAAAAACTGCAAGCCTTATGGGGGTCTTCTGATTCTTTTCACGGGTGGGTAGTGATGGGTATGGCATTATGGGGAACAGTAGTAGGAGCCATTTTTGGAGGAATACCTACCAATAAATATGGTCGTAAAAACACCTTAATTGTTATCGGGATTTTATTTGCTCTTTCTGCATTGGGTTCTGGTTTTGCCAACGGACCTTACTTTTTTGCTTTTGCACGCTTTGTTGGTGGTCTAGGAGTAGGTGCTTCTACAATTGCGGCTCCAGCGTATATCTCAGAAATTGCTCCAGCAAAAGACAGAGGGAGATTGGTAGCTATGTATCAATTTAATATCGTTTTCGGAATTTTAATAGCTTATTTGTCCAATTATTTATTAAGTGATATAGGAGAAAATGCATGGCGTTGGATGCTAGGAGTAGAAGCTATTCCGGCGGTTTTATATATTTTGTTTGCATTAAAAGTTCCAAAAAGTCCAAGATGGTTATTATCACAATCAAGAGTTGATGAAGCAAGAGAAGTTTTAAAAATCATTAATCCAGATATGGATGTAGAAGAGCAAATAAGAGAATTTAATGTTCACAATGAGAAAAGCGATAAGACAGAAACTATTTTTATAAAAAAATACCGTTTTCCATTAATGCTAGCTTTTTTTATTGCATTTTTCAATCAGTTTTCTGGTATTAATGCTTTTTTATACTACGCACCAAGAATTTTTGAGGCGGCAGGATTAGGAGAAAGCACAGCTTTATTGAGTAGTATTGGTATTGGTGTTACAAATTTAATATTTACCTTATTAGGAGTGTTTCTGATTGATAAATTAGGTAGAAAAACATTGATGTATATCGGCTCGATAGGTTATATTATTTCTTTAAGTCTAGTGTCTGCCGCCTTCTTTTTGGGTTGGACAGGAATGGCAATTCCAGTTTTCTTGTTTTTATTTATCGCAGCGCATGCCATTGGTCAAGGAGCAGTAATTTGGGTTTTTATTTCAGAGATTTTCCCAAATCATTTGAGAGCGTCGGGTCAAGCATTTGGTAGCTCCACCCACTGGGTATTGGCGGCACTTATTCCATCATTAATTCCATTTTTATTTAGTCATCCAATGATTGGGCCAGGAGTTGTTTTCATGGTTTTTGCAGGAATGATGGTTTTTCAATTATTATTTGTAGCTTTCTTCATGCCAGAAACAAAAGGAAAAACACTAGAAGAATTAGAAGAAATTATTCTAAAATAAATTATAATTAACAGAGAATGAAAAATATAATAAACATTGCATTTTGTGTTTTATTTACAATTACTATGCAAGCATCAAGTGTTGATACGCTTATGGTGCATAGTAAATCTATGGATAAAAAAATAAAAAATGTAGTCATTCTTCCCGATGCTTACAATAAAAAAGCGGCGGCTTATTCAGTAGTATATTTGCTGCATGGTGCGGGCGGAGATCATAAAGCTTGGTTAGAAAAAGCACCCGATATTAGAGCATATGCAGACCAGTACAATGTGATTATTGTTTGTCCTGACGGTAATAAGACCAGTTGGTATTTTGACAGTCCTATTGACAAAAAAATGCAATATGAAACATACATTACACAAGAATTGATTACAACCGTCGACAAAGAATACAATACTCTTGCCGATAAAAAGCACAGAGCAATTTCGGGCTATAGCATGGGTGGACACGGGGCATTGTATCTAGCATTTAAGCATCAAGATATTTGGGGGGTAGCCGCTAGTATGAGTGGTGGTGTAGACATAAGACCTTTCCCTCTAAGCTGGGAAATTTCAAGAAGGCTTGGAGTTTATGCACAAAATAAAGAAGTTTGGGAGAACAACACCGTGATAAATATGACTCACTTATTGGATGGTAAAAATCTAAAATTTCTTTTTGACTGTGGTGTAGATGATTTCTTTTATGATGCAAACCTTAGACTACATCAAAAATTAGTAGAACGAAATATTCCTCATGATTATATTGAACGTCCAGGAGGACATACCAATAACTATTGGAGTAATTCAATTAAATATCAGATGCTTTTTTTTAAAGAATTTTTTAAAGACTAAATACAAATGAATAGCAGAGCACTCAAAATTTCATTGATAGCGGTAGGTTTAATTTATTGCAGCACAATTAATTTGTATGCGCAAGTAAAAAGAGACAAGCAACAACCCAACATCATTTTACTTCTATGTGATGATTTAGGGTACGGAGATTTGTCTTCTTTTGGGCATCCTATCATTAAGACGCCAAATTTGGATAAACTTGCAAAGTCGGGCATTAAGTTGACCAATTTTTATTCCACTGCTCCCGTTTGTTCACCGTCGAGAGTGGGACTTCTGACGGGTCGTAGCCCTAACCGTGCTGGTGTATATGACTTTATTCCGGGTCCTAAGAAGAGCGAAGACAATCGAGATTTGGTACACCTGCAAGCTAGTGAGCAAACCATTCCGGCGGTTTTAAAGTCGGCAGGATACGCGACTTGCTTGGTAGGGAAGTGGCATTGTAATTCAAAGTTCAATTCGAAAGAGCAACCACAGCCCAATGACTTTGGTTTTGACTATTGGATGGCAACGCATAATAATGCTGTTCCTAGTCATGAAAATCCAAGTAATTTTATTCGAAATGGAGATAAAGTTGGAGAGATAACAGGATTTAGTAGTCAGATAATTGTAAGTGAAGCGATGCAATGGTTGGATAAGAGAACTACCAATAAGCCTTTTTTCCTAGAAGTTGCTTTTCATGAACCTCATGAGCCCATTGCTTCTCCTGAAGATTTAGTTCAAAAATATCTACCTCTTGCAAAAACCAGAGAACAAGCAGAATATTTTGCCAACGTAGGAAATGTTGATCTAGCTGTAGGTCGTTTGATTGCTTATTTAGAAAAAAATAAAATTGATAATACTTTAGTTGTTTTCACATCAGATAACGGACCCGAAACGCTTATGAGATATGGTGATAAAGCCAAACATTCTTATGGTTCGCCTGGAGAATTAAAAGGTATGAAGTTATGGACCAACGAAGCTGGTTTTAGAGTGCCATGTATCATGAATTGGGTTGGCGGTAAAACGATTTCAGGCACATCAGATAAAATTGTTTCTGCACTTGATTTTCTACCCACATTTGCCGAGTTAGCAGGCGCTACTTTGCCTGACAGAACTTTAGACGGTCAATCTTTTACCTCCTTATTAAAAAAAGGAAATTTCGAAAGAAAAAAACCTCTTTTATGGGCATTTTATGATGCTATAAATGAGCGAATGGTTGCAATGAGAAAAGGCGACTGGAAAATTATGGCTCGATTAGAAGTAGATAATGCAGCAGTACCTAATTTTCATAATCTGTATGATGGAAACGAAGCATATATAAAAAGTGCAAAATTGACAGATTATGTTTTGTTTAATTTGAAAGATGATGTCAAAGAATCGAAAGATTTATCGGCTAAGAATCAAGTCCTTTTCGAACAAATGAAAAAAGACATGAATATTCAATACCAAGAATTATTGGCAGGAAGCCATGTATGGGTACGACCAAAAGAATAAATCAAAAGAATAAAAATAATATGCAAAGATATACTACAATGAATATTGTAATTGCTTCTACT
This sequence comes from Flavobacterium algicola, assembly GCF_022399565.1. GTDB lineage: Bacteria > Bacteroidota > Bacteroidia > Flavobacteriales > Flavobacteriaceae > Flavobacterium > Flavobacterium algicola. The sequence goes on from NZ_JAJTUT010000003.1 coordinate 113,678, forward strand.
TAACTGCTGTTTTTAAAGGAAATGTAGTTTATAAAGTACTATTAGCATCCCGTTTGGAACTTTAATAAAGAGATCCCGATTTTTATAGCTATTTGTCCATATTAAAAGTTGAAAACTCCATTACAGAAGAGCAATAGAGAACTAATTTTAAAGAAGTAAAAATTGCACCTAGTAAATCCAATCATTTTTTTGAGATTAAGAAAAACCAAAACTATAAAAACCAAAAAAACAATAAAATGAAACCAACCGCCATACGTTCAAATAGAGTTCTATTAAGTTTGTTTACTGTCGCCCTATTTACTTTTTCTCAAAATGGGACAGCACAAACAGCCTCGACAAAAAAAGCCTCTTTAAAATTGGAAACGGTAAAAGGAGCTAAAAAACGCAATGTTATATTCATTTTGACAGATGATCATCGTTATGATTTCATGGGTTTTACGGGTAAAGTGCCGTGGTTAAAAACACCTCATTTAGATCGAATGGCCAAAGAAGGAGCACATATGAAAAATGCCTTTGTGACAACTTCTCTATGCTCACCAAGTCGTGCAAGTATATTAACGGGGCAGTATTCGCATGTACATACCATAGTCGACAATGTGGCACCAGATCCTGGTAACTTAACTTACTTTCCTGAGTATCTTCAAAAAGCGGGATATCAAACCTCTTTTTTTGGTAAATGGCACATGGGAGATCATAATGACAATCCACGACCAGGTTTTACCCATTGGGAAAGTTTTGCAGGTCAAGGAGATTACTACGCACCAAATTTAAACATCAACGGTAAAAATGTGCAGTACGATGATGAAACCTATGTTACCGATTTATTAACCGAACATGCAGTTGACTGGTTGGACAAAAGAGATAAAGAGAAACCATTTTTTATGTATTTATCCCATAAAGCAGTACACGCAATGTTTTTTCCGGCCAAGCGTCATGCAGGTATGTATGCAGGTAAGAAAATCGATAAACCAGATAGCTATACACAAACAATTGGGTCAGAATACAAAAAGTTAAACTGGCCAGATTGGGTAAAAAGACAGCGTGACAGCTGGCATGGTGTGGATTATATGTACCACGGTACTGCCGACGGAACTTTCGATGATTTAGTACAACGTTATTGTGAAACCTTGATGGGAGTAGATGATAGTGTAGGAACTATAATGGACTGGTTAAAAGCAAACGGACTTGATGAATCGACCATGATTGTCTATATGGGAGATAACGGTTTTAGTTGGGGAGAACACGGATTGATTGATAAACGCCATTTCTACGAAGAGTCGGTAAAAGTTCCTATGTTAGTGCGTTGTCCAGAAGTTTTTGAAGGAGGACAAACGATCGAACGTATGGTTCAAAACGTAGATATTGCTCCAACAGTTCTAGAAGCGGCAGGTTTACAAAAGCCAGCTTACATGCCAGGTAAGTCATTTATCCAGTTATTAAAAGGGGACGAAACCAATTGGAGAGAAAAGATATTTTACGAATACTATTTTGAATATGATTTTCCAATGACACCAACTGTATTTGGAGTACGTACAGACAAATACAAATACATAAGATATAATGGAATCTGGGATACTAATGAATTGTATGATCTTGAAAATGATCCAAACGAACTAGTTAATTTAATAGATAAGCCAGAGTTGCAACCACTGATCAAAGAATATGCAAATAGCTTATACGACTGGTTAGAAAACACAAACGGTATGCAAATCCCATTAAAGCGTAATGTATTTCATCGTATCGGTGATTACGAGCATCCAGATCAATATTAATGTTTAGATGGTAGAAATGTAATTTCGTTATTTTTTTTTCGAATGAGAAAAAATAAGGAATGTGCTTAAAAATACTTTTTGCATGCATTTTTAAGTACTACAATCAAACGATTAAATCACATAAAAATATTTACGAAAAGTTGTTTTGACAGTGAGTTAAAACAAAAAATAAGCGTTTAATGAAAATTTCAAAACACATCACTTTATTTTTCTCATTGTTTGTTGCAGTGATCAATGTGCATGCTCAAAATTCAGACAATCATCCTCGATTGTTGGTAGAGCATAAAGATAGAACAGACTTAATACAAAAGATAGAAAAAGAAGATTGGGCCAAATCCTCTTGGAATAAATTGCTGAGTGAAATCAATCCTTATGTGAATCGCCATGTTAAAGATTCGGCATGGATTGTATCTAGGTTAGCGATGTACTGGAAGTCAGATTCTCACTTCACACAATGTTACATAAAAGATGAAAATTGGGACTATGGGGAGGGTAATGCACCCGTTCCCACGGTACGTTTACCTGGTATGCGTACGTGGAACGAGTATGTTAACGTACCTCTTGAAGATAGAATTCCGTATAATGAATCTGGAGATTTGTTGGGTATCAGTCGTTCAAGTGCTGATAAAACACCAGTTTTGGTTCCTTATAAAAAGTCGGGCCATATGATTCGTGGCAATAATATAGAAATATTAGAACTGGCAGAAAAAGCCGCTTTTGCTTATTACATCACGCAAGATGAAAAATATGCCAAGTTTTCTTCTGATATTTTTTGGACATGGTTATTGGGGACTTATTATATGAATCCACCTTTGGATCCTGAAAAATCAAGCAAAGGATACGGCGGCTACAAACCGGGAGGTATTTTAGGTTATTACGATTACGAAGTAATTCATGATGATTTACAAATTCCAGCGTCGGCAACCTACGATTTTTTATATAGTTACTTAAACACACACCCTCACCAACATTTAAAAACCTTAAAAAAATCGACGACAGAAGTAGCAGGAACAGTGTTCAAACGTTTCATTGATCTAGGACTTATAAGAGGAGGTAAAAAAGGGAACTGGAACGTAAATAGATACAAAAATATTCTAGGTAGCATGTTAATATTAGAACCCAACGATTTTTACAAAGACGGAAAAGGGAGAGAATATTACATTCCGCTTTACACCCAGAAATCCTCTGATTATACAGCTGCTTTGCCAGAAATAATGGATTATTATGATAAAAAGACAGGATTATGGCCAGAGTCACCAGGCTATGCTTCGAGCATGATTCCGATTGTTTTAGACATGGGACTTGAATTGTTTAAATCAGGTATCAATACTTTGGAAGGAAATCCAATAATTTCAAAAGCTGCATTGGCAAATTTAGGTTGGCTGGATGCACGCGGTAATTTGGTGGTTTTTGGCGATATGCGTGGCGGTCCTGCAAACATATCTTCGTTTGAATCTTTGCTAACATACTATACGTGGACAGGAGATACAGTGAAAGCAAAGGAGATGGCAACCGTTATTCGAAAAGGAATGCAATCGGGTGAGTATGATCGTAACAGTGTATCGTGGAAAGGAATTGTATTGAACCAATCTTTACCCGATTCGGGTAGTGATTTACCTTTTCGAAGAACTGCTTATTCACCCTTCCACAGACATCTCATAATGAAGAATGGAAATAGTGAAAAAAATGGTTTAATGTTTACGCTTTATGGCGGAAAAAAAGGTAGCCATTTAGCAGAAAATGGTTTGGCAATGCAATTTTACGGACAAGGTTGGGCATTAGCACCAGATGCATCTGCCTACGAGTCCTATTGGTCATCAGATTCAGAATACCACCGAGGAATTACTGGTAGCAATACTATTTTACCAGGTTATAAAGAAGGGGAACTAATAATCAATGCGATGGATCCAGCTGTAGATGTTAATGAAGGATTGTACAACAGTACAGAAACGTCAGCCAATATTTCTTTTGCTGATTTTTCAGCAGCCGAAAAACGTCGCCTGGTTGCCATGGTACGTACCTCAGAAACTACAGGTTACTATGTTGATATTTTCAGATCCAATCAAGCAGATAATGATTACATACATCACAATTTGGGGAATGCTATTGTTTTAAAAGATGATGCAAACACTAATTTAAAATTAAACAGCGCGGCTGATTTGGGCACAAAATATGACAAAGCATATTCTTTTTTTAAGAACCAACAGAAGATAAATTATTCTAAAGATCTTAATGCTACTTGGTCTATCACTACAACAAATCCCGCAATACATACCAGTATGTGGATGATGGGGCAGGAGAATAGAGTAGTTTACACCGTAGATGCACCACCGACAACATTTTTGGCAGATATTACACCGGGACAAGTAAATAAAAGTCCGCAAATGACGCCAACTCTAATCGTGCGACAAAACAATAATAATGCTGAAAAGCATCCTTTTGTAGCTGTTTTTGAATCATTCGAAACTGATAAAAAAGATATTAATTCGATTTCAAAATTAAGCAGTTCAGACAGTTTTGTAAGTCTGCTAGTTAATTCCAAAAAAAGCAAGCAATATATTTGTAATGCTACCGATGACAAACTGTATGAGCCTGTTGAAGATTTAAAATTCAGAGGGGTATTTGGAATCGTTTCAGAAAAGAATAATGATTTTGAATATTTATATTTAGGTAAAGGTAAATTACTACAAAAGGGCGGGCATACAATAGAAGCGGTTGGTGATGCTGTTTCTGCTGAGTTAAGAATCGAAAATGGCAAATATTATTATTCCTCAGATAAGGAAGTTAGAATTCAGCTTTACAAAGGCGAATCTAAAAAATATCCAGCAGCTTATAATATTCAAATAAAATAAAACACAGGTAATGAAAATAAAAATCTCTTTGGTAGTAATAACATCTTATTTTTTATTGAATACCGTTGGAACACTAGCGCAAAACAGCGTACACCCAAGAGTGTACACAACAAATGCTGCAAAGAATGATTTCATTCAATCTATTGATAAGGTTTCTTGGAAGAAAGAGTTTGTTGATGCAAAAAAGCAAAAGTTAGAAAAGTACTTGAAGTTATGGCAACAAAATCCGAACTGGTTGGTTTCTAGGTTGCAAATGAACTGGAATACCAAGCATGATAAAGTGTTTCTTAACAGTGGCGAATTTGCCTACTCATCTGGTAGTGCACCAGTGCCTACAGTGAGGTATTCTGGGACACGTGATTGGGCATCTGATTATTCGAGACCAAAATTAGAGGACGTACAACCGTATTTGGATGATCCTAGAGGTTTGTATTTGAAAAATAATAAAACCAAGAAAATGGAATGGACACATCCATCTAAAGCAGGTTTTGCTATAGAAAAAACCAACGAAGAAATAATGGGACTGGTTGAAGATGCCGCATTTTTATATTGGTTGACGGGTGATGAGAAATATGCAAAATTTGCAGCTCCTGTATTTTTAAAATATATGGAAGGGATGTACTATAGAGAAGCACCTGTTGATTTGAAGAAATCAGATCAAGCACGTATTTCTGGTCTTGCAACTTTTGAGGTGATTCATGAAGGAATTGTTGTTCCCTTAGTAACTTCATATGACTTTCTGTATACTTATCTAAAAGCGAACAATAATAATTTGGACCATTCTGTTGCTGTTTTTCAAAAATGGGGAGATCAAATTATAGTAAACGGTATTCCAGATAACAACTGGAATTTATTTCAAGCTCGATTTTTAACCTATATCGGAATAGTTTTAGATAAAAATGATACTTATAAAAATGGTAAAGGAAGTGAATATTTCCTAAAATATACCTTTGATGAGTCAACAGAACGACAATTGGCGGTTAAAGAATCTCTTTTGGTTTATGATGAAGAGACGGGTATTTGGCCAGAATCTCCATCTTATTCAGTGCATGTAATTACGACACTTTTAAGGATTTTCACATTATTGGATCATACGACAAATAACAATGAGTTCTTAAATGTTCCTATTATCGAAAAGGCTGCTTTGGCTTCTTTTCAATATTTGTTCCCTAGTGGATATCTGCTTGGTTTTGGAGATTCACACCATTCGATACTACCTCCAGAAAATTTTGAATTATTAATTTCGAACTATAAAAAATACACTCAGAAAGAAAAAGAGGTTTTGATCTCGAGTATTTTAGACAAAATGATTGCGGATAAATTATATACCAGAAAAGCATCAGATTATTTTGATTTGTTTTTTTATGTTGATGAACTACAGAAAAATAGTTCGGGAGCAAGCAGCAGTATTCAACTTATTTCGCCAACCTTTTATGCACCCAATGTGAGCATGTTCAACCAGCGCATGGGAAAAGGGTCTGATGCCGTGATGGTTTCCACCGTGGGATCATATGGTAATCATGCACATGCAAATGGTATCGCTATAGAATTGTTTGCAAACAATTATGCAATAGGTCCCGATATGGGTAAAGGACCTAGTTACTGGAATGAAGCACATAGAGAATTTTACTCACGATTTCCAGCTCACAACACAGTTGCAGTTGACGGAAAATCAGATTATAGCGCTATGAGAAGTTACCATCCTTTTTCATTAGACAATAGTTTTCCAAAATCGGGAATGACATCTATTTTTGATAAAGTGACCTTATCAAAAGTTTCGTTTCTAGAGCCACAGACTAATGCAGATCAACAACGTTTGACGGCCGTTATAAAATCAAAAACTCAAAAGCCTTATATAATCGATATTTTTAGATCTAAAAAGCAACAAGACGGCAAACAGAAGCATGAATATTTTTACCACAATATTGGTCAGTCACTTGATATATTCGATTCAAACAACAAATTAATTTCGCTTAATAGTACAGATGAGTTGAGCACTAAATATGGTGATATAAAAGGATATGATTATTTTGAAGATAAAAAGAAAGTAAAAACAGCTCAAGATATTCAAGCCGTTTTTTCTATCAAAGACAAGCAAAATAGTTTCATGAAATTATGGATTAAAGGAAATGAAAATCAAACTATTTATAGCGTAAAGAGCCCAAAGTCAAATGCATTAAGCAAAGGAACAGCTCCTGCAGATTTAGTAGAAGCAAAAGTGCCAACTCTGGTAGTAAAAAGAGATGCAGCCGCTTGGGAACAACCTTTTGCTATTGTTTTTAACCCTTATCTTGAAGGAGAAAAAAATCCTATTACTACTGTTGAATACGCTTCTTTAAAAAGTAATCCCAATGTTCAAGTTATCGAACTAACCTTGGATGATAAGGAAACAAGAGATAAAATAATTGCAACTACATCTGATCGAGATGAGGTAGAAGAAGGAGATTTTTATCAATTAGGATTGCTGTCAATTACAAGAAAGACACCTGATGCCAAAATAATGGATTTTCTTTTTTTATCTGGTATGTCTAAATTTATACAAGATGGATGGGAAATTATCGCTGCCGGAACTCCTATAACAATGTCTGTAGAAAATGAGGAGAATCAATTTGTAATTCAAAATGATGGTCCAGTTGTAATGAAAGTTCCATTTTATAAAGGTAAAAAAACGGCAGAATTAAGGATTTATGAAAATGATACATTAATCGAAACAAGACAAGGAATTCCAAGTCGTTCCAACCCGGAGCAAATCGATTTTAGATTAAGTAAAGCGTATGATAAAGTAGTAATTGTATTTTAAATCAAACAAATCAATTCGATAATAACCAAAGGATAATGAAACAAACCAAATTCTACACAACAGTAATTGCCCTGCTCTTCTCGTGCTTTATGCAAGCACAAAGTATTGCACTTTTTGTATCAAAAAAAGCGACAACAAGTAGTGATGGTAGTAAACAGAAGCCGTTTGCAACCCTCGGTGAAGCTATCAAGAAATCAAAACAGTTAAAACAAGAAGATGCTAAAGCTAGTATTGTCGTTAATATACTTCCTGGTGAATATCATTTGACTGAAGCAATCACGATACCTGCCATTTTGAGTGGGATTACAATTAAGGGTACAAGTGCGTCTGAGGTATTTTTAAAAGGATCAAGCATTCTACCAACAAAATGGGAAAAATACAATGAAAATATTTTTGTTACAACTGTTCCCCCAAACTCAAATTTTGATCAATTAATTGTCAATGATCAATCACAAATTCTAGCAAGATATCCCAACTATGATGAGCAAGCTCAATATTGGCAGGGATATGCAGCAGATGCGCTCTCGAAAGACAGAGTATCATCATGGAAGAATCCAAAAGGAGCTTATTTTAATGCTCTTCACAGTGGTAAATGGGGAGGTTTTCATTGGGTGGTGACAGGAGTTGATGCCAAAGGAGAAGCAATTTTAGAAGGTGGTCAGCAAAATAATAGAGGATCTAAGCCGCATGAAGAATACCGTATGGTAGAAAATGTTTTTGAAGAATTAGACAGTCCAGGAGAATGGTTTTTGGACAAAGACAAAAACAAACTCTATTATTGGCCGGCAAAGGGAATTTCTATTAGTAGTTCAAAATTTGAAGTTTTGGTTTTAAAGGAGTTACTGCTAGTGGTGGGAACACTAGATAATCCAGTGAGGAATGTTAGCATATCAAATATCACTTTCGAAAATACAAACCGCACTTTCATGGAGAAATTTGAACCTCTGCTGCGAAGTGATTGGACAATTTACAGAGGAAGTGTATTGTTTTTTGAAGGTACCGAGAATTGTAAAATAGAGGATAGCGAATTTAAAAAATTGGGTGGTAATGTAATCATGGCAAGCAAATACAACAAAGGATTAAAGGTAAAAGGGAATCATATTCATGACTGTGGAGCAAGTGCTATATCTTTTATTGGTGATGCTTCTGCAGTACGTTCTCCTTCTTTTAATTATGCTCAATTTGTTCCGGTAGCAGATATGGATTCTGTAGCTGGACCTAAAAACGAATTGTATCCTCGTGAATGTTTGGTAGCTGATAATTTAATCTATAGAATAGGTAGAATCGAAAAACAAACAGCGGGTGTGCAGATTTCGATGGCAATGGATATTGTCGTGCGTCACAATAGTATTTATGATGTTCCAAGAGCAGGTATTAATATTGGTGACGGAACTTGGGGTGGTCACGTACTCGAATTCAACGATGTATTCAATACAGTTCTAGAAACTAGCGATCACGGTTCATTTAACTCTTGGGGTAGAGACCGATTCTGGCACCCAAAGCGCAATGTAATGGACAGTCTTACAACTGCAAGGCCAGATATGTATTTACTAGATGCTATCAAAACAACGATTATACGTAACAATCGCTTTCGCTGTGATCATGGTTGGGATATTGACTTAGACGACGGTTCTTCCAATTATCATATTTATAACAATTTATTACTCAACAGTGGTCTTAAATTGCGTGAAGGTTTTAATCGTGTTGCAGAAAATAACATTATAGTCAATAATTCGCTGCATCCACATGTTTGGTTTGCCAATAGTGAAGACGTTTTTAAAAATAATATTATAGCAGACACTTATCAAGATGTAGGTTTATTGGGCTGGGGAAAAGAATTGGATTATAATTTTTTTGCAACAGAAGTGGCAATGATGAAATCGCAAATTTATAATAGAGATCTTCACAGTGCTTACGGATCTCCTATGTTTGTAAATTCTGCAGCACTAGATTTTTCTGTCGCAGCAAATTCACCAGCTTTAAAAATCGGTTTTAAAAACTTTCCAATGGATCAATTTGGGGTTCAGAAACCAAGTTTAAAAGCGATCGCCAAAACGCCAGAAGTACCAGTAATAAAAAGTGCTTCAGAAACAAAAGCGGCTCAGAATGCTGAGGTTTCTTGGTTACGAAATAACATCAAAAGCGTAGAATCAGAACAAGAGCAATCAGCATACGGATTGAATTCTCCAGAAGGAGTCATCATAGTACGAATATGGAACAATAGTCCTGCAGTAAAAAATGATGGTCTCAAAAAAGGTGATGTCATTTTAAAAGCAGCAAATAAAAAAGTGGCTACCGTAAAAGATTTTTTTACAATCAATGTCGAAAATAAGGAAGATACATTGGACTTGGTCATTATGCGAAATCAATCTGAAATGAAATTAACAATTAACACAAAATAACAATTTAAAACACAAAATTATGGACTGTAAGAAGAATATTTTAAGATTTTGTGTTGTAATTCTATTAGGTCAAGTAAGCTTTGCACAAGAAAACAAAGAACTCCCTAACATTGTGCTGATCAATGCGGATGATCTTGGTTATGGTGATTTAGGTTGTTATGGAGCAACAAAATTACAAACTTCAAACATTGATAAATTAGCAAAGGAAGGACGAATGTTTACAGATGCGCATTCAGCCTCTTCTGTTTGTACGCCATCACGATATGCACTACTTACAGGAGAATATCCTGTTAGGCAAGGAAATTTATATAATCCTATTTTTCTTAAAGACAAACTAGTAATAGATACCGAAAAGGAAACATTGGCTTCATTACTAAAAAAAGTAGGTTACACAACAGCATGCATTGGAAAATGGCATCTTGGTTTTGGAACAGCAAAGCCAGTAGACTGGAATAAAAAACTAGCTCCTGGTCCTAATGAATTAGGCTTTGATTATTACTACGGTGTTCCTGTTGTGAATAGTCATCCTCCTTTTGTATATGTTGAAAATCATAATGTAGTTGGACTTACAGAGGACGACCCATTTGTGTACGGAAAAAAAGCCAAAACAAAAGAAATTTTCGAGAAAATGAATTTAGATGATATTGGAGGAGCAGATAAGGCGCATGCACTATATGTTGATGAAGAAGTTGGTATTCATTTAAAAGATAAAGCACTCGGTTGGATGAAAGAGCAAAAAGATAAACCATTCTTTCTATATTTTGCTACAACCAATATCCACCATCCTTTTACACCAGCACCACAATTTGTAGGTACGAGCGGATGTGGCTTGTATGGAGACTTTGTTCATGAGTTGGATTGGATTGTTGGTGAGGTCATGCAGACTTTAAAAGAAATGGGAGTAGCTGAAAATACTTTGGTAATATTCACCAGTGACAATGGAGGAATGTTTAATGCCACTGGACAAAATGCTTGGATACAAGGGCATAAAATGAACGGTAATTTGTTGGGGTTTAAGTTTGATGCTTGGGAAGGTGGCAATCGCATTCCATTAATCGCTCATTGGCCTAGTAAAATAAAAGGGGGAGAGGTATCTAATCAGTTAATTTGCAATGTAGATATGCTTGCCACTTTCGCAGCACTTACTGGGCAGAAATTAGCTAAAGGGCAAGGACAGGATAGTAGAAATATGTTAGGAGTAATTACAGGACAAACAAATAAGCAAATAAGAAATGAACTGCTTTTGGCTCCTAAAAACCGTTCTCATCTTGCCATTCGAAAAGGGAAATGGTTGTATGTAGGTGCTAAAGGAGGTGGAGGTTTTACTTCTAATAAGCAAGGCACACATGGTTTTGGAGGTCCTGCGGCTATATCTTTTGCAGAAGAATTTAATACCGATATCGAAAATGGAAAAATTAAAAATGAGGCACCTCCAGCACAACTTTATAATCTTAAAGATGATATTTCACAAACTACTAACCTGTATTTAAAATACCCTGATGTAGTGAAAGAAATGCAAAATATGTTAGACAAATACAAATAAGATGTAAACAATAAATAATCAAAGTGAAAAGTCTAATAGTATTCCTTACCGAATTTTTGTTATGAGAAATCAAGCCAAAAAAGAAATTACTATTAATACAAATTAAAAATAGATATAAAAAAGCATAAGATGAAGATAGTACAAAGGTTAAGTATTCTGATATTAGTTACAATATTAAATGTAAATACAGGTATTGCTCAAAACAAATCACAAAAAGACAAACTTTCAGATGATGAGCGTATGGCGTGGTGGCGCGATTCAAAATTTGGAATGTTTATCCACTGGGGTGCTTACTCTATAATTGGTGGAGAACGTGGTACAAAAATCGCAGGCGGTGGTGCAGAATGGGCAATGGATAAATTAGATTATACAATCGAAGATTACGAGAAGTTTCCTAAAATGTTCAATCCGCAATTATTTGATGCGGATGCTTGGGTGACTATGGCAAAAAATGCAGGGATGAAGTATATCGTACTTACTTCAAAGCATCATGAAGGATTTGCACTTTGGGATTCGAAGGTGTCTAAATATGACATCATGGATACAGCACCTTTTAAGCGTGATATTGTTAAGGAACTAGCAGAAGCTTGTAAAAAACAAGGCATAAAATTCTGTTTGTATTACTCTATAGTAGATTGGCATCATCCACAAGCGCAAGGAAATTTGTATCCAAACTATAACATTTCTCAGCATGATGACCCATCAGTTGTTAATCCTGATTTCCCAAAATATTATCAAAATTACATGAAGCCTCAAGTGGGTGAATTGTTGAAGAACTATGGTGATATAGGTGTTGTATGGTTTGATGGTGATTGGATTTCAGATTATACCACAGAGATGGGTAAGGACCTTTACAAATACATCCGTGACATTCAGCCCAACACTATTGTGAACAATAGAGTAGATAAAGGAAGAACCGGTATGGACGGAATGAATAATAAGCCAGGTCAATTTGCAGGTGATTTTGGTACTCCAGAACAAGAGATTCCAGATACGGGAATTGACACAGATTGGGAAGCTTGCATGACTATGAACGGAACTTGGGGCTATAAACCATCTGATAACAAATGGAAAAGTAGTGAAGATTTAATTCAGAAATTAGTAGATATTGTATCAAAAGGAGGTAACTTTTTATTAAACATAGGCCCTGATGGTTTCGGAAGATTTCCGGCAGAAAGCATCAGACGTTTAGAAGCGATGGGTGAGTGGACAAAGAAAAATGGAGAGGCTGTTTATGGCGCTTCTGCAAGTCCTTACGAAAAACCTTCGTGGGGTCGATATACCAAAAAAGATGGAGTAGTGTATGCACATGTATTTGAATGGCCAAAAGATGGATTACTAAAACTTAACAAAGAAATCAAAATTAAAAAAGCAACAGTATTAACAAATCCGAACACTGTTTTGAAATCGATTGCTACTTCTGCTGAGGTTTTATTAGACATTCCTATGTTGGCACCCGATGCTACTGTAACAGTTATTAAAATTGAGTTGGCTAAATAAGATACTTATTATAAAACTCTATTTAGTAATAAATAATAGGTGCATTTTACTCTAAACTCCGTAAATTGAAAGCTGAGGAATCATAGATTAGAAATTTAGTAATGATACTATTTTAAAAAAAATGGTAGAAAAGAAAAGAAAATGAAAATATTCGAAAAGTCAGTAGTAGTCGTTTTACTAGCTGTTGTTCAATTTAGTCCCGTGTTTGCGCAAACGAGCGGTGAAGTGAAAAAAATATCAGATTCAGAGCACTATCTAGAAATGGCTGTATGGACAAAAGATAATAAAGAAGCTTTTGAAGGAGTAACAATAGCTCCCTACGAAAAACCAAACTGGGGATATTACACTCAAAAGGGAGATTTTGTCTATGCACATGTTTTTAACTGGCCAGCAGATGGAAAGTTAATTATTGATAGAGAAATGAAAGTTAGAACAGCTTTCCTCAATTATGGAGAGAAAAAATTAAGTACCAAATTAATATACGGTAACTTAACTGTAGCATTACCAACAGAGGCACCAAATAAGGTTGCAACGGTAATAAAAATTGAATTGACACCAACAGAAGATTGGGCAAATTTTGACCGTTATAGAAAAGCGAATGCCAGTTTGAAAGCACCTTCTAAAAATGAAGATAGGGTAGTTTTTATTGGTAACTCAATTACCGACAATTGGACTAGGGATCACGGTGTTTTTTTCGAATCAAATCCTTCTTATGTAAATAGAGGAATTAGTGGGCAAACATCGTCTCAAATGTTATTGAGATTTAGACCAGATGTAATCGATCTGAAACCGAAAGTAGTAATCATCTCTGCAGGTACAAATGACATTGCAGGGAACAGAGGTGTTATGAAGGTCGAAGAGATTGCTAAAAATATCTTTTCGATGGCAGAGTTAGCCAAACAAAATAATATCAAAGTGATATTAGCTTCGGTGCTGCCAGCTAGTAGTTACTCTTGGAGTCCATCTGTTGAGCCTGCTGAGTTAATTGTAGCACTTAATAAATTAATTAAATCATATGCGTCATCGAATAATTTAATTTATTTAGATTATTATACGCCAATGGTAAACAAAAATAAAGGATTGAAAGAAGAAATAGGTAGAGATACCGTGCATCCCAATGCAAAGGGCTATGATATTATGGAACCATTGGTTCAAAATGCCATAAGTAAAGCTTTAAAGAAGAAATAGTTTGCTATATGTAATTAATAAAGCTCCAACTATCGAGAATTTTTCTCGACAGTTGGAGCTCTTTTTATTTGGATTCTAAGCAAAAAAGTCAGGGATCGAAACTAAACGCAAACCCTGACTTTTTTTAAATACTGTTATGAGAAAAGTCAATTTCGATGCAAGTCGTTAGCCCGCTATTTTAACAGCTAATGATATTTAAAAAACTTGTTTTTATACTTTGAAAACAAACTTTTATAAACCTTATAAATTATAAAGCATTACTTAATTAAAATTTCCATCTCACAAATGCTTCCATTGCGGCATAATGAGAGAGTCCTAATAATTTGTATAAGTCGGCAGTTTCTTTGTTTCTATCTTCTGCACGTTGCCAGAATTCTCTACTATCTGCACCTTGAAAAACGACACCATCTTTTTGCGATTGGTGTTTGAAGATTCCTTTACGTTTCTCTAATACTTGATCTGGTCCCATTGGGATTGCCATTTCGATTTCGTCAATTCCCCATTCTTGCCAAGCACCTCTGTACAACCATACCCAGCAGTCGTACATGAATTTTTTAGATTTCAATTTTAAGACCGCTTCAAATATAGCATCCAAACATACTTTGTGTGTACCATGTGGATCGGCTAGATCACCAGCAGCAAAAATTTGATGCGGCTGAATTTTCTCGATCAGATCCATTGTAATTTTTACATCTTCTGGCCCCAATGGTTTTTTCTCAATAGTACCCGTTTCATAAAAAGGTAAATTCATGAAGTGGATCTGAACATCAGGAATACCGATGTAATGACAAGTAGCTCTTGCTTCTCCTTTTCGAATAATACCCTTAATGTAACGTACCTCTGGAATATCAACTTCGCTATTTTTTTTGTTTTTCAAAAACTTCTCCGCTTTTTTATAGATAGTATCTGCAGCTGTATTGTCGATACCAAATTTCTCGTTGTAGTCGCATACAAAACTTGCAAAACGCAACGCCTCATCATCTGCTACGGCAATATTACCCGATGTTTGGTAACCAATATGTACCTCATGCCCTTGCTCGTGCAAACGCTTAAAAGTTCCTCCCATACTAATGATATCATCATCTGGATGCGGACTAAAAATAAGAACTTTCTTTTTGGCAGGTTCCGCACGCTCTGGACGATTGGTGTCGTCGGCATTGGGTTTACCCCCTGGCCATCCTGTAATGGTACTTTGTAATTTATTGAATATGGCAATATTAATGTCATAAGCAGGTCCTGAATCGGCCAATAAATCGCTCATACCGTTCTCGATATAATCGGCATCAGTCAACATTAAAATAGGCTTCTTTAAATAAAGTGCCAATCCCAATACTGCTTTTCTAGTCAATTTATCAGACCAAGTTATTTTCTCTACTAACCAAGGCGTGTTGATGCGCGTTAATTTTGACGCTGCCTCTTTGTCTAATACAAATGTTGCATTGTTGTGCTCTTGCAAGAAAGAAGCAGGAACCAAATTGGTAACCGATCCCTCTACAGAATCTTTGACGATATTTGATTTACCTTCACCCCAAGCCATAAGAATAACTCTTTTGGCTTCCATAATTTTTTTGATTCCCAAAGTAATGGCAGTTCTCGGTGTTGTTTTTAAACCACCAAAATCACCACTAGCCGCAACTCTAGTAATATGATCAAGAGCGACCAAACGCGTTTTGGAGTTTTGAAGCGAACCTGATTCATTAAAACCAATATGTCCGTTTCCACCAATTCCCAATACTTGTAAATCGATTCCACCCAAGGCCTCAATTTTTGCTTCATACATACTGCAGTACTCAGAGATGGCATCTTTTGATAAAGTACCATCTGGAATGTGATAATTTTCAGCAAGAATGTCTACGTGGTTAAACAAATGTTCTTTCATAAAACGAACATAGCTATTAATGGAATCAGGTTCCATTGGGTAATACTCGTCAAGATTAAAAGAGATTACGTTTTTAAAACTTAATCCTTCTTCTTTGTGTAAACGAACCAATTCTGCATAAAGTCCCTTTGGAGAAGAACCTGTTGCTAATCCTAAAATGCAAGGTTGTCTTTGATCTTGCTTAACGCGTATTAAATCTGCGATTTCTTTGGCAACTGCTTTTGAGGCGCTAACAGAGTTTTCAAAAACTATCGTCCCTGCGTTTTCAAACCTTTTTTCAAAACTGGTAGATTTGTCTATTGTGCTTTGTAACATGATTTTTTAGTTTTTAATTATATTTTTTTTATTTGTAGTAATTTAATTTCTAGACCAACTTTTATATTTGTGTCCCCAAATTGCAAAGAACAAAATGAAAGCATAACACGGAATCAAGATCCAGTAACAATGTGTGGCTGCCGTAGCTAGAGCATCTGTTTCATTTATTCCTTCGGCCATAAGTTCCAATTTATTGGCATCTACCAATCGTCCATACAAGGGTGGAATGATCGCTCCACCTGAGATTGCCATAATTAGTAAGGCAGAGGCTATTTTTGTAAATTTACCTAACCCAGCCAATGTAAGAGGCCACACTGCTGGCCAAACCAAAGCATTTGAAATACCCAATGCCGCTACAAATAAAACAGAAGTAAAGCCTGTAGTAAATAATATGCAAGTACTAAATACAATTCCTAGTGAAGCACTTATTTTAAGCGCTGTCCCTTGTTTTAAAAACTTAGGAATTAATGCTACTCCCACGATATAAGTACACACCATAGCAAGTAGTGTTAAGGTAGTAAAGAATTTTGCGTCTGCAGCAGGAAAGCCTAACGAAATTCCGTAAGCGATAATCGTATCACCCGCAATCACTTCAACACCTACATAAAAGAACAAAGCGATTACACCAAGCCATAAATGGGGGAACTGAAAAATGCTTGTTTTTGCTGTAACACCTTCTTTCACTTCTTCCTCTTCTGGGGCTTCTACATTTGGTAAGGGTGCTTTTCGAATTAAAATAGCAAGTACAATTAACACGAGAGCCATAATCAAGTAAGGCACAAAAACACTGTCGGCCATTGTATTCAACAGCATGTCTTTTTCTTCTACAGAAGCCGTTGCCAATTTCTCTTTGACTTCGTCAATACCAGATAATAACAAAGCACCAAAGATTATAGACCCCAACGCGCCTGCTACTTTGTTTGCAATTCCCATGATAGCGATACGCTTAGCACCACTCTCCATAGGCCCTAAGATTGTTATGTACGGATTGGAAGCGGTTTGTAACAATGTCATCCCAACTCCTTGAATAAAAATCCCAGTCAAAAACAACCAATACGTTCTAGCTTCGGCTGCAGGAATAAATACTAGAGCACCAAGGGCCATGATAAAAAGACCAAGTGACATTCCTTTTTTGTATCCTACTTTGGATAAAATATAAGAGGCAGGGATAGCCATCACGACAAACGAAATATACGAAGCCGAAGCCACGAGATACGACTGTGCATCGGTGAGTTCATTGATTGTTTTCATGAACGGAATCAAAGCTCCGTTGATCCAGGTAACAAACCCAAAAATAAAAAATAGTCCTGCTATGATAAGAATTGGAACCAAATTATTCTTTTGCGATGCTGTACTTTGAGTGTCTGTCATAGGAAATAAATTTTTTATGAGTTAGTGTAATTATTGCATTTAATTTTGAGTATAAATTTGCTTTCCAGATTTAATGACACTCACTATGATTATCATATTATTTACAATTTTAAATAATACAAAATCATCAGAGCAGTCGGCAACATTAACCATTCGTTTTGGGCATGTTGATGCCAAAGACCAAGCTGTAGCTAAATTTAGTAGGGCACTTGAATATAGTTTATTGATGCAATCTAATAAAGAGACTGCTGAGCCCGCTAAGATTTTGTTATTATCAAAAATAGAAAGTCGACCACCCTGTTCCAAGGTGACTTTTCCGCCTATATGCGAATGATATACGCCAGGATTCATACCAGCAAACATGGTCGAATCACTAACCAAGATGACTTGATTATTTTTGGCTGCGAGCACTATTTTTAAAAAATTATCAGGCAAGTGATAACCATCTGCAATGATACTTGGAGTTAAATTATTATTTGCTAGTTGATCAAATATCAAATTGGAATTCCTGTGCAAGGATAGGGGAGCACCATTACCCAAATGGGTAGACATGCTAGCGCCTGCATCAACAGCTGCTTTAATCTGTGCACCGCTTGCTACAGTATGTCCTATGGAAACAACAATATTATTGGCAACGCATTTTTCTATAAACTCAACTGCATTATCCCATTCTGGACTTATAGTAATAATTTTAATTCGATTACCAGATGCTTCTTGAAATACTTCAAATAATTCCCAGTCGGGAGCTTTTATGTATTCTTTAGAATGTGCACCAGATGCCTCTTTTACTGCAGAAATAAAGGGACCTTCTAGATGGATACCACTTACGTATGAACTAATTAAGGCGCTTTGCAAACACAGCTGATTGATGTTTTGCAAAAGGCTGATAATGTTAAAATCGGAATTGGTAATGACAGTAGGAAAGAAAGACAAAATACCTTCCTTAGCCAGATTATGAATTACAGTAATAAAATCTTCTTGGAGTATAGGAAAGGTATTAAAATCAACTCCAGAGAAACCGTTTATCTGAAGATCTAATAAGCTAGGTCCTATAAAAAGAGAAGCATCAGTTTCAAATGTGGTTTTCGTCTTCGAGATAACCAAATTGTCTTCAACTACAACTTGGATTGATTCGTTTGTAATACAGTCAGTGCAATTAAATGATTGTTTCATTCTACTTTATTTCAATGGTAAATAACTTATTCTTTTCGATCTATAGCTTCCAAAAGTTCTAGAACCTCTGGAGCTACTTCTTTTTTAGGATTGATAAAACCAAGTCCAACATATAAAGCAAATGACACGATAAGCGGTAAACTTATTTCTAATGCAAATGAAATATCAAACGAATATATTTTCTGTAAAGCAAAGCATAGTAAACCTCCAAATATTGATACCAGAGCAGCAGTAGAGCCACTTCTTTTAAATATAGGCAGCATACCCAAAAGCATTGGTATAGCGATAGGTCCTACAAGAGCAGCAAACCAGGTAACGATAAGTCCTAGGATACCTCCAAAAGATTCGTATTGGGTTGCAATTACTATTGTGAAAAATATAAATATAAAAGTCACTTTTCGAGCCACTTTTAAAGGATTTGAGATTGTAGTAATATTATATCTCTTTTGGTATACAGGTAAGATGTCACGAGTAATTACGGCAGAGATAGTATTAGCATCACTTGAAGTCATCGACATCGTCGTGGCAAACATTGAAGCAAGAACCAAACCAACCATCCCTTGCGGTAAAAGGTTGATTGTTAGTAAACCATACGATTCTGTTGGGTTGGCTAAGTTGGGTAATAAAATTGGTGCTGCCCACATAGGAAAAAATAAAATCAAAGGCCAGATCAAAAATAAAACTCCAGATAATATTGCAGCTTTCTTTGTATTGGTTTCATCAGGTGATGAGATGTATTTGGTGGCTA
Organism: Flavobacterium algicola; assembly: GCF_022399565.1. Lineage (GTDB taxonomy): Bacteria > Bacteroidota > Bacteroidia > Flavobacteriales > Flavobacteriaceae > Flavobacterium > Flavobacterium algicola. The sequence goes on from NZ_JAJTUT010000003.1 coordinate 133,221, forward strand.
AGTTCCATGTACCTCCATTATAGCTAAGCATATTAATGAATAAGAATGCGATTGCAAACCCAACAGTATATGGTCCAGTAAAAAAGTCGCTATTCTTTGCAGGTAATCGGTCCCATACAGTCACTACAGAATCAATACCGCCTAACCTAGAGATTGCAGCAAGGAACATCGCAATACCTGCTCCGATTTGTACTATAAACTGAACAAAATCGCTCACCGTTACTGCCCAAAGACCACCGATTGTAATGTAAACGATCGAAATCCCTCCAGAAAATAGCACTCCGTAAAGAATTGGTATTCCTGTAAAAACTTTTAATAAAATTGCTATTGCAGCCCATTTTGCTGCTACGTCAAATAATTTTAAAATAACACCACTCCAAGCAATAACTTGCTGCGTTTTTATACCATAACGAACCGATAAATATTCTAATGGGGATTGAATGTTTAGCTTTTTACGCAAGCGCACCCAACGTACAGGAAATATTGTTACTGTAACCAACATAGAGATTCCGACAGTTAAAGCCCACCATACATAAATAGAAAATCCCTCGGTATAGGCCAATCCAGCGTAGGCAACAAAAACGGCCCCGCTATAACCGGATACATGATGAGAGATTCCAGATAACCACCAAGGCAAACTACCACCCGCGGTAAAATAATCATCTGAATTTTGATTTTTATAATGTCCCCATAAACCTATAGCAAGCATTAGGATAAAAAATATAATAATTACAATCCAATCTAATAAGTGTAATGTCATGATGGTTTCTTTTTTAATTCAATTTTGGTTTTGGTAAAAGCGGTAACGTACCTCAAAAATAGAAAAAAAAATAGATTAAACGATAATAAATAAAAAAAGAATTATAAATATTTAATAATATTTATAATTCTTTTTTGTGAGAATGTCTAAGGGCATGATGATTTCGTTCTCAACCGCCTTTTTTAGTATGAGGTTTTCAAACAGTTTGTAGACAGCTTGATAGCCTTGCTCCTCGGGTCGTTGACAAATTAGAAAATCGATTATTTCTTTTTCTAGGTATTCAATATCTTCCTTAAAAAAGTCATATCCTATGAGGTAGATTTTTTCACCGGCCCGTTTCTCAAGGTAGTTGGCAATGTGAGCAACTTTGGAGTTGGGAATAAATACACCTTTAATCTTAGGGTTTTCCTTTAATGTTTGCGTTAAAACGGTGTCAATCGTATCTTCATTAAAATCGGTAATAACTAAGGTTCTGGTAGTTATAAGGCTCTTTTTTTCTTGTAGGTATCCATTAATACCATTTTCTTTGAGGCCAATTATATCCTCGGTGTCCATGGTGTCTTTTAAATGTAAAATTAAAATCTCACCCTCGTCAAAACAATAGTTAAATAACTGTGCCGCCAATTCACCACTCTCATATAGAGGTTGTTGAATACTACAGAGAGCATCCATTTTTCGAATATTCGAATCAATAAATACGCAGGGACGTTCTTTTTCTTTGCAGTCTTGGAGTAAAATCTGAATTTCATCAGCAAATTTTGATGTCAATATTAAGCCCTGGATGTCACTATTGATCAGTTCTAAAATTTTCTTTCTAACCTCTTTACTATTGTCTTGTTTAAAAGTAAATGTTTTAATCTTAATGCGATACTGCGCTAATTCTTTTTGGGCTTTTATTATTCCTTGTAATGGAAACTCCCAGTAACCAGAACTTTCAGAAATATCAGGAATCAAAACTCCTATGATGGTCTTCTTGCTCTTGGATAAGTTACTAGCCATAATATTAGGCTTGTAGCCCATTTTTTCAATTACTTTTAATACCTTTTCTTTTGTTTTTATACTTACTCCTGCGCGATTGTGTATGACGCGGTCAACAGTTGCCAAAGCAACGTTGGCTGCTTTTGCAACATCTTTTATTCCTATGATTTGATCTTCATTATCCATATTCACTTTTTTAACATCAATCTAATAACGTCTATAATTTTGTAAACGCTACATGATTGTTTTTCCTCAATCTACTATTTTATAATTGAGCTATTAAATGCAATAAAATCTTTTTTGCCGTAATATAAATATAAAGTTTAAATTTTGCCGACTATTAGATCGGTAAATTTCGTTTATCTCAATAAATTGCAATTAAAACTACAAAAGTATAATTAATTTACGGTAACGCAACTCAACTTTAGAATAAAAGAAAGATTTTGTAAGCTCAGAAAAAAAGGGATGCTTATCTTTGAGCTTCAATATAGAAAAGATAATTAGAATAAATAGATCGTGAAAAAGTACCTAAAAGTTCCTAATCTGAATTCGTCGTTAGACAATGAAATTAATCTAGAGCATTTGTTAGAAAAAGCAAATTATCAGTACCTCGATCAAAAGCCATGGGGGAATGTTGATGATGCGATTAAAGTTCGTTTTAAAATTGCACATGGCAATAATGCTATTTATTTGTACTACGATATTACCGAGCCCGAAATGAAAGCAACCTATTTGAATCACAATGAAGCAATTTGCAGAGATAGTTGTGTAGAATTTTTTATTGGGTTAGAAGGGGAAACTAATTATTACAATTTTGAATTTAATTACCTGGGCTCTTGTCTTGCCGCTTATGGGGAGGATCGTTATGATCGAAAGCGTATTGATAAAGGTACAATAGATTTAATTGAAGTTGAAAGTAATAGTAAAAGGATTAAACAAGGAGAACGCACATTATTTAATTGGGGAATATTTATTAAAATTCCGATTGAAACTTTTGTCTTTAGTGAATTGAAAACATTTGCTAACACTGCAGCAAGGGCAAATTTTTATAAATGTGGCGATGATTTATTGCAACCTCATCACATCACGTGGAGTCAAGTACAGTCAGATAAACCAGATTTTCATTTACAATCTTATTTTGGTGATATAGTATTCGAATAAAATGCTGCCACTATTAAATTGAACTTTGAATTTTATTTTTAGAAAATAATTACAATGGCTATAAAACAAATAAAAAGACCTGATAGTTTTTAATTATCAGGTCTTCTCTTTTTAATTTAATTGAAATTAGTGTGGTATTCTATGCCTAAAAGTTCCCATCGCTTTTTGTAATTATTTAGGGATTCTGTAAATAATGTAAAATCTTTATTTTCTTTTGATGTCCATCCCACCTCAGCGTAGGCCGCAATCCTAGGGAAGACTTGTTTGTTCATTTGCTGCACTTCAGGAATCCATTCGCTCCACATTTGACAACCAGAACCCAGTATTTGCTTGTTGTATTTCTCATCCATTCCTTCAGGGATTGGGTCAAAGGAGTATGCTTTAGATAGTGGTAAGTTTTCATAATTATAATCTAAGTAGGTCATAGAGTGCAATGAATTAACGATATCATACCCTTTTGAAACGGCTTCATTAACGAGTTCAATATTCCCTTTCCAAAAATGAACAATTGTAGATTGAGCTAACTTTTCCTTTAATTCCACCTCTTCTTCATTTTCCCATTCCTCATGAACATTAGTTCCTAAAATTTCATTCCACCCCATCATGCGGTGCTTCTTTTTTTCCATGAATCCAGAAATCTGATTGGTAAAAAATAATTGCAGATCAGCAGGAGATGAAAGCCCTTCTTTTTTGATTTTATTCTGAATAACTTCTGAATTTTTCCAAACGTCAAACATTACTTCGTCACCACCAATATGGACTACATTACCTGGAAAAAGTTCAAATACTTCTTCGAGAACATCAGTTAAGAATTGATATACTTTAGGATCTGCTACATTAAAAGAATCGTCTAGTTTACCAAAAGTTTGAGGTACTTTATTCGAAGCTCCCAAAATTCCGAGCCATGGATAAGCAGCAATAGCAGCCATTGCATGACCAGGCATCTCGATTTCTGGAACAATTAGAATTTGTCTTTCTTGTGCATAAGCGATGATATCTTTGATTTGTTCTTGTGTGTAAAATCCTTGATGAGGATAGCCATATCGATCTTCACTCTTTCTACTTAACTGCGTATCTTCTCTATACCCTCCAATTTTGGTTAAATTCGGGTATTTTTTTATTTCGATCCTCCAACCTTGATCATCAGTAAGATGCCAATGAAAAACATTCATTTTAAGTAATGCCATTTGGTCTAGTAGCTCTTTTACGACCTCAGTACCTTTAAAATGTCTTGATTCATCTAGCATAAATGAACGCCAGCCAAAGCGAGGTTTGTCTGCAATTTCTAGTTGTGGAATTTGAATTTTTTTTGTCGCATCCTTGTTAAATTCAAAATCAGGAGGTAACAATTGCCTTAATGATTGAATACCATAAAATAATCCAGTGTTTGAAGGTGCCTCAATTACGATTTGTTTTTTAAGAGTTTTTAATCGGTATCCTTCTTTACCTAATTCGGATTCAAGATCAGAATTAATTTTTAAAACTATCCCATTACCTTTTTTGTTAATTGAAGGTTTTTTATCGAAAGCACTTTCTAAAATTACTGCTAGGTAATTAGCTTGATCTTCTGATATTTTATCCGAGACGATAGCTGTTTTACTATTTATTTCAAAGAAACCCTTCCCTACATTGACCTCCATGGGGCGGGGGATGATGTTAACCTGTGCATTGACAGCAGTTATTGAAGCGATAAAAAACAGCGTTAAGATTTTGAATGTATTCATATGTATTGGTGCTTGAGATTATTGTTTAACTTATTTCAGAAGTTGTTAGAGCTATAAGATGTTACTTTTTGAATAGTATTAGTATAGAAATATACTATTGACCTTATCAAAATTACTACAATATTTAATTTGCGCAAACGTTTGCATAACTATTTAGTTTTTTAAATCTCATTTTTGAGAAATATTTATTTAATTTGCTTTATTTTATAATAAAACATTAAATTTTAGTACGATTTCGTTTTACAAATACTAAAATGGTTTAACTTTAACAGCAAACGTTTGCTGTAACAAATATGAAGAACACTAGAATTACCCTAAAAGATCTAGCCAAAGAATTAAATCTATCTGCATCTACTATCTCTAGAGCTTTGGTTAATCACCCTGCAATTAGTGAGGCTACCAAAAAAATCGTTCAAAAGAAAGCAGATGAACTGGGTTTTATTCCTAATTCTATCGCTGCTAGTTTTAGAATGAAAAGAACGCAAACTATTGGTGTTATTGTTCCAAGGATAGACATTCATTTTCATTCTCTTGTAATAAGTGGTATCGAAGAATTTGCTTATAACAATGGTTATAACGTTACTATTTTTCAGTCTAAAGACTCTTTGAAAAGAGAAAAGGAAATTATTAAAATTCTTCAAAATAAAATGGTTGACGGTGTAATTGTCTGCTTGGGTATCGAAACTCAAAATTGTGATCATTTTAAAAAAATTAATAAATCGGGTATTCCACTTGTTTTTTATGACAGAGTCCCAACCGACTTTGATGCAAATAAAATAGTGATAAATGACTTTGAGTCGGCTTATCTAGCAACAGAACATTTGATTAAAAATGGCTGTACAACTATTGGTCACATCTCAGGAAGTCAAACTACAAATATTTTTAAGGCTCGTCTCGAAGGTTTTAAAGCAGCACTAAAAAAACACCATTTACCTATTGAAGAATCTCTGATATTATTCACAAAAAACCTTACTTACGAGGAAGGTGTGGCTTGTGCTGAAAAATATTTAGAAAGTCCGTTAAAACTCGATGGCGTATTCTGTGCTAATGACTATACTGCTGTAAGTGTTATTCAAGTATTTCGAAAAGCGGAAATAAAAATCCCTGAAGAGATTGCTATCGTTGGTTTTAGTAATTATCCTATTTCAAGAATTATAGAACCTCATTTGACGACTATTAATGACCGCGCATTCCAAATGGGAGAGGCGGCCACTAAACTTTTAATTCGTCAAATCGAAGAGAAAGATGATGATATAAAATCGGAAACGATCACTCTAAAAACAGAATTAATTGTTCGCGAATCTAGTTCCAGAAATTAAGCAACAATTTCTTTTTACTTCAGTTTTGATAGGCGATCGTGTAAAACGTGAACAGCTTGCACACGTAATTCATTTTGTTCCTTTAGTTCTGAATCATACAAAAACCCTTTATTTAACTTAATAAAACGCTTGTCTAATTTCTTTGCGTCAGACAATACAACTTCTAATTCTTTCATTAATTGCGGTGCCTGACTGCTAGTAAATGACGTCGAATTGTATTTGGATTCTACTTCTTTAAAATCAAGATAATGTATTCTTAAGTCGGCCATCAATTTAAATTGGTCCAATTCTGCTTTATGTTGTTTTGTATTCAAATCAAATAATCCGGTTCTTACCGCATTGTATTTTTCTTTAATTGCTGCGACACTCTCACTTTTTGCAGGTTTACCATTACTAATTAATTCTGGATCTGCCGATAAAAAGTCCCATAGTTTTAAACCTTCATTGCTAGATAATCCAAATCGACTTTGTGCATAATCAATCACAAATTCTTTTGGTTGAATAGGTTCTTTTGAACTAATTGCTTTTGCATAGCTCGCCATTAATACTCGAAAACCAGAAAGTGGATAAGTATTCCTTATTTGTACCATATCTATCACGTCATACCCTACATCCCAAGTAAATCCATAGACTCCTGTTGTTGACCAAGAAGTTAATACCATTCCCTCGTATCCCGCTTCGCGCGCATAAGGAATGAACTCTTGTTGGTTTTTAAAATGTGTTGTCCAGTCGGTTACAAACCAATTGTCTGGATGGCATCGAATAGCAGGAGCACCCCAAAAAGTAAAACCCATTTCTTGTAATTTTGGTATGTCGCCAAAGTGATTGATCTTCCAACCGTAATTCCAATCTATAAAAATGGTTTCCTTTGGTAATTCAGCAGCAGCTTCAGGATACTTCAAAATGATGTCTGCCCACATTACAGGTTTTTTGCCCAATTCGATTACAATTTCGGTGATCATTTTCATGTAATCAACAAATAGCTTAGATTTACCTTCTTGTTTTACTTTTAACTGGCACTTTTCACAATGCCCCAGTAAATAGGTCTCGTCTCCGCCTATATGTATGTAGTCAGAATTATGAGTGGCTACCAAATCTGTAAATAAATCTTTGAATAGCGTTTTGCTTTCTAATGCCTCCATAGGACACAACTGCGAAATATCTTTTTTATCTTCCTTTAAATTACTGTACCTCGGATTTCTTAAAATATATTCTACGTGTCCCAAACTTTGCTGCAGAGGAACAACTTTAATTCCTAAGTTGTCACAATAGGCAACGAAGTCCTTCACTTCCTCGCGGGTGTAGGAGTATTCATTTGAGATTACAGCATGTTTCTGGTAAGGATAAGTACCTTCCCATTCCATAATCAACGTATTAATTCCCATTCCAGATAATTCATCTGCTAGTTCTTTTAAAGCTTGAGGAGTCATCACTTGTATTCTCAAATCCAGATGAAAACCCTTAACTTTAAAATCGGCGTCAGAACTTACAGACTGTCCTTGTGTTTGAAAAGAGTTTGTAAGTGCAATGGCGATTACGAAGAAAAATTTTAAAATGTTTTTATAATGCATCATGACTTTAGTTACTGTTTTTCTTTTGTATAAAATTTTGCTTGTTCTAAAATAGGTCTATCTAAATTAGAATTTTTTATTGACTATACCTTATGTAATGATGCAACTTGCTTGTACGCTTCCTCATCAAAATAAAACTTACAGTCAGGATGCGTAGTCAAAATAGAGGCAGGGCAGGAGGTACTTATCGGTTCTGTGAGGGTGTTCTTTACCGCTTCACTCTTATTAGCTCCTAGAACTACGCAAAACAAATGCGATCCTTTAAACAAAGTTGGTATTGTAAGTGTAATAGCTCTTTCTGGCACTCTTTCCATCGACTGAAAACAACCATCATTCACTTGTTGTATGCGGCATGCATCATCAAGGTCGACCATTTTTACAATCTTCGGATCGTTAAAATCGGCTACGTGAGGATCATTAAAAGCCAAGTGTCCATTTTCTCCGATACCTAAACATACGATATCAATTGGACCTTGTTGTAACAGTTGAGTGTATCTCTCTATTTCCTGATCAACATCATTACTTACATCAATGGTATGCTTTTCTACGGCTACTTTAGAAAAAAGATTAGCATCTAAGTAAGACGAAAACAATTGCGGTGAACCTGGATTTAACCCAATATATTCATCCATATGAAAAGCAACTATTTTTTTCCAATCGATCAATGTAGACTTTGTTAGATAGTCTAACATGGAATCTTGAGAGGGTGCGGCTGCAAAAACAATTCTAATACTGTCTTTTGTTTTTAATAATTCAATTATACAGTCCTCAACCGCTTTTCCTGCAGCAATACCTGTTGTACTTTTGTTAGAAAGAATGTTTATATTCTGTTTAATATCTGGCATTTTTTTTATTTTCTTAATTATTGATTGAACCTCATTTTATCGAAGTTCCGTTTGGGCTTGTAAGAAATGCTGGCACTGCAATTTGACAGTGCCAGAAATTCTGAATTTGCATTTTATTTACTATTAGAGAATCTCTACGTGGTCGATGATCATCTCTGCTACTTGATTGTTTGAAGGTGCATTCCCTCTAAACAACCATAAGTTTATTTTTAAGTTTTCTTCATTCTCCGGTGGAATATCGTTACCCGTGTAGGTCCAAGTATTAATTACATCGTCTGCTATAGGTTGTAATGTATGTCCTTGATAACTACCAAACTCAATACTCTTGGGCTGCCAAGAAAAAAAATGTGTCGACAAATCGTTTTTTAACTTTAAGTCATATCGCGATTTATTACCGGCTTTATCGGCAGGTTGTATAGCAAATTGTGAATCTTGATTCTCTGGTTTAGACCATTTCGAAAATTCGATATCAATCTCTTCACTATCATTTTTATAAGTAAAAAGTCCACCAACAACATTCTGATCCAATTGATCTACTCTACTAGCAACGTAGAAAACGTACTTTTTATATCCTTGAGAGCGACGTAATGTTACTCCAGAGCAATACCATTTTCCGCCTTTATTCACAATCTTCAAATGCAAACGCCCTTGATTGTCTACCCAAACATTTTCTTCAGAATCTGAAAAATAATTTGGTCCTGGTCCTTGCACACCTTCATCTGAAGTCCGAACAATCCATTCGTATCCCGAGAAGTTTATAATTCTCGTACTTATTATTGGGTCTGTAGTATCTTCGTAAGCGCTTGAACAAGAGCTTAAAAAGAAAGATTGCATCATTAAAAGAAATAGAGGTATCAAAACGGGTCGTTTAATATTTGTTAGAAAATGAGTCTTTACAGGGTGATTGATCATCAGCTTATTTTAATGTGATAGAAACATCGAAGTTGCTTAATGTAGCACCACCAATATCCTCAGCAGATAAAACAATTTTATCCTGCGTTCCAGAACCATTGTTGATGTAAATAACATTCATGACATTTATATCTTCCTGAGTAATTTTATCTCCTACTTTTAAGATACTAGCTCCCTTAACCAACCAACCATATTGTGGTAAGCTCATTATTGTGAATTTAATATCAGCAGCAGTTGCTCCACCAACTTCTAAAGTCGATTTATTGAAAACAAATGTTTGTCCTTGGTCTAAAGTGATTCCGGTATTGGTATCCAAAGTCAAAACAGATGTACCAGATGATATTCTAGCGATCAACATCGGTGCAAGTTGTCCTGCCGTATTTTGTATCGAATGAAATTCATCTGTTTCATTACTTCCTGCTTGACCATCCAATACCAATGAAATCTTTTGTTTCTTAGGTAATGATTTATAGTAGTCAATCATACTAATTGAAAACTTGGTAAGTTTTGAAGTTTTGATACTTGAAACTTTAGGAGTCGATGGTAATTCGGCATTATTAAATGTCAAACCCGTTTCTGTCCATAATGTATCTTTAATAGCAAATACATTTAGATCTACGCCATATCCGTGGGTAAAACTAACTGCTACTTCCAATTTTAGGTCCACAATATTTCCCGCTTTCTTAAAATTTTTCAAGTCATAAAGTAGATAAGCTTTACGATCATAATCACCATTGTTGGTCACATTTTTGATCTTCAGTAATTTGTCGTTTCCAAAATTTTTCCCAGATGAGCTACCACCATTAATGTAAGTGTCTTGAGCTGCATATATGGTATCATATTGTATCGTAGGATCTGGTGTGCTAGATACAGTCGACAGTGCAGAGAAAAATACTGTAGAGTACAATACATGAATTACGCCATTTGTAGCTTTTAAGTTTGAAGTTACAATAGGCCATTGTTGGCTAGTTCCCTCATTTACATATCCTGTAAAATTGCTACTATGAGATAGAAACATGGTTTGACCATTTTCTGCAGTGTAGGCAATAGGGTTATTGTTTGCAAACAAATCAGGATCGTCAAAAGAGACTCTACTTTTTACCACATGATATTTAAGCATGTTTCTTAAAATCGCTACCGGTACTTCTGATAGGTTAGAGTAAGAGTTTGTTTGTAGGTATTTTTTAAAAGCTTGATTTGTTGGTGCTATAAATGTTCTATCCGTTTCTGTTTCATACAAACTTTGAAGACCAGTTAATGTTATCGCTTCTTTAAATGAAGTCAAAGAGTCATGCTTCTGAATGTATTCCCATGCATTTATCCCTAGATTCCCACCTGTTTCTGATCCTTGATAATCAAAATTCTCTTGTATTTCGCAACTAGAAAACATACTGATTGCGACTGTTAGTAAAACTCCAATCGCAGAGTACAAGGTTAATTTATTTTTTTTCATCTTTTCTAGATTTATATTTTAATAATTGTTTGAAGTATCTTGAACTTATCTGTAAAAAATATTTTGTACTAAATTTGGATTTCTGTCAAGCGCATTTTGCTCGATTGGCCAAACTAAATTATCTTCATTACTGATACCATTTATTGGGTTCATTACCGAAATGGCTTTTCCTGTTCGAACTAAGTCAAACCAACGATGTCCTTCAAATGACAATTCAATTGATCTTTCATGAAGTATAGCCGATTCTAAGTCACCGTAAGCAGTAATGGCCGCTGCTTCATTTGCAAATTCTGTAATTCCTGCTCTTTTTCGAATAATATTCAGCAAACGAATAGCTTCTGTTTTTTCATTCAATTTATTATGAGCTTCTGCTTTCAGTAGTATGATATCGGCAAGTCTTGCAAGAACGATATTGTTCCCAGATGCTTCAGCACTTTCGTCATTAAAACCTTTTCCAAAAAACTTCCATATTTTTCTAGGGTCAGAATTTGTAGTGTCGTAGATTAAATCTTTACGTAGGTCATTTTCTTCAAATGAATTTCTAAAGGCGATACTAGGGTAGTAGTCACTATCAGATCCTATTGCGTACAATACTCTAAGAGAATTGGTTTGTACTTCATTATATCCTAGTTCGAAAATGCTTTCATTCGAATAACCTGCACTAAAGATTTTATTCCAGTCGGTAATAGCTACAAGAGAGTACAAACTATTATTAAGCACTTTATCGGCAGAAAGAATAGCATTTGCATAATCTTTTCTCCACATATAAACTTGCGTCAATAACGCATTAGCTCCACCTTTTGTAAATAAAATGCGTGAACTAGTTCCTGTGAAATTATCTCTACAATTTTCTGATGCAAAAACCAAATCACTCACAATTTGATCTAAAACAACCTCTTTATTTGTTGTGGGAATAAAGAATTCTTGATTAACACTTTCATAAGGTTCTGTAACCAATGGTACATCACCCCAAACTCTCACCGCATAGAAGTAAGATAAAGCTCTTAATGCTCTTGCTTGCCCTATCAATTGCAAACTAAAGTCATTTTCACTTTCGAAAACTAAAGGAACGTACTTGATAGCATAATTGGCACGACTTATAGTAGTGTATAAATTATTCCAGCTCGAAGAGTTTATAGACGGACTTAGCGTGTTTTGTTTTAAAATAGAAGGGTCGCCAGAGTGAGTCGTTTGTACAGCATCTGCTCTTCCTTCGCCCCAATAGGCAAAGTTGGTACGAAAGGCACCTTGAGCAGCATCATATATTCCATATACTCCAGCTTGAGCGTCACTTGATGATTTATAAAATCCTTGTCCAGAAAAACTGCTTACAGGGTCTTTATCTAATATTGAGTCAGAACACGACATGGCCGTCAATGATACAATAGATGATAGTATGATTTTTTTAAAATTTCTCATTTTTTTCATTTTTATTAAAATCCAATATTTAATCCTAAAGTAATGGTACGGCTTTGTGGGTACGAACCATCATCAATTCCTACTCTTAATCCACTGTATGAACTAACATCTGGATCGAAACCAGTATATTTTGTCCATGTAATCAAATTTGTAGCATTAAGGTAAATGTCTAGTTTGCTGATTCCAGAGGTAGCAAATAAATCTCTAGGGAAGCTGTAGCTTAGGTTAACACTTTTTAATTTGATGTAAGAACCATCTTCTATCCATCTGTCTTGAATTCTACTATCGCTTTGCATAGGATCATCTCTAACTGGTTTAGGATAATTAGTTACATCACCTTGCTCTCTCCATCTGTCCAATGCATCTGTAGACAAGTTGTTGTATGCTACGATAGAATTTCTTTGGTGATTGATTTCACTGTAAATATCATTACCATAAGCATATTGAAAAAAGACATTTAAGCTAAGTCCTTTGTATGAGAAAGTATTATTGATACCTCCAAAAAAGGAAGGAGTTGCATTTCCGATAACTTGTCTGTCATCTTCGTTAATGATGTTATCACCATTAAGATCATCCCAAATTGGGTCTCCACCTTTAAAAACTTTACCCAAAGCACCATTTGTAATACCGTTTACATTGTCTTCATCGCGAGAGTAAACACCTTTAAATTTGTAACCGTAGAATGTACCGATTGGCAAACCTTCTTTTAAAATATGGTAGCTACCATTTTGAATGTATCCATTTGTCAATAGATCATCGGGTAAATCGGTGATGACATTTTTATTTGAACTTATATTGAAATTGGTATCCCATTTAAATTCTCCAACCATGTTGCGAGTGCTCAAGCCGATTTCGATACCTTTATTCTCAATGCTTCCTATGTTTTGTGTGATGTAATCAAAACCTGTTGTTCTTGGAATTGGCACATTGTATAACAAATCATTAGTACGTTTCAAATACAAGTCAGTTGTAAAAACAACTCTGTTTTTCCATAATGATAAATCCAGACCTGCATTATATTGCGTGGTAGTTTCCCAAGTAAGAGCTGCATTTGGCATTACAGTAGGAGCTGCCCCAGAAAAATCAAGGTAGTTGTTTCCAATTGCAAATTCTCCCTGAGATGTGTAATCTCCAATTGCTTCGTTTCCTGTTTGACCAACACTTAAACGTAATTTTCCATCGTTTACAACACCAACATTTTTGAAAAAACCTTCATCAGAAAATCTCCATCCAACAGATGCTGAAGGGAAGTAACCAAATCTATTGTCTGTTCCAAAACGAGAAGAACCATCAGCTCTAAGGTTAGCTTCAAATAAATATTTACCATCATAATCATAAGACACTCTACCAAAATAAGACAGCATAGAGTGTTCTGAAGCTACATTTACATCTTGATTAGAAATAGTTCCTGCACCATTCAATGTAGTGATATCGTCACTAGAGAAATACATACCATCTAATCCAGTTCTGTCGTATCTCCATTTTTGAAAACTAAATCCAGCTACTGCAGAAAGATTATTTGATTCTCCAATCGTTTTATTAAAAGTAGCATAGGTTTCATTTCCCCAAGTTAAATTGGTAATGGATCTTACTGAACCTGTATTGTAACCTTCTCTATAGTCTAAAGTAGAAGGAATAAACTCATCTTCTTTCATCGAAATTAAATCAAAGTTCAAGTTACTTCTGATTTTTAGATCTTTCGAAATTTTCAATTCGGCATACTCACTACCTATAATTCTGTTAGAGGTATTAAGGTGTGTCGCCAATTCTGCTAATCCGACAGGATTTCTTCGTCCAAATTGATAACCGTTCAAAGAACCATCAGGCAAATACATAGAAAAAATTGGTGGACGCACTAGAAGTTCACGTATCACACTTAAATTATTAGTACCTGCAGCATTGATTCTATTGTTTACACCATTTGTAAAAGAGATACTTTGTCCAAATGATAATTTATCTGAAGCTTCAAAGTCAAGATTCAAACGGGAAGTTACTCTCGTGTAATTTGAATTTAAGATAATACCGTCTTGATCTAAAAAGGAGTTACTCCAAGCGTATTTAACTTTCTCTGAACCACCTCTTACCGAAACTTCGATTTTATGTGATACAGCCATTCTCAATAATTCTTTTTGCCAGTTTACATCGCCATTGTTTTTAGGATTCAAAGAGTCAATAACAATTCCGTTTGGTTCTGTAGGGACATCCATATTTTTATAAGAATCTATAACAGCAGATCTATATTGACTAGCATTAAGAACGCTAAGAGTTCTTGTAATTTCGCTCACGCTCGTATTAACACTTACATCAATTTGAGCTTTCTTATTACTTCCTCTTTTTGTTGTGATCATTACAACTCCATTGGCTGCACGAGAACCGTAAATTGCGGTAGACGCAGCATCTTTTAAAATTTCGATAGATTCAATATCTCCAGGATTAATATCAGCTAGTGGATTTAAACCAAAGTTTTCAGTACCGTTTAATGTCGAAAGGGAATTTGATTCAATAGCAACACCATCAACAACATATAGAGGAGTGTTTCCTGAATTTAATGAGGAGTTACCCCTAACACTAATAGACATTCCTCCTCCAGGAGATCCTGAGTTTGAAGTTACTTGAACCCCAGCAGCTCTACCTTGCAAAGCAGATATTGGATCTTGAGCGTTGGATTGTGAAATATCATCACTATTGATAGATACTATAGATCCCGTTAGGTTTCTTTTCTTTTTAACACCGTAACCAACAATTACCATTTCATCTAGCTCATTGGCAGATGGTTGTAATGTTACGTTAATCGTTTTTTGATTTCCGATTTTTATTTCTTTATCTCCATGACCTAAGTAAGTAAATACTAAAACATCAGTAGGGGAGACATTTGTAATTGTATATGCTCCGTCCATATCAGATGTTACACCTTTAGATGTTCCTTTGACTTTCACATTTACACCAAATAGTGTTTGTCCATCGGATCCATCAGTAATTTTACCAGATACATTAGATTCTTGAGAATATCCCAGAGTTGTAATAAAAGATATAAGTAAAACAGACATAATCTTTTTTGCAGTCGATTTCCTCCTCTTTGCGTACAGAAGGCTTTTTTTAATGAGTTTTTCCATAGATTGAACTTTATTTGATTATTTAGCTTTTCAAAAATATAGATTATAATTTAATTATGCAAACGTTTGCATAAAGTTATTGAGTATATTGTTGAATTAATTTCTGTTAAATCTTTTATTTTCCTTAAAACACCTTATTATATACAGTGTTTTCGGCTAATAGATGGTTTTTATTCATTGTTAAAAATTGTACAAAGCGCAAACGATTGTTGTGAATTTAATGTGAAAGTTTTTTTGAACGTTACTGTTATTAGGGGATGGGACGATTTTGAGTAAACTATTCAATATAAACTAAATGGTGAGATCAGTATTACAACCTTGTTCGATCTGTTCGAAAAATTTAAATCGAAAAAAAATTAACTAAAAAGTGAAGTCGGTAAATATATGAATGTAAGGTATTTACGAGTTGCTACTTCAAAGCAAAAAAAAGAGCTTGAGTAAGTAATTACTCAAGCTCTTCTAAACCTTATCTAAATTTGTGTTTTAAAATTTCCATCTCACAAATGCCTCCATTGCGGCATAATGAGAAAGTCCTAATAATTTGTATAAGTCGGCAGTTTCTTTGTTTCTATCTTCTGCACGTTGCCAGAATTCTCTACTATCTGCACCTTGAAAAACGACACCGTCTTTTTGCGATTGGTGTTTAAAGATTCCTTTACGTTTCTCCAATACTTGATCTGGTCCCATTGGGATTGCCATTTCGATTTCGTCAATTCCCCATTCTTGCCAAGCACCTCTGTATAACCATACCCAGCAGTCGTCCATGAATTTTTTAGATTTCAATTTTAAGACCGCTTCAAATATAGCATCCAAACATACTTTGTGTGTACCGTGCGGATCGGCTAGATCACCAGCAGCAAAAATTTGATGTGGCTGAATTTTCTCGATCAGGTCCATTGTGATTTTTACATCTTCTGGTCCCAATGGTTTTTTCTCAATAGTACCCGTTTCATAAAAAGGTAAATTCATGAAGTGGATCTGAACATCGGGAATACCGATGTAGTGACAAGTAGCTCTTGCTTCTCCTTTTCGAATAATACCCTTAATGTAACGTACCTCTGGGATATCAACTTCGCTATTTTTTTTGTTTTTCAAGAACTTCTCCGCTTTTTTATAGATAGTATCTGCAGCTGTGTTGTCGATACCAAATTTCTCGTTGTAGTCGCATACAAAACTTGCAAAGCGCAATGCCTCATCATCTGCCACGGCAATATTACCCGATGTTTGGTAACCAATATGTACCTCATGCCCTTGCTCGTGCAAACGCTTAAAAGTTCCTCCCATACTAATGATATCATCATCTGGGTGTGGACTAAAAATAAGAACTTTCTTTTTGGCAGGTTCCGCACGCTCAGGTCGATTGCTATCGTCGGCATTGGGTTTACCACCTGGCCATCCTGTAATAGTACTTTGTAATTTATTGAATATGGCAATATTAATGTCATAAGCAGGTCCTGAATCGGCCAATAAATCGCTCATACCGTTCTCGATATAATCGGCATCAGTCAACATTAAAATAGGCTTCTTTAAATAAAGTGCCAATCCCAATACTGCTTTTCTAGTCAATTTATCAGACCAAGTTATTTTCTCTACTAACCAAGGCGTGTTGATACGCGTTAATTTTGAAGCTGCCTCTTTGTCTAATACAAATGTTGCATTGTTGTGCTCTTGCAAGAAAGAAGCAGGAACCAAATTGGTAACCGATCCCTCTACAGAATCTTTGACGATATTTGATTTACCTTCACCCCAAGCCATAAGAATAACTCTTTTGGCTTCCATAATTTTTTTGATTCCCAAAGTAATGGCAGTTCTCGGAGTTGTTTTTAATCCTCCAAAATCGCCACTGGCAGCAACTCTAGTAATATGATCCAAAGCGACCAAACGCGTTTTGGAGTTTTGAAGCGAACCCGATTCATTAAAACCAATATGTCCGTTTCCACCAATTCCCAATACTTGTAAATCGATTCCACCCAAGGCCTCAATCTTTGCCTCATACATAATGCAGTACTCAGAGATGGCATCTTTGGATAAAGTACCGTTCGGAATGTGATAATTTTCAGCAAGGATGTTTACGTGATTAAACAAATGTTCTTTCATAAAACGAACATAGCTGTTGATGGAATCGGGTTCCATTGGGTAGTATTCGTCAAGATTAAAAGAGATTACGTTTTTAAAACTTAATCCTTCCTCTTTGTGTAAACGAACCAGTTCTGCGTAAAGTCCTTTTGGAGAAGAACCCGTTGCTAACCCTAAAATACAAGGTTGTCTTTGATCTTGCTTAACGCGTATTAAATCTGCGATTTCTTTGGCAACCGCTTTTGAGGCGCTAACAGAGTTTTCAAAAACTATCGTCCCTGCGTTTTCAAACCTTTTTTCAAAACTGGTAGATTTGTCTATTGTGCTTTGTAACATAATTTTTTAGTTTTTAATTATATTTTTTTTATTTGTGATTTGTCAATTTTTATGAATTAGGTTTGTCTAATTATAATTTTTTTTGAAGTTCTACCACTGCTACAGAATGAGCAGGGATTTCAACAGTACTAATTGTTTTGTCTTTTATTATGCAATCGTAACTTTTTCCATTTTCAGTTTCATTCTGAATGAACAAGTAAATTTTGTCTCCTTGTTTAACCGAAATTATATTTGTTCTAGAGTGATGCGCTATTCGCACGGATCCTTTTTTGAGGTATTTACTCACCAACATCATCACGCTATAATCTGGATTATAAATTATTTCGTTTGTTTTACGGTTGATGTTGATTAGGGCATTTTGTTTCCAGTCCCAACCACTTTTTCCGGTTTCGTCCAAGATCATATTCCAGTAACAGAAATTTTGACTACCATAATTAATATAGTTCGAAATTTCTCCTAACCTGCTAAAAGCTTCACCAACACTATTTTTTCCACCAAAACAGTTTCCTTCTGTATGCATGATCTGCATCTCAGGGTCAAGTGATGACATTTGTTGTATGTAGGTAGGACTCGTATATTGTATTCCTATTCCTTTCACAGCCTTTTGGTTTTCCTTATTCGCAACAAATTCAATAGCATCAATTTGACTTTGCGTTCTAAAAGTTCCTGCCCAAATTTCGGTATCAATATTGTCTTTATCAAATGCTGCTATAAGGTAGTTTCTAATAAATTTACCCATTTCTTCTGGCGGCATATTGTTGGAAGGATAAATGGTGTTGGCATCATTTTCATTCTGAATTAACAAACGGTCGATAGGAATGCCTACTTTTTTATAAGCTTGAATGTATTTCGAAAAATAAAGTGCATAAGCACTGTACGTTTTCGAATCACTGATTAGTCTGTTTTTTTCAGGCGTGTCATTTCCTTTATCCATTAAACCAGAATACTTCATCCATCCTGGAGGACTCCATGGTGATGCAAATATTTTAAGCGCTGGATTGTGTTTTAAAGCTTGTTTGATATAAGGAATAACCGTTTTTTTTTCTCTATTAATAGAAAAATGCTTCATGTCGTAATCTCCTGGAACTTCAGAATAACTGTAAGCATCTATTCCGAAATCACTAGCGCCAATTGCAGTTCTGCAAAATGAAAATCCACCATCTTTTTCACTGAACAAATTTCTAGAAACCTCTTCTTGTAATTTAGAAGGTAATGACATTAGTGCTGCTCCTCCTAATTCATTAAATGCCCCTCCAATGCCTTCTATAGTTTGAAACTCAATTTCTGGATATAACACTATTTTGGCAAACTTATCTGGTTTTAATTCAGAAGATGCAACATGTTCTTTAATCGGTTTCCCCGAAATAGAAATACCTTCTTTTAATTCGACATAATGAACCCTTGCACTGAACTGAGCATAACTCATACCAGTACATATAAATAATAAACGGAATAAGGACAATTTTGCTCTCATATAAATACCTTTTATTTTATTTAAAATTAATAAAAAAATTTACTTTATGCACTCTTACTTTTAGTCCAACTTTTATATTTGTGTCCCCAAATTGCAAAGAACAAAATGAAGGCGTAGCACGGAATCAAGATCCAGTAACAATGTGTGGCTGCTGTAGCTAGAGCATCTGTCTCATTCATCCCACCAGCCATAAGTTCCAATTTATTGGCATCTACCAATCGTCCGTACAAGGGTGGAATGATCGCTCCACCTGAGATTGCCATAATTAGTAGGGCAGAGGCTATTTTTGTAAATTTACCTAACCCAGCCAATGTAAGAGGCCACACTGCTGGCCAAACCAAAGCATTTGAAATACCCAATGCCGCTACAAATAAAACAGAAGTAAAGCCTGTAGTAAATAATATGCAAGTACTAAATACAATTCCCAGAGAAGCACTTATTTTAAGCGCTGTTCCTTGTTTTAAAAATTTAGGTATTAATGCTACTCCCACGATATAAGTACACACCATAGCAAGTAGTGTTAAGGTAGTAAAGAATTTTGCATCTGCAGCGGGAAAGCCTAACGAAATTCCGTAAGCGATAATCGTATCACCCGCAATCACTTCAACACCTACATAAAAAAACAAGGCGATTACACCAAGCCATAAATGAGGGAACTGAAAAATACTGGTTTTTGCTGTAACACCTTCTTTTACTTCTTCCTCTTCTGGGGCTTCTACATTTGGTAAGGGTGCTTTTCGAATTAAAATAGCAAGTACAATTAACACGAGAGCCATAATCAAGTAAGGCACAAAAACACTATCGGCCATTGTATTCAACAGCATGTCTTTTTCTTCTACAGAAGCCGTTGCCAGTTTCTCCTTGACTTCGTCAATACCAGATAATAACAAAGCACCAAAGATGATAGACCCCAACGCGCCTGCTACTTTGTTTGCAATTCCCATGATAGCGATACGCTTAGCACCACTTTCCATAGGTCCTAAGATTGTTATGTATGGGTTGGAAGCGGTTTGTAACAATGTCATCCCAACTCCTTGAATAAAAATACCAGTCAAAAACAACCAATACGTTCTAGCTTCGGCTGCAGGAATAAATACTAGAGCGCCAATGGCCATGATAAAAAGACCAAGTGACATTCCTTTTTTGTATCCTACTTTGGATAAAATATAAGAAGCAGGAATAGCCATTACGACAAACGAAATATAGGAAGCCGAAGCAACAAGATAAGATTGTGCGTCGGTGAGTTCATTGATTGTTTTCATGAACGGAATCAAGGCTCCGTTAATCCAGGTAACAAACCCAAAAATAAAAAATAGTCCTGCTATGATAAGAATTGGAACCAAATTATTCTTCTGCGATGCTGTATTTTGAGTGTCTGTCATATTGTTCTGCTTTACTACTTTCTATGTTTATGTTTTATTTAAATGAGTCTATGGCAATCTATCTTAAACGACTTATACTATATTTTGAGGGGGTTATTTGTAAAAATTGTTTTACTAAAAATTTGAAATTTTCAAAAAAAGAACTACTAAATTTTACAATAGTAGTTCTGTTTTAATTGTTTATGATAATTAGTAACCAGGGTTTTGGGTTAAACTAGAATTGGCATCAAGTGCTGTTTGTGGTATTGGTAATAAGTAAAACTTGTCATCCCAAACACGATTAAAGAAAGTGCTATTGGCAGCAGTGTATTTTTCGCCAACTAAATCTCCTGGAATAGTAGTGCTTTTTGGAATACCATATACCTGCTTGATTACTTGACTTCCCAATTTGTATCTCCAGATATCAAACCATCTTTGTGGTCCCTCACCAGCAAATTCATATCTTCTTTCTAGTAAAATAGCATCAATCATTTGATTTCCTGTAGTACCTCTTGTCACAGTTGGTAATCCGATAG
Source organism: Flavobacterium algicola (assembly GCF_022399565.1). GTDB lineage: Bacteria > Bacteroidota > Bacteroidia > Flavobacteriales > Flavobacteriaceae > Flavobacterium > Flavobacterium algicola. The sequence continues at coordinate 154,259 of NZ_JAJTUT010000003.1, forward strand.
TTGCATATTTAGGCATTCCTACTCTTTCTCGTACTTGATCAAGGTAAACCAAAGCATCGCTATCATTTCCTCTTCCTGCCAAAGCTTCTGCATACATTAATAAAACTTCTGAGTAACGGAAAACTTTAATATCAGCATCGGCCAAGCCTAAACTAGATAAAGTAAAATCTAAATATTTTTTGAAACTGTATCCAGTAGGGGAAGATGTTGCAGTTAAGTTATCTGTACTTGGTGCGATATTTGGATGAGGCTGGTAAGTATAACTTGTTGTATAGCTTCCTTTGCTAGGCATTACATCTCCAGGTAGCATTACAGATACAGCTAATCTTGGGTCTCTGTTTGCCCATGGATTTAATGGATCATAAGTAGCATCATCTTTTGGAAACTTACCATTAATAGTTTGTACCTCTTCGATAAAATCAGATGAATATCCAGGTCTACTCTGGTTGTTTGAAAACGTAGCAGCGCTTCCTCTCCAAGCTCCTTTTGGTGCAATTTGGTATGGTAATGCATGTGTAAATGTCACAGGTATGTAACTTGTAGCTAATATCGTTTCTGTAGATACAATATCACTTGCAGTTGTAAATTGTGCTTCAAAACCAGAAATACCAGGTGCTAATGAATACATATTACTATCGATGATTGCTTTACAAGCATCTTCTGCACCTTTGTACAATGCAGCCTTATCACTATGCCATCCAAGTGCATTAAGATACGCTCTTGCTTTAAGGGTTAATGCTGCTCCTCTAGTGATTCTACCTGCGTTTGCACTATCATAAGTTAACGGTAACTGATCTGCAATTTCATCAAGTTCACTTATTACAAAGTTAAAAACCTCTAATCTAGGAGTTCTAGCTGGTAAATCACTAGCAGATATGATAGTCGTAACTAGTGGTACATCTCCGTATGCTAATACCATTGTTTCATATGTCATAGCACGTATGAATCGTGCTTCTGCACCAAATCTTTCGCGGTTGCTTTCTGTTGTAAAATCAGCTCCAGGTAATGCTTCCAAAAAGAAGTTCATATCTGCAATTGCTGCATATCGATAATAATTATCTAATACTGCTGATGTGGCTACCCAATTAAAATCAGATGCTTGAGAACCTCCTGAATTATTAATACTTCTATGTACTGCATCATCGGTCCAGAAATAAGGTAAAACGATACCCGCTTCTTCAACACTACCGATTGGTAAAAATGTATACAATTGGTTTAATGCGTATTCCATGTCGTTTTCTGTTTGGAAAACAGATTCAGATGTCAATTCATCCAAATCGACAACATCTAAATAGTCGCTACAAGAAGCAGTAGCAATTAATAAACTTATACAGAAAAATGTTTTTATGTTTTTCATCCTAATTAAAATTTAACATTAATACTTAATGATGTAGTCAAAGGCAATGGGTAACTTACACTACCTGTAGCCATTTCTGGATCCCAACCGTATTTGTATAATGGACTATTTGTCCAAATTACACCAAGGTTTTCTGCAGAAAGTGATAAGCTAAGTCCGTTGATAAATTTAATTTTATCAAGGGTTTTTCTATCAAAGGCATACGATAACGTAACGTTTTGCAATTTCACAAATTCGGCATTTTGAATCAAGTGCGATACACTTGCACTATACGTTTGCAATGCAGATGTCGTAGGCGTTGGGAAAAGTGCATTTTGATTAGTATCACTATAATAATCTAAGTGGTAAGAATAAGCATTTGAACCATTTAGAAATGGTTGGTATGCCTCTGTACCATTTAAGAATATGTTTCTATCTAGTGCTCCATAAAATCTAGCTGTTAATGATAGGTTTTTGTATTCTAATCCTAAATTAAATCCTAGTCTTAAATTAGTGTCGCTATTACTATCAAGTATAACTCTATCATCAGAATTGACAACACCATCACCATTTTGATCTACATATTTAAAACCTCCAATATAAGATCCACCAACAGCGCTTTGACTAATTGTAGTACTATTATCTGCTGTTACATAGTTATCTATGTCTTCTTGTGAGCTAAAGAAACCATCTGTTACATAACCGACTCTATTGTTTAAGCTTTGTCCAACTGCTTGCGATATTGATTCATTACCAGCAAGATCAGTAATTTCGTTATTATAGCTCGTTAGATTTCCAGCCAACCAGTATTTAACATTACCAATGTTGTTTTCATGACCTAAATTAAGTTCCCAACCCCAACTTTTTACAGCATAAGCATTACCAGGTACATTTCCAAAACCGTATTCAGTAGGTGTTACTACATTTGCCAAAATATCGTCTCTTTGATTGATAAAATAATCGGCATTCATTTTAAATTTTCCTCTCCACAAATTCACATCAACTCCCATGTTAAGTACAGTAGACGTTTCCCATTGTAAATCTCTACTTGCAGGTGTTCCCAAGTACAATCTAGGAGCAATTGTTCCTCCTATAGGATACCCTGTTACATCGTAAGTAATTAATTGAGTAACAGCTCTACCAACTCCAGTAGCATCTCCAGATTGTCCGTATGAAGCTCTTAATTTTAATAAGTCTACTACTTTAGATTCCTTCAAGAAATTTTCTTCTCCAATGTTCCAACCAAGACTTAGAGCAGGGAAGGTGTGGTATTGTCTGTCTTCAAGAAAATTTGAACTTCCGTCATTTCTAAAGGTGAAAGAGGCTAGGTATTTTCCTTTGTAGTCGTAATTAATTCTACCAAAATAAGATAGGTAGCGATCATTATCACCTCTAAAAGATCCGTTACCAAGTCCGCCATTGTCAGTTGAATTGGTTTGTCCTAAGTCAAGATCAATAATATTGTCAAAAGTAAAACCGGTTCTACTAGCATAAAAAGATTCTGCTTCTCCTTCTTCTGACTGAAATGCAACCATAGCATCAAAAGAGTGGTTTCCTTTTTTCAACTCATAATTCAAAGATGAAAATGTTTTAAGAGTATATTTCGAATAAGATGTAAGCGTTAACTGTCTTGAATCTTCAGACCCAACAGTATAAGATCTATTAGCAGAATCTGGATTTGTGTACGAATCTGGATCTGCAAAATCTAATGTTACGTAGTCATAAACATTTGTCCAATCTCTTGTATTGTATTTTTGTTTGGTGTATGAAATACGTTCTTCAAATGTTAATCCTTTGGCAAGCTTTGCTTTGGCATATAACTGTAGGTTTAAATAATCATTATCATTTTCTGCAAATGATCCAGAATCTCCATAAGCAACTGCATTTGCTTGTCCAGAGCTTCCTTTGTAAGCCCATAAACCATCAGCTGTTTTTACAGGATAAAAAGGCAATCCTTGTAAATCACTTCCTCCAATTGCTGGCGTAGAGTTGGTCAATTTGTTACTGATTAATGTATTTGTCCCAACGGTTAACCAACTGTTTATATCTGTATCTAATTTAAATCGAAGATTAAGTCTTTTAAATTGATCTGCACCAATAACTAGACCTTCTTGACTCAATGAACTAGCACTTAATAAGTAAGAGGAATTTTCTGAACCACCTGTTATACTAAGACTGTTAGAATATTGTGTTGCCGAATTTTTATAAAGTTCATCTGCCCAGTTTGTATCTGGATAGAAACCACTAGCAGCTAAGTCTAAATTTTCCTGCGTGTATGTACCAGGAGAGGCTACATTTGTAAAATTCATAAGTTGAGATGAATTTAATGTAGTCGGCAAGGTCGAAGGTGTTTGTAAAGAGAAACTTGAATTAAAATTAACAGCTAATTTTGAATTTCTCTTAGTGTCTTTTGTGGTGATCAAAAGAACACCATTGGCCCCACGTGCACCATAAATAGCAACAGCAGAAGCATCTTTTAAAACACTAACTGATTGAACAGTTGAAGGATCCAAATCAGATACTGATCCTTCAAATCCATCTACAATAACCAGAACACCACCGCTACTAAGGGTACTATTACCACGTATAGATAGAGTAGGAGATGACCCAGGCGAACCACTTGAATTAAATCCATTTAAACCTGGTAAAGCTCCTACTAGCGCAGACTGCAAGTTTGTTACAGGACGATCGCTCAGGCCAAGTTCCTTATTTGTAATTTGAGAAACAGAAGATGTTAATTTTTTTGTACTAGTCTTACCGTAACCTACAATAATTACTTCATCTAAATCCTGAGATTGATTTTCGGTTAAAGTAATATTTACAGTAGATTGATTTCCTACTGGAACTTCTTTGGATTTAAATCCAATATAGGATACAATTAAAACTGCATTTGGTTTAGAAACATTGATTGTAAATTTTCCATCAATATCTGTTTGTACGCCATTGGTTGTTCCTTTTTCAATAATATTCGCACCTGGTAAAGTCAACCCTTTTGAGTCTTTAATTACTCCGCTCACTCGTAATTGTTGTACACCAACATAGGCAACAGTGTTTTTGTTCTCAATAATGTCTGTTGGTAAACCAAAGGCATTTGTAAAACATAAGAAAACAAAAGTATTCAATAGCGCTATAGGGAGCCTCTTATCAAATGGTAGTGATGTGGTATTTTGCTTGATTTTCATAAAAATAGTTTTAATAGCTTGTTTGAGTGTATTTCATAATATCTTTAATAATGTAGTCTGCTAAACAGTTATCAGCTTGTTTTATAGTTTTCATTTATAATCTGTACTTTTTATAGTTAATAATTTTTCAATTGTAGTGCTTGTTATCTTTTTTTAGTTATTCGAAAAATAAATTAAGAAACGAAATTTCTATTGGCAATAATAGCAATAAACCTTATTGTTTCTTTGGCGAAAATTTCACTTCTATTTAACGCAATTTTAAATTTAAAATAAACTTAAAGATTTTATATGCAAAATTGTCAAGATTTTCGACTAATAACGGCTACTGTTCGATAAAGAATAATAAAATACTGAGTTTGTATGATTATTTTGAGTATAATTAAATTCTATCTTTATTTTTGGTATAAAGAATGTTGAACTATATTATAGCATCTACTGATGCTGGAAGCTACGCTATTTTGACAGTTTGGAATAAAAAAAAATGAGTCCGATACGAGATCGGACTCATTTTTGTAAATAGGTTTGTTAATTTTTTACCAACCAGGATTTTGTGTAAGATTGGTATTAAGTATTAATTCTGTTGATGGGATTGCTAATAAATAATCTCTGTCTGGATTAAAGTCAAAACCTCCTGGGTAACTTTTTTGATAGGGGTCAAGGTAATTATCGGTATCTTTATTTTGACCAGTCGTCCAACCCGTTTCGTAATAAGCTCCTTTTACATTTTGGCCTATAAGTAGACTATGTGCCGCCCAACGCATAAGATCATCAAGCCTAAAGCCTTCATTCATTAACTCTACAGTACGCTCTCTTCTTATTTCTTGAAGTATAGGAGTAAGAGTATAGCCGTATTGTGGCCAGTTAACATCGTTAGTGATACTTGCCAAGTTCATGCTTGGCATTCCTACTCTAGCTCTTAATTTATTGATCGAAATATCTAAATCTGATTGGGTGATAGTACCTAATTCGGCTTTTGCTTCAGCATAAATAAGTAAAGCTTCAGCATATCGCATGATTATTTTTGATACATCTCTAGACTGTGAGCCGGTTGTAACATCAACTTGCGGTCTTCTGTATTTTTGAGATTCATAACCACCTACACTGGCATATGTCCCTGTAATTGTTGGCTTTACAAAATAGGTTATGGTACCGTTTGCTGCAATGGTAACGATATCACCAGGAACCATCACAGTAGCTGCTAGTCGAGGATCACGATTAGTTTCTATCTTAGTAAGTGATAAGTCTCCTTGGTATAAAGGGCTTGTTGAAATAGGCTGACCATCTGTACATAGGTAACTGCGCATTGCAAACCGTGTATACGAACTTGCATTTGGCCAAGAAAGTTGAAGCGCATTACCAAAACTACTTCCTAAACCAAGAAAATCATATTGTCTCCAAAGGATAATCTCTGTGTTGGTGGCTAATGTTGTTTGATTAAATAAATCACCATAACTAGCACTTAAACTTCTCGTGTTTCCGGCAATTAAAGCGCTACTAGCATCAGCAGCCTGTTGTAAGTATGTAGTACCTGTTGATCCAGTAACTCCAAATGCCGTCCCTGCATGGTATTTTTCCCAAGTACCTTCATAAAGTGCAACTGTAGCTTTAAGCAATTGAGCTGCTTCCTTATTGATACGAGGTGTAGTAAGCGCTGATTTTGCCTTTAGTAAAGAGATGGCTAAATCAAGATCGGCAAGAATAAAATCTGCTACTTCATTTCTTGGATCCCTAGCCTTGTACAATTCATCTGTATCCAAGCTACCAAAGTATTCCTTGTAGATTGGTAAGTCACCGTATTTTTGCAGAAGATCAAAATAATAGTAAGCTCTAAAGAAATAGGCTTCACCCGTATACTGATTAATATCTGTTTGAGTACCTGTTACTTTTGAAACGTTTGAGATGAAATAATTGGCTTTTCGAACTTTTGTCCACCCCCAAAGAGCGGTCGTTGCTACAGTAGGAATACTCCCCGTACCATACAATCTTCCTCCTCCTGTTGTTCCCATAGACAGATCGGTACCATTATCAGGTGAAGGTGAGCTTCCAACACTTACTCCTTGCCAACCTGGTAAATCTTGGTAAAAAGCGGTCGCATACAATTCTAAGTCGCCGGTTGTTAGCCAGAATTCCGGTTCAGAGATTTCATCCAGAGGTGCTCTTTCAAGAAAATCATCGTTGCAAGATCCAAACAAGAAAGGGGAGAATATTGCTATTAAATAAATTACTTTTTTCATGATTCTTATTTTATTAAATTTAGAATGATAGATTTAATCCAGTTGAAATAACTCTTGACAGAGGATAAGAGGAAGCACTACTAAACTCACCTTTGATTGTTTCAGGATCGTAAAATAGAACGTGTGAGATTGTTAATAGATTTTCTCCAGTAAGATAGATTCTAATTCTGTCAATTTTCAATTTATCAGTGATATCTTTTGGGATGGTAAAACCTATTTGCACATTTTTCAGTCTGGTGTAAGCGCCATTTTGAATGAAATGATCTGTGTTAAAACGGTAGTTTCTATTGTTTCTTCCAGTAGCTGTTGCGTAAGGTTTTGCAAAATAAGCATCTGTATTTGGTCCTAGTGGACTTGTAGTGTCTTCTGGTCTAAAATAATCTAAATGTTCTGCCAAAACGTTGGCATGTAATGGTCCTTGTGCAGGTCCCAAGAACTGACTAGTAGTATTGATTGCCACATCTTTCTTACCAACACCTTGAATAAACATGCTAAAATCAATTCCTCTCCAATTTGCTCCAAGTGTAAGACCATATTGGTATCGAGGTGTAGTATTTGCAATCACTTTAAAATCTCCCGTATCTCCAAGTGTATTAGTTCCTTGGTTGATGACACCATCACCATTTAAATCGGCATATTTTGCATCTCCCACACCAAAATTATTGGCTGCAGTACCTTGAATCCATGTTTGATTGATAAGTGCATTTCGAGTAGTTGCTTCTTCAGCAGTTTGAAACCATCCTTCCCATGTTAAACCCCAAACTTCTCCTAAATCTTTTCCGGAATAATATCCAGAAACGGTTCCGGCAGCATTAGGAAAATCTAATACGGTTTGTTTGTAATCTGAAAGTACAGCTCTAATGTTGTAATTGAATTCACCTATTGAGTGTTTCCAAGTCAACTCCGCTTCCCATCCTTGTGTACGAGTAGAACCAGCATTTACAAGTGGTTCACTTGTTCCCAATACAGATGGTAAATCTTGTCCAGTTGAAGCCATATTATTGGTGTCACTACGATACCAGTCAAATGTAAACCCTAATCTATTGCGCAATGCCAAAATATCAATCCCGACATCTTTTGTGTTTACTGTTTCCCAAGTAAGATTGATACTTGTAAGATCTGGCGTATTAGCATAATATTGTCTAGAACCGTTAAATAGGTAAGTACCTTGAGTAATTGGAATTGTAGGTACATATAGGTAGTTTCCAACATTTTGGTTTCCAAGCGAACCTTTAGTAGCACGAAGTTTAAACATGCTGATGTCCTTAACTGGCCAGAAATCTTCTTTAGCAACATTGTAACCAACTTCAAATGAAGGGAAACCTGCCCATTCATTACCAGGTTCAAATTTTGATGAACCATCTCTACGGTAGGTTACTCGTGCAATATATTTTTCTTTGTAATTATAACCAAATCGTCCAAAAATACTTTCGGTTGCCCAATGCGAAATTTCGTCATCAAAAGTTTTGACACCATTGGTACCAACAGCAGTGGATACCGATTGAACGTTGTCTGTGAGTACATTATAAGCACTTCCACTTAGATTGTAGAGATTGTATTCTTCACTTTGATAACCTGCAGTAATATCAAAATTGTGTCCTTTGACAGATTTTGTGTACGTGGTATATAGATTGGGAGAAAAATATTCATTTGTATCTAAGCTTGGACTAATTAATGATTGTGCCCTTGATATTACGGTACCTGTAGTACCATTAGGCAATGTCCATAACTGTTCGGCGGAAGTGAATATCTGTTGATTGTTATTTCGAATATAATTATATTGTAAATTAATTAACCAATCTTTTACAGGCTCCAAAGTAATTCTTGGTAGTAAAGATAGTTGATTTTTTACATTTGATTCTCTGTTGTAGTCCCATGATGGGTAAGCAGCTTGAACTAGAGGTTCACCAAAGTAAGGATCCACTGTGGGTAATGTAGGTTTAAGTTTTGATAATAAATCAAAAACTCTTCCTCTTCCATAAGTAGCATCCCATGGATATTCATATGTACTTTTGCTTAATTTGGTTAAAAGTTCAAACGATAACCATTTGTTTGGTTTTGCTGCTAATTTTGCATCCAAATTATACCTGCTATATGTGTTTTCTGTGACAGACAATAAACCATCTTCAGTATATGTACCTGCTGAAATATAGTAATTTAATTTTTCATCACCACCTCTAAAATTCAAATCATGTTTAGACCTTTGTGCCCAACTACTAAAAAGAAATTTTTTCCAATCTGTTGATCCAGTAGCTCCTAAGCCGAAATTTGATTGATCCCATGAAAGATTGTCTGCTGTCGGGACTAATGTTGGCGCACTTCCTGGATTGGCCATGTTTTGTCTGATGTACTCTAATTCTTGTTCTGTGTAATAAAAATTATTACCAGATAAGTTATTCGCTGCCGCATCATTCATAGTGTATGCAAAGTCGATAGCGCTAGCTTGATCTGGCCATTTAGTTGGTTGTGCGAATGAGGTATTAGTTGTAAACGATACTTTCATACCGCCTTTCATATTTTTACCACTTTTGGTTGTAATGATTATGGCTCCACCAGCAGCTCTAGATCCATAGATAGCAGCAGATGCAGCATCTTTTAATACAGTTACTGTTTCTATATCCTCGGGATTGATTGCGCTAATGCTCATTACAGCGCCATCAATAAGTATCAATGGTTCCGACGACGATATTGTACCAGTACCTCCACTAGTAACAAGTCCACGTATGTTGATGTTTTGTTCTGCTCCTGGTTCCCCACCATTTGCTGAGTTGGAGATTTCAAGATTCCCTATAGCTCCCTGTAAACCTTGCGTTACATTGGCAATTGCACGGTTTTCAAAGGTTTCTGCTCCAATTTGAGAAACAGCAGAGGTAACAGTAGTTTTCTTTCTAGTACCATAACCAACAATTACCACTTCATTAAGTTCTTTTGAAGAATCTTCGACTAAAGCAACGTTAAAATTGGTTTGATTATTTACTGCAACTTCTTTGGTTTTAAAACCCATATAAGAAATTACCAATACTGCTTTCTGGCTGGACACATTAATTGTAAATTCTCCGTCAAAATTAGTTTGAACTACATTTGAAGTTCCTTTTTCAAGAATGTTTGCGCCTGGTAATGTCAATCCCTTAGAATCTTTGAGTACTCCTTTAATAGTGATTTTTTGTTGCGCTGGGGTTTCAATTGCAAAAGAATTGTTATTGATGTAAGTGGGGAAAGCAAAAATGTTTGTGACGCATAACAAAACAACAGAATTTAATAAGGTAATTTGAAACCTTTTGCTGGGGCAAAATAAAGAATTGTTTAGTTTAATTTTCATAATAGTTACTATTATTAACTTGGATATTAAAAGTTGTTTCTCTTTTTTGTAGTTGATACTTTTACTCAACTATATACGATTTTTTTTAGTTATTTTATATCATATAATATTTGTTTCGTTAATGTTCATTTTAAAACTGTTTTTGGAAATGTAAATCTTAAACTTAAAATGCTATCTAATATTTGAGGTATAATTTGTTAAAGTATTTTGAAAACTCGTAAATATATTTAAATACACTACTATCAATTTAACTTTAATTTATACGCTATTTAACATTTAATTTAAAAAATAAACTTATGAATTAAGCTTGAAGTAAATTAATAATTTCGACAAATAACTTCTGGTCATCGATAAACAATTAATAAAGCAATACTTTTGTGTATTTTTTGCAGTGTTTGTATCAAATAAGTATTCAGTACCTAATTTAAATCTTAAATACATAGATATAATTCTTTAGATTTTAAATTTAGTTGACGATTCATTATTAATGCCTGCATAGACTGAATCTGCAAGAACTATTTTTGAATTATGTTAAATTTGCTTTTAAAAAATTTCGCCTACTTATTATCATCAAGAATAAGAAAAATATTACATACGCGATAATATAAATTAGTGACCTTAAAACAAAAAAAAGCAGCTAGTAAATAATTTACTAGCTGCTTTAATAATGATTTTTTAACTGCTATTTCGATAGCAATAATAAATAGGGATTTATCTTCCTACCCATCCTGGATTTTGTTCCCAAACTACATCTTTGTTTCTGTCAATTACTGTTTGCGGAATTGGAAAAGCATTAAAGTCGAAGGTCAAACTGTTTTTTTGATAATCATATCGAGCATATTTCTTTATACGGTCTGAAGCAATTGTACCTCCCATTCGCAAAAGTGTATTCCATCTTGATTCTTCAACAAATAACTCTCTTGCTCTTTCGTCTAATATGTAATCTAGATCTACAGTTCCAGATGTTGCTAATATAGAACAGTTGGCTCTGTTTCGAATAATATTAATATCGTCTGCAGCCATTTGATTTTCACCTTTACGCAAATGCGCTTCCGCTCTTAAAAGAATCGTTTCGGGTAATCGGATCACATAACGATCTCTCCAGATGTCCTCTCTACGTTCTCCATCACTTAAACCTTGAAATTGATCGGTCGTTAGTTTTTCAAATATTGGAAAATAAGCACCATCTGCTAGTCCTACATTTCCAGCATCCAAAGTAGATTGGGGAACTACTTGACCAAATCTTGGATCTGTAGGGTCATTGTAATAAACAGTTCTACGAATGTTGCTTTCGTCATTTCTCATATCACCAGCAGAAATACTAGGATCCCAAATAATAGTTTCTGTCAATGCTGTTGGTCTTAGGTAAGCGACACCTCTACCACCTACATCTTCTAGCTCGCCAATAACTCCATCAACTGCTCTCAAAACAGGCATGAAAAAATAAGGATAACGTAATCTCGCTGTTCCATCTCCTGCTTTATAAGCTTCATAGTCAAATTGGTGTGTCCAAATACTTTCGGTGTTTCCATCAACATAATTTTGATTGTCTAATCGAAATAAATCCCACCAAACATTCTTACCTGCTTCTGTAGCTCGTGAGCCAAAACGGTTTGTCATTAATTTGTAGATACCTCCATCAATAACCTGAGAGGCATATTTTATAGCTTGATCATAAGCGGCATCATCGTTATTTTCGATACCTACACCCAAATAAAACTCACTTAAATAATGTTGCGCAGCACCTCTCACAATACGTCCTGATTGTGTAGTTGTTTCGGGTAAATCATCAAGTATCGATTCTAAATCATCTATTGCAAATTGGTAGATTTCGGCTCTTTCAGATTGTTTGTAATCAAAACGAACAGTGGTAGTTGGCTCATCTACAATGGCTACTCTTCCAAAAAGTTGTGCCGCTTGCCCGTGTGCTTTTGCTCTAAAAAATTTTGCTTGTGCTGCAATATACTTACGTGATGTTTCAGATTCAAATGAGATAGCTGAATTTTCTGTTAATGAGATCGCAAGATTTGCACGTGCAATCATTTGATACAATTCCGAATATATATTGTTTAATCTACCCGCTCGCGGTGTAATAGTAGAGTTGTAATCGCTAAAATTGGTATTCTGGCGAAATGTAGGTACAGTTAAAACATCTGTACCTTGCCCATGCATTACTCGACCTTGATTGTTATTTACATCAGAGCGTAAAGCACGATCTTGTTGGTACATTGTTATTAATAATTGATCAACTTGAGTACCTGTAGAAAAAACGTTGTCAACTGTTAAAAAAGTCTGTGGGGTAGCTTCTAAAAAGTCTGCATCGCTACAACTGGTAGTCAATGAAACTACGGATAGTAGTACTATTTTTTTTATATAATTTATTTTCATAATGTTTTTTTAAGATTAGAAACTAATATTGATTCCAAAAGTATAAGAACTCATTACCGGTAGAGTTCCGTTCAATGCAGCGATTCCTTTTTCTGGATCTCCACCACCAAACCAGTTAGTAAAAACAACTGGATTATCAGCACTAGCATAAATGCTTAATGAACGAATACCGATATTAAAGCGTTCTAAAACATCTTTGCCAAACTTATACGTTAGGTTTACATTTTGTAACCTTACAAAACTTCTAGATTGGTAACCACTATAACGACTGTCATTAAAATCAGGACGTAAGTTTGTCGTGCTTTGGTTTTCTGGTGTCCACCAGTCACCATTTTCTATGTCATTAAAGTCATATCTATTTTGGTAAGAATTACTTCTTGCATTGGCTCCAATAAAATAGTTTTCACTTCCACCACCAAAAGTTCCATTTAGCAACATGTATAGACTAAGGTTTTTATAAGTAAATGTATTAGAGAATCCCATTCTGAATCTAGGAACATTATATCCTAAAATTTTTCGATCATTACCAGTAATACCAGCTTCACCATCTAAATCTCTAAACATTGGGTCACCAGCTTGAGCTCCATTAGTCGCGATATATTCTGTATCACTTTCTTGAACAACACCGATATATTCATATCCGTACTGCGCTCCCAAGGATTTACCAATAAACAAGCTATTGGAGATATCATCATCCTCAACACCATCACCATCAATATCATCTCCGTATAAGGAAACAATTTTATTCCTGTTATTCCAGTAGGTCAGGGTAGATGACCAATTAAAGTTCTTAGTTTCTACATTTGTAGTACGTAATGATAATTCTACTCCACGGTTATCAACCTGACCTAAACTTGCTAGAATACTAGAAAAACCACTAGTTGACGGAATCAAACGATTAAAAATTTGATCTCTTGTTTGAGAGTAATAAACATCAGCGTCCAAGAAAATACGATCCTTTAAAAAAGCAGCATGGAGTCCGAAGTTCAGTGAGGTAGTTTCTTCCCAACCCAATTCTGTATTACCAATTTCATCTTGAGATATTCCATATTGACTTACAGAAGGATTATCACCAAATGCATAGCGTATGTTACCAGGTTGTCCTGCACTTACGCCAGACAAAGTTTTGTAAGGTTCTAATCCTTGGTTACCATTCAAACCATAAGATGCATTGATTTTTAAATAACTCAAAATATCGTTGTCCTTAAGGAATGACTCTTCAGAAACAGTCCAAGCACCACCAAGGGACCAGAATGTTCCAAATCGATTGTCTGCTCCAAATACAGAAGCACCATCTCTTCTAACCGATCCTGTAAAATTATATCGATCGTCGTAACCGTAAGACAATCGAGCGAGGTAACCCACATTTGATCTTTCGACTAAATCATAATCGTTACGTACCGTCGTTGCAAATGGTACACCTTTTACACCTAAGCTTGTATTACCTAAAGCGGCAAAATTTGTTCCTGTAACCGATGATAAGTCGTTTATTCTGTAATCTCGTGTCGCCACCAACGTTGCATCAATAGAGTGATTACCAAAACTATTGTTGTAGTTTATAATATTGTCAATGACATAATTTCTATCTGTGTATCTTAAGTTCGTTCCATTTGCTTGTGACAAGTTTGCCTGAACTGATTCCTGAGAGTATCTATCGAAATAAGGCTGTGTTTCAGACGGCAATGCTATAAAATAGTTTTCATATTCAAACTGATCTACATTTCGGTTTTGTTGACTCAAAGTATAATTTAGAGTGTACTTCAACCCTTTGATCCAAGGTATCTTTACAACAGCATTTGCTGCTAAACGATAGTAGTTTCTTTTGTCAAAATTTTCTTTTGTCCCATCTGTTCCCCAAAGTGGGTTGGTAACATTGTTTGCTGTAGGAAAACGTTCTAGATCTGTAGACGTATTTGAAGCAGTGTTAGTAGGTTGACCATCATATCGATAAGGATAACCTATAGGTGCAATTTGCTGCGCTAGTCCAACATTGGCAGTTACACCAGAAAAATCACTGTTGGTAAAGGAACCATCAACTCCTAATTCTAACCAATCTGTAATATCTGCTTGTAAACGGGTTCTAAGTGCAATCCTTTGAAATTGATCACCAACGATAACCCCCTCTTGCTCTTCATAACCACCAGACATATAGTAGTTGAATTTTTCAGATCTACCTGAAACCGATAGATTGTGCTTTTGGATCTCACCGCTTCTAGAAATTAAATCAATCCAGTCTGTATCTACGCCTTCATCTTGCAAAATACCTCTGTATTCTTCTTCCCATACAATATCATCGGCACTGTTAAGATTTTGCTGGGCAACGTATTTTTCCAAATAACGCTCCCTGTTCATCATATTTGGCTTATTCTGCCAAGTATTTACTCCGGTAGAGGTAGAGTAATTGATAACAGGTTTTTCTGTTTTTCCTTTTTTAGTGTTTATAATTAAGACACCATTTGCGGCTCTAGAACCATAAACAACAGCAGCAGAAGCATCTTTTAAGATGTCAATTGACGCAATATCGCTAGGGTTGATGTCGTTAATGCTACCCAAAAATATAATTCCGTCCAATACAATTAAGGGATCATTATTTCCATTAATAGAATTTTGACCTCTTACCAGTATAGAAGGTGTTGATCCTGCCGAATTCTGTGCACCAATATTGATACCTGGAGTTGCGCCTCTTATGGCTTGTAAAACACTAGTATTAGATGATAGTGCAATAGGAGAGTCTTCTAGTTGTACTCTTTCTACAGCGCCTGTGATGTCTTTCTTTTTGGCTGTACCGTAACCTACAACTATAACTTCGTTTAGCCCATTTATGTTTTCAGCTAGTACGACATTAATTTTAGTTTTGTTATTGACTTTTACGTCTTTAGAGATAAATCCTATATATGAAATTTCAAGGGTTGCTTGATTGCTTGATAATTGAATAGTAAAATTCCCGTCAAAATCAGCTTGAACCGCATTTGTTGTTCCTTTTTCTAAAATATTAGCACCAGGCAAAGGTTGTCCATTAACATCGTTTATAGTTCCTGAAATTTGACGTTGTTGTAGTTTATTATTTATTTTATCTGACGTTACAGTAGGCGTAATGGCAGAAGCATTTGCGGAGGATAGTAACAGCGTACCTTGTAGTAGTACTGTTAGGATTATCTTATTAGGGAGAAATAAAATATTGTGTAATTTATTCTTCATAAAAAATAGATTTATGTGGTTATTTTTTTGAGTTTTAAAAACTCTTTCGAATGTTGGTTTTATTAAGTTATTCTTTGCTAGTTTTTTTATGCCATATGTTAGTTTTTGAATTAAAATAAATAGTTATAATTAACGGTTAGTCTCTTTTTGAAATAAAGGAAAAATGCAATGGTTGTTCCTGAATTATGGGGTGAAGAAACTGCTTCTGAATACGTTAAGAAGAAGCTCTAATTTTGAAATAGTTCTGGCGGTAATTACCTAACTATTAGTTGTTGGCTTAAAATTCACAATTATTTAAGCTTTTTTTAATATAAAATAAAACTAATTGATTAGAATCGTTTCTGGCTTTAGTTTCGACAAACAACTGAAGAACTTCGATGAAAAGACGAAAAAATTGAAAATACTTACTTATAAAGTTGCTTAATATGTAAAAATATTGAGCATTTTTTTTACTATATGTTTTTATAAGTACTAAAAATTATAGAATATCTAAAATTATAATAGATAAAGCTAATCCAAATTGTATACTAGAATACTGGACGATTTTCATTTGTTTCTACCAAAGACATGGAGAAAATAAAAGCTAAAGAGTAGAGGGGCATAATCAGCTCATTTTCGAATAAAATAATGGTAAGTTGAGTAGTTTGTATTTTGACCATTCTTTTTAAATGATCCTGAAGAGAAGTGGAAATACTGTCTTATAAGCTATTTAAAATAATGTATGATGCTCGCATATAGTCATAAAAAATCCTGTTTTAAGTAGTATTGGATTGCTACTCAAAACAGGAAATTTATTATAAGATATTCTTTTATTTTTCTTTAGACTTTAGGCTATGCTTGGCATAATTGTAATTTTTGGCATCATATATTTTAGTGATATGTTGCAGTCTTTCCTGAAAATTAGTCCAATTCTTATCTTCTTTTTTTGACCAAATTACTTCTGATAATGCGGTTAATCGCGGTAAGATCATGTATTCAACATGTTCTGGTGTGCTCATATATTCTGTCCATACATTTCCTTGTGCGCCCAAGACATATTTACCCTCTTCTGCAGTTAGTTCTTTTGGAGTAGGCTCGTAACTATAAACATCTTCAACCGTAGTTAAACCTCCAATTGCAAGTGGTTCATCTTCTTTTTTACTTGTTTGATAAAAATCAAAGTAACAATATTTAGTAGGCGTCATTACCACGTCATGCTTCATTTTTGCAGCTTCGATTCCTCCTTTTTCTCCTCTCCATGACATAACTGTAGCATTAGGTGCTAGTCCACCTTCTAAAATTTCGTCCCAGCCAATAATATTTCGACCTTTAGAATTTAAAAATTTCTCTATTCTTCTGATGAAGTAACTCTGTAATTCGTGTTCGTCCTTTAATCCTTCTTTTTTTATAACTTCTTGAGCAAGTTTACTGTTCTCCCATTGTGATTTAGGAGCTTCATCACCACCAATATGAATTAATTTACTTGGGAACAATGCCATCACCTCTGTCAAAACATCTTCAAGAAAAGTAAAAGTTTGTTCGCTTGGTGAATAGATTTCTGGGAACACCCCCCATCTCGTACCAACCTCATATTGCTCGCCCGTATTTCCTAGTTCAGGATACGCAGTAACAGCAGCCAATGAGTGTCCTGGTAGTTCGATTTCTGGAATAATAGTTATATGTCTTTCCGTTGCATAAGCTACAATATCTTTTACTTCTTCTTGTGTGTAAAATCCACCATACGGAATTCCGTCGTATTGCACATTCTCTTTATTCCAGGTATTTCCGTGGCCTACAATTGTTTCTTTCCTATTAGCACCGATAGAAGTAAGTTTCGGATACTTTTTAATTTCAATTCGCCATCCTTGATCTTCTGTTAGGTGCCAATGAAATGTATTCATTTTATGCATCGCTAAAATATCAATGTATTTTTTTACAAAGTCGGTCGAGAAAAAATGTCGAGCAACATCCAGGTGCATTCCGCGGTATACGTAGCGGGGACTATCTTCAATAATTGTAGCAGGAATAGCTAGTTTTGAGAGCGTTTTATCTACAGGTATTAATTGACTTAATGTTTGAATACCATAGAAAACGCCAGTTGCCGTTTTACCAGAAATAGTAATACCATCATACTTAACTACTAGCGTATAACCTTCTTCATTTGCAATAGTAGGATCGATTTGCAGTGTAATTGATCCTTTTTTTGAACCAGCATTTGTATAGGCGATTTCTTTATTAGAAACTTCAGTTAATAAATTAGATAGGTAGTTCGCTTCGTTTTCCAAAGAAGCTGCAGCGATTATTTTTGTGTTTTCAGTAAGTAAAAATTGACCGTTTTGAATTGTCAAACTAGTCGGTTTTGGAATTACTTGATAATCTGCGGCGCTATTTTTTATTGTTTCGTATTTGCTAGAACTACAACTGCATAAAATGGAGAGTGTTACTAATAAAAATAATTGTTTCATATGGGTTCAATTTTGTTTAATTAAAATATTACAATTTCGTCGATCATTATTTTGGAAGCATTTCCGGCTTGATGATGTCTTATTGGAATAGGATTTACGCTTTTGGCTTTTACCTTTATGGCCTTTACAATAGTCTTTTCAAAATTAAGAATAGTTTCGACTTTATTTCTGCCTTGAGTATGACTTTGCTCTTTTAAATCAACTTCAGTTATTTTTACAAAAGTTTGACCGTCTTTTGAGCCATAGAGTTCATAATTTTCAGGCACGTAATTTCCTGATATTGTAAATCTCAAACTGGTAATTTTTAGCTGTTCTATTTCTGTAAGATCAGGAAATACTATAGCAACATCTAGGTCACCAGTAAATACATTCCAGTTTTTATCTCCTTGGTTGAGTTTTCCATAGTTTAGGTCTACTAAGCCATCAAGCGATTTGCCATTGTAGTTTTTGGAATTGATAATTACCTGAGCCCCAAATCCTTTGTGCACGGGGAAATATCGTTCAGATATATTTCCTATTTGCCTGTTATTTATGAATGATGTTGCCTTCAGAGTCAACGTTTTGTCTATCTCAAATAGAGTAAGATATTTTTTTGAGTTCAATGTAGGCAAGCTGCCATCTGTTGTGTAATAAATAGCTAAATCAGCGACCTCTGTCCCTAATGTGATAGCAATAGTTCCTTTGGTTGTAGCTTTGTGATCAATACGTACATTGTAGGCGCTGGTTGCATAGCGCTCTCCTTTTTCGTCCAGTCTTTCAAATTGGGTCAATAATCGATCTGTAAAACTAGTCCAATCTTTTGATTTTTGTTTCGTCCAGCCATTTTCTGCAACGGCATACAATCTAGGGAAAGTCATGTAAGTGAGTTGTCCCCAATTGGTGATAGATTCGGTCCATAAATTTCCTTGAATTCCCAAAACATGTTCTCCTTGCTGGGCTGTTAAGCTATCAGACACAATTTTATAATTATAGGTGTCTTTCAAAAAAGTGTAAGCATAACCTAAATTTGGTTCTAAATCATCGTCTCCTTGCTTTAGATCAAAATAACAGTACCGAGCTGGCGTCATTATCACATCATGATTTTCTCTTGCAGCTGCTATTCCGCCTTTTTCGCCTCTCCATGACATTACAGTAGCATTGGGAGCGAGTCCACCTTCTAGTATTTCGTCCCAGCCAATCATTTTCTTATGACGAGCATTAACCATTTTTTCTACTCTTTTTACAAAATAACTTTGCAATTCGTGTTCGTCGGCTAAGTTTTCATCCTTCATTCTTTGTTGACAATCAGGATCTACTTTCCATGCGTCTTTGTTGCATTCGTCACCACCTATGTGTATGTACTCAAAGGGGAATAAATCCATTACTTCGGTAAGGACACCTTCTACAAATTCAAATGTCACTTCTTTTCCAGGACACAATGTATTGTTTTTATTGACACCGCCTGTACCAACGTAGAACGGACCTTTGGCGCAAGATATTTCGGGATAGGATGCAACAGCTGCCAAGGAATGACCAGGAATGTCTATCTCTGCAATAACCTCTATGTAGCGTTCTTTTGCATAGGCAACAATTTCTTTGATATCTTCCTGTGTGTAGTAACCGCCATAAGTCGCCATGTCACCTTCCTTTTGGGTTGGTCGTCCCCACCAGTTTGAGGTGTATTCATCTTTTGCATTTTCATTCAATCTCCATGCGCCAATTTCGGTTAGCTTAGGGTATTTCTTTATTTCAATTCGCCATCCGTTGTCATCGGATAAATGCCAGTGAAAGCGATTTAACTTTACTTCCGCCATAAAATCAATAACATCTTTTACCTGCTGCTTGTCAAAAAAGTGGCGGGAAACATCTAGCATATAACCTCGCCATTTAAATGCAGGTTTGTCTTTTAATGTCGCTACAGGAATTGACCATGTTTTATTGGATTGTATTGTTTTTGAATAGTAAAGAGGGGGAAGTAATTGCCCTAAACTTTGCAAAGCATAGAAAAACCCTGCACCTGAATTTGATTTAATTTGAATTGATTTTTTAGCAACGGCCAATACATACTCTTCATTAGCCAGTGATTGATCTGTAGTAAAAATGATCGAAGCATCTTTCTTTGCTGTTTCTATTTTAGGAATCCAACCAGATGTAGTTTTGAATTTTCCGAAAAAAATTGAGGCTATTCGATGCTGCTCAGCATTCTCAACGCTAATAGTGGTATTTTTATCAAGTATAAAATAACCTTTGCTTGCAATTACTTCTACCGGTAAAGGAATGATAGAAAGATTGCCTCTTTTTACGTCTCTCTTTGCGCAAGAAACCATTATGGCAGCAAGAGAAAGTGACAATGTTATTAATTTTATTTTTCGAAAATAATAAATCATTTCAGTTAGGTTAAAATTAGGATAAGTCTACATTTATGCGTGAATTTCATCCTTTGAAAATAGGAATTAACAACACACAATTAGTGCTTTATTTGTAACAATAAAAATAGACGAATCAATTTTTTTCGAACTAAAATTTCGACGAACAACTTGTAGTTGTAGATATAAAAAAATTTAGGGTAATATCCTGAACCAGAATGGTAGCCAATTAGTAGTAG
This sequence comes from Flavobacterium algicola, assembly GCF_022399565.1. Classification (GTDB taxonomy): domain Bacteria; phylum Bacteroidota; class Bacteroidia; order Flavobacteriales; family Flavobacteriaceae; genus Flavobacterium; species Flavobacterium algicola. Next base: position 174,944 of record NZ_JAJTUT010000003.1, read on the forward strand.
GTACTATTTTATAATCTATTAATAGCAATTGTGTTTTGCTGAAAAGTTTCGTTTTCTTGTCGAATTATAGGTTTTGTGTGCAAGCTATGATTAGAATAAAAGCAATCTAAACGTTGAGAATTCTTTGTTTCACTTCATCGATATACGATCTTCCAATTACATATCGAAGGCCTTCAATCTCGATGCTATTTCCTTCTACTGCGTCAATTTTATCTATTGCAACGGTATACGATCGATGAATTCTTATAAAATCTCTTGTAGGTAATAAATTGGTAAAATCGTGAAGTGTACTATGGATAATAAATTTGCCGGTAGTAGTACTTATTTTTAGATAATCTTTTAAAGATTCAATAATTAAGATTTCATCCAAAAATATTTTTTTCATCTTCTTCTTATCAATTTTGACAAAAAGATAAAGTCTCTCCGCGGTATTTACGTAGGCGACCTTATTATTTTCTAGTCTTCTATTGATTTTGTTCAAAGCCTTCATGAACCTAGGAAACTCAATTGGTTTTACCAAATAATCTAGTACATCCAATTCGTAAGTTTCTAATGCAAATTCTTTGTAAGCACTGGTGATAATAATAAGTGGTGGAGTTTCTAAACTTTTTATAAAATTGATACCATCTAAAACAGGCATATTAATGTCTACAAAAATTACATCGACAGTGTTTGTTTTTAAGAAATTCAATCCCTCGATAGCGTTACCAAAGGTACTCACTAACTCAAAATCTTCAATTTGCTCCAAATAATTTTTGATGACATTTATAGCTAATGGTTCATCGTCGATAATCAAACATTGTATTTTCATTTTCTTTTAACTGTTTATCAATTTTTATGAATTGCAAATAATATTTAAGTCACTTTAATTTTGAGTTTTACCACAAATGTATTCTCGTCATTGTTGATTAGAAGCTTGTAATCACTGTTTTTATATCCCAGAGCCAATCGTTTTTTAACGTTCTCCAAACCAATTCCGCTTGAATGATTAAAGCGTTCGGCATGTTGCGTTTTTAAAGGCATAGGGTTAGAGACTCTAAAGTAAAGAAATTCTTTTCTAATTATTAAGCTAATATCAATTTTAACTTTTCCGATATTCTTATGAGCCCCGTGTTTAAAGGCATTTTCGATAAAAGATAGTAGTAAAATTGGTGCAATTTCTTTGTCTTGAATATCGCCGGAAATTGCCATATCAACTTCTAATTCGTCATTGTGCCGAATGCGTTCCAAATCAATATAGTTTTGAATACAAAGTATTTCGTTTTCAAGCGTCTGCTTTTTATTTGCTGTATCATATAGTAAATAGCGCATTAATTCGGATAGCTTTAAAATGATTTTGGGCGTTTTTTTCGAATTTTCAACTGCTAGAGAATAGATGTTATTAAGTGTGTTAAAGAAGAAATGCGGAGAAATTTGAGTCTTTAAAAATAACAATTCTGTTTCTAGTTGCACTTTTTCCAAATCGGCAACTCTCTTGGTTTCTTTCAAGAAATCTAAAGTGATTTTTATAGCAGTAACAAAAGTGATTACATAAAGTTCACCAATCATCATGTCGATCGTGTAGTTGAGTGTTAGCCTATTGGTAGGGACAGGTCCTTCTGGCCATACATTACTGTTTACTAAGTAAAAAGTTAGGTTAAATTTGATCACGACCATCAAGAAAATAGATGATAAAATCAATATTATGTACGATAAATACTTCTTCTTAAATACAAATTTGGGCATTAAAAAGTACAGATTAAAATAGCATAAAATCATGTGTATTGGGAACCCAAATAAATTTGTCTTAAAAGAGTAAGCGTAGTCATCAAAGTAGCTTCCCCACTTGAAAACATTAAATAAAAAGTAGATGGACCAAAATATAATATGATGAATTATGGATATAGAATATACCTGTTTGGAGTTAAAATTCATTTTGTTATAGGTTGTTATTTGTTTTTTGTATGTTTAGCTGTGTTCATATGTTATCCGTCTAAATAATTTTTAATAATCGTTTAATTTATGAAATTTTATAAACTGAAACGCAATTTCAAAAAATGAGGAATTTTAAACTACTATTTTTGTTAGTCTTTTTCGCAATAGGGTGCAGTAAAAGTATCAGATTCGGTAAAAGTATCGGAAAAAATGAAATAAACGAACATAATTCGATAAATTATGTAAATTCTTTTATTGGTACAGGTGGACATGGTCACACCTATCCCGGTGCAACTGTGCCGTTTGGAATGTTGCAGGTAAGTCCCGTAAATGGTATTAGTAAATGGGACTGGTGCTCTGGTTATCATTACTCAGATTCTATTGTAGTTGGTTTTAGCCACCTTAGTTTGAGCGGTACTGGTATTGGAGATTTGGCAGATGTTTTATTTATGCCAACCAATAAAGAGGTAGACTTGACACCGATGCCAAGTTCACGTGATTCTATTCCGTACAAATCAGTTTACCACCATTCAAACGAAAAAGCTTCGCCAGGTTACTATCAAGTTTTTCTAGAAAATCCAAAGATAAATGTAGCGTTAACAACTTCATTACGTACTGCTTTACATAAATATACTTTTACAAAAGGAGACCAACAATCAGTAGTTGTAAATTTAGGTTTCGGTATTAACTGGGACAAGGCAACCAGTACAGCTATAAAAATTGAAGATGATTATACTATTAGCGGTCACCGTTTTAGTAAAGGCTGGGCAAAAAATCAGAAAGTATTTTTTGTAGCAAAATTTTCAAAACCAATTGTAAGGTATAATTTAGTTGCAGACAAAAAAGTTGTTAAAGTCATTGATAGCAATGCTGTAAAAACGGCTGCACAACTGTTTTTTGATCAAAGCAGTTCAAATGAAGTTTTAGTAAAAGTTGCTCTTTCATCGGTAAGCGTTAAAAACGCTAAGGAAAACTTGGAAGAAAAAGGTTTTGAATTTGAAGCAACAAAAGCGCAATCTGAAGTGATTTGGAACGAAGCATTATCAAAAATCAAAGTTGAGACTACAGTTGATTCTCTTAAAACAATTTTCTACACTGCTATGTATCACGCACAACTAGCTCCTGTAACCTTCAGTGATAAAAATGGAGAATTCAGGAAGGAAAATGATGAGATTGTTAAGGCAGCAAATTATACAGCTTATTCTACTTTGTCTCTTTGGGATACTTTTAGAGCAGAGCATCCTCTGTTGACATTAATAGCACCCGACAAAGTTTCAGATATTACTAATACCATGTTGGCCTATTACGAAACAAAAAAGAGTTTACCTGTTTGGACACTTTATGGTAACGAAACCAATACAATGACTGGTTATCATTCGATTCCTGTAATTGTAGAAGCATATCTTAAAGGTATTAAAGGCTTTGATGCAGAAAAAGCATATCAAGCCATGAAGACCACTATGATGCAAAAAGAGCGTGGACTCGATTATTACGATAAATACGGTTACGTGCCTTACAATTTATACGATGAGTCGGTAACCATCACACTAGAATATGCTTATGATGATTGGTGTGTGGCACAAATGGCCAAAGCTTTGGGTAAGGACGATGATTATGAGTTTTTCCTGAAGCGTTCCAAAGCATATCAATTTTTATTTGATTCGAAAACCGGCTTTATGCGAGGTAAATCTGCAGATGGGGTTTCTTGGCATGAACCATTTGATCCTAAATATTCAAACCACAGAGAACATACCGATTATACCGAGGGTAACGCTTGGCAACATAGCTGGTTTGTACCGCATAATGTTACAGAATTTATCAATCTTCATGGAGGCAATGATAAATTTACTAATAAACTAGAGCAACTTTTCACAGAAAGTTCGATAATCAATGGAGATAATATTTCTCCAGATATTTCAGGATTAATAGGTCAATATGCGCATGGTAATGAGCCAAGTCACCACATTGCTTATCTCTTTAATCATGCTGGTCAACCTTGGAGAACGCAATATTGGGTTAGGAAGATATTAGATACACAATACAATACAACTCCAAATGGTTTGAGTGGTAATGAAGATTGTGGTCAAATGAGTGCTTGGTATGTGCTAAGTTCAATCGGTTTGTATGCCTTAAACCCAGCATCTACGGTTTATGAAATTGGCAGTCCACTATTTGATAAGTCCACTATTAACCTACCAAATGGTAAAACATTTTCTATAGTTGCTGATGAGGTTTCGAATGAAAATATCTATATACAATCGGCTACGCTGAATGGGGTTGTCTTTGATCAAACGACAATTTCTCACCAAACAATATTAAAAGGTGGAGAACTCCATTTTAAAATGGGAGCAAAGCCTAATAAAAATTGGGGTATTTCAAAAGGTACTGAAAATTAAGAATTTCGAAAATAGAGCTTTAGCTATTTGCTAAACGTAATGCATTGATTAAAAATAAAATTACCGAATATCTTGATTGAAATTTTCAATCAGGATAATTTAAAAAAGGACTGATTATTTAAAGTTTAAAATACAAAGTTTTATAATGAAAACAACAACTATTCCATGGCAAGAGAAGCCAGAAAATTGCAATGACGTTATGTGGCGTTATTCAGAGAATCCTATTATTGACAGATATGCAATACCAAGTTCAAACAGTATCTTCAATAGTGCTGTAGTACCTTTTGGTGATGGTTTCGCAGGTGTATTTAGATGCGATAACAAATCAGTTCAGATGAATATTTTTGCTGGTTTCAGTAAAAACGGAATCGATTGGGATATTGAGCACGAACCTATTGTTATGCAAGCAGGTAATACAGAGATGATTGAGTCAGACTATAAATACGATCCTAGAGTAGTATTTATCGAAGATCGCTATTGGATAACGTGGTGTAATGGTTACAATGGTCCAACAATCGGAATCGGTTATACATTTGACTTTAAAGAATTTTTTCAGTGCGAAAATGCTTTCTTACCTTTTAATAGAAATGGAGTTTTATTTCCACAAAAAATCAATGGTAAATTTGCGATGTTAAGCAGACCAAGTGATAATGGGCATACGCCATTTGGAGATATATACATAAGTTACAGCCCCGATATGAAGTACTGGGGAGAACACCGTTGCGTAATGAAAGCTACAGATTTTGTAGACAGTGCTTGGCAATGTACCAAAATAGGAGCAGGACCAATCCCAATTCTTACCAAAGAAGGTTGGCTTATGTTGTACCACGGTGTTATTAATACGTGCAATGGTTTTAGATATGCTATGGGAGCTGCAATCTTAGATGAAAATCAACCTGATAAAGTAAAATACAGAACACAACCTTATTTATTAGGTCCTGCCGAACTTTACGAGCAAGTGGGTGATGTGCCCAATGTAGTATTTCCATGTGCCGCATTACACGATATCGAAGAAGATAAATTGGCTGTCTATTATGGTGCTGCAGATACAGTTGTAGCTTTAGCATTTGGAAAGTTAAGTGAGGTATTAGAGTTTACCAAAAATAATAGTTTGTAAAACCAAAATAAATGATTTTTTCGAAAATAAAAATAGCGATACTACTGGTAGCAACTACTTATTTTGCAAATGCGCAGACTGCGAAAGAGGTGGTGCCGAAGTCATATACTGCTTATAAAACAGCTCAAAAAATTATTGTTGATGGTGAAGATTCAGATCAAGCATGGAACGAGGTGGCTTGGACAGAACCATTTATAGATATTGAGGGGGTTAAGAAACCCAAATACAAAACTCAAATCAAAATGTTATGGGACGATAAATACTATTATATCCTCGCAAAGATGGAAGAGCCTCACGTTTGGGCCAATTTAACCAAAAGAGATACCATTATTTTTTACAATAATGACTTTGAAGTTTTTGTAGAACCAGATAATGATACACACAATTATTATGAACTGGAGCTCAACGCCCTTAATACAGCTTGGGATCTATTTATTTCAAAACCATATAGAGCAGGAAATGTCGTTTTAAATGATTGGAATATCGATGGTCTGCAATCTGCGGTAAAAATAAATGGTACTATAAATAATCCTACAGATACTGACGAAGGCTGGATGCTAGAAATTGCAATTCCTTGGGATGTTTATAAAACTGGATATTTTCAGAAAAATGTTCCTGCAGACAAATTCTGGAGAGTGAATTTTTCAAGAGTGAATTGGGATCATCAAATAACTGACGGAAAATACGATCGAAAAAGAGACGCTAACGGCAAATTAGCTCACGAGTACAATTGGGTATGGTCACCTATGGGCGTGATCAATATGCACGAACCAGAAAAATGGGGTTATGTATTCTTTTCGTCCGAAGCTCCTTCGACAGAAAATAAGTTTAAAATTCCGCAAGACGAAAAGTTAAAATGGGAGATGTACAAACTGTATAGAACTCAAAATGCATTTTATCAAAAATCTGGAAACTATTACAATTCAATCAATAGTTTGACAAAATCAGCACTGATGGTTGATGGAAAAGTAATAGTTCCAAAATTAGAGATTCACGCTACAGGTTTTAATATCTCTGCGAGAAGTCCCTTTACCAATCAATTACTGATTATAAAAGAAGACGGAAAATTGATATCAAAAAAATAAACAGTTAGTTTCCATTAACTGACTAATTGAAGAGAATAAATACCACTAAAAAAATAAAATATACCACTATGAAATTAAGAGTAGCTTTTTTTAGCCTATTATTGAGTTTAGCAGCATGTAATACTACATCAAAACGTAGTAGCGTTGTGGAATCAACAACCACTCAAACCACTGAGAATTTTAAATACTGGAACTGGATCTCGGTAGGGAATAAAAAGACAGATGCAGAATTTGAGGCCCATTTTACCAAACTCAAAAAGTATGGTATTGATGCTATCCTAGTCAATACAGGTGCAGATCCACTTTTATTACAAAGAGTAGCGCCTATTGCCAAAAAAGTAGGACTTGAAGTGCATGCTTGGATGTTTACCACCAACAGACCTGGAGATAGTATTGCTTTGAAACACAGAGATTGGTACATGGTAAGTAGAAGCGGAAAATCATGTTTTGACGAGCGTCCTTATGTAGGTTACTACCAATGGTTGTCACCAAGTCATCCAGAGGCTAGAAAACATATTTTAAGCCTGGTAGAAGGATTGGCAAAAGTGGATGGTGTAACGAGTGTACATTTAGATTACATACGTTATCCAGATGTATATTTGCCAATAGGATTGTTACCAAAATACAATTTGAAACAAGAAGAGGAATTACCAGATTATGATTTTGACTATTCTGATGCGAGTGTGGAAAAATTTATGAAATTGCATCACAAAGACCCACGTAAAATGGAAAATCCTGCGATTGATATCGAATGGAAGAATTTCCGTCTTAACGAAATCAAATCTTTGGTAGGAGAAGCGTATGATATTGTACACAAACACAATAAGAAATTAAGTGCTGCTGTATTCCCTTATCCAGAAATGGCAGACCATATGGTGCGCCAACGTTGGGATAAATGGAAAATAGACATGGTTTTACCAATGATCTATTATAACTTTTATAATGAAGAATTAGACTGGATTGGCTACGCAACAAAACAAGGCGTTACCGATCTAGAAGGTAGAGCTACAGAATTGCACACAGGTTTGTATACACCAAAATTAAGTAATGCCGATTTAAAAGACGCAATTCAAATGGCAAAAGATAATGGTGCAAAAGGTGTTGCCTTTTTTGATGATTATAGCATGACAGAAGAGCAATTTGAAATTATAAAAGCTTCTAAAAAATAATAAACTTGCTTGACAGATTTCAATAGGATAAAGATTTATTTTAATCGAAAGTTAAAATGTTCACCGTTGAAAAACAATGCCTTGTTATGGGGCGAATGGCAAATAAACACAAATGCTTGCATCATAGTTCCTATTAGTGATTGTGGTGCAGCATTTTTTTTAGCATCAAACCCGTTTGCTGCAAACGTTCTAAGAAACTAAAATTAGTAAGACTTAAATAGTTCCATGATTTGAGACTGTACAAATTAATTCAGAACCCTTTTGATTAACTGAACTACTAGTTTGTTTTCGAAAAAGAAAATAAAAGTAAATAGGATAAAAGGTTTACAAGCCGTGCAAGAATATCATTATTATATGAAATTCGACCCGGTGAGTGTCAAAATTAAAATTTGTAAAGTTTAAATTTGAGGAAATAAATAAAATAGGTCTTATCTATAAACCTACACTTATACATTCTCTTATGATAAAAAAGTTGATTATTTCTGCTGTGCTTATGTATGTGAGTACTTCACGAGCACAAGAATTCGCCAATTATGTGAATCCATTTATAGGAACTTCAAATTTTGGAGCTACAAATCCGGGTGCTATTGCCCCAAGAGGAATGGTAAGTGTATCTCCTTTTAATGTTGCAGGAAAACAAAATATACTAGAGAAAGACAGCCGCTGGTTGTCAAACCCCTACGTTAGTGAAAACAATTTTTTAACCGGTTTCTCTCATGTTAATTTGAGCGGAGTAGGTTGTCCAGATTTGGGAGTGATTTTATTAATGCCGACCACGGGTGAGTTAGAAACAAACCATTTAAAATATGGTAGTACTTATACCAATGAAGTAGCAAAAGCGGGTTACTACAGTACTACTTTAAAAAAGTACAATGTCAAAGTAGAAACAACAGCCACCACTAGAACGGGTGTTTCTCGCTATTCTTTCCCCAAAGGAAGGGCCAATGTTTTATTGAATTTAGGTTTGGGCTTAACCAATGAAGAAGGAGCTGCAGTAAAAATCGTTTCTTCGACAGAAATTGAAGGAATGCGTAATGTTGGTTCTTTCTGCTATTACAAACCAGAAGAGGCATACCCGATTTATTTTGTCGCAAAATTTAGCAAGCCAGCCCAGTCGTTTGGTGTTTGGAAAACTCCAAAAGCCTACAAAGGGGAAGAAGCACAGTGGATGCCCTACAATGGTAAGACAAGAATCATGGAGGAATATCGCAAAGAAGTTATAGGTGACAGTATTGGTACTTACTTTAAGTATGACTTTGATCAACCTACACAAGTTGAGGTCAAAGTAGGAGTTTCGTATGTGAGTATTGAAAATGCTAGAGAGAATCTAGAAAAGGAAACACACGACTTATCTTTCGAAAAAATTCATCAACAAACCGCTTTAAATTGGGATACCAATTTGTCTAAGATTAAGGTTGAAGGTGGTTCTCAAGATGATAAAACAATATTTTACACTGCTTTATATCATACGTTACTACACCCAAATACGCTTAATGATTACAATGGAGATTACCCAAAAATGATGACTAGAGAAACACTAAACACTAAAGACACGCGTTTTACGGTTTTTTCTTTATGGGATACCTATCGCAATTTGCATTCGCTTATGTCTTTAGTTTACCCAAAACAGCAGTCAGATATGGTCAAGAGTATGCTTTCGATTTATGACGAAAGCGGTTGGTTGCCCAAATGGGAATTAAATGCAACTGAGACCACTACTATGGTTGGCGATCCTGCAGGAATAATAATAACGGATACTTATTTAAAAGGGATACGAGATTTTGATATTGAAAAAGCATATACTGCAATGGTCAAGAGTGCCGATACGCGAAAAAATAACCCTCTGCGTCCTGGTATTGATAATTATATCGACAAAGGATATTTAACAGCACATCAAGAAGGTTCGGTTTCAACCACTCAGGAATACAATGCTACTGACTTTTCTATTGCATTACTTGCAAAAGAATTAAATAAAAAAACAGATTATAAGCGTTTTTTAAAACGTTCTACTTCATACAGAGCACTATTCGATAAAAAATTAAATCTTTTACACCCTCGTAATGATGATGGAAGTTTTTATGAACCATTTGACCCACTAGCGGGTACAAATTTCACTAAGAGTGTAGGCTTTATCGAAGGGAATGCTTGGCAGTATGCTTTTATGGTTTCTCATGATATAAAAGGTTTAATGAAATTAATGGGCGGACAAAAAGCTTTTAGCGCACAGCTACAAAAAATATTTGATACCAATCAATTTGATATGGCAAATGAGCCAGATATCGCCTATCCTTATTTGTTTAATTATGTAAGGGGAGAAGAATGGCGCGCACAAAAAACTGTGCAGAAATTGGTGAAAGAATATTTTCAAAACAAACCAGCGGGCCTTCCTGGGAATGATGATACGGGGACAATGTCGGCTTGGTTGATTTACAGCATGATGGGAATTTATCCTATTTCACCAGGAGAGCCTGTATACAGCATAACGACTCCAGTTTTTGATAAAGTAACAATAGCGCTAGATTCACAATACTACAAAGGAAAAGAGTTGATTATCGAGAAAACTGGGGAAGAAGAAGGAATTATAGATAATATTCAGCTAGACAGTAAAGTACACAACAGTTACTTCATCAACCACGCTGATTTAGTAAAAGGATCCAATTTAAAAATTAATTTGAAATGAAAATAAAAATATTACTAATACTTGCAATACTAGTTGTCAATCAGAAAGGTAATGCACAAAATGCTTTAGAAAAAGTTGTCTTTAAGAATCAGCTAATCAATTTTGGTAAAGAAGATGCAGGTCAAGATGCAGACGTAATTAGGCTTCAGGGAGGAAGACTGGTTTTGAAAAAAATTACTGTTCCAAGTTACAATAAAGGAACCGATGTTTTAATTAAATTATCATTACAGTCAAATGGAGATCGATGGGACAAATCGGGATCTTGTTTTATAGTTACAGATCCTAGTAAAATTTCGATGATAGCTATTTCAAAAGGCGAAAAAGAATTTCCTCCCAAATCGAATGTTGACAAGAAACATAAAGGTATTTTGGCAACAGAAGATTATAAACCGGCTGTAGAGTTATTGCGATTTATGACACCTTTTGGAGTTGGATTTTACAGCAATGATGATGGTAAACATCGCAAACCAGTTTATATTCCTAAATGGGAAAATGAAGTAGTTTGGGAACAAGACATTTCACAATTAGCTAGTGTGGTGACCAGTACTTTTTATATAGGAGTATGGATTGACACTTGGACGAAAGAAGGTTATAAAATTGATCTTAGTTTGAAATATTCTGATCGCCCTACAAAAATCACAAAAGTCATTCCGCTTATAAATACAGTAAACTATGTGAAAGGTCAGGGCTTACCCGACTTTTTTGCCAACGGTTCGTTAGATTATGTATTTGAAATAGCTAAAAATCTCAAAAATGCTAAATTACATTATACGACCACAGGTCATGGTGGGCACAGTGGAGGAGATGAATTTATCAAGATAAAAAATAGTATTCATCTGGATAATAAGTTGGTACTAGATACAATTCCTTGGCGTGACGACTGTGCTTCTTTCAGACGCTTTAGTCCTACCTCTGGTGTGTGGTTGAAAAAAGATTCAACTTCGTACAGAGATTATGAGACCAACACTTATAAAGTAAAAGAAATTGAGGAACGTTTGGCTTCATCAGATCTTTCGAGATCCAACTGGTGTCCAGGATCGATGGTCAAACCATATTCTATAAGCTTGGGAGATTTGAAGACGGGTAAGCATAATATGAAAATCACCATCCCTGCAACACAATCAGAAAAAGACAAAGCCAATCACTGGTTGGTTTCAGCCTATATAACCTACGAAGATTAATTTTTTCGATCTCTTTTAATAGAAATTTAATTCAAATTCTTAGCAATAGGATAACATTATGGAAATAGTAAGAGTTAAAAAAGAAAGTATTTTTTAACCAACACCTTGTTAGATTCGTCATTGGTCGAACTAATTTGAGGTACTGTTTTTTTGTTCTTTACTTTATAAAGAATAGAATGAATTTGTATGTTCAATAGTTTTACTAAGACGTACAGCAAGTTATGCAATCGATACTACGCTTAATGCTAGTGATTAAAATTCGATACTATCAAAATTGATTGTTTTTTCAGTAACTATTTCGTTATAAAATATTTTCGATAAAAAACAAAACATTAGAGTCTCATAGGCTCTTTTGTCACACATATACTAACAATATTAAATTACAAAAAATGGTTAAAACACGATTTGAAAATAAAGTGATGATGAAGAGCAACATGACTGCCATTTTTATTCTGGCGACTATTGTGCTTTTCAGCAGCTGTAAAGCCAAAAAAACAGTAGAAAAGACAAGCAGACCAAACATTGTATTTATAATGAGTGATGATCATGCATACCAAGCAATAAGTGCTTATGGTCACGGCTTGAATATTACACCAAATATTGACAGAATTGCTAATGAAGGAGCTTTGTTCAAGAAAGGTTTTGTTACCAATTCTATTTGTGCGCCCAGTAGAGCAGCGATGCTTACAGGGAAACATAGTTTTGTTAATGGTAAAGTAGATAACGTGAGTCCGTTTGACTGGAACCAAGATAATTTTGCAAAGTCATTACAAAAAGCAGGTTACCAAACGGCATTGGTAGGGAAAATTCACTTGGATGGACTACCACAAGGATTTGATTATTCGAATGTTCTAATCGGGCAAGGAGAGTATTACAGTCCAGAATTTATAGAAAATGGTGTGAAAAAGACGTATCCAGGATATGTAACTACTGTAACTACTGATATTGCTTTGGATTGGTTGAACAATAAGAGAGCCAAAGACAAACCCTTTTTATTGCTATACCACCAAAAAGCACCTCACAGAACGTGGATGCCAGAAGAAAAATATTTTAAATTATTCGAAGAAAAAACATTTACCCCACCAGCTAATTTCTTTGATGACTATGAAGGAAGACCAGCTGCTGCAGGTCAAGAAATGAGTATTTTTAAAGATATGGATGTAGTCTATGATTTAAAAATGCTAGACAAAGAAGGTACTATTAAGACACCTCACAGAAACGGTTTCCAGAACCAGTACAATAGAATGGATAAAAAACAAAAAGCAGCCTGGGATGCTTATTATGATCCGATTATTGCAGATTTTAAAGCAAAAAATCTACAAGGAAAAGAATTAGCCTTATGGAAGTTCAACAGGTATATGCACGATTACCTGCGTACAGTTCAGTCTGTAGATGATGGTGTGGGAGAACTTTTGGATTATTTAAAAGCAAACGGATTAGAAGAAAATACTATCGTCGTTTATACGTCAGACCAAGGATTCTATTTGGGAGAGCACGGATGGTTTGATAAAAGGTTCATGTATGAAGAATCTTTTAGAACACCAATTTTGATGAAGTATCCAAAAGAAATTAAAGCAGGAACAGTTGTTGATGGTATGGTACAGAACATTGATTTTGCTCCATCATTTTTAGATTACGCTGGAGTTGAAATACCAAAAGAGGTTCAGGGAGAATCTTTTCGAAAATTAGTTAGTGGAGAAAGCAGCGAATGGAGAGATGCAATCTATTATACCTACTACGAATTTCCGGGGGAACATCATGTAAAACGCCACTACGGTGTGAGAACAGATCGTTACAAATTGATTCATTTTTATTATGATATCGAAAAATGGGAATTATACGATCTAGAAAAAGATCCGTCAGAGATGTCAAATGTTTATGATGATCCATCGTATGCAAAGGTAAAAGCTGATATGCACAAACAACTAGAAGCAATGAGAACAAAATATGGCGATAGTGATGCGCTTAACTCTCAGAATTTATCCAACTATTTGAAGGCAAAAAATTAATAATCATTTACAATAAATAATACCACAGATGAAAAACAGTTATTTAATAATTCTGATTCTTTTAATAATTACAAACGCAACTAATGCGCAAGAAAAGGTTAATTATCTTGAAGAATCTCCAGCTGATTTTAAAGCAAGAATGCAATGGTTTGACGATGCTAAGTATGGAATGTTTGTCCATTTTGGTTTGTACAGCCAGCTTGGTGGTATTTATAAAGGAAATGATAAAGGACGATATGCCGAATGGATTCAAGGGAATCAAGACATTCCATCTGAAGAGTATGCAAAATTAATAGACACCTGGAATCCAAAAGATTTTAACGCTACCAAGATTGTAAAGCTTGCCAAAAAAGCAGGAATGAAATATCTGGTAATTACGACAAAACACCACGAAGGTTTCGCTTTGTGGGATTCAAAATATACTGATTTTGATATTGCTAATTCGCCTATGAAAGGACGTGATTTGGTGAAAGAATTGGCAGATGCTTGTAGAAAAGAAGGACTTCACTTTGGTACTTACTACAGTATTACAGATTGGCATCATCCAGCACAAGAGCCAGGTTTTAACGAAAAAGAAAACAAACTGGCTTGGGGGTTAACACACATGAAAGACGGTCGTAAAGAAGAATATGTCACTTTCATGAAAAACCAGATTAAAGAATTGATTGAGAATTATGATATTGAAATCATTTGGTTTGATGCAGATTGGGCAGAATGGTGGACACTAGAAGATGGAAATGATTTGTACCAGTACATTCGAGAATTAAAACCGAACATCATCATTAATAACCGTGTATCGAAAAGAGACAAATTTAAAAAGGATTTTGGTACGCCAGAGCAATTTCATTTGGATAACAAAGTAGATTATTATTGGGAAGCCTGTTATACACTTAACGATTCTTGGGGATTTAAAATCAAAGACAAAGAGTGGAAAACTCCAGAGGTTGTTTATGAAAAACTGAAAGACATTAATGGTAAAGGTGGGAATTTCTTATTGAATGTTGGCCCAGACGGTGACGGAAATGTACCAAAAGAATCCGCTAAAATATTGATTGAAGTAGGTAAAATGTTAAAAAGGGACAAGTAACAGTAAGAATTACAGAAGATTAAATTTTTAAAATCGCTAAGATGAAAAAAGCAGCCGTTATTTTATTATTACTTCCATTTTTACTGGCGCTAACAACCTTAAAGAAGGGAGCCAGATTATCATTTGCAAATACCGAAAATCAAACGCAATATGAGTATGCTAAAACAGAACTAACTTTTTTCTTAAATGAGGAAGCTTTAAGGTCTGCTAACAAAAGTAAAATCAATCATATAGCATTCAAATTTACACTGAAGCCAAATTTTGAAGAAGCTGCTTTTGCTGTAGAATCTAAATTAAGTAAAGGTACTTTGAATGTAGAGTTGATTGGAAAAACACCATCAGACGTGCTTTATGCAGCATACACCTTTCTAGAAAAAGGAGGGTATCTATTTGATATGACAGGTCCTGTTTTACCAAAACAATTCGATTGGGAACTATTGAAAAATTATAGTGACAAAATTATTCCAGCTATAAAAAAAAGAGGAATCAGACAACACATCAATTTCCCAATGGACATTTCAGCTTGGCCTTTGGAAGCGGCGCAGGAATACATTCGCAACCTTTCAAGAATGCGTTTTAATGCCATCACTTTTCATAGTTATCCTGGTCAATGGTATGAAGTAGTTCGAAAAGATACTACTGAGTATGCTGGTCATTACTTTTATGGTGATGAATATGCAATTCCAGATCAAAGAGACATAAAGGCAATTGTAGACAATAAAAAATATTTCTGTATTCCCGAAATCGAACCTTTTTTCGAAAATAAAGAAGTTAGAAGTCAGAAGTCGATTGAATGGTTGCAAAATGTAATTAAAGAAGCGAAGAAAACCGGAATGTTTGTTCAATATTCTTTCGAACCAAGAGAAACTACTTCTGATGTTGCCAAAACAATAGAGACGGCAAAAGCTATTATGAAAGAGTATCCAATGATTGATGCATTAGAATTAATCACTGAAGAATCGGGCGGATGGGGACCTCGCACAACAAAAGAGAAAACCAAAGAAATAATTACAGAACATTTTGGTAAAGAATCGCTAAATGACAGCATCGTGATGAAACCCGTAGCTGACAAGCAATCCGATCTTGCCTATGTGTACGGACAAGTAGGTCACTCTATAAAAGCGATCAATTATTTAAAAGAAAACAACATTGTCCCAAAAGGCTTTCCTTTAAAATTGGGGATTTATGTTGTAATTTCAGAATACGCCACTCCTGCTTATTATTTGGCTCGAAAGTTTGCTCCCGATACAGAGGTTGCCATTCTATCTGAACATCATAGTTTAAATGTGAATGATAATATTCCAGATATTATTAAAAACACTGAGGATTGGGACAATACAATGGTGTATTCTTGGATCGAGCTAGACGGAATGATGTTTATTCAACAAAATGGTATTTCTGGAATTAAAGGAATCGTAGATCAATCGGTAAAAAACACTACCGATCACCGTGGAAACGCTATTTTGTACAACCACTGGAGAACTGCTGAGAACAAAATCACGTCAAGATACTCCGCTATTTCAAGTTTATACGGTGCTGTGAATCCGGTAGATTTTTACAAGGAGTATGCAAAGGCGAATGGAATTGTAAGTCAAAATGATTTCGCATTAGCGATGGAAAAATTAAGTGAAGCAGATTCAATTTCGATAAAAAATGTTAGCGGATTTGGTTTTTGCTGGAAAGGACGATGGAAAAATGGAGGCTCACTATCTGCTTATCCGGTAGAAAAACTGCAAAGAGTAAGAACGGCGTACGAAGATGTTTTGGTGCAATTAAAAGCATGTAATTTAGAAACAAAAAATAAATACGGACGCGAAGTTTTATCTTTATTGGATAATCGTATTCGCACAACCATTGTGTACATCAAGGCTTTTGAAAAAGGTCGTGAATTGACACAGTTTGATACCAAAAAACCATTGTCTGAAGAACAAAGAATTAAGTATGTAGCCATCTGTAACGAAATGTTAGCCCTCTTTGAGCAGTACACCCATATTTATGCTCAGATAAATCCAGACAGAGGTGTAGTAGGGAACTTAGTAAGTTTATGGAATGGACCTGTTCACGGTGTTAAAGTGCTGAGACAAAAATTTGGTGGAGTTGAGTTCAAAGAAGAAATTCCTTTTGGAACTGTAGTTGATGCGCCACCATTGCCTACGATAAATGAAGAAAAATAAACCGAATCGTAAGATATTTTAATAAAATTTATAAAAATCTAGAAAATGCGTATTAATTTAAAAACAGTACTGATTGTAGTTTGTGTTGTATTTCTTAACAGTAAGACCAATGCACAGCAAAAAACAAAAAAGCCAAACATTCTTTTTCTCTTCACAGATGATCAACGTGGTGGTACTATAGGAGCAATGAATAAGTATGATGTAAAGACTCCCAATATGGACAAACTGGTTCATAACGGAACCTCGTTTACCAACTCTTATATTTTGGGTGCAACCACAGCTGCTGTTTGTTCGCCTAGTCGTGCCATGGTAATGACGGGTCGTCCTTATTTTCAAATCGACTCAAATGTCTATGCGCAATTTGCCTATCCAAAGGGAGAACAAGGAAAAAGTAATCTCTTGACCTTCCCAGAATATTTCAAGCACAACGGATACACCACATTCGCAACGGGGAAACAACACAATGGAACCGATTGGTTAGAGCGTGGTTTTACTCATGTAAAATCTGCTTTTCTTGGCGGTATGACAGTTCATTTTGGTACAAAAGTACAAGATTATGAGCCTGAGCAAGGTTGGTCTGAAAAATATTCAGACAACGAAAAATTTAGTAGTGAAGTTTTTGGAGACGCAGCGGTAAGTTTCTTAAGCGAGTATAAAGAAGAGGCACCCTTTTTAATGTATGTTGCTTTTACTGCACCACATGATCCGCGTACTCCTCCCAAAGAATATCAAGCAATGTATGCTGCAAAAGATATTGAATTGCCTAAAAATTATATGCCACAGCATCCTTTTGATATCGCTGATGACCACATTAGAGACGAAATGTTATTGCCTTTCCCAAGGACTAAGGACGCTATCAAAAATGAAATTGCAGAATATTATGCAATGATCACTGCAACAGATAATCAAATTGGTCGAATCATCAAAGCTCTAGAAGCCTCAGGACAAGCAGACAATACGATCATCGTTTTTGGTGGAGACAATGGTTTGGCGTTAGGACAACATGGATTACTAGGAAAACAAAGTGTTTATGAGCACAGTGTAAGTGTACCCTTAATTTTTTGTGGACCAAATATTCCTAAAGATCAAAAAAATGACGCCCTAGTTTACTTACATGATATTTTTCCAACATTATGCGGTTTAACAGGACTTGATATACCGAAATCAGTTAAGTCACTAGATTTAACTCCAGTCCTTAACGGAACTAAGAAAGAAGTTAGAACGAGTATGTTGTATTCTTATAATTCTTGGCCAGGCGAAGCGTATAATCCAAGTATAAATAACTTAGGTGGCCACAGAGCTGTACGTAAAGGGGATTATAAATTAATAGTAAGTGCTAAGCACGATGTCTTTACTTATCAGTTGTTTAATGTGGTAAAAGACAGATGGGAGCTTAAAAATTTAGCCGATGACAAAAAATACCAAGTAATTCGTAAAGATTTAATGGTAGAATTAGAAAAATTGATAAAAGAAGCTGGAGATACTGCTGATTTAACTAAAAAGGAATTTGGCCTTTTTGATCATCCAGAGGATTATGATTTTAAAAATAAAAAATAAAAATTACAGATTATTTTATTTAAAATAGTAAGAAAGCACTAATACAATATACAATGCAAAAAGGGAAAACAATTTATTCTATAGTACTTATGATGGGTGTCATCATTCTTGGTGCCGGTTGCAAGGCCAAAGTAGAAGAAAAGAAAGTGGTAGCAAAGGACAAAAGACCTAATATTTTGTTCATCATGGCCGATGATCATACTTCTCAAGCTTGGGGTGTTTATGGCGGCATATTAAAAGATTATGTTCGAAATCAAAATATCCAACGACTTACCAATGAAGGTACATTATTAGAAAACTGTTTGGTTTCCAATTCTATTTGTACTCCTAGTAGAGCGACCATACTTACAGGACAATACAGTCATATCAATGGTGTTACTACGCTAGGTAACGGATTAGCGCCAGCATACAACAACATTGCAAAAGAATTGCAAAAGGGAGGATACCAAACTTCGATTATTGGGAAATGGCATTTAAAACAAGAGCCGGCAGGTTTTGATTATTACTGCGTTTTACCAGGTCAAGGTGAATATTGGGATCCAATAATGAAAACCAAAGACAATTGGGAAGATTATTATGGAGGTGGTAAGCCTTACAAAGGATACAGCACCGACATCATCACCGACATGACGACTGACTGGATTGACAATAGAGACACAACCAAACCTTTCGTAGCGATGTGCCACTTCAAAGCTACACATGAACCTTATGATTACCCAGAACGCTACAAAGATTTGTACAGAGATATTGATATCCCTGTCCCAGCATCTTTTTATGATAATGGGCCAGAGGTGACAGGTAGATCTTTTAACGGACAATCTATAGATGAGTTGCAAAAACGATATCTAGATGCTACAGCTAATCCAGAATTGAGAAAAGATTTTATGAACTATCCAGAACTTCCATTTTCTGTAGAGGGTTTAAATGCAAATGAAGCACGTATGAAGACATACCAAAAATTCGTTAAAGACTTCATGCGATGTGGTGCTGCAATTGATGACAATATTGGTAGGTTATTAGATTACTTAGACAAATCTGGTCTTGCAGAAAATACAATTGTCGTATACACTGCCGATCAAGGCTATTTCTTAGGAGAACACGGTTGGTTTGATAAACGACTTATTTTTGAAGAATCAATTCACATGCCTTTTGTTATTCGCTACCCAAAAGAAATTAAAGCTGGTGCCCGAAACAAAGATATTGTTGAGAATGTAGATTTCTCTGCTCTTTTTGCAGATTATGCTGGTATCCCTTATCCAAAAGACATGCAGGGTCACAGTTTTCGTGAAAACTTAAAAGGGAATACACCAAGTGATTGGAGAAAATACGGTTACTACCGCTACTGGGAACATTCTAAAGACAGACCAGGGCATTTCGGAATTCGTGGTGAACGATACAAAATTGCATTTTTCTATGGTAATGGTTTAAAAGAAAATAAATATTCGAAAGCAGAACAGCCAACTAAATTTTGGGATTTTTATGATTTGAATGAGGATCCAAATGAATTACACAATGCATACAACGATCCAAAATACAAGGATATTATTAAATCTATGAAAGTGGAGTTATTAAAGCAACGTAAAGACCTTGGCGATTTAGATAAAGACGATCCTGAAATCAACGAAATTATTGCTGCTCACTGGAATGATTAATTTTAAGTGTCCGCTATAATTCTAACAATCTATAAGAATGAGAATAAGATCCATTATTTTAATGAGCTTTTTTGTTGGTTTCATTACCGTAAACAGTAATGCACAACAACAAGAAAAACCAAATATCATAATCATCATGGCTGATGATATGGGATATGGAGATTTATCATCTTATGGTAGCAAATTAATCAACACGCCTAATCTTGATAAATTAGCAAGCGAAGGAATAAAATTTACCGACTTTCATTCAAACGGGTCGGTATGTAGTCCTACTCGAGCGGCATTGTTGACGGGTAAGTACCAGCAACGTGTAGGCATTGATGGTGTAATTACTGCAAAAAATGATCGAGATGCTGGCCTAGAACCATCAGAAAAAACGTTTGCCGAGAGTATGAAAGAAGCTGGTTACGTTACGGGCATGTTTGGAAAATGGCATGTGGGGTATCAAACCAAATTCAATCCAATTAATCAAGGTTTTGATGAATACATTGGCTACGTTTCTGGAAATGTAGATTATCATTCGCACATCGATCAAGAAGGATATGAAGACTGGTGGACAGGCGTCAAATTGCAAAAAGAAACAGGATATTCGACAGATTTAATTACAGAACATGCGGTAAATTTCATCAGCCGCCATAAAGAAGAACCTTTTGTATTGTACATTCCGCATGAAGCACCTCATGGTCCATTTCAAGGCCGTACTTCAGCACCTGAACGCGATAGTACCGATAAAGGAACGCAGTCAAAAAAACAACTTTCTCAGGAAGAGTTAGACTTGGTTTACAAAGAAATGGTAGAAGTCATGGATGAAGGTGTTGGAAAAGTAATGGCAACCTTAAAAAAATTAAATTTAGATAAAAATACCTTCGTTTTCTTTTGTTCTGATAATGGCGGAATAGAAAAAGTGGGTTCGAATGGAGGACTTAGAGGTTACAAATCTACTTTGTTTGAAGGCGGTCATCGTGTACCGGCGATAGCGTGGTACCCAAGTAAAATTAAAAAAAATCAGGTGAATGCTGATGTGTACCTAACGATGGATTTGTATCCAACCATTATGGACATAGCAGGAGCAGCTAAGCCAATAAATATTGACGGAATCAGCTTTAAAAACCAGCTTTTTAATAACAAACCCGTAATTGCTCGCGAGCTGTTTTGGGGGTATATTGGTAGAAAGGCCATGCGCAAAGACAATTGGAAAATGATTTTAAACGGAAAAGATGCAGAACCTTTACTGTTTGATTTAAAACAGGATATTGGCGAGACTACTAATCTTGCAAAGCAGTATCCTGAAAAAACATCCTACATGTCAGAAAAAATGAATTTTTGGGAGAAGGATGTGAATTCGGGAAAATAATTCAATTAATTGATCCTGTTTATAGTTTGACGACATTTTAAATTTTGTAAAAAGTAAGAGCATAGCTAAATACAACAATAAAAAATAATATGATTAAAAAAATAATTTTACTGTGGCTCCTTTGCGTAGGTACGATGCAGGCTCAAGAAAGTTTTAAGCTAGCGTATGACAAACCAGCAATGTTATGGACAGAAGCTTTGCCAATAGGTAATGGTAGTCTTGGTGCTATGATTTTTGGAGGTGTTGCACAAGAACACATACAATTTAATGAGGAGACACTTTGGGCGGGTGCACCTCATGACTATTCTCACAAAGGAGCAAGCAAGTATTTACCACAAATAAGGGCTTTATTAACTGCGGGTAAACAACTGGAAGCGCAAACATTAGCTCAAAAAGAATTTATGAGTGATCCAATTAAGCAAGTATCTTATCAACCTTTTGGAGATATTTACCTTGATTTTAAAGGACATGAAAATTTTACCGACTACAGTAGAACATTAGACCTTGGAAATGCAATTCATACCGTTTCCTATAAAGTAAAAGGCATTACATTTAAACGAGAGGTCCTCTCTAGCTTTCCAGATAAAGCGATAGCTGTGCATCTTACCGCTAGTAAATCCAAAGCATTAAATTTTAATTTATGGGTTGATGCCGTTCATGATGATAAACGAGTGACCACCTCTGGTAATACCCAAACCTTAGAAGTAAAAGTAAAAGATGGCGTTTTAAAAGGGATCGCTACTTTAAAAATTACCACCAATGGTAAACTCAAAGTCGTTAATGGAAAATTACACATTACCAAAGCATCTACTGCAACTATTTATTTATCAGCTGCTACCAATTTTATCAATTACAAAGATGTTTCGGGTACTCCAGAAAAAATTACTAAAACTGTCTTAGAAAATATCGGAAATGCTACCTATGCTGACGTTAAAAAGAAGCACATAACCGATTATCAATCTTTGTACAAACGCTTTACTTTAGATTTAGGTGACAACGGAAAATCAGCAAACACAACAGAAAAAAGAATTTATGATTTTTGGAAGAATCCAAATGACCCACAACTAGTAGCCTTGTATGTGCAGTACGCTCGGTACTTGACGATTTCGAGTAGTAGACCAGGAAGTAAGCCAGCAACATTACAAGGAATTTGGAATGATAAATTGACACCCCCATGGTTCAGCAGCTACACAACAAACATTAATTTAGAAATGAATTACTGGCCGGTTGAAGTTTATAATTTAAGTGAATGTAACGAGCCGCTGTTTGATTTTATAAAAGAGGTGTCTCAAACAGGTAAAATTGTAGCAAAAGAACATTATGATGCTGATGGTTGGGTGGTACATCATAACGTAGATATATGGAGGGGAGCCGCACCAGTAAACGCCTCTCATCACGGAATTTGGTTAGGTGGTGCCGGATGGTTGAGCTCTCATATTTGGGAACATTATTTATTTACTCAAGACAAAAAGTTTCTAGAAAACCATTATCATTTGATGAAAGAAGCGGCACTATTTTATAGTGAATTTTTATACAAAGATCCAAATACTGGTTATTTAATAAGCTCTCCATCAAATTCTCCAGAAATAGGAGGACTTGTTGCAGGTCCAACTATGGACCATCAAATTATTAGAGCATTATTTAAAGATATTATTCATGCCTCTAAAATTTTAAATACAGACGAACTTTTTGCTGAAAAACTAAGAGGAATGATTCCACAAATTGCTCCTAACAAAATAGGAAAGCATGGTCAATTGCAAGAGTGGTTGGAAGATGTAGATGATCCAACATCACATCACAGACATGTATCGCATTTATGGGCTGTATATCCTGGTTACGAAATCAATTATGAAGAGACTCCAGAATTAATGAAGGCAGCAAAACAGTCTTTAGAATATCGAGGGGATAACGGAACGGGTTGGAGTTTGGCCTGGAAAATTAATTTTTGGTCACGTTTCAGAGATGGAGATAGAGCTTACAAATTATTAAATGCTTTATTGAGTCCTGCCGAACATGAGGAGCGTAAAGGTGCTGGAGGATCTTATCCAAATCTTTTTGATGCACACCCACCGTTTCAAATTGACGGTAATTTTGGTGGTGCTTCTGGAATATTAGAAATGTTTATTCAAAGTCAGTTAAATAAAATTGAATTGTTACCTGCATTACCAACAGCTTTACCGAAAGGTAGTGTTTCGGGAATCGTAGCAAGAGGTGGTTTTGAACTAGCATTCAAATGGGAAAATGGCAAATTAATTGAAGTAGAAGTACTTTCGAAAAAAGGAATGCCATGCATATTGCAGTATGAGGATAGCAGCATCACATTTAATACGCAGGCTGGAAAGACGTACAAATTTGATGCATTATTAAACAAAAAATAAATAAAAAATGCAAAGTGTAAGAGTAATAGGGATCGCATTGACCACTTTATTGTGTTGCAGTTTTGCTGTAAAAGGACAAACTAAAGCACCACAACCGAATGTGATTATCATTTTTACAGATGATCAGGGGTATCAGGATGTGGGAGTATTTGGCTCCCCTTTGATTAAGACACCAAACTTAGACAAAATGGCGCAGGACGGAATCATGTTTACCGATTTCTATGCTGCATCCTCAGTATGTTCGCCATCAAGAGCGGCATTATTGACGGGGTCATATCCTCCGAGAGTGGGAGTTCCCAAAGTATTTTGGCCGAATTTACCCGGAGGTTTGTCAAATCAAGAATGGACGATTGCCGATATGCTAAAAGATAAAAACTATGCAACATCATGTATAGGTAAGTGGCATCTAGGAGATGAACCTCAGTATTTGCCAACGATGCAGGGATTTGATTCTTATTATGGAATTCCGTTTAGTAATGACATGTCTGTAAATCCAAAATCCAAAGTGTCAGATGCTATCCTGCTTAGAGAAGGGATGACGATGGATAGTTTGCGTGAAGTTAAATGGAGAGGAAGAAGAGTACCCTTACTGCAACAAGACGAAGTAATTGAATACCCTGTAGACCAATCTACCATCACACAGCGCTATACACAAGAGGCTTTGAAATTTATAGAACAAAATAAAGAAAAACCATTTTTCTTGTATCTCGCTCATACGATGCCTCATGTTCCTTTGGCGGCTTCTCCAAATTTTAAAGGGAAAAGTGCCCGCGGTGCTTATGGTGATGCAGTAGAGGAAATAGATTGGAGTGTAGGCGAAATTTTAAAAACATTAGAAACGCTTCATCTTGACAATAACACGCTTGTGATATTCACTTCTGATAATGGTCCTTGGAAGTTAGATGACGGACAAGGAGGAAGTGCTTTACCACTAAGAGGACACAAGTCAGAAACCTGGGAAGGCGGCATGAGAGTACCTATGATTGCAAAATGGACAGGCAAAATAAAATCAAGTAGTGTAAGTACTGAAGTAGCTTCTACAATAGATTTATTGCCAACAATAGCCTATTTGACAGACGGAAAGTTACCTGAAAAACAGATTGATGGTAAAAATATATGGTCACTTTTACAAGGAAGTAAAAAAGTAAAATCACCGCACAACAAGGATGGGTTTTACTATTATTTAGAGTCCACATTAGAAGCCGTTAGATTAAAAGAGTGGAAATTAAGAATACATGATGGCGAAGTATCGCTTTATAATCTTAAAAATGATATATCAGAAAGTACAAATGTCGCAGAAGCAAACCCTAAGAAAGTAAAGGAATTAACAAAAATGATACTTGAATTTGATACCGATTTAAAAAAGAATCAACATCAGTTCAATTAAATTGTATAAAACGAAGCAAAAAAGCATGAAAAACATTTTACAACGTGGTCTTATCGGAATTTTGATTGTAAGCTCACTAGGTTTTACAGACAAAAAAGAGCCGCCATACAAAAACCCAAAATTACCTGTACAAGAACGGGTAAAGGATTTAATGAGCCGCATGAGCCTAGAAGATAAATTCTGGCAAATGTTTATGATTCCGGGTGATTTAAGTATTGGTAAAGACAAATTGAAACACGGTATTTTTGGTTTTCAGATATCTTCAAAAGGAAAAAATGATAACGCCGCCGAACAAATAATGGACTATGGTTCTACCGGTACGGCAGAAAAAATGGCAGAAGAAATCAATGAATTGCAACGCTACTTTCTAGAAGAAACACCGTTGGGTATTCCAATAATTCCGTTCAACGAAGCTTTACACGGTCTAGCGCGTGATGGTGCAACTACCTATCCGCAAGCGATTGCATTAGCGGCAACTTGGGATACCAATTTGGTAAGCAATGTAGCCAAAGCGATTACAAAAGAAACTAAAACGAGAGGGATCCGTCAAATTTTATCACCAGTTTTAAATATTGCTCGTGATGTACGCTGGGGAAGAACCGAAGAAACCTATGGTGAAGATCCTTATTTGACATCTCAAATGGCGGTTTCTTATATAAGTGAATTTGAAAAAGAGGGAGTAGTAACCTCTCCAAAACACTTTATTGCCAATGTTGGTGATGGAGGTCGCGATAGCTACCCAATTCATTATAACGAACGTCTATTAGAAGAAGTTTATTTTCCTGCCTTCAAAGCAGTGTTTCAAAAAGCAGGAGCAAGGTCTGTAATGACGTCGTATAATTCATTAGACGGTACACCTTGTACTTCAAACGAATGGTTGCTTACTAAAAAACTGAAAGAGGAATGGGGTTTTAAAGGTTTTGTAATTTCAGATGCGGGTGCTGTTGGTGGCGCAAATGTTTTGCATTTTACAGCAGCAAATTATGCTGAAGCTACCGAAGACGCTATTGAAGCTGGGCTAGATGTAATGTTTCAAACCAATTACAACCACTATCCTTTATTTTTTGAAGCATTCGAAAAAGGAATGGTAGATATCAATGCAATTGACGAAGCGGTAAGACGTATTTTGACCATTAAGTTTGAATTAGGGTTGTTCGAAAATCCGTATGTAGACGCCAAAGAAGCAGCACTTTGGAACGGACACAAATCACACCGTGAACTAGCGAGAATAGCTGCAGCTAAATCAATGGTTTTATTAAAAAATCAAAATCAAATTCTTCCTTTGAAGAAGTCTGTTAAGAAAATAGCGCTGATTGGTTATGACGCCAAAGCTGCTCGTTTAGGCGGATACAGCGGGCCTGGAAATAATGTGGTTTCGATGCTGGACGGGGTTTCGAATAAGATAGGAAAAGAAAATATAATCTATGCTCCTGGAGTTTCTTTTAAAGAAGAAAACTATAAAGTGATTGCGTCTTCTTTTTTGTCGACAATACAAAACGGGAAAAAAGTAGAAGGATTAAAAGGAGACTATTTTGACAATATTAAATTAAGCGGAAAACCAACGGTAGAACGTATTGACAAGCAATTGCAATTTGGTTGGACACTTTTTTCGCCAGACGAAAAATTACCTTACGACTGGTTTTCGGCGAGATGGACAGGGAAATTGAAAGCTCCAAAATCAGGTACCTTTAATGTTGGTATCGAAGGAAATGACGGTTACCGCATGTATCTTGATGGTAAATTATTAATCGACAACTGGCAAAAGCAATCGTACAATACGATTATGAAAGCCTTTACATTCGAAGAAGGAAAAGAATACGATATTAAAATTGAGTTTTTTGAGTCAGCTGGAAATGCTAAGTTCAAATTGGTTTGGGATGCAACACATCACAACGACTGGGAACAGCAAATTGCCGATGCAGTTGCAGCAGCTCAAAATAGTGAAGTAGCAGTAATTGTGGCGGGTATTCATGAAGGTGAGTTTCAAGATCGTGCTTTATTATCGCTTCCTGGTCATCAAGAAGAATTGATCAAAGCAGTTGCCAAAACAGGAAAACCAACTGTTGTGGTACTAGTAGGAGGAAGTGCTATTACGATGGCCAATTGGATCAACGATGTAGACGGAATCATTATGGCTTGGTATTCAGGTGAAAATGGGGGGAATGGTTTTGCTGATATTCTTTTTGGTGACGAAAGTCCAGCAGGTAGATTACCTATAACTTTCCCAGTAGATGCTGCTCAATGTCCGTTATACTATAACAACAAACCAACAGGTAGAGGTGATAATTACCATAATTTAACTGGACAACCTTTATTTCCTTTTGGATACGGATTAAGTTATACATCCTTTGAATATTCAGATATGAAATTCAGTAAGAATAAAATCGATGCTACCGAATCAATAAAGGTGACTTTCAACGTAAAAAACGTTGGAAAAGTAAATGGTGACGAGGTAATCCAACTTTATATTCGTGATGTATTGGCTTCTGTAGCCAGACCAATCAAGGAATTAAAAGGATTTCAACGCATCACTTTAAAGGCAGGTCAATCACAAAAAGTAACTTTCGAGTTAACTCCTGAGGATTTGTCGATGCTTGACAAGGACATGAAAAAGGTGGTCGAATCAGGTGATTTTAGAATCATGATTGGCGCTTCATCAAAAGACATTAGATTAAGAGGAATTTTAAATGTAAAATAATCAGATAATGACAATTTTTAAAAGTTTTACCATCGCATTTTTATTTGTTTTTACAGCTTGTACCACACAACCAAAAGTGACGTGGATAAGTACAACTGAAAAAGAGGTTTGGGTAGCCAAACAAGTAAATAAAACATCAAACAATAAAGCACCAAGCCTTTCTATTACGGTTGATTCCAACAAACAGGAACAACAAATTACAGGTTTTGGAGGATGTTTTAATGAGTTAGGTTGGGATGCACTCAACATGGTAACGCCAGAAGAGAAAAATCAAATTCTAAATGATTTGTTTAACCTAGAAACGGGGTCAAAATTTAATATCTGTAGAATGCCAATTGGCGCCAATGATTACGCCGTAGACTGGTACAGCCATAATGAGACAGCTGATGATTTTAAAATGGCTAATTTTTCTATCGAAAGAGATAAAAAACGTCTAGTTCCTTATATTAAAGCAGCACAAAAAATCAATCCAAAACTTGAAATTTGGGCATCACCATGGTGTCCACCCTCTTGGATGAAGTACAGCAAGCATTACGCTTGTAAGTCGAATCCAGAGTTTAATGATCTGCCAGAAAAGTGGAGTTCTACTGAAGAATTGGTATCTCGCTTCATTATGGAACCAAAGTATTTAGAATCGTACGCTTTGTATTTTTCAAAATTTGTTAATGCGTATGAAAAAGAAGGAATTCCGATAAGTGCAGTGCACGTTCAAAATGAGTTTAACTCTGCACAAAACTTTCCTTCTTGCGTGTGGAAACCTGAGGATTTAGGAATTTTTATTGCTGATTATTTAGGTCCGAAAATGAAGAAAGACAATCCAAATACCGAAATCTGGTTGGGTACAGTAGAGCGTCCGCAAGTAGAGAGAGTGGATGCTGTTTTGGGATACAAAGATGCAAAAAGTTATGTCACAGGTGTTGGGTTTCAGTGGGCTGGTAAAGGAGCTATTAAAGATGTCCATGCCAAATATCCAGAAATGGACTTAATGCAGACTGAAACAGAATGTGGTGATGGTTCGAATGATTGGAAAGCCGCAGAACATACTTTTGAATTAATGAAGCATTATTTTGAAAATGGAGCAAATTCTTATATGTATTGGAATATGGTACTTGATGAAACAGGAAAAAGTCAATGGGGATGGAAACAAAACTCCATGATTTCCATAGACAGCAAAACTAAAGCGATTCGTTACAACCCAGAATTTTATTTAATGAAACATTTGAGTGCTTTTGTAGCGCCGGGTTCTGTGAAATTAGCGGCTGAAGGGGATACAGATAACACTTTGGTTTTTTACAACAAAGCCAAAAATGAGGTAACAATTTTGACTTACAATAACGCTAGTGGATCTCAAGAATTAGCCATGAATATCAATGGTAAAATCATTAGTGTTCTTGTAGAAGCAAAATCGTTCAACACTTTTGCAGTCAGTTTATAATAATAAATGAAGTATGAAAAGGAGAGAGTTTGTAAAATATTTAGGTGCTGGTTCTGTATATATTGGAGTAGTTTCTTGCGGTGCAAGTCGTGTTTTTAGCAATTCGTACAACGAGGCTGCTTGCAGAGAAGCGTGGAAAAAGCTTGCTAATAAGGAACCTGCTTTTGCTTATGTCACTCCAGATCCGAAGCTGAAAAAAGTGTTTTTATATGGTGATTCTATTTCGATAGGATATACCAATACGGTTAGGAAAGAATTAGCCGACAAGGCAAATGTTTTCAGAATTTTCAATAACGGAGGTTCCAGTGATATGTTCATCCCAAAAATGGAGCAGTTAAAACAAACGATGTTTGAACCTAATTTAAAAGGAGGTTGGGATTTCACCTGGGATGTGATTCATTTTAATGTTGGTCTGCACGATTTAAAATACCTAAAAGACGAAAAATTAGATGTTAAAAATGGCAAACAAGTAAGCAGTATTGAAGTATACAAAAAAAATCTAGTGGAGATTTGTAACTACTTAAAAAAGGAATTTCCTAAAGCCAAATTAATTTTTGCCACCACAACTGCAGTTCCAGATGAAGGGGCCGAAGGAAGAATCGCAGGAGATAGCGAAATATACAACCAAGCTGCTTTAGAAGTTATAGCCAGTTATCCTTCGATACTAATTAATGATTTGTACAGTTTTACTAAACCTCATGCAGCCGAATGGCATATCGCTCCTGCTAATGTACATTATAATAATCAGGGAAAAACGGCACAAGGAAAAGAAGTAGCTGGAATCATAGCCGAAAATTTATAAATATGAAGAAAACAGTATTCATTATAGTTACAGTATTAATATCTTTTTGTGGTCAAGCACAGGAATATAAAAACACGTTTATACCACAACCTGAATCTGTAGTAATGCAATCAGGTGGTTTTAAACTTGGTAATACTACTCAAGTATTTATTTCAAAAAGTATGTATGCCGATTTAAAGCCCATCGTTGCATCAAAAATGAGCAGTGATAATGGGTTGCAACTTGATGTAAAATCGGGTCGCGTGAGTAGTAAATCAAATTATATCAGTTTTGAAATAGTAAAAGATAAAAAAATCCAATCTGAAGGTTATATTTTAGAAGTAAAACCATCACAGATTACAATAAAAGCGACAGATTATGCGGGCTTGTTCAATGGATTTCAGACTTTGCGTCAAGCCATTCCAATGGGTAGCAAAGGGGAGACCGCAATACCGAGCATGATTATTACTGATAATCCTAGATTTCATTGGCGTGGTGTTTTGGCCGATGTTTCTCGTCATTTTCAAACCAAAGAATTTTTACTAAAACAGATTGATGTTATATCTTCTTATAAAATAAATACGTTCCATTTGCATTTAACAGATGACCAAGGTTGGAGAATCGAAATTAAAAAATATCCGAATCTAACCAAAAAGGGAGCATGGAGAGCCGGCAGAACGGGAATTGCATGGTGGTCAAGAGAAGCGGCAACTGCTGAAGAACCGAAGACTGTTGGAGGTTTTTATACACAAGAAGATTTAAAAGAAATAATTGCTTATGCGAAAGTTCGAAATGTCGAAATCATTCCAGAAATCGATGTTCCTGCTCATAGCAAAGCTCTCATTGCAGCCTATCCCTATTTATTTTGCTACGACAAAGTGCCTGAAGGAGTCAATTTTGAAGTAGCTGTTGGAGGTAAAGCACCTGATAATGCATTGTGTGCTGGTAAAGAAACTACCTACGCTTTTTTAGAAGATGTAATTAAAGAAGTGGCTGCTTTATTTCCATCTAAATATTTCCATATTGGTGGGGACGAATGCAATAAGAGTAACTGGAAAAAATGCCCTCATTGCCAAAAAGTGATGAAAGACAATAACTTGAAAGACGAAGAGGAATTACAAAGCTATTTCATTCAAAGAATGCACAAAATAGTTACCGCTCAAAAGAAGGTAATGATTGGCTGGGATGAAGTTTTAAGCGGTAATGGAGTCAAAGGCGCTACTATCATGGCATGGAGAAGAGGAATTCATACTCCAGAAATAAAAGCACCTCGCGAAGGCTACCCAACAATTATGACTTCGTATTTGCATTCGTACATCAGTCGCGTGCAAGGGCCAATGTTTATGGAGCCAGAAGGACCATTATCGGTATTGCCTTTATCTGTAGTGTACAATCACGAACCAGTGCCATCAGAGTTAACGGCAGCTGAAGCAAAAAGAGTAATTGGGAATCAAGTGAGTCTTTGGGGAGAATTTACCCCAACCGAATCTCACTTTGAATACATGTTGTACCCAAGAACGTTGGCAAGCGCTGAGGTTTCATGGAGCAATCCAAAAGTAAAAAATTGGGAACGCTTTCAAGATGCCTTAGAATTTGATCATTTTGCTCGATTAGAAAGAGATAAGGTGAATTTTTCCAAAAGTATGTTTACCGTTTATCCCGCGTTTGCAATTGATCAATTAAATAACGAAGCCATTGTTTTTCTTAAAACAGAAACAGTTGGTTACACTATTTACTATACATTAAATGGCGAAGACCCAACAATGGCCGAGGGAACTAAATATATGGGAGATTTTAAAACAACACCTAAAACATTATTAAAAGCAGGTTTGTTTAATGAAAAAGGAGAATTATTAAGTACGATAACAGAAATACGACTAAAATAAAAGTATGAAAATTTCAAAAATAATAGCAGTATGCCTGCTGATTGCAAGTAACGTAGTAGCTCAAAAGAAACCGAATATAATTTATATCATCTGTGACGATTTAGGATATGGAGATGTACAAGCATTAAATCCTGAAAGGGGAAAAATCTTGACTCCTAAAATTGATGCTTTCGCAAAAGAAGGAATGACATTTACAGACGCACATTCGGCCTCTTCTGTATGTACGCCCTCTCGTTATGCAGTGCTTACAGGACGTTACGCCTGGAGATCACGTTTGCAGGAAGGTGTTTTAAATGGTGACGAAGCGATTCCACTAATAGCAGAAAATTTAGAAACAGTACCATCTATGCTAAAAAAAGTAGGGTATAAAACCGCAGCGATCGGAAAGTGGCATTTGGGTTTTAGTTTCCTAGATGAAAGCGGTAAAGAATATGACCTATATGCGGGAAAAAAAGTATTGGATATTCCTGTTGGTGCTCATGTGCCAAATGGTCCTATCACACGTGGATTTGATTCTTATATCGGCTTTCATCATGCAGCTTCGATCAATACAATTATAAAAAATGACAGGGTAGTAGACCACATGGAACCCGTTAAAATGCTAAAATTATTAACGGATAACGCTACAGAATTTATTAATAAAGAAGCAAAAAGTGAGGCACCATTTTTTATGTATTTAGCATTAAATTCTCCTCATAGTCCCGTAGTTCCTTCTGAAAATTGGAAAGGTAAAAGTGGAATGGGAGATTATGCCGATTTTGTTATGGAAACAGATGATGCCGTAGGTCAAGTTTTAAAGGCTTTAAAAGACAATGGATTAGATGAAAATACTTTGGTGTTTTTTACCAGTGATAACGGCTGTTCATTTCCTGTTGCCAAAGGAGGTAAATTAGAAAAAGAATTTGGACATTATCCTAGTGCCAACTTCCGTGGATCAAAATCGGATATTTGGGAAGGAGGTCATAGAATTCCGTTTATAGTAAGATGGACAGGAAATATCGAAGCCAACTCGGTAAACGATAAATTAATATGTCAGACTAGTTTATTATCGACAGTGGCTGAGGTTACAGGTGCTGCAATTTCAGAAAAAACAGGAGTTGACTCTTATAGCATTCTACCGATGCTAAAAAACAAAAAAGCAAAAACAGACTATAATCTTGTCGTTCATCATTCGATTCAAGGGAAATTTTCTATTCGAAATAAAAAATGGAAATTAGAATTAACACCTGGTTCAGGAGGTTGGAGTAGTCCTAATGACAACAAAGCAAGAAAAGAAAATCTACCGGAAATTCAGCTTTATAATATGAAGAAGGATGAAGAAGAAACGACCAATGTGTACAAAAAACATGCGAGAGTAGTAAAACGATTGACAGCTAAATTAAAACATATCGTCGAAAACGGAAGAACAACATCTGGTGCATCACAATCCAATGACGTAGCTGTTGATATTTTTAAAACAGCAGATACAGGAGAAGCTGCAGTTGATTAATATTAAAATTAAAGAATACCTAAGCATGCATATCGAAAAGAATATATATAAGTTTTGTTTTCCGCTTCTTGCTTTTGCAGTAGTTTCTTGTTCTTCGACCAAGACAGTAAAAGAGGCACTAGTAGAAAAACAGCCAGTAGATTATATTGACCCAATCATTGGTGCTATTTCGTATGGTAAGCAGTCGAAAGATGCACATGGTTTTGGTAAAACATTTCCAGGAACCGCTACACCTTTTGGATTGGTACAGTTAAGTCCCGATACTTTTACAGGTGGTGATAATGGCTCTGGATATTCTTATGAGCACCCAACATTAGAAGGTTTTAGTTTCACGCACATGAGTGGTGTGGGATGGTTCGGTGATCTGGGTAACTTTCTAGTAACACCTACAATAGGTAAATTACAGACCAATCGCGGGGTTCCCGAAAATCCAGAAGGTGGCTACCGTTCTCGCTTTTCTCATGATACAGAGGTAACGCAAGCAGGTTATTATGCAGTGACTTTGGATGATTACAAAGTGAAGGCAGAATTGACATCGGCAACGCGTGCTGGAATTATCAGATTTACTTTTCCGGAGAATAAGGAATCTAGAATTCAGATTGATTTGTCTCGAAGAGTAGGAGGAACGTCGACCGAACAATATATAAAAGTAGTTGATGAGTACACGATAGAAGGTTGGATGAAATGCCCTCCTGAAGGTGGTGGTTGGGGAGCCGGACAAGGAAATGCTGACTATGTGGTTTATTTTTATTGCCAGTTTAGCAAACCCTTAAAAGATTACGGAATTTGGAGTGCGACCTTACCAGACGTGCCAAGAAAAATGAAGTACATCAGGCAAGATGATTACCAATTAGCGGTTGAAAATGCAGAAATTTTCAAAGGTAAGAATGAAATGCAAGGCAAGCATCTGGGTTTTTATACCAATTTTGAAACCAAAGAAAATGAAATTGTTTTGGTAAAAAGCGGAATCTCCTTTGTGAATTTAGAAGGTGCCAAAGAAAATTTGGAACACGATATCAACCATTGGGATTTTGACAAAACAAGAAAAGAAGCTCGTAATAGCTGGAGTGATGCCATCAAAAACGTAAAAGTTTCGGGAGCTACAGACAAGGAGAAAACTATTTTTTATACCTCGATGTACCATACAATGATTGATCCTAGAACATTCTCCGATCAAAATGGGAACTACATGGGTGCTGATAAAAAAGTACATCAAACTAAAGATTTTACGTATCGAACAATTTTTAGCGGTTGGGATGTTTTTCGTTCGCAATTTCCTTTGCAAACCATCATCAATCCAACGCTTGTAAATGATGAGATCAATTCGTTATTACAAATTGCCGAGTTAAGCAAAAGAGAATATTTACCACGCTGGGAAATGCTCAATTCGTATTCTGGAGTAATGCTGGGTAATCCTGCGGTTGCGGTAATTGTAGATGCATACGAGAAAGGAATCCGTAATTACGATGTAGACAAAGCCTTCAAATATTCGAAAAATACCGTTGACAATACAGGAAATGGAGAATTAGGATATTTTAATAATCATATTTCAAAAACATTAGAATATGCGTATTCCGACTGGGCTTTGGGAACATTTGCAAAATCTTTGGGTAAAGAGGCAATTGCAGCGACCTACTTAAAAAAAGGGGAGAACTACAAAAACATCTGGAACGATGAGGTACATTGGTTTAGAGCCAAGGACAGTGCAGGAGTTTGGATGGAATGGAAAGGTAAAACAGTGCACGGTCAAGGCTGTATCGAAAGTAATCCGTACCAACAAGGATGGTTTGTACCGCATGATATTGAAGGATTGAAAACTTTAATGGGCGGACAGGAAGCTTTTAAAAATGAATTGATTTCTTTTTTCGAAAATACTCCTGACGACTTCCTTTGGAACAACTATTACAACCATGCCAACGAACCGGTTCATCACGTTCCGTTTTTATTTAATGAAGCGGGTGTGCCACATTTAACGCAAAAATACACTCGAAAGATTTGCAGCAATGCTTATGGTACAGATGCGTACGGATTATGTGGTAACGAAGACGTAGGGCAACTTTCTGCTTGGTATGTTTTGGCTTCAATTGGGATACACCCTATTGCACCAGGCGATAATAAATATCAAATCACTAGTCCTGTATTTAAGGAAACCGAAATACAATTAGATAAAAAGTATTACTCGGGGAAAACATTTAAAATAATAGCCAAGAATAATTCGGACACCAACATTTACATTCAGTCTATGAAATTAAATGGTAAACCATTGGAGCGATATTATATCACACATCAAGAAATCACAAAAGGTGGCGTGCTTGAAATGGAAATGGGACCTGAACCAATTATTAAATAATAAAAAATCAAAATCAAAAGAATCAAAATTAAATAAAATGAAGAAAATCATAATCACTGCTCTTTTAGGATTAGTAGCATTTACGAGCAATGCACAGAAAGAATACGGCTATCCTATGCCAAAATACACACCTACAGAAGGTAATTTACAAGCTCGTCAAGAGTTTCAAGACATGAAGTTTGGAATGTTTATTCACTGGGGAGTGTATAGCGTCTTAGCTGATGGTGAATGGGTGATGTTGTTGAAAAAAATAAAAGGAGACAACTATGCACGTTTGGCAGACTTCTTTAACCCTCAGGAATTTAATGCTGAAGAGTGGGTTAAAATAGCAAAATCGGCAGGGATGAAGTACATAACGATTACCACACGTCACCATGACAGTTTTAGTATGTTTGATACCGATGCAAGTCCATTTAATATTGTTGATGCAACACCTTATGGTAAAGACCCTTTAAAAGAATTAGCGGCAGCTTGTAAAAAAGAAGGTATTAAATTAAATTTTTATTACTCTTTATTGGACTGGAAAAGAGATGATTATAAAGACGGTAAAAAAGGAGATGCGGCGGCATGGAATAAGTATGTAGGATTTATGAAAGCGCAACTTACAGAGCTTTTGACTAACTATGGAGAAATAGGAATGATTTGGTTTGATGGGCATTGGGATCAAAAAGAAGCGAATTGGCATTATGATGAAATTTATTCTTTGATCCACACATTAAGCCCAAATACCTTAATTGCCAATAATCACCACATTCAACCGATAGCAGGTGATGATATTCAAACCTTTGAACGTGATTTACCAGGAGAAAACCATGGAGGTTTTAGCGACGGAGTTCAAGTAAGTCAATTGCCATTAGAATCTTGTTCTACTTTAGGAAGTAAATGGGGTTACAGTATTTATGATGAGAAATTTAAAACTACAGAACAACTGGTTCATTTTTTAGTAAATGCTGCCGGTAAAAACGGTAATTTATTATTGAATGTTGGACCAATGCCTAATGGTAAAATTCAGCCAGAGTTTGTCACTACGTTAGCAGAAATTGGAGAATGGACATCTAAGTATGGAGAAAGTATTTATGGTACTAGAGGAGCTATAGTTCCAGCACAAGAGTGGGGAACAGTAACAAAAAAAGACAAAACGTTATATGTGCATATTTTAAAATCTTCTCAAGAGCCGTATATTTTTATTCCTGAATTTAAAGAGAAAATAGCGTCGGCTACCACATTTGATGGAAAGACTAAAATTAAGTTCAAACAATTAAAAGAAGGAACATTTATCTATGCAGATACTAAAAATGTAGATATCGATATGATTTTAAAACTTAAAATGAAATAATATGCGCAAGTTCAGTATAGGTGTTTCACTTGTTATTTCATTTTTAACGGTATCGGTCAAAGCTCAGGACACTATTCCTTTGACCAAAGGGCTTACGGTTGCCCTCAAAGGAAACGGAGCTAGATCCATCATCTATACTGATCCTGTTTTTTACAATTTTATATCAAAAAGTGGATACGAACCGATTGAAAACGATTCAGTCGAGACCGACAGAGATGGGGAAACAGCCCGCTGGGAAGTCCTCAACGTGGATGATAAGGGCGTATTCAAAAGTAAAACCTTGCGAGGCGGATACTTATATGTGACCTATGACGCTCCCGAGTCGGGAATTAAACTGCTCGAAATTTCGGGTCATAGTGAAGTATTTGTAAATGGTATTCCGAGAGGTGGAGATGTTTATAATAAACATTTAATTTCTCACCCCATATCATTATTAAAAGGGAAGAATACATTTTTGGTAAAAGGCGGTCGTGGAGAAGTGGCTATGCAATTAGTGTCGGTAACAACACCGGTGGCTATTATGGAGCGAGACATGACCAATCCTGATTTTATCACAACCGAAACAGATACTAAAATTGGGTCAGTCCGAATACAAAATACAACTAAAACAACATTAAAAAACCTAAGAATAGTAGCAGAATCGAATGGTAAAAGAGTAGAAACTACCTTACCATCCATTGTACCTATGACGATGCGTAAAGTGCCGTATAATGTTCTTGATAATTATATATCAAAAGATACGGTAAGAGTGAAAATTCAGTTATATGATGGTTCGAAACTACTAGATGGACAGTCGGTATTGTATCAAGTACGAACTCCAGAGGAACGTTACACCAGAACTTTTATTTCGAAAATAGACGGAAGCGTTCAATATTATTCGGTAAAAGAAGGGGACATTAAAGAAGGACTGCAACCAGCAATGTTTTTATCACTTCATGGAGCCAGTGTCGAAGCCAAAAACCAGGCAGTACAATACAAAGCCAAGGATTGGGGACATGTAGTAGCGCCTACCAATCGAAGAGATTTTGGATTCAATTGGGAAGACTGGGGGCGTTGGGATGCTATAGAAGTTCAAGAACTAGCAGAGAAAAGATACGGGACAGATCCCAAACGTACTTACTTGACGGGACATTCAATGGGTGGTCACGGTACATGGCATGTAGGTGCCACTTTTCCGAGTAAATTTGCTGCTATTGCACCAATTTCTGGCTGGTACTCTTTATTTTCATATGCCAACAAGAAAGAAATCGAGAATCCTAGTCCTATAGAAAATATGTTTGTACGAGCCAATCATGCAAGTTATACCTTAGACCTATCCAAAAATTATCTTCAAGAAGGCGTGTACATACAACACGGTGATGCCGATGACGTAGTACCGGTGGATCAAGCGCGATTCATGCGCAAACATTTAGCCGATTTTCATCCTGATTTTGCGTACTTAGAATACGAGGATAAAAAGCACTGGTTTGGAATTGATTTTAATACTATTTTCGATTATTTCAAATGGCATACCATTCCAGAGAATGATGTAGTAAAAACTTTTGAGTTCCGCACTGCGAGCCCAGGAGTTTCTGCAGAAAGTAGGTATGTTACTTTATACCAACAAGAAAAGCCATTTGATTTTTCAGGAATAAAAATCACTCAGAATGTACGAGATGAAAAACAAATCAAGAATAACGAGATTCTAAAAACAAGAACATTCGCTATCACTACCGAAAATTTAAAGAAATTTAAGTTAGATGTGCGTCATGCTTCGGCCTCAGATACAATTCAAGTGGTGATTGATAGCTTGGAAATGAAAAGTATAGTTGCCAATAAAAATGCCGAATTGTGGTACGAGAAATTAAATAATTCTTGGAAGTTGGTTGGGAAACCGACTAGTACATTCGAGAAAAATCCACTGCGTTACGGGAATTTTAAAGACGCTTTCAGGAACAACATGCTTTTTGTTTACGGTACAAAAGGGACAGCAGAAGAAAATGAGTGGTCCTTTAACAAAGCTCGATTTGATGCCGAAAGCTTTTATTACATTGGTAATGGAGCGATAGATATTATTTCAGATAAAGAATTCTCATTGTCAAAATACAAAGACCGTTCGGTAATACTTTTTGGAAATGCCACTACCAATTCGGCTTGGAAAACGTTATTATCGAAAGCCCCAGTACAAGTCACACGAAATGAGGTAAAAGTGGGCGATAAGATTCTAAAAGGAGATGAGTATGGGGTGTATTTAATTTATCCTCGAACAGATAGTGAAACAGCCTCGGTTGCAGTAATTTCAGGAACTGGAATGGCTGGTTTTAAAGCGGTTACCTTAAACAAGTATTTTGGTTCAGGTACTGATATCCCGGATCTAATGATTATGACTCCAAAAGTGTATAAAAACGGAATCGAGAGCGTTAAAGCTGCTGGTTTTTTTGGAACTGACTGGAGCGTGCAAAACGGAGATATCCAGTGGGCCAACTAATGGGTAAACCATAAATAAGTACAGTATTGTCTAATTGTTTTTTGTCAGATCGAGCGCAGTCGAGATACTACACTGGTTCTCGACTGCGCTCGATCTGACAATAGGGCTATTTTATAATGATAAATGAAATTAAAATATGAAGCAAATTTATATGATAACGGTAGCATTGCTATTGTTTACAGCTACAATAAAAGCCCAGCAAATGTTCTACGTTTCTCCAGCAGGAAATGATTTAAATTCAGGAACTAATAGTCAACCTTTGGCCTCATTAATGGGAGCAAGAGATGCCATCCGAAAAAATAAACAAAATAATACTGCTCCTCAATCTTATACCGTAATAGTTCAAAATGGAGAGTATCTTATGAAGGAAACTCTCGAACTTACAAATGAAGACAGTGGAACCGAAAAACATCCAATTACCTACAAAGCAGCAAATGGTGCCCACCCTATTTTTAGTGGTGGCAAGAAAATAGAAGGATTTTCGATATATAAAAAAGGAATTTGGGAAGTTAAAATTCCAGAGAGCGAATACTACAAATGGCAGTTTGATCAGCTCTATGTCAACGGCAACAGAGCAATTCTTGCCCGAACACCAAATGAAGGATTTTTAGAATTAGATACTATTCACCAAACAATTTGGAAACAAGGCAATTCCAAAGTAGCTGAAAAGGCAGAGCAGCAACTATTTTTCGATAAAGAAAACTTTGATGCACTTGCTGGTGTTCAAGAAGATGAAATTCCGGAAATAAGATTCAAAGCCTATCACAAATGGGATTATACCTTGCGTCATATTGATGCTATTACTAATGATAGTTTGTCGGTTACAACATCTGGAAAAGGGATGAAACCGTGGAACGCATTAAAAAAAGGAGGTCGTATCGTCTTCGAAAATTATAAGGCGGCACTAGACGCTCCTGGTGAATGGTTTTTGAGTAAAAAAGGAATTTTATACTACGTTCCAAGGCCCGGAGAAACCCCTGAGAATACCACCGTCATAGCACCTGTTCTGGAGCAATTGGTATTAATTAAAGGAAATGCTGCCGAAAATAAATATGTGGAATTTATAAATTTTGAAGGTTTAAAATTTGAATATTGTCATTACGAAATTCCCAAATCAGGATCAGAGCCCAATCAAGCGGCTGCTCTTTTAAATGCAGCTGTTTTTATCGAAGAGGCCAAAAATATAAATTTTTCTGATTGCGAAATTTCCAAAACAGGACAGCATGCATTATGGTTTGGTAAGGGGTGCAGTGACTCCTCGGTAGCGCATACCTATATGCACAATCTTGGCGGTGGCGGAATTTATCTTGGAGATTTTAAAGAAATTCACGGTAAAGATCACACGCATAACATTACTTTAAGTAATAATATCATCCAATCTGGCGGTCAAGAGTTTCCTGCGGCTGTAGGAATTTGGGTGGGTCACAGTTCAAACAATACGGTGACGCACAATGATATTGGGAATTTTTATTACACCGGAATTTCTGTAGGATGGGTTTGGGGTTACGCGCCAAGCTTAGCTAAAAAAAATACAATTGCCTACAACCATATTCACCATATTGGCTGGGATTTGCTTAGCGATTTGGCCGGAATTTATACTTTGGGCGAGTCAGAAGGGACGCTGGTCGAAAATAATTTGATACATGATGTACATGCCTTTTCTTACGGTGGCTGGGGAATGTATGCCGATGAAGGTTCCACCGGAATTACGTTCAGAAACAACCTAGTTTACAACACCAAAACAGGTGGTTTTCAGCAAAAT
Organism: Flavobacterium algicola; assembly: GCF_022399565.1. Lineage (GTDB taxonomy): Bacteria > Bacteroidota > Bacteroidia > Flavobacteriales > Flavobacteriaceae > Flavobacterium > Flavobacterium algicola. The sequence continues at coordinate 216,288 of NZ_JAJTUT010000003.1, forward strand.
TACGGAAAGAACAATATTGTAGTTAATAATATTTTGGCCTATGCCAAAAAATACCAATTGCAATGTACGGTTCCAGAGAAACATCAGTCCTTTACTTTTACAAATAATATTATTTTATTCAAAGAAGGGATGGTTGCAAAAGGTGCTTGGGATAAGGTAAAAGCAACAATGGATCATAATATTTATTGGAACACCGATGGAAAAGCATACGATTTTAATGGTCATTCTTTCAAAGAGTGGCAAAAAATGGATTTTGATCGACATAGTTTTTTAAGCGATCCTAATTTCAAAGATCCTTCAAATGCTGATTTTAGATTTAAAAATAAAAAAAGGTATACAAAAATAAATTTCGTTCCTTTTGATTACTCACTAGCTGGGGTTTATGGAAAAGAGGAATGGACAGAAAAAGCCAAATTACCAATTGCAGTTACTCAAAATTTTGAAAAAGCTGTACAACAAAATATGAAATTACAACATTAGAATATGAAAAAATACGCCATTTTACTCTTCGTTGCTCTTCTGCTTGGAGCTTGCTCCACGACTAAAAAAACTTTTAAACAAGAGGAAATTTCATTATTGCCAAAACCAGTGAGTTTTCAATTAAAAGAAAATTCATTTGAATTTACGTCAAGTACAAAAGTAGTTTTGCAAGATGAAAGTCAGCAAAAAGCGGTGAATTATCTTTTAGGTTTATTCCGTACCGCTGCGGGTTATGATTTGAAGGTAATAAGTTCAAAAAAATCAAACACTGTGATTTTTGAAAAAGTAACGGGTTTAAAAAAGGGTGCTTATACAGTAGATATAAATGCAAAATCGATATTAATCACAGCTTCTGAGGAGACTGGGTACTTCAATGCTGTTCAAACCATTAGACAATTATTACCCAATCAAATAGAAAGTAAAAAAATTACAAAAATGCAGTGGCTAGTGCCTGCTGCAACGATAGCAGACGAACCTAAATTTGAATGGCGCGGAATGCACATGGACTTTAGTCGTCATTTTTTTAATATCGATGAGGTAAAGAGTTTCTTAGACAATATGGCATTGTACAAATTAAATACCTACCATATGCACCTTACAGATGATCAAGGGTGGCGTATCGAAATTAAAAAATATCCCTTGTTGACAGAAGAAGGGGCGTGGAGAATTCCCAACAATCAAGATACAATTTGCAATACTAGAGCAGTCGAAAATAAATTGTACACTATTGATGAGTCTAATTTTAAAGAAGTAAATGGGCAACGCAAATACGGTGGTTTTTTTACGCAAGATCAAATTAAGGAAATAGTTGCCTATGCAGATGATAGATGCATCACGGTAATTCCAGAAATTGATATGCCAGGTCACTTTAAGTCGGCAATTGATAATTATCCTTTTCTTTCGTGCAACGGAGAATCGGGATGGGATACTGTTTTTACCTATCCTACTTGTTTAGGAAAAGATACAACCTATGAGTTCATGAAAAATGTTCTGAGTGAAGTTGTAGAATTGTTTCCTGCAAATTACATACATATTGGTGGTGATGAGGTTAATATTAAGTCATGGGAAAAATGCCCTCATTGTCAAAAAGCCATCAAGGATCATGGGTTAAAAGATGAACATGAATTACAATCTTATTTCAACAGAGACATTGAACAATTTTTATTGTCGAAAGGGAAACGCTTTATGGGTTGGGACGAAATCGTAAAAGGCGGATTGACGAAAGATGCGAGTATCATGTGGTGGAGAAACTGGGCACCAGAAGCTCCAAAAACAGCTGCTAAAAATGGTAATGATATTGTAATTACAACCACTGCGGCTTATTATTTTGATTACTTGAACGAAGGAAACAAATTAGAAAACGTTTACAAATACGAACCAGTACCAGCAGATTTTACAGAAGAAGAAGCTGGCCATGTGTTAGGAATTCAAGCTAACTTGTGGTCTGAGACGATTCCGAATTTTAAGCGTCTGCAATACCAAGCGTATCCAAGAATGTTTGCAGTAGCAGAGAATGCTTGGGTATCGCAAGAAAAAGACTTTGCATCATTTAATAAAAGAGTCGAAAAACAATACGACAGACTGGATGCGCTCGATGTATACTATTATATTCCAGCTGTAGAAGGATTAGATAAAGAAATTGCTTTTGTAGATAAAACAGAGGTGAATTTAAATCTGGCCTACCCACTAGAAGGAACTGAGATTTACTATACCTTAGATGGAACTGTACCAACAAAAAGTTCATTACATTATGAAACACCATTTACAGTAAATGACACTGTCGAAATCAAAGCGAAATCATACCGCGGATCGATTTACAATGACTTAAAAACGACCAAAGTAATTCGTAAAGAATACAAAGCAGCGGCTGTTGATCCGAGTACAAAGGCAAATGGATTAAAGCAATGGTTCATCAAAGGACAATTTAAAACAGTAGAAGATATCACATCTCCTACGGCTACCAACTACAAATCAGTAGATTCGATTGCTTTAGGTAATTTTAAAGATCAAAAAGATTTCGCTATCGTTTATCAAGGATTTTTCAATGCAGAAAAAGACGGGATTTACGAATTTGAAACTCGATCTGATGGCGGTAATTTATTATTTATTGATGACGATTTAATTGTAGATAATGGTGGTTATCATGGTCCTCGCAAAAAGTATGGAAAAGTTGCTTTGAAAAAGGGATTACATCCGATAAAAGTAAATTACAAAGCGAGCGAAAACCCAAAAATGATTGACGTTTGGTATGCTTTACAAGGAGAGGTTTTAAAACCTTTGAATAGTTCGGTTACAAAATTTTAATTCATTAAAAGAAAAAAAATGATACAGTTAAATGTAAATAAGCATGTAATAATACCGGTTTTAGTATTCTTTAGTTCTTTAGGATTACAAATGGTTGGGCAAAACAAATATAATACTGCTCACCCGCTGATTTTGGATATGGTACACCATAATCCTGGAGAAACGCCATACGACACCAAATATAACAATCCCGCAGTAATTAAAGAGATGGGTTATAATGGTAAAGTCTATTTTCTTTTTGAATCTCCAGCTTTAGCGATAAATTGGGAGTCAGTCGATGCGTCTATTTTACCAAAGGGATCTGAGGATCGTAATTGGGTTGATGCAAAGGCAGCACAAATAAAGAAAATGCATGCAGAATCCAAAGAGCAAGGGATGGCTATTTATGCAATGTCTGATTTGGTTTTGTTTCCGAAAAGATTAATCGAAAAATTTAAAATTGAAAAAACTTTCGGAAATCCTAATGATGCTTTAACCGAAAAATTAATTAGAGCTCAGATTAACGAAATGTTTGATCAATTCCCTGATCTTGACGGACTCGTTGTGCGTATAGGAGAAACCTATTTGCATGATGCACCTTATCACCTTGGAGCAATTGAAGACAAAACAAATGCCGAAAAAACAATCATTCCTTTGATCAAAATTCTGAGAGAAGAGATATGTGTAAAAAGAGATAAAGAACTTATCTTCCGTACATGGAATGCTTTTGATAGAGACATGACAACTTATTTAAATGTAAGTGCAGCGATTGAGCCGCATGACAATCTGGTTATTAGTGTTAAGCATGTCGAGGGAGATTTTCACAGAGCAAATGAGTTTAGCAAAGTGATTGGTCAAGGGCGTCACCGTCAAATTATCGAGGTTCAATCTGCTCGTGAATACGAAGGAAAAGGGGCTTACCCAAATTATATAGCAAATGGTGTAATCGAAGGTTTTGAGGAGCACGCCAGAATGCCAGAAGATAGTATCAACAGCATTAAGGAATTTGTAGATAAACGACCTGAACTATATGCAGGTATCTGGACATGGTCTCGTGGTGGCGGTTGGGATGGTCCTTATGTCAAAGACGAATTATGGTGTGATGTAAATTCATGGGTGATGGCACAATGGGGTCAAAATACTGATAAATCTGAGGCATTTATATTTAATAGATATGCAACAGAACGTTTGAATTTAGAAGGTTCAAGTATTGCTAAATTTAGAGAATTGTGTTTGCTTTCTGCTGAAGCTGTTGTACGTGGTAGAAATAGTACTTATAGTGATATGAACCCTTGGTGGACAAGAGATCAAGGTATAGCGTGGCCAATGGTAGCAAAAGGAGATATGGAACGCGAAAGAAACCTAGCTCAAAAAGATGAATCGGTTGCGAAATGGAAAAAAATCGTGAAATTGGCTAAGTCAATTAAGTGGGCGAATGATGAAACTAAAAATCATGCAATAGGATCTTCTGAATATGGTTTGAAACTGTATGAGATTTATAGAACGCTTGTTTACATAGACAGTGCGGTTACAAAAGGAAATGAAAAAGAGGTTCAGAAATGGATCAAAGCATATGACAAAACTTGGGTAAACTACAATAAATTGGCCGAAAAATACAGTACAATTGCGACTCTGTATACACAAGATTACAAAAGACATATTGGGAATAATGCTGCTATCAAAGTAGATAAATTGAGAAAAAAATAAATGAAGTATTACAGCTATTTTTTAGTTTTAGTTTCGTTAAGTATTAGTTCCTGCAAGGAAGGAAAAATACAAAGAAGCGAAAGTTCTGCAAAGGAGAAGTTAACCAGCTATGTGAACACTTTTACAGGTACAGACGGACCTGGTAATACTTACCCAGGCGCGGTAGTGCCTTTTGGTATGGTGCAACTAAGTCCCGATAACGGATTACCAGGTTGGGATCGTATTGCGGGATATTTTTACCCTGATAGTACTATTGCAGGTTTTAGTCACACACATCTTTCGGGCACAGGAGCAGGTGATATGTATGATTTATTGGTAATGCCAATGAACAGTAGGTTTACAGAAAGTCTCACTCCAGAGGGGCCTTACAGACCTTACTCGAAATTTTCTCACGACAAAGAAAAGGCGAGTCCTGGATATTATTCGGTTGATTTGCTTAGTTCTGGTATCAAAGCAGAATTGACAACTACAGCAAGAGTAGGATACCACCAGTACACTTTTCCTAAAGACGATAAAAGTCAGATTATCTTAGATTTAGGATATAGTCTAAATTGGGATGCACCTGTTGATACCCAAATTACAATTGAGGATAATCAAACTATTTCGGGTTATCGTAAATCAAAAGGCTGGGCTGCAGATCAACGTATTTATTTTGTAATGAAATTTTCAAAGCCATTTGATAAGGCACAACTTTTCGAAAATGCTAAAGAAAAAAATGCACAATCGGTGAATGGGAAATTCACACGTATTATTGCCAATTACAATACAAAAGAGCAAGAAAAAATCCAGGTAAAAGTCGCACTGTCATCAGCTAGTATTGCTGGTGCTCGAAAGAATCTAGAGACTGAGTTGCCAAATTGGGATTTTGAAAAAACGGTTCAGGAAGCTGATGCTAGTTGGGAAACGTATTTATCAAAAATCACAATAAAGGGGACAAAAGAACAAAAAGAATTATTCTACACAAATTTGTACCATGTTTTCTTAACACCTTCATTACTTAGTGATGTGGAGGGAGATTATAAAGGAGCTGATGGAAAAGTACACAAAGCAGTAGGATATAACAAGTACGACACGTTTTCGCTTTGGGATACCTTTAGAGCGGCGCATCCTTTATATACCTTAATAGCTTCAAAAGAAACAGAGGATATGGTGAAATCCTTTTTATCGCATTATGATGAAACCGGATTATTACCCGTTTGGTCTTTGGCAGGTAATGAAACAAATATGATGATTGGCTACCATGCTGTTCCAGTTATAGTTGATGCTTATTTCAAAGGTATTCCAATTGATGCCAAAAAGGCATTAGAAGCTTGTGTGGCTTCTGCCACCGTAAATGGAAGACAAATAGATACTTATATGAAGTTAGGTTATGTTCCCACTTCAGAGGAGGGCGAGAGTTGGTCTGTTTCTAAAACTTTAGAATATGCCTACGATGATTGGTGTATTGCACAACTTGCAGAAGCATTAAATGAAACGGCTATAAAAGAACAGTTTTCTAAGAGAGCGATGAATTGGAAAAATTTATACGATTCTAAATCAACTTTCTTTCGACCTAAAAACGATAAGGGAGTTTTTGAAAGTCCTTTTTCTCCAAAAGAATATACACGTGAATTTTGCGAAAGCAATGCGTGGCAGTATTTCTTTTTTGTTCCTCATGATATCGATGGTTTGGTCAAAACAATGGGTAAAGAACGTTTTACTCAAAAATTAGATTCAATGTTTACATATTATCCAAAGGCTACTGATAAGCTACCTATCTTTAGTACAGGAATGATAGGACAATATGCACATGGAAATGAACCGAGCCACCATGTTTCTTATTTGTACAATAATATAGGGCAACCTTGGAAAACACAAGAAATGGTGCGCAAAATAATTGACACGCAATACAGTACCGCACCCGATGGATATTGTGGTAATGAAGATTGTGGACAAATGTCAGCTTGGTTGGTATGTTCTTCAATTGGAATGTATCCCATAAACCCCGCAAACGGAATTTACAGTATCACCTCTCCATTTGTAAAGGAAGCCAGCATCGCATTAGAAAACGGAAAAAAGTTTAACATTACGACAGAAAATCAATCAAAGGAAAATTGCTACATTCAATCGATGACTTTAAATGGGAAACCATTTTCAGACTTAACAATTAGTCATAAGCAAATTGCAGCAGGTGGTAATCTTCATTTTGTTTTAGGAGATAAACCCAACAAATCTTTGAGTAGAAAACAGTAAGTTTAGATTGGAGTACTAGAAAGCAGACTCGTTTTTAATTTCGTAAAAATAGACTAGCTCTAGAAATTTTATTATAGAAAAGTTATTATTTTAAATTTAATTTAGAATAATAACTTTTTTGCTTTTGGTACTATCCTAAGTAAAGTACGCGTAATAAGACATAATTTATAGTTACTGAATATAAATTTATACGGACTTAAAAAAAAATGCAATAATATTGAATATTGATTATCGAATGCTATTTATTTCGTTTAAAATATTTGTCAGCTTCCCATTTCTATAGGTACGGATTTGGTTAAAGATGATTTAGCTATTTGAAATAAAATGGTATTCAAGGTCGAAAATTTTACGTTGGTCGAAAAAAAGATATAATAGGATTTTTAAATCTTTATTTTTGAGAATACTAATTATAGTCTTAAATATTGAATCATAATGACAAATATTAAATCATTTTTCGCTTTTATTATAATTTTAGTTAATGGCTGCACCTTATTGGCACAGACCAAACAATTGCCTAAAAAGAAACCCAATGTTATTATTGTTATCACAGATGATCAGGGGAAAGGAGATCTAGCCTGCGAAGGAAATCCTTACATTAAGACACCAAATATTGATTCATTTTATAAAGACGCAGTACGTTTTACAAATTATCATGTATCAACTACATGCGCGCCCACTCGAGGATCGTTGATGACGGGGCGACACAGCAATCGCATCAATGTATTTCATACAATAAATGGTAGGTCAATCCTTTTTGAAGATGAGGTTACATTACCGCAAATTTTTGCTCAAAACGGATATACAAATGCAATGTTTGGTAAATGGCATTTAGGAGATAATTATCCTTATCGTGCTGAAGATAGAGGATTTCATGAAGTTATTCGCCACGGTGGTGGCGGTATCGGTCAAGGACCTGATTACTGGGGAAATGATTATTTTGACGATACTTATTGGCATAATGGAAAAGTGGAAAAATATACAGGATATTGTACTGATGTATTTTTTGATGGTGCTTTAAACTTTATTGAAGCCAACAAAGACAAACCTTTCTTTTGTTACATTTCGTCCAATGCTCCACATTCTCCATATAATTTGCCTAAAAAATATCTGGATATGTACAAAGGCGCCAAATACAAAGATGTGAATGAGCGAGCATTGCGTTTTTATGGTATGATTACTAATATCGATGATAATTTTAAAAAGCTAGAAGACAAGCTAAAAAAACTAGGTATTGCAGACAATACTATTGTAATTTTTACAACTGATAATGGTACATCTGCAGGAGCTAATATTTTTAATGCAGGAATGAAAGGTGGTAAAGGAAGTGAATACGAAGGCGGACACCGCGTTCCCTTGTACATAAGATGGCCAGACGGAAAACTAACAGAAGGTAAGGATATTGATGCATTAGTTGCACATTATGATTTAGTGCCAACATTTGTTGATTTATTGGGGCTAGATTTTAATCCAGTAAAAAAGCTTGATGGAAAAAGTTTAAAACCATTATTGGTAGAAAATAATGCAGCTTGGGAAAACAGAATTTTATATATGGATACCCAAAGGGAGCAAAACCTTATAAAATATAAAAAATATACGGTGATGGATGACAACTGGCGATTGGTAAATGGCGATGAGTTGTATGATATGAGTACCGATTTGGGGCAAAATAAAAATGTAATTGATGCTCATAAGGAAGTCGCAGCTCGTCTATCTGTAGGTTACGAAACGTGGTGGGATTCATTTGTTGATGAAAAAGTAAATGAAAGATACGCATATATAAAAGTAGGTTCGCCAAAAGATAATCCAAGTCGAATATCGGCTCACGATATGGTTATTGGTAAATATAGCGACTCTTGGCATCAAAATGGTGCAATAGAAGCGGCGCAATCGCCATCAAAATGGAAAATTGAGTTTGTTGAAGATGGAGAATATACCATTAGTCTTCGCAGGTTTCCACGTGAAAGCGGATTAGCTATTAATGCTACTTTTCCTGCTCAGGAAGAAGCTATAGAATTTGACAAAACAGCCCCTGCGAGTGTCAAGGCAGATTTTAAAGAAGCTTTTTTATATGTTGCGAATATTTCTAAAACTATAAAAATAGAAGCAGGACAAGAAGAGGTAACTTTCAGCGGAAAAATTCCGGCGGGCAAATATGATATGGAAGCTCAGTTAATTGATGCCCTAGGGAGATTACATCCCGCCTATTATGTCTATATCGAAAAGAAATAAATGCAGCAACTCCCAATTATTGTTAACTGATCAATGCGACATTTTAAATTTGAATAAAAGATAGAATACTATAATACAACTAATTAAACCAAAAGAATAAAAATGAAAAAGCGTAACTCGTTACTGTTGGCAGTTTTTGGACTGTCGATATTATGTACAAGTTTTATAAATAGCACAGAAAAGACATCAGATGTTCCAAAAGAAAAAAAACGACCAAATTTTTTATTTGTTTTAGTCGATGATCAATCGCCTTTTGACTTACAAGTTTATGATGCCAAATCAATATTAGAGACACCAAACATCACTAAACTAGCCAATGAAGGTGTTATTGTAGATGATGCAAGACATATGGGGGCTGCGGTTGGTGCTGTTTGTACTGCATCAAGACACATGATTATGTCTGGACGCACGCTATGGCATTTACCTGAAAGTGGGGGACATAAAAATGAAGACAAAAATGTTCCAGATCATTTAGAAACAGAAACAATAGGTGCTATTTTTAATAGAGCAGGATATAAAACAATGCGAACTTGTAAAAAAGGAAATTCATATCCAGATGCTAATAAGCAATTTACAGTGGTGCGCGATGCTACAAAAAGAGGAGGGACTGAAGAGAGCGGTAGCGCTTGGCATTCCAAACAAGTTCTAGATTATTTAAATGATAGAGAATCTACCAAAGAAAACGATCCGTTCTTTATCTATTTTGGTTTCTCACATCCGCATGATACACGTGACGGAACACCAGAATTACTAGCAAAATATGGTGCTGTAAATCATAAAGATTCGGTTAATCGTCCTCCTGCAAATGCAAAACAACCACCATTGCAAGACAATTACCTTGCGGCTCAACCTTTTTTTCATGGTCATCCAAATCTTAGAGATGAAGATAATGTGAGTGGTGTGTGGAAGAATAGAGACGAACGCACCATTAGAAATGAATTAGGACGTGAATATGCGTGTGATGAAAACATCGACATTCAATTAGGGAAAGTACTTAAAAAGTTAGAGGCTATGGGTGAGTTAGACAATACTTATATTGTCTATACAGCAGATCATGGTATATCAATTGGTCGTCATGGTTTTATGGGAAAACAAAATTTGTATGAGCATACATGGAGAGTTCCCTTTATAATCAAAGGCCCTGGTATCGAAGCAGGAAAGCGCGTAAAAGGAAGTATGTACCTCCTAGATATATTACCAACATTATGTGATTTGGCTGGTATAAAAACTCCAGCTACTGTTGAAGGTAAAAGTTTGGTTCCAGTTTTAAAAGGAGAAAAAGAAGCACTTCGTGATGTAATGTATGGAGTTTATGCCGGAGGTTCAAAACCAGGAATGAGAACGGTAAAAAAAGGAGATTGGAAACTCATTAAATATGATGTAATGGACGGAAAAGTAAGAGAAACGCAATTGTTCAACTTGGCCAAAAATCCTAATGAGTACATTCAACAGCATCATAAAAAAGGAGAAATGGAAACTAATTTAGCCGGGAATCCAAAATACGCTTCTAAACTAGCAGAAATGGAGAAAGTATTATTAGAACAAATGAAATTACATGATGACCCGTATCGATTATGGAACCAGCCCAAAATCTAATATAATTTTTATACTAAAGTAAAGCTCTGTTCACAAAACAGGGCTTTACTGCTATAATGTAAATTCATATTTAGTTCTGTTTATTTTAGAAATAGTTCTACCGTAATGATACTTAAAATAGCCTCTATTAATTAACCACCTCAAAAGTTTAAATTTTTAAAAATTCAACCTTTATTCAGTGCTAGCGTAGGATTAAGTTGAACATACAGCCCAAAACTGGTAGTTCTCTCCATGATTTTGAGTAATTAATCCATGACAACTGGCTTGAAAAAGGATAATTTTAAGAATTATAACTAAACCAATATTTTATGATTAAAAAGACCGGATTATTAAAAGCAATTACACTTTTAATAACAATTAGTATGACTAGTTGCGCAACAGCCCAAAAAGATAAAACCCCATGGACTAATTTATTTGATGGGAAAACATTGAATGGATGGCATCAAATAGGAGGAGAAGCGAAGTACTCAGTAAGGAATGGGACGATTGTGGGGAGCACCGTGCACAACACTCCAAATTCATTTTTGACGACCGATAAAATGTATGGTGATTTTATTTTAGAACTAGATTTTAAAGTAGATCCAAGTATGAATTCTGGAATTCAAATACGTAGTAATAGCATTCCTGAATATAAAAACGGTCGTGTTCACGGCTACCAAGTAGAAATTGACCCTTCTGATCGTGCATGGAGTGGTGGGATTTATGATGAATCCAGACGTGGTTGGTTGAACATCTTAGATAAAAATCCAAATGCTCAAAAAGCATTCAAACAAAATGAGTGGAACCATTATCGTATTGAAGCTATTGGTAACACCATTAAAACTTGGGTTAACGGTGTTGCTGCAGCACATTTAATAGACGAAAAAACAGCGGCAGGATTTATTTGCCTGCAAGTACATGAGATACATGCAGATAAAAAAGAAGGAACAGAAATTGTTTGGAAAAATGTAAAGATCCTTACTGACAATGTTGCAAAATATGCTCAAAAATCACCTATCGAACCTATTATTACACAAAACCAATTAACAATTGATGAAGTTAAAAATGGGTGGAAATTGTTGTGGGATGGCAAAACTACAGAAGGGTGGAGAGGTGCTAAACTAGATAGTTTTCCTGAAAATGGATGGCAAATTAAAGATGGCGTTTTAAATGTTTTGTCTTCTGGTGGTGCAGAATCTACTGCTGGTGGTGACATTGTTACTACAGAATTGTATGGAGATTTTGAACTAACGGTTGATTTTAAAATCACTTCTGGAGGCAATAGTGGAATTAAATATTATGTAGATACAAATATTAATAAGGGAGAGGGATCATCTATTGGTCTAGAATACCAAATTTTGGATGACGCATTACATCCAGATGCAAAATTAGGTAATCAAGAAGGTAGTAGAACGGTATGTTCTCTATATGATTTGATTAAAGCTGATGCCAGCAAACCAATACATCCTGTTGGAGAATGGAATACGGCCTATATCATATCAAAAAACAATCATGTTGAACATTGGATAAACGAAGTGAAGGTTTTAGAGTACGAAAGAAAAGGTGATGCTTTCAGAGAATTGGTAGCAAAAAGTAAGTATGCTAAATGGCCTAATTTTGGCGAACTTGAAAAAGGTCAAATATTATTGCAAGACCATGGTGACTTAGCCTCTTTTAGAAACATCAAAATTCATTCTTTAAACACAACCAAAACCAACTAGTATCATGAGTTCAAACAGAAGAGATTTTCTAAAGAAAGCGGCCATTGGTGCTGTAGGTGTCACTATAGGATCAACTGCTGCTGCCAATGCCATGTCGGCAAAAAGTTATTCAAAAATAATAGGATCAAATGATCGCTTGCATATTGCAATACAAGGATTAGGAAGACGCTATGGCTCTTATATTCCTGCCATTGCAGATAAAAAAAATAATGTAGAGTTACATTATTTATGTGATGTTATGAAAAGTCAGCGTGATAAAGCTGCTATTAAACTTGCAGATAAATTAAGCAACAAACCAAAATTAGAAAACGATATTAGGAATGTCCTAAACGATAAGAAGATAGACGCTATTTTTATGGCCACTCCAGATCATTGGCATGCTCCTGGAGCTTGTATGGCGATGCAGGCAGGAAAACATGTTTTTCTAGAAAAACCATGTAGTCATAATCCGCAGGAGGGAGAACTTCTAGTAGCATATCAAAAAAAGTATGATAAAGTGGTGCAAATGGGGAACCAACAACGTTCCTCAATGCAGTCACAAGAGATTATAAAAGCAATTCATGAGGGTATAATAGGAGATGTGTACAATGCTATTGCCTATTATACAAGCAAGCGTGGTCCAGTACCACACCAAACCAAAGCAGCACCTCCAGAAGGATTGGACTGGGACCTTTTTCAAGGGCCAGCACCGAGAAGAGATTATACAGATGATACTTGGGACTATAACTGGCATTGGTACGGCTGGGATTATGGTACTGCCGAGATGGGGAATAATGCAACACATGAGTTGGATATTGCACGTTGGGCATTGGGTGTAAAATACCCAGAACATGTAAATGTAAATGCTGGTAAGTTTCAATACAAAGATGATGGCTGGGAAATGTACGATACCATGGAAGCTACTTTTCGCTTTGCAGGTAATAAAACCATTCAGTGGGACGGACGTAGTAGAAATGGCTATGACAAATATGGTGGAGGCAGAGGAACATTAATTTATGGTTCGAAAGGATCGACGATGATCAATCGTGACGGATACAAATTATACGATATTAAGGGAGACGTAATAAAAGAAAATGTAATTCCCGGAATTGAAGATGGAAATGCTCTTGGAGGAGGAGGTCAACTTTCTACGGCACATACCGTTAACTTTTTTGATGCTATTCGAGGAAAAGCAACATTGACATCGCCTATCGATGAAGGTGCAATAAGTCAAATGCTAACGCACTACGCTAATATAGCATCTAGAATTGATAATTCATTTGAAGTTGATGAGAACACGGGACGCATTTTTAATAAAGAAGCTATGAAATTATGGTCGAGATCTTACGAGCCAGGTTGGGAGATTAAACCGGTTTAAATCTGTAATTTCTTAGTACCTTAGTGATTCTTAAATCATACTATTTTGATTTTGAATATACTACTGCCAATAGCATCGCTTAAAAAAAGGTGAAAGTAATTATGTACTTAGCTTAATGAACACAAAATAGAATACATGAAAAGAAGAGAATTTATACTTAAAAGTTCCTTAGCAACTGCGGCTTTATCCACTTCTGCGGGAGCTTTGGGTAATGTTTTTGATTTTAAAAATGCCAATGATACCCTAAACATGGGAGTGATTGGTACGGGAGATAGAGGTACAGGAATGATTTCGAACATCAATAAAATCAAAAATTTTAACGTCGCAGCTTGTTGTGATGTTTTACCTTTTCGATTAGACAACGGATTAAAGATTGCATCCGGAAGAGTTAAGGGGTATAGCGATTACCGAAGACTGCTCGATGATAAAAATATAGATGCTATATTGGTATCGACTCCTTTCAACACTCATTCACAAATTGCGATTGATGCATTAGATGCTGGAAAACATGTTTACTGTGAGAAAACAATGGCCAAAGGTTTTGACGGCATCGAAAACTTAGTAAATAAAGTAAGTCAATCAAAAAATATTTTTCAGACAGGACATCAGTACCATAGTTCTGTTTTATATACTCATGTAGTTGAGCTTATAAAAAATGGTAAAATAGGTAAAATTGCCGCTTTTGAGTGCCAATGGAACCGACATGGAAATTGGAGACGCGAAGTACCAAGTCCAGAGTTAGAAAGACAGTTAAACTGGAGAATGTACCGAGAATATTCTGGAGGTTTAACAGCAGAACTTTCTTCGCATCAAATTGATTTTGCAAATTGGGTACTAGATGAAAAACCATATCAAGTTATGGGTACGGGTGGCGTAGATTACTGGAAAGATGGGCGTGAGACCTATGACAATACCCATTTGATTTATAACTACCCAAGTGGTGTAAAAGCTACTTTTAAATGTATAACAAGCAATGCTAATGATGGGTATCAAATAAAAGTGTTGGGAGACAAAGGCACAATTATTCTAGAATATGCAAAAGCTTGGTTTTATCCTGAGGGAACTTATAAAAAGGAATTAGGAATTGTAGATGGAGTATCGGGTGCTACAGTACTTTGGGAAAAAGGCCTTGGAATTCCGATAACTATAGATCATATCGAGCCTAGTGAGCAGGCATTGATGGATTTTAAAGATAGTGTGACTTTCAATAAAAAACCTATTTCAGACATTAAAACAGGAGCTAATACTGCTATCTGTATTCAGATGGGACTTGATGCTATGTATGATAACAAAATTGTAACTAGTCCTAAATTTTATTAATCGAAGATTATCAATTGTCAGTAGAATCTATTTTTCGCAAAATGGGTTCGTACTTTTTAAGAACAGCTTACTTTTAGTAGGCTGTTTTAATTTTAATTAAAACTACTTTAAATGAAAAAATGCATTCTTTTATTTTCCATCTTATCTGTATTTACGCAAGTAAAAGCTCAAAATGAAACGGATAAATTTGAATTAAAAACTACATTAATAAGTCCAGAAAAAATCACGAAAATAAATGAAGGACACTACTTCATAGACTTTGGAAGGGATTTTTTTGGTACCGTAGGCGTAACATCCAAGAGAGAACAAAACGATTCAATCATCTTTCGTTTAGGGGAGAAGCTAGAGACCACAAACAAAATAGATAGAAACCCAGGAGGGACTATTCGATACCAACAAGTTAAAGTAAATAGCTTATCTGCCAATCAATCTATTAGTTTGCAACTTACTCCAGATAAAAGAAATACGGGTAGTGCTGCAATTGTAATGCCCGCTGAGATTGGAGTCATTATGCCATTTAGATACCTAGAAGTAGAAAATCTAAAAGTTCCTATTGACGAAGTTGCATTTGTTCAAAAGGCGGTTCATTATCAATTCAATGATGATGCAAGTTATTTTTCATCTTCGAATAAAATAATGGATTCTATTTGGGACATGTGCAAACACACCATCAAGGCAACTAGTTTTACCGGTTTCTATGTGGATGGAGATCGTGAGCGCATACCTTATGAAGCCGATGCTTATATCAACCAGTTGAGCCATTATAGTGTAGATAATGATTACGGCATGGCAAGAAGAACCAATGCTTATTTTATGAGCAATCCTACTTGGCCTACAGAATGGTTATTGCATACTGTTTTAATGTTTCATACGGATTATATGTACACTGGTGACATTGGTCCACTTGAGGAGCATTACGAGAATCTAAAACTTAAAACGTTGATGGATCTAGAACGAGCTGACGGATTGATTTCATCACATTCTTCGAATCTAGATGAGGAATTAATTTTAAAATTAGGTTTTAAGAAAGCAAATGTAAAAATTAAGGATATCATAGATTGGCCTGGTGCACAAAAGGATACAGGTTGGAAACTTGCAATGCCAGAAGGCGAACGCGATGGGTATGATATCGTACCCGTGAATACCGTTGTCAATGCTTTCTACTATTATAATTTAAAATTAATGGTGGATATTGCTAATGCTATTGGAAAAAAAGAAGACGCTATATTTTTTAAAGACAAGGCAGAAAAAGTTATGGAGACTATTAATTCAAAACTTTTTAATCATGAAAAAGGATATTATTTAGATGGTGAAAACACTACGCATTCTTCTTTGCACGCCAATATGTTTCCTTTGGCTTTTGATTTGGTACCACAAGAACATGTGAAAACTGTTACCGATTTTGTAAAAACAAGAGGAATGGCTTGTAGCGTTTACGGAGCACAATATTTGTTAGAAGGATTATATAAAAATAATGAAGAGAAATATGCTGCAGCCATGATTTCTGATACTATTGGTGATCGCAATTGGTGGAACATGATTAAAATAGGATCGACCATGACGATGGAAGCATGGGATATGAAGTACAAACCAAATTCTGATTGGAATCATGCGTGGGGTACCGCTCCCTTAAATGTTATTACGAGATACATGTGGGGAATTCAACCAAAAACGGCTGGGTTTAAAACAGCAATGATTAAACCTCTACTGGGAGACCTTGAGAGTAGTAGTATAAAAGTGCCAACTATTTTGGGACCTATCACAGCTGATTATGTAGCAGCAGCCAATAATAAAAAACAGTATACCATCTCCATTCCAGAGCACATGACTGCAGATTTTGAAATTGGACAGGCTAAAAAAATCTATTTAAACGGAAAAAAAGTTAGCAAGAAAAAAGAAATAATTCAATTACAGCCAGGAAAAAATGTAATCGAAATTACTTCATCAAAGTAGAGGAATTACTTTTTAGAAGGATAAAAAATAACTCGTTGAGCGCCATTATTGATAGTGTGCTCAACGAGTTTCTTTTTTTTAAGATAATAATACATAAATTAATACGGTCAAAAATACGAGTACAAAGCCTGCTATTTTAACTCCCGACCAAGAATCTTCTTCGATCTCCGTAAGTTTAAATTCACTCTGAATTTCTGGATACATTCTTGAAACAGCAAACATAATTATAAAGTTCAGTACAAATTCAATTCCCCATAAGTGAATGAAGTGGATGTTCAATTCTAAAATAAAAGTAGTTAGGATATAAAAGACAAATCCAAAAAACAATCCTGCTTTGGCTCCTTTGGTTGTAATTTGTTTAAAGAATATACCCGCAATTATGATTGAAGAGATAGGAATAAAAAAGATTCCGTTTAATTTCTGTAACAGTTGATACAAACCATCTGGAGCATATGCTACAAGCGGTGCTACCGAAATAGCGATTACGGCAAGTACTACCGAGGATAATTTCCCATACCTTACAAGTTTTTCGTCGCTTACATTTTTATTGATATTTTTTTTATAAATATCGAGACAAAAGATAGTACTAGCAGAGTTCAATACACTATTAAAAGTGCTCAAAACGGCTCCCAATATGACAGCGGCAAAAAATCCGTAGAGGTAAGTAGGCAGTACTTTTTTGACCAATAAAGGATAAATCATATCTGGATTTTCATAATATTGATCTTTAAAGTAATAATAACTTATAAGGCCAGGAAGTACAATAATAATAGGCACAAATAATTTTAAAATACCAGTATAGATGAGACCTTTCTGTGCTTCAATCAAATTTTTTGCTCCAAAAGCGCGCTGGATAATAGCTTGATTCATTCCCCAGAAATAAATTTGGTTCACCATAAGACCTGTAAAAAGTACCGAAAAAGGCATCACAGAATCCGACTCACCGATTATATCAAACTTATCAGGGGCAAAATCGTAAACGGTACTCAAACCGCTAAAAAAATTTCCGTCACCAATTTGATACAGTGCAATAGCAGGAATAAGTAATCCACCGAGCATCAGACCAATCCCATTTAATGTATCCGAATACGCTACGGCTTTTAATCCGCCAAAAATGGCGTACAAAGAACCAATAAAACCAATTACGACTACAGTGTACACCAAGGATTCTTCTTTTGAAATCTGGAATAAGTTAGAGAAATCAAAGACACTTTCGATATTGATAGCACCAGAATACAAAACGATAGGCAATAAAGTAATTACAAAAGATGCCATTAATAAAAAGGCAACTACAGAACGTATAACGCCATCAAAACGTTTTTCTAAAAATTCGGGGATGGTGGTCAAGCCAAGTTTTATGAAGTGCGGAATAAAATAAATAGCAGCTATAACAAGAGCTATCGCAGAAGTTACTTCCCAAGCAATGACTATTATTCCGTTTCTGTAAGAGCTCCCATTCATACCAATTAAATGTTCGGTAGATATGTTTGTAAGTATCATTGACCCAGCGATGATAGGACCAGTCAAGCTTTTTCCAGCCAAAAAATAACCTTGGACCGATGTAAAACTTTCTTTTCGGAGTTTATAAATAGTGTAAAAAATAACAAAGAAGGTAAATCCAAAAAAACCTAGACATGTATATAACATAAGTTGATTTTTTTAATTAGAAATTTAACTTTTCTGGCAAATATTTAGAAACAAGTTCTTTGTAATAAGGCATTAGTTTTTTTACATCTGGTTTTACGGGTGCTTTGGTGTACAAATCATAAGGGTTGAATAGTTTTACCCATTCAAACATTTCCACATCTTTTTCATTCATCAAATGGGCATAATCATTTTCTCTATGTTGCGAATAAAAGGAGTGATAACGGATCATGTATAGGGCAGGATCAGGTAAATAATTTTTCATTATTTGATACAGATATTCATCGTGTCCCCAGCTCATCTTTACATTATCTAAACCGCAGTTTGGGCTGTAAACTCCAAATTTTGTATTGTATTTAGGATTTGTAGTATCAGGATTTTCAGAGAAAAATTCAGGATAAACAATCTTATCTGAAAATTTACAACCTACAGGGAAGGTGTCACCTACAACAGCCCATTGTGGCTCTCCAAACAAACACAATACTTTACCCAAATCGTGTATAAAACCAGTTAATATAAACCAGTCCGGATGGCCATCTGCTCGAATTGCTTCGGAGGTTTGCAATAAATGCTGCAGCTGATCTAAATCAATATCAGGATCACTATCATCAATTAGGGTGTTTAAAAAATCTACGGCTTCCCAGAGGGATAATTCTTTTTTATCAAATTTTAAAAATTCTTCTTCCTTGCTACAAACAAAATCATAAGTCTGGTACAAATGATTGATTCGGTAAAATTCTTTGACAGTTTCTAATCGTTCTGAATCGACATAATTTCGAAATTCTTCCTTTTCTTTTACAGTGGCATCGGGATCAGGATATCGCTCTTTCAAGTTGTCTTCCCAGTCGTCAATATTTTCCATGGGATTGTTCTGGTTCTTTAAATCTTTCATAGGTTTTTGTTTAGTTATTATAATTATTTAAAATTTTTTTAAGTGTCAAATCTTTTCGCATTCCGATAACTCATTTGTATATCTTAAAATTCTTCACTTCATTCGAAAAAAAAATACAGGAATGATTAACTGTTTTTGATGTTTATAAAATGAATTAACGGGTCTATAAAAACAAGTTTTAAAATGAGATTAGATGAAAAGGCATTATTCAAATTATACAGATAGAATTACATGTACTATTTCAAAAAAAGTCATTGTAATCTCCATAAAAATCATGCTCAAAAATGTCAAACAATAATTGAAAGTGTTCGAATGATCGAATGCTTTAGTGAAAATGTCGGGTCAAAGCGTTTTATTATCAGTTGATTAGATTTACTAATATAAAACTTAAAACCCTTTTTTAGATGGACAGATGCATCACATTCAAGGATAAATTATTCATTTTTAGATCGAAATTTACGCAGTACTAAACAGCTCGCTTTTCCATGTTTTTGAATAGATCGTCCATTTCTAAACTTAACTTTTATGCTAATTTTAACAAATCATTACTAACCATTATTAACTAAACTAACCAAAATGGAAAAACTTAAATTATTATTAACCGTGTTTTTAATAACGTTTTCAATTAACACATGGTCACAAACTACTCAGGTGAGTGGTACCGTTCTAGACGAATTAGGCATGCCACTACCAGGAGCCAATGTTATGGTAAAAGGAACAAAAAGTGGAGTTACTACAGATTTTGATGGGAACTTTACCATTGCTGCAGACAATAAGAAAGGTGTTTTACAGATCTCTTATATAGGGTTCACTAATAAAGAAGTAAGTTTAAATGGAGCTAAAAGTTATAAAATCAAACTTGGCTCTGATGCAACAGGACTAGATGAAGTAGCCGTGATTGGTTATGGCTCTGTAAAAAAATCAGATTTGACAGGGGCGGTTAAATCTTTAAACAATAAAGATTTGACAAGCCAAAAGAAAACAGATATCGGTCAAGCTTTACAAGGTAGAGTATCTGGTGTTGATGTTCAAACTTTGAGTTCAAAACCAGGAGCACCTCTTTCTATAAAAATTAGAGGTAATACGGTAATTACAAATACAACAGTAGACAATGACGGAGTTAGCGATGATGTCAACCGCGACTTGTCAAAACCACTTTATGTAGTAGATGGAATCTTTTTTAACAATATCAACATACTTAACCCAGCGGACATTGAGCAAATAGATATTCTTAAAGATGTATCTGCAACGGCGATATATGGTTCAAGAGGAGCAAATGGAGTTGTTATCATTACAACAAAAAATGGTATCGAAGGAAAAACAGAATTCTCATATGAGTCTACTTTTGGATTACGCTCTGCTACAAACTTACCAGACTTTTTTAATGGTGATGAATATTTAGATTTCGTAGATGATGCATTGAAAGCAGTTGTTTGGAGAGGAAAATTTACTACCAGTGGTGGAGTAGGTACTGTAGATGATTATAATAATGCAGTTATAGATCGTACAACGCAGATACAGACCAATAATACAGAAGCAGATAATGCAGATAGTGGAAAATATACTGATTGGGCAAAATTAATACGCAAAACAGGTATTCAAACAAGTCACAACTTGAGTATGTCTGGTGGTTCTAATGGGCTTGTGTATAGCGGATCATTGAGTTATTTAAAAGATGAGGGTGTTATAGGTATTGAAGGATACGATCGCTATAATTTAAGTGCTTCACTTTCTAAGAAAGTCAATGACAAATTAACTGTCGGAGTTAAATCTTATTTAGCATTTTCGACAAGGGAAGAGGGAAGTAGAGAATTGTTTAGAACTAGTTATAGATTAGCACCAACATTAAGTGCTTATGACACAAATGGGGAGATTATACCATTTCCTGATGCACAAGATAATTTTTTACCAAATCCATTGTATGAGTCAGAAGGGACATGGTTCACAAATACAAAAACGATTGATGTTATAGCAAGTGCATTTGTAAACTATAAACCAGCGAAATGGTTAAGTTTAAAAACACAGTTTGCGCCTAATATAAATACTACACGTTTTGGAGAGTTTCGCGGTTTATTGAGTAAATCTTCGGCTAATAATCCAGCATCTATTAGATCTTATTACAATACAGATTTTCATACTTCTTACACTTGGGATAATATTGCCGATTTAAATTTTGATATCAAAGAAGGTCATAATTTAAAAGCGACTATAATCTCTTCTATTTTTTACGACCATTATGAAGGTAGTGATACTGAAACTAGAAATTATGATACAGACGCTTACAGTTTCTACAATACAGGTGCGGGTACTGATATTAGAAATTATGATACGTATGCAACCAAAGAGACTTTATCTTCTTTTGCAGGTAGATTGAATTATTCGATCAACAATAAATATTTATTCACCTTCACAGGAAGATATGATGGATCATCAAAATTATCTGCTGGTAATAAATGGAATTTTTTCCCATCTGCTGCCTTTGCTTGGAAAGCTAGTAATGAGGAATTCTTAAAAAATATTAATTGGTTGAGCACGTTAAAAGTTAGAACGAGCTATGGTGAGGCCGGTAATGCTCAACGAGTTCCAGTATACAGCTCATTTCCTCTACTGTCAGCTTCAAATTATTTATTTAATACAACAATTGGATTAGGAAAAGATATTAGCACACTAGCAAACCAAGAATTGACATGGGAGGTTTCAAAAGAGTATAATTTTGGTCTTGACTTTGGATTCTTAAACAGTCGCATTAGCGGTAGTTTTGATTATTATAATAAGAAGACAGTTGGAAGTATTCTTTCTAGACAGTTGTCTTATATCACAGGATTTGGTACTTCTACAGCGGTGCCTTCTGCAATTGGTAATTTCGGTTCTGTTCGTAATAGTGGAGTAGAGATTGCATTAAAAACAGTAAATGTTAAATACAGAGATTTCACTTGGGCAACTAACTTTAATTATACTAAGAATACGAATGAAATCTTAAAATTAGATGGAAATTTAAATACAATTCCTTACGGACGAAATGGTGTACTTAATGTTGGGTCTTCTATTGATGCAGTATATGGTTACGAAAAACTTGGTATTTGGCAAATTGACGAAGCTCCAGCTGCAGCTGTTTATGGTGCCGTTCCTGGTTTGTATAAATTTAAAGATCAAAATAACGATAACATAATAAACCAAGCTGATAAAGTTGTTTTAGGTTCAAGAGATCCTAAATGGGTAGGTGGTTTAACAAATTCTTTTAGCTATAAAAATCTTGATATGAATGTTCAAGTAAATATTAGGCAAGGTGTTTACGGACATTCTGAATTTTTACAAAATTTTAATGCGCAGTCACCAACTTTTAATAGTTTGGATCTGAACTACTGGACACCTAATAATCCAACTGGAGATTATCCAATTCCAGGTTATGGAAATCAAAACAGTGGAGCAAGTAGCGCTGATGAGTGGTTTTTTGAAGATATGTCCTATGTAAGAGTTGGAAACATCGGACTAGGTTATAAATTTAATCAAGATTTATTAGATAAATTAAGTATGAATAATATGAGAATATCATTAGATGTTCAAAATCCATTTACGTTCACCAATTATAAAGGGCCAGATCCAGAAACGGGATTGCAAAACTCTTACAACATGACATATTCTGTTAGAACTGTATTACTTGGACTTAGCTTATCATTTTAATAAAAATATATATTATGAAACATTCAATAAAATTTAATATTTCCTATTTCTGGATTTTTTCAATGGTATTTTTATGCTCTTGTAACAATTACTTGGAAGAAGAAATTTATTCAGACCAAACTGCAGATTCGTTTATAACAGAAAATAATGCAGATCAATTAGTAGTAGCGACTTATACAGGCTTAAGAAGGATTTATACCAATTATGATTTCCAATTTTTAGGAACTGATATTTTCACAGCACAAACAGAGCTTTTTTCTATAACAAAGCAAAATGATTATGTCACTTTAGATTCTAGTCAAGGTTTAGAATACTGGGCATCAAATTATAACGTAATCGCTCAAGCTAATACGGTAATTAATAGATATGAAAATCAAATAAACTGGAGTACTTCAAAGTTAGGCGATAAAGCATATGGTATTGCTCAAGCAAAAGCGCTTAGAGGTTTGGCATTCTTTAATTTGGTACAACAATACGGAGGTGTAGTTTTACAATTAAACGAATCTTTAAGTATTCGATCAGATTATACAAGAAGTACTGAGCAACAAACTTACGAGCAAATAATAAATGATCTAGAAGCTGCCATTCCAAGTTTGCAAGACGTACCAGCTGCAGGACGTTTTTCTAAACGTGCGGCTCAACATTTACTTGCTGAAGTTTATTTGACAAAAGGATACAAATCTTATGGTAGCACTACCGATTTTAGTACTGCGGCTGCATTGGCAGAACTAGCTATTGGAACATATGATATTAGAACTCAAACGTATGCTAAAGTATTCGATATTACAAATCAAGTTAATGCAGAAGTATTATTTGCAGTACAAAATGGTACAACTGGAGATGTAAGCAATAGAACAAATACAAAACATTCTATTTTTATAAATGCTTTGAACAACTACAGTGGGATTAGTAGAACAAGCTCATATGGTCTACCAAACAGCACTTTTGTCGCAATGCCAACTCCATACTTTTATTCATTATTTGCTGCTAATGATACAAGAGAAGCGGTAACAATTAATCGTGTTTTATACGCAAATGAAGTTGCTACTTATGTTTCTTCAAACGGAACTGATAATGTTAAAGTGGGGGACACAGTAGTTTACTATCCTAAAAACGCACTTAGTGCTACAGATTTGGCCAAAAGATTGAACAGATATTTAGTGTATCAACCAACTGAATATTTATACGGATTGCCGGCAAATGTTGCTGGATCAATATACCAGTATAGTTCTAATATCAACAGAATTAACTTTCCGATTTTCAAGAAATTTGCTGATGTTGGAGTTGTTGGTAGCGAAAGTGGTTCCCGTGATACATTTATCTTTAGAGTTGCGGGTTCACATTTAGTTGCTGCAGAAGCATATTTAGCTGCAGGAAATGCAACTAAAGCATTGGAACATCTCAATAGAGTTAGAGAACGTGCAACTGGAGTTACTAATTTTTACACTGCAGTAACTGTTGATACAATTTTGAATGAACGTGCCCTTGAACTGGCAGGTGAAGACAATAGATGGGCTGTTTTAAAAAGAACAAGTAAATTAGAAGAGCGTATTAAACTTTATAATCCTCACGTAATTGATCATGGTGCTTATTCTGCAAGCACACATTCGCTACGACCTATACCTGCTATCGAGTTACAATTATCTCCGACAACGATGGTACAAAATAGCGGTTACTAATTAAAAGCCGATTAGATAATTAAACGCAGAGATTTTTATCTAGCAATACTTTGTTCAAATCATACAAGGTATAATTATACCCAAAAAAGGCAGACAAATTAATGTCTGCCTTTAATTAAAAAGGAAATATTTATTAAACGCAATTACTAGCACCTTTTAAATAAATGATGAAAAAATACAACAAAAAAAGAATAGTGTTTAGTCTTATTGTGGGGATGATTTTTCTTTTCTCATGCAAATCAAATGCGATAATTAAAACAAATTATTATTTAGTTTATGGTTCGAAAGCTTCAAAATTAGAGCTAAACAGCATAAACGATTTAAAAAACGACTTAAAAAAAGTCGTAAATGGTACGGTTACCACAATTTCGGATGCTACCGTATTGCCCAAAAACGGAATTTGTTTTATTCTGGGTACTCCAGAATCTAGCAAATTAATTGCTCAATTGGCCAAAGAAGGTACTATTTCAATTTCAAAAGATATTCCTGGTTCTAGGGGCGGAATATGGAATAAAGTAAAGAGTAAAAGTGGTTCTGAAAATATTGTATTATCTGGGTCAGATGTACAAGGACTTCAATATGCCATCTATGATTACTCAAAAGAAATATTGGGAGTAGATGCTCTAGAATATTGGACTGGCAAAACACCAAAAAAAATTAAGGATATTGATTTATTTAAATTCGAAAATAGAATCATTCCACCACCACAAATTCCAATACTAGGTTATTTTGAAAATGACGTAGATGAGTTGGCCAACTATAAAGGCAAATTATTAGAATACGACTGGGAAAGTTATACCGAGTTGATTAACTCTCTGGTAAGAATGCGATACAATGCTATTCAGTTATTCGACATGCTAGGTCGTCCTGAATTCTTTACTCGTCCAGAATATGTAGAATTAAAACCTGATTATAAATTAAGAACGACTTATGTGGATAGTTTGATCAACTATGCTCATGAAAAAGGAATGATGGTACAAATCGATATAAGTTTAGGGTACCAAATAAAACCATTAGATCAAGATAAAGCAGA
The DNA here is from genome assembly GCF_022399565.1 of Flavobacterium algicola. Lineage (GTDB taxonomy): Bacteria > Bacteroidota > Bacteroidia > Flavobacteriales > Flavobacteriaceae > Flavobacterium > Flavobacterium algicola. Next base: position 242,074 of record NZ_JAJTUT010000003.1, read on the forward strand.
TTGTTGGGCAGAGAATAAGCAAGATTGGATTGCGACTTGGGCCTATTACTTTAAAGAGACACCGTTTAAAAAAGCAGACATATTTTCACTAAGACCTCGCAATCAAGTTTGGGATTGGGAGTATAAAAGTTCTTGTGGAGAAGACAAAATTGAAGTGTTTAATGAGGTTTATCAAGTTTTAGACAAGATGATTGATGACTTTAACCCAAACGCAAAAAAAGTATTGGTATGTTACGCAGATGGGATGGATATGTTTAACCAAAATTTCAGTCCACCCAAAGATTGGTTAGTAGCATGGTCAGATGATGGATTTGGAGGTTTCAAATATCTTCCAAAAAGTACCAAAGGCTATCAATTTGGGACATATATGCATGCTGGTTTTTGGTTGAATCATACAGTACATGATCCTTATCCTCAAAAGATTGATACTATCATGAAAAACATGGTGCGAGACTATCAGGCAGATCAATATTGTTTAGTGAATGGGCAGCAGTTTAGACCGTTTTTATTAAATATGGAAGCCTATTCTGAAATGGCAAAAGATGTAAAAGCCTTCGACGGAGAAGTTTTTTACAAGCAATGGGCAGAACGTTATTTTGGCAAAGAGGCAGCTGTATTTGCAATTCAATCGATGAAAAAATTACACGATGCACAAGCGGATCGAGGAGGTTATGTTGAGCACCTTTGGGAAATTAGAGAAACAGTATCTTATTTGTCAAATGCACCTATTCAACGTCCCGGTAAAACACCTATACCATTTGATTATGGTGTAGTTGAAACAGATTTTGAGCATGTAGAAAAACGTATTGAAATTCTGAAATCAGCTTTAGACGCTGCAAATAAAGGAAATAAACATATAGACAAACAAGACTTGTTTTATCACGATTACATTTTACTTCCTGTCAATCTCTATTTGGACTTATTAGAATTCGAAAATTGTTTGCATAAAATGGCACAATTCAAAAAAAGTTTTGAAGAAAAAGGAAACAAACAGGATATAACCCAGGCAATAAACTTGCTTGAGGATGCACAATTAAAATTAGAAATTATATACAAAAGGAGTTTAGAAGGTGATAAAAATCCAAAATGGAAAAATTGGTATGACCCAAAAATAAGAAGACCCAACAATGGTTTTCCATCTAATGAGATGCTTCAAGAGATAAAATCTAATTTAATGAAATTAAAAAACAATTAAATGAAACTAAAGAATTGTATTAGTAAAAAAGTCCTATTTCTGACTGTCGCTATTTTAACATTATATTCCTGCGCAAGGGAGCAGAAAAAAGAACTAAGCAAAAAATATTTATCTGATAAAGTGTACCCCCTGTTAGATACCGAAAATTCAAGATGGTTTTTCTTTTCATCTGCGAGTCGTCCTTTTGGGATGGTTAATTTAAGTCCAGACAATCAAATTGGCAGCGATTGGGGAAGCGGCTATAGATATAAAACAGATACTATTAAAGGTTTTAGTCATATCCATGCTTGGCAAATGTCGGGTGTTTCTATGATGCCAGTTACCATATCGGAAACAAATAAATCAAGTATATTCAAAGACTTTTATTCAAAGTTCAGTCACACAACAGAGAAGATCGCACCTGGTTACCACTCGTTGATTTTAGATCGATACCAAATCAAAGCAGAATTAACAAGTACAAAAAGAGTCGGTTTTCATCAATATACTTTTCCTAAGAATCAAAAAGCAGCACTGTTATTCAATTTGAATACTATGCTGGGAACATGTAAAAATTCCGGTGGGTTATTAGAGCAAAATGACAAAAACCAATTGTCGGGTCAAATCGTGATGGAGCCTACGCACAGGCGTCCAAAACCTTTGACTGTTTACTTTAAAGTTGAGCTTAACAAAGATATTGAGTCCGTTGATGTGGATAAAGAGACTGGCAATTATTTGGTTAATTTAAAGCCTACAGATGAGAAAGTTTTGGTCAAAGTAGGAATATCGTATACCTCTGTAACCAATGCAGCCAATAATATGAAATCGGAATTACCAGGATGGGATTTCGAAAATATTATTGACCAATCAAAAACAGAATGGAGTGACTTATTGGGTAGAATAGAGGTAAAAGGGAGTACAGAGATGGCACAGAGGAGGTTTTATACCGATTTATGGCATGCTTTACAAGGACGTCGTATTATTAACGATGTAAATGGTGCCTATCCAGATAATACGGGAACTACTTTTAGAGTGGGTCAACTACCATTAGATAAAAATGGAAAACCAGAATTTAATCATTTTAACTCAGATTCCTTTTGGGGAGCACAATGGACAATTAATACTTTATGGGGATTGGTATACCCAGAAATTATGAACGATTTTGTGCATTCATTAATGCAGTATTACAAAGATGGCGGCTTAATACCTCGTGGTCCATCAGGTGGAAATTACACCTTTGTGATGACCGGCGCTTCTACCACACCCTTTATTGTAACAGCAATTCAAAAAGGAATAATTACAAGCGATTTAGAAGGGATTTATCAAGCTTTGAAAAAGAACCATATTCTAGGAGGTATCATGGGTAAAGCAGGTTATGAGCACAAAACCAATTTGGGTGGCGGTTTAAAATATTATTTAAAAGATGGTTATGTACCTTATCCTATACCCGAAGGTGAATTTGGTGGACATCAAGACGGAGCGAGTCTTACCATGGAATATGCTTATCAAGACTGGACCTTGGCGCAGTTGGCCAAAAAACTAAATCATACCGATGATTATAATTATTTTTTAAATCGATCAAAAAACTACAAAAATGTATTTGATGATAAAATAGGTTGGATGCGTCCCAAAGATGTAGATGGCAAATGGTATGAGAATTATGATCCTTATGTTCATGAACATGGATTTATCGAATCAAATGGAGCACAATCTACTTGGTTTGTACCACATGATTTGGACGGTTTGGTTGAATTAATGGGAGGAAAGGAAAAAGCAATTCAGAAATTAGAACAACAATTTGAAAAGTCTGAAGAATTAAATTTCACAGCGGGAACTTCACACTCACAGGAATTGCATCCAGAGTACATGCGCATTCCTATAAACTACGGAAACCAGCCTTCTATTCAAACGGCCTTCATATTTAATAAACTAGGACGAGCAGATCTTAGTCAGTTTTGGTCTCGAAAGGTTGTGGATAAAGCCTTTAGCGGTTTGACTCCAGCAACTGGATATAATGGAGATGAAGACCAAGGATTAATGGGAAGTTTATCAGTATTGATGAAAATTGGACTTTTTCAAATGAATGGCGGCACCGAGAGCAATCCTGAATACCAAATAGGAAGTCCTATTTTTGACGAAATCATTATTAAACTAAATCCTAATTATTATTCGAATAAAACATTTACCATAAAAGCGACTAATAACAGCCCTAAAAATGTATATGTCAACTCAATAGAGCTTAATGGACAACCGATTAAAACCTTTTCTATTTTACAAAGTGATATTATAAAAGGAGGAGAATTAAACTTGAATATGTCTAATAAAGTTAAATAACCAATATGAGATCAAAAATACAAATAACCATTTTATTAGCGCTAGTATGTTGTTTATCAACTTTTGCTCAATTAAAAAATAAGCCGCAGCTTTCTGAGGATTTTATGGATATGGGCTTTGGTATTTTTGTTCATTGGAGTGTTGATTCACAGTTGGGTAGCGTAATCAGTCATTCTCTAGTAGGCGCATCCGACGATTATGTCAACAAGTATTACAACGAACTATCAAAAACATTTTACCCGGATAAATTTGACGCTGATGAATGGGCGAGATTGTTTAAAATTTCGGGCGCAGAGTATGTTGTATTTACGGCCAAGCACCATAATGGTTTTTGTATGTGGGATACAAAAACTACCAGTTTTAATAGTATGAATACACCTTATCGCAAAGATATTGTCGACCAATTGGTCAAAGCGTTAAGGAAACAAAACTTGAAAGTGGGATTGTACTTTTCGCCTGAAGATTTTAGCATTTTAAAGAAGCAAGGGAATCTTATTTCACGCAATAGTAAAATGAGCCAGGTAACAGAGAATCCAGAATTATTAGCGTATGATAAGAAACAAATATCAGAATTAATAGAAAAATTTCATCCCGATATGATGTTTTTTGATTCATTTAAGCATGGTGATTTGGTTCAATTTGTGCATGATAAGGACCCAAATATTTTTGTAACCCGTGGCGAAATTAAAACACCAGAACAATCGGTTCCTGATGCACCCATGCCAGGCCCTTGGGAAACATGCATGACGATGGGTACACAGTGGGCTTACAAACCAACTAATGAAAAGTACAAAAGTGGTACTGAAGTAATTAATAAATTGATCGAAATAAGAGCCAAAGGCGGTAATTTCCTATTGAATATAGGACCAAAGCCCAATGGTGAAATTCCGATCGAGCAAGAAGAGCGACTGAGAGAAGTGGCGCTTTGGATGTATGTAAATGATGAAGGTGTAAAAAACGTACGTTCATTACCAACTATTATCAAAGATGGTGATATGTGGTTTACAAAAAACAAGGAAGAAAACACAGCCTATGTTTTTATAACAGGCCAAAAGGATTGGTTCAAAGGTTTTAGAAGAAATTTTATGCTCAAAAATATGAAAGCGACCGAGAAAACTAAAGTCTCTGTCTTAGGACAAAGTGACTTGGAGGTGGAGTATTGGCCAGAAAACATTCCAGAGACAAGGTACATACAACATGAAAAACTGCTAGAAATATCAGTAAGTAGAGCGCAAAGATTGTACAATGATAAAATTTGGCCCAATGCAATTGTGGTCAAAGTCACCAATGTAGAATTTATTAAGAAATAAAATTAAACAGCTGTAGAACGTTATGAAATTAAACAAGCTCATATTATTTACCCTTTATCTATTTCCAATTGTAGTGGTATCTCAGACTAGATATGATTTTCAAAATCAGGAATTAAGTACCGAGAAAAGAGTAAATGACCTGCTACAAAGATTAACAGTAGAAGAAAAAGTATCCTTGTTGGTTTCTACTGCCGAAGCAATACCTAGGTTAGAAGTAGAAAAGTATTACCATGGTAATGAAGCCTTGCATGGTATTGTAAAAGGGGGACGCTTTACTGTTTTTCCTCAAGCAATTGGACTCGCGGCTACGTGGAATCCAGATTTGATTTATGATGTTGCTACAGCAATTTCTGATGAGGCTAGAGCAAAATGGAATTTCTATAATCAGGGTATAGATCAAAAAAATGTGTACAGCGATTTGCTTACTTTCTGGTCTCCAACAATAAACATGGCGAGAGACCCAAGATGGGGCAGAACACCAGAAACTTATGGTGAAGATCCTGTATTGACAAGTAAAATTGGTGTTTCATTTGTAAAAGGGTTACAAGGTAATGATGATAAATATCTAAAAGTAGTTTCTACTCCCAAACATTTTGTTGCCAATAATCAAGAAGAAAATAGATTTGCATACAATGCCATAATATCTGAAAAATCACTACGTGAATATTATTTTCCTGCCTATAAAGCTACGGTTCAAGAGGGTAATGCACAATCTATAATGAGTGCTTATAATGCTATAAACGGTATACCAAGTACCGCCAACAAATGGTTACTCAACAATGTTTTACGAGATGAGTGGGGCTTTAAAGGTTATGTTGTGAGTGATTGTGGTGCGCCTACCTATATTGTCAAGTCTCATAAATTTGTAGACTCAAAAGAGTTAGCAGCCAAAGCAGCAATTGAGGCAGGTTTGGACTTAGAATGTGGTAATGATATTTATGCAGATCATTTGTTATTGGCTTATAATAAAGGATTAGTCTCTGCTACTAGCATCGACCAAGCCGCTGCTAGAGTTCTTACAGCAAGGTTTAAATTGGGTATTTTTGATAGTACAGATAGAAATCCCTACACCAAAATTTTACCTGATGTAATTGGTTCGCAAAAACACCAAGAATTGGCACTTGAGACGGCCAGACAGTCGATTGTTTTGTTGAAAAACAAGAATAATATATTGCCTTTAAATTCGAATAAAATTAAAAAAATAGCCGTTGTTGGATTTAATGCTAATCAAGTAGTTTTTGGAGATTATAGCGGTTTACCAATGATAAAACCAATTTCACCTCTCGACGGAATTAAAAATAAAGTGGGTGATAAAATAGAGGTTACTTATGTGAAGTGGAAAACAGCTGCGAGAAATCTAAATCTCATAGAAGCCGAAAATTTACGTAATGACCATAATGATGAACCAGGATTATTTGGAGAATATTATAATGATAAATTTCTTGAAGGAACTCCACAAACGCGAGTTGATAAAGAGGTGAATTTTGATCCTGTTAATAATCCGCCAGATCCGTACACCAATTACAGACACAAATCGATGCGCTGGACCGGATACATAACGCCCAATTTTTCTGGTATTTACAAAATCGGAGTCAATTCAGATGATGGTGTTCGATTATGGTTAAACGATAAATTGGTTGTTGACCAGTGGCACAATCGAGGCATGACTACCGATCAAGTCGCTCTAACAATGGAGGCAGGTAAAAAGTATGCTCTAAAACTAGAGTATTTTGACAACGGAGGAGATGCCATGTGTCAATTGCTTTGGGAAGTACCAAGTTTGTCAAATGATTTGTATGAGGAAGATAAAGAGGTTGCAAAAGCTAGTGATTATGTGATTGCCGTGATGGGAATCAATAAGTCGATTGAAAAAGAAGGTAAAGACAGAACTACACTTGAGTTGCCCGAAGATCAAGTTAATTACTTGAAACAAATATATGCCGAAAATAAAAATCTAATTGTAGTCTTGGTGGCTGGAAGTTCCTTGGCTATTAATTGGATGGATGATACAGTTCCTGCAATTATAGATGCTTGGTATCCTGGAGAATCTGGCGGTGCAGCGATTGCAGATGTATTATTTGGAGATTATAATCCAGCGGGTAGACTGCCGTTGACATTTTATAAATCATTAACAGATTTACCAGCGATGGACGATTACGAAGTATCAAACGGTAGAACGTATATGTATTTTAAGGGTGATGCACTGTATCCTTTTGGACATGGATTAAGCTACACGAATTTCAAATACAGCGGCTTTAAAGTCGAAGAACAGGCGGATAAAATTGTCATTATAGCTACTGTAAAAAATACAGGAAATCATAATGGTGATGAGGTAGCGCAACTGTATTTTAAAGCACCTGAATCAGTTTCGAAAAGTCCAATAAAGAAATTAATAGGATTTAAAAGAACGACCATTAGGGCTGGAGAAAATCAGAAGCTCGTTTTTGAAGTTGCCAAAAAAAACTTGCAGTATTGGAACGATAACACTAAAAAATGGGTTTTCGAAAATGGAAATTATGAATTTATGCTTGGTGCCTCATCAGCTGATATTCGATTAAAGAAAGCCATAAAACTTTAGATTCAAATCTTCTTTCACTTATTCGAAACTGAAAAATTAATTCAAATTGGCCTTCTATTTTTAGATGTCAATTTAATATTCATCACCATGGTAAATAGTTATAAAAAATTCATTTCGATCTTCTTATTATTAGTTGGGTTGTTCTTCGGGGTTTCCTCTTTTGACTCGAATGATCCAAAACTTAAAATGAATGACATTCAAGTTATCGGAAGTCATAATTCTTATAAGATAGCGATAGAAGAATCATTATGGAAAATCATAAACACATTTGATTCAAAGGCGGGTCAAAGTTTGCAATACGGACATATTTCACTTGTAGATCAATTAGACTTAGGACTGCGCAATCTCGAACTTGATGTTTTTTACGATCCCAAGGGAGGTCATTTTTCTAAACCGAAGGGACTAAAAATGGTAAAAATGGCATTAAAAAAGCCCTTGCCTTATGACGAAGAAAAAAAATTAGAAGAACCTGGTTTAAAACTTTTTCATGTTCAAGATCTAGATTTTAGGAGTTATCATTTGTTGTTTAAAGAAGGTTTATTGGCAATTAAATCATGGTCGGATAAAAATCCTAATCACAGTCCAATTATCATAATCATCAATGCAAAAGATAGTAAGGTTAAAGGTACTCGTGATCCGCTTTTATTTACAAAAGAAGCGCTAAATGAGATTGATAACGAAATAAATGCTGTCTTCAGTAATGAAAAATTAATTACGCCAGATTTAGTACGCGGTAATTTCAGCACATTAGAGCAAGCGATTCTCACCAAAGGGTGGCCTGTTTTAGATAGCGTAAAAGGAAGGTTTCTATTTGTTTTAGACGAAAAGGAAGATAAAATCAATAATTATTTAGAAGGGCATCCTAGTTTAAAAAACAGAGTCTTGTTTGTCAACAGTATCGAAGGCAATCCTGAAGCGGCTTTTCGAATCATCAATAACCCGATCAAAGATTTTGAGTACATACAAAAACTGGTTGCCAAAGGTTATATGGTACGCACGCGTGCCGATGCAGATACGAAGGAGGCACGGGCAAATGATTATTCTCGATTTGAAAAAGCAAAAGAATCGGGTGCTCAAATAATTTCGACAGATTATTACCTGCCTTCAAAACTGTTTAAATCTGATTTTAAAGTTGTTTTTGAAAAGGATACTTATGAAAGAATTAAAACAAAATAACATGATTTATAGGAATATAGCAGTAAAATTAAGTTTTATAATAATGTTTTTTTGTGGTTTTGTAAATGCACAAAATACTACAAGTTTCCCTATTGTTTCAACTGAAACCAAGGCATCTATTGTAATTGATGACAAAGACGCTGAGGTGGTTCAAATAGCTGCAAAAATGTTGGTTGATGACATCTTTAAAGTTTCAGGAAAACAGATATCTAGCAAAGATAAACAAGCTCCCTTTCAAATTATAGCAGGAACTCTTGGGCAGAGTAAACTCATCAACGAATTTGTTGTAAATAATAAAATAGATGTATCCGACGTCAAAGGAAAATGGGAAACCTTTAAAATTTTGGTAGTAGAGAATCCTTCAAAAAATATTAAAAAGTCTTTAGTAATAATTGGTTCTGACAGAAGGGCTACGGCTTATGGATTGCTCGAAATATCAAGAATGATAGGAGTTTCTCCTTGGGAATGGTGGGCAGACGCTACACCAAACAAGCAACTAAATTTAGAACTTAATATTACTAATACAAAATATGGTTCTCCGTCTGTAAAATACAGAGGCATTTTCTTAAATGATGAAGATTGGGGACTGCAAAAATGGGCTGCACTTAATTTTGAACCAGAAACAGGCGATATCGGTCCAAAAACCTATGCCAAAGTATTCGAATTATTATTGCGTTTGAGAGCAAATACAATTTGGCCAGCGATGCATACGTGTACGAAGGCGTTCTACCATTATCCGCAAAATAAAGTAGTTGCGGATAAGTATGCTATTGTGATTGGGAGTTCGCATGCCGAACCTATGTTGTGTAATGTAAATGCAGAATGGAATCATGACACAATGGGGGAATACCGTTATGATACCAATGCTGAAGTTATCAAAAATTTGTTTAAAAAAAGGGCAAAAGAGACGGCAAATTATGATGGTATCTACACTGTGGGTATGCGTGGTGAACATGACTCACCAATGATTGTAGGCGAAGATGATACCGATTCACAAGTTAAACTTTTGGAAAGAGTAATTACAGACCAAAGAAATATTCTTAAAAATTATACTGTAAAGGGAGAGCAGAAACCGCAAGCTTTTGTGCCCTATAAAGAAGTATTACATTATTATCAAAACGGATTAAAATTACCCGAAGACATCACCCTAGTCTGGACAGACGATAATTACGGATATATGAGACAACTGAGTAATCCCGAGGAGCAGAAACGTAGTGGTGGTGCAGGTGTATACTACCATACATCATACTGGGGGCGACCTCATGATTATTTATGGTTAAATTCTACAAATCCTGTTTTGATGTGGGAAGAAATGGCAAAAGCCTATGAGTTTAAATCTAGGGATTTATGGATATTAAATTGTGGTGACATCAAACCCCATGAGTACAATATAGAGTTATTCTTAGACATGGCTTGGGATATGACAAATTATAAGGAAAGCGAAAGTGTAAAAAAACACATGACCAATTGGACAGCGAGAGAGTTTGGCTCAGAAAAATCAAATGCTATTACAGCTATTTTATTCGAACAAAATCGATTGGCATACCAGCGTCGTCCCGAATTTATGGCGTGGAGTCAAGTGGAACCGATCATTAAATCGGGAGAAACGGAACTTACTCAATACCATTATGGAGATGAAGTTTCTACGAGAATTGACGCTTACCAAGAACTCATGAATTCGGCAGAAGTAATCAAAGGTGATATTCCGTCACACAAGCAGGATGCCTTTTATCAACTTGTTTATTATCCTATAATTGGAGCCGCTAGTTTAAATAATAAATGGTTGTACGCTTTTAAGAATGATTTTGTAGCCAAGCAAGGTCGAAAAAGTGCTTCGTTCTTTGGTGAAAAGTCAATGGAGTCTTATAATCGAATAGTTAGTGAAACAAAATACTATAATGAAACCATGAAAAATGGGAAATGGAATCATATCATGAGTATGGCTCCTAGGCACTTACCCGTATTTTCTAAACCTACCATTGCGACTACAACAGAAAATTCTAAGCCAAAATTGGGTATTGCTCTTGAAAGTTATCAAATGGAGCTGAACAATAAAATTGTGAATAGCTATGCTAATGTCTTGCCTGTTTTTAATGCGTATACCCAAAACAGTTATTATATTGATTTGTTTGTCACGGGCAGTGGTACTGTAAACTGGGAAGCAAAACCCAAAGCAGATTGGATTAAAATTACAAAGACGTCAGGAGAGTTAAATAAAAATAAATTGGAGGAACGTTTATGGGTCACTATAGATTGGGACAAAGTTCCAGAAGGAGAAAATAAAAAGGAAGCTCCACTAGGGCATGATTATCAATTAATTCCACCGAGTTATAAAGTAAATTCAATGATTGATTTTGTAACCAAAGATACAGTGACTAGTATTGGTGTTTCTACTTTTAATCCGAAATTTAAAGCGTTAGACTCGTATCATGGATTTATTGAAGACAAAGGTTTTATCTCCATAAACGCAGAAAATTCAACCAGTAAAAAAGCAGGAAAAGTGGCAAGTTGGGATGTTTTTGAAGGTATAGGTTATACGGGTAAAGTTGCCGTAGCTTTACCACGAAGTGCAGAATCAGAAACTGAGATAGCATCAATTGTTAAAAACAGCCCAGTTTTAGAATATGATTTCTATAGTTTTAATTTTGGTCAAGCAGATGTTTATCTTCAAGCAGTTCCTACACATGCGCTATATGAAGGTAGAGGTGTGCGTTGTGCCGTTGCCATTGATGATGCCAATCCTGTAATAGTAGATTTTCAGACTTTTGACAGAAGTGAAACTTGGAAACAGAATGTTTTAAAAAATGCAGCAGTAGAATCGGCCAAACAAATTATAAACAAGTCAGGAAAACATACTTTAAAAATTTGGATGGTAGATTCGGGTGTGATGATTGACCAAATTTTAATAGATTTGGGTGGCTGGAAGAAATCGTATATGTTTCCTCCAGAAACCAAAATGTAAAACGATTGCTACTACGATAAAAAAAAATGAATCAAATTATAAAATACGTTCCGCTAGCACTTTTATTGCTATTCATTTCAGCCTGTAATAGTACTAAAATAGTGCAAAACAAAGAAGTGAAGATTGCTTTCTTGTCAGATGTACATTTATTAGATATCTATGGTGAATTTTCAGACTTCAATTATAGAGGTGTTTTAAATCCAATGACAAATAAATATACTCTGGCAAGGACTATGCAATCGCAGTTGCAGTCTACGAGGTTATTCAATGAAAATTATTTCGCATTTATTGCAGCATTGGATGATGTTGCGAAAAGAAAGATTAAATACGTTGCTTTGCCAGGAGATTTTACGGATGATGGACAGCCTTTGAACATTCGAGGAATAAAAAATATTTTAAATAACTACTCGAACAAATTTGGTATACAATTTTTTATTACAACAGGAAATCATGATGTGGTGCGACCTTTTTTGATGGATGGTGGGAAAAAAGATTTCTTGGGTGAGGGTGGCAAGCAGCAAGTAATTATGAGTAAAGAAGGACTTTATAGTCCAAAGGAATCATCAGAGTTACCAATAGTAGTGACAAAAGATATAGGTCGTTTGGGATATAATGAAGTTTTATCAGAACTAAAAGATTTTGGTTTTACTCCAAAACAGTCAGACGTATATTGGGAGACGCCATTTTCTAGCTATAATTATTCTGAATATAATTATAAAAAGGCTACTCAGGCAGCATTAATTGACAATAGAAAATATACGATACCACCCTTCGGTTCTCCAATTCCAGATTTAAGTTATTTGGTAGAACCGGTTGATGGTTTGTGGTTGTTGGCAATTGATGCCAATGTGTACATTCCAAAACAAAAAGCAAAAGATGACCCAAATAATCCAGACAATTATGATAGTCCCAATGTTGGGTACAACCATGTTTTGACACATAAAGAGCATTTGATCAAATGGATAGAGAAAATCACAAAAGAGGCTGACAGTAGAGGGAAAACTCTAATCACATTTAGTCATTATCCGATGGTGGATTATAATGACGATGCAACAGTAGCAATAGAAAATTTATTTGGCGAAGATAAAATGCAATTACACCGAGTACCAGATGAAAATGTGGCACAAATTTTTGCAGAGGCAGGTATAAAAATTCATTTTGGAGGTCATATGCACATTAATGACACAGGAGTGCGCACTTATGAAAATGGAAAAAGCCTAGTAAATATCCAAGTGTCTTCGTTGGCTGCTTACATTCCGGCATACAAACTGCTTACTGTAAAGAGCAATCAGCTTATGGAAATCGAAACTATTGTAATCGATTCCGTGGCAAATTTTAAAGAATTATTTCCCCTGTATAAGCAGGAACATGATTACCTGGTTAAAACTGGCAATAGTACGATCTGGAATGAAGACGTATTAAATTCAAAAACTTACAAAGAGTATACACAATGGCATTTAAAAGAGCTGGTTCGATTGCGATTTTTGAAAGAAGATTGGCCATTAGAATTTAAAGACTCATTGCTAGAAGCAAGCGGGAAAGATTTACTGTTCCTATTTGACCAAAATTTAAATGGAGAACTATTACCTGATAATATAGCATTAACTGATTTTGAGCAGTGGACAGGATTTGATATGATCTATGATTATTACAGACTCAAAAGTGCCGATGAGTTGGCCATAAATGATATTGGTATAGCTAGATTGGAACAATATAAATTGGTCTGTAAACAATTTGAAAAATCGGCAAACACCAATTTTAAATTGTGGGCTGAAATATTCGAAAAAACGTGTAATGGCGCTCCTTCAAATCATTTTGTAATCGATTTAAAATTAAATACTATTGATAGAATAACTCATTAACTATTCCTATCTTAGGATTTTTTACAGCATTTTATATTTATGAAAAAGATTTTTTTAATACTTCTATTCCTTTCATCATTCCTTACTATAACGGGTCAAAATATAAAATTTGAACATTATAATGATGGTGACGGTCTTTCTCATAATTCGGTTAGGCATATTGTTCAAGACAAAAATGGATTTTTGTGGCTAGGTACTTTTTCGGGACTTAATCGCTTTGATGGCTATCAATTCAAATCATATTTAAGTACATCGCTCAACGAGAACAAAATGTACAATGATGATATAACGGTGTTAAAACTAGATGAAGTATCAAATAATCTTTGGATAGGTACTAGAAACGGACTAACACTTCTTGATTTAGATACACAAAAATTCACCACTTATGTAAAGGAGAAAGGAAACCCCGATAGTTTACCTGATCAGGAAATTCGCTCGATATACGTTGATAAATTCAAACGAGTTTGGGTGGGTACCAAAAATGCAGGACTCTACCTTTTCTCGCCTACTGACGGTAAGTTCAAAAAAATAAATATCAAAGGATTTAATTACATCAAAGATATTTTTGAGGATTCAAAAGGAGATATCTGGATTGGTTCGTATGGCTCAGGTGCTATTGCAAAAATTATTCTTGATCGAAAGGGTGGTATTTCAGAAATTTCCAAGTACACGCTGTCGATTCCAAATTCAAAAGGAGTCAATCCTTACATTAATTTTATATACGAAGATTTTAAATCTGATATATTTGTAGGGACCCGTGAAGGGCTTTACAAATTAGATACAACTACCAATGCCTTTGTAAATCTCTACATTAGTAATTCTGCGGAAAGAGATAATTTAGGTCCTTACTTCCTCTCCATCGCCCGTGCACCCGACGGAAAATATTGGGTAGGAACATTAGGAGGATTATTGGTCTGTAATCAACTCGAAGACATTCAAAAAGGGGACTATCAGTGGCATTATTCAATACTATCAGACAATACCTCCTTGGTAGATAATTTAATTTCTGCTTTGTATTTTGATGCTTCAGGAGTCTTATGGATCGGTACAGAAGATGGTCTTGATAAATACGATCCTTTCGAAAATCAATTTAAGATCAATAAAGACATCTCACATTATATTGACAATAAAGCACCACGTATTAGGGGTTTTTCTAAAACCTATGACGATAATGTAATTGCTGTTACGAGACATAACGGACTATATATTTCTAGAAAAAACGGTTTTGTGCCACTGTACAATAATAAAAATGACATCGCAAGTATTTATTCCTATGACGGAAAAACATTTTACTGCGGATTATGGAGTGGTAAAGTGTTATTGTATGATTATGTAAACAATAGCTCAAAAATTATAGATGTAGGTTTCAAAAATTCACCCATTTTTACCTTTGTTGATTATGATGCCACTTCTATGATCATTGGCTCTTTTGGAGAAGGTGCAACAATATTAAATAAAAAAACGCTACAACCAATAACGCCTGTCGGGAAAATGCTACCAGGCTACCAAGTCAATAAAATTACAAAAGATAAAGCTGGAAATTTATGGTTTGCAACAGAAGAGGGATTGGTAAAATACCAATTTGCTACAAAAAGATCAAAGTTGTACAAACAAAATTCGGGAACAAAATATGGCCTGCCGCACAATAATGTGAGTGATGTAGTTATGGACGCTTCGGGTAAAATATGGGCCGCTACGCGCATGGGACTAGCGAGTTATTTACCAAAACATGACAAATTTGTAAAGGTTACAGAACCAAAGGAAATTAATGGTAAATGGATTACCGATATTGTTGTAGATAGCAATGGCGATTTATGGCTTAATATGAACAATAACAATATTGCCAAGTACAGAGTCAGTCAAAATAAAGCAAATATTTATCATGTAAATGGTGGAAATAAATTAGATATTTTTAGTTCTAGTGGTTTTTATAATTTCAACAGCTCTCAAATATATTTGGGTGGAAAGAATGGTATTATCTATTTCTCACCACATAAAATTAGTGAAAACAAATGGTCTCCAAAACCCATGATTACCGAGTTTAAAATTCAGGATAAAGAAATACTTCCGGGAATAAAAAGCAATGGTCAAATACCACTTTTAGAGGATTTAAACAAAAACAAAAGCATAACATTAAATTATAATAATCGTAATTTTTCGATTCAGTTCTCTACGCCTTCTTATACAAATGAGAGGCTCAACAAATTTAAATACATGCTTGTAGGGTTTGATAAAAATTGGATTGAAACCAACAGTGATTCAAGAACTGTACAATACACCAATTTATATTCAAAATCATATGTTTTCAAAATACAGTCATGTAATAGTGATGGAATATGGAGTGATACCGTTTCCTATGATATAAAAGTGTTACCGACTTTCTGGTTTACCTACAAAGGAATTATCTTAATAGTAGCACTACTTTCTTTTTTAATTTACTTCTTTAGTAAACAAGTTAATTACCGTTTAAAATTAAAAAAAGAACTGTTAACAGAGAAAATTAGAAGGGAACGTGATGAGAAATTAAACAATGAAAAACTTCGATTTTTCACAAATATATCTCATGAATTACGCACGCCACTTACTTTAATTCTAGGGCCTGTTAAGCAATTGCTAGACCAAGATAATAGTAACAGCTATGAGAAAAGCAGGGTGAATCTCATTTACCAAAATGCAAATCGATTGTTGCGATTGGTAAATCAAATATTAGATTTTAGGAGAGCAGAAACGGGTGAGTTAAAATTAAGGGTGACCAAAACAGATATCCTACCGGACACAACCGATATTTTTAACTCTTTTATCGAGATGGCGCATACCAAAAATATTAGTTTCAATTTTAATGTTGAAGATGATGTTATAGAATGTTGGATCGATATGGATAAATACAGTAAGATTTTATTCAACTTACTTTCCAACGCCATGAAGTTTACCAACAATTACGGAAATATTGATTTGTATATTGGTATCAAACAAGGAGTTGAAGAGACATTAATTATCGAAATAAGCGATGACGGAATCGGAATTCCACTAGAAAGTCAAGAACGTATATTTGATCGTTTCTATCAGGCAAGTAATAGTAAAGAAAACACTACGGGTACCGGAATAGGATTGTCATTTGTTAAAGCTTTGGTAGAAATAGTAAGAGGAACGATTAAAGTAGAAAGTGAACCGAATCGCGGAAGTATTTTTACCGTGGAATTACCAGTGGCTAAAAAAGCTTTTACAGAGGATGAAATTGATGATTCACCAATTGTTGAAAAAGACGAAAATATTGGTTTTACATCGAATGTGCTGCTTGCAAATCAAAAAGAAGTCAAACAAATAAGCAACGATAGGATTAATAAAAATGCAGAAATAAAACTTAAAATATTAATAATTGACGACAATACAGAATTAAGAAAATACCTTGTTGACTTTTTATCCAGTTTTTACAAAGTCTATGAGGCAGAAAACGGAAAAGAGGGACTTGAAGTATGTCGTAAAATCAAACCTGTATTATGCGTTGTAGATGTGATGATGCCTGTGATGGACGGTTTTCAATTTGTAGAAGAACTCAAAGCCGACGAGAATATCTGTCATACCGCTGTAGTACTTTTGACTGCTTTGGCCGAAAATAAAAGCAGAATTAAAGGTTATAAAATTGGTGTAGATGGCTATTTGGTAAAACCGTTCGACCCATCATTACTTAAAACAAGAATTGACAATATCATAAAGATTCATCTTGATTTGAAACAACGCTTTTTGGGCGATGTCGAAAGTGATGTTGTAGCCTTATCCCATTCTGAAATTGATATTGAATTAATTTCGAAAATAAAGCAACTTATCGAAGACAATATTGCCAACCCAGAATTGACTTCTATTTTTATATGCAACGAACTCGCTATGAGTTCGTCCAAATTGTACAGAAAGATCAAACAATTAACAGATTTATCTACAAATGAATTTATACGAATTATTCGTTTAAAAAGATCTGCAGTTTTGTTAAAAACCAAGAATTATAATGTGACAGAAGTGGCAGATATGGTTGGTTTTAATGATCCGCTTTATTTTAGTAGATGCTTTAAAAAACAATTTGGATACTCTCCAAGTAGGTTGTTGAAATAATAGTTTAGCAGATTTTTTTTCGAAAGTTATCTTGCAAACCTGTAGACTAACGAGCTATTGCTTTTGACTACTTTCGCACTTTTAATAAGCAGTTAGAACTTTCTATGATGGGACAAATAAAAAAAATCCAGATATAAATTAAATTGTGTAGTTTTACTTGCGAGTTATTTCTGCTATATTAAAACTTAAAATAAGTGTTTTAAAGATACTTTGAATAATTATAGACAGAAGTTTTATAAAATATAAGCCTGCAAGTATGAAGAAATTTTACGTGATTGTTTTATTATGTCTTGGATTTACAACCACACTATCTGCACAAAACCCTTCCGATAAGCATATTGAAAAAACAACCGAATTGGACGAAGTTTCTATTGTAACAGCCAAAAAAGCGGTGGAGCAAAAAGCTGATCGAACTATTTTTAACATAGCAGATCAACCACATCTCAATTCTGGATCTGTTTTGGAAGGTATTAAAAAGTTACCAGGATTAATCGCCTCAGATATTGCTGGAATGATGTACCAAGGAAAGCAATTAGCGGTATTTATGGACGGTAGACCACTTAATATTTCAAGCACAGAACTCAATGCGTTTTTAGAAGGAATGCCAGCCAATTCGGTTGAAAAAATCGAAATCATCACCCAACCAGGTGCTGAGTTTCCTGCCACTTCTGGTGGTGCAATCTTAAATATTATTACCAATAAAAATGCTAAAAAATATCTAAGCGCAACTTACACTAATAGTACCAGTTTTACAAATTACTATGATATGCGCTGGCGAGTGAACAATAGCATTTTGTTGAATGCTAAAAATAAATATTTTGGTTGGCAATTAAATGTTGGTCAGAATTATAGAGAAAGTGCGGTTTGGACTTCAGTTAAGAAGGAAGAAAATAATAATCTATCATTACTATCGCAAACAGATGCGGATCGTGTAGGACGAAATAATTTCTTAAAATCAGTTTTGACATTCGATATAGGTAAAGATCGTTTGTTATTAAATTATGATATTACACAAAATGATAATGACAGTTACACATTAGGAAATGGTCCTGGTTTTAATACAGATGACACTTCCTTGAGTGATGGTTTGCGCCAGAGTGCTGTAGCAACCTACCAGAAGAAATTTGAAAATTCAAGTCAAAAATTAGAGTTTAAGTTCAGCTATGATAATAATGACAATACCTTCGAGTTGTATCCAACTGGGAATACTTCTACAACATTAAACAATTCATCAAAACAAAATCTTTATAATTTTAAAGTTGATTATTCACAACCATTAAAATTTAGTGATAATGGTAAGTTAAGTTTCGGAGCATTGTATGAAGCATTGCTTTTTGAGGCTGCAAGTAAGGGATTGACCAATTTAGATTACAATCGTACTACCGCAGCATCCTACGTAGAATTACAAACAGAATTTGATAAATTTAAATTTATTGTAGGAACCAGAGCAGAAAATTATGATATATCGGGTACAACTGACACTGAGGATTTATCAGCTTTCAGACAGTTTAAACTTTTCCCCAATGCTAGCGCACAGTATAACTTTAATAAAATGATTTTTTTAAATGTAAACTATAACAAAAAAATCACACTGCCGAGCACGTCTGCATTAAACCCGAACAATACCAATTATCAAAATCCAAATATTGATTACTCTGGAAATCCAAATTTGCAGCCGACCATATTTAATAATTATGAGATAAAATTAAGCGCCTTTGATTATGCTTTTTTGAGTTATAATTTAAGTTCGGCAAAAAATCAAGTGATAACCAGAATTTCACTTCAAGATGACTTGGTATTCAACAGTAATGAAAATTTATCCGAAGTAAAAATTCATAATTTTAATTTCGGTATGCCAATTCCGTACATGTTATTTACAAAAGGTTTGGCAGAAACGATGAAGATGAATGTGAATCCTGATACTATGAATTTTCTTTATGTGTATTCGGGATACCAATACCATCAAATTCCAGGCGTAAAAACCAACGGGTTCTGGCTTTTTAATTTTATGTCGCAAATTCTGCTTCCAGAAAAAATAAAATTTGTAGCCAACTATAATTACATTGTACCAAATGGGAATTATTATTATTTCACTTTTGAGAAATCATTTAGAAATTCGTTGGATTTGAACTTGTCAAAAAAGTTATTTAAAAATCAAGTTACCTTATCAATTTATGCCGATGATATTTTAAATTCAAACAGAACCGTAATTAATTCGTTCGGGACACCTTTACTTCTTAATAATAAAATGGACTCTAGAAAATTCGGATTTAGTTTAAATTACAAGATACCAACAAAAAATAAATTAGCAAAAGAAGATTCCAATTTATTAAATAACACTAAAAAAGAAGAAGAAGGGTTACTCAATTAACACCAGCTTTATAGCTTCTTACAATGTAAATATAAAGATATTCAGAATAAATTATTTCGAAAAATAGATAGTCATATTGTTTTTTCAAAATGTTACAAAGCCTTGTTTGCTCCAGCAAAACAAGGCTTTTCTGGTTTTATTTCATAAATGAGTAATAAGTTAAAGCCTAAGCACGCTAATTTATATCGTTATTGCTTACTAAATGATAATATTGTATGTAGTATTATCGGTTCTCTTGAGATTATAAAAGTGTTTATTACTTTTAGATAGTAATGCATAAATTTAAAATGTAAATCCATTGATGCTAATTAAAAAGTAGATATGACCTAAATAAAATTTAACTGGACTTGATAACTGCCGCATTAAAGAAGCTAATAAATCGAGTGAAATTTTAGAAAATATAAAAAAACAATTGTTATCTAATTTTAAAAAAATAAAAAATGAAAAAGCACTATCAATTCTTATTACTGTTACTTTTTGTTTTACCAAATATCGCCAAAGCAGATGTAAAACTAAACGCCCTTTTTTCTGATCACATGGTAATTCAGCGAGAAACTGTTATTCCGATTTGGGGTTGGGCAGATGCAAGTGAAATCATTACGGTCGAAACAAGTTGGGGAGCATCTGCACAAGTGATCACAGATAAAAACGGAAATTGGCGTGCCGATATAAAAACACCCAAAGCAGGAGGGCCTCATCAAATTACAGTTTTTTCGAAAAATAAGATAGTGATCAACGATGTATTATCGGGCGAAGTATGGCTTTGCACGGGACAATCTAACATGGATTTTGATATGTCGAAATTTGCAAATAAAGCAAAAGATCCAAAAGATCAACCGCTTGCAGATTATATTAAAAACGAAATTGCAACTGCCAACGATGATTGGATACGCCATATCGAAGTACCTCAGACTACTTCATTGTTAGAGAAAAAAATGAATTTTGAAGACAGTTGGAGAAGTGTAAATCCTAGCCAAACTAGTAAAATTACAGCTACAGGATACTTTTTTGCCAAAGAACTGCGCAAGCGTTTAAATGTTCCTGTAGGTTTAGTAGAATGCTCATGGGGAGGTACACGTGTGCAACCTTGGATTTCTGAAGAAGTTTATTTGGAGGATAAAAATAGAAAAGATTATTATGAAGCAAGTACAAAAGAGTCTCTTGCTAAAATCGAAGAAATGAATGCTGCAGGTTATGTAGATACCAATTACCAAAAACAATTGGCAGAATGGGAGAAAAAAGGAAAAGTTGGAAAAAAACCAAAACCTACAAACGGACCATTGAAGGACATGCAGTTACCAGCAACTCTTTATAACGGAATGCTTTCTGCGGTTATTCCTTATGCCATAAAAGGAGCAATTTGGTACCAAGGAGAAAGCAATGCTGTATTTATGCCAAATGAATATGAGGATTATTTTACTGCAATGATAAAAGGATGGAGAAAAGATTGGAAACAAGGTGATTTCTCATTCTATTGGGTTCAATTGGCTGCTTGCAACAGAGGAAATGATAAAGCTGAAGATGGTTGGGCAACTGTAAATGATCAATTAAGAAGATCGTTAAAATTACCAAATACGGGTATGGCAGTCTTGTATGATATCGGAGAGCCAATGGACATACATCCACATAATAAGATGGATGCAGGAAAACGTTTGGCTTTATGGGCTTTACAAAAAGATTACAAAATGGATGTGACTGCAGTAAGTGGACCATTATACAAGGACATGCAAATTAAAGGAAACAAAATCGAAATCGACTTTAGTGAAGTTGGTTCTGGATTAATGGTTGGTAATAAAGATCGCCTTACTGATACGAAGGAAGTCAAAGAGCCATTAAATTGGTTTGAAATCGTTGGCGCTGATGGTATCTGGAAAGTGGCGAAAGCCAAAATAGTAGCGAAGAATAAAATTGAAGTTTCAAGTGATTTGGTAGCTAATCCTGTAAACGTACGCTACGCTTGGAAAGGAAATCCTGAAGGAGCCAATTTGTACAACAAAGAAGGTTTACCAGCAGCAGTTTTTTCTACAATCAAATAATATAATAAGCGAAACCAACGACTATGAACCAACCAAATAACCAGAGAGTAATACGCATTCAACTAATGATGGCTGTATTTTTTGTATGCAGCATGAACTATGCGCAGAAAGCGGAATTGACCTATAGTACTGCAATAAATCGCTGGGTGCAACCCAAAAAATTCTTGCTAAAAGGGAATGAAGCTACCGCATCAAAAATTACCATCTATACCGATAGTTTATTGCAGAAAGTGGATGGAATTGGTGGTGCTTTTAATGAATTGGGTTGGGAAGCCATTCAGTCCTTAGAAGATAAAAAAGGTCAAGAAGTAATCGATGCACTTTTTTCTAAAAGTGGTTGCAACTTCTCTATGTGTCGTATTCCAATTGGAGCATCTGATTATTCATTGAGTTATTATTCTCATAATGATGTTCCAGGAGATTTTGTAATGCGCGATTTTAATATTGATAGGGACAAATACATTCTCATTCCTTATCTAAAAAAAGCTTTAAAAGTGCGTCCCGATTTACAAATTTGGGCTTCGCCATGGACACCTCCCGCATGGATGAAGGTAAATGAACATTATTCTTTAAGAGCAGGGGATTGGAACGGTCGCGAGCAAGGGAACAGAATGGATCCCGGAGCACAGATACTTAGCAACGCTACCGCTTTCAAAATGCAAGATCAATACTTAAAAGCGTATGCTCTTTATTTTTCGAAATTTATTCAGGCTTATAAAAAAGAAGGAATTGATTTATTTTCGATTCAGCCTCAAAACGAAATTGCATATGCGCCAAACTGGCCAAGTTGCACCTGGAGACCAGATGATTTTGCAGTTTTTATTGGTGACTATCTAGGACCACAGTTTGAAAAAGATAATCTGAATACCGAAATATGGTTGGGAACTATAAATTTTGCAGATCCCAAATATGTTAGAACTATTTTGGATAATAAAAAAGCAGCAAATTACATCAAAGGTGTTGGTTTTCAATGGGCAGGATCTAAGGCTATCCCTACAATTAAAAAAGAATATCCGAATTTAAAATACATGCAGACCGAAAACAAATGTGGAGAAGGGGAAAACGATTGGACTTCCTACGAGAATTCATGGGAAACTTTGGTACATTTTTTTAACAACAATGCAGGTTCACATATGTATTGGAATATGGTACTAGACCAAACGGGGAAAAGTGCTTGGGGTTGGCCACAAAATTCAATGGTGGTAATAGATAAAGAATCAAAAGCAGTAAAATACACCGATGAATTTTATCTATTCAAACACTTATCTCATTTTGTGCAACCAGGAGACCATTTGGTGAAATCTTCTGAGGGAAAGAATCACTTAGCATTTCAATTAAAAAACGGAAAAATAGCCGTATTAATCAACAATCCAGACGACAAAGTTCAGTCAATACAATTACAAATAAAAGATAAATCAGTAGCTATTGCAGTTCAGCCAAAGTCCATCAATACAGTAATTATTGAAAATTAAGGAGCTATGGTAGGGGATTTTTTAAAAAATATATTTTTAGTAGCTGCTTTTTTGATTAGTTACACTGCCAATTGTCAAGTAGTTAACAAAATTGATTGGCCCAAATTCATGGGGCAACATGATTTATTATGGGAAGAAATTCCGTTGCAGTGGAATGAAGGAGCCTTTACGGGAAACGGTCAGGTTGGAATGATGATTTATGCCACTAGGACCGAAAATCGCATTGATTTTCATATGGGTAGGCAGGATGTCACAGATCACAGAGGAGCGCCCAACAGCAAGACTTCAATGGGAATAAAAGGAACTGATTTATATGATTTTTCTAGATTAGATATTGGTCGAATGGCGCTATATCCTGTTGGGAAAATTAAGTCGGCATCCATTAGACAAGATTTGTGGAATGCTGAAGTTCGCGGCCAAATTTATACAGATTTGGGAGTAATATCTTTTCGAGCATACACTCCTTACGGCAGAATGATGAATATTATAGACATTCATTCGACTGAAAAAATAAAAGGTAAATCGGCAGAATACAAATGGGAGTGGCTAGCAGGAAATCCAATAACGCCTCGCGTATACGCAAAGCCAGACCATGAAAGTACTTTGAATTACAAGCCAAATCCAAAACCGGTAATAAAGGTAGAAAACAATATTTTAATTTGCACACAATCACTTTTAGCTGGGGGTGATTATGCAACAGCATGGACAGAATTAAAAGAAGTAAAGGGAAATAATAAGAGTACATTATTTGTGGCCATTGCTAATGAAGTTCCGTCCTCAACAATTTCAGAAAAGGTAGCAGTCCAAACAATAAAAGATGTAATTACTTCAAAAACAGTAGAAAGCACGCATAGAGATTGGTGGCATAATTATTATCAAAAATCTTTTATATCGATGCCAGATGCAAAAATGGAGTCCTTCTATTGGATTCAGATTTACAAAATGGCGGCAAGTTCACGAGCAGATGGACCTGCATTAGATCTGATGGGACCCTTTTACAAAAATACAGGTTGGCCAAGTTTATGGTGGAATCTAAATGTTCAGTTGACCTATTGGCCCTTTAATACAAGTAACCATCTCGACATTGCTGAAAATTTCATTAGGTTAATCGACACGCATTTTGAGTACATGATTGCAAATAAAAGTGGTAGTAACTTGGGTGACTTTGCTTGGGCAACGCATAACTATTG
The DNA here is from genome assembly GCF_022399565.1 of Flavobacterium algicola. Lineage (GTDB taxonomy): Bacteria > Bacteroidota > Bacteroidia > Flavobacteriales > Flavobacteriaceae > Flavobacterium > Flavobacterium algicola. The sequence continues at coordinate 266,640 of NZ_JAJTUT010000003.1, forward strand.
GTTGTACTTCAAATACAAAGGAGACGATGAAGCAATTCAGAACAAGTGGGTACCAAAAGCCATTGAAATCTTAAAGAAGTACGACAATAAGATGGTTCGAAATGAACAAGGCAAATTAGAATTGAAACCAATGGGATCACCAGAATATTTGGGCTTTAAATCATTTTCGAACACAAATTACAATTTAGCGATTTTAAGATGGTTGCTTAACGGACTAATTGATTCGAATGAAAAATTCCAAAAGCATACAAATGAAATTCCGATATGGAAAGGAATACTTGCTGATTTAGTTGATTATCCAGTTAATGAAAACGGACTGATGATTGGTAGTGATCAAGCTGTAGATATGTCGCACAGACATTACTCGCATTTATTAGGCTTGTATCCTTTGTTTCAATTAAATCCTGACTCACCCAAGGACCGAGCCTTGGTTGAAAAGTCGGTAACGCATTGGCATAAAATCGAAAACGGAAATAAATTGGTAGGCTATTCATTTACAGGTGCGGCTTCACTATATGCTGCACTAGGAAATGGAAATGAAGCCTATAATATCATGAATCATTTTTTAAATGGCAAGATTGGTACAGCTTTACTGTTATCGAATACATTTTACATGGAGGGAGATGGTAAAAATCCAGTGATTGAAACCCCTTTGAGTGCAGCAGCATCGATAATGGAACTGCAATTACAAAGTTGGGGTAATAAAATAAGAATATTTCCTGCTGTCCCAGATTTATGGAAAGAAGCTTCTTTTCAAGATTTAAGGGCGCAAGGAGGCTTCTTGATTAGTGCCAGTAGACGAGAAGGAAAAACGGAATGGGTATCTATTAAAAGTTTGGCTGGAAATCCTTGTACTGTAAAAATTCTAGATTGGAATGACGCGCTACAAGTGAGTGCAGGAAAAAGAATTACTATACAGAAAATAGGAACAGATGAATACAGTATCGATTTAAAAAAAGGGGACATTATAACTCTTGTTAATCAATATAAAAAAAAATTAATAGTAGAACCTGTCAAACATTCAAATTCAGAGACAAATCAATACGGTGTCAAGAAAGGAAAAAATTACACTGAAATTATGGAGTACAAAGTACCCAAATACGAATATTAGTAAATTAGAAATCTATAGAACAAAGAGTATGAGATTAATAAAAAATATTGCTACCGTCTTTATGTTAAGTGGTTGCTTTGCGATGAATGCTCAAAATGCAATTAAAATCAACGCTACAGATAAAGGAGAAAAGTTTGATCATTACTGGAGTAAAATGGTAGGAGCAGGTAGAGCCAATGAAGGTTTAAGAGCAGGATGGCTAGAACAAATGCAGCAAGTACAAGAAAACTGCGGATTTGAATATGTTCGTTTTCATGGGCTTTTTCATGACGATATGTTTCCAGTTGTAGAAGAAAAAGGTAAAATGGTATACAATTGGCAGTATATAGATGATTTGTTTGATCGAATGCTGGATTTAAAAGTCAAACCATTTGTAGAGTTAGCTTTTTTGCCATCTAGTATGGCGGCCAAAGATTCCAGAACTGTGTTTTGGTGGAAAGCGAATATAACACCTGCAGAAGATTCTTTTGAAAAGTGGCACGATATGGTCAAGGCATTTACACAACATTGTGTAGATCGATATGGTAGAGAAGAAGTACTTTCATGGTATTTTGAAGTTTGGAACGAACCTAACTTGTACAAATTATTTTGGGATGGTTCAAAATCACAATATTTTGAATTGTACAAACAGTCAGTAATGGCGGTTCGATCTGTAGATAGCAGGTTTAAAGTAGGTGGACCTTCGACTAGTAATTTTGTTCCAGATGCTCGATTTGATGGTGAAGTTACAAATGACAAAGTATCTGAAGCAGTTTTTAACACAAAAAACATTAATGAGCTGCAATGGCGAGGGGTGTGGATAGAAGACTTTTTAAAATATTGTAAAAAGGAAAAACTACCTGTGGATTTTGTTAGCTGTCATCCTTATCCAACAGATTATGCTTTTAATCCAGATACTGGTAAAGGAAAAGGACTTACAAGGTTTGTTCAATCAACCAAATTAGATTTGGAGTGGCTTAATAAGGTAATAGCAAAAAGTGCTTTTCCTAAAGTCGAAATTCATTTAACCGAATGGAGTACTAGTCCGAGTAGTAGAGATGAAATGCACGACCGTTTACCAGCTGCGGCTTACATTGTTAAATCTAATTTAGATTGTATTGGTTTGGCAAATTCCCTGTCATACTGGACATTCACCGATATTTTTGAGGAAAAAGGGGGCGCTTCAAGTATCTTTCATGGTGGATTCGGAATGATAAATTTTCAAGGTTTGGTTAAACCATCTTATCATGCATACAGAATGCTTAATCAATTGGGTGATGAGAAATTATACAAAGATGATTATCTTTTTGTTAGTAAAAAATCAAGCAATGGTGCTGTAGTAGCATTAGCATATAACTATCCAGAGGAGTACAATGATGCTGTGCCATCAGGAACGAATAAACGTGAAAGTGGGACGGAAAAAAAATTAGATTTCACACTATCTGGTTTAAAATCGGGTGCTTCGTTTAAAATTGAAATTTTAGACAAAGACCATGGTAACATTCATAATTTTTGGGAAGCAATGGGCAAGCCAGAACCACCAACCAGAGAAGAAATCAAGGTGATGAAAAAATATGCAAATACGATGAAAGTCGAATATGTAAATGCGGATGAAAACGGAAAGTTAACCATAAACCGCTCCATAACGCCATGGAGTCTGGTATTAATCAATCAAATTAACTAAAAGGTAGAATGAAGAAATATAGTAAAACTATCGGCGCCATAGCAACTCTATTACTGCTTAGTTGTATGACTACTTCTTGTGGTAATAAAATGAAGACTATTAGTATTAAAGGGGGAGATGTGAAGACCAAAATTGTCTATACTGATGACTTTAGTAACGGAATGGACAATTGGCTTGTAGAGCAAATGCCCCAAGGTAAAGTCTTTGTAAAGAATGACAAATTAGAAGTAGATGATGTTTCGGGTTGCACCATTTGGTTTAAAGAAAAACTGACTGGTTCTATTGTGATTGAGTATGATGTATTTATTATTCAAAATGGAGGAAGCAACGACAGAGTTTCAGATTTAAATTGCTTCTGGATGGCTACCGACCCACGCAACCCGACAGATTTATTTGCAGATGCAAATCTTAGAGGTGGTAAATTTTCAAACTACGATTCGCTTCAGTTGTATTATATAGGAGTGGGAGGGAATGATAATAAAACAACTCGTTTTCGACGTTATGTTGGTAATGGTGAACGACCGTTACTGCCCGAGCACGATTTAAAAGAAGCTAAATTTATGTTGGAGCCAAATAAGAAGTACCATATAAAAATTGTAGCGCATGATGGTATCATTCAGTATTATAGAGACAATGAAATGTTGGTCGATTTTGAAGATTCAAACCCTTATACTTCAGGTTATTTCGGACTAAGAACAGTAAAAAATCACATGACATTCGATAATTTTAAAGTTTATCAAATACAAAAATAAAGACAGTGCATAAATCAAAATAATTGAAACGATGAAATCCAGTACCTTAAAATTAGTTCCATTGATAGCTGTAGCTTTTTTATTTACGGGTATGAAAAGTGATAAAAATCCAATTTATCATCGAGATTGGATTGATTTTAATAAAAATGGTGTTAAAGATGTTTTTGAAGACTCCAAGGCACCGATAGAGCAGAGGGTACAAAACTTAATTTCATTGATGAATGTTAATGAGAAAACATGTCAACTAGTTACCTTGTATGGCTATGCTCGTGTATTGGAAGACGAATTGCCAAATGAAAAATGGAAATCTAGAGTTTGGAAAGATGGGATTGCCAATATCGATGAACATTTGAATACGATTTGGAACCAAGAGAAAACACATTCCAAATATGCCTTTCCCTATAGTACGCATGCCGAAGCCATCAATACTGTTCAAAAATGGTTTGTAGAAGAAACCCGTATGGGAATTCCTGTAGATTTTACAAATGAAGGTGTACATGGTCTGTGCCATGAAAAAGCAACACCGCTACCTGCGCCCATAGGTATTGGGAGTACATGGAATAAAGATTTGGTTTATAAAGCTGGTAAAATGGTTGGTCGCGAGGCAAAAGCATTAGGTTATACCAATGTCTATGCTCCTATTCTAGATGTAGCGCGTGATCAACGATGGGGCAGGGTATTAGAATGCTATGGTGAAGAACCTTTTCACATAGCAGAGATGGGGAAACAAATGGTGCTAGGTATTCAATCACAAGGAGTAGCTTCTACGGTAAAACATTTTGCTGTATATAGTATTCCAAAAGGAGCTAGAGATGGTGATGCTAGAACAGATCCACACGTAGCGCCGCGTGAAATGTTTCAGTTGCATTTATATCCTTTTGAGCGAGTGATAAAAGAGGCTGCACCTATGGGTATTATGAGTAGTTATAACGATTATGACGGTGTTCCTATAACGGCAAGTCCTTATTTTTTAACAGAACTACTTCGCGAAAAATTTGGCTTTAATGGTTATGTGGTATCAGATAGTGAAGCAGTAGAATATGTTTCAGAAAAGCACCATGTGGCCGAGGACTACAAGGAAGCCGTTAGACAAGTTATAGAAGCCGGTCTAAATGTTCGCACAACTTTTAGAACTCCAGAATCATTTGTAGAACCACTGCGAGAATTAATTCAAGAAGGCAAGATTTCGATGAAAACAATTGATTCTAGAGTTGCTGATGTTTTGCGCGTAAAATTCAGATTGGGATTATTTGACAATCCTTATGTTAAAAATCCAAAAGAAGCTGATAAATTAGTTCATACTCTGGCAGATGAAGCTTTTTCCAAACAAATTAACCGTGAATCTCTGGTATTATTAAAAAACGAAAATAACTTGTTACCGTTGGATATCAGTAATTTAAAAAATATTTTAGTTACAGGACCTTTAGCCACAGAACTTAATTTTACCTTCAGTAGGTATGGTCCTGCTTTTAACCCTTCTGTATCGGTATATGAGGGAATAAAAAATTACGCGCAGGGAAAAGTCAATGTTGATTATGTCAAAGGCTGCGATGTTGTTGATCCTGATTGGCCTGGAAGCGAAATTATTCCAACTGAACTTTCAATTACAGAACAAGCAGAAATAAATGCCGCTGTAGAAAAAGCGAAAAAATCTGATATTATTATTGCTGTAGTTGGCGAAGATGAAAAGCGGGTTGGAGAAACAAAATCAAGAACAAGCCTCGGTTTGCCAGGACGTCAATTTCAACTTGTTCAAGCACTTTATGCAACAGGAAAACCGGTTGTTTTGGTTTTAATAAACGGGCAACCGTTGACAATTAATTGGGAAAATAAATTTTTACCTGCAATACTAGAAGCTTGGTTTCCTAGCACTGCAGCTGGAGAAGTAATTGCCGAAACCTTATTTGGGGATTACAATCCGGGCGGAAAATTATCCGTTACTTTTCCGAAATCTGTTGGTCAAATTCCGTTGAATTTTCCTTTCAAACCAGGCTCTCAAGCAGGACAACCAGGAGAAGGACCAAACGGCTACGGGAATACTCGAGTGCTTGGATCGCTATATCCTTTTGGATATGGACTGAGTTATACAACATTCGAATACAGTAATTTGTCTTTGTCAGCAAAAACTATTAATTCACAAGCCGATATAGAGCTGACATTCGATATAAAAAATACAGGTAAACGCACTGGAGATGAAGTAGTCCAATTATATATTAAGGATAAAGTGAGTAGTGTCACAACTTATGAATCGGTACTCCGCGGATTTGATCGTGTTCGATTAAAACCCAATGAAACCAAAACGGTTCATTTTACTTTGCATCCTGATGATTTAAAGTTATTGGATAAAAATATGGTGCGCCTTGTCGAACCTGGAGAATTTGAAGTCTTGATTGGTAGCTCGTCTGAAGATATAAAACTTCGAGACAAGTTTTGGGTCAAGTAATGTATTATTAATGTAGTATATTTCAATTATTTACCTATAATTTATTCGAAAATAATAGAGGTAAAATGATTAAAATTTACGCTTTCAACTATACAAAATGATAGTGTAAAGACTTTTTATTTAAAAATTAAGCAATAATAGTATTACTATTGGTCAAATTTTAAGAAGTGTTAACTATTAGTTTTTAGTATTATTGCTTATTACAATTTTATCATATTCAGTATTTATGGAAACAAAACAAAATGTGCTTAGAATACACGAGAAAGACAACGTTCTTGTTGCGCTCACCGATTTAGAGAAAGGAACAGAAGTTGTTTTTGATGCACAGCATTATACAATGCAAGATACCATTCCGGCAAAACACAAATTTGTAACTCAATCACTTGCAGAAGGTGATTTGGTTTATATGTATGGTGTATTGGTAGGAAAAGCAAAAGTGGCTATCGCAAAGGGTGGTATTGTGAACACCTCTAATTTGGAACATGAAACTGAAGCATATGGAGTTAATGATTCAAAAGAAAGAGAAGCTTGGCAAGCACCGGATGTTTCTATGTTTGCAAATAAAACATTCAATGGATACCATAGAAAAGATGGTAAGGTAGGAACAGAAAATAATTGGATAATTATTCCACTAGTTTTTTGTCAAAATCGAAATGTTGAGGTTTTAAAGCAGGCAATAGTTGATAAATTAGGATATGGTAAGCAGCAACATCTTGGTTTTGATGTTGATGCATTAATCAACGATTACAAAGCAGGTGCATCAATTGATGCAATTTTGTCAAAAGATATTATAAAAGATGGTGAGGGTATTTCTAAAAATCCTCTGTTCCCAAATGTTGACGGAATAAAATTTTTAACTCATGATGGAGGTTGCGGTGGTGCGACTTCTGACGCGGTCACTTTATGTAACTTGCTTGCGGGATATATAAACAATCCTAATGTTGCAGGTGCAACAGTTTTGAGTTTGGGTTGTCAACATGCACAGGCAAGTATTTTGCAAGAAGCGCTGTCAAAAATGGCGTCAGCAAATACAAAACCTGTTTATGTTTTAGAGCAGCAACAAAGTACCTCAGAAAAAGAGCTTATGGCAGAGGCTGTAAAGAAAACTTTTGTTGGTTTAATTGAAGCAAATAAAACTGAAAGAAAGCCAGCAAGCCTCTCAAAGCTTGTAATTGGTCTAGAATGCGGTGGTTCTGATGGATTTTCTGGTATTTCTGCAAATCCAACTTTAGGATATGTTTCGGATTTAATTGTAGGTCTAAAAGGAGCTACAGTTCTTTCAGAATTCCCAGAACTTAATGGTGTTGAGCAAGAATTAATTAATAGATGTACAGATGCTGAAAAAGCTAAGAAGTTTTCGCATATCATGTCTACCTATAATGCAAAAGCAGAAGCTTTGGGTGCAGCCTTTTCTATGAATCCATCTCCTGGTAACATAAAGGATGGTTTGATAACTGATGCTATAAAATCTGCTGGAGCAGCCAAAAAAGGAGGGACATCACCAGTAGAAGATGTTCTAGATTACACAGAACAAGTAGTTACATCGGGTTTAAACCTATTGTGCACGCCAGGTAATGATGTAGAATCGACAACTGGTCTAGCTGGTTCTGGATGTAATATTATATTATTTACTACGGGTCTAGGAACACCAACGGGTAATCCTATTACGCCGGTGATAAAAGTATCATCAAACACAAAATTGTTTGATAAAATGAATGATATTATTGATTTCAATACCGGATCAATTATCGAAGGTACAAAGACGATTGAACAAGCAGGAATAGAACTTCTGGATTTTGTTATCGAAGTAGCTAGTGGTCGACCAACGAAAGCAACACTACTAAGACAAGACGATTTTATTCCATGGAAAAGAGGAATGTCTTTGTAAATAATAAACAAAACAATAAATTAGAAGAATGAAATTTAGTTTAAAAAATAAAGTAGCCGTAGTCACTGGTGGAGGAAGCGGAATAGGTAAAGCAATCTCACTAACTTTTGCAAAGCAAGGGGCAGAGGTGCACATATTAGATTTTAATCTTGAAGGTGCAGAAGAAACTGTAAAAGAAATTGAAGCACTTGGCGAAAAAGCAAAAGCACACAAATGCGATGTTTCCAATCAAGTAAATGTGGAGAGTATCATTCATTCAATTACAGAGAATGGTAAAATCGATATTTTGATTAATAATGCAGGTATAGCACATGTTGGAAATATAGAGGCTGTCGAAGAAGATGATTTAGACAGATTGTATAACGTTAATGTAAAAGGCGTGTACAACAGTATAAAAGCTTGTATACCAAGTATGAAAAAAAACGGAAGTGGTGTTATTTTAAACTTAGCATCAATTGCTTCTTCTGTAGGTATAAACAACCGTTTTGCTTATTCTATGAGCAAGGGAGCAGTACTCACAATGACATATTCAATTGCAAAGGATTACGTTGCAGATGGAATCCGTTGCAATTGCATCTCACCCGGGCGCGTACACACCCCATTTGTTGATGGATTCATCAATAAAAATTATCCTGGTAAAGAAGCAGAGATGTTTGAGAAATTATCAAAAACGCAACCTATCGGGCGTATGGGACAACCTCAGGAAATGGCAGATTTAGCCCTATATTTATGTTCAGATGAAGCTGGATTTATTACTGGGTCGAATTACGCAATCGACGGCGGATTCATTACATTAAACGGAAATTAAAAGAAAGTAAATTTTAAATAATCATAACAGATGAAATTAATAAGATTTGGAACTGAAGGAAAAGAAAAACCAGGAGTACAATTAGAAAACGGAAAAAAAATTGATGTTTCTGCTTTTGGAATGGATTATAACGAAGAATTTTTTGGTAATGAAGGTATCGAAAAATTAAGCAGTTGGTTAAGTAAAAACGAATCTTCTTGCCCTGAAATTGGAGATGATGTTCGTTTGGGAGTTCCATTGACTAGACCTTCAAAATTAGTATGTGTTGGTCTTAACTACGCACAACATGCTGCAGAAGCGGGAATGGAAATTCCAAAAGAACCTGTATTGTTTTTCAAATCAACTACCGCAATTACAGGACCATTTGATGATGTTATTATCCCAAAGGGAAGTACAAAAACAGACTGGGAAGTAGAACTGGCAATAGTAATTGGTAAAAAGGCATCTTATGTTGAAGAGGCAGATGCATTTGATCACATAGCGGGTTACATCTTACATAATGATGTGAGCGAGCGTGCTTTTCAAATTGAGCGTTCAGGTCAATGGTGTAAAGGTAAAGGTTGCGACACATTTGCACCTCTAGGGCCCTTTATTGCTACAAAAGACGAAATCAAAGATCCAAACAATTTGAACCTTTGGTTAAAATTAAACGGAAAAATGATGCAAAATAGTTCTACTTCTGACTTTATATTTAATGTTCAAAAAGTAGTAAGCCATATCAGTCAATTTATGACTCTTTTGCCTGGTGATGTTATTTCTACAGGAACACCATTTGGTGTTGGACTAGGTTTAACACCTCCTTTGTATTTAAAAGCAGGTGACGTAATGGAATTAGGTATTGATGGTTTAGGTATTTCTAAACAAACAGTAATTGATTACAAATAATGAGAATCGATTCTCATCAGCATTTTTGGAACTTCAATCCAGTTAGAGATAGCTGGATTGATGATTCTATGACAGTAATAAAAAGAGATTTTCTTCCGCAGGATTTGCAACCTATTTTAGAAGCAAATAAAATAGAGGGATGCATTGCTGTGCAAGCAGATCAGTCAGAAGAAGAAACTACTTTTTTATTACAACTTGCCAACGATAATAGTTTTATTAAGGGTGTTGTTGGCTGGGTTGATTTACGAGCCAGTGATGTAGAAGACCGTCTTGGTTTTTTTTCGAAAAATAATCTATTTAAAGGTGTCCGTCACATTGTACAAGCAGAGTCGGAAGATTTTTTATTGAGAAAAGATTTTCGAAATGGTATCAGTAAATTAGAACAATTCGGACTGGTTTACGACCTATTAATTTATCCCAACCAATTAAAAAATGCAATCAAGTTGGTACAAGAATTTCACAACCAACAGTTTGTTATAAATCATATTGCGAAACCCAAGATAGATGGTGATTTTGATTCGGAATGGGAGAAGCAAATTCGAATACTGGCAACTTGTAAAAATGTGAATTGCAAAGTATCAGGTTTGGTAACAGAAACAGCTGACTTGAAATGGAATGAAGCGATATTTACTCCCTATCTCGATGTTGTTGTAGATGCATTTGGTATTGACCGACTCTTGTTTGGTTCAGATTGGCCAGTGTGTTTACTAGCAGGAGAATACCGAGAAGTGCTGCAAATTATCGAAAATTATTTTGCTGAATATTCAAAAGAGGATAAAGAGAAAATTATGGGTCAAAATGCAATTAGAATATATAAGCTATAAATAAATTAATACTATAAATATTGGATTTACAACTTAAAGATAAAGTAATCATAGTAACGGGCGGTTCAAAAGGAATTGGCTTAGGTATTGTGGAATCATTAATAAAAGAAGGTGCTATACCTGTTATAATTACCAGAAATAAGGAAAGCATAGACGAAGTAATGCAAACCTATGAAGAATCTGGAGAAGAATTATTTGCTGTTGTTGCCGAATTAACAGTTCCTGAACAATGCAAAAATGCGGTTCAAACAGTAGTAGATAAGTACGGTCGAATTGACGGACTTGTAAATAATGCTGGTGTAAATGATAGCGTGGGGCTTGAAAACGGAAACTACGAAGATTTCATGCAATCACTAAAACGCAATGTGGTACATTATTACCTCATGGCACAATATGCATTGCCAGAATTAAAAAAGAGTAAAGGTTCGATTGTGAACATAGGATCAAAAACTGCAGATACAGGTCAAGGTGGAACTTCTGGCTATGCTGCTTCAAATGGAGGTCGAAATGCTTTGACTAGAGAATGGGCCGTTGAATTACTGCCTTATAGCATTCGTGTAAATGCAGTCATTGTTGCCGAATGTTACACGCCACTTTATGAAAAATGGATTAGTACGTTCGCAGATAAAGAAGAAAAACTAGAAGCCATTACTAAAAATATTCCATTTGAAAAGCGAATGACGACTGCTGAAGAAATTGGAGATACAGTAGCATTTCTATTATCAAGTAAATCTAGCCACACTACAGGCCAACTACTATATGTTGATGGAGGTTATACGCATCTGGATAGAGCATTAGAATAATTATTGACTGACCAAAAAACACAAATCAACCCAACCAACTCTTATGGATTCTTCTTCAAAAATTCCTATTGTATCTCGCAAGGTACTTTTTCCATTTATTCTAGTAACGTCATTATTTGCATTATGGGGTTTTGCCAATGCTGTTACCGACCCGATGGTAAATGCATTTAAAAAAGTTTTAGAATTATCAAATACACAAGCATCTTGGGTACAAATGGCTTTTTACGGCGGTTACTTCTGTATGGCTTTGCCCGCAGCATTATTTATGCGTAAATATTCGTATAAAGTTGGTGTACTTATCGGTCTCGGTTTGTATGCTATTGGGGCATTATTATTTTATCCAGCAGCAATTACAGAACAATTTTGGTTCTTTTGTTTAGGTTTGTATGTACTTACTTTTGGATTGGCATTTTTAGAAACAGCTGCAAATCCTTATATCTTGGCGATGGGGGCAAAGGAAACAGCAACCCAACGCCTTAATTTAGCACAGTCAGTTAATCCAGTAGGATTAATTGCCGGTTTATTGGTGGCTAAGTTTTTTGTTTATGACCACTTACAATCAGATGATATCACTGATTTTGGAGCATTAGATGAGGCTCAAAGAGCCATGATTAGAGTAGCCGATTTGGCAGTTATACGAGATCCTTATGTTATTTTAGGCTTGGTAATATTAGCAGTTTTCTTTTTATTCTTGGTTAATAAAATGCCGCAGTCAAAAGAAGAAGGAGATATGCCAAGCTTATTAGATACTTTCAAAATATTAGGAAAGAATACAAAATACGTTTTGGGCGTAGTTGCACAAATTTTATACGTTGGTGCACAAATAATGTCTTGGACATACATTTATCAGTATGCAGAAGCAATTGACTTAGCAAATGTTGGCGTACAAGGCTACGAAAAAGTAGATGTGTTCTCTTATCAATTTATCGCATTTGTTCTATTCACAGTTGGTCGTCTTGTTGGAATCGCTTTGTTACGTATTATGAGCCCCGGAAAATTACTCATGTCCTTTGCAATACTTGCAATGGCATTTGTATCTGGCGCTATATTTATCGAAGGTATGGTTGGGCTGTATTGTGTAGTCGGAATTTCGTTTTGTATGTCATTAATGTTTCCCACTATTTACGGTATAGCATTAAATGATTTAACAGAGGAACAGTCAAAGGTAGGTTCTGCAGGTCTTGTAATGGCAATTGTTGGTGGAGCTTTATTACCAATGTTTCAAGGAATGATTATCGATGCTGGAGGTAACGGTGTAGCAGATACAAAAATAGCAGGTGTTTCTGAGGTCAATTTTTCATTTATTTTACCGCTGATTTGTTTTCTATATATCGCTTGGTATGGATTCCATATTTTTTCGAAACATGAGAAGAAAATCATTTAAACTCTAATATAAAAATGATTATCATTCAACATTAAAGAGCCACAATTTCTTCATATTAAAGCTAATCAATTGCTAAAAAAATCAGTAATATATCTGTTATTTTTAGCAATTTTTTTCTTTAGTATCTATATTTTACCAATTTATTATTCTATTGCCTACCTAGATGCTAATAAGCGCTAATTAAATTAATAGATGTCTCACTTCCATAATAGGTATTTAGTTTTTTTCATAATTACTTGCTGTGATAATGATAAAAGCGAAATAATTTTTCGTCAACCTCTTCTTCTTATTTATTTACTTTTATCATTAATTTTCCTATTCCTATCGAACTAAGTTAAAAATTTGGTGTTAAGGCTTCAAATACTATTACGTTATAGTGGATAATTTTACAGTTTTCGTTCTTTATTTTTGCCTATTGTAGCTATGCTTTAAGTAAAATTCTGTTCTAATAGTTTATCTTTGCGTGGGTTAAATTATTCCTATTTTGCAACGTTTATATGCGTTGAGAATAGATAATTTATACCATTCTAAAAATGAAAAATAGAAATTTTTTAGAATCGAAATATAAAATACTCTTCTCTTGAAGTTGTATAATTTAACACTAATTCGCATTATAATAAAGCACTATATGAAAAAGCATTGTTTTGCCTTGGATTTGATTGATGATTGTAAATTAATTGAAGAATATAAGATATACCATAAGAATGTCTGGCCAGAAATAATAGATAGTATTAAAGAATCTGGTATTACTAATTTAGAAATATTTTTGGTAGGAAATAGAACTTTCATGATCATGGAGGTTGATGATACGTTTTCATTTGATAAAAAGAAGCACATGGACGATGAAAATCCAACAGTGGTGAAATGGGAAACTTTAATGTGGAAATACCAACAAGCATTGCCCGTAGCCAAAGAAGGTGAAAAATGGATTTTAATGGAGAAAATTTTCCAGTTATAAAACGTTTTATTCTACATAAATAAAGCGATTCAATCTTACTATAATTTCGATTAAATATAATAGGTCAGTAGAAAAGCAGATTTAATTAAAATCTTTTTTCTTACTGACCCATTTTCATTTTAGTCTATTCGAAAATAGTTGTAAAAACAACTTTTAATCTTTTTTATCATTTTGTTCTGTTTGATTTTGTTTTCTAATAGTAACATCATCTCCCACATTCATACCGTTTGCAATTCCAATCATAAAGGCAGTAATAAATAGCATTGCTTTCCTTTTTAGCCAAAGGAAAAGCTTTTGGGAATACCCCAAGTTGTTTTTTTTAAATTGATACATGAGTAGTTGATAATTGATTGTGTATAAATTATAATATTATCAATATGCTTAAAAAAGCACTGTTCCTAGAGTTTCAAATAAATCCAGGTCGCATGTATGCTATAATTGAGGTAATGTAGATATAATTTTGTTTAGAAAAATTTCCTGTATTTTAAATTTATCTATATGTAGAGAAAAAGTTTTATTTAGCTTTAATGAGATAGTTGTTTTCAGACTGTGAACTGTTTGTAAATCAAGCTGCTCAAGTTGAAAAGGAGCAAAGTAAGTAGCGCAATTTAAAGAACTTTTTAATCTATATGTTGTGCAATGATGGTCAACTGTAGTAGCTGTATTTGCATGATAAACCTGGAAATAGTCAGTTTTGTCGGAGGTATTGTTTACAGTGAAATTATCAGCCATCAACATCAATGTCAATAATAATGAAATAAGATATTTTAAACGGTTTTGCAAATTATTGAATTTAAAAAGTAATATAAGAGGTTTGTAAAAAATTAAGTTTCACTTGTTACACTTTGTAAAATTAGTGTTTTATTCATTAAGTGATTATTATTTTTAATTACTTTAATGCTTTAAAACAATAATCTGACCATAAAATTTAATTTTCGAACTTGCCTGAAAGAATCATCAGTTGAAGTTCATTTTTTATTTTAAGTTTTTAGAATTTGATTTAAACTCCTAAAAGGAATACCTTTGATTAAAGCAGGTAGAATCTGTTATGATTATGAAAAGAAAAGACATTCAACATATTAAAATTAGGGAAGCAACTCCAAAAACCGGAGAAATTAAAGGGAAAGAAACCTTTATGACATCGGAGGAAATTCCAATTGCCACTAATTATTCTGACGAAGATGTGAGCGATGCCCCACATTTGGATTTTGCAGCAGGTTTCCCTCCCTACTTACGTGGGCCTTATGCCAACATGTATGTATCTAAGCCTTGGACTATTCGACAATATGCCGGATTTTCGACTGCTGAGGAAAGCAACGATTTTTACAAGAAAAACTTAGCATCTGGTCAAAAAGGATTGTCAATAGCATTTGATTTACCTACACAAAGAGGTTATGATTCAGATCATGAGCGCGTTACCGCAGATGTAGGCAAAGCAGGTGTTGCGATAGACTCTGTAGAAGATATGAAAAGATTGTTTGATGGAATCGCATTAGATGAAATTTCTGTTTCCATGACGATGAATGGTGCTGTGCTACCCATAATGGCATTTTATATTGTGGCAGCAGAAGAGAAAGGGATAGCTCCAGAGCAATTGATAGGAACAATTCAAAACGATATATTAAAAGAATTTATGGTTCGTAATACGTATATCTATCCACCAGAGGCATCGATGAAAATTATTTCAGATATTTTTGATTACACCTTTAAAAAGTTACCAAAATTTCATTCTATTTCCATATCTGGTTATCACATGCAGGAAGCAGGAGCTACGGCTGATCTTGAACTGGCATACACCTTAGCAGATGGTTTAGAATACATTCGTACAGGATTGGCAACCGGAATGTCTATAGATGATTTTGCTCCGAACTTGTCTTTTTTCTGGGCAGTAGGAATGAATCATTTTATGGAAATTGCTAAATTGCGTTCTGCTCGTATATTGTGGGCCAAATTGGTGAAACAATTTGAGCCTCAAAATCCAAAATCAATGATGTTGCGCACCCATTGTCAAACTAGTGGTTGGAGCTTGACTGAGCAAGACCCGTTTAATAATGTATCGCGAACTTGTATAGAAGCCTCAGCTGCAGTTTTTGGAGGCACTCAATCTTTACATACCAATGCGCTAGATGAGGCAGTAGCTTTGCCAGCCAACTATTCGGCTCGAATAGCTAGAAATACGCAATTATATTTGCGTGAAGAAACCAAAATCACCAAAAGCGTTGATCCATGGGGCGGAAGTTATTATGTAGAAAGTTTGACAACTGAACTTACAGCAAAAGCTTGGACATTGATTGAAGAAATAGAATCTCTGGGAGGAATGACAAAGGCAATTGCTACGGGTATTCCTAAATTAAGAATTGAAGCTGCGGCTGCGAAGAAGCAAGCTAAAATTGACAGTAATCAAGAAACTATTATTGGAGTCAATAAATACCAGCTTCATAATGAAGAGGAATTATCTATCCGAGATATCGATAATAAAAAAGTTATGAGTCAGCAATTGAGACAAATTTCGAATGTAAAAGCAAATAGAGATGAAGTTTTAGTCGAAAAATGCTTAAACAACTTAACAGATTGTGCAAGAGATAAACAGGGAAATCTTTTGGAACTTAGCATTGAAGCAGCAAGAAATAGAGCTACTTTAGGTGAAATTAGTTTTGCCCTTGAAAAGGTTTTTGGTCGCTATATAGCCAAAGTAGAATCAAATGAGGGTTTATATGAAGCCACCATAGGAGAAGATCCTAAATTTGAACTAGCAAAACAGTTAACAATTGAGTTTACCAATAGTAATGGTAGTGCTCCTAGGATTATGATTGCAAAATTAGGTCAAGATGGTCATGATAGAGGTGCAAAAGTAATTGCGACTGCCTATGCTGATTTAGGTTTTGACGTTTTTATAAGTCCTCTTTTTCAAACTCCTACTGAAATTGCAGAACAAGCCATTGCCCATAATGTGCACTTTTTAGGAATTTCATCAATGACAGCCAGTCATAAGCTATTAGTACCGCAGGTAGTGCAAAATTTGCGTTCTCATAACACTAGTAAAATCAAAGTAATTGTAGGGGGCGTCGTGCCTGTTCAAGACTATGATTTTTTGATTGAAGCTGGCGTTTTTGCTATTTTTGGTCCTGGATCAGTCATTGCAGAAACAGTAATCAAATTATTGAAATCCGAATTGAAGGAAATATAAATAGTAGAATTAAAAAAAGTGCGATGTTATCTGTGAAGATGCATCGCACTTTTTTATCTTGAATAAGTAAGCATTCTAATTTAAACTAACTACCGCATTGTTATCAGGAACAATGAAAGAAGTATCATAACCTCCAAATGCCTTCATGTAGCTTCTGATAGAAGTACCGTAAGCATCTCTTAAATAACGTGATCCGTTACTTCTAAAAAATTTCTTTACTGATCCCGCACCACCTAAATGTGCTGCAGCAAGAATACCTGATTCTGTTATCTTAATACCGCTGACAACTTTGCCATCGTACTTTTCAATAACGTCACGTAAAATCCATTTGTTTTTCGCCAAGAGCGCTACAAATGCTTTTTCTTGCAATTTTGGACTGCCTAAAAATTTGGGGCTGTTTTCAATTCCGATTGTTTTTAGGGTTTCTACACCAAACTGGTATTTTCCTAAATAACCTAGGGTATTAATCTTTTTGTACTTCCCTTGGGACTCTTTGAAGCCGATTGCTTCTTTGAAACCAATAAATAAATTTCCAGTAAAAGGAATATTTAAATTGGTGTAATCTTCCTGTTCTTGTGATGGATATAAGTACTGAGATCCATCGGGGTTTTTTATTAAAAACCAATGATTAGAATCAATTTTAAGAGGTTTAAAACCTGAGCTTAAAAAAGCTATAATAATCGCTAATGTTGTATAAAAATACCATTTCTTTATCATAAATTGTTTTTCTTCAGAACGCTGTCACCATCTGAAATTTCTGCATGCAAATATACAAAAATTTTTATAAATCTGAAAGTCAGCTTGTTAAAGTTGGTTAAAAGTGAAGGAGATGAACCTTAACTGACTCGTTAGCTGTTATTTCTACTGTGGGTGCCGGAATTTTTATAGTGTTAAAAACAGTGAAAATAGTTTTTAAAAAATGCGATTTTGTGTCAATTTTCTTCAGGTCGACGTCAAAACTGAGATAAAATTGTCTTTTTCTGGCCAGTTGTTCGTCGTTAAAAATGAATAATTTATCGTCATCACCACTAAGCATTCCATCAGCTCCAAGTCCGACTGCAACATTAAGCCATTTGGGTATTTTTGAATCTTTTGCAAAGGAGTGCAAATTGACCGAGAGCCAATAAGTTTGACCATTATAATCTTTTAATAACTGCTCACTCATACTACTTCCCAAAAGTTCCGGTCGCTCTGCAGCATAAGGTGATTTTTGAAATGAAAACTTTGGAATTATGCGTTGTTCTTTCCAAATTAATTCTTGTGAAACAAAGAGCGCTGTACCCGATGCATTGGCAATTACATCTCCGATAGACGCTCCCCATTCGCTAGAAAAACCATCCAAAATTTCTACAGCAGTAAGAAAAGTAAAACCTAGACCTGCACAATATAGTAGTTGCTGCTGCTGCGTTGCACCACTCCATTGCAATAATTCGGCACCAAATCTTCCCATTTGGTAAGAGGAATAGCTATGACCCAACTTGTCCATTTGCAGCCATTCTTTATTATCGTTTATAAAATGAAATTTTGAACGAGGATAGTCAGCATACCACAATTGGTTCAATCCTATTAATGCTGTTGTCGCTGAAACGGCTTCGATGAGTAGAACCGAATTTTTCCTTTTGAGATGTAAAGAATCTGAGGGTTTTAGAAATGAAGAAATTCTGTTTTGAGCGTATGTAGGAGAAGTCATCACTCCTATACAAACAAAACAAAAGTATATTTTTTTATAATTCAAAATTATCTTTTTACTCCTTGACTATTAATCCAGTCTGAATATTTTTTTGCGTTTACGGTGTGCTCAGCATAAGTTGCTGCAAATTCATGATAACCAAATCGTTCTACGCTGGCGCAGAAATAGATAAAATCATTTTTTTCTGGATTTAACACTGCCTCCATAGCAGTAATGTCTGGCATTGCGATAGGACCAGGAGGAAGTCCGATATTTACATATGTATTATACGGGGAGCTCATGGTTAGATCGTTATAGAAAACACGTTTGATTACTTGATCAAAATTATTTGATTTCTTTTTTAATGCATAGATAACAGTAGGGTCGGCTTGTAATGGCATAGCAATTCTCATACGATTAAGGTATACACCCGCGATACGAGGTCTTTCATCTTTCTTCACAGACTCTTTATGAACTATAGAGGCAAGAATTGTTGCTTCTACGGGAGTTAAGCCCTGAAGTTTAGCTTTGGCAACACGCTCATCTGTCCAAAATTTACGATACTCTTTAATCATTTTATCTCTGAATTTTACTGCAGAAGTGTCCCAGTAAAATTCATAGGTATTAGGAATAAACATAGCAAAAACCGTTTCTTCATTAAAACCATTTTCTGCCATAAAAACAGAATCCTTAATTGTTTTAATCAATGAGATGCTATCAGCTTCGATTTGAGAACTTATTCTTCCAGCAAAATTTTCTAATCTTTCTTGATTATTAAATGCTAATTTCACAGGAACATTTTGTCTTAGTGATTTTACTAAGTCATAGCTACTCATCCCTTTTGTAAACAAAAAACGCCCCGATTTCACATTTTCTGGGTAATTACGTTTGCTAGCCACTAGCTCAAATCGGTCCATGTCTTCAACATAAGTTGCGATAATAGCTTTTGCCGTTGCATACGTTGCATCTGTTGGTATGTGTACGTAAATTTCCTTCTCTGAGAATTTAGTATTTACGGCAAATATTTGTCGTACGAGTATAAAGCCATATATCAATAATCCAGAGATTACTACAATAGCAGCAATTGAAATGATTTTTTTTAAGTTCAAAGTCTGAGTTTTAAATTTGCTACGTCAATTCGTCGACGCCCGTGTTTATTAATTGGTATATTCCTTCATCTTTATAAACACCATTTATAAGATTCCAGTCTTTTTTAATACCGATGCATTCAAAGTCAAATTTAGTAAAAAGTGCTTTACTAGCTTCGTTTTCCACGTTAATATTTGCATACAATTGATGCAAGTTAAGGTGTCGAAAAGAATAGTTAATCAAGAGGTTTAATGCTTCAGAACCAACATTTTGTTTGCGGTAGATATTGTCTTGAATCACAATACCTATTCCGGCTTTATTATTTTTGGGATCAAAATCAAAAATATCAATCAATCCTATAGCAGGAAAATCTTCTTCTATGCAAATGGCCAAGCGCAATTGTTTAGCTTCGTAAATATCTTGCTGTGCGTTTTCTAAATACTGACGAATTAAAAAACGGCTGTAAGGAGTTTGCGTATTGCTAACTTCCCAGATAGTCTCATCATTCTCCATTGCATAGACGAACTCTAGATCATTTGGTTCTAGGGCACGTAAATAAATGTTTTCTCCTTTTAAAGTGATCATCTGAAAGTTATGTGATATTGATGTATTATATGGTTACAGTTCCAGCAAAAACAAATTCTGCAGGACCGATCAAAAATACATTTGTATATGATTTGTCTTTCTTATCAAAAGAAACTGCTAGTTTACCGCCCTCTACATTTATATTCATTGCTGTCGCATCTGTTTGACCGGTGGCGTTCATCGCAATAGCAACGGCGGTTGCTCCAGTGCCACAAGCTAAGGTTTCGTCTTCGACTCCTCTTTCATACGTACGTAACGAAAAGGTAGTGTCATTTATTTTGCTAACGAAGTTAATATTACTACCCTCTTTACCATATAAAGGACCATAGCGTAAAGCAGCACCATTCTCCTTGATATTATAATTTTTTAAATCTTTAACCAGTTGCACGTGATGTGGCGAACCAGTATTCAAAAAAGTGTAGTCAGGTTGTTCATTAATAGTATCGACATCAATCATTTGTAAAGACACGATGCCATCTGTATTGATGCTAGCATGATGCAGACCATCTATTGCATTAAAAGTGGCATTGTTATCGACAACTCCCATTTTTTTAGCAAACGCAACCAAGCAGCGTCCTCCATTACCGCACATAGTACTTTGATTACCGTCTGAATTGTAATAAACCATCTTAAAATCTGTATCAGGGTCATTCTCCAATAAGATTAGTCCGTCACCACCAATTCCGAAACGTCTGTCGCATAGGTGAGCGATAACTTTTGTATTTTCTTTTGGAAAAGTTTCTGTTCGATTATCGACCATCACAAAATCATTTCCCGTTCCTTGGTATTTATAGAATTCTATTTGCATTTTTAAACTTTTTTCAATTACAAAAGTACAAATTCTAACAAACGAATTACTATTTTACTATAAAAGACTTAGAGTCGAATTTCAAGATATTTTCAAAAAAAATAAATTAAATTTAAATAACAATGAGATGTATAAAACCTAGTATTAATGAAAAGTTAAGCCGCGTTAAAGAGCGTTAAATAGTTATTTAGTAATCCATTTAAGTGTTAAATTTACAGCACAATTAATATAACTTAATGAAATATGAATAAAATTTCACAGCTTTTTATAGTTTCACTGATGAGTGGAGCTACTACTTTGGGAGCTTATAAATTATTTTTTGATAGTAACGCTCCTTTTTCTTTAGATAAAAAACCTTTGACAACTTTAGCAACTAATTCCTATAATAGGAATGTGGGTTTGTCATCTAATGTATTAGATTTTACAGAGGCGGCAGATAAAACCGTTCATTCTGTAGTCCACGTGAAGAATGTTTCTCGTAGGACAGTCTCAAATCCGATGTTGGAATATTTTTATGGCTATCAAGGAGGTCAATCACAAGAGCAAGTAGGTACGGGTTCTGGTGTAATAATATCTGAAGATGGTTATATAGTAACCAACAACCATGTCATCAAAGACGCTTCTGAAATTGAAATTACTTTAAATAATAGAAAATCCTATAAAGCCAAATTGGTAGGAACCGATTCTAAGATGGATATTGCATTATTGAAAATTGATGCAAACGAGAAATTACCATATACAACTTTTGGAGATTCAGATAATGTAAAAGTAGGAGAGTGGGTATTGGCTGTCGGAAATCCATACAATTTAACTTCTACGGTAACAGCCGGAATTGTTTCTGCAAAAGCTCGTAATTTGGGTGAAAACGGAATTCAGTCTTTTATACAAACAGATGCAGCAGTAAATCCAGGTAATAGTGGTGGAGCATTGGTCGATACACAAGGAAATTTGGTCGGAATAAATACGATGATTTCTTCAATGACAGGTTCCTATGTAGGTTATTCGTTCGCAGTACCTTCCAATGTGACTCGCAAAATTGTTGAAGATATAATGGAATTTGGGAATGTTCAAAGAGGAATTTTAGGTGTTGAAGGTGGTGAGCTAAATGCAATGGCATCCAAAGAACTTGGTATTTCTCAAACTGAGGGATTTTACATTAGTAGAGTCACCAAAAATTCAGGAGCAGAAAAATCAGGACTTCAAAAGGGGGATATTATTGTTAAATTAGACAGTCGTAGTATTTCAACTTTTGCAGACCTTTCTGGCTACATCAATACAAAACGTCCAAGTGATAATATTATAGTAACTTATGTGAGAGACGGAAAATCTAAAACGGCCAATGTAATTTTAAGCAAAAATGAATTTTTCTCTACTGAATTTAAAGGGATAGAATTAGAAAACTTAGAAGCGGCAGATAAAAAGCGATTTAAACTAAATTATGGAGTAAAAATTAAAGCAATCCATAATGAAAACTTAGCTCAATATGCAGATGAACTCACAGGAAATATTATTCTAAGTATAGATAGTGTAAAGGCATCAGACATAGAAACAGTGTCGTCCTTATTAAGTAAAAAAGACGAAAATCAAAGTATTCGATTAGAAATGATTAATAAAAAAGGCGAAGTAATTCGAATAATAATTTAATAACACATTGAAAATCAATTAAAACCAATTCTTTTATAAGGGTTGGTTTTTTTTATAAAAAAAAGTATAAATATATTTTACGAAATCGATTGAATAAAGTATTTTTGCAGTCGATTTAATAAATAAGGCTTATTTAAATCACATAAAAGTTAAATACAAAGATCAATTCAAAAGATTGATTATTGATTTACAGGATGTAACTGCTGAGGTTAAATTTTTAGTTTTTAGTTTTTAGTTCAAGTTTCAGATTAAGGTTTACAGCAGTTCTTCCTGATTTATGAAAATCCATCTCGCAAGAGGTGGATTTTTTTTTGGAGCACTAAGTACTGGTTTAATAGGACAAGTCGTCCTGCTCTACACTATATCTATTGCTTTGGCTATCGCCACACAATAGGATTCCGCTATGATCAGGGCTATTTTACAATCAATCATTTTCATAATAACATTTAAAGTAGAGCGCCAACTTTAACTTCATGGCAAGTTTTACGAATTCAATCAGTGATGCTTACTAGTAATACAATCTCAATGACAAATGATTTGGTATGAATAACAGAAACTAAGTTAATGCTGGGCTGGAATCTAGCGATTTAATAATTTCATATATAAGTTTTATCTTCTTTATTTATAATTTGATAAAAATGAATTATAAAATATATCCAATAAATCTTTGATTTTATCGTGAGCATTTTGGCTGAAAACGTAATTATATGATGAGAAGTCCAGTCTGTTTTAATTGTTTTTGACAATAAATGAATTTCCAAAAATTGCGTTAACTTATGCATATCAAAATGTTATATTTTTGCAAAAAATTTATAACTAAAATAAAATGAAAACAATAAAAGATTGGTTGCTCTCTGGATTACTGTTTCTAGTAGTTGCGACTGCATTTTCCCAAGGAAAAATCACTGGGACTATTACTGACGCCCAAGGGTCATTACCTGGTGCTAATGTTGCTGTCAAAGGTAATGCTACGGGTGTATCTGCCGATATTGACGGTAAATTTTCAATTAATACTACGGTTAGTTCTGGAGAATTAATTATTTCTTTTTTAGGTTACGAGCCTAAAAGTGTTAAGTTTTCTATCGCCAATGGAGCAACTAAGAATTTAGGCACTGTTGTTTTGATATCTAATTCAAATGAATTGGACGAGATAGTAGTTAAAAGTGGAGTAATAGATGTTGCTAAAGCAAGAAAAACTCCGGTTGCAGTTTCTACAATTAAAGCTATTGAAATTCAAGAAAAGTTAGGAACTCAAGAGTTTCCTGAAATTTTAAAAAATACACCTTCTGTCTATGTAACAAAGTCAGGTGGTGGTTTTGGAGATTCGAGAATCAACATTCGTGGTTTCGATCAAAAAAACATTGCGGTTATGATCAATGGTGCACCAGTAAATGATATGGAGTCTGGAGCTGTTTATTGGAGTAACTGGGCTGGATTGTCAGATGTAACCTCTGCAATGCAAGTTCAAAGAGGTTTAGGTTCTTCAAAGTTAGCAATTGCTTCTGTTGGAGGTACCATCAATATTATTACAAAATCTTCTGATTTAAAAGAAGGTGGTTCTGTATCTTCTGGTTTTGGTAACGCTAATTACTTTAAAGTACAAGGTTCTTACAATACTGGAGTAATGGAAAATGGTTTGTCAGCTTCTATTCTTTTGAGTGCTACTCAAGGTGATGGTTATATTGATGGAACTGAATTTGAAGGGCAAAATTATTACATTGCTTTAGGTTATAAATCAAAGAATGACAAGCATGATATTCAATTTACTTTTACTGGTGCACCTCAATGGCACAACCAAAGAAGTACTTATGTATCTATCGCTAATTACATCAAATATGGTTCTGATGGAGAACCAAATACTAGATACAATTCTGATTGGGGAACTCTAGACGGAAAAGAGTTCAATATGAAGAGAAACTATTACCATAAACCTGTAGGTTCTATTAATTGGGATTACAAAATAAATGAAACTACTAAATTGTCTACAATTGTATACGGTTCTTGGGGTCGTGGAGCAGGTGGAAGCGGTACAGGTGGAATAGCAGGTAATAATTATGTAAACGATAATTTGAGAACTGCAACTGGTTTGGTTGATTATGATAAAATTCAAGCATACAACTCTGGACTTCCTGTTTCTATAAACGGACAAACTAAAACCAGAACTATGATTGATAATCAGTTTCAAAATAGCGCGTCTACAGGAACTGCTACAAATACCACAAATGGGATCTCTCAGATTTCATCGTATAATTCTCATGACTGGTACGGTGCTATTGCAAGTTTAAACAAGCAATTAAACAAAAATTTAGTTTTAGATTTTGGTGTTGATGCTAGAACATACAAGGGTATTCACTACCAAGTATTGAATAATTTATTAGGAGGAAGTGTATTTATTGATAGTGGTAATAAAAACTTACCAGCAAATCAACAAATTACTAAGACTTATTCTGTAAGTCCATCATTCAACCCGTTCGTATCTGCAAGCGCAGATCAAAAAATTAATTTTGATTACGATGGTAAAGTGAACTGGGTTGGTGCATTTACACAATTAGAATATTCTAATGATGATTTAACTGCATTTGTTCAAGCCGCAATTTCACAACAAGGTTTTAAAAAGATTGACCGTTTTCAATATCCTGAATTCAATCAAGGTACAACGGTAGCAAATCCAGATTATGATTTAAGAGAAACTGATTATAAAAATATTACCGGTGGTAATGTTAAAGGGGGAGCAAATTACAACATAAATGAAAACCACAATGTTTTTGTAAATGCTGGTTACTACTCTAAACAACCATTTTTTAACTCTGTTTACCCAAATAACAAATCAAAGTTGAATGGAAATTTGACGAATGAAAAAATTACAGGATTTGAAGCTGGATACGGTTTCCGTAATAAATCAGTAAACGTTAATGTGAACGTTTACAATACAAAATGGAAAGATAGATACCAAAGATCTACTGATGGTGGTACTGACAACGTAGGAGGGTATTTTGATTTTTCTGGGATCACAGAAATTCACTCTGGTATTGAAGTAGAAGGAACTGTAAGGGTTACTGATAAATTAAAAATAAACGGGATGTTCTCTAAAGGGGACTGGAATTACAAAGGAAATAGTTTGAGTAACAGATACGATGTGTCCAATAACCCAATTGGAGGAGGAACTCCAACTACGTTATATTTGGATAAAGTAAAAGTTGGTGATGCTGCTCAATTAACAGCTTCTTTGGGTGCTGCTTATGAAGTTCTTACACGATTGACTGTTGATGCTAATTACAATTACAATGATGATTTGTATGCTTCTATCTCTCCAAATAACTTTTCATCTGAAACAAATAAAGGAGCTTTAGAATTACCTTCTTACGGTTTAATGGACGCTGGTCTTTCTTATAAGTTACTAGTTGGTAAAAAGAAAGATGATTCTGTTAACTTCAGATTAAATGTGAACAACGTTTTGGATAAAGTTTACATAGCAGAATCTAAAACAAATGTTTTTGCTAGTGATTTTGTTTCTGGAACTTCTGGAGCAACTTATGCTTCTTCTGGTGCTACTTACCAAGGAGTTGCAACTTCTAACAATGTTTACTTCGGATTTGGAAGAACTTGGAATTTTAGCTTACGTTATAATTTCTAATTAATTTTATAAATTATTTTAAAGGCGACATTCACTTCGGTGCAATGTCGTTTTTTTTTGCTAAATAATTAAAAATGTCTTAAAGCCAAAAGGCATCGTACTAATACGATGCCTTTTGTTTTTATAAAGATTGTAAAATGTTTATTTATTTTTCTTAGCTTTTATCATTGCTTCAAGTTGATCCCACAATTCTTCAGGTATGGCTTCAAGTAGATTAAATTGTCCGGCGCCTTTTAACCATTCTCCACCATCAATTACAACAATTTCACCATTTATATAAGCTGAAAAATCGGAGACTAAATAAGCTGCTAAATTTGCTAATTCTTGATGGTCACCAACACGTTGTAAAGGTACTTTCTTAGCCATGTCAAATTTCTCTGCCAAGTCGCCTGGTAGTAAACGGTCCCAAGCTCCTTTTGTAGGGAATGGGCCCGGTGCAATTGCATTGGTACGTATACCATATTTTGCCCATTCTACAGCTAAACTACGCGTCATAGCGAGTACTCCAGCTTTGGCTGTTGCGCTAGGTACCACATAAGCAGATCCAGTCCAGGCATAAGTGGTAACAATGTTTAGAACGGTTGAATGTTCCTGCTTTTTATCTATCCAATGTTTTCCAAATGCTAAGGTGCAGTTTTTGGTTCCTTTTAAAACAATATCGATTACAGTATCAAATGCATTGGCTGATAACCTTTCGGTTGGCGATATAAAATTTCCAGCTGCGTTATTAAGTAAAACATCTACTTTACCAAATGCTTTTAATACATTTTCTAGCATTGTCTCTACTTGATCATAATGTCTTACATCACATTGAAGTGGTAAACAAGTACCTCCTGTCGCAGTTTCAAGTTCAGAAGCTGTATTCTTCAATTTGTCTAAATCGCGAGAAGTTATAGCAACTTTGGCGCCTAATTCTAAAAAATACTGAGTCATAGCTTTACCTAAGCCACTTCCTCCACCCGTTACAACTATGACTTTGCCTTGAAGTGCATCGTCTCTTAACATTTTATCTTTAAAATTCATATGGTTAGCTTTTTAGTAAATATAAGTATTTTTCACTTACAATGCGTGCATAGTAAGTGAAAAAATAATTAAGCATTGTAGCATTTTTAAGATATTTGTTTACAAAGAGATTAACTTTTCTGCTGCTGCAGCAAGTGTGATATCCCTTTTTGCAAAGCAAAAGCGTATGAGTTTTTGATCCTTACCATTTGCATAAAAGGCGGAATTTGGAATTGCAGCCACGCCATGCTCAATGGTCAACCATTTGCAAAAGTCAACATCGCTTTTTTCTGAAATAGCGGCGTAAGAAGCTACTTGAAAATAAGTTCCCTCACAGGGAAGTAATTTAAAACGGCTGGTACTGAGTAAATTATTGAAATATTCTCTTTTCTTTTGATAAAATGGGGCTATATCTTCTAGTGTAACTACCTCAAGATACCTACTAATGGCTACTTGTGAAATACTATTTACACTAAAAACCATAAACTGATGTACCTTCTTTATTTCGATCATTAAATTTTTTGGAGCAATAAGGTATCCAACTTTCCAACCCGTAATATGAAATGATTTTCCGAAGGAGGAAATTATTATAGATTTTGCAATGAGCTTTTCGCGTGTATTAATTGAAATGTGTTTTTGTTCGAAAGTGATATATTCATACACCTCATCAGATAGTAATAATATGTTTGGATATTTTTCTAGAATTTTTTCCAGAGCCTCAATATCTGCTTGTGTAAAAATTCTGCCAGTTGGATTGTGCGGATTATTAATGATTATCATTCTTGTTTTAAAAGAACAAGCTTGATCCACCACAGTCCAATTCACCGTGTAGTCATTGTTTATAGGAATGCGGATGGCGATACCACCACTCATAATTATTGAGGGTTCATAAGAATCGTAACTAGGGTCTAATACAATAACTTCATCTCCTGTTGATAATAGTGCTTGTAATGTAGTATAAATACCTTGAGTAGCACCAGCAGTTACTAAAATTTCAGTACTCACCTGTACAATTCGATTATACTGCTTTTTGGTAAGTGTAGCAATTTGCTGAAGCAAGGGTTCATATCCAGCCATAGGCATGTATTGATGTACACTTTCCTGCAGTACATTCTCTGTGATTTCTATAAGTCGTTTGTCAACACTGAAATCAGGAAAACCTTGAGATAAATTAATTGCTTTATATTCTGAAGCCAACTGCGACATAGTTGAAAAGACACTTGCAACAACATTGGGGAGTTTGCTCATACCGAATTAAATTTACATTTTATGGATGATAAAAATAGTTGGACGTTTGTGTAAGTCAATCGTCTCTTTCTTCCAAGCTGCTATTTTTTTGGTCTTTATATATTCTGTAGGCAATGTAATATCTGCAGCAATACATAAGTGAGTTTCTGGATTCAATGTCTGAATCAAATCTTCAAGGAGCTTATTATTGCGATAAGGCGTTTCGATAAAAATTTGGGACTGATTCTTTTCAAAAGAGGTTCTTTCCAATAATTTGAAGCTGGCTTTCTTTTCATCTTTTTCGATAGGTAAATATCCGTGAAAAGTAAAACTTTGACCATTCATTCCAGAAGCCATCATAGCCAAAAGGATCGAAGAAGGGCCCACTAAAGGTATAACTTGAATTCCTCTATCATGAGCGATCTTCACTATCACCGCTCCAGGATCTGCAACACCAGGACAGCCTGCCTCGCTCATTAAGCCCATGTTTTTGCCTTCTAGCAATGGTTTTATAAAATCCAAATGCTCCTTGGTTTCAGTATGTTTATTCAGTGCAAAAAGAACAAGTTCCGATTGTTTTTTATCAGGTTGTACTTGTTTAATAGATTTACGAGCTGTCTTTTCGTTTTCAACAATATAATAGTCAATTAATTCGATAGCTCTATTTATAGTTTGAGGTAGTACGTCCATTGGGTCACATTCACCCATTGTTGTTGGAATTAAATAAAGTTTTCCTAGTGTATTATTGGCTGCCATTACGCTTTTTGTTTTATCTGCAATTGAGTTACAAAGAACGTAATTTATACGTATAAATCAAGCGTAGAAGTAATAAAACAAAAGGATCTAGTAAAAATAATAATGCAGATTATTGCTGTAGAATCTTAGGACTGAAAAATTTAAATGTGTTTTTCAATAAGTTTATTAGCAATGATAGTGCAAGCATCATCAAGCATTTTGTAAACCATTTCAAAACCATTTGCAGATCCATAATAAGGATCGGGAACATCTACATTCTCATTAGGAAAAAGTTCATTCAAAATCATTTGAACTTTATTGGATTCTTCTGTGTTGTGAGAGAGTGCAAGGACATCTTTGTAATTAGACTGATCCATAACGTAGATATAATCAAATTCTGCGAAATCATTTTTTGTAAAATGCCTGCCTTTTTGATTGGAAATATCTAGTTTGTTTTTTTTTGCAATGTCTATAGAACGCTTGTCAGGAGAATGTCCTACATGCCAAGAACCTGTTCCAGCCGAAGTAACGATAAATGTATTGGCTGGAAGTTTGGAAGCTAGTATACCTTCGGCAAGAGGGGAACGACAAATGTTACCCAAACAAACCATAAGAATTTTGATTGGCATAGTGCTTTTTATAGCGTTAGTTTTTTATGAATATCCTCTACGTATTTTTTGAATTGTTTGTCTGTAGAGACTAAGTTGTCTACTGTTTTACAAGCGTGCAGCACGGTAGCATGATCACGGTCTCCAATTTGAGAACCAATGTTTGCTAATGATGCTTTGGTAAATTTCTTTGCAAAGAACATGGCTAATTGTCTTGCTTGTACAACATGTCTTTTTCTTGTTTTAGATTGCAATGTTTCTAAATCCAATTGAAAGTAATCCGACACTGTTTTCTGAATGTAATCGATAGAAATTTCTCGTTTCACATTTTTTACAAACTTTTCTACAACACTTTTTGCCAGATCAATTGTAACTTCTTTTTTGTTGAATGACGATTGTGCTATTAAGGAAATAATTGCACCCTCAAGTTC
This sequence comes from Flavobacterium algicola, assembly GCF_022399565.1. GTDB lineage: Bacteria > Bacteroidota > Bacteroidia > Flavobacteriales > Flavobacteriaceae > Flavobacterium > Flavobacterium algicola. The sequence continues at coordinate 296,778 of NZ_JAJTUT010000003.1, forward strand.
TCTTACATTTGATTTAATGTTACGTGCTACATATTCAATGATATCGTCAGGCATTTCAACACCATCACGATACAATATATTTTTTAAGATCGAAATTCTAGTTTCGTAGTCCGGTTGGTGTATCTCTGCAGACAATCCCCATTTGAAACGAGAAAGTAATCTTTGCTCAATATCTTGCATGTCAACAGGTGCTTTGTCTGAAGTCAAAATCACTTGTTTACCATTTTGGTGTAAATAGTTGAATATATGAAAAAACACATCTTGAGTACCAGATTTTCCCGAAAGGAATTGTACATCATCGATGATCAAAACATCTATCAATTGATAGAAATGAATAAAATCATTTCTATTATTTTTCTTTACAGAATCTATATATTGTTGAGTGAAAATTTCAGCAGAAATATATAAAACTGTTTTCTCAGGATACTTATCTTTAATTTCAACACCAATAGCATGTGCTAAATGTGTTTTACCCAAACCAACACCCCCAAAAATTAATAATGGATTAAATGAAGTTCCACCTGGTTTATTGGCAACAGCCATACCTGCAGAACGTGCTAATCTATTTGAATCTCCTTCTAGAAAATTATCAAAACTATAATTAGCATTCAACTGAGATTCGATTTTTAAATTACGAATTCCAGGAATTACAAAAGGGTTTTTTAATTCAGGATTTAAATTTTTTAATGGAGCATCTACCTCTTGAGGTCTTAATGTCACTCTATTGGCACTAGGCAACTGTTCTGTAAACGGTTGTTTATTACCATAAGTGTTCTCCATTTTAATTTTATAGAGTAACTTTGCGTTTTTTCCAAGTTCTTTTGTTAATGCCACTTTTAATAACTTTACATAGTGTTCTTCTAACCATTCGTAGAAAAACTTACTAGGTACTTGAATATATAGAGCATTGTCTGTAAGCTCAACGGACTTGATTGGTTCAAACCAAGTTTTATAGGCTTGGTCCTGAATGTTGTCTTTAATAAAGGACAAACAATTTTCCCATACTGATTGAGCAGTTTTAGTCATAAATTCTATCTAAATTATTTTATTTTGTGTTAAATTACTACTTGGAAAAGTAAGCGATTTTTAGTGGTTTTTTGGGTTAACAAATATGTGAACAAATTTCTGTAAAAAAAAATATTTGGAGGTTGAATTTGTAGAAATATTGTTGTAAGTGAGTAAAAATTATCTAGTTTTGGATAAAAAAATAGTATAAAAAAATATGAAAGAATTTGAATTTAAAGTGAGAGTGAGATACTCTGAAACAGACCAAATGGGAGTCGTTTATCATGGGAACTATGCACAGTATTTTGAGATGGGACGCGTGGAATGGCTAAGGAAAATGGGGGTTTCTTATAAAGTCATGGAGGAAAACGGTGTAATGTTACCAGTTGTTTCTTTAAGCACAAATTTTAAAAAACCTGCTCGTTATGATGATTTATTAACCGTCAAAACTATATTCAAAAGTCAGACGTCTGTGAAAATAGAATTTGATTATGAAATTTACAATGAAGAGATGGAGTTGTTAACAATTGGGAACTCAATTCTGGTTTTTGTAAACATGAAAACGGGGCGTCCGATGCTTCCTCCAGAGTATATTAAAGAATGTATATTAGGAATGGGTGAATGAGACATAATTTGCTAATTATTCTTTGCTAATTATGTCAATTTCGTATAAAGCTGTAAAAATGTCGAATATCATTTCGGCATTTTTTTTTCTTGTTTTTATTTCAATTTTTCCTGTTGGAAGATTAGTCTCTGCGTTGATCTCCATTTCTTGATTGACAATCTCTAATTTTTTCTCCTTGATAACTCGCATCGCTTTATTCATATTTTGGTAATCAAAAGATATAATGTAATGCAGGTCGATTGTTTTTTCTACAATTTCGCAGGAATCTAATGTAAGTTGCGCAGTTGTTTTGTAAGCAGCAATTAAACCTCCTACACCAAGTTTAATTCCTCCAAAAAACCGAACCACCAGAATGATCACATTTGTGAGTCCAAATGATTGAATTTGACCATAAATGGGAGCTCCTGCCGTATTACTTGGTTCTCCATCATCATTGGCTCTGTATTGCACTGTTTCTGTGCCTATTTGGTACGCGTAGCAAATGTGTCGCGCATTGGGATGTATCTTTCGTAAATGTTCTATAATAGGCTTTACTTCCTCATCGTTAGTTATAGGGTAAGCATAGCCAAAGAATTTGCTGCTTTTCTCTTTAAAGAGTATTTCGCTAGAAGGTGCTGCAATCGTTTTATAGGTATCGATAGTCTCCAATAATGATTATATTATTTTCTTCTCAAACAATTCAACAACATCTTCCTTACCCACCTGCAGGTTCCATACATGAATGCCCAATGTGGCAGCAGCATCCGTATTTTCCTTTTTATCGTCTACAAATAATGTTTTGTGTGCTTCTAAGCTGTGATTGTTTAGCACATGCTCATAAATTGCCACATCTGGTTTGCGCATTCCCATTTCAAAAGAAAAATAAACATGCTCAAAACAGTGATAGAAATCATTATAAAAACTCTCACCTACTTTTTTCTGAAATCGTGCAATATGTATGGCGTCTGTATTGCTAAGAAGAAACAAACGGTATTTTTGCGAGAGCATTTGTAAAAACTCCAATCGATATAATGGAAAATCGGCCAATATTGCATTCCAAGTCTTTTTGATCTCCGAGATACTAGCGTCTTGGCAATGTTTTTGAATACCATTTAAAAAATCGTCTTCCGAAATTTTACCCATTTCAAATTGTTGGTTCAATTGGTCTAGGTCTTCATTCCATTCAGAAGCGCCAAGTTTTTTTAATCCGTCAAAAGTTGCAGGTTTGTCGAGATTGATGAAAACATCACCAAAATCAAATATAATTGATTCTATCATTTTTTATAAGTTTTAAGTTCGTCTTGACCAATTTTTAAATGATCAAAAAACGAGTAGTTAGTTAGTATAGGTGCAGGTTTACCGTTTTCGAAATTTACAGTGCCCTTAAACACAAAGGCTTCATCCCAAAGATCAAATTCAATAAATGATTGTAAAATATGTCGGCCTCCTTCAATAATAACCGACTGAATTTGAAATTTATACAGCACTTTCATGATTTGAGAAGGCAATTCTTTTTCGAAGTCGATACACTCAAAGATACAATTTTCTGTGTTTTGATTGGTTAACGACTCGCAAATTACGATGGTTTTAATGCTGTTATCAAAGAGGTTGCTGTTTTTGGGAATACGATTCTTTCGATCTAGAACAACACGTATTGGGTTTTTACCTGTCCAGTCTCTCACATCGAGTTTAGGATTATCATCAATAGCGGTTTGAGTTCCTATAAGAATTGATTGTTCCTCACTGCGCCATTTGTGAACCAGTTGCCTCGTATATTGAGACGTAATCCATACCGGTTTCTGTTCGTTTTTCGTTAGAGGTGCTATAAATCCATTCTGGGTTTCTGCCCATTTTAAAATTATATAAGGTCTTTTCTTTCGATGAAAGGTAAAAAAACGCTTATTGAGCTCGTTACACTTCTCTTCCAATACGCCAACGGTAACATTTACTCCCGCATCAATTAATTTTTTTATTCCACTACCAGCAACTTGGCTGTTTGGGTCAATCGTACCAATTACAACATTTGGAATTTTGTTTGCGATTATTAGGTCGCAACAAGGGGGTGTTTTACCGAAATGACTGCAAGGTTCTAGGCTCACATAAATCGTTGCTTGGGCAAGGAGTGATTTATCTTTAACCGATTGCACTGCATTGACTTCTGCATGGCCTTCACCTGCTTTTCTATGCCAACCTTCGCCAATAATGGAGTCGTTATAAACAATAACGCTTCCTACCATAGGATTTGGATAAGTTGTTCCTCGTCCATTTTCTGCTAGGTCAATGCAACGTTGTATGTATTTTTCATTGGTGTTCATTAGACAAAAATACTATTTTGGATTTTAGTTTTAATGTTAAAACTAAAAATTGCCAAGAACTATTGTTACTTTTGTGCAACATTTGCTGCTTAATTTTGAGTTTAGAATCCTATTATGAATATTAGAAACTACCGTGCCCAATTTATTGAAAAATTAACTCCACGTTATGGAGATGACGAAGCGGAGAGTTTTTTCTATTTAATTTTAGAAAACAAAAGACAATTAAAGCGCGTAGATTTAGCCCTACAACCAGAATTGAAGTTTTCGGAAGCTGAAGTTTTGGTGTGGAACCATTTACAGCAACAGCTAGATCTAGAAATTCCCATTCAATATTTACTTGGCACAACTCATTTTTTTGGCTTGGATTTTATTGTGAACGAAAATGTTCTGATACCGAGACCAGAGACAGAAGAATTAGTAGACTGGATCATTCACCGCCAGCAAACAAAAGAAAATAGCTCGACGATTAAAATTCTGGATATCGGTACGGGATCGGGTTGTATAGCAATTTCATTAGCCAAAAACCTACCAGATGCTATGGTATTCGCTTTAGATGTATCTGCAAATGCTTTGCTAACGGCTAAGGAAAATGCTTTAAACAACAAAGTATCCATAACTTTCTTAGAGCAAAATATATTAGAGGTAGATGACTTAATGCAGGACTTCGATATAATTGTTTCCAATCCTCCTTATGTTCGAAATTTAGAAAAAGAAGAAATCAAAAATAATGTTTTGAAGAACGAGCCGCATTTGGCACTTTTTGTAGCCGATGACAATGCGTTGGTTTTTTATTCTAAAATAGCGTTACTGGCCAAAAATCATTTAAAACCAAATGGTCAATTATTCTTTGAAATCAATCAGTATCTAGGAAAGGAAATGAAAGAACTGCTTCGAGGACTCGATTTTAAAAATATTGAGCTTCGCAAAGACATATACGGAAACGACAGAATGACTCGTGCCGAAGTTTAAACAATAATCAGCGATTACTCATAACGCAAAGCTTCAATTGGGTCAAGTGTAGCTGCTTTAATAGCGGGATACAATCCCGAAATAATGGCAACAATAAAACTAGTCATGAAGGCTGCAAAAATAGCCAACCACGGAATTACAAAATCAAATTGCATTGCGGTTGCAATTCCAAAACCAATTAATATTCCAAGTATAATTCCAATTAATCCTCCCAATTGTCCAATCAATAGAGTTTCTATAAAAAACTGAATGGCAACTGTAGATTTTTTTGCTCCCAATGCCTTACGCACACCAATTTCCCGAGTACGTTCGGTAACCGAAACAATCATAATATTCATCAAAGCAATCGAAGAACCAAGAATTGTTATCACTCCAATTCCCCAAGAAGCTAGTCCCAAGTATTTGGTGATTCCGAGGATTTTGTTTATCAAATCATCAGAACGCACAATTCCGAAATTATTTTCTTTCACAGGGCTAAGACCTCTTATATTACGCATCGTAATAATAGCATCATCAATAGCTTCATTCAGTAATTCGCTCTTTTGAGTTAAAATACTCACACTATAATTAATGTTGGGTGCCGTAAATAACGAGCGCGCTAATTGAATAGGAATTAAAACTCTTAAATCTTGGTTATTTCCAAAGGTGGCTCCCTTTTCTTTAAGCACTCCAACCACTTTAAAACGAGCACCGCGAATAGAGATTGTCTTTCCGATCGGGTTTACATTTTTCAACAATCCTTTCTCGATATCAGATCCTATAATACAAGAATAGGTATTATTACTAATGTCAAAATTGGTAAAGTTGCGGCCCGTACTAGTCTCGAGTCCAGAGTTGACCATAAAGTAATCATCTACACCCATGACGGTGATCTCTGGATCTGTTTTTTCTGTTTCAAATTTAATTTCAGCAGTACTCGTTGCTTTAAAAGAGAGCGACGTTTCGCTTAGTGGGAACTGGTATTTATTTTGAAAAGCTACAGCTTCAGGATAAGAAATAACAGGATTTATGATTTTCTGCGTTTCACCACGGCGATTGCGTAAATCATTTTCATATTGTTTAACCGAAAAAGTATTAGCACCCATTGACGAAAAATCGGTAGCAATAGTATTTTCAAGTGCTGATACCACTGTTAGAATCCCTACCAAAGCTGTAATTCCGATAGCGATAATAATGACCGTCAAAATGGTTCGCAAAATCTGTGTTCGTATAGAACCCATCGCAATCCGTACATTTTCTCTAAATAAATGAAGCATGCTAAAATATTTTGGTACTAATTTACACATTTTGAACAAATATAAAGGCAGTCTTTATTATTTGTAGCTATTTCCAGCTATCTGTTGCAATGATTTCTCCAAACACTTTATTTTCAATGCTCAAAAGGAGCTTCCATTGGTCGCTCTTTTGAGCAAGAAAACAATTGCGTTTATTCGTGCATCATTTTCACTTCTATCTGGGCTAGAACTTTGCATACATAATAAGACATCATGATTTTTATAAGAGTATTATATTTAATTGGTAACCTTAAATGATTTCAAACTTTACAATAGGATAAGATTTTAAATTAAGGGTATGTTTAAAAAACGATAATAAATAAACAGATTTATTTTAAAAATAAGATATTTGCAAAGATTTGGATTCAAAACCAAAATCTCAAATATTTAAACAATTACAATGGCATCAAAACCAAGTATTCCTAAAGGAACAAGAGACTTCTCACCAGCCGAGGTGGCAAAAAGACAATACATTATTCAAACTATCAAAAATAATTTTGAAAAATTTGGTTTCGCACCTATAGAAACACCTTCTTTTGAAAATTCGGATACCCTAATGGGAAAGTACGGGGAGGAGGGAGATCGCTTGATTTTCAAAATATTAAATTCAGGAGATTATTTGACAAAAGCAAATGCTGCATATCTTGAGGCAAAAGACAGTACAAAGTTAACAGCGAGTATTTCTGAGAAAGCGTTGCGTTACGATTTGACCGTACCGTTTGCGCGTTATGTAGTGCAACATCAAAACGAAATTGAATTCCCTTTCAAAAGATATCAAATACAACCAGTTTGGCGTGCCGATCGACCGCAAAAAGGACGTTTTAGAGAATTTTTTCAGTGTGATGCAGATGTTGTAGGCTCTAAATCTTTGTGGCAAGAAGTAGAATTGGTACAATTATATGATGCCGTTTTTACCGATTTGGGTTTAGCAGGAGCTACCGTAAAAATAAACAATCGTAAAATTCTATCTGGGATCGCAGAGGTAATCGGAGCTTCAGATAAATTAATCGATTTTACAGTAGCTTTGGATAAATTGGATAAAATAGGCGAAGATGGAGTTAAGAAGGAAATGATAGAAAAAGGAATTTCTGAAGAAGCCATCATAAAAGTTCAACCGTTATTTAATTTCACAGGAAGCATCACTGAAAAGCTTGAAAAGCTGTCTGAGCTTTTAGCAGATTCAGAAGAAGGTTTAAAGGGAGTAGCAGAATTACGTTTTATATGTGATAATGTATCAAATTTAGGGCTGTCGACCGCTATTTTAGACTTGGACGTAACTTTGGCTAGAGGGTTGAATTATTACACTGGAGCTATTTTTGAAGTTGCTGCACCAAAAGGTGTTGCAATGGGATCGATAGGTGGGGGAGGTCGTTATGACGATTTGACTGGTATTTTTGGATTAAAAAATATGAGTGGAGTTGGAATTTCTTTTGGACTAGATCGAATCTATTTGGTGGTCGAAGAATTAAACTTGTTTCCGCAAACAGTAACTGTTTCTACAAAGGCTTTGTTTATTAATTATGGTGAGAAAGAAGCTTTATTTGCTATGACTGCAATCAAACAATTGAGAGCTGCAGGAATTAAAGTCGAACTCTATCCAGATAATGCCAAAGTTGGAAAACAATTTCAACATGCCGACAAACGATCTATACCTTACGCTGTAATTCTAGGAGAAGATGAGATGAATCAAGGAAAATATGCATTGAAGGATTTAGCCACAGGAGAACAAAATATAGTGGACTTAGCGGGTTTGAAAAATGCCTTACTATAGCAGTAGAGCAACAATCAGAACCCATAAAAAAAGCTTTGTTTTATAAAACAAAGCTTTTTTTTGATATAAGGTATAGTGAATTAATAATGTATGTAAATAACCTTAGACTCTCTCCTTAAAGAGAACAGATTACAAACTTAGAAAAAACTATTGATATAATTCCTAATATTATAATAAAATTTAAATCAATAATGAAAAAATTATCCTCATTTTTATGTTTTTCAAAAAAGCAACTGACAATTTGACGTTGCGCATGTTTTGGCAGTAATTTTGCTTTCCAAAAGAAAGTTCAAAATATGTTTAAGAATATTTTTAAAAATAAAGGTAATATGACTACTGAAAATACAGATATCGATCAAAAAGTAGAGGATGTAACATTGGATAACAATGCGACTGAAGAGCAAGTTCTTGTAGAAGAATTAACTGTTGAAGAACAATTAACGAAAGACTTAGCAAATGAAAAAGATAAATTTTTGAGATTATTTGCTGAATTTGAAAATTATAAAAGAAGAACAACTAAAGAACGTATTGAATTGTTTAAAACAGCCAATGCGGATGTAGTTGGAGCTTTATTACCAGTTTTGGATGATTTTGATAGAGCTATTATTGAAATTGCAAAATCAGAAAATGAAGCTATCTCAAAAGGAGTGGAATTAATTCATGAAAAATTAAAAAGTACTTTAAATTCAAAAGGTTTAGAAGTTGTTGATGTAAATGCAGGTGATGCATTTAATGCTGATTTTGCAGAAGCAATTACACAAATACCAGCGCCATCTGATGATTTGAAAGGTAAAATTGTAGATGTTCTTGAAAAAGGATACAAATTAGGAGATAGAATTATTCGTTTTCCAAAGGTTGTTATTGGGCAATAATTTAGCGTAATAATACGCACTGCTGTAATTTTCAACATAAAAGAATACAATGAAAAAAGATTTTTACGAAATATTAGGAATTAATAAAGGTGCAGATGCTGCAGCTATTAAGAAGGCCTACAGAAAAAAAGCCATTGAGTTTCATCCTGACAAAAATCCGGGAGACAAAACGGCAGAAGAAAAGTTTAAAGAAGCAGCCGAAGCTTATGAAGTACTAAGCGATCCTGCCAAAAAAGGTAAATATGATCAATATGGTCATCAAGCTTTTGATGGTTCAGGTGGTTTTGGTGGCGGTGGTGGTCATGGTAACATGAACATGGACGACATCTTTAGTCAATTTGGAGATATCTTTGGTGGCGGATTTGGCGGATTTGGTGGTGGCGGTTCTCGTGGTCCACAAAGAGTCAAAGGAAGCAACCTTCGTATCAAAGTTAAATTGACGTTGGAAGAAATTGCTAATGGTGTTGAGAAAAAAGTAAAAGTAAAACGCAAGGTGCAGGCACCAGGTGTAAGCTATAAAACTTGCTCTACTTGTAATGGTCAAGGGCAGGTAATGCGTGTTACTAATACGATTTTGGGGCGTATGCAATCTGCAACCACGTGCCCGACTTGTGGAGGTGCTGGTCAACAATTAGACAAGAAACCTGCAGAAGCAGATGGACAGGGAATGATTTTGGAAGACGAAACTGTTTCTATCAAAATTCCAGCTGGTGTTGTAGACGGAATGCAGTTGAAAGTTTCTAATAAAGGAAACGATGCACCAGGAAATAGCGTACCTGGAGATTTGATTGTTGCAATTGAAGAATTGGAACATGAGTTTTTGAAACGTGAAGGTGAAAATTTACACTATGATTTATATATCAGTTTTCCAGAAGCAATTTTGGGAGTTTCAAAAGATATCGAAGCAATCAATGGTAAAGTTCGTATCAAACTTGAAGATGGAATCCAATCGGGTAAAATTCTTCGTTTGAAAGGAAAAGGTATTCCAAGTATCAATGGCTACGGAAGTGGTGATTTATTGGTGCATGTAAATGTTTGGACTCCAAAAGACTTGAACAAAGAGCAAAGACAATTTTTTGAGAAAAACTTAGCTGATGATCATTTCATTCCGAATCCTGAAAAGTCAGACAAATCATTTTTTGAAAAAGTAAAAGATATGTTCTCTTAATTAATAATAGAATGTATTTTCTTTAAAATATAAAACCCATCCTTTTTAATAATTAGGATGGGTTTTTTAGGTTGTTAAACGAAGGATTTCGCTTCGATTTATTTACTTTTACACAAATTCAAAATAGAGAATGAATAACTTACTTGAAGTCAATAAAGTTGTCAAGCAATACGGAGATTATACTGCTTTGAACGAAGTTTCATTGAATGTACCAAAAGGTAGTATTTATGGACTTTTAGGGCCAAATGGCGCTGGAAAAACATCCTTAATTCGAATTATCAATCAAATAACCTTGCCAGATAGTGGCGAGATTATTCTTGACGGCGAAAAATTACAGCCTAAGCACATTCAGCATATTGGCTATTTGCCAGAAGAAAGAGGTCTATATCAAAGTATGAAAGTGGGTGAGCAGTGCTTATACTTGGCACAATTAAAAGGTTTGTCAAAAACTGAAGCCAAAAAGCAACTGGAATATTGGTTTGACCGTCTTGAAATTCAAGGATGGTGGAACAAAAAAATTCAGGAGTTATCAAAAGGTATGGCACAGAAAATTCAATTTGTGGTTTGTGTGCTTCACCAGCCTAAATTATTGATCTTAGATGAACCCTTCTCCGGATTTGATCCTGTGAATGCCAACATTATTAAAGACGAAATATTAGCACTAAAACAAAAAGGAACTACAATTTTGTTTTCTACACATCGCATGGAGAGCGTCGAGGAACTTTGCGACGAAATCGCTTTGATTCACCAATCGAATAAATTGATTGAGGGAAAATTAAATGATGTAAAGCGTCAATTTAGAACTAATAGTTACGAGGTAGGTATTCTAACCTCAGATGTCGAAGGATTAATGTTTGCCATTACTCAAAAATTTACCGTAAGCCCAGCACATTTTAAGTCGTTGAATAATGAATTGAAATTAGAAATAAATATTGGTGACGCTACACCCAATGAACTATTAAATTTATTGGTCTACAAAGGGCAGGTTACCCATTTTGTAGAGAAGATTCCATCTGTCAATGATATATTTATCCAAACAGTAAGCAAATAAATATAAAATGTCAATTTTAGATTTAGAATCGTTTATTTTCTAAATTTTAATTTTAATGTAAAAGTATAAAATGAGTATCATTTCATTGATTATCAAAAGAGAATTTATATCCAAAGTACGCAATAAGTCTTTTGTTGTAATGACCTTTTTAAGCCCACTGCTTTTTGTAGCGGTTACTGTTTTTATTAGTTATTTAAGCTCGATGAAAGCAGATACCAAACGAATTGCGATTCATGATGCTTCAGGCGTATTTGTGCATGAACTGGTAGCACAAAACCATAAAGATGGTGAATATAAATATGTTGATTTATCGCTCATAGATGTACTTTATTTAAAAGACAGTATTGCCAATCAAAGCTACGAGGGATTGCTTTTAATCCCTGATGAAGGAGACGCTACAACATTCGAAAATAAAATTCAATTTATAGCCAATACAAGTCCTAGTATTTCTTTTATCGAAAATGTTCAGGATGTGATTGGTAAAAAAATTACACAGCTTAATTTACAGAAAGCACATTTAGACACATTGGCCATTCGTAATGCACAATCGCATGTAGTACTTAATCTTGCAAAAATATCTGGAGAAGAAACAGTAAAAGGACTCAACGAAATCAAAATATTTATAGGTGGTGCGTTCGGATACTTAGTCATGATGTTCATCATTATGTATGGTAATATGGTGATGCGCTCTGTAATCGAAGAAAAAACAAATCGAATAATCGAAATCATTATTTCATCAGTGAAGCCTTTCCATTTAATGATTGGTAAAATTGTAGGAACCTCTTTGGCTGGAATTTTACAGTTTCTTATTTGGTCTATATTGGGATTATCGATCATAACTTTTGCATCGTACTTTTTAGGAGTTAATGTGGGGCCAACAGCCCGAATTTCGCCAGAAATGATGAGTCAAGGTCAAAATGAATTTGTCAGCACTGTTCAAATGTATATTCTAGAAATTTGGAATTTGCCCATAGCATCTATTTTGCTTGGATTTATAGTTTATTTCGTTGGAGGATACTTTTTATATAGCTCATTTTATGCGGCAATAGGTGCAGCAGTAGACAATCAAACGGATTCGCAACAATTTCTTCTACCAATCATAATGCCACTTGTCTTAAGTGTTTACATTGGTTTTTTTAGTGTTGTAAATGATCCAAACGGAACCATAGCTGTAGTATTTTCAATGATTCCGCTTACATCGCCAATCGTGATGCTCATGCGTATCCCGTTTGGCGTACCTTTGTGGCAAATCGCTATATCGGTAACTATTTTATTTGGAACTTTTTTTGGCGTAGTTTGGTTTGCAGCCAAAATATATCGAGTTGGTATTTTGATGTACGGTAAAAAACCAAGTTGGAAAGAGCTATACCGATGGTTAAAATATACGGGATAAGAATTTGATTCAATTATATTGTAAATAGTTTTTAAAATCGAATGGCTTGGTTTTTGTCAGTTAATAAAATACATGCTATCATTCTTACTTCTTGTTAGTATTGCGAGGATAAGGCTCAAATTATATTCGAAAAATAGTTGAGGATATTATAGAGCAATTGAGTTAGTAAGGTATATGAATAAATTTAAAAGTAGTTTTATTCACAGTAACAATTTTAGAAAATAAAAATTAGAAATTTAGGAATTGAGTTAGTAGTAACTTGCAGCCAAAGAACTTTAAAAAAACAACCAGATGCCGAAAATATTAGTAATTGAAGACGAAGCCGCTATTCGAAGAGTATTATCAAAAATACTTTCAGAAGAAAATGATACGTACGAAGTAGAAGAAGCTGAGGACGGATTGATTGGTTTCGAAAAAATTAAAAATAACGATTACGATTTAGTACTTTGTGATATTAAAATGCCAAAGATGGATGGTGTTGAAGTACTCGAAGCGGTAAAAAAAATAAAACCAGAGATTCCGATGGTGATGATTTCCGGTCACGGAGATATGGAAACTGCCATAAATACCATGCGTTTGGGTGCTTTTGATTATATTTCAAAGCCACCAGATTTAAATCGATTGTTGAATACAGTGCGTAATGCATTAGACAGGAAGCAACTGGTAGTTGAGAATAAGATTCTCAAAAAGAAAGTTTCAAAAAACTATCAGATGATCGGTGAGAGTGATGCAATTGACTTGATCAAATTAATGATTGATAAAGTAGCGCCAACAGATGCAAGGGTTTTGATCACAGGTTCTAATGGAACAGGGAAAGAATTAGTAGCACATCAATTGCATGAAAAAAGTGAGCGTGCTAATTTTCCTTTGGTGGAAGTAAATTGTGCTGCTATTCCATCAGAATTAATTGAGAGTGAATTATTTGGTCACGTAAAAGGGGCTTTTACCTCTGCTGTAAAAGACCGTGCAGGTAAGTTTGAAGCAGCAGACAAAGGAACTATATTTCTAGACGAAATAGGCGATATGAGTCTATCGGCTCAAGCCAAAGTCTTGCGTGCATTGCAAGAAAGTATGATTACTAGAGTAGGAGCAGACAAAGATATTAAGGTCGACGTTCGTGTAGTGGCCGCTACCAATAAGGACTTAAAAGTAGAGATAGCCGAAGGACGTTTCCGTGAGGATTTGTACCACCGATTAGCGGTGATTTTAATAAAGGTTCCTTCTTTGAATGAAAGACGTGAAGACATTCCCTTATTAATTAGTCATTTTGTAAGTAAAATCGCTTCAGAACAAGGGACGGTAGTTAAAAAATTTTCAACAGAAGCAGTAAAATTGCTTCAAGAATACGACTGGACTGGTAACATTCGTGAATTGCGTAACGTTATAGAACGATTAATTATTCTTGGAGGAGCAGAGATATCCGAAAATGATGTGAGGCTATTTGCTTCCAAATAAATAAAGTTAATGGTTTAATTATATGATTTTAAACCTATCAATTATATCAAATGAAATTAAAGAAATTAAACGAAGGACTGCAACAATCATTAATTGACTGTGGTTTAACTCAAGCAAATGATTTGCAAAAGGAGACATTTTCAACTATTAAAAGTGGGGCAGATTGTTTGATCTTGGCTCCGGCTGGATCTGGTAAAACGACAACAATTGTTTTAAATGTTATTCAGCAATTAGTTAAAGAAGGAGAACAATCTCCTAGAGCTTTGATTGTGGTACAGGATAAAGAGAAGGTCGTTGAAATGCTTTCTATTTTCGAAAAATTGGGAGCCCATACCGATTTGACTGTGTATGGTACGCATGATAAAGGAGATACTGATTACGATAAAAATTATATTTCGGGTGGAATAGATGTTCTCGTAGGTACACCACATAAGCTCAGCGAAATGTTGAGTACTGCGGGCTACAACGTTAACCGTTTGAAAATGTTTATCGTAGATGACGCTGACCCAATGTTGAAACTGCGTCACGAAACAAAAATCGCACGTATTTCTAGTAGTATTGCTAAAACACAACGCATCATTTTTGCAACAGAAATGACTGAACGCATCGAAGCATTAGCTGATAGGATGCTTGTAGAACCTGTTGAATTTGAATTTGGTGAATACGAAGAAGAGGATGAGGATGAAGATGAAGATGAGAATGAAGAAGTAACGGCATAAATAAAAACTCTTCATTAAAATAATTACAAACGATAAAATTAAAAGATATGGGATTAATGAAAGTGTTCTCTGGAAGTGAAATTTTGGCTATTGCTTTGAAAGAAAAAATTGAAGCAGCAGGTGTTGATGTTGTGCAGAAAGATAACATTCAATCGGCTCGTTTGGCAGGTTTTGGTAGTTATGGTCAAGCCGTTGAATTGTTTATTCAAGAAACGCAATACGGAAAAATTTATCCGATTATTGAGGAATTCAAGATGAATTTGTAGATGATTATAATTGTTCTTGACTGCGCTCGAACTAACATTTCTAGTAGTAAAGATTTGTTGCATCGTGCGCATTCGAGATGAATTGTTAAAAAAATATACATGAAATACAAAATGCTGGTTTTAGACATGGATGATACTTTGTTGATGGACGACCACACCATTTCGGAAGAAAATAAAAAGATGTTGGCTTTGGCTAAAGAATCTGGAATTCATATTATTCTAGCTTCAGGTCGTCCTACACCTGCAATGGTTGCTTATGCGAAAGAACTGAACTTAGAGGATTCTTATATTATTTCGTATAATGGTGCTGTTATCACAGATTTAAAAAGTAATGAAATTATTTTTGAGCAAAATTTGACCCAAGAGCAAATTCATGAATTGTACGATTACAGTGTGCAAAATAAGACTGATATCATAACTTATGTGGATGGATCGCTAGTAAGTGAAACTGAATCGGAATATATTGATATCGAATTGAACATTACAGGAATGCATCATAATTTGGTTCCTAGCTTTAAAGAGGCCGTTTACAAGCCAGCGATCAAATGCATTTTGCTAGAAGAACCATCTTACTTAAAAACAGTTGAAGCAAAATTAAAAGCAGCCATGCCTCATCTAAGTGTATGTATGTCAAAACCTTTCTTTCTTGAAGTGGCTCAACATGGTATAGACAAAGCAGCCAGCGTACATTTCTTAGCCAAAAGATTAAACATCGAGCAAGCCGAAGTGATTGCAGTTGGTAATGCAGGAAATGATTTGACGATGATAGAATACGCGGGACTTGGAGTGTGGGTAGATAACGTTGATCCAGAACTTAGAGAGCGAGCAAATGTGATTGTAGCTTCAAATAATAATCATGGAGTTGCTGAGGTAGTGAAACGTTTTATATTAAATTAGATTTTTACGATTTATATATTTTTTAAACCATTAAAGGATTAAGGAGAGTTAAGAGTTCATCTTAATTGGACTTATTTTTTTGATGGTTTTTTTGTGTCTAGTACTTAATTCTATATAGTTTTTTCGCAATCTTGTCTTTTCGACGAAGGAGAAATGTTCGCAAGCAACTTTACTAATTTAAGATTTCTTTTCATTGAAGCTTTTTCTAACATTGTTTTTTACTTCTTCCCAACTGAAAGAAGGTTCTTCGCCAGAATAATATTTTGCAGTAGCTTCTTCTACTATTGTCTTTTGTTCATCGGTCAATTCGTATTCTGAATTGTCATCATTCAAGACCTCTTTTAAAAAGGCCAAGGTATTTTGATCTTCTGTGTGGATGATTTTATTAATTAATTCCAGTTTATCTTTTTGTAAATTAGTTGGTTGCATGACTTTTTTGTTTAAAATCTATTTACAAATATAATCATAATCGAATTTTAATTCTTGCAATTTATATGTAAATTTGCACACGCTAATTTTTGACAACGATTTCATTATTAGTGACTACATATGGAAAACAGAAAAAAAGTAGCGTTCTACACGCTTGGTTGTAAATTGAACTTTTCAGAAACATCGACTATTGCGCGTAATTTTCAAGATGAAGGTTTTGATCGTGTAGATTTTGAAGATGTAGCAGACATGTATGTAATCAATACTTGCTCTGTTACCGAAAATGCAGATAAACAATTTAAGCAAGTGGTTAAAAAAGCCATGAAACTCAACAACAAAGCTTTTGTAGCTGCTGTAGGTTGTTATGCCCAATTAAAGCCAGAAGAATTGGCTGCAGTTGATGGTGTAGATTTAGTACTTGGTGCTACAGAGAAATTCAAAATCATGGATTATATCAATGATTTGAGTAAAAATGATATGGGTGAGGTGCACTCTTGCGAGATTGCCGAAGCTGACTTTTATGTAGGTAGTTATTCTATAGGAGACCGAACTCGCGCTTTTTTAAAGGTACAAGATGGTTGTGATTATAAGTGCACTTATTGTACAATTCCGCTAGCGAGAGGAATTTCGCGATCGGATGCGCTTGAAAATGTTTTACAAAATGCATCTGACATTTCGAAACAAGGAATTAAAGAAATTGTACTTACAGGTGTCAACATAGGGGATTATGGGAAAGGTGAATTCGGAAATAAAAAGCACGAACATACTTTCTTAGATTTGGTACAAGCACTAGATGAAGTTAATGGCATTGAACGTTTGCGTATTTCATCTATCGAACCTAACTTATTGAAAAACGAAACAATCGAATTCGTGTCAAAAAGTAGAACATTTGTTCCACATTTTCATGTTCCTTTGCAATCAGGAAGTAATGATATATTGAAGTTAATGAAACGCCGTTACCAACGCGAAGTCTATACAGAGCGCGTGAACAAAATACGCGAAGTCATGCCACATGCTTGCATTGGTGTAGATGTTATTGTCGGTTTCCCTGGTGAAACGGATGAACACTTTTTGGAAACTTATCACTTCTTAAATGAAATGGATATTTCCTATTTGCATGTTTTTACTTATTCTGAAAGGGACAATACAGAGGCTGCTCATATGGAAGGAGTAGTTCCTAATAATGTACGTGCAAAACGTAGTAAAATGTTAAGAGGTTTATCTGTGAAAAAACGTCGTGCTTTTTATGAAAGTCAACTGGGAACACAACGAACTGTTTTATTCGAATGTGAAAATAAAGAAGGTTATATTCATGGTTTTACTGAAAATTATGTAAAAGTAAAAACACCCTGGAATCCAGAATTGTCCAATACCTTGCAAGATGTAACTTTAACGCACATTGATGAGGATGGAAGTGTGCGTATGGAATTTGTAAAGCAAGAAGTAGTTGTATAAACAATACTTTCATTCGTTAAGAAAAAGTAACACATAAAAAAAACTTCAATCTTTATATAAAGATTGAAGTTTTTTCATTTTTGAGGTATCCTAATTTATTGAATAGCCTCAACCAATCGAATGAATTCTGCACGGTAACCACCTTTGTCAGTCGCTAATCCGGCATTTGCCAAGGTTTCAATAGCTGCTGTATCTTTGTTCGAAACCAATTTTGAATCTCTTAATTTCAATCCAAACCAAGCCACGGCACTGCTGAATTTAAAATCAGCTGAAGCATTTTTCGCAAGCTGGTTTGCTATTGTGGTTACCATTTCGATACTTTTTTCACCATCTGGTTTTTTGTATCTAAATTTAATAGTAGCCAGCTCGTTGCTAAAATTAGACGTATTGGTTGGTGTAACCGAGTATTTCAAGTCAGACGCCACGTAATCACTTTCGGTACCGGTTAAAATGATTTCGTATAGCGCGGTCACCGTATGTCCGCTACCAAGTTCTCCTGCATCAATGGCATCATTTTTAAAGTCTTCGGGACGTAATTTTCGATTTTCGTACCCAATCAATCGGTACGACTGCACGTGCTTTGGGTTGAATTCAATCTGAATCTTTACATCTTTGGCTATCGCAAACATCGAACCTTTGAATTCCTTACTCAAAAAGCGATTGGCTTCTTGAATATTGTCAATATACGCATAGTTTCCATTGCCTTTGTTGGCTAGAACTTCCATTTTACTGTCTTTGTAATTCCCCATTCCGTATCCCAAACAAGTCAAAAATACACCAGATTTTCTTTTTTCTTCGATCAAAGTTTCCATGTCTTTGTTTGCAGAGCTTCCCACGTTAAAATCTCCGTCGGTTGCTAGTATGACTCTATTATTCCCTCCTTTAATGAAGTTTTCTGCTACGGTAGTGTAGGCCAATTCAATTCCGGCACCACCAGCAGTACTACCACCAGATTGTAATTTGTCCAAAGCATTCAGGATCGTTTTCTTTTGGTCGCCCGCGGTAGGAGGTAAGACCAAGCCCGCAGCGCCTGCATATACCACAATGGCAACTTTATCTTCTTTACGCAATTCGTTTACCAAAATTTTAAAAGATTGTTTCAATAAGGGTAATTTATTGGCATCGCTCATAGATCCCGAAACATCAATCAAGAAAACCAAGTTGGACGCTGGTAAATCATCCGTGGGAATGTTTTTTCCTTGTAATCCTATTTTCAACAATTGGTGTTTTGGATTCCACGGACAGTTGCTGTATTCGGTATTGATCGAAAAAGGGTCTTCGTTCGTAGGCTGTGGATAGTTGTATTTAAAAAAGTTCATCATCTCCTCAATACGCACGGCATCTTTAGGGACTGCTTGGCCGTTGTTGATCATGCGGCGAATGTTGGTATAAGAGGCATTGTCTACATCAATAGAAAAGGTCGACAGCGGTGCGTTTTTTGGTGATTCAAATTGGTTTTCAACAAAACTCTCATAATCTTCTTGGTTGGGATTTGGTGCAACTATTGGATTGATATTTAATTTGTCCAGTTCTTTTTTTAACTCTTTTTCTGTCAAACCTTTGTATTGTTGGTTCTTGGTCGAAATGATTATAACGCCATTCGAACCTCTTGCACCATAAATTGCTGTTGCACTTGCGTCTTTTATAACATCCACCGAAGCAATGTCTTGCGGATTTAATTTTGGTTCGCTTGTGTACGGAACCCCATCCACTACATACAAAGGCTTAGTTGCATTGACAGAGGCTACTCCTCTAATGATTACAGGTGATGGCGAATTATTCGCATGTGTAATCTGTACTCCTGCAACTCGCCCTTGCAACGCATTGGGAACCGAATTTGGTGCATAACTCTTTGAATCTTGAAGAACAGATCGTGAAACCGCTCCTGTTAACGCTCTTTTTTTCTGAACACCATACCCCACGACAACTACTTCTTCTAATCCGGCTTCAGAAGCCTCTAGTTGTATGTTAATGGTTGTTTGGTTGGTGAATTTTACGGTTTTCGAATTGTAACCTATGTAAGCAAAAACCAATAGTTCACCATTTTTGGCCGTAATGCTGTAGTGTCCGTTATAATCTGCTTGTGTCGATTTTGTAGTGTTTTTAATAGTTACATTGGCGCCCGGCAAGGGCAGTTGTGATTCATCTGTGATGGTTCCTGTAATCGTAATTTCTTGTCCAAATGTTAGAACAGAAAAAAGCATAGCAATGGCTAATGAAAGAAGTTTTAGACTTTTCATAATGTTGTTTTTTTAGAATGTTAGTATTGTATGTTCTGAATTATTTTGGCAGTGGTTTTCCGTTTTTAGTACTGATAATTACGACTCCTTTTTTACCTTTTTCACCATATTTCTCAATGGCTTTTTCATTTTGTAAAACAGTGAGTGACTCAATTTTTTGTTTACTCAAAGGCGCATACGGACTCGTTGGATGTTGCCCAAACAACGATTCTTCGCTGTATTCAACGCCATTGATAATATAGAGTGGTTCATCTAGCACAACTAGTGATTCCAGTTCGTTTTCATAGATGTCAGCGATGGCTTCCTTCGCATCCTTCACTGATTTATATTTTTTACTAGAGACCAGATCACCATTCATAACTACCAGCGGCGCACTTGTAGGTGCCTTTTGCACTTCGGCTACCGCTGCTGGTGCGGCTTGAGTTTCATATGCACTTTCTACCACTTTGGCTTCATAAATAGTACCTCGGTTAAAACGGCTGCTGCTTTTGGCTTGACTTTGTCGAGCTAGAATTGCTTTTTCGTGTTCGATAGCCTTATCGGATAGTTCGTTCTTTGGCTCTTGGACAGCTACAGCTTTTGTTTTTTGGATTGTTGTAGCCGTTGCGATTTGAGTCTGCTCTTCAATAGCTTTTTTAATTTTTAAAGTATCGAGTAAAGGGGAGGTCACTATTTTTTGATCAGTAGGTTCGGTGGTTGTCGCTTCTTGAACCACGACCGTTTTTTGAATCTCCGGAACAGCTATTTTCGTTTTGGTTAATTGGTATCCTAATGAAACCACTAGTAATACCGAAGCTGCAATCGCTACTTTTTTCCAAACCTTAGTTTTGGTAGCCAAGGCTTCTTGGTCTAGTTTCTCGTCCACACGTGCCCATACCTTATCCATGCCTGTAAAGGGTTGATCCTCGGCTTGGTGAGCAGCTTGTTTGATTTGGTTAAATAATTTATCTTGATTGTCCATGACTAATTCGATTTTTTGTAATACAGGTTGTTCACTAATTCTTTCAACTTGGTTTTGGCCGCATTCAGTTGCGATTTGGAGGTTCCTTCAGAAATTTGAAGCATTGTGGCAATCTCCTTGTGTCCGTAACCTTCAATCACAAAAAGATTGAAAACCGTTTTGCATCCGTCCGGAATTTGGTTGAGTAACTGCAATAAATCTTCTTCTTCCAGGTGGGTGTCTTCCTCAGTAAACGGCAATGCAATAGTGCTGACATCGTCCAAATACATATTAAAGTTGGTTTTCTTTTTGATAGTGGCCAGACATTGGTTCACAGCAATCTTGCGAGCCCAAGCTTCAAAAGCGCCAATTTCTTTGAGTTGATCCAACTTGGTGAATAGTATAAAAAAAGCATCCGCCAAAGCTTCCTCGATTTCTTCTTCTTTTTTCAAATAGCGCTTGCAAGTTGCATATAGCTTGGGTGACAGCAGTTCATACACTTGACGCTGGGCGTCTCGCTGCATTTTTTTACACGCTAATATTAGATTTTCGTTTATCACAATAGTGTCTTTACTAGTATAGAGAGTAATTTAATCAAAAAGGTTGGGAGGGGAGTGAAAAAAAATTAAATTAATGATTTTTGATTTTTGATTAACGATTGATGATTTGCGTTGAGCATTCATCATTTAAGTTTTGTTCCTGAAATTAATTTTTAAGTTTGACAATTAAATTTGCTTTTTGCGATTGCTTTTTGAAATTGCCTATTGAACTTGACCTTTTAACTTGATTTTTTAATTATCCTCAAACTTATCTCCAAAGTTTGTCTCGCTGAAAGCGTCTCACATCAGCTGAGCAACTTTGCTGAGACGCTATCAGCGAGACAAAAGGTTTCGTTTGCTTTTTTGAAATTGCCTTTTGAACTTGCCCTTTGAACTAACCCTTTGCCCAAAAAAAAAGTCCACAGTATTTAGAAACTAAACACTGTGAACCTTTGTATCTTTTTTGCGAAGATTCGCTAGATAAATTATGGATTAGTAGACCAAATGCTACTGTTTTTTATAAATACACGACGGTTTAATTTTAATTGAGCTACAATTAATTCCGCCATATCTTCAGACTGCATTACTGAGTCAGGATTTCCGTCTGTTAGTTTTAAGTCTTTGGCCATATCGGTAGCAACAGTACTTGGAGTCAATGCAGTTACTCGTATATTGTGTTTACGAACTTCTTGCATTAAAGAATCTGTCAAACCTAAAACAGCAAATTTTGATGCACTATATGCACTTGTAATGGCATTTCCTGCTAGTCCTGCTGTTGATGAAATATTGATGATGTCTCCTGTTTTTCTGTCAATCATATTTGGTAAAACCGCACGAGTAGTATAATATGTACCCATTAAGTTAACCTGAATAATACGTTCCCAATCCGAAACTTCCATTTCCATAAATTTACCAAAAGCTGCAATTCCAGCGTTGTTGATCAAAATATCAATAGTCTTAAATTCGTTAAGTGCTTTTTCAACAGCAGCGCTCACCGAATTATTGTCTGAAACATCTGCAGTTACGGCTAATGTTTTTACACCATATTGTTCAATTTCTATGGCAACTTCATCTATGTCGGCTTGCGTGCGAGCAACCAAAATCACATTTACACCTTCTTTTGCAAGAGCAATTGCTACTGCCTTTCCAATTCCTTTTCCAGCTCCAGTTATTAACGCATTTTTATTTTTTAAATCAGTCATTATTTTAAGATTTTAATTCACTAACAAAGTTAAGGTATTGCAATTGGTCAAGGGAATTAATCAATGTGAAAAAAATGATAATTTTTAAAAGTTTTTTACATCAGAATGAATAGATAAAGGCGAGAAGCATAAAATGCTGTTATCTGTAATTGTACAATAGCGTTGGTATATGTACACTACTGTATGAGGTAAATAAAGTATTTGAAGTTTTCTTAAACGAGCAACTACCAATTATTTTCGACCTACCTTAAAATTCAATAACATTTTTAAAAAATACTATAACAAGTTTGGATTGCTAATCATGCATCTTTGTAATGTAAAATTGAATTATGAAAAAATATATAATGATAGCATTTTGTATGACCTTATTTTTAACGTCATGTAAAAACAATGAAACTAAAGAAGAGGAAACTACTAGTACAGAAAATACAGATCAACAAGAAGTAATTGCCATTGAGCGCAGAGAGAAAGTAAGTGGTATACAGTACAAAATGATGAATGCAAAGACTTGGTTAAAGTCGAATGAAACCAATGAAGCTTCTTTGCAGATTGTAATGGATGCCAATCGTACAGATAAAAAGAATTTAGCCAAAATGGACTCTATAATAGTACCTAATAAACTAGATGGGAAGAGAGAAGATTATTTGCCATTTCCGCTACAGGTCGAGTCAATTAAAAATATAGATAAGATTATAATTTTTTCATATCCTACTCAAACTTTTGCTGCCTATAAAAATGGTACGCTTGATTATACAGGTCCAACTAATATGGGGAGAGAAAAAGATCCCACACCAACTGGATTATTTTATACCAACTGGAAAGCAGAAGAGTCAACAAGTACGTTTGACGACGAGTGGCAGTTGAAATGGAATTTTAATATCGAAAATAAACTTGGGGTTGGTTTTCATCAATATGAGCTACCAGGTTATCCAGCATCACATTCGTGTTTACGTTTACAAGAAAAAGACGCCCGTTATCTATATGATTGGGCAAATCAATGGGTGTTAGCTGATAAAGAAAATGTAAAAGCTAAAGGTACTCCGGTAATTGTTTTTGGTTCTTATCCTTTCAAAGGTAAAAAACCATGGTTGCAATTGTTGACCAACCCAACTTCTTTTGAAATCTCAGAAGATGAAATCTCAGAATTGGTTAAACCACATTTAGAGACAATCATCAAAGAACAAAAGAATAGCAAGCTCGTAGCACAAAATAAATAGGTTTAGTTTTTTTTTGGGGTAGAAAGGCGGCTAATTGCAAAATTAGTCGTCTTTCTTGTTTAAAGTACTAAATGAAGGAGGAGCTCTAGAAAATATAATTCTCTAGAACTCCTATTTATTATGCTTTAAAATAATTATTTCTTTTTCTTAGAAACAGGTAGCCCGTAATTGGGTTGACTCGTCAACTCAGCAATTTTTACAATTACCTCCACTGCTTTTTCCATACTTTCAACAGGAACATATTCATATTTTCCATGAAAATTATGGCCACCAGCAAAAATATTAGGACAAGGTAAACCCATATACGATAGTTGGCAACCATCAGTACCACCACGAATAGGTTTGATAATTGGTTTTATTGCAACATCATTCATTGCTTTTGCAGCAATATCTACGATATGTTTAACTGGTACAACCTTCTCTTTCATATTGTAATATTGATCATCAATTTCTGCGATTACAATATCTTCGCCAAATTGTTTGGCATATTTTTTATTTAATTTTCGAGTAATTTTTTCGATTAACTCTTTACGTTTTTCGAATTTTTTCTTGCTGTGGTCTCTTATAATTAATTCCAAAACAGTCTCTTCAATCCCGCCAGTAAGATGGTGTACATGGAAGAAACCCTCGTAGCCTTTGGTTTCTTGTGGAGTTTCTCCTTTTGGTAATGCATTGATAAAATCATTCGCAATCAACATAGAGTTAATCATTTTACCTTTGGCATAACCAGGATGAACACTCTTACCTTTGAAAGTAATTGTCGCTCCAGCAGCATTAAAGTTTTCATATTCCAACTCACCAATTTGGCTACCATCCATGGTGTATGCCCATTCAGCTCCAAATTTAGCTACATCAAAGTGATGAGCGCCGCGACCAATTTCTTCGTCAGGAGTAAAACCAATTCTAATTTTTCCGTGCTTAATTTCAGGATGATTGATGAGGTATTCCATAGCAGTTACAATCTCTGTAATTCCGGCTTTATCATCTGCACCTAGAAGTGTAGTACCATCTGTAGTGATTAGTGTTTGTCCTTTGTATTGCAGCAAGTCTTTGAAATAACTAGGGGATAAAACAATATTCTTTTCTGCATTCAGTACAATATCTTGTCCGTCATAATTAGTGATAATTTGCGGTTTTACATTTGCACCAGAAAAATCTGGGCTAGTGTCAAAGTGCGAAATAAATCCAATAGTAGGTACTTCATGATCAACATTAGAAGGTAAAGTCGCCATGATATAGGCTTTATCGTCAATGGTTACTTCTTGCATTCCAATAGTTTTTAATTCGGCTACAAGTTTGTTTGCCAAATCCCATTGTTTAGAAGTACTAGGTGTGGTATTCGATTTTGAATCAGATTCGGTATCTATGGTTACATAGCTAATGAAACGGTCTATAATAGGTTGCATAAATTTGTTGTTTTGTGAAGATGCAAAGATACCTTTTTTGCTTCAAATGAATATTTTTTGCAGTGATAAGTCTTAGAACTTCCTAAATGATATTTATTTTCAAAGCTTTTAAGGAAAATGATAACATATATCTTTTCGTTTCGAAAATCTTCAGAAAGATTCGTAACATTATTTTTGAATGGAACGATGATTTTGCCATAATACAAGCATTAATCAAGTTGTACATGATCTTTTTGATTTTCGAAAATTAAAATTATTGCTACATATTCTGCTCTGATTTCGATAGAAAAATAATCGAGATATGCAGTACTGTCTGTTGCAAAATGACTATTTCATCTGTTCCAAAATTTTGATGATCTTGTCGAGTTTCTCAACTTCTATCGCATTCAGCTTAGCTGCAAGCGCTTCGATTTCAATCTTTGCTTCTTTATTTGTATTGTAATCGTCTTGTGCTTGTACACGATCGCGCTCACTTTGACGGTTTTGTGCCATCATAATAATTGGTGCAGCATAGGCAGCCTGAGTCGAAAACAAAAGATTTAAAAGAATAAAGGGATAGGCGTCCCAATGCTTAAAGTAAGCCACAACGTTCAATCCCATCCAGACAATTACAAATGCAGTTTGAATAATAATGAATGTCCAAGATCCCATGCCTTTCGCTACTCTATCTGCTACTCGCCCTCCCAGTCCTAGACTTTTACGGTGTTTTTGATGCCAATTTTCGGTAAAATTCATAACGGTATTATTTTATTTAAAAGTACCAAATTTATTGACTGTACAGAATGTTATTTTAATCGAATTATAGTATTCGAAAGTGCTAATAAGAAAGGTTATAAAAAAGGTACTCAACTATTTCTTATTCTGCCATATAGTACTATTTTTGCAGAAATTAAAAAAACATCCATGTACAAGTTATTACTACGACCTTTATTTTTTTGTTTTGATCCAGAGAAGGTACATTATTTTACATTCTCTTTAGTTCGATTCACGTCCAAAATTCCCGGATTTAGTGCTTTGTACAGAGCTTTATTCTTGGTAGACGACAAACGATTAGAAACTGAGGTATTTGGATTGAAATTTAAAAATCCAGTAGGATTAGCAGCCGGTTTTGATAAGGATGCTAAGTTGTATAAGGAATTATCAAACCTTGGTTTTGGTTTTATCGAAATTGGAACTTTGACTCCAAAAGGCCAAGAAGGAAATCCAAAAAAGCGACTGTTTCGATTGAAAGAAGATTCGGCTATTATTAACCGAATGGGTTTTAATAATGGTGGTGTACTAGAAGCTGTAGAGCGATTAAAAGCCAATAACGGTGTTTTAATTGGTGGAAATATTGGTAAAAACAAGCTTACTCCAAACGAAGAAGCAACATCAGATTATGAAATTTGCTTTGATGCACTTTATGATCATGTTGATTATTTTGTGGTAAATGTTAGTTCGCCGAATACTCCCAATCTTAGAGCTTTACAAGACAAAGAACCACTCACACAATTATTGCAGACACTGCAAAATAAAAATATCTTAAAGCCAAAGCAAAAACCAATTTTGCTTAAAATTGCTCCCGATTTGACAGATGAGCAATTGTTGGATATTATTGACATAGTGAATGAAACAAAAATTGCAGGAGTTATTGCCACCAACACTACAATCTCCCGCGAAGGATTACAATCAGAGAATAAGAATGAAATGGGGGGCTTATCTGGAAAACCATTAACCAAGAGATCTACAGAAGTAATTCGATTTTTATCGCAAAAAAGTAACAAGTCTTTCCCAATAATTGGGGTGGGAGGTATTCATACCGCTGAAGACGCTATAGAGAAATTGGATGCTGGCGCAAGCTTAGTACAGCTTTATACAGGCTTTATCTATGAAGGTCCAGCTTTGGTAAAAGCTATTAATAAAAAACTATTGGCTAGAAAATAATTTAAAATTATTCAAATAGAATCAGAAAGGGAGCAAAGATTATTTTGCTCCTTTTTATATACGTGTTATTTAGGCTTCTTTCCACAGTTTTTGTACGGCTTTTAAATCTTTCTTCATCGCTTCAAAAACTACTTTTTTGTCCACTGTAATGGTTTTATTCCCTTTTTCAGCACCACCTAAATCATATTCCAGATGCAGGGAAACAGGAGGTTTTAATCCGGCCTTTTTTAGTAATTTGAAATAGGATTTAAAATCTACCATTCCTTCTCCAATAGGGGTGTCTTTTGCTTGCCAAATACCATTTATATTCATCCATTTAAAATCTTTTAAAACGATAGTTTTAATCTGTGAATGTAATAGGTTAAATCCGTTTTGCCAAGAGTATCCTCCTTCTGCAGTAGCGTGTCTAATGTCATATTGCATTCCGAAAAAATCTTTATTAGCTGTCTTTAGTAAATTTTCGATTTCCCAAAATGATGCTCCTATAAGCAAACCAGCATGATTTTGATAGCAGCCAATAATATTATTAGCTTTATTAAGTTCACTCAATTTCTTTATCTCTTGTTGGTAAAGCAATATATCTTCTTGCATTGTATTTTCCCTGGTATATTTGTACCAATCAGTTCTGTAAAAGTCAATGCCTTCTTTGGCTGCTGTTTCTACAATGGCGACATCTAGCGGATTAGAAATACTTGAAATCGCTGTAGTTATCATAGAACAACTTGATCCTGCTTTTTTAATTTCGTGAATCGCTTTTGGTAAATCATTCTTGACTAATTCTGGAAGAACATGACCGTTGTTACGAACCGTTAAATCCAAACCTGTAAACCCAATTTCGGCTGCAGCTTCTCCCGCGTTGTAATAATCTAAAAATTGTAAATGTTTAGAAAACACATTTACAGATAAAGAGTCCATATCGTTATCATCATTTTTAAACAAGGGGTAGGGCAAGTTGATAAAAGGAAGTGCAGTCATTCCTAATGCTGATTTTTTTATAAAATCCCTGCGATTGGTTGAATTCATAATTAGGTTTGTTAATTGGTTAACCAAATATACAGAAATTAGTTTAGAATTTAGAGTTGGAAATTTGAGCTGTATACTAAATAAGTTTTGAAAATAGGAAGTGGTTTATATGCTTACCTTTCAAATTATACAGATATTTGCACTCTTTATCTAAAAGCGTCTTCATGTTTAACTTTATACTCATTTTTGTCTGTTTGCTGCTCGGAATCATTCTTCAAAATATTAAAGTGATTCCTATTGCAAAAGTGTATAAGATATTAAATAAAATAGTAGTTACCATTTGCATGCCAGCTATAGTGTTGTTCTATATTCCGAAGCTAACTTGGAGTAATGAATTGTTATATCCTATTGGCTCTGCTTGGATTTCTTTTATAGTTGCTTTTGTCCTTTTTTACTTTTTGGGAAAGAAATACGGGTGGTCCAATAAAATGATAGGTTGTTTGGTGCTTACGGCTGGTCTAGGCAACACTTCTTTTTTAGGATATCCAATTATTAGCGCCTTATATGGTGAACAAGGTTTAAAAATGGCAATTCTGGTTGATCAGCCAGGTACGGTAGTGGTACTCTCCACTTTGGGAATTCTAGTCGCTACTTATTTTTCAAAGGATAATCTCAAACCAATTCAAATGTTGGTCCGGGTATTAAAGTTCCCTCCATTTGTTTGTTTTTTAATAGCTTGTTTTTTAAATGTTTTTTTGATAGAATTACATTATAATTTTCAGTTAGTTTTAAAAGTTTTAGCTAGCGCTATGGCACCACTAGCATTAACATCTGTAGGTATGCAACTGCGATTTGAAAGTAAAAGTCAGCACTGGCGTTTCTTAGGTCTGGGACTGCTTTATAAATTGATACTTACGCCAATATTAATCTTTACTTTGTATGTTTTAATTTTCAAACAAAAGGGATCTATGATTGAAGTTGTTCTGATGGAATCGGCAATGGCTTCGAATATCACAGCAAGTATTTTAGCAACCTCTTATGGTTTAAAACCAAGACTGGCAAGTATGATGATAGGTTACGGAATTCCACTATCTTTTATCACATTGGTTTTTTGGTATTTTGTAACACAAATTATCTAATTTCAATACAGCTTTTTAGACTTTTTTTATGATGGGTTAATCCGAATGTCTGCCTTTTTTTGACTAATTTTAAGGAAATTTAAAAATCAAAAATGACATGGCAACAATACGTTTAGGAGATATTGCTCCAGATTTTACTACAAATACAACACAAGGACAAATAAGTTTTCATGAATGGTTAGGCGATTCGTGGGGAGTCCTATTTTCACACCCGTCAGATTTCACACCCGTTTGTACCACAGAATTAGATACCGTGGCTAATTATTATACGCAGTTTGAGAAGAGAAATACAAAAGTAATAGCACTTAGTGTTGATGGAGTAGAGTCACACCTTAAGTGGATTAAAGATATTGAGGAAACTCAGAATGTAACATTACAATATCCTATCATCGCTGACGAAAGTAAGAAAGTAGCCGATTTATATGATATGATTCATCCTAATGCAGACAATACGTTGACAGTACGTTCTGTATTTATCATCGGAGCAGATAAGAAAGTGAAATTGATCTTGACCTATCCAGCTTCTACTGGTAGAAACTTTGACGAAATTCTACGCGTTATAGATAGTTTGCAATTGACAGCAGATTATAGTGTAGCAACACCAGCCAACTGGAAAGATGGAGATGATGTTGTAATCTCTCCTTCAATTAAAGACGAAGATATACCTGCTAAATTTCCAAAAGGATTTAACCGCATCAAATATTATTTGAGAATGACACCACAACCTAATAAATAATAGGCTGCTTTTAAATAGTAAAAGGGAATTCAATTAAAAATTGAATTCCCTTTTTTTATCAAGTTCACTTTAAAGAATGTTTTGAAACTAATTCTACTCAATACTTGATATATCGAACTAAAATTGAAATATTCTAATCCTGCTTTGCAGCTTTATATTATAGAATGTTGTAGTGTTGAACTATAACATTTGTTATGCTTTATTTATTTTTTGGAGTATAAATTAATGCAGTATACGCTGGTAAATTTGTAACTGCTTTGCATGCTTCTCCATTGTATTCTTCGTTAAAAATAGAAACAGGACTCACTACCATATCTGTGAATTCTTCATCATATCCTTTCCAGTCACTATTAAAAACTAATTGATACTCTTCTGCATAAGGGATTCCAAAGGTAAAATCTTCGAATGAATCATTAGATAAATTAAGTAAAACTACAGTAGAGTTCGAAAAATCTTCATTTGTAGAGCGCGCATACGCTAAAACTTTATTATCGTCATCAAAATGGATCACTTTTGTATATTGGCCCTTTAAACCCTCACTTTCACTCTTATATTCCGTACGAATCTTAATCATATCACTGACCATTCGCGTGATTCCAACATGCTTTTCTTGCTGCTTCCAATCTAGCGCCTCAGAATCTTGAAAATATTCATCTTCTATAAATTCCTGCCCTTGAAATAGCATTGGTATTCCAGGAGATGTCAATGTAATTGCAAGTCCTAGTATTGCTCTTTTCTTTCCAAAGAAGCTATCTGCGTTTCCTGGCTCAATCTCTTCAGGTACGCGCGCCTGGCCATTCGCAACTTCATCATGGCTTTCCGTATAAATAATTCTTTCAAAAACATCGTTATTGTATTTAAATAAAATGGCATCAACTAGCGCTTGCATGTCGCGATACTCATCTCCTTGTTCGATTAAAAATTTTCTTACTGGATGAACAAAATTCATGTCCCACTGTGATCCATATCCTAAACCACCAAAATCGGAACTCAACGTTACTACACCAGCGCCTTTTAAATCTTCTGCAATAGTAAGTTTACCAGGATATTTTGCTTTTATTTCCGCATTTATATCTCTCATCAACATATTACCTTCAGGTATTTCACTGTCGTAGCCTAAACCTCCTCCTTCATATCTTATGTAAGATGTAGCATCCATACGCAAACCATCGCAATGATAGTCTTCAATCCACATAAAGGCATTATCTCTAATGTATCTTCTCACTTCTTCTCTTCCGTAATCTGGTCTTGAATCTCCCCATGGAGTAACAGATCTGTGATCATTGTAGAAATAAATTCCACCTTTGTCGTTATCAGACCAACCATCAAATTGCCATAAATCCATATCAGATGGTCCAAAATGGTTGTAAACAACATCTAGAACTACTCCAATATCTGCTTTATGGAAAGCGTTTACCATTCTTGCAAATGCTTCAGCACCTCCATAATCACGTTCAATTGCAAATGGGTAGGAGGGATTGTAACCCCAAGAAATTCCACCTGCAAATTCTGCGATAGGTAAAATTTCAACGCAATTGATTCCTAATTTTTTTAAATAAGGGATTTTTTCAATAATCGAATCAAATGTCGCTACACTATCAAGATCCTTCCTGTTAAAAGTCCCTACATGTAATTCATATATGACCAAATTATTCCAAGATTTCATCTGAAAATCTTGATCTTCCCATTTAAAATCTAAATTTGTAATGACACTATTTCCATTACTGTTTGTCATTTCTTTAGCGTAAGGATCATTTCTTTGTAAAATTTGATCTCCATTATGAATAACATATTTGTATTCATTGCCAGTTTTAGCTTTTGGTACGCTACCAGACCAATATCCATTTTCTTCTAGGTCAAGTTCAAATTGAGAATTATCCCAATCATTAAATGTACCTGTAACAAAAACTTTATCAGCATTGGGAGCCCAAACTCTAAATGTTGTACCTTGTTCTGAAGGGATGGCACCCATTCCTTCTACTTTTTCTATAACCTTTTCCATAGTCTTAAATTTTCAGCAATAACGCTAGTATCAATCTTTGAGTCCTTTGACTCTTGATTGTGCATTGTTTGAGATTTTGTCCAAGGATCATCCTCTCTAATTATTAATGTTGTTCTTGGATAGGTTTTACCGACTTTTGCAAATTGAGTGTTCATCTTGTCTATATTTAATGTTGTTAATAGTTACATGCAAAGATGAATGATTTGTCCTTTTAGAAATTTATAGAATTATTTCAGGTATTTATATAATTATCACTTAATATCACATTTTGTAATTTTAAGCACCAAATAATGACTCAAAGGAGGCAATGTATGCAGTAAGCTCAGTCATTTGATAAGTCAGCTATATTAATTGTATTCGAAAATTCGGATATTCAAAAATTAGTTTTATAATTATTGAATTTGAAAACTGCAGAAATAAGATTATTTTTTTTATAATTTATGACAAAGAAAAAGAGGGGTATCATGTAATTTAATGTTACATGATACCCCTTTTTAAAATTGTATTGATATTATTTTATAAGGATAAAGTTATCGAGATCGACTTTGTTATCCTCCCAGTTGATGTCTATAACATCTTTAATCATTTTTATTAGATCGTTAAAATTATAAGGTTTAACAGCATAATAATTTGCTCCAAGGGAATGACTTTTTTCGATATCTAATTTATTGGAACTTGTGGAATAAATGATGACCGGAAATTGATTTGTACTTGCTTCGTTACGTATTTCTTGTAAAAAATCAAAGCCTGATTTTCTTGGCATGTTTAAATCTAAAAAAACAACGCCTTTTTTTGATTTATTTTCTTTAATTGAATTGAGAAGGTTTTCTCCGTTTTTATGAATATGTAATTTTACAGATTGATTTGAAGTTTTGGAAATACTATCTACCGCGTCGTTAAAAAACATTAAATCGTCTTCGTCATCGTCAGCATAAAAGATATTTATTTCATTCATATATTTTAAAATTTAGGATGTAAAATTATCTTATTTTATTTAATAAAACTTCATTTATTCCAGTTGATGTTTGTAAATTTTATTGCTTTTTATTGGCCAAATCTTCATTAAGTTCTTGAATCGCTTTGCGTCTAATTTTTTTTAAATTTCTAAAATGTGAAGGTGTGAAACTGGTAATTTTTTTGAACTGAGTCGAAAAAGCTGATAGACTGCTAAAATTTAATTTTTCGGCTATTTCAGAAAAATTGTATTCTTCGAATAAAATCATTTCCTTGGCTTTTTCCATTTTTAGTAAATTAATGTAATGTACTATTGTACAAGTGGTAACATCAGAAAAGGCATTCGATAGGTAATTATAATCTAAATCTAATTCCTTAGTAAGGTAATCAGAAATATTTATTTTTATCGGTTCATCGCTATTTACATATCTCAGGCAGGAATTTTTAATTTTTTCAATTAAAATGCCTCCTTTGCTTTCTACTATTTCTAAACCAACTTTCTGAATAATAGAATTTAGTTTCTGCTTCGTCTCTGCATCAATTTCTTCCTTTATAGTGACTTCGCCAAGATTTACTTTTATTGGGTGTAAATGCAATTCTTCAAGTGCATCTGAAACAACTACTTTGCAGCTTTCACATGCCATATTCTTAATGTAAATTTTCATTTGGTTAGGTTTGAAAAAGTCTGTTTTAGGATTTTTTTTGTAAATATATAATTATTCATATACAAATATGTTTATTAGTACCGCGTTTTACTTCTTTTAGGTATATAGGGGAGAATAGAGTCAAATTCCTGAAAATAAAATACTACTTAATTCTTAATCATTGTCAATCTATGTTGTTTTAGATTGAACATTATATTCTAATTTTTGAATTTGGATTTTACTGAAATAACTTATTTGTCTAAATTAAATTGTTGTCTGCCATTTTCTGCCAGGATAGAAACGGAAAGCCCGCAAGCAGTAAAACGTTGAAAAAATAAATCCCCAAACAGCGACCGGAGGAAGCTCGTATTGGGGATTGTATTTTTCTAGTTTTGCTGTGCGGACTTGTAGTGCATAGCCTGAAATAGCAGCCAAATAGGATAACTGATATGCTATAATCCTAAATTGATTTTGCCATACTGCAAAAGTAAAATCGTCTTAGCATCTCTTATTTCTCCAGTAGCAATCATGTTATATGCTTTTTCGAATGGCCACTCTAATACCTCGATTTCTTCTTGCTCATTTTCGAGTCCGCCACCGTCGCTTACTTTCATACTTGCGTCATATTCACCAACGAACAAGTATAAAATTTCTGTTACCGCGCCTGGAGACATATAGGTTTCCATTACTTTTTTGACATCTTGAATTCTGTAACCTGTTTCCTCCTCAGTCTCGCGTATGATGCATTGCTCGGGATGATCTGCATCTAATAGTCCTGCACACACCTCAATTAACATTCCGCTAGGATTTTCATTTAAATAGGAGGGAAGTCTAAATTGTCGCGTAAGTATTACTGTTTTCTTTTCTTTGTTGTAAAGTAGTATTCCTGCGCCATTTCCACGGTCGTATACTTCTCTATTTTGTGTAATCCAAACTCCTTTTTTATTGAGATAGTTAAAAGTTACTTTGTTTAGTAGGTAATAGTCGTTTGCTAGAACGTCAGTTTTTTGTATTTTGATATTTGGGTTTTGCATCTTGATTTTTAGGGTAAAAAAAACGCTCTGAAGTTCAGAGCGTTTGGTATTATTTAATGATTGTTTGTTTTCTGTCTGGTCCAACAGAGACAATCTTAATAGGCACTTCAACTTCCTTCTCTATGAAGTCAATGTATTCTTTTAATTCTGCAGGCAACTCATCATAAGTTGTCATACCAGTAAGGTCTTGTTTCCATCCTTTGAACTCTTTGTAAACAGGAGTTACATTTTCTGGCTCAATATTGTATGGGAAATGTTGAATGTCTTTTCCTTTATAATTGTAAGAAGTACAAACTTTTAATGTTTCGAATCCTGAAAGAACATCGCCTTTCATCATCATTAATTGTGTTACTCCATTTACTTGAATAGCATATTTTAAAGCTACGATGTCTAACCATCCGCAACGTCTTTGTCTTCCTGTTACAGATCCAAATTCGTTACCTACTTTAGCCATAGTTGAACCATCTTCGTCAAAAAGTTCTGTTGGGAATGGTCCACTACCTACACGAGTAACATAAGCTTTAAAAATTCCGTAAACTTCTTTGATTTTGTTAGGAGCAATTCCTAAACCAGTACAAGCTCCAGCAGCGGTAGTATTAGAAGAAGTTACAAATGGATAAGTCCCAAAGTCAACATCTAATAAAGATCCTTGAGCTCCTTCACATAAGATTGCTTTACCTGCTTTTTGAGCTTGGTGCATGTATTCTTCACTGTCGATGAAGTCTAATTTTTTGATTTCTTCGATAGATTCAAAAAACTCAGCTTCTAATTCTTCTAAGTTGTATTCTAATTCAACACCATGGAATTTAATCATAGCCTCATGCTTGTCAGCAAGGGCGCGGTATCTTTCTTTAAAATCTTCTAGTTCAATATCACCAACTCTAAGTCCATTTCTACCCGTTTTGTCCATGTATGTTGGTCCAATTCCTTTAAGCGTAGAACCAATTTTAGCTTTACCTTTTGAAGCTTCAGAAGCTGCATCAAGTAAACGGTGCGTAGGCAAGATTAAATGTGCTTTTCTAGAAATAATTAATTTCTTTTTGATATCGATATTGAACTTAGCCAATCCTTCGATCTCTTTTTGGAAAACAACTGGGTCAATTACAACTCCGTTTCCAATCACATTTACCGCAGTTTTATGAAAAATTCCAGAAGGGATTGTTCTCAATACGTGTTTTATTCCGTCAAATTCTAAAGTATGTCCTGCGTTTGGACCTCCTTGGAAACGAGCAATAATGTCGTAATTTGAGGTAAGAACGTCAACAATTTTTCCTTTTCCTTCATCTCCCCATTGTAATCCTAGTAATAAATCTACGGTCATTTTAATTTCTTTATTAAATCGTTAATCTGTTTTGGTGGTCAGACACAGTTAGGCGCGACCTTTTATATAAACTAAATATTTCTTATAATTATTTTTCTTCTTCCTTATTAATAGTTTCTTCAACTATAATAGCAGCCTCTTCGATTTTTGGTTTTCTTTTGGCTCCGTAAAAGTACAAGGAATGATTGGTTATATCTACATCAAAAATCTCTTCAATGGTTTTTTTAATGATTTGGATTCTAGGATCACAAAATTCTACTACCTCGCCCGTATCGGTCATAATTAAATGATCGTGTTGCTTGTCAAAATAAGATTTTTCGTAATGCGCTTGATTTTGTCCAAATTGATGTTTACGAACTAAGGCACAATCCAAGAGTAATTCAATCGTGTTGTATAAGGTAGCACGACTCACACGGTAGTTTTTGTTTTTCATCTTGATGTATAGATTCTCTACATCAAAATGTTCTTCACTATCGTAAATTTCCTGGAGGATAGCATAACGTTCTGGCGTTTTTCTATGTCCTTTGTTTTCAAGATACATTGTAAAAACATTTTTTACAATTTCTTGGTTTTTGTTGTTATCTGTGGAAATGAGTGTCATATTCGGCAAAGATAAATTATTATTTTAATAGTTCCCTAGGATTGAATTTAATTTTGTGAATTTCGAATAAAAAGCGCTAAGAATTAGCGATATATCAATTTTTAACAAATGTTTATTATTCTCGAAAGTTCAACGCTATTTCATCAGAACTCTTATTATTAAATTGATTATTACTAATTGGTGTAAACACGTGTTACTTTGTCAACGCCATCGATTTTTTTGATGTTGTCGATTAATTTTTTCAAAATACTATTGTTTTGAACGATCACAATTACTTGTCCTTTAAACAATCCTGCATCACCGCTTAGTGAGATACTTTGAATATTTACATTCATATTGTTAGAGATTACTTTGGTTAATTCATTGGTCAGTCCTTTTGTATCCATACCTGTAATATTTAACATGGCCTTAAATTCTTGACGACTTGAATCAATCCATTTCGCCGGCATGATGCGATAAGCGTAATTTGATTGCAGTGAAATTGCGTTCGGACAATCTTTCTTATGCACTTTTATTCCCTCGTTTATTGTAACAAATCCAAATACATCGTCCCCTGGAATTGGGTTACAGCAAGCTGATAATTTATAGTCGAGTTTGTCTTGCTCTTTACCAAACACCAACATATCGTAATTGTGATTTAGAATATGCTTGTGGATGTCTGGAGAGGCTGTCTTCTCGGTACGTTTAATTTTATTTTTAAAAAAATTAATTAACGTATTTCCTTTTTGTGCGGCGTAGTCCTTTAATTGTTGGTTTTCTATGGATCCCATTCCTACGCGGTAAAATAAATCCAAACTCGTTTTGAGGTTAAAAAAGTTAACCAGTTCATTTACCGTAGTCTCATTAAGATTTACTTTAAGATGTTTCAGTTTACGAGTAAGCAGTTCTTTCCCGTGTTCTGCGATTTTCTTGGTATTTTCATTAAGAACATTCTTAATCTTCGTCTTCGCTCTAGATGTGGTTACATAATCGAGCCAGTTGGCAGTAGGTTTTTGATTGGGTGAAGTAATAATTTCTACCTGATCTCCACTTTTTAACTCATAATTTAAGGGAACAAGTTTACCATTAACACGAGTACCTCGCGTCGTAATTCCGATTTCAGAGTGAATACTAAATGCAAAATCTAGTGATGTTGCTCCTTTGGGCAATGATTTAATATCTCCCTTTGGTGTAAAAATATAAATTTCCTTAGAGTACAGATTCATTTTGAAATCCTCAACAAAATCTACCGCATTTGATGCGGCATTTTCTATTGCTTCTCTCAATAGATTAAGCCATACGTCCAAACCATGCTCTTCGTCGCCACCATTTTTATATTTATAATGAGCAGCATATCCTTTTTCTGCAATTTCGTCCATTCGCTCGCTACGCACTTGTACTTCTACCCAGCGACCTTTTGGTCCCATCACAGTAATATGTAAGGCTTCATAACCAGTAGACTTTGGAGATGAAATCCAGTCGCGCAAACGACTTGGACTAGGTCTATAGTGGTCGGTTACTATCGAATAAATTTTCCAAGCGATAAACTTTTCGTCGTGCGGAATTGATTTGTAAACGATACGTAAGGCAAATTTATCATAGACTTGATCGAAGCCTACATTTTGCGCTTGCATCTTTTTTCGAATCGAATAAATAGATTTAGGGCGTCCCTTGATGATGTAATCCAAGCCTTCTTCATCCAGCGAGGTTTTTAAGACAGCAGAGATGTCTTTTATATAGTTGTCCTGCTGCTCTTTAGTCTCTTTTATCTTGCTTACTATCTCATTATAAATAGTAGGTTCTGTATATTTTAATCCTAAATCTTCAAGTTTAGTTTTTATATTATAAAGTCCGAGACGATGGGCTAGAGGAGCATAGATGTATAATGTTTCAGATGCTATTTTTTCTTGTTTATAATCGTCCATCGAGTCCATAGTTTGCATATTGTGCAACCTATCGGCAAGTTTGATCAAAATTACGCGTACATCATCATTAAGCGTGAGGATCATCTTTCTGAAATTCTCTGCTTGCATCGAAATTTTAGTGTCCTTTTGTACTAGAGATATTTTAGTCAGTCCTTCAACCAACTGCGCAACCTTGGGATTGAACATTTGCTCAATATCCTTTACTGTAATAGGAGTATCTTCTACAACGTCGTGCATTAATGCTGCAGCAATAGAAGTAGCACCCAAACCAATTTCTGAGGCAACAATTTTTGCTACCGCAATAGGATGAAATATATAAGCTTCCCCTGATTTTCGGCGTTGCTCCTTGTGTGCATCAACAGCTACATCAAATGCTTTTCGTATCAGTTTTTTATCTTCAGTAGATAATGTTTGGTAACTTATACGCAGTAATTCTTTGTATTCTTGAGCAATTGCCTTATTTTCTTTTTCGATGTCTATTTCTATCATAACTGGGGTGTTCATTCTCTAAAAATAAGTATAAGTTAGCATATATGCAAGCGAATTGTAGCCCTAATTATAAAGCAATTATTAGAGCAATATTAAGCTATACAGGTCAATTGGATAGCTCTTTTTGCAATGAAAATTAATTCATTTGCAAAACAAGATTGATTTAAACTAAAAAAAAACAGAAGATGAAAACGACACGAAAATAAGCAAGTAGTTTACTGAGAGTAACTTAACTCTTTTAACTCTTTGTCTTAACAGCCAATTTAAAAACCACGTTGTCTTTTGGCTTCAAAAATTAAGATCGCAGCAGCAACAGAAACATTCATACTGTCAATCTCTCCTTGCATTGGTATGATAATATTTTGCGTAGCAGCATCTCGCCATTCTTGTGTGAGTCCTGTCGCCTCAGTACCAACTACAAGCGCCGTGGGAGTGGTAAAATCTTGAGTGTGATAAGATGTAGAATTCTGTAAGGTTGCGCAATAAAAATTAATCTTTTTTTGCTGTAAAAAGTTAATGATTTCGGCTGTAGTTCCTGTTGCAATTTGATTGGTAAACAAACAGCCAACGCTAGAGCGCACAATATTTGGATTGTATAAATCACTTTTTGGATTTGCAATGATCACAGCGTCTAAATTTGCTGCATCTGCAGTGCGTAACAAAGCTCCTATGTTTCCCGGTTTTTCTGGGGCTTCAGCGATTAAGATAAGTGGATTTTCAGATAGCTTTAAATCAGATAAATTCATAGATTTTATTTCGGCAACGGCCAATATACCTTCTGTAGTGTCGCGATACGCTAACTTTTGAAAGATATCTTTATTAATCTCAATAAAATCAGCAGCTTTAACCACTTTTTGAGCTTCTGTCTCCGAACAAATTTCAGGGAAAAACAATACGGTTTGTATGCTGTAACCACCTTTGATAGCAATTTCGATTTCTCTCTTTCCCTCAATAATAAATGTACCAGTCTGCTTGCGGGTTTTGGCTTTTTCCTGCAATAAAACAAGTGATTTTATGTAAGGATTCTGGATAGAGGTAATTTGCTTCAATTGTTGCTATTTATAGTTTATGTTGTATCCTCAAGTAGATCTCAGGTATTTTATGTATTATTTAAAGACACTTAATGCCTCTTAAAAATTAATGAGGAGTTTTAAGAGGGCTAAGATACTATAGATTTTTTTAATTTAAAATACATTCCTGAGATGGCTTGCGAAATAGGGAACATTATGCTTTTAATTTTCTACTTTTGCACTTTTAAAATCGATTCTAATTTTGTTGTATGTTTTATTTAATTCAAATTATTGGTGTTTTGGCTTTCTCAATGTCTGGCGCATTAACAGCAATGAACAAAAGAATGGATATTTTTGGTATTTTTATTATCGCTTTTGTTACAGCTTTGGGTGGTGGAACACTGAGAGATGTATTAATTGGTAAGACCCCAGTGGGTTGGATGGAAGATTTAACTTATGTGAATTTTGTTATTGCAGGTTTTGTCTTGGCGATCATTTTTAGAAAAAAACTAGAACACTTAAGAGTCTCCCTTTTCTTATTTGATACAATTGGTCTTGGCGTTTTTACCTTAATTGGTATTGAAAAAGGTATTAGCGTAGGATTGCATCCTGTAATTTGTATTGCGATAGGTACAATGACAGCTTGTTTTGGTGGTGTTATTCGTGATATTTTATGTAATGAGATTCCGGTGATCTTTAGAAAAGAAGTTTATGCAACTATTTGCATTTTTGGAGGTATCGTATACTTTGGATTAAAAACATTCAATTTAAATGATGATATTTTATATCTAATAACTTCGTCGATAATTATTTCGATTCGATTAATGGCTGTAAAATTCAAGTGGGCGTTACCTACATTACAGCACAAATAAATCTTTTATTACTGCACATTACTTTTGAAAATAGAAGATTTCTTTAAAAGTCTACCACAGCAAACTATTCAAATTCAATTATTCGATATTGTAAATAAGTGAATTTGTATTTTAATTTATAAAATCGATAAAAAGTCTTATTTTCACAGCCTAATAGATAATAAGGACGTGAATCATTACGAAATAACTCAATATCAAAATAGCAATTACAAGCAATGGAATGACTTTGTGTCGCTAGCTAAAAATGCTACCTTCTTATTCCATCGTGACTTTATAGAATACCACAAACAGCGTTTTGACGATTGCTCGTTAATGATTTATAAGCAAAATAAATTAGTCGCCCTTGTTCCTGCCAATCGGCTAGAGGACGAATTGCATTCTCATCAAGGCTTAACTTACGGTGGAATATTATATAAAGCAGCTGTGAAAGGTGAACAAGTCGAAGAAATAATCGATGCCATTTTAAGGTACCTGAAAGAAATTGGAATTAAATCTTTTTATCTAAAGCAAATCCCAGCGTTTTATTCTTCTATTGGTAATGATGAAACTGACTTCTTTTTATTTAAAAAAGGAGCTGTTTTATACCGAAAAGAAATGAATCTGGGGATAAATCTTAATTTGCCTTTATCTATTTCAAATAGTAAGTTAAAACATTTTCGAAAAGTCGAAAGACTTGGTTTGGAAATCGAAGAGAATTCTGAATTTGATCCTTTTTGGGAACTTGTTTTAGAACCTCGCTTACAATCTAAACATCAAGCCAAACCAGTTCATTCGTTATCAGAAATTAAGTTTTTAAAAAGTCAGTTTCCTAATAATATTATTCAGTATAACGTGTATTGTGAAAGTGAAATTATTGGCGGAATAACAATATTCAAAACCGATACAGTTGTCAAGTCACAATATGGTGCTACTACGATAAAGGGCGAACAATTGAGAGCAATGGATTATTTATTTATAAAATTGATCGAAAAATATATTAGTGAAGGAATTTTCTTTTTTGACATGGGTATTGTAGGTGAAAAAAATGAGAAAGGATACAATCCCGGTTTGCTCAAACAAAAAGAAGAATTAGGCTGCTCTATTTACAATCAAGATTTTTATAAGTTGGAGGTACTATGATTTCATTCTTAGATTTAAAAAAAATAAACAAGCCATACGAACCACTCTTTCAAGAAAAGTTAAAAAGCTTTTTAGAAAAAGGATGGTATGTATTGGGTGATGAAGTAACTGCATTTGAAAAGCAGTTCGCCCATTTCTGTGGCACGAAATATTGTGTTGGAGTAGGGAACGGGCTGGATGCTTTGGTCCTGATTTTAAAAGGATATATTACCCTTGGTAAATTTCAAAAAGGAGATGAAGTCATTGTACCTGCAAATACTTATATCGCAAGTATTTTAGCAATTTTACAAGCTGATCTTGTACCCGTTTTTGTTGACCCAGATTTGGAAACATACACTATTAATCCAAGTTTGATAAGTAATAGTCTAACATCAAAAACTAGAGCTATATTAGCTGTTCATTTATATGGGCAGATCTGTGATATGAGCGCTATTCAGACAATTGCAGCCCGTAATAATTTGCTTATCGTAGAAGATGCAGCTCAAGCGCATGGTGCCGTCTTAAATAATAAAAAGGCCGGAAATTTAGGTCATGCCGCCGGTTTTAGTTTTTATCCAGGCAAAAATTTGGGTGCTTTGGGTGACGCTGGTGCAATAACCACCAACGATACTGCTTTGGCTGAAGTACTCTTATCATTACGTAATTATGGTTCTAAAGTAAAATATAAAAATGATCATGTTGGCATCAATTCAAGATTAGATGAATTACAAGCTGCATTTTTAAATATTAAATTGCCAAATTTAGATAAAGACAATCGATTACGCAGGGATATTGCCAAAAGGTACCTATCTGAGGTAAGAAATAAGCATGTCATATTGCCCGTTTGGAATTTTTCCGATAGTCATGTTTTTCACTTATTTGTTATTCGAACTAAAAATAGGAATCATCTACAAGAATATTTACTAGATCGTGGCATACAAACAGTAATTCACTATCCCATTCCACCGCACCAACAGAAAGCTTTAAAAGATTGGAATGATTTCTCTTTTCCTGTAACAGAAAAAATTCATGATGAAGTTCTTAGCCTTCCTATAAGTCCTGTTTTAACGAAGCATGAAGTTACTTTGATAATAGAGGCTTTAAATGAATATTCGTTTTGAATTTATTGAAAAAAATAACAAATTCTGAACTCTTTAAGATATCATCTTTAAATGGTATTAGTGTTCTATTAAAGATAGGGATAGGTCTTATTTCGTCAAAAGTTTTGGCTGTATTTGTGGGACCAAGTGGTATTGCACTTCTTGGAAATTTGCGAAATTTTATGACGTCTTTGGAAAGTGTTTCTACGCTAGGTTTCCAGAATGGAATAATAAAATACGTTTCTGAACATAAAAATAGCACAAGTGATTTGCAGAAAATTATTTCAACTAGTTTTTTTGCACTTTTATTTATTGCACTACTACTTAGTACTGCATTATTCTGTTTTGCAAGCTTTTGGAACCAGCAGATATTTGGTGCTTCATTTGATTTTAGTTTCGCGATAAGAGCCTTGTCTTTGGCTCTACCATGGTATGCTGCATCTGTCTTTTTTAACTGTATCATTAATGGACTAGGCCTTTTTCGAAAAGTAATCTGGATTACGATCATTGGCAATTTCATAAGTATAGCTATGACATTGGTTTTGGTTATTAATTATGATACATTAGGGGCCTTACTAGCCATTGTATTGTCTCCTGCATTGGTGTTTTTTGCTAGCTATTATTTTATTAATGCAGCGTTATCATTGTCCACATTGCTTAGGTTTCAATATTTTGATTTTAAAATTATAAAGAATTTATCATCCTACTCTTTAATGGCAATGGTTCCTGCGCTATTAGGACCGCTTGTACTATTGCGAATTCGAACCGCAATTATTAGAGAAGTCGGAATTGATCAAGCTGGATATTGGGAAACAATGTCCCGCCTTTCTACCTATTATATGATGTTCATAGGTACAATTTTGTCGGTATTTTATTTTCAAAAGTTAGCACAAGCCAAAAATAACGAAGAAACCAAGACTATCTTCTGGAGTTATTACAAGAATATTATTCCGCTATTTAGTCTCATGTTGGTTATAATCTATTTTTTGCGTGTTCAAATCGTACAAATTGTTTTTACAAAAGATTTTTTACCCGTAGCTGATTTATTTTTTCTACAACTAACAGGAGATGTGTTAAAAGCCTCGTCACTAATTCTAGGCTATCAGTTTTTGGCAAAGAAATTAACCATCGGTTATATCATTTCAGAAATAGCATCTCTAAGTGTCCTATATATAGGTAGCATTTATTTAGTTGGTATTCTCGGAGTTGATGGTGTATTGCTTGCTCAATTAATAGATAACTTAATCTATTTACTTATTTTAATTGTAATCTTCAGAAAGAGCTTATTCTAATATCTCTAAAGATATAAACCACTCACCCTGACATTAAGCTAGTTCTTAGCAAATTACACTTAGTCGATCTAATATAATATATTACAGTATAAGGTTGTTGTACATTTAGAATAGGATAGTTATCGTATTCCCCAATTATAGATTCTATCTTTCTAACTTAAAGCAGAATCTATTGCGAATTCTGTATTTGATGCAAGATATAGTACCTATTAAAATT
This sequence comes from Flavobacterium algicola, assembly GCF_022399565.1. Lineage (GTDB taxonomy): Bacteria > Bacteroidota > Bacteroidia > Flavobacteriales > Flavobacteriaceae > Flavobacterium > Flavobacterium algicola. The sequence continues at coordinate 341,264 of NZ_JAJTUT010000003.1, forward strand.
TTAGAAAAACACTATAACGTTGTAGTTATGCGATTTTGTTGAACATAATTCAATGTTTTGAATGTTTATGATAGATTTTTGATTGAATTAGAGGTGATATTTAGATATTAATGAGAATTTTTTAAGAGTTGTAATAGTGGTTTTCTAAGCCCAATGTAAATTTAATGTTATGTAAACATTTCCTAATTGTTAAATGTTATCTTTTTTGAAAATAATTTTATTCTTGAAATTATGGATATAGCATAATTTTAAGCGTTTTTTTTTATATATCTACTAAATTATAAATGGTTATATTAAATACTCAGAAAAAATAATTGGTTTACACTGCGATAAAGCTGTTGTTATGCTATTTATCATGTTATTGTGCATCTAAAACTTCACTGTACATTTGTACCATAATAATTCAAAACAGAAATATCATGAAAAAATTAGTATTATCATTAGTAGTTGCTTTATTCGCGAATGTAGCATTGGTTTCAGCAAAAGACATGTATCCAAAAAAGAGTTACGTTAAAGTAAATCAAGAATTATCTTCATTATTGAACCCAAGTTATGCTGTAGGTTTGTTAGAAGAAAGTGAAGTAGTAAAGGTTAAGATCCTTGTAACTGAAGCAGGTGATATTGTTGTATTGCAAGCTGATACAAAAAATGAAGCTTTAGATTACTACATCAAAGAAAGTTTGAACTACAAAAAGTTCTCAACAAACGAATTGACTCCTGGAGCTCACTATGAGTTTATGGTTAACTTCAAATCATAATGTGTATTATGAGAGAGAAGGTCAGTTTGATTGGAAAATAAGGATCCTAAGTTGAAAAAGCTTAGGATTTTTTTTTGCTTTAAATCGAAAATTCTTTGCTTCTCAATCTCATCCTCATTTTAGTAAGTCAATTTTTAATTATACTTTACTCCTAAGTAATGTCATTAACTATTAGTTGTACTTCGTTCTAATAACAGTACAAGCTATTATCTACTTACGATAATCTTCCTACGAAGCCCTACTAAACTAATTACAAACTCTCGCTTTGTAATCCTCTTTTCTGAAAATGATAATTTAAATAGCTTATTCATCAATTGGTGCTATATCTTTCTATCCCATTTTCAGCATGTTATCATAAATAGTGATAATAAAATTACCATATACATCTGGCTGTAATTGTTTCTAACGTTAATCTAATACTTACAAAATGGATTAATTTTACTTTTCTTTAAAAAAGTCAAATATTTTCATTTTATATGAAGTGTTTTTTACTTCACTTATTTTTATATATCTAATAATTATGGTCAAAATAATTATAAGCTCTATAAAATTACCTGATTTATCTATTGTATTCTCATTTTGATGTAAAATCTGCAATTTTTTTAGACTCAAAATATGATGTACTTTTGAATAACGCAAATCTTTAAAAAAAATAAAATTATGAAAAAAGCCTTAATATTATCAGCTTTAGCAATCGTTATGAGTTTTGGAACACTAGCAGCAAAAGAGGTTAAGCCTAAGAAAAATAGTAGTTCTATCAAACAAGAAATCACTCAACTTTTAAGACCTTCTTTTCTAGTAGATGAATTAAAGAATGATGTTGTAGTACTAGTAAAAGTACTTATTACGCCAAAAAATGAAATTGTAGTATTAAAAACGAATAGTTCTAGTGCCGTGTTGGATGCTTATATAAAAGACTCTTTGAATTATAAAAAAGTCAATTCTACTGATGTAGTATCTGGAGATGATTATGAATTTGAAGTGAAATTCAAATCATAATTCAATAATTAAATAAATCAAAAAAAAATCCTAAGTGAAGACTTAGGATTTTTTTTTGTTACCGTTGCTGTATTTTACTTTTTCAACTACTTGTACTTTCGGAGCTGCTTTCTTATCTTTAGATTTAAAAGAAGGCTTTTTCTTAAAATCTGCTTTCGCTCCAGGCTTTTGATCTCCTCTTGCACCTTCACTATCTTTTGGAGTAGCTTTAAACTCTGCTCTCTCCTTGGTGCTATCCTCAGCTGGGATTTGAGCTTTATGTTTTGCTAAAACGTCAGTAGGGTTTTTTGGGTTCTCTTTAGTTCCTCTTAAATGAATTACTAAAGCATTTAAGAAATTACGCAATACTTGATCACCACATTCCATATAATTTGGGTGCTTTTCATCTCGAAAGAAGGCCCCAAGTTCTGATTTAGTTATTCTGAAATCGACTAGTTCTAAAATTTCTACTATTTGATCATCGCGAAGCATTAATGCTACTCGCAATTTTTTGAAAATATCGTTATTGGTCATCATTGCTTATTATTTTGTACAAAGGTACGTTTAAAAACTAATTCAATTAACTATTGATTGAGAATCGCCACTATTTTATCTAAATCTTTCTTCTTGTGATTGGCTGTAAGCACGATTCGATACAATTCACCTTTAAGATTTGGATAGGCAAAATGAGTTATAATTATTTGCTCCTTCTCCAAGATGGAATTTAAATCTGGAATTTCTGGATAAATAACGGGATAACGAGGATCGAATTTATAGTTATCATTCGGAATCAACTGTGAATTAAGATAATCTAATTTCTTTAACAGCTTCTTATGCTGCTTTTTATAGATTGCTTTAGCATCTGCAATAGATTGAACAAAGGCAGGATTCATTCCGGCACTAGATACAAAATTGCTATTGAGTTTCACTTGTGCGATGAAATCAATATCCGATGCGATCACTCCACCAGTTAATCCCATTGCTTTTCCTAGAGAAGATAACATAATTTTTCTATCGATGATAGGAAAATCGATCGTAGAAAAAAGTCCGCATCCATTTTCACCCAATATACCTAAAGAATGAGACTCATCTATAACAAGTGTAACTTTTTTTGTTTTCGAAATTAAAGACAAGACCGATAAATCGATAGCGGTAATATCAGAAGAAGGAACGGCGTCGGTTAGAATTGCTATCCTCTCGTAGACCTCGTCCGTTAATCTAGGATTGATAGTGCCATCAACAAAGATAGCTAAACTATTTGGTGCCTTTATGGCTGAATGTGTACCCGGAAAATGGTAAAAGTGATCAGTTGTAGAAGTTAAGGTTTCGATAACTAACTTACCCGCCAACATTCCAGAGGAGACGGTAAGGGCAGCTTCCGACTTTATAAATTCAGATAAAAATGCTTCACCCTCGTCGTATGCCGTAAGCTGGATATTAGAATTTCTAGAACTACCATATGTGGTTCCCCATCTTATTATATTCCTAGTAAGTATTTTTTTAAATTTATTATGATTTGGTAATCCCAAATACGACGTTCCGCCAAAATATAAATAGGATTTGTCATCAATTGTCAGCGTTCTGTCTGGAGATTGTGCTACTTTCATATTTATTATTTTAAAATCACACCTGTACCATTCGTTATAGTGTAAGTGATTTTTCCACTTTCAATAAGTACTCCACTGGCGATATCTTCAGCTAATAACAAAGGTCCATCCATGTCGACATAATCCAGTTGAGGTAATAAATGTGCAATAGCAGAAATACCCACAGATGATTCGGTCATGCAGCCTACCATTGTTTTTAGTCCAAGATCTTTAGCCTCTTTTATCATACGACGTGCTGGTGTAAGTCCGCCACACTTGACTAATTTTATATTTACTCCATGAAAATGATTGTGGCATTTTATAACGTCAGACTCTATAATGCAACTTTCATCTGCAATTACAGGCAAAACAGATTCTTTATAAACTTGTTTGTGCCCATCCCAATTGCCTGCTTTTAAAGGTTGTTCTAAAAATTCTACTCCTAACTTTTTAAGTTCGATAGCATTTTTTATAGTTTCATCGACACCCCAACCGCAATTGGCATCAATTCTAAAAATTGCATTAGATCGTTTTCTAAGTTCTTTTACTATAGCAATGTCTTCTTGAGTACCCAATTTAATTTTATAGATAGGCCAAGGAAGTTCCTCCATTTTTTGAACCATCTTGTCAATACTATCGATTCCGATAGTGTAATTTGTCATAGGATTAGAATTAATATTATAATTCCATAACTCATATAGTTTTTTACCTTTTTTTCTAGCATACAAATCATTATAGGCCATGTCTAATGCGCATAGTGCAAACAAATCCGCTTTTAAAAAGTTGTACATTTTGTGCCAAAATTCTTTTGGTGTATCATTAGCGGTGTTTTCGATTTGTGGCCGAATGGCTTCTAAGTCTGCCGTCATTTTAGGAACCGTAATATTATAATACGGATTGGAAGTAGCTTCGCCAAATCCTGAAAAGCCATCACTTCGTAGTTCAACAATCATGGAAGGTTGAACGTCAAATGACTCTCTTGAAATAGTGAAAGTATGTTTTAATTTTAAATCGAAGGCTCTAATAATTAATTCCATAAATATAATAGTTGCATTTTTATAATATCTTAAATCTAATAAAATAAACCAAGAATTAAACTATTTATTTCTAAAAAAATAGTCGAAAATGTAGGTGATTTTTGAATCTTACAATACAGTTTTCAGAAAAAAGGGCGGTTTCAAAAATTATATTATCAAAAAATCAATTGTTTTTTGCTTATTGTGATAAAAATGATAAATTAGCATAAATTAAATTACTAAATGGACGTCTACCAAGAAAAAAAGAATTTGCTGCTTGACATGATTGCTTATGCAACAGTCAATGAAGAATTGGATAAAAAAGAATTTGATTTTTTATTTATGTTATCAAATACACTGGATATTGAAAAAGGTGGGTTCATGGAGCTTTTTTACAAAGGCACCACTTTAAAAATGATCAAAGATGAGTCTGTACGCATTTTGCAATTTTATCGACTTGCAATTTTAATGCAAAAGGACGGAAATTTGTTTACCAAAGATGCTACCGCAATAAAGCAATTTGCTATTCATATGGGAGTAAATCTTGATGCTGTTAAGAAAGTTCTTAAAAAGATGAAAGCAGCTCCAGATACTCAAATAAGTATTAATGAGTTATTGCGTATTTTTAAAGATGTTGAATATCATAATGAATAATTTCAAACCAATAATTATAGTAAATTAAAGTTACAGTTTTTCTTGTAACGCCTTAATTTCGTCGCGCAATTTAGCAGCTTGCATAAAATCAAGCTCTTTTGCGGCTTTTTCCATAGATTTTCTTTTTTCTCGAATACGTTTTTCTAGTTCAGCTTTCGATAAATATTCATTTTCAGGTTCTGCCGCTGCGCTAAGTGTGTTTCCTAGTTCGTAATCTACCAACGGATTTTTTACAAATGCACTTTCGATCTTTTTGTTTAACGCTTGCGGTACAATATTATTGGCAGTATTAAAGTTCATTTGTTTTGTACGGCGGTATTCTGTTTCATCCATAGTTTGTTGCATACTGGCAGTTATTTTGTCAGCGTACAAAATAGCTTTTCCGTTTAGGTTACGAGCAGCACGACCAATAGTCTGGGTAAGTGATCTATGACTACGTAAAAATCCTTCTTTGTCAGCATCTAGTATTGCTACCAATGAAACTTCGGGTAAATCTAATCCTTCACGAAGCAAGTTTACACCAATCAATACGTCAAACAATCCTTTTCGTAAATCTTGCATGATTTCAATTCGTTCCAGCGTATCAACGTCCGAGTGTATGTAGCGACAACGAATATTTACTTTCGTTAAATACTTTGCCAATTCTTCAGCCATCCTTTTGGTTAGTGTAGTCACCAATACACGCTCGTCTAATTCACAACGAACTTGAATTTCTTCTATTAAATCATCAATTTGGTTCAAGCTAGGGCGAATCTCGATAATAGGATCCAATAGTCCAGTTGGGCGTATAACTTGCTCAACATAAACACCATCACATTTTTCTAATTCATAATCAGCAGGTGTTGCAGATACGTAAATGACTTGGTTTTGCATCGCCTCAAACTCTTCAAACTTTAAAGGACGATTGTCCATTGCAGCTGGCAAACGGAAACCATATTCTACAAGATTCTCTTTACGACTGCGATCGCCTCCGTACATAGCGTGCACTTGCGAGAGTGTAACGTGGCTTTCGTCAACAACCATTAAAAAGTCTTTTGGGAAATAATCCAGTAAACAAAATGGTCTTGTTCCGGCCAACCTACCATCAAGATAGCGAGAATAATTTTCGATACCAGAACAATATCCTAGTTCGCGTATCATTTCTAAATCAAAATTGGTACGTTCTTCCAAACGTTTTGCTTCAAGATGTTTACCAATTTCTTTAAAATAATCAACTTGTTTAACTAGATCTTGCTGTATGTCCCAAATAGCGCCTTGTAGTACATCGGGTGAGGTCACAAACATATTTGCAGGATAGATGGTAAGTTTTTTAAATTTCTCTATAACCTGAGATGTTTTAATGTCAAAAGTTTCGATTTCCTCAATTTCGTCTCCAAAAAAGTGAATTCTAAAAGCATCATCGGCATAACTTGGATACACTTCAATAGTATCTCCTTTGATTCTGAAATTTCCAGGAGTAAAGTCGGCTTCTGTTCTAGAGTATAGACTTTGTACTAATTGATGTAATAATTTTGTTCTCGAAATTACTTGGTCTCTTTCGATCTCAATTACATTCTTTTGAAATTCCACTGGATTACCAATACCATATAGACAAGATACTGATGCTACTACCAAAATATCTCGTCGTCCAGAAAGTAAGGATGAGGTAGTACTCAAACGCATTTTCTCTAACTCTTCATTAATAGATAAATCCTTCTCTATAAATACACCAGTCACGGGCATAAAAGCCTCAGGTTGATAATAATCATAGTAAGAAACAAAATACTCTACTGCATTGTTTGGGAAAAATTGTTTGAATTCTGAATATAATTGCGCCGCCAAAGTTTTATTGTGCGCTAAAACCAGAGTAGGGCGTTGAACTTCCTCAATAACATTGGCTACTGTAAACGTTTTACCAGAACCAGTAACTCCGAGAAGGGTTTGGTACGGATCGCCGTCATTAAGTCCTTGGACTAATTTTTTTATAGCTTCTGGTTGATCTCCTTTGGGTTGGTAATCAGATACGACTTGGAAATTCATATATTATATTTCGAAATTTTGAAATGCAAAGTTACGAAGTTTAAAAGCATCCTTGTCTAAACATAATGCCAAAAAAAAACCATCATGCGTACATGATGGTCTTTAGTAAAAAAGAATGTGTTTATATTAGAAACTCAAGCTTAATCTAGCAAAAAGGAACCTTCCGTTTTGTCCAAATTGAGATGTGTTTCTTGAATATACAAATTGATTACCATTTGATAAATCGATAGTTGATGTTGTTGGAGAATAAATAATATTACCATTAGAGTCAACTCCAGATGCTCTTGAAGTAACTGTTTGTGGACCTAAATTTCTAGATGGGTAAATATCAAAAATGTTATTTGCACCAATTACAATTTTAGTAGAACGTGAGATTTTGTATCCAACAGATAAATCAGTTACAATTCTTGCTCCCCAATGTGGGTGCTCGTTTTCAACAACTTGATCGTTTACAATAATCGCGTTAATTTTTCCGTCACCATTAGCGTCTGCAATATTTGGATCTGTTACTTGACCGAAATATACATTTCTTAAGAAGAAATCGAATTTTTCAATTGTCAAAGTGTTTGTCAAGTTTGCTTTTGCTCTTGGAACAGCTTCTTCTAAGTATACTCTGCTTGATTCTGAGAAATATCTGTTTGTTTGTCCGTTATCCTCTAAAATTTGAGAACCTTTGATGTCTCCAACTTTATTTGTTTTAGAAATCGTACCTGATAAATCAGTTTTCAATGTTAAACCATTTCCAATATTTGCCTTATGGCTTATTACAACATCAATACCTTTTGATTGTGTATCGATTGCATTTGCAAAAAATGTTGCAGCAGTTGCGTTTGCTTCATCAAAAAGATCTTGCAAATCTCTTTGTGTAGTTCCAATTGGATAAAAATAATTTGGAGCAACACCACCATTAGTTTTTGATAAACTAGGTCTAGAGAATTGGTCAGTAAGAACCACTCTGTTTTTGATTTTCACGATGTAAGCATCGGCAGTAATAGTCAATTTTGCTTCTGGAATTTTAGCAGTAAAACCAAAACTGGCACTTTGCGAATCTTCTTGTTTCAATTGTGGAATTCCTAATAATTTTGCAGCAGGAGAATCATTGCTGAATGTTCCTACTTCAAATGGTACACCACCTACAAATTGTGTCGCAGTAGAGTTGTAGTAAATTTGGTGTAACGATGGCGCTCTAAATCCAGTTGAAACTGCACCACGTAAATTTACATTGTCTGTAATTTTGTAACGGGTAGCAATTTTATAGTTTGTTGTACCTCCAAAATCAGAATAGTTTTCATAACGCAATGCCCCGTTTAATAGCCATTTGTCCGTTACGTCATATTCAAGATCTGCGTAAACTGCACCACTTGTACGACTTTTGTCAACTGCATTTGAAGGTTTGAATCCTGGGAAAACTTGTGCTCCTCCAGCTCTTTGTCCATTGTAAGCTTCGGTTGCTGATCCGTAAATTGCTCCAGTATAACCACCTAAGACACCGTCATAAAAATCGGTTATTTTTAAATTATCAGCAGTTGTTCCAGTTACAACACCACCATTTATATCATATTGATTATATGAATCAGGCTCCCCTTGTTTAATTTGAAAATTTTCATGTCTAACTTCTGCTCCAAAAGCAACGTTCAATTTGTTGATTTTTTTCGAAATATCAAAGTTAGTTGTGTTTTGAGAGAAAGCTAATCCACCTGCATCAAATGAAGTAGGAGAGTCCTCTCTTAAAGAAGCATTTGATGTGTTTTCGATATTGTAATCAAAACCATTTCTACCAAAAGTGTTGCTCAAATCAAATTTCCAATCTTTCAAGATAGTACCTCTAGTTCCTACTGCTGCAGAAATATCGTTGATTGTAGAATGAATTTCAGGTAAAAAACCATTAGCATATAAAGCTGTGTATGTTCTAGATTGATTTGGTTTTCTATAGAAACCTGCTGCTTCACCAGTTCTGTGACTTGTTCCTCCAAAAGCATACAATTCTAAATTATCATTAATTGGATAGGCTGCGTTTACAAAAAATTGTGCGCTTTGCAATGATGATTGTCCGACATTCATGTTGAAAGCACTTCTCTCTAAGTTTCTGTAGTCTAATTCTCCAGCTGTAGCATCAAAATTCAATGCTGTTTGCATTTCTGATATAGTGGTTGCACCAAGAATTGAAGCTTGTTGTCCTTCTGTAAAATAATCTACATTTAGTGCAGATGATTTAATAGTAGATAAAATTTGAGATGAGTTAGCAGTATTATTGATGTTTCCCCACAAAGCATTAATATTAGTACCGTTTTCAGTCGCTCTTTGTTCAATTGCGTTAAAGGCACTAAATAGATTTCCTGTAGCATCTTTTGCTCTACTTGTTTGCCCTCTAAGTTGAAAACTTCCTGTTACATTGATAAAACTTTTTTCTTTACCAAGACCCGTACCGTAGTTTACGTCAAGTTGTGCATTGTTTCCATCATTACCACCTCTGTGATCATTAGCATTTTTAGAAAAATAACTTCCGCCCAAGATATTGATGTCAAGTTTATTTGTAGCTTTTTTTACGTTTACGTTAATAACACCAGCAATCGCATCAGATCCATATTGTGCAGCAGCACCATCTCTTAATACTTCAATTTTGTCTATTGCAAAAGCAGGGATTGCGTTTAAGTCGGTTCCAACAGATCCTCTACCTGGTGATCCGTTTATGTTTACAAGAGAAGAAGTATGTCTTCTTTTTCCGTTTACCAATACCAATACTTGATCTGGTCCAAGACCTCTTAATTGTGCTGGATCAATGTGATCTGTTCCATCTGCTACTGTTGTAGTATTTGAAGTAAAAGAGGGTGCAACCATGTTCAAAATCTGATTTAAATTGGCTTGAGAACCTTGAGAAGCAATTTCTTTCATGTTGATTACATCAATAGGTACTGCAGATTCTGTTACTGTTCTCGCAGCGCTACGTGATCCAAGTACAACTACATCTTGCAAAGTTTCACCTCCGCCTGCAAGCATTACATTGATAGTGCTACCTGTTACCTTTATAGTCTTAGTCTCCAATCCAATAAAAGAAAATTGAAGTGATTCTCCCATTTTTGCAGAGATAGTATATTTTCCGTTAAGATCAGTTGTGGTTCCTTTTGATGTTCCTTTTACCATGACAGTTGTTCCAGGTAAAGTACTTTTAGTATCATCGGTTACAATACCTAAAATTCTTATTTCCTGAGCAGACATGACGCCGCAAAAAATTAAGGAGAGTATTAAAATTAATTTTTTCATAAATATTGAATTACGTTAAATTTTATTTTGGTAATTATTTGTTATTTTTATGTTAATGATTTTGTAAATTTATAAGTTTTATCATTACAAATTTTAGTAATCTGTATAATTGTTAAATAAAAATTTAGGGAACAATTATCTGACTATTATTTATTTATGTTAGTGGATTTAAGTCAATTTAACAAATGGAGAGTTATTTATAGTCGAAATTTGATAATTTAAAATTTATCAAAGTAGCCTTGATTAATTTAATACTATCAAATTAAGCGTATCTTATACGTTAAATTATTAAGAGAGGTTTAGATCCTTTAGTATTTGAGATATCTTAAATCTCTATTTTCTGTCGTTAATTTTATGATATTTACTCGACACCTTATTTGAGTGTCTTTATGTGAAATGAATTGTAGATTGTTCATTTGTATTTACCGTAGATTAAAAGTTTATACCTTATAATTGGGTTATTTCTAACAAAAACAGGAGTTGCTGTTTTTATTTTTAATTTTCCTAAAACATATAATCTGGCAATAGGGAGGGTCAAGAATTTTATAAATTAGATAGATTATCGACTAAGTATAAAAAATTCGATTGATATTATTTACTTTATAAATAGCGATTACTACCTAAATTACAAATGAAATTTAGGTGCTTAACTTAAATTGAAATTTCAACTATTTTTAATTAACTATACTACTTGGTTACTTTTTTCGAATTGCCATTCTGCTTGTTGCAGGTCGCTCAAAAATGACCACGCTAGAATGCGACTAGTTTTTTGCCCCTGCGCCATATCAATCGTTCTGATGTTGGCTGCCTTAACTTTGTTTAATACATTGTAAAGACTTTTAAGGTGTGACTGTTTGGCAACCAAAGTTGTGAACCACAAACACTGCATAGGGTATTTGGCGCTTTCATATATCATCTGAGAGATAAAACGAAATTCCCCTCCTTCGCACCATAATTCAGCATTCTGACCACCAAAATTCAAGATAGGCTTGGTCGTTTTTTTATTTTCTAAATTATTTATTTTTCGAATACTTCCTTGTGTAGCTTCCTCTTGAGAAGTATGGAAAGGCGGGTTACAAAGAACAAATTCAAATTTATCCTCGGGAGTAATAATGTTTTTAAAGATAAATCGTGGTTCAATTTGTTGCTGCAGACTAATAGCTTCAACCAATTTTGGATTGGTTTCTATTATTTTGCTACAATTGCTAAGCGCTTTTTCGTCAATATCGGTTCCTACAAAGCTCCAGCCGTAAATTGCATTTCCTAAAATTGGATAAATACAATTGGCACCTATACCAATATCAAGGCCTTCGATACTTTCTCCTTCTGGAATTTTGCCGCCATTTGAACTTGCTAATAAATCGGCAATATTATGAATATAATCGGCTCTTCCGGGAATCGGTGGGCATAAATAGTCTTTAGGAATATCCCAGTTCTGAATATCGTAATAAGTAATCAGTAAGGCTTTGTTTAACGCTTTGACAGCTTCAGGGTCACTAAAGTTAATCGTTTCAATTTGATGTTGATTGGTAGCAACATGCTTTTTGAGTTCGGGGTATTTTTCTATTAAAAGTTTGAAATCGTATCGAGAACGATGTTGATTTCTAGGATGTAGATTGGTTTTTTCTGTAATTGAATTCGATTTCATCTTTTTAATTGAGAGTGCAAAGATACTATAAAAATTACACTTAATTCATAAGTGATTAAAATTCAATAGTAAACAAACGAGTAAATTAGTGGTGTAATCATTTTTAATATTAACCGAAATAGCTAATGTTTTTATATTTATAATACTGATTTGTGAATAAGCTATGAGCAAATATTAAACTAAACTTCAAATTCACTTCAAAGTTTTTATTTACATTGCAATATGAAAGTATTAATAATTGAGGACCAAAAAAGTCTCGTACAAGATATCGTAGAATATTTATCTAATAGCCAGATTATAACTGAAAAAGCTTTTACTTTTGAGGAAGCAAAAGGCAAGATAATCAGTTTTGAATATGATGTAATCTTAATTGATTTAATGCTTCCGGGTGGTAATGGTTTAGATCTCGTTGAGTTACTTAAAGAGATTCACTCAAAAAGTGCAATATTAATTATTACAGCAAAAGATTCTTTGGAAGATAAGATACAAGGTTTAGAAAGAGGGGCAGATGATTATTTGTCAAAGCCTTTTCATCTAGCTGAATTGAAAGCGCGGATTATAGCATTGTACCGCAGAACGCGACTTAGTGGAAATAGCGTTATTATTTTTGAAGAAATAGAAATCGATACTAATACTAAAAATGTCAAAGTTTGTGGAAATGTTTTGGTTCTAACTCAGAAAGAATACGAATTGCTCTTACTTTTTTTATCCAATAAAAATAGAGTTTTAGGGAAGAATACTATAGCAGAGTCTTTATGGGGCGACTATGTTGACGCTTATGATAATTATGACTTTATTTACCAGCATATTAAGAATTTGAGAAAAAAAATGATCGAAAATGGGTCAAAACCATTTATTCAAAATGTTTATGGAACTGGATATAAATTTAATACTTACTTAAATGAAGTTAGTTAATAAAGTCTCTTTCTTTACCCTATCATCAAGTTTGCTAATTTTAATTATGGGGGGAGGATTGATTTTTATTTTTTTTGATAAAATAATAAAAGATGATGCTTATCATGAACTTAATTATTATATGCAAACTGTTACTCAACAGTTAGAAGACGGTGTATCTGTCGAAATTTTAGAAAGAAACGAAAATCTTTCCATCTTAGCGCTAAGTCCACATGCACTTCATAATGAAAACCCGAGATATGGTAAAGTAAAATTAGAAGAAGATGTTCCGCCACACCCAAGAAGGCCCGATGATACGGATTTTAATATCAGACCTCTCGGACAAGGATTTGAAAAAGCTACAGTAATTAGAGATGTTTATGTGAAAAAACAGTGGTTCAGAGTTACCTATTCTCGAGTGAAAATAGCGCCTTCGCTACTTCTTTTTACCACATTTAAAAGTATTTTTATTTTACTCTTGTTGTTGATTGTTAGCACAATTATAGGTAACCGAATTTTATTTAATTTTTTATTTCAACCATTTTACGCTACACTAAATCAGCTAAAGTTCTTCAGCATTACAAAAAAGAACACCTTAAAATTTGCAATTTCAAATGTCGATGAATTCAATTTTTTAAATGAAAAAGTAAGCTATTTTGCTCAAAGATCTCAATCAGATTATGACCAATTGCGAGAGTTCTCAGAGAATGCGTCGCATGAACTGCAAACTCCACTTGCTATTATTCGTTCAAAGTTAGATTTACTACAACAATCAGATAATTTGAAGGAACAAGATTTAATTCGAATAGAAGAAATTCAGGAGACTTTACAGAAAATTACACAACTAAATCGCGCGTTATTATTATTGAATAAGATAGGCAATCACCAATTTTCTGATCGCAAAATATTTAGTATAAATGCAGTGATTAAGTCAAATTTAAAACACTTTTCTGAAATGATTTTGTTGAAAAATCTGAAAGTTAATACGAGTTTAGAGGATTTTACAATACATGCAAATCCATACCTTATTGATGTATTCATTCGTAATTTGATACAAAATGCCATACAGCATAATTTTTACGGAGGTAACATCAGAATTACTTCGTTTCCAAATAAGATATTAATAACAAATGACGGCGAAGCTTTGGAAAGTGATGCAGAACATTATTTTCAACGGTTTAAGAAGGGGAATCAAGGACTTAGCTCTACAGGATTAGGTTTGTCAATTGTCAAGAAAATTTGTGAAGTTGAGGGATTTACAGTTGTTTATAGTGCTGTGGGTACTAGACATAGTATACAAATTAATTTTTAACTACTTCAAACTTACTTCAAAGTTAATCTGTTTATTTGTTTAATAAATCTAATGATTATGAATAAAATATTTTTAGCAACGATGCTAGTAGTACTCTTTTCCTGTAATGATGACAGTAGTTCTAGTGATGATTCCTCTGAAGAAGGTGTAGATATTTCTACTGTAGTTATTAATTCTTTTAAAAACTCTTACACCAATGCGGTCAGTGTTAAAGTTAGTGATGGTTACATCACAATTAGTAGTACAGGATTACCGGATCACAAAACACCATATTGGGGTGTAGGCCATGAAATGTATGAGGATTTTCCAGGTACTAATCATGCAAATGCAAATACGAGCATGACGACCTATAATTATGCTATGAGAATCCCTGTTGTCCCTTCCGAGGCAACTACAAAGGAAGTTACCGAACTGGGAGCTGTAGGTATGGCTGTAAATGGGGTGCCTATTTATAATGATTATGAAGGTTCTGGTGTACTGCAGGAAAATGCATGGAGTACTTTTGACTCTTCTGGAGCTCATCCTGGACCCAATAAAGATTATCACTACCATTGTGAAGGAACTTATTTAACAGTTGATTCAAATAATTTAATTGGTTTTCTAAGAGATGGTTATCCAGTATATGGACGAAAAGATGCGGACGGAACTTATCCTTCAAATCTAGATGCAAATGGCGGTCACACCGGTACAACTACCGATTTTACCGATGCAATTTATCACTACCATGTAAGTAATAACGTTTATTCTACTTCTGGATTATATGTGATAAAATCAGGTTCTTATCATGGGACTAAAGGGACTTTTACACAATAATTAATGATTAGTCACATTAATAAAATAAGAACGCTTTATTAGAGCAGCAATGTAGGATCCATTGGTTATAAAGCCAATGGTTTCCTTTATTTTTATTTATTAAATACCTAGTGATTCCAATAAAGGATAATAAAAATGAATTTACTTTTTTTTTGTATGCGATTGCATTTAATGTTTAAAATTGGTCTTTTGTTTTCATTTTTATTGCTTTTTTCCTGCAGAGAGAAAAATGATTCAGATATAGCACTAAATCAAGTTTTTGATTATTCAATTGATACGACAAAGATCCCAAAAGATACCATTGAATTTGACAATTCTAAGGTTTCATTGGTCAATGGCATCTATTATTATGGCAATAAGAAATATTCAGGAATTCTTCACAAAGTTTTAAGGGGATATAATGTACAAAGTTACAGCTCATTGTTGAATGGAGAACTCCATGGAATCTATAGAAGTTTTTATCAGAATGGTCAACCTTACGAAGTGAGAAGGTATAAGAATAGTTTATCAGTGGGAAAGCAATATGGATACTGGCCTGACAATGGCAAATTAAAATTTGAATACAACTATTATAATGAAAAACGAGAGGGAGTTCAAAAAAGTTGGTATTACGATGGTTCAAAAAGTTATGTTTACAATTATAAAGATGATAAACAAGTTGGTTTGCAACAAGCTTGGCGTAGTAATGCTACCTTGTATCGAAATTTTGTAGTAAAAGATGGAAAACGTTACGGATTGCAGAGTTCTTTTACTTGTTACGAAATAAATAAAGGAAAAGTAAAGCGATCAAAATATTAATGCTAAGTTATGTCAATTGGTTTCTTTTACTTTTAGAAGTTAGCTAATCCATACATTCCATAAGTAATAAATCACCCTCTGAATGTTCGATAGTTACAATTCCATCTTTGGCTACATGATTACTGCTTCCTGTTTTATAGCCAATAGTTAAACTATCCTCTTGGAGAGGATAAAAAAGGTTATCAGAAGAAATACCACTTACATGTCCAATAGGGATTAAAGATATGGGTGTATTTGCCGTATACCATTTCTCGAACTTTCGAGCTAATAAAAAAACTTTGGAGTGGTCGTCAAGGATTACAATCTTTAATAAATCGCGGTAACGTACAATATTTGTTAAGTTAGTAATTGTATGATCAGCTCTTCTACCTGTGGCCCAAACTACGTTTACAGCTGGAATTTTCTTTTCGATTAAATAATCAAACGCTTTTTCTAAATCTGTTTTATTCTGATCGGGCGTATGGATTATTTCAATAGGATATTGTTTTTCTTTGTAATAATTAGCATCAAAATCACGATCAAAATCCCCCAATAAAACATCAACTTTAATATTTAGCTTCATAACACGTTCCATTGCTGAATCAAGTACGATAACTATAGGAGACCATTCTAATAATTGACCTAATAATTCTGGATTACAAGCGGCTCCATTAGCAATGATTAAAGCGGGTTCTTGGTCGTCTCGTACGATGTGATGTGAAGACATAAATATTTTTTTAATCTGTAAAGATAGAAAATTAGGGAGTAAATATCGTTTTCCTCAACTTAATTATAACTTCATTAAAAATCATATTGATGCTAACTTTCGAAAATTTAAAAGATCATACGCACAGTGATTTATCTCGTTTCTATTTATAAGTCTTTACTCAATAATGTAGGTTCTTGTGTCTATTTCAGATAAAGAGAAGAATCCTAATGCATAATTATCTTTGTCGGTTACATTGATGATATTGCCTCGTACAGTTGCGGGAGGAGCCTGGAAAGGACCACCGCCGCCGCCGCCAGCAATTCCAATTAGTATGTTCATATAATTGTAATATGTTTTTGAAATTCCATAATGCACAATACTTACTTCATCACCTATTTCTAACTCATCGTTTTGTGACAAGCTAAAAAATCTATTACCTTGAAAATAGCTGTCTTCATCAGCGTAAAAAGTTTGTTTAATTTTCCCAGTATAGCTGTATTGATATAGGTAATAATTTGTTTCTAAAACAGGATCGGTAAAATAAGTTTTAATTTGAATGTCTTTTCCTGTAATTCCACCATCATTTTTTTGTTCTACTTCTGTAATAGGAGCTACAGATTTTAGTGTTTCGGTAGCGGTGTATGTCTCACCTTTACTAATTACCGTTAACGTGTAAACTTCCTCTATTTTTGGAATAAAATTGTAGCAAACGTATTCTCCAGTAGTACCAACTTCGGTAAAATTAAATGTTGTATTTGTACTGTTCTTCACGGTGATCGTAGCTCCTGAAACAACAGGAATTTCTGTGCTATAATAGGATGTAGTTGTTGATAGTTTGATTCTTTGTTCTTTGCCAGTAGTTCCTTTTTTCCATTTGATGGTAGCTTCAACAACTAACTTCGGATCAGCAGTGGTTAAATCTACGTCAATCACTTCTTCGCAGCTATATAAAAAGAGTAAAGTAAATAGAGATAAAAATAAATGTATTTTTTTCATAGTCTAGAATTTAAAATTATAAGTAACTGCAGGAACTATTCCAAAAATAGAGGTTCTTACAGCTTCATTAACGCCTGTATCTGAGTTTTGACTAAAATTTATCGAAGCAGCATTTTGACGGTTGTAAAGATTGTAAATGCTGAAAACCCATTCGCCTTTCCATTCTCTACCTTTGTTGTTTGATGGTGTTAATGTTGCAGACACATCAAGATGATGGTAAGCTGGCAAGCGGTTTTCATTTCGCAAATTATAACTAGGTACAACTATACCTGCGTACGTGTACTGTCCGTTAGGATAGGTAACGGGCTGTCCTGTTTGTAATACAAAATTAGCTCCAAAAGTCCATTTGTCACTTCTCTTGAAAGAACCAGTTACAGCCAAATTATGCGTCTTGTCGTAAACCGAATTGTACCATTGTCCTTTGTTAATACCCGATTCCTCTGCTGTTCTTCCAGGAGTTTGCTGCTCTGATTTTGATAGCGTGTAAGAAATCCAACCACTGAACTTACCTTCATTTTTACGCAACATAATTTCGAGACCATAAGAACGCATTTGACCGTTTAATACGATTTGTTCAATTGCTTCGTTGGCAATTAAATCGGCTCCATCAATATAATCCAATCTGTTTTTTATTTTCTTGTAATAAGATTCTACTTCTAAAGAAAACATATTGTCTTGAAAATTTTTGAAGTAACCTATAGCTACCTGATCAGCAATTTGAGGCTGAATGAAATTATCACTTGGCATCCACACATCCAAAGGAGTAGGTGAGGAGGTGTTCGATATTAATTGTAGGTACTGAACCATTCGGTTGTAACTCCCCTTTACAGATGAATTATCGTTTAGCTGATAAGATAGCGCCAACCTTGGCTCTAAATTATTAAAACTTTGTATGACCTCGTTTTTATCGTAAAATTCGGTAGCTATAGGTGTTGCTTTTTCGTAAATCTGCAAATCGGTGTTAAAAACTACTGGGTTATTATCATCGTAGATATTTACTGTTGATTGACCTAAACGATAAAACATACTGTAACGTAGTCCATAAGTAATGGCGATTTTCTTAGATATTTCATGCTCTGCGCTTATGTACAGCGAAGGTTCAAAAGCATATTTTCTATCTAGTTGGTCAAAGTTAATTCCTGAACTATCATCGGTAGGTTTTATCGTTCCTGGATTAAAGGAGTAGTAAATTGCATTAAGACCGTAATTCAATTTGAATTTATCAGACACATAGTTCTTGAAATCGTATTTTAAATTATAATTTTTGATGCCAGAATCCCATTTGAAACCTACGAAATCCAAATCCAATCCGTAGTAATAATCACTGTAAATAACAGATAAATTAGAGAATAACTTATCTGAGAATAAGTGGTTCCATCTCAAATTTAAAGTAGCATTTCCGTACGTGTTAGAAAAACTATTGCTAATTGCAAAAACATCGCGACCAAAGTATCCGGATAGGTATAAATTATTATTATCATTAAGCTTGTAACTTATCTTAGTATTCAAATCATAGAAATAAGCAGAATTATCTTTTTGATCTTCAGATAATTTTAAGAATAAATGCGCATAAGAACTTCGTCCACCAATTAAAAACGAACCTTTGTCTTTTACTATTGGTCCTTCGAGTAAAATACGACTAGAAATAAGTCCTAGTCCACCGCTGGCATGAAAAGATTTGCTATTTCCATCTTTCTGGTATATATCTAGAACGGATGATGCTCTACCTCCAAAGTTAGCTGGAATTCCACCCTTGTATAATTTTAAATCTTTGATCGCATCTGGGTTAAAAACAGAGAAAAATCCAAACACGTGTGAAGAGTTAAATATGGTAGCCTCATCCAAAAGGATTAAGTTTTGATCCGCTCCACCACCGCGGACATTAAATCCGGAAGCTCCTTCACCAGCGTTTGTTACTCCGGGTAAAAGCAATAAGGATTTGATTACGTCCACTTCACCTAAGACTACAGGCATCTTTTTTATAGATGAAATAGAGAGCTTATTGATACTCATTTCCGGCTTACGTATCTGCGTGCTTGTATTGGCTCCAGTAATAATTACTTCATCCAGCATTTCTTGACTGTCTGCTAGTGTAAGATTTAACTTTGTGCTCTTGTTTAGCGTAATGCTTTTTGATACGTTTTGAAAGCCGATATAGCTTATAAGAATTGTGTAAGAACCTTGTGGTAATGTAATGGAGTAGAAACCGTATTGATTGGTATTGATACTTGATTGGGTCTCTGGAATGTATATGTTGACACCAATCAAGGTTTCGTTGCTTTTGGCGTCAGAAATTGTTCCGCTTAGTGTGAACTTCTGCTTTGTTTGTTCATCATCATTTTTTTGCTGGGCGAAACTAAAAACGCTAAAAGAGAGAAACAGAATTATGGTGAAGAATTTTTTGTCCAACATACTTTTTTTAATTTGAGGTACAAATTTGGTAAAATTATAAGTAATTAGCTAGCAAACAAAAATTAAAACTCTGTTAATAAAAAAAGACAACTGTTTAGGGTTGTCTTCATTAAGTATCTGCTAAGAAAAAATGATTAAATCTATGCGATAGCAGTTTTTGCTTTCCGATTTTTCATTCTAATTTCCACCTTAAATCAAATTCTGTTGATCGATTTAAATCATTTTACGTTTACCAGTTTCGTAAATCTAAAATCTTCTGTAATTTTTTCCCGTTCCGTACGATAAGGTAAGGCAAGGGCATACTGCTTTAAAATGGTGGGAATTCGTAAACGCTGAGATTTCGGCTAAGCGAAAGTACGATTAGATGACGGTAATGCCACTAAATTCACAATTTCTACAAGACGAGTGTTTGCAAATTCTTACGTTTATACGCTATTCGATTTCCTCCGCATAAATATCAAAATCTTTAAAAAGAACTTTTCCAAAGTCTTTGGTAGTTTTGATTGTTTTCTCAACTTTTTTGTGGTCACCTGCGTTAAAACTTTCTCCACCATCTTGTTGTAAGAACCAATTGTTGTGTTCTTTTGAATATTTATATGTTATAATTCTTGTCCATCTCCACGCACTTCCGCCATAATGTTCTACTGAAAAAAAACCTTTTTTTATAGTAATTCCTGTATAAGGATCGCCCATCATTCCACCGCAGTCGATGCAATAAACAGATTTATCATTTCTTTCAACAAGTTTATATTTATCATTTGGTGCACCTATTAAAATTAAAAGTGGTCTTTTTTCAGGATTTTCGATTACATCTGAAGTTTTTTCTTCATGGTTCTTTTTTAACACCAAAATCATATCATTGTAACTATCCAAATTTAGATTGCCCGAAACTGCATCTAAAACTGAATAATTTTCTGGAATAAAATCTTTGATATTTTCTGTTAAATCATTGACTTCTTCTTTAACTGACTGTGGCAAATTTTTTTTAGTACTATCGTTTACGATAACCTTATTTGTTACTATTGCCGGTGATTTTTGTAATTTTACTTTTCCAGTTTTTTCATTACAAGATCCAAGAAGAAATACAATAACAATGATGATTAATACAGTAAATTTATTCATAGTTAGTTTTATACGTATTTTTCTTAGACAACTTGCCTGACACGTTTCGCCAATTTAAAATGTTGGAAAAAATGTAACCGCTTAATTTTCGGCTTAATGAGACCTTGATGCGGAACGGTAATTCATTAAGATTGTCAGAGTAATTATTTTTTTGCTTATTCAACATCAAGCTCGTCAAAATCCTTAATATCAGATAGCCTTATTAATTTTTTCTTTTTTATGGTTTCCCAAGTGTCTTTAAAATTATCAGCAGTATATTCATCTCCATCTACATCCTTGTTTAGATTATCACTTGTCAGTTTCTTTTGTGTCAAAAAATTGATACTGACTTCATATTGTGGTACAGGACCTCGGCTTGAGTATGAATCATAACCAATTAATTCCATATCTCCATTTTGATATCTAAATGTGTAACTCCAGTTCCCATATCTACCATGCCCATAACTGACATATAAGTTCCCTTTTTTTATTTCAACATAAAGCTCAGGAGCAAAATACACGCCACCATCTTCATTTTCGGAAGAAAAACAATCGTAATTTTTTGTGGCCAGTTGATAAAAACCTCCCTTATTAATCAACACGATTATACCTCTACGATTTCGGTCTAAATTACCACGGTAATCATCTTTTATTATTTTACTTTTGTCAGTTCCTTTTATGATAAGAACAATATCTTCCAACCCGTCTTTGTTTAAGTCACCTTTTATTTCGTCCCAGCTTCCAGATGAAACTCCGCCTTCATACTTATGAATACTATATCCTTTTGGTAAAAAATCATTCGGATTTTTCTTTTGTACCATTTGTCCAAAAGCAGTAACTGTTAGGGTAAGTAAAAAAGATGTAATTTGTTTCTTCATTTTTGGTTGTTATATAATTGCCGGTAAAGTTGATATATAAGGATAATTGCGGGTTTGCATGCGAGGATTTTCCGAAGGAAAATCAGATGTAGAAAACACGCAACAGCCTTTAAACGAGCACTATATTTAAATTATTTTTAAACTTTGTTGTAACTTGTTATATTTTACATTCTATTCCCAAATTGAAAACGGATGATTTAATAGTATTATTTCGTTCAATTAATCCGGAAAAGTATCTTGTATGTAGATTAATTTTCTCTGAAAACTTATAACCAATTCCAATCGTTAGTCCGAAATCAAATTTGTCATAATCAAAATCCAACGGTTCGGTTGGTGTTCCTGACATAGCTGCAAATGGGTCTTTAATAATTTTCTCTTTCCGATTTATTATATATCCAAATTGTGGACCACCTTCAAGATAGAAACTTTCGCTGACAAAATACTGTGCAACAATAGGGATTATAATTGTAGATTCATTAATATTTGATTCGAAGTCAACTATTGAACTGAAGCCATTGGTATCAGTCAATTCAATATTTTCATTTACAAATTTTGAAGCTTGTACTGCAAAAATTAGTTCAGGTTGAATCTTAAAATCATCTGATATTTCAAAATTCGCGAAGCCACCGAGATAAAAACCAAATTTTCTATCATAGCGTACATCCTCAATTCCAGAAATTATATATCTCGGTGTGTAAGATGAATAATTAGTACCAGCTTTAAGTCCGATTGCCATATCAGTATTCTGAGCTATTACATTATTAATGAAAGTTAAAAAAACAAATACTAATAAGAAAAAGTGTTTATTCATAATTTTGGGTTTTAATTGCTCATAGCGTCAGTCTGTGAAAAAACTAACATTTGTTTGGATCAAATATAACATATAATGTCAAATAAAAAAGAAGAAAAGTTGTATATTTAAATATGCAACACATCACTAGAATTCCTCGCAATTAGCTATTTTTTAATAGTTTAGAAGAAACCATTACTTCAGATAACGTTATTTGTATTATCGATGCTTTTGTCGATGTGTATTCATTAAAATCATTACGTTTTAGGGTTTGTACTATAAATATGGAAGGATGTTCAACTTATGGTTAGGTCATTTTATGTCCAAAAGTGAAGGAAAATACTAGAAAATTACATTGAAATTTACTGCAAAAAACAGAGGGAGGATAGTCTCTTGCAATTCTTAAAACATATATAACGAAAAACCCATAGGGATAGATGTTGAGCGGTTCCGTTCAATACGAGTTTTATTATTTGTGCTTCGTACGCAACGACACTCAAGCTGTTAGCAGTAGCACTAATACATAAAATCAAATGGTGTAAAATCCTGTAATTTTGGCAATGGGTATAACTTTTCAATCGATTCATTTTTTTCTATTATTTTATCAGAATCCCATGATTTATTTATCATTATTTTTTTTCCAGTAGATAAATTATAATCTACTGATTCTATATAACCAGGAACTGCCCCATTATATGTATAGCCTATTAGTTCAAAATTTCCATTTTGATATCTAAATTTGTGAGTTAAATTACCTCTAATTAGTGCATTGGAAAAAATCAACATTCCTTTTTTAATTTCTAAATTCTCCAAAACGGCACTATCTCTAGTGTCATGAGATTTTTCCATTACTGCCTTTTCGGTAATTAAAACTGATTTATATTCCCCCTTTTCATTCCCAAATTTGATTTCTAATGAACATGGATGGAACTCATTATTTGTATATTCTTTTACCATCACTAAATCCTTGATATTATCATTGTTCAAATCTCCATGTATTTCAAACGTAATTTTAGTGTTCTTGTTTTTAGATTTCTGACAATATATATTTCCGGAAAAGAAGAATATAAAAATAAGGATGATTTTAATTTTTATGATATTCATATTATTAATGCTACGTCAGTCTGTGAAAATACTAACATTTATTTTAATCAAATATAACATATAATGTCAAATAAAAAAGAAGAAAAGTTGTATATTTAAATATGCAACACATCACTGAAATTCCTCGCAATTAGCTATTTTTTAATAGCTTAGAAGAAACCATTACTTCAGATAACGTTATTTGTATTATCGATGCTTTTGTCAATGTGTATTCATTAAATCATTACGTTTTAGGGTTAGCACTATAAATATGGAAGGATGTTCAACTTATGGTTAGGTCATTTTTATGTTCGAAAGTGAAGGAAAATACTATAAAATTACATTGAAATTCAATGCATACTTGGCGTTCCCTATTTAATTACCAAACTTCAAAAATGGAAATCACCATACAAGGCAAAAGTCTTGCTTTTGCTAAAAACGACGTATTTAAACCCGAATACAGACTTCCTGTCGTTCCAAACTAAATCAGCTGCCTAAAAAAAATAGCCTTCTTAGAAGGCTTCATTTAAGTTGTGATATCGTAAAATTTAATGATTATTGTAGAAAAAAGAGGTTTTTTCACAGCCTGACGTTCTCGCGCCTTGCGCCGTTTGCGACTTACGAAGACGAGTATTTTCGGCTAAACGAAAATACGGTAAAAAAACGGTAATTCCACTAAATTCGCAAATGGCGCAAGACGTGTGTTAGTGGCTGGCTTTTTTACATTTATATTTTTAAATTCTACTTTTCTTCAATTTTTTTGTTTGGGTTGAAAAAATAAAATCCGAAGGAATTTACAAATATCATTATTATCAATCCTATAAATACTTCATTACCATTAAACTTCCAAAATCTAATTGTAATTGAATAATTCGAAAATAGAGACCAAACTATAAATGGCACGATTGGTATTAAATAAATTAACAAATTGCCTTTCAAAAAACTCAGTAAAAGTTTTAAAAATATTCCGTTATAAATACAAAGTATAAAAACATATGGTAAATATAAGATGAATGCAAAAGTTGAAGTATTCGTGTCTGTATTTTCATTTATAATTAAAGCAACTAAACTTAAAACGAATGCAAACATTAACAATATTTGAGTTTTTACTATACTATAATTATTAATATTTTTCATAATTCTGATTTTCAAGTTTCTGTTGACAAAATCCGACTTTCTAGTTTCTACTTTTAGATTTTAATTTTTAAATCTCTATCATTTGAAAGTTACATCTTCAATTTATAACCAAATATAAAATATTGTCTTTTAGTGAATTACGTTTCGGTTTTTTTAAGCTTGCCACTAACGTTTCGCCACTTAGCGATGTTGCGAACTTCGTGACCAATTATTTTCCGCTAAAGATAAATAATCTTGCGAAACGTAAACGTGAATTTACCACAAAACTAGCAATATTGCTAAATGGCTGTTAGCAATAGTTGTTTTACTCACAATTTATAATTTCAATTTTTTTAAGGTATTGTTTACTGGTTTTTCCTTTAAAGTTTTTTAATCCTTGATTAGTCAGCTTATTCACTTTTCTATATGATGGAATTTTTACAGTATCATTTCCCATTTTTTTCGCAAATTCTAGCAATTCATTATATTTTGATTTCGGAAAAGGCATATACTCAAGTTTATTTCTTTTAACTACGAACTTCATTTCTCCCTTAAACTTGTTGTTTTGGTTTTTTAGTGAGTCAAAAAATATAATTAAAGTGTCTTTTTCAGTTTTCCAAATTCCTAGCGAATTGTTATTCTGCATATCACCTTGAAAATTCAGAATCGCATTTCCGCTACAATTTAAAGTCAAAGTTTTGCTAAACATTCCGTAACTATTAAAGTTAGTTCTGTATTTTCCAATAACGACTTTTTTCGAACACGAAATTAAAGTTATAACTAACAAAAAAAATGTAATTATTATAAAATGCTTTCTCTTCAAGTTCGATTTTTTTTACAATTATTGCTAACGGTTTGCTGCTTTGAGATGGCTGGAAGTTCGTAACCGCTAATTTTTCTGCTAAACGAAAATTTGATGCGAAACGATAATTCCACTAAATTCCAGCTAGCTCAAAATGGCGGTTAGCGGATGTCTCTTTTTATGTTTTCAATTTCTGTTTGCATTTTATATTCCCAATTTTTTCCGTTTCTCTTTTCTAAATATGATTTTACAGTCTCTGAATATTTTTCTTGAGCTTGGATTTCTACCAAATCTACTATGCATCCTGTGTTTACATATTTAATACCATATTTCTTTCTAATACTATCAATACTATTTTCATTTTTTTGGGAATACATCGGAAGTTGAAGTCCGCCTGCAAATTTATAAGTGACATTATCGTCTTTTATATCACGTTTTGCTTCTTTTATTAGTTCGTTTTCTCGTTTAGTTAATTCTATTTTTGTTGTTAAATATAATTCTGTGAAATTGTATATTAAGAATAATAGTAGTAAACAATTTAGAGAAAAGAAAACTCTACTAAACTTACTTATATATTTTAAATTTTTGATGTCAATTAAGCTTATCATAGCAGAAAAAAAAGCGAAACTTAAAAATAATATTGACAGCATTTTCCATTCGAAATATTTCGTACTCCACCAGTACTGAAATTTCATTTCAATAGGTGAGAAGTAATCACCAAAAATAGAAACAACTATTATTACTAATATTATTATTGTATTCAAATAAATGAATTTCTTTTTCATCTGCATTTTTTTTGAGATATCCGCTAACGCTTTGCCACTTTGAGATGGCTGGAAGTTCGTAAACGCTCAGTTTTCGGCTTAACGAAAACTTGATGCGGAACGATAATTCCACTAAATTCCAGCTAGCTCAAAATGGCTGTTGTAAACAGTTATTTATAGGTCTGTTTTAATTTGTTCAGATGTAATAATTCTTGTCATTAAACGTTCGACGTCATTGTAACTATATTTATTACCTTTAGATTTCTTTAAAATTTCAACAAATTCTGAAATCTCAGCCTCTCTTTCAATAATAATATATTTAATGTCATTAGGCTCGAATTCAAGTCTTAGATGATCTATTTTTTGGTTTACAAGATTTTTTTGCTCGACAGTTTTGTATGAATCTGTGTGAATAGCTATTTCTTTACAATCTTCAAAACTTGGTGTGTATCTCCACTCTCTTTCATCTGAAAATCGATAGTTTTTTATAACTTCGCCACCTCTTGATAAGTCAGCTTCATAGTTTTTAACATGTCGCAATATATTTAACCAATTTTTCTGCCCGTCTGTTAGCTGATCAAATTGTACAGATTCACCGGTAGTTATTTCTCTATAGCTTTCATCAATACTTTTGGACAAAAAAGATTCAGATTGTATATACAAAACAGGGTTTAGTTTGTTTTTTTGCGCCCATTCTTTCGTTAGTCCAATGCCGTACGCCCCATATTTTCCAATATGGTCTTTAATTTGCGATAAAGGTATATCACAAAAACTTACCATTGGTGCTGCGTAATTAAGTTCGTTATGTAAGTTAACATCTTCTTGGCAATATTTAATCTTAAAATTTTCTTGTAATATTCCTTTTAAAGCTTCACTGGTTTTAGTGAAATGTATAATTGTGTTTGAACTTAATGGCATAAATGTCTCATTTTTTTATAATTGTTTACAACGTTATGCCACTTTGAGATGGCTGGAAGTTCGTGACCGCTTAATTTTCGGCTTAACGAAAACTTGATGCGGAACGATAATTCCACTAAATTCCAGCTAGCTCAAAATGGTGGTTATATGCTGCTTGTTTTTTAGGTGAAATTACGATTTTAACCGCTGACTTTTCAAGTTTCTTTTGGCAAATTCCAACTTTCAAGCTTTTGTTTTTCGGTTCGTAAGTTTTAGTTATGATTAGACAACTTGTTTGTTATTTACAATTGTTATGAAATTCTTTTTTATGAACATCGGTATTAATAAAATCAAAATATTAATTAAAGAAAACAAAATTGAGAGCCAAATATTAAATGGATTAAAAATCGGCAATGAAAATATTCCTAACGACAAAATAAAAAATATCCAAGTAAATAATTTTCTATTCAATTTTGCGGTTAATACATTCTGAATCGTTACAATTATAAAAAAAGCAAATATAATAAAAGGAAATACAGTTCCAATAACTAGTTTTTGATTTGGTGTTATTGTTAAATATACTACTGCAAGTAGGAAGGAATAGAATACAGTTTGTATTATACTAGTTAAAAATCCAATTGCTAAAATTCGTTTCATATTTCAAACACTATTAAATTATTTTCTAATTATTCTAAATTGTATTGTTGTGTGGAAATTACAATTAATTGAAAACTTTACAATTTTCACGTTTCTGCTGTCAAATTCCAACTTTCACGCTTCTGCTTTTCAGATTTCAATTTTCAAACTTCAATTGTCATATTCAAATTTCACGTTTCCACTTTTCATATTTCCATTTTCAAAATCCAACTTTTAAGCCTCGATATTCTATACTTTACAAACTATTTTTCAAATTGTTTCCGTCAGCGTCATTTCGGCACAAGTAGCACATAACGTTTCGCCACTTAGCGATGTTGCGAACTTCGTGACCGATTATTTTCCGCTAAAGATAAATAATCTTGCGAAACGTAAACGTGAATTTACCACAAAACTCGCAATATTGCTAAATGGCTGTTAGCGGTTCGGTTTTTTATCTATATTTCTTGTCAATTCCACTTTACGGTTCCGTTATATGTTTCCATTTCACAAACTTTTCAAGCATCTATATTTTCGGTTTCCTTTCAGTATTGTTTTTTATAAGTTGTCTTTTTAAAGTTGTAAAATTTATTAAGCTTTTTGTCATAAAGATTATAAGGAAATGATTTCGATATTAGTAGTGAATCTTTAATGTAAAATTTTTCGTTTCTAAAAATTACATAGCCAATATTTGGCGTACAATCTTTCTTTGTCTTTTCGATATTATAATTATCATTCGCAGTCGTATCTTTTGGCGGTGGAGGAGGTTTAAGTATAAAACTTTCAATATAATAACATCCTCTAGGTTCAAAACTATTTAAAACTAAAGTGTCATTATTTATTTTCCACTTCCCTTTCGATATCGAATGTGAAACACAAGCAGAGCGATTGAATTCAAATGTATTGTTTGAATTTATTGTTAAATTCCCATCTAAAGAATACCATTTATGTTCAAAAGAATTTGCAATAATTACTTGCTTTTTTTTACAACTCAAAAGAGTTAGAAAAACTATAGCTACAATATAAAGATGCTTTTTTTTCATTTCTACGTTTTTTTCACAACTGACCGCTAACTTCTTGCCGCTTGGCGTGGTTGGGGACTTTTGAAACCGAGTATTTTCGGCTTAACGTAAATGTAGTGAAAAAACGGTAATTCCACTAAAGCACCAATCTCGCCAAACGGCTGTTACCAGCAGGTTTAACTATTTTTCTAATTCAATTATTTTCCAATTCAAATTTTTAAACGTATTTATATTTCCCATTTTATTTGGAACGAAAAAGAAAGAATCTAAATTTATTAAATCTTTCTTTTTTAATCGACATTGTATTATTTTCTTTTGTTCTAATGACATAATTGTAATTTCTATGAATTTATCTTCATTTTTCCAAACCGGAGTGAAATCAGCAAAGCATTGTGCAAGTTTTTTGAAAACACTAATTAAAGTTCCGCTATTTGTATTTTTGAGTAAGTGAATAAATGCTCCATCTTGTTCTTCTCTTATTAATTTTAAAATATCTTTTCCAGTATTCATTATTCCAGAATTTTTGTATTTAAATTCAATATTTAGTTTTCGCTCGTACTTATTGGAAACCTTTTCATAGATGCACATATCATGTGAAGCCGATTGACCTTCATCTTCTATTTTGATTGTCTCATATTTTTTACTTAAATTGAATTTCCCCGAAGTAGGCGTTTCAATTGAATAATACAAACTTGGATACTTAATTTTAAATTCTTCAACAAATAAAAATCGTAATTCTTGCTCAGAATATCTAATAATTTCTTTTTTTCTATCAGCTTGAAATTTTGAAGGAAAAATTAATTTTTCATCTGAATTTCCGCCATCTTTCTCAGAATTTAACTCACACAAACGAGCTAGAACTTTTTTATTTATTTCGAGAATATTAATCATATTTAAATTAAATTATAGTCGTTTTACTATGTCGTTTTCAAAACTTGCTGGTAACGTTTCGCCACTTTGAGATGGCTGTAAGTTCGTAACCGCTCAATTTTCGGCTAAACGAAAACTTGATGCGGAACGATAATTCCACTAAATTCCAGCTATATCAAAATGGCAGCTGTATGCTGTGCTAATTATCAGTTCCGTTATGCCACAAAGCAATTAATTCGGCTTTAGTTTTAAATTTGTATTCAGTTTTATACACTTTTAATATTCCGTTGTTTGGAAAATCTCGACTTATGTTTTTCAGTTCAAGTTCTGCTTTTTTCAGGTCTCCTTTTGTTTCTAAAGCAGATAAATATTCCATTCGGAAGTTAAAATCATTTTTCAGTTCGGTTTTCAATAAGTTTTCATATTCACTTAAACCAATTTTATAATTTTTTTCAGCTTCAGTTTTGTTTCCATCGATGTCAAAGAAAAGTCCACGTTGAATTTTCCATAATGGTTGCTTTGGTCTCAATTCTATCATTTTGGCATTATTTTTAATTGACTCTTTGACGTCTTTTTTCCAAGTCAATATTTTACTTTTGGTATAATATGCATTAAAATAATTTTCGTCAATTTCTATAGCTTGATTAACTAAAACTAAACAACTATCAATTTTTACATTTTCGTCTATATTAGATTTCATAAAAAAATCATTAGCTTTTTTCACTAAAACTTTAGCTTCTTTTTCTTGTCTACCACAAGAAAAAATCGATAAAAATATTGTCAGAATAAGTAGTTTTTTCATTTTAGTATTTTTGGCTGCATTGCATACAACGTTTCGCCACTTTGAGATGGCTGGAAGTTCGTAACCTTTCAATTTTCGGCTTAACGAAAACTTGATGCAAAACGATAATTCCACTAAATTCCAGCTATATCAAAACAGCTGTTAGTGGCTGGCTTTTTATTGGGTTAGTCGTTTTAGTTTTAAAATATAATCCATTTTCCCGTTATCATATTCAGATTCTTTTTTTTCAAGTGACAAGATTTTAAACTTATCGATTAACTTATTTTGGTTAAAAAGTTCAATTATCAAATAATTTTGTTTTTTTTCAACATTTAACTTAATCCAATCATTTTCAGTTGTAACTTTTTGGCTTGGTGGTTCGTTGCAAAAATCTGCATTTCCAATACTAAAAGCATCTTTTTTGTAGAAATTCCAATTTATTATTTTGCAATAATCTCGTTTGTAACTTTTAGCATTTTTTAAGGTTATAGTATCTTTTGTAAAATAGTTTTCGTTTGTATTGTCTGTAAACCAAGGGTTTGAATTAGTATGAATAGTTCCTTTCTCTTTCTGAACAATTGTTTCCTTAAATGCTTTAAGTAATTCAGCTTTTGAAATTTCAGTTTCTTGAGAGTAAGAAAATTGAATTATAAATATTAAAACCAAAAGTGTTGTTTTCTTCATTTTCTTAGGATTTTCTGTAAGGTTGCCACTAACGTTTTGCCGCTTGGCGAGGTTGCGGACATCGAAGACGAGTATGTTCGGTGTAGCGAAAATACTAATAAAAAACGGTAATTCCACTAAATTCCGCAATAGCCTCAAACGTGTGTTGTGCGTTCGCTTTTTTCTTTTTAAAACATCCATTTTATAATAGTTGCAAATCCAACTAAAACAGAAATTACAAGTATGATTCCAAGAAATCCAAAACCAAGAGATATTAATTTTTCGATGTTTTTTGTCTTATAATCCTTTTGAACATTAATTTTTCGATTGTAATATAGCGGTTCAATATATTCTATAATTGTATTGCTATTTTCATCTATCCAATCTTCATTATGTTGAAATGGGATAATTGTTTTTTCACTATCATTAAGTACTTCTTCGGTAGAATTGGCAGACTTTAAAAGTTCAAGAGCAAATAACTCAAGTCCTTCTTTATTAGCTTTTATAAAGCTTTCATCTGAACCACCACCATACTGAAATATTCCAAAAATGCCTTTAATTTTTAAATCATTTTCGTCAAATTTTTCAATTATTTTATGTAATTGTACGTTTGTCAAAATCTTTTTATTATTTTTTTATTTCAATTTTTCTCTTATTTTTTCCCGTTTTTTTGGCAAAGTGACGCACAACGTTTTGCTGCTTTGAGATGGCTGGAAGTTCCTAACTGCTCAATTTTCGGCTTAACGAAACCTTGATGCGAAACGATAATTCCACTAAACTCCATCTAGCTCAAAACAGTTGTTACCTACTGTTTTTTCTTCTTCGCAATGTAATTATTATAATGATTATTATGAGTGAAATATTAAGAAACAAAAGACCATAAATGATTTTTTCTTTCATTTTTAATTTTTCTTCAAATGAGTTTTTAACCAAACCAATTTGATATTCAGTATTATTTTCTAATCTTATTGTTCGAACTTCTGAATTGTCAGATAGATATTTCGAGTATAGTTTTTCAAGAGTTTGTATTTCTTCTTTTTCTATATTTTTCAGTTTATTAGTCCGTGAACATATTGAGCAAGCTAAAGTTTGACTTTCTTCTATCGCATAAATTAAGTAAACTTCTCCAACCGTAAACATAAAGTCACAACTTGCTGAACTTTGACTTATAACAGTTCTTAATTCTCCTTCAGGGAAAATTTCTGATTTATAAGATTTTATGATTTTTACGGTGAAAGAATAAATTTTAGCTCCATCATTTCCATATAGTAAACTATCAACTTTAATAATTTTTCCAGTAAAAACAACATTCGCGGCTTCCCAATTTTTTTCGATAGTTGGTAAACCAGAACATTCGCAAGAGTAACTTTTTAAGCCGAAAAAAAGGAAAATTATTAAAACTATTAACTTTTTCATTATAAGTATTTTAGGTCGTTTTTTGGCCAAAATAGTAGGTAACGTTTTGCTGCTTTGAGATGGCTGGAAGTTCGTAACCGCTCAGTTTTCGGCTTAACGAAAACTTGATGCAAAATGATAATTCCACTAAACTCCAGCTATATTAAAACAGCTTTTGTGCGTTCGGTTTTTTATTCTGGTGGAGTAATTTCCGCTTTTATTTCGTCACTCAAGCCCATTAAATCATTCCTTTTAGGTGTTGCCCAATAAAAATCCCACTTTTTGTCTTCTTTTGAACAAGCCAAAATATAATTTCCATTTTCAACATCTTTTACGTAAAAATTTTCGCAATCAGCAATATTAAAACTTGTTATTAAATTTTTAAATGTTTTGGTTTCAACTTCTGTTGGTTTTTTCCAGGGTTTTTCAATAGAAACGTTTTCACATGCAATCATTATTGTTTTCGGTGCGAAAAGTTCAACGATAATGAAGAATACAACTAAAATAGATAAAATTGAAATTATAAGATATTTAATTATTTTCATTGTATGGTTTTTTTGCATTCAAATTTTTACTTTCAGTTTTCTGTCGCTCTAAACTGACGCACAATGTTTTGTTGCTTTGAGATGGCTGGAAGTACGTAACCGCTCAATTTTCGGCTTAACAAAAACTTGATGCGAAACGATAATTCCACTAAATTCGCAAATGGCGCAAGACGTGTGTTAGCAGATGTTTTTTATATCCAATTAAAATTTTTTAGAATTATTTTAATATTTCCACTGAGAATCTTTTCATTAAGTTCAGGAGTTAAATCTAATAAAGATGAAATTATTATAATTTCGCCCTTATTATAAATTTCTGTTTTACCCAAATTTATTAATTTATTAATTTATTATTTATAGATGTTTCATATTTTACTATTGTTACATCTAAAGAATTTAGGTCTATGTAACTTTCAAATTTATTTTTCTTTACTATTAGCTTTCCTGTTTCTTTTTCAAAATATACATTTCTAATAGATTCAAAATATAGATGTCTAAAGAAATATATGCTTGTTTTTAAGAATAAATAACCTATAGTCAATGCAAAAACAGCTAACAAAACTAAAAATAATATAGCCCAGAATTTAAGATTTTGCTTAAAAAAAACAAAATTTAAAAGTTTAAAAAAAAAGAAAAAGAAAACAACTGATAGTCCAATTTTTAAATTCTCAATCAAAAATTCAAAAGTTAAACCTATGATTTCAAATTTTTGTTTTATTACCATTTCTTTACAGACTTTAATATGATGTAATGTAGATGATATCAATATTATGGGACAAAGCATAACAATTAAAACAATAATTATTTGTATTTGGTATTTTTCCATTTATGTTAATCTTTAGTTCTTTTTCGGGCAAAACTGCTGGTAACATTTTGCCACTTTGAGATGGCTGGAAGTTCGTAAACGCTCGGTTTTCGGCTTAACGAAAACTTGATGCGAAACGGTAATTCCACTGAATTCCAGCTATATCAAAATGGCTGTTAACTGCCGTTTTTATTTTTTATTTTGTTATTGCTGGTATTAAATATTCCTGCATAATCTTTTCAACTTGTTTTTCTCCATATGGTGTATTATATGCGGTGGAAGTAATTACAATAACTATTGGTTGGTCTTTGAAAATGAAAATTCTATTTCCACCATTTCCGCTAGAATAGTAAACTTCATAATCTTTGCCATTCAGTTTGTAGGTTTTATTCCAGAATAAATATCCATAAAACTCATCTTCTGATATTGCTATTTGGTGCGACATACTTTCTGCAATCCATTCCTTTGACAAAATTTGTTTGCCATTCCAAGTTCCTTGATTTTTGTATAACTGGCCAAATTTAGCATAGTCCAATGAATTTAATTGCAAACTTCCTGCTGTATTTGCAACTTTTTGCGGTGTAAATTGCCATTTATATTTTGTAATATTCAAAGGTTTAAATAATTTTTCCTGAGCATATTTTTCCAAACCATTTGGAACAGATTTATGAATTATATCGCCCAAGACTATGCAACCTGCCGTAAAATAGTCCCATTGTTTATTTATTTCTTTTGTATCATCGATTGGAAGGTTTAATGTGAAATCAACCCAATTATTTGTTGGATACATATTTTCTTCGTTTCCTGGTGATTCTGAATTCATATCGGAACCTTCAAAAGTTGAACTCATTGTCAGTAAACTTTTTAAAGTTATACTGTCTTTTGATGCAGAGTAGTTTAGAAAAGATTTTAGGTTGTAGAAATCTTTTAAGGTTTGAGTTTCACTTTTTATGAATTTATCTTTGATTGCAATTCCTAAAAGAGTTGATGCAAATGATTTACCCACAGAACGTGTGTCGTGAAGTGTATTTCTATTTGCTCCATTGAAATATTCTTCAATAAAAATTTTACCGTCTTTTATAGCAACAATACTGGTTACATTTTTATAGGTTTGCTTTGCAATTTTTCGGTTTAATTCTTCAATTTTAGCAACATCAATTTTCTCTGTTGAAATCTTCCAATCTTTAGTTGGTTTAATCGATTGAATTTTAACCAGTTTTTCATCAATTTTTATTTCTGGAACAATAATTTTTATTTGACCTTCAGCAATTATGTTACCGGTCAAAACCTCGGTCAGTTTTAGATAAGGTCTGATTTCAATTTTAAGTTGATGTTCTCCTTCTGAAAGAGCATCTTGTCCGCCATAGCCAAAAAATCTATTCCAAAGAAATCTACCCCAAGAATCTTCATTAGTTGAACTTATTAATGGAACTCTGAAAATCGTATTTTGATTTTTACTCTCAACACTTCCTGCACCAACATTTACGTTTTCAGCATAAACTTTTTTGCCGTCAACAATAAAAGTAAATTGATAATTCCCACTTTTTGTAAGTTCTTCACTGGTCAATTGAGGCGAAAGTAAATGAAGATAATTTGTTAATGAATTGCCTAAAAAAACTCGAATGTTTAAATCAGTTTTCTCTTTAATTTCAGCCGATTTTAAAAAATCGGTTTCTTTGAAGTTTTCAATTACAATTGCTTGTTTCATAAAAACAATTTTGCCAATGTTTGATTTGTGAATTGGATAAATTATGCTATCGCTTTTAACAAATTCGGTCTTTTGTCCAGACACATTCAAATATGTCATTAAACTTAATGCTAAAATAGTGATTTTTGATGCCATTGATTTTTGATTGATTTTGATGATTATGTTTTTAGCAGTTTCGTGAGCAAAAATGGAAGTTAACGTTACGCCACTTTGAGATGGCTGGAAGTTCGTAACCTTTCAATTTTCGGCTTAAAGGAAACTTGATGCGAAACGATAATTCCAATAAATTCCAGCTAGCTCAAAATGGCGGTTGGCGGATGTTTATATTTTTTCCGTTCGCAAATGTCGCTATTGTATATTTTTAATATTCGCTGACCTAATTCTGAATTTTCGCAATGTGCTGAAATAGTTGTTGTCAACTCTATTTTTATCGGATAATTTAAGATTGTATCTATTTCAAAAGAACTATTATATTCCGTTATTCCGCTTACTAGTTATCGTATATAATTTTTTTCAAATCCAACTTCAATTTTCCCTTTACTCGCCTTCAAGGCAGGCCAATTAGATATTTTTTCTGTAACAGTTTTATTTACTTTAATATCAAATTTGTTGAAGTTTCTTATTACACTTTCTCCAATAATTTCCTATGAGCTATTTAGATCAATTACTTCGCAATTTTCTTGTTCAAAAGTATAACTAGCTTTTATTTCTTTAGAAAGTGGAGCGAGGATAATCTCGGAATGTTTTCTGATATGTAAATTGACAAACTTTTGATTATTTTTAATTTAGGTTCAGGAACTTTAAATATCAAACTTTTAAATTTCATTGCTTCAGTTAAGTTGTTAATTATCGATTTTTAGTCAGCTGTTCTTCTCCTTTATAAATAAACTCAATACGAAGAAAGTTATGAAAAATATTACGAATTGAATTATGAAAACTGGATATAATAGATCTGATTCGGCATACCTAAAACCGAAACTAAATATTGATACAGGAAATGTTAATAGTAATCCATAAAGTGACCAATCTCCATAAAATAAATCTTTTGTATAAATTGAACAAACAGACAAAGTTCCAAATGCAACATAAAATAGAGAGATTTTAAATGCTAATTTTCGGTTTTCAATGATTTTTATAAACTTATCCACATTTCTGATTTAATACTTTTTCTCTATTCGTCCAGTTTCTCGAAAATATTCGCCAACGTTCCCGCGCTTTGCGCTGTTGCGAGCTTCGGAACTGCTTGTTTTCTGTTCAAGATAATATTTCTTGCGAAACGTGAACGTGAATTTACTACAAAATTCGCAATAGCGCAAAACGTGTGTTAGTGGCAGTACTTTTTCAATTTAATAGTTTTTATTGCATTTAAAAATTCTTTTTCTGTTTTCTCTTTCAGATTTTCTCCATAAAAGGAAAATTTAGTTTTATTTGAATTTTGTCCACCACCTTTTAGACTATCAATATAAATTCCAGTTGTTCCAAATCCTTTATTTCTTGTTGTAATAATTTTTGCTTTGAAACAATCAGTTTTTACAATTTCAAATTTTTGTGTTAGATAATTTTCAAAATCTATTTTTCCTGAAATTGTGTCTACAATTAAATGGTTAGTATTTTTTAAACGTTTTTTTTGCTTTTCAGTTAGTTCTGCATAACTTTTTTTATCGAAAACTAACGGTAAATTATTTTTTGAAACGTCTGGTGAATATGCTCCGATATCAAAAATTAATGTGTCATTTTCAGATGTTACAATTCCGCCAACATAACTGTCAGTTCCGTTAAGTTCAATTTCTGACCACTTTTTAGGAACAGTTATTTCAAAACTTTCAAAATCTATAGTTTTAAATTCGGATTTAGGTTGGCAAGAAAAACAAGCAATTGAAATATATATTAAAATAAAAATTTTCATAGAGATGTCTTATTTTTCGGTTTCTGCGGTCGTATTGCCACTAACGTTTTGCTGCTTTGAGATGGCTGGAAGTTCGTAACCGCTTAATTTTCGGCTTAACAAAAACTTGATGCGAAACGATAATTCCACTAAATTCCAGCTAGCTCAAAATGGCGGTTGGGCAATCGTATTTATGACATATTACAATTGTTAGATTTGTAATAAACGCCATTATTCTTCAATTTAAAGTTTCCAATTGAGTCTATTTCGACTTTTATAGATTCCTTTGTTTCGGGGCAACCTTTAGCTTTCATCATATATAATTCAAATCCATTAGTTGTCTTTTTAAATGAACCCGCTTTTTTTTCTTTATGGTCAAACCACAAATCATACATTTCTAAAATTAGAATTGCTTCTGCAAGATTATCAATTTTGCCAATGAATTTTTTCATTTCTGTTTCATCTGTGACGTAATGAACATCATCGTTTTCAATATATGTAACATATGAAAAACAAGTCCCAGGTAAACATCCATTAAAGAAACCCGATTGGGGAGGATAAAAAGTATAACTATTTCTAATTAATGTATCACCATATTTTCTAATCACCTCTTTTTTATTTTTATATAAATCGGGTCTGAATGTAGCATAATCCCAATAGATATAATCTTTATTTGGTTTTATCTGTTCGATTAGTTTATTTCTATCAAGATATTCATCATTAATTTTAGTAAAACCATTTTCAATTCGGACAGAATTCTTACTGCAAGAAATTAAACTAAGAAAAATTAATATTGATATTTTTTTCATTCACATTTTGGTTTAATATGTTGCCCAACGTTTCGCGGCTTTGCGAGGTTGCGAACTTCGTAACCGAGAACTTTCGGCCAAGATAAAATTTCTTGCGGAACGTAAACGTGATTTCACTACAAAATTCGCAATCTTGCAAAACCGCTGTTACCAGCAGTTTTTATTTTTTTATTAATTTTATTCCAAGTAATACAAGCAAAACTATGTTTGTTAATACTAAATACATTTCTAATTCTACACTTTTGTCTTTCTTGAAAGTTAACTCTTTTGCTAATTGGTTTTTATCAAGTGCAACATTTTGATTTACGTTTATTTTAAAATCAGTTTTCTTGTTTTCTGTTTCTTCGAGGTAAACAATTTCATTTTCCTTATTTTTTGCAACTATCCAAAATTTCCCTCCATCGCTGTCAATACAAAATTCGGAAGTTTCATTCGGCTCCAATTCTGAATTATAATTTACAAAATTTCCGCTTCCATTTCCATAATCGTCCCAAAATGCAATTGCGTAAATTCTTAAATTTTGATTAGTTACATTTTGCGTAGTAATGTCAATTGGAGTTGAAGCTCCAAAACAACCACCAAACAAATGATTTAATCCCAATGTAGAAAAACCGATAAAAAGTCCAAAATAGATTAGCAGTTTCAAACTAATTTTTTTCTCATTTAGAAAAAAGTAAATAACTAGTAAAATAATTATATTCAAAAATATAGAAAAAAATAATAAGTTCATTTTTCAGGTTTTTCGGTAAAATTGCTGGTAACTAGTATATATGCGAAACAAACCTTCGCATAGCCACCCAAAATCGGGTGTATAAGGGAAGGTTTGTTTCGCTTTTGTTGCTATTTCAAATATATTGTTTTTTTTTCTTACAAATCATTAAGACGACTTTTAATCTGTTGATTACTTATCGTACGTAGGAGCTGTGTGTTTCAACAGTTTTATGTCGTGTCCTAACACAACAACCGATGTATAATTATAAAAAACAAAAAATTCCAAATGAGCCCCGATTACTTCATTTAACTTTTATTTTTTCAAGAGTTTAGTGAACTTTGTTTGCAGCGGAAATCCTTTTCCTTCTTCTCCTAAAAAGGAAAAGATTGCAACGTCCCGAAGCATCGGGAGCGGGAGGAATGGTGGTTGTGCAAACGGGTATTTCTGCTCCTTAATAATACACAGTAAAATGATGACTTGTTGGTTTTTGACCAAAAAAAAAGACAACCGTTTCGGGTTGTCTTTTTTGAAATTTATATTGAAAAATAAAGCAATTTGTTAAGCATTTATTTTCGCTAGTATTGTGTTAAAAGTTTCGCTAGGGCGCATTGCTTTACTCACTAACTCAGGAGTTGGCTGATAGTGACCATTGATTGCTTGAGGTTTTCCTTGAGCAGCAATTAATTCACTGTTGATCTTAGCTTCATTTTCAGTAAGCTCTTTTGCAATAGGAGCAAAAGTTGCTTGCAATTCAGCATCTTGAGTTTGTGCAGCCAATGCTTGAGCCCAGTACATGGCAAGGTAGAAATGAGAACCACGGTTATCAATTCCGCCTACTTTTCTAGCTGGTGACTTATCATTTTGCAAGAAAGCATCATTTGCTTGATCTAATGTTTCAGATAAAACGATCGCTTTCTCATTGTTTAAAGATTGTCCTAAGTGTTCTAATGATGCACCTAAAGCTAAGAACTCTCCAAGTGAATCCCAACGTAAATATCCTTCTTGTGTAAATTGCTCAACATGTTTTGGAGCAGATCCACCAGCACCTGTTTCAAACAATCCACCACCACTCATTAAGGGAACGATAGATAACATTTTTGCAGAAGTTCCAACTTCAAGAATTGGAAATAAATCTGTTAAGTAATCACGCAATACATTTCCAGTAACAGATATTGTATCTAATCCTTTGATGATTCGCTCACAAGTAAATTCAGTTGCTGCAATTGGGTTTAAAATACGAATATCTAATCCAGTTGTATCATGATCTTTTAAGTATAAATTTACTTTTTCAATCAATTCTCTGTCATGCGCTCTTTTTTCGTCTAACCAAAATACAGCAGGAGTTTCAGATAAACGAGCTCTATTTACAGCAAGTTTAACCCAGTCTTGAATCGGAGCATCTTTCGCTTGACACATTCTAAAAATGTCTTTCGCTTCAACTGCTTGTTCCATTAAAACGTTTCCGTTTGTATCAACAACACGAACAGTTCCGTTTGCAGCCATTTGGAAAGTTTTGTCATGAGAACCATATTCTTCTGCTTTTTGAGCCATCAAACCTACGTTAGGAACAGATCCCATTGTAGTTGGGTCAAAAGCACCATGTTTTTTACAAAAATCAATAGTAGCAGTGTAAATTCCAGCATAAGAACGATCTGGAATGATAGCGATAGTATCTTGTAATTTGCCTTCTTTGTTCCACATTTGACCAGAAGTACGAATCATTGCTGGCATAGAAGCATCAACGATAACGTCTGAAGGAACGTGTAGGTTGGTGATTCCTTTGTCAGAATTCACCATTGCCAAAGCAGGTCCGTTTGCAATAGCTTCATTAATAGCTGCTTCAACCTCTGCTTGTTTTGCATTACCTGCAATCTTTGCATAAACATCACCTAGTCCATTACTTGTGCTTACGCCAAGTTCTGTAAATAATGTAGCATATTTAGCAAATACATCTGCAAAATAAACTTCTACAATAGCTCCAAAGATGATTGGGTCAGAAACCTTCATCATAGTTGCTTTTAAGTGTACAGAAAGTAAGACTCCTTCTGCTTTTGCTTCAGTAATAGTTTTAGCAACAAATGCTTTTAAAGCATTTAAATGCATTACTGAACTATCAATTATTTCACCAACTTTTAGAGGTGTACTCGCTTTTAAAACAGTAGCTGTACCATCTTGTGCTACAAATTCGATTTTTACATCTGTAGCCTCTTTTATAGTAACAGATTTTTCACTTCCGTAAAAGTCACCTTCACTCATAGAAGCGACAGCTGTTTTTGAATCAGCAGACCAAGCACCCATAGAGTGTGGATTTGCTTTTGCGTAATTTTTTACTGCTTTTGGAGCTCTACGATCAGAGTTTCCTTCACGTAAAACTGGATTTACAGCAGAACCAGAAATTTTCGCATATTTAGCTTTGATTTCCTTTTCAGCATCCGTTTGAGGATCTTCTGGGAAATTAGGAACTTTGTAACCATGTGCTTGCAATTCAGCAATAGCACCTTTTAGTTGCGGTATAGAAGCCGAAACGTTTGGTAATTTAATAATATTTGCTTGTGGATCAGTAGCTAATTTTCCTAATGCTGCCAATGAATCTTTTACTTTTTGATCCTCAGTCAAAAACTCAGGAAAATTTGCAAGAATACGAGCTGCAACCGAGATATCTTCAGTCGCGATCTCAATACCTGCAGTTGCAGTAAAAGCTTGAACAATTGGTAAAAAAGAATAAGTAGCTAACAAAGGTGCTTCGTCAGTTAGTGTGTAAACAATCTTTGATTTTTGTGTCATGTTTTTTATTTTATAATCGTAATTCTTCAAAAAGAATGTGAAATGTATGGTTTGCTTTGAATAAAGCCGAGCAAAGATATGAAAATCATGCCAAAATATAGAGTAGTTTTGAATAGAAATATGCGATTTATAGGATAACTAACGACAATGTTGTAAAATGTTATTTTTTTATTGAAAGGCCTCATTTTTAGGAATAACACTATGATCCTTCAATAATGCAAGAAGCAGCCTATTAATAAATTGTAACGTTCAATTTAAATTTACTTTTTAAAGCATGTTTAATTTCAAACTGTAATTCTCAAATTCTTCTCAATTGATCTAATTAATCGTTTTAAGGAAGCACGATTTTGGTTTAGAAATTAACAGTTTAATGTAGAAATATATTAGATTCTTAAACGATCTAATTAAAAGTAAGTAGTGAGAGAAGTAGAATATCATATTTAATTTTGAAGCAAAAAAAAAGTCCCAATTCCGATTGATCGGAATGGGACTTTTATGATAAAGGGATATTTGACTATCTTCTTTTGTCTTTGATTCTTGCTTTTTTACCAGTAAGTTCTCTAAAGTAGAAAATTCTAGCTCTACGTACAGAACCTTTTTTGTTGATTTCAACTTTTTGTAAAGCTGGTAAGTTCACTGGGAAGATACGCTCAACTCCAATTGCACCAGACATTTTACGAATAGTAAAAGTTTCAGTACTTCCAGAACCTCTTCTTTGGATTACAACTCCTTTGAAAAACTGTGTTCTAGTTTTTTCACCCTCTTTAATTTCGTAGTAAACTGTGATTGTGTCTCCAGCTCCGAATTCAGGGAAATCTTTTTTTGCAACATATTCGCTATTAACGAAATCAATTAAATTTGCCATTTTAAATGCTAATTATGGTTGTTTGATTAGAGCAACATTCACGGATCTCGCCAGAGGTTAGTCTAAGTGGGCGCAAAAGTACACTATTTGTTTTAAACTGCAAATATTATTTATAGTTTTTAGCTCTGTCCTAAAATACTTTATGAAATTAAAATAAATGGATCAGCAATTTTATGAGCTACTGGCAATGAGTTTGTTGTCTCAATTTTTTAGGAATTCTAGTTTTAAGATTACAGTCAAATTGCAATTTTTCAGCCTAAGAAATCAAGCTGAATAGAACTAATTACTCTTCCAGCAAATCAGGCCTTCTTGTTTTTGTATGCTCATAAGCCATATCCTCATTCCATTTGTCAATTTTAGCAAAATTACCACTGGTCAAAACTTCAGGAACTTTCCATCCGTTATAATCGGCAGGACGTGTATAAATAGGTCCTGAAAGTAATCCATCCTGAAAACTATCTGTTAATGCAGAAGTTTCATCACTCAAAACTCCAGGAATCAAGCGAATTAACGCATCTGATAAAACCAAAGCGCCCAATTCTCCTCCTGATAAAACATAATCACCAATCGAAATTTCCTTTGTAATAAAATGATCTCGCACTCTTTGATCTACTCCTTTATAATGACCACACAAAATTATGATGTTCTCATACATCGACATTGTGTTGCACATTTTTTGATTTAGAGTTTCTCCATCCGGCGACATATAGATTATCTCATCATAACTTCTTTCATTTTTCAAATGTGTAATGCACGCATCTATAGGTTGTACCGTCATTACCATACCTGCACGACCACCGTAGGCGTAATCGTCTACACTTTTTTGTTTATTGGTCGTATAATCTCTTAAATTATGAAAATGTACTTCGACCAAACCCTTGTCGATAGCGCGTTTCATAATCGAAGCTTCAAACGGACTTCTTAATAATTCAGGTAAAAGGGTAATAATATCGATACGCATGATTCTTTTCTGTTTTTTCAACCGCAAAGATACAAAGTTTTTCAGGAGTTATTCAGCTAGCTTTTTTTCGAATAAAATAATCGGATTGTAAAAAAAATTATGCAAAAATATTAACAACTGTTAGCTTTCTGAGATGCTTTTTTTTATTTACTTTTATCAAAATTAATAAACAATTTATGAAAATTTTATCAAACATAATTCTATCAGGTACGATGCTTGTTATGATTACGTCCTTGCAAACGATTAATGCTCAAAATAAATCTGTTAAAATGACAAATCCACTTTTGCAGAAAAGCGCACTGCAATACCAGGCGCCAAACTTTAGCTTGGTTAAAGATGAATATTTTAAACCTGCTTTTGAATATGGACTTGCTGTCCAGGATAAAGAAATCCTTGCTATCGCAAACAATCCTGCAAAAGCTACTTTTCAAAATACAGTACTAGCTTTAGAAACATCTGGAGTAGATTTAAAAAGAGCAACTGGAATGTTTTATAATCTAACAAGCTCAAATACAAATCCAACGCTACAAGCTTTACAAGCAGAATATGCACCGATTTTCTCTGCGCATAGCGATAAAATGTATTTGAATAGTAATTTATACAAACGTTTCAAGTCAATTGACTTGAACTCACTTAAAGGTGAAGATAAAAAATTGACAGAAAGTTATATTCAAGATTTTGAATTGGCAGGTGCAAATTTATCAGATGCTGATAAAGAGAAAATGAAAAAGATCAATGGAGAACTAGCTACGCTAAGCACTTCTTTTGGTGATAAACTATTGACAGCTCGTAAAAATGGAGCGGTTTTATTTGACAATGCAGTTGATCTGGACGGACTAAGTGCTAGTGATCTTGCTGCTGCAAAATTAAAAGCAACAGAAGAAGGTCATGACGGTAAATATTTAATTGTATTGCAAAACACTACACAACAGCCCGTTTTGCAAAATTTAACTAACAGAGCGTCTAGAGAAAAAA
The DNA here is from genome assembly GCF_022399565.1 of Flavobacterium algicola. Taxonomy (GTDB): domain Bacteria; phylum Bacteroidota; class Bacteroidia; order Flavobacteriales; family Flavobacteriaceae; genus Flavobacterium; species Flavobacterium algicola. The sequence goes on from NZ_JAJTUT010000003.1 coordinate 385,938, forward strand.
TCTTTAAATCATCATGGACTCGTGCAGAGAAAAATGATGATGGAGATACACGTCAAGTATTAGAGCAAATGGCAAAATTGCGTTTACAAAAAGCGCAGTTAATGGGTAAAAAGAATTTTGCCGAGTGGAAACAACAAGATCAAATGGCTCAAACTCCAGAGAGAGCGATGAGTTTATTGGCTGAAATTGCAGCACCAGCAGTTGCAAAAGCTAAGGTAGAAGCAAAAGAAATTCAAGCTTTAATAGATGCTCAAAAAGGTGGTTTTAAATTAGAACCATGGGATTGGGATTTTTATTCTGAGCAGGTTCGTAAAGCAAAATACGATTTAGACGAGAGCCAAGTAAAACCGTATTTTGAATTGACAACTGTTCTTGAAAAAGGAGTATTTTTTGCTGCAAAAAAAATGTACGGAATCACTTTTAAACAACGTACAGATTTACCAGTATATCACCCAGATGTTGTTGCTTACGAAGTATTCGATAATGACGGAAAATCAATGGCAATCTACTATTTAGATTTCTATACTAGAGATAATAAAAAAGGTGGAGCATGGATGAACAGCCTTGTGAAACAATCTCATTACTTAAAACAAAAACCAGTTATTGTAAACGTTTACAACTTTTCAAAACCAGTAAACGGAAGCCCTTCTTTGATTAGTTTTGACAATGTAACTACGATGTTCCACGAGTTTGGACATACATTACACGGCTTGTTTGCCAATCAAAATTACGCTAGTCTTTCTGGTACTTCTGTGCCACGTGATTTCGTAGAATTTCCTTCTCAAATCAATGAGCACGCCGCTTTAGATCCTGAAGTGTTGAAAAACTATGCATTACACTACGAAACTAAGGAAGTAATTCCACAAGATTTAATAGATAAAATCAAGAAAGCAGAATCTTTTAATAGTGGGTATCACGTTACAGAACTTTTGGCTGCATCAACTTTGGATATGGCTTGGCATAGTGTAGAAAACGAAGCTGATTTCAAGCCAACATTAGTATTCGAAAAAGAAGCACTAGAAAAATATGGTCTATTGGTGAAGGAAGTACCTACAAGATACCACTCTCCATATTTTGCACATATCTTCTCAGGTGGATATTCTGCAGGATATTATGCTTACACTTGGTCAAAAACGCTAGATTACAATGTATATGACTGGATGAAAGCAAACGGTGGATTGACAAGAGAGAATTCTGAGAGATTTAGAAAATACATCTTATCTGTTGGTAACAGCGTAGATTTAAACAAAGCCTTTGAAGAAATGATCGGTCACAAAATGGAGATCGAACCTTATTTGAGAAATGCTGGACTTACAGAAAAATAATCAAACTGTATTATACTAATAAAATGACATTCGTAAAGGATGTCATTTTTTTTTGGAGCAATTTCCAGCTGTACACTATATCTATTATGCCGAACCCCGGCACAATAGGATGCCGTTTCCATCTGGGCTAGGAGAATAGTACGCAATACAATTTGGTTTTGAAATTGTAAATTTTTCCTAATAGTTTTTCAATAGGATTGTTTCTTCTTAAATTTACAATAATAATAAAATACACATCAAATGAAATTCAAACTTTTTACAGCACTCTTTTTTATAACACTTGGGTCATTTGCACAACAGGAGCAATTAAAATGGTTGGACATCAATTTAACTAATTATGAATATCCCTATCCTGTACATTTTATAACTTTAAATGTACAAAAACAAGAACTCCAGATGGAGTATATGGATGTGAAACCGGATAACTACAATGGGAAAAATGTTCTTCTTTTGCACGGTAAAAATTTTAACGGAGCGTATTGGAAAACAACTATCGATGCTTTGACTAAAAAAGGATTTCGCGTAATCGCACCCGATCAAATTGGTTTTGGGAAGTCGACAAAGCCAGCAAATTTTCAGTACACTTTCCAGCAATTGGCAGAAAATACAAAACAAATCTTAGATACTTTAGGAATCAAAAAAATTGCAGTTTTAGGACATTCGATGGGCGGAATGGTTGCGACACGTTTTGCACTCATGTATCCTGAGGTAACTGAAAAATTAATTCTAGAAAACCCTATTGGTCTGGAAGATTGGAAATTAAAAGTGCCCTATCAAAAAGTAGATTGGTGGTACAAAAATGAACTAACACAAAGTTACGAACGTATTAAAAAATACCAACTAGATAGTTATTACGACGGAAAATGGAAACCAGAATACGACGAATGGGTAAACCTTTTAGCAGGTTGGACATTAAATTCTGACTTCGAGAGAATCGCTTGGAATGCAGCACTAACCTATGACATGATATTTACGCAACCTGTAGTCTATGAATTTCAAAATATAAAAGCTCCTACCTTACTAATTATCGGGACGAGAGATAGAACAGCTTTGGGAAAACCATTAGTTTCAAAAGAGGTGCAAGCTACAATGGGATTGTATGCTAACCTAGGTAAAGAAACTCAAAAGAAAATACCAAACTCAAAATTAGTTGAAATTCCAAACATTGGGCACATGCCACACATTGAGAGTTTTGACAAATTCATCACGCCATTAACGGCATTTCTAGAAAAATAAGAATTCAAATTTTCGCTAAGGGAAAAATGGACAACAAATAGATAAAAAAGACCAACTTATATAAATAGGAGAGAACTAATTTTGTCTTGAAAAATAAATAAAAAATAAAAATTATGAGCACAGATAACAAAAATACAGGATTACAAGCAACACTGGATGAGGCTAAAAATACTTGGGAAGCAAAAGCACCTGAGCAAATTAAAGAAATTTATGCAGAGGGTATTGCAGATGTAACCCGTCAAAATATAATCGCCAATGCTAAGAAAAATGATGACATTGCACCCGATTTTATCTTGACAAATGCTACTGGTCAGGAGGTACAATTGAGTGATTATTTAAAAAAAGGTCCAGTAGTTTTAACTTGGTACCGCGGAGGATGGTGTCCTTATTGCAACATGACCCTACATTACTTGCAAGAGCAATTACCAAATATTCAAGCCAAAGGTGCTAATTTATTGGCCTTGACACCTGAATTACCAGACAAGTCTATGTCAACTGCAGAAAAACATGATTTGAAATTTGAAGTTTTAAGTGACGTTGCAAACAAAGTTGCAAAAGAGTACGGAATCGTTTTTAAATTAACGGATGAAGTTGCTGAATCATACCAAAACGGATTTGATTTACATGGCTACAACGGTGATGAATCTGATGAATTACCATTGGCTGCTACTTACGTTATCGGGCAAGATGGTAAAATCGTCTATACTTTCTTGGATGCTGAGTACAGAAACAGAGCAGAGGCCGATGTTATATTGAAAGCCTTAGAAGGTTTAGAAAAATAATACGTTCGATCTATCGTTATAAATTGGTAGAAGCTCAAACATACTACGGTCAAAGTGATATACTTGGATCAAATGTATAGCTCTAGACTTCGCTTATCTACATCGCAAATCACAGTCGAAAAAATAATGAATACCTATAGTAAAAACTACCCTCAAGAGCTGTAATCTTTTGAGGGTATTTTTGATTATCATAAATTAGATTTTTACTATAAAATTAGCTTTTGTTTAAATCAATAAATTACAAACACAACGTACTTTTGCGCGATGAATTTATCAAAAAAGAATGTCCTATTTATGGCAGCGGCTACCGGGTTAATTGTAGCCAACTTATATTATTGCCAACCCTTAATCGTTCTTATTGCAGACGAGTTTAAGATTCCTCATGCAGATGCTGGAACCATCACATATCTTACACAAGCAGGATATGCCATTGGCTTGTTTTTTATGGTGCCGCTTGGCGATAAGATTGAGCGCAAAACGCAAATATTATACACCACATTTGCGTCGGTAATAGCCTTGATTATCGCAGCAACTGCACAAAGTTACATCGTACTTGAGATTGCTTCACTTTTGATCGGAATAACATCAATAGTGCCGCAACTTATTTTGCCACTCGCTGCCTCGTTAAGCGCACCCGAAGAGAGAGGGAAAGTTGTGGGAACGATCATGAGCGGACTCCTTGTCGGGATTTTATTGTCAAGAACCTTGAGCGGTTTTATAGGTGATGTATTAGGATGGCGCGCTATGTTTTGGATTGCTTCTGGACTTTGTTTGCTTCTCTTTTTCATTATAAAAAAACAATTTCCATACAACAAACCCGTTTTCGATGGGTCTTATGGGCAATTAATTAGTTCGCTATTTACACTTATAAAAGAGCAGCCGTTACTTCGTGAAGCGACGTTAATTAATGTATTTAGTTTTGCTCAGTTTGGAGCATTCTGGACTACGATGGTATTATTGCTTTCAGCAGATCCTTTCAATTTCAACAGCGCTACCATTGGTTTATTTGGTATCGTCGGCGCATCTGGAGCATTAGCTGCACCCTTAGTTGGAAAACTAGGAGACAAAGGTAGTTCAAGAGTAGCGGTAGGTTACGGTTGTTTGCTAATTGCTCTGAGTTTTGCCGTATTTTACTTCTCGGGATTGAGTGTTGTTGGGATTGTAATTGGAATTGTACTAATTGACATTGGCCTGCAGGGAGTGCACATTTCGAACCAAACTCGAGTATATTCAATTCTGCCAGAAGCTAGAAACCGCATGAATACTGTATTTATGTCTTTTAGTTTTCTAGGAACTGCTGCAGGATCTGCCTTTGGTTTATTTCTATGGGAATTAGGTGGCTGGCATGCTGTAGCGCTAGGGTGTTTATTACTGTCAGGATTATCATTTGCAGTTTATGCATCAACGTATAAATCAAAGCGGAAAGTCCTGTAAAGTAGGAATGGATAAAAATTAATTTGTAAATTTGCACTTCAACAAAAATAAATAAAGATGGAAAACGGAATATACGCTAAATTTAACACTGCAAAAGGTGCTATTTTGGTAAAGTTAGAGCATGAATTAACTCCTGGAACAGTTGGTAATTTCGTAGCTCTTGCAGAAGGTAACATGGAAAACAAAATCAAACCTCAAGGAGAAAAATTCTATGATGGTTTAAATTTTCACAGAGTTATTCCTGATTTCATGATTCAAGGAGGATGTCCTCAAGGAACTGGAACTGGAGATCCTGGATACAAATTTGATGATGAATTTCACCCAAGTTTAAAACATGACAAACCAGGTATTTTGGCAATGGCTAATTCAGGACCTGGATCTAATGGTTCTCAATTTTACATCACTCACGTACCAACTTCATGGTTAGACGGAAAACATACTGTTTTTGGTCACGTTATCGAAGGACAAGATATTGTTGATGCAGTTGCACAAGGAGACAAATTAGACTCTCTTGAAATTGTAAGAGTAGGTGAAGAAGCTCAAAAATGGAATGCTATCGAAGCTTTCGTAGGTTTAAAAGGAGCACGTTTGAAAAAACAAGCTGCTTTAAAAGCAGAATCTGAGGCAAAAATGGAAACATTGGCAGCTGGTTTTGAAAAAACAGAAAGCGGATTACGTTACCAATTTATCCAAAGAGGTGAGGGGAAACAAGCTGAAGCAGGAAAAACAGTTGCTGTACACTACGAAGGTTCATTAGAGTCTGGTAAAGTTTTTGACTCTTCTTACCCAAGAAAAAAACCAATCGAATTTAAATTAGGTCAAGGACAAGTAATCGAAGGATGGGACGAAGGTATCGCTTTGTTGAAAGTAGGAGACAAAGCTCGTTTTGTAATTCCATCTGACTTAGGATACGGACCAGCAGGAGCAGGAGGAGTAATTCCACCAAACGCTACTTTGATCTTTGATGTAGAATTAATGGATGTAAAATAATCGCTTTTTTAAAGCTTTTGTTATAAAAAATAAAGCCGATTCAATTTATTTTGAATCGGCTTTTTTAGTTTTTGACTTTACATAAAATAATTGAAAAGCTTTACAAGTAATAATCGTATGATTTAATTACACTTTAATCTAAAGATAAAGGCACTTCCTTTTCCTTCGTCACTTACGAGTTCTAGGTTAGATTCGTGAAGGTCTAAAATTTTCTTAGCTATGGCGAGACCAAGTCCGGTACTGTTTTTTAGATCAGTATAATTGTTGGCTCGATAATAGCGTGCAAAGATGCGCTCACGGTCTTTTTCGGGAATACCTATTCCGTTATCTGCAATTGTTATCCTTATATGGTCATTTACACATTTTTCTGTTGTGATACTAATGTTTCCGTTCTCTGGTGTAAATTTTATAGCATTGTCAAGCAAGTTTTGAATCACTCTTTCGATCAACGCAATATCAGCAAATACAGGTGCCAATTCTTTCGATAGAAAGGTGTCAATAGTTATTTTTTTATTACGCGCCATCAATTGGTATTTTGAGCTAATGTCATTTAATAATTCACTAATGATGAAAGCTTCTTTATTGGGGCGAATTTGATTGGCTTCTAATTTGGACAATTCAAAAAGTTCGTTTACTAGTTTTTCTAATTTTACAGAGCTTTGACTCACCATATCAATGTACCGCTTACGCTCGTCATCGGTGAGGGTTTTCTCTTTCATTTGTAGGGTTTCTAGGTAACCGCGTATAATGGCAATGGGAGTACGCAAATCATGAGATACATTGGCAATCAACTCTCTTCGCAAATTTTCTACCTCTTTTAACTTGTCAATATTTGTGGTGAGAATATCAGCCATTTCATTAAACATTTCAGCCATCTGTTTTTCACTACCTACTGTCTTAATATCAATCCTAGCGGCCAAATCACCTTGTTTGAATTGTTGCATCACAGATAATATTTTGGCATAATTTTTTGTAATCGCTCGCAATAATAATAATCCGACCAAAAAGGTAAAAAATAAGGTGATTGCGGTGGTGCCGTAACTGACGCGTAGTAAATAATCGGCAAATAAATTGTCTGATGCGGCAGTTTGCTTTTGTCCATCAAGCACAACATAAATATAAGCATACAACATGTTATTCATCATCAACGGATGTGCCGAAAAAATCTTTTTGGTTTCTGGGTTCAATGGGTCATCACCTCTAATGAGATGCTGTGACTTGTCATTTATAAATTCTTTTATGGGATCTAAGTCGATAGCTTTAAGTGAAATGTTTTTCTCAGGTGGATACCAAGAAAGTATTTCGCCTTTTGGATTGACCAAATACACCTCAAGACTTGGATTAATCGCCATCACGTGATGGAACATTTCATGTAGGGCAGGTACGATCACCTTTCCATTATAAAAAGGAGTCGAATTTTCTACAATATTTTTGGCGGTGTCGTGGTTGAGTCTTTGATTTACTTCTTCGATATAGTCTTTCGAGTATTTAAAGCTAATGTAGGTGTGGGCAATACCAACAATTGCTAGAAGTAAAAAGAACGCCAGCGAAATTTTCCAAAATAGTGTGTTGTAATTCCTCGTTTTCATATTTATTTAATTTCGTCAGTAAAGCGGTAACCAATGCCCCATGTGGTTAGGATATATTTGGGGTGGGTTAGATTTTCTTCTATTTTGGTACGCAATCTGTTGATGTGCGAATTTACAGTATGCTCATATCCTGAGAATTCATATCCCCAAACCAAGTTTAATAACGTTTCGCGGGAGTAACTAATTCCTGGATTAGCCATAAATAAATAGAGTAAGTCAAATTCTTTTGGTGTCAATTCAATCTTTTGATCGTTGAGAGTAACTTTTCTTTTTTGGGCATCAATAAGGAGGCTTCCACATTGTAGTACTTCTTCAATAGGAGATTCAATTTCCGTGATATTGAGTTCACTTCGTCGAATAAGCGCTTTTATGCGAGCGGTAAATTCTCTAATACTAAAGGGTTTTGTGAGGTAATCATCAGCACCCGTTTCTAGCCCAATTATTTTGTCAATCTCTTCGCTGCGCGCGGTAAGCATCATTATAGGCGTAAAGTTTTTCTCCGCTCGAATGCGTTTGCAGATTTCGATTCCATCAATATCAGGCAACATGATGTCCAGAATAATTGCATCAAAATGATTGGTGTTTGCCAGATGCAAACCTTCAAAACCGTTATAAGCTTTGGTGAGTTCGCAATGAATGTCTTTTAAATGAATACTAGCCAACTCTACGATAGAGGGATCATCTTCAATCATTAATATTTTTTTCATGGCAATACATTTTTGGAATAGTGGTAAATATAATATTTAGGCTTGACAATCAAGATTATTTTTTTTGATATACAATTCCAAAAGAGAGAATATTATTTGCGTAAATGTTTTTGGCTTTTACAATGGCACTATTCGAATTAAAATATTGAGCCGTAAGTCCAAAGTTTTTTCCAATTTCATATAATCCGCCCACAGATACACCTGTATAGCTTGTACCATCGCCTCTTATAAAGTCTGCAGTCGTGGGCTGTGCACCTACACCTGTAAGGATAGATACTTTTGTGTTTACCCATAATCTATCAAAAAACTGATAACCTACCTCGACACCGGCTTGGTATTGATTTTGAAAGTCACGTTCTTTATATTTTGTTCTATAGTTAAATGCACTGTAAGCACTTGCATATAATTTTAAAGGGGTGAAAGTATGAGAAACAGCTAACGTTGTCCATACATTGAACTCGCCATCACCAGATGGTAAATTAATTTGTTCCAGAGGATTACTTTTATTTACTGCAAAATTATCTTTTTTGCCTGTTGGAAATTCTGGCGCAATGGAAACCGATAGCGGAAAAGATTTGTTCAGTAAAGCGTATTTTAATTCCAATTTTACATCACCAAAACCACTAACCTTATTGGTGGTTTCATAACTATTTTGTTTAAAAAAAGGAACAAAAGCAATGGCCGTTAAACGATTGCTTATGCCGTATTCTCCATATGCCGAAATTGCATTTTGTGTAAAGTCACTGGTTGTTAAGCTATTTCCTGTATTGTTTCTAAAGTCAGATGAAGTATAAGAGCTGTAATCTACTTTTAAAAAGTAAGTATCCTTTGGTTTTGTCCATCCACTTTGCGCTTGCACTGCCGTTGGCGCATAAAGCGCAAAAAGCATAAAGGTGTAAATGTATTTTTTCATGGTATTAATTTTTATAAAATGAGGTGTTTTTAATCGAAAAACAAAAGACATCAGTAAGTACTAATGTCTTTTGTAGAAATTATAAAGTAAATTTTTATTGTAGTAGTCCATTTCCAAAAGGAATATTTGCTGAACCGCACCAGATAATTAAATAATTTAAATTGGCTGCTATTGTACCATTTACTTTATAATAAATTTCGCCATTTTCGGTAACAATTCCGATTAGTTTTAGGTCAGGATTTCCAGTACCGGGACTAGCAGTGTAGGTAGAAGTAGTTGAAAGGTAAACCGTTGCGGTACCGGTACCTAATTCTGTTGTAAAATCAGACCCAAGGTGTACAAAAGTAGTGTTTTCACTATCTACTCCAATTTCGATTTTACCAGCTGTTGGTGTTCCATTTTGAGCGGTTAATGTTCCCGATTTTGTAACGGTAAAAGTACCTACTGGTAAGGCAGAATCAACTTCTACTGTTGTAGTTTCATTGTCGTTAGAGCAAGATACTGCTGTCATTGTTGTTAGAGCTAGAGCGAAGATTGCGATGAAAATTCTTTTCATAATTTTGATGTTTAAATTAGTATTCGTTTTTCTTATTGCAAATATCCTCGAGAAGTATCACAGAAATATCCCGAAAGAATTACAAAAGGGTAAAATTTACTTTTTATCAAAATATAAGTAGGAGATGGCAACTTAAGTGGTAGTAAGTGTTGGGTCTCATATACAATGAAGCTTTCGGATTATACATCCTCTTCCAAAAAAAGTAAAAATATAAATTCGATTTATGTGGTCTAGCGTTTAATTGAGAAAAACACACCGTAGATAGAGCAAATCGACACACCTTGTTGAGGTTTAAATTGTTTTATGGTATAAAATAAAGCACATATCATGAGAAGAATGTGCCTTTTAGTTCTGTTAAATAAGAGAAGTCTCATTTCTATTTCTGATTAGTTTTTATATCTTTGATTACTATGAACGCAGTCAAAATTATTGAATGTCCTAGAGACGCCATGCAAGGAATAAAAACGTTTATACCCACCAAACAAAAGGCAGCGTATATACAAGCCTTGTTGCGCGTTGGGTTTGATACGATTGATTTTGGAAGTTTTGTTTCTCCCCGCGCAATTCCGCAAATGCAGGATACCGCTGCTGTTTTAGATTCACTTGATTTATCAAAAACAACAAGTAAACTTCTTGCGATTGTAGCAAATACTAAAGGTGCTGAAATTGCATCCACACATTCTCAAATTGACTACCTAGGTTTCCCTTTTTCTATATCAGAAAATTTTCAGATGCGGAATACCCATAAAACTATTGGGGAATCTTTAATTACTTTAAACGAAATTTTAAACATTGCAGATAAAAGTAATAAACAAGTAGTAGCTTACCTATCTATGGGTTTTGGAAATCCTTATGGTGATCCTTGGTCTACTGAAATTGTAGGGCAATGGACAGAAAAGTTAGCTGGAATGGGAGTGAAGATTTTATCGCTATCCGACACTGTTGGTAGTTCAACTCCCGAGGTAATTCGTTATTTATATTCGCACTTAGTACCACAATATCCCGAAATCGAATTTGGTGCACACTTTCATACGACGTACGATAAATGGTTTGAGAAAATTGATGCAGCTACCCAAGCAGGATGTCGCCGTTTTGATGGAGCCATTCAAGGTTTTGGCGGCTGCCCAATGGCTAAAGATGTACTTACAGGCAACATGCCAACAGAGAAATTATTATCTTATTTCACTAGTACTAAAATAAAGACGAACCTAAACCCGTTAAGTTTTGAGTCATCATACAATGAGGCATCAAAATTATTTGGTGAATTTAAATAAGGTATAAGCCCAATTACTAATTATAACCATTATATGGAAAAGAAATCTACTATTCGAAATATATTATCCGTGCTGTTGTTAGTGTTTTTGACACCTTCATGTTCCAGTGATTTAGATTTTAACCAATCAGAGGATTTATTATTGACTCCCGTTATTGTAGCTAACCTTACTAATTTTGATGTGCCAGCTCCAGATTTTGTAGAAGGCGGTGTCGAAACAACAGTAGCTTTTGAAGTTGAAAATTTTGACGTTTTTCGAGATACTTTTTTTCGAGATAATTTGCAACAAGCAGATTTCTTGTTCGTAATTACAAATACAATAGACAGAGATTATGTAATTGAATTAATTTTGTACGATATTTTTAATAACGTAGTGGATAGTATCGTCTTTAATATTCCAGCATCAGCCGGTACACCACAAGTGATTACTGAAAAAAAAACATATCAAAATGCCTCATTAGATCAATTAAAGCGAACGGATAAAATGGGATTCAGGATAACAATGTTGCCAGGAACGCCTCTAACTGAAAGTAGTGCCGGTAGTTTAAAATTGAAATCAAGTGCAACCGTTTATATGGAAATAGAATGAAATATATAGCAATACTATGGCTTACTGTTCTAGTTTCAGTAAACATGTTAGCCCAGAACAAACAAATTTTGTACAACTTTACCGCGGTACCGCAGTCAATGATGACGAATCCTGGTGCAGATGTGTCTTATAAATTTTACTTTGGAGTTCCTTTTCTTTCCGGAATTTCAGCAAATATGGGTTCGACTGGTTTTTCGGCCTATGATTTATTTGCGGACAACGGTGTTGACTTTAATACCAAATTACAAAGCGTAGTCAATTCAACTACAAACAAAGATAAATTGGTATTTAATGAGCAATTAGAAATCGTTACGGGTGGATTTCGTTTAGGAGAAAGGGATAATTATACTTATGTGTCTTTCGGAATGTACCAAGAGATAGATGCTTTGATCTACGTCCCAAAAGATCCGTTATTATTGGCCTTAAACGGAAATCAAGATTATATAGGAAAGTCTTTCAACCTTGGTGACTTAAATGGTAGAGCAGAAGCAGTTTCAGTTTTACACTTAGGTTTTCATAAAAACATCAATGAAAAATTAATTTTGGGAGCAAGAGGTAAGATTTACACCAGTGGTTTTAATGCAACCACAACCAACAACTCAGGTTACATATACACCATTCCGTCAAATACATCTATGTATGAGCAGGTGATTTACTCAGATTTGCAAGCACATACCTCAGGTTTGTCCAATTACATTGATAACGAGAGACAATTTGAAGGAGGGAAAAAGGCATTACAAAAAGCATTTCTAGGTCCAGATTTAGGTCTAGGACTTGATCTTGGGTTTACTTATAATCCAAAGGAAAATATACAATGGACTGGGAGTGTTTTGGACATTGGTTTTATTTCTCATAACAATGATACTAAAATTTACACATTCAAAGGAGTGTACGATTACCAAGGTGTCAATCCTGATTTCAACAACACCAGCGGAACGGGTGGTAATTTTCAGGACTTTCAAGATGCCATTCCGCTCGATACCATACGTACAAAATACAGAACATGGCGTCCTGTGAAGATCAATGCCTCTTACAAATACTCATTTGATGATCGCCGTGGCGGAGGTGACTGCAACTGCTATGGTGATGAAAATAAAGGATATAAAAATGGAGTAGGAGCACAACTGTATATGATGACTACACCCAAAACACCCTTAGTCGCCTTGACAGGTTTCTATGAAAGAAGACTTCTAACGAATCTAAACATGAAAGCAACCTACACCGTAGATTCTTTCTCGTATACCAACATTGGTTTAGGACTGGCGGGAAGTATAGGAGCATTTAATATGTACCTCATGGGAGATAATTTACTGGCGTACCGCGATCTATCCAAAGCGAAGACCTTATCGTTGCAATTCGGAATCAATTTTATCTTTCAAGACAAAGACGGTGAATAGGTAGTTGGAGTAATTCCCAGCTGTACTTTACAAGTCCTCACTAGTAGCACCCTTTTTCTAAGCCCAAAAAGGAGCTTCTTTCAGTCGCTCTTTTTGAGCAAGAAAATGTGCTGCTACACGTTCCGGGCTTTCCATTTCCATCTGGACTAGAATGACTGTTTAATTAAACTTAACTATTTTTTAAAAATTCATATTGTAGACTGAACAAAATATTTTGTATTTTTAAAGCTTTATAGTGAAGTGCAAACCATTAAAAATCAGTAATATGGATCCGAAACACATTTACCCAGGAGCGCATTCCTTGAATGCATACATCATAGTAAAAGGTTGTAGTGACGCAATAGAATTTTATAAAAAAGTTTTTGGAGCAGTAGAGAAATTTCGATTACTCATGCCCGACGGTGCAATAGCACATGCTGAAATCGAAATCGAGGGATCACTCTTAATGCTGTCTGATGAAAATGTAGAGTGGGGAGCCTTAAGCCCAACAACGATAGGCGGCAGTTCAACGACCTTAAGCATTTATGTAAAAGATGCCGATAAAGTTTTTAATACCGCCATCTGTCAAGGAGCCACAGCTGTTATGCCAGTAAAAAATGAGTTTTATGGAGATAGAGTTGGGCAGATTTTAGACCCTTTTGGCTATAAGTGGATGATTGCAACGCATGTTGAATCTGTAAGCCCAGAAGAAATGCAAATCAGGATGGATAAAATGTTTGCAGGTGAGTCAGAAACTACGGACTAGATATTAAAAATGATTTTGTTTTATTCCCACAATTTTCTTTGCCCGACCATGATGACTTACAGATATAGGTTTTTTATAATCTGCAGAGATAGGTAATCCATTTTCGTTTTTGATATATGCAAGTTGATCAAAATACAGTATTTTGTCTAGGTCACCTTTATTTTGTACGGCAATTGTAAAGATAATTTGGTCAACAATTTGACTTTCGCCATAAAATATATTTCCAAACAATTCTATTACCGATCTAAACTTGCCATCTTGCAAGTTCAGGGATAGTACTGCAATTTTAATAGGGTAGAAACCTTGTTGGTAGTGTATTCTTTGATACGCTTTATACACACTTTCTTTGATGCTCCACAAGAGCCAAACGACTTCATCTTGGTTTGTTGCATTTTGAATTAGATCTTGTTCCGATGCCGTGAATAATTTATCCAGATAGCCTTTCCGTTTCCAGTTGCTTTCTTTTCTTGCTAAAACTAAATCTACGACATCGTTACCTATCATTTTTCTGCTTGTTTTGTTTGTATGATTGCAATAGTATTTTCGATATCGGTCATTTTCTCCATAGATTCGTTATCGATTACAATCGAGAAAGCATCTTCTACATCTAAGATAATATCTACCAGGTTGGCCGAATTAATATTTAAGTCAGTGATAAAATTGGTCTTATCGGTTAAGTTTGCAAATGCCTCTTCATCATTAACAAATGGCTCTACAATAGGTTTAAGTTTTTCTATGATTTCTTCTCTGTTCATTAGTTTGTTTTTTTATAGTTTAGTATTGTGAAGCATTTTCACGCTAAGGTATATAAGTATATGGTATATTTAAAAAGACAGGCTAATCAATTTATCGCGTACTTTTTTAGAATTAAGCAACCATTTACATCTCCAAAGCCAAAACTAGCTTTTATTACCACATTAAGCTCTTTTTCAATTAATTGATGCGGTATTTTTTCAACAGCTACGCATTCGGAAATTTCAGGATGTAAATCGTCACAGTTTATAGAAGGAAAAATAAAACCATTGTACAATTGTAAGACTGTAGCAACTGTCTCTATGCTTCCTGCTGCAGATAAGCAATGTCCCACCATTGACTTTAAAGAATTTATATATGGAAAATCTGTACCCTTTCTATTCAAAGCTTCACTCCAGTTTTTAATTTCCAAAGCATCTTTTGACGTTGCAGTCAAATGTCCGTTGATATAATCTATTGCTTCTGCTTTTACATTTGCATCTGCCAAGGCATCAACAATGCATTTTTGAACAGCAACAGAATTAGGTGCCGTCATCGTACCTTCGCCTCTTTGTCCGCCAGAGTTAATATTTCCGCCGAGAATTTCTCCATATATGCGAGCGCCACGTGCAATAGCTGACTCTAAATCTTCGATAACCAACGCTCCCGCGCCACTGCTTGGCACAAAACCCGAGGCTGAAGCACTCATAGGTCTAGATCCGTTTTCTGGTGATTGGTTGTGTTTAAATGTGCACACTTTCATTGCGTCAAATCCACCCCATATGTATGGGCCTGAATCACTTGTGCTACCCACGAGCATTCGTTTTGCTTTGCCTTGCTGAATGCGTTCAAAGCCCATCATAATACTTTCGGTTCCTGTCGTGCAAGCCGATGAATTAGTAGTAACTTGATTGCCTAGACCCAGTTTCCCACCAAGATAGGCAGATACACCACTATTCATCGTTTGTGCTACTGCAGTGCTACCCAAACGTCTCGTTTGTAAATCATCAATTTTATAAATCGATTCTCTAAATTTTTCGATTCCGCTCGTTCCAGTTCCAAAAATGGTACCTGAATCCCAGTCTGGATTATCATTAATATCAATCGAAAGTCCAGCATCTTTCCATGCATCCAAACCAGCCATTACGCCATATAAAATTCCGGTAGAATTAAAATTCCGAAGTTCGAGTTCAGTAAAGTATTTGCGTTTTAGCGCTTCCGAAATGGTTGGAGTTCCCGCTATTTGACAAGAAAATTTTAAACGCTCCAATTCGGCATCGTGTGCAATACCCGAAATGCCGTTTTTAATTGCATTTGTAAACGCATCGAGACCCACTCCATTGGGAGCAACAATTCCTAATCCAGTAATGACAACTCTATTTTTCAATGCTATGTATTTTCGATAATTAATATGAAATCTAACTTTATGTTGAGTATAAATTTAATGCCTCTAATCGTGTCTTAGATAAAAAATAATATATCAAACAATTATTCCTGCTAGCGTTCCCATGCACACAAGCTCTTTCGCTTCATTAAACATTTTTACTTTGCATTTTAATTTTCCAAAACGATAATAGATTTTTTCTGACACTACGCTTATTTTTTCGTTAGGATAAACCGGTTTTAAAAACTCAACTTCAGAGGAGGTAAAAGCAATATTTTTGATTGCAGTTCCCTCGCATAGATATATTCCCAGACAAACCAATCCTATTTGTGCCATAGTCTCAATAAGAATTACGCCTGGCGTAATTGGATTATTTTTGAAATGGCCTTTATAAAAATCTAAATTTTCGTCGAAAGTAAAGGTACCTTCGGAGCCATTTTCATTAATTGACACAATGTCATCCACAAATAAAAAAGGTTTAGAGTAGGGCAGCTGCTGTAAGATATCGGATGTATTCATATTACCATTCTAATAAAACGCGTTGTGCTGTAAATCCAGGACCAAAACTAAGCATGACACCTTTTTCTCCTGCTTTTGGTTTCTTTTCGAGTATCCGTTCTAGAACATAAATTACTGTGGCACTAGACATATTTCCGTAAAGACGCAAAACTTCCTTGGTATCATCAATATTCTTCCCTAGCTCAGAAAAAAGACCTTCTACTAAGTTAACTATTTTTTTTCCACCAGGATGAAAAATCAAATGGTCAACATCTGCTATTGTAAGTTCGTTTCGCTCCAAAAATGGATGAATGATAGCAGGGAAGTGAGATTCAATAGTATCGGGAACGGCTACATCCAATATCATTTTTAATCCTTTGTTGGTCAACTCAAAACCCATCATTTCTTCATTGTCGTAAAAGTGGTACATTGATTCATCAACAACTTTTGGTCCTACTTCATCTTCATACGATGATAACAAAACACAAGCAGCTCCATCGCCAAATATTGCGGCACTAACAATATTAGCCATTGAGTAATCGTCCAACTGAAAAGTTGCTGTTGGACTTTCGACTGTTATTACTGCTGCTCTCTTGTTAGGATTTGCTTTTAGGAAGTTCTTGGCGTAAATAATTCCAGACACACCACCAACACAACCCATCTCAGTAACTGGTAAACGTACAACGTCTTGTTTTAAGCCGACTTTATTAATCAAATAAGCATCAAGTGACGGAATCATAATTCCGGTACAGCTAACGGTGATAATAAAGTCTATGGTGTCGGGTTTCCAATTTGCTTTATCCAAGGATTTACGAAGGACTTTTTCGCCTAGAACAATCATTTCGCGCGCATAAATAGCATTGCGTTCTTCAAAAGAATGTAGCGAGAAAACTTCCGCGGGATCCATGATCGAGTACCGTTTGTCAACTTGTGCTCCTTCAAATATTTTTTTTACTTTTCTTTGAAAACGTTCTTCTTGATTGGCCAACCATATATCTAAAAAAGGTAATATATCCTCTGTTTCTCTAGAGTAATCTGGTACTTGTGTAGCAACACTTATTATTTTTACACTCATATTTCTGTTTTAATAATCCATTGGTAGCGAAAAGCCCATTTCCACTGGATGCTGTGATTTTTTAAATTATTTATTTTCGAAAAAGCTACTAACTCTTTCTTTTTAAACCCTCTCAAAATGGAGACTAATCCATCTTCTCTTGACATTCTATTCAATCTAAAAACAAAACAAACAGCCTGAAATAAGCGATAGGCAATGCTAGTGCGATGAAGATCATTAATCACAATACCAATTTTAGCTTGCTTTGCAAATAACTGAAGCAGGTAATTAATTTGATCCGTTTTAAAATGATGTAATGTTAAAGTACATAATACTATGTCATATTGTAGCTCTTGAAATTCCTTTTCGAAAATATCAATACACTGATAACTAATAGTTGGGTATTGCTTTGATAATGCAACGGCATGATTGATGGTAAACGCGTTAGCATCGATACCAATTAAATCGAGTTCTAGATTGTTTTTAGCACCATAATCAGCCAAAGTGCGCAGCATGTCACCATTACCGCATCCTACATCTACTATGGTCAATTTTCGCTTTTTTTCGGAAATCAGCTGTTTGACCCCTTGCAGTGTTAATTGATTACCTCCCAACAACTGGTTTATGGAAGCTATTTTATCCAATGCATCGCGCAGTTCTTCTCCCTCAAGGGAAAAGTCATCCATGATTTCTTCTTCGGTTGTTCTATAAGTTGTATTTAAAAACATTTAGACTGGTTTTCCATGGGTTTTTTTGATAATAAAAGGCAGTAAGAAAGGGAATGCTATTAGGCTTTTCATGACTAATTTTGATAAGCGCTCATTCAACAATATTTTCGATAAAAATTTTCCAAACTGAATTCTGGCTCGAAAAGTTTTATTCCAACGACTTACATACTGACTTTCAAATTGAATTCTTGTTATTTTATTTTGAAGAAAACGAATTGTTAATTCACTCGCAATTTTAGCGCTGTGAATTGCAATCGCCATACCGTTTCCACAAAGGGGATGAATCATTCCAGCCGCATCACCAATCATGATCATATGGTTTTCAATTTTTGGTTTGTCTTCAAAAGAAATTTGACTGATAGTTAAAGGTTTTTCAAATATCATTTTACTATTTTTAAAGATAGTTTTTAAATGTGGATTTGTTGCCATCACATTCTCTTGAAAGTCTGCGATATCTTTATATTTTTTGAAAGAGGAATAGCGTACAAGATAGCAAATATTCACTTTATCATCTTCCACTTTTGATACACCACAATAACCTCCTTCAAAATTATGAAGCATCACAACGTCAGCTGGCAAGTCTAGCGCGTAATGCGCTTTAACCGCTAACCACGGTGATTTCTTTTTAATAAAATCACGGTTTAATTGTAAATCTAAATTGGAGCGTTTACCAAAACTGCCCAAAACCACCTTAGCGGTGTAATTTTGATTATCATCCGTTGTAAGTACAAATTGATCATTTGAAAATAGTACATCAGTTACATTAGATTGAATTACCACACCTCCCAATTCTTGAACTTTTTGGTACAGATAATAGTCTAATGTGTAACGACTGATTCCAAATCCACCTAACGGTAAATTGGTTTCAATACTTCTGCCAGAAGGAGTAGATAGGAACGTAGAATTTATTTTTGTAGGATTTAGTGATTCTATATCGAGATCTAATAAGTTTAGATAACTCCATACTTCATTCGAAATAAATTCACCGCAAACTTTATGTTTGGGAAAGCTATTTTTTTCCAATACAGTGACCGAGAATCCTTGTGTTAATAAATGAATAGCCGATGTCATACCAGATAAACCAGCACCAATGATGACTATTCCGTTAGTATGCTCCATCTCGCTAATTTATGCAATGCCATTTAGATTTTTGTTTATTAATATCGAAATTTTTAACTCATTCAGATTAAAAATTAAACGAATCATAACAAATGATATCTATTATTCAATTTTTAATTGAAATAAATTGACTATATTTGCACGCAATTCAACTAGAAATTGCACCATGATAGCACACAACACCAAGATTATCGGCGAAGGTTTAACTTACGATGATGTATTATTAGTTCCAAATTACTCCAATGTGCTTCCAAGAGAAGTAAGTATCCAATCAAAATTTTCACGAAATATTACTCTTAACGTTCCTATTGTATCAGCTGCAATGGACACCGTTACAGAAAGCGCAATGGCAATCGCTATGGCGCAAGAAGGCGGAATAGGAGTATTACATAAAAATATGACAATCGAGCAACAAGCTGCCAAAGTACGTAAAGTGAAGCGTGCCGAGTCAGGGATGATAATCGATCCTGTTACTTTACCTTTAACTTCTTTGGTTGCAGATGCCAAAGCAGCAATGAAAGAATATGGAATTGGTGGTATTCCAATTGTGGATGAAAACCAAATCTTAAGAGGAATCGTTACCAATCGCGACTTGCGTTTTGAAAAAAACAATGCAAGACCAATTGTTGAGGTAATGACAAGTGAAAACTTAATCACCGTTGCAGAAGGTACTTCATTAGAACAAGCTGAGGTTGTTTTACAAGGCTATAAAATTGAAAAATTGCCTGTTGTAAGCAAAGACAATAAACTAGTAGGTCTAATCACCTTTAGAGATATTACCAAATTAACTCAAAAACCAATTGCAAACAAAGATGTTTACGGTCGTTTACGCGTAGCAGCTGCAATTGGAGTTACGGGAGATGCGGTAGAAAGAGCAGCAGCACTTGTACATGCAGGTGTAGATGCTATCATTATTGACACTGCTCACGGACACACTCAAGGTGTAGTGAATACGTTGAAAGAAGTAAAAGCAAAATTTCCTCAAATTGACGTTATTGTTGGTAACATTGCTACTCCAGAAGCGGCTAAGTTTTTAGTAGAACATGGCGCTGATGGTGTGAAAGTGGGAATAGGACCTGGTTCTATTTGTACAACTCGTATTGTTGCAGGTGTTGGATTTCCTCAATTCTCTGCAGTGCTAGAAGTAGCCGCAGCTTTAAAAGGAACAGGTGTACCAGTTATTGCTGATGGTGGTATTCGTTACACAGGTGATATTCCTAAAGCAATAGCTGCAGGTGCTGACTGTGTAATGTTAGGATCGTTATTAGCAGGGACAAAAGAATCTCCAGGTGAAACAATTATTTTCGAAGGAAGAAAATTCAAATCATATAGAGGAATGGGTTCTGTTGAAGCAATGGAAACAGGATCAAAAGACAGATACTTTCAAGATGTTGAAGACGATGTTAAAAAATTGGTTCCAGAAGGAATTGTAGGTCGTGTTCCTTACAAAGGTGAATTAAACGAAAGCATGCTTCAGTTTATTGGTGGTCTTCGCGCCGGAATGGGATACTGTGGATCAAAAGACATTCCTACTTTACAAGAAACAGGTCGCTTCGTTAGAATTACTGCTAGTGGTATCAATGAAAGTCACCCGCACAATGTTACAATTACCAAAGAAGCTCCAAATTACTCTAGATAATTTTTAGCAATTTATATAAAATTAAAAAGCGGTCTAATTAGACCGCTTTTTTAATGTGTAGAATTATTATATTTTATTTTAAAACATCCACTTCTAGAGCACTATCACCATAAATTTTAATGAATGCTTTCGTATAATCGGCTTTGGTTGCTAGATTAACATTCGGAATAAATTTTTGAGGATTCACCGCAAAAAGAGGAAACCAAGTACTTTCAACTTGTACTTGTATTTTATGCCCTTTCTTAAAAGTATGCATCACATCTTGCAACTTTACATGTACTGCAGTTTTTTGACCTGGAATTAAGGCTTCTGGATTTTCGATCGAATTTCTAAATCTTGCAGGCATTATTTCACTACGAACCAATTGATGGTAATTGGCATACAAAACATTAGGTTTGTCTGCATTCGCAGGTTCGTCTTCAGGATAAACATCTATCAGTTTTACTATAAAATCGGCATCAGTAGCTGTTGTTGAGATATTTAGTTTTGCTAATAGCTCTCCTCCAAATGTAATATCGTCGGTTAAGACTTCTGTTGTAAATGTAGCTACATCAGGGCGCATTGCTGCAAATCTTTGGTCTTCACTCATGTAATTTCTAGGAGTAAATCCATTAAAGTCTTTTAGATTATCTGAACTTAAAACTGGCTTGCTAGGATCGCTATAATACTCTGTGTAATTGTCTGAAGGTTCTTTTTCAAGCGTATTGTTTGCAAAGTAAAAATTCAACTTCTTTACATTCGCTGGTGGGTATTTGGAAAATTCTCTCCATTTTTTGGCACCAGTATCAAACATAACAGCTTCGGGTATTCCGGCATCTTTCTTTGTATTGCCTTTTAGGTAATGCGTAAAGAATTTTGTTTCAATATTTTTTTGGTAATAAGTGGCAATACTATCTCCGAAATAAATATCGTTATGATATGATTTTCCAGTTTCTCTTCCCCATGCACCATGAGAAAAAGGTCCCATTACTATAGTGTTTTTAGCTTTTGGTGAAGATTTTTCAATCGATTTGTAAATATTCAAAGGACCCGATAAATCTTCTGCATCAAACCATCCTCCAACAACCAAAACAGCTTGCTTTACATTTTTTAGATGAGGTAATAAGTTTCTTTTTTTCCAGAATTCGTCATAATTAGGATGGTCCATAATTTCTTGCATGAAGAAATTATCTTTATAATGTTGATCAACACCTTCTTTTAAAGTTCCCATGTCTGTGTAAAATTTTAATCCGTCATCAGAATATTTTTTTACCATTGAACTAGTGTACCAAGCATTTGGAGTAGTAGTGGTTTTTTGAACACCAAATACTGGAAAAGTTCTAAAATAACCAAGCATAAATCGACCATTATGTAAAAAGTCATCATTCCAAAAATTAGAAATAGGGGCTTGAGGAGAAGAAGCGACTAGAGCAGGATGGTTTGACAAAATTCCAACTGCAGTATAAAAACCAGGATAAGATGTTCCATATTGTCCCACTTTTCCGTTATTGTTAGCAATGTTTTTAACCAACCAATTAACAGTGTCGTAGGTATCAGTACTCTCGTCAATGTCTTGATTCGTTTTATGTTCTACTTGAGGTGTCATATTCGTAAAAGTACCTTCGCTCATATACCTTCCGCGTACGTCCTGCTGCACAAAGATATACCCGTCTTTTACCATAAATGGATTTGGGCCTACTCGTGTAGAAAATTTATCTTCTCCATAAGGTGCAATACTATAACAAGTACGCATCATAACCATTGGATATTTTCTGTTTTTCGAAATATCTTTTGGTGTGTAAATAGAGGTGAATAGTTTTACACCGTCACGCATTGTAATGTATATTTCCTTTTTTGTGTAATTGTCTTGTAAATAGCTATTACCAGTTGCTTTTTGCTCCTGACCAAAACTAATTACAAACGTAAAAAGCGAGATAATCGAAAGTAATTTTTTCACAGTTTGATATTTGTATAATTGATATATTTTATTTTAAGTGTAGTTTTATTCGAACGATTTTAAGATCATGACAAGCTTCGATTTTCGTTCTAGAATCGCAGAGTAATGTTAATTACCGTAAGAGAACCAATTAACTCATTAATTATTTGAATTAGCGATCAACAAAAATAGTATTCAGTAATTTTTTATTTCCTACAATCCAGACGATATCATCACGTTCTAATACGACATTGGATTCTGGGTTTAACATACGAACACCATTTCGTTCAATACCAACGATTAATCCTTGAGTTAATTCGCGCAGTTTTGACTGACCGATAGCCTTACCGATGAACCTTTCATTTTCAAGTTCGATTTGTCGTAGTATCACTTCATTATCAACCTTTTCAGGAATTTCAATTTCATTTTGACGTAAGTAATCAGAAAATGCTTTTACTTGATCATCTGTTCCAATCACCCCGATAACATCTCCAGGAAAAAGACGCTCCATTTTGTTGGGAACTTGAATGGTGATTTCACCACGGTTGATGTATGCTATATTGACGCCCAATATTTCTCTCATCTTAATTTCACGCAAGGTCTTACCTGCAAGATTTGATTCTTTTGCAATAGTAAAATTGGTCATGTGACCATCCCACGGAGTCAAGTTGGCATGTTGTCGGTTAATTTTTCCAGCTTCACCTTCTGTTCTATCATTCAAGTTTTTCAGAAAGTGACCTTCAATTTTATGGTATTGGCGGTGTAATTTTTTGGGGAATAAAAAGTAAATCGTCAACGCACAAACCAACGCGATAAAGGCGATGATAGGAGAGAAAAAGATATTCAATAAGAAACCAATATAGAATACAGCAAGTCCCATTCTTAAGAACAAAAGCATCAAGATCGGTCCTTTGTACTTTCTTTCTTTAAATAAAATGGCCACTTCTTTTACCGCAATCTTTCGCAATGACAGTGCATATAAAAAAGGTGAAATAATGATAATCGTTATCGCGGCCGATATGGCATTCCCAAACTTAGAATCTTCTACCAACGGAATAACAAACTTAGAACATAATAAAATTATAGAGGTGATAATAATAGTATGAAGTACAATATGCATCAAATGAGTTCTTATTACCACTTGCCAAGTACTTACGGCTCGAATTGCTTGCGCATTGGTACTGTAACGGTTTATTTTCTTTGTAATTCTACGAGGCAATTTTCGCTCTAGAAATTCCGAAAACGGTCCCGCCGCTTTTACCATGAACGGCGTTGTAAAGGTCGTAATTGCCGAAACAGCCACAACTATGGGATACAAGAACGAACTCGTTACATGCATCGTTGTTCCCAAAGTGGCAATGATAAAAGAGAATTCCCCTATTTGAGACAAACTCATTCCAGTTTGTATGGACTGCTTTAACGGTTGTCCCGAAATTAAAGCGCCCACTGTTGAGCTGAATGATTGACCGAATATGGTAATTACTGTAAGGATCAGTACTGGAATTGCATGCTCGTATAAAGTATCTGGATTGATCAACATTCCCACCGATACGAAAAATACTGCACCAAATAAGTCTTTAACTGGTTTTATAAGGTGTTCAATATGTTCTGCCTGTGTGGTTTCAGCTATGATAGACCCCATAATAAAGGCACCAAGAGCAGGAGAGAAGCCTACATCTGCAGCAAGAATTACCATCATCAAACAAAGAGCTAATGATATAATAAGCAACATTTCATCTGTTAATAGATGCTTTGCTTTTTTAAGTAGTGTCGGAATAAAGAAAATACCAGCTACAAACCAGGCAGTTAAGAAAAATGCTAATTTAAGTACAGAGAAAATTAATTCGCTACCAGAAAAGTTTTGGGTGGCAGCGACTGTTGATAATAATACCATCATCAAAATGGCAATAATATCCTGCACAATAAGGGAACCAATTACAATTCCAGCAAATTTCTGTGCCTTTACGCCAAGCTCCTCAAAGGTTTTTAAAATGATGGTGGTCGAGGAAATGGAGAGTATAACACCTAGAAATATACTGTCCATTAATTTCCAACCCATCCATTTTCCCGCCAAGAATCCAAATAGCACCATGGTGATGATCTGGGTGACGGCGGTGATGGAGGCGGTACCTCCAACCTTCATCAATTTCTTAAAACTGAATTCGAGCCCTAAACTAAATAGCAAGATAATAACTCCAATTTCTGCCCAAACTTCTACACTCTGAATATCTTTTACCGAAGGAAAGAAATCAAAATGATTTCCAGCCAAGAATCCGGCGATCAAATAGCCAAGAACTAGAGGTTGTTTTAATTTTTTAAAGATCAATACCGCAATTCCTGCTGTCATTAGGATAAGTCCTAAATCGCTAATTAAGGGTTCCAAATGGCTAGTGGTTTCGGCTACTGTTGCTGCGGCACTCATAAATGTTTTTTTTTAGATGGTAATGCAACTATATATTAGGGTCTAAATATAGCAAAAGCATTGGTTGTATGCAATCTATACCTTGGTATCAATTGATAAATTGTAAATTCATAAAAAAAGCTATCTGCAAGGATAGCTTTGTAAATATATAAAGGTTTTTACTACTATATTCCCAAGAAATTACTTGGAGTGATATGTAATAATTCGGTTTTAATGGCATCCGAAACTTCCAAGGTTCCTATGAACTCATGAATCGACGCTTTTGTTATTGCTTCATTTGTTCTTGTTAATCCTTTCAAAGCTTCGTAAGGATTTGGATATCCTTCACGACGTAAGATAGTCTGAATAGCTTCCGCTACTACTGCCCAGTTTTTTTCTAGATCTTCGTGGAACTTAGATTCGTTTAGTAATAGTTTATTCAAACCTTTCATAGTGGCTTCAAACGAAATAATAGTATGTCCCAATGGAACACCAATATTTCTTAAAACAGTACTATCCGTTAAATCTCGTTGCAATCTTGAGATTGGTAACTTAGCCGAAAGGTGTTCGAAAATGGCGTTTGCTATTCCTAAATTTCCTTCCGAATTTTCAAAATCAATTGGGTTCACTTTATGTGGCATAGCTGATGATCCAATTTCACCTGCTTTGATTTTTTGTTTGAAATATTCCATTGATACATAGGTCCAGATATCGCGATCCAAATCAATAACAATGTTGTTGATTCTTTTTAAAGCATCAAAAAATGCAGCGAAATGATCGTAATGCTCAATTTGAGTCGTTGGGAAAGAGTGGTGCAAACCAAGTGTGTTTTCTACAAATTTATTTCCGAACTGTTTCCAATCAATTTGAGGGTAAGCAACATGGTGTGCGTTGTAGTTTCCTGTAGCACCTCCAAATTTGGCTGCAAAAGGAACGCTAAATAATAATCGCATTTGCTCTTCTATACGTTCTACGAAAACAGCAATTTCTTTACCTAAGCGAGTAGGGGAAGCTGGTTGTCCGTGAGTACGTGCCAACAATGGTATGTTTGCCCATTCAACACTTAATTCTTTTAACTTTGCTACTAAAGCAATTAATGACGGCAAGTAAACTTGTTCAAAAGCCTCTTTTGTAGACAATGGAATCGCAGTGTTATTTATATCTTGAGAAGTCAATCCAAAGTGGATGAATTCTTTGTATTCTGATAATCCTAATTTTTCAAATGCATCTTTAATAAAATATTCTACTGCTTTTACATCATGGTTGGTTACCTTCTCAGTATCCTTAATCCAAATTGCATCTTCTGTAGAGAAATTTTTGTAAATATTACGCAAACTTTCAAACACACTAGCATCAACTCCTTTTAATTGTGGCAAAGGCTGCTCACACAAAGCGATAAAATATTCAACTTCAATTAAAACGCGGTATCTTATTAAGGCTTCCTCAGAGAAAAATGGAGCCAAATTTTTAGTCTTATTTCTATATCTTCCGTCAATTGGCGAAATAGCATTCAATTCGTTTAAAGTCGTCATTGTAAGTGTTTTTTTGAAAAGCACAAATATAGTTAGATTTTAAGTTTATGGCTACTACTAAATGGTTTTTATCGCGAAAAAACACTGATTTTTTTTAAATTATTAGCTGAAATACACATTTCTAATTATTGTTATTCGAATTACAAAATTAACTATGAGGCACTACTGCTTTGCAAATATCATTTTCTACATAATTTGCGAGACTCTCTAATATCTAAAACAAATTGGGTGTAATTATCGAAATAACTACACCCAATCAAGAAATTTAATAGCAGCTATTAACTGTACATTAAAAATTATTTCTTCAATACTATGTCTGCATGAACTGCAACTTCGCTCCAAGTTTTGCTTACTCCATCTGCACCTGTGTGTAAAGCTTCACATGCTTTATTGATAGAAGCAACTGCTGCCAAAGCATCCCAATTTTCCAAATTCATAACTCCGTCAAATGAATAACTTGTGTCGCTGTTTGCAACATATTGTAATGGGATATTTGATGTTTTACCGTTAAGTGTTACATCAATTGTACAAACATTCTCAGGAGAAACTTTAAATTCACCAGAAATTAGTTCTGTATCGCTCATCACTCCAAAAAAGAATTTTAAAATCTTAGGATCTCTAGTTCCAGTCGCGTCGTTTGTAAATAAACTACTAACTGGGATACTAAATTTTGTTCCATTTAATGCTTCCAATGGTGTTTTTCCAGGTTTGTTATCTGTTAATGTAATCTCTTTAAAGGTTCCGCCAACTGGAGTTTTGTCGGTCGTTTTGTAGGCAGTAAAACTTACTTTTGTAGAATCATTTACCAATGTATATTCCTCACCTGTCGTCTGAATTTCTGTTGCGGGATCTGTTCCCATTTCATCAGATTTTTTAGAATCCTTACAGCCAATAGCAGTTATAAGAATCATTCCTAGAGCAATAAATTTTAAATTTTTCATTGTATTTATTCTTTTTAATTTTGTTGTAAATTTAAACATAATAACCCGAACCGCTGTCTTTATGAGTTCCCTGTCTTGACGTGATGGTGTTAAACCTTATAAAACGGAATGTTAACTTATGTTAAAAGCATTTCTAATAAAGAGATTTATAGCAATATTCTCAATTTGTCTTGTAATACTACGATTCCGGTTCCTATATTCATCGGAATCAATTCTAGTTTGTTTTTTAGGTTTGGAATCGGTGCTGGTTTTGGGTCTATGTAAAACAACAGGCAATCTTTGGAAGCAAAATCTATTAATCCTGCTGCAGGGTACACTTGTAATGAAGTACCTATAACAACGAGATAATCTGCTCCTTCTACTATATCAATTGCTTCTTCTAGGGCGGGCACGTCTTCTCCAAACCAGACAATGTGTGGTCGTAATTGATTTCCTTTAGTATCCACATCTCCTAATACCAAATCACCTTTCCAACTTTGAATTTCAGCATCGTTAACGGTACTTTTTACTTTCAATAATTCGCCGTGCAAGTGTAACACATTAGTGCTTCCCGCACGCTCGTGAAGGTCATCTACATTTTGCGTAATAACATGTACATCATAATCTTTTTCCATTTCAGCCAAAATTAGGTGCCCTATATTAGGTTCAACTTCAAGTAGCTGCTTGCGCCTTTGGTTGTAAAAATCCAATACCAAGGCACTATTTTTCTGCCAGCCTTGAGGTGTAGCCACGTCCATGACATTGTACCCTTCCCACAAACCATCACTATCTCTAAATGTTTTGATACCACTCTCGGCGCTCATTCCTGCACCCGATAATATTACAAGTTTCTTCTTCATATTCTGTTTATTTGGGCGTGATAATCGGGCTTTCGACTGTATCTTTTTGGGCAAAAAAAAACCAAAAAGGATGCCGTCTCTATCCCGCACGCAATCCTGATTCTCAATTCGAGATTTCACTTCTAGTCAAACACAGGAAGGATTCAATTTATTTTTCTAGGCATAAAGCTAGTCTTTTTCACTACTTTTGCAAAATAAAACAACCCATAATGATTGACATCGATTACCTTAATTTCCTCGAAAACATCTTGACTGACAACCGCAAAGAACGATTTTTGAAAGTGCTTGAAAACAGAACCAATCACTTTACAATAGCGGTAGAAGATATTTTTCAGATGCATAATACCAGCGCTGTAATGCGCAGTTGTGAGGTTTTCGGAATTCAAGAACTCAACGTCATCGAGGAACGCTACGGAAAAAGTATCGATAAAGAAATTGCTATGGGCGCTCAAAAATGGGTAGACATCAATACTTTTGACTCAGTAACAAGTTGTCTTGATTCGGTAAAGAGTAAAGGCTATCAAATTATAGCAACAACTCCTCATGATAACGATTGTTTGATGGAAGATTTTGATATCAGCAAACCGAGTGCTTTGTTTTTTGGAACCGAGCGCGACGGACTGTCTGAAGAAATCTTGAAACGTGCCGATGGCTTTTTAACAATTCCGATGGTTGGGTTTACAGAAAGTTTAAATATCTCAGTTTCGGCAGCGATTATAATTCAAAATTTAACCAATAGGTTGCGTCAGTCGGATATCGACTGGCATTTGTCTGAGGAGGAAATGTTGGTCAAAAGATTGGCCTGGGCCAAAAGTTCTATTAAAGATATTAAAAGAATTGAAGCCCGTTACTACGAAGAGCATCCAGTATAATTTTATAAATTCTATATTAATATAAATGAAATATTGTAATGTAATGATCAATTAAAGAGGTAGTTAGCTAATTGAATAAATTACTTTTAACAGTTCAATTTTTATATTAATGAAAGTTGCACTTATTATTAAGTATTTGATCACTTTAAAGTTCCGTTACTAACTGTAACGTTTATCAACTTATAACCAGCATCAGTTCTTAAAAACTCGAAGTGATTTTGGGAGAAGCCTTTGCTTTTTCCTTGTGACAAAACAATTGTCATAGTTGGGTATTTATTATCAATTGACTCACCGCAATCATTATAATATTTTTTAAAAGCCTCCCCATTAAATAAAAAATTGTTTAGCCCACCAGCGTAAATAAAATAGTCCGTTTTAGGTTTTTTAATTTTTAATAAATTATTTTTCAATAGCTTATAGTTTTTAGTAACAAATGACTTTCGTTTAGTTTTCATCCAATTATCCGAAGATTGCCAGCTTACAGTTGCAAGACAAGCTTCCTGTAATTTCTTGGCTGTCAAATTAAAAAGTAGCTTTTGCTTTAACCATTGTCTAAATTCCTTTTCAAAATCTATAAAAGAATAAAATTTGCCGTCTGTTGCTAAGAAAGAAGTTCGAATATAGTCTGATGAAATGCTGTCTGTAATTTTAAGTGAGTAGAGATTCAATTTTGAATTATCTTTAAAATTTTCGATCAAGATAGTATTGTGAGCATTGATCAACAGTTCTTGACCTCCCGACCAGCTATAGTGTTCTTTATCTCTAGATTGTTTTTTTATAGCACCTTTTAAAGCGATTATCATACCATTATTAGATCTGCTTAATTCATTGTAATCTGCTGGAACAGTCACTTCGCCATTTTTATCAAACAGACCAACTTTATCATTGGTATTGTCCTTGAATCGAATAAATCCTTCTGATTCACAATCATGACCATTGTCAAAAATGTGCAAGCTATCTTTACCAACGATTTTACCTGATCTAGTGAGATAATAACTTTTCCATTTTCCCTTTTGGGTTTCTTCTACAACAGCAATTATATTTCTAAAATTTGTAGCATGATTGGTAAAACTAAACTTAGGTTGTATTTGTACAATACCTTTTGCATCTCTATAGCCAACGGCTGTAGAATCCTTGTTATAAAATGCAGTCCACAAATCATCAGATTGTGCAAATATGTTAGTGGTTGAAAAAAAGAAGAGTAGAAAGATTGTTTTTACTATAGCAGTCATATATCAATATCGTAATTATTTATCTCTAAAATTCAAATATATAAAATTTAAATTTTGACAGTAGGGTGTGGAAGTGTCTGTATTTTCAAATTTTTTATAAAATTGAAATGCTACAATTCTTTTAATTGTAGAGAATTGTAGCATTTCAATATTTCTATTCTAATTGTTGCCTATTTCCTTTTTAAAAATAAGTACAATCCCATTAAACTAACAGCTAGAACTCCAAGTGCTGCAAGAGACATCACTAAATCACGAATATTTTTTCCTGCCCAATCCATAAATAAAAATTTGTGAAGGATGGCAAAACTGTAGCCTTCGATTCGGTCGGAATCAGTTACAAAAGCGGCCAGTCGAGAAGTAGAAGGATCTATATATATGGCAGTATGATCTTCGGTATTATAACTTAATTTAATGACTGGCAATCTTTTATTCACAAAACCATATTCACGATTATCAAATTGATATAATATTTTGGTATCTACCAATTGTGCTCCTGCAATACATGACTTTAAATTTGCCATATCACAACAATCCGCTGGAGTTTCTGCATGACCAACCGCCTTCAATTTTGCAAACTTATTGGCCAAGAAGACAATGTACTTATTTTCTACGGCTTTATCTTCGATTCCAGTTTGGCAGTTGATGTACTTTGTTAGAACTTCATCGTCGTCATTTGGGAGTAAGCTTACTTGTAAATAAATGATACCGTCAAGCTGCACCACTGAATAATTGGACCAATTTGATCCTGGTTTTACTACTTCATCGAGAGTTGACAAATCAGATGTTTTAAAATCTGTCGTATAAATCATTTTATCCAAGGTATAAGGGTCCAACTTTTTGGTCGCATGGTAGCCGCCACTAAAGGTGAAAGTCAAGGTAACCAATGAAACTGCAATACCTATTTTACGATGGTGCTTTCTAAATCTACTTTGATTGTCTGTAACAGGAGCTTTCTTAAATACTTTCCAAAAGAAACCGTAAATAACAATGCCGCTCAAAGCAGAAAAGCCGATGATGCTGAGCAACAAAATCATCACTGTTATTTGAATAGTTTTATTGGTAATGCTTTCTAAAAAGTTCCAATTGTGAAAGGTGTCAAAAACCCAAAGCTGTATTTTTCGTGAGGTAGGATTGTAGGTTGCCAATTTACTTGAAGTTGTTTCAACATATACATCCATATCATTAGCTCTGTTAAAAGTAAGTTTCCAAACAGGTAAGTACCGGTTGACGTATTTGTACTGACCATCAAATTCAGTTTGTAACTTAAGAGTAGCAACAGTACTTTTTTGATCATCGATAAAGTAACGAGACAACCATTCGGCATAAATGATGTCTCCATTTACCAATTCGCTTCCATTCGAAGCATTAAAATATAAAACCTCGTGTTCTTTGATAGTTTTAACTTGATAATAGATTGAATTATTAAAGTGCACCAGTCGAAAATTATGAAAACGTTCTACTTTATTGCTAGTAAGCACATCATGAATAGAGAGCTTAATTAAACTAGTATCTATTGCAGCAGCTTGCAATTTTTCATGAGCAATCGAGGGTTTAAACCAATGCGCCATAACAGGATGCATTAATCCTGACAAGCACCAAAAAATCACAGGCACAATGGTAATAATTCCAAGTGTTCTATGCCATTTGTACAGATTTTGCTTTAGTTTTTTGATCCACTTTTTTGTTTTCGAATTTTTCATTTGTGATTATTTTTTCAGAGAAAGATTGTATTGAAGACCGATCAAAAAGGTTCTAGGAGCTGCTGTAGTATAACTCGATTGGGAAGTAGTTAAATTGGCTCTACTCACGTTGTACGCATATAATTTGTCTGTTATGTTCATGACATTTCCGTATATTTCAATACATTTAAACTTGTATCCAATACGACCATTAAATAAATTATATCCATCATATTTCACAGTATTGACTTGGTCTTGAAAGTAACTGCTTATCAACTGCCATTCGACTG
The DNA here is from genome assembly GCF_022399565.1 of Flavobacterium algicola. GTDB lineage: Bacteria > Bacteroidota > Bacteroidia > Flavobacteriales > Flavobacteriaceae > Flavobacterium > Flavobacterium algicola. Next base: position 418,329 of record NZ_JAJTUT010000003.1, read on the forward strand.
AAGCCCGCAGATTTGGCAACCAATTAGGATAATAACTTACTTCTGAATTTCCAGACCATCGTGGTGCTTGTGGCATTTCATAGCCACCTAAATTCTGTAAAACGTCACTAGATTTATCCGAAACTTTAAAATCAATGTATTCATGCTTGGAAACTGTTCCACCAATACGCAAATTCCACTGTGTGCTGGGCTTGTATGTCAATCCCAATTCAATTCCCTTATGACTCGTTTTTCCCGCAGAACGGTAATCGGTTGAATTGTCTTCTAATTTGACACTTAATTGCTCATTCGTACCTACCATATAATAGAGTGCATAGTCAAAATTTAATTTGTTTTCGAATAAAGAAAGCCATCCGCCGACTTCATAGTTTTCAAAAGTGGCTGGTTCAAGGTTGTAATAAAAGTCAGCAGGAACTCCAGTGGTTCCACCAGTACCCGTTTTAAGTCGAAAAATAGAAGTGATTCCAGGAGGTGCAAATCCTTGCGAATAATTTCCGTAAAATCCAGCTTCTTTATAAGGGTTGAAATTTGCTCCTGCTTTAAAGGTAAACTTATCATAAGTTTTCTCTCCAGTAGAAAGATTGATCGCATTTTGATAATCCAATTTCATGTTGTCATAACGACCTCCGATTGTTACTACCAATTCTTCAATGGGGCTGAAACTAACTTGATTAAAGAAAGCTGTATTGTAAACATCAGACGAATAATCTACTAATTTAGTTTCAGGATGTTCAGCAACAATCTCATATTTACTTACGGTTTGCTTGCCAACTTCTCCGTCATTTAAAGTAGCCGAAAGATTGATTAGATATGCCCAGTAGGTAACAGGCGAAAAGTCAAATGAAGCGCCACTGACCATTGTTGTCCTCCAAAAATCAAATTTTTGAGTGTGTTGCGCAACGCCACCATAGCTCTTAAAATTGCTAGAGTTAATTTGTCCAGTTGCAGTAGTAGGATTATTTGTTTGACTCCAAATGATAGAATAAGAAGGGTTTTGTCCCAATTTGTTATCACGATGATAAGCTGTAAATGATGTACTGGACTTCGAATTCCAATCGTGTTCTAGTGTTAAGCGAGTGCGTAAAGCTTCGGACTTTCGATAAGTAAAATCAGATGTACTAGTGTAGTTTCGACTGTAGAAATCTGCTTCGTTCAAACTACTACTCATGTCAGAATAATAGTTACCAACCATAGTATTGCTAATCAGTCGGGTATGGTCAGTGATTGCATAATCTACTCGTACATTCAAATTGTCTTTTGTATAATCGGAATTTGCCAACCATGAATTTTCTTGTAGGCTAGAAATACCTGCAACGTGAAAACCAATTTTGCCAAGGGTGGCTCCTCCAGCTGCTTGGATTCTCTTGTACCCCCATTGATCGGCTTGAATACCAAATTTAAATTCAGGGTAGTAAGATGGTTTTTGCGAAATCAAATTTATTGTCCCTCCAATGGCTTCAGGACCGTACAGAGAGGAGACGGGACCTTTTACAATTTCGATACTTTGCAAATTGAATTGATTGATCTCTAGTAAAGCATTGTGATTAAAGATTCCGAGTGGGCGAATAGGCAAACCATCTTCGAGGTATAAATAGTAGCTAGAGTAGGAGATGGGCTGGCGAATGGACATGGCATGTTGCTCATTGCCAAGATTCACCATAACTACGCCTGGTGTTTTATTGGCGATTTCATATAAAGCAGACGCTTTTGTTTCATCAATTGTTTTGGCAGTAATTTTGCTAATAGCAACTGGCGTTTCTTTACGTAAGGTTTTGGTTCTGTTTGCTGTAATGAACACATCTTCTAATGAAGTTGATGTAGTGTCTTGTTTTTGAGTATTTTGGGCATAGGTGAATTGTCCTAATATTATTAGGATTGTGACGAATTTGTACATTTTAATTGGAATAAATTATAATATTAGTGACTGCCTTTGGCTTAAGGCCAAAAGAAAATAGCCGTAATCAAACAGCTAGAGTACTATTATAATTTAAACGAGGGGAGGGCGAAAAAGTGCAAAAACGATTGCTTTTGTTTTTTTGGTGAAACTTACGAAAACCTTTGGCTTTCTTTGTGAGATGTAGGAAGTGTGAACTTGATAATCTACTGTATTTGCAGTGTAAACTAATGCTGCTTTTTCATTAAGATTACTATTGTTCATTCTCTTTTCGTTTTCATCATATTTCTTTAAACTCTTCAAAAGTTCGCAACGACCATTACAACTGTTATTGATGTTGTCTCTTTGTACACAAATAGTTTTAGAAATTTGATCTTGAGCCATTTTAAATTGCGCATAAATTACAACACTTCCCAAAGAAGGAAGGAATATAATCAATGATAGTAAAGTCGCAAAAAAAAGTTTCAATTGGTGAAATTTAAGATCGAGCAAATATATAAAAAATGATTATATTATGGTGATCTATCTACATATTTGCAAGCTTCTTTTTACTCTTTTTTAACTCGCTGAAAATAGAATGAGCCATGGCTGTTACAGTAATTATACTTTTCTATTTTCTTCAATTACCAATTTTAAAGAGTTGATATAATCGGTGTCAAATTCTATGACTCTGATTTTAGAAAGTTTAAATGGCATTTCGCCTTCAAACGTGCCTTCGGGTCCTAAGAAGTCGATGATTGCCTCTTTTTCATTAACATCCAAAAGTTTACCGAGATAAACGGCTTTGTCTGATCTTTTTGCAATTTGAAATATACCCTGTTTTTTTGCTAAAAATTCGAGAATAGTTTGCAAGTTAGTCAATGGTATAATTTCTTCGGCACTCGTTTTTAAGCCTTTTAATTTGATGACGCGCTCGGTGAATTCATAATCTTCATCTTGGCTTATTGATTTTACATTTTTGTTTCTTAAGATCGTGTAACCATCAATGATAAAATCATAAGGATTATTTTTGATCAAAATCCAATCTTCAGTATAGTCAATTAAAAAACCTGTGAAAATTTCTTTTTTATCTTCAAAAACGATCGAAATCAATTGACGTAAATACTTTTCCATGTTGTTTAAAATTTTATGGGTTGTTTGCGATTTGATGAACAAAATTTATATAAAGACGAAAATACAAAATATTATAGAGAGAAGGAAAGAATATAATAGTTTTGAAAGTATAGTTTGTGGTAAAAGGTATTTCTGGTGGTTTACGTCATAGCCAGTAGAGTCCCAAACTACGAGCAGCAGAATTAGCTGAAAAAAAAATATCCCCAACTACTAGGTAATTGAGGATATTGTTAAAAAATGGGTATGATTATTTTAAGTCAAAACGGTCGGCGTTCATTACTTTGGCCCATGCTTTTACAAAATCAGCAACAAATTTCTCTTTGCTGTCGTCTTGTGCATATACCTCAGAGTACGAGCGTAAAACTGAATTGGATCCAAAAACCAAATCCATGCGGGTTGCGGTCCATTTTACTTCGCCTGTTCTGCGATCGCAAATATCATAAAGTCCTTTTGTTGTTGGTTTCCAGCTGTTTCTCATATCGGTTAGGTTGATAAAGAAATCATTGGTCAATGAACCCACAGCATTGGTGAAAACACCATGTTTGGTATTACCATAATTTGTTCCTAGCACTCTCATACCTCCAACAAGCACTGTCATTTCTGGTGCGGTTAAGCCCATTAATTGGGTACGGTCTAGCATCAATTCTTCGGCGCTAACCACATAATCTTTCTTACTGTAATTACGGTATCCATCTGCCAAAGGCTCTAATGGTTCAAATGATTCAACATCTGTCATTTCGGCTGTGGCGTCTCCACGACCTGTTGAAAACGGAACCGTTACAGGCACACCTGCTGCTGCAGCGGCTTGTTCTACTCCTAAATTCCCAGCAAGTACAATCGTATCAGCAACACTGATTCCGAATTCTGCTGCGATAGGTTCAAGAACAGAAAGTACGTAACTCAAACGTTGTGGTTCGTTTCCTTCCCAGTCTTTTTGAGGTGCTAGTCGTATGCGGGCACCATTAGCACCACCGCGCATATCAGATCCTCTGTAGGTACGTGCGCTATCCCAAGCGGTGTTCACCATTTGCGGAATCGTTAAGTTGGCCGCGGCGATTTTATTTTTTACAGCTGTAACATCATAATCTGCTTTTCCTGCAGGAACGACATCTTGCCAGATTAATTCTTCTTGTGGTACATCAGGTCCAAAATAGTTTGCTTTTGGCCCCATATCTCTATGTGTAAGTTTGAACCAAGCGCGCGCAAAAGTTTCTGAGAAATAGGCTTGATCGTTCATGAATTTTAACGAAATCTCTTTGTAGATTGGGTCCACTTTCATGGCCATATCGGCATCGGTCATCATAGGGTTGTGACGGATACTTGGGTCTTCTACATCTACTGGTCTGTCTTCGTCTTTGATGCTTACTGGTTCCCATTGCCAAGCGCCTGCTGGGCTTTTGCGTGGTTCCCATTCGTGGTTGAAAAGCATTTGAAAGAATCCGTTGTCCCATTTGGTTGGGTTTGTTGTCCAAGCACCTTCTAGTCCGCTGGTTACGGTATAGCGCCCTACACCTGAGTTGCTAGGATTTTTCCATCCCAAGCCTTGCTCTTCCACACCTGCTGTTTCGGGATCATCACCTAGTAGGCTTGCATCACCGTTTCCGTGTGTTTTACCCACGGTATGTCCACCAGCAGTTAAGGCTACTGTTTCTTCGTCATTCATTGCCATACGAGCAAAAGTTTCACGTATTTGTGCGGCCGTTTTCATTGGGTCTTGTTTCCCGTTTACTCCTTCTGGATTCACATAGATCAATCCCATTTGTACAGCTGCCAGTGGGTTTTCCATTGTTTTTGGGTCGTCAACATTGTCGTAACGCTCGTCACTTGGTGCTAGCCATTCTTTTTCGGCTCCCCAATAGGTATCTGTTTCTGGGCTCCAAATGTCTTCACGTCCAAAACCAAAACCATAGGTTTTCAATCCCATATCTTCATAAGCGATGGTACCTGCAAGCGCAATCAAATCGGCCCAGCTTACTTTATTTCCGTATTTTTTCTTAATAGGCCATAATAATCTTCTCGCTTTGTCCAAACTTACGTTATCAGGCCAAGAGTTCAAAGGGGCAAAACGTTGGTTTCCCGATCCAGCACCACCACGTCCGTCAGAAGTACGGTATGATCCAGCAGAGTGCCAAGTAAGACGTATCATCAATCCACCATAATGACCCCAATCTGCAGGCCACCAATCTTGACTGTCTGTCATAAGTGCATGCATGTCTTTTTTCAAAGCGGGAATGTCTAGTTTTTTTAATTCTTCTTGGTAATTAAAGGTTTGACCTAGCGGGTTTGTTTTTGTATCGTGTTGGTGCAAGATATCAAGGTTCAGCGCATTAGGCCACCATGACATTACGTTTGATTTTGATGCCGTGTTTCCACCGTGCATAACAGGGCATTTACCTGAAGAAACTGATTCGTGATTCCCTTCAACAATTGTAGCACCTTCATTCAATGGAGCTTGTCCGTGGTTTACTGGACATTTACCTGGAGAGTTTGATGGGTCTGCATTATTATTATTTTCCATATTAAAAATTTTATAGATTTAGTTTTTTTTTCTTTTACAAACTTACCTTTATTGTTTGGGGAAAGTTGGGGATAACAATCTTCATATTTTATTACAACATAGTCAAAAACTATTATTACTTAATTTTCTATAGTTTTTTAATATGTTAATATTCATTTGTAATTATAGAATTCGCCACTCTTCATCTTATTAATCGAAATCGAAAATGACAAATACTTCTTAAACACCTTACAAGTTAAGAAATAAATCGGTTACAATTTTAAATAACTAGAACTAAGCAGTTATAAAATAACAGATTGCGATTGCAATACTAGTATACAATTCATTTCTATCTTTTAAAGTTAGCCAAAATAGTCGGAAAGGAATTGACTTAACAAAGATTTATCGTTGTATTAATAAAGGAGTTTACCGCAATTTTGTTCGAAAGTGATTCAGATTACCTTTTTAAATTCTGCCGCTACTGATAAATTTGCTTACCAATAAGTTGAATGAAATTGAACATGTACACAATCGAAGTTCAGCAAAAATGTCGCGTAGGGTAGTGGTAATGTGGTCAATTTATAGTTAGCAAAGATCGAAAATATCTAGCAGGAGATAAGTTAAAATGACTGCGCTCGAATTGACAATAGTATCGTGTTAAAGAACGATTTGTCAGGTCGAGCGCGGTCTAAATTTTTTTAGTAGCGTGTAAGTTGTTTGTGTAATTTTTCAATAGTATGCTATTAAACGAACTACTGTTCGAGCAAGTGATTGTGTCACCGTATTGGCGTACTATTGCAAACAGAAAATGATCTGCAGTTTTGTATTATTCTTTGTCTCCAAAATAAGAAACACCACCACCACTTAAGAAATCTTCTCTTACTGGGCTAAAAGTGTCAATAAGCATTCCTTCTTCCAAACATACGGCACTGTGCAATAAGTTAGGCTCAATATAAACACCATCTCCAGCTTCTACAATTTTCTTTTCTCCATCAATTTCAAATTCAAATTTACCTGAAACGCAAAAAGTAGCTTGTGTATGAAAGTGTTGGTGTGGAGCTCCCAAAGCACCTTTGTCAAACTTCACTTTTACCATCATGATTTGGTTATCGTACCCTAAAAATTTTCTAGATACACCGCCACCAAGTACTTCCCATTCCATGTCTTTGGTACTGATGTATTTTTCACTAAATCTTTCCATTTTATATTTATTTGTAATTAATAATAATTCGACCAAGATAATTTATTTCTAAGAAATGAGAAGAGTAAATAGTAGAAATTTTGTGACTTTAGCACTCGTTATTGTTTTAAAATGACAATGTACATTTTCAAATGTTTCCGTATTGATTAATGCTCTAGAAATAAATTATGCGCTTTTTATAGTTGACAATCTATCGCTTATTTTGTCCTGTAACCCGATATTTCTGGAGTCGAAGTCATTTTTAGTGGAGAGTTCAATAGAGGAAAGGTCTTCGACAGGCTCAGACTGACGGACTGTATTGAATCATATGACTTTTTTCAAGAAACTGTTATTCGACTGTCCCGGTATTTCTGGAGTCGAAATCATTTAAGTAAAAAGGTAAATAGGAAAGGTCTTCGACAGGCTCAGACTGACGGACTGCATTGAATCATATGACTTTTTTCAAGAAACTGTTATTCGACTGTCACGCTATTTCGGGATTTGAAGTCATTTAAGTAAAAAGGTAAATATTAGGAAGGGTCTTCGACAGGCTCAGACTGACGGATTGCATTGAATCATATGACTTTTTTTATGATACTGTTATCCGACTGTCCCGCTATTTCGGGAATTGAAGTCATTTAATTAAAAAGATAAATGTAGGAAGGGTCTTCGACAGGCTCAGACTGACGGACTGCTTTAAAGCAATATTTTTTATCGAATACTATTTGTCCAACTGTCCCGAAACTTTGGGAGTCGAAGTCTTTTTTATGGGAATAGATAATTCAGAGTAGTTTAGTCTGCCTTTTCTATAATTTATCTCATCACTATTTCGGTCACAGATAAATATTAGGGCTAATGTTTGTTCCTATTCGAGCGATTGAGGCAGTATAATTATCAATGCTGAATTATTTCAATTCAAAACTACAAAATTGGTTAACCAATGTTTTTTTTGTTCCATTTATAGTAGTAGATTTGTCTTTGCCATATTGGTTAACCAGTATGTAAAAAACTTTTCTATACTATTAATTTACCAAATTTATTCAAAATGAAAAACAAAAATTATAATATTCATCTCTTTTTATCTTTAAGTATTCTGTTACTATGTCTCACACAATCGGCAGTAGCTCAGGTTCCTGCAGATTTAATCCGAAATTGCAAACAGTGGTATATTACATATCCTACAGGTAAAAATGTAAATACTATTTGTAACGAACCCAGTAACGAATTTTATTTTGTAAATAAAGATAAAAACGCAATCACTTTTCGTGTTCCTATCAGAAGTGACAATGGTACCACACCAAATACTAGAAACATTCGATCTGAATTGAGAGAAAAAACAGCCGATGGTAAAGAAAATATATTTTGGACTACAGATGGGACGCACCAAATTTATGTAAAACAAGCTATTACTCATTTACCATTAAAGCATCCACAACTTGTCGCCACCCAGATTCATGGTGATAAAGCTGCTGGTATCGATGATGCCATGGTCATGCGATTAGAAGGAAAAAAATTATTTCTATGTTTTAATGGAGGTAAATTACATCCCAATGTAATGATCAAATCTGATTATGTTCTGGGCACTGTTCATGAGGTTATTTTCAAGATAGTTGACGGAAAACATTATTGTTATTATTCCGAAGATGGAAAACTTTTGTCAGCTTACAAAAACGGAACTGCTGAACGTTATTTAATTAAGGACGGAAATAATGATTTTGTGATGGACAAAAATTATGATAAATCTTATTTTAAAGTGGGAAATTATACGCAAAGTAATCCGACCGATGAAGGTGACCTAACGGGTGACCCAAATAATTATGGTGAAGTTGTTGTTTACGATTTCGATGTAGATCATTCAGGTAAAGGCTTTACTACTGCAAAAAGTTCAAAATAAATTTTAAATGCCGGGAATGGCTCTTCCTTAAAGCCAGAGTTCTAGAATACTAAAATCCCGATAATTGAAAAACGAATTACAAGCTTTTGTATAAAGTGGATATTCCACATAAAAAAATGGCAAATGAATTTTATTTCATTTGTCATTTTTTTTATTTTTATGAGAGTGGAAAGTTTCATTAAGAACTCCTCAAAGTCATGTAAAACTTTTATCCTTTGTTAAGTTCGTCGGCTAACTTATCTAAATATCTTATTTTTTTTAATTTGCATACAATTCTTCACTGTTAAAGCTACAGATAAATAGCTGTGCTAACGTTTGTGTATGTATGAGCGATTGGGTTCAGAACTTACAAAATAAGCTCCTGTTTTTTCTCCAAAATTCTATTTTGTACTCATTCGATTATTATTAAATTACTTTGTAGGCACGAGCGGGACGCTTGCGCTAGCGTACGCTCAAGCCAGCGGGGGCAAAACTGCGCGGTCGAATTATGATTCATCGCTGTGCGTATTTACAATTTATTCATTTTTTAAATAATTTCAGCCTTTATAATTCGGCTAATTTTAAAAGTTCGTTCTTCTTGTCTTAGATGACAAAAGGCCTTTATGTGGGCATTAAAAAAACCATCATTTTGAAATTCATTATTAAATCGTATTTGGCTCAGGGTGCGTACGCTAGCCTCACCATCATTATTTTGATAACTTATTCTTATTGTTTTATTTTCGTTGATCGCTCGTGTGATTAATGCTTCGATGTTGTCGTTTGGTTTGTTCCAAAGGTCTAATAATCCCATAAATTTAGTTTTTATTGGCTACAGTATCTGCATAATAGGCTAAGTTAGACAATAATGATTTTCCTCGTTGGTTGTCTTGTAATGATTTGCAAAATCTTTTGTTTCCAATAATATACAAAGCACTACGAGCTCTTGTAACGGCTACATTGATAATGTAAGGCGACAATAAGTTTATAAAATTAATTAAGCTAGGTCTAGCATTGGTGCTTACTACAAGGCTAAAGAGGATAATGTCTTTTTCGTCTCCTTGAAATTTATGTACAGTATCACAAAGGATGTCTTGAGTATTAGGTACTCTATTAAGTTCTCTAATAATTGCCTCTTTTTGGTGTTTGAAAGGCGTAATAATTCCGATACTTGCTTTAGGGTTTTCTTCCCGCAACTTTTTCACTAGACTGATGCAGTTTTCGACTTCTAATGCATTTACATTTTTAGTGGTATCTAGTTGCCCTATAGTATGGACCCAATTCATGCCGGGATTTCCAAATATAAATTGTTCTTTAGTAGTTTTTATATCCAGTTCGTGACCTGCTTTTGGCAGATAATAGTATTTGTTACTAAAATTGATAATATCTGGATGGCAGCGGAAATGTTCTTCGAGAAATGCAGACTTTAAACCAGAGCGTATTCCAAGACTATCGGCATGATTAAACAGGGAATTGTTTACATAATTTAGTATAGCCTTATCTAGGCCTAATTTTTCTAAAACAAAATCTTGCTCATGTTTGGCAACAGAAGTTATGTGTGGTAATTGTAATGGATCACCAATAATAACTGCGCTTTTGGCTCTATATAACAATGGTAGTGCTGAGGCTACATCGCATTGGGATGCTTCATCAATTACAACCAAATCAAATAACTCTTCTTGTAATAGAAATGCTTTCTTGACGGTTAATGAAGTTAAAGAAATAGCTTTGAAAACACTGGTAAACTCATTGGAAACCTTAGCGAAATTATTTTTTTCATCTACCTTCCATGGAATATTATTATTGATTGTTTCCTTGTATTCTTGCAAATATTCGATCATTGCTAATCGATTAGATTCATTAATAGTGTATTTCAAATATTCTCTACCTAATTGGGGTAGTTGGTTTTCTATCTCAAGTATTCTGGCTTCATTATTTTTCTTTTCTGCTATACAGTGTTTTAAACGCTTCTTAGTTTGTTGTAAGTTGGATAAAGCTTGGGAAATATTTATATTATGATTATCATTGGTTTTTTGAACATCCGTTTGAGTCTTAGCCAGTTCCTGAATAAAATTGATATTTGATAAGAGTCCTTGGGCAACTTTAACATCATTAGCAAAATAGGGAGCCTCTTCATCTACATATTTTTGAATATCTTGTTTTAAATCTTCGTTCAAGTCTTTAACTTTTTGAGTAAGTTTTTTTTGCTTAAATATTTTAAAAATAAAACCCGTAATCCCTCCATTTAAACCGCTTTTAAGTCCGTTTCTTAAATCATTGATATCGCTGTTTTTTATCTCTATTTGTAATGCATTTGCAATAAACAACTCTTTAATCTCATTAGGTACACTTTTCAGCCAAATTTCTTTTTCCTCATTAAGATTACTTAATACGTCTGAAAGTTCTACTTCCTTTTTAGTTAAGACTTCGATGGCTTCTATTTCTGCTTGCAAAAAACTTAAAGTACTTAATTGCTGAAGGTAATTTTGTTTGCTAGTAACAAGCTCAGTGGCTAGATTCGGAAAGTTTTTTTGTCTATTATTTTCAATTACATTTTCTATAGCTTTTGTAGCTTCCTTAATATGTTCCGTTGTTCCTAATCTTAAAAAATACTTGGTATCAAGTAATTCATTTAGTCGTTTATACACATTATCAACTGCTTGATTATTTTTACTCGCAAAAAGTACTTTCTTCCCCGCAATAGCTGCATTTGCCAGAATATTTGCTACTACCTGACTTTTTCCTGTACCAGGTGGCCCAGTAATTACCGTAAGTGGTTGTTGAAAACTGAGGGCTACGGCTTTCTTTTGAAATTTGTTTAGAGGTGTAACCTGAATTAATTTTTCTTCGGGAATCATTGTTGTAGCTGGTAGCTTTTTCCCAGTTACAAAACTCTCAAATAAAGTTCCTGAAACGGGTATGCTTCCTTTTACAAACTGATTTAGTTCTGATTGCAATTGAGCGGTAAATATACTTTCAGAACTTAAACCTAGTGAAATAGTCTCTGTTAGGATTAAAGGCGTGTCTAAATAGTTACTAACGGCTGTGATTTTATCTTGTACCGTGTTATTATTAACTACCAATGCTGCAATTTCTTCAATGGTATCTTCAGTCAGATTTAGCTCATTCAGTATTTTTCTATATAAAACAAAGTCATCGAAATTAACATCGACGCTTTTTAGATTCGTTACATCGGAATTTACTATAATGGTATAAAAAAGAGGAACAATGGTACCGTTCATCATTACATTGATACTCAAAAATAGATTCTTGGGAAATCTTTGCGACTGGTTGTTTCGAAAAATTTGATGAAATTGTTCGTGACTTTCAATATTTACAAAATATTGCTCATTTGTCCAGTTTTTCCATTCCATTGGATAAGAGCATACATCACTTACCGAGGACTCATTAATACGCTCAATAGAGATCATCGTACTGTAAAAAGCCATGGCTTTTATCTCCTCTGAAGCATTTGTAACGTTAGGAATTAATTGTTTAATTCTTTCCAATCTAGCAGGCACAATATTGATATTAGACAAAGCTTCATCTATAACCGCTTTTGCATTGTATGAGGAACTGTCGTCAATATTTAAAAGCTTTAATATATTATTGATTTCTATATCCGTCAAATTTAATTTACTGGAATGTAAATCATTAATTCTTCCAATGACATTATTTGCATCTGTGATATGAAAAAATCGTTGGATCTTGGCGGGAATTTCGTTATTGTCAAATTGAATTTCTCTGTGAAATAAAACAATTGAATTAGTGTGGCTCCATTCTACTTTATGATTTGGTTCTAAAATAGTACCTTCCTTGTCAGACAAAAGCAAGAATAACGAATAACGATATGCTTTTACCTGTTGAAATGGATTTCTTGCAATGGCACCACCTGCTACAAAAATAAAATCATTATTTTTTTTTATTTTCCAAGGACCGTTTTCAGAAAAGGTTAATTGTCCTTCGTAATCTTTAAAATCAATTACGATTAAAGCTCCATTCTTAATGAAGACAGCATCTAATGCATGACCTCCAACACTAATATTTCCAATAAAAACGTGATTGCCAGCTATAGTAGCGTATGCTTCTTCAAATCGGTTATTTAAATCTCTAAAAAAAATATTTTCATGAGTCGTTTCAAAACGCTCGACTAGATATGATTGATATGCCATAAGGTTGTATTAGGCCGCTTAAACGGAATTTAATTCTTTTTTAATTTCATTTATTTAGTTTTCAAATTATTAGGTGTTTTTTTATTTAAAAAACTTGTCTTAACTACAGTGTAGACCAAATATTCCATATCTGTAAGCCAACTTTATGCCACTTTGCGATGGCTGGAAGTTCGTAACCGCTCAATTTTCGGCTTAACGAAAACTTGATGCGGAACGATAATTCCACTACATTCCAGCTATATCAAAACAGCGGTTAGCGGATGGACTTTTATTTATAACGGTTATCTCCAATCTTGATTAAATAATTTTCTTGAATCATTTAGTTGGATTACTTTCTTATTTGTTAAAATTTCAATAGATTTTTCACTGTATTTAATTATTCCGTCTAACGAAACGAAAATCTGTTTTTGTTCGGTTGAATATTGCTCAATAATTTTATCAACCGCTGAATCTTCAATATTTTTAAATACTACTGAATCGTGAATTAAAAACGGTAAACAAGTTAATTTTAAAACCACTAAATCAAATTCAATTAAATCAGAAAATGATTTTCCTGTACCTGTATTATTTTGATGGTCGAATGTATATGATCGTTTATTTAATATTATTTTCGGAGTTTTCTTATTTCCAATATGTATTTCTTTATTGATTGTAATTAGTTCTGTATTAATTTGCTCTTCAATGTTTTTCAGAATGCCAGTAATTTTATCTTCTAAATCTAAATTCAATTGTTTTAAATCGCTTGTTACTTGTTCTTTTTCAGTGTAAAATTTATTTACTGTAGATATTTTATTTGATTCAATTGTTAAATCATAAATTTTCTCAACGATAAACTTTGGACTTTTTACATTTTCAAGTAAACTTGATATTTTTAAATCGATTTTAGAGATTTCCTCTTCTATAATATGATTTTCTTCTTCAAGTATTTTCTTTGCATTATTTAATTCTCTTTTTAGAATTGTACCGATTTTATTATGAAAAGATTCTATTTCTTCAATTTTAGCTTCGTTTGTATTTTCAAAAAAACTTGAGAGTTTATTAAAATATTTACTTTTTACACTTCTTTGCTCAAGATTTAATTGTAAGCGGCGAATTTTATTTTGATTAACTGATTGTAATTGCAAAAATTTACTTTTTTCAGTTTTCAATTCTATCATTTCTTTACTTGTTAATTCCTCAATATTTAAAGTATATTGTAATAGATTATCTTTAATGTTTGTTATATCATCTTGTATGCGTCTTAATTCAATTTCATTTTTTTTAAAATCTGTTTTTGTTATTTTCTCAACATAGTTTTTTTTGTGGATGCCTGCGAGTACTTTCTTCGATTCACCATGTTCCTTAATTTGTGCTTCAGTTTTAACTATTGCCTCGTATAAATCAAAGAGTTTTATTAAATTAGTTACTGCTGTTGATTCGGGTTCTTTAGTAAAAGCTTGCAATGGTTTATCTACATTGTAATTATCTTTGCCCCATATTCTTGAAAAATTACTAACGATTTGTCTAAAAGATAAAAACGGATTAATAATATTATATTTTTCTTTAAGTGTTTTTGTAAAAACTTCAACTGTATTTTCTGTTAGAGTGTTATATTCACTATCACAAAATGAAACAATTTCGGGGTTTTCAGTACTTCTTTTGAAGTAATGATTTTCTTTTTCAAATTCAAATTTAAACGAAAATATTTGGTGACCAAGTTGTTTTATAACACCTGAATCATTTGTTAAAAAGGATTTACCGCCAAAAGCAAAATCAACAATCATTAAGAGTGTTGATTTTCCAATTGAATTTGTTGAAATATCATCACCTAAAACTGCATTTAAACCTTTTGAAAATTTTATTGGATTTTCAATGAATTGTTCTGATTTAATTTCTTTTAACATATTTTATAATTTCGTTTTCAAAGTCTATTTCAATTTCATCTAAAATATATAATACATCTAATGAGTATATAAATTCATCTGCATTTTGAAATTTTGATATTGTGTTTGTAAAAAGTTCAGTAATAGATATTTCAGAGTACTCTTGAGCTTCTAAAAGAAAAATCATTTTATATATAATTGATTCTTCAAATTGGATATGTTTATTTGGATATATCATATTATTCGAAGATTTCACAGTTCTGTATGAAATAAGAAATTATTATTTCTGACGATTCATATGATTGATTATTAGTTCGTTTATTTAACCACTCAATCATTGCGTCAAATATTTCTTTCTGATTTTTTTCTGAGTTATGCTTTTTAAGTAATAAATAATGTTGCTTTATCTGAATGGAAATTGTTTCCGTTGTACCTGGTTGAAGGGTATCCAATTCTCTAAATTTTGATTTTACTTGATTAAAGTAATCTTGAATGTTTTTATGTATTTTTCTTTTTACAAGTTTTGTAATTGTCGAGTTTGTTTTTTCGTCAATTGTTTTTGGATTGTAATTTAAAATATCTTCTTGGTTAAAGTCAAAATCTTCATTTGCTAAAAAATCAATTATTTGAAAAATTTCATTTTCTATATTTGAATTTATCCAAATTGATTTTTCTTTTGTGAGTCTGATTAAGTCTTTTTTCTTTTTTACTAAATTTAGGTATTCTTCAAGAGTTCTTGGATTATCGAATTCATTATGACATTTTAAACATAAACAGATTAAATTATGTATGTGATTTAAATCTTCATTTAAAATTTCTTGGTTTTTCAGAATTTCAAATTCATCTGCTTTAGGATTTAAAGGATAAATATGTGCAATTTCATAATCTTTTCTTTTTTTTCCAACTTTGTCACCAATCAAAATTGTTGGACAATTTGGACACACTCCGTCTACTTCTGCAAAAAGTTGAAGTTCATCATATCTTGAAATTTTCTTTCGATTATTTTCTTTCACTTATAGTTTTTTTCTGCATTTTTGGTAGTCTATCCGCTAACTCGTATATATGCGAAAGAAACCTTCGCATACCCACCCAAAATCGAGCATATTTACGAATGTTTGTTCTGCTTCGTTTCTTTCCCAAATATATAATAATATTCAGAATAATCTTAGTTTAATTAATTATCTAATTGTAAATCTAATTCCTTTCTTCAATCCTATATTACGGAAAACCGTAATTACACAAAATAAATATTTTAGCATAGCCCAATAGTCCCGAACTGTCGGGAGAAATTCTCTTGTGGAGTGATCTCGGAATAAAATATTGCTACGTCTCGAAGCCTCAGGAGCGGGAGGGAAGCTGTATTGAAAACCAATCTTTCTGCTTCAAAAAAAAGCAAAAAAAATCCCCAACTACTTTCGTAATTGGGGATTTGCAATAATTAATAAGTGGATTATTTTACAACAACCCATTGACCTGTGGCGATTAAGCTTTCGGCTTTTTTGAATTTCATTTCTTGTGTTTGTCCGCTGGCAACATTTTGAACAGTAACTGTATCGTTGCGATTGATTTTTGGCATATCGCGTACTACAGTTTCTGTTACCTGACGTTGTTGCGTTTCCCCAGCCTCACGGTTGGCAGCTTCGCTAGAAACGATTTCGTCCTTTTGAGTTTTTAAATTCTCTTTCGGACGTGGTAATTCTTTTGCTTCATGAATGATTTCTGGAGCCGATTGCTGTGGTAAATCTCCTTTGAATAAGAAAGATATAACCTCTTTGTTGATTCCGTTAAGCATGCTGCTGAACAAGTTGAAAGCTTCAAATTTGTAGATAAGCAATGGATCTTTTTGCTCGTGAACGGCCAATTGAACAGATTGTTTCAATTCATCCATTTTGCGCAAATGTTTTTTCCAAGCTTCGTCAACAATTGCTAGGGTGATGTTTTTCTCAAAATCAGCTACCAATTGTTTTCCTTGTGATTCGTACGCTTTTTTAAGGTCTGTAACTACGTTCAATGATTTTACACCATCTGTAAACGGAACGACAATACGCTCAAATTGATTGCTTACATCTTCGTAAACATTCGCTATGATAGGGAAAGCTTCTCTAGCAGAACGTTCTGTTTTTTCGTTGTAATATTTTAAGGCTTCTTTGTAAAGTTTCCCTGTTAATTCTGACTCAGGTATTCTTGTGAAATCTGCTTCTGAAACTGGTGACGTGATAGAGAAGTAACGAATGGTATCAAATTCAAATGCTTTGAAGTCATTGGTTGCTTTACTGCTTTGTACTACAAGTTCGCAAGTGTCGTATAACATGTTTGCGATGTCTAGTTTTAAACGTTCTCCAAACAAAGCATGACGACGACGTTTGTACACTACTTCACGTTGTGCGTTCATTACATCATCATACTCAAGTAAACGCTTACGTACACCAAAGTTATTTTCTTCTACTTTTTTCTGAGCGCGCTCAATAGACTTCGTCATCATAGAATGTTGGATTACTTCTCCTTCTTCTAGACCCATTCTGTCCATTACTTTTGCTACTCTTTCAGATCCAAACAAACGCATCAAGTTGTCTTCTAGCGAAACGTAGAATTGTGAACTTCCCACATCTCCTTGACGTCCTGCACGACCACGTAACTGGCGGTCAACACGACGTGAATCGTGACGCTCTGTACCTACGATGGCCAATCCACCTGCTGCTTTTACTTCAGCAGATAATTTGATATCCGTTCCACGACCTGCCATGTTGGTTGCGATCGTTACAACTCCTGGTTTACCTGCATCCTCAACGATTTGTGCCTCTTGCTTGTGCATTTTGGCATTCAATACATTATGCGTAACGCCTCTCATTTTAAGCATACGGCTTAACAATTCAGAGATTTCAACAGAGGTAGTACCAATAAGTACCGGACGACCTGCTTTTGATAATTCGGTTACATCTTCAATAACAGCATTGAATTTTTCACGTGTTGTTTTGTAGATGAAATCTTCTTTGTCTTGACGTGCCATTGGTCTGTTGGTTGGAATCTCCACCACATCCAATTTATAGATTTCCCATAGCTCTCCAGCCTCAGTAACCGCTGTTCCAGTCATACCACCTAATTTGTTGTACATTCTGAAATAGTTTTGCAAAGTTACCGTTGCAAAAGTTTGAGTAGCAGCTTCGATTTTTACATTCTCTTTGGCTTCAATCGCTTGGTGTAGTCCGTCAGAATAACGACGACCATCCATGATACGACCTGTTTGCTCATCGACAATCATAATTTTATTGTCCATGATCACGTACTCTACATCTTTTTCGAATAAAGAGTAAGCCTTTAACAATTGTGTTAAAGTATGGATACGTTCACTTTTGATACTGAAATCTTGGAATAATCTTTCTTTTTCTTCTGCTTCAGCATCTTTATCAAGATTTTTCTTTTCGATAGCTGCGATCTCTGTCCCAATATCTGGAAGTACAAAGAAATCAGCATCTGTATCGCCAGATAGGTACTTAATACCGTTATCTGTCAATTCTACTTGATTGTTTTTTTCTTCGATAACAAAATACAACGCTTCATCAATCTTATGCATTTCGCGGTTGTTATCCTGCATATGCGTATTCTCTGTTTTTTGAAGCAATTGCTTGATACCTTCTTCACTTAAGAATTTGATCAACGCTTTGTTTCTTGGCAAACTTCTGTAAGCTCTCAACAAGACAATACCACCTTCTTTGGTATTTCCTTCTTTGATTAATTTTTTAGCCTCAGACAAAAATCCATTCGCTAATTGACGTTGTAAGTTAACTAGATTTTCGATTTTTGGTTTTAGTTCATTAAATTCATGACGGTCTCCTTGAGGAACTGGTCCAGAAATAATCAATGGTGTTCTAGCATCATCAATCAAAACAGAATCGACCTCATCGACAATTGCAAAGTTGTGTTTGCGTTGTACCAAATCTTCTGGCGAGTGCGTCATGTTATCTCTTAGATAGTCAAAACCAAATTCGTTATTGGTACCATAAGTAATATCAGCGTTGTAAGCTGCTTTTCTTCCTTCTGAGCTTGGTTGGTGATTGTCAATACAATCAACAGTCATACCGTGGAATTCGAAAAGTGGTGCTTTCCAGGTACTATCACGTTTTGCTAAGTAGTCATTCACGGTTACTAGGTGTACTCCGTTTCCTGTCAAGGCATTCAAATACATCGGTAGGGTTGCAACCAATGTTTTTCCCTCTCCCGTTTGCATCTCTGCTACTTTACCTTGGTGCAATACCATACCACCAATCAACTGTACGTCGTAGTGAATCATATCCCAAGTGATAGATTTACCAGCAGCATTCCATTGGTTTTGCCAAACAGATTGCTCGCCTTCAATAGAAACGTAAGGTTTGATACCAGCAAAAACTCTGTCTTGCTCCGTTGCAGTAACAGCTATTTGAGAGTTGTCTTTAAAACGTCTTGCTGTTTCTTTTACTACTGCAAAAGCTTCAGGAAGAATTTCTAATAACGTTTTCTCAGAGATGTCGTAAGCTTCTTTTTCAAGAGCATCGATTTTCTCATAAAGATCTTCTCTTTTATCAATATCTTCTGTAGCTTCTACTTCATCTTTTAACGATTTTATTTTGTCGTCAACAGCAGTACGTGCTTCTTTGATTTGATTTTTAAAGTAATACGTTCTCGCTCTTAAATCATCATGTGATAAAGTGATTAAAGTGCTTTCAAACGATTTTATTTTTTTAAGATAAGGCTGTAACGCCTTAACATCTTTCTCGGATTTGTCCCCGACAAAGGCTTTTAAAATGCTGTTTATAAAACTCATAATAGTTTTTGTTACTGAATTATTTTCATTCTTATGTTTAACCAAAAAAAAAGCCTCAGATTGAGACTTTTTTCTTTGATTTATTTTCTAATATTCGTCCTCATTCCAAAGATAATCTTCGTCAGTAGGATAATCAGGCCAAATTTCTTCCATTGATTCATATATCTCGCCTTCGTCTTCAATAGACTGAAGGTTTTCTACCACCTCTAATGGTGCTCCTGCACGTATAGCGTAGTCAATAAGTTCGTCTTTGTTAGCAGGCCACGGTGCATCACTTAAATAGGATGCTAATTCTAATGTCCAATACATCTTTTTATCGATTTAGTTTTTGCAAAAATAAATTTTTTACTGAAAAATACAAGTAAAAAAAGTTTTTTTTATAATAAATTTAAGAACGTTTGCAATTATAGTTCGATTTTAGCTCTAAAACGTAGCTTCAGATGCTGAAAAATAGCTATTATTGGCAGAAAATTCATATTCTACTTCATAAATGGAAACTGAAATTAGTGATTAAAAAACTATTTTCTTGGTATCCATTTTACCTCTTCTGCTTGTAAGTCAAAAGTCAACTTTCGTGCCAAGACAAAAAGGTAGTCAGAAAGTCGGTTAAGGTACTGAATCGTCAGTTCTTCAATAGGTTCATCGTGGTTCAAATGCACGGCCAAACGTTCTGCTCTGCGACAAACACAACGTGCAATATGACAATATGACACGGTAGTATGCCCACCTGGGAGTACAAAATGCGTCATTGGCGGAAGTGCAAGTTCCATCGCATCGATCTCGTTTTCTAATAAAAGAAGATCACTTTCTATAATACCAAGGTTTTTTAATCGTGGTTGCCCATTTTTTAAAAGCTCTTTTTCTGGTGGAGTAGCCAAAATAGCACCTACAGTAAAAAGGCGGTCCTGAATTTCGATCAAAACTTCTTTATAATGTGTGTCTATTTCTTGGTCACGAATCAATCCGATATACGAGTTTAATTCGTCTACGGTACCGTAACTATCAATTCGTATGTGATCTTTAGGAACGCGGGTTCCTCCAAAAAGTGCTGTGGTACCACCGTCACCGGTTTTGGTATATATTTTCATTATGTGTAATGCTTAAATTCTTTGTGGCTTGATAGCCAAAGAATGTATTTAAATTTGCTGAAGAATTATAGGTGAGAGGCGGAAGCATTCTTTTTACTCTACCAGTGAGAATCTTGATAATTCTAAACTAACTTTTGCGGGTGTCGCTTTCGACCAATCCATCTCTTAATCGAATGATTCTATTGGCGTGCTCTGCGATATCTTCCTCATGTGTAACCAATATAACGGTATTACCGTTTGCATGAATTTCGTCAAAAAGTGCCATAATTTCTACAGAGGTCTTACTGTCTAAGTTTCCGGTTGGTTCATCGGCAAGTATAATCGATGGTTTGTTGACCAAAGCTCTAGCGATGGCAACTCTTTGTCTTTGTCCTCCAGAAAGTTGGTTGGGTTGGTGGTCCATACGATCAGCAAGACCTACTTGTGTCAACACTTCTTGTGCTCGTGCTTTTCGTTCTGATTTTATAAAACCTGCATAAATCATTGGTAATGCAACATTGTCAATAGCATCCATTCGAGGCAAAAGATTAAAGGTTTGAAACACAAATCCGATTTCTTTGTTTCGAATGCTGGCCAATTCATCATCTCGCATTTTACTAACATCCTTTCCGTTTAAAACGTAATTTCCAGATGTGGGCGTATCCAAACAACCCAAAAGATTCATTAAAGTTGATTTTCCTGAACCAGACGGTCCCATCAAAGCAACATATTCTCCTTTGTTAATTTCCAAATCAATGCCTTTAAGCACATAAACGGTTTCTTCGCCTAAGGCAAAATTACGCTTGATATTTGTTATTTGTATTAATGGGTTTGCCATTGCTATCGTCTGTTGATGAATTATGATTTCTAGTTTTTAAAAGTACAAAAGACTTTTGAATTATAGAGGAGTTCTGTTAAAAATACAGTTTTGGCCACAAAATAGTTTTGCACTAGTTGCCAATTTTATAGATGGCCATAATATCTTTCAAGATGGCATCAAAGTCAATTTTTAAATCGATAAGTTCTCCTGTATGTATGTCAAAAATCCAGCCGTACACTTTCAAATTTCGTTCGGTATTTGCTTTTTGCACTTCAGCAGTTTTGATGACATTCATGCACTGCTCTTGTACATTCAATTCTACCAAACGTCTGTATTTGGCATCTTCGTCTGTGATAGCATCGAGTTCTTTTCTGTGTATGCGGTACACATCACGTATGTTTCGCAACCAAGGATTTAGTATGCCTAAGTCAGACTGTTGCATGGCAGCCTTCACACCGCCACAACCATAATGGCCACATACCACAATATGATTTACTTTTAAATGCATCACAGCATAATTAATCACCGACATCGAGTTCAGGTCGGTATTGGGTACCATATTGGCAATATTGCGGTGCACAAATACTTCACCAGCTTGCAGTCCCATTAATTCTTCGGCAGAAACACGGCTATCAGAACATCCAATATATAGAAATTCAGGTGATTGTCCTTTGCCTAATTTATCAAAAAAGGTGGCATCTGTTTTTAGTTGCTTGGCTATCCATTGTTTATTATTTTCGAAAATTTGTTCGATATTCATATTCCAGTTTTAATTTTTAGGTTCGAATGATAAAATGCTCTTTGGGCTGTTCTCGTCGAAAGAAAACCAAACCCCATTGGTAAGTATCGATGGTTACAGTAACTTTGGGATGCTGTTTGATTGTCTCCCAAGCAGCTTCCATATCGGCTGACCAATGTATGTCGTCAAAAATCCAAACACTGTCGTTTGTAATGGTGGGAATTAAAAGTTCAAAATAGGCTAAAGTTGCTTTCTCGGAATGATTGCCGTCAAAGTATATGAGATCATAAGAGGTTGCATCTATCTTGTCATTCTTGAGATAAGAATCAAACTGAGTGGTGATACAGTCAACGTGATCGAATTTGAATTGCTGCAACTGATTTTTTGCAACTGCCATTGTATTAGGGCAACCTTCTAGTGTTGTGATTTTCACTTCGTTTTCAGTTAATTTCGATCCCAATGCCAAAGCAGAAGTTGCCAAACCTAGTGAAGTACCAATTTCAAGTATGGATTTAAATTGGAAATAAACTGATATTCGATACAATAATTGGGCACGCTTTACGCTTATTCCCGCTGTTTTAGCAATCTGCGCAACAGCACGCGTATTGGATTTAAAAACTAATGAACCCGCACCAAAGTCAGATACTTCGATTGTGCTTGTGTTTTCCAAAAGAGATTGGCGGTACTTTTCTAAAAGTAAATAATCTTCTTTGGGTTTTTTATCATAGAAACACTTTGTTATCAACGTGAAAACAAAAGGCGAATGTACAGCATGCTCATTTTTTGAATGCCAAAGAAAGGTAAGGTAGGATTTAATTTGAAATAGCATGTTTTTTATAGCTTCAGTAACACAAAGGTACGAATGAAAGTTTGAAATTTTTAGGCTAGTTTTTAAAAATAGATACGAAATAAAGCGTCTAGCACACTTCTTTTTGATCAAATATAATAGTTTGCATCTTTATTTATATGCAACTTAGACCCTTCAAAAAAAAACTATATTTGCGCTCTTAAAATCAACAGTAATAGTTTCGTATGATGATGAATGAAGAACAAATACATGAAGGAGTAATATCATCGGAAGAAATCAGCCGTTGCATTGCCATTCTTTCGCAGCTCAACAGTGATACCGACCAAATATTCGATATTCCGAAAGAGCAGCGTACAGCACTTATCAAAGCGGCTGGGCAGTTTGCGCGACCAGATCGTGACGAACTTTCGCGTCGCAAAAAAGATGGTGCCAAAGCGGCCAAACGCAAACTGGAAAAGCGAGATCGTACAGCACGCAAGGAGACGGGAATACGTCATGCTCGCGAAGCAGCGATTTTTATGGCGCCCAAATTGTTAGCCTATACCGACCTGGCAAGTAAAGAACAACTGGAACTTGAAACTCCTCGTAATTGTTATGTGTGTAAAACATCCTTTACTATGATGCATCACTTTTACGATACTATGTGCGGTGATTGTGGGGACTTTAATTATGCCAAACGTTTCCAAACCGCTAATGTAGAAGGACAGTTAGCAGTAATCACTGGTTCCCGATTAAAAATTGGTTACCACATCACTTTGATGTTATTGCGTGGTGGTGCTACAGTGGTTGCAACTACTCGTTTTCCAGTAGACTCTGCTTTGCGCTTTGCCAAGGAGCCTGATTTTAAAGACTGGGAGGACCGTTTAAAAATTCATGGCTTGGATTTAAGACACATTCCGAGTGTGGAAATTTTTTGCAATTTTATTGAGCAAAAGTACGGTCGACTGGATATACTTATCAACAACGCTGCGCAAACTGTGCGGAGACCTTCTGGGTTTTATACCCACTTGATGGAAAATGAAGAGCGTCCCATTGCAAATTTACCACAACAAGCGCAAACTTTATTATTGGATCACTTGAATTGTTTGGATGAGTTGAAGGTATTGACTTCTAGCATTTCTTCAAATCAAAATATGCCCGTAACTTGGCATGGACCAGAACCCGGAATCGGCTTGAGAGCTTCGGCTCAGTTGTCTCAGATTCCGTATTCATTTGATAAAGCTTTAGTGGCCAATGAAGTTTTTCCAGAAGGAGAACTAGATGCCGATTTACAACAAGTTGATTTGCGTAAAACAAATAGTTGGCGCTTAAAATTAGGACAAATTGAGACCACAGAAATGATTGAAGTGCAACTGGTTAATTCTGTAGCACCATTTGTTTTGTGTAATCGTTTATCCGAATTGATGAAGAAAGACAACACGGGTCAAAAACACATTATCAACGTTTCGGCGATGGAAGGAAAGTTTTACCGTGATTTTAAAGAAGCCCGCCATCCTCATACTAATATGGCAAAGGCTGCCCTGAATATGTTGACACATACAGCGGCGGGGGAATTGGCCAAAGCTGGAATCTTTATGAATGCCGTTGACACTGGTTGGGTCACAGATGAAGACCCAGCAGAATTGGCGAAAAGAAAACAAGAACAAGAAGATTTTCAGCCGCCACTTGATATTGTCGATGGAGCTGCTAGGGTTATGGATCCGTTGTTTGAAGGTATCAATACGGGTAAACATTGGAGTGGGAAATTCTTAAAAGATTACGGACCAATTGCTTGGTAGTTTTTTAATTTTCGAAAATAAAGGTCATATTTTTTATTAAATAATAATGGGTATAAATAAGCTTTTAATCCCTTTAAAAGTGCAATGACCGCTATTATTTTAGAATTAAATTGCAATCTTTGGCTTGGAAAAAAAAAACTAAAGAATATGAGCAAGACAAAATTAACAATCAATAAAAATGGTTCTATCAAAGTCGAAGGGGATTTTGAGATAGTAGATAGTGAAGGAACAGTATATGGATTAGAGGGAAGAACAGCATTAGGACTTTGCCGTTGTGGATTATCTGCAAACAAACCTTTCTGCGACGGATCTCACCGCAATACTTTTGATCACGAATCAAAAGCATTCGATTTACCACCAATGAAAACCAAATAAGATTTTTAGAAAATAGAAAAAGCTGCATTTTTAAGGAATGCAGCTTTTTTTATAATCCTCATGTATGTAAATCAAATCTACATTGATGATAAATTGCATTACAAATTTTATCCGAAATTTTTATATTTACTGTTTTTTGTATGCAACTCTTCTACAAAAGACTCATAATTTAAAATTTGCTGTTCAGATTCATTTTTAAAATGTTCAACAGTTTCCTTAACATTATCTTCATAAGAATAAAGTTTTTTTCTTAAATCAGAATTTCTTGAAAATTGAAAAATAGAATTCCCTACAAAAATAAATAAGGTAAATAATATAAGACCTTGCTGACTGTCATTTTGAGAACTATTATTATTAGCTATTAGAAATAGTAAAAATGGCACGGCAAAGCAAATGTAAGTTCCTATTTTGTGACTGCGATCCGATTTTTTAAATTGACCAATATCAGTTAAAAGTTCTGAATATTTTTGAACTTTAGTATTTAATCGTTGTATTTTAAATAGTTTGTAATTTCGAATTTCTTCATTAATTTTCTCTGTATCGGTCATAGTAGGTAGGTTTAAATATATTTGGGATTGATTATATCAATGTAAATATAACTGATTAGTATTACAAAACAAACCCTAAGACTTTTTAGTAGTTTAACTAATAAAGTTTTAGGGTTATGACTATATAATGATAATATATTGTTTCTACTTAGATAAATTGCAAATTTACCCCTCCATCTTAGCGCTCAATTCGAACCATCGTTCTTCCTTGCTTTCCATTTTATTGATAAGGTTTTGCAGTTCATTTCCTTTCTTCTCGATATCGGCATCGCTTACTTTTCCGTCTGAGAATAATTGTTCAATTTTTACTTTCTGTTCTTCAAGGTCTTTAATTTCCTTTTCTATTTTCTGAAATTCTTTTTGCTCGTTAAAAGATAGATTTCCAGTAGGATTTTTTTGCTTCCATTCTTTTTTCTCTGCTTTGTTATCTTCTTTTTGAGCAACGTCAGAACTGTCTTCGTAAGCTCTAAAGTCAGAGTAGTTACCTGGGAAATTTTCAACAACTCCTTGACCTCTAAAAATGAACAAGTGATCTACGATTTTATCCATAAAATAACGGTCATGCGATACTACCAATAAACATCCAGGATAATCTAAAAGGAAACTTTCAAGTACATTTAAAGTAACGATATCTAAATCATTGGTAGGCTCATCCAGAATTAAGAAGTTAGGATTCTGAATTAACACCGTACATAAATACAAACGTTTCAATTCACCACCACTCAATCGATCTACAAAATCATACTGTTTTTTAGCATCAAAAAGAAAACGCTCCAATAATTGGGAAGCCGAAATCATTCTTCCTTTCATCAACGGAATAAATTCTCCGTACTCCTTAATCACATCAATTACGCGTTGTCCCGGTTTTGGATTGATTCCGCTTTGGGTGTAATAACCAATTTTTATAGTTTCACCCACGACCACTTTTCCAGCATCAAGCGGTAAAGTACTAGTTAGTAAATTCAAGAAAGTTGATTTACCGGTTCCGTTCTTTCCTATAATTCCGATACGTTCTCCCGGTTGAAAGTCAAAACTAAAATTGTCCATGATCACGTGATCTTTGAACTTTTTAGAGATTTTATGGAGTTCAATAATTTTATTCCCCATGCGCTCCATATTGATTTCTAGCTCTACCTTGTTCTCACGACGGCGGCTTTGTGCTTTTTCTTTAATGTCATAGAAATCATCTTGACGCGACTTAGATTTGGTTGTTCTCGCTTTTGGTTGACGACGCATCCATTCTAATTCTTTTACAAAAAGATTCTGTGCTTTATCTACACTAGAATTTTCTGAAGCAATACGCTCTTCTTTTTTCTCTAGATAGTAAGAGTAATTTCCTTTGTAACTGTATAATTTTCCATTGTCCAATTCGATGATTTCATTACAAACACGCTCCAAGAAGAAACGGTCGTGCGTCACCATAAACAAAGTAATATTTTCTTTTGCAAAATAAGATTCCAACCATTCGATCATCTCCAAGTCTAAGTGGTTGGTAGGTTCATCCAAGATTAATAAATCAGGACGATTGATCAAAATAATAGCCAAAGACAAACGCTTTTTTTGCCCTCCCGAGAGACTTTTTACTTTCAGTTTAAAATCTTCCAGTTTTAATTTGAACAAAATTTGTTTGTATTGGGTCTCAAAATCCCAAGCATTGTGTTGGTCCATTCCGTCAAAAGCCTTTTGGTAAGCTTCTTCATCCTCAGGGTTTTCTAATGCTTTCTCATAGGCTTCGATTACTTTCAGTGTTTCATTATCTGAAGCAAAAATACTTTCTTCGATCGTAAGCTCGTCTTGCAAATTATTATTTTGTGACAAGAAAGCCATTTTAATTCCTTTTCTCAAAACAACTTGACCCGTATCTGGCTCATCAAGTCCATTGATGATGCTCATGATGGTTGTTTTTCCAGAACCATTTTTGGCTATAAAAGCAATTTTTTGGTCTTTGTTAATTCCAAAGGAAATGTCTTTAAAAAGGGTTCTTTCTCCAAAAGATTTCGATATATTTTCAACTGATAAGTAATTCACTAGAGTAATTTTTTTTGCAAAAGTAAGCTATTCAGTTGTAAAAAGAGAATTCAAGGAAGAATAGAGAGAGGAGTTATCGCCAAAGCGGATAAGTCGCCCTAATTTTTAGTAATCTTTTGCTAGCAGTTTTATCAATTTCAAATCAAATAGGTCATAAAAAAAAGCATACCATTAAAATAAAAGACACTCTAAAAGTTGATCTGATATTTTAATGATATGTAGGTGAAAATTACGTTTTGACTATGTTATTTCTTTCGATCTAATAAGGAAAGAATTGCGGCTGTCGTTAGTGCACCCGCCACATAGTAGCTAATAGTTAGTGCTTTGGTTACCAGTGATTTTGCCACAGGCTCGTCATTAAGTCCCATTTTGTTAGGTAATTTAACTGCTCCAACTCCAGCCATAAGTCCAGATGATGCTGCAGTAGACCAAAGTTTGTTACCTCTGTTATTGATCAAACTATAATACAAAGTATTGCTAATTATATCACTTACAAGAGCACTTCTATATAGTGAAGTACTATCTTTAATTTCCATTCCCAATAGGGCTGATGTTTTTAACACCGCTTCTTCGCCAACAAGATCAATTTGAGGCATTTTGTTATCTAATCCTTTCAAGGATTCGTTTAAAATGTTCAACACTAGTGCTCCTCCCAAACCAGCTATTATATTATTAGTTATCATATTTTCTATTTATTAAATTAAGTAGTAATTATAAAATTGACCGATGCTTGGATTATTGTTGTGTGACTAATTCCCCTTGAACAGTGGAGACGTAGGCTTTTTTATGCATGCCCGAACGGGTGGAAAGGACATGCGCCGTTACAGCTACTTCAACAACCTGACTACCCGTGACCTTCGTTGCAACAAGCATCGGTTCAATTTAATATGTAGTTCTAGTAAGAACGGAATCAAAATTTAGTTTTTACTTTATTTTTGTTTTTAATACTTAAAAATTGATTGCTAAAGATTTGCTTAAATTTTGAATGATAAAATTATAAAGGAAGTAGGTATTTCATTTTATAGAATTTTTAAATTAATTTATATTATTTAAATAGTGCACAAAATATTGGTAACTAATTGATTTAGAATTGATGTTGTAGTAATTTTAAAATCTTTGAGGAGAATGATATAATATAAAGGAGGAATTAATTCGGAATTTTACATAACACAATATTGGATAAAATTAGTAACAAATAAAATTACCTTATTATGGAAAATTCACAAAACAACAATTACAACGATAAAGACAGTTTGATCGAAAAACCAGATATTAAAAAAGAACCTATATCTACGCACGATGCTGGTTTAACCAATGAAAACGAAGAGCTTTATTCAAATCCAGAGAAGGATGGCCCTAAGAAGGCACATTTTACTAAAGGCGAGAAGGCTCTAGAAGATTCGAAAGATAATGATGCCGATGGCGTGGATTACTTTGTAGATGAAGAAGATATTTTAAATTCACAGAATTCACCTGAAAAAAGGAACAGCCAAGATGCATTTGATAAAGAGTATGGAAAAGACTCAATAAAGTAGTATCAGTTTGCTAGATATTGAGTCAGATCAATTCGGTGCATTTGCTGCGGAGTATTAAATAGCGGCTTTCTAACGGTTTTTTCATTAGTAATATAATAGCTAAAACCATTGGGAGTCGCTATTCCTTCTACTTGGTGAAAGGGTAATTTTAATTTGACTTTCCGCTTATTTCCAGAGAAAAAATGTACATCTCTATAATCATATAGTAGAAATACAAAGGGTTGTAATAGTTTAGAGTAAGCTGTTAGCGCAATCAGTTTCGTTTGGCTATTGTATGTTGCTCCTGTTACCAAACCTTTAATGTTGTATGTTTTTACGGCCTTCGCTATATAAGTTCCAGGTACTTTGGGTACAGTATAAACTGTGGTTTGTAAATCTTTATAATGTTTGGTAAATAAATAAATACTATCCTCTAAAACAATAAAGGCTTCACAGTCAAAATTTGTTTTGTTAGGTTGCTCAGGAGACAGAAGCAATTGGTCTTCGTAGTTAAACGTAATGGTATCAATTTTTGCAGCACCAGTTTCAAATTCATTTTTGGATAATCGTAAAATTTTGAGGTCATTGCGATTTCCCGAAATATTATTTCCAAAATCGCCTAAATAAATATAGTCTTGATCTTGACTGATTTCTTCCCATTCTTTATTTTTTAATCCATCAATAACAATTTTCCTTTTAATTACCCCATTTTCATCCATTCCGTAAATGTTAGTATCTGCATCATCGTTAATTGTCCAGAATAGAGAATCAAAATATAGTAAACTAGAGTTCTCAACCAATGAATCACTAAGTTCTACTGAAAATTCAGGTTTAATTTTAGTTCTTTTATAACGGCAACTACCGTCATTTACAGTAGCTTTTGGATTATAATTTTTTGACAAAGGATCTGTGCAACCCGAAATTTGGCTCCATGAACATGTGACGCATACTAGGAAAATGAAAAAAGTAAATCTCAAAACCTTTTAATTTTAATATCAAAAGTACTTCAAAAATAGTTTACGAGATATTTTAACTCATTATATTTGTAGTATGCAGTTATCAGTGGTCATACTCAATTATAATGTTCAACACTTTTTAGAACTTTGCCTTTTAAGCGTGCAATCTGCTATCGAAGGTTTAGATGCAGAGTTAATAGTTGTTGATAATAATTCGCCCGATGACAGCTGCGACATGGTAAAAAGAAAATTTCCAAATGTCATATTAGTAGAAAATAAAGATAATGCTGGTTTTCCAAAAGGCAATAACATAGGAGTTGCCATTGCCAAAGGAGCGTATGTTTGCATTCTCAATCCGGATACCGTTGTTGCTGAGGATACATTTATTAAAGTACTGGCATTCGCCGAAAGGCAAAAAGATCTAGGAATTGTAGGAGTGAAGCTCATTGATGGCGTTGGTAATTTCTTACCAGAAAGCAAACGTGGTGTTCCAACTCCTTGGGTTGCTTTTACCAAAATAGCAGCCTTGTACAAATTATTTCCAAGAGTAAGTAGCTTTGGTCAGTATTACGCAAGCCATATAAATGAAAATCAAACGGGTAAAGTAGCGATTTTAGTAGGTGCTTTTATGATAATGAAGCGACAATTGTATCTCGATATAGGTGGTTTTGACGAAGATTGCTTCATGTATTCAGACGATATAGATCTGTCCTACATGGCTTTGAAAAAGGGGAAGACCAATTTTTATTTTCACGAAACGACGGTTATACATTACAAGGGAGAGAGTACGGTCAAGGATGGCACCTATATGAAGCGGTTTCAAGAGGCTATGAATTTTTTCTATAAAAAACATTTCAGGGTTTCGATACTATTTTCTTTATTTATGAAGATCGGAATTTTGTCTTTTTCGATAATAAAAAGATTTCAAGGTAAAGATCGAAAGCATAAGGACAAAGATCATTTTATTTTATTTTCGAAAAATAGAAGTTTGGTAGAAAGTATTGAATCAGTAGTTCAAAAGAAAATCGATTTTCGAGATTTAGAAGCAAACAGTTTATTGCTTTCAGGCGTTAATCACAGTATTTCGGGAACAGAAATCATACTAGACAATCATTTTATTTCGTTTAAAGAATGTATTGCTTTTATGGAATTGTTAAAAAGTTACAAGTTTACCTTTAAAATACTACCAAAAAACACCAATTTCTTAATAGGAAGTGACAATTCTAATGAAAGGGGAACGGTGTTAAAGATTGAGTATAAAATGCATAATATGAAATGATTGTTTTAAAAAATCACTAATTTCGCAAACAAATAATAAAACGACACCTTTTTAGGTTAAATGATATGGCAAGATTTGAATTAAAACTTCCTAAAATGGGAGAAAGCGTCGCAGAAGCAACTATTACTAACTGGCTAAAATCCGTTGGTGATAAAATCAATGCTGATGAAACCGTGGTTGAAGTCGCGACAGACAAAGTAGATAATGAAGTTCCTAGTGAAGTATCCGGAATCTTGGTCGAGCAACTTTTTGATAAAGATGATCTGGTACAAGTGGGTCAAACTATTGCAATTATTGAGACAAGTGAAGGCGATGATACTGATGTTGAAGAGGAACAAATTGATCCTGCTATCATTGCTGAGGTAGAAAAAGCAGTTGAGGTAGCCAAAGAATCGGTAGTACCTCCCGTGGACTTTGCTGGTTCGGATAAATTTTATTCACCACTAGTCAAAAATATAGCAACTACTGAGGGCGTGTCTATAGAAGAGTTGGAAACAATAAAAGGTACCGGAAAAGATGAGCGAGTAACCAAAGACGATATTTTGAATTATGTTCAAAATCGTGCTGGTAAAAGTGCGCCAGTAGCAGCAGCAAGAGAAACAGCAGCACCAGTAAAGAAAGCGCCAGTTTCTGCAACAAAAGAAGTGTCAAAAGCAGCTCCTGTATCTGTAAGTGGCGAGGATGAAGTTGTAGAGATGGACCGCATGCGAAAATTGATTTCGGGTTATATGGTAGCGTCTATTCAAACTTCTGTACACGTGCAATCGTTTATCGAGGTAGATGTGACCAACATTGTGAAATGGCGTGACAAGCATAAAACTGAATTCGAAAAAAGAGAAGGAGAGAAGCTAACTTATACGCCCATATTTATGGAGGCAGTAGCGAAAGCCTTAAAAGATTATCCAGGAATGAATGTTTCTGTTGATGGTGATTATGTTATCAAAAAGAAAAATATCAATCTCGGAATGGCAGCAGCTTTGCCAAATGGTAACTTGATTGTGCCTGTGATCAAAAATGCGGACCAACTTAATTTGGTAGGCATGGCAAAAGCCGTAAATGATTTAGGAAACCGTGCAAAACAAGGCAAGTTGAAGCCAGATGATACCAAAGGAGGTACTTACACAGTGACAAACATAGGTTCGTTTGGTAGTGTTTTTGGTACGCCGATTATTAACCAGCCGGAAGTTGGAATTCTAGCGCTAGGAGCTATTCGCAAAGTTCCTGCAGTAATTGAAACTCCCGATGGTGACTTTATAGGTATTCGTCAAAAAATGTTTTTAACACACAGTTACGACCATCGTGTGGTTGACGGTGCGCTTGGTGGAATGTTCGTAAAGCGCGTAGCCGAATATCTCGAAAAATTTGATATTTCTAGAAATTTCTAGGACAATAACAATAGCATACAAACCCTCAAATCAATTTGGTCTGAGGGTTTTTTATTTGTTGTAAGAACTAAATTTTTATTTTGGGCGCATCCCGCAGAAAAAGCGGGACCGGGCTATGGGTTACAATCTTTTTTAGGGCAAAAAAAGCCCAAAAAAAGGATTTTCACTTCTATCCCTTTCGCAGAGGCAAACTTCATCATAGAGGGCATATTGTTGTATTTTTTTAAAATATATTTTAGGATGCGTTTGTTTTTTCTATCTCCCAAAAAATAATTAAACTACTCCAAAAGCCTACGATTTTACACTTAAAAAATTTATATTTGTAGTTCATACAAAAAAATAAAATGGAATTAAAACTCAACAGGCCAATTTGTTTCTTCGATCTTGAGACCACCGGAATTGATATAGGTAAAGATAGAATTGTAGAAATTTCGATATTCAAAGTATATCCAAACGGAAATAAAGAAAGCAAAACGTGGTTAGTCAATCCAACTATTCCAATTCCCGCAGTAACAACCGCTGTGCACGGAATTACAGACGAGAAGGTAGCTAATGAACCAACCTTTAATGAACTGGCTTCGCAGGTATACGCAATGATAAAAGACAGTGACTTAGGTGGATTTAATTCCGATCGTTTTGATATACCATTATTGGCTGAAGAATTGTTGCGTGCAGGAGTAGATTTTGATATGAAGAATAGAGTGTCTGTAGATGTTCAAACTATTTTTCATAAAAAAGAAGAGCGTACTTTGAGTGCTGCTTATAAATTTTATTGTGGTCAAAGTTTAGAAAACGCCCATTCTGCAGAAGCAGATACTATGGCAACTTACGAAATTTTGAAATCGCAGTTAGATCGTTACGATGATTTAGAAAATGATATCAAATCTTTATCTGAATTTTCGACACGTAAAAAGATAGCAGATTTTGCAGGAATGATTGCATTTGATAAAGATGGTGAAGAGATTTTTTCATTTGGTAAACACAAGGGAGTCAAAGTAGATAAAATTTTAGAAACAGAACCTGGTTATTTTAGTTGGATTCAAAATGCAGATTTTCCACTGTATACCAAAAAAGTGTTAACTGCAATAAAATTGAGAAAGTTAAACACAAAATAAGTTAGTAATCTCAGTCGGTAATAAAGATTTTCTAACTGAGAATGAAAATTTTAAACTTTAAATTATGAAGATAATCTGTGTTGGTCGCAATTATGTCAAACATATTGAGGAATTGCAAAATGAACGCCCTACAGAACCAGTGATTTTTATGAAACCCGATTCGGCGGTTTTATTGAAACAACACCCTTTTGTCATTCCAGAATTTTCTGAAGATATTCATCATGAAATTGAATTGATTGTTAAAATCAATAAAGTTGGGAAGTATATCGATGCAAAATTTGCACACAAATACTATGACGAAATAAGCGTCGGAATAGATTTTACGGCCAGAGATTTGCAAGCTAAGCTAAAAGCAAAAGGATTGCCTTGGGAGATTGCTAAAAGCTTTGATGGTTCGGCAGTTATTGGAGATTTTTTGCCTAAAAGCCAGTTTAGTTCCCTAGAAAATATTACATTTGAATTAACTAACAATAATAGTACTGTACAAAAAGGAAATTCGAATTTTATGTTGTGGAAAATTGATGAACTTATAGCATACGTTTCACAATTTTTTACCTTGAAGATAGGAGATATTATTTTTACGGGAACTCCAGAAGGGGTAGCTGCAGTAAAAAGTGATGATGTCCTAGAAGGATTTCTAGAAGGTCAGAAACTATTTAGAATACAAGTAAAATAAATGGCTTTACACTACAACCTTTCCAAAGTTTACGAACTTTCAGATAACGATCAAGATTTTGTAAACGATGTTTTAACATTATTCGTTACAGAAGTTCCTGAAGATTTATCCCAAATAAAAGAAGGGATAAAAAAGAAAGATCATAAACATGCGTACGCCTACGCACATAAAATAAAACCAACCTTAGATTTATTGGGATTAAATGTTGCTTTTGAAGAGATTCTTCAAATTGAAGCATGGACCAAAGAAGAGGGGAAGAAAAAAGATATTATTGATACTTTTAAAAGCGTTAGAAAGCAAGTAGAAGATGCGATAAAGGAAATTAATAAAGATTTTAATCTACCGTAAGGTTGTTGAAATTAGATTAAGAATTATGTAAATTCAACATTTAATTAAATATTAAGTGTTGAATTTTCTGTGTTTAATAAAGTCAAAATAAATAATAATGAAAGCAACTATAGTTACGATAGGAGATGAGATTTTAATCGGTCAAATTGTAGATACAAACTCTGCTTTTATCTCAAAATCACTGGATAAAATAGGGGTAGAAATACACGAAATGCTGTCGATAAGTGATGATAAGCAACATATTTTAGATACCTTCAAAAAGCTTCAAAATAATGTAGACTTGGTGTTAATTACAGGTGGACTAGGCCCAACTAAAGATGATATTACCAAAAAGACTTTCTGTGACTATTTTGATGATGAATTGATAGTTGATACAAAAGTTTTGGCTCATGTTACAGAGTTAATAGAGGGGTTTTATAAGCGACCAATAACGCAAATTAATAAAGATCAAGCATTGGTTCCTTCGCGATGTACAGTACTTCATAATCAAGTGGGTACAGCGCCTGGTATGTGGATGAAAAAAGAAAATACAGTCTTTGTTTCTCTTCCAGGAGTTCCCTACGAAATGAAATATTTGGTAGAAAATGAAATCATCCCAAAAGTAGTTAAAGAATACAAGCGTCCGTATATTTTGCACAAAACGATCCTAACCTACGGGCAAGGTGAGAGCATGGTAGCGGAACGTATTGAGGAGTGGGAAAACAGCTTGCCAGAATTTGTAAAATTGGCTTATTTGCCAAACCCGGGAAGGGTACGTTTGCGTCTGTCTGCCAGAGGTATTGATAAAAATATTTTAGAAGCAGAGATTGAAAATCAAATTGGATTATTAAATGCGATCATAAGTGATATTATTGTTGGTTATGAAGAAGATGAGACGATTGAAGTGATTATTGGTCAATTGCTACAAAAACAAAAAGTTACGGTCGCTACTGCAGAAAGTTGTACCGGTGGAGCTATTGCCTCATTGCTAACATCAGTTGCTGGTGCTTCTAGTTATTTTAAAGGAAGTGTAGTTTCTTATGCAACACAAGCCAAGGTTGACGTTTTATCTGTTCCAAAAGCAGTTATAGAAGAGTTTTCCGTCGTAAGTGCGGAGGTTGCATCTGCTATGGCTTTGAATGTTAAAAAGTTAATGAATACTGATTATGCAATTGCCACTACCGGGAATGCTGGACCAACAAAAGGGGGCGGAAACGCAGAAATTGGCGCAGTTTTTATCGCTTTGGCTACTCCAAATGGTGTAATTGTCGAAGAGTTTAATTTCGGTCAACCGCGTGAAAAAGTGATAGATAGAGCAGTTTATAAAAGTTTAGAAATACTTCAGAAAGAAATAATGAAATTTGTGTAGCAAAATTTTGTTTGATACGTTTATTTTTCTTTTCTTTGCACCCTGATTTTGAATAACGATTAAAAGAGATATATAATGTCAAGAGTTTGTGACCTTACGGGTAAAAGAGCGATGGTAGGAAATAACGTTTCTCACGCTATGAATAAAACTAAGAGAAAATTTTCTGTAAACTTAGTTAAGAAGCGTTTTTATCTTCCAGAAGAAGATAGATGGATTACTCTTAGAGTAGCAGCATCTACGGTAAAAACAATTAATAAAAATGGAATTTCTGCTGTTTTGAAAAAAGCACAGGCTAACGGATTTATCAAATAATCTTTTTCCAATACTAAATATATAGCAAGATGGCAAAGAAAGGTAATAGAATTCAGGTGATATTAGAATGTACAGAGCACAAGACAACTGGTGTTGCTGGAACTTCAAGATATATTACAACTAAGAACAAAAAAAATACTCCAGACAGATTAGAGATTAAGAAATTTAATCCAGTTTTGAAAAGAGTAACTGTTCACAAAGAAATTAAGTAATAATTAGAGATTTATACTATCTCAAATGGTTTTCCATTAGAGTTTTATTAAAATTTCGATAAACAAATAATTAGACATGGCAAAGAAAACAGTAGCATCATTGCAAACAGCTTCTAAGAGATTATCAAAAGCCATCAAAATGGTGAAATCTCCAAAAACTGGCGCTTATACTTTCGTAGAAACTATTTTAGCTCCTGAGTTAGTTGATGAATTCTTGAAAAAGAAGTAATCAAAAACACGTTATATAAAAAAGCTACTTTCTATCGGAAGTAGCTTTTTTATTTTTATCTTTATCCTGTTATTACATACGAATTTAGTACAATTCCGAATATGAGTTTTTTCAAAAGAATTTTTTCATCTGACAAAAAAGACCAAAGTCTTACAGAGCAAGAAAAAGTGGTGTTAGACAAAGGGTTAGAGAAATCAAAAACATCTTTTTTTACAAAGTTGTCCAAAGCAGTAGCTGGTAAGACAAAGGTAGATGATGATGTTTTAGATAATTTAGAGGAGATCTTAGTATCCTCTGATGTTGGTGTAAACACCACATTAAAAATAATTACGAGAATTGAAAAGCGTGTTGCTGAGGATAAATATTTAGGAACAGAAGAATTAAATCGCATTCTACAAGAAGAAATTGCAGGTTTGTTATCTGAAACTAATTCTGGTGAAGCCACTGAATTTATCATTCCGACTCAAACAAAACCTTATGTTTTGATGGTCGTTGGAGTTAATGGTGTAGGCAAGACTACAACAATCGGTAAATTAGCGTATCAATTTAAGAAAGCAGGTCATAATGTAGTTTTAGGTGCAGCCGATACTTTTAGAGCTGCAGCTATCGATCAATTACAAATTTGGGCAGACAGAGTAGGAGTGCCTATTGTACGCCAAGATATGGGAAGTGATCCTGCATCTGTAGCTTTTGACACATTGCAATCTGCGGTAGCTCAAAATGCCGACATTGTAATTATAGATACAGCAGGTCGTTTGCACAATAAAGTGAATTTGATGAACGAACTTTCTAAAGTGAAGCGAGTAATGCAAAAGGTGATAGCAGATGCTCCTCATGATGTATTATTAGTTTTGGATGGTTCAACTGGTCAAAACGCTTTTGAGCAAGCTAAACAATTTACAGCAGCTACTGAAGTTACTTCGCTAGCCGTAACCAAATTAGATGGTACCGCAAAAGGCGGTGTTGTAATTGGAATTTCAGACCAATTTCAAATTCCAGTTAAGTATATTGGAGTAGGAGAAGGCATTGAAGATTTACAAGTCTTTAATAAATACGAATTTGTTGATAGTTTCTTTAAATAACAGCCATGGATTTTTTTAAAAGTTTAAGCTCTTTACATTTATACATACTAAGTGTTCTTTGTTTCGTAGGGGCCAATTTAATGCGCTCTAGGAGTGTAGAAATTTATTATATACTATTAGTTGTTGGAGTATTATGTTTTGTCTTTGGACTTAGTAAAAGAATAAAAAAGAACTAAATACTTTTAGATTACTTTAATAAAAAAAACCGCTTATAATTAGTTGATTATTTCAGCTAATTTATAAGTGGTTTTTTAATGTCTTCCTATTATTTCTTCGCTTAACGATCATTCGAATACAAGTTAGTAGCTCTTTTAGTGCTCGTCTGCGACGAATATTTACGTACATACTTTTGAAAACAAATTGCTACATTGTAACCTAGCTAAAATAAAATTACGCTGTTCCATCGGGGAGCATAATTTACGTTTGCATTTGAGAGGAACTTCATTTTGGTGATAAGGTTCAAGCCGTTCTAATTTACAAAGTTCGTACTTCCGTACGAATCTCATTTGGAGTGATTAGTTAGTGTGTGACGCTTTCATCGAGACAAATTTCGGGAGGGATGTTTGATTGTTCATTTCGAAAGTCCATGCAGTTTGTCTTTCCGAAGGAATCTCTTTTGACGTGATTGGTTTTTGTGAGACGCTTCTAGCGAGACAAACTTATAGTGGAATGCTTAATGGTTCGCTTCGATCGTCTATGCAGTTTGTCTTTCCGAAGGAATCTCTTTTGAGGTGATTGGTTTGCGTAAGACGCATTCAGCGACACAAATTTTGGGTGGTAATTTTGGTGGCTTGTTTCGAAAGTCCATGTAGTTTATCATTCCGTAGTAATTTCATCTAAGGTGATTGTTTGTGTTATACACTTTCAGCGACACAAATTTTGGGTGGTACGCACTACTACAAGGAATTTGCAGTACAAATAGGAACTTTTTTCGGATTATAATTTTAAAACCTAATAAAATCCAACTCTATTTTACATTCTGAATTCCTGATTAAAACCTATCTTTGTATCTCTAATAAAAAAGGTGATTTAGAATTAGAAATTATAGCCCTGATGGTAGCGGCATCCTTTTTATTTTGCTCTTTTTGCAAAATAAAAAGATAGAGTGAACAGCAGGATAAAGCTCCAAAGAATATAAACAATAGTACATATGAAGAGTGTTTTAAAAATGGCATTACTTGCCTTATTAGTGGTAAGTTGTAACCATAAAGTCGAGCCTGCAGATGTGGCGAATTTAAATGGTTATTGGGAAATTGAAAAAGTTGATTTGCCAGAAGGTGATGATAAAAATTTTAAAATTAACGAGAGTTACGATTTCTTTGCGATAAAAAACAATGAAGGAATTCGCAAAAAAGTTATGCCACAACTTGATGGCACTTTTATCGTAAATGATACATATGAAGAGGTGAGGGTACGCTTTGAGAATGATAAAGCCTACTTGGATTATTCAACAGATTTTGCAAAGTGGTCTGAAGAGCTGATTACACTAACTGACGAGGAGTTGGTTGTGAAAAATGAAGAGAAGAAAGAATATCATTATAAACGAACGGGACCGATAAATTTAACAGGAAATGGCGAAAAGATTAAATAATCAAAGTACAGTTGGGGATGTGTTGAAGCAGATTATTCAAGGAAATAAATTACAGCCGGGTATGGATCAAGTCAATGTAAAAGAGGCTTGGGCAAATTTAATGGGGAATGGTGTTAATAGTTATACGCAAAATGTTGTGCTAAAAAATAGTACGTTGTATGTAGAGCTAACATCTTCTGTCCTTCGGGAAGAATTGAGTTTGGGAAAATCTAAAATCATTAAAATGATCAATGAGGAACTTCGTCGAGAGGTTGTGACCAATGTAGTTTTAAGATAATTATGATTGTGTAGGTACCAGTATCATATATTAGATTTAATCACAATAGTGCATAAAAAAAATCCATTTGTTTGATCAAATGGATTTTTTTATTTCGAAAGAATTCTTAACAGTTAGAACAATTCTCTACCAGAGAAGTGAAAAGCACCTTCGATAGCTGCATTTTCATCACTATCTGAACCGTGAACTGCATTTTCTCCTAATGAAGTTGCATATAATTTACGTATTGTTCCTTCAGCTGCATCTGCTGGATTTGTAGCTCCGATTAAAGTTCTAAAATCAGCTACTGCATTTTCTTTTTCTAAAATAGCAGCAACTATTGGTCCGCTTGACATGAATTCTACTAAACCATTGTAGAAAGGTCTTTCTGAGTGCACTTCATAAAAAGCTTGTGCATCTGCAACAGTCAATTGTGTTAATTTTAAAGATACAATTTTGAAGCCTGCATTGGTAATCATTGCAAGGATGTTTCCGATGTGTCCATTTGCAACTGCATCTGGCTTAATCATTGTAAAAGTTCTGTTGGTTGTCATTTTATTTTTGTTTTATGTACTGCAAAATTAGTTATTTTTTTTGCTTAAAAAGCATTTGTTTGTGATATTTTAAAATATGATTACTTCAAAATTTTGCTCCAAAGGTTTTAGTTGATTCATGATTGAAGGAATTAAATCAACTCCTTGCTCTAAATAAAATTCAGAGAAGTTATTTTGGCGCTCTTGTAAACTTTTATTGGGAAATAATTCATTTTGTAAGTCGGTAGCACGCTCTAATTGATCCTTTAATTTTCTTTTTTGTGCTTTAAGCAATCTTTTTTCAAGATTTTCAAGCCCTTTTATTTGTTTTGCTTCTTGTGCCTTTACAGCTCCACTAAAGGATTTATCAGTTTGCTCCGCAATTTTATAAAGTGCATCAAATTGCTGACATAGTTGCTCCTTTTGTTTTGCCAAATCAATAGGGAATGAAGATAATTTTTGAGTCAATTTATTTTCTAAGTTAGCTTGCTTAGAGAATAAATCAGACCAAGAAAGTTCGAGCTTGTCAATTTTTGAAACTTGTTTTTGAGTTGCTAATAGGACTGAGTTGCGTACTAATAATATTGGGAAAGGAACGTTTACCGTATTAAAAAATGATTTAAGTTCCAGCCAGTAAGCAATTTCTCCTCCACCACCAATATAACACAGGTTGGGCAAAATAACCTCTTGGTATAAGGGGCGCATTATTACATTGGGACTGAATTTTTCTGGGTTTGTGGTTACTAAATCTAGTATTTCATTTTCAGTAAATGCTAGGTCTGTATTGTTAACTACATAATTATCATTTTCATAAATTATTCGTTCACGAATCGAGTCTTCAATATAAAAAAGATTGATTTCTCTTGGATTTACTTGAATGTTGTATTCACTAAGCTCTTTTATCGTTTCGGTAACAGACTTGTAAGCATTTTGCTTTGTTAGTTCCTGCTTTATAAAGGGAATGAACAATTTTTTTAGATCGCTAGTATCAGCATCAATTATCACCAAGCCTTGTTCTCCAAATAAGGCGTTGGCAAGGTGTCGAGTAGCGTCTGCCAGGTTAGAATGTTGTAAATACGCTTCTTCAAAAAGTACTTTTATTTTATTGGCATTAGTAGTATGTCCTAATTCTAAGGCAAAAATTTCAAAAAAATCATTTAACCCATCAGTGTTCAATCGACCTACAGGACCGGTACTTTCTGCATTCCATCGAAATTTCTTTCCTTTAAAATTAAAGTAATTGATTTCGTCAAAATCATGATCTTCTGTAGCCATCCAATAGACAGGAACAAAATTAGAAGCAGGATATTTAGCTTTTAATTCTTTAGTTAGATTGATGGTTGAAATAATTTTATATAAAAAGTACAACGGACCACTAAATAAATTTAACTGATGTCCTGTAGTGACAGTAAAGGTATTGCTGACTTTTAGTGCCTCAATATTTTGCTGTGTCAACTCGGAGATTGTAGTATTTTTATACTGATTCTGCAGTACGTTTGCTAATGTGGCTCTGGTTTCATCATTAAAACTTTCCTTTTTTTCTTGGAGTTGTGCAGCAAAATTTTCTAAAGTAGGAAATCGGTTGTATAAAGAGCGAAGATTTGCTTTTTGATTCAAATAATCGTTCATCAAAGGTGTGAAATATCCTGATGTTTGATAGCTAATACAGTCGGTAGGCATGATGTGTAATTCTAAATTTACTGCTAAAATAAGAAAAACTTAAGTTACACTTTTTAATTTGTGAAAGCTTTAGTAAAAGTTGAAGACATATTATTATCATTCACCTATCTAAATAGGTGTTTATTGGATTTTATATATTAACTCTTAAAGATGATCGATGACTATTTGTTATTTATATCATCAAATTTAAGAGTTGTGTGTTTTTATGTTTAGTGATAAAAATTGGTTTTAGAATACATCTATAATATAGTGTGCATCTAGATTACATCTTCAATATATCATCCGCCTTTCGAAAAACCTTCAAAAACAGTCATTCCACCGTCTATAAAGATACTTGCACCAGTAATATAGTCAGAATCGTCAGAAGCTAAAAAAACTGCTAGATTGCCAACGTCTTCGGGCTGTCCTATTCGATTGTATGGTATCAAAGACATTAGATCATCTAATGCTTTTGGCGTTTCCCAAGCCTCTTTATTGATCGGAGTTTGGATAGCTCCTGGACTTATACTGTTTACTCTAATTTTTCGGTCGCCATATTCTTGAGCAAGTGTTTGCATCAGCATTTTAATCGCTCCTTTTGACGCGGCGTAGTTTGCATGTCCACCCCAAGGAATTAATTCATGTACAGAACTCATACAAATGATCTTTCCCAAAGCTTTGGATCGTTCTGGAACTATTCCTCTTTTAAGAAATTCACGTACGGCTTCTCGCGCGCACAAGAACTGGCCTGTTAGGTTTACATCAATTACATCTTGCCATTGTTGCAAAGTCATTTCGTCAAATTTTGCGTCTTTTTGCATTCCAGCGTTATTCACCAAGATATCAATAGTGCCAAAAGTGCTTATTGCTTCTTTAAACATGTTTTGGACTTGGTCTTCCTTGCTTACGTCTGCTTTGATGGCAATTGCATCCGCTCGCATGGCTTTTAATTTTGCTACAACATCATTTGCTGCCTTTTCACTCGAGGAATAATTTACAATTACATTTGCTCCCGCTTTACCCAAAGCAAGGGCAACTCCCATACCAATTCCAGAGCTTCCTCCTGTTACCAAGGCTGTTTGTCCTTCTAGTTTTTTATCTGCCATAATTTATCTTTTTAATTTTATTCCTAAATTAATTTATTTATCAAGGAAAAATAAGAAGATTAACATTACTTTAATTGACTCAAAAAGAATTGAATTCAATAATATATGCATTCGATATAGATATATGAAGGAGTTAGCTGCCGTAAAAGTAATTAATTATTCACAAAATAAAATAAATAATTATGTGTCTGCTATGCTTTTTAAGTCTTTGGTATCTTTTGCCGGAAACAAAGTAATTATCCCTTATTTTTGCATAAAAATAAATTACTTTGAAACAGAAACTCCTCATTATAACCCCACCTTTTACACAATTGAATACGCCGTATCCAGCCACGGCTTATATTAAAGGTTTCTTGAATACTATAAATGTGGAGTCTGTGCAAGCCGATTTTGGTATCGAAGTCATCTTGAAATTATTTTCGAAAAAAGGGTTACAAGATATCTTTCAAGCAGGAGCTTTAAAGTATAAGGTGCATGAGTTATCAGATAATTCGAAAAGGATAACAGCCTTACAAAACGAGTATATAAAAACTATTGACTCGGTGATTGCCTTTTTGCAAGGAAAAAATCCAACATTGGCACTTCAAATTTGCCAAGAAGATTATTTGCCGGAAGCTTCTCGTTTTGCGCAGCTAGAAGAATTGGACTGGGCATTTGGTACGATGGGGACGCAAGACAAGGCAAAACACCTAGCAACTTTATACCTCGAAGACATATCCGACTATATCGTAGAATGTGTGGACGCTAATTTTGGTTTCAGCAGGTATGCCGAGCGTTTGGGACGTTCTGCTAATTCATTTGATGAATTGTATGATGCGTTGCACCAACCCTATACATACATTGATAAAGTTTTATTTTCGATTCTAAAAGAAAGAATTGAGACTGTTCAACCTACTTTTTTTTTAATTTCTGTGCCTTTTCCGGGTAATCTATACAGTGCTTTTCGATCGGCTCAATGGGTAAAGGCAAATTATCCCGAAATTAAGATCTCAATGGGAGGTGGTTTCCCAAATACCGAATTACGTTCGCTTTCAGACGCGCGCGTTTTTGAATTTATTGACTTTATTACTTTAGATGACGGAGAAGCACCAATTGAAGAATTGATTAGTGCTGTCACTTCGAGCGCAGTCGAGAAGCTTTACAAGCGAACTTTTTTATTAGAAAACGGTCAGGTCGTTTATAAAAATAATTCTACCAAACCTGATTATAAGCAAGCGCAAGTAGGAACTCCTGATTACTCAGATTTGCTATTGGAAAGTTATATTTCGGTTATCGAAATCGTAAATCCAATGCACCGTATGTGGAGTGACGGACGCTGGAACAAACTAACCATGGCGCACGGA
Source organism: Flavobacterium algicola (assembly GCF_022399565.1). GTDB lineage: Bacteria > Bacteroidota > Bacteroidia > Flavobacteriales > Flavobacteriaceae > Flavobacterium > Flavobacterium algicola. The sequence goes on from NZ_JAJTUT010000003.1 coordinate 462,822, forward strand.
TGTTATTGGGGAAAATGTACCTTCTGCGATATTTCTTTAGATTATATAAAAATTTACGAACCTGTGGCTGCCAATTTACTCTGTGATCGAATGGAGGAAATGATGGAGAAAACAGGTCAAAATGGTTTTCATTATGTTGATGAGGCTGCACCGCCTGCTTTGATGCGCTCATTGGCTCTTGAAATTTTACGACGCAACTTATCAGTAACGTGGTGGACGAACATTCGTTTCGAAAAAAGTTTTACGGCCGATTTGTGTTTATTACTAAAAGCTTCGGGCTGTATTGCGGTTTCGGGAGGTTTGGAAGTTGCTTCAGATCGATTATTAAAATTGATAGACAAAGGCGTTACAGTCGAGCAAGTGGCTAATGTTACGAAAAATTTTACCGAAGCAGGGATTATGGTACATTCCTACTTAATGTATGGTTATCCTACACAAACTATTCAAGAAACGGTAGATAGTCTAGAAATGGTTCGTCAATTGTTTGAGGTAGGGGTGTTGCAATCTGGTTTTTGGCACCAATTTGCTATGACAGCACATAGCCCTGTCGGGTTAGATCCTGACGCTTTTGGTGTTATTCCAGTTGCACCAGCGCTAAAAGGGTTAGAGAATGGACTTTTTGCAAATAATGATGTGGACTTTAAAGATAGTACGGGAATTGATCATGAGAAATTTAGTTTTGGTCTTAAAAAATCATTATTTAATTTTATGCACGGCATCTGTTTTGATTACGAATTACAAGACTGGTTTGATTTCAAAATTCCTAAAACTAAGATTCCTCGCAATTTTATCGAAAATGCATTAGCCAAAGAGGCTGTCCTTACTATTAAGCCAACTGCAAAAATTGTATGGCTCGGAGGTAAACCGCAGGTAGAAAATTTTACCAAATCTAAAAAAGGTACTACTTGGGAAATGATGCGTTTGACATTTCACGACAAAAAGGAAAGTTTTGATGTGCAAACTAGTAAAAAGGAAGGAGAGTGGTTACTGGAGGTTTTTGATAAAATAGCAGTTAGCAATAATAAGGTATATACTTTTCTAGAATTAAAAAATGATTTTGAAAGTCAGCTTGAAGACTTTGAGTTATTTTGGTACTCAAAACCAATACATGTTTTAAGGAGCTATGGATTATTAACATTATAAAGGACAAAAATGAAATATAATAGATCAGGAAAAAGCGGGTTGTTATTACCGCAAATCTCGTTAGGTTTATGGCACAACTTTGGTTCTGTCGATAATTTTGAGAATGGAGAAAATATCGTCAAGGAAGCATTTGACAAAGGAATTACTCATTTTGACCTCGCTAATAATTATGGGCCAGAACCAGGATCAGCAGAAACTAATTTCGGAAGAATTCTAAAAAACAATTTTCAAGGAAACCTTCGCGATCAAATGGTGATTTCGACCAAAGCGGGTTATACCATGTGGGACGGGCCTTATGGTGACTGGGGCTCTAGAAAATATTTACTCTCTAGTCTGGACCAAAGTTTAAAAAGGATGAATTTGGATTATGTAGATATATTCTATTCGCATCGTCCAGATCCCGAAACGCCTATCGAAGAAACAATGATGGCCTTAGATTATGCAGTACGCAGTGGGAAAGCCCTATATGCTGGTATTAGTAATTATTCTGCTTCCGAAACAAAAGTTGCTGTAGAAGTGTTGAAAGAGTTAGGAACGCCTTGTCTAATTCATCAAGCCAAGTATTCTATGTTAGAAAGATGGGTTGAGGAAGGTTTACTAGATGTTCTTGAAGATAAAGGGGTGGGCTGTATTGCATTTTCACCTTTAGCACAAGGTCTGCTTACTAATAAATATTTAAAAGGAATACCAGAAAACTCCAGAGCTTCAAATCCCAATGGACATTTAAAGGAGAATGAAATAACGAGCGAAAAGATTCAAAAATTAGTTCAACTAAATGAGATTGCTACGAATAGAGATCAATCGTTGGCGCAAATGGCTTTAGCGTGGTTAATGAAGGATAGCAGAATAACGTCTGTACTAATTGGAGCGAGTTCGGTTGTACAGTTAAATGATAACCTTGACAGTTTAAAAAAGTCAAAATTTAGCGATGATGAAATCAGTGCCATAGAGCTTGTATTAAAAAGTATAAGTTAACATTGCATTAGCAAAGGTCAAAAAGTCTCAAATATATTTTGAGACTTTTTTTTGTGCCTAATTCAAAATTAAAAGGTTTTTTTAATTTTACATGATAAAATATTGAATTGTAAATTTCAAGTTTTACCCCCATTTTTACAGGGGATACATTTTAATAAAGCGAATTTATCTATTAAAAAGTAAAATTTTATAAGTTTTAAATTTTTTAGCGCTAAAAAAAATAGGGTTACGGTCAAATTTCTTATTATGAATAATGTATTATAATTTCCTTTTAATGCGGATTGTCTAATTTATATTATTTGAATAATCGATATTAATAAAACGACTTCGATAACGGCAAAAAGTAAACGTAAATTTATTTTAGTTAATATTTACTTAATATATTCGCCATAGAAAAATAGAAAAAATATGTATTTCAGTTTCTCAGAAGAAAAATAAAGATCAGAAATGTACTAACATCTGAAGTTTTATAGAATAGAAAAACTAAAATCATTAATTATCAACCAAAACAAGATTAAACATGAAGAAAGTAATTATTATTTTAGCTTTAGCGCTAACGGGAAACATGGCATTGGCTCAAGATACACCATTACAAATCTCTGGTTCTGCAGATGTTTATTATAAATATGATTTTGCAAAAGGAGAAAATATTGGAACTAGTTTTGCAACTGATCAAAATTCCGTTTCATTAGGGATGATTGATATCGCTTTGACAAAAACAAAAGGTAAAGCAACTTTTGTAGGGGAATTATCTTTTGGACCAAGAGGGCAATACCAATCTATTTTAAATGGTGATGGTGCAGATGCTGACGGTAACACATTCAATATTCAAAATTTATACATATCCTATGCAGCTACAGAGAAATTAACTTTAACCGCCGGTTATATGGGAACGTTTATAGGTTATGAAGTTATTTCTCCATTAGCTAACTTTCACTACTCAACTTCTTATTTATTTACAAACGGTCCATTCCAAAATGCTGGATTCAAAGCAAACTATGCTTTTTCAGACAAAGTAGGGTTAATGGTTGGAGCATTTAACAATACTTGGAACTCTTACAAAGCTGATCCTATAAATGGTGTGAACGCAATTGGTGCTCAATTGTCTATCACTCCTGCAGAAGGCGTAAGTGCATACATTAATTTTATGGATGGATCTGATTCAGGAACAATCGTTGATTTGACTGCATCCTTTCAATTATCTGATAAATTTACACTTGGTTTAAACGCTGCTGACTGGACTGCTCCAGGAAGTGGAGACGTTGGATATACTGGTGTAGCTTTATATCCATCGGTTGCTGTATCTGAAAATTTTGGTTTAGGGTTACGTGCTGAGTATTTTAAAGCAAAACAAGATGATGCTATGATCGGTTTGTCTGCAGATAACTCTGTAACAGCATTCACTTTGTCTGCTAACTTAAAAGCAGGTGATTTGACAATCATTCCAGAATTTAGATTAGACAATGCTAAAGAAGATAACTTCCTGAAATCGGATATGTTGTCTCCAACTAAATCAGCTTCTCAGTTCTCTATAGCTTGTGTTTACGGATTCTAATTTTAAGAAGAACGAATAGCAATTATTGCTAGAAATTATATAAAAACATTTTTTTTTACTGTCAAGACATTCTTTAAAAGATGTTTTGGCAGTTTTTTTTTTATCTAATAATTAATTTTATCTTTTATAAAAATAGTAAAAACCATATCTATACAGTTGCTACTGATCAAAAATGAGTTACAATTTTGATTGAGAGTTAGATAAATGTTTGTTAGTAGTACTAGTACTTGATTATTTAAGGGATAATTATAACAGCTACGAAATGGCCAAGGCAAATAGGGGTAAGTATGATTGATTATATACTATTATCGAGAGAGCTAGTCTATCATATGCAAAGCATTTTAGTTGACTAAGAAATGACCGATCAGCAAAATGTAAATTATACTCATGCAGCAACTACTTCTTGTAACGTACAATGAAGCTTAGCTTATGAAATATAAGCAAAATAAGAAGTGAACAAACGTAAAAAGAATGGTAAATAGAAGACTGAAAATCAATGACGGAATAGCTGATTGTCGAAGCGCAACTATTCCCAATTTGATTTATAAAATTATTTAGCTCTTTAAATAAATATTGTAAATAGCGTTTATCGTTTTTTGGTCAAGTGTGCTATCTGTTTCAGTCTGAATAAAATGACGTTTAAATGCCATAATCGCAGCATTTAGGTTAGTAGTGTCGTAGCCAATTATTCGTAGCCCTTGCTCAATATTAAAATCAAACGGTGCTACTGGTGCGATTTCGTCAAGCCATAATCCAAATCCATTTTCAGCCAAAGTTTTCCACGGAAAAAGTGGGCTAGGATCTACTTTTCTTGAAGGAGCAATGTCAGAGTGGCCGATAATATTTTCTCTTGGAATTCCAAATTCACTTTTTAATCGTGTAAGGAGCGCCATCAAGCTCGAAATTTGAGCTTCAGAGAATGGCTCAAATCCATTATTATCTAGTTCAATACCAATAGAGCTACTGTTTATGTCTTTAATTTTACCCCATGAACCATTACCAGCATGCCAAGCACGTAGGTAATCATTTAGCATTTGCACAACCTTTCCATCATCTCCTATCACATAATGTGCACTTACTTGAGTTCTAGTCAGGGTAAATGTTTTAATAGTCTGCTCAATAGAATCTTGTGCAGTATGGTGAAGGATAATTAAGTTTGGCTTTCTTAAATTAAAATTAACTGTACCTATCCATTTTGTCTCTTGACCATTATTTAGTGTTTTAGTTCCAACATCTGTTATGGTCTCACTAAATTTATACAAAACTTTTGTATAAGACGTATCAATAGAAATTACTGTTTTAGTAACCACGGGTAGTGGTTTAGGTTCTCTAGAGTCAATTTGCTCTTTCAAAACTTTTACTTTTTCCTTATAAACTTTATCAGTTTCCTTATATGGATTTTTAGTTCCACAAGACACGATAATTAATGCTAACACTACAGAAAATAATGACTTTTTCATTGGATAAAATAGGGGATAAGTGTACTAAAGAAATTATTTTTTACGTTTTGATTTTTTTGAGCTAGGCTTTTGTTCAATCCATTTTTTATATAGATCTTTCTGCTCTTGATTAAGGTATTCGTTAATCTTTCGAGTAGATGTTTCACTTAGCGCAGTAATCTCTTTAAATTTTTGTTCCTGACCAACTTGTTCGTCTTTCAATATAATAGATTGCTCACGAATACTTTCTTTTAAAACGTTCCCGATAGCTATTTCTTGTAAAGCATCAAGTTTTAATTCGGGTGTCATTTTTTTCATAATTTCACCAACAGTAACTTCAACAGGAATTTCCTTTGGTTTCTCCGGAGCATCTTGAACTTGATTAGATCGGTCCATTCTACCACTTCCGTAACCATTATTATTTCCGTAGCCATTATTGTAACTATTTCCATATTGCGCATTTGCAGCACTAACAGTAAATAAGAAAACTATTAAAAGTAAAAAGGGATTCAATTTAATCATGATAATTTAGTATTAAATGTGTCCAATAAAAATATTAATTATGCAGGTTCTCCGTAAAGATCAAATTCGGTAGCATCCGTAATTTTAATCATAGCAAAATCTCCTGTTTTTAAATAATGTAGCGAAGCATCAATCAGAACTTCATTATCAACATCCGGACTGTCAAATTCTGTTCTACCTACAAAATGTTGTCCTTCTTTACGATCAATGATACATTTAAATACTTGACCGATCTTTTCTTGATTCAAATCCCATGAAATCTGTGATTGCAATTCCATTATTTCATTGGCACGATCTTGTTTCACATTATCAGGAACATCATCTTCTAGTAAATAAGCATGCGTATTTTCTTCATGAGAATAGGCAAAACATCCCATACGATCAAATTTCATTTCTTGTACCCAGTCCTTTAGAATATTGAAGTCTTCTTGAGTTTCCCCAGGATAACCAACAATCAAAGTAGTACGAATTGCCATTCCAGGAACTGCAGCTCTAAAGTCTTTTAATAATTGAGTTGTTTTTGCTTGAGTTGTTCCACGACGCATTGATTTTAAAACAGAGTCCGAAATGTGCTGTAAAGGAATATCAATATAGTTGCAAATTTTAGGTTCGCGCTTCATTAAATCCAATACATCCATAGGGAAACCAGTAGGGAAAGCATAATGCAAACGTATCCATTCAATACCCTCTACTGCTGCCAGACCTTCAAGTAATTCGGCAAGATTACGTTTTTTATAAATATCAAGACCGTAGTAAGTTAAGTCTTGAGCGATCAAAATTAATTCTTTCACACCATCTCTAGCTAAACCTTGTGCTTCTTTGACCAATTTTTCAATCGGTTGTGATACATGTTTACCTCTCATAAGTGGTATTGCACAAAAACTGCAAGGTCTATCGCAACCTTCAGCAATTTTTAAGTATGCATAATTCTTAGGAGTTGTAGTCAAACGTTCTCCTAATAATTCATGTTTGTAATCTGCACCCAACGCTTTTAATAGTTGAGGTAATTCTGTAGTTCCAAAAAATTGATCTACGTTTGGGATTTCTTTTTCCAAATCAGGTCTATAACGCTCCGATAAGCACCCTGTTACAAAAACTTTGTCAACTAAGCCTCTTTCTTTTTTATCTGCATATTCCAAAATCATATTAACGGATTCAGCTTTTGCATTATCGATAAATCCACAAGTGTTAATCACGATAATATTCCCCTCTTTCTCAGCAGGAGCTTCATGTTCCACTTCTTTACCATTGGCACGAAGTTGACCCATTAAGACTTCACTGTCATATATGTTTTTAGAACACCCAAGGGTGATTACGTTGATTTTGTTCTTTTTTAAAGACTTGGTTCTCATAGTTTTGTAAATTGGAGTGCAAAATTACACTTTTTTATCCAAACAGCGTCAAGATTACTCTGTTTTAGGAGGTTTTTGGGAGCTATTTCCTGCTCCCGGAGTTTTGGGAAGATATAACTCTTCTTCCGCTATCGTTTCATGAGAGAATGTCTCCCGAAACGTCAAGACAGTAGTGGCTAAAAAAAATCCGTCTCAAATCATGAAACGGATTCAGAATGTCTTACATTCTTAAGTTATAATTCGAATACTAAACTAAGTAAAACAGTATCGGTTTTGACATTTATATTGGCACCGTCTGTAAATCCCTGAGAAAAGTAACCTTGCTGATTGTCTCTTTTAGTATTAGCATACGCTAAATCTAATTTGGTAGATCCAAAGTTGTAACCAATACCCGCAGAATACCCTTTTAAGTCACCAATAGATGAATTGTCTTGATAAGGACTTTGTTCATAACGATATCCAGCACGAAGGCTTAAAGCTTTAATTTTATATTCTCCACCAACTCTTATCTCATTGCTTGCTTGTAATGTTTGTTGAATATCGGTATTTATATAAGGATCTCTTGTGTCTCTTTCAATTGAATATTCCGCTTTACTGTAATCTTTGCGGCTGTAGTCTACACTAATTAAACCATTTTTCCCAAATACATATGCCAAACTACCTGTAAACTTACTTGGAGTTTTTAGTTTGTAAGTATCATAAACTACAAAATTATTAGAGTCAGGTGCCTTAAACCCATCAGATGTTTCAGATGATAAGTCTTGTCTTAATTCATCATTTAATGTGTACCAAGTAGGGGATTCATAAGCAAGCCCTACTCTCAATTCTTTTGTTGCTTTTATAATCGTTCCTAGTTGAAAGGAAAATCCAGAGCCATAGGTGTAAATTTCATTTTCGAATAGCGTATTTTGCAATAGAACAGGATTAGCAGTATTATTGCCATTTTCTTCGTAGAAAGTCGTAGTTTGTCTAAAGTCTGTAAAATGGGAATTTAAATTTAAACCAAAATGGATTCTATCGTTATAATCTGCAGATGCATTAAATGCTAGTTTTCCATTATAACCAGTTGCAATTATAGCATTTTCTTGATAGTAATTCCCTCCCGACGGTACATTAGAATTGTAAACATTATTATTGTCAGTGTCCTCTAAAGGATTGATCAGAAAACCTTCATAACCTAGAAATGCTTGTTGGTCAGCATAATTTAACTGATAATAAGTACTTTCTTTTATTAAACCTAAAGGAATACCATCTTGTTGTTTAAGAGGATTAGCATTTGCGAAGCTTAAAAAATAATCTCCCACAGAATTGGTAGGATTCACACCTGCTGAGAAAGATGTGTTATCAAAATTATTTGTATTTTCATAATTTATGGCAATAGCAAATTTTTTCCATTTCGATTCTCTATTACCATTCTTAAATACAAATACAGCTCCAGCTTGATTCATAGTAAAATTGTCGCTCTTCTCATTGAAGTTCGTACCAAAGTAATTTGAAGCATTATTAGTAGTTGTATTTCCAAAAGTCAAAGCCATCTGATTATTTGAGAACACTGATGATCCTGCTGGATTCACGTTAAGAGAAGATAGATCTCCTCCCAAAGCACCAAAGGCTCCACTCATTGCTTGGTATCGGGCTGTACCCATGATATTGTTTTGTGAGTAACGAACTGCGTCTCGCACTTCTTGTGCCTGCACAGATGCAAACGAAAGTCCTGCTATAAAAACGTATATGATTTTTTTCATTGTAATTTAATTTTAATATTATCAGACTATACCTAACTATATTTATCTACTTCTTCTGCTTCCAGATGAGCTAGATCCTGAACTTCTTGAACTTGATCCAGAACTACTAGGACTACTGTAAGAACGTGATGGGCTAGTGGTGCTTCCTCTTCTCGAGCTATCATAACTTTCAGAATTGTAAGAACGTGTTGGTGTAGTGCTTTGTCTAGTACTAGTGTTAGGGGTGTAAGTTCTACTTGTTGATGAACTACCACTTCTAGAAAATACTGGTGTCGTACTTGTACCGTAAGAACTTCTACGACTTGTACTGCTATTTGATGAGCTTCTACTATAAGTGCCTCTACTATTAGTACTAGAGTTGACAGCATTGTAAGTACCTCTTCCGTTATTGCTACTTGATCTTACTCTATTATAGGAGTTGTAATTATTGTAGTAGTAAGGGTTGTTGAAACCATTGCCATAACCACCGTATCCATATCCATAACCGTAAAATGGAGAATTCCAGCCAAAGTTGTTATAACCGCCGTATCCCCAATTGTAATAAGGGGAATTCCAGCCAAAATTATTGTAACCATAATAAGGAGAATTCCAACCAAAATTAGAATAACCCATTCCGTAATACGGGTTGTTGTATCCCCAGCCGTAACCAATACCCCAATTATTTGAGTAGATGTTTATGTCTGTAGTGGGATGGTTGTCACCCCAACCAGCATACTGCTGTGTTGTGTTTTGAGTATCATCATAGTTATTGTAGCTATCTACGTCGGTAAATATCTCGTCTGATTCCGATTCAGACTGCAGTGAGTTAAAATATTGTCCGTAAGCATTGTCCCGACTGTAGTTTTGCGCTACTTCGTTACGATATGAATTTGAGTCTCCGTAGATTCCATCACTTTCATAATAGGAGCTGTTTTGGTATGACCCACAAGAAGTTAATAATAGAATACTCAAACCAAATAGTAGATAAAGAGAAGTTTTTTTTGAGGTAAAAATATAAGTTTTCATATCTGTATGGTTTTTTATTGTTGCACATTACAAAAATAGTTAGTTTTGCGGAACTATTTAGTTAAAATAATAAAACAATATTTGTGCCAAACTATTCAATATGAGCAAGAACCTTACTACACGATCCGAAGATTACTCAAAATGGTATAACGAACTGGTTGTTAAAGCCGACTTAGCTGAAAATTCGGGAGTTAGAGGCTGTATGGTTATCAAGCCCTATGGTTATGCAATTTGGGAAAAGATGCAAGCGGAGTTAGATCGAATGTTTAAAGAGACAGGTCATCAAAATGCTTACTTTCCTTTATTTGTTCCAAAAAGTATGTTTGAGGCAGAAGAGAAAAATGCAGAAGGATTTGCTAAAGAATGTGCTGTCGTAACTCATTATAGATTAAAAAATGATCCAGATCGACCTGGGAAATTAATGGTAGATCCAAATGCAAAGTTGGAGGAAGAGTTAATTGTTCGTCCGACATCTGAAGCAATTATATGGTCTACTTATAAAGGTTGGGTTCAATCCTATAGAGATTTGCCTTTATTGATTAATCAATGGGCAAATGTTGTCCGTTGGGAAATGCGTACTCGTCTATTTTTAAGAACAGCAGAGTTTTTATGGCAGGAAGGTCATACTGCTCATGCAACACGTCAAGAAGCAATTGAGGAGTCAGAAAGAATGATGAACGTTTATGCTGATTTTGCACAAAATTTTATGGCAATTCCTGTTGTGAAAGGATTGAAAACAGAAACAGAACGTTTTGCAGGTGCTGTCGAAACATATTGTATTGAAGCATTGATGCAAGATGGTAAAGCATTACAAGCTGGAACATCTCATTTCTTAGGTCAGAATTTTGCAGAAGCTTTTGATGTGAAATTCGCGACTGCAGAAGGTAAACAAGAATACGTATGGGGTACTTCTTGGGGAGTTTCTACGCGTTTAATGGGTGCATTGGTAATGACGCACTCAGATGATCAAGGTTTAGTTTTACCTCCAAACTTAGCGCCAATACAAGTTGTGATTGTTCCTATTTATAAAACTGATGAACAGTTAGATGCTATTTCTGAAGCGGTAGCTACTTTATCAACTGATTTGAAAAAGCTGGAAGTAACGGTGAAATTTGACAACAGAACGACTCAGAAGCCAGGATTTAAATTTGCAGAATGGGAATTAAAAGGTGTGCCGGTACGAATTGCTGTTGGACCAAAAGATTTAGAGAACGGCACTTTTGAAGTAGCTAGACGTGATACTTTGACCAAGGAAACAAAATCTAAAGATGGAATAGCTGTTTATGTTAAAGAGTTGCTAGAACAGATTCAGATTGATTTGTTTGATAAAGCTTTTGAATATAGAAATTCTCATATTACAGAAGTGAATGATTTTGAAGAATTTAAAGAAGTTTTAGAAGGAAAAGGAGGTTTTGTATCTGCACACTGGGACGGAACTGCAGAAACAGAAGATAAGATCAAAGATTTAACAAAAGCAACTATTAGATGTATCCCTTTGGATGCGAAAGAAGAGCAGGGAACCTGCGTGCTTACTGGGAATCCATCTTCTAAAAGAGTGCTATTTGCAAAAGCTTATTAATTTTTTTAATTTTTTTTGCATCTGCTATTGTACTTCTCAAAAATAGTTGTATTTTTGCATCCGCAATAGAGAAGCAAGGCCCGTTCGTCTATCGGTTAGGACGCATGGTTTTCATCCATGTAAGAGCGGTTCGATTCCGCTACGGGCTACTATTTTTATTGCATGTTAAGTTTCCTGAACTAAAGAGGGAAAAATGGCCCGTTCGTCTATCGGTTAGGACGCATGGTTTTCATCCATGTAAGAGCGGTTCGATTCCGCTACGGGCTACAAAATTAATCTTCGTTTTAGATTAATAACTAACTAGGGGATAATGGTCCGTTCGTCTAGGGGTTAGGACGCCAAGATTTCGTCTTGGTAACAGGGGTTCGATTCCCTTACGGACTACAAAAAAAAATAATAAAAGATAAAAATATAATACAATGGCAAATCACAAGTCAGCATTAAAAAGAATTAGAAGCAACGAAAAGAAAAGAGTGTTAAACAGATACCAACACAAAACTACTCGTAATGCTATCAAAGCATTAAGAATAGCTACTGATAAATCTGATGCTACTGCAAAATTGTCAAACGTAATATCTATGATTGACAAATTAGCAAAAAAGAATATTATCCATGATAATAAAGCTTCAAACTTAAAATCTAAGTTGACTAAATTTGTTGCAAAATTGTAATAATTGCTCCTTATATTTTAAAATATAAAAAAAGCTCCTTTTTAAGGGGCTTTTTTAGTTTGAGTAAATTCGACCCAAAAATTAACTTTGTAATTTTCAGGTCGAATAGTTATAATTACTGAATGTCACTTAGGGTTTTCATAAAGGCAACTAAAGCTTTTTTCTCAGATTCAGTCAAGTTCAAAGATTCTGAAGGAAGCGTTTGATTAGGTACTGGTAAACCTAAGCCTACACCGCCACCTTCATTGTAGAAATCAACTACTTCTTCTAATGTTGTAAAGACACCATTATGCATATATGGTCCCGTTATTTCTACATTACGTAATGTTGGAGTTTTAAAAGAGTTTCTCAATTGATCCATTTTGTATTGTGTATATCGTCCCATATCAGGACTAAGTTTTTTTCCGGCTTTGTCTTCTGGAGTTCCAATTATTTCATGTTCTGTTTTTTTGAATTGCGGCGGCACGGTTCCGTTAAAGATTGGAATAAAATGACAAGTCGCACATTTTGCTTTTCCTGCAAAAAGATTAAATCCTTTACTTTCTTCTTCAGAAAATGTTGTCTTATTTCTCATGAATAAATCAAATTTAGAATTGAATAAATTTAAGGAACGAGTGTAACTCGCTAACGCATTTTGTATTTGCCATTCTTCTACTTTTTTCGCTCTCGGAAATGCCTTTTTAAATAATACTTTGTATTTCTCGTCATTTTCTACGATAGGTATGATATCCTTGATAGAACTATGCATTTCATCAATATTTCCAACCACGTCAGCACTTTGTTTTTCCAGGTCTAACTGCCGCATGTCCCAAAATTGTGCATTTTGAAGTCCTGCATATGTGAGAGTAGGAGTGTTTCGTAAAAGAAATCCTCCGCTTAAAGCAAGATTTGATTTTAATCCATCAGTAAATGCCTTGTCGGGATTGTGGCAAGAGGCACAACTTCTATTATTGTTTTTTGAAAGATTAACATCGTAAAATAATTTATCTCCGAGTTCTTTTTTATCTTTCGAATAAGCAAATTCTGATGACGGAATAAAAGAATTTACACTGAATGTATTTTCTGCAAAATAACTGTTGGCTTCAGGATTGACAACGCTGTTACGACTAATGGTTTCAATATTATTTTCTGTCTTAAATGAATTGAGTAACGGAATTAGCGGATTTAGGATTGTCTTGATGTAGTATGCTCTATCAAAGTCATTAAAGTCGGGATGTTTTAGGCAATATTTTTTACCTGCTGCAATTATTCTATAGATATTAGTACTGCTAGTTTTGGTTTGACCTTTATCAATTGTTGGTAAAATTTGTTCAATAGCGTTCAAACTAGCTGCAGATTCGGGTATGGATAGAAATGCAATAGGAGAATCAAATCCAGTTATTCCCAACGAAATATTTCGAAAAACATCTAATTTAATAGCATCTATAATATGTGAAGGCGAAATAGTAATTACATCCAAAGCTTGTTTTACTTGTCTGATGTTGCCAGATAGAATAGTTATTTCTCGTAGCAGTTCTTCTTTGTTCTTAGCATCATACTCAGGATAAATAATTTCTTCAACTACTTGAAAACCATTTGGAGGTACAAATTGATTTTCTGCAACTTCTAATTCATCTAAAGCAGGACCATTAATAAATCGTGCAGTCTCTGGTATAAAATAGGACACAACCCATTCGGTCTGTTTGTATAGTAATCTGCATTGCGAGAATTTCTTTTGAAGTTTTAAACTATTATCAGTAGTATTAGCCAAATTTTTAAATTCGATCAAGGCTTCGCTCAATTTTTCAATATCAATTAGAACCAATTGTTTAGGTGAGATTTCAGTTTGCTTTTTTTGGCATCCTACCACTGTAAAGAGACAAATTATTAATAGGTAAAAGGTAGTATGTAAAGAGCTATTGTTCATTGCAGTTTGTTATAATAGAAAAAACAACCCATAGAAAATAAATGGGTTGTTGATTTGTAAATTAAAGGTATCTTTATCTTTGTACGTTACGGATAATAACTGTTTGACCTCCTTCGATATTAGTATTTGTACCACTACCATCAGCATTTTTAAACTTAGCATCTTGCCAAGTATGAGGATGAATATTTAAAGTAAAAGTATTAGGAACACCTATTATGTCTGAGATGTCTTCCATTGCTCCATATTCCCAGCTTCCAAAACGAGTTTCATTAACAGGATTGTAAATTGCATTCCATACTGTATTGGTACGGTCATGTTTCATTGTCATCCAAGCTTTGTTTGCTTTGGTTGCAATATTGTACTGCCAAATGTATGAGTCATGTTTAGCTGCAGCATAATAACTATCTCCATCTTCTTGAATGTATACATAATTTTCTGTTACACAAATATTATCAGGATTGATGATACCTGTACCTGGAGTAGAGTCTCCTTCGACTACCAATTCTAATTTACCTTTTAAAGGACTGTTTGCGTCTAATACTAATTTATATACTCTTCCCCACATAGTATAACCTGCTACTGGATTGTTTGCTGTTGATTGACCTGTTGCTGTAAAATAGATTTCTCTGTTATTTGAAGCTGAACCTTTACGGTAATCGACATCTTCAACTCTTGAAAAGCGAATTGCTTTTAATGCATTTACTTTAGTATTTATCTCAGCTCCTGTGCTATTTTTTGCATTTGGAATTTCTACAAATGATACATCAAAAGATTTACTGACAGTCATGTCAGTTTCTACTTGATTATCATCGTTTCTCTTTAAGGCATATAACTTACCATTATTTAAATCGCCAACAGTTTCACTCATATACATGACGACTTGACCTGCACTTGCATGTGAGGATGCGTATGATTGATCTTCTCCAATTATAATTACAGTTTTTCCAGGGTAGGCAAGTTTAGGAAGAGGAACCGCGTTTTCCATACTTGCTTTACCTAATGCAGGTAGAACGCGATCTGTTCTAGATTTTTCTGAGCTAGAAGAAAAAGGATTAATTCCGTGTACCATGCTTTCTTCACCGCTTTCTCCAGCAGTCAAAAAGATAGGTCCAAATCCATGAATTTCTGGTGTTACCAAGGTTGCAGAGCATAATCTGGTTAATCCACCTATTCCATCTACAATGTAGTCTCCCTTAATAGGAGTGAATGTTTTGTCTAAATATACTCTAGAAACAGATTTAAGAATTTCATGGTTGCTTATTAAAATATAACCATCACTGTCAGGGTCTTTCATCAATCCAGCTCCGTCTGGTTGTGCTCCATATATAAAACTTGGGGAATCTTTTAATACGTCACCACTACTTATCAGAGAAGAAATTAATAAATCTTCAAATCCAGTTTGTGGTGTTACTAAAGCAGGAGTTTTTGAAGCAGAGGCAAAATTAATGTTAGAATTTACAGCGTTTTCATTATCCTTATCATCATTTTGACAACTTGTAAGTGCCATTGTAAGAGCTGTAAATAAAGTTACAGGTTTAATCCAATTTGTTTTCATAAGTCGGTTTTATTTTTTTTCAAAACTAACTTTATGCTTTGGATTCTAGATTACGGCTTCTTTTTATAAAAGTTATTTGTTGGTAAAGAGAATGTTGCTTGAATGTAAATAGGTTATTAAAATGTAAAGAGTTTCTGTCCGAAAAAAAATGCCCGTCTATTTTAAAGACGGGCAAAATTATATCAATATGTAGTGTTTACATTTTTTTCTTATTACTTTTCATATTCAGCATCTCGACGAAAAGTGAAAACGAAATTGCAAAGTATAAGTACCCTTTTGGGATAGGAGTTACGTGGCTTCCGAATATTGAAGCATTTGATAAATGTGCACTTTCTGTTAACAACATCATTCCGATTAATATCAAAAAGGCAAGTCCAAGAATTTGAATAGATGGATTTTTATTTACGAACGTTCCTACTGGAACAGCAAATTGCATCATAATAATGACTGAGATTACTACCGCAATTACCATAATATAGATGGCTCCAGCCACACCATTAGTCATTCCTACCGCAGTAAGGATACTGTCAAAAGAAAAAACCAAGTCAATCATTATAATTTGAAGAATAACGCTTTGAAAAGATTTCTTTGCAGCATTACCCATGTCCATTTCTTCTTCGCCTTTGTGATCGACCTTTTCTCGAATTTCGTTAGTACTCTTGTAAATTAGAAATAATCCACCCACAAGTAATATTAAACTTTGCCCCGTAATACCGGCCGAAAACCAGCTCAAATCTATATTAAACCAAGGTTCCTTCATCTGGATCAAAAGATTGATACCAAATAGAAGCGCAATTCGCATAAACATTGCTAGGAACATACCAATTTTAGTAGCTTTTTTTCTTTGTTCTTCTGGTAGTTTTCCAGTGGCAATAGATATAAAGATAATATTATCAATCCCTAGAACAATTTCGAGAAAAGTTAAGGTTAAAAGTGCTATCCAAGCATCTGGATTTAAGAATACTTCCATTTTTATCTTGAGTTATTTAGTGACTAATACCGTTTATAATTTTATTGCTGTACCTTTTTGTTTGTCAGGCATGCCAACTATACCAAACTCAAAAGTATAACTATTCTCTGTAGTTGATAAGATGCGCATACTGATCGATTTTTCTTCGGCCATATTTTTTGGGTTTAATTTTTTTAAAATATATTCGCAATCGTTTACCCATCTTATAGATGCAGTATCAGTTTTACCATCATAAGTTTCTATTTCTATACTGTCGTTACGCTCAAAGTAAGTAGTCTTTAAGACGCCGTCTATTTCTGCCTCAAATTTGAATTTTCCTGTTTTAAAATCTGCACATTTTCTATCTGGCTCTTTGCAAGATACAAACAGAATAATGCTGGTTATAAGTATTAATTTTTTCATATGTAGTATATTGATCTAATCGCAATAGGTATTAAAGGTCATTTATTCTTTTTTAAAGTTCTTAGGTGCTAATTAGTTTGTTTCTTTTTGTAAATTATTCATTCAATAGTCACAGAAATTAGTGTAAGCACTTTTAATTGTAGGTAATTAAGCAATTGTAAAGTTCTTAAATTCTTTTGCTTTTGCCAACTAAAGTATATTATAATTTTATAATAATTTTCGCAGGTTTAAGTAATGTATAATCGAAAGTGGATAGGTGCCGTTAAAGGTTAGCAAGTTGCTTGTGCTTCATGGAGGAAAAGTAGAGACCTTGTGATCGAATGACTAAATTAAAAGCTAGACTATTGTTTGGCAGAAATTTCTCGGGATGAAAGAGTTATGTAGATATACTTTATTTTTACTCAAACTAACGGAAAATCGTTAAATTCTATGAGATGTAATTCAGTATTTGGTAAAATAAAAAGATTATTGGAGCTACAAATATTACACTGTCTAAACGATCAAGTACACCTCCATGTCCGGGCATTATTTTACCGCTGTCTTTTACTTCAGCAATTCTTTTGAACTTGGACTCTATTAAATCTCCTATAGTGCCAAATACACCTACAATAATGGCAATTACGAGCCATATAAAAATTTTACTTTCAGCAATTTGTATGTAGTATACAGCAATGATATAGCTGGCTATTATTGCAAAAAAGACACCACCTAGAAAACCTTCAATGGTCTTCTTCGGAGAGATACGTTCAAATAGTTTGTGTTTACCAATCGATTTACCAACGATGTATGCAAAGGAGTCGTTAGTCCAGATTAGTATAAAAATACTAATCAAAATCTTAGGGTTGTAGCCTGCAATTCCAAACGGAATTTTGGTAAGAATGATAAAGGGTAAAATTACATAACCTATTAAATAAACATATTTTGAGAAGGAATCTATTTTTACAACTTTGCTATCAAATAACAGAGCAATACACTTAACTGAAACGAAAAGAGTTGAAAATAAAACTGATAAATCAAATGTTTTATTAAACTTCAATAGAAACAATGGACCGTCTACAGCAAATGTAATCGAATAAAAAAGTGCGTAGGTAAGAGATGCAATTATTAGCGGTAAAATTTTATTAATCTTCACCAATGAGCAATACTCGTATGTAGCGATAATAAGAAATGCACCAAAAAGTATAAAAAAACTTTCGGTAGAATACAAGATACAAGTTATTAGTAAAATAACATAAACAGCACCTGATATCGATCTCTTAAGGGTTTCATTCATATTAAAGATCTTCTAGAAGCAGTAAATACAGATTCTTTGCAGAGCTTCCGTATTGCGTAAAATCTTCTTCTTTTGCTTTTTCGAAATATTTAATAGCGGTAATATTGGTTGGATAATCTCCTTTATATTTATTTTTAATAGCGCTTAGTCCGTCGGTTTTATGACCTAAAACTTGACTAGTTCTGGCTAATATAACGATATTGGTAGGTAATTCGTAAGGTTTGTGCTGTTTAATCTGCTTGGATGAAAATAGTATAGAACCTTCTTCTGCAATAAGATTTTCGCAAGTTGAAAAAAGAAATGTAGGATTGGAAACTTTATCAAATACTAGTCGATTTTCTTCAAGTAACTTAAACAGGGTAGGGTCATAGCATAAAACTTGACTCTCATACCAATCATTCTCTTGAAGGATATTTTCGAATTGCTCTGTTACTTCCGCTTGGTTTTCACAGTATAAAAATTTACCTCCATTTCTTTTAAAATTTGAGATAAATTGTTCGTCGATCGATACGTTGCTTTCAGGTGATGTACCCTTGCTTTCTTTATTGTTTTCTTCTTGTGAAGAGGCACTACTAGAACCAAAAAGTTTACTGAAAATGCTCATATGTTAAAATGGGACTTTATTTATTATCTGAAAACGTTCAAAGATAAAAAAATCTTAATTCAAAAGTGATATTTTGAATTAAGATTTTTAAATAAATATGTTAGTAAGTTTTATTAGCTTTGAATGAAAGCCTTGTAAAAATGGACTATAAAGTCAATTATAAAAATAAGCAAGACGAATAATATTATATATTGCGTGGTGCTAAGACCTTTAAGGTGCTTTTTCTTTCGACTATCTATAATGTTGAAAAACCATGTTCCAAAAATACAGAATATTAAAGCATCAAAACCCATGTGAATTTTTTTATGAAACTACTGGATCAAGATTTTTATCAAAGGTTCTTTGTCCGAAAATTGCTTCTAAATCATCTTTGAAAATAACTTCTTTCTCAATTAAGATGTCTGCTAGTTGATTCAATTTATCTTTGTTTTCTTCTAAGATAGCGATAGCTCTTTGATATTGGCTTTCAATTAAAGTTGATATTTCAAGATCAATTACTTTAGCAGTATCTTCTGAATATGGTTTTGAAAAATTATATTCTCCTTGACCTGTCGAATCATAATAAGTTACATTACCTATTTTATCATTCAAACCATAGATAGTCACCATAGCGCGAGCTTGTTTGGTCACTTTCTCTAAGTCACTTAAAGCTCCTGTAGAGATTCTATTAAAGATTACTTTCTCGGCAGCTCTACCACCCATAGTAGCACACATTTCGTCAAGCATTTGATCTGGACGTACAATTTGGCGCTCTTCTGGTAAGTACCATGCTGCTCCTAGACTTTGACCTCTAGGTACAATAGTTACTTTGATAAGTGGCGCTGCATGTTCCAACATCCAACTCACTGTCGCGTGTCCAGCTTCATGAATAGCAATGGCCTTCTTTTCTTCTGGAGTAACAATTTTATTTTTCTTCTCTAATCCACCAACGATACGGTCAACAGCATCTAAGAAATCTTGCTTGTCTACTGCAGTTTTGTTGTAACGTGCAGCAATTAAGGCTGCCTCATTACACACGTTAGCAATGTCTGCTCCAGAAAATCCTGGTGTTTGTTTTGCTAAAAAGTCTAAATCAAGACCTTCTACTTTTTTCAATGGCGCCAAATGAACTTTAAAGATTTCAGCACGCTCACGAATATCTGGTAAGTCTACAAAAATTTGTCTGTCAAAACGTCCGGCACGCATTAAAGCTTTATCCAAGACATCTGCTCTATTTGTTGCAGCTAATACAATTACGTTAGTATTTGTACCAAAACCATCCATCTCTGTCAATAATTGATTCAATGTGTTTTCACGTTCATCGTTTCCACCTGACATATTGTTTTTTCCTCTCGCTCTACCTACAGCATCTATTTCATCAATAAAAATGATTGAAGGAGATTTTTCTTTAGCTTGTTTAAAAAGGTCACGTACACGTGATGCACCTACACCAACAAACATTTCAACAAAATCAGAACCTGATAAAGAGAAAAACGGTACTTGAGCTTCACCGGCTACGGCTTTTGCTAGTAATGTTTTACCCGTACCTGGAGAACCTACTAGTAGCGCTCCTTTTGGTATTTTACCACCTAAGTCTGTATATTTACTTGGATTCTTAAGAAATTCTACAATTTCTTGTATTTCCTCTTTAGCACCTTCAAGTCCAGCAACATCTTTAAATGTAGTTTTTACATCTGTTTTCTCATCAAAAAGTTTTGCTTTCGATTTTCCGATATTGAAGATTTGACCTCCGCCACCGCCACCGCCACCAGACATTTTGCGCATGATGAATAACCATACTCCAATGATAATGATGATAGGTAATAAACTGATGATAATATCAGACCAATTGCTTTTTGCAAGGAAATTGAAATCTTTCAATTTTCCGTCTGCAACTGCTTTTTCTAGTTTAGTTTGAAAAATTTGATCATTACCAATTTCAAAAGTGTATTGAGGTCCTTTTGTATTTGGTCTATCAAATAAATCTTTTGAAACTTTTTTATGTTCAGGAAGTTTTAAAGCATCTGCTTTTAAGAAAACTTCGGCTTCTGATTTATTATAAACAATTACTTTTTCAATTTGTCCTTTTTCTAGAAATACATTAAATTTAGAAGAAGTCAATTGTGCAGGCTCTTGCATGTTAGAGCCTCCAGTTACGAAACTAATAAATAAAAATATAAGTAATATGGCTGTATAAACTAACCAAGGACTTATTTTGAATTTATTTGGAGTTGGATTATTATTTTTTGCCATTCTGTTTTTCTAGTCTTTAGTATTTGTTTTCTATAGTGGTAATTTTTGCATCACCCCATAAGCTTTCAATATTGTAATATTCTCTGATGTGTTTTTGGAAAACGTGCACCACGATGTTAACGTAATCCATCAATACCCATTCGGCATTATCAGTCCCTTCGATATGCCAAGGCTTATCTTTTAATTCTTTAGAAACTGTTTTTTGGATGGAGTTTACAATGGCGTTAACCTGTGTGTTTGAATTTCCGTTGCAAATGATGAAGTAGTCACAAACTGAAGTATCTATATCTCTCAGATCAAGAATGTCTATATCATTACCTTTAACTTCTTCTATTCCTTTAATGATGTTTGCTAAAAGGTCATCATTATTTACTGTTTTTTTAGCCATGAACTATTTTATATGTATAAGTTTGTAAAGTTATCATTTTTTGTCATTATTTTTGAATCTTAACAAATTATTAAGTTCGCATTTTCAAAAAAACAATCGAATGAAACTAATCAAACTCAATGCCATAGATTCAACCAATGTCTTTTTAAAAGAATTAGCAAATACGGAAGAATTGGAGAGTTATACTATTGTAACTGCAGAAGCACAAACGAAAGGTAAAGGGCAAATGGGGTCTGTATGGGAGACAGAAGTTGGTAAGAACCTTATAATGAGTGTTTTTGTAAAAGAAATTGTTAAAGATATCAATAGTATTTTTGATCTAAATGTCGTAGTTGCTGTTTCTGTAATAGAAGCATTGCATCATTTTTGTATTCCAAAATTAAGTATAAAGTGGCCGAACGACATTATGTCATACAATTTTAAGATAGGTGGCATTTTAATCGAAAATAATATAAAGTCGAATGGTCAAATTACCTCTGTAATTGGAATAGGACTGAACGTGAATCAAACAAACTTTGCACACTTACCAAAAGGGTCATCTTTAAAAGTTCTTTGCGATACTGACTTTGATCGAACTGAAATACTTTATAAAATAATAGCACATTTAAAAGACAACATTTCGTTATTACAAAATGATGCTGCTGCTGTTTGGCAAAAATATTTTGATTCTCTATTTAAAAAAGATAATCCTATCGCTTTTAAAAATTCGATAACAAATCAGAATTTTATGGGGATTATTAAAACGGTTACCAAAGAAGGAATGTTGCAAGTAATTAAGGAAGATGATTCGATACATCACTTTCGAATCAAAGAAATTCAAATGTTATACTAAAATAATTACTGCAATGCTATAACAGCAAATTGATGGAAAAAGAAAATAAGAAGAAGTTTTCATGAATTAATTTCGAATAAAAAAAAAGTCCCTTTTGTCAAATAAGACAAAAGGGACTTTTCTATTTTGTAAAAAACTTAAAGCTTGTTAGTGTTGATTGCTAAAGTTTCAATTAGTTTGCTTATTGGGCCTTTTACCATCATTGCCATCATGGCATTAAATTCGCCTTCAAAATTGAATTTAATACTACTTGAAGAATCAGAAACACTTTCGATGTTTGCAATTAAAGTAAAGGGAACTTTATCACTTGCAGATCCTAAAATCACTTTATTAGGGGCGATTTTTTCTTTTACTTTCAATTTAATTTCGGGCATACCCTTTAAACCAAAAATAAATGAATCGTCACCTGTAACTTCAAATTTCGCAATATTGTCAGGCATTAACTGCTCAAAGTTTTTAACATCAGACAATGAATTAAATAATTCTTGAGCTGATTTTTCAACGGTGACTTTTTGGCTTTCTAAGTTCATTAGTATTTATTTATCGTTTCCAATATTCCATGTAGAGGGAGTAACGCTCCATTCTCTTAATGTTTGTTCTTCTTTTTCGGTAACATATTTTTTGGCTACTGCAAGATTTAATAAATTTTGGTAGTTACTTAATGTGTATAAATCAATTTTAGCTGATTTAAAATTTGTATCAGCAACTTCAAAACCATAAGTGAAGATAGCTGCCATTCCTTTGATATTAGCACCAGCTGCTCTTAGAGCTTCTACTGCCATCAAACTACTATTTCCAGTACTGATTAAATCTTCTACAACTACAACGTTTTGTCCTTTTTGTAAAAAACCTTCTACTTGGTTTTGACGACCATGCTTTTTAGGTTCTGGACGAACGTATACAAATGGTAAACCCATGCTTTCTGCAACAAGAATTCCGATACCTATGGCACCAGTAGCGACTCCTGCAATAACATCTGGTCTCCCAAATTGCTTTTCAATGTTCTTAGAAAATTCATCTCTTACATAATTTCTTATGGCTGGAAATGAGAGAATTAATCGGTTATCGCAATAAATTGGCGATTTCCATCCCGAAGCCCATGTAAAAGGATTTCCTGGATTCAATTTAATTGCATTTATTTGTAAAAGCAATTCGGCTGTTTTTTCGGCTGTTTCTTTATTAAAAATCATAGTACAAATGTATAAAGTTTTTGTGAACGACAAACCACTTTTTTTGACAAATAAAATATCAAAAGAAACCGATTTTCAATTATTTCTACTTGAAAGTATTGATATCAAGCAACTTATTGTAAAAATCTTTCAAAATAAAATTCAGAAAGCATATCTATATCATCCTGATGAAGGTGAGATTCTGAAAACTTTGAAGACCAAAATCCCTGTAAACAAGGCTGGAGGAGGCCTGGTATATAATAAAAAGGGTGAAGTGCTCTTTATTTTCCGAAATGGAAAGTGGGATTTACCTAAGGGAGGAACTGAAAAGGGAGAGGAAATAGAGGAAACAGCTATGCGTGAAGTCGAGGAGGAGACTGGGGTAGGACTACTTCGAGTAACCAAAAAGCTTCAAAAGACGTATCATGTTTTTAAACGCAATGGAGTTTATAAATTAAAAATTACGCATTGGTTCGAAATGCAGTCAGATTTTGATGGTATTCCGGTGGGGCAATTGGATGAAGGTATCGAAAAAGTGGCATGGTTTAGCCCAAAAGAGATTCCGGAAGTGTTGCTAAATTCTTACGAGAATATAAAATTACTGTTTGAAGAAGAAAAATTTTAAAAAATGTGGTCCAAAATTGGACCACATTTTTTTTTGATCAAAAAGATTATTTTTTGATTTGTAAATAGTGAATCGGTATTATGAAAATTACTTTCATTGAACCACATAGTTAAAAGGATACGACTACATTGTTAGTATCATTTAAAAAGGCTAAAACAATCATTTATTTTCTATAGAAACTTGCCTTTGTTATTTTCGAAAAAGAATAAAATAAACTTCTGAAACAATTCATTTTTTTTGAATTCTACCATATGAATTTTTAGATGTTAAGGTATTACTATAATTCACCAAGTCGAAACATTTTCCATCTATAATGTGTATTTTTGTTATAAAAATTTATTTAAATGAAAAAAATTATTTTGATTTTGACAGTCGTTTTTATGTCAAATTCGCAAGCACAAGAAAGGCCTAAATTAGTTGTCGGTATCGTTGTCGATCAAATGAAAATGGAATATCTGTATCGATTTTCAAGTGATTTTTCAAATGATGGTTTTAAAAGATTAATGGGTAATGGATATACGTTTCAAAATATGCATTACAATTACATGCCAACTTACACAGCCCCTGGACATGCGTCTATTTACACAGGCACGACTCCAGCAACGCATGGAATTGTAAGTAATGAATGGTTTAGTCGAAAATTGGGTACCGAAATGTACTGTACTGATGACGCTAGTGTAAGCACTGTAGGTGACGGAACCAAGGAAGAAGGCGAAATGTCTCCAAAGAATTTATTAAGTACTACCATAACCGATGAGCTTCGATTGGGCACTAATTTTCAAGGTAAGGTGATTGGAATGAGTCTCAAAGATCGTGGTGCTATCTTACCAGCAGGTCACTTTGCAAATTGGGCTTTTTGGTATAGTAAAACAGGTTCTTTTATTTCAAGTTCTTTCTATGGCGAAAAATTACCATCATGGGTACAACAATTTAATGATGAAAAACATTACATGCCCTATATTAATAAAGGTTGGGATCTACTGAAGCCAAAGTCTACTTATAACGAAAGTTTGGAAGATAATAATCCATATGAGGGTAAAATGTACAACAGTGCACCTGTATTCCCTTACGATTTAAAAGATATGTATGCTAAGAATGATGCTGGGGTAATACGTTCTACTCCTTACGGAAATAATTTGCTTGCAGAATTTGCCATGAAAGCTATCGAGAAAGAAGAGCTAGGTAAAGATAATATTACTGATTTTTTGACAGTAAGTTTTTCTTCTACTGATTATGTTGGTCACATTCTAGGGCCAAGATCGATGGAGTTGCAAGATACATACTTACGTTTGGATGAAACCATAGCTGAATTCTTAAAGTATCTGGATAAAAATGTAGGTAAGGATAATTACTTATTGTTTTTGACTGCAGATCACGCTGGAGCAGAAAATGTGAATTATCTAAAAGATCATAAATACAATGTGAATAACATTAGTCCAAAGGACATTAGAACAAATCTTAAAGACTTTTCTATAAAAACTTTTGGTGTAGATGTCATTTTAAATTATACAAGTTTTAACCTTTATTTTGATAAAGAAGTGTTGAAAGCTAAGAAGCTTGATCTAACTGCTGTTAAAAGTGTTTTTAAAGAGTATTTAATGACTCTAGATTATGTAAAGAGAGTTTATACAGAAGAGGAAATTTTGAGCTCTACTGGAAATGATTATTATTTGAATTTCATATCAAAGGGATATGATGCAACTCAAAATGGAGATTTAGTCATACTAGATAAGCCTGGTTATATTGAGTATCAAGGAACAGGAACTTCTCACGGTACCACTTATACGTATGATACACATGTACCTGCAATTTTTTACGGTTGGCATATCAAAAAAGGAGAATCCTATAATAAGAAGGAGATTACTCAAATTGCACCTACAATTGCACAGAAAATTAAAGTAGCTTTTCCTAATGGAACTGAAGCGCATGTTTTGGAAGAGGTTTTACAAGATTAATTCATATTAAAGCAAAAAAAAAAGGTGTATTTTTAAATACACCTTTTTTTGTTTTATTTTACAACTATACTTTTTCTTGGACAGGTAACGGAAATTGATTTTTTAATAAATCTTCAAATGTTTCGTGTGCACGTATTAGGTGACCTTTACCGCCCATCCACAAAACTTCTGCAGGTCTGTATCGTGAATTGTAGTTTGAAGCCATAGAGTAGCAATATGCTCCTGCGTTTTTAAAGCTTAAAATATCACCTTCTTTAAGTTCAGATATGCGTCTATTATTTGCAAAGGTATCAGTCTCACAGATGTAACCAACAACAGAGTAAAAACGCTCTTTTCCTTTAGGATTTGACACGTTTTCGATATGGTGTTGAGAACCGTAGAACATTGGGCGTATCAAATGATTAAATCCGCTATCGATTCCTGCAAATACAGTTGATGTTGTCTGCTTGATTACATTTACTTTTGCTAAAAATTGTCCTGCCTCACTAACCAAGAATTTTCCTGGTTCGAAAATTAAAGTCAAATTTCTTCCATATTCAGTACAGAATTCATTGAATCTCTTAGATAATTTTTTACCTAATTCTTCAATATCTGTCTCGATATCATCTTTTTTGTAAGGTACTTTGAATCCGCTTCCAAAATCCAAAAATTCAAGATCTTTGAAATGTCTTGCAGCATCAAATAATATCTCTGCAGCATATAAAAACACTTCGATATCCAAAATATCAGATCCTGTGTGCATATGAATACCAACGATATTCATTTTAGTATTTTCAACAATACGTACTAAGTGGGGTAACTGGTGAACAGATATTCCAAATTTACTATCGATATGACCTACAGAAATATTCGCATTTCCACCAGCCATAACGTGAGGATTAATACGGATACATACAGGAACATTAGGATGTTTAGCTCCGAACTGCTCCAATATAGAAAGGTTATCGATATTTATTTGAACACCTAGTGCATTTACCTCTTCAATTTCTTCAAGAGAAACTCCATTAGGAGTATAAAAAATACGCTCTGGAGCATATCCAGCGTGAAGTCCTAATTGTACTTCCTGAATAGAAACCGTGTCAAGCCCAGATCCCATTCCTTCAAGTAGTTGAAGAATTGCAACGTTTGAAAGTGCTTTCATTGCATAATTAATACGCAATTTTTCTACTTTAGAGAACGCTTTGGTTAGACGGTTGTATTGTGATTTAATTTTATCTGCATCATAAACATATAGTGGTGAGCCAAATTGTTCAGATAATTGAAGTAAGTCTTTCGGTTGCATTTTAATATTTTTTAGCAAATTTATTACTCTTTATTGGTTTTACAATGAAAATAAGTATTTCTAACAAATTATAACAAAATGTTTGTTTTGTAAAAGAAATGCAATTTATATTTATTTTTTATTAAAAAATGAAGTATGTATAATTTCTACTTAAGCTAAATTTAATGACGTAGTGGGTAATTAAATTTCATGAGAATAGAAAGAACGATTGGCATTGCAACCTACACTATTTTAATATCGTATTTTTCGAGTAAACCAGTAATGCCCTGCGTAGAAAAACGTGCTTTCTTCATGGTGTTGTGTTCTGGATCAATATTATAGTTGTAAGCAGTAAGAAAATTGGCTCCTTTGAGTTGTGTTTCATTAAACAGGGCTCCAGTCATGTTGCAATTGTCAAATGTAGATTGTGTTAAATCACTGTTCATAAATGCAACCTCTTTTAGTGAGGTATTAACAAACTTAGTTTTGATTAACTTTTTATTTGTAAAGGAGGAATAATCCAAAACGCAATCCTGAAAAGAAACGCTGAATAAAAAGTCATTACATGTATGAAACAAAATACCGATCATTTTGCAGTTTGCAAAATGCACTGTTTTAAGATCTGAAGATACGAGCTGAATTGTAGATAGATTGCAATCTATAAATTCACAGTCCATAAATGTATTGCTTGAAAAATCGCTATTTGAAAAGTCACAATTTTTAAAAATGCAATCTTCAAATTCTCGGTTTCTAACTGTTCGACCTTTAAAAACTACTTTATCGAAGGTTTTTTGAATGTGAATTAATTCTTCCATTAGTCGTTAAATAAGCTTTTCATTATAAACTGCAAACCTTTGAACATTAAAAATACTGCTGTGATGCATAATGCAATTCCCACCGCTAAAACAAGGTAATGCCAGTTGTTTTGGGAGTTCATAAAAGCATTGTAGATTACGCTAGGACCTATGAATAATAATGGCAAAGCACCTGAGAGGTATTTAATGCCACGTGATAATACGTCTTTATTAGTTGCCATGATTTAGATTAATTTTGACTTATTAATTGTTCCAGTTTTCTACTGCTTTTCGAACACTTCCATATTTACTTAATAAATCACTAGCTATTTCATAAGTTACCGGAATTTCACTCATAATCATCTTTACACCTCTATCAACCAATTTACTGTTGCTAAGCTGCATATCAACCATTTTGTTCCCTTTTACTTTTCCTAACTGAATCATTGTAGCAGTTGAAAGCATATTAAGTACTAATTTTTGAGCAGTCCCAGCTTTCATTCGAGAGCTACCAGTAACAAATTCAGGTCCGACTACTACATCAATTGGAAATTGTGCTGTTTGCGAAAGTGGACTTTCTGCGTTACAGGAAATGCTTCCAGTAATGATATTGTTATCGTTGCAAGTCTTTAAACCACCAATCACATAAGGAGTTGTTCCTGAAGCTGCAATTCCGATTACAACATCTTTATCGGTAATATTATATTGTTGAAGGTCAACCCATGCTTGCGTTGCATTGTCTTCAGCATTTTCTACAGCATTTCGAATAGCGCTATCTCCACCAGCTATAATCCCTACAACCATATCAAATGGAACTCCAAAAGTAGGAGGGCATTCTGAAGCATCAACAACACCTAATCGACCGGAAGTACCTGCGCCGATATAAAATAAGCGACCACCTAACTTCATTTTTGCCACAATTTGAGTGACCAACGTTTCGATTTGTGGTAAAGCTTGTTGTACTGCCAAAGGAACAGTTTGGTCTTCTTTATTAATATTTGTCAATAGGTCTTTAACAGACATTGTGTCAAGAGAGTCGTATTTAGAGGATTGTTCAGTTGTTTTAATAAAAGTCATTGGATCTATTTTTCAGGCCACGAGGGCGATAATTTTTATAATTTGTTGGTACAAATTTAAGAATTTAAAAAAGGAAACGAATCTGTATTCAAAAATAAATGAACTTCTTCTTGACTACTTTTCATATACGAGCTTAACTAAACATAAATTGGGTCGAAAGAACTACTTTACCTTGATTTTGGGGATAGTGACCTTGTTAATTAATTCTGTTATTTTAGGATTATTTGTCTTTACATATTCCAGAAATTTTACAATTTCGTTCTTGTTAGTAAAGTAACTGCGGTAAGAGTAAGCATATAGTACTAGATAGGGTTCATTATCAACAACCTGCTTTTGGTAACGGTATATGTTCCATTCCAAAATATTATGGCCGCCACTTAACATGAATGAAATAACCTTTTCATTTTCGAAATTATTTTTTTCGAAATTATATTGCACTAAGGGATTACTCTTCTTTAAATTGGATAATTCTGTAATTTTCATTTCAGTAGCTTGCTCTACAGAGAGGTCAGATTTAATGGCTTCTACAATAAGCATTTTTTGATAGGTTTCAAACTTATTATCCGATGCTCTTAAATATTCCTGTTTGTAGTAGACTTCATTTGGGTGCGAACTCCACGCTAGAATGAAATTTTGATCTTCAAATTTAAGGGTTGAACCTATTGATAAAAAGTCAGTTACTGGATTGGTTTGAAATGAGACCAGCGTTAGAGCACAAATAGTTAAGAGTAGAATTGCTGTTTTTTTCATTGATTAGAGAATCGATTGCGTTGATTGTTAAAGGCCAAATATAATCATATCAGTATTATAACTGTAATTGTATTTGGTGAATTTTAACGCTTGTACTATTTAGATTAAGCATTGATTACATCTTATTTTGCACTTTTTGAAGTAGCATTACCTACATAATCATAGTAAATTTAAATTGCTAATAGTTCAATCATAATGTTATAACGATTCTACAAAGTCATGTAAGTAGGTTTTGGACGGATAAAACTAGTTTTGTAGTATTATTTAAGAAGAAATAACTTTTAATAAAATTACAATGAAAAAGCAAACAATATTAATAACGGGTGCTGGTTCTGGTTTAGGAAAAGGATCAGCAATAGGCTTAGCAAAACAAGGACATAAAATTATAGCAGCAGTACATACATGGGAACAAATTTCTAGATTTAAAGAAGATTTAAAGGAAGCAGATTATAAAGAGAATATTGAATTAATTAAATTGGATATTCTTGATGTTGTTGACTGCGAAAAAGCTTGGGAATATGATATCGATATTTTGGTAAATAATGCAGGAATTGGACAAACAGGTCCATTGGCAGAAATTCCAGTAGATT
Source organism: Flavobacterium algicola (assembly GCF_022399565.1). Taxonomy (GTDB): domain Bacteria; phylum Bacteroidota; class Bacteroidia; order Flavobacteriales; family Flavobacteriaceae; genus Flavobacterium; species Flavobacterium algicola. The sequence continues at coordinate 493,191 of NZ_JAJTUT010000003.1, forward strand.
ATTTAAGAGAAGTGATGGAAACCAATGCCTTTTCTACTCTTGAATTTTCGCAACCATTTATTAAGAAGATGGTAGAGAAGGGAAAAGGTAAAGTAATTTTCTTATCCTCGATTGCTGGGCTTGTAACCAACCCATTCTTAGGTCCGTACAATGCATCAAAGCATGCGCTCGAAGCCATCGCTCAATGTTTGCGTGATGAGCTACAACCATTTGGAGTCACTGTCGCAACAATTAATCCAGGTCCATATGAGACAGGATTTAATGACAGAGTTTATGATAGTTACAAGCAGTGGTTTGATGAGAACTTGCATTTTACGGACAAGAAAGAACTTGAAAAAGCAGCAGAAGGAATGGCCAAAAATCAATTTGATCCACAGATGATGATTGACAAAATGGTAGAAGTGATTCCGCAAGAAAAACATGATTTCCGAACAGTATATCCTGAGAAATTTGATGAATTTTGTCAAGAATATCAGAAACGTCAATACGCTATTAAAACGGGCGAAGTGGACAAGTCCAAAAAATAAATCATCTCGAAAGAAAGCAATTAAAAATGCAGTGGGTCAATATACCTACTGCATTTTTTTTGTGACAAATTTAAATTTTAGATTTAATGCTTATAAACAATTTTAGATTTTTAATAAATGATATAAGACTATGTACTTCGCAACCAGTAAAATAGCATAGGTTTTTTATAGCTTGTTGCTGTACTAATAATTTGTATCGAATAGTACTGTATTCGGTAAAACAGATTGTTTTAATTTTACTATTTTTACGAATAAACAATAGCATTAAACGCTATTTTTAACCTCTTGTAATGCAATGTGAAATTTCATTACATTGTATCAACTTCAATTATCGCAACATATTCATTAGAAGCTCAAAGCATGAAAATTTTACATACTGCCGACTGGCATTTAGGAAAAAAACTAGACCATTTCTCTCGTATAGATGAGCAAAAATTAGTCATGAATGAAATTTGCGAAATTGCAGACAGCCAAAATGCAGATGTAATTGTGGTAGCAGGTGATTTGTATGATACCTTCAACCCTCCGGTCGATGCAGTAGATCTACTATACAAAACACTGAAAAAGTTAACAAATAATGGCAAGCGTCCTGTGATTGCTATTGCCGGTAATCATGATAGTCCAGATCGCATCGATGCTCCAAACCCTTTGGCACGCGAATGCGGAATATTATTTGTGGGTAATCCTGATGTTACCATTCCGGCTGTAGAAATTGAAAATGGTTTTGAAATTACTAGATCAGAAAATGGATTTATCGAAATTAAATTGCCACAGTACGATTATCCAATTCGTATTATAACCACACCTTATGCAAATGAATCACGATTAAAAACGTATTTGGGTGCCGAAAATAAAGAAGATCAACTAAATCAATTATTAAAAGATTCATGGACATCATTAGCCAGTAAATACTGTGATGGTTCGGGAGTTAATATCCTCACAACACATCTCTATATGCTTAAGCGAGGTGGCGAAATATTGGAAGAACCCGATGGAGAAAAACCGCTACGTATTGGTAATGCCGATATCATATACACCGACTGCATACCAGAGCAAATACAGTATACAGCTTTGGGACATTTACATCGTTTTCAAAATGTAGGAGGTCACCTAAGTCCTGTAGTGTATTCTAGTAGTCCGTTGTCTTATAGTTTTTCAGAGGCAGGGCAAGAAAAAAAGGTGGTTATTATCGATGCATCACCTAGTAAGCCGGTTCATTTTACTGCTATACCGTTGCAAGCGGGCCGAGTATTACATAGAAAACGATTTGATAGTATAGATAAAGCCGTAACCTGGTTACTTAATAATCCATATAGCCTAGTTGAGCTTACATTGGTCAGCGATACATTTTTTACCACACAAGATCTCAAAAAGATTCATGAAAGTCACGACGGTATCATCTTTATCATTCCGATTGTCAATAAAATGGCTGGTGACGATCAGCAAATTCCCAGAGTTAACTTAGATCAAAATATACAGGGATTATTTACAGATTATTTTGTATCAAAATACAAACAAGAACCTAATGACGAGATAACAGCATTGTTTAATGAAATTATCGGAAGCCAGTCTAAAAACGAATAAATAAAACCATTATGTTACCATTAAAATTAAGTATTAGCGGTTTGTACTCTTATCAAAAAAAACAAACTATTGATTTTGAAGAATTAACAAATGCAGGTCTATTTGGGATTTTTGGCGCTGTTGGTTCTGGTAAATCCTCTATTTTAGAAGCTATAGGATTTGTACTTTATGGAGAAACAGAACGCTTGAACAGTCGGGACAAGCGATCGTATAATATGCTGAACTTAAAATCGGATCGTGCTACAATTGAATTTGAGTTTTTGAATTTTGAAGATCGAAAATTTAAATTTGTAGCAGATTGGAAAAGAAATAAAAAGCGTTTTGAAGAAACAACCACAATAGAGCGACTTGCTTACGAATGGAAAGAGAATGTTTGGGTACCGATGACATCTGCTGATGCTACACCAGTTATTGGCTTGACTTATGAAAACTTTCGTCGTACGATTATCATACCACAAGGGAAGTTTAAAGAATTTTTGGACTTAAAAGGCAAAGAACGCTCAGACATGATGAAAGAAATTTTTCATCTACAACGATTTGACCTTGCCTCAAAAGTTGCCGTAGCTCAGAGTGCTAATAAAACACAATTAGATCAGTTAAAAGGAGCGCTGTCTGGATTTGAATCAATTTCGAAAGAAGCAGTTTCGGCTTTAGAATTAGAGGTGACAGGAGCAGCGGCTGAGCTGATGACAAATAAAACACTATTGGATCAGTTAGAGAGCGAACTTCAGAAAATGACTGTTTTAAAAAGCAATTTTGAAGATTTAGAAAAAAAGAAGAAGGCACTTTCTATTTTTATCGAACAAAAGCCGAGAATGGATGCACTACAAGTTGAGATAGATTTGTTTGAGGCGACAGAAAAAGCATTCAAGACAGTTCTTAATGAATTAGAGGTTTCGATTAAAAATTTAGATAAAACAAAGCAACAGTTTCTTTTAGTCGAACAAAACAAAAAAGTCATAAAGCAAAACTTAGATGGAAATCAAAAGATAATTAACCAATTACAACCACAGTTTGATCAATTAGAAAATTCTAAAAATAAAGTTTTCGACTTAGAATCAATTGAGAAAGTGATAGGATTGGAATCAGACGTGGCATCCATAGACAAGAAAAGTAAAGCAGCCGAACTACTATTTTTAGATTGCGAAAAAAAAGAAGTTGAATTAAAACAAGAGTTGACAACGATTAATAAAGAGTTGGAATTGTTAAAATCGAAGAAGCAAGATGGTTCGATTTTAATTGAAGTTGGCAATTGGTATAGTAGGAAAGAACTGCTTAGCGATGAGTTGATAAAAAAAACGGATAAGATAAAAGTTATAGAGCAATTTCTGCTGGATCAGAAAGAGTTATTTGTAGCATTAAAATTACCTATTGACAGCTGGAGAATTAATATCGAATCAAAGCGAGAAAAACTTTCGAAAGAAAAAAAGAAATTATTTGAATCGAAAACTAAGCTTCTAGTTTCAAAAGAATTGGCTCAATTTGCTGCAGAGTTGCATGCAGGCTCAAATTGCCCTTTGTGTGGATCGCTAGAACATCCTCACGTGATGCAAGCAGACGATGTTTCAGAGCAGTTGAATCTACTTACGAGTGAAATTTTGAAAATTGAGGAAAGCGAAGAAGCGGTTGTTTTAATCGAAAAAAAAGCTTCAAAAATTGAAAATCATATTGAATACGGGGTTGAACAATTAGCAGTAACAATCAAAGAAAAAGAGACAGTAGAAGCTGATGTAAATAAGCATCTTACCAACTTTGTATGGACAGCATTTAGTGCTACTGATGCGACAGTATTTTTGGCTACGAAACAAGAACAACAAACAGTTGATAAAGCGATTTTCGAGACCGAAAGAAGAGAAAAGGAAATACGTTTACAGCAGGAGTCATTAAGTGAACAATTAAAAGTACAGTCGGCAAATAAAGCTAGCATAGCCAATGAGCGATCATCAATAACAGGTGCAATTGCCAATGAATTATCGCAGTTAAAAGTTTTACATTTCAAGGATTATTTACAGTTAGATCTTTTGGTTATACGTGATCAAAAGAATGATTTAAACCAACAAAATCAAAAGATTGCATCAGAATATAAATTACGTTCGGATGCAATTGTTCTTCAAAATCAAGAACTAGCAGGATTAGATGCTAGTAGTAAATTGATAAATGAACAAATGCTTTCCTACGAAGAAAGTGTAATGAACCTTCAAAATAAAATTGCTATTTTACTTCAACTTCACAAATTCGAGTCAGTTGAGGAGGTGAAAATTATACTATCTAATTCATGGAATATAGAAGTTGAAAAAGAGCGTACCAAGCAATTTATCTTATCATTTAAAGTAGCAGAAAGTGCTGCTGCAGAATCGGAGAAATTATTAGAAAATCAAAAGTTTGATAATACAGTTTTTGAAGGAAAAAAGATTGTTGTATTAGAACAAAAAACGAAAGTTGAAATGCAGTTAGGTAAGCTATCTGCTCTACAAGATAATTTAAAACGCATAAATGCATCTTTACTAGAAAAAGCCACCTTATTGGCTCAGTTCGAAGTTTTGAATGCTCGTGCAACAAATCTCGGTATGTTGGCAAATATGTTTAATGCTAGCGGATTTGTCAATTATGTGTCTAGTATTTACTTGCAAAATCTAGCAGATGTTGCTAACGTGCGCTTCCACCGCATGACCAAGAATCAATTGAGTTTGACAATTAACAATTCTAACGAGTTTGAAGTGATTGATTATCTTAACGATGGCGCTTCTCGAAGTGTGAAAACACTTTCTGGCGGACAGGGTTTTCAAGCGTCCTTGTGTTTGGCATTGGCATTGGCCGAGAGTGTACAATCATTAAATAAGAATGACAAAAACTTCTTTTTTATTGATGAAGGTTTCGGAACTCAAGATCCCGACAGTGTTGCTCTCGTTTTTGAAACCCTACAATCTCTTTACAAAGAAAATCGAATAGTTGGAATAATATCGCATGTTGCCGAATTGCAAGAACGTATGCCGCGTTCTGTCAATGTGGTGAAAGATGAGGAAAAAGGTAGCATAGTAAGTGTTTTTTAACTAATTTCTATTTAAAGTGAGAACCTATCCAGTTGAATATTTTTGTGTAAACCTCTTCTCGTACTGGCTTTGTAGATAAAACCAAATCATGCATTCCGTTTTCTATTTGGCTGACTGTAATGTCACCAGTAAGGCCGTGAGCATATTTTTTGATGTGTGTTACATTTAGTACGGTGTCTCCTGTTTTCAATTTGTCAGAATACTTTTTCTCATAGATTGATTTGTCGCTGTGCATTATTAAAGCAGGAACTGTCACTATTGCATTGTGTTGAATGTTTTTTTGAGCATTAAAAATAGCTGTCAAAAAGCCTAAATTAATTTTAGTAATATCGAGTGGCTTCCATAGTAGGGAATAGTCCCATTCCCCATGTTTTTGTTGGTGCAGGCTATAACCGTATAATTTTGTAAAACCTGCTGGTACTACAATATCAGGTAAGTAACGACCAGCAAATGCCAAAATAGGGATTCCGATTTCTCTTTCGAAATAATTTAAATTGAATTCGTAAAAAGGGCTGTTGCAGATTAAGCCATGAAACAATTTGCTATTTGGGAACTGAATGGCGTAGTTGGTAATTATGAGTCCGCCTGTAGAATGTCCTTCTAGAATTACATGTTGGTTGCCCTCCATTTTAATGGTTTGCAGCGCGAGATTAATTTCGGCATTGTATTCAGAAATAGAACGAACATTATTTAATTTTTGATTTGGTAAATGTGAACGACCATATTTCCTTAAATCGAGAGCATAGAAATGATAACCATTGTCATTAAATCGCTTGGCCATTTCAGACTGGAAAAAATAATCATTAAATCCGTGAATGTACAATATGGCTTTTACTGAGTTAATTGCGCTTTTTCTCCTAATTAAGGTAGCTGTTACCGCACCTTCGTAATCGTCTGGTAAATTATATGTTAAACTTTCAAAGCCGTCACCAAGAATGTCTGGAGTATAGATGGTATTGATCTCTATTTGTAAATTATCTGTTTGCATTTAGTAATTCTATATTAAAAGTTGCAATATAATTATTTAAAACAACTTTTTAATAGGTGGTGCTGTAGGATCGGTTATCTGCTTAATTACAGAAAGACTACCGTCTGTTTCCAAAATAATGGCATCAACTTCTGTTAATGATCCGTAACCATTCTTTCTGAGGACAGCCCAAATTTCGTCCTCATTAATTCTTTCGTCTAGCATATTGTTATTTAGTAATGCTCCTTGGTATGCTACTAACCGCGGTGATGCTTTTGCAAGATTACTAAATTTTGTACTTCGAGATGAAAAATAGGTTATAATATATTGTAGCAAAATGAGTAAACCAAAGGTCAAAATTCCTTGTGATAGTGTGATACTTTTGTTCAGTATAACCGATGCAAAAGTTGATCCTAATGCAATTGTAATGATTAAATCAAAGGCATTCATTTTTGACAGCGTTCTTTTACCGGATACTCGTAAAAGAATAATCAAAGTAGGATAGACAATGACAGTAATGATCGTAATTCTGACTAAACTTTGCCAGTTACTAAAGAAGATATTTTCCATGCTGATAGATTTTGTGATTAAAAGAAGTATATAGAACTATTAGCTGCACTACAAAACTGCAGACTGCAATTTCGAACAGATTAACATTATATGATATGAAAATTGTCCTGATAAAATTACAATTCAAAGCTCTGATTTTATTATATGTTTTATGTAGTAATTTACAATATTTTCATAAAATATACGTGAGGTAGTAAGTATTTATCTTTTATAACTTTTTGTTTTACAAGGTGTTGTGTTGAATTAAAAAAGTAGTTTTAAAAATTATTTGCGATACTAATTATTTTTTTTGAGTCAAATTAGCTTCACATATGACAGTACTTTAGTAACAAAAATAAAGCTATGAAAGATGAAGCACAATTTTTAGATCCACAGCAAGATTTGCCCGGAAAGCAAAATCTAATGCATCCACAGCCAGAAATTATTCGTGCCAACTACAAAGGCATCAGTAAGCTGGAAGGTAAAGTTGCTTTTATTACGGGTGGTGATAGTGGTATTGGTAGGAGTGTTGCGGTGCATTTTGCAAGGGAAGGCGCAAATATTGCAATAGTATACTTGTCTGAAGATGAAGATGCAAATTTCACTAAAGAACTTATAGAAAAAGAGGGACGTAAATGTTTGCTAATTTGCGGAGATTTAAAAAATGAAGAATTTTGTAAGAGTGCAGTTCAACAGTGTCAAAAAGAGTTTGGTACGATAAATATTGTAGTAAACAATGCAGCTGTTAAGTTTCCAGAAGAAGAATTTACAGATATCACTTCTGAGCATTTGATAAAAACGTTTGAAACCAATATATACCCTTATTTTTATATTGTCAAGGCTGCATTGTCTTATTTAAGTGAAGGAGATTGTATTATTAATACGAGTTCTGTGACAGCATACAAAGGGAATGAACGCTTAGTGGATTATTCAAGTACCAAAGGAGCTATAGTTAGTTATACAAGATCATTATCAAGAATGTTAGTTGATAAAAAAATTAGGGTTAATGGAGTAGCGCCAGGTCCTATCTGGACACCGTTGATTGTTGCCTCTTATGATGATGTTTCCGATTTTGGAAAAGATACTCCCATGGGAAGACCAGGTCAACCCTCCGAACTTGCTCCCGCATATGTATTTTTAGCATGCGAAGACAGTAGTTATATTACTGGGCAAATGATACATGTAAATGGTGGAGAAGTGGTTGGAGGCTAAAAAATAAGAGGTTATGGATTTAATTTTAATTTTAAAATTTATCGCAGGTATTTGTATTGTCATTTCGATTATACCGCATCTTTACAAGGTTTGGCAGTCAAAAAAAGTTAGAGATATTTCTCTGCTTACATTTGGAATTTTAACCTTTGGTGTTGCTTTGTGGGTCGTTTATGGAATGTTAGAAAATGATCTACCGTAACTGCATTGAAATATAGTTTATTTCGAAATGCTGAAATTTCATCAGCTCGTAGTTCTCAATATAATCAATTAACTCATGTGTCTTTATCTTATTCCTATTTGTTTTTTATATGCAATAGATTAATAATTAAGATGTTAATGTAATTTAAAAACCAAATTATGTAAATGTTGAAGGTAGGTCTAGTTGTACTTTTGAATAACTTTAAATTAAAAACGGATACATTATGAAAATTTTAAAAATAAATTTGGTGCTTATTGCCCTTGTAATGGTAGGACTTTTTAGTTCTTGTAAAAATAATGAAACGCCACCATCTGAAATTCCAGAATCTCAAATGATGCCTCTAGACGCTACTGTCGATAGCACAGATGTCGCAATTGATAGCTTAGAACATGATTCAATAACAAATCCAGCTGTTCGCTCTGGTATATAGTTACCACTAGCGTATAGATTAAAAGCAATATTGTACTAGATTAAAGTACATTAACTAATAAATAAAAAAATTATGATGAGACCCACACCGAAACATAAAGCACCTGAATTGAATTTCCCATTACTTGATGGTTCACAATGGAATCTTTTTGAACATAAACCAGAAAATTTTACTCTAATTGTATTTTACAGAGGGATCCACTGTCCCGTATGTAAAAAGTACCTGCAAGAGTTACAAAATTTACTACCAGATTTTGAAAAAAAGGGTGTAAATGTGATAGCTGTTAGCATGGATAACGAGCAAAGAGCAAGATTGGCACGAAAAGACTGGGAGATAAAAGACCTAAAATTAGGTTATAATTTAGATGCAGAAACCGCAAAAGATTGGGGATTGTACATGAGCAAGGGAATTAAAGACGGAGAGCCAGATGTTTTTAGTGAACCAGGACTTTTCTTAATTGATAATAAGTCAGAAGTTTATTATTCTGCGATAAATAGCAACCCATGGGGAAGACCCTACTTGCCATCATTCTTAGATGCTATTGATTTTATATTAGAAAAAAAATATCCAGCTAGGGGTGAGCTTGTATAGTTTCAGTTAAAATTTTAAAAAAAAAAATTGTCTCGGCCTAAAAAAGAATTAGTCTTATTTGAGTCGAGACAATTTTGTTTAATTAGTGTGCTACGCTATTCTCATGACCAAAAATGGTAATTCTATAGGGTGTGCTTGATACTTTTACCTTTGTAACATTTAAGTTCGAAAGATTAATTTGCAATAGCTCTGCAGTCGTTGGCGAAGTGATGTAAGCAAATCTCTCGCTCAACTCTAATTGTGGTTTCTGAGTGGAATCTGCAGAAGTTGCGGCGATTACACTAGCAGACTTGTCTTGCTGTAAGCTATTTAAATCATAGATTTTAATTTCGCCTGAGTGCAGTAGAATTCCTAATTTCTTGTGATTATAGCTTACCTTACATTGCATAATATTGGTGCTTTCGAAAATTGGAGTAACAGTATTTGTCACCACATCTATCATGTACGCTCCCTTTGCAGCTGCATAACCAATAAATTTACCATCGTATGCAGTCTCCAAAATAGTACCAAACCAAGTGGTACCAAAATCAGTGGGATGATCAATTAGTTTTTGGTTGCCATTACTTTCGACTACTAGAATTCCACTTGCCGATCCAAATAATGCATAGGTACCATCAGAGGCATTACCATGAATTCCTTTAGTACCAATTTTTGCATCGTAAACTGTTTTTCCAGTATTATCAATGATTTTAACTTTTTCAGGTAACGTTCCAGCAATAGAATTATCTTTTTCAGTAATGGCATAGGTACCATTTTGAAACGTAGCCATAGCTCCGTGATGGGCTAGTAGTCCAGCATTGATAGTCTTAAATGTTGCGCCAACAGTATGAATTTCTGACTCATTGGCAATAGAGAGTGTACCATCACCATCATTAAAGGTTAGTATTTCGCCTAATTTACTTTTAAAGTGCGTTGGCAAAAGTGATAAACCTACCAAACCTCCAAATTTTGGAGTTCCTTTTGTATCTACATGATCGCCATGGTATTCAAATCCGCTATCAAAAGTTTCTACAGTGTTGTCAGCTCGATGTATAATACCTGCATATCGGCCTGATTCGGTGGTGTACAATGCCGATTTTGGAAATTTAGCATCAAAGGATTGTACGGTGGCCTCCAAAGGATTAACGAGTGAAAGTTCGGTGGAGTTTTCATCAGAAACTAAGACTCTTAGATACTTGTATTCTTGTGATGATTCCTGCGAGTCGTCTACCAGGTTATCGTCATCATAGCTACATGATAAAACGAATAGTGAAAGCACGGGAAGTAAAAGCAGTTTTTTAAAGTTATTTTTCATTGGTAATTGGGTTATCTTTATTAATTATTCGACTATTATTGGGAAAGAAACTTCGGCATCTGTGGAACCTGCTGCATTGGTTATATCACCATTGGCAACATTCACACCCGTTTTGATAGGTTGATGTCTTAATGTAATAGTTAAAGTTCCAGCGGCGGCATCAGAAGTAGTAAATACTGTTTGCAAACCAACTGGATTTCCATTTGAATCAAAATTGCTCGCTGCAGACCCATACATAAAAGCGTTTAAACTTCCTGTTATTTGGTAAAATAATTGATGATCAACTCCTTCTTCTACAATTTCTGGTGTGATGTCTTCAGTAGGGCTAGCCAATTCATTTTTAAATGTTACTGTTCCATTGTAAGTTTTATTTTTTGCAAAAGCGCTAGAAACTGTAATTACTGGAGCATTTGCACCTTCGCCATCTAAATCTTTGTAAAGTAAAGTAATAGCCGTACTACCATCTGTAGGGGTGTAAATTGCTGTGACCGTTGTGATCAACTCCTCTTCATTTACTGGCGTAGATACATCATCATCGTTGCTACAAGATGAGAAAGTTAATGTTGCAAAAAGTGCAACTGCACAAAATTTTAGAGGATTTTGAAATTTTAGAATTGTTGTTTTCATTTTTATTGAATTTAAATTAATTAGTATTGATAAATGTTTAATAATTGAATTTGAGCTGAATTTGAAAGCTTCGACCTATTTCATCAGCAAAGAAACGCTGGCGATTGAGGTAGTCTCGATAAGAAGTATTAAGAATATTCTGAACCGAAAAAGCAACCGTAGTAGCTGTATTTTTGAAAGTGTTGAATTTCATCTCTGAATAAAAATGTAGCAACTGATAGGCTGGGGGAGGAGTGCTGATGTCGACTAAAACCGATTCAAATTCGTTATCGACAATAATATTGGTGTAAAAATTATTGTCAGGATATTGATTCTGCTTTAAGACCAATTCACTTTTTAGTTCAAGTAAAAGGTCGTGCCATGCACTCTTATGAAACTTAATTTTATTGTTGATATTAAGAGGTGGCATGTCAATTAGGGGTGCATCTTGATTTTTATCTTTTCCGTTGACGTATGCAAGTGCAAGTGAATGTTGCCAATTAGTGCTTATATTCCACTGTGTCTGCACATCTACTCCAAACAATCTTGCATCAGTTTGCTGGTATTCCCAAACTGGAAAAGCACCACGGATTGTAGTTTCAAAACCTACCGGCTTTAAAAAGATGTAATCTTTAATGCTATGGTAATACGGATTGAATTCAAATGAAAATTCGTCAAAAACTTTCTTGATGGTTACAGCCATTTTAGTCGATTGTTCTTTGTCTAAATTTAAATCACCAAGTTCGATCACACCTGTTGCATGATGTAGTCCGTCGCTAAAGAATTCAGATGGATTTGGATTTCGAGATGCAAAACTAATATTCGAATAAAAATGCCAACCATTGTCTAAACGCTTGTGAAAACCGGTGCTTGCGGACACATTGTGGAAACTAAAAGTAGGCTTTGTGAGCCATTGTGTTCCGAAATCTTCAACTGCAAATTGGGGAAATGTTGCGTCATAACCTCTTTCATCCCATCTTGATTTTTGGTAATATTTGGTTGCATCAATTTTTGAATAATCATAACGTACACCACCGTCTATAGAAAAACTATTAGAGAAATTGTAATTAGCAATTCCATACATACCAAAATCAATTCTATTATAATTCGGAATTAAAGGGCGAATTCCTGTGGCAGGATCTGCATAATTATTTTGGGCAGATGTTGTAATTCCTGATTTAATTTTCCAGTCGTGTTCCTCTTTTCGAAAATCAATATTCAGTGTATTGGTCTTTAAGTCTAGGTCTAAAGCAGCCATGTCATTGTAATCACTTCTTCTTACATCAAATTCTAAACGCTTATTGTACTGATACGAATATTGAAACGAAAGATGCGCTGTTTCATCTAATTCATAATTAAAATTAAATTTAGCAATATGGTGCGTTACATCTTGTTTGGGGTTATTTATCGAATAAGTAAAGTCAGTAATTATCGAGGGCACTTTATTATTGATCGATTGGCAAAGATCATTTACATTCCCTGTATGCGAAGCGCTTAAGATTCCAATGACCGATTTGTAATAACTATAAAAAGCCGTTGCTTCATATTTTTTTCCGCTGTAAGTAAGATCACCAGAAAAATTAATTTCCCGATTTCCAGTGTTTGATAAAACATAATTTGGAGCCTGTTTATCACCCATGTATTTATAAGTGGCCAGTGCATTCCAACGCAATCCGTTATCATTTCCTTTGTGCATACTTGTGCTTAGTGATCCGCCTTTGCCATTCGAATCTAAGTTCAAAATAGTTTTACCAAATAGAGTATCTTTCAGTGAATTCGTAGGTTCGATTATAACCAAGCCACCAATAGCATCACCACTATACTGTAGGCCCGAAGCGCCTTTGATTACGGTAATTTTTTGAGCTGCATTAATATCGAAGTTAGGAGCATGTTCAGTTCCCCATTGTTGATCCTCGAGTCGTACATTATTATTTATTATGGGAACACGACTGCCATACAACCCATTTATAATAGGTTTAACGACTGCATTTCCAGATTTCAAAGTCGAAACTCCAGCTAGATTTTTAAGTGCATCACCTAACGATTGGTTACTAAATTGTTCAATAGTATGCAACTGAATCTGTTGATCTATAGTAGATTTTGCAGGGCTATTTGCGGTGTGATGTATGACCACTTCAGCTAATTTATTTGCTAATCGTTTTAATTCAAAATTGATTACCAAATCACTTTTTAGGTTTATTATAGTGTCAATAGATTGAAAACCGAGCTGCGAAATAAAAATATTTGTTTTTCTAGATGGTAAATTTTTTGCAGTAAATGAGTCGTCAACAGTAATGTTTATTACCTTATTACCAATGTGAATGTGGGTATCTGAAGCAGAAATCGGCTCCTTTGATATGATTTTTCCACTAATAGTATGCTGCGAATAAAGCGCATTGGTACACACAACAAAGCAGAAAAAAACGAGAATTTTTTTCGACATTATTTAAATTTTAAAACAAAGAAGATTGTCACTTTTGAATCAAAGTGATTTAGTTGTTCAATATTTTAAAATAAAGGAGGTGCCCTGAGTGAGAAAATAGCACCTTTAAAAAAAGAGGAATATTTATATAAAAGTGTTGGAGTAGCGGTTTTTACAAACTTGTCTGCATTTAAAGAAAAAGCGAAAAAATCATCCGCAGTAAAAGAACTAAAATGGAAGTCGCAGGTCGCGCATTTTTCGTATTTACTTTGCTGATTGTTGAGGTCTGTTTTATTTTTAGTAGCATTTTCAAAGATATACGTCACTACTTCATGTTCAGAAAAATGCTCATAAGAATGGACAGCCTGAAACAGTATTGGGAACAATACAGCCATGGACAGCAGGACATTGATTATGATATATTTTATTTTCATTCTAAGATGCAGTAAAAAAGTATTACATTTGCTTAATGCAATTATGTTGCAAATATAGGAAGCTTATCTTAAAATGCAACAATGTTGCGTTTTTATTTTATATAAAAATGAAAAATACTCGAAATACCGTGGCCAAGTCGGCTATTTTAGAAATAATTCAAAGTTCGAAAGTAGCATTATCGCATGTAGAAATCCAGAAACTAAGTGAGGGTTTATGTGATCGTGTAACGATATATAGAATTTTGGATCGTTTGATGATTGAAGATGTTATTCATAAAATTGCCACTCCAGACGGAACGGTGAAATATGCTGCTTGTCATCACAAACATGAAGAGCATCATATACACAATCATGTCCACTTTAGCTGCGAAAAATGCCATTCGGTAACCTGTTTGGATACTGTTAAACCATCATATTCAATACCAAAAGATTATTTGGTCAAAGAAATTAATTTTACATTATCGGGAATTTGTAAAGACTGTAATGAGTAATGATATAACGGATCTATTCAGTAATATTAAGCAAACTGTATAGCATTGTAATTCTGATTTGCTCATTTAAAGATTCATCTCAAATGCTGTAGAGGCAAAGAGATGCTACACGCTTATTTAGTTCAGTCAATAATTTCATTAGCTTAGCCTATTGAATATAAATCATGTTTTTTTGTAGTTACTTAACTTCGAAACAATTTTGAAACGTGATTAAAGTATCTTTCCTTTTGCAAATTAATGCCTGATCATTATATAGCAAATTGTCTAAAAATAAATGCTCATTTCTTTTAATTAATTGAAATTTCAGATTATCATAAGAAAACGTATCGGTTGCAATTTCGAAACTCCCCATCAGACCTATTTCTCTTTGGTCAATATAAATTCCACTCTCTAAAGGAATAGTATCATGCTGAATTATAGAGTTGTACAGAGGGAATAGTAATAGCTCTTTATTTAAGTCATCGATTCTAAATACTGTCATCTTTTTATTTTTATACCAAATTTCGATTTGATTCTTTGGCGAATTAACAAGTCTTTCACTCGCGACACCTTTTAAATCTTCTACGGAGGCGATTGATTTACTTTTGAGATGGTGATAAAAAAAAGGATCTACAACTACTTCTGTCAAAGGCTGCTTTATTCTTATGGCTGTTTCCTCCATTTTGATTAGAAGTTCTAGAGGAAGCAGAAGTTTTTTCTGTTTCCAAACTTCTCCAAAGAGATTGATTTTAAGTTTATTGGTTGCCACTTTGATTTATTTATTAAAATTCCATTCCATTGTAGTGTATACTAACATAATTAAAAAGACACTTTTTATAGTCGGACTTTGAATTTGTTTAATTCTACGGTAATATTTTGCTATAAAGGTTCCTATTAATCAAAACGTTGTAGTACTATTCTATTTTCCAATTTACTTCGCCTAAATCCAAAATACCATTGTTGTCTATTTCTAGCCAATCGCTAACAGGACAACAACATAAGTTGATGCTAAAACCTGAAATAGAATCGGACGTAGCATTTAATTCTGCTTTCTTTTTTTGGTGTGCTACCATTTTGTCGTATTGATCATCAGAAAGTTCAATTATTATTTTTTTCATAGTTTCAGGTTTAGTTTAATTATCGTTGTTCATGTATGTTCGATTTATTTCCTCTTGATATTTTTATAACTTTCATAATTGAGCAAAACTCATACAAATTGCGAACTCTTAAAAATAGTAGCTTAATAAAAAAGAGATGAAAAATCATGTTGCTATCTATAATATCTACTGTTTAAACGTATCTGAATAGCATAAAACGATAGTCACCGCTATTGCTTCTCCAAGATTTTCATCTTCACCTACCGACATGATAATGTCTGCGGAAAATCCTCCCTTAATTTGGATATAATCATTGATTTCTCCTATTTCGTCCAAGGTAACCTCTGTTGAGGTTGTAGCAATATGTAACAATATATTAGTTGCCTCTTGAATATTTTTTTCGCTTAGCAAAGAGTGAGAAAGCGCAAGTTCGATCGCCTTTATAGCTCTATTATCATCAGATGAAATTCCGATTGATCCAAGTAATAAAGCTTCGTGATAAAAATCAATGGTTGGCGAAATATCAATTGCGAATTTTTTATTCTTAATCGATTCCGTAATAAAATAAGACTTAACATTATTTAATGTTTCATCATAATTCAAATTGGAGTTCAATTCAAATATTCTTGATGTTGTAAACGCTTGGTCTTTTGATGTGCAATTTGTTTTCATATTGTTTTTTTAGCGAAGGAAGGAGTGAAGGCAGACAAAAGAAGTCGTAGTAAAAATTATTTATAGATTTCGACCATTTTTTTAATTCTTTTCTTCATCTCGTTGCGAAGTGAAACAGGTGCTATAACTTTTACATTTGAATCATATTTCAATAGTTCCATAACGATTTCATTTGTGGGATGAATGAATAATTCAACTACAAGTTCTTCATCGGTATCTTTTGTGATCTTTTGCGAAGAATGTAGCGGGAATGATTTGATGTAATTCCCCTGTTGCCATGTGAACGAAAGGACCACTTTTTCTGGAGCTTCATAAGTTTCAATCCCGAAGGCGTGTTGGTAATTGTTATCGACATCAAAAGTGATGGGTCTAAATTTAGTATCTAAAATTTTCAAATTGCTGATTCTGTCGAAACCAAAGTTTTTTATACTTCCATCTTTTTCATCCTGAGCAATAAGATACCAGCGATGTTCGGATTCCTTGATTGCGATTGGTTTTACGGTACGTTCGCTTATCTCCATGTCCCAAAATTTAGTATGGGTAAATGAAATCATCAATCGGTTTTGAATTGCATGCAGTATTCCGTTGATTAAGTGAGTTCCTGTAACTTTCCTTTTTTCGAGATAAATACTCGGCGATATTTTATTACCGTCTTTCAATGCCTGATGTATGGAAAACGCTTCGATCATTCGCGACACTGCAGGAGCCTCCACTTCATCATTGATGCAATACACTTTATCTTTACGATTGTATACAATTTCGATACCAAATAAGTCCAAAATATCTGCTTTATCCCTAATGAATGTTCGTGAGGAAAATTCAAATTTATCTCCCAAGTCATCATTTTCGAGCTTTGTCATTACATGTTTTTGCAAATCGTTGAAATTACAGGGAACTGTTGTTAGACGTTCAATGATGTACAAATACCTCTTATAGAAACCTACTTTCGCCATGTTTTGTTATATTTATTAGTGCTAAAGTAATTTTTTAAGCAGACAAAAGGTGTCGGTTTAAAATCAATTAATTACTCTGCATTTGGTGTTGTTCGAAATAATAATACTAAATTTTATAAGCAGAAGCGCTGATTAATTTTAGGAAATGTTGTCAATATATTTTGGACAGATCAAATTTCATTTTCTAAGATCAGTACTTAATAATTTCTACCCCAAGGTTTTTTTACTAAATAATTTTCACAGCTAGAGCATCCACGTCCTATTTGCCAAGTTAACGATAGCTCGTGAACACCCTGCGTATTTCCAATTTTTGATGCGTTGATATCGTATGAGTACGCAAATATTAATCGATCTAACTGAATAGAACCAATTACGTTTACTGAGGTTAGAAAATGACTATTACTACTCTTACCTTCAGGATTTGTAGATGCCATGACTCCTAAAATTACCGGTTTAAAATCGATCGCTGTTCCAAAATCGAATCTATTAAATTGCCCTTGGCGAATGTAATTTGCAGTTATTAGTAAATTGGTCTCATCAGGAAAGAAATTTAAATGCGTATCTTCAAGACCTATTGAGTACCCTGCATGAACATTTAAAAATAGATCTAGAGGTACATCACCGCTAGGAAGAAAGGAAATACTTGGCTTATTCAAATGTTTTAAAGAAGCGCCAAACCAGGCTTCATCACTATATAGTAAAAGGCCTGAGTTAATGTCTAGAAAATTAATCTTATCATTTGCATTTCTAATAGTGGGATCAATAGTTCCGCCAGAAATGGAACCATCATTGGAATTAATTTGATCCTCTAGAAGAAGATTGCTAAAATTGTAATTTTTAGTTCCATATCCTGCTTCGATACCCAATCTAAGGCGCCAGTTACTATTAAGATTTACATTATAGGAATACACTCCGTTGACTTGAACATAATTGTAGTCTGTGAATACTTCGCGTTGGTTTAAAATCGTAAGACCTATTCCCATATTTCTTTCTGGACCAATAGGACCATTAATAAAAGCATAATCCGTATCAATTCTTCGGCTTTCATTGGGCCATTGTGACCGATGGATGAGCCCAGTATATCCTGTTACTAAAGTTCCTGTAAAAGCTGGATTTAAAGATTCGGGGATTAAAAAATATTGCGTAAATATAGGATCCTGAGCATGAGCTGTGGTACTAAAGAACGAACAGATTAGTAAGGATATAATAAATTTTATTTTCATTTTTAAGTTTCTATTTTATTAATACGAAAGGGTGGTTTTCATTTACGATGGTTCCATAAAATGTTTGACCACTTACCTTACAGAAATAATTCCCATTTTCAGCTTTATATCCTTTTATTAATGCATCCCAACCTTTGATTACATCTGCTGTTTCTGAATAAATCAAAGAGCCCCAAGTGTCATAAATATCTAATCGAATATTTTTCAACCCTTTCGTGACTGGTCTAAAAGTATCATTAAGGCTATCTTCATTAGGAGTGAAAGCAGTGGGTACTATTAGCATATATCCTTTGCCAATTGTTAAGGTCGCTTTATTTACATAAACGCAGCCAAAAGGATAGGTCACCGTTTGTGTAACCACATAGTCTTTTGCAATAGTAAACGTGTGTATTGGATTTATTTCGTTCGAAAAAGTACCATCACCAAAATCCCAAATCATACTTACAAAATCTCCATCTGAGGTATTCGTGAATTCTATTGGATCATTTATAGAATAATTACCGTAAGTACTCGACGCGTATGAACTCGTGCTATAGGTTGGTGTTCCAAGATTTTGCAGCTCAACATTAAAGGAGTAATCTGATTTACAACCTACAGCGTCTGTTACATTTAGAATTACGCTTCCGTTTTGAGATGTATTCATAATCTCATTATTAGGACCGCTCACCGTACCGCTAGACCAAACAAGTTGATAAGGTGGTACACCACCAGTGACTTGAGCAACAAAATTTTGTTTGATGTATTTACTATCACAATCAAAATCGGTTTTTGTAACTACTTTCGTTACAATTGCTGGGGGTCTATTAATACTAAAAAATGCATCAGTCGAGCAGCCATTACTATCGACCACGGTAACTAAATAATTGCCGGCGGGTGTATTTACTAGATCTTTTGTGATAGCACCGTTGGACCAATTATAGGTATATGGTGCAGTACCACCTGTCACAATTAGTTCAATAGCGCCGCTATTAACATTTGTACAATCTAAGGCATTCATGACATTACCCGATGCAGCCAATGCTTGTGGTTCGATGATATAAAAAGTTCGCGTAATGGTGCAAGGTTTGCTGTCAACAATTGTTACAGTATACCTCCCTGCACGTAAATTATTTCTAATTGTTCCAGCGGTGGCATTATCATCCCAAGTTATTTTTATTGGAGCAATTCCCCCCACTAAGTTCAAATTAATACTTCCATTTTGTTCGCCAAAACAGCGTATATTTTTAACAACGGGTTCTATTTTGTAAACCGGAGCATCAGCGATGTTTATTGTCAAATTCTTTGTGCAATTTGAGGCGTCTGTAATAGTAACTGTGTAATCTCCAGGTGAAAGGTTATCTTGATAATTACCAGTTGCCAGTGTATTCCATACAATATTATAGGGTGCAATACCACCGCTTACTGCAATGCTAATTGAGGCATCATTATTTTCATAACAAATAATAGGGGTAGTTGTAACACTAATAGTGATGGCTGTGGGTTGCGTGAGTGTGACCGACAGTGTTTGTTGACAACCTAGATCATCTTTTAAAGATAAATTGTAAGTACCGGCCGCAATTGCCGTTAAATTTGGCAGACTACTACTAAAACCATTGGGGCCGGTCCAAATATATTGGTAAGGCGCTGTACCTCCTGTAACACTTGTAGCAATTGCACCTGTTGCGTCTCCAAAACATAATACATCCGTTTTAGCTGCTATACTTACAACTAAAAGTTGTGGCTGAGATATTGTAAAGGAAGCTGTTTTTGGCCCACAATTTTTAGCATCTACAACTGAAACAGTATAGTTTCCATACGCTAGATTAGATAGATCTTCATTGGTTGAAAACGTAAGTCCGTCTTTGGTCCAATTGTAACTGTAATTTAACGTTCCGCCTGAAACGGTTATGGCAATTTGACCGTCATTGGCGTTAAAACAACTACTGTTTTTACTAATATCAGTCGTTATGATAATGTCATTAGGTTCTGTGACTGTATAGTCTTTAGTAATAGGACAACCACCGTTATCTGTAATGGAAAGCGCATAATTACCGGGTGCCAAATTTGAAATAGCATTTAAAGAGGAGGTAAAACCATTAGGTCCTGACCAACTATAAAGATAGTTAGCCCCTGATATAAAAGGAATTCCGCCGGTAGCATTCACTTGAATGGCACCATTATTGGCTCCATAACAGCTACTATTTATTTGCGTATTTGTTGTTGTAATAGAAGGATTTACAGTAACTAATATCGAAAAAGGAGTACCAGAACAAATTCCTGATATTGGAGTAATCGTATAAGTGACCATTGCTGGTGATAAAGATGAATTAATTAAAGTTTGTTGGATTGTAGATGTGGGTGTATTTTGGGCCAGTGCACCTATAACTATTCCTGCAGGGGAACTTATTGGCGTGGTCCATGTATACATAGTGCCTAATGGTACAGTATCTCGTGATAAATTGTCTGGAATTATAGCAAAGTTGCTACCGCTGCATATTGTTACAGATTTATTTGTAATTACGGGGTAAGGAAGAATCGCAATTGCCGCAGCATTGGAAATTAAGAAAGAACAACCTGCTGTTGCAAAAGTAATTTCGCAGTAATAATATAATGTTCCTAATGCAGTACTCAAAGGAG
Source organism: Flavobacterium algicola (assembly GCF_022399565.1). GTDB lineage: Bacteria > Bacteroidota > Bacteroidia > Flavobacteriales > Flavobacteriaceae > Flavobacterium > Flavobacterium algicola. Next base: position 514,087 of record NZ_JAJTUT010000003.1, read on the forward strand.
TATAAGTAGTATTTGTTGCCCCAGATAAGGCTATTCCGCCAGTAGTACTATTGCTGGTATTTGAAAACCATTGGTAAGTAGGTGTCCCAGCTCCATTTTGATAAGTAACACTTAAGGCAGGAAGCGTTTGACCTAAACAAGCTGTCCTTGATTGTGGTTGAGCAAGTAAGCTTGGCGCTAAATTTACGATTACCTGCGCCACGTTGCTTTTGGTTGCACAAGCAATTCCAGGTTGGATAATGGTAGCATAGTAATAGCTTGTCGTAACTGTGGAAGTTGGCGGTGCAAATGTGGGATTGGTTTCACTTGTGATAGCTACTCCACCTGAATTTGAATTACTACTATTGGAGTACCATTGGTAACTTACCGTTCCTAAACCACCTGTAGTAGCTACAGATAAAACAGTAGGAATAGATCCCTGACATAATGATTGGGTAGTTAACGGCTGTGTACTTACGATAGGGTCGTTAACTACAATAATCTCAGCTGTCGAGCTTAGTATTGGGTCGCAGCCACTTCCATTAGGGCTCACCATCACATAATAGTAATAATTTCCTGCAGTTGTAAAAACGGCTGGAGTATAACTGGCGTTCGTAGCACTAGAAATGGCTGATCCACCTGCATTAGAATTCGTTGTATTGGAGTACCATTGATAGCTAAAAGTTCCTGTTCCTCCTATTGTCGTAATGCTCAATGGGGTTGGGATCGTACCTCCTACACATAAATTTTGCGTAGGTGCAGGTTGATTGCTTATTGTGATTCCATTAGTAACTGTAACAGCAGCTATATTGGATGTTAAACTAGAGCAGCCTCCTGACGGCAATGTAATCAAACAATAATAATAAGTGATTCCTACCGACGAAGCAGTTGGTGTGAAACTGGCGTTTGTTGCTCCTAAAATTGGTGTTGCATTAGTAGTAGTATTGCTAGTATTCATAAACCACTGGTAAGTAGGAGTTCCAACTCCGTTGGCATAGGAAACTGATAAGGCAGTTGGTGATCCTCCTTGACAAACGGTACTTGAACTAGGTTGGCTTGTAATGGTTGGAGCTGTTATAATTGTAACAGATGCAACCGCGCTATTAACTTGGCATCCCAACGTAGTTTGTTTGATTATAGCATAATAATATTTGGTTCCAACAGTAGTAGTTAGTGGTGTGTAAGTGGCACTAGTTGCACCGGAAATTATAGTTCCTCCAGAGTTGAAATTTGTGGTATGTGAATACCATTGGTAGCTATACAAACCATTTCCTCCTGTCGCAACAACTTCTAAGTTAGCAGGTACAGCTCCTTGACATAATGATTGTAAAACGATTGGTTGGGTACTTAGAGTGGGATCTGCATAAACATTGATTTCTGCCACATTACTAGTTATTGGTGTACAACCATTTCCATTACTGCTAACCATTACATAAAAATAGTAAATGCCTTCGGTATTAAAAGCCGGGGGTGTATAAATAGCAGTAGTGGCACTAGGAATAACCGTTCCTCCTGTATTTGAATTATTTGTACTAGAGTACCATTGATAGCTAAAAGTTCCTGTTCCTCCCGTAATTGAAACGGTAAGAGCGGTAGGTATTGTGACGCCTACACATAGGTTTTGCGTAGGTGTAGGTTGAGTAGTTACTGTGATATTGGGTCGTATAGTTACTGCAGTTGGGTTTGTCTTTATCAAAGAACATCCTCCAGAAGTAAAAGTAATTTCACAATAGTAATATACAGTTCCAAGAGCTGTAGTTGGTGGGCTAAAAGTAGGGTTTGTTTCACCACTTAATGCCGTTCCTGATGTATTATTATTGGCATTGTTTGAAAACCATTGATAGGTTGGTGTACCAGTGCTACCACTTATTGTAAAGGATAATGCAGTGAGAGTTCCGCCTAAACAAATTGTACTAGCTGTGGGCTGTACAATAATTGTAGGTGCTGGATTTACCGTAATTACGTAGTCAGTAGGCGTCCCAATACAACCATTTAGGCTAGGGGCAATTTTATAAGTTAGAGTACCTGGATTGGTATTTGTGGTCGTAATGGTTTGCGCAGGAATAGTGCCTGTTCCAGAAGTGGTAAACCCAGTAATTCCAGATGTAGCTGTTGCAGTCCAAGTATAAGTAGCACCAATAGGAGTGGAGGTAAGCTGTACTTGTGTAGTAGCACTACCTGAGCAGATGGTTTGTGTTAATGGCGAATTAGCTACAGTTGGTATTGGTTTTAAGATAATATTCTGGTCGGTTGTAACGGTACCACATTCGTTGGTAACAGACAAGGATACAGTATAATTTCCAGTAGTTGAATAGGTAATTGTTCCTGGGTTTGCGGTGGTAGCGCTTGCTGGTGATCCTCCTGGAAAACTCCAGGCATATTGTAAGGTACTTGAAGCAGGTGCACAACTATTAACCATTGCTGTTGGTGTGATTGTTGTTGCACCGCAAGCGGGAGCAATTGTATTTATCGAAATTGTTGGTGGTTTTTTGATTGTTATCGTTTGCGCGGGAGAAGTTACTGTGCCACAAGAATTAGTTGCCGCAAGAGTAATCGAATACGTTCCGGCTGTAACAAAATTAAATGAAGGACTAACAGATGTTGCTGATGTTCCTCCAGTATAAGTCCAAGTTGCTGGAGTAGTTCCGCAATTTGCCGCAGTATAAGTGACATTCCATTTGTAGGTTGGTGTCGTGCAAGCGCCCACTGTGCTTGTTGTATTCGTTGCTGTTATACTTTGTGGACTACAAGCTGCAGAAGGAGGTATTGTAAATGCGGGAACAAGAGCTGGTTCAATACAAATTTGCTCGGTTTTGACTGAAGTTCCACAACTATTTTGAGCAGTTAATGTAACACTATATGTACCTGGACTTGAAAAAGTATGATTCCCATCGGGAATAGTATTTGTAAAGCTAGTAGTAACTACGTTTGAAGAACCACTCGCCGGATCACCAAAATTCCAAATATATTTTGTAGAACCTAGACATCCAGAATCAGATCCAGGAATTGTTGTATTCGTAAATTTTACATTTGTAATAATACAAGCAGTTGAAGGACCACTAAAATTCACTTGAGGTTTGGTTAATATTGTTATATTTCCAAGTGTGAAAGGTGTAGATCCACAAGCATTAGTGACAACCAGTTTTACCTCAAAACTATTGGATGGACAGTTACTTTTTGTATAAGCATGAGGTATTGGAAAATTAGCGGAATTTGAAGGGGATGTTGCATTATAATAAATTGAGCTATTCAATTGACTTTGATTTAAAATAAGTATTGGTGTGCCATCTCCATAATCGATGCTATATTTTGTATCTACAGAATTAACTCCCCAATTTGAAATTGAAAATTGTAATTCTGCTGTAGGAGCACATAAATCTTGTGTAGAACCAGGACTATTAAGTCCTCCCAAAGGATTTGAAACATTCTTTACCACATAAGTCATTGAGTTATTACAACCGTTATTTCCATTTGCTGTAATAATCATAGAATACACACCAATTGTAGAATAAGTATGAGAAGTTGGAAATAATACATTAGTCTGGGAAGTACCATCTCCCCAGTTTATAGAGTAATTAGTTATACAAGTAGATTTTGATACATTCCCCACATTAATAGTATAGACAGCATTTGAACTAGCATTGGCGCAATTATTAAATTGTTTGGCTAGACTGGTAGCATTGATGTCTTCGAAGTCAATATCTGGTCTTTGTTTTATAGTAATTGTTTTTGTTTTGGTAATAACGCATCCATCGCCCGTCACCGTTAAAGTCACATCGAATGTGGCAGTACCACAGCCCAAGGAATTGAAAGAATGCGTCGGGTCTGGTTGAGAAGAAGTAGTTCCGTCTCCAAAATTCCAAGAATAGATATAGGTGCCTGCTCCGGTGATAGAAGAAGAAAATTGTATCGCAGTTCCTGAACATGTATTATCATTATTAAATGTAAAGTCAATGGCAGGAGGAGAACTTACCGTAATCGTCGCTACATCAGGTGTGTTTTGTTCCAAAGTAGGACTTGTCGAATCGTGAACACTAATCAAATTATAGGTAAAAACACCCGCTGCAGTAGTAGGGACTGGAATGGTTTTACTACTTCCTGAAGTTGTTGTTATGGTTTGATTTCCAGTGATACCAGTAACAGTATAAGTAAAAGTATAAGGTGCGGTTCCTCCTGAACCTGTGAAAGTAATTTGAGGTCGGCTATCATTTTGGCAAACTGTTGTTGTACCAGAGATGGTTGCAGTAGGCGGTAATAGCATATTTACTGCTCTATTTTCTATCACCTCATTTTCAATACTAGAAATTTTAAGGTTGTATTTTTCAGGATTGGCATACAAAACAGAAACAAAGTGTATTAAAAATAGGAGTAGTAGGTTCTTGTAATTTTTTCTCATTTGCTACAGATATGGATATGGGAGTTTGGTTTAAAATCAAATAATATAAATGAACTTTCAATTATGCATTATTTAGAATCTTTTATCTTGGTTTACAGAATTATGCAATTTTAATTTCAGCTAAATTATATATTATTTAGTTACTAAAAATGAGGGAAACCGTAAAGCAGCTAAATTTATTTAAATAATCCTTAATAAGACTTTTCATATCAAACCTAATCCCATATTACAGTCAGTTGAAATTTCGCTAGAACCATCTTGTCAACTTATAAGAGAGGACTAGAAGTTTATTTCAAATAAATATTCTTGAATTTTTTTCTATATTTAAAATAAGGATTAGAACTATCTATGTTCATAAAGCTTTTATTCACAGAAAACTTTTTGAACCAACACATTGTAGAACATTTGTCAGGATAACAAACCTCCCTCGTCCATACCTGCACATCAATAGAAGTCGCTTGTCTAATTTATTTTGCAGTTACATTTATTTGGGGTAAATTATAGACCAATAGAATAAATGCTTTAAAATTTAGATTTTTAAAATTAATGCTGTAGTATGGAAAAAGCACTTTATTTTATGCCAGATATTAGTGGGTTTACCAATTTTGTAAACAGCACTGAGGTAGCGCATAGCATTCATATAATTGCCGAATTGCTCGAGATTTTACTCGATTCCACTACTTTGGAGTTGCAACTGGTAGAAATAGAGGGTGATGCTTTGTTTATGTTCACGACAAAGATCCCGAGTTACGAAGAAGTAGCGACGCAGACTAGCAGCATGTTGGAAGCTTTTCATACACATACCACCAACTATGACAAAATGCGCATTTGCAATTGTGGCTCTTGCAAAACCACCACCAATCTAGAACTTAAATTCTTAGTTCATTACGGGGACTTGACCTATATCAAAGTCAAACACATCACTAAGCCTTACGGAAGCGATGTCATTGAAATTCACCGATTATTAAAAAATAAAATTGCCACAAACGAATATGTTTTGTTTACCCAATCGGTTTTCGAATTATACAAAGATAAAATGGATAGTAGTTGGCGACAGGAGTCCGGAATTTACGATACCAAAGTATTGCACTATTTTTATAAAAATCTCGAAGGAATCAAAAATGCGATTGTGCTTGAAGCAGAAAGTTCTACAGCGACAAATGAGGACATAAGTAGTCCTGCTTTAATTATCGAAAAAACATTTGATGCCAACATACAAACAATTAACACTTATTTGAGCGAACTCAAATACCGTCATCTCTGGGATAAAAATGTCAAGAGAGTGGAATTTGACAAAAATAAAATTAATCGCATAGGCACCGAGCACAATTGTGTACTGAGCCTTGGTAACCTAAAATTTGAGACCATAACGGCTCCTTCTGCGGATCATTTGGTCTATGGTGAAAAAACCAAGGACATGTTATTTACAAAAAGTTTTTCATACCTAATAGAACTCCACAAAAAAGGCAATAATACCACTCATATTATTCTAAATATTTATTTGGACTATACTACAGTCGGTATTTTCATTCAACCTAGAATATTAAAAATGGTGTCAAAAATTTGGAACGATAAATTAGAAAAACTACATCAATTATCAAAAAATAAAATTCAATAATAAATAGTAGAGTTATGGAGTCAATTCTTCAAAAAGCCGAAAGCTTCGTATTAAATTACCTCAATGAAAATCTAAAGCCAGCTTTCATTTACCATAATTTCAGCCATACACAAATGGTAGTATCAAAAGTCAATGAAATTATAGCATCAGAGAATTTGACCGATGACGAGAAAGAAATAGTTGTCCTTGCAGCATGGTTTCACGATATAGGATACACGGTAGACAAAGTCAAACACGAGAATCATAGCATTGTCATAGCTAGTGATTTTTTAAGCAATGAGAATTATCCGCCACAAAAATTGAATTTTGTCCTGGGTTGCATACATGCTACAAAACTAACAGAAACACCCGCTTCGTTGTTAGAAAAGATACTTCGTGATGCCGATTTTGCCCATTTAGCATCTGCAAATTATGTGAAAATTGCAGAACAGCTACGATTAGAGTTTGAAAACAGTGGAGGCGAAATATATACCGATAGAAAATGGATAGAAGAAAATATTGCAATTTTCAACAGCCATAAGTATTACACGAAGTACGCAAACATACATTGGACTTTTACCAAAAATGAAAATTTAATCGAACTCAAAAAGGAGTTTAAAAAAAGCAGTAAAAAGGAAGATAGAAAAGACGATAAAAAAGAGCTTGAGGTTTTAAAAGACAACAAATTTGATAAAAGTGCAGAAATACTTTTCAAGTCAACATCGTCCAATCATTTAAAGTTGAGTTATATAGCCGACCGTAAAGCGAATATTCTTCTTTCTGTAAATGCGATTATACTATCGATCTCGTTATCCAAATTGATTCCGCAGTTTGACAATGCACAGCATATTTATCTCTTATATCCCACCGTAATCTTTGTCTCGTTCAGCGTTGTCTCGATTATATTGTCGGTCATTGTCACGCGACCAACTGTCAATTCTGGAAAGTTTACCAAAGAAGATATTGCCAATAGAAAAGTAAATCTGTTATTTTTTGGTAATTTTCACAAAATGGAATTAGACGATTTTGAAGACAGTCTGAAAGATATCGCAGATGATAAAGAATATTTATTTTCTGCAATGACCAAAGATTTGTACCTTTTAGGTAAAGTTTTAGATCGAAAGTACCGAATATTGCGCCTAAATTACAACGTATTCATCATCGGTATAATCATTTCGGTCCTCGCTTTTTTCATCTCCTATAAATTTTTAAGCAACGTAATATGAGCTCACAAAAAATAACATTCAAGAATTCAAAAGGACAAGATCTAGCTGCTAGATTAGAACTACCAGACCATGGCGAGCCCAAGGCGTTTGCCATTTTTGCACATTGTTTTACTTGCAACAAAAACCTAACGGCGGTAAGAACAATTGGAAAAACATTGATCGAAAAAAATATAGCAGTCTTACGATTTGATTTTACAGGCTTGGGCGAAAGCGAAGGGGACTTTCAGCATACCAATTTCTCATCCAACGTAGAAGATCTGTACAGCGCTGCAGCGTTTTTAGAAGAAAATTACCAAGCCCCAAAACTATTAATAGGTCATTCATTGGGTGGTGCAGCAGTGCTTGCTGCATCGGTAAAAATTCCAACAGCAAAAGCCATAGTAACCATCGGTGCTTCCTCCAATCCTGAGCATGTTTCACATTTATTCAAAAGTAGTTTTGAAGAAATAAATAGTTCAGGGAAAGCATTGGTTTCCATCGGAGGACGCGATTTTACCATTCAGAAACAATTTCTAGACGATATTCAGGATCAAAACATTAAGCATATTTTGGATGAGTTTCGCAACTCAATTCTCATCATGCACTCACCACAAGACACGACGGTAAGTATTGATAATGCTGCCGATATATACAAAGCAGCGAGACATCCCAAAAGTTTCATTTCCTTAAACGGAGCTGACCATTTACTTTCAGATAAAAAAGATTCTGAATATGTGGGGCATATAATTGCTACTTGGGCAGATCGTTATTTGTAATTTAATAAATCATAATTCGGCTGATTTTAGTAAATCTGTTTGACAATTATTAAAAACTGCTAGTTCACTAATTTTACTTTGTGAGTTAGCAGTTTCTATTTTTGAACCAAATTATTAGGCTTGGGAACCTGCTGACTTGACTAGGATTCTAATTCATAAGGATATTAGAAAAAAAATAAAATTAACATTAAATCGATTCGGAATTAATTCTGGAATGATATATCCAGATATAAACGGTATATCTGAGCACATAAAATGATTGCGTTCAAACGAACATTAAATATCGTATTATTGCTAACATATGTTTGTCGTTATTGCGAGATTTATTGAGATTGGCGTTTAGGTCATATTTTAACTTGACTAAAACTTATTTAAACAACTCACAAATTTGTCTAAGTGAGTATTAATTGGGTTGAAAAATAACTCATTACTCAACTACTTCCAATTAGCCAAAACGTTTTACAATTGTCTTACAAATTAAAAAATTTTTAATAAACTTTAAACAATGAAAATATCAATTTGCATAGTAGTAGTTACAATGATAGTAGGTTGTGCTACTAGAAAAAGCCCTCCAATATTAAAAACAAATGCTAAAGTGATAAGCATACAAGACGGTAATACATTTCATGAAAACGGTTGGACCGTATCACCCGAAGTAGCAGTAGATGAATTTGTCACAAGTAAGTCTCTAGTAGAAAAGAAAGTTAGTTTCATTTCCGACATAGACACACTTACGTTTAATGTAATACCAAACAGAGCTTACGATTTTATAATTCAGTACAATCAGCAAAAAGCATTTACAAGAATAAATACAGATACGCTTAAAGAAGCATCAATTGCGGAAAAAAAAATATTGATATATTATTACGACGATGAGAATAGAGAATCGTTAACTGACACAATTCCATTTATTTTAGGTGATGACCAAAGAATTCATTTAAAAGGAAGTATTAATAACTCATCTGCCCTTGATTTACTTTTCGACACAGGTGCAAACGCTGTAGCAATAAAATCCAATTTAATTGGTAATAAAGTTACAGTAGATTTAGATGGAAAATCTGAAAATGAAGGTTCTGACGGAATTGATACAATACAGACAAGTTCATCAAACAAATTAAAAATCAAAAATTTAAATTGGGAGGACGTAGAACTTCTTTCTATCGATTATCAAGACCCTAATTTTGATGCTGTTTTGGGATGGATTGCATTTGAAAATAAAATAGTAGAAATTGATTATGACCATAAAATTTTGATCTTACATAAATCAATGCAAACAACTCCAAAAGATTATTCGAAAGTGGAAACAAAAATGATTGGGGGAGTACCATTCATAAAAGGATTAATTACAACTGAAAATAAAACAAGTTCAGGCTGGTTTGAATATGACTCAGGCTACACTGGAAGTTTTTCGGTAAGTCAAAAATTTGCGTCAGAAAATGATTTAACTAGAGCACTGAAAATAGTTGGAACTTCAATTTCATCCGGAAGTAGTGGCGCTAAAATGACAGCACATGATTACATTTTACCAAAATTAAAATTTGGAGAGTTGGAGCTTATTGATATTCCAATTTCTATTGAAGAAAAAGATCCTGATGGAGTAGAAAATAATGATCTTTTAGGTAATAGTTTGCTTAAAAGATTCAATACAATTATTGATTTTCAAAACTTTCAAATTTATTTACAACCCAATAATCTTTTTAACTCCAAGTACTAAATAAATATGAAGGCTAAAAGCAGTGAGTAAGTACAGTGCGAAACTACTTTGTAGAGTTACTTATGCAGAGATTCTTCCTTCGTCAGAAAGACAAGATTGGGGTTACTGTGACTTCAAATTTTGTGAATCTTTGTTTTTTTTTTCTTTGAGTTTCTTTGTGAAATTGTCGCTTGAGACTTCCTAGGTCAGAAAGACAAGATTAGGTATAATTGTTAGCATCAAAAGAGTGTTTTTCTTTTATCGCTCGTATCAAAAATTAGGATAATGTAGTTTAAGGCATTTTAAGTGTTTAACTTTGGAGAACAAGAAGTTTCAAACAAACAGTAACTTTCACATCAAAAAAACATTAATATGACATTGGAATCAAATAAATATTCGATAGTAATGCTAGGTGCTAGTGGCGCAGTTGGTACTGAGGCGCTAAACACACTTCTTGAACTCAAAAATATTGAAAAGCTAACATTATTAGGTAGAAAACCGATTCCGAACATTAATGTCGATTTTGTATCACAACACCAAATTAGCATAAGTGATCCTGACGCTTACCAAGAATATGTAAATGGGCACACTGTGGCAATTTGTACTTTGGGTGTGGGTGAATCTTCAAAAGTGAGTAAAGAAGAATTAATAAAAGTAGATAAAACGGCAGTTTTAGATTTTGCAGCAGCATGTAAAAAAGCGGGAGTAAAACATTTTGAACTGCTCGCTTCGGTAAGCTTAAATGCCGATTCAAGTTCTTTTTATCTTCGCGTAAAGGGCGAATTGGTTGAAGAATTAAAAAAAATGAATTTTGAACGACTAAGTATTTTTCAACCTTCGATGATTCTGACAGCAACCAACAGATATGGTATTTCTCAAGCAATTATCCTAAAAGTTTGGCCACTTTTGAAACCATTATTGTTTGGTAGTCTAAGGAAATTTCGTGGCGTTCCTGTACACACGTTAGGTCAAGCGATGGCCAAAAATGTTTTTAAAGAAACCAAAGGTTATGAAATTTTACAATGGGACGAATTTTATTCAGTTAGTTCCCTAAAGTTATAATTGATAAATTAATTTAACTAGCGCTACCTTGTAGTAATCACCAAATTAAATTAAAAAAAATATAATGCGAGGCTCCACTAAATAGTTGTTCTTGTTTTTTGACTGATTTATGCAAAAGCTATTTTTTCAAATAAGAGCATGCCATGTCAATGGATACTTTTGATTATTACCCGTGAAGTGGCTTTTTCAAAAGTCAGAACAACAAAGTGGACTTAGAATCCCATACCACTTCACAAAGTATTACCATATCGTAATTATGGAAATGATTCCTACTTGCTAGCCATGATGGGAACGGCATCCTCTTGTAGTGCGATAGCACATATAAGAGATATAGTGTACAGCAGGACAACTGTTTGTTTTGGAATGCATAATTTGATGCTCCTAAAATTAAAGATGATGTAATAAAGCGATTATGTATCGCTATCAAGTATGTTTTCGTAAGATATTTTGATGAAAGTGAATACTATTTCCTTGTGTAACCAAAGTTACAGTACAAGTGGTACGAAGAGTCTAACTTTGCTAACACTAAAGATAAGTAACGGAAATCGAAAAATTAATTTTAGAAAATAAAGGTACAATTGTAGACGTCCGCACGTACAGTGAGTTTATGGGTGGTAATGTAGTAGACTCAATCAATATTCCGTTGAATGAGTTTCCGCAACGGTTAAGTGAGATAAAGGACTTACAATTACCACTTATCTTATGTTGCGCCTCTGGAAACAGAAGCGGGCAGGCGGATGACTATCTTTCGCAACATGGAATTGCATGTTATAATGGAGGCTCTTGGCTTGAAGTAAATTATATTAAATCTAAAACAATCAACGAATAATGATCAATTTTATAAAGAACCTATTTAAAATAGGACCTGCAGTAAATTATTTGGACCTGGTTCAAAATGGAGCAGTGCTACTAGACGTGCGTTTTGCCAATGAATTTAAGAGCGGACACATTAAGGGAGCGAAAAACACACCTCTGGACCAGTTATTACAACATGTTGCAAAGATAGACAAGAACAGCGTTATCATTACGTGCTGCGCCTCTGGAATGCGAAGTTCGGTGGCCAAGAATAGCTTGAAATCAAATGGTTTTAAAAATGTGCATAACGGCGGCGGATGGAACAGTTTACAGTCAAAATTGAAGGGGTAACTCATACTATGCTCTAAGTGTTACCTATTAAAATATAAGAAAGACATTGCCATGGGTAGTGTCTTTTTTGATTTAAATTCGAATGAGTTTTAAATAATTTTTATGATCTGCTTTCGAATTAAGATTGTTATAGTCCCTTATCTTTGTAGTAGAGGCTGTGCGTTATAGCGTTACTAAAATGTGGAATAGGATCAACACTCTTTAAAAAATTAGATTACTATTGTATTTTACAAGCCTTTAAAATTTACTTACGATCTATAAGAGACCAGCAACACAGGCTGTTAGTCCACTTTATTTAATCGATAATCTATAGAAATACTTTCAACTATGGAACACAATCATTCGTCAGACCAACATACACATGCCCATTCGCATGAGCACGATCATTCCAGTAATGATCAAACTACAGTGCAGTTGTTTATGGCACCACTATTTTCGTTTATACTATTACTAGCAGCGATTGGATTCGATTATTATTTTCCGCAACCCTGGTTTACAGGATGGGTGAGAATAGCTTGGTACGCTGTGGCCTATTTACCCGTTGGCTTACCTGTTTTAAAAGAAGCATTTGAAAGTGTGATAAAGGGCGCTGTTTTTTCAGAATTTTTACTAATGTCCATTGCAACTGTGGGCGCTTTTGCTATTAACGAATATCCAGAAGGTGTGGCAGTGATGTTGTTTTATGCCGTTGGAGAAGTTTTTCAGACATTGGCAGTACAAAGAGCAAAGCTAAATATCAAAACCTTACTTGATCAACGACCTGATGAAGTTACCATTATAGAAGATAATGTGCCTAAAATAGTCAAAGCAGAAACCGTTAAAATTGGTGCAATTATTCAGCTCAAAGCAGGTGAAAAGCTGGGGCTTGATGGAATTTTACTTTCGGATAATGCTTCTTTTAATACTGCAGCTTTAACCGGAGAAAGCAAACCCGCTACTAAAGTCAAAGGTGATGTCGCGCTAGCGGGTATGATCAATGGGAACAAAGTGGTCCAAGTAAAAGTAACTACTGCTTATGCAGACAGTAAGCTGAGCAAAATATTAGAAATGGTGCAGCATGCAACCGCACAAAAAGCACCTACGGAATTATTCATAAGAAAGTTTGCCAAGATTTACACCCCGATAGTGGTACTACTGGCGGTACTGATTACTGTGATTCCGTACTTTTTTGTCGAAAATTATATTTTTAGTCAGTGGTTGTACAGAGCATTGGTTTTTCTAGTTATTTCTTGTCCTTGTGCGTTGGTAATCAGTATTCCGCTAGGTTATTTTGGTGGAATTGGAGCCGCCAGCAAAAACGGAATTTTGTTTAAAGGCAGTACTTTTTTGGATGCTATTGCAAACATTCAGAATGTCGTGATGGACAAAACAGGAACCATGACCGAGGGGGTATTTAAAGTTCAGGAAGTAGTATTTCAGCCAGGATTTAATAAAGACGAAATCTTGCAAATGGTGAATGCTCTAGAAGCGCAAAGCACGCATCCTGTAGCAACTGCTATACAAGAGTATGTTGGTGCGATAAATCACGAGATACCACTTGTAGAAGTTGAGGAGATAGCAGGGAAAGGTGTAAAGGCAATTGTGAATAATAAAGAATTGCTTGTGGGGAATTTTAAATTACTAGATCAATTCTCAGTACCGTATGATTTGGATGCTACGACAATAGTTTATACGGTAATTGCCATAAGTTACGACAAGCAATTTGCAGGTTATCTAACCATTGCTGACACTATCAAGGAAGATGCAAAGGCCACGATTGATGCACTCAAATCTTATGGAATCAAAACAACAATGCTTAGTGGAGATAAAAGCACAGTTGTGGAATATGTTGCCGATCAACTGAATATAACAACGGCTTATGGAAACTTGTTACCGGAAGATAAAGTTGCCAAGGTCGAAGAAATTATGAATCGAAACGAAACAGTTGCTTTTGTTGGCGATGGCGTGAATGATGCACCCGTGATTGCTCTGAGCACAGTAGGAATAGCAATGGGCGGACTAGGTAGTGACGCTACAATAGAGACGGCAGATATTGTAATTCAAGATGACAAGCCTAGCAAAATTGTAATGGCAGTAAAAATAGGAAAAGAAACCAAAAAGATAGTATGGCAAAACATCACAATGGCTTTTGTGGTGAAAGGAGCTGTCTTGATACTTGGTGCCGGAGGTTTGGCTACCATGTGGGAAGCCGTTTTTGCAGACGTAGGTGTAGCATTATTAGCGATTTTGAACGCTGTCCGAATTCAGAAAATGAAATTTTAAAATAATACTTGTTTAAAAGAGGGTAAGAACCTCACGATAAAAATTAAAAGATATGAAAAATACCATAAGCATAAATCCAGCAACAGGAGTAGAAATAGAAACTTATCCACGTATTGCTGTTGCAGAAGCAAAAGAAGAACTTATCATGGTCAAAAAGGCTTTTGATTCATGGAAGAAAACAACATTTGAAGAACGATCGGCTTTAATGCACAAGTTCGCTGATATCTTGGAGCAAGACAAAGAGAAATTGGCACAGCTTGCTACAGCCGAGATGGGGAAAACAATAGGACAATCTCGCAAAGAAGTTGAGAAATGTATTTTGGTTTCTCGTTACTATGCTGATCATGCTCAGGATTTGTTAAAGAATGAAATAGTAAAAACAGAGGCTAGTAAAAGTTATGTAACTTTTCAACCCATGGGTGCTGTCTTGGCGGTAATGCCGTGGAATTTTCCTTTTTATCAAGTTATTCGATTTGCAGCTCCAGCAATTATGGCCGGAAATGTGGGGGTCTTGAAACATGCCTCAAACGTACAAGGTTGTGCTTTTGCGATTGAAGAGGCCTTTGTAAAAGCTGGATTTCCAGAGAAAGTCTTTGTGAATCTGAATATCGATTCGGAAAATGTCAAAGATATTATCGAAGACAAAGCAATTGTAGCGGTAACACTCACAGGTAGTGAGCCAGCTGGTCGTTCTGTAGCAGCGATTGCCGGACAAAATCTGAAGAAAACCGTTCTCGAGTTAGGAGGTAGTGATGCTTATATTATTTTGGATGATGCAGACCTAGAGGCAGCTACAGAATTGGCTACTTTTGGTAGGTTGCAAAACAACGGGCAAACTTGTATCGCTGCCAAACGATTTGTGGTATTAGAATCGATTTATGATGCCTTTTTAGAATTGTACACCACCAAGATGGAAGCAGCCAAAATGGGCGCACCAACAGACGAGGAAACATACTATGGTCCCTTGGCTAGAGTGAATTTGAGGGATGAATTGCACAAACAGGTCGAAAAATCGATGGCACAAGGCGCACGCTTGGTAACAGGAGGCACAATTCCAGAAGGAAAAGGGGCCTATTATCCTGCAACTATATTAGCAGAAGTAACGCCAGGAATGGAAGCTTTTGATAACGAACTTTTTGGACCTGTAGCTTCGGTAATCAAGGCCACAGACGAAGATCATGCGATTGAATTGGCTAATAATTCGGCTTTTGGTTTGGGATCAGGTGTGATTACTTCAAATAAAGAAAGAGGAGAGAAAATCGCATTGCAACTAGAAGCAGGTAGTAGTTTTGTCAATAAACTAGTTGTTTCAGACCCACGATTGCCTTTTGGTGGAATTAAAAATAGTGGTTTCGGGAGAGAACTTTCAGATTACGGAATACGTGAATTTGTCAATATAAAATCGATTTGGATAGAGTAGTGCGACACCGCAAAGATTAATAGTTTAAAGAGACTGCATAACTGCAGTCTCTTTTTATTTCGTGAAAGTTATTTTAAGGGAAATGTAGTCCCTCTTTCGATCAAACTGGTTTTAATTATTTTGGTTTCAAAATCTAATTCAGTCTTATTTTCTAGACGATCGACGAGCATTTTTGTAGCAACTTCTCCAATATACTTTCCATGCTGACTTATCGTGGTTATCGTCGGCGTAACATGCTGTGGTAATTTTCCGTTGGTGAAACAAATCATCGCCATTTCCTCAGGAATCTTGTACTTCATCGCTTTGATTAAATCTAGAGATAAAATAGCAGAACTTTCTTCGAGACAAAGCAGGCCATCAATCGATTTGTCTGCAAGAACTATTTTCATAGCAGTTTCTAAATCTTCATTTTTTGAAAGACGCACAATAATTTTCTCATTTACCGCAATATTGTGATCTACTAATGCCTGTTTATATCCTTCGACTCTTAATTTTCCCACACTCAAATTATCAATAACCGAGACAACTGCAATTTTTTTACAGCCTGTTTTAATGAGATGATCTGTGGCGTGGCGGGCTCCTTCAAAATCGTTTACAATTACTTTATCACAAATAATTTCATCGGTAACTCTATCAAAAAGTACAATAGGAACACCTTCATTAATCGCATCGACAAGATGAACAAAATTCTTATTTATTTGAGTTTCTTCGGCTAGAGATATAATAAAACCATCGATTGTACCGCTTTTAAGGAGTTCAACCGTATTGACTTCTTTATCAAAAGATTCATTCGAAATACAGGAAATTAAATTGTAACCCAACTCAGTTGCTTTTTCTTCAATGCCTACAAAAACTTCAGTAAAAAAACTGTTCATAATATTAGGGATAATGACACCCAAAGTTTTGGTTTTTTTATTGAGTAAACTCAGCGCAATCTTATTGGGTTTGTAATGATGTAGCTTAGCGAACGCTTGTATTTTTTCTTTCGTTTTGGCACTTATTTCATGGCTGTCATTAAGCGCTTTTGATACAGTAGCAATAGACACATTAAATTCGCTAGCTATTTTTTTTAATGTTATTCTATTACTCATCTTTATAGTTTGAAAGGGTAGCTAATTTAATCAAAATTTTCGGGACATATCCAATTTGTAATCCACCTATACGCAAGCGATTGGCAGCTCGTTATTTGTATCCCAATGAAAACTTGGAGATCATGATAGTATAACTGATGAGGTAATGGAATCCTTCTGTAGTTAGTTAGCAAAAGTAATTATTTTATTGCTGCAAAAATAACCTCTTTTTTGGTAGAATCAAAAAAGTTACGTAAACCTTTAAGTAGTAAAAAACAGGTTTTTTTTTCGAATAAAAAAATACGTAAATCACTGATAATAAGGGATGTTAAACGTCTTTCTATCGATCAATCATCTTTTAATGATTTTAGTTTTCGAAATCGCTATTTCTTCTTTTTTTTATCAATATAATAATGAATACTATAATTTTATCCTCGTAGAAATAAATAATTATCAATTACACCTCGCTCTTGTAAGAATAAATCTAAATTATTTAATTTAATGTATTTGGTTTTACTTATTCAAGATAATGTGGCAAAAAGAGGAAAGTAATGCAGTTCGAAAAGTGGACTATAAAATTGAAATTAGAATAGGATTTAAAAGTAGTTTAATCAGCAATAATCAATATAAACAATGTATTACATAGGATTTGACATAGGAAGCTCGTCAGTAAAAGCAGCTATAGTTGAAATTGCGACTGGAAAAAGTATTGGAGTAGTCCAAGAACCAGAGACAGAAATGGAGATGTTAGCGCTAAAAAATGGCTGGGCTGAACAGAAGCCAGAAGAATGGTGGATGCACTGTTGTAATGCAGTGACCAAATTAAAAAAGAAATACGCTATATCAAGAACACAAATTAAAGGTATTGGTATTTCGTACCAAATGCACGGTTTGGTCTTGGTAGACAAAAGTGGAAATCCGCTACGTAAATCGATTATATGGTGTGACAGTAGAGCGGTTGAAATTGGTAAAGAAGCTTTTACAGCCATTGGTGAAGACAAATGTGCTTCGCATTTACTAAACTCTCCTGCCAACTTTACAGCTTCAAAATTGAAGTGGGTAAAAGAAAATGAACCCGAAATCTACAAGCAAGTGTACAAATTCATGCTTCCGGGTGATTATATCGCTTACAAGTTTTCGAATACCATAAATACGACTATTTCTGGATTATCTGAAGGGATTTTTTGGGATTTCAAAAAAGATACCGTAGCCGATTTTCTATTAGAATATTACGGTATTGATGCGGCTTTGGTACCCGATATTGTGGATACTTTTGGATTACAATCCACTGTGGATGCCAAAGGAGAAGAAGAAAGTGGCTTGGCTGCTGGAACCCCAATTTTTTACCGTGCGGGTGATCAACCAAACAACGCATTGGCGCTGAATGTTTTCAATCCAGGTGAAGTAGCAGCTACAGGCGGAACATCAGGTGTAGTCTACGCTGTTACCGAAAGTTTATCAGGAAAAGAAAGTACACGTGTCAATAATTTTGCTCACGTAAACTATACCAAAAACAATCCTAGAATCGGGAAGTTGTTGAATATCAATGGTGCCGGAATTCAGTACCGCTGGTTGTTGAACAATTTGGCTGTGAGTTCGTATGAAGAAATGAACCGATTGGCGTCTGAAGTGCCGGTAGGAGCAGATGGTGTGTGCATGCTTCCTTTTGGAAATGGCGCCGAAAGAATGCTTAACAATAAAGATATCGGAACGCGATTGGTGAACATCAACCTGAACAACCACAACAAGGTACATGTATGTAGAGCTGCGTTGGAAGGTATTGCGTTCTCGTTTGTATACGGAATGGATATTTTGAAAGGTGATGGTGTGGCGGTAAACGTGATGCGTGCAGGAAACGATAATTTGTTTCGTTCAGAGATTTTTTCGAATACTGTAGCGACCTTAATCGGCCACGAAATCGAAATTTACAATACTACTGGAGCGATAGGTGCTGCAAGAGCTTCGGGATTACACGAAGGAAATTTTGAACAATACGGCAAACTCATCATGGAAAATGACCATGTGATGACGTACATGCCCTTTAAGGACAAAGCACCTTATTTGGCTGCATACCAACTTTGGAAAAACGAACTTGAATTAATAATAAATAAATAAATAACATAGATATGGCAATTATAGGGAACAAAGAATACTTCAAAGGAATTGGAGATATTAAATTTGAAGGAAAAGAATCAGACAATCCGTTAGCATTCAAATACTACAACCCAGACCAAGTAGTAGCGGGTAAAACAATGCGTGATCATTTTAAATTTTCTATCGCATACTGGCATACCTTCTGTGGTCAAGGATCTGACCCGTTTGGACCAGGAACGCAAAGTTTTCCTTGGGATCAACCTACAGATGCGCTTGCTGCTGCAAAAGAAAAAGCAGATGCAGCTTTTGAATTTACTACCAAAATGGGATTTGGTTACTACTGTTTCCATGATTATGATTTGATTCAAGAGGGAGCTACTTTTGGAGAATCAGAAAGTAGATTGGCAGCAATCACCGAATATTTGAAAGAAAAACAAGCCGCTTCAGGAGTTAAATTACTTTGGGGAACTGCAAATGCTTTTTCTAACCCACGCTACATGAATGGTGCAGCAACGAATCCAGACTTTAACGTACTAGCTAGAGCGGGTGGACAAGTAAAATTGGCTTTGGACGCAACGATTGCTCTAGGTGGTGAAAACTACGTATTCTGGGGTGGACGTGAAGGATATATGTCTTTATTGAACACGGATATGGGTAGAGAATTGGACCACATGGGACAATTTTTAAGAACGGCTCGTGATTATGCACGTGCACAAGGTTTTAAAGGGAATTTCTTGATTGAACCAAAACCAATGGAGCCAATGAAACACCAATATGATTTTGATAGCGCAACTGCCATCGGATTTTTACGTGCTCAAGGGTTGGACAAAGATTTCAAAATCAACATCGAAGTAAACCACGCAACTTTGGCGCAACATACTTTTCAACACGAAATTGATGTTGCTGCTCAAGCAGGAATGTTAGGTAGCTTAGATGCAAACCGTGGGGATTACCAAAACGGATGGGATACAGACCAATTCCCAAACAATATTCAAGAAACTACTGAGGCTATGTTGGTTTTCTTGAAAGCAGGCGGATTGCAAGGTGGTGGAGTGAATTTTGATGCAAAAATCAGAAGAAACTCAACAGATATGGAAGATGCTTTCCATGCACATATTGGTGGAGCAGATACATTTGCTAGAGCATTATTGACTGCGGATAAAATTATCACTTCATCGGCTTATGACAAATTAAGATCAGACCGTTACAGTTCATTCGATACTGGAAACGGAAAAGCATTTGAAGACGGAAAATTATCTATGCAAGATTTATACAAAATTGCACATGAAAATGGTGAGCTTAATTTACAAAGCGGTAAACAAGAATTGTTTGAGAATATCATCAACCAATACATTTAGTCCTTACACTATTTTTTGATTTAAGGAGTAGTAGGAAGAGCATGTTTTCTTGATGCTTTTGCTACTACTTTTTTTTTAGCACAACTTAGAACAAACAACACAAATAAAACCAAACAAATACGATTATGAAATTTTTTATTGATACAGCAAATTTAGCTGAAATAGCAGAAGCACAAGCCTTAGGAGTTTTAGATGGAGTAACTACAAACCCATCATTAATGGCAAAAGAAGGCATCACAGGAGCAGAGAATATCTTGAAGCACTACGTAAAAATTTGCGAAATAGTAGACGGAGATGTTTCTGCTGAGGTGATCGCTACAGATTACGAAGGAATGGTAAAACAAGGGGAAGAATTGGCTGCTTTACACCCACAAATCGTGGTGAAATTACCTATGATTGCTGCAGGAATTAAAGCCTGTAAATATTTTTCTGATAAAGGAATTAGAACCAATGTAACTCTTGTCTTTTCAGTAGGTCAAGCCTTACTAGCGGCCAAAGCAGGTGCTACTTATGTTTCACCTTTCTTAGGAAGACTAGACGACATTTGTACAGATGGTATGGGTTTAATTGCGGAAATCAGACAAGTATATGACAATTACGACTTTGGAACGCAAATTCTTTCTGCTTCTGTTCGTAACACTATGCACGTGATCAATTGTGCCAAAGTAGGTTCAGATGTAATGACAGGTCCGTTATCTTCAATCACTGGATTGTTGAAACACCCATTGACAGATAGCGGATTAGCACAATTTTTAGCCGATTACCAAAAAGGAAACTAAGTATGGAAATTTCACAATTACAAGATAACGTATCTCAAACTAGAAGAGATATTTTAAGAATGGTTCACAAAGTAAATTCAGGTCATCCTGGAGGATCTTTGGGTTGTACAGAGTTCATGGTGGCCTTGTACAATGAAGTAATGGAACTGAAAGAAGGGTTTGATATGAACGGTTTGAACGAAGATGTTTTCTTTTTATCGAATGGTCATATATCGCCTGTTTTCTATAGTGTTTTAGCTCGAAAAGGCTATTTCCCTGTTGAAGAGTTGAATACCTTTAGATTACTAAATTCAAGACTACAAGGACATCCGACTACGCATGAAGGTTTAGAAGGAATTAGAATTGCCTCTGGCTCTTTAGGTCAAGGAATGTCTGTGGCTATAGGTACAGCTTTGACTAAAAAGTTGAACAAGGATACTAATTTAGTGTACAGTTTACACGGTGATGGTGAGTTGCAAGAAGGTCAAAACTGGGAAGCAATCATGTTTGCCTCTGCTAAGAAAATTGACAACTACATTGCTACCATTGACTTCAACGGACAACAAATTGACGGTTCGACTGATACTGTTTTAAATATGGGTAGCCTAAAAGCGAAATTTGAAGCTTTTGATTGGGATGTTATCGAAATCAAAGAAGGAAATAATCTGGAAGCTGTTATTGCAGGTTTAAAAGAAGCTAAAGGAAGAACAGGAAAGGGAAAACCAGTTTGTGTGTTGCTACATACCATTATGGGACATGGAGTGGACTTCATGATGTACACGCACGCTTGGCATGGTAAAGCTCCAAACAACGATCAACTAGCGAATGCTTTGGGTCAAAATCCAGAAACTTTAGGAGATTATTAAACTGCTTTACATTGTCTTCTCGAGCGCAGTCGATTGTCATCTCGAGCGCAGTCGAGAGACAGTAAATACTATTCAGCTGAACATTACTTAAAAATTAAAATGAAAAAATATACATATACCGAAGAAAAAGATACTCGTTCCGGTTTTGGAGCAGGTCTTGCCGAATTAGGGCGAACGAATCCTAATGTTGTGGCACTTTGTGCGGATCTTATTGGTTCGCTTAAAATGGAGAAATTTATCGAAGAAAACCCAGAGCGTTTTGTTCAAGTGGGAATTGCCGAAGCAAACATGATGTGTATCGCTGCCGGAATGACCATTGGAGGAAAGATTCCGTTTACAGGTACTTTTGCTAACTTTTCTACAGGAAGAGTGTACGACCAAATTCGTCAATCAATCGCTTACTCTGACAAAAATGTAAAAATTTGTGCTTCGCATGCAGGTCTAACCTTAGGTGAAGACGGTGCAACACACCAAATATTAGAAGACATTGGTTTGATGAAAATGTTGCCAGGAATGACAGTAATCAATACCTGTGATTACAATCAAACAAAGGCGGCTACCATTGCCATTGCTGACTATGAAGGTCCGGTTTATTTGCGTTTTGGACGTCCAGTACTTCCCGTATTTACACCAGCCGATCAAAAATTTGAAATAGGTAAAGCAGTCATGATCAATAAAGGTACGGATGTTACGATCGTAGCAACAGGACATTTGGTTTGGGAAGCAATCCTTGCGGGTGAAGAATTAGAAAAATTAGGTATCAACGCCGAAATCATCAACATTCACACGATAAAACCACTAGACGATGAAGCGATTTTAAAATCGGTAGCCAAAACGGGTTGCGTTGTGACTTGTGAAGAGCACAATTATCTAGGTGGATTAGGTGAAAGTATTGCAGGATTATTATCTTTAAATACGCCAACACCACAAGAATACATTGCGACTAAGGACACCTTTGGCGAAAGCGGAACTCCAGCACAGTTAATGGAAAAGTATGGTTTAAATAGTGCAGCCATTATCAAAGCTGTTCAAAACGTGATGAGCCGAAAATAAATTGCCGGTTATGGAATGAAGTGGTATCAATTGCCGTTGACTTTAGTCAACGGTTCCAATTGAATTGCTATTGGGCTTTATCCAAAATAAATGTTTCAATTTGGCTAAAGGCAACAACCATCAAAAATTATCATTTGGCTTAGCCAAAGGAAATTCAACACTAAAAATTATCAAGATGAGCGAAAATAAAATCAAATGGGGAATTATAGGATTGGGGAATATTGCGGAACAATTTGCACGTGATTTGGCTTTGATTCCAGAGGCAAAGTTGTACGCTGTAGCTTCTCGATCGCAAGAAAAAGCGACTGAATTTGGGGCTACTTTTAATGCTGCAAAAAGCTACGGAGATTACGATTCGCTCATTAATGATGATCAAGTTGATATAATTTACATTGCAACCCCGCACGATTCACATGCTAGTTTGAGTGTACAAGCTCTGAATGCCAAAAAGCATGTGCTATGCGAAAAACCAGTAGCGATCAATTTTGCACAAGCTTCGCAAATGACTGCCGCTTCTAAAGCCAACAATCGTTTTTTTATGGAAGCATTTTGGACCCGATTCAATCCTTCTTTTACAGCTATTTTATCAAAAGTAAGAGCGGGCGAGTTAGGGAAGATACAATATATAAATGCCGACTTTGGCTTTATAATGAACAATGGTCAAAGCCGCCTTGAGGATTTGAATCTAGGCGGTGGATCATTATTAGACATGGGCGTATATCCGTTGTTTTTATCCTATATGATTTTGGGGAACCCCGAGAAGGTACAGGCCTCTTCATTATTTTACGAAGGTGGAGCCGACAAACAAACCACCATGCTTTTGAATTATCCTACTGCTCAAGCAGTACTGCACAGTAGTTTTATTGCTAGAACCAATATGCACGCAGCGATAAGCGGAGAAAAAGGACGCATAGTTATTGATCCGAACTGGCACGAAGCGCAAGGGTATTCGCTGTTTCAAGAGGAGGTAGAGACAAAATTTGAATTGCCTACAAAAGGAAAAGGATTTACATACGAAATTGAAGAATGTCATAAATGCATCACTTCCAATAAAATAGAAAGCGAAATGTGGTCGCACCAAAATAGTCTGGATTTAATTACAATTGCGGACCAAGTACGCAAAGAGGCAGGCATTATTTATCCTGTAGATCAATTATAAAGCCAATTTGTAAGCTAATTGCATTGACATTATTCTTTTCGAAAGAAAAAAAAAACAGTTATAAAAATGGTCGCCAAGGACTGAAATTTAGCGGAATAAAGATCAAAAAATGAGCTTAATGTTGCGCAATGAACCGCTATGAGATTCGTTAAATCTTGAAGTTGAATAATTTACTTTCAATTTAATTTTAAGTGAATGGTACAGATGTGCTTATTTTTATGAAGTTAAAATTTAGTTAAAAATAGTTGAAATATATATTGTAAATTAGGAGCTGCTATCTGATAATTGAGCAGATTTTGTTACAATCAATAGTTCATTTATAAAAGATAATATCGCTTTCGAATAAAAACAAATACCACCGACTTTGAAAATAATAAAAATGATAAAATTCTTTAAATTAATGCTTTCGGTGCTGCTGATAAGCTTAATTTCTACTGCTGCATTTTCTCAAAAAATGTACGAGGGCTATCAATTTATAAACATCAACGAAGGGATTTCAAAAAGGGGAGTGTCGTGCATTACACAAGACCAATACGGCTATATCTGGATTGGAACTTTTGGTGCTGGTTTGTACAAGTACGACGGAATAAGTTATACCGTTTTTGAGAACGACTGGCAAAAAGAAAGTTCGATTATAAGCAATATTGTCTACTGCACCTATGTAGATGCAAACAATAAATTATGGATAGGTACGGATCAAGGAATTTGTTTTTACAACAGAGACCTCAATAAATTTGAAAGTATTGACCTGAAAGTAACCCATATAAAAGGGTCGAAAGTTGACGCTCCTGTAAAAAGTATCATTCAAGATAATTTTGGTAATTTACTTATTGGTACGTATGGGCGAGGGGCTTTTAAATTCAATTTAAAGACCGCAAAAGTGACTTTTTTAAAGTCTGAAGTGGCTACTTATACCAATTACCAAGTCAATTGTTTGACAAAAAGTAAAGATGGAACCATTTATCTCGGAACTAGTTATGGCCTAAAGTCTTTGCAACCAGGAGCATCGGTTGTAAAAAATGTACGAGACGCTGCGGGTAAAAATCTTGTCAATCAATATATTGAATCGATTGTTCTTGATCGAAATCAAAATATATGGTTGGGTACATTTTATGATGGATTGGTAAAAGTATCCAAAAATGCGTCTGGTTTTTCTCAAAAAACATTCCCAATCACCAAGAAAAGAGTCATGGCACTGCTACAAGCAGAAGGCAATGCCATATTGTGCGCCACAGAAAATGACGGCTTATTTCTAGTCGATGCTCAAGGTGCTATACTTAAACAATACATCAACAACAAAGCAGAAAATAACAGTTTAAAATCAAATTCGGTTTGGTCATTATTTGCTGATAAAGAAAATAGAGTTTGGTTAGGGTATTACAATCAAGGAGTAGATGTTTTTGATAAATTATACAGCAAATTTAATGCTATAGGAAGCAATCTTTACAATAAAGAAAATGCGCTCCAAGCACGATCGGTAACCGGAATAGCAAAGGACAAAGCGGGTAAATTATGGATTAGTCTTGAGGGCGGTGGTGTAGATTATTACAATCAATTGACAAATACCAACAAACACATCAATAGTAAAAACGCTTCGTTTTTATCGGGTTTGAAAAGTGATGATATTCAGACTGTTTTTATTGATAGTAAAGAAAATGTTTGGTTAGGAAGTTGGGACGGGGGAATTTATTTCTTGAAAAAAGGAGCGAATAGTTTTGTCAATTTTAACACGGACAACACCCAAGGAATTGCATCGAATAGAATGTTAAGCTTTTCTGAAGATTCAAACGGAATCATCTGGATAGGTACGTACCTGAGGGGGTTACACTATTATGTGCCGGCTGAGAACAAATTTTATCATTGCGATTCACAAGCGTTTACGACAGCAGGTTTGACCAATGGTGATGTCAGGAAAGTATTGGTAGACTCGAATAACAGGATTTGGGTAGGTTCAACTTTGGGACTTTTTCTTGTAACACATGACAAGAATTTTAAGTTTACTGTCGTAGCCTTGAAAAACCAAATGATGAAGGACAAAAAGATGCAAAAAAACCAATCGGTTTTGTCTTTGTATGAGTCTCGTAGTAAACAAATTTGGATAGGAACAGATGGAGCAGGTCTGTTTAGTTATACGCCGAAAGGGAACAAATTTGATTACTACTATAATTTTGAAGGATTGGTCGAAAAATCAGTGGCTGCAATCATTGAAGATCAAGAAGGTGCTATTTGGATTAGCGGGAAAGCAGGAATTACCAAAGTAGATGTAAAGAAACAAACGGCTGTAAATTTCACCAAGGACGACGGACTTTTGGACAACGATTTTAATAACAATTCGGTTTTAAAGGATAAAAACGGTGACTTGTATTTTGGTAGTTACGAAGGAATCAATTATTTCAATCCTAAACAGATCTTAAAAAGTACCAAGCAACCTTTATTGTACTTCAGTGACCTTAAATTGTTTAATAAATCGGTTAGCCCTAATGATCCAGACTCCCCATTAACAAAGGTAATTTCAGAGACAGATCACTTAGTTCTAACAAACGATCAATCGGTCTTTACGATCGAATATGTAGGGTTGAATTATTCGCATCCTGGCAAAAATGAATACGCTTATTACTTAGAAGGATTTGAAAAAGAATGGAATTATGTAGGAGGTAAAAGGGCTGCTACCTATACGAACTTGCCTGCTGGAAAATATATTTTCAATGTAAAAGCAGCCAAAAGAGGCGGAGTATGGAGTGCCAAACCGCTGCAATTGCATATTGAAGTACTGCCACCATTTTGGCGTACAAACTTTGCTTACTTTCTATATGTCTTGGCATTTATCTTGGTGTCTATCTACATGAAGAAATACTTGCAAAGACGATTTGAAGAGAAGCAAGCCATTCAATTCGAAAGAGACAAAGCTGTTCAGATCGAAAAGCTAAATGCCAAAAAATTACAGTTCTTTACCAATATTTCGCATGAGTTTAGAACACCTTTGACGTTAATCATAAACCCTCTAGAAGACATTCTGAAAAATAAAAGCTTTGGTTTGCCAACTGAAGTTCTGAATAAATTGTTTGTCATTCATAAAAGTTCAGATCGATTGTCGCGATTGATTAACGAGTTAATGGATTTCAATAGGTTACAATTTAACAAAATGGCATTGCACGTGCAGCAGCTAGAGGTGGTGAGTTTTACCAAAAATATTGTGAGTTATTTTGAAGAAGAAGCCGCCAGCCGATCCATTGATTTAAAGTTTGAATCTACTGTTGATTCGCTTCAAGATTGGTTAGATCCTAAGATGTTTGAAAAAATTATTTTTAATATAATTTCGAATGCCTTCAAAGTAACTGCAGACCATGGAAAGATAAAAGTAAGCATCAACGCTTCGCAAAAAAAGATGTTTTTGCCCCTAGCAAGTGGGTTAGGCAAGGTTGAAACATTTGAAATCGCCATTGAAGACACAGGTGCGGGATTGAATAAGAAAGAAATCAAACGCATTTTTGATCGTTTTTACCAAGTGAACAATCTAAATAAAACGTATTACGGTAGCACAGGAATTGGACTCGAAGTGGTACGTGGTTTTGTAGAATTGCACAAAGGGAAGATTGAAGTCGACAGTACGTTGGGGGTAGGAACGACATTTACAGTAGTGTTCCCGTTGGGGAATGAGTATTTTACCGAAGCCGAAATTTTGGACGAAGAGCATCAAGTGGTTTTAAGAGATTCCATTAAGAAAGTATTGGTTGATGAGAAGACGCCAACTGATTCTGAAGAGATTGCAAACGAAATTACGCATACGATTTTGATCGTAGAGGACAATACCGAATTACGAAATTACCTGAAAGATGAATTGAAAAAAAGTTACAAGGTACTTATTGCCGAAAATGGTCAAAAAGGATTTGAGTTGGCCAAACAACGATTGCCCGATTTAATTTTGACGGATGTCATTATGCCGGTTATGAACGGCCTTGAATTGTGTAAAAGTGTAAAAGCTGATTTAAAAACGAGTCATATTCCATTGCTGATGCTTTCTGCCAAAGCCTTAGTGCAAGACAAATTAGAAGGAATCGATTCGGGTGCAGATATGTATATGAGCAAACCCTTTGACATGGATGTTTTAAAATCTAGTTTGGGACAATTGATTCACAGTAGGCAAATCATGTTTGACAAATTCTACAAAGGAATTACAAAAAATGCAAAAGAAAAAACGACAACTCTAGATAACGAATTCATACAAAAAGCTTTGAGTTATATTCACGACAATATCAGTGAGTCCGATTTGAGTGTGGAGGTTTTGGCTTCGAATGTGTTTTTGAGTCGCAGTCAATTGTATCGAAAAATAAAAACGCTAACGGGTGTTTCTGTAAATGAATTTATTCGTAATGTTCGATTAGAAAAAGCCAAAGAACTAATACAATTGGGTGACAGTAATATAAACGAAGTCAGTTATAAAGTAGGATTTGCATCGCCATCCTATTTTACAAAATGTTACAAAGCCAAGTTCGGACACTTACCTACACAACTGGATAAAGAAGCAAACGACTAATTACACTTGACTAGTTTTTTTTGTACAAATAAGAGTTCCTATTGGGCTCTTTTTTTGGCTCTGGTTTTAAATAAAAGACTTGCAAAACAGAATAATTAATTACCAAGAATTACTAGTTCTATCCAACGGTATTTTAATAGAAAAAATGACGAAGCTGCCATTAATTTACAATTGTAGCTATTGTGTACTGTATAAATAATAGTTTGATTTTTTTTATTTAATGTAAAAAATAATCGTTTGATTGATAATAGTTTGTAAAAGTGATTTTTTTTGATATAAATTCTTAATGTCCCGAAATCATTGGGATAAAAGGGGGTAGATGCAACAAATGAACTAGATGTTGCATCATTTTTACTAGTAAAGAGGTGGACTCTTATGCTACTTTTGACTCTATAAACTACAATCTTTCAAACCAATCTTAATCAAACCAAAAAACAAACTATGCAGGGGAAATCAAAATTTATCTTTTCAAAAAACTAGCTTTTCAGTAGGCTCTACACAGCGCGATTCTTCGCACAATAAAACAGTTCAGAGAGACTAATTATTAAAACTATAAAATTGAAAAAAACAAACATCTTAATTGACACTAAAAACAAATTAACGAACTACTAAAAACCAAATTAATATGATAATGAAGTTAAAATTCGCATTAATAGCGTTGGCAATGATTTGCACTCAAACGGTGCTGTCACAAACCAATACCATCAAAGGGGTGGTAACAGATCAGGCGCGATTGCCGTTGCCTGGCGTAAATGTTTCAGTCAAAGGAACACCAACTGGAGTAGTAACAAATTCTGATGGTTCTTTTGTATTGGATAAAGTACCTTCAAATTCTAAAATTGTATTCAGTTTTATAGGTTTCACATCCAAAGAAATTACAGCAGATACTAAAAAATCTATGAATATTAGTCTCGTGGAAGACACCAATAATTTAGATGAGGTTGTAGTTGTAGGTTATGGATCTGTCAAGAAAAGAGATGTAACGGGAGCTGTATCTACAGTTTCAGCAAAATCTATAAAAGATCAACCGGTTACAGGTCTGGATCAAGCCTTGCAAGGAAAAGTTTCGGGGGTAACGATTACTCAAAATTCAGGTACTCCGGGAGGAGGTGTTTCTATAAGAATACGTGGTATAGCTTCGTTATCAGGAAATGAGCCATTATATGTAGTAGATGGTGTGCCTATAAATGGAGGTGATAATAATGACTCTTTTAACTATAATTCTTTGGGAGGAGCAAACGGGCAAACAAAGTCGAGTGCATTAACAGCAATAAACCCATCAGATATTGAATCAATGGATATTCTTAAAGATGCTTCTGCAACTGCCATTTATGGTTCAAGAGGTTCTAATGGTGTTGTACTGATTACAACTAAGAAAGGAAAAAAAGGAAAATCTGTGATTTCATATGAAACATATACAGGAGTTCAACAGGTAACCAAATTTTTGGATGTTCTTAATCTACAGGATTTTGCCAAATACAGAGCAAGTGTTAGTACAGAATTAGGCCAACTAATTGAGTATGAGTTTCAAAATCCAGAATTACTAGGAGAAGGAACAAACTGGCAAAAAGAAATTTTTAGAAATGCTCAAATTCAAAATCATCAAATTTCTATTTCGGGCGGAAAAGACAATACTAGATATTATACCTCATTAAATTATTTTGAACAAGATGGTATTGTTATCAATACAGGTTTCAGAAGATATTCTATGCGATTGAATATTGATACAAAAGTAAATGATTGGTTTAAAATAGGTAATAACGTTACGCTATCTAATACGCAACAAAAAATTGCATTTAATGATACTGAAGATGGTGTAATTAGTACAGCTGTTTCTCAGTCTCCAAATATACCTGTACGATATTCTGATGGGACTTTTGGTGGACCGATAGAAGGTTTTGGTAATACTTCTGCTAATAATCCAGTAGCTACAGCTTTAAACAAAGGAAACGATCTTGCAAAATATAAAATTGTAGGTAGTCTATTTGGAGAAATATCTTTTACAAAAGATTTGACATTCAAATCAGTTCTTGGATATGATTTCAATACTACAAATGGTTCCGTTTTTTACCCAGACATTACGATTGGTACTACAAGCACTAGTAGTGTATCTGTAAAACAGCAAAATCAAAGTATTTTCTGGACACTACAAAATTACTTCACCTACACTAAAACTTTTGGTAAGCACAACATTGTAGCGTTACT
Source organism: Flavobacterium algicola (assembly GCF_022399565.1). GTDB lineage: Bacteria > Bacteroidota > Bacteroidia > Flavobacteriales > Flavobacteriaceae > Flavobacterium > Flavobacterium algicola. Next base: position 544,720 of record NZ_JAJTUT010000003.1, read on the forward strand.
AGGTCAAGAAGCACAAGAATCAAAATACGAAGGAATATCTGGTACAAGAACTGGTTATTTGTCAAATGACATTACTACACTTGGACTAGGAGATTCTAAAACGGCTACCAACGACAATTACAAAGGAACAAGCAGTTTAAACTCTTATTTTACACGTCTTAATTACTCTTTTGATGGTAAATACATGCTGACGGCGACGTTACGTTCAGATTCTTCTTCAAATTTCGGAGATGGTTATAAAACAGGTTACTTTCCTTCTTTTGCTGCAGGTTGGGTAATTAGTAACGAACCTTTTTTCGAAGGAATTAAAAATGTGGTAAATCATACGAAGTTTAGAGCAGGTTATGGAGAAGTTGGAAATCAAAACATAGGAGGTTACAAATACGGTTCTTCAATCGTAAGTTTCCCTACAACTTTTGGAACTGGTTTTGCACAACAAAATATTCAGAACCCAACGGTGCAATGGGAAACAACAAAAGCGTCTAATTTTGGTGTAGAAATAGGATTCTTTAAAGACGCATTGCGTTTAGAAGTTGATTACTACAAGAAAGTTTCTAGTGACTTCTTATTTAGTGAGCCAGTACCTGCCTATTTAGGTACAAATCCGCAACAAGGAAATTTAGGCTTAGGTGCGAAAGTAGTTAACCTTGGTGATATCGAAAATAAAGGATGGGACCTTACTTTAAATACAAGAAATATTTCAAACGATAATTTCAACTGGAACTCCACATTTATATTCTCAACCTTCAAAAACAAACTAACTTCTTTTGGAGATAATAACTCGGCGATTTACAGAAATTTTCAATTTAACAATACAATTACAAAAACGGGAGTTGGATCGCCTGTAGGACAGTTTTTTGGATATCAAGTTGAGGGAATTTACAAATCTGCAGAGGATATTGCAAATAGTCCAACACCAGATAATGAAGTGGGAGCTAATGGACAAGTGTGGATTGGTGATATTAAATTTAAGGACATCAATGGAAACGGAAAAATTGATTCTGGAGACAGAACAAATATAGGGAATCCAATTCCTGATTTTACTTATAGTGTCATCAACAATATCTCATACAAAAATGTAGACCTTTCTATTGTGTTTTTAGGAACACAGGGAAATAAGATTTACAACTGGACTAGAAAACTTACTGAAAGTTTGGGTGGTACAGGTGGACCATACTCAAATCAAAGTGCCGATGTTAACAATCGTTTTATAGCTGGTGTAAATGAGAATACAAATATACCAAGATATGTAAATGGAGATCCTAATGGAAACAGTAGAGTTTCTAACCGTTTTGTTGAAGATGGATCTTATTTAAGGTTACAAAATGTGACGTTTGGTTATACACTACCTGAGGAGATCATAAGTAAAACTAAATTCTTCAGTAAATTAAGAGTATACATGACAGGACAAAATTTGTTCACAATCACAAAATATTCTGGATTAGATCCTGCTGTAGGTTCATTTAGTCAAGATGCCTTATTAACAGGTGTTGACAATGGTCGTTACCCGGTTGCTAGAGTATTTACATTAGGTTTAAATTTAGATTTTTAAAAAATAACAACATGAAAAATTCAACTAAATATTTCGTGCTTTTGATAGCTGTATTTTTTACGGTATCGTGCTCAACAGAATTTTTAGATAATCCGCCAGAGGATAAATTAGTTTTAGATAATTTTTATACCTCAGATGGTCAAATCTTGGGATCGGGGAGCGGGCTTTACGGTCGACCTTGGTTCTACTTTAACGAGAAATTCGTTTACGGACTGGATACCTATGCCGGTAATTCTGTAGGTGCTTATTCCGATTTGGCGCAGTTTGAAAATTTTGCTGTTAATTCAACAAATCAGTTTGTTTTCGAAGGATGGCAATCATTATTTAATGTTGTAGCCCAATCGAATACATTAATAAATAACCTGGAAAAAAATGTTGGTCCAGCAACTACACCAGAAGTGGTAGAGAGAGTAAAAGGTGAAGCTTATTTTATGAGAGCGACTGCCTACTTCTATTTGGTTCGTATTTTCGGTGCCGTGCCTATTTTAAATAAAATAGAGCAGTATACAGAAAAAATTCCAACCTACAGAAACAATGTAGACGATGTTTATAAATTTATCATCAACGATTATAAAGAAGCATACAAGCGTTTACCATTAGCTACAGGTAGTAGTTCCCTAGAAAAAGGTAGAGTGATAAAAAGTGCTTGTGACGGAATGTTGTCTAAAGTGTACATCACGCTTAAAGATTATCCGAATGCAAAATTACATGCTGAAAATGTGATCAAAAGTGGTGATTATTCTCTAATTGATGATTACGGCTTGATGTTTAATAGTCCAACAAATAACAACAGTAGAGAATCCATATTTTCTTTACAATGGGTAGGATGTGTAGGTTATGGTTACGGTAATGCATCTCAGTCTTATATCACTCCAACTTCAGAAATTACAGGTGATTACACAGGATGGAAAACTTTTGTACCTAGTATTGATTTGCGTAACGCTTATGAAGCTAATGATAAAAGAAGAAAATCTACGATCATGTTACCTGGTGATTTTTATCCTGAACTGGTTACCAAAAAAGGAGGTTACACAGTAAGTCCTGGTGGATTTGGAGGATCAATGGGCTTTAGAAAATATGTTATAGGTTCTGTTGCTGAGTTTGTTGGTGCATGTCCGCAGCAAACAAATCAAAATACAACAATGCTCCGTTACGCTGAAGTATTATTAATTCATGCTGAAGCTATTCTTGCAGGTGCGGGATCTACTTCATCAAGTGAGGCTTTGGAATCATTTAACAAAGTTAGAACTAGAGCAGGATTGCCTGTTAAAACAAGTATTACGAGTAATGATATTTTTAAAGAAAGAAGAATAGAATTAGTTCTAGAAGGGGATTATTGGTTTGATTTAGTTAGAAGAGACAGAACGGAAGCGATCAGTATTATTTCTAATCAAGAAAGAGGAGCATACAGTAATATCGCTCTGCTTGAAGTTACTTCTAAAAAAGTGGTACCAACTGCAAATTCGTTCTTAATTCCGATTCCAGCCTCAGAATTAGATGCAAATCCACTTCTTAGAGAGACTCCAGTTCCTTTTCAATTTTAATCATAAAATACAAGACAATGAATATAATAGTAAAAATTAGTAGACATTTTCTAGCTTTCCTGATTGTGTGCTTAGTGCTCACATCATGTGATAATGACGATAATTCTGGCGCTGCAGCAATTGTAGAGGGCGTTTATAGTTTGGATAATACAACAACTCCACCGACTGAAAATAAAGATAAAGGATACCCTGGCGATTTAGTAAAAATAGAAGGATCAGGCTTAGCAGGAGTTAAAAGTGTCTTATTTGACGATTTAGTTAATGTTATTTTTAATCCACAATTAAGTGCTGATAAATCGCTGTTCTTTAATATTCCCTTTGATGATAAGAAAGGGAGCCGTTTTGGGGTTCAAGAATTGAAAATTACTAAAGGAAATGGTGAAGTTATTGTTTCTAGTTTCGAAATTTTACAACCTAAAGTGATAATCTCAGAAAAATTCGAACCATCTGTTCCAGAAGTAGGGACGATTGTTACTGTAAACGGTGTTTGGTTTTTTAACATATCCTCAGTTAAGTTTGCTGGCGAGGCAGTTAGCTTTACACGAATCAATTCTACTTCCCTAACTTTTATGGTTCCAGAAACAGCAACAGCTGGAGGTGATGTCGAAATAACAACTCCAGGGGGAACAACAAAAAGATTTTTAGACATAGATCAAGGATTTGATTTGTACAAAATAGCTGATTTTGATGGCGGTGGTTTGCGACCAAGCAACAACTGGGTTAAATATGGGGACGCAAATAGTCTGACCTACTCGGCCATAGGTGGTATCTCTGGAAATTACGCAGAATTCACATGGACAGGCGCGAGCGCAAACGGATACAATGGAAGCCAATCTGATGCAGGAAACGCTCTGTTGAAAGAAACAGTAACTGACGCCACAAAAGCATTCTATCTTATCGATGTAAATTGTGGCGGAGCAGTAGGGACCAAGATAGATTTATTACTTGTAGATAGTGATGGCGGAAACTGGGCTTATTCATACACAATAGCAACTACAGGGTGGCAAACAATAGAAGCTAAAACTTCAGATTTTGGAGCAAATTATGACTCATCACAGCAAGGGCAAGGAGATGTAAATCCCTCTAAAATAAACCAAGTCAAGATGACAATAGCTCAAAATGGAGGAACTGCAAATCCATCAAAAGTGCAATTTGATAACATTAGATTTAAAGTTTTACGATAGTTTAATCTAGTACAAATGATGTTAATAGTTAGAAAGGTTACTGTATTCAATCAGTAACCTTTTCTTAAAAAAAAATGAAGATGAAAAAAATAAAAATAAAACAAGCTTTAGTGTTAATCTGCATCAGCTTATTTGCATTAAGCTGTTCCAAAAGTGATGATGAAGTAGAAGTGATTGCAGGTGTACCCACGGCTTATTCTGCAGTGAACCTGACTGATTCTGGCTTTACAGCCAATTGGACAAGAGTGTATCGTGCCGATAAATATTTGGTAGATGTATCCACAACAGCTGATTTCTCTACTTTAATACCAAGTTATAACGAATTGGCAGTAAATGCGTTAACGTTAGATATTTCAGGATTGAACGCTGGTGCTACTTATTATTACAGAGTGAGAGCAGTAAGAGGTGCGCTAATCTCGGTCTACTCAAATGTGATTGCAACTGAAATAATTAGTACAGGTCCTGAACCTACGACTGCTTTAAAAGAGGCAGCTAATTTTAAAGTTGGTATGATAGTAAGATCAACCGCTCTAACCGGACAAACGTCAGATATTATTTTGAGAGAATTTGATAATATCACTTCTGAATACGAAATGAAAATGGATAAAATGTATCCAAGTAAAGGTACGTATGATTTTACAGCGGTTGATAAAATTGTAAAGTATGCTACAGATAATAAATTGAACCTTCATGGTCATGCGTTGATTTGGCACAATGCAACTCCCGACTGGGTTAAAAATTTCACTGGAACAGATGCCGAATTTGAGATTATGGTTAAAGAATATATTACGACAGTGGTAACTCGTTACAAAGGAAAAGTGAAATCTTGGGATGTTGTTAATGAAGCTGTTGATGATGGTAGTGGTAACCCTCTAAGAAATTCTGTCTTCAAACAAAAAATGGGTGATGACTACATTAAAAAGTGCTACCAATGGGCTAGAGCTGCTGATCCTGATTGTAAATTGTTTTATAATGATTACAACTTCGCTTCTTCAACAACCAAAAGAGCAGCAATTTTTAAAATAGCTGATGCTTTGAAAGTTGATAATTTAATTGATGGTTTGGGTGCACAAATGCACATTAGTTACAAAGGACCTGCTGCTTCAGAAATTCAAGCGGTGGTTGACGGAACTGTTTCTAGAAAATTATTAATGCATTTCTCTGAATTGGATATCCAAGCCAATCCAGATAATGATTTAAAAGTGCTGACTCCTGAAAGAGCAATTTTGCAAAAAAACAAATACAAAGAAGTAGTAAAGATTTTCAACTCTATTCCTACAGCAAATCAATATGCACTTACAGTTTGGGGAATGAGAGATAGTGAGTCTTGGTTGTTAGACTTCTGGGGACATATTGACTGGCCTTTGATGTACAATAATGATTACAGTGTTAAAAAAGCACATACTGGCTTCCTTGAAGGATTAAAATAGTCACAGTCATTTCTTAATTACGGATTGATACATCATCGTTATTTTTTTACCGAGTGGTTAGCAGTAAAATGATGACATGGTGGCATCAATCCGTTTTTTTATATCCTCTTATCAAATGGTGTAGAATTAGTTGCTGTGAGATCGAATGCAGTATGTAAAATAACCAGTGAGTACGTATTACAATTGGTGAATCCTAAGATTTTTTTAGTCATTTCTTGTGTGAGATTAAAGTTCTCTGTAATTAATTCCGGATAACTTTCCTATTCGATCAAAATTTACATTCCACTCTAAAAACCTTAATTAGAGCTCTTAATCATTGAATAATGCACGATTTGTTTTAGTTATAGCTTCAATAGTAGCAGTCGACAAAGATACATCCTACTACTTTTACCAGACAGTTTTTATGATTGCTAGTCCATTTTACAAAAGTTTTCGTTTTTAAAATTAGAAAATCAATATGGCTGTAAAAATCATTTTTAGTAGCTGTAAAAAAGGAATGTACTTGATTAAAAATCTCCTTAAAATACGAACACGATTTCCCCAATTTTAAATAAAAAGAATATGTCTCAATTAAAACAGATTTACTTTTTCTTTTTTCTTGCCATTACAGTTTGTGATGCACAAGTAGCAGTACATAAAGATGCCTCAAAAACTTTTGAAGAAAGAGCTGCTTTTTTGGTTTCTAAAATGACTTTGCAAGAAAAGGTTTCTCAAATGACCTACAACTCTGCTGCAATAGATAGATTAGAAATTCCCGAAATGAATTGGTGGAACGAATGTTTACACGGTGTAGCTCGCGCAGGAATTGCAACTGTTTTTCCACAAGGAATCGGAATGAGTGCCATGTTTGATAGAAAACAAATGTTCGAAATTGCCAATGCAATCTCAGATGAAGCGAGAGCCAAGCATCATGATTTTGTTTCTAAAAACAAAAGAGGCATTCATCAAGGATTGACTTTTTGGACACCCAACATTAATATTTTTAGAGACCCTAGATGGGGTCGCGGAATGGAAACGTATGGTGAAGATCCTTATTTAACGGGAGAGCTTGGCGTACAGTTTATAAAAGGCTTACAAGGAAACGATCCTAAATACTATAAACTGATTGCTACTGCCAAACATTTTGTGGTACACAGCGGACCAGAAGCGAGTCGTCATAGTTTTAATGTAGATCCTTCTGCTTTTGATATGTTGAATACGTACAGTCCACAATTCGAAAAGGTGGTGAAAGAATCGGGCGTATATTCTGTGATGTGTGCCTACAATAGTTACAAAGGCATGCCTTGTTGTGGTAATAAGGAATTGAGTAGTTTATTGAGAAAAGATTGGGGTTTTAAAGGATATATCGTTTCTGACTGTTGGGCAGTAAAAGATTTTTATGACAAAGGAGCTCATGAAGTAGTACAAACTAAGGAAGAAGCATCAGCTATGGCTGTACAAGCGGGAACCGACTTGAATTGTGGGGATTCCTATCCTTCGTTAGTGAAAGCGGTGGAGCAAGGTTTAATTTCTGAAGCCGAACTAAATGTTTCTGTCGAAAGATTAGTAGAAGCACGTTTAAAACTAGGATTGTTTGCACCAAAAGGAGATGTGAAATTTGAAGACATTCCGTATTCAGTTGTTGACTCAGAAGTACACCGTTTATTGGCCTTGCAATCCGCTAGAAAATCAATGGTTTTATTAAAAAACAACAACCTATTACCATTAAGCAAAAACGTAAAAAAAGTCGCTGTTATTGGTCCGAATGCGAATGATGCAGACGTGTTACTTGGGAATTACAACGGTTTTCCGTCACAACCTATTACTCCTTTACAAGGAATAATGAATAAACTGCCAAATGCTAAAGTGAGCTTTGCGCAAGGATGCAGATTAGCTGATGGCTTACCAATTTTAGAAGCGGTTCCTGCTGCTGTTTTATACACCGATAGCAAATTGAAAAATAAAGGTATGAAAGCGGAGTACTTTTCGAATACTACTTTAAAAGGCAACCCATCGCACAAACAAATCGATGCAAATGTTGACTTCGTATGGGCAACAACGCCTCCGTTTTCAGATATGACGTATGATAAATATTCGGTACGCTGGACGGGATATCTTTCGGTGCCAAAATCAGGTCGCTACGCGCTAGGCGGACAATCCTATTCTGGAATGAAATTGTTTGTCGATGAGAAGTTGATTGTTGAAAGTGAAAATGTTTATGAGCCTAAAACAGAATATGAGTATTTAGACTTAGAAGCTAATAAAGTGTACAAAATTAAATTAGAGTACAAGCAAGACAATTCAGAGCATGCTGTGATGCGTTTTTTATGGGAAGCACCTAATGAAAACCTTGAGAAAGAAGCCATGGCGTTGGCTGAAGCATCAGATGTTGTGGTGTTCTGTATGGGATTAAGTCCACTTTTGGAAGGGGAAGAAATGAAAGTGAAAGTAGAAGGTTTTGCAGGTGGTGACCGATTGGATATCAAACTACCAGCTTCTCAAACTAATTTAATGAAAAAGATCAGCACACTAGGCAAACCAATGGTTTTGGTTTTGTTGAACGGTAGTGCGCTTGCAATCAATTGGGAAAACGAAAATATTCCTGCGATTCTAGAAGCGTGGTATCCTGGACAAGCTGGGGGTACTGCCATTGCTGATATTTTATTTGGTGATTACAATCCGTCTGGACGCTTGCCACTTACTTTTTATAAAGATATTAAGGACATTCCAGCCTTTGATGATTACAATATGAAAGGCAAAACCTATCGCTACTTTCAAGGAAAACCTTTGTATGAATTTGGTTTTGGTTTGAGTTATACGAGTTTTATATACAGTAATCTGGTTTTAGAAAAAGAACAAGCAACGAACAAAGAGATTCTACTTTCGATAGATATTACCAATACCGGAAAAATAGACGGAGACGAAGTAACGCAATTGTATATGAAAAGTGCCAAAGAAGATTTTCAAAACACTGTTCGAACATTAGTAGGTTTTGAAAGAACTTTTCTAAAAGCTGGAGAAACGAAGACCATTCGTTTTACGGTACAACCAAAACAATTGGCACAAATTAATGCTGATTTAAAAATGGAAGTGAATCCTGGCAATTATACTTTTTCTGTGGGAGGTGCACAACCAAACGAGGAAAGAATCAAATCAGCAAATGTGGTTGTTAGTACAGTTACATTAAAAGGAAACCCATTCAAAATTCAAAACTAAAACGGTATGAAAATAATATATAGTCTATCAATTACAGTCTTATTACTTTTTAGTTCGCAGACCAATGCACAAGTAACTCCTAAAAAAAGTAAAGCACATACGGTTATTTCTATCGAAAAAGATAATTTTTTAATAAACGGTAAAATTATTAATCAAGGTAAAACGTGGAAAGGGAATAATATCGAAGGATTGTTGTTCAATTCTAGAATGGTACAAGCCACTTTTGATGATGAAAATCCAGAAACGGCTGTTTTATGGAAATATCCAGACACTCAAAAATGGAGTGCGGATCGCAATACAGAGGAGTTTGTTGCTGCTATGTCAGAATGGAAGTCCTACGGTTTGAATGCAGTTACCATAAATCTGCAAGGTGGTAGCCCAACCGGATACGGTAATAAAGACTGGATCAACTCGGCTTTTGAAAGTAATGGTGCTATAAAACCAGCCTATTGGAACCGATTAGAAAAAGTACTTAAAAAAGCCGATGAGTTAGAAATGGTAGTGATTCTAGGATTATTCTATTTTGGACAAGACCAACTTCTAGCAGATGAAAAAGCAGTGATCAATGCTGTTGATAATACTATAAACGGACTTCATAAAACAGGGTATAAAAATGTTCTTATTGAAGTGGTTAATGAATGCGATTTACCGTATTACGACCATAAAATATTGACCGAAAGCGGTATGGCGACTTTGATCAATAGAGTAAAAAATAATAAAAGAGGAGACTTCAGATTTTTAGTATCAACAAGTTTTCAAGGCGCTTCGATTCCAACTTCTAGTGTTATAGAAGCTTCAGATTATATTTTACTTCACGCCAACGCTGTTGAAGATCCAAAAGGAGTAGCAATGATGGTTGAAAAAACGAAACAAGTGCCGGGTTACAGTGTGAAACCGATAGTTTTCAATGAAGACGATCATTATGAATTTGACAAAGAGCAAAACAATTTCAAAATAGCAATCGAGAACAGAGCGTCATGGGGTTTCTTTGATTTTAGAAGAGAAGGAGAAACGGATATCAAAGAAGGATTTCAAAGCGTACCTGTTGACTGGAAAGTGAGTTCAGCACGAAAAAAAGCATTCTTTGAATACGTGAAAACAATAGTAAATAGCGAAAAATAAACGAAGAAATAAAAATAATTTATTGATTTAAAAATAGAATATGAAAATAGTAAACAACAAAACGGCTACAATTATATTGGCAGGGGTTTTAATGATGAGTTGCCAATCTAAAAAAGAAGTGATAGATCAAGAACCAACATTAAAAATTGCGTTCAAACAAGATTTTTTTATTGGTACAGCACTTAGCGAAGACCAAATCAACGAAAAAGATTCAGTTGTAAATAATTTGATTAAATCACAATTTAGTGCTATTTCTCCAGAAAACAACCTGAAATGCGAAATGATTCATCCAAAATGGGACGAATTCACTTTTGACGTAGCCGACAAATATGTGGCTTACGGTAAAAAAAATAATATGTTCGTTGTAGGTCATGCGCTAGTTTGGCACGAGCAATTGTCTCCCTTTGTTCATGCTATAAAAAGCAAGGATTCCTTGAGTCTATTTATGAAAAATCACATCAATACGGTTGCCGGAAGGTACAAAGGAAAAATTGATGGTTGGGATGTTGTGAACGAAGCTTTGAACGAAGATGGAACATATAGAAAATCAATATTTCTTGATAAACTAGGAGAAGATTATCTAGTAACTGCTTTTAAGTTAGCCGAAAAAGCAGCACCTGGAACAGAGCTTTATTATAATGATTTTAATATCGAACAACCTAAGAAAAGAGAGGGAGCCATTCGATTATTAAAGAAAATTATAGACAGTGGCGCCCGTATTGACGGTGTTGGAATTCAAGGACATTGGAGTCTTGATGGTCTGCCATTGAAAGATATTGAAGAAAGTATTGTTGCCTATTCAAAATTAGGATTGAAGGTGATGTTCACCGAGTTGGATATTTCTGTTTTACCTGTGCCTGAGAAATTAGTGGGTGCCAATGTAGATCAAAATTTCGAAGAAGATGCCAAAATGAATCCGTACACTCAAGGTATTCCAGACAGTATCCAAGTAAAACTTGCGCAACGTTATGAAGATTTGTTCAAAGTATTCCTGAAGCACCAAGACAAAATTAGTCGTGTTACTTTTTGGGGGGTAAATGATAGCCAATCATGGTTGAATAATTGGCCAATCAAAAACAGAACGAACTATCCGTTGTTTTTTGATCGAAATAATAAGACTAAAAAAGCATACGATCAGGTAATGGCATTAAAAAATAAAAAAACCAACAAATAATTATAGTTCAAAATGAATAACACATCCCAAAAACTTTCCGTTTTAGAGAAAGTAGGTTACAGTTTAGGTGACTTTGCAGCCAATTTAATTTTCCAAACTTTGATGACTTTTTTGGCATTTTTCTACACCGATGTGTATAAAATTCCAGCAGGGACAGCAAGTGCTATTATCTTTTTCGGAGGGTTTATAGGTGCCTTTTTCAATATTATAATGGGTGCGGTTGCCGACAGAACAAGAACCCGTTGGGGGAAATTCAGACCTTGGATTTTATGGACCTCTTTACCATTTGGAATCATCGCTATCTTGGCTTTTTCTACACCAGATTTTGGTCCAGACGGAAAAGTAATTTATGCCTTAGTGACTTATTTCTTGTTGATATTAGTTTACTCGGCCAATAATTTACCGTATTCAGCTTTAAGCGGCGTGTTGACAGGGGATATGGGACAACGTAACAGTTTGTCATCGTACCGTTTTGTGGCGGTAATGTTTGCACAATTTATCATTCAAGGGTTGTTATTGCCTTTGGTTTTAATATTGGGACATGGCGACAAAGCAGCTGGTTTTAAAACGACCATGATGATTTTTGCAATAGCAGGAGTTGTTTGTTTTTTAATCACATTTTTAACTACTAAAGAGCGTATTGTTCCTAAAAAAGAACAAGAATCATCAGTAAAACAAGATTTAATCGATTTGTCCAAAAACAAGCCGTGGGTGATCATGCTTTTTGTAACTATTTTGATTTTTGTTACGCTTTCGCTAAAAGGAGGAATGTACATTTATTACTTTAAATACTACTTAGATCCTGTTGCCCAAGCTACGTTCTTGCAAGACATCGGATTCAATAATATGATTGCAGGACTGAATGATACGCTAGTCGGAATGGGACTTACCGAGTTCCAGTGGCCAAAAGATGCACCAACTTCGGCCTTTAGTTTGTTCAATTCGGGTGGGATTTTGTTCATGATTTTCGGAATTATGTTTTCAAAAGGATTGGCAGATAAATTCGGAAAAAGAAACATTTTCATTGCCTTTATATTTTTATCTGCTTTAAGCTTGATTCAGTTCAATTTTTATGCGCCAACTTCAATAGGTCTGGTTTTCTTAACGCAAATGGCACATGGGTTTTTGTACGGAATTACGATTCCGTTATTGTGGGCGATGATTGCTGATGTAGCTGATTATAGCGAATGGAAAAACAATCGACGTGCTACGGCTATCATCTTTTCGGCTATGATTTTTGGTCTAAAAGTAGGTTTGAGCATTGGTGGTGCTTTGGGTGCTTTTCTATTATCAAGATACGGTTATGTGGCCGAAGCGGTAAACCAAGCACAGTCAGCAATTGATGGAATTAAATTATCAGTAAGTGTTTATCCAGGGTTATTTTTTATCGCAAGTGCCGGTTTGGTCTGTTTTTATATGATCGATAAAAAAATGGAAGTGCAGTTAGAAAGTGAATTAAAAGAAAGAAGAAATAAAACAATAAATTAAGTTATTATGCCAGAAGAAAGTATCAGTCATATCAATTTTGACGAAATAAACAAAAAAGCAATTTCACAACCGTTAATCAAACACATGTACACCGCAGATCCTTCGGCGCATGTTTTTAACGGAAAAATATACATTTATCCTTCTCACGACATCGAAGCAGGAATTCCGTTTAACGACAACGGAGATCATTTTGGGATGGAAGATTACCATGTTATTTCGATGGATAGCCCAACGGGAGAAGCTACAGATAATGGTTTGGCGCTTCACGTAAAAGATGTGCCTTGGGCCGAAAGACAAATGTGGGCTCCAGATGCAGCGACCAAAGACGGAAAGTATTATTTGTATTTTCCAGCCAAAAGAGCCAACGGAATTTTCCAAATTGGGGTTGCGATTAGTGATTCACCGGTTGGGCCATTTATAGCTGAACCAGAAGCGATTGAAGGTAGTTATTCTATCGATCCAGCGGTTTTCTGTGATGATGACGGCAGTTATTATATGTATTTTGGAGGTATTTGGGGCGGTCAATTACAAAACTATAGAAACAATGTTTACGAAGTAAACAACCAAGAACCATCGGCTAATGAGTTGGCTTTAAATCCAATTATGGCAAAGCTTTCTCCTGACATGAAGAGTTTTGACGAATCTGTAAATGAGATCGAAATTCTGGACGAAAACGGGAAACCGCTTTTAGCCGGAGATAACGATCGTCGCTTTTTTGAAGCTTCATGGATGCACAAGTATAATGGCAAATATTATTTCTCTTATTCAACTGGAGATACTCATTTTATCTGCTATGCTACAGGAGATAATCCTTACGGGCCGTTTACGTATCAAGGTCGAATTTTAAATCCAGTTATCGGTTGGACGTCGCACCACTCTATTTGTGAGTTCGAAAATAAATGGTATTTATTCTACCACGATTCGAGTTTGTCTGAAGGAGTTACGCACCTAAGATCGGTAAAAGTAGCTGAAATCACTTATGATGAAAACGGAAAAATACAGACTTTAGATCCGTATTTGGATTAATAATTCGATGCTGATTTTAGAAAAAAAATGAGTTTTAATCTGCTTGATACTTTTCAAGCAGATTATGTTTTTTATATAGCAAACAGATCCTAGCTTCAATGGGATTGTTTCCAGAAATCAACCGAGTAGTTATATTTCTGAAAAACGGAATGTAAAACTAGTAAAACCCAAGTATAGAAAAAACACCACTATTTATTCACCTTGGTAAAAACTAAGAAAATGAAAACACTTTTGTATACAATCCTATTTGTAAACTCCTTTGTCGGTTTTACTCAAGAAAAATATAGCATTTCTTCTCAAAAAGATAGACTTAGACAATATTCTGGTCAGTGGGTAAGTGCAGTGAATCCTAGCATAGACAGTGTTGCGAAATTTCCAGAAATAAAAATGAGCAGTAGGAATAATTTCAATAATCATTCGCTCACGGTTGATGTTTTACAAAAAAATAGTAGGAACCAATACAACCCAATACTGCATGAAATTATAGGCTATGATACCGTTACCGATACTATTTTTGCTGCAGGTCACAATGCACAAGGCGCATTTTTTACAGGAAAAGGAATCTTTTCTTCAGAAAATCATTGGACGATGCAAGACAAAGACCTCGATGGGAATAAAACAGTGAAGGTTGATTTTGACTTTCAAAATTATACAGATGTTATCTTAGAAGGATTTGATACTAATGAAAAAAGTCTATGGAAAACGAGATACATTAAAAACAATCCCAAAGACAAAAATATTGGTATTCAGCTTGTTTCTGTTCACAAAGAGATGCTCAAAAGTCCAGAACAAACGTTAATTCAGTTGGGTCGAATGGGGTACAGCTATGTAGAGACCTTTGTGTATAAAAATGGTGGTTTTTACGATCAAAGTCCAACGCAGTTTAAGGCTATGGTTGAAAAAGCAGGCATGAAATTTTTGGGTTCGATGACATTTTTCGATCCTGAAAACAAAAATGATGATGCCGCAATAAATGCTTGGTGGAACAAAACGATACAAGACCATAAAGTAGCTGGTGTCGAATATCTTTCTACTTCAAATAGTAAATTAAAAGGCATTAAGACGATCAAAGAACTGCAAGATTATTGCAATTACTACAATAAAGTTGGAAAACTCTGCAAGAAGAACGGACTTAAGTTTGTGTATCACAATCATGCCGATGAATTTTTGAAGGTAGAAGGCGTAACCATTTATGATTATTTTCTTCAAAACACCAATCCTGAGTATGTCTATTTTCAATCTGATTTGTATTGGATGCAGCGGGGAGGAGTGAATCCTGTCGATTATTTTAAAACCTATCCCAACCGATTTATTAGTTGGCATGTGAAAGATTATAAAGAATTAGGCGAAAGTGGAAAAATAGATTTCAAGGATATTTTTAATTATAAAGAAAAAGCAGGAGTGCAATACATCTTGTCTGAAGTAGAAGATTATAACTTTCCGCCTTTGTATAGTGTTGGTTTGGCATGGGAATATATTTATTATGAACTATTAAAATAGACTACTATGGATTGGAAGTCTGCTGTGTGAAAACTTTGATGGCAGCTTTGCTAACTGTTTTTTTTACCACAGACTTACACAGATTAAAAAGTTAGATAGAATTAAAAATAGCAGCACAGATTAATCTTTTTAATCTGTGGCTGATTTTTTTTAGAAGCTAAAGCGAAAAAAAAAAAGCAGGTCGTGTTATCGATACCTGTAACCAATAAACGTTTAATTATGAAATCTTTTAGAATGAAATATCTCTTATTAACTATATGTATCCTTACCATGATTAAAACAAATGCACAAGATCAGTTTCGTGTTTTATTGTTTACCCAACACGATACTTGGCATTACAACAGCATCCCAGTTGCTGTTGAAGCTTTTAAAGAAATGGCTGCAGAAAATCAGTTTCAATTTGATTGGACACAAAGGCCAGATGATCTAATAGCGAAATTACCAGACTACGATGTCGTGATTTTCATGAACGCCAATGCCAATTTTTTGACACCGAAACACATGGATGCTTTAAAAGCATTTATGAAACGAGGCGGAGGCTTTGTGGGCATACACGGAACAGCAGATGGCGAAAACGATAATGCTTGGTTTGATGGTCTCGTGGGAGCGAAGTTTGTGAATCATCCAAAATTGCAAGCAGCTATCGTAAAAGTAGCCAATAATGATTTTCCCGCAACCTGGCACCTATCCAATAAATGGCTTCGTTCTGATGAGTGGTATAATTTTAAAAACATGAATGTAGATAAATTACATATTCTATTGACTGTTGATGAAACCTCTTATGATTTTACTGCGGGTTATGATGCAATCCCGTTAAAAGGTATGGGCAAGGCACATCCTATTTCATGGTATCAAGAGTACGAAGGCGGAAGATCGTTTTACACGGCTTTGGGGCACAAACCAGAATCATTTAAAGATAAAAACTTCTTAAACCACATTTTTGGAGCCATTTATTGGGCTAAAGGCAATTAAAAATAAAAGATAAAACCAACGAATGCTATATGAAAAGGAAATCAAAAAAACAGACTTCGAACCATTGTTTGAATGTAATTAGCATCAGTTTGCTAATGATAGTAACTGTATCTTGCCAAGCTCAGAAACCCCATACCAAAGCGATAATTGCTGATGGCGCCCAACTTATTTTAGTTGCGGACGGTTTCGAATTTACCGAAGGTCCTGCCGCAGACAAAAAGGGCAATGTCTATTTTACAGACCAGCCCAATGATCGTATCCTAAAATGGAATGCTGTTGACAATACCGTTTCCGATTTTATGAAACCATCAGGTCGTTCCAACGGACTTTATTTTGACAACCAAGGAAATTTACTGGCTGCTGCCGATGAAAAAAATGAAATATGGAGCATTGATGTAGATAAAAAAGTCAGCGTACTTGTTACTGATTTCGATAGGAAAAAATTCAATGGTCCCAATGATCTTTGGGTAGATGCCAAAGGAGGGATTTATTTTACAGATCCTTATTACCAACGTCCTTGGTGGAAACATCAAGAGCCTCAGCAAAAATCAAAAAGAGTGTATTATCTAGCTCAAAACACAAAAAAACCAATAATTGTAGCTGATGATAACTTTGACCAACCGAATGGAATTATTGGTACACCTAATGGTGATACGTTGTATGTAGCCGATCAAGCAGGCAATAAAACCTACTCCTATACCATCCAAAAAGATGGAACGCTTTCAAATAAAAAATTATTTGCAAATCTAGGCTCGGATGGGATGACAATAGACCACGTAGGTAATGTGTACCTCACCGGAAAAGGTGTTACTGTTTTCAATAAAAAAGGGGAGCGAATAGAACATATTGCCGTGCCTGAAGACTGGACTGCCAATGTCACTTTTGGTGGATCAAATCAAAAAACACTTTTTATCACTGCTATGGATTCCGTGTATATCATTGAGATGGCGGTACATGGAGTGCGATAAGTATAAGTACTATTTAATGACGTTTTCTTTGTCAGGCTGAGCTTGTCGAAGCCCCGTTTTAATAATTATACCCTATTTGTCATTACAATGGGTTGGAATACATTTTTCTATTAATAAATAAAAAACTATGCAAAAACCAAATTTCACCCTAATTAAAACAGCCACAATCGTTTGTGTTGTATCACTATCATTTACAGCTTGTACTGCTCAAAAAGTGAAAACTAATGCTGTTGCGAAAACAGTAGCAACCTCTGAAAACACGACATTAAGAGACGCCTTTAAAAACTACTTTTTATTAGGTAGTGCCATAAATGACGACATCGTTTCGGGTAAGGATAGCGCTTCCAATACCATTATAAGAAAGGAATTCAATACCGTTACTCCCGAAAATTGTATGAAAGCGGAAGTAGTATGTCCGTCACCAGGAGTTTATGATTTTAAATTGGCTGATGCCTATGTTGCTTTTGCTCAAGCAAACAAGATGTTCGTTATGGGGCACACATTAATATGGCACAATCAAACGCCTGCATGGTTTTTTACGAACGATAAAGGCGCTCCTAATTCGCCAGAAGAACAAAAAGAGCGCTTGCGCACCCACATCAAAGCGGTTGCTGGTCGCTATGCCGGAAAAGTACAAGCATGGGACGTAGTCAATGAGGTTATAGATGATAATGGTACCTACAGGCCTACAGTATGGGTAAACAGCATTGGCGATGGCGATGAAATGGTTCGACTAGCTTTCAAATACGCTAGTGAATATGCACCTAACACCGAATTGTATTATAATGATTTCAATGCTTGGCGTCCTGAAAAAAGAGACGGAATAGTGCGTATGATCAAGATGCTTCAAGATGCTGGAATCAGAATAGACGGTGTAGGGATTCAAGCGCATTGGGGATTAAATTTCCCTAAAACGGAATACATTCAACAAGCGATCGATGCCTATGCAGCATTAGGAATTAAAGTGATGATTACCGAATTGGATGTTGATGTATTGCCAATTACTAAGGAAGGGCAAATAACAGGTAAAAGCATGATGGAACCTCTGTATCAATTGGAAGAGTTTGAAACCTTTTTAGATCCTTACAAAAATGGTTTGCCTCAAACTGTTGAACAAGAACTAGCGAATCGTTACAAAGAATTATTTGGAATTTTTGTAAAGAACAAAGATAAAATAAGCAGAGTCACTCTATGGGGATTGCACGATGGTATGTCTTGGAAAAATGACTACCCAATTCCAAATAGAACGAATTATCCTCTTTTGTATAATAGAAATTTCGAACCTAAATTGGCGAGACAAGCAATTTTGGAAACTGTGAAGTAAAATTTAATTTTTGGTGTGGACTTTTATGAAACTTTCTAGTCTCGTACTATTGGTTGAATTAATGATGAAATAGGTTGCAGTTTTGTAATTGTAACTAAAATAAATAACCTCAAAAACCTTTGTGTTTTTGAGGTTATTTGCGTTTGAATCAGTGGAGAAAAAAGTGTTCATACTAACGACGTTAAAAAGTACTGATTGCGGTTTTTGGACTATGAAATTGAATAAATTATGCCTTTTACGGTTTCCCGTAATCTGTATGAATTTA
This sequence comes from Flavobacterium algicola, assembly GCF_022399565.1. Classification (GTDB taxonomy): domain Bacteria; phylum Bacteroidota; class Bacteroidia; order Flavobacteriales; family Flavobacteriaceae; genus Flavobacterium; species Flavobacterium algicola. The sequence goes on from NZ_JAJTUT010000003.1 coordinate 563,464, forward strand.
TTTTCAATATCTTAGCGAGGAATATAATCTTACAGAAACCATAACATCAATAATGGTAAAAGTGGCTTTCATAAGATAAACCAACCTTAAAGGATTTAGAATTATGTATTATTACAAGATTTTGAATATAAATTTCAGCGTCTGAACGAAATTTGTTATTACAGATTGAAAATCTGAAAAAATGAAGGAGTTGCTGTTGGTAAAAATGACGAAAGTTTAATAAATGAGTTTTAGAATAATACAACTATAAAAGTGTGATACGAATATTATATTTAACAGAATTTCATATAAATAATAGAACTTTTAGAAGATTGGAATGGTTTTTTATTATCTGAAGCTAAAAATATAATCCTTTCCAAAATATCAAAAATAGAAAATAAAAAGCGTTAATTTAATTAATATTAGAAGTTATGTGTGAGCTGAAAATAAAGTTCTTTCAAGGGCAGTCAAATTTACTTTCTGAAGTTACAAACAACAATGAAGATGTTGAAAATAAATCTATTGACATTATAAAGAATAAAATAAGTGAATTGTTTAATATGAAAAATATTCACTTTCTATTTGGATCAGGAACAAGTGCAACAGCAATACCAACAATGGCTGAACTATATGATAAAGTGGAAACACATATTAATAGTTTAGCATTACCTCTTAACAAATTTATAAAGGAAGAATTCATTAAGATTACAAAGCGAGTGAATGATAAAAATCTCGAAGATGTTTTAGGAATTCTGTATTCTCATAGAGTATACTTAAATGATGGTGACATAAAAAACAGCGCTTTTATAGTTTGCGAATCATTAATAGATATTATTGAAACAATCATTTTTGATAATATTAATATTGACTTTGACGATGCTACAAACAAAGATAATATTGAAAATTACCAGCGTTTTTATAGAAAAACAGCATTAAGAAATAAAGATTTGTCTCGAATAAACGTATTTACAACTAACAATGATTTATTTAATGAAACAGCTTTAGATAGTTTAAATATTCATTATATAAATGGATTTAATGGAGGTCTAAATAGATATTTTAATCCGGCATTATTTAACTACACATTTTCAAAAAGAATGGATACAAGTATCGATAAGTTTGAACCCGTCGAGAATATGGTTCATCTGTATAAAATTCATGGCTCTATTAATTGGATTGAAGACAAAAAAAACGCAAATACTTTTTTTAAAATTAAGGAGATATTTAACCCGACAAAAACAAATAATAACGTATTGGTTTATCCTGCACCTACTAAACAAAACAAAAGTCTAGGCAGTCCATACGTAGAAATGTTTAGGGAGTTTCAACGTAAACTTTTAGAACCTTTAAGCGTTTTATTTGTGGTTGGTTATAGTTTTAGTGATGAACATGTTAATAATATAATATATCAAGCATTGGCCACTAACTCTACAATGAACCTTGTTATTATTAATGATGTTTCAGATAGAGATATTTCTAAAATTGAAGATGATCGAATTTTTAAAATTTGGGGTGAAAATTTGGCTGGTAATAAAATTCATTATTTCGATTATGTTGTTGAAAATCTTTTACCAAATGTAAATGCATTCAAGTCTGAAAATAGTAGTTTAAATGAATTTGTTAAGTTCTACAACGAAAACCTTGATAAATGAAAATAGGAAAAATAATATCCGTTGAATATGACAAGTTCAGAGTTAAACTTTTTCATACTACAAAAACGTCTACTGTGAGTTTAGAAGGGCAAGTGTATTATTTTGGTAATATTGGTAGTTATTTAAAAACTCACAACCCAACTGGAGAGGCAATTATATGTGAAGTAGTAGCAGTTTTAGATCATAGTACAGAGAGTGTACTATTTTCAACTTATAATTTAGATAGTTCAAGGGAATTAATAATTAAGCCTGTTGGAACCCTAGCGAAAAATAATCGTTTCAATATGGGAATTGGTATATTTCCTTCAATTTATAGCGATGTTAATATTGTAACAATAAATGATATTAAAGCAATACTTTCAAGTCATAAAGCCCTTAATGGAGATGCGGTACCTGGAATACATGAAGAAATTGAGCTAGGTTTAAGCAAGAATATGATTAATTATAAAATTAACCTAAATATCGATAAACTTTTCAATATACATACTGCCATATTAGGCAATAGTGGAAGTGGTAAATCCAATACAATTGCTCATATTTTACAAGAAGTATTTAGAAAAGCAGAAAATGAAGCTTTAGGTGCTAAAATTATTCTATTTGATGTTAATGGTGAATATGTAAAGGCGTTTGAGAAATCATTAACAGAAAAAATAAAAACTAAGTTTTATAAGCCTAATACATCTGTAGAACCATATTCAACTTTTTATTTACCATATTATTTAATGAACTTAGATGAATGGTTGGGTTTTCTTTTAGCATCTGATAGGACTCAAAAACCTTTTTGGGATAAAGTTTTACAAGAATGTTTTAAATTTTACAAAATATTTAATGCCGATCAAGTACGAGAAGCTAGGTCTGAATTTGTGAATTATTTCAAATGGAAGTTTAGATATATTCTAGCAAATATTATTTCACAAGTAGATAGCGACACCGCTAAAATTACCGCAGCGAAAGGGATAATAATTAAATGTAAAGAAATAAACTCCGAATATAATTATGAAGAGTTAAGAAATTTCCTAGAGCAGTTGGACTCTAAATGTACAATTAGTTTTGGAGATAATAGGAGTGCTTTATCTGAATATTTAACTACAATTGAAGTTGATGAAGCGCAGGCAATAAATACTGATAGTGAAAGATTAAGACCTGGTGAATTTTTTGATTATAAATTTTTAAAAACCGCAGTTGATATAGTTTTATTGGATGAAGAAGCTAAGGGTAATTCTAGAATAAGAGAATTTACATCTACTATGTTGAGTCGTTTGGATTACTTTCTTACAAATCCAGACTGTAATTTCATGAGATACACAGATGTTAAATATACAAATACAGTTGATTATCTTGAAAAGGTTTTAGGTGTCAGTGAAAATTTAGAAACCCAATTAATTATTATCGATTCAAGCGAAGTTGGTACTGACTCACTTGAATTGATGACAAGTGTAATTAGTCGAATGATCTTTGACAATCGAAAATTTAAAATAGGGGATGAAAGAAGAAAAAATCCCGTTCATTTAGTATTAGATGAGGCTCACAGATATATAAAAAAAGATACTGACTATATTTTAAAAGAGAATATATTTGAAAGGATCGCAAGAGAGGGGAGAAAGTATTCTTTATTTTTGTTACTTTCTTCTCAACGACCATCTGAACTTTCTCCGACAGTTTTATCACAATGTGGTAATTATATAATACACAGAATTCAGAATGAAATAGATATGAAATTTATATATTCGGTTTTACCATACTTCTCAGATGACTACACAATAAAAATAAAACAACAAATTCCAGGGGAAGCCCTTGTCTTTGGTAATTGTGTTCCTATGCCATTACATGTCAAGATCAATGAAGCTAAGCCTGCTCCAAATTCAGAAAATTGTAATATAAGCGAAGAATGGTTTAAAAATAGAGCTTAAACATAATATTATATAACGAGTTGTTAGACTGCATATTTAAAATACATTTATTTTCTCACAAATACTCACTAAATTTGTGACAAAATACAAAGTGAAGAACATTTTAATACCCTCGTAATCAGGTAGTTTAGATATTTTAAAATCTTCTAAGAGTAAAATATTTTTCGCAGATGATTTTGTGAAATTCGGCTCCGCGCTACAGCACGAATCCCCTGCTGGCTTCAGCGTATAAGTAATACACGTACATCCCAAAGTTTGTCTCGCTGAAAGCGTCTCACACAAACCAATCACTTCAAAAGAGATTCCTCCGGAATGACAAACTTTACGGATTAGAATAGTTTGAACTTCATAATCAAATTTAAGTTGATCTCAAATGTAAAAGTAAAATATTCTCCCAGATGGAGTAGCATAATTTCATTTGAACTGCGTTGCAAACAATGTAATTTGCTTTTAACAGAAAGTAAGTGAAAAATAGCATTCAAATTTTAAGAAATAAACGTACATCCCAAAGTTTGTCTCGCTGAAAGCGTCTCACACAAACCAATCACTTCAAAAGAGATTCCTCCGGAATGACAAACTTTACGGATTAGAATGGCTTGAACTTCATAATTAAATTTAAGTAGATCTCAAATGTAAACGTAAAATTTTCTCCCAGATGGAGTAGCATAATTTTATTTGAACTGCGTTGCAAACAATGTAATTTGCTTTTAACAGAAAGTAAGTGAAAAATAACATTCAAATTTTACGAAATAAACGTGCTACCCAAAGTTTGTCTCGCTGAAAGCGTCTCACACAAACCAATCACTTCAAAAGAGATTCCTCCGGAATGACAAGCTTTACGGATTAGAATAGCTTGAACTTCATAATTAAATTTAAGTAGATCTCAAATGTAAACGTAAAATATTCTCCCAGATGGAGTAGCAAAATTTTATTTGAACTGCGTTGCAAACAATGTAATTTGCTTTTAACAGAAAGTAAGTGAAAAATAGCATTCAAAATTTGCGAAATAAACGTGCTACCCAAAGTTTGTCTCGCTGAAAGCGTCTCACACCAACAAATCACTTCAAAAGAGATTCCTACGGAATGACAAACGTTGTGGACTAGAATGACTTGAATTGAATAATTATGATTGACTTGGGCTAAAATGAAATGTAAAATATCGCATCCTAATGCTATTTGAGCCATGTTGCAAACGAGTCATTTTACATGCAAAGGCAGGAAGGTATTTAACCCAAAAGATTAATAGACGGTTCTTTATAAAAAAAAAACTAAAATAATACCCACTCACAGTTGCACCATCTTAGTTTATTAACATTCTTAGTAACTTACTTTTGCTTTATTTTCTAACTTACCTTCTACAATTGGGTACAAGTTGTAGGTAGGATAAATTTCTGTTTTAAAAGCCTTCCATGCGGTTCTCTCAATGGCTAAATTTACTGCAGCTAATTTGGAGGCAGGAAGTTCTAACACTACCATTTGCCCAATTCCCATCACCACATACCAATTGACTACTGAAACTCCTTCTGGGGGGAAATTTTTATAAAAGCCTTGATCGGTTCTAATCTTTTCGATCTCATTTAAATTCATGCTTTGATCGTGTTTCAAGAAAATGGTTAACAACAACTTATCATCTGCTTTTTGAGAAGCTACTGTTTCTTTATTCGATTGTGAATAACCAAGGATTTGAACTAGGAAGAGTCCGATTACGAATGCGTATTTCATGTTTTAATTTTTTGATTTTTTGTCATCTAGCGAATGCTTCTGTGATCTAATTTTTATAGAGAAATGGTATAATCAAAGATAAACAAACTATAATTGATTTGAAGGCTATCTACTTTTAATGTTATAATTATTACTTGTCTAATTTAGTTATTGGAGTAAGTAATTTAAGGAAGTACTTAGATAGGAAAAGAAATTTTTAAAAAGCAGTTACTCAATCTACAGTGCAAAAAAAAAATCCCTAAAACTTGTTTATCAAGTAATAGGGATGTTTTTTGTGACCTTGACTGGATTCAAACCAGTAACCTCTTGAGCCGTAATCAAGTGCGCTATTCAGTTGCGCCACAAGGCCATTTTTGCAATCGTTGTAAACAACGTTGTTGCGGGTGCAAATATAGGAATAAATGTGAAATCTACAAGCCTAAAATTAAATTAAATTTCAAAAAAATAGTTAATCGAAATTATCTACTTGATTTATAGTATTTTCCATTTAAAAAAAAGATTTAAAATTTTAAAGTCGATACTGTAAGAGTTAAACAATTTGCAAAATGCAGTCAATCTATAATCATAACGTAATCTAAACATAAGACTTTGGATAGATAGAACAAATAAATAGTAGGTTCAGAAGCCGGATCATTATATTTTGAGCTTTTTAAGTTTTAAGATTATTGCTTTACGGCTCTAGTCGTTACAAAGTAGCGATAACCAATTAGTGCTAATTGCCATTTTTTGGCTTTAGATATGTCCAAGCCTTTTTTTGTTAGGCTAGGTAATAAAAGCTTGTTGAGGTAGGCTAAAACTTGAAACATATCATTTTTTTAGAGAAACAAAGATAGCCAAAAAAAGGAACTAATAAGCCGTTAAAATTGTGCTTCTTTAGGAGTTTTAATATCTTTTGACTTATTTTTGTATAAAAAATATAAAATGCCAAAAATCACGATATTATCCTTTCTGCTGTTTTCTGTAGTTGCTCTTGCACAAGGAAATTTCAACAAGCAAAAATCTTTAGATTTTCAAAAGTATTTGAATGAAGAGTACGCAGATGCAAGTACAAGTCCGTTGGAACCAAAAGATTTAGAGGATTTCAAGTCTCTCGATTTTTATCCTGTAAACGAATCATTTTTTGTCACTGCAAAATTCATTCGTACAAAAAAAGAAAAAGCATTCAAAATGAAAACGTCTACTAGTAGAACACCTCTGTACGTTAAATATGGTGAGGTTCATTTTGTACTTAATGGCAAGAACTTTATGCTGAATCTGTATCGCGACATTGAACTGTCTCGAAATCAAAAGTATAAAAACGATCTGTTTTTACCTTTTTCTGACTTGACCTCGGGTGATGAAACTTACATTGGTGGTCGTTATATCGACTTAAAAATTCCTGCGGGAGATACAATTGACATTGATTTTAATACTGCCTACAATCCATATTGTGCTTATAGCCATAAGTTTTCTTGTCCCAGAGTACCATTAGAAAATGACTTACAAGTAAAAATTGAAGCGGGTGTCAAAAACTTCCATGATTAATGCTTTTTTTCAATCTTCATACACATTCGTTTACCAATCAAAGTACAGTCATAGAACTGGTAAATCAGTATCCATGGGAATTTAATGAAATCCTACCAGTTTATTCGATTGGTATTCATCCATGGTATATCAATGAACAACGGCTTACAGCAGATTTAGCATTTATTAAAATCAAATTACAAGACACTAATTGTTTAGCATTGGGGGAGTGTGGTTTGGATAAAAAAATAGATATAGCAATGCCGATACAAGAGGATGTTTTTGAAAAACAACTGCTTTTGGCACAAGAATACAACAAACCAGTAGTACTACATTGTGTCGCTGCCTATGATGAATTGATTGCCATCAAGAACCGTCTAAAAATTACTGTTCCAATCATTATACACGGTTTTTCTAAAAGTGAACAATTAGCCAAGCAGTTGATCAATAATGATTTCTATTTGTCTTTTGGTAAGCATTTATTGCGTAATCCGGGATTGGAAAAAGTTTTTTTATCGGTACCCAATGATCGTATTTTTCTCGAAACGGATACAAGTACAGAAAACATTCAAGAGGTGTATGCAATGGCGGCAAAATACTACAGTTGCACTATAGAGGAGATGCAACAGCTAACAAGCAATAATTTTGAACTTGTTTTCAAAACGAGTCTAAGTCGAATATAAATTAAAAGGGAAATCGTATTAGGACGGGATCTCATAAAACATAAAAAAAAATATAAAATGGCAGAGTGGACAGAAAGAGCTGAACTTTTATTTGAGAAAGAAGGATTAGAAAAATTGCAGAATGCACATGTTTTAATAGTTGGTCTAGGTGGAGTAGGTTCTTTTGCAGCCGAATTCTTAGCAAGAGCGGGAGTAGGAAGCATGACAATTGTTGATGGTGACGTGGTTGATATTACCAACATCAACAGGCAATTGCCCGCCCTGCATTCTACTGTAGGACAACCAAAGATAAATATTGTAGGTGATCGATTGATGGATATCAATCCGAAATTAAATCTTATACGTGTACAGGAATTTCTTTCTCCTGAACGCGCATTCGAAATTATTTCTACCGATTATGATTACGTTTTGGATTGTATTGATAGTGTAACTCCAAAACTTAATTTGATAATTGGTGCTAAGAGAAAAAGAGTGAAAATTATCTCTTGTATGGGAGCAGGTGGAAAGATGGAAGCCTCTAAAGTTAAGGTTGCAGACATAAGTAAAACAATCAACTGTTATTTTGCTAAAACTATTCGAAAAAGACTTAAAAAGGAAAATATAGACAAAGTAAAGGTGGTTTTTTCTTCTGAAATTCAGAAAGAGTCCAGTTTAAAAATGACCGACGGTACCAATTTTAAAAGATCATTTTACGGTACAAATAGTTATATGCCTGGACTTTTTGGTCTTTACGCTGCCGAAACTGTTATTCGCTATTTAATAAAGAAATAGTCAATAGGAAGTAGTTTGTAGTTAATAAAATATCGCAACATAAGCTATAGAGATTGAAATAATAAGATTTAACTTCTTTCACTTACGTAAAGAAGAAGAAGATAAATTATAATATATAAAACAGATAACGACAATATGATACAGACAATAATTTTTGATATGGATGGTGTAATTGTAGACACAGAACCCGTACACCGTTATGCTTATTTTCAACATTATAAAGAATTAGGAATCGAAGTATCTGAAGATATTTATACGTCACTTACCGGACAATCAACTCGTAATACGTATCAAAAATTAAAAGATTTATTCCATCTTTCTGAAGATGTAGAGGAGATGATACAAAGAAAAAGAACCATCTTTAACGACGCTTTTGATACCAAAGAAGATTTACAACTTTTGGATGGAGTAGAGGCATTGATAAAAGATTGCTATCAAAATGGTATGCAATTAATTTTGGCTTCGTCGGCTTCAAAGGTAACTATTGATCGTGTGTTTAATCGTTTCAAATTAGATACCTACTTTTCACATAAGGTTAGCGGTGAAGATTTTCCACAGTCCAAACCAGATCCTGCCATTTTCTTGCATGCCGCAACACTTTCTATTGCGCCCAAAGAAAACTGTATTGTCATAGAAGATAGTACCAATGGTGTAAGGGCGGCAAAAGCTGCTGGAATCTTTTGCGTGGGTTACGACAGTACTCATTCAAACGATCAAGATTTAGCACTTGCTGATCGCGTGATAAGTCATTTTAACGAACTCAATTTTAGAGAAGTATCACAATTACAGTAGTGGTTTGGGGATTATTTAACAACCCATTACATTTGGATTTAGTACTTTTGCAAAAATAAAAAAGAGAGAAACATGAAGAATATTTTTATCGCTTTGTTAGTTGTATTTTCACAAGGTTTGGTTCAAGCACAAATTCAAACGCCACAACAGAGTCCTAGAGCTGTAATTAATCAGCAGGTGGGACTTACTGATATCGAAATTATATATTCTAGACCTTCAGCAAGAGATCGAATTGTATATGGTAATTTGGTGCCGTTTGGTAAATTATGGCGAACAGGTGCAAATGAAAATACTACAATATCTTTTAGTGATGATGTGACGATTGATGGAAAGAAATTACCGAAAGGGAAATATGCATTATATACTATTCCAAATATTCAAAGTTGGGATGTTATTTTTTATAAAACTACAGACAATTGGGGAACGCCAAAAACGTTTGAAGAAACGAATGTAGCTTTAAAAACAAATGTTAGAGAAAACGCTACACCAACAGCAGTTGAAACTTTTACCATTGGGATCAACGGAATTGATCCAAATGGTGCTTCCTTAGATATGGCTTGGGAACACTCTTATGTTTCTTTAAAATTTGCAGTACCAACACAGCAAAAAGCAATAGAAAGTATCGAAAAAGTACTTGGTGGAGCTACAGGAAATGATTATTATACTGCTGCACAATATTATTTTCAATCTACTTCAGACATAAGTAAAGCGAATAGTTATATGGAAAAAGCTCTAGCGCTTACACCAGAATCGCCATTTTACTACTTAAGGTTAAAGTCATTGATCTTGGCAAAAAAAGGAGATAGAAGTGGCGCCATCGAAGCAGCAAAAGCTTCACTAGTTGCCTCAGAAAAAGCAGGGAATCAAGATTATGTAAAAATGAACAAAGACAGCATTGCTGAGTGGAGTAAATAAACACTTGAGTTCGAAAAATACGTAAATTTGATTATTAATTTGTTTTAATTACGTATAAATACTTATATTTGTATTAAGTATTTATGCGTAGTAGAAGAATTAGTAATTAAATTTGAAAATAAATTGACAAAGTTTTTAAGCCAATGGTTGAATAAAGCGAGATTTATTTTCGAAATATTAAATGAAGATAAAATGAATAATTCAAAAACACCGAAGTTAACGATAGTAGGAGCAGGGCCAGGAGATGTAGAATTAATCACTGTAAAAGCGATTAAGGCTCTAGAGGTTGCAGATGTAATTTTGTACGACGCCTTGGTGAATGAAGATTTATTACAATATGCCAACGGCGCCGAAATTGTATTTGTAGGCAAGCGATTAGGTTGTCACGCTTACAGTCAAGATCAAATCAATGAATTGATTGTGGCACTGGCACATCAGCATGGTCACGTTGTACGATTAAAAGGTGGTGATCCATTTGTATTTGGTCGTGGAAGTGAAGAGATTGAATTTGCTTATAAAAACGGCTTAGAGACGGCAATCGTTCCTGGAATCTCCTCCTCTATGGGTGTACCTGCGTTAAACGGAATTAGCTTGACTCAGCGCCAAGTTGCAGAGAGTTTCTGGGTAATTACAGGAACAACCTCTGATCATAATTTGTCAAAAGATGTTACTCTTGCTTCACAGTCAGCAGCAACCGTCGTTATCTTGATGGGAATGCACAAACTGAGTGAAATTATAGCAGTTTACAAAGAAAATAGAACTGATGATTTACCAATCGGAATCATACAAAACGGAACTAGAGCAGACCAAAAGAAAGTGATTGGTACAATGAGTACGATCGCAGCTTTAGTAAAAGACCAACAAATTTCGTCACCGGCAATTATTGTGATCGGTGAAGTAGTTGGTAATATTTCGAAATTGACAGACTACTTAGAAGACGAAAATATTGAGGATGAATTTGTCTATCAAAATCTAAGTTTTTAATCTAAGTAATATCATAGTACAAAAAAAAACAGCTCTCGAGCTGTTTTTTTTTTGTGATTATAAATCTAGTCTAGATAAAAGTAAATTTATTGTTTGAGAATGAGCTGCTATTAATGCAACTCTACCTTGATATTGTATTTTTTTGAATTTAAAATTGAGTCAATAGAGCTGAAGGTTGCAACATTTTTTTGATCTTCTTTTGCTTTTTTCATTTCAATTTGGCGCAAGCAATTTTGAAAACGAGTTACTTCTTTTAAACTAGTTAATATCAATCCTGGTACAAGAGAAGTTTTGCCTTCGTTGTCTTTTGAAACCATCGTAAAATAGGACGAGTTACAGTGTTTGATTACTCCTGTCTGAATATTTTCTGCTTCTACACGAATACCAACAATCATTGATGTTCTCCCTACATAATTTACACTGGCCTTCATACTTACCAATTCACCCACTTCGATAGGCATCAAAAAATTGACAGTATCGACAGAAGCAGTTACACAGTAATTTCCGCAAAATTTTGAAGCACAAGCAAAGGCAATTTGGTCCATAAGAGATAGAATATAACCTCCATGAATTTTACCACTAAAGTTGGTATGAGACGGCAACATTAATTCGGATATCGTGATGTGCGATGAGCTTACTGTTTTAAAAGTTGTATTCATGTATGGGTTCTTAAATTTTTATATAACTTGAATTTCGGAGGTCAAAGCTATGAAATTATTTTTTGGCGCTTCACATAGTGAACAACAATAGTCTTCTGGGATGTTTTTGAACAAAGTACCTTTGGCAACGCCTTGTTCCATATCGCCATATTCTGAGTTGTATATGGTTAAACATTCTTGACATTGATACACATCTTGAATGGTGTTTTCTTTCTTTGTAGTGGTGGCTTCACTAGTACTCTCGGCAATTAAGTTTCCTAATTGGTCAAAATATTTTTTACTCAATTCGATCAGTATATTGGGCAATTCAAGTTTGTCTACATCTTGCGCATGTACAATGTACTCGCGACTGTTGGCATCAAAATTCTTGGCATAAAGGACATTAAAAGTATCTCTAATTTTGATAGATTCTAATTCCTTTGGCAATTGATTTTTTTCGACTACAATAGCAGTAAAATAGTGCCCATCTCGATTGTAATCAGCAATACCAAACGTAAGTCCATACGTACTGATGTCAAATTGATCAAGGGTGCGCACCAGGAATGTTTTCAAATTAAGTGCCCATTCTGTTGCTACGGGTAAATGCCAGTTTAACTCCAATAAGGAGTGACGTACATTAATTCCGTTTTTACCCAAAAATTTCTCCCACTCTAGTTTTTTATCTTTGGGAATTCCCTTAACGATAAATGATTTCCAAGGTGTGATACAAATTTTACCAATTTTACATTCGAAACATAAATCACATAAATCTTGTAAAAATTTTAAATCATAAAGATTATTTCTCCAATATAATCCCAGCCAGTATTGATCGATTCCCAATCTATTCATTCCTTCATAATAAGGAAAAGGATAAAAAGGAATGTTCAAGGGTTTGTCAATCGTTCTGTTATTGGTGTCTAATGCTTCGCTAACCAAGCTGAAAATCATATCGATTCCGCACGATTCTTGACGCACTATTTTTTCGATTTCGTAATAAATGGTGGCAATATCCCAGCTGTAAATAAGAACAGGGTATACTTCCATACGCTCCCAGTTGGGCAAGCGAATGTAGAGAAACCAATAGTCTTCGTGTTCTGCAGCAATAAAGTTAATATGGCCTGTAAACAAAGGAACAAGTTGTTGTTTAGGATCGGTGATATTCACTTTTAAATCGGGCTGCTCTTTGAATTGCTCTAAAACGTAAAGAAATTTATTCCCTGTAAGCCAAGGTGTATTTCTAAGTATATCTGTAGAAACATAAGAAGATACAATATTATTACCACTGGTTTCATGAGGTAATACAAGATGGTGTTTACCTGTTTTCTCTTTATCTAAATTTTGAAAACCTTTTGGGAATATGATGTCTTGTCTTGAGCCAAAAGAAATAGTTTCTAGACCTTGATCCAAAGCCATAGTTGCAATTTCTTTTAATTCACCCGGAGAAAATACGCCTCCTTTTACTATTAATCGTGTTAATTCCATTTTCTATTACTTTAGGATGTTCTCTTTATAGTATTCGGATTTAAAAAATGTAGATACTCTTACTTCTTTTCAATCTAAAAGAGTTGGGAGGTGTGTCTATGATTTTAAATTCTTATTTGCATTTTGATAATAATTCTTTGACTTCAGTTTTGCAGCTTCCGCAACCCAATCCAGCGCCGGTGGTTTTGCATAATTCCGTAAAATTGGTACAACCACTTTTAATGGCTTCTTCAATATTTCCGCTTCCTACTTGACTGCAAGAGCATACCAATTTCCCTATTACAGGTTTGGCTTGAGAGCCACTACCACGCAGTAACATCTCCCGTTTGTCAGACAATTCGATTTTGCTTTCGATCATGGTTTTAAACTCGGCAAATTCATTTTTATCACCCATCAAAATAGCACCAACGAGTAGGTCATTTCGAACCACACATTTTTTATAATATCGTTTTTTCAAATCGGTAAAAACAATTTCTTCATAAGAATCATCGTTTTCTGGAAAGTCAATTTGCCCAATACTACATAAATTGATATCTTCTAGTTTTAAAATATTCATCAGTACAGATCCTTTGTAAAAACTGCTAATATCTCCTGCTATAAAGTTAGCCAAAATATCAGCTTGTTCTTCTGCAGCAGAGGTAATACCAAATAATTGATTATTGAATTCAGCAATTTCGCCAATAGCAAATATATTTGGTTGCGATGATTGAAGGTATTGATTGACTTTTACACCACGTCCGCAGGCTACACCTGTCTCTTTTGCAATCTCGATATTCGGAATAGTACCAATAGTGTAAACGATGGCATTTGCTGTTAATATTCGACCACTTTTAAGACCAATTTCTAGTTCGTTATCATTATCAGTTTCAAAAACAGTACTTACTTCGTTATCAAAATAGATTTGTATATCTCTTAATTGCACTTCTTCGGCCAGTAGTTTACAAGAAATACGGTCGAGTTGACGTTCCATCAATCGGGAAGCACGCTGAATTATAGTAATTTTTACTTTTTTATGTTTTAAAGCTGCTGCTAATTCTAGCCCCAATAATCCACCTCCCACGATAACTACGTGCTGGTCTTGTGATTTTAAATTGGTTCCGTCTAAGTAATTTTTTAAACGGTCTGCATCTTCTTTTCTACGCATAGTAAAGCGTCCTGGTAAATGCAATTGTGCATTTTCTGGTACGAATGGTCTACTACCGGTAGCGAGAATTAAGGAGTCATACGAATGTATAATTCCTTTACTATCAGTAATTAAGTTTTCGTTTTTATTAATGTTGTCAATAGCAACACCAGATTTCATAGTGATATTCAATTTACTAAGAGAATCTGCCTTTATTTTCTGCAAACTATCCCAAGAAAGTTCATCCGTCACGTACTCGGGTAATAAGACGCGGTTGTAAAACGGATTTTCCTCGTTTGAGAATACGATGATTTCATCGGTGGTATTGATCTCGCGATAATTTTGTATGAATCGAAAAGCCGCCGCTCCAGCACCAACAACAGCAATTTTCTCGAAAGCTTTTTCATATTTCACGACAGAAACAGTAGTGAATTTGAAGTCAGGCTCTTTAGAAATTGGATCAACCACTGTATTGGTCAAATTGTTAGCTCTATTTAAATCATTGTCCAATTGCTTCCCCCAGTGCATAGGTAAGAAAACAACACCTTCCTTTATCGTGTCGATTACCTTGGCTTTGACTCGAACTTCTCCATTTTTGCTTTTTACGATAGTGATATCACCATCTTCAATACCCGCCTTAAAGGCATCGATAGGATTTATTTCGAGTAGAGGACTAGGAATATGAGATAAGAGTCGGGATACTTTTCCTGTTTTGGTCATCGTATGCCATTGATCTCTTATACGTCCTGTGGTTAGAATAAACGGAAATTTATCGGTTGGTTGTTCTGAGGTGTTTTCTATAGAAACGGGAAGATTAAAAATCGCCCTTTGCGAAGGTGTATGAAATTTTTTATCGGTAAACAATCGAGGCGTACCTGGATGTCCAAAATCTGGAACAGGCCACTGAAAGGTTCCTTCATTTTTTAAACGGTTGTAGTTTAAGAACGAAATATCTATCGACGTATTTTTTGTTAATGCACAGTATTCTTTGTAAATGTCTTCGGCTGAATTATAATCAAAGCCAGCGAAATTCATTTTTTTTGCAAATCGAATTAATATCTCAATATCCGAAAGAGCTTCTCCAGGAGCATTAATACCTTTTGGTAAATAGGAAATACGTCTTTCAGAATTTGTCATTGTTCCCTCTTTTTCTAACCATCCTGCAGCAGGTAGCAATAAATCGGCAAACTTAGCGGTATCTGATTTATGTGAGATTTCTTGAACGACAACAAATTTTGCATTTGCTAATGCCTTTTCGACCCTACGCGCGTCTGGCATACTCACTAGTGGATTGGTACAAATAATCCAAACAGCTTTCATTTTTCCAGATTCCAATGCATCAAACATTTCGGTAGCAGTTAGACCTGGTTTTTCAGAAATAGAGTCTACTCCCCAAAAATCAGCAACCTCTTGTCGGTGAACCGGATTGGCTAATTCTTTGTGTACAGCTAGTAAATTGGCCATACCACCTACTTCACGGCCGCCCATTGCATTGGGTTGTCCTGTAAGTGAGAAAGGTCCTGAGCCAGGTTTACCTACATGACCTGTTAACAAGGAAAGATTAAGTAGTGCAGTGTTTTTGTCGACTCCAATAGCACTTTGATTTAATCCCATAGCCCATAATGATAGAAAACCTTTGGCTTTGGCGATCATTTCTGCAGCTTGTTTGATTTCGCTAATAGGAATTCCACACAATTGCGAAGCTTTCTCCAATGAAGTAGCAACAACTAGATTTTTATAGGCATTATAGTTCTCTGTGTGGTTCTTGATAAAATCATTGTCGACATAGCCTTTGTCAATCAGACATTTTGCGATCGCATGGTATAAATAAATATCAGTTCCAGGAAGTATTTGCAAATGCAAATCTGCCGTAAGTGCTGAGTCAGTTTTTCTAGGGTCAACAACAATAATTTTTGTTTTAGGATTCTTTTCCTTGTGCTGCTCAATTCTTCTGAAGAGGATTGGGTGGCACCAAGCTGGATTTGCTCCAGTGATCAAAAAAGTATCTGCCAACTCGATATCATCATAAGCAATAGGAACGGAGTCTTCACCAAAAGTTTTTTTATACCCTACTACAGCTGAGCTCATGCAAAGCCGGGAGTTGGTGTCTATATTATTGGTTTTCAAAAAACCTTTCACTAGTTTGTTTACAAGATAATATTCTTCGGTCAAACACTGTCCAGAGACATAAAAACCAACACTATCAGGTCCGTATTTTTTTATAAGCGAAGTAAAGACTGCCGCAGCGCGGTCTAAACCTTCATCCCAGCTCACTCTCTCTTTGGGGTGTGATTTACTCCATCTCATTTCGGGATACAGAATTCTGTCTGAAGTGTCGTTGGCAACATAATGTAAATTCATTCCTTTAGAACAAAGCATCCCTCTATTTACAGGGTGGTCTTTATCTCCTTTTACGCTTACTCCATTATTAGAATCATTGGTTACAATTATTCCACACCCTACACCGCAATAGGAGCAGGTCGTTTTTATTTCTGAATTTTGCATTGATACACTACTTTGTTGTTACTAAAACTTCTTCATTTCTTTCTGATGTTGTAAAAATACGTATTTTTACGTATAAATACGTATATCGATTCGGATTTTTTAAGTTTTTGGAGATAATTGGTATTTTGAGCTGATTATTATAAGTATTGCTTATTATTTCACCTTAGATAATTTATATGGTAATTAAAGCTGCAACAACTTGATAAAATAGATTCTAAATATTCCGTTAGTTCAAAATAAAAGTTCAATGACTAGCAAATTGCTTAAACTGCAGTAAAAAAGTAAATACTTTTTTACTATAGAGTTATTCTCTTTTTCTTGTAGAGTTTAAGTAAAAATACTTAATATATGATTTTTATAGTTGCTTTAATTTTGTATTTACGCTTATTAATCTTTGCCAAAAGACAGTTTTAGCAATGGTTTTGCTACAGTAGAAATTTTGTAACAGAAGCGTATATTTAGTTTCATAAATAACAGCATTAATTGAATACTTGGTATTCACAAAAGCATTGTTCATGAATGAAAATATATTTGACTTTATAGGAGGGAAAACAGGAGATTGGAAAATAACAAAAGCAACAACTCTGATAGGTGATTCTTTACCAAAGGTGACTCACGTTGATAAAATACAAAGTTGTTTGATCAATCGTTTTGAAGGTGATTGGTCTTTAAAAGGGGTAATTAGCAATATGCGCTATACCGATAAATATGAGAAAGAAAAAATGGACGCCAAACAAGAAAAATTGGGCAGAAAAAAAGCAACTCATGCCGCATTTATACCGATTCGAAAAAGTCAAGCTTGGTGGGACCTTGCTCAGGATGAACGTCGACATATTATAGAAAATCAATCCAAACACATGCAACATGGTATGAAGTACTTACCAGCAATTGCCCGACAACTCTATCATTCGAGAGATATAAATGAGCCATTTGACTTTTTAACCTGGTTTGAATTTGCACCCGAAGACGAGCCAGCATTTAACGAGCTACTTAGCATTATGCGCAAATCGGAAGAATGGAAATATGTAGAAAGAGAAATTGACATAAGGATGGTAAGGGTGTAGTGTAACATCCTTTCTACATGCTAATAAGTCTCACTGCTTTTGAAACTAATTTTATGAATATGCAGAAGAGCTGAATAAGCAATGCTTTTTTAATATATCGACATCGAGATCGTAAGTAAGAGCAATTTTTGCACGACCAAAAGCTTCTTTTGAATAATGTAAGCTCGCCTCTTTAATTTCGTTATTATCAATAGTTGCCAATGATGTAAATGCCTTTTGTAAACGCAGCATCACTTCAATAGTACTAGCGCCGTCTCTACAGATAGGTCTAAAAGCATCATCAAACAAATCATCGATTGTAATATTTGGAACTTCAATGCGATCGTATAGTGGTTTAATATTCTTATCGTTTTCCGTTTTTCTATTCCATAAAAAAAGTAATCGTTCCTGACTCCCGATAATTTGTATGGCTGTACCCGGGTCATTGATACCAGGTGATAGTGCCCTGCTAGCAATTTCTGTAAGAGCAATTAATCCAAACCTCGGATCTTCTTCAAACAATCGGGTTGCATCAATTTGTATGGCTTTGTTAACTATTTCACTAATTTTAGAAATGTTCAATTCGTTTTCTGGACTTATGTATGCCAATGGAAAGTTTTCGTGCACAAACTTACCGGGTAGGCAATTGAGTCGCACATTTAGTTTGTTATCTAATGCTAATAATTGCAACGTCTTCATGTCAATCCGTTGCACATAACCAACGGTTGTTGCTAGTACTGGTATTCCATTTGCAAACCCACCCTTGATAGGTAACGCTTGTAAAAATGGATGTTTGATGTAACTTGCTAAAGAGGCAGCTGCCTCTGTTTCGATTTGTTTGATGGTGTGTTCCAACCTTCCTAATCTAGATATACGATCGACCCATCTTAGAAATGTGAGGATTACGACTGTAAATAGTAAAATAGTAGATAGAAAGAGGATGAACCTTCCAGCTTTGCCATAATAACCATTGTTAAGTGCAATAGTGGCAACAATACTAAATATAAAAGCACCAATAAAGGCAGAAAGCGCATTTTGAGATACATCATCTGCAATAATGATTTTAAAAGACCTAGGTGTAGCAATATTACTTGCCGATGTAAAAGCTGATAGCATTGATCCCACAGCAAAGATGGCAATAACTAGCATACTCCCAGAGATGGTGTCAAGTAAACCTTCGATGGAATCCTCCTTGATATCGGGTACGAATTCTTTTAACCCAGTTCCATCAACAAGGTGTGCAATAAGTGCACCACCCACAGATAAGACGCAAAACAGAAGAGGTCTGAACCACAGTTTATTACTAAATTGATCGTAATATTTGAGGAGAGTCTGTTTCATGTACTGCTATTTTTGAAATAATTATTTTCTTAAAAATAGTCAATTAATTCTGTAAAAAATAATTCGAAATAGCTTATATAGCTGAAAAAGTATTTAATACGAAGCAAATTGAACGTTCTTAGCACATAATTAACCTCTTGTTGTTTGGGAAATTCAACCATAATCAGTTAACATACAACTGATTTAATATATACATTCGAATTTTTAGCTAATATCACATTTTGAATAATCGACTCCTAAAACAGAATTTTAAAATTTTAATTTTCAAACAGCGGTATAAAGATTACGATGACATTTTGAAATTCTATATGCTATAAAAATTTTAATTTCTCAGACTGTAATAAGCTTTCTATGGAATTAATTCCGCGATTTTTCGACTTTGTTTATGATGTTTGTTTAACATTCTTGATGACAAAAAATAATCCGATAATGATAAACGGAATACTTAGTAATTGCCCCATGTTCAATAGCATTCCATCTTCAAATTCCGATTGGTTGATTTTTAAGAATTCGATTAATATTCGCATGATAAAGATCAAAGTAATACACAATCCAAAGTAAAATCCTTTACCCAGCTCGTATCTTTTACTTTTATAGATCGAATAAATGACAATAAAAATGATGAAGTACGATATGGCTTCGTATAGTTGCGTAGGGTGTCTTGGAACATTGTCAATTTGTCTAAAAACAAAAGCCCAAGGCATAGTCGTTGGGTTACCAATCATTTCAGAATTCATCAAATTGGCCAGTCTGATAAAAGTAGCTCCCAATGGTGCTACAATTGCAATCAAATCGAGAATCATGATATATTTGATATTAAATTTTTTCGAATACAGGTAGAGCGCAAATAATAGTCCCACCGCACCACCATGACTCGCCAATCCAGCATAGCCTATAAACTGGTAGGTACCAGAACTGTCTTTTTGTATGGGCAGAAAAATTTCGAGAATGTGCTGTGAGAAATAATCAAAATCGTAGAATAGGCAATGTCCCAATCGAGCACCCACAAATATACCTACAATCCCGTAAAGAAATAAAGATTCATGTGCATCCTCACTTAATTTTTGGGTTTTAAAGATTCCTTTGAGTAAGAACATGCATAAAACCAAACCCGAGGCAAATAAGAGACCGTAATACTTTAAAGGGAAACCGTAGAGATTAATTATTTCTGAGTTTACATCCCAGTTGATATATAATGATGTCATATTTTTTACTTTTTTATCGCTTTCAAAAATAGCCAAAATGTTTCAACCACAAAATGTTTTATTAGCATAGCTCAAAATAGCACTACTACTATTAATTTGACAGCAAATAAAAAAGCACATAAAACAAAATGCCGAAATAGAAATACATCTTTTTCGGCTTTTTATGAATTAATAATATGTATGTTAATGCTCTAAGAAATTAATCAAATGTTCTCTGTTGCTATAATAGGTTTCGTGCTCTAAAATTGCTTTACGATTACGAGGACGGTCGTAGGTAATGTCTAATATGTCACCAATTTGTGCACGTGGGCCAGAGGTCATCATTATTACTCGATCTGCCAAGAAAATAGATTCATCAACGTCATGTGTAATCATAATTCCCGTGGTTTTTTCTTTATCCAAAACTTCTAGTAATACATCTTGCAGTTCGCCTCGGGTTAAGGAATCTAACATCCCGAAAGGTTCATCTAATAGTAGAACTTGTGGTTTTAAAGCCAAGGCTCTTGCAATCCCGACACGCTGTTTCATTCCTTGCGATAAATCTTTGGCTTTTTTATCAAATGCTCCATCAAGACCTACTTTGCTTAGATAGTATTTGCAAATATCTTCCCGTTGTTTTTTGGTAGCATTGGCAAATACTTTATCGACACCCAGTTGCACGTTTTCCATAGCGCTCATCCAAGGTAATAAACTTGGCGATTGAAAAATTACGCCACGGTCGGGACCAGGACCTTTTATAGGTGTTCCGTCTAGAATGATTTCACCACTGGTAATGGGATTCAATCCAGCTATCATCGACAATAAAGTTGTTTTTCCGCATCCAGAATGACCGATTATAGAAACAAATTCACCTTCTTTAATTTTTAAATTTAAATTTTCTAATACTACGAAATCTCCTTTTGGAGTAGGGTAGACCTTTGTGATGTTTGACAATTCAAGCATGTACTTTTCAAAACCTTGCAAGTCATGATCGATGGTATTGGTATGTGTGAGTGTTTGTGACATTTTTTTTAATTTTAAAAGAGGGAATAATGCATTTAATAATCATTAATCAATTCTTATCTGCTAATCAAATTTCATTGGAACCAGATCGGGTAGTTCATAATTGGGTAGTTCTATTCCGGCGGTTCTTTCTTTTCCTATTTGCATTAAATATTCGATAATACCATTTCGAAGTGTTTTAAAATTATCATTGTGATTTAGTGCAATTTTATTTCGAGGACGATCAATATTGATATTAAATTCTGGACCTAAAGTCGCTTTGGGACCCGGTCGCAGGGGTATGACTCTGTCTGCCATAAAAACGCCTTCGTCGACATCATTGGTAATCAGTAATGCGGTGCGTTTATCTTCGCTCCAGATAGAGAGAATTTCTTCTTGTAAATTCCCACGTGTCAAGGCATCCAAAGCACCTAGAGGCTCATCCATCAAAATCAGTTCGGGTTTCATGGCCAAAGCTCTCGCAACCGCTACACGCTGGCGCATTCCTCCAGATAGCTCTTTCGGTTTTTTGTTTATGGCATGTGTTAAGTTTACTTTTTCGATAAAACTTCTTACTTGTTCATCTACTTGTTTGCTCGTCCAA
Organism: Flavobacterium algicola; assembly: GCF_022399565.1. GTDB lineage: Bacteria > Bacteroidota > Bacteroidia > Flavobacteriales > Flavobacteriaceae > Flavobacterium > Flavobacterium algicola. The sequence continues at coordinate 585,297 of NZ_JAJTUT010000003.1, forward strand.
TCTTTGAATACTGCTCTTACGGCCATGGCTATATTTTCGTACACACTTAACCAAGGGAGTAAGGAGTAGTTTTGAAAAATAATACCACGCTCGTGACTTGTTCCAGAAATGGGTTGCCCTTTGAATAAAATTTCGCCCGAGTCAGGTTCAATTAATCCTGCTAGTAAATTGACCAAAGTTGTTTTTCCGCTTCCAGTAAAACCTACGATGGCTACAAATTCACCTTCTTCTATTTTTAAATTGATATTTGTCAATACTTCGGTTTTATTCTTTCCTTCACCGTAGGATTTACAAACATTTTTTAGTTCTAAATAAGCCATTTTTTTTAGTTTTAAAGTTCTGGTTAAGAAGTTTTTAATTTCTTATTGACTTAGCTTTTTTGCTGTTATTTTCGAAATTAATCTGTAAACGTAAGTAGCTTTTGAAAGATCATCATAATACGATCTAGCATGAATCCGATTATACCAATTACAAACATGGCTACAATAATCTTGGAGTTGGAGTCACTAGAACCATTTTGAAATTCTTCCCAAACAAAAGAACCTAATCCCGGACTTTGGGCTAATAATTCGATAGCAATTAATACCATCCAGGCTACAGAAAGTGTGATACGCAATCCTGTAAAGATCATTGGAAAAGAGGATGGCAGTATGATTTTAAATATTTTTTTGATAGTACCAAGCTGCAATACTTTTGCAACATTCATAAAATCTTTGTCTACAGAGGAAACTCCAACGCTGGTGTTTACCAAAGTGGCCCACATCGAACATAAACCAACACTAATAAAAGAGATCACAAATGATTTCTCTACATCAACATCTGTCAGTACTGTTTTCACAATCATAGAAACCAACAGTAACCAAACGACAGGAGAAACAGGTTTTAAAATCTGTATCAACCAGTTAAAAGAAGTTCGCAAAGTATCACTCAGTCCTAGCACAATTCCGAGTGGAACAGCAATTATGATTGACAATAGAAAACCTGCAAATACCGTTTTTAAACTCGTTTTAATTTGATCGACAAAAGAAGGACGGCCAGTGTATACAATCTCGATTTCGCCATTAGCGGCTCTTTCTTCATTGATGGTTTCATATTTATCAATGAAATCTTGTTTCTTGGTAGCCATAATCTTGTGGTCATCCCACAGTTTGCCCAAAGCCGTTGCTACCATTGCTGGTGAAGGTAGGGAGTTTGGTCTGCAGCTAATATCTCCAGAAGCAATACAATCTTCTAATTTTTTAGCAGCCTCAGGACCTTGATTTTTTAATGTTTTTTCTATTTTCAGGGTAGATTCAACATTATTTAAATAATTTGAAAACGAATGCCATAAAAGAATAAACACCACTACTGATAAAAGAGGGAAAAGAATTCGTTTGAATGCATCTTTAGAATTTTTTCTCACTTCTTCGCCAGTTATTAATCGAATGAGAGGTTCAAGGTATCCCAATCCCATAAATTTTACGGCTTTTATAATTTTAGTTTTCATGTTTCTTAATTTTATAATGTTGGTCTTCAAATAGGTGCTACCAGATCGTAATATAGTAGCCTGCTATTGGTGAAAAAAAATAGGTCTTGATTTAGTTTTATAAAATTGAGGGCGCCGTTGCAACACCCTCAATTATAAAATGTTTGTTAGTTTTTATTACCGATCTTCATACTTTTAATGTATTCTAACGGTTTTTTACCATCATACTGAATGCCATCAATAAAGTCTGAAGAAGCTTCTTTGTAACCGTCTGTGGTTGGAATATCATCTTGAGATAAGTTTCCTTCTTTAACCAACATTTCTGCTGCTTTGGTCCAGATCTCAGGCATATACACTTCCTTGATTTTAGAGGCATACCAATCTGCAGGTTGCGCTTCTGTAATTTGTCCCCAACGTCTCATTTGTGTCATATACCAAACTCCATCAGAGTAGAACGGGTAGGTAGCGTTGTATTTGAAGAATACATTAAAATCTGCTGCATCACGTTTATCTCCTTTTTCATATTCGAAAGTTCCTGTCATAGAGTTTTTTAGTACCGCTTCGTCTGCACCTACATAAGCTGGGCTAGATAAAATTTTGACTGCTTCGTTTCTGTTTTTAGGATCATCCAACCATTTACCAGCTCTAATAAGTGCTTTAGTAATTGCAATTGCTGTATTTGGATTTTTTTCTACGAAAGCTTTTGTCATAACAAACACTTTTTCAGGATGATTTTTCCAAATGTCGCGAGAGGTGATTACTGGAACTCCGATTCCTTTGCTTACTGCTTGTTGGTTCCAAGGCTCTCCTACACAATAACCATTGATTGTTCCAGCTTCAAGCGTTGCAGGCATTTGTGGTGGTGGTGTTACAGACAAAAGTGCTTCGGCATTAATCATACCTTGTACGTTATCTTTGGTATACATACCAGGATTAATTCCTCCTGCTGCCAACCAATAACGCAATTGATAATTATGAGTTGATACAGGGAAAACCATTCCCATCTTAAATGATTTATTACTGTTTTTATATTCCTTAATAACTGGCAGCAAGGCACTAGCACTAATAGGGTGTACAGGTTTACCATCTTTCATGGGTAATGATGGTTTCATTTTTGACCAGACATCGTTTGAAACTGTAATAGCATTACCATTTAAGTCCATTGAAAATGTGGTTACTAACTTAGCTTGTCTTCCAAAACCAACAGCTGCCGCAATTGGTTGTCCTGCCAACATATGAGATCCATCAATTTGTTCGTCGATTACACGGTCCAAAACATTTTTCCAATTCGATTGTGCTTCCAACGTTACAAACAAGCCTTCGTCTTCAAAAAAGCCTTTTTCCTTTGCGATAGCTAAGGGTGCCATATCAGTAAGCTTTATGAAACCCAAAGTAACTTGAGGTTTTTCTAATTTTAATTTTTCAGTAGTTGAGGTGCTCGTTTCTTCTGCAGCTCCTCCTTTTTTTGCTTCATTTTTACAGCTCATAATACTTAAAGCAGTTACAGCAAGTAATGAGATTCTGAATACTAGTTTTTTCATCGTATCTATTTTTTTGTTCTTTATAACTTGATTATTTTTTACTTGAGAAAATCTGCGGGTTGATGTTAACCATTACCCAAGCCCAATTGTTTGTTGTATCTGCATTACCACCTTTTAGTGCTTCCATAGTGCTTGACCCAAACATTTGTGAATATCCTGCGACCACCACTACATCTTTATAAACTTTGTAGGCGGCAGTCAAATCTACTTCTGTACCTAGATAAGAATCTTGTTCAACTGTACCAGCAAAAACTTTATTTGGTGCATAAAATAGGTGAGGAGTCAAAGAAAGATTTACTTTCTTGATTGGGAAATCTAGTTTTAAAGAGATATCCTGTAATCCTACTGAACCAGCATGATTTCCTACGTAGAAGTAATCCATAAAACCATTGAAGGCGTGATTGGTACCAAATAAAGGATTAAATGATTTAACGATTGTACTTGTGCTATTTTGATCTTTACCAGATAAAAATTCATAACCTACTGTTGCCTTTAATTTTGAACTTAGGGCAAATGAAGCATTTGCAGCAGCATTCCAGGCAGAAACTTTATTAGCGCCAATTTTTCCAGTTTGTCCATAAAGACTGAAATCCAAGGCTGCTTTTTTACCCTTATATGTAACATAAGTACCTATAGTCTGATTGTAATTCGTTTCAAGTTCTGCAACTGATTTCAAATATTCTCTTCCAACATTTAATGCCAGGAAGCTAATTCCAACTTTTTCAATATTGGTATGGTACCAAGCGTATTGTAAATTTTTGTGATCTGTTGTATAAGGTGTAGCAGTTGCGACTTTATTTTCGTTATCTGCATTCAATGCAAATCCTAGGTCCAGTTGATTTTTACTGTCTTTGTAAGTGATTAAAGCAGCGTCATGGCTACGACCTTGATTGGCCCAGTCCAATCCTCCAAAAATACGTTGGTTGTCATAAGATATAACTTGGCGCCCAATTTTGGTACTCCAATTTTCGTCAAAACTATATTGTGCCCACCCTTCAAATAAGGCTACACCGTTTACATCACTTTTTGGAATTGTATTACGATCACCCCAAGTACGTAGATTTTGCAAAGCAACCTTCACTTTTAATTTTGAATCGCTGTAATTCAAGTTAACTCTAGAACGCTGACCGACAAAAGAGGTGTGTGTTTCTCCAGCTTTCAATAAACTTCCAAAACCATTTGTGTATTCATAACGGGGTCTGATTTGAATATCGGCATTAAATTCCTGTGCGTAGGTGCTTGCGCTGATTAATCCTAAGACGGAGAATGAAATTGTTTTTAGTAGCTTCATAATACTTGCTTTTAAATGATGTTTGATTTACTTATTTGTTTTTACAAACATACGTACGTATTTATACTTATACGTATTGTAAAATGCAATTAATAAAAGTCTTTTTTACAGCTTTATATGTTGTAAAGCACAATATAAAATAGGCTAAAAAGCAGGTTTTTGATTTAAAGCACTATTTATTAATCATTTAAGTAATTAATTATTGAGAAGTTTCACCATTAAAATTCAAGTAGTTGTACGTAAGTAGATGAATTTTTAATTTTTTGGCAAAAAAAATAGCCCATCAAAGGATGGACTATAGTAAGTAAGTATGGAATTGTTTTAAAAGTGCTTGTGCTCCATAATTTCTACTTGGAGTTTATTAATCTGAGTGATACAGATTTTTTTCCCAACCGTATTGATCAAGGATTCTTTTTTTAAGCTCGAAAAAATTCGAGTAACTTGTTCGTCTGTAGTTCCAGCAAAGTCCGCTATTTCTTTACGGGATAAACTAACATTGATGAGGTTGTTAGTATGTCCAAATTTTTTGAACAGATGTAGTAAGGTGTCGATTACCCTTTCTCGAACGTTCATTTGTGCTATCTTCTTAACTTTGTTTTCGCTCTTATTTAATTCTTCTGCATAAAAAAGCATCATGTCGTAAGTGAATTCCGGAATCGTCTTTAATATTTCCTGCATGATGTCGTTGCTAAAATTGCAAAGAAGACTGTCCTCAATAGCGGCTGCACCAATTAAATAGCGATTTCGTGTTCCAAAACCTCTAAAGCCTACTGTATCACCTTCTACTGCTAGTCTCACAATTTGCTCTTTGCCATAAATACCTGTCTTCAAGATTTTTACTTTTCCTTTATAGAGGAAATACAAACCCTGAATAGGAGCGCCTTCAATCATAAACTGCTGTCCTTTCTTACATGCAAAGGTGTTTTTTTGCAATACAAAATCTTGCATCTTTTCTAGGTGTAAATGTTTTTTAATAAAACAACTAGAATTTTCACAAGTAGCACAGTCAGCATTTAATCGTTTCATTGCGTGATAATTTTTGAAGTTAGGCATGGTTCTATAACAAATTTAATTAAAATTAAGTAGTTGTACTTAAGATGTAATCAATAGATTCTTTTTTAAAAGTCGTTTTGAATATCAGGTAATTATCCTTTCTATTTTTGGCTATCTGTCAAAATAGATTGCTTAATTTTAGTAGATTGATAATTAGCATGTAAAATTGATAGTTTGAAATAATTAGATATAAGATCTATTTCTTATCATTTTCGAATACAAAAGCGCTAAAAAAGTTTATAATATGAATATAAAAAAGCTGGCAGAAATGTAATCCTGCCAGCCTCCATAATTATTATGCTAAATTAAATTATTCGTTCTTTCTATCGATCTGCTTGGCAATTCCGGGTTGGTTTTCATTCATCATTTTGGTGATTGTTATATGCATCCAGATTAGACAGATAGCAGAGAACAACATTACAAAAATCCATGAGCTTGACCATATCCCTGTTACAGTTAATAGGTAACTAAAGATAATCGGACAAAAGAATCCACCCAAGCCTCCTAACAAACCGACCATACCACCAACAACCCCTATTTCGTTAGGAAAATATTCGGGTATGTGTTTGTAAACTGCTGCTTTACCAATACCCCAAGAAACACCAATTAAAATAACCAAAACAAGAAACACCCACATATTAGCATCAAAGTTGATACGAGTTACCCCTTTAGCAATCAATTCCTTTTTGTTTACCGTTTGATTTTGCTCCACAATAATTTTCTGCCAAGATGATTTGGTTGGAAAAATATTTCCTTCTTCTAATTTTTCTGGTTTCGAATCAATCACATATTCTTTGTCATCAATCTTAATACTTTCAGGAGAAATTGCCGTCACCGTACCCTGTTTACCCGCCATGACTCCTGGTCCTGCAGTGGTGATTTCCATTTTAGGAATCATTAATAAACCACTAAGTATTACAGAAGATATTAGTACCCAGTACATAACAGTTCGAGCTCCAAATTTATCAGATAAGTATCCTCCAAAAGCGCGTATTACTCCTGATGGTAAACTAAACATGGTAGCAAACATACCTCCCATAACCAGACTTGTAGAATAGACATTCATAAAATTGGGCAGTAACCATTGTGAGTATGCTACAAAACATCCAAATACTAAGAAGTAGTAGGCTCCAAATCTCCAAACTCTAGGACTTTTTAAAGTGGTAAGCATTTGAGGGACTGTGCGGTTTGATTTTTCTAATTTTTTATTCTCAGCAAAAAACAAGAATAGTAGTCCAATAATTAGTAAAACAGCACCATATACTATAGGTAACATTTTCCATCCATTTGTAGGATCGGCAATTGAGAATTGATTTAATAAAGATGGTGCTACAAATGTAGTAATAGCAGCACCTGCATTCCCCATACCAAAAATCCCTAATGCTCTACCTTGCCATTCTTTTGGATAAAATATAGAAGTGTATCCAATTCCAACAGCAAAGCTGGTTCCCACTAGTCCAAACAAAAAGCTTAAAATAGCAAACATGAAAAAGCTATCGGCCAATGGTAATAGAAAAAGGGGTATAGAGCACAAGAGAAGTAAGGAAGCGAAAACATATTTCCCGCCATATATATCGGTTAGTATTCCAATTGGTAAACGCATAATAGAACCGGTTAAAATTGGTATTCCCAATAACCATCCGACTTGGACTACACTCCAATTAAAAATACCTTTGTCTACTAAGAAGGTTACTAATACACCATTTAATGTCCAGCAAGCAAAACATATAGTGAATGCAAGTGTATTAAGGAATAACATTCGATGCGATTTTGATAGAGAGGTTTTATTTTCCATATGTACTTATATTTTTCATCAAAGATAAGTAGTAAACACTAGTTAAAACCTGCTAAAACGCAGATTACTATTAATTAATACGTATTTTTACGTATAAGTACGTAGACGGTTGTGCTTTTTGAAGTTTTGATAATAATGCAGCCATATTTTGCAATTACTGCAGTAAATTAGGTAGAAACAGGATTGATAGTTTGCAGAAGGAAGTTAAAAGGCTTTATTTAAGCTAAAAATTACCGGATTAGATATAAAAAAGTAGCGCAAACTAGTAGTGGATGGAAAATGTAAAATTACACAAGGAATTCTACTGTTTTAACTTTACTGAATAAAGTTGAGTTATAAAATAAAAAATCCGTCATTTCAAAATCGAAAATTAGTTCAATTTTAAAATGACGGATAGTATATAGTATTGAAAGAGAATTATTTAAAGTAAAGAGTATTCTGTAGCTTTGTTGGATAATTCCATTAAATTTTTAACCTTTAATTTTTTCATTAAGTTGAAACGGTGCACTTCTGCAGTACGTTTCGATATCTCTAGTACCTCTGCGATTTCCTTGTTCCCTTTACCAGATAGTAGCAACTTTAATATTTCTTTTTCTCTTTTGGTAATTGTCAACTCCTCTGCCAAAGGATTTTTCTGTTCGATAGTCCCACCATTAGATAACTGATTGATCAGTATCGACGATATATCACCGGTAAAATATTTACCACCGTTACTTACAGTGTGCAATGCTTTCAAAAATTCTTCTTTACTTGATCCTTTTAGTAAGTACCCGTCAGCTCCTGCATTAATTGCCTTCAATACATATTCTTCAGAATCGTGCATAGAAAGGACTATTGTTTTGACTTGATTACCTGCCTTACGTAGTTTGTCTACGGCTTCTATACCAGTCATATTGGGCATTCGAATATCGATAATTAATAAATCGGGTTTAGTCTCTTCCACAACAGTAAGTGCTTCAAGACCATCGGTTGCTTCACCTACTACTATTATATTTTGTTCTGATTCTAACAAGGATTTTACTCCATCACGCACAAAAACATGGTCGTCTGCCAGAACTACTCGTATAATATCACTCATAATGTACTTAAGTTTAAAATAGAAAGTGTTACGTAGTAAACACTAAAATAAGTCGCAATATACGTAATTATTGATAATACTTGTAGAAAAGTAACACATTGATTCATGATTTGCTTACAGTGAACCTACCATTTATAAGGGAGTAGTTCAAAATTTTTTACTTTTTAGAATAAGATAAAGCGAAGTAATAGAAAACGGTTATCGATATTCATAAGTTATTAGAATACCACAATTAAATAGGGATATTAAAAGTGATACGGGTTCCTTCACCAATAATTGAGTTAAAAAACACTCTTCCATTGATGTACTGTATTCTCTCTTTCATAAATAATAATCCCATCCCAGACTCACTTGTTTTCTTTTGATCAACAGTACTTAGGTCAAAACCGTTACCATTGTCATCGATTGTGATACTTAGTAAATTACTACTGTGTGATAATTGTACTATAATATGCGATGAATCTGCATATTTTATGGCATTGTTAATTGCTTCTTGAGTAAGACGGTACAAATTAATTTCGATCAAGGAATCTAAACGTTGGTCAAAGTCACTTTTATTATAAAAAAGGATATTTTTTCCTGTCAATTTAGAAAGTTCCAATGTTAATTTAGCAAGAGAAGGTACAATACCGTGGTCGCTTAATTCGGGAGGCATTAAGTTGAAAGTTGCCGTTCGAACTCCTTTAATAATGTCGAGGGATAGCTTTTTTAAGTATTCAATTTTCTGAGCCGATTTCTCCCTATCGTCTAGATTAATACTTTCGAGACTGAACTTTAAACCAGTTAACATTTGACCAATACCGTCGTGAATTTCGCGCGCAATGCGATTTTGTTCGTTTTCTTGATTTTCGACAATTCTACTCGAAATAATTTTCTGCTGATTGATTTTTTCCGCAATGTTTTCGGCATTCAAGCGTTCTACTTCTTGCTCTGCATTCTTTCTAACAGTGATGTCAAAACAGATAATCAACAACTCCGATTCTTGTTTTCGAATGGTAACCGGAATAATGGATAAATCAAGCCAAACCGATTCATTACTGTGATTGGTCAAGTTAATTTCGCCGTTCCAACCGCTTTTTTGCTTTTCGGTAATAATTTTATTCAGAAACAGCTGTTCCTTTTCAACAGGAGTTAACACTTCAGAAAATTTCTTTTCGATTTGAAAGGCAGTATAATTGATGAGTTTTGCAAATTTTTCGCCAATGTGTATAATGGTGCCGTCGTTGGCTACGCGGCAATACAACAAAGTATTTTCCATGGCGTAATTAAGTGACTTCAATTCTTTTACTGAATTCTCTTTTGATTCGCTTAATATTTCGGTATTGTAAGCAAGCTTGATTGCTTTTTTTTCAGAGGTTAGTAATTTCGAAATAAGCTCTTCGATATTTTTGTTGGTTGGCTTAAATATGAAATGAAATTCGAGTAACAAAACCATTAAGGTGAACCCCAAAATACCGTACTCTGTATTGCGCTGTAAAGTTACTTTGTGAAAAGCTTCGCGCTCATACTGCCCTACGATCTGGTTCATTTTCTTTAAAAAAACTACCTGATTGTCTAGAACCGTTTTTATTAAAGTTTGATTGTCGTCAGCACTCTTTCCCGACCTTCTGTTTTCGAGTATCCGTTCTGTATTTTGTATGATACTTTTAAAATTGGGATTTATAATTTTATATAAATCCGTCATTTTAGGACTATGTGTTTTAGGCAACTGCAAACTATCGTTACCATAATACAGCCCTATTTGAGTGGACTTCCAAAGGGATAGTGTTTGATTAATGTTGTCAACTTGCTCTTGCGTATTGACAGAATCACTAACTGCGTGAAGTATCAGAATCTCTTTTACTAATTTTTGGCTTAGCATTCTTTGTCTACCCGAAATATTGATTAATCGGGAGTCATCCAATTGCGTATTAATGTTGTACTGAATCAATAACTGACTCAACATTACCGTTATGGCAATCGTTATTAAGGCAAAAATGTAGCGTTGCTTTAATTTTTTAAAATTAATGCTTTTTGTAGATTCAGATTGACTTTTCTTCATAAGCTTATAGTCCTAGAGCCTCTTTGATCAATGCGAAATTATCACTCGTATAATCAATCTTTAATGCGGCAGCATGTCCCTCTTCCGACATTTTATTCCACGTTTTTAGAATAATATTTTTTAATTTTTCCTTATCGTGTTTGGCTACAAAGGGTTCTAAATAAAACTCCAAAAACACCAAGCAAATTACATCTTCAAGTAATTGTGTTTCAGCATCCTTTTTAAGTAATTTTTTTTCTATTAAGAAAGTGACTCTAGCAATGAACTCGTCATCATAACCTGCTTTTTTAAGAATTTCAGCAGTAGTTTGAGCATGGAATTTTTTTAAATCTTCTCTCCATTTTAAGTAACCCACACGATCCATTGGGTAAGAATCACGAGCTATCTTCCAACGACAAATATGTTGCGCTTTGGAGGCTATTTGAACTTCTTCAGAGGCAGAAGGGCAAAAATCCATAAGTCTTGCAAACATTCTATTAGAGTATAATAGTTCTTTTGGAAAACTTATGGATTCGTGTATTTCTATGTTAGGATCTTGTGCATTTTCAGCATCGATCCACTGGCTTGCTTGTTGGAAGGGTGTTGTCATTTGGAGTATTTTTATGATACTTCAAAGATACATATTTAATCGATAAACCCAATCAATACTTCCCCTTCAACAATTTTCACGGGATAAGTAGCAATCGAATAATCGTTTCCGCTCAAGTTTGAACCGTCTACTAGCGAAAAGTTGTTTTTATGCAATGGACAAGCAATTTTAGGAGTGTTGTCGCTAGAACCAATCATTCCCCTAGATAGTACCATTTCCATCTTGTGAGGACATACATTTTGACAAGCGTACCATTCATTTCTTCTTTCGAAATTTATAATAGCAATTTGTTTTCCCTTGTATTTTATGCAACTTCCACCATCTGTTGGGAAATCACTTATTTTTCCAGCTTTGAACCAAAATTTGACATCGTCTAAAGCTACTGTTTCGTATTGGTTTAGTATTTCTTCCATGCTGTTGTATTTTTTTATATGAGTTTTAAGATTTCTTGCTATCATTTAGATGATGCTAGAAAACTTTTTTGAACTATCGTCGGTATTTTTTTTCTAAAATATTTGAAAATCGGATAGAATAGGAGTAGACCGTTGTCAAACTATTTCTAATATTGGGATTTGCTACATTACCAAGCTTTAGGCATTTTTTGATCTCTTAAAACAACGTATTCAATAGTATCGTCACGATCTTCAGAGTTTGAGAAATGACTAAAACGTTTCATCATTTCCGGGTCTTCGATAGCTTGTTTCCATTCGCATTCAAAAGTATCTACTAATGTTTGCATTTCATTTTCAAGTGTTTCGTTGATTCCTAAACTGTCTTCTATAACTACTTTTTTCAGATAATCAAGTCCCCCTTCTAGTTTGTCCAGCCATGTCGCAGTTCGAACCAAAGGTCCTGCTGTACGGATGTAGAACATTAAAAAACGATCCATATATTTGAAAACAGTTTCTTTGTCGATTTGTTCTGCCAAAAGAACGGCATGTTTTGGATTTGCTCCCCCGTTTCCGCAGATGTATAAATTCCATCCACCTTCGACAGCGATTACACCAAAATCTTTTCCTCTAGCTTCGGCACATTCTCTAATACAAGCAGATACACCACCTTTTAATTTATGAGGAGAACGTATTCCTCTGTAACGATTTTCTAGTTCGATTGCAAATGTCGTACTGTCATCCATACCATAGCGACACCAAGCATTCCCCACACAGCTTTTAACAGCTCTTAATGATTTTCCGTACGCATGTCCGCTTTCGAAACCATTATCAATTAATTTTTTCCAAATTGCAGGTAGATCATTAAGTTCAGCACCAAATAAATCTACACGTTGTGCTCCTGTAATTTTGGTATACAAATTGTATTCTTTTGCGACTTCACCAATTACAATCAGTTTCTCTGCAGTGACTTCACCACCAGCCATTCGTGGAACTACAGAATAGGTTCCGTTACGTTGAATATTGGCCAAAAATCGGTCATTTGTATCTTGAGAGGTAATATGTTTGTTGGCAGTATCATTGTAAATACTAGAAAAAATAGATGATAATACAGGACGGCAAACTTCGCAACCATCACCTTTCCCTACTGTTCCTAATACTTCATTATGATTGGTAAACTTGTTGATTTTTACAATATCGAATAACTCTTGTCGGCTGTAAGCAAAATGTTCGCAAACGACATCTTTTACTTCTTTACCAAGTGATTTTTGAGTTTCTTTGACCAAATCGACAACCATAGGTTTGCAACCACCACAACCAGAAGTAGCTTTGGTCGCCTTGATAACATCTCCCAAAGTTTCGCAACTTCCGTCAGTAATAGAACAGCAGATTGCACCTTTGGTAACATTTTCGCAAGAACAAATTACAGCAGTATCCGGTAAGTCCATTGCGCTACCCATCGTAGAACTTTCTCCACCTCGAGATCCTAAAATCAAATCTTCAGGGTTATCAGGAAGTTTCATTCCGTTGCTGTAAATCTGAAATAAAGTATTGTAATCACTAGAATCACCTACCAAAATTCCACCTAATAGTAATTTACCGTCATGAGAAACATTGATTCTTTTATATATACCGTTAAACTTATTTTCATAAACAATTGGAATTCCGTCTTGGTGCTCAATAAAGGGATCTCCAAAACTAGCGACTTCTACACCAATTAATTTTAATTGCGTAGACATATCAATAGTTTCTCTCATGACTTTCTCAGATCCTAAAATCTGATCCGCTACAACTTCAGCCATTTCATATCCAGGAGCTACCAAACCGTAAATCATTTGGTTGTACAAAGCGACTTCCCCAATAGCATAAATACTGCTGTCTGAGGTAAGCATCTTGTTGTCAACAACTATTCCGCCACGAGTACCTACTTCTAGACCTGCGCCTCTTCCTAGTTCATCTCTAGGCTTGATACCAGCTGAGATTACCAGCATGTCTACTTTTAACAGTTCTTCTTTTTCGAACATCATCCCGGTGATACAATCGGTACCATCGATAAATTGAGTCGATTTTTGTAAATGTATTTTTATATTTAATTCTTCTATTTTTGACTGTAGCATGTCGCTGGCTCCTTTGTCTAATTGCCTTGGCATTAAACGGGGTGCAAATTCAACTACATGAGGATTTAATCCCAAATCGCGAACTGCTTTGGCAGCTTCTAGACCTAATAGTCCACCACCAAGTACAGCAGCTTCTGTAGCTCCTTTTTGTTTTATCTTTTTTGCATATGTCATTATTGCATCAAGATCTTCAATTGTTCTATAAACAAATACTCCTTCTTTTTCTACTCCTTGAATAGGGGGTACAAAAGCAGAGGAACCGGTAGCAAGAACTAGATAGTCATAAAAATGTGTTTTTTCTAAATGAGTAGTGATGGTTTTATCTTCCCTGTGAATATCTGTTATTAATTCTGAAGTGTTAAGTATGATATTATTTTCTTCGTACCAATTTGCAGTAGACATCGATAAATCATCAGCTGTTTTTCCTGCAAAATATTCACTTAGATGAACACGGTCGTACGCACGTCTAGGTTCTTCACCGAATACGGTAATTTGATATTTTTCATGTCCATTTTTAGATATAAATTTTTCGCAAAATTTGTATCCTACCATTCCGTTTCCTACTACTATTATTTTCATCATAATATCATTATTAAGTATTACGTAGCAAATATACGTAGTTATACTTAATTAAAATACTAGTATTGCGTATTTGTGTTATTTATTCAGAATTCGCTAATAAAGAGATTGTAAAATGCATTTTTACTATTATTTAAAGCTTTAACTACCGATAATTAGAGTATTATGAGCGCGTTTGAACTAAATTTTAAGCTTATTTAATGCTTTTCCGTATTAAGAGCGTTTTGTTTTTATGAAAATTTAGTCCAAAAAAAATACGTACTTCCCTTTCGATTAAAAGGAAATACGTAGTTTTTATTTTTCGAATAATGTAATAAAAGTCGAAATCGAACCAATTTAAACTATTTATTTTAAGGAATTACTTTTTAATTCCACTGCAATTGTTTTCTTTCTGACCAGTATTTTGAAGGTTTGACTTTAAACGTGTAAAGTGTTTCAAGATCTTCCTGAGATAATTCAAAGTTATTGGCTTTATTATTGTCTTTTACATGTTGCACACTTGATGCACCACTAAGTACGATAAAGGGATCGACTGATTGGATACAAAAGCGCAATGCTATCGCATCAACACCAACTTCATATTTTTTGGCAAGTGCTTCTAGCGTAGTGTACATTTTATAGTAGTGGGGATAATTAGCGTTCGGAAGTAGTCTACCATTTGCCAATGCCTCCTTAATAATAACACGATTTTGATTTTTCTTAATTGTATCAATAATTTCCAATAGACTTTGGTCTAAAATGTTGTAAGTAACTTGAAAAACTTCAAACAAGGGTTTGTTATTATATTCAATTTCTAGTGCTCTTTTTAATATGGCTACTTGATTGTCTCCTGAAACACTTAAGCCGATATGGATGTTTTGTTTTAGTTTAAGTTGTGCCATCTTTTGCAAAACTGCTTCGTCTTCGAGTACACCCGATTCAAAAGTTGCCGAATGAATCTGCAGTGTCGTAAGATTTGGGAATAAAATTTTGGAATCTTCCCACTGCTTAATGAGTTGGTCAACGCTATGATCTTTCAGTTCGTGTATGTTGGCATCGAGTTCAAAATTGGCAGTATAAACATAGCCCCATTTGGTAGCGACTTCAATCGTATCATCCTCTTTTGTTTTTAGCCATTCGCTTACAATCTGTTCGGCTATCCCATAACCAGGAGCCGTATCGTAATAGCGCACTCCTTTTTTATAAGCCGCATTCAAAACTTGAAAAGCTTTCTTTTTAAAAGACTTCAAATCAAAAGCTTCACTAGTTGTATCTCTAATATTGATATAATGGGGACGGCCAATTGCCGCTGTTCCTAGTCCGATTTTTAGGCTTTTCATTTCTTTTATTTTTCAATATAGATCTAAATATAACGATTAATATTGTTACGAACAGCTAGTCTGAGGTCGAAATTATTTATATATAATTTGTAAAGTACGCATTTGCGATTCAATTAAGGCCTATTTTGAATGATGTGGCCATGGTTTTTATTGATGGGATTCTCCTTGCCGACATTTTTGACTACCTTTGCACAAATTATAGAAATGAACTCAAAACACCTTCCTCAAAATATACTTAAGAATTTAGGCATAAGCCAATTGAACGAAATGCAAGAAATGGCGCAAGATGCTATTTTGCACGATAGTAATGTCTTGCTTTTGTCACCAACTGGATCAGGAAAAACACTTGCTTTTTTATTGCCAATTTTAGAATTGTTGCAACCCGAATTTTTGTCTGTACAATGTTTAATATTAGTTCCTTCTCGTGAATTGGGTTTGCAAATCGAGCAAGTTTGGAAAAAAATGGGAACAGATTACAAAGTAAATGTTTGTTACGGGGGACACTCAATAGAAACGGAGATAAAAAACTTAAGTAATCCGCCAGCTGTTTTAATAGGAACACCCGGTAGGATTGCAGATCACATAGAACGCGGAACATTTCGCTTAGATAAAGTACAAACTTTGATATTGGACGAATTTGATAAATCGCTGCAACTGGGATTTCATGAGCAAATGTCTTTTATTATCGGTAAGTTACCTAAATTAAATAAAAGAGTATTGGTATCTGCGACTTCAGATATTGAAATTCCAAAGTACACACGTGTAGTCAATCCAACGATTCTAGATTTTATTCCAGAAGAGGAAGAAGGAGTAGAGAACAACTTAGAAATGAGAATGGTCATTTCTAAAGAAAGAGACAAAATCAATACCTTGTTTAATTTGATTTGTTCTTTAAAATCAGAATCAGCAATTGTATTTTGTAATCATCGCGATGCGGCTGAACGCATCAGTGATACTTTAAATGAGAAAGGTATCTATGCCACTTATTATCATGGTGGAATGGATCAAGACGAAAGAGAACGTTCTTTAACGCAGTTCCGTAACGGAAGTATGAGTTATTTGATTACCACTGATTTAGCAGCTCGTGGATTAGATATTCCAGAGATGAATCACGTAATACATTATCATTTACCATCAAAAGGGGATGAATTCACGCATCGTAACGGTCGTACTGCACGTATGCATGCTACAGGAACGGCATATATCGTTGCAAATGACAGTGAGAAGAAAATGGATTACATTGATTACTCGATGCCAGTTTTAGAAGTAGCGCAAGCTAGTAGTATTCCTAAACCACCTTTGTACCAAACAATTTACATCAGTGGAGGTAAGAAGAACAAGTTAAATAAAATTGATATCGTAGGTTTCTTTTCTCAAAAGGGAAAATTAGAAAAAGGAGACTTAGGATTGATAGAAGTAAAAGACTTTATCTCTTTTGCAGCCGTTAAATTCGGGAAAGTAAATGAGTTGCTTCGTTTGATACGTGATGAGAAAATGAAAGGAAAGAAGTTTAAAATTGAGGTAGCGAGAAAAGTAATAAAGAAAGTCGAAGAATAAATAGCTCACTTAAACCCTATCATGCATATCGATATACAGGATTTTATAAAGCACAAAAAAAACGTTAGTAGATCATTTTCTACTAACGGTTTTTTTATGGAGGTCAAATTTAACTAATCGATTAAACAGTAAAAGCGGCTGTATTGTATACCAATGCAACTTTAAATATATTATTACCTTCCGTTATTCGGCGGCATTGGCTTTTTCCCTTGAAGGGCTGGCTTCTTGGTTGGAATAACCGTTTTCTTGTAAAGCGGTATAAAATAGCTTACCGTATAGTTAAAGCCAACTCCAAAACTTCCGTCATAGGTTCTATTAAAACCAGGGATGTAAAGGTTATCAAAGTCATCTGGCTTTTTGTTGGTGATTAAAGTATTCAAACGAAAGCTGAAACCTACAAAGACATTATTAAAAACTTTAGCTTTTAACCCTGCCACTACTTCAACCCAACTAGCGGTCAATCCTTTAAATTCACGATCGGTGATGATCGTTTCATTCTCGCTAAAATACTGAGAGGTATTATAGATTTTATAGGAATTCAGATTCTGATTAAAAGAGCTAAAACCATATCTCAAACCAATAGAAAGTATATTTTCCATGTTCAACCAGTTTTCATAAGCATTGTAATCAAAACCAGCTTTAAGATAGGATCCCTTGGTTGTAAAGTTCAAGCGAGTATCATCTGTCGTTTTGTTTTCGGTACCTATTTCTGCAGCCAAAAAATATTTTTTATTGTAACGGTAATCAGCTACAAGCTCAATTCCTTTGTAATCTTTATCATAAAACCCACGGCTTAGTTTGAATAAATCTACTCCTACACGCAAACCATAGCGATCAGTTTTAGGAATAGGTACTACTGTGTCGGTCTTGGTAATTGTGCTAGGTTTTAAAACTGTTGCCGGCGGCGGGCTAGATAGTTCTCCTTTTTCAACTGGCTGCGGAATCGGTTTTTTGGAACTCGTTTCTTGTGCCTGAGTTATAAACATTGTAAAAACTAGCGTAATACTAATGATAGATTTGAATGTGTGTTTCATATTCGTTAGTTATTGACCTGTTTAATACCACTACTTCTTGAATCCATTTTTGGTCACTCGCAGGACCATCACTTAATTCAAATGGATTGGTTTGAGTTAATTCGTAATTGATTGCATAACCACAAGCTCTCGAAATAAAAATTTCTGTTCGAGCGTAGAAAAACTCGATGTCATCCTCATTAACAAATAAAGGATCTTCGTTCTCGTAGTTCAAAATAAATTTATATTTTACATTATCGGCCGTTGTTTTCAATGGGATAGAGACAGTGCTGCCATTAATCAAAGTACTACTGCTATAAGTAACACCTTCGGTCATGCCTTCTTCGATAATTGTCAAATCGGTAACCGATTTTAAAGTCGACGGGTCATTAAAATCATAAAAATCAATGATCATAAGAGGAGTAGTATTAGTGTTTGCATCACAAATATCATCCTTTTCACAACTAGAGAAAGTAGCACTAATCGCTAGAAGTACTATTAAAATATATTTCATAATCATTTCGTTTTGAATATTTGTGTCTGTCTCCAAGTCCCTACGACTTAATTTTAGTTACCGTTTTAGCATTTAAACTAAAAGCGGTAACTATATAGGTAACAAACGGCAAATTATTGCTGCTAGTATCTAACTTATCGAAGTTCTAGTAAGACAACGTTTTCTACGTGATGTGTTTGCGGAAACATATCTACAGGACGTACACGAGTTACCTTGTATTTCTCATCCATTAAAGCCAAATCACGTGCTTGTGTGGCAGAGTTACAACTTACATAAACAACTTTTGCTGGTGCAATTTTCATAATTTGCTCAATTACATCTTTATGCATACCATCTCTAGGTGGATCTGTAATAATAACATCTGGCTGTCCGTGTTGTGCAATAAAAGCATCGTTAAAAACCACTTTCATGTCTCCAACAAAAAATTCGCAATTGTCAATATTATTTCGAACTGCATTTGCTTTTGCGTCCTTGATCGCATCAGGCACACTTTCGACACCTATTACTTTCTTTGCTTTTTTCGAAACAAATTGAGCAATCGTTCCAGTACCTGTATACAAGTCATATACCAATTCTTCACCAGTCAATCCTGCAAAGTCACGAGTTATTTTGTATAATTCATAGGCTTGATCAGAATTAGTTTGATAGAATGATTTAGCATTGATACTAAATTTTAATCCTTCCATTTCTTCCAAAATATAGTCACGACCTTTGTACAATTGCACGTTGGTGTCATACAAAGTATCATTTGCTTTATTATTAATCACATAAAGCAATGAAGTGATTTCAGGAAAAGTAATATCTAAATGATCCAAGATCAATTCTCTTTTAGCTTTGTCATCTTCAAAGAACTGAATTAACAACATAATTTCGCCAGTAGAGGCTGTACGCAACATTACCGTTCGCAACAATCCAGAATGTTCTCTAGGATTAAAGAATGTCAAATCATTTGCATTTGCAAAATCGCGAATTTCATTACGTATTGCATTTGACGGATCTTCCTGTAAATGACATTTGTTGATGTCTAGAATCTTGTCCCACATTTTCGGGATATGAAATCCAAGTGCGTTTCTGTTTCCTAAATCTTCTGTGCTGCCAATTTCAGCCTCAGTCAACCATCGGCTGTTAGAGAACGAAAACTCCATTTTATTGCGGTAAAAGAATTTCTTTTCCGATCCTAATATAGGTTCAAATTCAGGTAATTCAACTTTACCAATGCGTTGCAAATGGTTAAGTACTTCATTTTGTTTGTAAAACAATTGTTGGTTGTAATTCATATTTTGCCATTTGCAACCGCCACAAACACCAAAGTGCTCGCAAACTGGCTCCACACGATGCTCAGAAAATTCGTGAAATTTCACTGCCTTTCCTTCATAATATGCCTTACGCTTTTTAAATGTTTGCACATCTACTACATCCCCAGGCACTACATTAGGAATGAATACGACCTTACCATCGGGAGCCTTAGCAACCGAAACGCCTTTTGCACCTGCATCAAGGACTTTTATCTGATGAAAGACAACTTTGTCTGTAATTTTTCTACCCATGGCGCAAAAATAAGGGTTTGTTCGCTTTTTTAAATTCAAATTGCGAAATATTTTCAAAAACTTAGCAAAATTTATTTAATTTTTAATAGTTCTATTGTATCAAGTTCATTAGTTATGCTATTTACAAATAGAATTGGTCACAAATTTGTCTAGATGATGTAGATAATTACAATCAAATGCAAGTTTTGTTGTGTTAGGGCCATAATCCCGCTTTCCGTTACAAATCCTCGTAGTGTTGGCTGTACTAGTACGTTAGTAAAGGAGCTTTTCCCGAAGTATCGGGAGTCGCTCTTTACAAGCAACTAGTACAATGTCAACATTACTGCGGGTTTTCCGCTTCAATCGGGGGCAGGGGAGCTGGGAGTAAATGGTGTTGGTTGTTATTATTTATTCTTAGAAACTATCAATTCATAGTTTACAATAGTTAAAAAATAAAATAGAATGTCAGCACACAATTTACCTGCTAGAATACCAAGTACCGCATTACCAGTAAGTATAGGAAGCCAATACATACAAAACGGGCGAAAAAATAGTATATCGAGTAAGGCCGGATAGCCAAATTCTAAAAGTAAATTTTTAAATAAGTTAGCCACAGCAGCTTTAGCAATAATTTGCTGAGCCGCCTTGGCATTCTTCTTTAATTGATAATATGACATAAAAAGAATTACACCATAAAAAGCAATATATTCGGACAAAGTAATTAAGTAGGCTGTGCTTATGCCATCAAAAAAGTAGCTCAGTTGTGAGCATAGCAAAGCAGTGCTAGTTGCAGCCAACTCTGCATATTTATAGCGATCAAACCATTCTTTAAATTTTGCTTTAGAAAACATAATTAGAAAACACTTTTAAAAGGCAAAAGTACGTATTTCGAAACTTAAACGGTGGAGTAGTTGAGTAACTGCTGGCAATGTAAATGGTGATCAAAAAAAAGAAATTGAGGTAGATTACAAACTAATATGCTAATGCACTAATATGTAATTAATTTATTTGTTGTTGAATGGGTTGGTTTTATATACTATTATACCAAAAATAAGTAGCAGTGCTAATTTTCCAATCAAAAATCCATTACCATAGTTATTCAAATTTTCGAAATGGTATAGAAAAATATTGGTAACAATGTAGAGTAAAAATAAAAGGACAATTAGAGCGGGGTAAAAGATAATTTTTTTCATTTAGTTTTAAAAGCAGGCGGCTATATTTTACTACAACCGCCGTAGGTTTGCTATTTTGTAACAGTTGTTGTAGTTGGGGTATATATACTGAAAGTTAATGCAGCTATTAAACCATTTACAAAACTTTGTTTAGTAACTATTGTGTAATCAGTAGCACCGTCAGCCATTGCGTTAGAATCAGAAACTCCAACAGGTGCTAATCCACCAATTACGTAATGGTTCCATTTTGTAACTTCAGTGCTACCTTGAGCACCCTTACCAACTACGCTTGTGTAAGTAAAACAAGATGATAACGTAATTGAAATAGCAAAAGCAATTGACAAAATTTTGAAAGTTCTTTTCATTCTTTTTAAATTTAAAATTATTTATTGTTGTACCCACTATGAGTTGCAGTAAAGCATTATTTTTCATTCGGTTTCTATGCTTTTCCAAATTTTTCAACGCTAAGCCAAGGTGGTATTTGTGGCTATTTGGTGAGTCGAAATTTTTGATAATTGAGTTTCCAAAATCAGTTCAAATAATACTGAGTCAGGTGCTTTTTCAAAAATTCAAATATAGAATTTATTCTTACAAAATAGTGGTTAACTTATAAATTTATAATAATTAATATTTAAAGAATTTATCTATACACTGCAAAATAAATAAGCATAAAAAAAGAGGCTTCATAGCCTCTTTTATCGTTCATTCACAATTGTAATTTTTTAAGTGACTTCATCTTATATAGATGCTATTCCCCATATTATCAAATAAATAACTAGCGCAGTTTCCTTAATATATTTCAGATCTAATTATAAATGGTCTTTTTTATTTTACCGTATGGCGAACGATGACTTCATTGTCTAAAATTACATTTGTTGACCAAATAAATTTTGCATCCTCATTTGCATTATCAAAAATATCGGTAAAATTGGTATAGGATGGCTTATTATCTACCCCAATTGTTTCATTTGTAAATTCAGTTGCATTAGGCCAATCGCTATCGTCAAATGCTTCATTTTGCCAGTTAGACGGTGTTTTCCAATGTAATGCGTAATAGGTAGCGGCATCATCAGAATCTTTTGTATTGCAATTTTCACTTAAACGTAACGGTCCTTTTTCTGTAACACAAGCAAGATCTTTTATTGGAGCGGTATAGAAGGTTTGCGCTTTCCAACCGGAATTGGTTGTAGCGATTATTTCATTCTTTGCATCTTTAAATACAGCTACCATTCCGCCGTCTCCGGGATGGAAAGCTTTTCCTCTATTACTCTCAGAGCCCAGACCACTATTTTCTTCCCAATCGACCAATTTCATTGCAATCGTAAAAGGCCTGCTTACCTTAAAGCGAACAATATTCGAATTAAATTCTGTAAACGGAACATTGTCTTTTGCAACCGGAACGCCGTTGATATACATTTCAAAGTAGTTATCTGCAAATACAAAGGCAGTAATAATTTCGCCATCATCATCCACTTCGATTACATCAGATCCGTCGAGAGCTTGTAAAGCTTCTTGGGCAGACTTATAGGTAACCTTTGTGCAGGGATTGTACAAATCTGAGGCAAATGGAAATGTATTATCTGTAAAATTAACGACTGCTGGTACAGTCCAAATGCTACCGTCTACTGCAGTAGATTTCCCCATAGGTGCTTTTCGTCCGCGTTCGCATTCAAATATGTTTTCAGTCAAAACTTCAGCAGGACCTTGAGATACACTTGCTGTTCCTTTATAACTTTCAAGACCAGATTGGACGGTTTTCGTACTGTTTTTACAAGAAGTAAGTACAGTAATTGCAATCGCTACAGTTGTAATTATCTTATAAACATTTTTCATATCTTTTATATTTTAGTGTCTGTAAATGTTAATGTGGTTCTGTCAATAATTTTTGTTGCTCCAATCGCATTCATAAATTTGTTGTAATCGACTTCTACGGAGCTGCTTTTTGGTAAAGCAACTGGCACTTCTGCCAAGGCATACAAAGCAATTGTATAAGTGTGCTTGCCCTTTCCTTGGGAACATGGCGATGTATAAGAAATCGCATTACCATCCTTGTTAGCTCCCATATACCAACTACCATTATTGGCCATTTTATACGGAATCTCAGTAATAGTAGGATCAATATTCCACAGTAACAAATAAGAGTTAATTTCGGTCTTATCGTCTTTTTTGGGATAGTGATACATAACAACTGCCAACGATTTTGTACCTGCAGGAACATTCTCCCAAGCCAATGGTATTGAGTTTTCGACACCTTCGACTTTTTCTTCACATTTAAAAGCGTCCAGTAATTCGCCATTTTCTATCGCTTTACTGGTTAATTTAAAACTGGGATTTACAGTTTTGAAATGGTCATGATTGACATTAGTCAAATTACTTCTACTGTCTTTACATGATAAAACAGTTAGGAGTAGAACCGGAAGTAAATATTTTATAGTTTTCATTATTTTCTAGGTTTGTAATTTTCAATTTTTTTAGTACCATTAGGATATATAAACTCATAAGTATATTGATCAGAGTTGTCCCAATTGTATTTGATAACATAGCTTTTTGAATCTAAAATATAGGTTAATTCATAAGCATTTGTTCCCAAAGAGGTGAAGTTAGTAATTTTGGCGCCACGCAGTGGCTTCAATGCGGGTCTTAACTCTTGTGTTCTGGGTTGTGGTGAGACTTGATTTTCTGGCGCTTGTGTATTCGGATCTAATTTCACCTCTCCTCTCATGCTTGCAATAAAATAAGGATACTCCTTAATGGTGTGGTATTCATAGGAGCCGTCTTTATTTAGCTTTCCTAAGTATTCGTCTAGTTGTTTGGTTTTTTCACCATATACAGGAAAACCATCCATCGCGTACGCAATAGGATTTCCTTTGCCTACTTGATCCTGCAAATGCAAAGGTGGCAAATGGTAGTGGTAATCATCTGCCCGGCCACAATGTCCGCCCCATTGGTCTAATTCACCTATTGCATTGGTATCTTCGCCTCGGTTATTTAAGGGGTTGAAAATCGGAATTCCGTTTACAGCTACTGCTATGGCACCTTTTAACAAATTGGTTTTTGTAGATAACGGATTTTCAGCCATTTTGGGATGCAGAGGAATGGCCCAACTGTTAGTCCCTGTATAGTTCTGATTAATAGGAACTTGTTGTTGCCAGTTGGTGATGCCTACCATCATATCATGCGAAGGCAAGCCATTTGATGAGATGTATAAAAAATCATCGTCTGAATGTGTGGTAACGCCTTCAAATTTTTCGAAAAAAGCACGCATCAAGGTCAAATCGTTTTCTGGAACAGTAGTAAGTATGCTTGTTTTGTTAGTATTATTGTTCTTGCAGGAAGCAAACAAAAGGATAGCAGCACCAATACAACCATACGACAAGTGAACAATCCTTTTCTGCTTAAACAATTGGATTAATGAGAATGATAGAAGGACACCGCCAAAAAGAATAAGCGCTAAATTTAAATAAGAGAAGGCAGGTTCTGTTATAGTTTGAGTAGCATTTAATGAATGAATAAAAGCAGTTGTATCTTTAATATATTTTTGATCTTCACTGCTAAAATCAGATATGGGATAGGTCTTTATCATGTGATTACGGTCGATCAGCCAAACGTTGTTTTTGTCCGATTTCAAAAAATCAGCTTCAATGGATGGTGCATCGGTTGTAAAGTTCCATTCTTTGAGTGGTGTTCCGTGTCCGACTGTATGAGCAGACAATCGCAGTAAATTTGCGATTAGAAAAATTAGTAATAAACTCTTTTTCATAATTTATAATTTCATAAGTATGGTTAACGTTTACTTTAGCACTATATATATAGACGCAGTGTACTTACAATTCATGCGTAGTATTTTGAGTTTTAATTGATTTAGTTGATTATGATTGTTTTCAAAATATTAATTGTGCTGTTTTATATTTGCTCGATGGGAGGGAAGTAGTTGTGACTTTTGCTATAAAAGACCCAAGTAAAATTAGGCATAACTCACAATAAAAAAAGAGACCGTTGAGGCCTCTTTCGTTAAAATGTATGTATTTTTATGAATAGCTACTACAGAGCCGCTTGTTAAAAAAATGAATATCCAAATATTAAGGACATCGAATTGTAATCTGAAAACCATAATCGCTCATCTCCCAACAGTTCACGAGTGGTGTGTAATCGAATCTCCGTGCTGTAACGATCCTTGTATTTGTAACCCAGTCCTAAACCAATGTTACCTCTTGTATTTATTTTTAGGTCTGTAAAATTAGTTCCATCAGGTCTCTGATACTTTATTGAGGAATTGGAACTTAATTCAACAATGTAAGAAGCGTTGACGAAAAGTTTTGAATTCTCGTTAAGAAAAAAGTAATGACGTAAACTAACTGGAAATTCAATAGATGAATAAGTAATCTTTGCGGTTAATTTTCCTTCGATTACATAGTCCGCGTTTATAGTTTTTTCAGATTTATAATTCCTCAAAGTTGGCTCAAAAGTTATTGCCCATTTATTTTTATTAAAAGGTAAAATAAATTCGGCCTCAATTCCTAGACCCAACCCTGTATTATTACCAAAATCCACGTATCTTTTGTCTTCATATTGCACTTGTGCGTCTGCCGATGAACTGTTAATACGAGGTCTAACGGTCAAATTAAAAAGATCTTTT
Source organism: Flavobacterium algicola (assembly GCF_022399565.1). Lineage (GTDB taxonomy): Bacteria > Bacteroidota > Bacteroidia > Flavobacteriales > Flavobacteriaceae > Flavobacterium > Flavobacterium algicola. Next base: position 610,972 of record NZ_JAJTUT010000003.1, read on the forward strand.
TTTTCTTTTACTTCAAAACTGGTAAACTCCTTATTATTACATCCATTGAAATCGATAAAATACCGAACCAGATCATTCTTTTTATAACTAACCTTTTCAATTTTTGAAGTTTTGAAAGTAGGGCAATTTAACTCTATCCAAAGTTGTTTTCTAAATTCGTTATTTTCCCCAAATTTGTGCTCAGTGTTTTTGTACCTCTTATGAATCAATTGTTGAACTCCACTATCATTTTTACTGTAAAAATATCTAATCAAATTATTTTCAGCATACTGATATAAGTTTGCTTCACCTTCAACTAAAACTTTTAAAAGCAGGTCTTCCTCTTGAAATACAGGATTTTTATCAGCACTGAGATAGGTAATGTTATCGCTTGAACGGTCTATTTTTACAGTCCTGCGTATGTACTTCGAAACAGAATCAATACTGAATTCTTTAATTGATTTGATAAGTGTAATTTTGGATTCACTATTCTCCGCCAATTTATATTCAAATTCGGTAGGATTGTTTTTCCAATCCATATTTTTGATTAAGCAATTTATTTTTTGATCTCTATTATCAATAAAATAACCTTTATCAAAAGAAATTTGTGAGTAACAATTGATACCCAAAATTAGGGCAAAAAGTAAGAGTAGTTTTGTTTTCATTTGCGTTTTAGGGATATTGCATACTATAGAGTATCAACAATTTTAATGATTGTAATTATCGAATGTTTTACGCACTTTATAATTACTAACAAGCAAATAGTTGAAATGCTTTATTAATACTAGCGCGTTTTATGACGGCAAATATAGGTAAAGTTATAAGTTAATTAGTACGGCTATCCTTGTAATTTCGATTAAAATTCATCTCTCTTATTCAGAGAATTTATTTAGAACAATCATTGCTCTTTGGGCATCTTTTGTAGCTACAAATATATGATCGTGATAAAATCCTGCAACAACATTACAACTAATTTCTTCTTCGGTCAAAGCCTTTGAGAACGCTGCAGTTAGTCCAACGGCTTCCAAAGAGGAATGAACAGTTAAAGTAATCCACGAAGCAATCATCGAATACTCCAAATTTAACTGATCTGCAATTTCTTTTTTCAGAATAATGGTAATACTTTCTTCTTCCCTAAAGAACATTAAAATATCAGACAAATTTAAATTATCCAAATTCTCAACTTTGCAAAATACAAATTCGCCTTCATTTTTCTTTGGCTTCATTGTTTTTAAAAGTAATTCTAGTTGTGTCTCTCCATTCATATTTGATTTGATTTTTACAGCTAATGTTATAGCGCTTAAGGTAAATAATTTAGATCGAAAAATTTATAAACGATAAAATTGGGCTAAAATACAAATCGTACTAAATAAGTACTACAATTTTAATTCTAATTTTAAAATTGTAGTTCATTTGTTGAAATACTAATCATTTCAAACGTTATACCATATCTACAAATCTTCAAATCCATTGCCTAAAGATTTTTCGTCCATTCCTACAAAAGAGTAATGCCTCGGTAGATACCAAGCCATAGTTTGCATTACTATCCTATAATGCTCTGCATTTTCAAAATTATTTGGTGTCACATTAAATACTAGATCCTGTGAAGCTTTTTTATCATCTTTTTGATGTCTCATTAATAATACAACTTTTGGAGTGTCAACACCATTCAGTTTTAAATATTCTCTTAGAAGTTTTCTTGCAGTACGAGGCAATATTTTTTCTGAAGGTTGTCCAATTATTACTTCTTCATTTTCAGAGATAGTTTCGTCATTAGTGTCTTTAGAAAACGGTGTTTTTTCGGTAATATAAAATGAATTGTTCAAATGTAAATTTAAAATATCTCCATGGGAAAGCACCCAGTCTGCGCTCGAGTCGGTTGGATTTATTACTACTCCAAATCCTGACTCAAGTAAAAAATCATCTTTCATATTTTCTATTACAAAACATTGAAAGCTTTTGTTAGGTTCAGGTAAAAATAACTGAAAATAAGGGAAACCATCTGGTCCAGTGATTATCTGTGGTTCACCACAACAAAAACTGGCCTTTGATAGGTTAGATAAAAATGATGTACTCCAGTTCTCATCTCTTTCTTCCTGCGGAATTTGTACGAGTTGCAAAAGTGTATTTGTTTTATCCAAATCACCTAGATAAGGTGCTGTTCTATCTTCCTCTTTTTGATTGGATTCTTGCAACTAATCTTTCTTTTTAAAAAAGTTAAATATTCCCATTTTATTACTGATATTATTTTTTGAGCTGAATTTTCTGAAAACGTGAATTTACCACAAAATATTTAATTATTCTTACAAATCAATTATTCTGTTTGATACTATACATAAAAAAACCTCGTTGTAGAAAACGAGGTTTAATATAAAATGGTCGAAATTTTATTTTTTTAGATATTCTTTAATTCCGTAGCTCGCAACCACACCTTCACCTGTGGCGGCAGCAACTTGTGCAATCGCGCCAAAACGACAATCACCAGCGGCAAAAATCCCTTCAACACTAGTTTGATTAAGGTTTTTGGTCAAAATGTGACCACTATTAGAAAGATTTAGAAATCCTTCAAAAACTTTGGTATTGGGTAGCAGTCCAATAAAGGTAAAGACACCATCGGCTTTTACTTCTCCGTCTTCATTTGTTTCGTTATCGGTATAGATTAGCTTGTCAAAGTTGCCTTCGCTATCGGCGATAAATTCTTTTGGTTTTTTATTGAGGTGGACTTCAATATTTTTAAAAGTATCTAGCTTTTCAGTATATATTTCGTCCGCAGAGAATTTTTCGCTTCGGTGTATGATTGTCACTTTTTTACAAAAGCCAGCAAGAAACATCCCCTCTTCGAGTGCACTATTTCCGCCCCCAATTACAATAACTTCCTTGTCTCGGTAGAAAGCACCATCACAAGTGGCGCAGTAGTGAATACCCGATCCTATTAATTCTGCCTCTCCCGGAATCCCGAGGGTGCGGTACGTACTACCGGTGCTTATCACTATCGATTTGGCTCTGTATTCATCGGATTTGGTATGGACTTTAAAAAAAGTACCCGATCTCTCGATACTAACAATTTCGACACCCGTTTCGATTTTTGCTCCCAAGGTCGAGGCTTGCTCTTCCATACGATCCATCAAATCGGGACCCGAAACTACTTTAAAACCCGGATAATTTTCTATTTTCTTGGTGATAAAAGCATTTCCGCCAATATTTTTCTTTTCGAGAATGATGCTATCAAAACGATCTCTTTGTGCATAGATAGCAGTCGTCAAGCCCGATGCGCCACCACCTACAATCAGTACATCATAAATGCGGGTATCGGTCACTTTATCGATTTCTAGTAATTCCGTTAATTTTGTATTGTCAGGGTTGGAGTAGGGAGTGCCATTGACAAGAATCGTTGGTATGATTCGCTTGCCTTTATTAACTTCCATCACATAGTCGCTAGCACCTTCTGTGTTTTCTACATCGATGAACTCAAAGTTGATTTGGTTGTCTTGTAAAAAACGTTTGGCTCGGCGACAATCGGGGCACCAATCGGCACCATATAATTTTACAGTTCCTTGTTTGTTGATTCCCAAAATAGCTGCAAGCTCATGATTTTGTGGGTTACTGTGCACGGCCTCGTTGATCACCACAGTCGGAATAATTCTTTTTCCCTTATTATATTCTTCTACCAGTTTGGAAGCGTCGGGAGTGATATCGAGATTGATGTATTCAAATTCAATATTGTTCTGAGTAAAAAAGCTTTTAGTTCTTCGACAATCTGGGCACCATTCTGCACCGTACATTTTGATTTTTTGTGACATATCTTTCTTTGTGAATTTGTAGATTAAGGTTCTTGGGGTATTTATTGTAGCTGTTAAGTTATGAAAAAAAGATCAAAGTTGTTTTGTCGCAGTACAAAATCGCTGTAGCAAGCTTTGATCATTTTAAACTGTTTCCTGCACTTTGTGTCATTTTTAAAGTAGACGTTACAATATAGTAAACCTTACATTTTGAGATGTTTTAAATTCTTTTGACTGCCATATTTGCCGAACCTGTCAGGCAGCGCTCGTTGTACTGATGGAAACCCTTGCCGAAGGATGCCGATTTTAATTTTCGAATAAAACAGCCATTTTTTGAATACTTCTTTTAAAAATGGGGTTTTTGGCGTAGTTTCTGCAATAAACAAGCTAATTAAGTTTAAACTAAGATCTTTTAATCAAAAATAAGATTTTACAAATTGAAAAAAATATGACTCAAGTTAAAGAAAACAACACGGTTAAAGTACATTACACAGGAAAGCTAGCAGACGGACAAGTATTTGATACATCTGAAGGTAAAGATCCTATTGCATTTACTTTGGGACAAGGAAGTTTGATTCCTGGTTTTGAAAAAGGCCTTATTGATATGAAAGTAAATGAGAAAAAAACAATAAATATTACTAAGGAAGATGCTTATGGTGATCCTCGCGAAGATTTGATTATCGAGGTTCCTAAAAGTGAATTACCTGAAGATATGGCTCCAGAAGTGGGAATGGGATTGGTTTCTAGAACTCCAGAAGGACAAGAAATGAATTTATTGGTTATAGAAGTAAAACCAGAATCGGTAGTACTTGATGGTAATCACCCATTGGCTGGTAAAGACCTTATTTTTGACCTTGAAGTTGTTGAAATTTCATAAGGATCCAAATTATATTAAAAAGAAGCCTGACAGTTATTTGTATACTGTCAGGCTTTTTTTGTTGCAATTATTTCTGTTTGTATTCTTTTTCTAAATATTCTCTGTTTTCAAAATAAAGAAATTAAAAGGCAAGTGTGCTGATGGCATTTGTAATAATCGGTTCCATGACGAGGTATCCTTTTTTATTGGGATGCACATTATCTTCGGAATAATCCAAAGGCAATCCTTTTTTATCATCTACTAGAGCGTCGTAATAATTCACAAACAGAATATCATTGTCAGTTGCGTAGCTTTCGATAAGTTGATTTAGAGCTATAATAGTCTCGGCTGGTTTTTCGGTTGGGTTCCAATAAAAGTAGTTGGAGGGTAAAACAGAACAAAGCAAAACTTCGATTTTGTTTGCCTTTGCCAGTTCGACCATGGAAACAATATTGTCCATAATCATTTTTAAGGTCGATTTGCCTGTGTTTCCGGCAATATCATTACCTCCAGCGAGAATTACAACTGCTCTTGGTTTTAATTGGATAACATCGGCTCTAAAACGCAAAAGCAACTGCGGACTCGTTTGTCCGCTGATACCTCTGTTGATGTATTCTTTTCGAGAAAAAAAATCAGGCTGCTCTTTGCTCCAAAATTCGGTTATAGAATCTCCTATGAAAACAATTCTATTTTCGGAAGGTAGAGGAGAAGGTAGAGCTGTATTTTCTTGCTGGTATTTTTGTAAATAAGCCCAGTCGGAATTTATAGAGGGATTGGCCATATCTTAATCAAATAAATCAGATGATAAGTAACGGTCTCCACGGTCGCAAATAATGGCTACGATAACACCAGATTCCAATTGATTGGCAATTTTGACCGCTACTGCTACAGATCCTCCGCTACTCATACCGGCAAAGACTCCTTCTTCGGTTGCGAGGCGTTTGGTCATTTCGCGCGCTTCTTCTTCAGAAACGTCTATTGTTTGATCCACTTTGGACGGATCGAAAATTTTTGGTAAATATTCTTGAGGCCATTTTCTAATTCCAGGAATTTGAGAACCATCACTTGGCTGCGCTCCTACAATCTGGATGTCTGGATTTTGTTCCTTCAAAAAAGTAGAAGTTCCCATAATCGTACCTGTCGTTCCCATGGCAGAAACAAAATGGGTAACTGTGCCTTCTGTATCTCTCCAAATTTCTGGTCCGGTTGTGTTGTAGTGTGCTTTCCAGTTATCATCATTTGCAAATTGGTTTAGCATGATGTAACCCCCTTCGGCCACTTTTTGATCGGCATAATCACGAGATCCTATAATTCCTGTTTCTGCAGGAGTCAAGATCACGGTAGCACCGTAAGCACGCATTGTTTGGGTACGTTCCTTTGTTGAGTTTTCAGGAAGTACGAGTTCAATATCGATTCCCAATATTTGCGCTATCATCGCGAGTGCAATACCAGTATTCCCACTAGTGGCTTCGATTAGTTTGTCTCCTTTTTTAATTTCGCCACGATCCATAGCGCCTTTGATCATGTAATAGGCAGCTCTGTCTTTAACGCTTCCTCCAGGATTATTTCCTTCGAGTTTTAAAAGTAACTTTACGTTTTTATTTTTAACTAAATTGACTGATTCTACTAATGGCGTGTTGCCGATTAAGTCAATTAATTTTTGAGATTTCATAATAGTGTAATTATAATATTGTTTTTGAAGAGGAGAGTAGCAACGGATACATTTCGAATCGCAAATCAGTCTAGTGTATCAAATTTAGAGAATTTGATAATTTTTTACAGATTTATTTAAAAAACGAAAACGAACACAGTGCAAAATTATAAACCTACCTCTTTCCTTTTTTATTTCATTTCTTTAATTTTCACTTCGGTAGTGGTAGTGTTTAATACAATCGATCTTGGCGGAATAGATTTGGTCACCCAAGCATTTCCTCCAACAATACTGCTTTTTCCAATAACAGTTTCCCCACCCAAGATGGTAGCGTTTGCATAGATACAAACATACTCTTGCACGGTAGGATGTCTCTTGGCGTCTTTCATGTCTTTGCTTACACTCAATGCTCCTAGAGTTACCCCTTGGTAAATTTTTACGTATTTTTCGATAACGGTTGTTTCTCCAATTACAATTCCGGTAGCATGGTCAATAAAGAATGGAGATTCGATATTTGCACCCGCGTGTATATCGGTTCCTGTGATCTTGTGTGCGTACTCACTCATCAGTCTAGAAAACAAAAGTAAATCTAGCATGTACAATTCATGACTCAGGCGGTAAATAGCGATGGCATAAAAACCAGGGTAGCCAAGATATACTTCTTCTATGCTGTTGGATGCAGGATCGTTTTCTAGAATAAAATTAGCATCTTGATTGAGCTGTTCTAAAACATGTGGTAATCGTATCGAAAATTTTTCCCAAAGAGTACAGCAAAGGTTATCTGGTTTTTTACAGGCGATGGTAGCAATTGTTTTGAATAGTTGTTCAAGTTCATCAATACTATCATCTAACTCTGCATTGGAGTCAAATAAAGTATAGAACAATTTTTCTGTAAAAGTTTCTGTCAAAGTTTTAATACCATAGTTGATATCGAGGTGACTTTTTAGCGCAATGATTTTTTGGATAATCAGATCTTTTGTCATGATTATAAATTTGAAAGGTTAAGTGATAAAAATAAGAAAGGATGAATTTTAGCAACAAGAGCAACAATACAAAAAGATGTGTTGCCGAAAGGAACTTGAACTAGTAGAATGAAGTAATAGCATTTTTTGACTTTCCTTAAAATTATGCTTTACAAATATATCGAACTATTTTCGATAAACTGTTAGAATTAAAATAAGATTTAACAAATGCAAACTCCTATTGCATTCGATAAAAGTGACTGCATCTTTTGTCTTTTTTTTATCGAAAATAAGGACATTAAAATCCAGTTTTTAAACTGATAAAACAAATCCTTTTTTCTGGCGTAAAAAAGCATTAAAATCAGCTTCTTTTTTTTCGAATAAAATAGAACTAATAACTGTTAAAATAAATGGTTTAGTTTTAATTCACTATTTTTGAAATCTGATCAAAATTAAATGAAAATTATTCAAATTGTACTAATGGTTTTAGCTGTTTTAGTTTTGCTGTTAGGTAAGGGGAGTGGTGATGAAATCATCTATTTAAAAGTAGGCGCTGTTATTGTATTTATGTTTAGCATGATGCGACTTAGTGCCAAAACGCCAAGTAAAAATCAAAATAAAGAAGAAGAAGATGTTCAATAAAGGAGATAAGGTTTCAGTACTAGATGATGCAATCGACGGAATCGTTTTAGCAGTCAAAAATACGCAAGTTGAGATCGAAACTACAGATGGATTTGTGATGACATTTTCCGTCAACGAGTTGATTAAAATAAACGATTCCAGTAGTTTAGATGATTCTATTAAAAGGATTAATATAGGTGCCGTTCAAAAGGAAAAAGAGATTCCAAAACCACGCTCATTTGTCAAAGAACGCAAAAATCGGAATGAACAACCGGCTCCGGAATTTGATTTGCACATTGAGAAGTTGGTAAAAAGCAGCCGCGGAATGTCAAACTATGATATACTAACGATACAGGCGGAAACGGCTCAAAGACATATCGAGTTCGCTATAAAAAACCGAATTCCAAAGATTGTTTTTATTCATGGTGTGGGTGAAGGCGTGTTGAAATCGGAGCTTGATTTTTTGTTAGGCCGTTATGATAATATCGATTTCCAAGAGGCCAATTATCAAAAATACGGGCAGGGTGCAACCGAAGTTTACATTCGCCAAAGTAAGAATTAAAACCGTGTTTTTGTAGCAAAAAAAGAGGCTCATTTTCAATGGAAAATGAGCCTCTTTTGTTATTGATTTGACCTACTGAAAAGTTGTTTATTTGGTCGTTGTAAGTGTTCCTAAAACATACGAATCTCCCAGAATAAAACTGCTATTACTTTTCTTTAAAGTCGCTTTTTTAAGCGTTATTGTATGTACAAAAGCATTCGTTCCGTTGGTAGTTGTAGTCACTTCGATGATTCCACTAGTACCACTTACACCTGCTACTCCAGACCACTCTTCACTTAAAACAGGACTTGTTGGCGTCTGTGTATTGCAGAAGTACGAAGCGCTTAAGAGGCCTTTAAAGTAGCGATAAGTCAATTTATTTGTGGTCGTTCCTATAAGTCCAGATCTAGGTGAGCCAGCGGTAGTTACTTCATTTACAATCAATGCAGGGTCGATATCAAGCATGATAGCCTCATAACTTTTGTAGTCGTAAATCACATTTGAGCTACTACACTGCGTCAAGATTTTTTCAAAGTTAAAAGGTAAAGTCGTAGCGGTTGTCACATAAGATCCAAAAGCAAGCGTACTGTATTTTAACTCGCCATTGCTAGTAGAAAATACAACATTTTTAAAATTGATAAGGTGGTTGTAACCCGTGATTACGGTACTATTTGTAAGTTCACCTGCTTCTTTTTTAGATGTAGTAATGATTTCGATTGTACCTGAAGTCGCATACCATTGGTCCAGAATAGTGGGAGTTGCTGGCTGAATGGTCTCGCAAATGTTGTCTGCTGTTGCTGTACCATTGTAAAAGCGGTAAACCAATCGATTGTCAGTCGTGCTAATATCTAGCGTTGTTGGGGATCCATCAACTGTAGGATCGTTTGCAAAATAAATAGAATCTACTTCAAGTAGTAAAGCTTCTTTATCATTCAATTTGTAGATAATATCGTTCTCAGAGCAGCTGTAGGTGTCATAATCTTCAAAATCAATAGTTTCTTGAACTAAGTCTCCATCGTTACAGCTAGTCATAAGTAGTATAATGGCCAAAAGGCTGGTAATTCGTTTCATTATGTTTATAATTTGGTACAAAAATAGCGAAAAAAATGGCAAAAGATAGGGATGAAATCACAATTGATATTTCATAACTTTGCAGTAATGAAAAAAATATACCTCGATAACGCCTCTACTACTTCTATTCGTCCAGAAGTTGTACAAGAAATGACCAAAATTATGCTAGAAGATTATGGTAATCCATCCTCTACGCACAGCTTGGGTCGCCATAGTAAAAGTATTTTGGAGCTTTCTAGAAAAGCAATTGCAAAGAGTATCAATGCTACTGCAGCCGAAATTATTTTTACATCATCAGCTACAGAAGCTAATAATTGGATTTTGAGAGCAGCTGTAACCGATATAAAAGTGACGAGAATAATCACTAGTAGGATGGAGCATCATGCTGTACTGCACGTAATTCAACAATTGAAAAGAGAATTTGCAATTGAGGTGGAGTATGTTAAGACTAAGCTAGATGGTACAATTGATCTTACACATTTAGTAGAGCTGCTGTCTGGAGAAGGCAAAACATTAGTTAGTTTAATGCATGTAAATAATGAGACAGGTGTAATTCTGGATCTAGAGCGTGTAGGGATGTTGTGTAGAGAATATGGCGTTTTATTCCATTCAGATACCGTTCAATCTATAGGAAAAATCAAAATTGATCTACAATCTATTTCGATTGATTTTCTAGTTGCTTCAGCTCATAAGTTTCACGGTCCCAAAGGAATTGGTTTTGCTTTTGTAAAAAAGAATTCAGGTTTGCAGCCTTTAATTTATGGGGGAGAGCAAGAAAAAGGACTGCGTGCAGGTACAGAACCAGTGCATCAAATTGCTGGTATGGCCAAAGCTCTTACAATGTCAATAGACAACCAAGAGGCAGAAATGCTTCAAATTGCAGCATTAAAATGCTATTTGATAGCACAACTTACAACTACGTTTCCTGATGCTACATTTAATGGAGGAACTGTCGGTATAGCTACCATATTAAATGTTTTATTACCATTTTCGAAAGATAAAACGGCGATGATATTGTTTCATTTGGATATGAAAGGTATTGCTGTTTCGCGCGGAAGTGCTTGCCAGAGTGGTAGCATACGTCCTTCGCACGTACTCGCAGAGATGCTGTCGGATGATGATCTAAAGAAGCCAAATCTTCGCATTTCACTAAGTCATTACAATACCATAGAAGATATTGACGGACTTATTGATGGGTTAAAGAGTCTTTAAATATTTGGTGTTTTCTGTGATTTTGTAATGAAAATTAGTTGTAACGGTTTGATTTACAAAGAAAAGGAGCTTTAATCTAGTAATGATTAAAGCTCCTTTTGTATAATTTTGCAATTCTAATATTTAGAATTCTTCTGTTACATCAATATCTGGATTGTTACGTTTTGCTTTTAGCTTTTCCTTGATAATAATTTCTCGGTGCTTCGCTGTTCCCATCAAACCAATCATCATAATGATAGCAGTCAAAAGGATTACTTGTATAATTAGAGACTTGTTTACAAACGGCAATACGCTATCTGGAGCGATAGAAAGGAATAATAATATGGTTATTAAACCTCGTGGAGCAACAAACAAAAGCGGGAAAATAGGCATTCTCGATGCCAGCAGTTGTACAAAACGCAGCAAAAATATAGCGGCAACAATAGCTAGTGCCCACAGAATAGTATCAGAATTAACAATTTCGGACGTTTTGATTAAGTAACCAAACAGCAGAAAGAATAAAGCTCTAATAACAAATGTGGCCTCAACAGTAAGTTCTTTAAATTTTGCAACTTCCTTATTTAAAAGGTCTAAGCGGAAGCTTTTTGTCCATTTTAGATGGGTGATTTCATCTAGATTACCAATAGCAAGACCAAATACCAAGATGAAAATTAAAGCGGGTAGGTGGAAAATTTTAGATATTTCGTAAATTAAAATAACCAATAAAATGATAGGTACAAATTTAATATGGTGGTCAATTTTGTTTAATAAAAATGAAAGTAAGAATGTTGCAATGATAGAAATGATGACAATTATCAAAATTTCTAGAGAGAAATAACCAAATGTTTCGAGTCCAAAATCAACATTATATACAATAAAATTGAAGAAAATTACTCCAAAAATATCAGACATACTGCTTTCATAAATGGTGAATTCCTTTTGGTCTGAGGTCAAATTGCGCACACTAGGTATCGCAATTGCACTACTGATTACGCAAAACGGAATCGCATTGGTCAAACAGGTTTTAAAATCATAGCCTCCATAATAATGAAAGGCGTATGCCAGAGCGAATGCCATGACAAGTAAAGGCAGCAATGCACCGAGCACCGACTTTTTGATGAGTCCGATCTTCGATCTGTTGAGTTCTAGTTCTAATGCGCCTTCAAGTACAATTAATATTAAACCTATAGTACCTAGAATCGGCAAAGTAGAGCTCAGATCGGGTATAGGGATATCAAAAAAAACAGTTACTTCTTTAACGATCCAGCCCAGCAACAAAAGTAAAATTACTGATGGTATTTTGGTGAAACTGGCGGTTAAATCAAATAAATAGGCAATTAATAATAGTATGCAAAGCGATATAATGATGGTCATATGAAATCGTTAGGTTAAAAAACCTCCTAAAAGGTGGATGTAAGATAGCATTTTAGGATGTCATAACATAAAAAAAAATAATTTTAGTTTTTATTTGTGCATTTTATAATGTAAAAAGTTACCTAATTTTATACTTTTTTAAAGACCTAGATTATAGAATACGAATTTTTGCAAACATTGTAATAATTTATGAGAACATCACTGAAAGCGAAACGCGAAGCACAGATAATTGCACTATTAAATGAATCTTTTGGTGAGAATGAATCTTGGAGAAATCTAGAAGATAATTTAGAACCACTAGTAGAACTTATACGACTGGTTCGACCATCGCAGCCCAAAAAAGTTTTAACCGTTGATTTGCGGGACATCATTTCTTTTTTAAAAGCAAACGATTATTGTCGTCAACAATTTTCAATCTACATAAAAGCAATTTTAAAAGACAGGAAATTTAATAAAATTCTTGCCGATGCAGGAATTTTGCAAGATGTCGATTTTATATTTGAAGTAAAAAAGAGGCTGATTGCTAAGGTATTGCCTAATCAACCACAAAAGCATACCCTTGAATTTGTGTTGAATCAAGTATTCTACTTGTCTAATGATTTTATATGGGTAGACAAAATCCCGACTGAGCAACTTGAAGAGTTGTGTGACTTGTTAGAATTCGAATCAATTTATGATAATATTGAGTCCAAGTCAGTATTCTCAGAGTTGTCGGTAGCTGCTTTCCTTATATCACAACGTATTAGTGGAAGAGCATTGGAAACAGAAGTTATCAAAATGGTTCCCGAATATGACGATTTTGAAAGTCCGTTTTCTGCCTTCGAAAATGAATTATTGCAAATAGGAGGTGAGATTATAAAATCGGACAAGCATTATTTTCCATCCGACAATCAGTCCTACGCACAATTGCTTGTGCTACTGAAACACTGTGAAGGTTTTATAGATAAGGCTTTTCACAACAGTTCGAAATATGGAATTTCACTGCGCGTGAATCAAAATTTATTAAAAATCAGGCAGCAGTTAGCGCGTATTAAGTTTATCATTTCCTTATTTATAGTTGATAATGAAGCAGATAAGAAGAACAATGCGATAGCACTCTCGTTGAAATTAATCAAAATCAACTGCTTCAAAAATAATATTCGAAAGTTTATTTCTGAAAGTACCCAACTGATATCTTACGAGATAACACAGCATGCAGCCAAAACGGGTGAAAAATACATAACCGAGACGAGAACAGAATATTTTAAAATGTTCAAGAATGCCTTAGGTGGAGGATTTATTGTAGGTATCTTGTGTATTATCAAAGTGTTATTGTCAAAAGTAGATACAAGTATCTTTGGTCATGCCTTCCTTTATAGTATGAATTATTCTTTTGGGTTTATAGCTATTTATATCATGGGATTTACTCTGGCCACAAAACAGCCCGCTATGACTGCCTCTGCACTCATAAAAGCACTTGAAGCGGGAATAGTTAAAAAGGGTAAGAAAACAGAGAAGTACAGTGCATTTGCTATTCTTTTTGCCCGTGTATTCCGTTCACAATTTATAGCCTTTGTCGGGAATGTTATCATGGCTTTTCCGGTTTCATTACTAGGAATCTGGTTGATAGATTACGCTTTCGATTACAATATTGCGGCACAAAAATGGAAAACATTAATTACAGATTTAAGTCCAGTTGATTCTTTGGCTATTCTACATGCTGCAATTGCAGGGCTATTTTTGTTTTTATCCGGAATTATTTCGGGAAGTATTAGTAATAGAGACAAACACCATCAAGTATATTTTCGAATTACAGAACACCCTTTACTTAAAAAGCGACTAGGAAAGCAACGTACCTTGAAGCTAGCACAGTGGTACGAGCACAAATGGGCAGGTATTATTTCTAATTTTTGGTTCGGAATCTTTATGGGGAGTACGGGTTCTATAGGTTTGTTTTTATGGTTGAACTTAGATGTTAGACACATTACTTTCGCCAGTGGAAATTTAGCTTTGGCATTGTACGGCGCCAACTATCAAGTAACCGACTCGATGTTGATTTGGGGTATACTAGGTATCGGAATCATTGGATTGGTCAATTTTATGGTAAGTTTCAGTCTTTCATTAGGACTGGCTTTCCGCTCTAGAGCTATCTCCATCTTTGAATTACGATTTATAACGGCATCGGTACTCAATCACTTTAAATTTTCGCCACTGAGCTTTTTCTTTCCAATAGAAGAACAAACAAAATCAGAAGTAGTACAAGGCTTCTTAAAGGTAGAGGAGAAAAAATAATCCCCGGAAAAAGCAATAGTGCTAATTACGTAAAATGATGAATTTGGTAATTTATATCACCTTAGAAGCAATATATAATTAAAAAAGAATAGATCGCAAGCTAGAAGTTATATAGCTTGCGATTTATCCTTTTTATTTTATTTAAGTTAGTTAAATTAACTTAGGGCGAAGTAATTAATTTTAGGATATTAATTTTCATAGAGCCTAAGGCGATTTCGCACTGTATGCAATTCAGTCTTTAGGGCGTCTATTTTTTTAAGCAAGTTCAAAACAACATCAATTCCCTCAATATTGACGTCTAATTCTTGATGCATTCGTATGATTTTTTCGATTTCGTGTAGTGAATCCTGATGAATGTAACTCATTTCTGCAATCTCTTCTATATCAATCAAGCCACTGTCGCTCAGATTATAAAAGAAAGACAAATTAACTTTATAGTGAATGCAAAGGGTATCAAGTGGAATAAAATTTTCGGTACTCATATCTTATAGTTTAGAGAGTTCTGTAAATAATTCTGTTTGCTTTTCTGTCAAATCAGTCGGAATAGCAATATTGTAGCTTACGTATAAGTTACCAAACTGACCTTCTTTTTTGTAAACAGGAAAACCTTTTCCTTTCAGTTTGACCTGTGTTCCGTTTTGTGTACCTGGCGCAACTTTTAGTTTTACCTTACCGTCAAAAGTGGGAATGGTGATATCGCCACCCAATACAGCGGTATATAAATCTAGATCTACCGTAGTATACAAATTTTCTTTATCGCGTTTGAACTGGGCATCATTATTTATAGAAAATGT
This sequence comes from Flavobacterium algicola, assembly GCF_022399565.1. Taxonomy (GTDB): domain Bacteria; phylum Bacteroidota; class Bacteroidia; order Flavobacteriales; family Flavobacteriaceae; genus Flavobacterium; species Flavobacterium algicola. The sequence goes on from NZ_JAJTUT010000003.1 coordinate 626,062, forward strand.
AATGTATAAATCTCCTTTTGGGCCGCCATTCTGTCCTTCCGACCCATGACCGGGAATTTTAATGATTTGACCGTTTTCAACACCAGCAGGAATGGTGAGTCGAATGTTTTTGCCGTTTACGGTCAGTGTCCTTTTATTGTCTTCAAAGACATCTTTTAAATCTAGCTGCAATTCGGCATTGTAATCTTGTCCTTTATAAGATCTTTGACCGCCACCTTGTCTAGCAGAACCGCCACCACCAAACACAGATTCAAAAAAATCTGAATAATCTTGACCGCCTGATTGCGCATTGCCAAAGCCGCCACCTGCATTACTGTATTGCTTCTGCTGCGATTGCTGTTTGTTGATTTCGTCAGCATGTTCCCAATTTTCACCGTGCTGATCGTATTTTTTACGATTTTCAGGATTGCTCAACACCTCGTTGGCTTCATTGAGTTCCTTAAATTTTTGTTCGGCTACCTTATCGTTAGGATTCAAATCCGGATGGTACTTACGAGCCATTTTTCGATACGCTTTTTTGATCTCAGCTTCGGTAGCTTTTTTATCAATTTGTAAGACTTTGTAGTAATCTATAAAAGGCATAATCTATTTATTTTTAGTTAAAAAAAAGGATTGTAGCATGCTTTAGTAGGTGAGAATTGCAATTGTTTGTAGTAGGTGTCAACTCTCATCGCTCTTTCAAATTTAAGGAAAAATCACTGGTTAAACGACTGTAAAAAATATTATTTGTCGGAGGTCATGGTATTGGGTACAAGTAATCTATAAATAAACTTAAGTCATTGTTAATGTGCGAATTGAGTTTGAATTTATCTTTGTCTTTTAATCTTAATTAAAAAAAAGTACCTTTGCGCCACTTTATAAAACGTCTCTTTAGGACGATTTTCAATTTAAAATAAAAAATGAAACAGTATTTTAACCTTTTCGACTTTAGCCAAAAAGTAGATTACAGAACAGAAATTTTAGCAGGCTTAACCGTTGCAATGACCATGATTCCAGAATCCTTATCCTTTGCAATTTTAGCAGGATTTCCTCCATTGATGGGGTTGTATGCTGCTTTTATCATGGGAATCGTAACCGCTATTTTTGGTGGACGTCCAGGATTGGTTTCGGGTGGAGCAGGAGCTACAGTGATTGTTTTGATCGCTTTGATGAAGTCTCACGGACTAGAATATGTCTTCGCAGCCGTTGCGCTCGCGGGAGTCTTTCAAATATTCGTTGGACTTTTTAAACTCGGAAAATTTATTCGCTTAGTACCACAACCCGTAATGTACGGATTCGTAAACGGTTTGGCGGTCATTATATTTATGTCACAATTAGAGCAGTTCAAAACCGTGGTCAATGGCCAAACCGAGTGGCTTTCTGGTACTCCTTTATATGTCATGGCGGGATTAGTGGCCTTGACAGTGGGAATTGTATTGATATTGCCCCGATTTACAAAAGCTATTCCGGCCTCGCTTGTCGCGATTGTAGTAGTGTTTGGAATCGTTTTAGGTTTTGGAATCGAAACTAAAACAGTAGCTGATATCGCGTCTGTAAGCGGTGGTTTACCTCCTTTTCATATTCCGAATATCGAATGGAGTTGGGCTACTTTACAAGTGATTGCTCCGTATGCCTTAATCATGGGATCGGTAGGTTTGACCGAAGGATTGTTGACTTTGAATCTTGTTGACGAAATTACAGGGACAAAAGGAAGCGGAAACAGAGAGTGTATCGCGCAAGGTGGTGCCAATTTATTAAACGGTTTCTTCTTTGGTATGGGTGGTTGTCCTATGATCGCACAAACTTTGGTGAACTTATCTGCAGGATCAAGAGCGCGACTGTCTGGAATTGTAGCGGCATTGACCATCTTGATAATTGTATTGGTAGGAGCGCCTGTGATCGAGCTATTGCCAATGGCAGCGCTAGTAGGGGTGATGATCATGGTGGCAATAGGAACTTTTGAGTGGATTAGTTTTCGAATAATCAACAAAATGCCAAAACAAGATATTTTTGTGGGAGTGCTAGTGGCTGTGATAACAATTATGCTGCACAATTTGGCGCTAGCAGTTTTGATCGGAGTAATTATTTCGGCTCTTGTTTTTGCTTGGGAAAGTGCCAAACGCATCCGTGCTAAGAAATATGTTGATGATCAAGGAGTGAAGCATTACGAAATCTACGGACCGCTTTTCTTTGCGTCAACTACCGCTTTTGGAGAGAAGTTTGATGTTTTTAATGATCCTAACGAGGTAGTTATAGATTTTAAAGAAAGCAAAATTGCCGACATGAGTGCGATTGATGCAGTGAATAAAATTACAGAGCGTTATGCTAAAGAGGGTAAAAAGTTGCATTTGCGTCATTTAAGTCCTGATTGTCGTCAGCTATTGCAAAACGCGGAAGGAATCATTGATGTCAACATTCTAGAGGATCCGAATTATAAAGTAGCAATCGACTAGAAAATTTAATATAACCAATAACCACCATTTCTTTAATTAGAAAATGGTGGTTTTTTATTGGGGCACGTTCCTTCAGTTTGCTTTGTCGTTCCTTCTCGCAACTTCGGGCTGGGCTATACACTATATCTTTTGTACAGTCCCGAAAAGGCGGGACTGTACAAAAGGATGCCGTTTCTATCCCTCGTGCGCTTCACGAGACTACTCAGTAGTTTGATGATAATATGCTAAGATTAGAAAAGACTTTTTATGCTATAATGACAAAGGAAGTTGATATCATTTCGGTAATACAGCAACGGTTTTTGGATTATTCGTTTAGATCAGCGGGTTGTATTTTATGTCAAGACTTCGAAAGTTCCATCCTTGCTGATAAATATTTCTTTGTTTAAGGAATCTGGTTTTGAATTTCCTTCGAAACAAGAACAAGATGCAGGATATTCACAACTATACAATATGGATACTTTTACTTGATTTCCTTGTGCATTTTCAACATCACTTATAACAACTATTTCTAGCTCGTCAAAAGTAGCCCAGCCTCCATTATTACAAAAGTCCAATGGGTTAAATAGTCGAATGTTCTTTTTTATATGAGACTTGATTACTTCCTTGTCGAGCATGTTTTAGTTTTTGGATTGAAAAAAGCAAATTTAATGATTTAAAAGAGATATTGAAGTTATAGTTTTTGATTGTGGATAGAGTTGTCCTGAAAGATTTCTTTATTTGGAAAATTGTGGTTTATTTAGGAACGTCCCTTCAGTTTGCTTAGTTGTTCCTCCTCACAACTTCGGGTCTGGCTATACATTATCTCATCTGTGCCGTCCCGAAAAGTAGGTACTGCAGAAAAGGATGCCGTTTCTATCCCTCATACGACACAAGTATGTTTACGACGTTGAATGATTATACTAATAAATAGGGAGCTAATGGAGAATTGTGCTGTAATTCACTATTTAAACTTAACTAATTCTACGCGTCTGTTTTTTGCTTTATTTGCCTCTGTGTCATTTGGGGCCACAGGTTTTTCTGAACCAAAACCAACCGACTTCAAACGCTTTATGTCAATACCTTTAGCTGTTAAAGTATTCATGACCGTATTTGCTCTTTGATCAGATAATTGTTTGTTTTTTGAAGCAGAACCCGTATTGTCTGTATGACCTTCAATTGAAATGTCCAAACTTTGATTAGATGATAAAAGTGCATATATTTCATTTACAATAGCTTGTCCTTCCGGTTTTAATGTAGCTTTGTCTGTCTCAAAATTGATGTTTAATATTGCTTTACCATCTGCATTTAATTCATCTAACATTTCTTTGGAGGTGTATTTTTTAATAGTTTGTCTAAAGTTCTCCAATTCCATAATGAATATTTCTCCTTGAGCAGAGTTTGACTGTACTGTAATCACGTAGCTTTTGTCATTATTTTTAAAAGCATAAAGAGTAATAGGATTGCGATCTTCCGATATGCCAAATGATCTTTGTTTACCAGTAAACATGTTTTCTTTATTCTTTTCTCGAATGCTATCGACAGTGGGAATGGTGCCTTCATGAATTTTTTTAGCACCTAGATCATTAAAATAGCCTAAAACACTTTTGTCAAAATAACGTTGATTAAATCCATTGTCAGAAAAATGAATTACACCTAATTTTCCCTCCGTGACAAAAAATCCATCTCCGTTATAATTTTGCATTTTTTCAAAAGGAAAAAATTCAGAAAGTCCTTCTTTTTCATTTGATATAGTTAAACCTTCGGGTGCAGTTATAAAGGGATAATCACCAATATTCTTTAAATCTGGCATTTCGTCCCAGTTGATATTATTATCACCAACTTTATCAGGATTTGAAATTTCTGTTTGTTGTTCTGTTGTTGGCTGCTCGATTTCGTTCTTCTCTTCTTTATTATCTTTGCAAGAAAATAATATAACGGCAATTACAAGTAGTGAAATGCTATTTTTCATTTTTTACTTCATTAAATAAAATATTCTTTTTCGTACGATCGTTGTTAATATCATCTGAATGAAACATTCCGATATTTCAATCAAATGTAGTACAAGTTGTTTAAATAAAGTATGTTTTTGTTTTTCTTATTTCTTACGATAATTATAGTTAATAGTTTAGTAACAACATCTTAACGAACCGCTAACCATATTAATACAAGTAATTTTTCCGCAAGATAATTGGGATGTGCAGTTATTTGCAGTACTTATTAGGTTGTTTCAAACAATTAATTCGCTATAACGGTTGATAATAATTTTTAATGCAGTAATTCCAATTCTTTTCGTTTTACTTCGTCAGTTTGTTTTTTTTGGGCCCAATAGGGTTCGTTAATGCTTTTTTTCAATGTAACTTCTGTAATCAACCCATCGCCATCATCTTCTGTCCAAGAAAGTATTTTGTACGGAAAAGCTTTTTCAACTTCGATAGAAAGTTTTCGATCATAGGACACATACTGAATGTTGTACTTTAATGTAATTGCTGTTTCGGTTTTGCTGATGGTAGCTTTGGTAGCTTCTAACTTTTTGTAAGCAAAGCGACTGTAAATAGTAGAAAAAATCATATCCACTTCGCCAAGAGGCAATTGTCCTTGATTGAGCCTTAAACGTGTCATTAATTCTTCTTCTAACATCGCTACCGGTATATCGTCTTCTGTATCACCATCAGCTTCAAAGTAAGAGAATTGTTGAGTATGGTATTTTTTGCCTTTTAGATTCAGCTGCGTATAGGTGTGACCGCACCATTCCTGAATGCTAGTACTCGATTTTAAAGTATTGGGATATTTTTGGGAATCTATTGGTGTAAAAGTCGAAGTTAAAATCGAATAATCATAAATACCTGTGGTGAATTTTCGAACATTATTTAATTTCATTACCGATACATTATCATTACCGGCATCCTCAGGTTTATCTAGTTTTACTTGTTTGCTGTTTGAGAAAGGTTCTGTAACAAAAACCAATACCACTTCGCCATTTCGAATCTCTCCATAACGCGATTGTTTTAAGTCATAACTATTTAGCTCTGCTTTTCCACTATACCAATAGTCATTGAACTGTTTGGTAGTAGGTGGAGTACTAGTTTGTGCTGTGGGTAGCTTCTCATCCTTTTTGCAAGCATACAAAGAAAATACAGTTAGTAAAAGCACTGTTAGTAGCTGGAGTTTTCTGCTTCTTAGTATCGATATCGTCATGGTGATAATTGAATTTGCTGTGATCATAATTTACTAATTTACAAAATATAAGTGAGTTATGATGTAGCGTGTAACTACTGCTAGCGGCTTTAGTTTTTAATTATTCAGATTTATCGGTTTTCTAAGATCCTTAATGGTGTTTATGGTACAGGTAGAACTCATTGAGTTTATACTTATCATCATAATTTGAGAACGTTAGAATCGTTACTAGTAGTAATACATTATACTTGATAAAATTACTGATCTTACGTAAGGGATAGGAGTAGAAATCCTTGTGGGGCGGGCATTTATACTCCACAAGATTGCAACGTATAGCCCGACCTGACCCGAAGCTTCGGGATTACGGAGGGTTACGCCCAAATTAGTCCTTTCACATATGCTATTATTTATTTGGCAGCAGTCCATAAAAAAACCACTTATGAAGTACATAAGTGGTTTACTATATAAGGTAGAGGTTCTACATTTTTTTCATTTGATCTTTCATCATTTTGATTTGATCTTTTAGCATGTTTTGTTTGTCAAGCCTTTTTGCTTCATTTAATAGGTTGGTTGCTTCTAGTTTACGTCTTCTAGTCATGGCTACACCAGCTAGGTTAAGTTTGGCAACGGCTAAATCCATGTCCATAGACAATCCCAATTCGATTGCTTTTTTGAAATACTTCTCTGCTTGTGTCAAATTAGTTTGAGAAAGCATGATACCGTGAAGGTAATTGAAGTATCCTTGTTGTTTTTGTACCAAAGCTGTTTCTGGATTCTTTATAAAGGACAACATTTTGGTTGCTCCTGGAAAATCTTGTTTTCTTAATTTTAAGAAGGCAAGTAGGATGAATTCATTTTTAAAATAAAAGAATATAGGGATGATAGAGAGAAGAATCAAGAAGATTCCGTTACCAATATTGTGTTCTGTAAATTGCCAAACGCTAGTAATTAAGATCAATCCAGCGATAATAAGTTTGATATTTTTGTGAAACATAAGTTTGTATGTATTTTTAAGTCCACAAAGATAGTAAAATCACTAGTATAGTAGCAAAACAATAGTCAAATCTATATAGTGACTGATTATGAGTACTTTTACTGTGTTTAAAGGCTGTTTTTGATTTCCAATTGAGTTTTGTAAGTGTATAATGTAGTTCGTTTGAAGGGGTAATAGTACCTAGTTAAAACATTATTAAAATATTTTTAATAAACTGCTTGGTAGAAAAAAAAGTCTTTGTATATTTGCACTCGGTTTCAAAAGAACAACAAGACATATAAATAAGATTTAAAGATACAAAGCAATGAGCAAAAGAACGTTTCAACCATCGAAAAGAAAAAGAAGAAATAAGCACGGATTTATGGACAGAATGGCTTCTGCGAATGGAAGAAAAGTTCTTGCTAGAAGAAGAGCTAAAGGAAGACATAAACTGACTGTATCTTCTGATCCAAGACACAAAAAATAATGTTTTAATTAACATGCATAAGGCGTTACTTTTTTTAGTATCGCCTTTTTTTATACCTAGTCGGGTAAATTTTAAAGAACTTGTTTATCTTTAGACCATTACCCGGAAAACATTTATAAAATCACACCTTAATTATATAAAAATGCCGAAAGACACATCGATTAAATCCGTTTTAATAATAGGTTCAGGTCCAATTGTAATTGGTCAAGCTTGTGAATTTGATTATGCAGGTTCTCAATCTGCACGATCTATTCGTGAGGAAGGGATAGAAGTTATCTTGATAAACTCTAACCCAGCTACTATTATGACCGATCCATCTATGGCGGATCATATTTATTTGAAGCCTTTAACTACTAAATCAATTATCGAAATCCTTAAAGAGCATCCTCAAATTGATGCTGTTTTACCTACAATGGGTGGACAAACGGCTTTAAACTTATGTTTGGAAGCTGATGAAAAAGGGATTTGGAATGATTTTGGAGTAAAAATGATTGGTGTTGATGTGAACGCCATTAATATTACCGAAGACAGAGAGCAGTTTAAACAATTGCTTAAAAGAATTGATGTGCCTACTGCACCTGCAGAAATTTGTACATCATACCTAAGAGGTAAAGAAATTGCTCAAGAATTTGGTTTCCCTTTAGTAATTCGTCCTTCATTTACTTTAGGAGGTACTGGAGCTTCTATCGTGTACAAACCAGAAGATTTTGATAGATTATTAACGCAAGGTCTTGAAGCTTCTCCAATTCACGAAGTATTGATTGACAAAGCGTTGATGGGATGGAAAGAATATGAACTAGAACTTTTAAGAGATAAAAATGACAACGTAGTGATTATCTGTTCGATCGAAAATATGGACCCAATGGGAATTCATACTGGAGATTCGATCACAGTAGCACCAGCGATGACATTGTCAGATACTACTTTCCAAAAATTACGTGATTACGCGATCTTAATGATGCGTAGTATCGGAAATTTTGCAGGAGGATGTAACGTGCAGTTTGCGGTATCACCAGACGAAAAAGAAGATATCGTTGCGATTGAAATCAATCCTCGTGTATCTCGTTCATCTGCCTTGGCTTCTAAAGCTACAGGGTACCCAATTGCTAAGATTGCAACCAAACTTGCTTTAGGATACAACTTAGATGAGTTGCAAAACCAAATTACAAAATCAACTTCGGCGTTGTTTGAACCAACATTGGATTACGTTATCGTAAAAATTCCACGTTGGAATTTTGATAAATTTGAAGGGTCTGACAGAACTTTAGGTTTGCAAATGAAATCGGTAGGTGAGGTTATGGGAATTGGACGTTCGTTCCAAGAAGCATTGCACAAAGCTACTCAATCATTAGAAATCAAGCGTAATGGTCTAGGAGCTGATGGAAAAGAGAATACCAACTACGAGCAAGTGATTGAAAAATTAACGTATGCAAGTTGGGATCGTGTATTCATTATATATGATGCAATCGCAATGGGTATTCCGTTGAGTCGTATCCATGAGATTACAAAAATCGATATGTGGTTCTTAAAACAATATGAAGAACTTTATACTACCGAAAAAGAAATTACCAAGTATACAATTGCCACTTTACCAAGAGAGTTGTTGTTGGAAGCGAAACAAAAAGGTTTTGCAGACAGACAAATCGCGCACATGATGAAATGTCTAGAAAGCGAAGTACACACTTTGCGTATGGACAAAAACATCAACCGTGTGTTCAAATTGGTAGATACGTGTGCAGCTGAATTTGAAGCAAAAACACCTTATTATTACTCAACTTTTGAGGCAGAAATCGAAAAAGCGGATGGTACTCGTTATGTAGATAACGAAAGTATTGTGACAGACAAAAAGAAAATCATCGTTCTAGGTTCAGGACCAAACCGTATTGGACAAGGAATCGAATTTGATTACTCTTGTGTACACGGAGTTTTGGCAGCCAAAGAATGTGGCTACGAAACCATCATGATCAACTGTAACCCTGAAACGGTTTCTACTGATTTTGATACAGCAGATAAATTATATTTCGAACCAGTTTTCTGGGAGCATATCTACGATATCATCCAACACGAAAAACCAGAAGGTGTCATTGTACAATTAGGTGGTCAAACAGCCCTAAAATTAGCTGAGAAACTATCTAAATACGGAGTAAAAATCATCGGAACTAGTTTTGATGCTTTGGATTTAGCGGAAGATAGAGGGCGTTTCTCTGACTTGTTAACCGAATTAGAAATTCCTTTCCCTCAGTTTGGAATTGCTGAAACAGCTGACGAAGCTTCTGCTCTTGCAGATACTTTAGATTTCCCATTATTGATTCGTCCTTCTTACGTATTAGGTGGTCAAGGAATGAAAATCGTAATCAACAAACAAGAATTAGAAGAGCATGTTGTGAACTTGCTAAAAACAATTCCTGGAAACAAATTGCTATTAGACCATTATCTTGATGGTGCGATCGAAGCAGAAGCAGATGCAATTTGCGACGGTGAAAACGTATACATCATCGGAATCATGGAGCATATCGAACCATGTGGAGTGCACTCTGGAGACAGTAACGCGACTTTACCTCCTTTCAACCTAGGAGAGTTTGTGATGCAACAAATAAAAGATCATACTAAGAAAATTGCTTTAGGATTGAAAACAGTTGGTTTAATCAACATTCAGTTTGCGGTTAAGGATGATGTAGTATATATCATCGAAGCCAATCCAAGAGCCTCTCGTACGGTTCCGTTTATTGCAAAAGCATATGGCGAGCCTTATGTAAACTATGCGACTAAAGTTATGTTGGGTCACAATAAAGTAACGGACTTTGACTTTAACCCACAGCTAAAAGGATACGCAATCAAGCAACCGGTTTTCTCTTTCAGCAAATTCCCAAATGTAAACAAAGCACTAGGGCCAGAGATGAAATCAACAGGAGAAAGCATCTTGTTTATTGATGACTTAAAAGACGACCAATTCTACGAATTGTACTCTAGAAGAAAAATGTACTTGAGTAAATAATTCACTCAAACTATAATACTTATAGGCTGTCCCACAAAGACAGCCTATTTTTTTGTGCTTATTTTTTTGGATTTTGAGAGCAGAAAGATCTGTTTTCAATGGGACAAATTTTTCCGCATCTGATTTTTGGGATGTTGGAAACTCTTGTGTCGCTATTGCTCTGGGTTAATCTCGAATTGGAAAAAAAGCATTTCGACAGGCTCAATGTGACAATCGTTATTTCGATTAAGTTTAGGTTTAAGTATTGATATTTGTGTATTTTCGACTTTATGCGGTTGAATATGACTTGAAATAAAAGCATTTCGACAGGCTCAATGTGACAATAGTAGTTTATTTTCTTTTGAACTTTATGTGGGGTATTAGTGTATTCGACTTAAGTTTGGATTTGGTTGCTTTCGACATTTTACGGTTGAACGCGACTGGAAGTAAAAGCATTTCGACAGGCTCAATGTGACAAACAATAGTATTTGATTTTCGTTTGAATATCAAGTTGGGTGTTTGCGTGTTTAGTTCAAATTTGGAGGTAGCTGTATTCAGTTGGAAGTAAAAGCATTTCGGCAGGCTCAATGTGACAATCGTTATTTCGATTAAGTTTAGGTTTTAGGTTGGGTATTTGCATATTTAGTTCAAATTTGACAATGGTTTTTTTCGACATTATGCGGTTGAACGCTACTTTAAAAAAAGCATTTCGACAGGCTCAATGTGACAATGTTATTTTATTTCCGTTTAGATTTTAGGATGGGTATTAGCGGGTTCAGTTCAAATTTGGAGATAGTTGTAGTCAATTGGAAGTAAAAGCATTTCGACAGGCTCAATGTGACAATGGTATTTTATTTTTGTTTAGATTTAGGATTGGTATCAGCGGGTTCAGTTCAAATTTGGAGATAGCTGTAGTTAATTGGAAGTAAAAGCATTTCGACAGGCTCAATGTGACAATCGTTATTTCGATTAAGTTTAAAGTATCGATATTAGTGTGTTTTCGACTTTATGTGGTTGAATATGACTTGAAATAAAAGCATTTCGACAGGCTCAATGTGACAGTTGTATTTTATTTTCGTTTGGATTTCAGATTGTGTGGTAGTGTGTTCAGATCAAATTTAGCTGTGGTTTTTTTCGACATTATGCGGTTGAACGCTACTTTAAAAAAAGTATTTCGGCAAGCTCAATATGACAATCGTTATTTCGATTAAGTTTAGGTTTAAGTATTGATATTTGTGTATTTTCGACTTTATGCGGTTGAATATCACTTGCAATAAAAGCATTTCGATAAGCTCAATGTGACAGCGGTTGTGGGATTTGCGACTAGTTTTAGTTTGGGATTATTATGGGATAAAATATCAATAGGAATGGGCTTTAGCCTGTTTTAAAGATGCGTTTGTGATTGGCTTTAGCCGAAATAGCTCTACGAGTGCACATTGATTTTATAAGTAAACATTTTTACAGTTCCCGATTTTTGGTGATTAAAAACTGATTTAAATAAAGAGAAATAAAAAAGCAATTGTACTTTTAATTAGACACATTCATTTAGTATTTTTGAAGTCTTTCAAACATAACAAAAACAACACCATAAATGAATATAACTTGGCACATAAAACCTTTTGAAGCTTTGACGGTAAATGAACTCTATGACATGCTGCAACTGCGCAGTGAAGTGTTTGTAGTGGAGCAAAACTGTGTGTATCTCGATCTAGATGGGAAAGACAAAAAAGGCTTGCATTTACTGGGAATATATGATGGTAAAATTGTGGCTTGCACACGACTATTCAAGCCTGGGATTTCATACGAATACGCGTCTATTGGGCGTGTGGTAGTCGCGCAAGAGTACCGCGATAAAAAATGGGGTCATGATTTAATGCGTGAATCTATTATAGGAATAGAAAATCATTATGGTGTAAGCCAAATAACCATTGGAGCGCAATTATACCTCAAAAAGTTCTATGAATCTCATGGTTTTGTGCAATCTAGTGAAATGTATCTTGAAGATGGTATTCCGCATATCCATATGAAAAAGGAATAATTAAGATGTATCTTTTAATGTGTTTTTTGCAAATCATTTTACATTTGAAAATGTTATTTTTGAAAGTACATTTGAAATAAATCGTTAACTAATCCGCTCACAAATTTTAATTTTAAAACATGAAAAAAACAATACTAGCATTCACTGTTCTTTTGTGCAGTAGCCTGCAGGCACAAGTAGTAGTTTGGAACCTTAAAAGTTTGGATAAAGCAAAAGTTGCCAATACAGAGGAAATTCGAACCATAGTTAAAACCGCTGATAAGAAATTAGGAGAAGCGATCACTACAGTTGTCGATAAAGAAATGACGCCTTCTAGCGGAGACAAGCATGATTACATGAGCATAGGGCGCTACTGGTGGCCCGATCCGACCAAAGCAGATGGCTTACCTTACATCAGGAAAGATGGTGTATCAAACCCTGAGATTGAAAAATTAGACCGTTACCCACTTGGTGATTTTGCCAAAAGTGTAGAAATTCTTTCTCTAGCGTATTACATCACGTCAGACGAAAAATATGCTCAAAAAGCAGTAGAAAATTTACGTATATGGTTTTTTAATGAGGGCACTAAAATGAATCCGAATATGAATTATGGACAAACAATTCCTGGTATTCGTAACGGATTGGGTAGAGGTGAAGGCGTTTTGGATACCTATTCTTTTTTAGAAATGCTGGATGGCGTTGAACTGCTTAAAAAATCAAAGTCATTTACATCTGCTGATCAAATTGCAGTGAAGGAATGGTTTACAGCTTATGTCAATTGGTTGCTAACAGCGCCTGTAGCCAAAGAAGAGCAAGAAGCAAAAAACAATCATGGTACAGCATTTGATATTCAGCTAGCCCGTTACGCACTATTTATAGGTAACGAAGATCTAACAAGAAAAATAGTTTCAGATTTTCCACAAAATAGATTGTTTAGCCAAATTCAGCCCGATGGCTCGCAGCCGTTAGAGCTGGAGAGAACGACCGCTTTTGGTTATTCGACCTTTAATTTGACCCACTTTTTGGACATGCGACAAATAGGTTTATTAGTTGATATAGATTTGCTAGATGCTAAGTCAGAAGACGGAAGAAGCATTTTTAAAGCAATCGATTTTTTAGTACCTTTTACAGGAAAGTCTCAATCGGCTTTTCCGTATAAACAGATTAAAGATTGGGAAGAGGTACAAGAAAAACTATACTGGCAATTGTATCGAGTTGATCAAATGGTGTCAAAACCAAAATACAAGAAGTACTATCAAACAAAATTAAAAACGGCTAAGAAGAATACCGATTCTATTTTATACTAAAAAAAGCAAAGCCCCGAAATTTTCGGGGCTTTGCTTTTTTTAATCAATTACTAAAGAACGAATTGTTTTTCCGGTGTAATCGTCTTCGCTATCGGAGTAGAAATAGAAATAGGCTTTTTGAGAATCAATTGTGTATTTATAGTTTCTTAAGGTCGTAGTAGTACTGCTTGATTTGGTGTAATCAGTGCCGTATTTTGCAATTACCTGCGTCATTGTCGCAGTAGCAAGGTCTAATTTCCATTCGTTTCCAATTTCGTAAGGATACTTGGTGTAGTAGACTTTTGTAATTCCATCCGTTTGCAAGGCATAAAAGTTGCTAGTATTTACTTTGGCAACTGTAACAAGCTTGGAACTTTTGATTACAATAAAACTAATTCCTTTGGAAGGATATTCCCAGTTTTCGACTGGAGTAGTTCCGGCTAAGTCCGTTTTTACTTCAGCTTCACCGAGCAATCTTAGGATTTTATCTGAAGTATCAACATTAATGGTGATTCCTTCTGCCGTTTTGAAATTTAAAATTCCATGTGATGCAAAATTCACGTCAACAGATTTTGTTTTAGTAGATGAATTATTCTTTAGTTCTGCGTAAACTACTGCCGAAGTTGGAGCAGTACTTGATACTTCATAGGTCGTAGTTGACAGTTTGGTGATTTTAATTTTACTGTTGGAAGACGTTAAATTCACATCTGTATATCCTGTTCCATCAACTGTAATAGTGATTGGTTGGTCGATAAAAACATCTGTTTTATTAGTTGTCATGGCGGTAAATGTCACCTCTGGGGCAGCATCTTCGCCAGAAGAACAAGAGGCTAAAAAAAGTACTGCTAGACCTAGCGAGAGCAATCGATTGGTAATTTTCATTTTTAGGGGTTGTGGTTAATAGTGTTGTAAACGTACTTTCTTTATAAGGGAGATACAATACCCACTTTTGGTGATATTAACAAGTTTATTCAGGTGACTAAATGTGTGGTTGTTTTGAAAATAAGAATGTAATAGATAGCCCTAATTGAGGCGTTATCCTCATAGTCCTAAACGGTACGTGATGGATGAAAATGAGGTAATCTGGGACGGAGAGATATAGCCGAAAGTAGGAGGGATCGTTGTTTTGAAAATGAATTCGTTCTGCTCCTAATAATGGCTAGCAAATGTGATACTGACATTTATCATGTTTTAAACGGAGTTGATTATCGAAATTTGTTCCGCTAAATGATTAATTTAAATATAGAACGAATGATAAATACTAAATCTCCTCACAGTTTTCACATTCCAGTTATGGGTTTGGGTTATACTATTGATAGCCCGATTCGGGTAGCACATTACGGAATTTCATCAGTGGTTTCTATTGTCGATGATGATTTAATCGAAAAGATGAATCGTCACTACAGTCAGAAATTCAATTTGAAATACAAAGAGATTACTCAAAAAATGCAGGATTATCGTGCCGAGAGGGTAACGGCATATTTGAATCTGATGGATACAATTGTAAAGCAAAAATTCAATGACTTTAAACAAGATTTGGCCGAAAGTAAAGTAGTTTTGACCAATTATTTGGATATGTTGCCACAAACATCTGACTTGAAAATTGGACTTCAAAACCTGATGGATGAGGGAAAAGATGCCATTATAAATTATCTCGAAAACCATTTGACTCCCGGTGCGATTGATGTAAATATCATGACCAAAGTTGATAAGGATAATTTTGATAAAGATGAGCAACTGCCAATAGAATTTAACGATGCGCATGCTTCATTGCGTGGTTTTGCAAACAGCAATTTGTCTTCATCAGTGATTTTATCTGCAGGTATGAACCCTAGATTATACAGCTATTTTGAGAATTTTGATTGTTTTTATCCGAATGAGAAAGATGAATTAGGAAAAAAAATAGTTTTGAAGGTAAGTGATTTTCGATCGGCTATGATTCAAGGAAATTTTTTGGCCAAAAAAGGATTATGGGTTTCTGAATACCGTATTGAATCGGGCTTAAATTGTGGTGGACATGCATTTGCTACTGAAGGTTTACTGCTAGGACCCATTTTGGAGGAATTTAAAGAAAAGAAATCGCAGCTGATTCAATCTGCACACGAACTGATGGTGAAAGCCTTGACTATAAAAGGTAAGCATTTTCCAGATCAGCCGTTAGAACTTTTGATTACTGCTCAAGGTGGAGTAGGAACGGCTCAAGAACATGATTTTTTACTGGAGCAGTACCAATTGGATTCTATTGGCTGGGGATCTCCATTTCTATTAGTTCCTGAGGCGACTTCTGTAGATCCTGAAACAAGATTATTGCTAGCGAAAGCGAAAGAGTCTGATTTTTATCTAAGTAATATTTCGCCATTAGGAATTCCGTTTAATGCGGTCAAAGGAACTACAAATGAGTTTTACAAGCAAAAACGCATCGATGAAGAAGTGGCAGGAAGTTCTTGCCCAAAAAAGTTCTTGGCATTGAGCAAAGAATACGGTGCAAAAGGCATGTGTTCGGCATCAAAAAAGTACCAAGATTTAAAATTAGAAGAATTAGAAGCTCAAAAGGAAAGCTTATCTCCAGAAACGTTTGAAAAACGTAAAATAACAATTACAGATAAATCCTGCTTGTGTGTAGGACTTGCTAATGCTTCGTACCTTGAAAATGATATTGCCATCAAGGGACAAAAACAAGGAGTAGTTGTATGTCCTGGACCAAACCTTGCTTATTTTGATCATGAAGTCTCATTACATGATATGGTTGGACATATATATGGGCATACTTCTGTATTGACCGAACCTAATCGTCCAAACTTATTTATCAATGAATTAAAGATGTACGTTGATTATTTACGAAATGAAATTGCTGATTTTTCTGAAACAATTTCTGCTGGACAGGTAAAAAAATGGAAAACATTTAAGCAGAATATGCTTAGTGGCGTTCAGTACTACCAGGATTTGTTTAAGAATGCTAGTGTATTACCAGAGAATAATAAGCAAACGATACAACAATTGTATTTCTACGAAGGACTTTTGCAAGAAATTGAAATTCCAGAACTAGCGCAAGCATCTTAGTAGCAACGATACAGAAATAAAAAGCCATTAAAAAATAAGGTAATTGAGCATAAAACTGCTCAGCATGCTTATTTTTTAATGGTTTTTTTATATAAAGCAAATCATAATTTAATCGGCCATTTTTTGTAACCCTTTCAAATCTTTTAGAATAATTTTTTTACCATCTAATTCTATTAAATTTAATTTTTTAAAATCGGATAATAGTCGAATGCAACTTTCGGTAGCAGTACCTATCATTCCGCCAAGTTCATCTCGAGACAGCTGAATGTGTAGTGATCCATCGTCATTTTTTCCAAATTGTGATTCTAGATAGAGTAATGTCTCTGCTAATCTTGCTTTTACAGATTTTTGAGCCATAGAGACTGTATGATCATCTGCATCTTTTAAATCTCCGCAAATGCTTTTCATTACATTCATTGAGAACTTATTATTATTATCAAAGAAGCCTAAGATTTCGGTTTTTGGAATAAAACAAACTTCCATATCCTCTAGTGCAACTGCACTCAAATTAGCTGGCTCATCACTTATCATGGAGCGTTGTCCCAATAATTCACCTGGTTTCATTAATTTGACAATTTGATCTTTACCATTGGCACTTAGTTTGGATAATTTACAAACGCCGGCCTTTATACAATAAATTCCATTGACAGCTTCACCCTCTTCAAATAAAAGTTGTCCTTTTTTAACACTATAAGATGTTTTGCAGTCAGCAATTTGCAAAAGTTCATTTTTATTCAACGCCTTAAGGGAGCTGAATTCTCTAACGATACATTGTTCACATTTGCTCATTACCTGGTGTTTTATTGTTTGATTCTCAAAATTAACAATTTATATGACAAATGTCATAGTTTGCACAACAATCATTGAGGAACTTTGCAGCAGGTAAATGAGTAAATTATGGATACATTAAATTGTTTCCATTGTGGATTAGAGATTATAAAAGAAGATGAGATTGTTTTTGATGATAAAAGTTTTTGTTGCAGCGGTTGTAAAACCGTGTACGAAATCTTTTCTGTCAATGATATGACCTGCTATTATGATTTTGAAAATTCCCCTGGAGCAACCCCCTTAGACATTCAAGGCAAGTATGACTTTTTGGACAATGACCAAATCGTTTCTAAATTATTAGAATTTGAAGAAGACCAAACCGCAATCGTTTCACTGAGTATTCCGCATATTCATTGTAGCTCCTGTATTTGGATTCTAGAGAACTTACAAAGATTAGAAAAAGGAATTAACAGTTCACAAGTTAATTTCAATCAAAAAACAGTACGTATAGTTTACGATAAAACTGCTGTAAGTTTAAAATCCATTGTGCTTTTACTAAGTAGAATAGGTTATGAGCCCTACATAACTCTTGAGAATTATGAGACAGGAGAGAATAATATAGACAGAAGTTTGACCTACAAGTTAGGGGTAGCATTCTTTTGTTTCGGAAATATAATGTTACTTTCTTTTCCAGAATATTTCGAATTAGGAGAATTTTGGCTAGATACCTATAAACCTTTCTTTAGAGGGTTAATTTTTGTATTGTCTTTGCCTTCCTTTTTATATTCTGCAAGTGGCTATTATGTTTCAGCTTATAAAAGTATCAAATCAGGTTTGCTTAATATCGATGTCCCTATTGCACTTGGAATCATTGTTATGTTTGTGCGTAGCGCAGTCGATATTGGTTTTGACTACGGATCTGGCTTTTTTGATAGCTTAACTGGACTAATATTCTTTATGCTTTTGGGGAAATCATTCCAAATGAAGACTTATAAGTTTTTGAATTTTGAAAGAGATTTTAAATCTTATTTTCCGATTGCGATAACTAAAATAGGAGAGGGACTTAAAGAGGAAAATATCCCAGTATATGAAATAGAAAAAGGTGACCGTCTTTTAATTCGAAATCAAGAGTTAATTCCGGTGGACGGATTATTGATGAGCGAGAGTGCTTCTATTGATTACAGTTTTGTGACAGGAGAAGCTGTTCCTGTAACAAAAAAAGTAGGCGATAAAATTTTTGCAGGTGGAAAGCAAATGGGGAAAGTAATCGAAATGCAGGTTTTACATTCTGTCTCTCAAAGTTATTTAACGCAACTGTGGAGTAATGATGTTTTTCAGAAAACGGTAGATCAAAGACATAAGAGTATTACTGATACTATTAGCCGATATTTCACCCCTTTATTACTACTGATCGCGTTTGCATCCTTTGGTTATTGGATATTTATTGATACCAAAACGGCATTCAATGTCTTTACAGCGGTGTTGATTGTGGCCTGTCCTTGTGCTTTGGCTTTGACCGCACCTTTCACAGTGGGTAATATTCTACGCATTGTGGGCAAGCAAAAGTTTTATCTCAAAAATGCTTTGGTGATTGAACAACTAGCTGCGGTCGACACAATAGTATTCGATAAAACAGGAACGATTACAACCAATAAAAAAGCAGCTATTACCTATCATGGTCAAGTAGCTACTAGTGATCAACTAGATTTAATAAAAAACGGGCTACGAGCTTCTAACCATCCTTTAAGTCGAATGTTGTATGAATCGTTACCTGAGAATAAAATCCTTAAGGTTGATAATTTTGAAGAAGTAGTAGGAAAAGGGATTCAGGTAACCATGAAAGGAATTTTAGTTAAAATGGGATCGGCCGCTTTTTGTGAGCTAAATTCGATTGAGGAAAGTCAAAATTCGA
The DNA here is from genome assembly GCF_022399565.1 of Flavobacterium algicola. Lineage (GTDB taxonomy): Bacteria > Bacteroidota > Bacteroidia > Flavobacteriales > Flavobacteriaceae > Flavobacterium > Flavobacterium algicola. The sequence goes on from NZ_JAJTUT010000003.1 coordinate 645,124, forward strand.
TTAAATATACTTCAGTCCATATTCAAATTGATGGTCACTATCTAGGTTATTATGAATTTAAAAATCAGTATCGTGATGGATTGGAAAAACTTTTTGTGAATTTAAAATCCAAATATGAATTAAAAGTTCTCTCGGGAGACAATGAAGGAGAAAGAGCAACTTTGGAAAATCTTTTACCGAAAGGTACCGAATTAATTTTTAATCAAAAACCAGACGAAAAGCTTCAGTTTATTAAAAAATTGCAAGATTTGGGTAAAAATGTGATGATGGTAGGGGATGGACTTAACGATGCAGGTGCTTTGGCACAAAGCAATATCGGAATTTCAATTTCTGAAAATGTGAACGTTTTCTCTCCCGCTTGTGATGGAATTCTCGAAGCTAATGAATTTAAGAAATTGAATTACTTTTTAAAATTATCAAAAAAATCAATGTTGGTAATCAAAATGAGTTTTGGTCTGTCATTACTCTACAATGTTGTAGGTCTCTCATTTGCAGTTACAGGTAATTTACTGCCGCTTGTTGGGGCTATCTTGATGCCGTTGAGCACAATTACAATTGTAAGCTTCGTAACTGTGATGACCAACTACTATGCGAAGAAAACCAAGCGGTAAATTTTAGTTCTTTTTTATGAAGTATGATAAATGTCATATTTAATACAAGGGACAAAGTCTAATTTTGTTAACACAAATTTAAGGTATGAGTGTCATTTATATATTAATCTCCATCAGTATAATTATCGCTATTGGTTTCTTTATTGCGTTTATACGTGCGGTAAAAACAGGCCAGTATGATGATGATTACACACCCTCTGTCAGAATGCTCTTTGACGACGAACTAAAAGTTGAAAATCCAAAACCAAAACAAATAACAGAAGAAAAACAAAATTAATTATGGAAATGCAACAATTTTATTACGATAACAAAATTGTAAAGAAATTCATTTATGCTACTATCCTATTTGGTGTAGTAGGAATGACAGTAGGGCTATTGGTGGCCTTCTTGTATCTTTTTCCTAACCTAACAGACGGAATAGCGTGGTTAAGTTATGGGAGATTGAGACCTTTACATACCAACGCAGTTATTTTTGCCTTTGTAGGAAATGCTTTTTTTGCAGGAATGTATTATTCTATGCAGCGTTTGCTGAAAGCAAGGATGTACAGTGATTTTTTGAGTAATCTTCACTTCTGGGGATGGCAATTAATTATTCTGGCAGCTGCAATTACATTGCCATTAGGATACAGTAGTTCTAAAGAATATGCTGAGTTAGAGTGGCCTATTGATATTGCAATAACTATAATTTGGGTAGTTATGGGAATCAATATGATAGGAACAATGATTAAACGAAGAGAGCGTCACTTATATGTAGCTATCTGGTTTTACTTGGCAACCTTTGTAACTATTGCAGTGCTGCATATTTTTAACAATTTAGAGTTACCTGTTTCTGCTTGGAAAAGTTATTCTGTATACGCAGGGGTTCAAGATGCATTGGTACAGTGGTGGTACGGTCATAATGCCGTGGCATTTTTCTTGACAACACCATTTTTAGGATTAATGTATTATTACGTTCCTAAGGCGGCAAACCGTCCTGTGTATTCTTACCGTTTATCAATTGTTCACTTTTGGTCTTTAATATTTATCTACATTTGGGCAGGACCCCACCATTTATTGTATTCTGCTTTACCAAACTGGGCTCAGAATTTAGGTGTTGTTTTTTCTATAATGTTATTAGCTCCATCTTGGGGAGGTATGATCAACGGTTTATTAACCTTACGTGGTGCTTGGGATAAAGTACGTACAGATCCTGTTCTAAAATTCTTTGTTGTAGCGATTACAGGTTATGGTATGGCTACTTTTGAAGGACCAATGTTGTCTCTTAAAAATGTAAATGCAATTGCGCATTTTACAGACTGGATTATTGCACACGTTCACGTAGGAACATTAGCATGGAATGGTTTTATGACATTTGGTATGATCTATTGGTTGATACCAAGAATGACAAAAAGCAAGTTGTATTCTATTAAATTAGCCAACGTTCACTTCTGGATCGGAACATTGGGTATTATCTTATATTGCTTACCAATGTATGTAGCAGGTTTTCTACAAGCTTCTATGTGGAAACAATTTAATCCTGACGGAACTTTAACTTATGGTAACTTTCTAGAAACTGTTACGCAAATTATGCCGATGTACTTAATGCGTGCAGTTGGAGGATCATTGTACTTAATTGGAATGTTTGTTTTACTTTATAACATTGTTCAAACAGTGCGTAAAGGAGAATCTATCGAAGATGAATTAGCAGAAGCTCCTGCCTTAGTTCGAATGAGCAAAGGTAGAGTAAAAGGCGAAAAATTACACCCATGGTTAGAAAGAAAACCTATTCAATTAACAATCTTAGCGACTGTAGCGATTTTAATTGGAGGTGTGATTCAGATTGTACCAACCTTGATGATAAAATCAAATATCCCAACAATAGCAAGTGTCAAACCTTATTCACCATTAGAATTAGAAGGTCGTGATTTATACATACGTGAAGGTTGTGTAGGTTGTCACTCTCAAATGGTGCGTCCTTTCCGTTCTGAAGTAGAGCGTTATGGTCCGCAATCAAAGGCAGGAGAGTTTGTATACGATCATCCATTTTTATGGGGATCAAAACGTACAGGTCCAGATTTATTAAGGGTGGGTAAGAAATACAATGACAACTGGCATTTCAATCATTTCTGGAATCCTCAAAGTATTTCTGCTGGTTCTATTATGCCAGGCTACAAATGGTTGTTTGATAACAAACCAATGGATATTTCGCTGACACAAAAGAAAATGGAAGCAATGGTTACTCTTGGAGTTCCATACACGGATGCTCAAGTTGCAAATGGTCTCAAAGATCTAAGAGCACAAGCAATCCAGATCGAAGAAAATTTGAAAAATGACCCTGACTTTGTAAAAAGTTATGAGGAAAGTAAGAAGAAAGCAGCAGCTAGAGGAGAGGACTTTGTTCCTATGAACGAAAGAGAAATTGTTGCTTTGATTGCTTACATTCAAAGATTAGGTACTGATATTAAGGTAAAAGATAACAAATAAAAACATAGTTATGTTCGAACAAATCAAACACAATATGGAAACGATAAATGGGGTATCAATTTACCCCATCTTATCGCTACTAATATTCTTTTTCTTCTTTGTTGGCTTGGCCTTTTGGGTGATTTCGTATAAAAAAGAAAAGATAGAGGAGCTGAGTAATATGCCTCTAGACGATAAAATATAAATATAATTTCAAAAATTAAATGTGATGAAAAAAATAATTCCAAACTATCTAAGAGTACTTCTAATCTTCTTTTTGATTTTTGGTGCAATGGAATTTTTTATAGACTCGGGAGATCGTCCTGCGTTTGTGAAGTATCCCATGGTCATAGTGTTTTTATTAGTCTTCCTGTTTCTTTTAATTGCTATCGAAATCACTATAAGTGCTATAGACAATATAACTTATAATCTACTTACAGAGGAAGAAAAAGCAAAACAGGCAGAAGAAGATCAATTATCGATAAAAGACAAAGCATGGTATAAGAATATGATGCAAAAGCTGACTCGCACCGAGCCTATTGAAAGCGAAGAAGCAATTGTTTTGGATCATGATTACGATGGTATTAAAGAGTTGGATAATAATTTACCACCATGGTGGGTCTATCTATTTTATGCAAGTATTGTTTTTGCGGCTGTATATTTTGTACGCTTCCAAGTGATGGGAGGAGATAACCAAGAAATGGAATTACAAAAAGAATTGGCTCAAGCCAAAATCGATGTAGCCGAATACATGAAAACAGCGCCCGATATGATGGACGAGAAAACAGTAACACTATTAACAGATCCAGAAAGTTTGGCTATTGGTAAAACCATTTTCACTACCAATTGTGCAGCTTGTCACAGAGCAGATGCAGGAGGACAAATTGGACCTAACTTAACCGATGATAATTGGATTTTAGGTGGCGGAATAAAAAATATTTTTCACACTCTTGTAAATGGAGGTAGAGACGGTAAGGGGATGATTGCTTGGAAAGGGACACTAAAACCGAAAGAGATGCAAAAAGTAGCTAGTTATATTATCTCACTTAGAGGAAGTAACCCAGTTGATCCAAAAGCTCCAGATGGAGAAATATGGATTGAAGAAGCTGCAGAGGTAGCAAAATAATACTGAAATAAATACCAAATACAATGTCAAATTTACCCAACGAAGCTTTCAGAGATACCATCGGTACTATTGATGATCAAGGAAAAAGAAAATTCATTTTCCCCAAAAAGCCGTCGGGTAAGTTTTATGAGTATCGCAAGTGGGTGAGCTATCTTTTATTAGTTATACTGGTAGCCAACCCCTTTGTGAAAATTAATGGCAACCAATTTATGTTGTTCAATATATTAGAGCGTCGCTTTAATATCTTCGGTTTTCCATTTTGGCCACAAGACTTTTACATCTTTGTATTGTTTATGATTGTGGGAGTGGTATTTGTAATTTTATTTACTGTTATTTTTGGACGTATTTTTTGTGGATGGATTTGCCCGCAGACTATTTTTCTCGAAATGGTTTTTAGACGAATAGAATATTGGATCGAAGGTGATAGGGGAGCTCAAATAAGATTGTCAAAACAAGAATGGAATGCTGATAAAATTAAGAAGAAAGGTTTCAAGTGGTTTTTATTTCTACTTATTTCATTTGCCATAGCAAATGTGTTTTTAGCCTACATCATTGGTAGTGATGCACTCTTCCAAATGATCGAGGACGGACCGCTAGAGCATTTAAGCACCATTATTTCGTTATCTATTTTCACGGGAGTCTTTTATTTCATCTTCGTTTGGTTTAGAGAGCAGGTATGTATTATAGCTTGTCCTTATGGTCGTTTGCAGGGTGTTCTATTAGATAACAAATCAATCAATGTCGCATACGATTTTGTACGTGGTGAAAAGGAAGAAGGTAGAGCTAAATTTAATAAACAAGAGGACAGAGCTGAAACTGGCAAAGGAGATTGCATTGATTGCAAACAGTGCGTTAATGTATGTCCTACAGGTATTGATATTCGCAATGGAACACAGTTAGAATGTGTAAATTGTACTGCATGTATTGATGAGTGTGATGTAATAATGGAAAGTGTCGGTCTACCAAAAGGGTTGATTCGATACGCTTCTGAAGATGAAATTGAGAAAAAAACACCTTTTAAATTCACTGCCAGAATGAAAGGATACACCGCTGTTCTCGGAATTTTGATAGGAATCTTAATTGGAATTTTGTTTTTACGAAATGATGTTGAAGCTACAATTTTACGCCTTCCTGGACAGTTGTACCAGCACAAGGGCGAAAATATAAGTAACATTTATACCTTCAAAATAATCAATAAAACACACAATGATTTTCAAAATGTACATTTCAAATTAGTAGGTATAAAAGGAGATTTGAATGTAGTAGGAAACACCGCATTTAAAGTTCCGAAACAAGGCATGAGCAGTGGAACTTTATTTATTGAAATCAATCAATATATTTTGGAAAGTGAAAGAACTAATTTAAATATTGAAGTTTTCGAAGGTGATAAAAAGATAGAGACGACTACAACCAGTTTTCTAAGCCCGAGAAGTTTTGATTAATAAATAAAACCCATGTATTTCAAACTTCACATTTAATAATACCTCTCTAACTTTTAGAAGTTACATGCTGATTTTGAGTACAGGAGATAATTTATTTTGAAAAAAATTTCAATTAAATATAAAGAATATGAAAAATAATAATTCAGATAATACAAGCAGCAATTCTACTCCAAGCCCTAAGCGATTTAAAATAAATTGGGGAACTGGAATTGTAATTGCGATAGCTTTTTTCATGAGCTTCATACTGTACTTCGTGATTAAAGTACAGACAAATTCGAAATATGATAATGAATTGGTTGTAGAAGAATACTATAAACACGATTCGCATTTTCAAGACGAAATGAAAAAGGTTCAAAATGCTCATGATTTAAAGAGCCAGCCCACATTTACCGAAACTGACAAAGGAATAACAGTAGCTTTTCCTAGCGAATATGATTTAGCTAAAATTAAAGGGAAAGTGTCCCTCTACAGACCGTCTAACAAGAAGTTTGACTTCGAAATTCCCATTTCGTTTTCAAGTTCTAATCCAACTTTACTCATACCTAAATTTAATTTGGTGGACGGTCGCTGGGACATTACTATGGAATGGCATTATGAAGGAAAAGATTATTTGTCAAAAGAAACCTTGTATTTATAGACTGCACTTAAATAATAAAGAGCATTTTAAATTAACAAATACAGATTAACAATTTTTGCTTTAGTTAATAGAATAGGATCCTTTTGTAATTAAACTATAAACTTACTCATTAATTTTTGTAATTGATTTTTAAAACATGTTATACACGGCTTTTATATTTGGTTTAATAAGTAGTTTTCATTGTATTGGGATGTGCGGTCCGATTGCGATGATGCTTCCTGTGGAACGAAATAATCCTGCCAAAAAAACAAAACAAATCCTAACATATCATCTAGGAAGGCTTACCGCTTATGGTAGCATTGGATTACTGTTTGGTATCCTCGGAAGAGGACTTTTTATTGCTGGCTACCAGCAGAAATTATCAATAGTAATTGGTGTACTTATGATTCTTGTAGTTATAATTCCCGAAAAAAAATTAGCAGATTACAATTTTTCAAAACCAATATTTAAAATTATATCTGGGATTAAATCAAAATTGGGAAAACAATTCAAAAATAAGAGTTACAGTTCACTTTTTACAATTGGATTACTTAATGGTTTCTTACCGTGCGGAATGGTTTATGTTGCTCTTTTTGGTGCCATAGCGATGCAATCTGCTAGTCTAGGAATTGTATATATGTTGCTTTTTGGGCTTGGAACAGTACCCATGATGAGCGCGGTCGTCTATATGAATGCCTATTTGACCCTTCCTGTTCGTAACAAAATTCAAAAACTTATTCCGTATGTTGCCATTATAATCGCAGTGCTATTTATTTTAAGAGGATTAGGACTAGGTATTCCCTATGTTTCACCAAACAATATGAGCTTGTTTGTACAAGCAGAAGCCAATTGCCACTAGTTTTCTGTGAATTTATTTGCTAAATCTTTATTTGGTGCCGTAATATAGATTTTAAACATAACTTAAATTAAAAAAAGTCGATACCGCTAGATGTCTAGATCGTATCGACTTATTTATTTGATAAAGTTTCAGTATTTATTTTCGAAAAACTTACAACAGCAACTAAATAGTCATCGAGAACAACTGTGTTTGAGGTGCTTTTCTTTTCAACCGAACATCAAATGCCATACAAAGATTTCGAACATAGGGTTTTCCCTTTGTCGTAACGGTTAAGTGATCCTTATAAATTTCGATCAATCCATCCTTTTCCATTTCTTCCAATTGCGAAAGAATACTTTGGATTTCATCAAAATACTCACTTTCATTGGCCCAAGAAGTGCTAAATTGACACATCAAATTCAAGATATGTTTGCGTATGACTAGGTCTTCACTAGTTAAAAGATGACCTCTATAAAGTGGTAATTCGTTTTGTTCCAGCTTTTGATAATATTCTTCGATTGTTTTTACATTTTGTGCGAAGCTGTACCAGCTATCACCTATAGAGGAGACGCCCAAGCCAATCATCAGCTGTGTTTTTGATGAACTATATCCCATGAAATTGCGGTGCAGTTTATTGTCATTAAAAGAGTGGAATAAGTTATCTTCTTTTAGAGAAAAATGATCCATTCCAATCTCGTAATAACCATTTTTGGCTAACAATTTTTTGCCAATTTCATATAATTTTCTTTTTTCGTCATCCTTAGGCAGATCTTCATCTCTATAACCACGTTGACCATTACCTTTTATCCAAGGCACGTGAGCGTAACTATAAAATGCCAATCGATCTGGCTGCAATGATTTCGTTTTTTCAATTGTGTCGACAACGTTTTCTATAGTTTGAAAAGGAAGACCAAAAATCAAATCGTGACCGATGGAAGTGTATCCAATTTCTTTGGCCCATAAGGTAACTTTTGCAACATTGTGGAAAGGTTGGTGTCGGTGAATCGCATTTTGAACTTTTCCGTCATAATCTTGAACGCCAAAACTCACACGTCTAAATCCTAGGTCGTATAATTTTTTTAAATGTAAACGACTAGTATTATTTGGATGTCCTTCAAAACTAAACTCATGTTGAGGTGCTTTGTCAGCGGTTTCAAAAATACCATTAATTAGGATTTCTAAGTTTTGTATCGAAAAAAAAGTGGGTGTTCCTCCACCCAAATGAATTTCTTTAATAATAGGTCTTTCAGAAAATAAATCACAATATAATTTCCATTCTTTTAAAACCGCCATAATATAAGGATTTTCCAATTGATGGTTTTTGGTGATACGCTTATTACAACCACAGAAGGTGCAGAGACTTTCGCAAAAGGGTAAGTGAATATAAAGACTAATTCCTTCGATAGTATTGCTTTCCAAAAAAGATTTCTGAAAAGTTGTTATCCAGTCCTCATACGTAAAATTGGCTTCGTCCCAATAGGGTACTGTGGGGTAACTTGTATATCTTGGTCCAGGAACATTGTATTTCTGCAAAAGTGACTTTTTCATTTTCAACTAATTTTTCATTAATCAAAAATAGGGGACTGCTGCTTGATTTAAAATGATAATTGTCATATTCAAAAAGAAGCCTAAAAGCAAAAAGTCAATTTAAAAAATTAAATATAATTTTCGAAATTGACTTTTAATATTATGATTAAAGATTAACCAAGCGCGTGCTTATTCCTGTGTTAGATTTCGCAATTGTTCTAACTTTTCCTTCCAAGTATCTAGTGTCTCTTTGTGGATAGCAATATTTTTACGAACTTCTAAAACGATAGAATTTTCTTTTTTTGCATTTTTCGTATTGGTAAAAAACTGAATATTATTTTCCAGCTGAAAAATTTCATTTTGTACTTCATCGATTTTACGTATAATAAAAATCTTTTCATTTTCGATTTTACGTGTGTCGTTGTTTTCAGATAGATTGTCCAAGCGGTTGGCAAAACGCATCATGTCACCCTCTTTTTTACTCAAACTAAGTTTGTCAAATAACGCATCAAGAATTTTATTGAATTTACCTTCAATATGTCTTCTCTGCTGAGGTACTCTTCCAAAGCTTTTCCAAGTTTCAATGTGTGCTTTTATGGCATCCAAATCTACTTTATGATCGCCAACAAGTTGAAATTCTCTAAGGGAGTCTAAATAAGCTTTCTTTTTGTCGAAATTTTCTATTTCTTCAGCATTTTCCTCATTCTTAAACTCTTTTAGTTTATCAAAATAATGATTACAGGCAGCTTTAAATTCTTTCCAAATTTTATCAGAATATTTTCTTGGAACGTGACCTACTAATTTCCATTCCTCTTGAATTTTCTTCATGATAGGAGTCGTAGCTGCGAAATCGGTACTATCTTGTAAGGCTACAGCTTTGGCCACCAAAGCATTTTTCTTGGCAAGGTTGTCATTTTGATCCTTTTTTATGTCTTTGTAGAAGGAGTTTTTAAAAGCATTAAAATTCCTTACTGCGGTTTTAAAAGCATCCCATGTTTCTTCGTTAACATCTGCAGGAACTTTTCCCGCATTAAAGAAAGCGGTGCGCAATGCTTCTACCTTTCCTATTTGAACTAACCATTGAGAGTGAGAGTTCACTTGCACTGTACCCAAAGCTTCAATCTCTGCAATAATTAATTTTTTGTTGCTTAAATTTTCAACTTCATTTCCTCTTTGTTTTTCAAAAAGTTGCTCGCGCTTATCGTGAATCTGCTTGGTGTAATCGCTAAATTGATTCCAGATGGCATCGCGATGTTCCCTCGAAACGGGACCAATATCTTCTTTCCAAATGCGGTGTAAATCTTGCAATTCTCTAAAAGCTTTATTGATATCAGCCTCCTCTGCAAGTACAGCAACACGCTCTATAATTTTATTTTTTAATTCCAAATTATGCTTAAAATCTACATCACGTGCTTCTCTATCCAAGTGTAAAATGTCATAGAAATTCTCAACATGAAAGTGGTAGTTGTTCCAAACATGATTGTATTTGTCCTTTGGAATAGGACCAGCATTTTTCCAACGTTCTCTTAATTCATTAAAATGTTTTAAGGTGTCTTTTATATTTTCTTGCGGGTTGATAAGTTCTTTTAGTTCCTCAACAATCGCTAGTCTGTTTTCAAGATTAGACTTTAAGTTTGATTCTAAGCTCTTGAAGTGTGAATTCTTCTTGTTTCTATATTCGGTATAATAATGGTCAAATGTTGATTTTAAAGGCAACTGATAATGAAAATCTTCAGTAGTATCAGGATTTTCAGCATGAAACTCCTCTTTTTTCTCTTCGATAAAATGATAATATTTAGCTAAGAAAGACTTTTTGATCTCGTCAATATGTTCTTTAATAGACATTACTTTATCTGTAGCTACAAGCTTTTGCAGTTCTTCTACAAGCGCTTCCATCGACAAAGTGTCATAGTCTACCAATGGTATCTCATGGCGATCTCTCAAGGAGATGTCTTCACTTTCTTCAGCATTTGATTGATCAATAGCATTTAAAGCATCTTGATTCACATTTTCTGCTTCAGGTGCCAACTCAGGTACGTCATTTGTAGTTTGTAGTGATTGATCAGCATTGCTACTTAAATTTCCATCTGCATCTTGCAGGTTATCATGTTGTTCTTCTAACATTGGTTCAATGTTTAAGGTTTGTAATATTTGAACTCGAAAGATAGTGAAGAGTGGCTGAAAATCAAAACAATTCTCGTATTTCAGAATGATTCTTGTTATGAAATTATAATAAAGTTTCTAGTATAATGCACACTATTATTTTAAAATTTGTTTAAAATTTACTGGATGAGTTATGTTCGTAGTGTTATAATCTATCATTTTTTAATAAGTCTTTTAACAGATTTAAGAATCTTTTGTACCGATTCTTTTGAATAATGCATAAAGTAAGTAATATTTATTTATTTTTACAGCCGAAAAAAAAGGTAAATGTTATTAATTCTAAATGGAGTAAATAAAACTTTAGTTTGTGAATGGATTTTATAAGTAAATGAAAACTAATTTTGATAGTAAAACGTAATTAAAGATGCTATTAGAATTTTCAGCAATGAAAATCTTTAGATTAGAATACCACAATTGAATGATTTAAATTTTTTTTATGAGTAAATCGAGTGTATATATAAACATCAGGAAAATCCGCGAGTTGAAAAATTTAACGCGAGAATATGTTGCTGCTGAGCTAAATATGAGTATGAGTGGTTATGGTAAAATTGAACGTGGGGACGTAGATCTTACCGTTTCTAAATTGATCGAAATCTCCAAAGTTTTGGAAGTCTCACCAGAATTTATACTTAAATTTGATGTTTCTATTTTCTTTAATGAAGCAAAATAATAGGCGGATTTCCTTGAATTTACTTTAAAATTTACGGAGTTATTATTTCACCTTAAATAGATAAATTCCTCATTTGCTATTAAACTTTATAACATCTTTAATATCTCATTTACATTGCTAGGAACGGTATAGAGTTTTATACTAGCTGAATTTTGTAATGATTCTTCAAATGCTACACTACAACAATAGGCATCAGTTAACAAGAAACTATTGACCTTCCAGTTTTTGGACGTACTATGATAATTAGAGTCGATAAAATGCTGTCCATCAATACACGGAACCTCTTTAAAACCTTCATCAATTCCCTTTCCTATTGCTTTTACAAATGCTTCTTTACGTGTCCACAGTTTGTAAAATTGTTCTTTTTGGTTGTGGGTTGTTGTGATACTATTTGCCGCATCATTAGTAAATATATCAGGAATAAGATCTATATAATCAAATTGTTTATCTAGATATTCAACATCAATGCCTATCTCCTTACTAGAGACGGCGATAACAGCAAAATCTTCTGCATGAGATATGTTAAAATGTATTTTAGGATGATTGGCTAAATAGGGCTTTTTATTTGCTCCATATTCGAAAACGATATTATGCGCGCTCGTATTTGTATAAGATGCTAAAATCATTTTTAAAATAGAACGGTAAATAGTAAAGCGATCACTGTCCATTTTATTATGAAAGCGATTGGCCCTGTCTGTTTCTGAAGTATTTAAAAACCTCCCCAGTTCAGTCTTTAAAGCTGTGAATTGGGGAAGAAAAATGGAATAAATTATTACGTTATCGTTTCCTGATAAGATTTCGTTATTTAGCGGTAATTCGCATTTTGAAATACTAATATCATCTACAGAGATTTTAGATATTTGCATGTTTTTTATCTAATATTTCCTGAATCATGTTTGCTAATATTTTATCATTTGGTGGTGCTACAATATTAAGATGATCTCCAGCTATATTGTGGATGTTGACGCCTTTTAAAGCAGCTTTTTTCCATCCTAGATGTTTCCCGTCATGTTTGTAAGTTTCATCGTTTTCTGCACGAAATAATTCCACTTCAATATCTTGAGGAATAATTTTATAACGATCGACAATGTAATCCACTTTTGCATTTGCTTCCTCAAAAGTTTCTTGCGCCAATGCCTCTTGCTCAGTTAAATTTTCTTTTTTATTTAAATATTTTTTCTGAATGTAATCCGTCTTAGCGTTAAAGCGTAATTTTAATGCCTTCCAACTAGTAAACATCTCGAATAAATAATCCAATCTTCTATAGGTAAGACAATAGTACCTAATCATATTTTTCTGCCAAATTGGACCATAATAGTAAGAAGAATGCAAGTAAGTGTCAAGTAATACTACAGCACTTACAACTTTCCCTTTTTCTTTAAGTTGACGAGCCATTTCAAAGGCAACAACACCACCAAAAGAAAATCCAGATAAGGCATAAGGGCCATCAGGGTTTACTTTTTCAATAGATTCGATATAACGAGTTGCCATAGTTTCAATAGATTCAAACCAATTATCTAGACCATTTGAGCTAATACCTTGTAAAGCATAAACGGGTTGTTCTTTATCAAAATGATTTACAATATGTACAAAATTTAATATGTTAAGACCAGCTCCATGTACGATAAACAATGGTGGTTTTGTACCTTCTGATTTTAAAGCAACTAAGTGATCTGTTGTAATTTCTTCGACTTTTAAAAGTTTGGCAAACTTCTCCACAGTTGAATGTTGAAATAAGGCCGAAAGTGGAATTCTGATTCCTGTTTCTTTCTCTATTCTAATCATAACATTTACAGCCATAATAGAATGTCCGCCCATTTCAAAGAAATTACTAAAGATATCAATAGAATCTTTCTTCAATACGTCTTGCCAAATGTCAGCTACCAATTTTTCTTCAGAAGTACGGGGACCAGTACATTCCTCGTTTTTATGTGAGTCGCATTCATATGCCAGTAAGGTAGTACGATCTACTTTATCATTCAACGTTCGTGGTAGTTTATCTAGAATATGAAAAAGATGAGGCACCATAAATTTAGGTAATTGAGATGCAATCTCATTTCTCCATAATCTTATTTCTTCTATCTCAGAGACAATAGTGTAATCAACTACAATAAAAGCAACAAGAATATCTTCTTTGGCTAACACAATTGCCGACTTTATACCTTTTATAGACGTTAGGACATGTTCTATTTCTCCGATCTCAATTCGGTGACCTCGCACTTTAACTTGATGATCAATTCGACCCAAACACATTACCTCATTACTAGGCAGCAATTTACCAATATCACCAGAAAGGTACATTATAGCATCTTTCTTGTCTGAGAATATATTCGGAATGTACTTTGATGCTGTCAGTTCTGGTTTTCCCAAATATCCTTTTCCAACTCCATCACCTCCAATAGCGATTTCGCCAATAGAATTGGGAGGTAGTAAATTCATCTGCTCATCTACGATATAATACTGCATATTGGCTATAGGAGCTCCGACAGAAATAATAGTGTCTTCCGTTTTTATATGCTTGCAAGATGAAAATATCGTTACCTCTGTAGGACCATAAAGTGTCCATAATTGTTCACTTCTCTGAATTAAATCCTTAGCCAATTTAGCAGGTAGTGGCTCACCACAACACCAAATTTTTATAGGCAATTTTTTTGACCATCCCGAATCCAAAAGCATCTGGTATGTCGTAGGTGTCGCTACAATCAAAGAAATTTTTTCTTTATCAAGCATTTCATAGAAAAGTCGACCATCACTAGATGTTTCGTGATCAGGTAATACTAATACAGCTCCTTTAAATAGAGGGAAAAATAATTCAAAGCTCGCTATATCAAAAGATATAGTTGAAATGAAAGGAACGCGATCCGTCTCTTTTATACCAGGTTCGTTTTCCAATGAACAAAGTAAGTTAACTACATTTCGATTAGTAATTTTTGCTCCTTTGGGTTTTCCAGTAGAACCCGAAGTGTACAAAAGATATAGAGTGTTTTCTGGATCAACTTCTTTCTCCAGTTTAGTTTCAGGATATTGGTCTAGAGAGCGCATAGCGTCATCTATTAATATTGTATTATCACATTTTGGTAATCGAAGAGCCAATGCTTCACTTGTCAATAAAAATTTGGCCTCAGAATCGCTCATCATGTACTCTACACGTTTTGTTGGATATTCGTGATCCAAAGGAAGGTAAGCAGCTCCACACTGAATAATGGCTAAAATAGCATAAACCAATTCCGGACTTCTAGGAAAAGAAACAGCTATATAATCTCCAGATTGAACACCTTGAGCGTCTAGGTAATGAGCAAATTGATTTACTTTTACATGTAAATCTTTGTATGTAATTTGAATATTTTTATATTCAAGTGCAATATTATTTGGTGAAAATTCGGCTTGCTTATTTAATAACGCTGATAACGAAACGTTAGGATATAAAGTATTAGTATCGTTAAGCGTACGGTAGTTTGCAAAGTAATCTCCGTTTACAAATGCATTTAAAGGTTTGTTTTGTTCTGAAATTAATTTAAGTATAGTTTCCTCAAATGATAGTAATAAAGTGTTAATGGTTTCTTCTTTGAATAATGATGTATTATAAGAGCATTGAAAAGTAGGTTTATTCTTCGACATACAAGCATGCAACTGTAGCTCAAATGATGCAAAATCTCTTGGATTAATGATAAAATCATAAGTAAGACCTACAAATGAAAATTCACTTTCTATATCACGACTTAAGTCAACTGTCATTGTTACAGGCACCAAAGGTACTCTGGATGGATCTCTTGCTATAGCCAATTTTTGAAGCAAATGTCCAAAACTTATTTGATGGTGGTTTTGAGCAGTTAGAACTTCAGGTTTTCTTTGTTTTAAATAATCTAAAAAACTCTTTTTGGAATCAATTTTACTGCGAATTGGAAGCAAATTTGCACAATTCCCAATCATGTGGTTCATGTCATAACGCCTGTTGCCAGAAACTGGAACTCCGACAATAAGATCATTTTGACCCGTGATTTTATAAAGAAAGACTTCGTATGCAGCCAATAGGGTAGTAGCTAGACTACAACCAGCACTATTACCCAATTGCTTCAACGAAGCAATTAACTTAGGATCTACAGTAAAGTCAAATCGCTTACTACTGTATGTGCGCAGTGAAGGTCGTGGGAAATCTATCGGTAATTCGACAGTTGGAACAGATTCTTTATATACCGACAACCAATAATCTTCAGTTTCTTTGTAATCGATACTTCCTATTACTGAATTTGCAATCCTTGAAAATTCGCTGAACAATTCAGGTTTAGGAAGCGTAAATGTTGTTTTTTCTATAAAGGAAGAATAGAGTACACTAAGTTCTTCTAATATTATATTTATACTCAAACCATCGCCAATAATATGATGATGTGTAAGTATTAAGATATTTTCTAAGATATCGGTCTTAATTAATCTGACTTTAAATAGAGAATCTTCAGAAAGGTTGAAAGCAGTATTTACTTCTCTACTTATAATTTCCTCCTTTAAACGATTTTTTTCATTTGCAGTATGGTTACAAATATCATCGTAAATTAATTCGACCTCTAAATTTTTATGAATTTTCATAGAGCTGCCATCAACACTAAAAGTAGCGCGTAAACAATCATGACGCTGTATTACATTGTGCAAAGCATATCGAAAAGCTTCAATCACAAATTTACCTTTGAATGTGATCGAATAAGAAAGATTGTATGCTTTGTTCGCATCATCAGAGCCTAGTAAACAGTCCGTCCAAATTTCTAATTGTGAATTAGTAGTTTGTATGACACTCTCAACTTCCGATCGATCAGGATCAGATTGTAAATTCTCGATTAATTTTGAATATTCTTTCATGTCATGTAAGGTTTATAGAGATTTATATTTGGGGCGTTTAAATATAAGTATTTTTAATAGATGAAATTGGTTTGTGCTTGATATGATTCGTTTAGATCATAAGTGTAAATTGATGAAAAACTTTTTAGAGCATACAATATTCTAATAATGCTTCACACTCTGTTTCGAATATAAATAGAAAATTGAGGTGAAAAAGAATAACTTTATCAACAAGTCCTTGGATTATTTTAGCTAAATTTTTGTCATGCGGACTTTCTCTGATATCAAAATTATCGCCAGGTATGTGATGAATAGAAATTCCTTCAGTCGCTGCTTTTTTCCACCCCAAGTGAGTTGGTGCTAGGGTGTGAGCTGGATGATCTTTAGAACGAATTAAATCTATTTTAAAAGGTTGTGGTTTAAGATGGTAACGGTCCAGAATAGTGTTGACTAGACTTACTGCCGTAACAAATTGTTGGTGAGCAAGTATTTCTTGTTCACTACTCTTAGTATCTTTTTCAAGATGCTTTTTTAATAAATATTCCTTTTTTTCAGTTATACGTTTTTTAAAAGCTTTTCTGCTCACTAGCATTTCCCCAAAGTAGCGGGCTCTTCTGCTTGTACGGGCAAGAGTCCTAATTAATTTTTTATGCTTAGTGTTTTTATAATAATAAGCAGAATCAACATAAGAGTCCAATACGGCAGTCATGCATACTTCTCTACCTTGCTGTTTCAACTGGCGAGTCATTTCAAAAGCGACAACACCACCAATACAAAAACCTACTAGAGCATAAGGGCCTTTTGGATTTACTTTGACTATAGCTTCGACATAATGAGATGCCATCTCCTCGACAGATTGATACCAGTGATCATATCCTCTAGGACCAACTCCTTGAATACCATAAAATGGCTGGTCGTCATTAAAATGTTTACTCATATTGACCAAACTCAAAACATTCAATCCGCCGCCATGAATCATAAAGATTGGCGTTTTGCTTCCATTCGCTTTTAGAGGTACAATACAGTCGGCGTAGGTTTCACTATCGGTATGCATTAATTTTGCAAACTTTTCTACAGTAGCATGATCGAATAATGTTGATAAAGAAATCCTTTTCCCAGTATGTTTTTCAATATCTGAAATAATTTTTACAGCTTTAATAGAGTGGCCACCTAATTCGAAAAAATTACTCTGGATATCTATAGTGTCTAAGTTCAAATTTTCTTTCCAGATAGTGGCAACTAATTTTTCCTCTTCAGACTTCGGTGCGTTATATGTTTTATTAACTTCAGATGTTAAAGTATAAGCAACCAACTCTTTACGATCAATTTTCCCGTTTATGGTAGTTGGGATTTTGTCGATTATATAGAAAATTTGGGGTACCATATAGTCTGGTAGCTGACTGTTTAAATAGTTTTTTAAAAGTTGTTTGTATTCACCATACTCTGTGCTTTCTCCCATAGGAACAATCAAAGCAACAAGAGTTTGTTCTTTAACGAGTACAACAGCAGATTTTACAAATGCATTAGAAAGTAAAACATGTTCTATTTCTTCAATTTCAATTCTGTAGCCTCTTACTTTTACTTGATGATCAATTCGTCCCAAACATTGTAGATTACCATTAGGCAAAAGCTTTCCTAGATCTCCAGAAAAGTATATTTTACCTTCCAAGTAAGGATCAAATGGATTAGCTAAAAAGCGTTCGTTAGTAAGTTTAGTATTATTCAGATAGCCCAAAGAAACACCATCGCCTGCAATTACGATTTCTCCAACTTCACCATCATTTACCGGATTTTTATTTTTGTCTAATAAATATACCTTGGTGTTTGCAATAGGTTTCCCAATATGGATAGGATCATCATTAAGGTCAATTTTAGTTAGAAATGAACATACAGTAGTTTCTGTTGGACCGTAAATATTCCACAATTCATCACACAATGAAAGTAATTTTTGAGCTAATACTATTGGAACTGATTCACCACCAATTAAGGCTTTTATTTTTAACGGTTTCTCCCATCCCGAATCTAGTAAAATTTGCCAAATGCTTGGAGTCCCCCAAATTATAGTAATATTTTCTTCAATTGCTTTTTCTAAAAGTAACTTTCCGTCCAACCTAGTATCTTCGTTAACAAGGACTATACAAGCACCAAAAAGTAATGGAAGGTATATTTCCATTACCATCGCATCAAAAGATATTGTAGTTACAGAAAAAATTTTATCATTTTCGTCAATCCCGGGCTCAATAGCCATCGAAAAAAGAAGGTTAATTGCATTATAATGAGCTACTTGAACTCCTTTAGGCTTACCTGTCGATCCTGAAGTATAAATGACATAAGCAGGGGATTCAGGGGCTATTTCAATATTTAAGAAATCTGAAGAAAAAGCTGAAATCGCATTTAGAATTGTATCTATTTTTATAAACTTAATAGTAGAGCTTTTTAATGGTTTTACACCAATATGGAATACAGCTGCAGCATCTTCGAAAATTACATTTAACCGTGCTTCTGGATATTTTGTGTCAACTGGCACATACGAAGCTCCGCATTGCAATATGGCAAAAAGCGATATAATTAATTCGGGAGATCGCTCAAGAGATACAGTTACAATCTGCCCTGGTCTTAATCCTTGATCCCATAGATAATTTGCAGTTTTATTAATTTTCTCCGACAGCTCACTGTAAGTAATTTTTTCTCCATCAAATTCAATGGCTATTGCATGTGGTAATTTCACAGCTTGATCTGCAAATAGCTTATGCAAATTTGTTTTAGGATAATCTAATTTTCTACCGCTAATCATTGTGTAAAGCTGCTCCATCATTACTGTATTAATTACAAAACTATTTTATTCTAATAAAATTCCCAACGCTATAGATGCTATTAGTGATGTTTTTACTAAAATAAAGTAAGGTGTCACTTATGATAAATAATCTTAATGTAGTTATTTTATTATATAGTAATAAATAGCACAGTAAAAAAACGCATAATTTTCCAATAATACTTGTGTAGTCTATATAAGGCTATTATAGTCGACAAACAACATATTTTTGATAAGTTTAAAGTATTTACTACCAGCAGATTCCATTTATTTTTGTTTATGTAAAATTGAATTACTACTGATTTATAAAACAATAGACTCGCTTTATATGATGAATATCCTGAAAATTAAGATAAGTTTTTTTCGAATATTGATTGAAATGAATGCTGATTAAGATTTAAAGATATACACTTGTAGAAAAAATTATTCGTGATAAGTTTACTATGATTTACATGGAAACTATTGTGTAGAAAAAAAATGATACACTCATATTAACTTCGCAGTAGGTCGTTACTATCATATCTAAAAAAACTTCAGTAGGAGAAAACGGTTTTTAAATGTTAATTAAACACCTACCTTTCAATGTTCATATATCAATATTATATGCTGAAAAACTCTACAGCGAATAGACCTAAAATAGAAGGTATATCCTTGGCTTGAAACGTTTAGCATATTTTGTAATAAGAATATTAAAAATTCGCTACTGTATGTCTTCCATTCAAAATAGTTTGAAGTAAACCAGCTAGTAATTTATCATTTGGAGACGCAACAATTTCTAGATGGTTACCGGAAACTTCATGAATTCTAATCCCATTTGGAACTGCTTTTTTCCAACCCAAATAAATAGGGTCGGGCTTGTATTGCACATCATCTTTTGATCGAAATAAATCAACACTAAAAGATTGCGGTTTCAATTGATACAAATCAACAATGCCATTAACCATTTCGTTTGCGGCAGTAAATTGAGCCAAGGCGTCTGCTTCTTTCGCCGTCATAATGGTATCTTGATCTACATATTTTTGAAACAAATAATCTTTTTTGGCTAGCGTACGGTCTTTCATGGCACGCCAGCTAAATAGCATTTCCATTAAATAATTCATTCTTTTCTTTTGTATAGATATTTGTCTGCTATATTCTTTTTGTTGAATTGTATTTTTATAATAAGCGTGATCTACCGTAGTATCTAGTAAAGCGGTTAATATCACTTTTCGACCTTGTTCTTTCAACTGACGCGTCATCTCAAAAGCAACCACTCCACCAAAAGAAAAACCCGCTAGCGCATAAGGCCCAGAAGGGTATAAGTCTACAATAGCTTCAATATATTGTGCTGCCATGTCCTCGATAGAATGATACCAATCGCTATAGGGGCGAGTAGTACCCTGAATACCATACACTGGCTGGTCAGGATCAAAATGTTTGCTAAGGCCGACGAAATTTATGGCATTAAGACCAGCACCATGTATAATAAACAGGGGTGGTTTGTTTCCAGATTTTTGTAAAGGAACCAAGCAGGAAGTCGAAATATGGGTTTCCCTATGTATTAATTTTGAGAATTTTTCAACTGTAGAATGTTCGAAAAGTGATGAAATCGGATACGTTTTGCCCGTTTTTTTCTCAAATTCAGACATGACTTTTACTGCAATAATGGAATGACCACCCATTTCGAAAAAATTACTAAAAATATCAATAGTCGGTAACTTTAAGTACTTTTTCCAAATTTCAGCAACTAAAACTTCTTCGTCAGTTCTAGGCGGGCTAAAGCTGGCCGTTGCATTAATTTTTGCTTTAAGTTGAAACAGTGCTTTATCATCGATTTTTCCGTTGGTAGTCATCGGAATTTGATCTACAAAATAGAACACAGAAGGTACCATAAACGAGGGTAGCTGAATCGTTAAGTGATTACGAACTTGCATTAAAAGTGTTGCCTCATTAGCAGGATCTTCTTGTGGAATTAAAAATGCGATTAACGAGTCGTTATCGGTTAAGACTACAGCAGTTTTTATTTCGTCAAGGCTTGTAATAGCATGTTCTATTTCTCCCAATTCAATACGATAACCTCTTATTTTTACTTGATTATCGGCTCTGCCAACGTATTGGATGGTATTGTTGTCCAATAACTTCCCAATATCGCCTGATAAATACTGTTTGCTTCCCAATTGATCTGTGAAATTGGGAAAAACAAAACGCTCATTGGTTAGTTCTTGCTGTCCCAAATAGCCCGATGATACACCTGCTCCTGATATCGCAATTTCTCCCAACTGCCCTTTTTTTACAGGTTGTCCTAGTGCATTCAACAAGTGAATTTGAGTGTTAGCAATAGGTTTTCCAATAGCTATAAACGCATCGTCTTTATTGATTTGAGATAGAATACAACATACAGTAGTCTCGGTAGGACCGTATATATTCCATAAAGACTGGCAACGGTCCAAAAGTTGTTTGGCTAGCGTTAATGGAACGGCTTCGCCACCAATCAAAACTTTTATAGATAAAGGAGCTTTCCAACCCGAATCGAGAAGGATTAGCCATATCGTAGGCGTTCCCCACATAAGTGTAATTGCTTCGTCTGCCATTTTTTTGAGCAACAATCGTCCATCACGTCGTGTTTGCTCGTCGACCATGACGATAGTTGCCCCGTGCAATAAGGGTAAAAACGTTTCCATGACCATAGCATCAAAAGAAATGGTTGTCAAACAAAGCACTTTATCATTCGCGTCAATTCCTGGTTCTTTCGCCATAGAACACACAAGATTGACAACATTTTTATGCATTACTTGCACTCCTTTTGGTTTTCCTGTAGATCCTGAAGTATAGATGATATAGGCAATTTCGTCTGTTGAAACGGAATTACTTAAAGGCTGGCTATCAAATGGTTTGCTTTTTTTGAGCAAAATAGCAATAGTATATGCTTTTTTAGTCAGTCCAAACAGTTCGGTCTCTTTTTGCCCTACAATAAACTGCGCGTTAGAATCTTCTATCATTAATTTCTGTCTCGCCTGTGGGTAGGCTGGATCGATCGGTACGTAAGCGGCTCCGCATTGTAACACCGCAAAAATTGTCATCAACAATTCAGGAGATCTATCCAAAGAGATAGCAACTATTTGTCCAGAACACAAGCCTTGCGACGATAAATAATTTGCCATCTGTTTGGCAGATTGCCATAGTTCAGTATAGCTAACCGATCTATCTCCGTCTATAACCGCAACAGCATCAGGTGTACGAGTCACTTGCGCTGCAAAAAGCTCGTGCAAATTGTGATCAGGAAATTGGGTTTCAGTCTGATTTAGCACAGTATAATCTGCTGAAAAGTCCTCGTAAACTATGTCGCCAATAGTTTGATTAGGATTTTCGGCTACTCGTTTCATAATATTTTCGAATGATAACATCATCGTTTCAATGGTTTTAGCTTCGAACAAGCTCGTGTTGTAGGACCATTCGAAGATAAATTTTTCACCTTTTTCGCTAAGATTTAAAAATAGTTCGAAAGATTCAAATGCTTTAGGATTGCTTTGACGTGTAAATTGTAAATCAGCAAATTGAACTCCATTGTTCATACCTAAATCAACATTAAAAACTACCGGAAGCAAAGGAATTCTTGATGGGTCACGCGCTATAGGTAATTTTTGTAACAATTGCCCAAAAGTTAAATTTGGATACTCATAGGCATCGAGTAATTCTGATTTTCTTTTCTTTAGGTAAGTAGTAAACTCACTATTTGCATCTATGCTACTTCTTAGAGGTAAAAGGTTGACACAATGCCCAATTAAATGGCTCATTTCCTTTACAGGCTGGCCTGCAAAAGGCATACCGATTACCAAATCGTTCTGCCCTGTAATTTTATACAATAAAATTTCAAAAATAGTAATAAGGGTGGTGACCAAACTCGTTCCTGCTTGGCGACCTGTTTGCTTAATTTGAGCTACTAAAGCTGCGTTTACTTCAAAATCCAGTCGGTTTCCTCCATACGTTTTTAGCTGAGGTCTTAGAAAATCTGTTGGGAGGTCAAGAAGCGGAATGTCTTTCTCAAACTGTGAAATCCAAAAGTTCTCAGTTGCTATATTCTCTTCCGTCTGTACATAATGAAGTTCCTCAGTTGCATAAGCACTAAAAGGTACGGCATTTTCAAGGATTAGCGTTTCCTTTTTAGCATAAGCGGTATACAAGACACCTAAATCTTGAAACAATACTCCAAAGGACCATCCATCGCATACAATATGATGTGCGGTAAGGACAAGTGTATATTTTGTTTCTGAATGTTGAAAAAGAGCCACCTTAATTAGAGGACCATGCACAAGATCAAATAGAAAATGGGCATCATTTCGAACATAATTTAAAACTGTATTCTCTTGATTGGCATCCGTTTCAGTGGTTGAATCAATTTTTTCAATAGGAATATTAATTTTTTTATAAACAGTCATGTACAAGCCATCTGGGCTGAAGGTAGCACGTAAGGATTCATGTCTGGCAACTACAGCTTGAACAGCGGCTTCCATAGCGAGCGTATCAACGGCACCATCAAATACTAGGGTTGTCGATTCGTTAAAAGAGCGTGCTGCATTTTCTCCACCAAAATAACAGGCAGTCCAAATTTCTGCTTGTGATTTTGTAGTATGCAATACAAAGTCGATTTCGGGACCAGTAAAGGGATTGTAGGTTACACTATTTTCTACCATTGGGGGATACTTTTCTCTGTTAGTTTTTACAAGTTAATTTTATCATAAGCCCCTTTAATAACCTTATCTTCTACAAACCAAGCTGTATTTCCTTCAGGATCTCTTCCTAGTTTGGCATTAGGGACAGGAGGAGTATTTAGCGTTCTATTTTTATTTGTAGCAATTGCGGCTAACGGTGAAGTAGTGCCACCATAAAAGCCAGCCTGAACCAAAGTCACAAGACTGCTTTGGATTGTAGCTATGATAAAATCGATATCCTGATCGGTATACGGTTCAGTCAAAAAGCACGGAAAACCGTCCATGATATGAATCCCTTTTTCACGCAATACAGTAAAAAGGAGATCAGTGTATTGAACATCATCGTTAAATTTCATACGCCATAACGAGCTGAAGTGATTGATTATCATAGGTAAACCATTCGCACTAAAATAAGCATTTAGTTCTGTAGCCAATCGATCGGTCATGGCATTCAATCGGTTATGCAATGCAGGACCCTGCTTTTTCAAATGAAGAAGTGAGGCTTTGCAACTAGCAAGTGCCAATGGATGGCGTACAAACGTCCCTGCAAAATAGGTTACCCCAATTTCCGGAATCGAATCATCTCCAAAACTCCATTGACCACCGTCCAAAGTATCTAGGTATTTTCGTTTTCCCAATATAGCTCCGATAGATATTCCACCACCAATTACTTTACCATAGGTGGCAATATCGGCTTCGATTCCAAACAATGCTTGTGCACCGCCTAGATTCGATCTAAAGCCTGTGATTACTTCATCAAATACGAGGGCAATGTCATTTTGTTCTGTTATCGCTCGCAATTGTTTCAAAAAAGCAATCGGTTGAAATTCAGGTCGTCTACTCTGTACCGGTTCTACCAGTACAGCGGCTATTTCATCGGCTCTTTCGGTGATAATGCGCAAACTTTCATCTGTTCCATAATCCAATAGGAGCATGTTTTGCACAGATTCCGGCATAATTCCTGCCGCCGCCGGAAAGCTCGTTCCTTTTTTCGAACCTCGAACCAATGCTTCATCATTAATTCCATGATAGGAACCGGTAAAAGCAACAATTAAAGAGCGTCCCGTATAAGTACGCGCAATACGCATCGCACCCAATACCGCTTCTGATCCTGTATTACACAAGGCTGCACGATCTTGGTTGGTGAAAGAAAGTAAAAGTTCGCACACTTCTGCGGCAAGGGGATGTTGAGGTCCCACTTCAAAACCACTTTCAATTTGTTGGTGAAGTGCTTCTTTTATAAAATCAGGTTGATGACCAAAAAAACAAGATCCAAAACCATTTAGCGCATCTAAGTATTGATTCCCATCAATATCCCACAATTGGTTACCAGTTGATTTTTTAATAACAAGAGGATAAACCATCTCTTTGGTTAGGGGTTTAAAACCAGTAACCACCCTTGGATCGGCCATGATACCTCTATTCTTTTGTGCATAGGTTTTACTAGCGGCTGTTTTTTTAGTGTAGCTTGCAGCGAGTTGGGCTAGAAAGGCAGCTTGCGAGGGCGCTAATTCGGTTGCTAATTTTTCAATTTTTGGCGAAGCACCAAAAGGTTTTGAATGTTCAACAATTTCGTTGGCTGTTCTACTATCTGCGTTTGTATTTTGTGCAAGTATCGGCTGAGGTATTTGTTGTGCTGCCGCTTGATGATTAGTGGTGGGTAATTGAATCGGTGCGCCTTGGAGCAATTCTATCTGCTTTCCTAGTAGCTGAATTTGTTGTGCAATCAATCCCAACGCTGTATTGTTTTGTTCAGAACTAACTGGCGAAGTATAGCTAGCAACTGTCACAGCCACAGGAGAAGGGTGCGGTATAGGAACAACTTTTGGAGCAATCGCTACAGGTTCAGGAGGAAGTTGCGCATCCAAAAAGTCGGCTAACAAATCGGGTGAACTTAGACCTTCATTAAGTTGACGAAAAGTAATGGGGAGTTTGAATTCTTTTTTTAATCGAATAGCCAACTGCGTTAGAGTCAAGGAATCCAGCCCCAATTCAAGAAAGGAATAGCTAGTAGCATCTTCTGGATATTCTACACCACTAGTTTGATTGATAGCTGCTGCAATTTGATTTAAAATAGTAATTTTTCTCATAGGTAATAGGTCATTTGTCGGCTCAGTAACTAGTGGAGCTTCGATAGATAGTTGTTCATTTTTTGTTGCCAATGCTGCTATTGGTGCCGATTTGGGAGGATCAATCCAACAGGGTTTTCGATCAAAAACATAACTTGGCAAAGCAATAAGCTGTCGTTGTTGGTCTTTATAGAAAGCCTGCCAATCGGGTTCAAACCCTCTCAACCACAATTCGCCCATGGTGGTTAAAATCGATTGGTAGTCGTTCCCGTTTTCTTTTGGCAAGGGTAGACTTGTGTAAGCAGCGATCATATTTCCCGCTCCGTGTTGCTTGGTTAAAGCCGTTAATGTTTGCCCAGGACCCACTTCTAAAAATGTTGGATCATCCAACTTTAGTAAGGTTTTTGCCGCGGGACTATAGCGAACAGCTTCGCGCATATGGTTGGACCAATAGGTTGGATCGGTTGCTTCTTCGTCTGTAAGCCATGTTCCAGTTACCGATGAGGTTATGGGAAGGGAAGGAGTTCCTAATTTTATTTTTCGAACAGCAGTTTCAAATGGCTCTACAGCCGCATCCATCATGTGTGAATGAAAAGCATGGCTCGTAAATAGCTGTTTGTTGGCAATTTCTGCCTGTTGTAATATTTTCGAAAAAGATAAAATCTCAGATGCTTCACCCGCTACCACGCATAATACAGGCGAATTTACCGCTGCAAGTGAGAGCGTTTTGGGTAAGATGGCGAGTAGTTCCTCTTCACTCATTCGAACAGAAAGCATATTTCCTGTTGGCAATTCATTCACCATTTGACCACGTAAGGCAATCAAATGTAAAGCATCTTCCAAACTGAAAATTCCAGCCAGAACACCACCAACAAATTCCCCAATACTATGACCACAAATGGCGGTTGGTTGTATCCCCCAACTTTTCCAGAGTTGCGCCAACGCGTATTCGGTTACAAACAAAGCGGGTTGGGTAAAGCGCGTGTCCTTTAATTGCGCTTCTGCTTCCGGACTGGGTTGTTCTGGATATAAAACCGTTCGGATATCAATCAGAAGGTCTTTTTTCAAAAGTTCTGCACAAAGATCAATGGTCTCTTGATACACTTTCTCATGCTGGTACAATGCCATTCCCATTTGAGGGTATTGCGATCCTTGGCCTGGAAATAGAAAAACCAATTCGGACGGTACCGATTTTAGCACAGCCAATTTAAGGCTATTTTTTTGTATCGAAAGCAATTGGTTTGCCGATTCAACGCTTGTGTTCCCCACCAAAAAAGAGCGGTGCGCAAAACGCTGACGGGTCTTTTGTAAAGAGTACGCAATATCGGCTAATGAAATTTCACTTTCCGTATTTAAGAATTTCCCCAATTCCTTTTGAAAGCCTTGAGCGCTAAACGCTGTTTTGGCAGACCATAACAGCAATTGTTCTGGACGACTAGGACCGGAAACTTTAATTTCTTGCGGATATTCTTCGACTACCAAATGGACGTTGGTACCACCCACACCAAACGAACTTACTCCTGCACGTAAAGGCAAATCGGTAGTCGATTTCCAATCTCTCAATTGGGTAGTAACAAAAAACGGACTGTTTTTAAAATCAATAATCGGATTCGGATTTTCGAAGCCCAAAGATGGAGGCAGCTGTTGATGGTACATCGCCAAAACGGTTTTGATCAATCCAGCAACGCCTGCCGCAGCAGTAAGGTGACCCATATTACTTTTGACAGAACCTATAGCACAAGATTCCTTTTCGGGCACAGGGCCAAAAGCCATTTTCAAACCTTCAATTTCAATTGGATCTCCCAGTGGCGTAGCGGTACCATGCGTCTCTACATAGCTAATTGTTTCGGGTGCAATGTTGGCATCCTGCATCGCATGCGCAATGGCATCGGCTTGCCCTTCGGTGCTAGGAGCTGTAAAACTCCCTTTGTTTCCCCCATCATTATTAATTCCAACTCCTTTAATAATACCATAAATTGTATCACCATCTTTTTGAGCGTCTTCTAGACTTTTTAATAGTACTACACCAGCACCATCACTAAAAACGGTTCCTTTTGCGTCAGCATCAAACGATCGGCAGTGCCCATCATTACTCAACATAGAACCTTCTTGGTACAAATGACCACTATTAATGGGTGCTGTAACATTAGAGCCTCCTGCGAGTGCAAGATTGCAATGGCCGTTTCGAATAGCTTCTACCGCCTGCGCAATGGCTAGGAGCGAAGTAGAGCATGCCGATTGAATACTCACGGCAGGTCCTTTCAAATCGAGTTGATAAGCCGTTCTAGAGGCAATATAATCTTTTTCGTTAACCGTCTCTGCTTGCAAATAGCCTATTTGGTCTAAAATGGCAGCATTCGGAAGTATGTTTTTCTTATAATAGGTATTGGTTCCCACACCCGCATAAACGCCAGTTTTCCCGTTGTAATGCGCTGGTAGGTAGCCTGTTTGTTCTAGTGTTTCCCATGCAATTTCTAAAAATAAACGAAACTGTGGATCCATCACTTCGGCCAATTTTGGATTAATACCAAAAAAGGACGCATCAAAGAGATTCGCTGACGGAATGATTCCGCGCGCCGCTACATACAAAGGGTCGTTGCGCAGGCTATCAGGCACAGCCGCATCCAAATCTTCGCGTTTGAAAAAACTGATGGTTTCTTTTCCGTTTTTCAAGACCTCCCAAAGTTCAGGAATGGTATTGGCACCAGGAAAGCGACCCGCCATTCCAATGATAGCAACAGCATCGGTTCGGGTATTTTTTTTTGTTTTCGAAAAATCAAATTTTGCTTTTTCCTTTATTGTTGAGTCCAAAAACGAGCTCAAACTACCTACCGTTGGATATTGGTAGATGTTGGTAACAGATATTGGACTGTCTAATTCATTATTCAATACCGCAACCGCCTTTTGTACTAAGAGGGAAGTAGCGCCCATCTCAAAAAAGTTATCATCAATCCCAATAGAAGGGATATGCAACAGCTTTTGCCACACTGTAGCTATATTTTTTTGCAGTTCCGTTTTTGGTTTTCGAAAAAGAGGAGCGTTTGAGGGACGAATATATTCTGGTTTTGGCAAACTCTTTTTATCTATTTTACCGTTGGAGTTCAGCGGAAATTGATCTACCCACATAAAAATGCTAGGTATCATATAAGTAGGCAGCAAGGTAGAAAGTAGTTCGGCTACATTACTATAAGTTGTGCTATTTTCCTCCGCTTTTAAGTAGGCTACAATTCGTGATGTTTCAAAATCTTTGTTAACAATTACAGCGGCCAATTTGATTTCAGGCAAACTAACGAGTGCAGCTTCAATTTCGCCCAATTCAATACGGTATCCATTAACCTTTACCTGATCGTCAATACGCCCCAAATAGATAATATTCCCGTCTGTATCTTTTTTAACTAAATCGCCAGAACGATACATTTTCGTACCCAAATTAAATGGATTCGAGCAAAATTTTTCCGCATTTAATTCAGGTCTATTAATATAGCCTTTTGTAACGCCTTTTCCTGCAATACAAAGTTCACCAATTTCTCCATCTGGCACGACTTGTCCCTCTTTATTTACGATATAAAGTTGCGTATTTGGAAGTGCTTTACCAATTGGAATATTCTCGCTGGTATGTACTTTAGAAGTTGCACATTTATATATGCAACAACCAACAGTTGTTTCTGTTGGTCCATATTCATTAATTACAGTGGCTTGAATTCCATCATTTGCAAATAAATTTAAATGATATTGATATAATGCTTCTCCTCCAACAACGAAATTGGAAGCAATTTGAACGTCGTATTTTCTATTCAAGTTAAAAATTAACAAACTTATGTGTGATGGTGTTAATTTTATAAA
This sequence comes from Flavobacterium algicola, assembly GCF_022399565.1. Lineage (GTDB taxonomy): Bacteria > Bacteroidota > Bacteroidia > Flavobacteriales > Flavobacteriaceae > Flavobacterium > Flavobacterium algicola. The sequence goes on from NZ_JAJTUT010000003.1 coordinate 674,798, forward strand.
GTCATATGGAGCATATTTGTATAAATTAGCGTCACTAAAAACCCCTTCACTTATTGAACCTCCTATTATCATTTTCTTACCATAACTTAATGGTACGAATACATCTGTGATACTTGCATCAAAAGAAAATGATAGATGGGCAAAACAACCTGAGTTTGTATTTGAACTATTAATTAAATACTTGCAACTTGACGTATAATGGTATAAATTACTATGTTCCACCATAACCCCCTTAGGATTCCCTGTACTTCCTGAGGTATAAATTACGTAAGCTAAATGATTGGGATTGACTTTGAAATTAAAAGTGGAATAGGATTTATCTAGGTATGTACTGGATATAAAAAGTGATAAAAAGTTATCGTCAATGGTAAGAGCACTGCTACTATCTTTTATGATATACTCAATTCGCTGTAAAGGATAGCTAGGTTCAATAGGAACATAAGCAGCTCCACATTTTAAAATCCCTAACATACAAACGATTGACATCTCGCTGCGCTCCAATAGTATTGTTATACAATCTCCTTCGGCTATTCCATGCATACTAGTTAAATAATGCGCTAGTTGATTGGACAATACATCCAATTCCAAATAAGTAAGTATTTTATCTTCAAATACAACAGCAACATTCGATGGATGTTCGACTACTTGTTTCTGAAATAAATCCAAAACAGTCCAATCCTCGATAGAAGTAGGGGGGGTGATAAAACTAGTATGTATTGCTTGCTTCATGATGCTAACGTTGATTCGTTTTTCTAATTTGAAATAAACCACACAAAAATTTCTGCAACAGAGTAAATATTTTTTGAACTACCAAATATTGTCAGAAGCTTCATAGGGGTTAACGAAATAGACTTAAAGACCGAGAATCTGATCTAAAAGGAAAACGTTATTTATTTCTCATTTGCGCATTTCTTTTATAGATTAGGTAAATGCGACTACAAAAGAAAGGAAAACTATTCGGTATTGCTTACTATTCCTTTGTAATGCGAATAATTTCGATAAAAAGCATATATGATTATACTATAAAAGGGTTTATTGCGTTACGTCATAGATTAATTGTAGTTTCATGATTTTTATAAAGTCTGATGTTAATACTTTCTAAACAAAATATAAAGTAGCACAAAAATAGTTTTATCACCTATTTAAAAACCGCAATCAGTCTTCGATCTAGAGATTATATCAAAATATAAATTTACTAATCGCAATTGAGCCTCGTTTTTCCGAAAGACACTATAATTATTAATTATTTCGCATTTATTTTTAACACAAAAAGAATTTGCGAAATATTAAATATTTAAAAAATTGCAAATAGCTAATTATTAATTAATTGTAATTCATATATTTTTTACGGATTTTTTACTAATTGATGCTAGTAAGTACTTTTAGACATTAATATTTAGCTTTTTTTGAGCTTTTATTGATAAATTGTAATTTTTACATAAGGTAAATTAATGATTAGATAAAAATGATATGGTGATACAATTTTCGAAATAATTCATCGTTAATTTGTTGGCAGAAATCAACAAGACAAATTCTTGAATATTAGATTAAAAATTTTGCGCATCTTCAGCAAAATTACAGGTCAGTAAAGTCTTTTAATGGTAAAAAGCACAAAAATAAAATTACAGAATTTGTAGTATTTAGATTAACAAATATGTAAAATAACGCTTTTTATCGTAAAAATTGAATGTTTCATCGTTTAAGTCGAATTATTTACTATGTTTGCAGTAGAATTTAGAAAGCAAATTAATTTAACGCCTTTTACCTGTGAGCATTTCCAATAAAAAATTCGTCAACCTACTCATAATAATACTTTTATGTGTAACATTTCAAGGTCACAGTCAAAGTGCTTCAGGAGATAAAAATAATGTAATGGGAACCATCAATGCTTCAGGTTCGGATGCATCTAGTGAATCAGGTACCGTTGCATATTCCATTGGTCAAGTATTCTATAGTTATGTTGGTTTATCGATATACAATGTAGCACAGGGTGTACAGCACGATAATACTATCAATACTTTAATAGTAGAAGAGAATCTAGAACCTACAGCAGAAATTATTATTTTCCCAAATCCTACAACAGATTATGTAACAGTTAACATGAACGGATTAGAATTGGAACAAGGAATAAAATCGTATCAAATGTATGATTTACAAGGGAGAATGGTCAAACAGAATACAATTAGTCAAACTGAAACCCCCATTAATATGACAGATCTTAGTGCTTCCGTCTATATACTTCAAGTAGTAGTAAACAGTGAACTTTTAAAAACATTTAAAATAGTTAAAAATTAAAAAAACACATACAAAAAAATGAAAATAGCAATTACCATACTTTTATTTTTGACTGTTAGCCTAACAGCTATTGCACAGTCGCCAGAAAAAATGAGTTACCAAGCCATTATTCGAAAAGCTGATAATACTTTGGTAATCAATGGACCTATAAGTTTACGAGTTATCGTTCGTCAAGGTGCGTCTACCGGTACAGCAGTCTACCAAGAAACACATAATGTAAATACAAATAATAATGGGTTGGTTTCACTTGAAATTGGAACCGGAGCATCAACAGGAAATGCATTTAGTGCGATTGCTTGGCAAACAGGACCTTACTTTATAGAGACACAAGTCGACTGTACAGGTGGTTCAAATTATAATATCATTAGCATAACACAATTACTAAGTGTTCCTTATGCCTTACATGCAAAAACAGCTGACAGAATAGTAGGTTCTAGCACAACCAATCCTTACCGATCAGTAGTGATACCTTTTATCACCTCTAGAAATATAGCTACTACTGATATCAACAACACAGTTGAATGTACAAAATCGGCTACCTTAACGCTAACCTCTAATTTTGCAAATATGTTAGTAGGGGATACAATCAATCTAGAAGCGCACAATGGAGCTATATTATCCATACAAGCAGCTTCAGATGTGCAACTTAATTATAAATTGAATGGTAGTGCCAGTTTTACGAGTGCTACTGGTAACGTAAGTTTTGGTTTCCTTAGAAAAATCAATACCAATACTTACATAATTTCAGGACAATGAGATATTTAATATACATATTACTTTTTTCAACGGTTACTTTTTCGCAAAATTATCAATATGCACAAAATAAAAAACTGGAACTAGCAAAACCGGACCCATTGTTAGAGGCACCGGTAGCTGTTGATTTAAATCAAAAAGAAGAAAAGGAGTATTTTGCTGCCTATCCTTTACCAGTCGAAAGAAAGTCTGAATTACAAGCTATGTTAAACTTGCATAATGCTGTTAGACTCGGAAAAGGAGTTTATGGCACAGAGCCAATTGTTATCAATAGCGGTCAGAGAATTTATGGCCAATCATCATTAACCAGATTACCAGCAGTAATAACAGTAAAAGCAGGAAGTTCAGATGTGCACATTGAAGAACTAAACCTAGCAGAGGGAGGGGTAGTTTTCGAAGCTGGTTTACCAATTAAAAATAGTGAATTTAAGTCTCTGAAATACGCATCATTTGACGCTGTTGGTGCTAAGCTGGATAATATTACTATTATAAATCTAGATGGAAGAGTAAACTATGATTTTAGTAAAGTAGGATACTACAGGAATTGTAAATTTATAAAGCATAAGATAGGAATATCATCACCGTTGGTTGTTATAAAAGGAAATAGCAGTACTCCTAGTTATGGTAATGTACATGTTATGACTAATTTGCTTGTGCCAGTTGGTGATGGAATGATATTAGATAATTTACAGAGTACTACTTTTATTGGACTCGATGCTGAGGGTTGGAATTTGACAGGTCAAAGTACAGACAATAAAGCGGTTTTTTATGCTCAAAATATGGGGGATCTAAAAATGGTCAACTTTGGAGGTGCAGCTTATCCTGGTCAAGTAGCAAGTGACAAAACTGCTGCATTTGATATTCAGGCAAACAATCTTTTTATGGTTGATACAAATATATATAGTGTAATTCCCAGCACTATATCAAGCAACTGTAATGTTACAAGTATAGGAGCAACAGTAGATTTTACTAAAAAGGCAGGTAGTGTTAGTGGTTTTGATTTTTCAGCAATGAAATATAATAAAGAACCCATCGTTTTAAATGGTACAGCTACAAATTTAATAACCAACACAGCTGTGAAAACTAGTTTTACAGGAGTGCAAAGTACTAGATGGGATAGACCTGTGTACAATGAGATTCCTGATCCTCTGGGTGCAGATTGGAAAGAAAAAAGAAAAGGTCAGCCTGATAGTAGGGCTTATATTCAGGGATTAATTGATTCAAATGGAATTGCCGAACTTCCTGAAGGTGAATTCTATATTTCATCACCAATTTTTGTAACTGGAAATAGTCAAGGTATAATTGGTTCAGGAACTGGTAAAACTATAATTGTAGGCCTAACGGATGATTTTCCATTGATTAGTATGGTATCTTCTCCTAATGATACGCATTATGTTTTAGCTTACTTAACCCTTCAAGGTGGAAGCAACGGGCAGTATTTTCCGGAAAATTATAATGGTAGTTCTTATGTAAATATGAAATTTGTGGTATTTAGAGATCAACAAAAAGGTATAAATTTATACCACATGGGGGGGACAGATAATTGTTGTTATGATAATGTAAGTTTTGTAAACTGCGGTTCTGGTTTGTATCAAGATCCACAGTATTTAACTTCTGCAACGGAACATACATCTGGTTATTTTGATAAAACATTGTTTTATAAATGTCAATATATTAATTGTGGCATTGGTTCTTCTATGCATGCAACAAGGGCTAATAATTTAAACGCATGGATTGACTGTAATTTTATAGGTAATTCTTTGGCTTCTTCTACTTATAGTACGAATGGTTCTTTTTTTCTAAATTGTGACTTTACTAACAATGTTGGAGAGAATGTAATTATTGGTGGTGAGATTTCATTGTACGGATGTAATTTTGATAAAAATACATCGTCTCGAGCAACAACTAGTTTTATTAGTTTACATATTGAAGGGTGCACTATGTTAGACACCGGCAGATTTGCTGATGATGCGCCATTTAATGACAATAGTTTGCTGGTTTTAAACTCAACAATTAAAGGGGATGTGTTAACAAGAACGTGGTCAGGCAGTCAGTATGATAATTGCTTATTTATAAATTCTGATCTTTCAGCACACCCAAGTATTAGTAAGTTAATGACTAAGGTATATAATGGAGTGCCTACAGTTATAATAAATGAGCCAGTTAATGCGTATCCACAATTACTAGTTGATAAGACTTTTTAAAATAATACGGTTGGATCTTTATTCAGGCGAGTAATAATAAATAAGCCGTTTGCATTAACTTGCAAGCGGCTTAATTATTATTATAACTTTAAAATAACAGGTATGTTGTAAGTGTTTAAAAATTTGTGATTGCTAGAGTCTTTACAATTAGTCGGAAATCAAGCCATTTTAACGGATAAATTTTTTGTTATTAAATTTGAATAGTAATTTCACCTCGTATTTAATTAATCTTTAAATAAAAATAGTCCATTTTATTAGTTGAAAATATATTTGGATAGTTTATGACACCACTTTTTTATGAGCAAAAGAGCGATTTATTTTAAAATAAAGGAGTTTAGAGAGGCAAAACAGCATTCAGTAGAATATGTTGCTATTCAGATGGAAATGACGGTTCAATGTTATCTCAAAGTGGAAAGGGGTACGGTGGATTTGAAAATTTCGAAATTAGATAGATTAGCAAAAGTATTAGGAACGAAAAAAAGTGAATTATTTGCTTTTAATTAGTGCACTGAAGCGTTATTATTTTCTTAATTGCCGCTAAGTAGAACATTCAATTAATGGTAAGGATATTTTTAATAACTAAATAGATTCTTGTAATTTTTATTTTCTATTGATTGATGCTCTCCTATAAAATGGATACAAAGTACTTTTTTTATATATTATTTGAAGTATTTCCTTTTTTATTTAATCTGCACATGTAAATTGCAAATATAAACATATCGTTGTTAAATCAAATTCCTTTTTTTGTTTGTCCAAAATTGAATCCTTTCTCAATATAAAGTGTAGTATAGAAAAGTGATGTGACACTGTGTTATTGTAGGGAATACACTGATAAATATATAGTAATCCTGACTGTTTAAAGGAAATTTTTATGTTTAATTGTCCTGAACAAGGAGTTTTTGCTACCAAAATCAACAGTGAATCAGTTCTACACTGCCTAATTTTGTGCACGTTATGGAAAATAATGTCATTAAAGGCAGCGACTACGATTTTTGTTGTTACAAAAAGCACTAAATGGATAGTATTCAGTACAAAGCGATATTTTTACTTATTATTTATTTACCTCTTGATTTGGTTATTCTGTAACTGACAAGGGGGAACCCGTATCACAAACGATCAGAACTTTAATTTTTTTTCATAAGAATTTAATCTCAATTTTATAATAAGCTTTATATTTTTTACAATCATTTTATGACAAACAAAACAGCCAAGATATACATCGCAGGGCACAACGGAATGGTAGGAAGTGCTATTTGGAGAAATTTAGAAAGCAAAGGGTATACGAATTTAGTGGGAGCTAGTAGTAAACAAGTAGATTTACGCAACCAGCAAGCTGTTAATGATTTTATTACTACAACCAAACCTGATGTAATCATTGATGCAGCAGCCAAAGTAGGTGGTATCTTAGCCAACAATGACTTTCCGTACCAATTTTTAATGGAAAACATGCAAATCCAAAATAATTTGATTGATGCGGCACACCGAACTAATGTTTCTAAATTTATTTTCCTAGGTAGTTCATGTATTTACCCAAAATTAGCGCCTCAACCCTTAAAGGAAGAGTATTTGTTGACAGATTCTCTAGAACCTACCAATGAATGGTATGCATTGGCTAAAATTTCAGGAGTGAAATTGTGTCAAGCTATTCGCAACCAATTTCAAAAAGACTTTGTAAGCTTAATGCCAACTAATTTATATGGTACTCATGATAACTTCGATTTAAAAAGTTCGCATGTAATGCCTGCGATGATCCGAAAATTTCATGAAGCCAAAAACAATCAAAACGAAGCTGTCTTGCTATGGGGTTCTGGGACACCAATGCGCGAATTTTTATTTGTAGACGACATGGCTGCAGCTGTAGTTTTTGCCTTAGAAAACAATTTACCCGATTATTTATACAATGTAGGAACAGGAGAAGATTTAACCATCAAAGACCTAGCGAACACTATTCAAAAAATCGTAGGTCACAGAGGCGAAATCGTTTGGGACGACAGCAAACCAGACGGTACACCAAGAAAATTAATGGATGTATCCAAAATGCACGCTCTAGGCTGGAAACACCAAGTACAATTAGAAGAAGGAATCCAAAAAACATACAATTGGTTTCTTGAAAACATAGACAATTTCAAACAAATCGATTACAAATAAAACAGATTGAGGGAAGAGGATAGAAGTTAAAGGTTAGGAATGATAGGTTAGAGGGAATAGTGAAGAAGTTAGAAGGAAAAGAATATAGAGAACACCACAATAACTGCAATCTAAATTTACAAACACTGAAAAACTGAAAACCGCGACAAAAAACTGCGACAACCGCATCAACAATTACTGAAAACTGCGACTGAGACCGAAAACTGAGCAAAGAGACTGAAAACCGGGACTGAATACTGACCTCAGAGACTGAACAATAAAAAAAACGCCATCGTGCATAGCAAATAACTTATGAATCCAACACAAAAAACAGCCTTTATTACAGGAGTTACTGGTCAAGACGGTGCTTACTTAAGTGAATTTTTATTAAAAAAAGGATATATCGTTCATGGTCTTAAGAGACGTTCGTCACTTTTTAATACTGATAGAATTGACCATTTGTACCAAGATCCACATGTAGAAAACAGGAACTTTATTCTACACTATGGTGATATGACTGATAGTACTAATTTGACGCGTTTGATTCAAGAAATTCAGCCGGATGAGATTTACAATTTGGCAGCGATGAGTCACGTAGCAGTCTCTTTTGAGACACCAGAATATACAGGTAATGCTGATGGATTGGGAACATTGCGTATTTTGGATGCGGTGCGTTTATTGGGTTTAGAAAAGAAAACACGTATATATCAAGCTTCTACATCTGAGTTGTATGGTAAAGTACAAGAAGTGCCGCAATCAGAAACGACTCCTTTTTACCCCCGTTCTCCTTATGCAGTTGCAAAAATGTATGCCTTCTGGATTACGGTGAACTATAGAGAAGCATACGGAATGTATGCGTGTAACGGAATCTTATTCAACCACGAATCACCAATACGAGGAGAAACTTTTGTAACAAGAAAAATTACCAGAGCGACTTCAAGAATTGCTTTGGGATTGCAAGATAAGTTTTATTTAGGAAACTTAGATGCCAAACGTGACTGGGGACATGCTAAAGATTATGTACGCATGATGTGGATGATCCTACAAGCAGAGCAAGCAGAAGACTGGGTGATTGCGACAGGAACTACTACACCAGTGCGTGAGTTTGTTCGCATGAGTTTTGCTGAAGTAGGAATCGAATTGGAGTTCAAAGGAGAAGGAGTGGAGGAAAAAGGATACGTAAAAGCATGCAACAATCCAGACTACCAATTGGAAATTGGAAAAGAAATCCTTGCCGTTGATCCAAAATACTTCAGACCTACAGAAGTTGATTTATTGATTGGTGATCCCACCAAAGCTAAAACGAAGCTGGGATGGGAATGTCAATACGATTTAGCGGATTTGGTAAAAGACATGATGCAATCGGATATTGCTTTGATGAAAAAAGACCAATATTTGAAAGAAGGTGGGTACCAAACTTTGAATTATTTCGAATAGTTGTCGGATAAACTAAAATGTAATTATGAAAGTTAAAAATATATGTTGTCTGGGTGCTGGTTATGTAGGTGGTCCTACCATGTCAGTAATTGCCTTAAAATGTCCTGAAATAAAAGTTACGGTAGTTGATTTAAATGAAGCGCGAATTGCGGCATGGAATGAAGAAGATTTAGACAAGCTTCCGGTTTACGAACCAGGTCTTGCTGAAGTAGTACAGGAAGCCAGAGGGCGCAATTTGTTTTTTTCAACGGATGTTGATGCGGCTATTGATGCCGCAGATATGATTTTTATAGCGGTAAACACCCCAACCAAAACCTATGGTGAGGGAAAAGGGATGGCAGCAGATTTAAAATTTGTAGAGCTTTGTGCTAGACAAATTGCAAGAATAGCCAAAAACGATAAAATTATTGTTGAAAAATCAACTTTACCCGTACGTACCGCTCAAACCTTACAAACCATTTTAGACAGTACAGGGAATGGCGTACATTTTGAAGTACTTTCTAATCCTGAATTTCTTGCGGAAGGAACAGCGATTGACGATTTATTTAATGCAGATCGTGTATTGATCGGTGGTAAGCAAACTGAAAAAGGATTGGCTGCTATTCAGTCTTTAGTTGATATCTATGCACATTGGTTATCTCCAAAACAAATTTTGACAACCAACGTTTGGTCGTCTGAATTGTCGAAATTAACAGCAAATGCTTTTTTAGCGCAGCGAATTTCTTCTATCAATGCTTTGTCTGCTTTGTGTGAAGCGACTGAGGCAGATGTAGATGAAGTAGCGAATGCTATTGGTACTGATAGCCGTATTGGACCAAAATTTTTAAAATCATCAGTTGGTTTTGGAGGCTCTTGCTTTCAAAAAGACATTTTAAATTTAGTGTATTTGTGTCGTCATTTCAATTTACCAGAGGTGGCCAATTATTGGGAACAAGTGATAATTTTGAACGATTACCAAAAACGTCGTTTTGCAAAAAAGATAATTACGTCACTATTTAATACCGTTAGCGACAAAAAAATCACATTCTTGGGTTGGGCCTTTAAAAAAGACACCAATGATACACGTGAATCAGCAGCCATCTCTGTGGCAGATCATTTAATAGAAGACGGTGCAGAAATACATGTGTACGATCCTAAGGTCTCAGAAGCGAAGGTAAAACAAGACATGCAATACATTTGGGAATTGAATGGCGTTTCAGAGGCAAGAATTCAATCCAAATTAAAACAAATCGTAGTGTACACAAGGCCAATGGAAGCGATGGACCAAGCGCATGCAATTGCTGTTTTAACCGAATGGGACGAATTTAAAATCTACGATTGGGAAATGATATATGCCAACATGTACAAACCAGCCTTTATATTTGATGGTCGTAATATTTTAAATGCGGTTGACTTGACTAAAATTGGCTTTGAAGTTAAGGGAATTGGTAAGGGTTAATTAATAATATAATAGTACTAATAAAATAAAATACAACAATAAACAAATAATTGAAAGGTAAAATACGAAATATAAAACAGCATCCTAAATACGATACTTTGGTGCAGTGGGGTAAATTATTATCTATTACTGGTGGCGCACAAATAATTGTTCAAATAGTCGGATTTATTAGTGGTATATTAATAATTAGATTATTGCCAGTACAAGAATATGCTCTATATACCTTGTCAAATACAATGTTAGGAACAATTGCTTTACTTGGTGACAGTGGAATATCATCAGGTGTTATGGCAGAGGGAGGTAAGGTATGGCAGGACAAATATAAATTAGGAATAGTTCTTAAAACTGGTTTAAAGCTCAGGCGAAAATTTGCTATCGGAAGTTTTGTTATTGCTCTACCTATTTTATCTTATTTATTACTCCATCAAGGAGCAACTTTACTGATGACATTGTTAATAATTCTGTCATTGATACCTGCTTTTTATGCAGCAATTTCAGATTCATTGCTAGAAATTGTACCTAAATTGCACCAGAATATCATACCTCTTCAACAGAACCAAATTACTGTTGGTGTTTTAAGATTGTTAATGACAGCTGCTTCAGTTTTTATATTTCCTCTAACATATATCGCAATATTAGCAGGTGGAATACCTAGGCTATTCGGTAATATTAAATTAAGTAAAATTGCTGATGAATTTGTTGATAAAGAAGCGAATATTGACAAGGAAGTAGAACAGAAAATGCTTAAAATCGTTAAGCGAATTTTTCCAAACGCAGTTTATGCAGCATTTTCAGGCCAGATAATAATATGGATTTTATCCATTACAGGTTCTAGTATAGGATTAGCGCAAATTGGAGCCTTAGGACGTTTGACAATACTACTTAATGTTTTTGGAGCAATATTAGGCCAGCTGATGATTCCTAGATTTTCAAGATTTGAAGAAAACAAGAGCTTGTTATTAAAAAGATATATTCAAATAAATGCTGGAATTATACTGGTAAGTATTTTCTTTGTAATTACAAGTTGGTTATTAAGAAGTCAAATATTATGGGTTTTAGGTTCTAATTATACCGACTTAGAACTTGAATTGCTTTTAAGTATTGTAGGAGGAGTTTTAGCTCTATTAGGAGGTATAAGTTTTTTATTGGCAGCTGGTAGAGGATGGGTTATATCTCCAATTATAGCCATTGGGAGCAATCTTTTAGCGATATTTGCTGGAATATTTGTTTTTGATATATCAAGTGTTATAGGCTTACTGTGGTTTAACATATTTATCTCTTCTGTTTTATTACTACAAAATAATATATTCGTAATTATTAAAATTTTTAAGTTGAAATGAAAGGTATAAAAAATTTTATAGTCAGACAGATTCACATTATCATAACGTATTTGCACCATTACAATGCTGTTTGTAGTACTGGGACAATTATTAAGAGATCAAAAGTTTGCAAAATTAATTGCTGTTTTTATAAAAATGTTTTTATTACCGATTCAAATATTTCAAATGATGTTACTATATATGATAATAGTTTTATTAGTAATAGTAGTTTATTAGGGTATAATAGAGTTGGATCTAATAGTAGTGTGGGTAATTCTGAAATAAATAAATTTTCATACATAGGTGATTTTAGTAAAGTTAATAATTGTATTGTAGGTAAATACTGTTCGATTGGTGGTAATCTATCAGTAGGTCTAGGTTCGCATCCTACGGATTATGTAAGTACCTCTCCTGTATTTTATAGTGAATCTAATTATTGGAATATCAAAGTTGCAATTAAATCAAATTTTGATGAATATGGTATAGAGAAAACTCAAATTGGTAACGACGTTTGGATTGGTGTTAATGTTGTTATTTTGGATGGAGTTAAAATAGGAAATGGTGCAGTAATTGGTGCAGGTGCTGTGGTTACCAAAGATATACCTGATTATGCAGTAGCAGTTGGTGTTCCAGCGAAAATTATAAAGTATAGATTCGATAAGGAAATAATTACTTTACTTCAAAAATTAGAATGGTGGAATAAAGATATGGACTGGTTATCACAAAATAATCAGTACTTTCAAAAATCACTAAAATTAGAACAGATTTTATCACTTATTAATAAGGATAATATATAATTAGTATTTGCAATGCTATATTATATTTTGTATAGTAAACTTGAGTTAATATAAAAAAATGAAATATTCAATTGGAATTCCCACTTTTAAAGGACGTTATTTTGAAGAATGTATAGAGAGTATAATTAATCAATCATATTCAGATTTTGAACTAATTATTGTAAATGACTGTTCTCCAGATGATATTGAAGGTTCGTTAGCTAAATTTAACGATCCGAGAATTCGTTATTACAAAAATTCTGTTAATACAGGTGCGGAGAATGTAATTGATAATTGGAATAAATGTTTAAGCCTAGCAAATGGCGAGTATTTTGTTTTAATGGGTGATGATGACAAGTTTGAGCCTAATTATCTTGAAGAATTTAATAAGCTTATTGATAATTATCCTGATTTGGATGTTTATCACTGTGGAATAAAAATTATAAATGAGGAATCAGAACTGATTGAATACAGTAATAATTGTCCTGAATTTGAGACTACAAATGATTATATTTTAAACTGTATCCAAGGTAGAAGTGAACAATTCATATCTGATTTTGTTTACAGATCATCAGCATTGAAGAATAATAATGGTTTTTACAAACTACCATTAGCTTGGTGTTCAGATTATACATCTGCCTTTATAGCATGTGGAGATAAGGGAATTGCATATAACAGCAAGCCACTATTTATGTATCGTAAAAATCAGTATAATATCACCAGTACCAGCAGTCTTGAATTGAAGAGACTTGCACATATAGGAATGGAAAAATGGGTTGAGAAGTATCTTGATTCATCAAAATTTAATTCCAATATTGTTAAATTAGAGTTTGCAAAATATGTAATTTTGAGTAGAGAAGGATTTATAAAGCAAGTTATAGGACGAGATAAATTTAAAGGAATTTTAAATTGTATAATTAAACGTAACTATTTTGATATATCCTTAAATAATATATTATCCGTTTGTTTTAAAAAATTCACATAAATTTAAATGTGTATACTATTATGAGCAAATTTATAGTACCAATTATTATCTCTAAGTTGAAAATTTTAAAAAGTTTTTTTCGAAAAATTTACTTAAAATCGTCTGGAATGGTTTTACCTAACAATACTATAATTGGTCGAATAGTTTGTGATTGGCCTTCTAAAATTAAAATAGGTCAATACTGTGAGATTCAAGACGAGACTTATTTTAAGTTTAAAAATCCATTTGATATGGAAAATTACGTTAGTATTGGCGATAGAACATTTATTGGAAGAAATTGTGAGTTTAATTGTAATTTACAGATAATTATAGGTAGCGATGTTTTAATTGGGAGTAATTCGGTATTCGTAGATAATAATCATCAGATAGATAAAAATATTTGTATAAATTTGCAACCGATTAAAACAGCATTGATTACTTTAAAAAATGATATTTGGATTGGATCTAACTGTACTATTTTGATGGGGGTAACCATTAACGATGGAGCGGTAGTAGCTGCAGGTTCAGTAGTAACTAAAAATATTCCGTCAAATGAGATTTGGGGTGGTATACCCGCAAAAAAAATAAAAGATAGGGTTTAATTATTATATGAAATCAAATAAATGGAGATAGTTACAACTCTTTTTGAAGGTAATTATGAAAAAGGAGTTGGTGCCTTAGTTAATTCATTAATACAATCGTCTTTTGAAGGAATTGTATGCATTGGCTATAGAGGAACTGTTCCCGAATGGACTAGTCAATTAACAAGAAATGGTAATCATTATATTTTAAGTGATACAATCATGATTCGTTTTTTTAAGTTAAGTACGGATATGCACTTTGGGTATTACAAACCTACATTCATGAATGAAATGATTGTAGCTTATCCAAATGTATCAAAGATCTATTATTTTGATCCTGATATTGTAGTTACCTGTAGATGGTCTTTTATATCTAGCTGGGCAGAGTCAGGAATTGGCGTGTGTTTAGACAATTGTTTCCCATTTGTTCATTATAACCATCCATGGCGCAGACAATGGAGACATTTGGCTGAAGATTTTATTTCAAACGATTTAAGTTATTATGTAAATAGTGGATTTATTGGAATTGCAATTGAAAATAAGCAAATTATTGAAAGGTGGATTATGCTGACTCAGAAATATATAGCATCTGATGGTGATGTGAGTCAGTTTGAGAAAGAAGGTAGTAGAGCATTTAAAGGCGACCAGGATCTTTTAAATGCAGCAATGACAATTTCACCAGATTTACCATTTAGTATAATTGGTTTGGAAGGGATGGCTTTTACGTCTCCGAATTATTTAATGGCTCATGCAGTTGAGGCTGTTAAGCCTTGGAATAATAATTTTTTAAAAGAGGTTATTATGAGGGGATTAAAGCCAACGATGGCTGCAAAATTATTTTTTAATAATTGTTCAAGTCCAATAAAAATATATTCAAACAATGAATTATTCATTAGAAAGCTTAATTTAAAAACAGCATCACTGTTAGGTAGAATTATTGGAATCTGAAGCACACAACGCTATAGGTTAGAATATTATATTTTATTATATATCTACACCTATAAAAAAAAATATAGATATAATGAAAATTTTATTTTTATGTGGGTCTTTAGAAGTTGGTAAAGACGGTGTGGGGGATTATACGCGACTATTAGGTAAAGAGCTTAGCAAGAAAGGTAATAATGTTCAATTACTATCTCTATGTGACAAAGAAGTAGAATATTTCACAACTGATGTTATTGATGAAGTAGAGGAAAAAATGCAAAAGATAAATCGCATTCCACGTGCTCATAGTAACAGCAAACGTTTCGAAATAGTGCAAAAAATAATTGATGATTTTGAACCAGAATATATTAGTCTGCAATTTGTGCCTTACAGTTTCCATCCAAAAGGCTTACCATTTTGGTTGCCTAAGATGCTTAGGAAAGTAGATGGTACGCATAAGTGGCATATTATGTTTCATGAGTTATGGATTGGTATGGAGCAACATGCCCCGCTGAAGAATTTTATAATTGGTTATGTGCAAAAGATAGTGGTAAAAGATATTTTAAGATTACATCCAAAACTTGTTATTAATACTCAAACTTCTTTATACAAAAAAAAGTTAGAAAAATTAGGTCAAATTGTATCCATTTTACCATTAATAAGTAATATTCGAATGTTTGAATCTGATGATCAAAACTTGAAAATTGAAAAACCCTACGTGAAATTTTGCATGTTTGGTAATATACATTTTGGTGCTCCGGTTAAAGAATTCATTTTAGATCTGAAGAAATCAGTCAAAGAAACTATGGATGGTAAGATTTTAAAGTTTATATTTATTGGTCAAAATGGGCAACATGCAAGAATTTGGAAAGATACCTTACTTAATAATGAAATCGATTATGAAGAAACTGGTTTTATCTCAGATTTAGAAATAAATAAAATATTAGGAAGTTGCCATTATGGTGTCTCAACTACACCATATATTCTAAGTCAAAAGAGCGGTAGTACTGCAGCCATGTTTCAGCAAAAACTTCGCGTAATCACTGTAGCTAGAAAATGGGAGGTTAGCGGATTTGAACAGGAAGATTTAAAGAACTTGCATAATTACAATAATCACTTAGGACTAATTCAGTTTTTAAAAGGTTCTTATATTTATTCGAATGATCATAATTTAGAGAGTGTTTCACAGAAGTTTATTGGTAACTTAATTTAATTATTTTATGGCAACTTTAAAATATTTATGGGGTCATAGAGTCAAGTCACCATTTCTAAGTAAAGGTTATTTTAAACGTTGGGGAAAACGTTTACTTACTATTTCTGAATTGATTAAAAATAATAACCGAAGGCAAAAATTAGTGCGTAAGGGCGCAAATATCGATGCAACAGCAGAGATTGGAATGACAAAAATAACAGGCAAAAAGGAAAACCTTAGTATTGGTGCATTTAGCACCATCGGCAGAGTTGAAATAGCACTTCATGATTTCGTTTCCATTGGTAATTATGTTTGCATTAATGATGGAGTAATCATATTAAGCGCTTCACATGATGTATTAGATCCCTTGTGGCAGCACAAAAAAGCACCCATTATTATTGGAGATTACGCATGGATTGCTACTAGTGCTATTATTTTACCAGGTGTAAATATTGGTTATGGAGCTGTTATAGGTGCTGGTGCTGTAGTTAGTAAAAATGTTCCTGATTATGCAATAGTTACTGGAAACCCAGCAAAACAAATAGTAAAAAAAAGAACAGAGGTTTTAAAATACAATCCTTGTGAGTTTCTTGCAACAAATGATGCATGGCTAAATTAATATTATTTTCACATCCTACATTAAACGCCAATTCTAAGAATTTAATAAGTGGATTATTAAGAGAAAAAATGCTTTTTAAATTAATGACTACTATTGCGATTTTTCCAACTTCGTTATTATTTAAAATAGGCAATTACTCACGACTCAAAGACTTAAAAAGGAGACGCTTAAATGAATCTTGGCAAGTCCACACGCTTTCAAAATCATTTTATGAATTTGGTAGATTATTGTCATCGAAATTAAATATTGGTTCATTAAATACCCATGAAGTGGGAATGTTTTGTATTGATAAAGTGTATGAGCACCATGATAATTGGGTAGCGACAAGTCTTGAGAAATTTAAAAAGAAAAGTCTGGGAGCAGTATATTGCTACGAAGATGGAGCATTGAAGACATTTCGAGCAGCAAAAAAAATTGGTTTACCATGTTTTTATGATTTGCCAATTGGTTATTGGAAGAGTGCTCGAGCGTTAATGCAAGTTGAATACGATAAAAACCCAAGCTGGTCTCAAACTTTGACTGGTTTTCAAGATTCAAAAAATAAATTATCAAAGAAAGATGAAGAGCTTAACCTTGCTGATTTAATTTTTGTAGCTAGTACCTTTACAAAAAAAACGTTAGAAGAGTACAGTGGAACGCTTGCTGAAATCAAGGTTATTCCTTATGGATTTCCAGAAGTTACGGCTGGAAAAATATATGAACCATTAAACAACCGAAAATTAAAGGTTTTATTCGTGGGAGGTTTATCTCAAAGAAAAGGTTTGTCCTATTTGTTTGATGCTGTTTCACAATTAACTAATCAAGTTTCATTGACAGTAGTGGGTAATAAAGCAGTCGAAAATTGTATTGCACTTAATGATGCGCTTGAAATACACAATTGGATTCCTTCCCTACCTCATGATGAAGTATTATCTTGTATGAGAGATCATGACGTCTTTGTTTTTCCTTCACTTTTTGAAGGTTTTGGTTTGGTAATAACAGAAGCAATGTCACAAGGTGTTCCCGTGATCACAACGGATCGAACGGCGGGACCTGATATTATAACTCATGGAAAAGATGGATGGATAGTTGATGCAGCTTCTGCTACCTCAATCAAGAAAATTTTAGATGAAATTTTAAGAAAGCCAGAACAGTTAGAAATTATAGGAGCGGCAGCTCGAAAAAAAGCAGCTACAAGACCATGGTCTGTTTATGGTAAAGAAATGGTAGCCGCAATTTCTGCAGCTGAGCCTAAAACTAAGATAAAATAATGGCAGTATCAGTTACATCAGCAGAAGAAGTATCTTTTAAAGAGTTAAAAATTGCTATTTGGTTGTATTTTTTATTATGGATATTTGAAGGGGCTTTACGAAAGTGGATTTTGCCCAGTTTGGCTACACCACTTTTGATAGTTCGAGATCCAGTTGCCATCTATGCTATTATTAGAGCTATATACCTAGGAGTTAAATTTGTGAATGGTTATGTTATACTTGCACTTTTAAGTACGATATTAAGTGTGGCAATTACGCTTACTTTTGGACATGGAAATCTTTTTGTAGCCTTGTATGGAGCACGTATAATGTTATTGCATTTTACTTTAATATTTGTAATAGGAGCTGTCTTTACAAAGAATGATGTGATAAAATTGGGCCGACTACTTCTAGTTCTAAATATATTAATGACAATCGTTGTATACCTTCAATTTTCAAGTCCTCAAACGGCCTTAATAAATGTAGGTATAGGTGGAGAAGGTAGTGCAGGTTTTTCGGGTGCAATGGGATACAGCAGACCACCAGGAACTTTTTCCTTCACATCAGGCCTGACGGTATTTTATGCATTTGTATCCGTTTTCGTATTTTACTTTTGGTTATCAAAAGAATCGGTTTCAAGACCGTTGCTAATAAGTAGTACAATAGCTTTAGTTATTGCTTTGCCTTTAACAATTAGTCGGGGTGCAGTCGTGGCAGTAGCTATCGTTGGTCTTTTTGCTATTATTGCCTCAGTAACGAGTGCTAAGATGGTGCTGAAGTTAATTGGGATTAGTGTTATTCTTTGCATAACTATTATTGCCTTACAGCAATATTCGACTATATTTAGTATTGGAACAAGTGTTTTTATGGATCGTGTTGATACGGCTAATTCTCAATCAGCTGGTGGGGGGTTAACGGACTCAATATTTTTACGGATGGTAAATGATTTCATAGGTCCTATAGTGGAATTACTGGATCAACCACTTTTTGCGGGAAATTTAGGGATGGGTACAAATGCAGGTGCGCAAATGCTCACAGGTAAGACAACATACCTAATTTCAGAAAATGAATTTGGACGTTTAGGGGGTGAGCAAGGTATCATTTTAGGAGGTGTTTTGATTTTACTTCGCATTATTTTGGCATTTAGTATAGCGATACAAGCTTTTAAATTACCTAGAGAGCAAAAATTATTACCCTTTATTCTTTGCGGAACAGCCTGTGTTGCATTAGTTCAAGGCCAATGGGCGCAACCCACTGTATTAGGTTATGGTACATTAGTAACTGGTTTAGTGATGGTTTTTTTTAAGGATAAGAAATTTACATAGATTTAATAAAAAATCAGAAATTAATGTACAGTAAATTTATGTTTTTCAAAAGTTATTAAAATTTGTAGTTGAAAATAAAATGAATATAGTATTCTTTACACATCCTTCTTTTCTTTCACATCAAAGTATGCCAAGGTATGCAAGCATGCTTAAAACTGGTATGGAGGCTCGAGGACATCAAGTTATATTTTGGAGTCCTGCTGAACGATTTTATAAATTATCAAAAAGCAGTTCGATAAAAAAATGGCTGAGCTATGTTGATCAATACCTTATATTTCCCATTGAAGTAAGACTGAAACTACGAAAAGTAACTCCAAATACTTTATTTGTATTTGCCGATCAAGCGCTTGGCCCTTGGGTACCTTTAGTCTCAAATAGAAAGCATATTGTTCATTGTCATGATTTTTTAGCTTTGAAATCTGCCTTAGGACAAATTCCTGAGAATCCAACTTCGGCAACCGGTAAATTATATCAAGACTACATTCGAAAAGGATTTTCAAAAGGAAAAAATTTTATTTCCATCTCCCAAAAGACTGAGCAAGATTTAAAACAATTTCATCTTGGTAAAATTGAGTTTTCGCGTGTTTGTTACAACGGTTTAAGTAGAACTTTTAACTTACTTGATACTTTGGAATCTAGAGCATTACTTAGTGTTAAATTAAGTATAGATACGGCAAAGGGCTATATCATGCACATAGGAGGGAATCAGTATTACAAAAACCGAAAAGGAGTTATTGCTATCTATGATCAGTGGCGAATGAATAGTGTTCATACATTACCCTTATTGTTAATTGGAGAACGTCCTTCAACAGAACTAGAAATCAAGCAGCAACAGTCAGTTTTTCAAGAAGATATACATTTTATCAGTAATTTAGAAGACAACTATATTAATATTGCTTATTCTGGTGCAAGTTGCTTGTTATTTCCCTCATTGGATGAGGGATTTGGCTGGCCTATAATTGAAGCAATGGCTTCAGGAACACCAGTTATTACAGTAAATAAAGCTCCAATGAATGAGGTAGGAGGTGCCGTAGCAAATTATATTGAACCAATACCATCAAGTCTGGAGCGTATGCAAGCTTGGGCTACAGACTCCGCTACAGTTGTTGAAGCACTAATCAATCAATCTGAGGAGAATCGTATAAAAATGATTGAAAAAGGTGTTCAAAACATACAGCAGTTCACTATGGATTATGCTTTGGATCGTATTGAAGAAGTCTACATAGAACTGCAATAGAGAATGAGTAAAAATGCTTGCTTACAGGCAGCAATACAATAATCAAGCTAATTAGACTTAAATAAAAATATGAAAGTAATCCATTTTATTGCAGGTATTGATACAACAGGTGGCGGTACTACTGAATTCATGCGATTGTTATCGAATGCACTAAAAGGGGAGATTGAATTAATTATTGCTACAGGGGCATCACCGAATCCTATAAAATTGGACGATATAAAAGTATCTTTTTTTAAATTTGGTTTAAAACAATTGCCTTTTTTAAATAAACAGTTTACTGCTTTTATCCAACAGGAAAAGCCAGATCTTGTGCATATTAATGGCATATGGAGTCCTGAGAATTCAATTTTTCAGGCAGCTGCACAAAAGTTGGGTATTAAGGTGATTCTTTCGCCACATGGAATGTTAGAACCTTGGATTATGAACAATAATCCTTGGAAAAAGAAAGTAGCTATGGTTTTGTACCAAAGAAAAGCGATTCGAAATGCCGATTATTTGCATGCCACTGCTGCAATGGAGGAAAAGAGTATCAGAGGGCTAGGATTTATTAACCCTTTAGTAACTATTCCTAATTTTATAGATGCATCTGAAATAAAGGAAGTAAAAGTAAAGTATGGATCTAAAAAAATAATTTTTATATCCCGTATTCACCCTAAAAAAGGAATTGAATTACTGCTTGAAGCTTGGAGCACTTTAGATACTTTAGGTTGGAGTTTAGAAATTGCTGGTAATGGTGATCAATCCTATATAGACGATTTAAAAAAGTATTTAATTGATTTGGATAATGTCCATTTTGTCGGTCCACAGTACGGTGAAAAAAAATGGGAATTTATCAAGTCAGCTGATGTAATGGTACTGCCGACGCATAGCGAGAATTTTGGTATTGTGGTTGCAGAGTCTTTGGCTGTAGGAATACCTGTTCTTACTACAAAAGGAACACCGTGGGAAGATTTGGAAAAAAATAACTGCGGATGGTGGATTGAACTTTCAGTAGCAAACCTAAATAAAACATTGTTTGAAATAATAAATACTGAACCAAATATTTTGATGGAAAAAGGACGTAATGGAAGAAAACTTATAGCTGAAAAATATGATGTATCAGTTGTTGGTAGAGATTTGATTCAATTATACAATTCAATTTAAAGCGATGAAAATAACTATTGTACAAGGAGCTTTCTTTCCTATACCTCCCTTATTAGGAGGAGCTGTCGAAAAAATGTGGTTTAGTTTAGCACAAGAGTTTAATGCTGAAGGTCATGAGGTGTACTATATTTCAAAATCTTACAAAGGTTTGTCTAATGAAGATTATACTCAAGGAATTCATCATAAAAGAGTTAAGGGATACAAGGCACCAAAGTCTGGAATTTTACTTAAATTATTAGATCTATTTTATACTTTTCGGGCAGTTAGGCAAATCTCTAGTGATACAGATATAATTGTAAGCAATACATTTTGGCTTCCAATTTTATTATCTTCACAGCAAAAAAAGAAATGTTTGATTGATGTCGCTCGAATTCCAAAAGGACAAATGAAATATTATACTGGGAATGGTCGCCTGAGAGCAAACTCGACTCCTGTTGCTAAAGCTATAAAGGATGAAATCAAAAAGAAGTATTTTGATAAAGTAATTATAATTCCCAATACTTTACCTTTTAAAAATGATAAAGGTGTTGATTTTAATAGAAAGGAAAAAATTATTCTATACACTGGCAGAATACATCCAGAAAAGGGACTTGATATTTTAATTGATGCATTTAGCAAGTGCAAAGATCTGGGCTGGCAATTGCAGATTGTAGGTCCATATTCAACAGAAACAGGTGGAGGAGGTGTTTCCTATTTAAATATGCTTAAAGGCAAAGCAAATCGTAAAAATGTAATTTTTAAAGAGCCAATATTTGATATTGCTGAGCTAGGCGAAATATATGCTAGAGCTTCAATTTTTGTCTATCCGTCTGTAGCTGAGTTAGGCGAAACATTTGGAGTCTCACCGTTAGAGGCAATGAGCTGGGGTTGTGCCACTGTAGTTTCAAAATTAGAGTGTTTCAAGGATTTTTTAATAAATAATGAAAATGGTTTATGCTTTGATCACCGTTCTGAAAATAGAGTAGAGATTTTAACCGGTCTTCTAAATAGTTTGATGGAAAACGAATTACAATTAAAAACAATAGCAAATAGAGGATTAACTGTTAATGAAACCCATTCGAATGAAAAATTAGCAAAAGAATTTTTGAATGAATTTGATAAAATGAAAAATCAATAATTGTAATGGAAGAGAAATATGTACAAGTTACAGCCTATAGTTCTCCTTGGTCGATTTCCCAACGTATAAAAATGTTGATTTGGGAATATATATGGATGCTACTTTGTAGCTGGACGCCAAAACCTGCGAATGCTTGGCGTCTCTTTTGGCTCAAATTATTTGGTTGTATTATCTACGGAAAACCATTTGTACACCAGAGAGCCCGGATACAGATTCCATGGAATTTAATTCTGCACGATCGCGCCTGTCTAGGTGACCGTACAAATGCTTATACGCTAGGAGTCATAGAAATTTTTGAAGGAGCAACAATAGGCCAGGAAGTATATCTATGTACAGGAACACATGACTTTAGTAGTCCGGCATTAAATTTAATTACAAGTAAGGTTACCATTGAAAGAAATGTATTCATAGGAGCACGTGCCTTTATTATGCCAGGAGTTACTATTGCAGAAAATGCAATTGTTGG
This sequence comes from Flavobacterium algicola, assembly GCF_022399565.1. Lineage (GTDB taxonomy): Bacteria > Bacteroidota > Bacteroidia > Flavobacteriales > Flavobacteriaceae > Flavobacterium > Flavobacterium algicola. The sequence goes on from NZ_JAJTUT010000003.1 coordinate 697,944, forward strand.
GGCGTGTAGTGTAGTTACCAAAAATGTTGAAAAAAATGCAGTTGTTGGAGGTAATCCAGCTAAATTTTTAAAAAATAGAACCATTGATTAAGATACCAGTAACTGTAATTGTGTCGGTAAAAAACGAAGAGTTAAATTTACCATCTTGTTTGGATAAATTAGTCCGTTTTGATCAAATAATTGTTGTAGATTCCGGCAGTACCGATAAAACTAAAGATATTGCTATCTCAAAAGGAGCAGAGGTCTTACAATTTGAGTGGAATGGAAGGTTTCCTAAAAAACGCAATTGGGCTTTGCAAAACGCAACAATCAAATACGACTGGGTGCTCTTTCTAGATGCAGACGAATTTGTGACCGATGCATTTGTAGATGAAATTGCTCTAAAAACTCTAGACCCAAGTTTTAATGGATATACTATCCAATTTGAAAATTTCTTCATGGGAAAACAATTGCGCTATGGTTACGGCTTTAAAAAATCAGCCTTATTCAAAAGGAGCAAAGGTGCGTATGAAAAGATTGATGAAGATTTGTGGAGTCATCTAGACATGGAGGTACACGAACATCCAATCATCGAAGGGAATGTGGGAGTAATTGAGGCAAAAGTAGCGCATAAAGATTTTAAAGATCTTGACCACTATATTGCTAAACATAATGCCTATTCGAGTTGGGAAGCACAACGTTTTTTACAATTAAAATCAGGCAGCAACCAGCAACTTTCTTTTAATCAAAAAATTAAATACGGCCTATTAACCACTGGATTGCTACCTGCTGTCTACTTTTTAGGCGCTTACTTCTTGAAATTGGGATTTTTAGATGGGAGGGAAGGCTTTTATTTGGCGCGATTTAAATCCCATTACTTTTTTCAAATTCAGACTAAAGTAGCATTATTAAAAAGGAAATAATATGGAAACAACAGTTATAATAGGGGTATATAATAATATAGATTATGTAGTTGAAACTATTGATTCTGTTAAATTGCAATCTTATGCTGATTGGCATTGTATAATAATTGACAATGATAGTCCTGACAATAGTTATGATTTAATTAAAGAAGTTGTAGATGGGGATAGTAGATTTAGTTATTTTAAGAAGAAAAATGAGGGCCCATCTGCATGTAGAAATTTTGGTATTTCAAAAATTGTAGACAGTCCTAAATATATACACTTTCTAGATGGAGACGATTTATTAGATGTTAATTTTTTGCAGATAATGTGTTCATATCTTGAAAATAATCTAGATGTCGGTTTAGTTGGGTGTCAATTTAACAGTATAGATGTAAAGTCTAATTTTTTACAAAAAGAATTTCGATCTCGCATTGCAAAAAATTGGTTAGGATTGCCGAAGTCGTTAAAATCAACTGAGTATAATACACCATTTATTTCTTTTTTTAGCGCAACAGGAATGGGGCCCTTCGCTGTATTTAGAGCTGATGTTTTTATGAAAACAACGGGGTATGAATTTGATTTTTGGTCTCATGAAGACGCTGATATTTTTTGCCAAATGGCATTGTTGGCAAAAATACATTACATTCCTTATCATTTATACAATAAGAGAATTCATTCACATAATCTAACATCTTCTTCGATGAAAAATTATGTTCAGTTTAGGGAGAAATGGGATGTATATTTTTCTTCTGAAATTGTGTTGAATAACAAAATCGAAGAAGCGGTAAAGTATTATTATTGCATTCATGCTCCCATTAGAGATTTAAAGGTGGCTTTAATTACATTTAAAATTTTATTGAAGAACGGACGAGACGATGGTCAAATCAAGTGGATGAGCGAATTGTTGAAATCTTGCGTAAATAATTTAATTTTTAGGCGCAATTACAAAGAAATAATAAAAAGAAGAAGACTAGCAGTATAAATAATTATAGTTTTAAAAAATAAACATGAAAAAAATATTAGTAACAGGAGGAGCGGGTTTCGTTGGATCACATTTGTGTAAACGTTTGTTAAAAGAAGGAAACGAAATCATTTGCTTGGACAATTATTTTACAGGAGCTAAATCAAATATTATTGAATTGTTGGACCATCCCTATTTTGAGATGGTACGTCATGATATCACAGAGCCTTTCTATGCAGAGGTAGACGAAATTTACAACTTAGCTTGTCCAGCTTCACCAGTGCACTACCAATACAACCCAATTAAAACGATCAAGACTTCGGTAATGGGAGCGATCAATGTATTGGGATTGGCAAAGAGAGTAAAAGCAAAGGTACTACAAGCGAGTACAAGTGAGGTATACGGGGATCCGTTGGTACACCCACAGCCGGAAAGCTATTGGGGGCATGTAAACCCAATTGGAATCCGTTCATGCTATGATGAAGGAAAGCGTTGCGCAGAGACTTTGTTCATGGACTACCACAATCAAAATGATGTAGCAATAAAAATTATTAGAATATTCAATACTTACGGGCCAAACATGAATCCTGCGGATGGTAGAGTAGTATCTAACTTTATCGTACAAGCCTTAAAAGGGAAAGACATTACTATTTTTGGTGATGGGCTACAAACCCGATCATTTCAATATGTAGATGACTTAGTAGAGGGAATGATTCGTATGATGGCATCAGAGCCTGCATTTTTAGGCCCAGTAAATCTGGGTAATCCTAATGAATTCACGATGTTGGAACTAGCACAAGCAATTATTGAATTGACTGGTTCTAAGTCGAAAATCATTCATATGGACTTACCACAAGATGATCCTAAACAAAGGCAACCAGATATTACCTTAGCAAAAGCCAAGTTGGAAGGTTGGGAACCAAAAATTCAATTGCGAGAAGGGTTAACAACAACAATTAACTATTTTGAAAAACTTTTAATTAAATAATTAAAGAGATCAGATAACCTTGTCATTTTGGTGATTACTCATAATAATTTTTCCCCAAACTTAAAAGCAGTTAAAAACCATGTCAAATACGATAAATAAAAACAGGAACTATTCAATTGATGTTTTCCGCGTAATTGCGATGTTCGGAGTTGTAGCTATTCATGTCCAAAATGGAAGTAAAGAAGCACAACTTATTGGAGATTTTTTCTCTCCATTAGCAGTTCCGTTTTTCTATATGATATCGCTATTCTATTTCATAATTGGTTTAAAAAGAAGCTCTAAAATTGAATTTAATGCAATAGTAAAAAAAACTTTTTACAGGCTTATTTTACCGTATTTGGTTTGGTCTTTGCTTTATATTGCATTACTTTCAGTTAAGGAAATTATATCTACTGGTCATTCGGAACTGATTTTTTGGCGATCTCTTTTGTTTGGGGAAAGTGCTGTTCAATTGTACTTTGTTCCCTATTTAGTTTGTATGCAATTTATTATTTTAGGGATTTATTTGTTGATAAAAGGAAAAGTGTATGATAAGGTAAAAAGTATTATTTTATTGTCTTTAATTGGTTTTTTTATATACAGTAGTTTAAGATTTAATTGTTTTGGAAACTCGATAGGCTTTTCAATTGTTGGTATTCCATTATTTGTTTTTTTTGCATATCTAAGTACTTTTATTGTACCATCTTCTCGAAATTTTAGTTTAGCTGTAAGTGGAGCAGTTATTTTGCTATTAGTTTTTTTATTCGATAAGAGTGGTTATATTTTAACAATTTTAAATTACTCATTGACAAGTCCATTAATTGCACTTGGTCTATTATTATTATCATTAGGTATGTTTGATTTGATAAAGTTCCCTTTATTCCTGACATCAAGTACGTATGGTATTTACTTATGCCATATTTTGTTTCTTGAAGGATTTGAATTCTTACTAAAATTAATTCATATAGAATTAAATTATTATTTTATAGATAAATTAGAATTTACATGTATTGTCTTCATATGTTCCTTAGTTTTTGTTTTGCTAGTGCGTAAAAATAAAATATTAAAGCTATTCGTTCTTGGTGAAAGGTAGATCGATCAATATAATAGTTCAATACTAATACACAAAATGTATGTTTATAGATACTTAATTTAACATTCAAGTTATTTAAAACATGCAAAACAAGCCGTTCATCGAGAATTGGCGTTCTATAAGGAAATAGTATGTTTTTATTAAAAGTTTTTGTTTCTTTTGCGGAGAATTCATCATGAAGTAAGTTGAAAAAATAATTCAAATAACAGGTATACATGCGAATAAGTGTCATTACAGTTTGTTACAATCGGAAAGCAACAATGGCAAAAGCCATTCAGAGTGTGCTTGACCAGGATTACGGAAACATTGAATACATTGTGATAGATGGCAATTCGACTGACGGCACCCAAGAAGTAATCCGTTCTTTTGTGAGTCAGATTACTACCTATGTGTCCGAACCAGACAAAGGGATGTACGATGCCATCAATAAAGGAATCGCTTTGGCGACTGGTGATGCAATTGGATTAATGCATTCTGATGATGAATTTTATGACTGCACTGCTATTAGTAAGATTGTAGCACAATTTGAAAAAGACATTACTATTGAAGGGGTATATGGTGATGGAGTTTATGTATCAAATGATGCAGAAGAACGTTTAATAAGAAATCGTATTGGTGGAGACTTCAGTATTGAGAGAGTGAAAGCAGGTTGGTTGCCTTTGCATCCAACTGTCTACTTAAAAAAAGCGATTATCGATAAGTATGGTTTGTACGATTTAAATTTCAAAATAGCCTCTGATACTGAATTTTTACTTCGTTACTTGTATAAGTATAAAATTAAAATGAGTTATGTAAATGCGTATATAGTGAAAATGCGCATGGGAGGGATGAGTACAAATGCTAAGCGTGCTGTTGAAGTATTAAAAGAAGATTATCAAATCTACAAATACCATGGATTATCAGCATTGCGTGTCGTGTTCCTTAAGAAAACTATCGCTTTAAAACAATACATAACACGCTAAAAGAGATAGACTGAAATAATTTCTTTAAAATATAAACCATATCAAATATTAAAATATAAATATCCCACATCATGAAAAAAATTTCGATTTCAATACTAATACTAATTATGGTTGTACTGCAATCATGCGGTAGTAAGAAGAAAATAATATATGTTCAAGATTTAGATGAGTATGACAATTCAGCTTTAGTATACACAAGTACTAAAATTCAGCCGAACGATATTTTAAAAGTGGAAGTTAGCGATTTAAATCCAGTGGTTGCGGCACCCTTTAATATGATGGTAAGCGGAGGTGGTCAAACTTCAGTAGATATGATGCGACTAAACGGATATTTAGTTACTCCTAAGGGAGCTATTATGCTACCAATTTTGAATGAAATGTCGGTAGGAGGTTTGACGCCGACTGAGGCAGAGATGAAAATCAAACAAACGTTAATAGATGAGGGTTACTTAGTAAATCCTACTGTACAAGTAAGAGTGTTAAATAATAAATTTACAGTTTTAGGTGAGGTGCGAGCTCCTGGCGTACTTAATTTTACTGAACAATCAATTAGTTTATTAAACGCGATCGGAATGGCCGGAGATTTAACTTATGCTGGTTTACGTAGAGATGTGCAGATCATACGTGAAATAGATGGAAAGCGTTTGGTTTATCACGTTGATTTGACAACTGCTAAATGGATGTCAAATCCAGATTATCGCATTAGACAAAATGATGTTATATATGTCAAACCAAACAAAGCAAAATCGAACAGCGAACGTGTAATCAAAGATCCTCTACAAATTTTAGGTATTTTAAGTACAATTGGAGCAATAATTTTATTAATAAGAAACTAGACTAAAATGGATTTCAAAAAAGAATTTTTCAGGTTTTTTAAATACTGGCCCGTTTTTATAATTTGCTTATTGGTAAGTATCGTCTCTGCCTATTATTATCTAGAGATAGTTCCTCCAACTTATGCAACTACAGCCTTGATCAATATTGATAAGAGCAAAGAAAAAGATTCGCAAATAGTTACTACGATTAATCTCCAGAATGACAAAGAAGTTGGTTTAGAAGAAGAAAAAATATTGATGACTTCGAATAATTTTTTGGCAAAAATTGTTAGAGATTTAAAGCTTAATATCAGTTATTTCGAAAAGGGTTACTTTCAGAACAGAGCGATAGATGATGCTCCTTTTATTGTAATGCCTTCTATAAGTAATGATTCATTACCTCAAAAATTGTATGATGTAAAAATCGTAAAAGAAGGATTTATGGTATATGATCAAGTAACAGAAAAACGTTACTTATTGCATGGGCACAGAAAAAGCCGTGTAATAAAGAACCTGCCTTTTACCATAGAATTAAAAGAGGAGGCTAAAAATCAGATAAGTTCTTTTGAAAATAAAGATTTTGTAGTAGGTATTGAATCAACTGAAATGGCCGTTAAAGAATTGAAGGCCACTATTGGAATTGAGGCTTTTGAAGCGCCTAATAATAATCTTTTTTTAAGTTATAAGGGTACAAATCCAGCACTTTCCACAAAAATATTGAAAACACTTATTAGTGAACTGGATAAAACTATCGTAATAAATAAACAAAAAACATTTAAAATGACGGTTGCCTTTTTAAACAAGCGTATTGGCGTGTTTGCTAAGGAGAAGGATTCCATTCAAAGTGTGAAAGAGAGTTATTTGAAAGATAACAACATCTACGTGATGGAAGATTATATCGCAAGCAAATCTAGCGAGAAAAGTTTAACTTCTGCAACTTCAGCACTTAATCAAAGACAAGTGGCCTTGACTAGGGCAGCGTTAAATGATGTAAAGAGAAGTGGAAATAATAAAGCACTAGGAACGGATTATAATATCGACGCTCCTTCTGTAAACCAACAGTTAGTTAATTATAATGCAAGCTTGGTGCAAAGTGAAATTTTATTGCAAAGAGCAGGTAAAAATAACCCCGCTTATGTTAGTTTGGCCGCTCAACTAAAAGTACAGAAAGAAGCAATTATAAATTCGCTGACAGATTATCTAAATTTTTTAAGTCAGAATAGCGCTGTTAGTAATGCAGAGCGAAATAGTGCGATTTCTGCCGCTAGAAGTATACCTACCAAAGACAAAGAATTGGGTAATATTAATAACAACCTTGACTTGAAAGAAGAGACTTACTTGTCTTTATTACAAAAGAAGGAAGAGACTTTGTTAAATGGCGCTGTATTAGAATCGAATCTAAGCATATTGGACTCTCCGCAAACCAACTATTCAGATACTTTTCCGAAAAGGAAAACGTTCTTGATGGGAGCAATACTTTTTGGACTTATACTTGCGTTTGGAATTGCTTACTTAAGTTTAATGATGGATTCAAAAATTCATACAGAAGAAGATATTACAGGTGACTCAAACGAAATTCCATTTTTGGGAACAATTCCAAAAATTGATGTTCAAGAGAAACTGGATAATTCTGCTACTTCTCGATCTGTTATTGCAGAAGCAACGCGAACGCTGTTTTCAAATATCAGCTATTTGTTGCCTAGCAAGGTAATGAATAACGGAAATGTAGTTTTGTTTTGTTCTTCTATTCAAGGAGAAGGTAAATCTTTTTGTGCTTTTCACAATGCCATTACAATTAGTAACCTTAATAAAAAAGTGTTATTAATCGGTGCCGATTTGAGAAATCCTCAGTTGCACGAATATTTTAATGTAGAGAAAGAAATTCCTGGATTAACTAATTTCTTGTCTAACAACAGTGCAAACTGGAAAAAATTTTTAATTAAAGAAGCGAAATTTTCAGAAAATTTAGATGTATTGTTTTCTGGTGAAATCCCACCTAATCCAACGCAGTTGTTAACCAATTCTAATTTTGAACTTCTATTGGAAGAGGCAAAACAGAACTATGATTTTATAATTATCGATTCTGCTCCTGTGCAGTTAGTTTCTGATACATTCAATTTTAGTGCTTTGGCTGACGTTACTGTATATGTTACAAGATCAAATTATTCAGATAAGAAAACGGTAGCTCAATTGGCTAATTTCATTAAGAAAGGTCAATTAAAGAATGTTGGAATTGTTATCAACGGAATGAAAAGAAATATGGGGTATGGATATGATTATGCATATACCTATAAAGATGATAGAGCTAAAAAGTCTTGGTTTAAAAGATCATAATTTAATTTATAAGTAGTGAATCTATTCATATTAAATAGTATAGTCATGATTGTCAAATAAATAAAAGGGAAGATTTGTTTTGTTATAACAGATGTTATTGCAGAACAAATCTTTTTAATTCGAAGTGATTACGACAGATATTATAATGATTACCAATTCATCTAATTGAATTTATGAATGCGAATAAAGAAGTAGACAGGTTAAAATTACAGCGAGTAGTACAAATTCTTTTACTACTTGTGGTTGTCTCCGTTTTTTATTATTCGTGGTTGCCCGATTCGAACATGAGGTCAGAACATTATTTGCCTCAGTGGTTATTGCGATGGAGTAACACCAACTTTAATATTAGAACAGCGGTCCCGTTTGTAGCTTTTGGTTTTTTACTCGGAGCTTATTCTTTTTACAAAAATGAGACAGTTTGGAAAGAAAATCTAATTTTGTTTCTTTTTCGAAATTTAGGAATCGCAACGATTGTAGTACTAATTGCAGAGGGTGGACAGTTTCTAATAGCCAACAGAAGTCCAGACATGATGGACGTTTTATATGGGATTTTAGGAAGTTTAATTGGCGGGCTGATGTATCAGTTATTTAATAAATTAATAAAAAGCTAAGAAATGCGTAATAGACATAAATTTACATTTATGATTTGCTGTCTTATTGTAGACATGCTCGCCATGATAGTTGGTACTTTGATCTTTTTGAATTTTGCCAGCAGTGTAGAAGTAGAGTGGGGTGGATTGGTAATTAATAGATTAATTCCAATAACGATCCTTACTTGGTTGTTTTCAATTACTTATTTCCGTTTGTACAAAGTAGAATCTCTTTTTAGTTTAGAGGAATTTTACGGTGATAGTTGGCGTGCATTTTTAACACAACGTATATTGTGGCATAGTTATATCTTCTTTTTTCATGATGATATACTTTATGTAATGTTGAGCAAAGCAAATTTATATCAGCTGTGCTTTTTAATGATTTACTTTTTATTATCTAGAGTCCTATTTACCTACGTTATCGTTCAAATTAAAAAGTGGGTGGACAGAAGGTACATGGTAGCCATCTGGGGGTTTAATAAAACCAGCATTGAATTGGCTGCGGAATTAGAAACGAATGCTTACTTTATTCACTTTAGAGGAATTTTAAATGAAGATTCTTCTATCGAATATAAAACTAAGAAAGAGTTTACTACTGCATTGACCGATGCCATTAACACTGCTGCAGAGCAGAAAATCGATGAACTGTATATTGTAACCAAATCTGATTTTATTGTCGACCTTAATCACTTTTTTGAGTTGGGAGACAAACATTGTATGAGACTGAAGTTTATTCCGGATTTCTCTGCAATATCTAAAGCGCATTTTAGTGCTAGCAATTTTAATAATTTTCACGTAATTAAACCTCGTTATGAACCATTGCAAGATGCGAATAATAGGTTGATAAAAAGAATATTTGATATCATTTTTAGTTTAGGAGTTATCATTTTCATTCTTTCCTGGTTGTATCCAATTATAGCCATTATAATTAAAAAACAAAGTAAAGGTCCTGTATTGTTCAAACAGTTGAGAACAGGTAAAAAGAACGAACCTTTCTACTGCTATAAATTTAGGAGTATGTATGTTAACTCTGGTGACGAAAGTCAGCAGGCTAAAAAAGGGGATGCAAGAACAACACCTATCGGGAAATTTATACGCAGAACCAGTCTCGATGAGATGCCACAATTCTTTAATGTATTGTTAGGAAGTATGAGTGTCGTAGGACCGCGTCCGCACATGATTAAGCATACAACAGATTACAACGATCATATCCACAACTTTATGGTACGTCACTTTGTAAAACCTGGAATTACAGGTTTAGCACAAGTTTCGGGATTAAGGGGGGAAACAAAGAAAGTTTCTGATATGAAAAGACGTGTTCGAACCGATATTGAATACGTTCAGCGTTGGAGTTTGGTTACCGACATTAAGATTTGTTTTTTGACAATTGTAGTAACATTAAAAGGGGATGAAAACGCCTTTTAAATAAAATATAAAACATATGAATATAACTTATTATTTAGTCGGCGTACTTACGGGAGCTTCTCTATCTACATTTTTTGTTGGTAAGGAACTGTATAAGTACTATATAAAATATAAAGTACAACGCAAGCAAATGGATCGTTTGATCAAATTGAATGACAAGATTGTAAAAGCAAACGAGGAAAAACGCATGAGCAGCAGAGATATTAATTAGGAATAATTATATAATTGCATTTAAGATTTAGGCCTAAACAGCTAGTCTGGTAATTAGATTTAAAATAAAAAGAGCAGCAATAAACATTTGTTTATTGCTGCTCTTTTTTGTTATAGTATTTTTCAAATTATGACAATTAGGTAATTATGTGGAGTCTATAAGTGGCAGCATCAATAATTACTTTGTGAATTTATTTGGTTGAACATTTAAGTTAATACTTATATAACGGTTTTTTTCTTAACTAATATTATCAAATCAAAGTAATCATTTTGATACTAATTTGATGTACTGAGTGAGAGTAATTTTTGGTTTGTTTGACGTTCCTATTTTTTTAATTATTTAATTGATATTTAATTCACTATTTGTTGACATACAAAACTAGTGGTATTTATTAAATTTTGACTCCTATAGATAAACCTTAACTATTGAGTTTATGATTAACCATAAGGAAAAAAAATGTATCAGATATTTAACTAATGAAATGTCAATAGCTGATAGATGTATGTTTGAGTTGGAATTGACATTAGATGATAGTTTGAAGGCGATCTATGATGACTATAGATATGTTTGGAATAGTTATCCTGTTGCAGGTACAGAGATTACAACACCTACTTTTAAAGAAGTTCAAGAAAAGCTTAACAATAATAAAATTCCGCTTAAATCTACCATTTTTTCGATCAGTCATACTCTCTTTGCTCTGACTGCTATCCTCATTTGCATGGTAGCTTTTTATACTAATATACCCACCTCTTCTCAATTTAATATTTTAAAAGTAGCTGATAAAGGACAGCGTTTGACTTTCACACTACCAGATAGTAGCATAGTTGTATTGAATTCTGAAAGTTCTGTCAAATACAGTAATAATTTTAAAGATCACAGAGATGTTTGGTTGGCGGGAGAAGCCTATTTTAACGTAATCAAAAATCCTAATGCTCCATTTACTGTGCACACTGAAGACTTAAATATTGAGGTTCTAGGAACTGAATTTACAGTAAATAGTGAAACTGTAAACAAAACAATTGCGCTAAAAAAAGGTAAAGTAAAAGTTTCTTTAAAAGAAAGTAATGATGAGATTTATTTACTGCCCAGTGAGGAATTAATATTTAATTCCAATACTAAAACGGTACTTAAAAGACGTTTTGACGTTGAAAAGGCAATGGCCTGGAAGGACAATATTTTACTGTTAGAGGATGAAGAGTTTCAAGAAGCGAAAGATAAGATGAATCGTTTTTATGGAGTGAATTTTATTATTAAAGATAAAGAAATCGCTTCTCAGCGAATAACGGGAATCTTTAAGGGGCAAGACTTAAATGAATTTATTAGCTCATTAGAGTTTATCACTAATTGTCAGATTATTAAGAATAATTCCAATAACTATTTAATATCTAAGTCTAATGAATAATAAATCAAAAAAAATATTTAGTGATGCTATTTCAGATGACTATTTATTGCAACAAATAAGAAATGATGACTATAAGTCCATGGAATTATTTTTTAAGAGATACTATGAGAAATTATGTCGTTTCGGTTTGAGTTATGAAACAAACTCCTGTTTAGTTGAAGAAAAGGTTGCCGATATTTTTATTGAATTATGGAAAAACCGAAAATCACTTGATAAAGTAAATAACCCTAAATCATATATATATGTAATAGCAAAAAACAGATTAAGGAAGGTCGATAAATTTGAATACTTCCATCAAACTTTAGATGAACATCAAATAGGTAGAACTGTTAGTTTTCCAAGTAGGGAAGATGAAATTATTGATGATGAGAAAAAGGAAAGTAGTAGTAAGTTAATCCGTGCTATATTAAATGATATTCCTAAAAAGTCTCGACAGGCTTTTGAGCTGAGTAGAATTGACGGATTGAAATACAAAGAAATAGCCGAAATTCTAAATATTAGTCCTAAGACTGTAGAAAATCACATTGCATTGACAATGAGACTGATCAGTGAAGCTTTGTCTCTATTAAAAATTAAAAAAATTTTAAATGAGCATAATTAAAGTTGCTAGTGCCTTGTCTTAAAAGGTTCTAGATTTATAAGAATTAAAACAATGAAACATAAGAAACTAAATAATGAGAAATAAAACATTACTCTTAGCCCTTTTTTTTATTCAGGTGGGTATTATACCACTTTATTCGAACGCAACAAATAAAAACGAACTTGTAGAACGGAAATTAAATTCGAAAGTTATCACCTTAGATTTAAAGGAAACTTCGATTAAGCAAATTTTTAGTGAAATTGAAAAACAGATAAAAAGTAAATTTATTTATAGGTCTGATCAATCTTTTTTACAAAGTAAAATTTCGATCTCTATTATTAACCAAGATTTAGACAAAGTTTTACATATTTTAGGAACCAAAGCAAATCTTGATTTCAAAATTACGAACAGCGGCATTTTAGTAAAAGAATTACAGACTCCTATTAAAAAGCAGCCTAGAAAAAACAAAAGAATTTCAGGTACTGTTACAGACGAAAAAAAGATTCCTATTCCAGGAGCTTCTGTAAACGTATTGAGCACTTCGCTACAGTCAATTACAGACACTGATGGTAAATTTATGTTGGATATACCATCTGATAGTAAATTATTAGCGATAAGCTATATGGGTTTTGAAACAAAAGAAGTTACTATAGAAAATGGAACTATTTTTAATATTGTCTTAAAAGAAACTACTTCACAACTAGAAGAAATTTTAGTGACTGGATATGGAAGTGAGAAAAGAAGAAATATTACAGGTTCTGTTGCCTCAGTAAAAATGAAAGAAATCAGTTCACAACCAAAATCGAATGTCGTAGAAATGCTCGAGGGCCGTTTGGCTGGTGTACAAATCATGAGTGATAATAGTCCTGGTGGAGGAACTTCGGTACGTATTCGTGGTTTTAGTACTATTAATAACAATGATCCTTTGGTGATCGTTGATGGAGTTCCTGCTTCCAATGGTTTGAATGGAATTAACCCATCGGATATAGAGTCACTGCAAGTTCTTAAAGACGCAGCTTCTTCCTCTATATATGGATCTCGTGCTGCAAATGGAGTTGTTTTGATCACCACAAAAAAGGGGTCTAAAAAGGAAAGTTTGCAAATGCAATTTGATGGATATTCTGGTGTACAGGTAGCATTTAATTTACCGGAAATGTTAAATGCGCAGCAATATGGAGATTTATTATGGCAAGCAACAAAAAATGACGGTAAAGTTCCTTCAAATGCTATTTACGGTAATGACCCGAACAATGCAGTGATCCCCGAGTATCTTAATGCAACAAATACAATTAAAAGTGGTAATGTAAATTGGTTAAAAGAAATACTGCATCCTGCGGTGATACATTCCTATAATTTATCGCTTTCTAAAGGTGATGATAAGGCACAACAGTTTTTTTCATTAGGATATTTCAATCAAGATGGAATAATACGACATACTAATTTTGACCGTTTTTCAGCTCGCTTTAATTCAAGCTATAAAATTAAAGATGTCTTCACTATCGGACAAAATTTATCAACTTCTTATACTACTCAAGTTGCTGCAGCTACCAATAGTTCATTGGGGAGTATTGTATATGATGCGCTACAATTTCCTTCTATTGTACCCGTTTATGATATTGATGGCAATTTTGCTGGTAATCCCATAAATGATATATCCAACCCTTTAGGTAAATTAACACGAGCAAAAGACAACCAGCAGAAGAGAATTCAAGCATTGGGAAATGTTTTTGCGACATTAGAGCTTGGCAACTTTACTTTTCATACGTCTCTAGGACTAGATTATCAAAGTTATAATTATAGAGGATTTTCACCAATCTACAACGAAATTCTCTCGCAAAGTGTAAAGAATGATTTGACAACTAGTAATAGTTTTAATTATCAGTTAACCGGTTCTAATACTATTAATTACAAAAAGCAATCTAACAATCATAACATTGATGCCTTAGTAGGACAAGAAGCTATTAAGTACTACTATGAAGATTTTTCAGCTTCAAGACAAAGCTTTTTATACGAGGATCTGAATTTTAGATACCTCTCGTATGGAACTGAAAATCAATTAAATTCAGGTACAGCAAACCAATGGGCTTTAAATTCTTATTTTGGGAGATTAAACTATAATTACAGTCAAAAATATTTATTTACAGCAACGGTAAGACGTGACGGAACTTCTAAACTTGCAAATAATAAATGGGGAACTTTTCCATCGTTTTCTGGTGGATGGAGAATTGATAAAGAAGATTTTTTTAGCAGCAACTCAAAATTTAGTTCCTTTTTACTAAGAGCGAGTTGGGGACAAACTGGAAATCAACAATTGCCTTCTTATTCTACGGTGGATAGTTATAGCAATAATAGTAATTATTCTAATTATGCTATTAGTGGACTTCAAAGTGAGGTCGCTGTTGGACTAACTCAAACTAGAGTTGCAAACGCAAACTTGGCTTGGGAAACAACTACTCAAAAAACTCTTGGTGTGGATATGGGGTTCTTTAAAGATAAATTAATGGTTACTGCTGAAGTTTATGATAAAGTTACCAATGATATTTTGGTCTATAATGTTGTTCCTATCACCTATGGAGGAACCAATGACGGACAATGGATAAATGATGGGCAAATGAGTAACCGTGGTTATGAGCTAAATATCAATTATAAAAATGCAGTAAAAGATTTTAGTTATGATCTGGCTTTAAATTTAACAGGAAATCAAAATAAACTGACTGCTTTATCTGTTCCATATCTCGGAATTCCCACTTCATCTCTGCATACTGTAAACTTTGATCAAGAAATCTCTAGAAGTGCGGTAGGACAACCGATCGGTTCTTTTTATGGATTTGTCGCAGATGGACTATTTAGAACAGAACAAGAAGTTGCAGATTATGGGTTGCAACCAAATGCTCAACCTGGTGATTTGAAGTTTAAGGATGTAAATGGCGATGGTGAATTAAATACTTTAGACAGAACTTTTATAGGTTCGCCTCACCCAAAATTAATGTTAGGTTTTAATGTTAATTTGAAATACAAGCAACTGGATTTGGGGATGTTTTTTAACGGCAACTTCGGTAATAAGCTTTATAATCTAACAAAATATAAAACACAATTTTTTAATCAATCGGCTTATAACAAAGATATAGCACTTTTAGATGCTTGGACTGTAGACAATCCTAATTCTAATATTCCAAGGTTATCGCTAGATGATAGTAATAATAATATTCGTCCTTCCTCATATTACGTCGAAGATGGTTCTTATTTCAAATTAAATAATTTGCAATTAGGATATACTTTTAAACCAGAAATAATCGGAGGGATAAAATTGAGATTATACGGACAAGCAAGTAATGTATTTACAATTACAAAATACAGTGGTATGACGCCGCAAATAGGGTTACAAAGTTACTCATCAAGTAATAGAAACCTTGATATTGGTGTGGATAGAGGTATTTATCCACCCTCTCGAACCTTTGTATTTGGATGTAATTTAAACTTTTAATTTTTTTAAAATGATACTAATAAAAAACATAATCAAATCATTATTTCTAATTGTTCTTTCTATACAGTTAAGTTCTTGTTCTAATGAGTTTTTAGAGGAGGAAACTTTTGGTGAAGTAAGTCCTTCAGAAATGACTAAACCCGAAAACGTTGAACGAGCTATTATTTCCGCTTACAGTGTTTTAAACGGACAAATTGATGGTGCCTCAAATGCGTATAATTCACCAGATTCCAATTGGAGTTTTGGTGATGTAACCTCAGACGACTGCTATAAGGGTGGGGGAGGAACGGGAGATCAAAATAATATTCATCAAATGGAGATTTTTAATACTAACTCAACTACTATTGATATTGTTCGAAAGTGGATGGCGCTATACGAAGGAGTTAAGCGTAGTAATGAAGCTATGCGTTTACTGAATGCCTCAACAGATTTTGATGCTGCTTTAAAGTTGCAACGTACTGCAGAGTTACGATTTTTGCGAGGACATTATTATTTTGAATTGAAAAAAATATACAAACAAATTCCTTACATAGATGAAACAGCAGTTACAGTTTCAGATTATGCCAAAGCAAATACCATTTTTACGTCAGATGAATTATGGACCAAAATTGAAGATGATTTTAAACTAGCCTATGCAGATTTACCGCTAACTCAGACTGAAAAAGGTAGACCGACAAAGATAGCTGCTCAATCTTATCTGGTAAAGTGTTACGTTTTCGAAAAAAAATGGCAATTAGCTTATGATGCTACTACAGAAGTAGTAACAAGTGAATATGGATTGTTAGATGATTTTCAAAATGTTTTCTTACCAGAAAATGATAACAGTAAAGAAATTATTTTTGCAGTGCAATATTCTATAAATGATGGTCAAGCAAGTAATTATAACGGAAGTATTGGTGATCGACTGACTGCCCCAGGCGGACCCTTTTATTCTCAATATGGTTTTCATAGGCCTTCTCAAAATCTGGTCAATGCTTTCAAAACAGATACTAATGGTTTACCTCTTGAAGATAATATTGATGTTAGCAGTAATGATAATGTTGATCCTAGATTAGACATAACAGTTGGGCGTCCGGGTATACCTTATAAAGATTTAGGAATTCTATATTCCGAAAGTTGGGCCAGGGATTTGGCAACTTATGGTGCTTTTTCACCTAAAAAACGAATCGTTTCTGCAAAATCGCCTTTTTACCTCACAGTTTGGCCATATGTAAATGCTTTAAATTATTACATCATTCGCTATGCCGAGGTAATTTTATGGAGGGCTGAAGCAGCAGTTGAATTGAGCAAATTAGAAGAAGCTAAGGGGTTGGTCAATCAAGTAAGACAACGTGCTGCTAATTCTGCATACGTAAAAACTTTAGATGGGTCTGCTGATGCTTCCAACTACAGAATTCAAACTTATAATTCACCGTGGACCAATCAAGAAGCAGCTAGAACTGCAGTACATTTAGAAACAAGATTAGAATTAGCTATGGAAGGCCACCGCTTTTTCAATTTGGTACGTTGGGGAGAAGCAGATGTCGTTATAAATAACTTTTTTGCTATTGAAAAAGCAAAAAGAAGTCACCTAACAAATGCTGTTTTTATAAAAAATAAAAATGAATACTACCCAATCCCTCAAAGTTATATTGACGGATTTACTCCGGGAACAATCTCTCAAAATAGTGGATATTAAATTTTAAACTTAAAAGGGCAATGTCAATTGCCCTTTTCCTATTTCAAATAATAAATGAAAAATATTATTCCAATACTAATATTCTTTATGACTTTGATCTTAAATGCTCAAGTCAAGAAACAGTTTGATGTTAATTATAAACTAGCTTCTTCGAAATCAATTGTTCAAGATAAAAATTTTTATCTGCTCACTGCTATTCAAAATAATGTTGAAGTAAAATCTTTATTAGAAAATGATTCTGAATTAAAAGGTTTTTATGACCGACAACATGAAAATATTGAACAAAATTTAAGGAGGAATAGCAATTCAGTAGAAAACTTAGTTACCTCTTATCAATTTGAAAAGGAAGATCTAACTTCTATTGCTAAGAGATTAGAGTTTTTGCTGCAAAAACATCAGTTTTTCAGAGATTTTGTAAACCATGATCTGCGAGTATCAGGCAAATATGAAAATTTCAATAAATATTCTGATGCAATATTTTTAAATAAAGCTTGGGATATTTGTGCCTCAAGTCTTAATAGAATTGTTAATATTTATGGTAATGGTGAAAAACCACAATATGCAGCAATAGATTCTGTATCCTACGATGTTCAATCCGATTACTACAAAGGAGCCGTTTTTATGTGGAGTGATTTTTTACTACATAAAAAAAGTAGAGAAAGTCATTTGTTTTTCGAAACAACATTAGATTTTAGTATGTCATTATTATACTTCAATCATAGAGATGAAGCAGCTCGTTATGAACCATTGGCTGAAAATGAGAATAAAAAGGCTATTACTTCTTTAAAAAATATTGACTTTAACCAATTTGACTATAGTGCGATTTTAGTTTTAGGTAATGGTCCCGAAAATTATAACGACCGGTTATCTGCTATTGGGAAACTGAATTTACAACTGGGAGTCTTAGAATATAAAACCCACAAAGCCCCTTTTATTATAGTTTCTGGTGGATATGCACATCCTTTTAGAGCTCCATTTTGTGAGGCGATTGAAATGAAAAAAGAATTGATGAATGTGTATCACATTCCGGAGGAAAATATTTTAATAGAACCTCATGCTAGGCATACTACTACCAATTTGAGAAATGCTAGTCGTTTATTAATTTTGAATCAAATTCCAATTACCAAACCAATTTTGGTAGTGACGAACAGTATACATAGTAGTTATTTAGGAAATGATTCGTTTGCAGCAAGATGCATGTCTGAGCTAGGGTATTTGCCAGCAGAAAAATTAAAAAGAATTTCCAATACAGCAGTTGAATTTTTGCCTAATATTTCCTCATTACATCAAAATCCTATTGATCCATTAGACCCTTAACCTATGAAAAAAGTAATTTTTTATGTGATTTTTATAATTACGATTGGAAATCAGACTGCTATCGCACAAAAGGAGAATAATAGTGCTACAGAATCTTATGATGATAAGGTAAATGTTTTTCTAGGAACCTCGGGGGATCATGGGCAAATGTCTCCATCTGCTTCTTCACCTTTTAATATGATGAGTATAGGACCGCAGACTTACCCTCACATACATGCTGGATATGAATATTTAGCAAAAGAGTTTCTGGGCTTTACGCACACTAGAATTGAGGGCGTAGGTTGCGTAGGAACAGGGGGGAATATTTTGGTCAAACCAATACTTAATGCTACTATCGGAACATTCCTGCTGAAGGAAACAGAAAAGGCGTCACCAGGGCAGTATAGTGTGACTTTTAAAAATGGCATAAAAGCTTCCTTGCAAGTAAAACATAATTTTGGCATACATCAATATTCATTTCCTACTGCAGCAGCTGGATTATATATTGATTTATCTTATGCTTTTGATAATCGATTTGTAGAGGAGCAGCATCAAATAGTTGGTAACATGATTTCTGGATGGGTAGATACAAAAACGACTTGTAGTAAAGGGGTTTACCGTATCTACTTTGCTATGGAAATAACAAATGTGCTTGCTATTAAAGAATTTTCGAATCATAAAGTAATGATAACAGGAGCTAAAAAAGCTAGTGATATGATCGTGAAAATAGGATTCTCATCTGTAAATGAAGAATATGCAAAAGCCAGAATAGAGCCTGTAACATCTGAAATTTTAGCGATGGAGGCTAGTTCGCAATGGAATAAATTGTTAGGAAGAATAAAAGTGGGAGGAGAAAAAGAACGTGAAGATTTATTTTATTCCCTACTATACCGAGGTTTACAAGCGCCTTTTTTAATTTCGGAACCAGACGGTAATTACGCTGCGATTGATGGAACCATACAAAAGTCAAAAGACTCTATCTATAATGGTTGGGCAATTTGGGATAATTATAGAGAACAATTGCCAATGTTATCATTAATTTATCCAGAGAAATATAGTTATATCTTAAAATCGATTGCCAATTTATATGTATACGGTAAAAAAAACTGGGCTACTGATCATGAGCCTTCACCAACGGTTAGAACAGAACATGCCATTGTCGTTTTATTGGATGGTTATAAAAAGGGTTATCCAGTAGATTTTAATGCTATAAAAGATTCTTTGATTGCAGAAGTCGACCGATTGGAATATAATACGCCCGATAAAGCATTAGAATCCTCCTATGATGCATGGGCTTTGTCTGAAATTTTAAAGAGTACCAATGATCAATTATTACATGAAAAGTATCTTAATAAAGCATTAGAGTATAGAAAGTACTGGAAAAAAGATTTTGCCGATTTGTCACAAAAAGATCTTGACATTATGCCCGCCAGAGGAATGTATCAAGGAACTGTTTGGCAATACCGCTGGTTCGTACCTTTTGATTTAAAAGGATTGATAGGATTGACAGGAGGTGATACAAGTTTTGTTTCACAACTGGATCAGTTTTTTGAAGGCGATTATTATAATCATGCCAATCAACCTGATTTACAAGTACCCGGAATGTACAATGCAAGTTCACAGCCATGGAAATCTCAAAAACTTTATCGTAATCTATTGTTAGATCCTGTTATTCAAAGTTACTTTAATGATAATAGTAAAGGTGTAGATAGTTATATCGGAAAAATCTATAAAAATGAACCCCAAGCTTATATTCGTACTATGGATGATGATGCTGGAACGATGTCATCCTGGTTCGTCATGCGCAGTATTGGATTGTCTCCAGCAAATATTGGTGATCCCATTTATTATTTGACAGCACCAATATTTGAAACCGTACAATTAAATTGGACCAATGGAAAATCATTTTTAATTGAAGTGGAGAACTACAATAAAGATAACTTCTATATTGAGTCAGTGAAGTTGAATGGAAAATCATTAGAAAGAAACTGGTTGACACAACAAGAAATTCAAGAAGGAGGGAAGCTTTTAATCAAAACTTCAACCGAACCTAATAAAAAATGGGGAATAAAAAATCAATGGATTTCGACTCTCAGAGAGTAAAAGAAAATAATTTATTGTATAAAATAGTATTTAAATTAATTGGATAAAAACTGTTTAAGAAGCACTTGTTTCATTAAGCAGTTTTTTTATATACAGATTTTTTGAATAGTTTCTATAACCAAAAATAAAGACCGAAATCTGTTCACAAATTTAGAGACGGAAGAATAAAAATTTCATTTTCTTTTGCGATACAAGTAAAAGTGAACTATGAAATAGTATTTCCAAGTGGCTATTAAAAACATATGAATGAGATCTAAGAATATTATAAAAAAGAATAGTAAGTGGTTCATAGTTAGAGGAGTATTTTTTAGACATTGCTAGGTTCAATCTTATAAAGTATGTTTCATCACGTGGGCCTTATCATATGGTTTCTCTTATTCAACTTATTTAATATTGTAGCTACAAATAAATTAATTTGTAGATCAATTTATTTAAACATTCAGTCATATTAGCTTAACATTCTGCTTATACATTTGCGCAAAAATTACATATATGAAAAAATTTATACTTCTTATTACACTCTCATTTATTATGACAGTGTCTGCGCAAACAGCAGCTATTAAAGGTAATGTTTATGATGCGGCGACAGGAGAGCCATTGGTTGGAGCTTTGGTTTCGTTATCGAATAGTAATCAAACCGCCCTTACTGGGTTGGATGGTTCTTTTAAACTAAATGAATTATCCTCTGGAAATTATTCTTTAAAAATTAGTTATGATACTTTTCTAAGCATTTCAAAAGAAGTTACAACTGATAAAAATTCTCAAGATTTAAAATTTTACTTGCAGTCTGAAAATAAATTATTAAATGAAGTAGTTGTAAACGGTAAAGGAAAATCCAGTGATGAATATACTGCTCGAAAATTAGAAAGGGAAAATATGCAAGTGGTCAATGTCGTTTCTGGCAAGGCAATAGAAATATCTCCAGATCTTACGGTAGCAAATGTGATTCAGCGCGTTTCGGGTGTGTCTATAGAAAGAAATAGCAATGGAGATGGCCAATACGCCATTATTAGAGGAATGGACAAACGATACAATTACACGCTTATAAATGGTGTTAAAATTCCTAGTCCTGATAATAAATATCGTTACGTTCCTTTGGATATTTTTCCTTCTGATTTACTAGACCGATTAGAAGTGTATAAAACATTAACTCCAAATATGGAGGGTGACGCTATAGGAGGTGTCGTAAATATGGTAATGAAAGATGCGCCAGCTTCTAAGCCACTATTCAGTGTTAATTTTTCTCAGGGTTATAACCAGATTTTTTTCGACAGGAAATTTATGGGTTATGGTTACAGTGATATTAACAAAAAATCTCCTTATGAGTTAAATGGTAAAAGCTATCAAGCTACTTCTCAAGATTTCCCAAAAGGAACATTAGCATATACTTATAAGAATCCAGCGCCCAATTTAATAGCAAACGTTTCATTGGGAAAACGATTTTTTGACAACAAATTTGGTGCGCTGCTTGCGGGAAGTTTTCAAAATTCTTATAGAGGAAGCAACTCTACACTTTACAACACCCAGCTCGTTGGTACAGATGAATACGCTAGTATTGTTAACAAAAGTTACCGCGAATATTCAGAGCAGCAAAAAAGATATGGTGTACAGGGAAAAGTCGATTACCAATTCAATCCCTCTAACAAAATCAGTTTGTACAGTGTATTCTTAAATCTTGATAATATTCAGACGAGAAATACTCTTACTACCGATTATAGTTCTGAATATCACCCAGAAACTGGCGATGCAAAACTGGTTTACGCCACACGTACACGTTTTACAAAGCAGCAAATTTATAACAACACTTTACAGGGAAATAATGCTTTACTGAATGATAAATTTAAAATTCATTGGTCGACAGCATATTCTTTTGCCAGCAATGAAGTGCCAGACAATACCAATATTAATGTGAATGGTGAGATGAACAATTATGTAAGCACCCGTACAAAACTAGCAATTAACCCAATTACTCATCGTTGGGAACGTAATACCGATGAGGATTTAGCGGGCTATTTGGATCTAACATATACCTTACCTTTATTAGGCAGTAAAATTGATATTTCGGCAGGAGGTTTGTACAGAGATAAGCAACGAAGCAGCTTTTACAATAATTATACATTGGCACCAACAAATCCGAATGCAGTTTATGGCGTCGATTTTACCGATTACTCTCAACTAGACTTAGTCGTAAGTAACCCAACAGGGGCAGTAAGTAATTCTTTGACTTACGACGCAACTGAAAAAACAGCTGCGGGTTATGGAATGTTTAATTTTAAAACAGAAAAATGGCAAGTTATAGGAGGTGTTCGCATAGAAAACACAAACCAAGGATATAATCTCCTTTTTCCAGCTGGTGAACTTCGTCCAACAGGAAACCAAATTTATACTTACACCTTACCTAGCTTAACTTTTAAATATTTTCTAAATAATAAACAGCAATTGCATGCTTCGTATTTCCGCTCGATAAATCGACCAGGTTTTTACGAAATTGTTCCAAGTAAAGTGGTTAATGAAGAATATCAAGAAAGAGGTAATCCAGATTTAAAACCTGCAGTTGCTGATAATTTCGACTTTAGATATGAGTTTTTTCCAAAAGCGGGTTCTCAACTATTTTTAGGTACTTTTTATAAAAACATAAAAGACCCTATTGAATATACTTTTCTGGCCGATGCCACTCGTGGACAAGATACCTACTATAGCCCCGGCAATTTTGGTACAGCAAAAAACTTTGGAATAGAACTGGATTACATCACTTTTTTTAACAAGATTGGTTTTAAAGTGAACTATACTTATACTGACTCTAAGATTACCACACCTAAGGACAAGAAAATTTTAGATACGGACGGAAATCTGCAAAAAATATCAGTAATGCAAACTAGAGCACTGTATGGTCAAAGTGCTCATATAGGAAATCTCTCTGTGTTGTTTAAAGATAGTAAAAAAGGCTGGGATGCTCAACTCTCTGGAGCTTATACCGGTCCTCGCATCAATACGGTTTCCCAATTTGTAAATAATGATTTATGGCAAAAAGGATTTATACAAATGGATGCTTCGATTGAAAAACAATTTAAAACGCACTTTAGCATTTATGTAAAAGCAAACAATCTCTTGAATACTCCAAACAGATTATTTATAAAAGGCACAAATGTAGCAAATTCTAATATTGCCGAGAATAATTTAGAAAACAACGGAAGAACATTGATAAGAGACGATTATTATGGTCAAAGTTATCTTATAGGTTTACGTTACAAATATTAGTTTATAAATATAAAAAAATTATACAGATGAAAACAATCTTTAAAAATCTTAGCGTTGCTCTTATATTAGGAATAGTTGTAATGAGTGCTGGAGGCTGCGAAAGCGCTAATAGTAATGTGGATACTAGTGTAGATGCTGGAGCATCTTCAGGTGAAATCTCAGGAGTTTGGGAAAAAGGAACTACACACAATATTACGGGTGATGTGATCATTCCAGAAGGAAAATCGCTAACCATTGAAGAAGGAGTTACCGTAATTATGGATCCTTTGGCAAAAACCGAATTTATTGTAAAAGGGAATCTATACTCGTTAGGAACAGTCGATAATCCTGTAAAATTTACAATACAAGAAATAGACAGAACAGAAGAGAATAAATTTGGTAAAAAATGGGGTGGAATTTTAGCCGCTAAAACTTGTGCCGAACTCATTTTGGATCACACTATTTTAGAATATGGAGGAAGTACAACTTCAGACGCCTCTTCGTCGGTAAAATTAGGATTATACAAGGCTGTAGCTGGCGAAAATTTACCTGCTTTATGGTTTTCTAACGTAAATGGAAAGCTGGTCGTAACCAACTCTATTATTAGAAATTTTCAGGAAGACTGTACATATATTGAAGGAGGAAATATTATTTTTTCAAATAATATGTTCTATACTACTGGAGTTTCGGGTGGTGAAGCGATGAATTTCAAATCAGGTTGTTTAGTTGACGCAGCTTATAATCTGGTCTATAGTGCTAATACAAATGCGTTTAAATTATCTAATGCAGGTGTTAGAACTCCACAAGCCGATATTGTGGCTTACAATAATACATTTGTTAACACAGGATGGCGTAGACCAACTGCTAAAGGGGGATCTGTTTGGGTCGAAAATGCTGTAATAGCACACATACATAATAATTTATTTGCCAATACCCGCTTTGGTATTAAGAGAGATACGAAACTCTTAGAAGATGCTCGCTCTTCTTATAGTCATAATTATTATTATGGATATGATCAGACAACAGTAAATCAATTTCAACCCTCTACCGATGTTATTGGCGGAACAAGCGAGATAAGAGGTACAACTGCTGGCCAAAATGACCCAAGTTTTGTTAATTACCCACTTAACAATCCTGTAAGTAGCTCTGATTTTAATACCTCTTGGGATTTTCATTTAAAATCAAATTCTACTGCACTTGGTAAAGGAACAACCACATTTACGAGACATTTCAATGATCCCATTACTTTTAGTAATGGGTTGGCATATTCGTCACCAGCTCCAAGTACTTTTATAGGTGCTTATGACGTAATCAAATAAAAACAATTTAATTCTCATTATAAAGTGATTAAAAAAATTATTTCTAACTATAGGCTTCTTTATATTTTCACTATATAAAATATAAAGTACAACGCAAGCAAATGGATCGTTTGATCAAACTGAATGACAAGATTGTAAAAGCAAACGAGGAAAAACGCATGAGCAGCAGAGATATTAATTAGAAATAATTATATAATTGCATTCAAGAGTTAGGTTTACACAGCTAGTCTGGTAGTTAGATTTATAATAAAAAGAGCAGCAGTAAACATTTGTTTATTGCTGCTCTTTTTATTTTATCTAGACTGTTTTGGAACAATTCCTTATCTTCTACCTTTGCTCATTTCATCCGCAGAGATGTAACCATCTTTGTTACTATCTCTTTTTTCAAAATTTTCCTTCAGATTGCCTTTAGCTTCCGATTTTGAGATTTTGCCATCCTTATCAGTATCCATTTTTTCAAGTATCGATGAATAATTTGGCGGTGTGGTAGTAGAATTTGCTGGTTCTGCTTTCTTTGCTTGTGGTTGCTGTGGTTGTTTTTTTCCTCCTCCGATTTTAAAATCATCGCTTGGTGTTCCCACAAAGCATCTGCTGGCCGAAGGAAATTCATCAGAAACAACATAGTAATAAGTTCCATTTGGGAATTCAGGAGTGACACCTGTTCTTCCGTTACAAGCATCTAAATCGCCGAAGTTGTTCTGATACTCGTAATCGCGCACGTACTTACCAGAATAGCTACCATTCGGCGCCGTAATTCCATCTCCTGGTCGCTCTCCCTTTTTCAATGTGTAGCTTGATTTTAATTGAACCACACCACTCTTTGGATTCATTGGGTCTTTGTAGCCCATTTTGTAGTACATTGGGAATCCGTCTGCAGCCCAACCTACCAAAGTCATTTTATTTTTATCGAAATCGGCGACTAATCCCGTTGGTGTTCCGTGATAATGATACTCACCGTTGGGTTGTACGTGTGCATTGTTGTAATCTTCTCCTAAGTTTACTTCGTCACTCAATGGTTCCAAGGTCCATTCATAATTGGGCTGATTGGTTTTGGTGTTTTTAAAAAATTCGTTAGCAGAAGGTTCGAACTTTACCCCATTTATAGCAACACCAAAGACATAATTTGGTTTTCCGCTATCAATTCCTTGATCGTACACAAAGGTTTTGTCTGCCGCCAATTCTGGAGTTAAATCAATGGCATATACTTTATCCTGCTCTGAAATTTTATTTGGGTTTCCTTTTGTTGGAAATTGTCCAACGGTGTGATTCGGTATTGCATTTGACTTAATAATACGTAAATCATTTTTTTTGTCTTCCGTTATAGAAACTTTGTTTTGAAGAGCTAGTTTTGCTTTACTAGAATTCGAAATTTCAGGAAGATTTTCATTATTGTGAGAATGCGTTACCCCATCATGGCTATGTTCTTGTTTAGTAGTTTGAAGTGGTAAAACCATTAAGTCTTTAGCATACAAAATAGTACCAATGTAGTTTTCTCTTAATCCAGCAGTTGTTGCTTCTTCGTCGATATTAGTAAAATTAAAATGAGTCAAGACTAAATTTTTTACATTTGCTTCTTTAGCCATTAATGAACTTTCGGACAAATTAACGTGTGCTTTTTCAGGAGTCTGATTTTTACCTTTTTGGGAGCCTGCGTTACCTTTATTTTTGGATGCATTTCTGTTTTTGCCCAACTCAATGGTTCCACCGGAGTCCATTATTAAATAATCTGCACCTTGAGCCAAAATAGGTAATGATTTAGAATAGGTCAAATCTCCAGAAACTACGATTGACTGTCCTTCAACTTCAAAGCGATATGCTAAGGTAGCGATGGCATGATTTACAGCTGCATAAGTAATTTTGATTTTTCCAATGTAAAAGGGAGTGTTTCCCGTTAAGTTGTTTACAGTATAGTTTGATTGGATAGTTTTTAAACTTCTTCCCGATTTTGATAGTCTGTAGTCAATATCTTCTTGATAGCTTTCTAGAATATTCTCTGTTATTAAGGTAGTTTGCTTTGGCCCTGCAATCGTAAATTTATTCCCGCCAAGGAGCGACTGAATAAAAATTGGAGCGAACTCTTCGTTGTGATCCAAATGATGGTGTGTAAATAGTAAACCATCAATATCTTTAATCTTAGTATGATTTTTATCTAAATTGGTTTGTGTGCCATTTCCCATATCGACCAGTATTTGAGTGTCTTGGTACGAAATCAATACAGAAGGCCCTGATCGATCCGCATTCAGTTTTGGCGATCCCGATCCGATTATGGTCGCAGTTAAATGATCATTATCCTCCTGGGCAAGTCCGTTTGTTGTGAATCCTGCAACTGTTATAAGTGCTAGGGTTAACTTTAATATATTTTTCATACTGTTCTGTTAGCTTATTGAAGTAGTTCTTTGACTGCTGAATCCTATCAAGGTTTAATCAACGAGTCGAGCAACTTTTTATAAATGTACAGTTATCTCTAGTACTTTCAAATTATAATGATTAGATTTTAATCTGATTTCAGGCTGGTGTCGTCTTGGGTTCACTATTCTTTGATAGATTTTTATCGAAATGTAATTCCATTATTAATTTTATAAATTCAACTTCTCTAGCCCTGACTGAAATGGAATTCCTTATGCAAGAGGCTGCTGGTTTTCTAGGTATAAAAGAGCGACTAAAAGAAGCTCCTTTTATACCATAGAAAAGCAAAGTCTATAAATAAGAATGTAATAAAAGGCAGGAATAGCTTCTAAAAAAGATCTGTCATTATATAAAAATTTAAGAAGTTCAATACTCCCGTGTATGCAAATCTTACTTTCGAAATAAACAAGAAAAGGGACGATTGTGTTCATCATAAGTTCGAGTTCTATAATTACTTCCAAAATAGTATCTGGTAAAATCTAATATATCGCTCTATAAATTGCATGTCTGTTTTGTGATTTGATATCTTGAAAATAAGAAAAAGTTGCATTTTCAAACAATAATATATATTTTGAAAGAATAGAGGTGCTAATTTTTAATTTAATAGCTTTTCAGCACTCTATTTTGTATTTAAACGTGTTTTTAAGAATAAATTAGGATTTTATTTTAAAGTATTTGTGATTAGGGCGTCTGAGTGAATATTTTTTCATAACTTAACATGTCTAAAATAATTATCGATTTAAAGTGCTGATTTTCAATATTAAAAAGAGTAATTATTGTAGCGAAGTTGTATAAACTAGGGATGCTTTTACTATTTTATACGTTTTTAATGTATTTATGATTTATAATAATTATAGAGTTTAAAAGTAGCTCGCTAAAGTATTTATAGCTACAATAGAATTAGGACTATCACAAATTTATGGTGGTGTCGCTCCAGCTAGGTTTCGAATAAATAAAGGAATGTGTAAACTGACTATTATGAAACTTCTTAAACTGTTTTCATTAATTCTCTTCATTAATTTAAATATTGATGCTGTTTACGCTGGGCCCACGCTTCCGCCTCCGGTGGGTAACCCGCCCAAAGCATTACCTATTGATGCAGAGCTGCCTTGGCTATTTGGATGTGGAATTCTACTGGGAGTATTTTTTATGTATAAAACAAAAGCTGAAAAAAATTAGTATAAAAGATGTAAAATATTTCGAAATGAAAAGAGCAATATTTATAATTATTCTGCTTGCAACAACGAAGTGCTTGTCGCAAATTTACTTTAGTCCCAACGCGTCTATGTATGTGAAAGACGAAGTCATCTTTGTCAATCAGTATGTAAATCTAGATAGTAATTCTAATTTTTATTTAAGAAATAATGCTCAGTTGGTACAAGGAAGTACGGGATCTTCTTCTAATACTGGTATAGGCAAATTGTCTGTTTATCAAGAGGGAAATTCTGATAACTTTGATTATAATTATTGGTGTTCACCTGTAGGTTTACCTGCCCTGAGTGTAGGGAACGGAAACTTTGGAATCACACTTTTAAATCAGCCTACTAGTGCAATAGCTTCTTCACCAGCAGTGGCATTGGCTTCAATTATTGATGATGGGTTCTCTAATCCTCTTTCTATCGCTACAAGATGGATTTATAAGTTGAGTAGCGACCAAGGTTACTCAGGATGGAATTTTGTTGGAGACGCTAACTCTATTATTACAGGCGAAGGTTTTACTATGAAGGGAACTAGCGGAACAGATCTCATCGATCCTGAAGGGAACGGAATACCGAACAATTCTGGAAGTGCACAACGTTACGATTTTAGAGGCAAGCCTAATGATGGTACTATTACATTAAATATAGATGCTAACAGTGTTTTATTGACAGGAAATCCTTATCCCTCAGCATTGCATCTTAATGCTTTTCTGCTAGATGCTGACAATAATTTAACTGGAGGTGTTGCTTATTTCTGGGAGCAAGATAGAACGGCAGATTCCCATTACTTAGAGGACTATCGTGGGGGATATGGAGCATATTCTCCGGTAAATTTAGCGTCGAATGGAGTATATGTTCCTGCAACTTTCGATTCCTATAATTCTGATGGTTCATTAAATATGGTTGGCTTGTCTTCTGGACTTATTATAGAAAGGAAATATACACCTATTGGTCAGGGATTTATTGTTACTTCTTTGACAACGGGAACGGTAAAATTTAAAAATTCACATCGTAGCTATTACAAAGAATATGGCTCATTATCACAGTTTCAAAAGCAGGTCAAAGCCATATCCAAAACCAGTAAGAGCAGCAGTTCGCTACAAGAATCAACTGAGGTATCGCATATTAAAATTAATGCAATCATTAATAATCAGGTTACAAGACAGCTTGCTCTCGTTTTTAGTCCAGAGGCTACCGACGGAATTGATTTTGGAATTGATGCTCCCAACTACAATTTAAAAGTACCAAATGATGTACATTTTTATATAGGAAACGAAAACTACGTTATTGAAGGAATCAATTTTGATGTTGCAAAGTCTGTACCTCTTATCATTACAGCGGACGCGCCAGCAAGCTTTAATTTTTATATACCCGAGGTGGTTAATTTTGATACAAACCAACAAATTTATTTATATGATGCAGTAGAAAAATCATATCATAATATAAAAAATGGCAATTACCAATTAAATCTGGATGCAGGAGTTTACCAAGATCGTTTTAAAATCACCTTTGACGACCAAGCAACTTTAGGAACTGAAAATTCCATTTCTCAAGGGTTAGTCATTATACAAGATAATAAGAATAATAATTTAGTTGTGCACAACCCGCAAGAAGCCGATTTGCAGTTATTAAAAATATATGATTTATCAGGCAAAGCAGTATTAGCCAAGAAAAGCTTGGGTACAGCTACACATTATTCTTTATCTACTTCGACGCTTAATAGTGGAATGTATATGGTAAAAATAACTTCTGTGGATAATAACACAAGTACGCAAAAAATTATCATATCAAGATTTAACAATTAGCACCAAAAATATAAACGCAAACTAACAGTAGAAATCATGAACATTAAAACTACTCACTTAAAATCCAAAATCTATTTCACACTATTGTTAACTTTTACCTTTTTCGCGGGTCATGCGCAGATAGGAATTGGAACAATAACTCCTAATTCGAGTTCAATTCTAGATATTACCTCTACAGATAAAGGTATGCTTGCGCCAAGGATGACAACTGCGCAAAGAAACGCAATTTCTTCTCCGGCAGATGGACTATTGGTATACGATACTGATTTGAAATTATTTTACTATTATTTATTTTCTACCACAAAATGGACGCCAGTGAATAGTGGGGTAACCGCTCGTGAAAATTTTAAAAGAATTAAAGCGGCAGATGACCTTTCTGTGGTTCTTGCTGCAGAGTTAGCAGCTGGAGGTGGATCGAAATACGAACTAGATCCCAGTACACTGTATGAAATAAATGGACTCATTTCTTTTAACTATCCAATTGAACTTAATAACGCTTACATTCAGGGTTTGGATACGAATGAAGATATCATTTCAAGAGCGTCTGGAAATCTTTTTGACGGAGCTACCGGGGGAAGCATTAAATCAGTAACTCTCAATGCGACGGGGGGGAAGGTATTTAATCTATCTGGTACTGCTACTCAGAATTTAATTCTCCGTGACTGTATTGTAGCAAATTCCAATACTGTGGGGTCTGTTTCAGGTTTTGGTTTGGTGTTTTGCAGCATTGTGCAATTTTCAAATAATACAAATGGAATAACCTATAATAATATTTCGCAACTTTTATTAAGTAATATGGGGTGGTTTGGAAATAATAGCGGAACATACGAAAAATTAACTGGAACTTTTTCATTAGTTGAAAAACAAGGAGGATTTAGTAAGGTTGACGCAACTTCAATAGGATTTGATGTGTCAGCCTCAGGATTGACTGTTGGGGATGGTGTTTTGGAATCTGTAGTTTTTACAGGGACAAATAGTGCAGGCTACGTAAACCCATATACGACGGGTACCTATCCAGGATATAACTTTAATAATAATTGGAATGTTAATTCACCAGGTATCCCAGAGGAGGGAGACGCTAATGCCACCGGTGGATTTGCTGTAGATTTCGAGGTTGGAACTGGTGACGGTGTTACTTTTACAGATAATACTACCAGAAAAAAAGTAGGTTCTATGAATACCAGTACTACTTATTCCAATTTATTTCGTTTTGCCAGCAATTCTACGATAGCAAACAGACTAATTTACAAAGGGAAAAATCAACGCATATTTCAAGTTTCAGGATCTATATCTTTTCAGGTTTCCGCGGCAGGAACGTACATCATTTATATTGCTAAAAATGGTTCGGTTTTAAGCGAATATAAAGTGTATGGTAGAGGTTTAGTAGCAAATGACATCGTAGTACTTCCTCTAAATGCTTCAGTTTTATTAGCTCCTGATGATTATGTAGAAGTATATGCGCAGCGCTATTCAGTGTCTATTGGTGATATAATTGTTCCTAATATGACATTGACTTTGAAATAATTAAATTTAACTACGTTTTAGTTTTAGAGCTGTTTCAATTTTAGCTCATTTTTAATGCTTTGTGATGACAGTATATTTGAAGTTTAAATATTCAACTGCAACGCGTTAGTGCTCAATCTATCTTAGAACTGTGACAACTTCGGTGATTTGATATACTGATTTATGTGAAATCGACTCGTGGGTGAACCGATTTTTAGTATTTTCTATTCTAAAATAAACTTCACCGTACTATTTTAGGAATTCCTTAAAATTCGAAAATTGTGATTAACTCATATTACTTGATTTGGGAATCAAAACGTCTATGAGCTATACTGTTGTGAATGTAGTCAAGTGAATGATTAGCTTGAGATATTATCTTTTATCGAAAATAGTATCCATATGAAATTCTAAAAACTCTAGTCTAGGTAAATACTTAATTGGCTCTGTAATTTTTAAGTTTTCAATTGCGCCAAAATGAGTTTGATAAAAACTAGATTTAGTTTTCTTTTTTAAACCAGTTGATAAAACGACATGATAATTTTTATTGATACCAAATAATCCTTTATCAAACGCTTTATCATAAAGAGCCGAAAGACAAATTCCATTCTCAGGATTTAGCCTTTCATTTTCATTTACTGACCAGGGTACTATATGACTTGCTAATAATAACTCTGGGATATCAATCCCTGTTATAGCACATTTTGTACTATAATTAGCTAAAATCATTTGTCTAAATACCGATTGATTGACTCTAGCTTTGACTTCTCGTATTTTTGTTTCTCCTTTTACATCTTTTA
The DNA here is from genome assembly GCF_022399565.1 of Flavobacterium algicola. Taxonomy (GTDB): domain Bacteria; phylum Bacteroidota; class Bacteroidia; order Flavobacteriales; family Flavobacteriaceae; genus Flavobacterium; species Flavobacterium algicola. The sequence goes on from NZ_JAJTUT010000003.1 coordinate 730,995, forward strand.
ATCCTAAAAAGAGATCGTTGTACTTTTCCTCAATCGAGATATTTTCTTTTTGTGCTAATATGATTTCACTCTGAAAAATTAACTCCTCTTGATTGTGGAAATACTCGTCCCAAATAGGTTGTACAACTTTAGTCCCACCATTCATGCCTTTAATTCCTCTTGCTTGAAGTGCAGGATCTACGCTAGCAAAGTTTACTAAACGCAAAGCAATAGAACTAGGAGTACGACCAATTAAACTAGCAAGATGAATAATGTCTTTATTTGTACTATGCATTTTCCCAAAAGGAATTTTTAAGTACAAATTAAAAGCAAGAATAAGTTCTTCTTTTGTCCAGAGGTTACGAGTTGCCATGAATTATTTCTTTACAAAATCTACACCAACTCTAACAGGGTGCGCAAATGCATGGTTAGCAATTCTTTGGACATAGTTGGGCCTTAAAGTTGTAATATATGTAATTTCACTAAACGCAATATCTCCATTATCTTTTATAACTTCCTCAACCTTGATTGATTCAATTCGTCTTATTTCAATCATTGAATTAGTGATTTTTGGATCTTTTACATTAAAAGAATGTGGTTTTACATAAACAGGAAGATATTTGTATTTACTAAGTATCTTATTCTCTATTACTAGTTTCTCTAATAAAATTTCTTGCTCGCTTTTATCTACATCGTCGATTATTATAACTTTTTCAGGCTCCAATCCAATCCAACTTATTGCTTCATGTTCACTAACATAACTAATAAAGGCAGAGTCACCTAGTGTATTTGCAATAACAACAGATAATCTTTCTCCCTTTACAAAATAATAATTATTTTTAATTTTGTCTGGTCTAAGACAATCACACAGAGCTGTTATACATAAATAATAGTCACCGTTTTTATCTTTAAAAATATCTCCGAAATTTAAATTTGGCTGACTATTTTCATTTAAGCCTTTTATACTAACTGAATTATAAAAAGTATTAATTAATGCTACTTGATTGTCCTCTAAAATAGAAGATAAATCATTCGCAGTTGCTAAAAAGTCTTCATCTAATAATGATAATTTTGCTGTTCGTAACTTTAAATATGCATGTTCTAGTAAAACTTGTTTTATTAAAGTTTTGAAAGGAATATCGTTACCATCATTTGTACTTTGAATATGTTTTCTATGTGCAAATAAAGCCTCTTTCGAAATTTTTAAAAGATTTTCATCTATGAATGAGCCTTCGGAATTGAATATATTCTGCATTTCAATACCTAATAACTGTGTAAAACTATTTTTTGAATTCTCGATTTTATCAGATAAGTTTTTAATAATTTCAATTGGAGTTTCCTCCAAAGCATTTTCTTTATTTAGAATACAAATAATTGTATTATTAATAATTAGAGATTTGCTTTCAACTGAAATTAATGAAGGCTTATGATTTGCCTTAGAGCTTTTATGATAGTTTTCAGATGCAAGCATTAGTAAAAATAACGCTTCTTTTTTATCAATTCTACCTCCACATAATTCTATTAAATCTTCAATAATTATACCTTCGCGATGTAGCTTTCCTAAATGTTTGCCGTTAATTGAGTTGTTAAAATCAATGAAATTATATGTTTTTTTTATTTCATCTATTATCTCTTCATTCTCAGAAACATAGTCGCTATTTAAAGTTTCAAAAATCACTTGATTGATGCCTGAAAAATAAGACAAAACATTAAGTAAAATATTGTCAATATTTGGTTCTGTTGTGTAAATGCAACAAAAATTAATATGATTAGAATCGACAATACGTTCTAATAGTTCTAATGAATATTCTTCACCGTGTTCTCCTTCTAATTTCCAATCTAGCAATACTAAATCTCTATCTTCTAAAAGATATTTTAGAAGATTTTCATTTGTTCTATCAGATTGTTTAAACTTATGAATAGCTAAAGATATCCCATCTTCTTTAAATTTCTCATATACTTTCATTGACAATCGTTCTTCTAGTACAGAGTCATTTAAATTGTCATATTCATAAATTCCTCTTGCTTTTTCATCAATAAAAACTGCAGATTTAATCGATGCTTTTACTATTTCTAAAGTCTTTTCACTATATGTCATTTTCAATAGTATTAATCACGAAGCAAGCTCCATTCAAAGAATTATATTTTTTTTCGTTTGTCACATAAATATCCAAGCCAGCCTCATTTAGACTTTGTTTTGATAAATATAAACCGATACCTCTACCATTTGGACGTTGTGAATAAAATAAGTCAAAAATTTTATCTTTTCTGTACTCTGGTATCTTTTCGCCTGAATTAGCTATTATTATCTCTTTAGTATCAACAAAATAATCAAGTTTAATAATACGTTCTTCCTTATTACGCATCCAATAAATAGCATTGTTTATTATATTTATAAAAACAGTATGAATAACAGGCTCTCTAATTGTTAATAAATGATTTTTGAAATTGTCTGAAACATTAAACTTGATATTATAATCAGTTATTTGATTCTCAAAAAATTCTAATAAATATTTATAAATAACATCACAAGAGACATTTTTGATTAATGCTCCAGAAATTCTATACAGAGGTGATAACAAAGCATATTTATCTTCTAATTGCTTAAAGTTTTTTTCAAGAAATCCAAACTCTCTAATTGAATTAATATTGTCATTTTACTTAATACGCTTATTTGATTATTGATTTTTGCGTATAATTGATTAAATTCGTGATCAATTATTTCTACTGCAATACCCAATTGAGCCGTATCTCGAGTTTGTTCCCATTGATATTTCATTTGATCATACTGTGCTTTGTAAGCACCTTCTACTTCTTCCTGATTAATGTCAAAAGTCAATCTTTTTATGTGATCTACTAAAGGAAATAGTGTTTTTTCTGTTTCTTCAAACAAGCTATAGTAATGCTTTTCAATTTCATTAGTATATAGACTCACTTGTTCTTTTGAGATAATCTCACTGATTCTCTTTTCTTTATTTGCAGAAAGGGAAATAATTAATCGCTTAGCTCGTTCTCTGTAATCTTTTGACAAAAAGCTAAACCTATCATCAAGCTGCTGTCTATTTTCGTTCAGTGCCCTTTCTAATGAAGAAATATAGCCATTATATTTTTTCGTGAAATCAATTTTTAAATCTCTAATCTCTAGTTTGCCCTGCGCTTTCTTATTTAGATCCTCTCTTTTGGGTGTAATTACTTCTATGTAATTATTCAATTTATTTTCAAAATTGAGCAGCCGCTCCTTCTGCGGGTCCGTCGGCTTATAGTGCTTGGGTATTTTGGGTATTAGTGATTTAAATTCTAAATCCATTTTTTGAATTTCATCTAATATACCCTCAACTTCTGAATAAGTAACGTGTATGCCGTTAAGTTTTTCGTCTAAAACTGATAGTAGATTTTCATATTTTTTCTGGTATTCCTCTAATTGCTGAGGATAAGAATTCAAGGATTTTGTAAAGGTTGTTTTATCTTTTTTTTCTCTAGCTTTATCTGCTTTTAATGCTTGATTTTGATCATTAATTTCTTTCTTTTTATTAAGAAATAAAGATTCTTTTGCTTCTGTTGAGAAATAATCCTGTGCTAATGTCACAAAAAAACCAATGATGTCATTTGTAAAAGCTTGATATTGAGTGTTTGATATTAATCCTTCACGGCTAGATTTGTCTATAAGTTTAGGGTTTCTATTTCTCTCTAAACCAAGATAGCCAAACATTCTTCTGTATGAAAAGTAATAGGTACCAGCTCTTAAATTTCTTCTTTGCTCAAAATTTAAAAAATCTGCATTATGCCTCCCATATGGCAAAACTCTAAATTCATCACGATAAATATATAAGCCACCATATAATTTAGATTTTGCTTTTAGACTTGTAAATTGTTGTTCTGTAAGAAGGGATGACTTTTCTTCACCTTGTGAGTATCCTAATTCAATTGGGACTTCACCATAAAAAGAAGCTGATCTTCTCTTTCTTGGGTTAAGATATTCATAATCAATTACTTGATCGTAAATTCTAATTTGACCTTTGAAGCCTCCATTCCCATCAAATTTTCCACTTATAAGTACATCAGCTAAATCAAAATCTTTTATCGTAAAAAAATTACCAGATGAGGTTAGTAAATCATATTGTTCGGATTTAGTATAAATATTCACAACTGTAGTAATATCTATAGTTTTCTCCTTAAACGGATTTGTAAAACCTGACAAACTGGTTATTACAAACATATTTTCATCTCGATTATCATCATCAATTTCTGATAATTCTATAATTTGATTAATAGGGTTAAAAGTTAAAAAGAATGTACCATGGGAATCGTCAGAATTAAAAAAACTAGAAATATTTTCTAATACTGGAGCTTCTAATATTGCTTGGTTGGTATCAGCTATGATTTCAGATTTTAACATAATCTGTTTTCCTTCCCAAATGTCTTTATCATTCAAGTCAGTCTCTTTGTCAAAATTGGATAAAAATTCTTTCTTCAAAACTGTGAAAAGGAAATCTAGATTATCTAGATTATCTACTGATTTTAGTGGAATATTAATATCATCAAGAAACAAGTTATAATTCTCTAACAAACGCCAGTCAAAATACAGAGCTTGTAATGGATAACCAATTTTCTTTGTTAGCATCAGCATAGGATTCCCTAAATATGCTACGGATAATCGACCAATACCTTTTTCGCCAGCTTTTATTCGAGGACGTTTCCATAATGTGTCTTCGGATTCAATTTCTAGTTCTGCTCTTGACTTTGAGTCTGTTCCTAAAACTAACCACTTGTCTAAAATATCTGAGCTAGACATACCTTTTCCGTCATCAGAAATAGTGAAATAAGAGTTCGAAAGACCATTATATCCTTTTTTATATAATTCAGCCTTTAAGTTATCAGCATAGGCATCGTAGCCATTTTTCCATAACTCTGTAATGGCTGTTGGTAAATCGGCAATTTGGCCTTTACCTAATAAATCGACCGCTCTAGCTTTAGTTCTAAATTGCATTTAGATGATTGTTAATTATTGCTTTTCCTATGGATTCAGCATATTTAGGAGGTACTGCATTTCCTATCATTCGTGCAGTATTTGCAACGCTCGTTGCTTTGAAAACGTAATCTTTTGGAAAAGTCTGTAGAGTAGCTCCTTCACGTATTGAAATCGCCCTATTTTCCTCAGGATGTGCAAACCTACCATTAGACATACTAAAAAATTTAGTGGTGATTGTAGGAGATTGTCTGTGCCACCACATTCTACCATAGGTGTCTTTGAAATTTTTTGTGTCCAAATGATGGCATTTAGGCGCTAAATTTTTATCATTAACATAACTATCTCGTGAACCGCCATCTTTATCTGTTAAATTTAATCTGTCAATATTTATTTGTTTTAATCCTGCAACAGTATGATTAAAGTCTGTGTAATCTTTATGACCCGCTGGAACTTTAGGAAAACCATTATGTTCTCCAATAACATCGTAAACTGTTAGTCTTTTACCATCAAATTTTAATGGTTGTAACTCCTTATCAGTAATTCTGTTAGCAATTAGAGTTAACCTTCTTCTGCTTTGTGGTACACCGTAGTCATTTACGTTGTGTACTTGGCAGTGTACTTTATAACCTTTTTCTTTTAACCATATTTGAAAATCATCAAGGCCACTTTCTTCTTTTCTTCGCAGCACACCAGGAACATTTTCAACCACTACATATCCTGGGTTGAAATATTCAACAAATCTTCTAAATTCTACTAATAAACTTTTTGATTGAGTTGATTTGGTTCTGTCTGTATTTATAATGCTCCAATATTGACAAGGACTACAACCAATTAAAATTAAGTTATCGTCATTTTTTTTCAAATTTAATTCCTTTTGCAAATCTACTTCTTTGTAATCAAAAGCATCTTCGTGAAGAAACTTAGCCCCTTTAATATTTCTTTCATATGTATCTTTACATGTAATATCGTAATCAATTCCAGCCAAAATTTTAACCCCTGCTTTTTGCATGCCAGAGCTCATTCCACCACCAGAACAGAAAAAATCTACTGCTTTTAATATGTTAGGCTTTTGCCTCATAGTTAAATAAATATTGTATTGTTGTTTTTTCAGCTTTACTTCGAAATCTAAGATTGTTCTTGTAAGAGTAATATTTTTATCATCTAAGTATCATTGTATGCAAATATAATTAAATTGTAATAATATACATTGTTTTAAGAACGAATGCTATAGTTTTAACTGCAATTGTACATTTTTTTTTGAAAAGGTTTAAAAATGTTTTTGTTTGGATTTCAAAATTCTTAAAAGACTAAGAAGAGTAGGGGGTGCTAAAAAACAAAAAACCCGAAACTTTCGTTTCGGGTTTTTTTCCGCGGAGAAAGAGGGATTCGAACCCCCGGACCTGTTACAGTCAACAGTTTTCAAGACTGCCGCATTCGACCGCTCTGCCATTTCTCCAGTCTATCGCTATCATTGTGTGATTGCGAGTGCAAATATAAGGACCTTTTTCGGTTTACAAAAACAATTTTGATAAAAATTTAAACTCTTTTTGAAAGTTTTTTATAACTGTTTCATTTCCTTTTATTTAGCAACTAAAATATTTTTATAAATATTTCGCTAAAACTTAATAATTCACGTATTCGGTGATTTCAAGACCATATCCAACCATTCCAACACGTTTGCCTTGCTCTGAATTTGACACCAAACGAATCTTTGAAATGTCAATATCATGTAAAATTTGAGCGCCAATTCCGTAATCTTTGCTGTCAATGATAATTTTTGGAGCTTTCATTTCACCGTTTGCCTGAATTTCTTTCAATTCAGAGATACGATTAAGCACGTTTACCGATTGCATGTCTTGATTAATAAAGATCACAGCACCCTTGCCATTATCATTTATTGTCTTAAACATGTCATCCAGTTGCTGGTCAACATTGTTTGTCAGCGTGCCTAATAAGTCATTATTGACCTGCGAAGAGTGAATTCTTGTCAAGATAGGATCTCCAAGATTCCAAGTTCCTTTGGTAAGCGCGATATGTATCTGCTTGTTTGTAATTTGTTCGTATGCTCTCATACGAAAAGTTCCAAAACGAGTATTGATATCAAAATCTTCTTTTTTCACGACAAGACTATCGTGTTGCATTCTATAAGCTACCAAAGCTTCGATAGAAACAATTTTGATATCAAATTTTTCGGCTATCTTAATCAATTGTGGTAAACGAGCCATACTACCATCTTCATTCATCACTTCTACAATGACACCAGCAGGTTTAAACCCGGCTAATCTTGCGAAATCAATTGCAGCTTCAGTATGCCCAGTTCTTCTCAATACACCACCTTCTTTTGCAATTAGTGGAAAGATATGTCCAGGGCGCGCTAAATCATGCGGCTTGATAGTAGAGTCAGTCAATGCTAAAACAGTTTGTGCTCTATCATAAGCAGAGATGCCCGTAGTTACGCCACGACCTTTTAAATCTACAGAAACTGTAAAGGCGGTTTCCATTGGGTCAGTGTTGTTGGTAACCATAGCATGAAGACCAAGTTCTTTACAACGGCTTTCTGTAAGTGGTGCACAAATTAATCCGCGCCCATGTGTAGCCATGAAGTTGATCATTTCTGTAGTTACCTTTTCAGCAGCAGCAAGGAAGTCACCTTCATTTTCTCTATTTTCATCGTCAACTACTAAGATTACTTTTCCTTGACGTATGTCTTCTATTGCTTCTTCAATTGTATTAAGTACTATTTTATTTGAGTCCATTTTGGTAATAATTGTTATTTGTTAAATTCAGACAGAGCTTCTTTTATTTGAGTTTTGTTATGAAAATAAAAAACGATATATAAAGGAAATCCTAGGATTAATGTTAGGTAAGGATTGCTGAAATTTGGTTTATCAGTTAGCTTACTTATTTCAGATAATGTTGAAAATGTGGTGTAGATTATTAGATAGAATGATAGGTTGCTAACTATAATTAATATTATTAAAAATATATTAAATACGTGTGCTGTTGTAAGAGCAATATTTATACAATAAAATACAAAAATTACAATAGATTGCTTCTGGTACAATTTAAAATAATGTTTTAATTTATAATAACTTACATTGTATAAACAGTCATCAGCTAATAAATCATTCTGCGAAATACCTCTGTTTTCGAGAATCTTTAAAACTTGAAGACGCTGATCAAATGAATATCCAAATTGTTCACTATTTTTTACAATTCCTTTCAAAACATCAGTAGATTTTTTTGTGAAGTTTTGATATTCTGTGTTTTCTACATTAATTGAAACGGAATCAAGAGGAAATATTTCTTGTGTAAACTCAAATTCCTTTACGAATTTCGCATATAACTTTTGGAAAGGCGATAGAATAACATCCAAATTAATCAATCCTATATCGTTAGTTGCTCTGTAAGTAAGGAGTACTGCTAGTGGTGTTAGTACGAATGAAGACATCCACGCACCGAAGAAAGGAGATAATCCATCCTCTTGCGAGATTCTTTTTCCAAATGTATTTATAAAGTGAAAGGAGATGAATATAAACACAGCGAAGACAATAGGCAAACCTAGTCCTCCTTTTCTAATAATTGCTCCTAAAGGTGCGCCTATAAAAAACATTAAAAAGCAAGCATAAGCAATTACAAATTTATCATAGAATGCTAAATAGTGATTGTTGATGGCCTTTTGTTTGTTGGTCAAATTAAGCTTTGTAGCATCAATATTATAACCGGTACTTACCAAGTTACTAATTGCTGTTGTCAAAATTATCTTTTTTTCGACATTGGTAAACAATGTTAGAAGATTCTTCGGAATCTCCTTCAATTTTACAACAGTGTCTTTTTCTACTGCGATATTGTTTCCAAATGAGGTAAAACCAGTTTGCGTATTAATATTGTCCGAGAAAGAGATAATCTCAGTATTGATGTTCTTATGTAATGAGTCTAAAGTGTAACTTAGTTCATTAACGGTTAGCATGGTATTGCTATTCGAAATGTTTTCTTCGTCGACATCAACTTTATTAAGTTCTGCTAAGTCAATATTAATGGTGTATTTTTTGAACGAACTCTTAGCGAAAGGTAGTTTCTCTCTGTCTTGGTATTTTTTTGGTACAACATCTTCGTAATAATTCCCATTGTTTAGGACGAGTTGCAGAATACTCGATTGTTCACTACTAATTAGTTTACCGTTATTGGCTTTAATAACGACTTTGCTTCCGTCTCCAGTAGTCGATTTTTTATGAATGGTAACTCCAGTTAATACATTACCATTATCTCCTGATTTTTTATTTACCTTAATATTATAAAATCCTACATCACTAAATTGTCCTTCGGTGATGGCGAGTGCAGGTTTTACTTGCGCAATGTTTTTACGAAAGTTGATGAATTTGTATTCTGCATACGGAATTACATTATTGGCAAATAAGAAGGCTACAATACTTAAAACAGTGATAAAGATGGTCAAAGGCACAATGGCTCTTTGCAAAGAAATCCCTGCTGATTTCATGGCTGCAAACTCATAATTTTCGGCAAGATTACCAAAAGTCATGATCGAAGCTAATAAAATCGACAGGGGAAGTACCAAGGGTACAATTCTAGGCATCGAGAATAGTAAAAATTTAATTACCATTGCGAAATCTAAATCTTTACCTGCTAATTCTGCTATAAATAACCAGATGGTTTGCAGAATGAATATGAAAAATAAGATTACAAATACCGTAGTAAACGTAACCAAAAATGTTTTTAATAAGTATCTGTCAAGTATTTTCACTTACTTTGTTTAATCTAATTTGTTTATGTAGTAATTTGGATATTTACTCTGTGCAAAGGTAAATTGATTTTTTGATAAAGGTTGGTTGGTTTTAAAAGAATTAACTGTTAATGTCGTTTTTGTTCCTTTTTTACCAATTTCAATAAGGTTGTAAATATGTTTTGTTTTTACATCAATTCCCAAAAGAATTTCTTTACGTTGGTCACGTGTGTTAGTTGGAACTAGTTTAATATATTGAATTTTTCTACCTCTTACATCTTGCAAAACATCCATTGTGTAGCGGTATCCACTGTTAAAGAAGGTCAACATTTTTGAAGGAGTGATAGCACTATCATCTTTTTCATTATAGCTAGAAATAGCAACCTCTTCGTCTTCCGGTACAATTGTATAAGTCTTTTTACCATCAAAAATTTTGGTGATTCCCATGAAATTAAGCACATATTGATCGCCTTTCATAGTAACATTTCCTTTGCTATCTTGATTGATATTTTCTTTCGAATTATTCAATGTATATTTAAAATCGATCGCAATATTAGAATAACTTTTTACTTTACTCGTAACTTGATCTAATAATGCTTTAGCCTTCGCATCTTGTGCATGAGTGGTAAAACTGATAAATAGAGTAAATAATATTGGAATGATTTTCTTGGTCATAGAGCTAATAGAATTACTTTTTTGATTTTCAATCTTGGTTTGCATGATTTAACTGTTTTTATCGTTGTTTAATAACTGTTCAAGAGAGGTTAAATCTTGGACATTCACCATACGCGCTTTACTACCTTCAAATGGGCCAACAATACCTGCAGCTTCCAATTGATCGATCAAACGACCCGCACGATTATATCCTAATTTTAGTTTTCTTTGTAACAAGGAAGCAGAGCCTTGTTGGGCAGTCACAATGACTTCGGCAGCTTCTCTGAACAGAGTATCTCTTTCGGATATATCCATATCAAGATTAATGCCACTTTCTTCTCCTACAAATTCAGGAAGCAAATAAGCAGTTGAATAAGCTTTTTGAGAACCAATAAAATCAGTAATCTTTTCGACCTCGGGAGTATCAATAAATGCACATTGTACACGTACCACATCGTTACCATTTGTGTAAAGTAAATCTCCTCTACCAATAAGTTGATCCGCTCCTTGTGTATCCAAAATAGTTCTAGAGTCAATTTTTGAAGTTACTCTAAAGGCGATACGAGCTGGAAAGTTGGCCTTTATTAAACCAGTAATAACATTTACAGATGGTCGTTGTGTTGCTATAATTAAGTGAATACCAATCGCACGTGCTAGCTGCGCCAAACGAGCAATCGGAATTTCGACTTCTTTACCTGCTGTCATAATCAAATCGGCAAACTCATCGACAACTAATATTATGTAAGGCAGAAAACGGTGACCATTTTCAGGATTTAATTTACGTGCTTTGAATTTATCGTTGTACTCTTTAATATTACGGACCATCGCATCTTTTAGTAAAGAATAGCGGTTGTCCATTTCTACACATAAAGAGTTCAACGTATTTACTACTTTGGCATTGTCTGTAATAATTGCATCTTCGGTATCCGGAAGTTTGGCTAGATAATGTCTCTCTATTTTATTAAAAAGGGTAAGCTCTACCTTTTTAGGATCGACTAATACAAATTTTACTTCGGCTGGATGTTTTTTGTACAGTAAGGAAGTCAAAACAGCATTCAATCCAACAGATTTACCTTGTCCTGTAGCTCCTGCCATCAATAAATGGGGCATTTTGGCCAAATCGACAACAAAAGTTTCGTTAGAAATCGTTTTACCCAATGCAATAGGTAATTCCATTTCTGCTTCTTGAAACTTAGCTGAACCAATTACAGATTTCATAGAAACCATCGTAGGAGTTTTGTTTGGTACCTCGATACCAATCGTACCTTTTCCTGGGATAGGAGCGATGATCCTAATTCCTAATGCTGATAATGATAAGGCAATATCGTCTTCTAAGCTTTTAATTTTTGAAATTCGAATACCTGCTTCAGGAACGATTTCGTATAAAGTTACAGAAGGACCAACAGTAGCTTTAATTTGAGCAATTTCGATTTTATAATTACGAAGTGTATCAACAATTCTGTTTTTGTTGTCTTCTAATTCCTCTTGGTTAATGGTAATTCCACCAGTAGAGTATTCCTTTAATAAATCAATTGTTGGGAATTTATAATTGGATAAATCTAACGTAGGATCAAATTGTCCAAAATCAGAAACTAATTTGGAGGCTAAATTTTCTTCAATTATATCTTCCTCTGGAGCAGATTCGATAACAAAAGAGTCTGTTGAAGCAATAGGCTCTGCGGCAACTTTTTTCTCAAAAGGTGGTGGAGCATTTGTTTCTAATTTAATTTCAGATGAATTTTGAATAGTAGGTTTTAAATCTTCTTTCTTAATTTCAAACTGTGTCGATTTGACTTTTGGAACGATTTCGGGTTCAACCTCTTCTTTTATAGCAAATTCTTCTAAGTTGTATGCTTCCTGATTTTTTATAGCTTCTGCCGACGCTAAGTTGGCTTTCAAATCATTTTTCTGATTTTCGAAAAAAGTTTGAATCTTCTCTGGCGATATTTTTAATTTGAAAATGAGGTAAACTACGAGTCCGAAAATTAAGGTTAGTAAAGTTCCTGTTTTTCCGATGTAGTCTTGAAGGAACAAGTTCAATTCGAATCCTACAACACCGCCTAATTCAGGTAGTGATGTGGCAATAAAACTAAATAGTATTGATAGAATGATAAGAGCGAACAAATCCCAAAACCAAGTATTTTTTAATTTACTCACCTTTAGTCCAAGGACCAAATAAGCTCCCGTTAAAAAAAACAGGCGCACAAAAATAAAGGAAGCGATTCCAAATCCTTGATACACTATTAAATTGGATAAGAAAGCACCAAATTTACCCAACCAGTTCTGAACAGTTTCAGATCGATCGGCAAGTTCACTTACTGCACTTTGGTCTTCTTGACCATAGATGTAAAAGGAGATAAAAGCCACTGCCAATGCAATTGCAAATAATATAAAAAGACAGCCCAAAACAAATTTGTGCTGTCTAGTTAGTTTCCATGATTTATTCTCTTTAGTCGTTGTATTCGTCTTTTTGTCTAAAGTTTCTTTTCTTAATTTTGCCATTAGGGATTTTACGATTTTCTATAAAAATAGGGGCAGATATATGATTAAGCCAATGATTATTGCGGTAACAGCAGCAAAAAAGACAGAGCCAGCGGCAATGTCTTTAATGAAACCTATTCTTTCATGGTAATCGGGATGGATAAAGTCGGCAATTTTTTCAACTGCAGTGTTCAAACCTTCGATACTAAGGACCAATCCGATCGCTAATGTTTGAAAAAGCCATTCGGTCGCAGTGATCCCAAAATAGAATCCTGCTATGGTTAATATAACGGCTGTGGTGAATTGAACCATCACACTATGTTCAGTAGTGATCAGTTTTATAGCACCCTTTACAGCATAGGTAACACTTTTTAATCTTCCTGTAAAGAAAGTATTATCTTTTTTAAACTCCATCAAAATGTAAGTTAAAGTACGGCTAAAGCAGCTTCGTAATTCGGTTCGTCTACAATATCACCTACTTGTTCTGTATATAGAATTGTTCCGTCTACATCTGCAACAATAAGCACTCTTGAAAGCAAACCTGCAAGTGGTCCGTCAACGATTTGTAAACCATTTGTTTTACCAAAGCTTCCGTCAACAAAATCAGATAAATTAACCACATCAGTTAATCCTTCAGCACCACAAAAACGTTGTTGTGCAAATGGTAAATCTCTAGAGATACACAATACTGTTGTATTGTTCAAGTCAGATGCTTTTTCGTTAAATTTTCTAACAGATGCAGCACAAGTTCCTGTATCAACACTTGGGAAAATATTTAAAACTAATTTTTTACCAGCAAAATTACTCAAAGTAGCAATCGAAAGATCGTTTTGAACTAATTTGAAATCAGCTAATTTTGAACCCACTTTTGGTAATTCACCTATAGTGTTTATTTTATTCCCTTTTAATGTTATTGCAGCCATAATTTTTATATTTATTGAGGTTCAAAAGTATGAAAATTATTTAAGAAACCCGTTGAGTGAATTTATTTTCATTACTAAATTTTTGTTATTTGTATGATTGCGCTTGTCAAAAAGTAACTTAGAACCATCTTTGCCGAAAATGAACAGCATTACATAAAAATTGGATTGCTATTGTTTTGACGATTATACAAAATTTAGGAATTGGCTTAAATGCAAAAAAAAAAACGCATCCAAATAGAGTATGCGTTTCTTTGTAAAAGTAAATTCTTAAAGGGATTATTTATCGATCGATCCCATAACGCGTTTCATGAAGGTATTCAAAGCTTCTTTTTTATCCGTTCCGCTTTTGATTAACTTTTGCACTTCTAGCGCACCATACATGTTTGAAATTAATTCACCAATCACATCTAATTCTTCGTCTTTCAAAGAACTAATTTCGGTCATAGCTTCTAACACTTCAATGGTTTCAATGACGTAATCTTGATCGTTTTCTTCGATAAATTGCGTAAGATGTTTTATTACAGGTAGTTTCATTTTTATGTATATTAAGTAGGGAATAAGGGAAAATAGAAAGGGTATTACTGAAATTTTTAAAACTAAATTTTTTTGGAGCACTAACTTTTGCTTTTTCAGTACAAGAGCAGTCCCGCTATTCGCTATATCTCTTGTATTTGTTGCATCCCGATTCTTCGGGATTTGCAACATACAAGAGGATGCCGCTGCTATCGGGGCTATAGAGTAAAAGTTGTTGATTGCAACAACTCATTTATAATCAAATTATTAAACGATTTCGTTTACTAGCTCGATTAATACTTCTTGCTTGTTAGTTTGTGTTTCATTGACCAATTTACCATCTACAAATGTAGCAAAGGTTGGAAGGTTGCTTACATTTGCCAATTTTCTTGATTCAGGAAAGTTTTCTGCATCAACCATAGCAAATGTGATTGCTTCATTCTCTGCAGCTAATTTTTTGAATTTTGGTTTCATTATACGACAGTTACCGCACCATGATGCCGAAAATTGTACAACAACTTTATTGTTTTCTGCCACTAAGTTGGCTAGTGTATCTTCAGTTAATTCGATAAACATAATTATATATATTTAGATCAATATCAATGCAGGAATCAAATCATAAGAATGCGTTTAAGCTACATTCAGATAGATTAGTGCAATTGAGATTAGAGTGATGTTTGATTTAATTTTTAAAATTATCAATGACAAGGTCAAATGTGAAAAGTGACATTGCCATTGATATGATAATTATTGCTAATTAGTTAGCACTTAAGTAAGCAGCAGTACTATTTCTATCAGCAGACATTGCATCTTTACCAGCTTCCCAGTTTGCAGGACAAACTTCTCCTTTTTCTTGGATATGTGTGTAAGCATCAATCATACGGATGTACTCGTTTACGTTACGACCCAATGGCATATCGTTAACACTTTCGTGGAAGATTTTTCCAGTTTCGTCAATTAAATATGTAGCTCTGAAAGTTACATTTGAACCTTCGATAATCAAAGAATCTGTATCTTCATTGTATTCTGAAGATTCGATATCTAAAATTCCTAAAATCGAAGATAAGTTACGGTTGGTATCTGCTAGGATAGGGTAAGTTACTCCTTCAATTCCACCATTGTTTTTTGCTGTGTTCAACCAAGCAAAGTGTACTTCATTTGTATCACAAGAAGCACCGATAACGATTGTATTTCTTTTTTCAAATTCTGGTAATGCAGCTTGAAAAGCGTGTAATTCTGTTGGACAAACAAAAGTAAAATCTTTTGGGTACCAAAACAAAACGATCTTTTTGTTGTTGTTTGTAGCTTCTTCAAAGATGTTGATTTTTAAGTTGTCACCCATTTCTGAAATAGCGTCTACTGCAATACTTGGAAATTTTTTACCTACTAAAGACATAATATTATTTTTTTTATTGTTTTTCTAATTGCAAAAATACTAGATATTTCGAGTAATTTTAATCAATTGCAATTATTAAAATTTATATTATGATAGGTTTTGACTATTATGTATTTACGGTCAATTGTTAAGGTTTGATAATCAAATTATTACCGTAAAACTTGCAGATTTTATGTTCTAAGTTTTTGTGTATTTTCCTAATTGTGTTATTTTCCGCTTTGCGTGAGGGGGAGGAATAAGCTACCGAAGTAGCATGGATCACCCGACACTAACTCAAGAAAAGGGCCTGTAGCCGTATGCTACAATAGCCCTTTTTTTGAGTTAGTGGCACGCCCAAAATATTATTTTAAATTTCGGTTGGTTTCGGTTCTAGTAACATCTTGATTTTAATTTGGAAAGCGGCAAATAATAATGTTGTAAAAGGACTTAAAATATTGAAAATTGCATAGGGAATATAGTCTACAGTGGCCACTCCTAAAGTACTTGATTGGTAAGCTCCGCAAGTATTCCAAGGTATTAGTACCGAAGTTACCGTACCTGCATCTTCAAGTGTTCGGCTTAAATTTTCGGGTGCCAGTCCTTTCTCTTTATACGCTTTTGCAAACATTTTACCAGGTACGACAATTGATAAATATTGGTCTGATGCTGTAAGGTTGATTGCCAAACAACTCCCCACCGTTGAAGCGAAAAGCCCAAATGTGCTGTTTGCCATTCTCAACAAAGACTGACTTATACGTGCTAGCGCACCAATTGCATCCATAATACCTCCAAAAACCATTGCACAAAGAATCAACCATATAGTGCCAAGCATTTTTTGCATACCGCCAGAGGTGAATAAATCTGCTAATGTTTTATTGTTTGTAGGGATGACTACATCACGTGTAATTGCATTCATGACTCCTTTGTAACCTGATTCAAATGTCATTTCTTGAACTCCCGCTATTTGATTTATGATGTGCGGTTGAAATACAATGGCAAATGCAGCGGCTAGTAAAGTTCCGGCTAGAAGTGCCACTAATGGTTCTGTTTTCTTGATGATTAATCCAATTACAAGTACCGGAACGGCAAATAGCCATATCGAAACCGTAAATGTTGACTCAATATCGTGTAAAAGTGCATCGATATTCACATCTCCTTTACTCTCTACAGTAAGTCCCATTATTATAAAAACTATTAGCGTCACTATATAAGTAGGAGTAGTAGTCAATGCCATATAACGGATGTGCGTAAATAAATCGGTCCCGGCCATAGCAGGAGCGAGGTTGGTTGTATCGGACATAGGGGATAATTTGTCTCCAAAATAAGCTCCAGAGATTACTGCTCCTGCAACCATTCCTAAATTGAAACCCAATGCACCACCAACACCTATAAGCGCTATACCTACGGTAGCGCTGGTTGTCCAAGAACTTCCTGTTGCAATAGAAATAATAGAACAGATGATTAAAGTTGCTGGTAAAAATATAGAGGGACTTAAAATTTGCAAGCCGTAGTAAATCATAGTTGGAATGATTCCGCTAACGAGCCATGTACCTGCAAGGGCTCCGACCATCAATAAAATTAGGATAGCACCAACAGTTGATTTGATGTTATTGGCGACTTCCTCCATCATTCTCTCATAAGTTACCTTATTGAAAAAACCAACTATAGCTGCCACAGCACCACCAATAATTAGGATGAATTGATTACTACCGCTTAATGCTTCGTCTCCGAATACAAAAACATTGTATCCTAATAAAATAACAATGGCGAGTACAGGAATTAAAGCTTCTCCTATTGATAACTCTTTGTTGCGGTGTATTTTTGTATCCATAAATTTTATTGGTAATTGTAAGGTGGTATTTGTATTATAAATTATTTATTGTGACAGGCAAACGTCCTAATGTAGGCGTATTGGTAATTAATAAGTTTGCTGCCGTTTCTTGAAATTCGTCAAAATCTTGATAAACTTGCACAATTCCGCTGGCAGCTTTAAGATTAGGAATAACTTGTAAAGCGTAAGGATTACCAAAAAGATACAATATGCATTTTTTACTTTCGAATAATTCCGCAATCATAATAAGAACAGATTCTTCTATTTCAAATTTCTGCATTGGTTTGGCTTTGGGCACAAACAATGCTATAATTACAGTGTCTAAAGTACCACTTTTTTTTATAAAGTCGGATTCTTCTATGGCATCTCCATTTTCTATAGCAAAAGATGTTGCTTTTACTGAATGCGACAGGGTTTTTGAGAAAGCGTTTTCAGCATTTTTATAGATACTTAAAATTCCGAGCCTGTCATCTTTGGAAGCTTCAGTAATTAAATGATAATTTTGATTGTCTCGTAGGGTAGTGATAGCACTTTCCGCTATCTTTTTATTTAGCACACTTGCGGCTTCGAAGTCAGGAGAATCTTCGATTGATACTTCTGATTCGAAAAGGCCTACTTTTTCTTTGCATGCCAAAATTCGTTGGTAACTTTCTTCGATGCGTTCTGGAGTTGCTTTTGACAAAATAGCTTTTATTCCCTCTTCAACATTTTCTGCAAAACACAATACATCGTTCCCAGCATTAAAAGCTTCCCATTCTAATTCCCCTTTTACTTCATATAAATTTGACACACTGTGCATGTTCAAAGCATCTGAAATGACCAAACCTTTGTATTGCAATTTAGTTCGCAATAAATCTTCAATAATAGCTTTTGATAAAGTGGCAGAGGTGTTTTTACCATTATTAAGTGCTGGTACCGCAAGATGACCAATCATTATTGAGTCAACTCCGTTTTTAATTCCTTCAATAAAAGGGATAAGTTCATTCTCCAACAACTCTTCTAAATTCTCTTTTAAAATAGGCAAGCCTAAATGAGAGTCAACATTGGTATTACCATGACCAGGAAAATGCTTGAGACAACCTAGTACATTTACGTCATTCATTCCGCGTAAATATTCGAGAGCAAAATGAGCTACTTTATTTTTATCGTCACCAAAAGAGCGATAACCAATCACGGGGTTATTAGGATTGTTATTAATGTCGGCTAAGGGAGCCAAATTATATTGAATTCCGACTGCTTTTAGGTCCAAACCAATTTGCTTACCGACTTCGTACACTAATTGAGATTGGCTATCAGGTAATGCGCCCAATGTTAATGCGTAGGGATACTGTGGTGTTTTTTCGACGCGCATAGCCAGTCCCCATTCTGCATCAATACTCATTAAGAGTGGGGTAGAAGCCGCTTTTTGATATCGAATTATTAACGCTTTCAAACGCTCATAACTATCATCTGTGTAAACTACCTTTTTTTTGCTTTCATAATTCGTAGCGGCACTCGCGCGACTGTGAAAAAAAGTTAACCCACCAATATGGCATTCGCGTATCAACTTCTCAGTTGCTTGTATGTTTTCTTCGGTATCGTTTATAAACACCGCCGGAAAAAAAAAATGTCCTATTTTTTGTTTTAATGTCATTGCTTACTACTTTATAAACTACTTGATCTCTTCCGTTTTTTTACCAAAATCTTTTGGATAAATTAAAAACCTAGATAATATTAACCCCGGAATCGTTGCAATAAATACCCAAATAAAGAAATTTCCATACCCTAAATATTCTTGAATAAAGCCACTCAACATTCCTGGCAGCATCATTCCCAAAGCCATAAAACCAGTTGCGATTGCATAATGGGACGTTTTTGATTCTCCATCAGCAACATAAATTAAATACATCATAAAAGCTGCAAAACCAAAACCATAACCAAATTGCTCAGCGATAACGGTGATGTAGATGTAATAGATTGATGCGGGATGAAAATGGGCTAGCAATATAAAACCGATGATAGGCAAATGCATTGCTAATATCATTGGTAACATCCATTTGCCAAGGCCATCTTTTGAAATTGCAATTCCGCCCAAAATTCCGCCAATTGTCAAGGCCAATACACCAAATGTACCATAAATGATACCCACATCTTGGGTTGTCAAGCCTAAGCCCCCCACATTTATATCATCAATTAAGAAGGGTGTTAGCATTTTTAATAATTGAGATTCTCCCAAACGAAACAAGAGGATAAAGGCAAGCACGAGTCCGATTTGTTTCTTTTTAAAGAACGATCCGAAAACAACAAAGAAATTCTTTTTAGAATCCGAATAAGAAGCTTCAGCCACATTTGCTGCTTCAGATTTTGGTGTTGCAAAGTAATTGTAAACAGTCAAAATGGCCATAATAATTCCAACAATAATCATAGTATATGACCATGCTTTTTGTTTGTCTCCATATTCTTGTTCAAGGTATCCACCAATGATCACTATTAGTCCATTTCCGGTTAGCATTGATAAGCGATAAAACGTACTTCTAATTCCGAGAAAAAAAGATTGTTCTTCTTTTTGCAAAGCAATCATATAAAAACCATCACTAGCAACATCGTTTGATGCAGAGGCAAAGGCTGCCATCCAGAAGAAGGCAAGACTGATGATGAAAAAATGATTCATCGGAATAGAGAAACCGACAATTATGAAAGCAATCGAAATCAGTAGCTGCATGGCAATAAACCATTTTCTCTTGGTAGAATACAAATCAATAAAAGGACTCCATAAAGGTTTTACAACCCAAGGTAAATATAATAAGCTGGTGTAAATCCCGATATCCTCATTGCTTATGCCAAGATTTTTATACATTATTACCGATACCGCAATAATTATAGCATAAGGAAACCCAGATGCAAAATTAAGTACCGGAATCCAGTACCATGGCTTATTATTTTTCATCTGCAGTGATTTGGTTTTGAATCATTTTTAAATTTTTTGTAGTCGAAAGTAAGGTAGCTGCACTTTCGTTACCGTAATAGTCAATATAGGATATCGCACAGCTATTGTGTTTTTCCAAATAAACTTTTGGTAGACTGATGCTTACAGATCCTTTTTTATCTGTTATTGCTATTTTATTGATAATATTGGCAGGGTTAGAAACGTCAATAATAGTATTGTCTTTTAAACCATAAACGACTACATATCGCATAGTATCAAACTCTGGAAACTTCAAAATCACATCTGCAGTTTCATGATCTGTTGTAATGTCCCAAACTGTTGGGATATCTGCCACTCTAAATCGGAACCCTGGAACTACGTTCGGTAGAGCAGGGTATTTGTATTGATTTTCAGATAGAATTTTTGTTACTGCTTTGTTGTTGTTTACAAACCATTTTGCACTAAAAAAACCATTTCCTTGAATATTTTTATAGCTTCTATTCAAATTAATCTGATTCGGGATTTCGTATGGATTAGTCCACTTTTTATCGGAATCGGTATTTATTTTATACGAACTGTTTCCAATGTACACCGCTGCATTTCCATTTGAGTTTTCAGACCACCACTTTAATAACTTTGAATACGATGCTGTTTTATGATCGATACTCCAATATAATTGAGGTAAAATATAATCGACCCATTTGTATTCCATCCACGCCATAGGATCAGCAAATAAATCGTCATAATTTGTTTGTCCAGATTGGGTATCCGAGCCTTTTGGATCTACCGATTTATTTCTCCATACCCCAAAAGGGCTTATTCCAAACTGTACCCAAGGCTTTATTTTCTTGATAGCATAATTGGTGCACTTAACATAATTATTGGTATTGAGACGTCGCCAGTCAGCTAATGATAAACCATTTCCATATTTTCTGTAAGCGGTAAAATCATTAAAATCTTGACCAGCTATTTTATAAGGATAAAAATAATCATCCAAGTGAACAGCATCGATATCATAATTGCGCACAACTTCTTCTATTACAGAGACAAGTTGACTTTGCACTTCGGGTAAACCGGGATTGTAGTAGTATTTGTCCCCGTACTTAATCATCCAATCTGGATGTTTTACCATATCATGATTTGGACTCAAAGTCTCTTTCTTCAAATCAAAAGTAGCTCTAAACGGGTTGAACCATGCATGAAACTCAAAACCTCTTTGATGCGCTTGGGTAATCATCCATTCAAGTGGATCGTAATAAGGATCTGGTGCTTTACCTTCTTTTCCAGTTAAATAACGAGACCAAGGAGCAAATTTAGAAGGGTAAAATGCATCACCCACACTTCTTACTTGTACTATTACTACATTATAATTTAATTTTTTGTAGGTATCAAGAATTTCAATATAATCTGCTTTTTGCTTCGCTACCGCATCCAAACTACTTTTTGGCCAGTCAATATTTACTACAGTAGCAATCCATACCGCTCTAAATTCGTTTTTAGGGTGCATAGGATTTGGTTGTGCTGTCAAGGTCGAAAAAAAAGTTATAAGAAAGAAAAAAAGTACAACAATTGAAACGTTTTTAGTCATTTTTGGAAAATTTTTATCAAAATCAAAAATAGTTTTTTTAGAGTAGCTTTTGAGCCAAAATCAAAATATTATTCTCTAAAGATGCATGTACAATATCTTTGCCAAAATAGAATAAAAAAAGAGTAGAAAGATTAGGAACATTTTCCTGCTATACGTTTCAATATTTTTTTGAAACGCCAAAATTTCTAATGCAGGTAGCAAGAGCTTCCTACGGTCGCTTTGCCCCTACAAGAAATTTAAGCGTTTCTTCAAAATGATTTTCACTGCTATCAAGGTTAGGGGAATTATCGGAGATTAAAATCCAATCAAATACCAATACCTTGACTACTTGGTAGTTTCTAGCTTGTAAAATTCATTTTGCCAATCCATCGTTTTGATTGATGATACTTTATTGGCTGCATTCATTGTCATGCGAAGTTCTTTGTTTGCAACTGCTTTAGAATAGAGCGCTTTGTATCTGTATATTGTTGTCTGCGTCTCTGGATTTTTAAAGACTTCTACCAATTCGATATCATTAAATGTACCGTAGTAGCGACGGTATCTGTTGCAAATTTTTGAGAGCTTGTCAATTGTAATATTATTGATCACAGAATTTGTTGCTTCACTAGTTGTAAAAGGCTTAAATGTTGATGTATTGCAAGTCATCAAGATACGTTTCCCTAAATCGTAAGCTTTTCTCTTTTGCGCTACATTTACAGCTCGTGGTAATGTTTTTATAAAGTGAACTTTGTCTTTGTCAGCTTCTAATTCTTCTTCTTCTTTTGCTTCATCAATAGTTTCCTCTGTTTCCTGCGTAGATGTTTCAATCGGAATTTGAGTGGTTACAATTTTTTTGGATTTACAGGAGATAAATAAGGCGATAAAAAGTATAAAGGCTAATTTTTTCATTCTGGAATTTTTAATGTAGGTTAAATTTATAGGCTACAAAATTTAAAAACTGTCATATAATAACGACTAAAATCTAGATAGATTGTTTTAGCAAATTTAAGAAACGAAGTTACGAATTGCAATAAAAATTTTCTATTAAATGGTTCATTCCTATATAATAACTCAAAAAACAGCACCAAAGATGTAAAAACAGTAGTTGTTAATGTTATGTTTATTGTTCTGAAATTGTTTTAGTAATTTACTATTTTGTAAAGCACTCAAACCTTATAATTACTGATATTTTTTTTAAAAACATATTTTAAACAAATTTTCATTTCGCCAAAAATGTCTTATTTTAGCCTAAATAAATAACATTACCCATGATTACTGAAGTTCAATTTCAAGTAGAATTAAAAATATTAATTGCCAATGCTATTCGTGAAGATGTAGGCGATGGGGACCACAGTTCCTTAGCGTGCATACCAGCAGATGCTCAGGGAAAAGCGAAATTATTGGTAAAAGATGATGGAATTATTGCTGGAGTCGATTTTGCCAAAATGATTTTTGAATATGTTGATCCTAATTTGAAAGTGGAGACTTTTATTGAGGATGGTGCACAAGTGAAATTCGGAGATGTTGTTTTTCACGTTTCTGGAAGTTCACAGTCCATTTTAAAGGCAGAACGATTGGTTTTGAATTCGATGCAAAGAATGTCTGCAATCGCAACAAAAACCAATAGTTATGTACAATTATTGGCAGGAACAAATACGAAGATTTTAGATACTAGAAAAACTACGCCTAGTTTTAGAGTAGCAGAAAAATGGGCAGTAAAAATAGGAGGTGGTGAAAATCATCGCTTTGCACTATATGATATGGTTATGTTAAAGGACAATCATATCGATTTTGCTGGTGGTATTGAACTGGCAATTTCAAAAACTAAAGATTATTTGAAAGAGCAAAATCGTGACTTGAAAATAATTGTCGAAGCTAGAGATCTACAAGAAGTAAAAGAAATCCTTGCAGCCAAAGGGGTTTTTAGAATATTGTTAGATAATTTTGATTACGATATGACTAGGGAAGCAGTTGCATTGATTGGCAATTCATGTTTAACAGAATCATCAGGAAATATCAATGAAGATACTATTCGACAATATGCAGAATGTGGTGTAAACTATATTTCATCTGGTGCATTGACACATTCGATTTATAATATGGATTTAAGCTTAAAAGCAATTTAGATTTAACTCATAGCATAAAAAATAAACAATAAATGTCTGCAGAAATTGAAGCTATTATAAATCGTATTCCATTTGTCAAGAATTTGGTTAGTGGATTAAAGAAAATAAAACTTCCAAGGATGGAAGGGCTTACTTTGTATGACCTGTTAGAGTTATATGGATTGGGGATTACGGAGGGTGCTTTCTCAAATCGCGCTGGATCTATCGCCTTTAGTTTTTTTATGGCCTTGTTTCCTTTTGCCTTATTTATTTTGAATTTGATTCCATATATCCCAATTGAAGGTTTTCAACAAGATTTTTTGAGCTTTGTAGCCGATGGAGTACCTCCAAATACCTATCAAGCGATTGCTAGTATTGTCGATGATATATTGAATAACAGTCATACAGGCTTAATCTCAACGGGATTTATCTTGTCCATCTTTTTAATGGCCAATGGTTTGAATGCCATACTGGGAGGGTTTCAGAGATCAAATCATGTATTGCTGAAAAGGAGTTTTATTCAGCAGTATCTAGTAGCTGTTGGCTTGTCTCTCTTTTTATCATTTTTATTGATATTAACCGTTGCAGTGATAGTTGTTTTTGAGGTAATTATTCAACTACAAGCAGTTCAAGATATTTTAAGCGATAGTATTCCTCTTATTATTTTGGGACGTTATGTGTTTTTGGTGTTAATGATTTTGATTACGACCTCGATTCTGTTTAAATTTGGAACCAAAGACAAGTACAGAGGAGCATTTATTTCTAAAGCTTCAATTTTTAGTACAATACTAACAATTCTGACTTCCTATTTCTTCGGGATTTGGGTTATACATTTTTCTAAATACAATGAATTATATGGTTCTATCGGAACCTTATTAATAGTGATGTTCTATATCTGGATCAATTGCATGATTCTTCTTTTAGGTTTCGAATTGAATGCAACGATTTACAAACGCAGAGCGATTAATGAAAAAATGAGCACGAAAAAATTAGAAGATAACTAGTTATTTTGCCTTCTATCTGCTGTTTGCTAAAGATAAAAATATGATAAGAAATAGTGTTGCAATAATTCTCTTATTTGTGACCACTACCTTTTATTCTCAAGATGTTGTAGGGAAGTGGAAAAACATAGATGACGAGACAGGGAAATCAAAAGGTGTTGTTGAGATCTATAAGAAATCGGGTAAGATCTACGGAAAAGTAATCAGTATTTTAGTTCCTGGTCGTGAAGATGCTTTGTGTCAAAACTGTCAGGGCGAAGATGCAGATAAGCCAATTCTCGGTTTGACTATCATTAAGGGATTAGTAAAAGATGGTAAGGAATACAATTCAGGAGAGATTTTGGATCCTACCAATGGTAAACTTTACAGATGCCTAATTGAGTTAAAAGAGAAAGACAAATTAAAAGTACGTGGCTACATCGGTTTTGCACTTTTTGGTAGGACTCAATATTGGTACAGAGTTAAGTAATTTTTTGAAAACAACATATTCCTCAGAATTTAATATATAAAATAAATGCAATTTTTTGTTGAAGTTATAATGCCACTTTCATTGGCCAAAACCTTTACCTACAGTATTTCGGAAGAGGAGTATCACTTTATCAAAAAAGGAATGCGACTATCTGTCCCCTTTGGTAAAAATAAGATTTATACAGCTCTAGTAATAGATACGCATCAAAACAAACCAGATTTATATGATGCGAAGGAAATTCATCAAATATTAGATGAGAAACCAATCGTTACCGAAAAACAAATTGCGCACTGGCAATGGATTGCAACTTACTATATGTGTGCAATTGGTGATGTGTACCGTGCAGCGCTACCATCTGCTTTCTTGTTGGAAAGCGAAACATTAATTACTCAAAAACAAGATCAATTTATAGATGAATCTGAACTCACAGATGAGGAGTATCTTATTTATCAAGCATTACAGTTGCAATCCTCACTGAAGATTCAGGAAATTAGTGCCATTTTAAACAAAAAAACAGTTTTTCCGGTTATTCAGAAAATGATCGATAAAAATATCGTGGTCATCGAGGAAGAAATTCAGGAGACTTACAAACCCAAACTTGTTCGATATATAAGGTTACATTCTAAATATGATTCGAATGAAGGCTTAAACTTGTTATTAGAAATATTAAAAAACGCTGCGAAGCAGAAAGAAATTGTACTTGCTTATTTTCAACTTAGTGCTGTTGAAAAGAAACCAATAGCAGTAAAAAAATTAGTAGAAAAGGCCAATGTAAGTAGTGCCATAATAAGAGCATTGGTAGATAAAGAAATTTTTGAAGAATACTTAATTCAAGAGGATAGGGTACAATTCAAAGGCAAATCTTCTGATGAAGCCATCGTACTAAGTGAGGCACAACAAAATGCTTTCGTAACCATTAAAACAAGTTTTGAGACTAAAGATGTTTGTCTTTTACAAGGCGTAACCTCAAGTGGAAAAACAGAAATTTACATCAAGTTAATTGAAGGGTATTTACAAAGCGGAAAGCAAATATTATACCTTCTTCCAGAAATTGCACTCACAACGCAGCTTGTTGGACGATTGCGGACGTACTTTGGAAATAAAGTTGCTGTCTTTAATTCAAAATACAATAATAACGAACGCGTAGAAGTGTGGAATCAGGTATTACAATGTACAGAAAAAGCTCAAATTGTAATAGGTTCGCGCTCATCGCTATTTTTACCCTTCCAGGATCTTGGATTGATAGTGATTGACGAGGAGCATGAGCAAACTTTTAAACAGATGGATCCGGCACCTCGATATCATGCTCGTGATGCAGGTATTGTTTTAGCACATTTATACAAGGCCAAAGTTCTTTTGGGTTCTGCAACACCAAGTTTGGAAACCTACTATAATACACAAATAGACAAATATGGTTTGGCTACCATCACTGAAAGATTTGGGAAAGTAATGATGCCAGAAATAGAACTTGTTGATATTAAAGATAAGTACTTTCGAAAACAGATGACAGGGCATTTTAGTCAAATACTTATCGAAAGAATTACTAATGCTATTGCACTAGGCGAGCAGGTAATATTATTTCAAAATAGGAGAGGGTATTCGCCCTTGCTAGAGTGTATGACATGTGGTCATGTACCGCAATGCCAACAATGTGACGTAAGTCTAACCTATCACAAACACAAAAACCAATTGCGATGCCACTATTGTGGCTATTCTATATCAAAACCGACCAATTGCCATAACTGTTCAAGTATAGATTTGACAACAAAGGGATTTGGTACCGAACAGATTCAGCAAGAATTAGTGCAACTTTTTCCTAATGCCAAGATAGGTCGAATGGATCAAGATACTACTCGTGGAAAATTTAGCTTTGAGAAGTTTATTGATAGTTTTAAAAATCAAGAAATTGACATCTTGGTTGGAACCCAAATGTTGGCCAAAGGTTTGGATTTTGATAATGTAAGTCTGGTCGGAATAATGAATGCTGATAATATGTTATTTCATCCTGATTTTAGAGCTTTTGAAAGAAGTTTCCAGATGATGACTCAAGTAGCAGGCCGTGCTGGTCGATCAGTAAAACAAGGTAAGGTAATAATCCAGACATATAACCCAAATCATAATACAATTCAGCAAGTTACGCGTAACGACTATATTGGCATGTATAAGGAGCAATTGTATGATCGAAAGATTTACTATTACCCACCTTATTATAGAATTATAAAATTGACATTAAAGCAGAGAGAGTATAATAAATTGAATGAAGGTGCGATGTGGTTGTACAACCTACTGGTTCAGAATTTAAATATTTCGATTCTTGGACCTGAAGAACCGGCAATTAACCGCATTAGAAATGAATACATTCGTACGATCTTGATCAAAATCCCACAAGACAAGTCAATTAATGGCACAAAAAAAACTATCCAAAAAATATTGAATAGTTTTGATGCTGTACCGCAATACAAAGCGATTAAAGTAACAATTAACGTAGATTTTTATTAGTCTACAGTAAGTGCTCTTACAAGGTCTTCTTTTTTGTTTCTACTTAAAGGTATCTTAGTAGGACCTATTTCTGCAAATTTGCTATTGAAGCGCTCTACTTTATCGATATTGATAATATAAGATTTATGAACCCTTACGAATCTAGTTCCTGGTAAATCAGCTTCAAATGATTTCATAGTAGAGAGTACTAAATGACTGTCTTCTTCTGTAACCACTCTTACATAATCTCCAAATGCTTCAATCCATTTAATTCTAGAGGTAAAAATCTTTAACTTTTTTAAATTACTCTTGATGAAAATGTGTTCGCCCTCGTCATCCTTATTGTCGTTTTTGTATAAGTACTGATCTACAGCTCTTTTTACAGAAGCATTAAAGCGATCAATCGCAATAGGCTTTTGTAAGTAATCGGTAGCATCATAATCAAACGCTTTCATAGCATATTCTGCTTTGGAAGTAACAAAAATAATTTGAGGTTTAGTTTTTAAACCATCTAAGAAATCAAAACCGCTGATGACAGGCATTTCAATGTCCAGAAAGATTAAATCTACATTATGTATAGACATACAACTTTTGGCCTCAATTGCATTAGAAAAATCTCCTACTAAGTTAAGATTGGTATGATTATTCACTAACTTTGCAATTATCATCCGTTGTATAGAGCTATCATCTACAACTACGCAATTTAATTTCATGTTTTTTGTATTTAAGATTTGGTTTTGTAAAATTAGTATGTTTTTTTCGATAAAACTAATTTTTCGTCGACTTTATTTGCCTTTAAACGGACTTAAATGTATTTGGACGAATTTTTAACATTTGTCATTGTCTAATAAAAAATATTTACTACTTTTGCATCCAAATTAATAAAAACATATATTTTATGAATCATTATGAAACTGTTTTCATTTTAAATCCCGTTTTATCTGATGTTCAGGTAAAGGAAACAGTAAGCAAATTTGAAGATTTTCTTACTACTAGAGGGGCTACTTTTGTATCTAAAGAAGACTGGGGTCTTAAAAAGATGGCTTACGAAATCCAAAACAAGAAAAGTGGTTTTTATCACTTGTTCGAATTCAACGTTTCACCAGAAGTTTTAATTGCTTTTGAAACTGAATTTAGACGTGACGAAAGAGTTATGCGTTTCTTAACTGTAAGTCTTGACAAACATGCTATCTCTTGGGCTGAAAGAAGAAGAGCAAAACTTAAATCTCAAAAAGCTTAATTATTATGGCAACATTACAACAATCTGCTTCAGGAAAAAAAGACGGAGATATCAGATATCTTACTCCTTTAAATATAGAAACAAACAAACAAAAGAAATACTGTCGTTTTAAAAAATCTGGTATCAAGTATATCGATTATAAAGATGCTGATTTCTTATTGAAGTTCGTAAATGAGCAAGGAAAAATTCTTCCTCGTCGTTTAACAGGTACTTCATTAAAATACCAAAGAAAAGTGTCTGTAGCTGTTAAGCGTGCACGTCACTTAGCTTTAATGCCATACGTGGCCGATTTACTTAAATAATTAAAATCAGTTGTTGGTTTTCTGAAAATGAAACCTAACTTCTATAACAAAGGACAACAACATGGAACTTATATTAAAACAAGACGTTCAAAATTTAGGATTTAAAGACGATGTAGTAAACGTGAAAAACGGATACGGTCGTAACTTCTTAATTCCTCAAGGATTTGCTCATTTGGCAACTTCTTCTGCGAAAAAAGTATTAGCTGAAAACCTTAAACAAAGAGCTCACAAAGAAGCTAAAGTAGTTGCTGATGCGCAAGCAGTAGCAGAATCATTGAAAGCTATCGAAATTAAGATAACTGCAAAAGCAGGTGGTGAAAAATTATTCGGTTCAATCACGAATATTGATATCGCTGCTGCATTAGCAAAAGGTGGTCAAGAAATTGATAGAAAATTCATCACTAGTGGTATCGTTAAACGTACTGGTAAATACAACGCAAGCGTTCGTTTACATAGAGATGTAATTGTAGATTTACCTTATGAAATCGTTGCAGAATAATTAAGGTTTGTTAACTTTTGTTAACAATATTTTAATAAAATATTAAGAATCACTCTTCGGAGTGATTTTTTTTTGGCTATTTTTGAATAACACAACATAAAATAAGCTAAATGAAAAAAATTTTAAATTTATTGTTTTTAGTATTGGGGATGCAGCTAACTATCGCACAAACAACTACTTCGAGCATAAGAGGAACAGTAAAGAGTGCCACAGAAGAATTACTACCAGGTGCAACAATCTACGCAGTACACGCTCCTACGGGGACGAAATATTCTGCAATAACAAATGAAGATGGTCGTTACAATATGCTTAACATGCGAGTTGGGGGACCTTATAAGGTTATAGTATCATATATAGGATATGTTTCTCATACCTACAGTGAGGTTTTTTTAGAACTTGGAAAACCTTTTTTAATTGATGCTGTATTAAACGACGAAAGTCAACAGCTAGGAGAGGTTATTATAACGGGAACAAATAGTAAAGTTTTTGGTAGCGGAAGAACAGGTGCAGAAACAACTATTGGTAGAAAAGAAATAACTTCCTTACCTACAATTTCAAGATCTGCCGAAGATTTTACACGATTAGAGCCATCTGCTAGTGGAGGATCTTTTGGAGGTAGGAACGATCAATACAACAGTTATTCTTTAAACGGCGCTGTTTTTAATAATCCATTTGGATTAGATGCTGCTACTCCAGGTGGACAAACGGGTTCTCAGCCTATCTCACTTGATGCTATCGATCAAATTCAAGTAGCTACCGCTCCTTATGATGTTACATTATCAGGATTTACGGGAGCTTCTGTAAATGCCGTAACCAAATCAGGAACAAATGAATTTCACGGAACAGCCTATGCTTTTTTTAGAAATCAAGATTTGACAGGAAGTAAAATTAGAGGTGAAAAGATTTTTGTTCCTTCATTAGAGCAAACGCAAGCCGGTTTTAGTATCGGTGGTCCTATTATTAAAAATAAATTGTTCTTTTTTGCTAATTATGAAATTGATAAAAGAAGTGATTTAGGATCTAACTTTACCTCAAACAACGGTGATGGCGTTACTGGAATCAATGAGTCAAGGGTTTTAGAATCAGATTTAGTTGCTGTTTCTACAGCATTGTCAACTTTAGGTTATGATACAGGGGCTTATCAAGGGTTTACTCATAATTCTGATTCTAATAAAGGAATTATCAAGTTTGACTGGAATATTAATGATGATAACAAATTAGCAGTTATTTATAACTTTTTAGATGCATCCAAAGACAAGCCTGCCCATCCTACGGCACTAGGTTTTAGAGGACCAAATGCTTCCATCTTGCAATTTCAAAATTCAGGATACCAAATTAATAATAAACTAGATGCTTTTTTAGTTGAATTAAATTCTAAAATTAGTGAAACAGTTTCTAATAAATTACAAGCTGGTTATACACACTTTAATGATTTTAGAAATCCTTTCTCAAGTCCAGCTCCTGTAATTAATATTGAAGATGGATCTGGTGCTAATTATATAATTGCTGGTAATGAGCCATTTTCAATAAACAATACATTAGACCAAAAAGTAATCCAAATAACAAATAACTTGAGTTATATTACAGGAAATCATTCTTTTACTTTTGGAGCTTCTTTTGAAAAATACCAATTTAAAAATTCTTTTAACTTAGGTGGTTATGATAATTTTGGTAATCCAAATGGATATTATGGTACTTTTCCAGGGGCTTCTTATTCAAGTGTCGCTGCTTTTCTAGCAGATGCAGCTAATCCTTTTGCTACAAGTGCGATTGCGCAAAATTTACAATATGCTCAAGATACTGATGTAACAAAAAACTCTTTTGCTGTCGGTCAAGATAGTGGTTGGAAGTTAGCTGAACTTAATGTTGGTCAATTTGCATTGTATGCACAAGATGATTGGAATATCACTGAAACATTTAAATTAGCTTTAGGGTTGAGAATTGACAAGCCGTTGTATTTTAATACGTCTGATATGATTCAAAAATATATTGATACTGATAACGGAGCTTCAAGAACAAATAGTACATTATATTACAATCCTCAAACGGGAGCTAATGAGCAGTTAATATCTACTACGCTTCCAAGTAATAAATTATTATGGTCACCAAGGTTAGGTTTCAACTGGGATGTTACTGGTGATAAAACAACGCAATTACGAGGAGGAACAGGTATATTTACTGGTAAATTGCCATTTGTATGGTTAGGGAATCAGGTAAGTGGATCAGACGATGGCTTTTTTCAAATAATGGATAAAGATTTTAAATGGCCACAAGTATGGAGATCAAGTTTAGGTTTAGATCATAAATTCGAAAATAATTATATTGCTACTCTTGATGTGTCCTATAATAAAGATAGTAATGGCGTTCATGTTCAAAATTGGGGATTAGTTAATCCTACAAGTGTTTTAGTAGGTGCTGATAAAAGAGCGATTTATAGTGCAACAGATAAAGGTGCAAATAATGCTTATGTAATGACAAATTCAAATAAAGGGTATGTTTTCAACACATCTGTCAAAGTTCAAAAAACATTTGATAACGGTTTGTATACTAGTTTCGCCTATAACTATTTAGTTTCAAAAGATGTGAACTCCATTGAAGCTGAAATTACTGGAGATGCCTTTGCGTTTAATCCTGCCCTAGGAAATGTGAACGATGCTGTTTTATCTAATTCTAAGTACGGTGATAAACATCGTTTTATTGGAGTTGCCTCAAAGAAATGGAAATATGGTAAGAATGATAAATGGGCAACTTCGGTTTCTACATTCTTTGAGTATGCTCGTGGTGGTCGTTTTAATTATATTTACGGTGGAGATATTAATAATGACGGATTAACAACTAATGATTTACTTTATGTTCCGACAACTGCAGAGATAGCTACAATGACTTTTACAGGTGGAGCTGCTCAAGGTGAAGCATTTGATAAGTTTATTAATCAAGATGATTATTTGAGCAGTATAAGAGGACAATATACAGAGCGTTATGGTGCGCTATCGCCATGGAGAGGAAAATGGGATATGAAATTAATTCAGGACTATAACTTCAAACCTAGTTCTGGATCTGATAAAATAAATACCATTCAATTTAGTATTGATGTTTTAAATATCGGAAATTTACTGAATTCAGATTGGGGGTTAGTTCAAGTTCCTACAAGCGTGCAGCCAATTGGTGTGACTCTTGATGAGGCAACTAAGACAATACCAACATACACTTTTAATGGTACACAAACTAAAACATTTAACTACGATGCTAGTTTATTGTCAAGATGGCAAGCGCAGTTTGGAATAAGATATATTTTCTAAGACTTAGCTAAAATTTTTTTTTTGAAAAGCCTTCTTGCAAAAGAGGGCTTTTCTATTTTTATATTTTAAATTTGCACGTTCTTGAACGAATGTTTATTCGATAATAGTATTTTAAATAAAAATAAGTAGATGAAATATAGCAGACTTACAAAGGAGCAATTTGAAGAATTAACGCAGGAGTTTACCAACTTCTTGGCAACACAAACGATTGATAAAGCAGAATGGGATAAAATTAAAGCTGAAAAACCTGATGTAGCCGAGCAAGAACTAGATGTTTTCTCTGATTTGATTTGGGAAGGAGTTCTTAATAAGGCCGAATATTTAGAGCATTTTTCTAAAAATCACATTTTTCTCTTTCAAACCTTTGATACGTATATCAATTCAATTGTTTTAAAATCACTAGTACCCGAAGTAGATTTCTTGACAAATGAAGGTCTGCAATGGTTGAGTGACAACATGTTTAAAGATACGATCGAAATGAAAGTGGGTAAAAAAGAATTTTCAGATGAACGTAACGTTTCCTTATTTGCGCTTATTCAGCAAGGTGCATTTTTAAGTGACGGACAATTATACAAGCAAATAAATACGATTATTGAATCGTAATTTTGGCATTATTTCTTTTAAATTGGTTATTTTAGTACGCAAAATTAAATACTAAAATAGCCAATTTTTTTTATGGATATGCTACCTAAAATACTTTTGTTAAGAGAAGAACTTAATCAGCACAATCACAATTACTACGTTCTCGATACTCCCGAAATTTCTGATTTTGATTTTGATTTAAAGTTAAAAGAGCTTCAAGAATTAGAACAAAGTAATCCGCAATTCTTTGATGTTAATTCGCCAACGCAAAGAGTTGGAGGAGGAATTACCAAAAATTTCGTGACGGTAGCGCATGAGCAACGTATGTATTCTTTGGATAATTCTTATTCGAAAGAGGATTTGTTAGAGTGGGAAAAACGTCTGCAAAAGCAATTAGGTGAAGTGTCGTTGCAGTATACATGCGAGTTAAAATATGATGGTGCTTCAATGAGTATTACCTATGAAAAGGGGCGATTAATTCGTGCCGTTACTCGTGGAGATGGATTTCAAGGTGATGATGTGACCAATAATATAAAAACAATTCGCTCTATACCGTTAAAATTAAAAGGTAATTATCCTCCTAAATTCGATATTCGTGGTGAAATTATATTGCCATTTAAAGGTTTCGAAAAAATGAATCAGGATTTGATCGAAATAGGGGAGACACCTTATTCAAACCCTAGAAATACTGCTTCGGGGAGTTTAAAATTGCAAGATAGCGCCGAAGTTGCAAAACGACCGTTGGATTGTTTGCTGTATTCAATAGTTGGCGAAAACTTACCATTTAATTCGCAATTTGAAGGTTTGGAAACAGCTAGAGAATGGGGGTTTAAAGTTCCCGCTGCCGCTAAATTGGCAAACAACTTAGATGAAGTTTTTAACTTTATTGATTATTGGGACGTACACCGTCATAAATTACCTTATGAGACTGACGGAGTTGTAGTAAAAGTGAATAATCACCACTATCAAGAAGAATTAGGATACACCGCCAAATCTCCTCGTTGGGCAATTGCTTATAAATTTAAGTCAGAACAAGTTGCTACAGTATTAAATTCTATATCCTATCAAGTAGGAAGAACTGGGGCGATTACTCCTGTTGCAAATCTTGAGCCAGTCCAATTGGCGGGAACAGTTGTAAAACGTGCTTCGCTACATAATGCTGATCAAATAGAAAAATTAGATATACGCGTAGGTGATACTGTCTTTGTCGAAAAAGGAGGAGAGATTATACCTAAAATTATAGCGGTTGATTTATCACAACGTCCCTCATCTGCAGAACACACTTTATATATTACACATTGTCCAGAATGCGAATCTGAACTAGTGCGTCTAGAAGGAGGAGCAAATCACTATTGTCCAAATTTTTACGGTTGCCCTCCGCAAATAATTGGTCGTATTCAACATTACATCTCTCGCAAAGCTATGGATATTGAAGGGTTGGGAGGTGAAACCGTAGCACTGCTGTATAACAATGGCTTGGTGCAAAATTATGCCGATTTATATACGCTTAATGTAGATCAAATTGTTCCCTTGGAAAGAATGGCGCAAAAATCTGCTGAGAATTTGGTGAAAGGGGTAAACGAATCCAAAAGTATTCCGTTTGAACGTGTATTGTATGCGTTAGGGATTCGATTTGTGGGTGAGACAGTAGCCAAAAAATTAGCGAAGCATTATAAAAACATTGATGCCTTGTCTCAAGCAACTTTAATGGACTTGATTTTGGTGGATGAAATTGGAGAGCGTATTGCACAAAGTGTTATTGACTTTTTTGAAAACGACGAAAACCGTTTGATAATTGAACGCTTGAAAGAATATGGAGTTCAATTTGAGATCGTTGAAAAGGTGAATTTAAACGCTACCAATATTCTTGAAGGGAAAGTTTTCGTTGTTTCGGGTGTTTTTACTCAATTTTCACGTGACGATTTGAAAAAAGCTATCGAAGATAATGGTGGAAAAGTTGGTAGCTCAATTTCCTCAAAAACTCATTATGTGCTAGCTGGTGATAATATGGGCCCTGCAAAACTTGACAAAGCAAACAAATTAAATATTCCTATAATCTCTGAGATAGAATTCATGGAGATGCTAAAGAAATGATGGTAAATTCAATATCTATACTGAATCAAATCTTAAAGTTTGTTATATCTTAAAAAAATAATGTAGGCAGAATTAGTTTTGTAAGTAGATGTGTAAGAGTAGATAAGTTAGTTGATATTTCTATCAAATAGACCTTATTTACTGGGTATAATTATAGGAATAAATTATCTCTTATAGCCCCGATTGAAGTGGTATCCTCTTGCTCCCAAATTTTGGGGAGGAAGAGATAAAGCTGAAAGCGGGTACAATCGTGATCTAAAATAGGTTGTTGTGCTCCTTAAATTAAAATTGGTCATAATAAGTAGGGGCTTCCTATTTTCAAACTTCGTACCTTTGCACCTTAGAAAATTAGAAGAAATGATTAAAATAGGAAAATACAATGCGCTGAAGATTTTAAGAGATACCCAAGTGGGGTTGTTTTTGGGTGATGCCGAAAAAGATCCTGAAGGTATTCATGACGTGCTTTTACCTAATAAATATGTACCAAATGTTTTTGAAATAGGAGAAGAACTTATTGTTTTTGTTTACCTAGATCATGAACAACGTCCTGTGGCAACTACTCTAGAGCCTTATATTTTATTGAATGAATTTGCGCTGTTGCGTGTGAACTATACCAATCAAATTGGTGCTTTTATGGACTGGGGAATGGAGAAAGACATTCTGGTTCCTTTTAAAGAGCAAGCACGTCCTATGGAAAAAGGAAAGCGATACTTGGTTTACTTGTACATGGACGAAAAGACAAATCGTTTAGTAGCTTCGAGTAAGACAAATCAGTTTTTGAAAAACGAAGTATTGACAGTTGAAAAAGGTGAGGAAGTTGATTTGATTGTTTCTCATATCACTGAGATTGGTATTAATGTTATCATTAACGAGCAACATAAGGGATTACTGTACAAAGATGAAGTTTATGATGACGCTATTCGTACGGGTGATCGTATGAGAGGTTTTATAAAAAATATACGACCAGATAATAAGATTGATGTAGCATTACAGGAACAAGGATACGCAAGTATAGAACCAAATGCAGATTTAATTCTGAATGAACTGCGCGCTAGCCGTGGCTTTTTGAGACTAAATGACAAATCACATCCTGAAGATATAAAAACCGTGTTGAAAATGAGTAAAAAGATTTTCAAAAAAGCAATTGGTGCTCTGTATAGAGAGAAATTGATCGAAATAAAAGAAGACGGTATTTACTTGGTCGAGTCGGCATTGTAGTAAAAAAAAGAAAGACTAATCAATTTGATTAGTCTTTCTCTTATTTAGTAGCATTTCGTAATCTTGAAATGCAATAATTTTAATAAATGGAAACCCAATCTGCCGTTTCCTTTTTGTAAATTTTCTTTATCTTTTTAAACTTCCAAAATTATTACAATACCTTTCTACAAAATAGCCGTTGGTTTTTAATAACGTCTTTAGATTGTACTTCTTCATTTTAATGATTTACAAAATCAAGTATAGTAATCTAACTTTTAACCTTTGGTGTTTCCAGAGTAAATTGAAATCAATCTTAGCGTTCCCTGTTGAGGCTCTTTTCTTCCGAATGTTATATTTAGTACCGTACAAAAAAGAGTGATAAAGTGTGATGTGTTTCTCAAAAATTCTTTTTTTAGGTTAATAATTCAGTGAAATTATAAATAGTTAGTCGGTAATCTTATTATTAATCTATGCTTTAACTAACTATGTCTAAGGTACTCATAAAAAAGTGTTCTACAATGCAAAAAGTAATTTTATTAATTGAATTTTAACAGTTGAGCACGATTAACGCGATAAGGATTACCATATTTTAGAAATTCATAGCCATCAACAAGCTAATCTGCTCATTTCTAAATTATGAAGATCGAATACTCTCTGATTTAGTCACTATTTCCTGAATGATTGTATCTAGCTCATTACTTGAGATGATAATATTTTCGATAAAAAATTTCTTTTCCTCATCAGTAAGGCTAAAATCTTTTAATAAGTAGGTAATTGCCATTAATCTAGAAAGCGGTGCTCTAACCACATGCGACTGTATCCAGGTAATCTCTTTCAACAGTTCGTTCTGCTTATCAATTTTTTCATAATGCTCAATACTTTTTTTAAAGCTTTCATCAAGACCTTTAAAAAGTTGTGGAACCAAAGCAGACATCAGTAAGCTCAGGAATATTAGGTTAGAGAACACAGCAAATAAGACAGTAGATTCAAATATTATTGCTGGGTCTGGTAAAATGTTATTTGAGATAAGAACGATATATGTTACAGATATAGCAATATTGATATATGCTGGAGTGTACTGGTTGTCGAAAGTAAAAATGAACAAGGATAGGAAGCAAGTTGCTAGTAGAAACAAAGTACTGTTTAGCCCCGCATAGTAAACAAGGAACGTACTTAAGGTATAAGCAGTCGTTATAAATATCGTTTTTCGATTTTTTAAGGGGATATTTTTTTTGAAAGCAATAATGCAGGTTAGTAAAACTGCGGCTATATCAACAATAATCATAGTGTACAATTCCATTTTGTACGACCATATCAGTGATGGAATCAATGCAATTAAACTGAGTGGTAAAATATAAAGTATGGTATTTGCAAACATATCATCTTGCCAATATTTTAAATCTTTCTTTTTTGAGCAAGAGATTAAGATATTATTTCTGATGTAAGTAGCATATTTTAACCATAAATTCATTGGTCTGGTAGTGGTTATAAGGTTGGCTATCATGGTAAATATAACGAATTTTAACCAGAAAAGCCAAAATATCTTACGTTTAAATGGGGTTTGCTTTGAATCATTTGGTCATTTAATGACTAAATAAAAAGCTGGATACCCAAAATGCAAAGAAAATGATTTAATTTTACGCTATCAATTTAAAAACAGAATGACAATGGATTGGATTACTGCCAAAGAATACGAAGATATCACCTATAAGAAGTGCAATGGAGTTGCCAGAATTGCTTTTAATCGTCCTAATGTACGCAATGCTTTTCGACCGAAAACAACTTCAGAATTGTATGATGCTTTTTACAATGCACAAGAAGATACTTCTATTGGAGTTGTTTTACTTAGTGCAGAAGGACCTTCTACAAAAGATGGTGTTTATTCTTTTTGCAGTGGAGGTGACCAAAATGCGCGTGGACATCAAGGGTATGTAGGAGAAGATGGTCAACACCGTTTAAATATATTAGAGGTGCAGCGTTTAATACGTTTTATGCCAAAAGTCGTGATTGCTGTTGTTCCAGGATGGGCTGTTGGTGGTGGTCACAGTCTTCATGTAGTTTGCGATATGACATTGGCTAGTAAAGAGCATGCTATTTTTAAACAAACAGATGCCGATGTAACAAGTTTTGACGGAGGTTATGGATCTGCGTATTTGGCTAAAATGGTGGGTCAAAAGAAAGCAAGAGAAATTTTCTTTCTAGGACGAAATTATTCTGCTCAAGAAGCATTTGAAATGGGAATGGTCAATGCTGTAATACCACACGATGAATTAGAAGATACTGCCTATGAATGGGCGCAAGAAATATTAGCTAAATCACCTACGTCAATCAAAATGTTGAAGTTTGCAATGAACTTGACAGATGACGGTATGGTTGGTCAACAAGTTTTTGCAGGCGAAGCTACAAGATTAGCCTATATGACAGAAGAAGCAAAGGAGGGTAGAAATGCTTTCTTGGAGAAGAGAAAACCAAATTTTGAGAAAAAATGGTTACCATAATAATTACAACTTTTATATAATTATAAGTTGTACAGTCTTTAGATGACGAAATAAAATAAATAAAATGAAACATTGGATTGAAGCCGCAAGATTGCGCACTTTACCATTATCTGTATCTGGAATAATTGTTGGAAGTATGTACGCGCTCTCACATCCTACAGCCATAGAATTAACTCCTTCAGACGTATTTGATTGGAATATTTTCGGTTTTGCACTTCTTACAACATTAGGCTTGCAGGTATTGTCAAATTTTGCCAATGATTATGGAGATGGAGTGAAGGGAACCGACAATGATGATCGTGTTGGACCAAAACGCGCTA
This sequence comes from Flavobacterium algicola, assembly GCF_022399565.1. GTDB lineage: Bacteria > Bacteroidota > Bacteroidia > Flavobacteriales > Flavobacteriaceae > Flavobacterium > Flavobacterium algicola. The sequence continues at coordinate 771,017 of NZ_JAJTUT010000003.1, forward strand.
TTCAAAGTGGGATCATTACCGCTCCTGCCATGAAGAAGGCTATAATGATCACCTCAATATTAACATTAATTGCGGCAGTATCTTTAATATACTATTCCTTTGGTCAGGACAATGTAGTTTATTCTGTATTCTTTTTGATATTGGGTATATTGGCAATTATATCGGCTATTCGTTACACAGTTGGTAACTCTGCTTATGGGTACAAAGGATATGGGGATTTATTTGTATTTGTATTTTTTGGTCTTGTGAGTACTTTGGGTGTCAATTTTTTATATTCAAAAGAACTTGATGTCTTACTTTTTCTTCCTGCTACAGCTATTGGATTGCTAAGCGTTGGAGTTTTGAATTTAAATAACATGCGAGATGAGGAGTCGGATAGAAAATCAAATAAGAATACAATCGTAGTTAAACTGGGAGGAGCAAAAGCCAGAATTTATCACTATTTCTTGATCATATCAGCAATGGTTTTGGTCTTACTATTTGCCATTTTAGAGGACTTTAACTTTGATCAATACCTGTTTTTATTAGCCTATATACCTTTAATTAAACATTTAAGTGTCGTGTCTAAGAATAAGAACCCTAAAGAATTAGATCCAGAATTAAAAAAAGTAGCTTTAAGTACTTTCGTACTTTCAGTTTTACTTTCGTTAGGAATGATTTTCTTTTTTTCAGACATCGTTGTGAATCTTTTTCTTGGCGGTAGATAACTGAAAAAAATTTCTGTGAAATTACAACTGAAGTTATTTTACAAATTAAAATAAGAACGATTACTGCAAAGGCAGTTTAAGATATAGTAGTAATACATAAAATTAAAGTCATGAAAATTACATTTTACGGACATGCATCCTTAGGTATTCAGGTAGGAGATATAAACATCATCGTTGATCCTTATATTTCTGCTAACCCTGCGGCGGCACATATTGATATTGAAACTCTGAATGCAGATTATATTCTATTGACTCACGCTCATGGTGATCATATATTGGATGTAGAGGCAATTGCCAAACGTACCAATGCAGTTATAGTTTCTAATGCAGAAATTGCTGACTATTATGGAGCTAAAGGCTTTACAACGCATCCTATGAATCACGGCGGTAGCTGGGAATTTGAATTTGGAAAAGTTAAATATGTGAATGCGATTCATTCGAGTTCCTTTCCAAACGGTGCTAATGGCGGTAATCCTGGAGGTTTTGTGATCGAAGGAGAGCGTAAAAACATCTATATCGCAGGTGATACAGCTTTGACAATGGATATGAAATTGATTCCAATGCGTACCAAACTTGATTTAGCTATTTTACCAATCGGAGATAACTTTACGATGGACGTCGAGGATGCTATCTTGGCTTCAGATTTTGTAGAATGCGATAAAATTTTGGGGTATCATTACGATACGTTCGGTTATATCGAAATCAATCATAAAGAAGCTATTCAGAAGTTTTTCGATAAAAATAAAGATTTGATGTTGCTAGGAATTGGCGAAAGCATCGAATTATAAAAATAAGGAGCTGGATCCAGCTGTACGCTATATCTCTAGTGGTGAACCCCACCACTAGAGGATGCCGCTACCATCTGGGCTATGGTATTTGTAAATAATTGTATATCAGTGAAAAAAATTTATTTCTTGCTATTCGTTAGCTTATGTTTTCAGTCCGTACAAGCGCAAAAAGAGGGCTATTGGGATAAGGAGCGCTCAATGATCAAGGAGTTTGATGTTCCATCACATGATCGTGTTATCATAAAATCGGATGATTTTCCAATTGGTACGACCGAGCTTATCTTTCGAATCACATTATTGGATAATAACCAACAAATGGCAGGAAGCTTAGTTTCGTTGCTTAAAGCTATTCCAGACCCAACAGGAATAAGTCAAGGTTCAGCTGGCGCAATCTTTTTGATGTCTAAAATTTCAGGTGATGACAAATGTAAATACGCTGTATTTGCCTCAAACAACGATGCTTTAGAGTATCAAAAGTCAGGTAAAACTTCAGATGCATGCTTGCTGCAGGATATCCCTTTGAGTAAAGATGCTAAACGTCTTTCTGTAGATAAATCACCTTGCTTGAAAAATGCTAAGGGTAATTTATGGTTCGGATTTGAAAGCACAAATTGGATTATGAAACAGAAGATAGTTTTAGAGATCGTGCCTTGGGTAGATACTAAGTTGAGTCGAGGCTGGACGGCAGATAACAGAAAGCATATCATTAATCAATGCAAAACATCTTCTCTAGCTCAAAAAATGACAAATTCTGATGACTTTTGCATTTGTCTAGAAGAAAAAATTCAGAAACAATTTCGCTTCGAAGAATTTCAAAAACTCTTAGTTATGGAGCAAGCTAAATTTTATAAAGACTTTGGTACTGCTTGTTATAGTGAAACAAGCGTATCTAAAGCTGTTTACGCTGATCTTCGCCGAAAGGCTGCACAAGACGCAAGCAAAGAGAATTACGGAGAGGCTATTAAACAATTAAGCATGGTTGTCAAAGATGGTCAGGCGACGGCTCTTGATTATGCTAATTTGGGATATTGGTACGTTGTTACCAAACAATACTCAAAAGCTTTAAAGGTGTTGGATGAAGGGGAGAAATTTGATGCTATCGAATTACTGATTCAACTCCATTTGGCTCACGCATTACTTTTAAACGGTGATTATTCGAAAGCGAAATCCATTTACAAAGAATATCAAACACAAAATGTAACCGATAGCTTAAGTTGGATTCAGAAAACCAAGAATGATTTTTCTCTTTTCCAAAAGAACGGAATTCAATCAACTGATTTCGAGAAGATTTTGAAGGTTTTAGATTGATGCGACCCGCATTATTGCAGTGAAAACAGTTTAATTAGAGAATGATATCCAGAATTCGTACTGCTCGGATTCTGGATATCATTCGTTTATATAAAGATTAATAAATAACAGAAACAGATGAAAGCAACCTATCATAAATACATACTTGATTTTAAACGACCTTCAGGCACTAGTAGAGGTGTTATGAATCAAAAAGAAACTTGGTTTATAGTTCTTGAACAAAACGGTGTTAAAGGAATAGGTGAGTGCGGAATTTTGCGCGGACTAAGTACGGATGATCGACCTGATTATGAGGACAAATTAAAATGGACTTGTGAAAATATTCATCTGGGGAAAAATAAACTTTGGGAGGAATTGATGGAATTCCCTTCAATTCAGTTTGGAGTAGAAATGGCATTTCTCTCCCTGGATAGTGAGAATCCATTTTTACTGTTTCCTTCAGCTTTTACAAATCAAGAGAAATCGATCGTTATAAATGGTCTTGTTTGGATGGGTGATGAGGAGTATATGATGGAGCAAATCCAAGAAAAAATAGCAGATGGTTTTCAATGCGTGAAACTGAAAATTGGTGCTATCGATTTTGATGCTGAAATGAAATTATTGCGTTTTATACGGGCTCATTTTGGTCCCGATAAGATCGAAATTAGGGTTGATGCGAATGGTGCATTTGCTTTAGATGAAGCTTTAGGTAAAATTAATCAATTATCTGAATTTGAATTACATAGTATTGAACAACCTATTCAAAAAAACAATACTGACAGGATGGCAGAGTTGTGTGATGTTGCACCTTTCCCCATTGCGCTCGATGAAGAGTTGATTGGGGTATTTTCTAAGGAAGACAAAGAAGCATTATTGCAGAAAATTAAGCCACAGTACATCATTTTGAAGCCTAGTTTTGTGGGGGGCTTTAAGGGTACTATGGAGTGGATTCTGCTAGCTGAAAAGTATAATATTGGATGGTGGATTACATCAGCTTTAGAAAGTAATATTGGTTTGAATGCTATTGCACAATGGACCTTTTTGCTTAATAACTCCATGCCTCAAGGGTTGGGTACGGGTGCACTTTATACTAATAATTTTGATTCTCCACTTTCTGTAGAAAAGGGAAAATTATGGTATAGATATGAATTAGGGTGGGACTTTGAATTTGATTTATTACAGAGTTAATTAAATGTTTTTAGATTTATTGATATTCTAAAAATAGGAAGAGCATTCATTATGTTTTATGGTTTATTGGCGTTTTATATGGGATCCTTCAACTGTTTTCGATATCAATTTTACTTTTGACTTGAAGTTGAAATTATGAACCATGACATTTGGCCTATTTAAACCACATTATTTGATCTTTCAAGGTTTTAAAACTTTCGATACAGTCCTTTTCTTAACTCTGAAATTCTTATTTTTGCATAAATACTATTTTTCATGCAACAATATATTTCCCAATTAAACGACGCACAACAATTACCAGTTTTGCAGAAAGAGGGTCCGATGATTATAATCGCCGGAGCAGGTTCTGGTAAAACACGTGTATTAACCATCCGAATTGCCTATTTGATGGCACAAGGGATAGATGCGTTTAATATTTTATCGCTGACTTTTACTAACAAAGCTGCCCGTGAGATGAAAGAACGTATTTCATCGATTGTTGGGTCGAGTGAAGCCAAAAATCTTTGGATGGGAACTTTTCACTCCATTTTTGCAAAAATACTTCGTTCAGAAGCAGATAAATTAGGGTATCCTTCCAATTTTACCATTTATGACTCTCAAGATTCTTTGAGAGCTATTTCTGGGATTATTAAGGAGATGCAATTGGATAAAGACATCTACAAATCAAAACAGATTTTAAGCCGTATTTCGAGCTTTAAAAATAGTTTGATCACAGTCAAAGCCTACTATAACGATCCTGATTTGCAAGAGGCCGATGCCATGGCTAAAAAACCTAGGATGGGTGAGATTTATAGAAATTACGTAGACCGTCTCTTTAAATCAGGTGCAATGGATTTTGATGATTTACTGCTGAAAACTAATGAACTGTTAACTCGGTTTCCAGAAGTTTTGGCTAAATATCAAAATCGTTTCCGTTATATAATGGTAGACGAGTACCAAGATACAAACCATTCTCAGTATTTAATCGTTAGGGCTTTATCAGATAAGTTTCAAAATATTTGTGTGGTTGGAGATGATGCACAAAGTATTTATGCATTTCGTGGGGCCAACATTAACAATATTTTGAATTTTCAAAAAGATTATGAAGGTGTACAGACATACCGTTTGGAGCAGAATTACCGCTCGACCAAAAATATAGTAGAAGCGGCAAATACAATTATAGAAAAAAACACCGTCAAGCTAGATAAAATTGTATGGACAGCCAATGATTTTGGACCAAAAATAAAAATACACCGAAGCATGACAGATGCCGAAGAAGGTCGTTTTGTTGCAAGTACTATTTTTGAGCAGAAAATGCAAAACCAACTTCACAATGGTTCGTTTGCGATTTTATATCGTACTAATGCGCAATCTCGTGCTATGGAGGATGCTTTGCGTAAAAGAGATATACCTTATCGTATTTATGGAGGCTTGTCTTTTTATCAAAGAAAAGAGATTAAAGATGTATTGTGTTATTTGAGACTAGTTATAAATCCAAAAGATGAAGAAGCATTAGTACGTGTCATTAATTATCCGGCGAGAGGAATTGGAGACACCACTGTAGAGAAATTAACGGTTGCAGCAAATCATTACAAGCGATCGATTTTTGAAATCATGCAAAATATTGATAAAATTGATTTGAAGTTAAACAACGGAACCAAACAGAAATTGAAAGATTTTGTTTTAATGATTCGTAGTTTTCAAGTAATTAATGAAAATCAGGATGCTTTCTATCTAACTGATCACGTAGCTAAAAAATCGGGTTTAGTTCAAGAATTAAAGAAGGATGCCACTCCAGAAGGAATGCTGCGCATACAAAACATAGAAGAATTATTAAATGGTATTAAAGATTTTACCGAAGGTCAGAAAGAAATTGATGGGGCAAGAGGTTCGTTGGAAGAATTCATGGAAGATGTCGCTCTAGCTACTGATCTAGATAAAGATACCGCCGATCAAGATCGTGTAGCTCTAATGACTATTCACTTGGCAAAGGGATTAGAATTTCCGCATGTCTTTGTTGTAGGTATGGAGGAAGATTTATTCCCCTCTGCAATGAGTATGAGTACTCGCAGTGAGTTGGAGGAGGAGCGTCGTTTATTTTACGTCGCCTTAACACGTGCAGAGCATCAAGCGTATTTGACTTATGCACAGTCGCGATACCGCTGGGGTAAATTAACAGATTGTGAGCCTTCTCGTTTTATAGAGGAGATTGATTCACAATATTTAGAATACCTAACACCGCCAGAGAGTAATTATCGCTACCAGTCGACAATTGATAAAGATATATTTGATGATGTAGACAAATCCAAATTTAGATTATCAAAACCTTCCAATGGTGTTCCTCCAAAAAAGGTTTCACCCAATGATCCAAAGTCAGAAATGAATGTGCGCAAATTGAAACCAGTTTCGAGAAATGGTTCGCCGTCACAAGCTAATTTATTTGATAATCAATTAACTGTTGGTAATATAGTAATGCATGAACGATTTGGTAAAGGGCAAGTAGTGAACCTTGAAGGTGTGGCGGCCGATAAAAAAGCAGAAATTAAGTTTGAAGTAGGAGGAATTAAAAAGCTTTTACTTCGTTTTGCCAAATTAGATATTATAGGCTAATTGATTTTCATGTGTGTAAACTGAATTTATCGCTTACGATGAATTATTAGCTATTTTAATCGAAAGAAAATCATTGATCTATCGTGTCGAAATTATCAGTGGGAGGATATACTGCGGAATAGTCACTACGATGGCTGATACAATGCATAAGAGTATGATGCGAGATCAGATTATGCATCATGATAAAGAAGTTTTAAAAAAAGTATAGTAAAAGAATTAGGTGAAACCAACGAATTTTTTAAGAAGGAGTACAAACATTATTTATTATAAAGTCAGAATGATCTTTTACAAAAACCCTATTGATAAGATAGATTGATCGTGAAATAGATTTATCAAATCGTGGTTCTGTGAAAACAGGAATATAGAAATAAGATTAACGTTTTCTTTTTTATAATCGAAAACTAAAACAAAAATAACATGGCAGAATTTATAAAAATATACCAAGATAAGCCAAGCGAGGCTGCATTGGCCAAAGTTGTCAAGGTTTTGCAAGCAGGAGGGTTGGTTATTTATCCAACAGATACTGTTTATGGTTTGGGGTGTGATATAACTAATAGTAAAGCGCTTGAGAAGATTGCAAGGATTAAAGGAGTAAAACTGGATAAAGCGAACTTTTCCTTTATTTGTCATGATCTAAGTAACCTCTCGGATTATGTGCGTCAAATTGATACCGCTACTTTTAAAATTTTAAAACGCGCTCTACCTGGTCCTTATACTTTTATTTTACCAGGTAATAATAATTTGCCCAAAGAGTTTAAAAAGAAAACTACGGTAGGTATACGTGTGCCTGATAGCGCTATTGTTTTAGAAATTGTGCGTTTACTGGGTAATCCAATAGTGACTACATCGATTCGTGATGAAGATGATGTGATAGAATACACTACCGATCCGGAATTGATTTTCGAAAAATGGCAAAATCTAGTTGATTTAGTTATCGATGGTGGTTACGGAGACAATATTGGATCGACAATAATTGATTTATCAGAACAAGAACCGGTAGTCCTGAGAGAAGGAAAAGGAAGTCTTGATATTCTATAATATATTTTAAAAACTAAAAACTAAAAACTAAAAACTAAAAACTAAAAACTAAAAACTAAAAACTAAAAACTAAAAACTCGCAAATAGCTATTTGCGAGTTTTCTGTTTTTTAGCAATTGGGTATTTGACAAGTTTTGCATCTATGGAACAAGATGCTTCGTCATGCCATCTTGTATAATGACTAGTGGCTAGTGGTAATTGTACGTTTTCCAATTTGCAATATAATTAAAGCCGTAATTGTAGTTGTTGTCATAATAAGAATCATAGGGACAATTGAATTAATTACAAATGTTCCTACTGCAAAAGATGCTACAGCTCCTAAACCTAACTGAATTGCCCCCATTAATGCTGATGCACTACCCGTGTTTTTGGTAAAAGGTGCAAGAGTAAGTCCTGCAGTATTTGGATTTGAAATACCGAGGCATCCTAGATATAAAAATAGTAAGGCAATTGTTTCGTACAGTCCCAAAAGATTGTTTAAAGCACCAATTAAGAACACAATAATAATTACTGATTGCGTAAGCAAGGCACTAAAGATCATTTGTTCGCTAGTGTATTTGCGCAATAAAACCGAATTTAATTGGCTTGCGCCTATAAAACTACAAGACATGAAAGCAAAAATCCAACCATAAGTTTTGGCATCTACTGCAAATATATCCATGAACACTATTGGGGATGCTGCTACATAGGTAAATAATCCTGAAAACGAAATAGCACCAGTAAAAGCGTAAGTGTAAAACTGAGGCTCTCTAAGAACTGTCCAGAAATTTTTAAGAATTGGCTTAGGTTTAAGTGATATGGATTCATCAGGTGTGTAGGTGGTAGGTAATCCAAAATAAGAGGATAACAAAACTAATATTCCTAAGAACATTAAGATTAGGAATACCATTTGCCAGCCAAAACTTGCAGTTACATAACCACCAATTGTTGGTGCTAGCATAGGTGATAAACCAACAACTAACATTAAAGTTGAAAAAACTTTAGGTATTTCTTTTACAGGAAATAAATCTCTTACCATTGATACTGATGCGACAGTCGCAGCACAACTTCCTACAGCCTGAATAAAACGCAGACCAATAAAAGTATCGATGTCCTTTACAAATACGCAACCAAGTGAGGCTAAAATATATACAAGGAGACCAATATATAATGGGATTTTTCTACCAAAGCGATCAAGTAGGGGGCCGTATAATAATTGCCCAGCAGATATTCCGATAAAGTAACTTGATAAAGTCATTGCGACTTTTGCTACAGTTGTATTTAGATCAGTAGCAATCCCTGAGAATCCAGGTAAATACATATCAATTGAGAACGGTCCCAAAGCTGTTAGTGAGCCTAAAATTAAAATAAGCTTTAAATATTTAGATTTAGTCATTAGATACTTGTGATTATTGTAGTGTAAAAATAGTATGTTTTATTAGATATATTTAAAATTATATTTACCTTTCAAAATGTTAACAATTTGTTAAACTGACAATGTTAATTAAACCAACAGAAGATTATTTAGTCTTAATATAAAAAATGATTTAAAAATATTTTTAATAATTTAAAATCCAATATTAAAGTTGTAGTCGTATACAGTTTATTTTAATTTTTAAATCACATTTTTTAGGTAAATAGTTTAGTTAGTTTGACGATCCACTCTTTCATAGAATGGATCGTTTTTTTTTATAACTATTTTTGAAATTGGCGATAAAAAAAGCTGTCTAGATAGACAGCTTTTTGAAAATATAAGATAAGTATAAAATACTAGTCTTGATTTATTGTTTTTCTATAAGGAAAAGCGTTAAATATGTGTCTTTTTGCAAAACGACCTGGAGATTCAGCGTTTACCATTTTTACGTAAGTAGCTTTTGGTACACTAATGTACTCGTAAACACTACCATTAGAAAAATTAATTATTAATCTACTTTCAGTATATTTATAATCAGTGATGGTTGCTGTTGTAATTGTTTCAGTGTATTCAGGTAAATTAGCTTTGATAGTTTCTGGATTGATACTAACCAAAAAGTGGTAAGCTTCAATAATTTTTTTACTATTTTCTTCAGCATCTTTAAGACCAGCATCATCACCTTGAAATTTGTCAGGATGTGAATCTTTCATCGCATTACGATAAATGGTTTTAAGTTCTTTTAATTGTACTGTTTTATCTACACTTAGTAGTTTGCGGTATTCAACTATTTTTTTCATAAATTATGGTAACTGCTTGTCTTTTAATATAAAATTGTTTTCTTGAAACATTCAAAAACAACAATTTTTTGCAAAGGTACACTTTTTTTTAAGTTTTTTGTTGTCTTCTATAAAATATTAAAAAAGAGTATTATTCTTTAAACGTACAGGTCTTATTTATTTTCTGGTTTATTATTCGCTTTATCAAAGTTTTTTGATTTCTTAGGATATTTATTGTGGCTAATATCACTTGGGTTTTCTATGATCGTTTTGATTGTAACCATATCACCTACAACATGTTTCGCCATTACCATTTTATAATCTAGTAGGTAAGCACCACAAAAAAAATTATTATCTTCATCTTTTTCAATAACACCTGTATAAACTCCTTTTTGTAACATTTTTTCTTTTGTTTGGTTTTTAATCTAAAATAAAATTAAATGCAAAGATAGTTAATAATAAGAAGAATATTCTGTTTTAAGTATTCTTGTTATATTTGCGCATGGAAAAAATCTTTAGACCTAGTCCAAATTCTTTTAAAAATACATTCTGTGTTTTTAAAGAGGTCAATGTTGATGCTATTGAAGGATTGAAATTACAATTTGAAAGTAAAGCGGGAAGCTCTTATTTCTATACAAAAGAAGGAATGTTTCGCTATTCTAATCATTGGGGCAGACTGGCTAATAGCAAATGGAGACTCATAGCTATGGAACAGACGACAGATTCTAAAAGAAAATTGGGATTTGCAAATTGGTCTGATTTTTATCCCGACAATGCAGAGGAAGAGTTGTATTTTATCGAAGTAGATTATGCAAATAACACAGTTAATTATCAGCATAAATTAAGTCCTACTTTTGATAGTAAATCCATTCTAAGAACTAGTTTCGAGACTACTAAGAAAATTAAGCAGATAAGAAACTTACAGCAACTTAATTCTTGGGCTAAATATTTTGATTATGACGATTTAGATCTTTTACGAATACAAATTATTGATGAGTTGGTATATTCGAATAAGCCTCTAGAAGCAATTAAAAGTGAATTGTTAAAGAAATAATATTAGGAGTTTGCTATTAGATACAAATCTTCTAGTTTGATAGGTTTGGACATGTATCCTAATATCGATTTGTTATTCTTGGCTTTTTCTTTGTCTTCGACAGCTATAGAAGAGCTAGATATATAAATCAAAACAGATTCTAATAACTGCGAGTTAATTTTTGCAATTTCATCCATAAAACCCCATCCATCCATAATAGGCATCTCGATATCCAGCAAAATAATATCTGGCAGATCGACTTCTTTGTCTAGTACAGATTTCAAAGCTTCTATAGCTAATTTGCCATTTGCAAAAGGAACTATTGAAGAAAATAAATCAGATTTAGTGATTATTTTTTTCATTATTATTTGATAAATAGGATCGTCGTCTATTACCCAGATAGATTTCTTTGTCATGAAATATATATTTTAAATGTTGTTCCTATATTGGGTTGGCTTTCGATAATAACTTTTCCACCCATCGCATCAATTTGATTCTTTGTAATAAAAAGCCCAATTCCTCTAGACTCTGGATTGTTACTGAATGTCTTGTACATTCCGAATATTTTACTTCCATGACGTTCTAAGTCAATTCCGATTCCGTTGTCTGTAACTTCAAGTACATTCCAGTTGTCCTCTTTTGTAATAGAAATATTTACCTCTGGTCTCCTATCTGGATGACTATAACGAATTGCATTTGATATCAGATTATATAAAATACTCTCTAGGTAAGCTGGATTATAAGTTAATTCAATTGCATCATTAACAGTAGAATTAATAACAGCCTTTTTTAGTCTTATCTTATCTGCAACTATTATTAAAGTATTGTCAATGTAACTCTTCAAATTAATACTTTCGACTACCAAATTTAGATTAGATTGTATATTGACTACTTCATTTAAGTTTTCTAAAGTTTCATTTAAAGCATTTGATACGTTTTTTAATAACGCTACATACTCTCTTGTTTCTTCTTCGTTATCAGACGATTCTATCAAATCGGTTAGAGAACTAATATTACTGGTGTGTGATCGCAAATTATGAGAAACAATATAAGAAAAATTAAGCAATCTTTTGTTTTGCTCTGTGACTAATTCGAAAGAATTATTTAACTCGTCTTGTATTTCTTTTGTCTTAGTAATATCGATCATGATTCCACGCAGCGATTTTACAGTATTATTTTCTCGAATAACATTTACAATATCACGCAACCAAACTACAGACCCATCTTTGGCTATCATTCTATATTCAAAGTCGTGATCAACTCTTGATCTTGTTTTCTCGTTGCAATAATTAAGTGTTGAGAATTTATCATCAGGATGAATATGAGTCTCCCAAAAGTTGGGCGTAGACAACCATTCTTCAGAAGTGTATCCCAAAATCATTTCTACCTTTTGGCTTATAAATGTGAAATTAAAAGTATCAGAGTTGCATTCCCAAACTATTCCGTCTATCGTATTAATTAATGATTCAATTCGTTGTTGGTAAATTTTCGATTTCTTTTCGGCTACTTTTCTTTTGCTAATATTTTCGACAATAGCCATGAAGCTAGATTTTTCACCTTCTAGGGTTGTTAAATACGATACGGTCAATTTGACCCATATTATTTTACCATTTTTTTTATAATACCTTTTTTCAATAGAATATTTATTGATATTTCCCTGTACAAGTCTATCAAGATGCTCCATGTCATTCTTTAAATCTTCTGGATGTGTGATTTCCATGAAGTTCTTACTCTTCATCTCCTTTGGCGTGTATCCTAATAAGGAGGCAAATTTATGGTTGATAGCAATAAATTTCCCGTCAGTTATGCTTACGTTTGCTATTCCTACTGCTGCTTGATCAAAAAAGGATTTAAATTTAAGTTCACTATTGAGTAAAATTTGTGCTTGTTTTTCTAATAAAATTTGCAACTCCCTTGGTTTTTGTAACACAGATGTCGTAATAAAACCAAAAAGTATTGACAAGATATAACCAAATACAGCAAGCATGATGATAGTAGTATCAATAGTAGCTTTAGACTCTTTTTCAATCAAATAAATTGTCCAATCACCATCCGGAATATTGGTTGAAACATAATTCAAATTTTTGAACTCCCGAATTCCTTTCAAATAAAATACCTCCTTATTTGTATTTGGATTTCGTTTTGATAACTGTAGATAATAATTAGAATTCGATAAGGCATTGTGATCAAAAAAGCTAAATAATTGCTCAATTCGGATGACAACAGCTGAGAATCCCCAAAATTTATCATTATTATAAACGGGAAGTCTACCAACGATTCCTTTTCCTCCTTGCAGTAAATCAAGGGGACCTGCAAAATACATTTTTTGACTGCTAATTGATTTCAGAGCTTCTTTGCGATGAATTCTTGAAGTTAAAATATTCAAACCCAAAGCTTGTTTGTTGGGTGTATAAGGGTAGACATAAGTTATAACCCCATTAGGGACTAGTTGAACGCTACTTATATTTTGATTTGATTCTATTAATTTCTTTGATAAGGTATTAAAATTTATAGGATATCCTTGGTCATTAATTGTCAGTGCCAAAGTCAGTGCAGTGGTGTAGCTGTTTTTTAATGTTTTCTCTAAATCTTGTTGAATAACTTTTAAATCGTTATTCATCTCCGCTTTCTTTTCTTTTTCTAAAATGAAGTGTTGTTGTGCAACCACATAAGTCACTATTACACTAAGCGACAAAAAGACAAGAAACCCAAGAGTCTTAGGTTTGTTGAATCGGGTTATGAAATTGATAGTATTATTTATTAAACTCATATTGATTACAAAACAGGTATTGCTATAGTTTAAAAAAGAATAATTAAATACTATACCTAACAAATATACTAAATTATATAGGTTTAAAAAGACAAATTCGAAATTTGAAGGTAGATGTACTGAATTTTGCTTACAATTTTCTCTAAAATTATATGGAAGCATTTTACACGTTAATTTAAGATATTATAGGGTCTTTGAGATTAAATTAATTTTAAGTTATCTTTGAGCAATTTAAAAAGTGAAAATGGGAAGGAATAACGAAAGGAACATCAAAAAGCATAATGATAAATTACATAAAGCACAAGATAAAGCTAAAAAGGCTGCTCTTGATCGCAAAGAGCAATTGAAAGAAATTACAAAAAAATACAATGAAAGTAAAGCTGCAAAAGAGTAGCACATTATAGCAAAATGGAAAAAAATAAATTCTCAGACATAAAAGCAAGTGTTCAAGAGGTAATAGACTTAATCGCAAGCCATGATACTATTGAAGCCGGAAATAAATTAATTGTTGTAAGCGAGCAATTGGATGAATTGCTTGACTTTGCAGAAGAAGACGAAGACTTGATTGAAATAAGTAAATACCAAGTATTGCTAAATCAATTATTTTTGAAAGTGAATCCTACAATCGAGGAATAATATATGGACTGTTAGATTATGAAAAGTATTGATTGCTATTGCTGTTCTGGTAAAACATTTGACAACTGCTGCAGACCTATATTAAATGGGGAAGGTAAAGCTTCTAGTGCCGAACAATTGATGCGCTCTAGGTATTCTGCATTTGCTACTCAAAAAAGCGATTACTTAATAGAGACTACACATTTTTCTACACGCAAAAACCATAGTGAAGAGGATTTACTAGATTGGTCTAGAACTAATAAGTGGATAAAATTGGAAGTTATTAATGCAACGGCAACTACTATTGAATTTAAAGCGTTTTATGAGGATGAACTGAAAACAGCTCTAATTCATCATGAATTTTCAATTTTTAAAGAAGAGGACAAAATATGGTATTATGTAGACGGTCGATTTATGTAATTTTCTAGAAGTAAAATAATAAAGAAGGGTTTAGATTTTATATCCAAACCCTTCTTTATTTTAATGTAAATTATCTAGTTCCAATTTCAAACGATCGGTTTCGTTGGTAATGTTTTCTACTTCTTTTTTCCAATAACTAACCTGCTGTTGCTCTAAAGCAATTTCTTCTGCGCGTTCTCCATCTGATCTGAAAAACTGAAAATTTGCCGCTTCGGATAGTTTATTTTTAGCAATTTCAAAATTGTTGTGTGCCGTAGCTAATAAACTATTGTTAGCATTAATTTTGGCGGTAAGAGCTTCTTTTCTCTCTTTTAATTGTCGCTCTAAATCAATCTTCTCTTGAATTTCCATTTGAATTTTTTGCTCCTCAATTTCTTTTTGTTGCAATCTGTACTGAACGTTATTTTTTTCAGTTTGCTCATTTTTCAATTCCGTTTCCTCACGACGCATATCTTGGTATTTGCTCAAAATAAAGCTTCCAACTATTAAGATACCGAAGAACAAAATAAATATAAATACGCTTTTATTTAAACCTAAAATTTTATTCTTCTTCTCGGGAGTTACAATTTCGACTATTGGTTCTGCCGTTGGAATTGGTTCAAAAACGGTTGTTGTTACTGGAACACTCTTCTTTATTGGAGGAGGAGAGCTAACGAGTAGACTCCTTAACTCCACAACTTCACTAGCATTTTTCCAATCTAACATACCTTCACACCAAACAGGTGTCGTCGCTTTGATATTTTTGAATTTTAATTCTTCAATTGTGAAAGGACCAGAACTTTCTATTCCGTCATGTAAAAAATAACTGTTCATTTTATTATTGCTCTTTTGTTTTCAAAAATACAAAACAAAATTCATTTTCACTCTTAAAATTTAAGGAAGAAAAATGTGAGTTATTACAATCCTATTTTCTGTCAAGGATAGTAATGGAAAGCACGCAAAGGAGGAAGCCTTTTAATAAAGCTGGATTTAAAACAGCGACCGAAGGAAGCTCGTTTTTAACCCAACTTTATTGGCTTACTACTGCGGACTTGAAATGGATAGCCTGCTCGGACAGCCTAAAAATCCTTTTTAACTTAAAATTAATAAGCGTTCGGTGTTTGCATACTTTAAAAAGCTGTAATTTTAAAAATAAGAAGTGAGTGTTAAATAAATTGCTCACAAATGCTATGTAGATCGATGAATTCTATATTCCATTTAAAAAAAAAATAGTATCTACGAATGAAAAATGAATTAAAAAAAGGGTTTTATTTTAAGCAGTATTCGGCTCCCGAGCAGTCTCCGTTTGATAAGCTTTTTGGTATTTTCAAAGAGTTAATTACGCATACCTCAGGTGATTTTGATGAAGCTATAAGTTGGTTGCGAGAATTAGATATTGAGTATAAGTTAACAGATGAAAATTACACTATTGATGATTTTATTGAAGACTTAAAAAAGAAAGGTTACATAAAAGATGAGGTTAAAGAGGATGGAACTGGCGGAATAGGAATCACGGCTAAGACAGAAAGAGCAATACGCCAACAGGCTCTAGATCAAATTTTTGGTAATTTGAAGAGGTCTGGTGCTGGAAATCATAAAACAAAACATTCAGGAACGGGCGATGAGCACACAGGAGAGTTGCGAGAGTTTCATTTTGGAGATGGATTAGAGAAAATTTCGTTAACGGAGAGTTTGCGCAATGCGCAAATCAATAATGGTGTGGGAGATTTTATGCTTACTGAAAATGATTTAGTTGTAGAAGATTCGCAACATAAATCTCAGATGAGTACAGTCTTGATGATCGATATAAGTCATAGCATGATTTTATACGGTGAAGACAGAATTACTCCTGCTAAAAAGGTTGCAATGGCATTAGCGGAATTAATCACTACACGCTACCCAAAAGATACATTAGAGATTTTGGTATTTGGAAATGATGCTTGGCCGATTGCAATAAAAGATTTACCTTATTTAAAAGTAGGTCCATTTCATACAAATACGGTTGCAGGTTTGCAATTGGCAATGGACATGCTGCGTAGAAAACGTAATACTAATAAGCAAATCTTTATGATTACAGATGGAAAGCCTAGTTGTGTAAAGGAGCGTGATGGTTCTTACTACATGAATAGCAATGGTCTTGATGATTATATTGTGGATAAATGTTATACACAAGCGCAGCAGGCTAGAAAGTTGCATATTCCGATTACGACTTTCATGATTGCAAGTGATCCTTATTTACAAAAATTCGTGAACAAATTTACTGAGGCCAATCAAGGTAAAGCATTTTACACTGGACTCAAAGGCTTGGGCGAAATGATCTTTGAGGATTATGAAACAAATAGAAAAAAACGAATTAAATAATTATAACGCAACTTTATAAGTAGCAAAATATAAAACATAGAATTGACAAAAGTAATTCTAAGGGATAAATAAAAATTATGAGCACACAAAATATAAAAACATTAGGAGAATTAAAAGCTTCAGGGTATCAAAGTAAATCGGTTAAAGATGAATTACGCACAAACCTGATTACTAAAATAAAAACAGGTAAACCAACTTTTGAGGGTGTACATGGCTTTGAAAACACTGTGATCCCAGAGTTGGAAAGAGCAATATTATCGCGTCACAACATCAATTTTCTTGGTTTACGAGGTCAAGCAAAAACGAGACTAGCTAGAAAAATGGTAGAATTGCTGGATGAGTATATTCCTTTTGTAGCTGGGTCAGAGATTAATGATGATCCTTTGAGACCTATTTCTCGTTTTTCTCAAGATTTGATTGCTGAAAAGGGGGATGATACTCCAATTTCTTGGTTGCATCGCTCTGATCGTTTCTCTGAAAAATTAGCTACTCCAGATGTTACTGTAGCCGATTTGATAGGTGACGTTGACCCAATTAAAGCAGCAAATCTAAAATTGTCGTATGCAGATGACCGTGTGATTCATTTTGGAATGATTCCGCGTGCAAACCGTTGTATTTTTGTAATTAATGAATTACCTGATTTGCAAGCCCGTATTCAAGTAGCCTTGTTTAATATATTGCAAGAAGGGGATATTCAGATTAGAGGATTTAAATTGCGTATGCCACTTGATATCCAGTTTATTTTTACTGCGAATCCTGAGGATTATACCAATCGTGGAAGTATTGTTACTCCTTTGAAAGACCGTATTGGTTCTCAGATATTAACGCATTACCCAGAGACAGTTCAAATTGCAAGAACCATTACTGAGCAAGAAGCAAAATTAGATGCTACACAGTTGAGTCGAGTACAAGTTCCATCATTGGCAAAAGACTTATTAGAGCAAATAGGCTTTGAAGCTAGAGATAGTGAATATGTTGATTATAAAAGTGGTGTAAGTGCCAGAATGAGCATCACCGCTTATGAAAACTTATTGAGTACAGCAGAACGCAGAGCTTTGCTTAACGCAGAGGAAGAAACTACGGTGCGTTTGTCTGACTTTATGGGAGTCATCCCAGCAATTACTGGTAAAGTAGAGTTGGTGTATGAGGGAGAGCAGGAAGGAGCTGCTTTTGTAGCGCAACATTTATTGGGTGCTGCTATTCAAACTTTGTTCCCGCTGTACTTTCCGAAAATAGAGAAACTGGAGAAACCTAATGAGAAAACAACTTACACTGATTTGATTGAATGGTTCTTTGCAGAAAGTGGTTTCGAATTATTGGATGATACGACAGGTGATGACTATAAAAATATTTTAAATGCAATTGTTCCATTAGAGATATTAATAAAAAAGTACCAACCGGAACTTGCTGCTGAAGATCATTTGTTTATGAAAGAATTTATTTTATGGGCTATGGTTGAATATAAAAAATTAAGTAAAGATCGTATCGCAACTGGATACCAATTTAAAGATATTTACGGAAGCTATATCAGTAAATTATAATAAGACATATCAATTTTTTTAAAACCTGATTCGGATCTCTTTCTGAATCAGGTTTTTTATTTGTGTTAGAAGAAACATTATAATTGAAAAAGAAATGAATTGCGTTTAGTTTAATACTTGATTTTAGGAATAAAAAAACCACTCTTAAGACGAAGCTTGAGAGTGGTATTTTTATGATGTTAAACTAATTGTTACAGGTATTCTCCGTGCTGAGAGATATCCAGTCCTAATTCTTCCTTGTCTTCAGTTACACGTAGCGGTGTAATTTTATTTACAATGAAAAATAGGGCATAAGATCCTAGGAAAGCAAATACAGATACAATTACTAGAGCTGTTAATTGGGTAATAAATAATGTAGTGTCTCCAAAAATTAAACCTTGATTATCGCCTACGGCAGGGTTAATAGCATTTGAAGCAAATACACCAGTTAATAACATACCTACCATTCCACCAACACCGTGACAAGCAAATACATCAAGCGCATCATCAATTTTGCCTTTAGGGAAAAGACTAACCATATAGTTACTTACAATACTACTGAAGATACCTATAAAAATTGCATGTGGAATACTTACGAATCCTGCGGCAGGAGTGATTGCAACTAGTCCAACTACGGTTCCTATACAAGCACCCATAGCAGAAACTTTATGTCCTAAAATTTTGTCCATAAAAATCCACGCCATTCCAGCAGCAGCAGCAGCAACAGTAGTTGTTCCTAAAGCTTGTACTGCCAGTCCATTGGCTCCTAATGAAGATCCAGCATTGAAGCCAAACCAACCAAACCATAATAATCCAGTTCCTAACAATACATAAGTGATGCGAGCAGGATTTACTTTTTGAATCCTTCTTTTTCCTAGAAACATAGCGCCCGCTAATGCAGCCCATCCTGCACTCATGTGTACTACTGTACCTCCTGCAAAATCAAGAACACCCATTTTAAAGAATAGTCCATCCTCATGCCATGTCATATGACAAAGTGGAGTGTAAATAAATAGTGTAAATAGCACCATAAATAACATATATGCCCAGAAGCGAATTCGTTCTGCAAATGCACCAGTAATCAATGCAGGTGTAATAATTGCAAATTTGGCCTGAAATAAAGCAAATAATAAAAAGGGTATAGTTCCCCAAGCAGTATGAATATCAACATTTTGAAACATAAAATAATCAGCTGGATTTCCGATAAATCCACCTATACTTGTTCCAAATGACAAACTAAATGCAACTAAAATCCAAAGAAGTGTTACAACTAACATTGCCATGAAACTTTGCAACATTGTGCTAATGACATTTTTTTTACCAACCATTCCACCATAAAAGAAACCGAGCCCAGGCGTCATAATAAGCACAAGAGCGGTGGCAACAATCATCCATGCTGTATCACCAGTATCAAAGACTGGTTCTTCTGCAGGGGCGACAATTGGTGATAGAATAAAAGTAGAAAATAACGTTAGAACTGACAGTGCGATTAAGATCACACTAAGAATAATTTTTCTCATACAATTTTTAAAATTAGGTGTAGTTTTTTGCGAAGTTATAGAAATATTAAATACACCCATAAAAAATAAGGGGCATAAGTTTATTTTTTGTTAAAAATATAACTTGCACCCCTATTAATATGGCTTTTATACGAAAAAATATGAATTTGTGATTCTTTTATTGTGGTTTCGAACTGAATTTTTAATAATTATTAGTAGCAGTACTCACTGATGTACTACTTATATATGAGCAATGTCTACTAATTGAATTTAAACTCTGAGCAGACAAATTAAGCTATTACTGAAGAATGCTTAGCTTCCAGTATTTGCACGGAAATCATTATTTGAGTTCAAAATTATGGATGATATATCATGGTTGGTTAATAAAGTCTAACTAACTACTTTTTCGATATAATCAGAATTTAATAAGTACAGGGCACCCATATATTGCAATTTAAAACTAACTAAATCTCCTATTTTATAATCCTTGTCAGAATTTGAAATATCGATGACTAGCATATCTGAACTAGCGTCAACAATTGTAATTTTATCATCTTCTGCTTTCAGATATTGTGGTTGCATGTCAAGCAGACCTATGTCGAGTATTGCTCGTAATGAACTGCTGCTAAAATCTACATTTGAATCTACTGTAAATGACTTTCCTGCTACATTTTCGCCCAATTCACCAGTTGGAGTATCTGGTTTTTCTGTAATTTCAATAATTTCTGCAAAAAGTTTAAATACATCGTTGTGCATGCCTTCCATGGTTTTACCCGTAAAAAGATCTTTACCAAAAAACAAAGCTTCCCCAATTCTAAAATGATTAACAGCCATTGGTCTGGCGTTTTTCAAAATCAACGGTACTGCTACCGATGTTCCACCAGAAACCCAAGGAATAGTGATATCAAATTTTGCTTCTATAAGCTGCTTGTAAAGACTTAACTGGATTAATTTATCTTGGGTAGGCATAACACCGCTCAAGCAATTTAAATTGGTACCAATTCCTCTTATTTCAATATTGGGTAATTGTAATATATCTCCATAAAAATTAATTAATTCTTCACCCATGACACCTTCACGTAAATCTCCCATCTCAATCATAATAATGATTTTATGGACTTTATTTTGTCGCTGCGCTTCTTCCGATAATAATTGAATGGTATACTTCTCTGTATTAAAACTCACATCAGCGTAGCGTACAATACGTTCGATACTTCGCTTTGCTGGTGGTTTGATATAAACCGTCTGAATATCTGGGTTTAATTTCTTTATTTTTTTTAAATTGCTTATGCGCGAATCGTGCATTTCGACCACTCCCAAATCCATAATTTCTTGTAAGTAAATGGTGTTACCACATAATATTTTGGTCACTACTCCCCAATCAATAGCTCGGGATGTAAAAATCTCGTTCAAGAACTTATAATTTTCTTGTAGTTTATTTCGATATAAATTAATGAAGGCCATTATTGTATGGTTTTTCTTGGAATTGTTTTGGAAATTCGTGTAAGTAATTCGTAATTGAGCTGGTTGCTTAAATCACTAAAAGATGCCACCGAGACAGTCATATCGCCTTGTTTTCCTATTAGTATAACTTCATCTTCCTTCTTCACATTTCCGATGTCGGTAATATCTACCGTCATCATATTCATGTTTACAGAACCAACCACTACGCAGCGGTAGCCATTTATGATTACTCGCCCTTGATTACTCAAAGAACGACTATAACCATGAGAATAACCTATCGGAATTACAGCTATCGTCATCTTTCTTTCGGCTAGAAAACTAGTTCCGTAGCCTATAAATTCTCCCGCATTTACTTTTTTGATGTTCATGATTTTTGTTTTCCAAGTAATCACGCGACTTAGCGGGTCTATTTTGCTTTTTTTACTGTTGAGGTAATTAACAAAAACCTCTGGACTAGGCCACAAACCATACTGCATAATACCAATACGTACCAAATCCATCCTAGTTTCAGGAAACATCATAGACGCCGCAGAACAAGCCGAATGTTTTATTTCGGGTTTCAGACCGTTGTCACCCAAGTATTCGTAAGCTTCTTCAAAACGTTTAATCTGTTTGTGAATTCGGTAATAATTAGCGATGCTTTCTGCTCCTGCATAATGTGTACAAAGACCTATGAAATCAATTTGCTCTTTTTCTTTTTTTAGAATCGAAATAACTGTAGTTAATTCTTTTTTATCAAAACCGGTACGATTCATACCAGTTTCAATTTCGATATGAATTTTCGCTGTTCTCTTTAAAATTTTTGCACTTTTGATAGCATTACTGAGTCGGTGCTTATCGAACACAAAGAACTGAATGTCATTGGCGATTACCCAATCCATATCTTCATCAGAAACAAGACCGAGTACCATAATTGTAACTTTGTCACCCAATTTAGCATGCACTATTTTAGCTTCTTCAACATCGAATACTGAAAAATGCTGAATACCGCATTCATTTGCCATGCTTACAAATTCGGCCAAACCATGACCATAAGCGTTTCCTTTTACAACAGATGAAAGTACAGTTTTTTTACCAAATGTTTTTTGTAAAAAGGCAATATTGTTTTGTAAAGCAGTTCGGCTTATTTCAATTGTCGAATTAGTGTGCATCGGTAATTTGTTTTGCAATTTGATGAAAGATTGCAACCCCAGTCGTAATAATATCATCTGGAAAATCGTAATCTGGATTGTGCAGGGCAGGAGTATCTGTACCAGAGCCCAAGCCGAACATTGCACCCGCATATAGTTTTGTGAAAATTCCGAAATCTTCTCCCCATGTAAAAGGAAATTCCTTCTCTATAAGTTCAAAATCATTATTCTTTGCTGCTTGTCTTACATAATCGACTGCCTCGTCATTATTCTCATTAGCATGAAAGCTTTGGGTCCAACTAATTTTAATATCCAAATGGTATTTTCTGGCAATTGCTGTAGCTGTATTTTCTAGATTGGCTTCGATAATTTTCATTTGTTCGTTGCTATCGCTACGTACTGTAAAATGCGTTTGACCTCTTCCTGCAGAAACACCGTATGCTTTTGAACCCATTTTTGAATAAATAGGAGTAATCAAGCAAAAGTCTGGTTGCGAGATGTCTGTCTGCATTTGTCCCAAAAATGACGCTGTAATTTCAGCCAAAGCCAAAGCCGGATTGATCCCTTTTTCGGGTTCACCCGCATGAGAAGTTTTACCTTTCAATTTAATGATGATACTATTCACCGCACAAGTAAAAGTGCTATTTTTTACTAATATCTGATTTTTTGGATAGCTTGGTAAATTATGCAAAGCAAATATAAAGTCGGGTTCAAGTGCTCTAAATCGCATATCTGGAACAATGCGCACGACTCCTTTCCCATTTTCTTCTGCAGGTTGAAAAAGCAAAACTACTTTTCCTGTTTCAGGCCTATTGACATGCAATTGTGTTGCTAGTCCGCAAAGTATGGTCATATGTCCATCATGACCGCATTTGTGTGACACACCTGCATAAACAGATTGGTGGTCAAATGTATTGACTTCTTGGATAGGTAATGCATCAAGCTCGGCTCGAAATATAACTGTTTTACCTTTTGCTTTTCCATTATAGATCGCTAGAATACCTGTTTCTCCCACTTCGGTAATTAAATCGTCAGGAGGATAGTTTTCGAGAAAACTAATAATTCTTTTAGCTGTATTCTTTTCTTTCAGAGCTGTCTCAGGGTGCTTGTGCAAATCTTTACGTAAAGCAATTAATTCAGGTGTATTTAAAAGGAAATTTTCCATTCGGTTATTTTATTTTATAAGACGCATTTCTAGGTATTTATTACTAAAGCCTAGACTTTCATATAGTTTTTTTGCAGGGTTATTTGGTTCTACATGCAAAGCAATATCACCTTCAGTACTATCAATAGCTTTTTGCATTATTTTTTTACCATACCCTTTTCCACGTTGACTATTGTCTACCGCGATGTAGACCAAGATATTTTCTGGAATAAAGCCATTCATACCTGTTGTATTCAATACAGTAATTCCGACAATCTTATCATCATCTATTCCTACTATAACATTTCCTCCCTTATCTGGGTTCATTGCATAAGCTAGACATTTTAAGATGTCTTCAATTTTGTCGCCGTATTCCTCAAGGTGAGTAAATAGAAATTGTGCAATAACATTATTGGTAATTTCTTTGTCTTCTCCCGTATTGCTATTAAATATTTTGAATTCCATTTTGATTTTCTTTTTTATTAGTGTGATAAATTGATAGTGCCACAAACACAATAAGTGATATACTAATACCGTAGGCATTTGCATCAAGATGCTCCGGTAAATGTATTCCTAAAGGTAATTCATTTTTAGTTACAATAAGAGCAATTGTGGTAGTTCCTCCTAATAGCATGCTCCAAAATGCGGCAATAGGGTGGCTTTTTTTCCAGAATAAAGCACCAAGAACAGGGACAAATAAACCTGAAACCATAAAAGCATAGGAGTAAAGCATAAGTTCTAACACATTTTGCATTTGTGAAGCGAGTAGAATTGCAAAAACTCCCACAATCAAAGTGACAATCTGCGAAAGTTGCAGTTCTTTTTTATGTGTCATTTCTTTTTTCGAAAATTTAGCAAGAATATCGGTAACTATATTTCCTGAAGCAGCCATTAAGCAACTATCTGCGGTCGACAGAATAGCCGAAAAATAGGAGGAGAGCATCAATCCCATTAGTCCTACGGGTAAAATAGTGGCTAGTAAAATAGGAAGTCCCATTTCGCTATCCATTCCATTGGCATCTGTAATTCCGGCAAACATACCTTGATTAGCAGCCACTTTGGCCAAAAGGCCTAGTGTTACTCCCATGAATGCCATTATCGGCCATTCAAAAGCACCAGCAATAAGCCATGCCTTCTTCGCTTCTTTTTCTCCTTTACTCGCATATATACGTTGGTACAATGTCATTCCCACAAACCAAATCGGAATAATAGTTATTGACCAATTGAATATCTGATAACCCGAAATATTAGTCAACGATAAATATTCTGGTGCGAGTGAACTTTCTATAGCATCATAACCACCAACTGCATTATAAGCCATTGGAATTCCGATAAATACTAGTCCACAGATTAAAATTGTCCATTGAATGGTATCTGTATAAATTACCGCTTTTAAACCTCCGATGGCCGTATAGACTACAGCAATCAATCCCATTACTATTAATGCCGTTTGAAGATTTAACCCCTCGATAGTTGCCGAAGCTAATTTGGCACCTGCTAAAACTTGTGAGCTAGTAAAACCGATATACCCTATAGCCGATATAATTCCTGCCAACAAAGCTACTTTGGCGGAATAGTAATGTTCGAATAATTGGGGAAACGTAAAAAACTTGTGCTTGTGGCCAAGCTCACTTACTTTTGGAATTAGGAAAACAGCACTTAGCCAAGCACCTAGTAATCCTGTGAACAACATCCAGGAACCAGAAAGCCCCATTGTAAAGCCAAGACCACCTAGCCCTATAGAGAATCCTCCTCCAACATCTGTAGCAACAACCGATAAACCGATGTGCCAACTACTCATGTTACGACCGCTGACGTAAAAATCCTCTGCAGTTTTGTTTTTTTTGAAAAAATAAAAGCCTACGCCAAGCATTGCCAGCATATAAACGACAAAGATTAAATAATCAATTAGTTGCATTATTTGATATTTTCAGATTATTGATACGCCTGTAATTGGAATTTTTCCAAAGGCAACGAGTGCAGCATGCTACACATAGTGAAGGTATTTCAGATTGATATCGATGTATAGAAATCGTAGAATGCTAATGTGATTAATTGAATAATTACCACTTTTAAGCGCTGAAAACCGTATAAACTCGTGCAAAGGTACAGAATTATATGTAAAAAGCTAGCAAAAGTACAATCTGTACAAATTCATTTCTATGATTTCAGTAACACATATTGCAATTTACTAATGCTATGGCTTAGATTTTATAAATCATTAAGGATAAGGTTTTTTGTGTTTCTACAAAATAGTATTGAAAGAGATTTATAACACTTACTGTAAGGATATAAATAGCTTTTATAGATCCAAAATGTTGTCTTACAGTTTAATATCTCTCTTTCTTTTTATTAAAAATTAATCAATTATTTATTTTTCATCGTATGTATTTTTTATAAGATTTATCTATATTTTTATGAGATATAAATCCTTTGTAAATTATCTCTCATGCTAGTTAAAGTTTTTGGAAGTGCTGTTTTTGGAGTCGAAGCGACTACCATTACTGTAGAAGTCAATATTGACAAGGGAATTGGTTATCATCTGGTTGGTTTGCCAGATAATGCTATTAAAGAGAGTAGTTACCGCATTGCTGCGGCGCTCAAAAATAATGGATACAATCTTCCTGGAAAGAAAATAACAATAAACATGGCGCCTGCTGACTTACGTAAGGAAGGTTCTGCTTATGATTTAACATTGACCATAGGGATTTTAGCTGCTTCAGGACAAATTAAATCTGAGGAAGTGCACAAATACATAATCATGGGTGAACTGTCGCTAGACGGTAGTTTACAACCCATTCGCGGAGCATTACCCATCGCTATAAAGGCAAAAGAAGAAGGATTTAAAGGATTTTTTCTTCCTATTCAAAATGTAAAAGAAGCCGCTATTGTGGCAGGCTTAGATGTATACGGAATCGAAAATGTACTTGAAGTGATTGATTTTTTCGAAGGAAAAACAACTTTAGAGCCGACCGTTATAGATACAAGAGCAGAATTTTATAAAGATTTAGATTTTCCTGAATTTGATTTTTCAGATGTAAAGGGACAAGAATCTATAAAGCGTTGCATGGAAATTGCGGCGGCTGGAGGACATAATATTATTTTAATTGGGCCTCCAGGAGCTGGAAAAACGATGTTGGCCAAACGTTTGCCAAGTATTTTACCTCCCATGACTTTACGAGAAGCATTAGAGACAACTAAAATACATTCTGTGGCTGGCAAGTTGAAAGAAGCGGGATTGATGAACCAGCGTCCTTTTCGAAGTCCGCATCATACAATTTCAAATGTTGCGTTGGTTGGAGGCGGTAGTTACCCGCAACCAGGCGAGATCTCTATGGCGCACAATGGTGTCTTATTTTTAGATGAATTACCAGAGTTTAAACGTGATGTTCTAGAAGTAATGCGTCAACCACTAGAAGATCGCGAAGTAACTATTTCTAGGGCCAAATTTACGGTTACCTATCCTTCCTCTTTTATGTTGGTAGCTAGTATGAACCCAAGCCCGAGTGGATTTTTTAATGATCCAGATGCGCCGCAAACATCTTCACCACATGAAATGCAACGCTACTTAAGCAAGATTTCGGGACCATTACTGGATCGAATTGATATACATATCGAAGTAACACCTGTCCCTTTTGAAAAATTATCAGACGACCGCAAAGCTGAAGCAAGTGTGGATATACGCAAACGAGTTACAGCAGCACGCGAATTTCAATCATTACGATTTGAAGCCATGGAGAATGTACACTACAATGCGCAAATGAGTACAAAGTTGATTCGGGAATTTTGTGCCTTAGACGATGTTTCCAAACAATTATTGAAAACCGCGATGGAACGCCTTAATCTATCGGCACGGGCTTATGACAGGATTTTGAAAGTAGCCAGAACTATCGCTGACCTGGAAGCTTCACCAAAAGTGGAATCGATGCATATTTCAGAAGCAATACAATACCGCAGTTTGGACCGAGATGGTTGGCTGGGGTAGGCAATAAGAAAATATGGTCTTCTATAAAATTTCGTTATTAATAATTTCAATATAGTAAAGAGCCACTAATAGTCGTGTTTCGCATACAGTTATAGATTAGCTCTCTAGAGTTCAGAATCTTAGATTGTAATCTTACTGTATTACAAATTATCACTACAGTTTTTACATAAAAAAAATCGTTGTCTGCTATTAAATGGGTAAATTTGAGAATATCAAAAACTTAGTATATGAGAATAGAAACCGATTTGAAATTAGGGTTTAAAGATGTTATGATACGCCCAAAACGTTCTACACTCTCTAGTAGAGCAGAAGTGACTCTGGAACGTAATTTTAATTTTTTGCACAGTTCAACTTCGTGGTCAGGTTTGCCCATTTTTGCAGCCAATATGGATACAGTAGGTACTTTTGAAATGGCAAAGGTTTTGGCCAAAGAGAAAATTTTTACAGCAATTCACAAGCATTATACGATAGCAGAATGGAATACATTTTTGGATGCACTTGCACCAGAACTTTTTCAATACATCGCCGTAAGTACTGGTACGGGTAAAAACGATGCCAAAAAGCTACGTGATATTCTAGATGGACATCCTTCATTACAATTTATTTGCATTGATGTTGCTAATGGATATTCGGAACATTTTGTCAATTTTCTAAAAGAAACGAGAAAAGAATATCCCGATAAAGTAATAATTGCCGGAAACGTGGTAACCGGTGAGATGGTTGAAGAACTTTTGCTAGCCGGGGCCGACATCATAAAAGTGGGTATTGGTCCTGGCTCTGTGTGTACCACTCGTGTGAAAACAGGTGTCGGATATCCACAGCTATCTGCTATTATCGAATGTGCAGATGCAGCTCACGGACTAGGCGGACATATCATAAGTGACGGTGGTTGTGTAACTCCCGGCGATGTCGCTAAAGCTTTTGGAGCTGGAGCTGATTTTGTAATGCTAGGAGGGATGTTAGCTGGTCATGAGGAAAGTGGTGGCGAGCTAGTAGAAGTAGATGGAAATAAATTTAAACAGTTTTACGGCATGAGTTCGACTACCGCGATGAACAAACATGTAGGTGGCGTAGCAGATTACAGAGCTAGTGAAGGTAAGACAGTAACTATTGCTTATAAAGGTAAAGTACTTCATACCATAATGGATATTTTAGGTGGTTTGCGCAGTACGTGCACTTATGTAGGAGCCTCTCGTTTAAAGGAATTAACTAAGAGAACAACTTTTATACGTGTAAGCGAACAAGAAAATAGAATATATACAGAATAATTTATGATTACAATAGTTACAGCAGGTAGAGAAGATTTTTGTCTGATTCAGAAATTAGCACATCAGGTTTGGCCTGTAGCGTATGCTGCTATTTTGCCAGAAGAGCAGATGAAATATATGTTAGATGCCTTTTATTCCGAGAATGCCTTAATCAAAAGTTTCGATAATGGTTGCCAATTTGTATTGGTAAAGGAAGACGAAACTGTATTGGGGTTTGCAGGGTTTGAACATTTTGAAACCAAGGAGCAAACCAAAATACACAAGCTTTATTTACTGCCTGAATCACAGGGAAAAGGAATAGGGAAATTACTAATCGAATATATAGCTACAAAAGCAACCGAAAAAGGATTTGATAAATTGATATTGAATGTGAATCGATTTAATAAGGCCTTACATTTTTACGAAAAATTAGGTTTTAGTATTGTCGAAGAAATAGACATCGAAATAGGCAAGGGTTATCTAATGGAAGATTACGTAATGGAAAAAACACTTTAGACAATTATTTTGAAAAGTATTGATGAGGTAAAATAGCTGATAAATCGGTCTGTTTTACCTTATTTTAGTTTAATTACAAACTGTTTTTATTCTACAATGATATCGTGGGTAAATAACAGGCCTTTTAAATATTGCAATGAAAAAAGAGCTTTCTTTAGTTTTGTTCGTTTGGGATCAATAGTGTAATTTTTACTAGTCGAAAAATTAGCTTTATTGGCAACAGCTTGATCAAATTCTGCACGATAGAGATCACAATTTTCAAAAGAAACATCGGTTAAATCGGTTGCCATAAAATCGACAGCAATAAGGCTACAATTGGTAAAGGTTGTGCCTTTCATTTTTAGCGCATAAAATTTAGAAAAATCTAGAATGGTGTTCTTAAAATGTATTTCGAAAATAAGTTTGTCACACATAGAAAAATTCACGTCGTTAATTTTACAGTTGTCAAAAGTAACAGTGCGCAGAGCAACGTGGTTAATTTTGCTGCCGTTAAGATTACAGGTTCGAAAAGTACAATCGATAAAAGTTACAGCCGTAAAGCTACATTTGGTAAAATCACAATTAACGAATTCACAAGCCTCAAATTCTTTAAAATTAAGATCTTCAATAGAGTAGTTTAAATTTTCGTAGGATTGATCGAGAAAGTAATCGAGCATTTTGATTTTTTTGTAAAAGTAGTAAAACTGAATGTATTTTTAGACTATATTTCTTCCGACTTTAGATCAAATAAAAGATGCAATTTACTCACCAAATAGAATTATGAAAAACTATCAATTTAAAATATTATATTTAAATTGAATGTTTCAAATAATTTAAAAAGGGCTACTCAGGTTTGTAAATCCTCAGTAGCCCTTTCGAATAAAATATCAACTATTTATGCTTTTTCTTTTTCAAATTTAGAAATCACTTCTTGGTAAAAATCAAAGGTTGTTTTTGCAATTGATTCCCAACTAAAAATTTTGAGTACACGTTCTCTTCCTGCTTTTCCCATTTTATTTGCTAAAGCTTCATCTTCGAGAAGTAAATTGATTTTTTTTGCAAACTCTTTTTGAAATAATTCAGGATTGATCGGATTAAAATCGGTTCTCGATTTACTTTCCAACGGAATTAGATACCCTGTTTCCCCTTCAACTATAATTTCTGGAATTCCGCCCACATGACTACCTACAACGGGGGTTTCACAAGACATCGCTTCTAAATTTATAATTCCAAAAGGTTCGTACAATGACGGACATGCAAAAACACGTGCTTGGCTATATAAAATTTTAATTTTCTCTCGAGGTAACATTTCAGAGATTAAGATAACGCCATCACGTTCTGCTTTTAATTCGCTGATTAGTTGCTCCGTTTCAGCTGCTATTTCAGGCGTATCGGGAGCACCCGCACATAAGACGATTTGACAATCTTTGTTAAAATATTTTGCCGCCGCTATTAATTGAGAAATACCTTTTTGACGAGTAATACGTCCTACAAATAACACAAATGGAATAGAAGGATCAATCCCAAGCTCTTTTAATAAGGCATCATCGTTGGTTGGCTTGTAATACTCAGGGTCAATACCGTTATGAATTACGGTAACTTTTTCAGGGTCTACTCCGTAAGCTTCTACAACGTCCTCTTTCATTTGCTGGCTAACCGCAATAATTCCGTCAGCAGTATTGTAGGCATTATTTTCGATCCAACGAGAAAGAAAATATCCATTGCCTAATTGTTCTACTTTCCAAGGTCGATGTGTTTCTAAGCTGTGTGTTGTTAAGATCAAAGGTACTTGTAGTAACTCACGGGTCATTACACCCGCTAGATGCGTGTACCAAGTATGGCAGTGAATAATGTCGGCTTCTGGAGTAGATTGTGACATCTCTACATTTCGACTCAAATTATGAAACATTTTGATATGTGCATTTTTACTGTCATTGGGATTTGTCAAGCTAGAGTCGATGCCTTGAACATGCAAGTGTTCATCATCTACTTTCTCATCTCCAAAACAGCGCACTTCTACTTGTCCTAATTTTATAAGTTCTTGACTTAAAAAATCGATATGCACACCAGCTCCACCATAAATGTTAGGAGGAAATTCATTTGTGAAAAGGGCTATTTTCATTTTTGATATATTTTTATTTCGATACTAATTAGAATATTTAGGATAAAGAAATACTCAGCATTATCATTAAAAGTTGCTAATTCTTTATTTTACTAAAGTAGGAAATAAAAAAGATAAAATCGATTGAAAATGATATTTAGAAATCATTTTCAATCGATTTTAGGATAAGGATACTTCTTATTTAGAAGCAAAGTATGTTATTACAAATTTTAGAGTAAGTTTAAATGTAGAAAAAGTTTTGGGATTAAGTGGAATTATAAAAATTAATCTCGAAAAGTTATAGTAAAAGTAGCTCCATTATCCAATTCACTATCTACTGCAATTTGCCCACCTAGGTTGGTAATATGGTTGTAAACCAAATAAAGGCCAATACCATTGCTATCAGAGTTATTATTAAATTTTTGATGTAAACCAAATATTTTATTTTCCACATTTTCCATGTCAAAACCTATTCCGTTATCTGAAATTATAAGTTGCTTTTTACCCTCGTGTATTTGGGTGTAAATCGAAATAACAGGAAACATTCCGACTTTAGCATATTTGATAGAATTAGTAATTAGGTTCAGGAAAATACTCTTAAGATAAGTCTTGTTGAATACAATTTGACTCAACACCGAAAAATCAACATTAATCGTGGTATCAGAATTACTAATAAAGGAGCTAATTGAAAACAGAACTTCATCTAAACTTTCCTGAAAAGAAATTTCTTCTACAGGAGAACTATTTTGGATTTTGTCATTTAAAACGGTGATGTAATCATTTAATGAATTTTTTAGACCGTTGATAATATCTTTTGTAATGTTGAGGTATTCAATTGATTCGGTGTCAA
Organism: Flavobacterium algicola; assembly: GCF_022399565.1. Classification (GTDB taxonomy): domain Bacteria; phylum Bacteroidota; class Bacteroidia; order Flavobacteriales; family Flavobacteriaceae; genus Flavobacterium; species Flavobacterium algicola. The sequence goes on from NZ_JAJTUT010000003.1 coordinate 803,396, forward strand.
TTACTTTGTCAATTTCTAGTAAGTCAAAAATACTAATTAAATTATTTACCGGAGATCTCAAATCGTGAGCTGCTGCGTAGGTGAGTTGTTTGTACTCTTCCACACTATGATTTAATTTTGCAAGATGTTGATTTCGTTCGTCCTCTAGTTGTTTTTTATAGGTGATATTTTTTGCAATTGCAAAAATGTGTTGTTTGTTCTCTACTGGTATGGAGGTCCACAGCAGCCAGACCGTCCTACCACTTTTTGTTATGTAACGATTTTCAAAGTTTATTAAATGATTTTGATCTTTAATTGAATTACGAGCATTAGTAGTAGAATTTTTGTCATCTTGAAATACAAAACTATTGATTGGCTTTGCCAGTAGTTCTTCTTCTGTATATTCTAACAATTTGCAAACAGCTGGGTTTATCTTGATAAAATAACCATCAAATCCAGAAATACATAGTAAATCTGGTGATAGATTAAAAAAATCTTCAAAGATAGTCTCAGCGTCGTTATTTGTTTTTGAGATGCTATCGTTATTGATTCGCATCATTTTTCTCATTCTCATTTTTTATCAACTTTTAATAAAATAGCTATCTGTTATTTTATTATTACAAAAAAGCGTGGTATCAGCTTAATTTATGTCATGAAGTGGAAATAATGCTACATGAGACTACTTCCTGCACATATAAAGATAGAAAACTAACACTTTATAAATGGCAACTTAATAGTTATCAATACTATATTGCTAAATTATACCAAAATACCTTATAAAAAAATAGATCTACTATATTTTTATAAGGTACGTATGGTTTTATTTATAATGTAAAATAATAAAGACTAACGATATTAAAATGGATTTTTAAGTATTAAATTTTGAAAATTCCACCAAATAAAATTATTCTCTGCAAGAATAAAAAGTGTTGAGAAGCAGTATCATCAGCACTTATAGTTGTACGAATGTCTGGCATATTAATATATCCACCTTTTAATTCCGTTTGTACATAAAAGTGTTTTAGGAACGTAATATTTAATCCTGCTTTTACCGAGGTTCCATATCCCGAAACATGAAAGGCATCATGGCGTTCTTTACCTAGTAAGGTTGTATTCGTCTTCGGATATAACAGTCCAAAAGCAACTCCTTCGGTTAAATTAATTTGAATTTTATCAGTGTTTCCTATGCTAAATAGATTAGAAATATCATCAAAACGAGATACTTCAACGTGTACATAATTCAAACCATCTGTGTGCTCGTAGGCCAAAAAAGTTTGATCGCTAAAATTAACTGGCGTGTTATTATAAACACCATTGTATGCTGAACCAATATCTGTAGTGGGTAAATTAATTTCACCAGTAACAGATGCTGTTTGATCTTGTGTCATCACATACTTCATATGATCCACACCGATACTCACACTATAATGATCATTTAAAAAATAACCCAAACGAAAGTTAGTCTGTGGGATTGTCATTCTTGCCGGATTAATATAATCAACATGCCAACCTTTTGGTTTGTCATGAGCAGTCATATTATCTATCGTAAAGTTGTAATCTTTCCCCTTGAAAGTAACATCAGATTTAGTGTAACTGTCTCTATTTCCTCCCCAGGCTACAAAAAATTTCCCTTTATTGTGAGAGGTATATTTTTCTTGAACATCCATAGCCTCCTGGGCATTTACTGTATTTGCAAACAATAAACCAAAAAAAGAAAGCTGTAATATAATAGTCTTCAATGTACTGTAATTAAAATTGATTTACTGTTTTTCTAATTGCGACAAGCTTTGTCATCAATGATTCGAAATAATCTAGGTGCAACATATTTGCTCCATCGCTTTTTGCATTTGCAGGATCAAAGTGAGTTTCGATAAAAATTCCGTCAACTCCAACTGCAATACCAGCTTTGGCTACAGTTTCAATCATATCTGGTCTTCCTCCCGTCACTCCGGCAGTTTGATTTGGTTGCTGCAAAGAGTGTGTAACATCTAAGACTGTAGTTGCATATTGCTGCATGGTTGGAATTCCTCTAAAATCGACAATCATATCTTGGTATCCGAACATGGTTCCTCTATCGGTTACCATTACATTTTGATTGTTACAATCCAAAACTTTTTGAACAGCGTGCTTCATACTTTCTGGACTCATAAATTGTCCTTTTTTCAGATTTACTGTTCTACCAGTATTCGCCGCAGCAACAACCAAATCGGTTTGACGAACAAGGAATGCTGGGATTTGCAGTACATCAACATATTGTGCAGCCATGTCGGCATCCTCATTGGTATGTATATCTGTAACTGTAGGTACGTGAAAAGTCTCAGAAATTTTTCTAAGTATCTTTAATGCTTTTTCATCTCCAATTCCAGAAAAGCTATCAATTCTAGAGCGATTAGCTTTTTTAAATGATCCCTTAAAAACGAAAGGAATCTCTAATTTATCAGTGATTCCTACCAATTTCTCAGCAATTCTCATAGCCATTTCTTCTCCTTCAATAGCGCAAGGTCCAGCTAATAAAAAGAAGTTTCCACTATCGGTATGTTTGATTTGAGCGATTTGTTCAATATTCATAATGATTATTTATTTGAAAGTGCAAAGGTAACTTGATTTACACATTACACTTAGGTAATTAACGTTTATTTTATAAGTGATTTTCTTATTTTGAAAGTAGAATACTTCCCTTTACAATTGTAATTTACTTTTTAATCGAAAGCCCTACAGGAACTAATAAATATCCCTTTTCATAAATATTCATGTACAACTGAATAGGTTTTTTTTGACCTTCCCACCTAAGTTCATAAACATCCAAAAAACCTGCTCCCATACCGCTTCTTTTAGTAGGGAATGGACAACAGCTTTCTATCTTGGTGTAGGCGATTTTTTCTCCCTGTGGTCCAGCTAAAGCATTTAAATAACGCACAGCATTGATTGTATCATTGGCTGTATTTAAGTAAAAAACATTTACAGGATAGCTACTGTCGAATCCGTACTTTTTGTCTTTACTGTATTCTGTAAGTACAAAAGTATTTTCGGCAGTAAGTTGCGGACTGGGCGCATTGTCATCAACATTTTTTAAAGTAGATTTTGTACTCACGCAAGAAATTAAACTTAAGGCTAATAGCGAAAACATTATTTTTTTCATATTCGAATAGATAATTAGAACCGACAAATTTGAGACAGTGTCCGTTTTAAATACAAAGATAATGAGAACTTTATTTTTAGTGGTACAGCTTAATAGAAAATTAAATGATTTTGCAAAATTTGATCGAATGTAACAAATGGCACATTGCAGTTTATAAAACCAACTTATCTTTGTATTCTAAAATAATTAATATGAATGTTTTCTTTCAAACCTGGCCTTGGTATATTTCTGGCTTTATTATAGGTCTTATTATGTTGAGTTTACTATATTTTGGTAAGTCTTTTGGAATGTCATCTAATTTACGCTCAATGTGTGCAATGATTGGTGCTGGTAATAAAGTTTCTTTTTTTGATTTTGATTGGAAATCGCAACGCTGGAATCTAGTTGTAGTAGTAGGAGCCATTCTAGGCGGTTTTGTTGCTGTAAATTTTATGAGTGATCCATCTAATGTTACAATCAATCCTAAAACAATAGATGCTCTGGCACAATTAGGATTGGATGCACCCAATGGTCAATTGATGCCTAGTCTTCTTTTTGGTAATGATAATTTTCTAACGCTTAAAAACTTAGCAATATTATTAGCGGGTGGGATTCTTGTAGGTTTTGGTGCCCGTTATGCAGGTGGTTGTACTTCTGGTCACGCTATTTCTGGCTTGAGTAATTTACAACTACCTTCTCTAAAAGCAGTAATTGGTTTCTTTATTGGTGGATTAATAATGGTTCATCTTTTATTTCCTTTAATTTTTTAAGTATGAAAGTATTAAAATATATAATTGTTGGTTTTGTGTTTGGAATAGTTTTAACCAAGTCCGAGGCGGTCTCGTGGTACAGAATTTATGAAATGTTTCAATTTCAGTCCTTTCATATGTATGGAATAATTTCTGTTGCTATACTTACAGGGATTGTAGGTATTCAATTGATCAAGCGCAATGACATTAAAGACATCGATGGCGCACCAATAGAAATTCCGAATAAAGAAAACGGTAATTACCGATATTGGATTGGTGGAATAATCTTTGGATTGGGTTGGGGATTGGTAGGATCTTGTCCTGGACCTATTTTTATATTATTAGGAGCCGGATTTTATTCAATAATAGTAGTGCTTGCAGGAGCGATGATTGGTACTTTTATCTATGGTGTTGTTCGGGATAAATTACCTCACTAAGAGTCAAAGCTCAATACAAATATTACTCACATAAAATTGATCTTCTTACTTTCTAGTAAAGTTGAATGAGTATGTAACCTCTGCAAAGTCAAAAAAAAAAGCATTCTCAAAGTTGAGAATGCTTTTTTTTTGGAACTTAATTGTTCTAGATAATTTCTGCGCTGATACCAGCTTCTAACAATTGCAAACACTGAGGCTCTAATTTTTTTAAAGGCCCAGTTTTTACAGTGCACTTTCCATTATAATGTACAATTAGAGAACATTGCTCTGCTTGTTCTGGAGTATGCTCACAAACTCGTATTAGAGTGTCAATAACGTGGTCAAAAGTATTTACGTCGTCATTGTAGACAACAATTTCGTTATTTAAAGTAGGTACTTCTTTCGGACTTACTTTCTCTCTTATTTTTTCTTTAGTACTCATTTAGATGTGGTGTTTGTACTTAATAATTAATAAAATAGCTAAAACTAATTTACGTATTTTAATGATACCCAGTTGTTTCTTTCGAATTTTTTAACATAAGTTAAGCCTTTTTCTGTGCACGAGGCTTCGATGTACGGAATATCTTCAGTGTAAAATCCGCTTAATAATAGCGTACCATTAGGATTTAAACAATCAACATAAGCTTGCATGTCGTTCAACAAAATGTTACGGTTAATATTCGCTATAATTAAATCGTATTTTTTATCTTTTAGTAATGCAGCTTCACCTTCATAAACGGTAATGTGTTTGCAATTATTGCGTTCAGCATTTTCGATAGAATTTAAATAACACCAGTTGTCAATATCAATTGCATCGATAGGCTGAGCCCCTTTCATTTCAGCCAAAATAGCCAAAATAGCAGTTCCACAACCCATGTCAAGTGTTTTTAAACCTTTTACATCTATTTCGAGTAAATGCTGAATCATCATATGTGTTGTTTCATGATGACCTGTACCAAAACTCATTTTTGGTTCTATAACAATGTCAAATTCTGCATCTGTTTTGGGGTGAAAAGGAGCACGTACATGACAGTTACCATCTACATCAATAGGCTCAAAGTTTTTCTCCCATTCCTCGTTCCAGTTTACTTGATCGATTTCTTCAAAAGTATATTCAATTTCAAATTCATCTGAACTCAAAATTTGAATATCTTTTAATATCGTTTCGTCCCACAAATCTTTTTGTACAAAGGCAGATATACCCGTTTCAGTTTCGGTAAAACTTTCAAAAGCAGTCTCTCCTAATTCTGCGATTAATATTTCTGACCCTAATTCTTTGGGTGCAATAGTAAAATGGTAGCCGATATATATATTTGACATTTCTTTATTTTTTTGCAAAGGTAGCATTTCTCTCTTATCGTTTTCTTATAAACAACATAAATGTATTCGTTTTTCAATTTAAATTAGGCTTATAAATTAAATTCAGTTTGATGCTGTGATTGATAAAAGAAATTTAAAACTATTTCTATTGAAAACTTTTTTATAGAATTGAGGTAGATTGAAAAGTTTAAAATAAAGTATAGCCTAATATCATAGATGCTTGCTGATAACTTGATGTATAATATACGTAATCTTTTTGAAGATTTCTTGCTGTTTGCATTCTGAATTCTACACTGTATCTGTCTTTAATTTTATAACCAATTCCAAATGCAAAATTATAGGCATTCGAAATATCTAATATCTCTCCACCCCGAAATAATTCAGAATTTAAAGAAAAATCTATGACATAAGCCCCATTTAAGAATAGCTTTGAATTTTCATTTAAAAACATATAGTATCTTATTCCTATAGGAAGCTCAATTGATTTATAGTCAATACTTGTTTTAAAATTATATACTTCCTTTTGACTTTTGAAATATTGATAAGTTGGCTCCAGAATTAATGACCATTTATTTTTATTAAAACCAAAAATAATTTCGGATTCAATACCAAAACCTAACGTTTGATTATTTCCATAATCTATATTGCCGGTAGTAGATCCAAAATTGCTTAATTTAAAGCTGGAGAAGTTAAATCGAGGTCTTAAAGTTAAATTAAATAAATCTTTTTTTTCTTTAGGTTGCATGATTTTAAAATCTTTATTCCTACACTGATTGTATTTTATGAATAGCTTTTTCAATTCTTTTTCGTCATATTCTAAATACTTAAAGTCTTTTTCAGTGATTTTTTCGCACTTTAATTTAAGTAATAGTTGTTGTCTGTACTCGTTGTTTTCATTAAATTCTCCGGTATTAAATTTATAGAGTTTAAAAATTAGCTGTTCTATTTTAGAATCATTTATAGTATAAAAAAATCTAACAATATCGGGGCTATTATAACGGTACAAACTTGCTTCCCCTTCGATTAAAACTTTTAAAAAAAGTTCTTCTTCTTCTAAAATAGCACTACGGACTTCACTTAATTCATTAATCTTGTTGCTTGACCTATCAATGCCAACATATGACCTAACATATTTGGAAAAGTTATCAATACTAAACTCTTTGACTGTTTGAATAGTTGCTTTCTTAACTTGGTCGATCTCTGATAATCTATATTCAAATTCGCTAGGAGAATTCATCCAATCTAGATTTTTTATTTGGCAAATAACTTTCTCGCCATTTGTAGTAATAAAATACCCTTTTTCGAAAGTTATTTGTGAATAGCTGATTGAGTAAATTAGTAAAAATAAGATTAATAGGTACTGTTTTTTCATACAATTGGGGTAGGTTAATGATTTAAAAGCTTTTCGTTAAAATTAAGGATTGTTATAAACGTAATGTTACTGCAAAAATTATTGAGAAAATACTGAGTCAAAAATATAGAATTTAATTTGACAATTTTAAAAATTTTATTGTTGTGTAATTTATTTGCAAATAATAGGGGGGTGCTTGTACCAATTACTTATAATTTGTTTTGAAATTGTAGCAAAAAAAAAGTGATAAAACTAAGTTTTACCACTTTTATATAATTTATGTATCGGTATGATTTACACTGCTGCTTTCACAATAGCTAAGAAATCATCTGCTTTTAACGCAGCACCACCAATAAGACCACCATCTACATCTGGTTTAGAGAAAATTTCTACAGCGTTCTCTGGCTTAACACTACCACCATAAAGGATAGAAACTTCGTCAGCAACTTCAGCTCCAAAAACTTTACGAACTGTTTCTCTAATGAATTCATGCATCTCTTGTGCTTGTTCAGGAGATGCAGTTTCACCTGTACCAATAGCCCAAACTGGCTCATAAGCCAATACAATCTTAGACCAAGCTGACTTTTCGATTTGAAATAAACCATCACGCAATTGGTTTTCAACAATATTAAAATGTTGTTTGTCTTGACGGTCTTTCAACTCTTCACCAAAACAGAAAATCACAGTCATGTTATGCTTTAATGCTGTATTTACTTTTTCAGCAATCAATGCGTCAGACTCATTAAAGATAGCTCTACGTTCAGAATGACCTAATATTACTGTGTTTACACCAACGCTTGTAAGCATGTCTGCTGTAATTTCTCCTGTAAATGCACCGCCTTCAGCTTGGTGTATGTTTTGAGCGGATACTGTAATTCCTTTACCTTCTAACTGCGTTACTGCCGCAGCTAAGTTTACAAATGTAGGAGCAACAATTACTTCAGCAGTTGTGTCTGCAGGTAATTTTGCAACCAATTCAGTTAATAACTCAGCAGTTTGCGCTGCATTTTTATGCATTTTCCAGTTTCCAGCTACAATTTTCTTTCTCATTTTTTTCTGATTTGTTAGATTTTTAATTTTTATTTTAGTTCAGTAATTGTTTTGTCAATTTTGTCAAAATCAGTTTCAATTGCGCGATATAGTGCAATTTTCCCTGTTTTGTCAATAATTATATATCTAGGTATCCAATCTACATCGACTGCATTTGCAAACTTTCCTTTCATTTGGTCATTGGCCATATAGTGCGCTCCTTTTAACTCGTGCTTTTCAATTCCGTTTTGCCAAGCTGTATCCGACTTATCCATCGAAATGAAGACATAATTTACATCTGGGTGGTTTGCTTGTAGTTCTTTTAATTTTGGCATTGCTCCAATGCAATCACCACACCACGACGCCCATATTTCAATAACAGTCGTCTTACCTTGATTTTCTTTTAATATAGATTCGAACGAAACTTGATTACCATCACGTGTCATTAAAGTCTCATTAAGTGCTTCCTCGTTAAAACTGGTCTTTTCTTCATTTGCTTTAGAACAAGCCATAAAAACGAATAATAAGATGAAAAGTGAAGTTGCTTTTTTCATTTCTTTAATTTTTGCTAAGTTAATTAAAGTAAAAAGATTGCCCTATTAAAAGCAATCTAAATACCATTTTTTATATTTTTTTTATTGTTAAATCAATAAATTTCTGCTGATCTGTTTATGAAAACGTAATAGTTTGTTTTTCTTTTGAATTTTTATCAGCGTATATTTATGTTGAATTTGAAATCTATAATTTCAGATCTGCAATATCATTATAGTGTACTTTTTGAGTAATTGTACCCTTATTCATTATCAAGATACTTGGGTTGGCTCTTTCAATTGTTTTGAGCGTAATAGCATCACAAAAATAAAAGTCAAAATCAAATGCATATTGCTTTTGAATTGTCTCAATTTGCTCCGGAGTAGAAGCGGTCATTCCGATCACTTTGTATCCTTTTGCCTTTGCAGCAATTGTTAACGTCTTTAAGTCGTTTAAACCTTCGATAGAAGCATTTGGTAAATCATAGGCGACATAAATAATTAATTTTGGTTCAAATAAAAATTCTTCCTTGTAGTCAGAACCATCTTTAGACATTGTAAAATCATGTATCGGCGGAATATATCCTTCTGTAATAACTTTATCTTTTCGATCTACGAAAGTGGCACTTTCGGGAATGTTCATTAAATCTTTATCTGTAAATTCTGTATCCACTCCGTTTACATTATAAATGAACACCATCTCAACAACAGATTTTGGTGCGTCTGCAGGTATTTCCATCCCTTTTTGAATGTTAGTTCCTACCTGGTACGGTCTAAAATCAATAATAGGTAAATGATTCAGTACGTAATATCCTAGAAATGCTGAAGCAATAAAACTTACTATGGCAATAAATGTTTGTGTCTTTGAACCAAATAGTGGTTGCACTAATCGGCGGTTAAATGTCAAAATTAAGATGAAGACCAAAAGAATAATATCCTTTGTAAAAGATTCCCATGGGGTTAAATGTAATGCATCACCGAAACAACCACAATCTTTTACAACATCAAAGTAGGCGGAGTAAAAAGTAAGAAAGGAGAATTTGATTATCATTATGAGCAGTATCCAAATGGTCCATTTTGATTTGTAACCAATTAATAAAAACACTCCTAAAACCACTTCTAAAATCACAATAAACAAAGCGAGAGCCAATGCATAGGGAACAAAAAACGGCATATTAAAAACAGGCTCGCTAAAGTATTCTGCTAACTTATAAGAGAAACCAAGCGGATCATTAAGTTTTATTAATCCTGAAATGATAAATAAAATTCCAACAAATATTCTAGAAAATTGTGTAAGTATATTTTTCATATATTTTTCAACTTATTTTTTAAATCCCATTAAAATTAATGCAAATACGGAGTAGTTCAGCATATCCTGATAATTAGCATCGATGCCTTCGGATACTAATGTTTTACCTTTGTTATCCTCAATTTGCTTTACGCGCAACAATTTTTGCAAAATTAAATCAGTTAATGAGCTCACACGCATATCGCGCCAAGCTTCTCCATAATCATGATTTTTAGCTTCCATCAACTCCTTTGTTAATTTCGCTTTTGCATCATATAATTCAGTAGCTTTTTCAGGGTCAAGATCGGGTTGGTCTACAACTCCAAGTTCCAGTTGTATCAAAGCCATGATCGAATAATTGATGATTCCAATGAATTCGCCTGTCTCGTCTTCGTCAACTTTGCGCACATCATTTTCTTGTAAACTGCGTATGCGTTGTGCTTTGATGAATATTTGGTCGGTTAGTGATGGCAATCTTAAAATGCGCCATGCGCTTCCGTAATCTTTCATTTTATTATTGAACAAGTCACGGCAAACTGCCATAACCAAATCGTATTCCTGAGAAGTATTCTTCATTATTGATGTATATTTGTCACAAAAATAACTTTTTTTTTGGATTGAGGCGAATATCACAGACACAACTCATAGTGAGATATATGCCATTATTGCAACAATATTTAAAAGAGCAACAATCAGAACGGTCACTAAATTTAATGCTAAACATCTCTACTTTGAAATTATTTAGATTCTATTTTTATATACTTATACTTCAATCAGTTTCTGTTTTTTCACAAACGTTACTTCCTTTTGTCGAAAACTTTAATAAGTCCGATTATCAAGGTGATAACCAAATTTGGAATATAGCACAAGGGAATGATAATGCGATGTATTTTGCCAATAATCACTACTTGCTTCGATACGACGGTATAAAATGGCAGAAATATGAGTTACCAAACAAAACCATAATTCGTTCCGTTTTTGTAGATGAGGATAAAGTTTATTCTGGCTCTTACAAGGAATTTGGTTACTGGAAAAGAGAGCATGGCAAGATGGTTTACGTTTCTATATCTCAGGGCAAAAACATTTTTAACGATAGTGATAATGGTGAGATTTGGAAGATTTTCAAATTCAATGACAAAATCTACTTTCAGTCCTTCAACGAAGTATTTATTTACCATGAAAAAAAGATAAAAAAAATTAAAATTGGACCTTTAATATCTTACTTTTTCGAAATAGACAATGAGCTGTTAGTTGCCACAGTGAGTGAAGGAGTTCAAAAGTTAATAGGGGAGAAATTAGTATCTATAGAAGGCTGGGATGCACTTAAGAATAACGTTGTACACGCAATAGAAAAGTATAACGGGATCACCTATTTCTTTACTAAAAAAAACGGTGTGTATATTAGCAAAAATGGATCATTATCGCCATGGCAGAATCCGCTCAATGACGTTTTAAAAAAGGCAAATATTAATGCAGCTAAATTTCTCAAAAACAATAAACTTGTAATAGGAACGGCAAATCAAGGACTTTTTATTCTGGATTTTAAGACAAACTCATCTATAAATATAAATCGTGATAATGTTTTAATGAACAATAGCCTTCTAACAATTACTGAAGATAAGGAGAATAATTTATGGTTAGGACTAGATAACGGTATAGCATATATCGAAGTAAATTCACCCAATCTCATTTTTTACGACAATTCAGGAACTTTGGGATCTGTTTACTCAGTGGTTAAAACAGATCGCGGCTACTTGTTGGCTTCAAATCATGGAGTTTATAAATATGAAAATAAAGAATTTTCGCTGGTGCCAAATTCGCAAGGACAGGCGTGGAGTATTAATAAAGTGGGTAATAAATATTTAATAGGGCAGGACGAAGGAACATTTCTATACCAGGACGGAAACTACTCAAAATACAACAACATCAATGGGGGATGGACATTAGAGAAAAGCAATGTTGATAATTCGTACCTGCAAGGAACTTATAGCGGCGTTTATGTATATAAAGATTTAAGTAATTCAGCTCAAGCGACGCTATTAAAAGACTTCTTAAAACCCATAAAATACGTAGCGCAAAACAAACGTCAAGAGATTTGGGCAGCTGATAATTATAAGGGGTTGTACCGCATTACTTACAATGATCAATTTCAAACTACGATCGAAAACATCACGCAGAAAAATGGGATTAAGAATGACTTTGCTGTAAAGATTTTTGAATTCCGAAATGAGATTTTATTTCTTATTAATCACCAATGGTATACTTACAATGCTGTTGCAAAGAAGTTGGTTAAAAATGAACTATTCAATGTCAATTTTTCTCAAGTGACTGATGTTGTAAAAATTGATGAAAATCATTTTATGATCTTGCAAGACGGACTTTTGTACCAAGTGTATGCTAGCGCCGATACTACATTTGTACGAAGTCTTATTCAAGATAAATATTACAAAGGAAAAATCATCAATGATAATTTAAATATTTATAAAGATGGAGAAAATTATCTATTGAATTTGGATGACGGTTTTATTTCGTTAAAGTTAAATAATAATCACATAACCGTTCCCAATCTGAAAATTGAAGCTTTTGCCAATAATGAATTAGTTAATCCTGATGAAACAATACCTTTTAACACTGAAATTAGTATACATATCATTTCGGGATTTTATGGATCTTCAAAACCAAATCTCTTTTACAAATTAGAGGATTCAAAAAATCCTATTCCTATAAATGAAGGCAAAGTAACCTTAAATAATTTAAAGAGCGGATCGAGTAGTTTTATTGTATACAGTCATGATGGGCTAAAGTATAATAAAGTGACCAGTTTCAGCTTTACTGTAGCTACTCCTTGGTATTTTTCTGTATGGATGATTCTTGTTTATATCGCACTTATTGGTTTAATCTTATACATCTATTATAAATGGAATAAACTGCGCTATATTCAAAAACTGGCTTTAAAAGAAGAAGATTTAAAGCATCAGAAAAAGATATTGGAGTTGGAATTGAAAGCACAAAATGATTTAAACACGCAACAATATGAAAAACACATATTAGAACTAGAGGTGCAATCAAAATCATCACAAGTTGCTGGAAAATCACTGTCAATTGCTAAGCAAAGTGAAATGATCGAGAAAGTGCAAGGGATATTAGATAAAGAAACCGACATCAATAAGCTAAAGTCGGAGGTTAAAAAGGCTATAAAAATTAACGCAGTCAATAAGCACGAATGGGAAACATTTGAAACCAACTTAAGTCAAATTCATAATGAATTTATGACCACTTTATCCAAAAAATTTCCGGTATTAACTTCCAAAGATATCAAACTTTGTATTTACTTAAAGATGAATTTATCATCAAAAGAAATTGCACCGCTTATGAACATTTCATATCGGGGTGTGGAACTTCACCGCTACAGATTGCGTAAAAAGCTGCAACTTCAGCAGGATGTTAATTTATCTCAATTTCTATTATCCTTATAATAATACACTTTTTTTACGGATACTATATTTTTGAAGTGGTTTCATTACAGTATTCTGACACATCATTACTACATCAACGGTGATAAATAGATTAATTTAAATTTTTTTAATCAACTGTAAGTCAGTATTTTGATTAATAAATAGTTCTTTTTGATGTAGTAATGTAGTACTCCTAAACTAACTGCTATAACGTTGTAATTATCTAATTTGGCACCACTAACTATTTAAATTATTTATTCATGAGAAATATTATTTTGGGCTTAATAGCACTTGTTTTTCTTCCGGCATATATGTCTGGTCAAGAAATTAAAGGTAAGATACTAGATAAAGAAGGTTTGGGCGTACCGGGTGCAATAGTTGCTGCTGCCTCTTCAAATTCTAGTACAGATACCGATATTGATGGTAACTTTTCGATTAAGGCAAATGTCGGAGAAATGATCAAAATATCAATGATTGGTTTTAAAACGGTTTCTCTAAAAGCGACTGCAAGTTTTATGACTGTTACACTAAGTGAATCCAAAGACACACAATTGGACGAAGTTGTAATTATTGGTTATGGTAGCCGAAAAAAGGTTGATAATACCACATCGATAACTTCTCTTAAAGCAGAAGAGGTATCTCAAAGGAAAGTTTTGAATGCTTCTCAAGCGATTCAAGGTAAAGCTGCGGGTGTACAAGTTATTTCTTCTGATGTACCAGGGAGTTCACCATCTGTGGTTATTAGAGGTTTAGGAACTGCAATCGGTGGTAGGTCACCGCTTTACGTTGTAGACGGTATGCCAACTGAGAATATCAATAATATCAATACAAATGACATCACCTCTTATGAGATATTAAAAGATGCATCTGCATTGGCTATTTATGGTACTAGAGCAGCAAATGGTGTTATAATAATTACTACAAAACAAGGAAAAGGCGATAAAGTAACCGTTGAAGTCGAAAGCTTTACAGGTTTCAGAAATCCTCTTAAAAAGGTACAAATGGCTGATAGCAATGCTTATGCGCGCTACACAAATGCAGCTTTAGGTACTGCAACTTTCTCAGAAAATCAGCCAGTAAATACAGATTGGTTGGACGCAGTTACAAGAACAGGTACTTATTCTCAAAATAACGTATCGCTATCTGGATCAAGTGAAAATATAAAATATTTTTTTAGTGCTGGAAATTACGAAGAAAAGGCAGTATTAGATGGTTTAAACTATAGTCGTTTTACTTTCAGAAATAATAATGAATACAGAATTTCAGATAAATTAAAGATAACTCAAAATTTAAGCTTTACATCTGCTAATTCTGCTCCTAAGCCGCTAGATGCTTTTACAAGTGCTTACAAGCAATCACCAATTGTACCTGTTCGTTTTTCCAATGGGTCATATGGAGTTTCGTTTGTAGGATCTGATGGAACCGCAGGAACAGCTGGATCTTCATTTAATAATGTTGGTAATCCTGTTGCACAACTTGATTATACAGATGAAGAGCAACGTAGTATCACACTTCAAGGAGGTTTAAAACTGGATTATGATATTTCAAGTTCATTAAAGTTTACATCGCAATTTAACGGTGAATATTACTCTTGGAAGAAATACAATTATGAGGCTACGCAAGAAATTTTCAATACTTATAATAATCCAGGAAATTTAAGTACAATTGTCTATCCAGCAGATAAAAATATTAATTCATTAGAACGAGGACGTGATCAATATTTCAACTGGAATTTATCTAACTACTTCACTTATAATAAACTTTTTGGAGATATTCATGATGTAGAAGTTACTGCGGGTATGGAAACATCTGTCAGAGGTGGTAGAGAACGAATGACCGTTATCAGAAGAGATGTAAATGCCAATTCAAATTACTGGTCTTTAACAGATGTTGATTACGCGGGTACCGTTACAAGCTATAAAGATGATATTTTAAACGAAACTAAATTAGCTTCTTATTTTGGACGTTTTCAATACAAATTATTAGACCGATACTTATTCACAGGTACTGTGAGACGCGACGGATCTTCTAATTTTGCTAAAGATTACCGTTGGGGAACTTTCCCTGCTTTTGGTTTGGGTTGGGTAATTTCCAAAGAGAATTTCATGGCAGATGTAAAAACTATTAATTTGTTAAAACTTAGAGGAGGTTGGGGTAAACTAGGTAATCAAACTGTACCATTAAATAACCAATCTTACACATCAGGTTTAAGTTACTACCTAGGTGGTTCAATCTTAAATGAAGGAACTACAATCAATTCACTTATAGATCCTAGTTTGACATGGGAAGTGACCGAAGAAACTACTATTGGACTTGATTTTGAATTATTTGATAGTAAATTAAAGGGATCATTTGATGTTTATGATAAAGCAACTACCAATGTTATTTTATATACAAAACCTTATTTGACTTCAGGAATTACTGATCCAACGCCGGCTGAAGTTGGAGAAATATCTAATAAAGGTTATGAGATAGCTTTACGTTGGGATGATAAGATTAGCGATAATTTGTCTTACTGGGTAGGAGGTAACTTTTCTAATAATACAAATAAATTGGCAAGTCTTCAAAATTCGAATATTAGTCCAATAAGAGGAGGGAATTTGGGAAATGGTCAGTTTACAAAACAACTTGATAACAGTTCTGTAGGACAAGCATTAGGTAGTTTTTATGTGTACGAATACGCAGGAATTGACGCAGCTAACGGGAATATGTTGTATTACAATGCGGCTGGAGAGAAGGTAGTGCAATCTGAATTAAAAGAAGCGACAGATAAAAAATATGTTGGTTCTATTTTGCCTAAATCTAACTACGGTGTAACTCTTGGAGTTAATTACAAAAATTTCGATTTTTCTGTAGATGGTTATGGTACTGCTGGAGCAAAAGTCTACAATGGTAAAAAAGCACAACGCTTTAGTGGTGAAAATGTAGAGGCATCTTTGACAACAGATTTCTGGACAGCAACTAATACTACAGCATCAAACCCAGCTCCTTTTAACCAAGTACCGGTTGCTTCTACCTATTACGTAGAATCAGGAGACTTTTTTAGAGTGAACAATATAACACTTGGTTACAAATTACCACTTAAAGAAGGATTTATCAACTATTGCCGCTTGTACGTAAATGCAATCAATCCATTTATCACGCAAAAATTCTCTGGATTCTCACCTGAATTAAATGGAGATAGTGATCCTTATGGAACTCAAGGAATAGAGCTAAATGCTTATCCTACATTAAGATCAATCGTAATTGGTGCTAATTTAAAATTTTAATATTATGAAAAAAGTATATATCTCACTGTTTGCATTATCCACACTATTTATGGCTAGTTGTTCTAGTGATTACCTTGATGTTGATGCAACAGAATCAATCAAAACGGAAGACATCGAATTATTTAATAGTAATGAAGGTGCTGCTACATTTACCACAGCAATTTATAATAAATTTTTAAGCTTCGATATGTCTGCATTCTCTTGGGTAGGATTGACAAGTATCGCCTCTGACGACGCTGATAAAGGATCATCTCCTGGTGATACAGGTTCTGATAAAGATGTTTTGGATGCCCTTACATTTAATTCATCGTCTCCATCTGTTGCTGAAATTTTTACTGCAAATTATGCTGGAATTAATAGATGCAATCAAGCAATTGATATCATCCCGCAATTGGATAAGGCAGATGCAACTGTGCGTGCCAGATTAGTTGGGGAAGCAAAATTCTTAAGAGCTTTCATGTATTTTACATTAGTTAAAACATATGGTGGTGTACCAATAATTGATCACCTACCAATTCAATCTTCGGAAGATGACAGAATTATGCAGTTGACTCGAAAAAGTAAAGAAGAGGTTTATGCATTTATAGAAAAAGACCTTCTTGAAGCGGCAGCAGTTTTACCTTTGAAATCTTCTTATTCTTCTACAGAAGTAGGAAGAGCTTCTCAAGGAGCGGCTTATGCTTTGTTGGCTAAAATAAATTTATATCAAAAAAATTGGCAAAAGGTAGTTGACAATTGCAACCTAGTTACGGGTTATAGTCTGGTATCAGATTATGCTTCTATGTTTAAATTGGCAGGAGAAAATGATGCAGAATCAATTTTTGAAATTCAAGGAACTGGAAGTATTCCCGCAAAAGGAATTGCAGGGTATTCAAATGTCCAAGGTGCTCGTGGCGCTGGAGGATGGGGATGGGGTTTTAACACACCTTCTCAAAGTTTATTAAATGCTTACGAAGCAAATGATGTTCGAAAAAATGCTACAATTATCTTTGCAGGTACAACTTTATACGATGGTAGAGTAGTGCCAACTACGGTTGAAAATCCAAGATACAATTACAAAGCTTATTCTTCGTCTTACACTGATGGCTGGGAGACAGATGCTAATATTAAATACCTACGTTTTGCAGAAGTAATCTTAATGAAAGCAGAAGCATTAAATGAATTAGGGCAAACAGCAGATGCAGTTCCGTTGTTGAACCAAATTAGAACTAGAGCGGGATTAGCAAATACCACAGCAGTATCTCAAACTGATTTGAGAGCAGCAATATGGAAAGAGAGAAGAGTCGAAATGGCCTTTGAGCACGACCGCTATTTCGACCTTGTTCGTACAGGTCAAGCAGCTGCAGCTTTTACTATTCACGGTAAAACATTTGTAACTGGTAAGCATGAAGTTTTCCCTATTCCACAAGTATTCCTTGAACAAACGGGTGGACTATCAACACAAAATCCTGGATACTAATTTCTATTAGATCCTTTAT
Organism: Flavobacterium algicola; assembly: GCF_022399565.1. GTDB lineage: Bacteria > Bacteroidota > Bacteroidia > Flavobacteriales > Flavobacteriaceae > Flavobacterium > Flavobacterium algicola. Next base: position 821,378 of record NZ_JAJTUT010000003.1, read on the forward strand.
AAATATAGTTGCAGTTAAAAAGTTATAAAGACTGCAACTTACTACTTCTTGCTAATAAATCATATTTAGAATAATTGAAAATTGTTTTCCATAACTTCATTCATTTGAAGTTGTGGAACTATTTTCTGCTGTATTAGTAAGAGTTATTATCTAAAATTTAAAGCTTTTTAAAAATGAAAATAGCTGCATTTATATTGCTTTTTAATATTCTAAGTTCTTGTTCCAGTGCTTCAAATGGGGAAAGCGCAAGTTCTTCTGATCCCAGTGTCAATACTAATATACCACCACTTACAGATCAAGAAGCACTAGACCAAGTTCAAAAAGATGCCTTAAAATATTTTTGGGATTATGCTGAACCAAATTCAAAACTAGCGAGGGAACGATACTTAGTTGATGATCCTGATTTCGAAAAAAATAAAGTGACAACCGGTGGTTCAGGTTTTGGATTGATGACTTTAATTGTTGGAGTTGAAAGAGGGTTTATTCCAAGAGCAGAAGCAGTGAGTCGGATGACAACTGCAATGCAATTTCTTAAAAAAGCCGATCGTTTTCACGGTGCTTGGGCACATTGGATGGATGGAGCGACTGGTAAAGCAATCTCTTTTGGTGGGAAAGATGATGGTGGAGACATTGTCGAAATTGCATTTTTAAGTCAAGGGTTAATTACTGTTAGAGAGTATTTCAAAAACGGAAATGAAGCAGAAAAAAATCTTGCAACGCTAGCTGATGAATTGTGGAAAGGCGTAGAATGGAGTTGGTACACTAATGGAGAAAATGCCATGTATTGGCACTGGTCTCCAACTTATGAGTGGGAAATGAAATTCAAACTAGAAGGATATAATGAATGCTTAATTGCTTACATCCTTGGAGCGGCATCAACCACGCACCCAATTCCTGCGGCGGCTTATCACGAAGGGTGGGCTAGAAGTGGAGCGATCAAATCAACAAAAACGCAGCTAGATATTCCATTATTATTTCAATACAACACGGTTAGTGGCGATGTTGGGCCGTTGTTTTGGGCTCAGTATTCGTACTTAGGATTAGACCCATCACAGTTGGTTGATCAATACGCAAACTATGGTGATGTAACACAAAACCATGCTAAAATCATGCATAAATATGCTGTAGAAAATCCTAAAAAGTGGAATGGTTATTCTGATTCAGTTTGGGGATTAACTGCCAGTTATACTCGCAATGCAGATGGTTCAACAGGATATGCTGCTCACGATACAGATAGTGATTTTGGAGTCATTACACCTACAGCGGCTTTGTCTTCTTTTCCTTATACACCAGAAGAATCAATGAAGTTTTTACATTACATCTATGGTGAAAAACGAAATCAATACGTTGGAAAAGCAGGTCCTTACGATGCTTTTTCGCCACATTATAGTTGGGTAACTAAAAGATATTTGGCGATAGACCAAGGAACAATTGCCCCTATGATCGAAAATTATCGTTCTGGATTATTATGGAAATTATTTATGAACGCTCCTGAGATGAAACCTGCTTTAACAGCATTAGGTTTTCATTCTAGCAAGTATAATTTCTAAACTATGAAACAGCTTAAATTAATCTCTATCGTACTATTGTTTTCGAATTTCAGTTTTGCTCAAAAAGATATTGCTGGAACGGTGAAAACAGAAGTAGTAAAGAAAAAAAGCATTCAGTATGCGTTACATATTCCTGAAAACAGTAAGGACAAAAAACCGCTGATCGTCTTTTTACACGGAGCAGGAGAGCGAGGAACGGATATCGAAAAAGTAAAGGTGCATGGCCCGTTCAAATATTTAAAGACAAATGTTTTAGATGCATATATTCTGGCGCCACAGTGTGCAGAAAATGAATATTGGGATACCGACTCGCTTTATGAATTACTATTAAAAATTCAGAAAGAACATAACATCGATGATAGCCGAATCTATTTAACAGGTTTAAGTATGGGCGCTTGGGGAGCTTGGAATTTGGCTACAGCCCACCCTGAAAAATTTGCGGCCTTAGTAACTATTGCTGGAGCCGTAGATCGCGTAGTTCTTTTAGAAAATAAAAAATTAGCATCGATGCCAATCAAGATTTTTCACGGACTGTTAGACGATGTAGTCGATATGAATTATTCTGTGATGATGTATAAAAGATTAAAAGCTTCGAATGGGAATGTAACCTTGACCATTTTTGATGATGCAAATCATGACAGTTGGAGTCGCGTGTATGACAACAAGGAGATTTATGAGTGGATGTTTAAACAAACTAAAAACAAATAAAATGAATAACAAATTAATTGTGGCTTTACTATGCTTTTCGGCATTTGGCTACAGCCAAAAAAAGAGTTCGAAAAAAACAGTTAAGATAAAACCTAAGGCAGAATTTGTAGCTGATTTAATGGCCAAAATGACTATTGATGAAAAGATAGGTCAGCTGAATTTACCTACCTCAGGAGATATTACTACAGGAGCTGGAAGCGAAAGCTCAGATGTAGCTAAAAAAATTGAAGACGGTAAAGTAGGCGGACTTTTTAATATCAAATCTGTTCAAAAAATTAAGGAAGTTCAAAAGATCGCAGTAGAAAAAAGCCGTTTAAAGATTCCGTTACTTTTTGGTATGGATGTGATTCACGGTTACGAAACTACTTTTCCTATTCCGCTAGGATTGTCATGTAGTTGGGACATGCCTTTAATCGAAAGAACAGCTCAAATTGCTGCTCAGGAAGCAAGTGCTGACGGAATCAATTGGACATTTTCACCAATGGTCGATATCTCTCGCGATCCTCGTTGGGGACGTGTTTCTGAAGGTTCAGGTGAAGATGCTTATTTGGGAAGCCAAATTGCAAAAGCAATGGTGAATGGGTACCAACAAGACAACCTTTCTAATAACAACTCTATTCTTTCATGTGTAAAGCATTTTGCATTGTATGGGGCTCCTGAAGCAGGACGCGATTACAACACTGTTGATATGAGTAGAATCAAAATGTATAATGACTATTTCCCTCCTTACAAAGCGGCAATTGACGCTGGTGCAGGATCTGTGATGGCTTCGTTTAATGAAGTAGACGGAATTCCAGCTACAGGAAACAAATGGTTGATGACTGATGTACTTAGAAATCAATGGGGTTTTAAAGGCTTTGTGGTGACTGATTATACAGGAATTCCTGAAATGATCGCACACGGAATGGGTGATTTACAAACGGTATCAGCTTTGGCATTAAATGCAGGAATTGAAATGGACATGGTAGGAGAAGGTTTTCTTACTACTTTGAAAAAATCGCTAGATGAGAAAAAAGTAACTATAGAGCAAATAGATAATGCAGTGCGTCTTATTTTGAACGCTAAATATGACTTAGGATTATTTGAAGATCCTTATAAATATTGTGATGTGAGTCGTGCTAAAAACGAAATTTTCACAAAATCAAATCGTACTGAAGCTAGAAATATAGCGGCACAATCACTAGTATTATTGAAAAATGAAAACCAATTATTACCTTTGAAAAAGACTGCGACTATTGCGGTTATAGGACCCTTGGCTGATGCCAAAGAAAATATGGCAGGAACTTGGAGCGTGGCAACAAACATGGAGAAATCAATTTCTTTATTAGCTGGGATTAAAGAAGTTTCAAAAAATGCAGCTACTATTTTATATGCTAAAGGAAGCAATTTAGACTATGACGCTGCCTTTGAAGAAAAAGCAACAATGTTTGGTAAAACGCTACACAGAGACGACAGAACTAAGGAAGAATTATTAGCCGAAGCTTTAAAAACAGCTGAAAAAGCAGATATAATTGTTGCTGCTCTTGGAGAATCGGCTGAGTTGAGTGGAGAAAGTAGTAGTAGAACCAACTTAGAAATTCCGCAAGCACAGCAAGATTTATTAGCGGCGCTTCTTAAAACAGGAAAGCCAGTTGTGTTAGTTCTTTTTAACGGACGACCATTAGTTCTAAATTATGAAAAAGAAAATGTACCAGCAATACTAGATGTTTGGTTTGCAGGTAGTGAAGCAGGAACGGCAATTGCTGATGTATTGTTTGGAGATGTGAATCCGTCAGGAAAATTAACGACAACTTTTCCTAGAAGTGTAGGGCAGGTGCCTATTTATTACAATCAAAAAAATACTGGTAGACCATTAGGAAATTCAGAAGGAAAGTTTGAAAAATTCAAATCAAACTATATCGATGAGAGAAACGAACCATTATTCCCTTTCGGTTTTGGACTGAGTTATACCTCTTTTGAGTATGCTAATTTAAAACTGTCTAATACTATAATGACGGCTAACCAAACGATCAAAGCGAGCGTTGAACTTACAAATACAGGAAATTATGACGGTAAAGAAATTGTTCAATTATACATCAGAGATGTTGTGGGATCAGTAACGCGACCTGTGAAAGAACTAAAAGGTTTCCAAAAAATATTCTTGAAAAAAGGAGAAAAGCAAACAGTGACTTTCGAAATCACAGTTGAAGATTTAAAATTCTATAATTCAGACTTGAACTACGATGCTGAAGCTGGCCAATTTGAAGTGTTTATTGGAACTAATTCAGATACAGCAAATAAAGTTGACTTCCTTTTGGATAAATAATTTGGTTTTTATTGCAACTTTGTTACCCTTCGGCCTAGTCTCCGAAGGGTTTTTTATAACTGCAATATCTTAATCGAATTTAGAATCTTTACTTTAGCAACAGCAAACAAATACCAAGAAATATGAAACATCTATTAGTAGCCTTAGTGCTCTTTTCTTCGAGTTATATAGCGGCGCAAACTGCCGTATCTCCTTCAAAAAAAATTGAGGTCAATTTTAAACTTAGTGCTACTGGCCAGCCTACCTATTCTGTAAAATACAACAAGAACACGGTGGTTGAAAAGAGCGCGATGGGATTTACTTTGAAAGATAAAGCGGCGCTTACTACTGACTTTACAATTGAAAAAGTGGAGAATTCTAGCTTCAATGAAAGTTGGAAACCCGTGCTTGGTGAACAAGCTAGTATTGTAAATCGTTACAACGAACTAAAAGTAGCTTTGATACAGAAAGAATCAAATATCAAAATGACTATTTTCTTCAGAGTTTTTGATGAGGGAATTGCCTTTAGATATGATTTTCCAAAACAGAAAGAACTGAACTATTTTATCATTTCTGATGAAGTTTCGCAATTCAACTTAACTGAAAACTACAAAGCATTCTGGCTTCCTGGTGATTTTGATAGTAATGAATACGGGTACAACGAAACCAAGTTATCAGAGATTGATAATTCGAAAATAGATATGAACAATGGAATTGGTGTCAAATCGATTCCCGGAAAATACATTGTGCAATCACCGTTAATGATGAAATCAGATGCGGGTTTGTATGTAAATATTTTTGAGGCAGCAGTCGTTAATTATCCGGTAATGCATCTTAATGTTGATGTGAAGAACTTTGATTTTACAGCACAGTTGGTTCCTAATGCGATAGGCGATAAAGCCTATTTACAGGCGCCATGTGTATCGCCCTGGAGAACAATCATGATTAGTGATGATGCTAGAGATATTGTAGGTTCTAAGATGATTTTGAATTTGAACGATCCTTCAAAAATCGAAGATACTTCTTGGATTAAACCAATGAAGTATGTTGGAATCTGGTGGGAAATGCACGTAGGGAAATCAACTTGGGATTTTGCTGGTTCGCAAAATGCTCAAAACTCATTAACACAAGATTTAATTCCGTCAGGAAAACACGGAGCAACTACTGAAAATACGAAGAGATACATTGATTTTGCTGCTAAACATGGTTTTGATGGTGTACTAGTAGAAGGATGGAATGTAGGTTGGGAAGACTGGTTTGGAAACTGGAAAGAAGAAGTTTTTGACTTTGTTAGTCCGTATCCTGACTTTGATATTGCCGCAGTTTCAGCTTACGCAAAATCAAAAAATGTAAAAATGATCATGCACAATGAAACTTCAGGATCAGTGTCTAATTTTGAGCGCCATTTAGATCGAAATTTCGAAAATATGGTGAAATACGGTTATCCAGCAACCAAAACAGGATACGTAGGGAAAATTATTCCTCGTGGTGAATTTCATGACGGACAAAGTATGGTGAATCACTTTAATTTTGTTGCAAGACGAGCAGCAGATTATAAGTTGATGGTCAATTCTCATGAGTCGACTAGACCTACAGGCTATAGCAGAACCTATCCCAACTTCATTGCGGCAGAAGCTGCTCGTGGAAATGAATTCAACGCTTGGAGCAACGGTAATGCACCTATGCACGAGACTATTTTACCATTTACTCGCTTATTAGGAGGTCCTATGGATTACACTCCGGGAATATTCGAAATAAAAATGAGCCATTACGATAAATCGAAAACGGAGCAAGTGCATACTACTTTAGCCAAGCAATTGGCATTGTACGTTACAATGTATTCTCCTCTGCAAATGGCAGCTGATTTACCTGAAAATTACGAGAAATATAGCGATGCCTTTCAATTTATAAAAGACGTAGCTGTTGACTGGGATGATAGTAAATATCTAGAAGCAGAACCCGGAGATTATTTAACGGTAGTGAGAAAAGCAAAAGGTTTTGAAGACTGGTTCCTAGGTGCAATCACAGATGAAAATGCTAGAAACACCACTGTTAGTTTGGAATTTTTAACGAAAGGAAAAAAATACAAAGCAACTATTTACGCCGATGCAAAAGACGCTGATTGGAAAGCGAATCCAATCGCTTATAAAATCACTACACTTACAATTACAAGTAAATCGAAGCTAAAATTAAATTTGGCAGCAGGAGGAGGAACAGCAATTAGCTTCCAACTTATAGACTAATAATTGAAAATTTTCTAAAGTAATGCAAAATGTACGGCTTAGAATAATTTTCGAAAAATAGCCTTAAAAGCCTGCAAGTTCGCGTGTTCTTGCAGGCTTTTTTTATATAGAATAAACAAACATTAAAATCCAAATGATGATGTATAAAAATAAAATGATTAGCAGTTTATTAATGATCGGTCTGAGTTTTATCTTAACTGAGGCAACTGCACAAAACAAAACGTATTGTAATCCCATAAATCTAGATTATGGTTACTGTCCCATTCCAGATTTTGTTACTCAAGGAAAACACAGAGCTACAGCAGATCCTGTGATTACCTATTTTAAAGGGGAATACTATCTTTTTTCAACCAATCAATGGGGATATTGGCACAGTAAAGACATGTCTGATTGGAAATTTATTTCTCGAAAATTCCTGAGACCAGAGCACGATGTCTATGACGAACTATGTGCACCATCGCTTTCATTTGTCAACGATACTTTGCTTGTTGTAGGTTCGACACACGGAAAGGAATTTCCAATCTGGATGAGTAAAAATCCATCGACAGACGATTGGAAAGAATTGGTTCATAAATCTGAAGCGGCAGCGTGGGATCCAGCTATTTTTTGGGATGAAGATAAAGACGAACTTTATGAATACTACGGTTCGAGTAATATGTATCCATTATACGGTGTGAAATTGAATAGAAAAACTTTTCAGCCAGAGGGAGATCGTGTGCCGTTAATTGCATTGAACGATGATGAACATGGCTGGGAACGCTTTGGTGAAAACAACGACAACACCTTCATGCAACCTTTTATGGAAGGTGCATTCATGACCAAATACAATAATAAATACTATTTGCAATATGGCGGACCTGGAACAGAGTTTAGCGGTTATGGAGACGGCGTATATGTTGGTGACAAACCACTAGGACCTTTTACATATCAATCTCACAATCCATTCTCTTATAAACCAGGTGGTTTTGCTAGGGGTGCAGGACATGGTGCAACGTACCAAGATAGTAATGAAGATTACTGGCATGTTTCGACAATTGTTATTGGAACAAAAAATAATTTCGAAAGACGCATCGGAATCTGGCCTGCTGGCTTTGATAAAGATGATATATTGTATTCGAATACGGCATACGGAGATTACCCAACCTACTTACCATCAGAGAAGAAGAATCATCTGAATGAAAACTTCACGGGCTGGATGTTGTTGAACTACAATAAAGCCGTCCAAGTTTCTTCAACACTTGGAGGTTTTCAAGCTAATAATGCGGTGAATGAAGATATAAAAACCTATTGGTCGGCAAAAAGTGCTGATAAAGGCGAGTGGCTTTCTACTGATTTGGGTGAAAAAAGTACCATTAATGCAATACAAATCAACTTTGCTGATCAAGACGTTACTTTAATGGGGAAACCAGAAACAACTGTTGGTCATAAGTACATTATATACGCATCAGATAATTACAAAGATTGGAAAGTGCTTATTGATAAAAGTAAGAATGACAAGGATGTTCCTCATGATTATATCGAATTAAAAAAGCCAGCTCAAGCTCGTTATTTAAAAATTGTAAATATGGGAATGCCAACCGGTAAATTTGCTTTATCTGGATTTAGAGCTTTTGGAAAAGGGAATGGAGAAATTCCGAAATCTGTAAATAATTTTGTTCCTTTACGTTCTGCACCAAAAGTGAAAGGAGAACGCCGCAATGTTTGGTTTAAGTGGCAACAGGAACCCTCTGCTGACGGTTACGTTATTTACTTTGGTAAATCTCCCGATAAAATGTACGGTGCAATTATGGTTTACGGGAAAAACGAATATTATTTTAATGGACTAGACAGGTCTGATGCTTATTATTTCCAAATAGAAGCGTTTAATAATAATGGTATAGGAGCCCGAACACCAGTCATGAAATCAGAATAAACTAAATTATATAACCAATGAAAAAAATAACGGTAGTCGCATTATTTCTGTTAGGAACTAGTTCGCTTTTTGCTCAAAAAACAGACGAGCAAGTATTAAAAGAAATCTACAAACAAGCATTAACCAACTCGAAATCATACACATGGTTAGACTATTTATCGAATGATATTGGAGCGCGTTTGTCAGGTTCTGCAAATGCTAAGAAAGCGGTGCAATACACCAAAGCTGAAATGGAAAAATTAGGATTTGATAAAGTGTACTTGCAGGAAGTAATGGTTCCTAAATGGGTAAGAGGCGAAAAAGAAACGGCCTATATTTTAGATAATAAAGCAAAAACTGTAGTACCTATTTGCGCATTGGGAGGTTCAGTGGCTACAGCCAAAAATGGTTTAACTGCAGAGGTTATAGAAGTTCAGAATTTTGAAGAATTAGCAGCACTAGGAGCAACGAAAGTGAAAGGAAAGATTGTCTTTTTTAATAGACCAATGGATAACGAACAAATTGAATCGTTTCATGCCTATTCAGGAGCCGTAGATCAACGTTATGCTGGTGCACAAAAAGCAGCAGAACTTGGCGCAGTAGGAACTATTGTGCGTTCGCTAAATCTAAGATTAGATGATTTTCCGCATACAGGAGCGCAAAGCTATGGTGACTTACCTAAGTCAAAATACATACCTACTGCCGCAATTAGTACTAATGGCGCAGAATTATTAAGTAAAACTTTAAAGAAAAACCCAAAGTTGAATTTCTACTTCAAGCAGTCTTGCGAGCAGTTTGAAGACGTACTTTCGTATAACGTAGTGGGAGAAATTAAAGGTTCAGTAACGCCAGAAAATATTATGGTTGTAGGCGGACATCTTGATTCATGGGATCTTGCTGATGGATCACATGATGATGGAGCAGGAGTAGTGCAAAGTATGGATGTGGCTAATATTTTTAAAAACATAGGGTACAAACCAAAAAACACGATTAGAGTGGTGCTTTTTATGAATGAAGAGAATGGTTTACGAGGAGGTCAAAAATACGAAGAGCTATCTTTAAAAAACAATGAAAATCATATTTTTGCATTAGAAAGTGATTCAGGAGGATTTAGTCCAAGAGGATTTTCGTTAGAATGTAATAAAGCGAATTTTGACCAGATTGCAGAATTTAATACGTTATTCGAACCTTATTTAATTCATAGTTTTGTTGAAGGCCACAGCGGCTCAGACATTGGCCCATTAACCTCTAAAAACATTGTTAAAGCAGGTTTAAAACCTGATTCGCAGCGTTATTTTGATTACCATCATGCTGCAAATGATAAATTTGATGCAGTTGATAAAAGAGAACTAGAATTGGGTACAGGAACGATGGCTTCCTTGATGTATTTAATGGATCAAAGAGGAATTTTATAAATGTTTGTAAGATAAAGTGAAGATGACAATAAATTGCAAAGGTCAGTTGATAGATTTAGAAATACCAAAAGTAATGGGCATCTTGAATGTTACTCCCAACTCATTTTTTGATGGGGGTAAATATAAAGAGGAATCAGAAATACTTTCTCAAGTAAGTAAAATGCTGGCCGATGGTGCATCGTTTATAGATATAGGAGCATATTCTAGTAAACCAAATGCTGATTTTGTATCAGAAAAGGAAGAAATTAATCGAGTTGCTCCAGTCGTTGAATTGATCTTGAAAAACTTCCCCGATGCAATGCTTTCAATTGACACCTTCAGGAGTGAAGTGGCCAAGGTTGCGATTGAAAATGGCGCTGCAGTCATCAATGATATTTCTGCAGCGAAGTTAGATGACAAAATGTTGCAAACCGTTGCCAAATTTAATGTTCCTTACATCATGATGCACATGCGTGGTACGCCACAAACGATGCAAACCATGACTGACTATAATGATATTGTAAAAGAGATGTTGTTCTATTTTTCAGAACGTGTAAGCGTGGCACGTAGTCTTGGAATTAATGATATAATCGTGGATCCTGGATTTGGTTTTGCTAAGACATTGGAGCAAAATTATGAAGTACTTCAAAAATTAGAGTTATTTACGATTCTTGATTTACCGCTACTAGCAGGAGTTTCTAGAAAATCAATGATTTATAAAGCATTAAACACTAGCGCTGATCATGCACTAAATGGAACTACAGTATTAAATACGATTGCATTGTCTAAAGGAGCCAAAATTCTAAGAGTCCACGATGTAAAAGAAGCAGCAGAAGCGATACTATTGTTTGAAAAAGTAAAAATATAATTATGAAATATTTAAGTTTGCTCTTAGTTTTAGTTTTAGTTTCTTGCGGGAAAAAAGAAGATATTTTACTTCCTAAAGCAGCAGTTACTGTTGTAAATGATGTCGTAGACCATTCACCAATTTACCTTTTTTTTAGAACTGAAAATAAGGATACATTGGTAGAAGTAAACAGAAAGAACAGTATTATAACGACCAATTGGATTTTTAATATCGACAAGCGCTTGCCGCTTAAATTGGTAATTCCAGAGGTCATTAAACTACAAGACAAAAAACGCAAAGAAAAAGCGCATAAAAATGAAAAAGCGGAGAACTTTTATGCCTATGCTGACTCTATCGGAAAAAATATGGCGTTTTTACCATTTACCAATGTACTTTATAAATTAGAAAAACCAACTGAAGATTTTTTGATATTTCATATGAAAAAAGGAAGTCCAACCGTGTACTTATTGGGTTCGGAAGTTGAAAAGGCAAAGTTATATGAAAAGTTTCAAGAGGTAAAATTTAAAATCACTCCCAAATTAGTATTCCTATTTGACAAGAACATGAGCTATCAAGAATATATTGAAGATAAAATACTAATGAAAGATTTTAAAACGCATATTGCTGATAGCCTAGCTTTAGAATTTATTTATTAGTGTAAAGTGTTCTCGACGAAATATCTAATTTACTGATGATGGTAGGGTTCATTTCTTAAAATAGTAAAACCTCGGTACAATTGCTCAATAAAAAACAAGCGCACCATTTGATGGGAAAAGGTCATTAAGGACAATGAAATTTTCCCTTTTGCTTTTGCATATACAGTCTCCGAAAAGCCGTAAGGTCCGCCTATAACAAAAACGAGGGTTTTTACTCCTGAATTCATTTTCTTTTGTAACTCTTCAGAAAATCCTACACTCGAAAAGTTTTTACCATTCTCATCTAATAAAATTAGCTGATCGGTAGGTGTAATTTTCGATAAAATAAGTTCGCCTTCTTTTTCTTTTTGCTGACTTTCTGATAGGTTTTTTACGTTTTTAATGTCTGGAATCACTTCCAAATCAAATTTTACGTAAAATGACAAGCGCTTCGTATAGTCATCAATCAATGTTTGTAACGCTTTATTATCGGTTTTGCCAATGGCAATAAGTTTGATGTTCATGAAAAGTCTGTTTCTTGTAAGAGCACAAATATAAGTAACTAGTTTTGGTTTTTTATCACTCCTTCAGAACCCGTAACTTTAGGTGTAAGTTCTAAGATTGAATTGGGAGCCAATAATTTCTCAATTCGGTGTGATACAAAAATTATTGCAATAGATGTTTCCTTTGCTAAGTGCGAAATAAGCTGTGTAACCAAGGCTACATTTTCGTCATCCAGACCTTCTGTAGGCTCGTCTAAAATCAATAAAGGAGGATGTTTCAAAACCGCACGAATAATCATGATCACACGTTGTTGTCCTACTGATAGGTGAATAAAAGGAACCTTTCTCAAACTTTCCATCTGCAGAAACACCAACCATTCATTCATCTTTTTAATTTGCAAACTGCTGGGTTCAATATATAATCCTATAGAGTCAAAAAAGCCTGAAAGAATCATTTGCTCAACAGTATGATTTTTTTGAAACAAATCAATCATGGCTGTAGAAAATTGGCCGATATTCTTCTTAATTTCCCAAATACTTTCACCACTTCCTTTCTTTTTTCCAAACAAGTACAAATCTTGCCCGTACCCCTTTGAATTATCCCCGGTAATCAACGACAAAATAGTACTTTTTCCGGATCCATTTGGTCCAATAAGTTGCCAGAATTCTCCTTTCTTAATTGTCCAGTTAATGTTGTTTAATATCGGTTTTTCATTGTAACTCACTTTTAAATTGTTCATCTGAATCAAGATAGGATCTGGGCAATCTATCGTTACGATTGGGCTAGGAACTGATTGTAATAAAAAAGGTTGTATTGCAGTAGTAGCTTCCAGAGGATTAAGCTGAAATGTATTGTCTTTTATTTCACGCTTATTAATGATAAAAGACAACAAATCTTCTGTACGATTTACAAGCTGAATTAATACAACTTGTTTCGCCAATGCTTCGAGCTGAACGTGCAAATCTTTTCTAGATTGCTGGTCCAAATGATCCAGCGGATTATCAAGAATAATAAAGTCAGGTTGTTGATTGATACAGTATTTTAAGAAAGCTTTCTTGCGCTCTCCTGAAGAAAAGGTACGTAGTTGACGCTCTGTTTCTGGCGCAGCTTCCACCGACTCATATCGGTATTCTCTTTCTATAAATTTTTCTATAGCCAAATCAGAAAAGAGAATTCCCTTTTTTGAATTGAAAGGAGCTAATTCTCCTTCAGCATGACTAGAAATAATCGTTTCTATAAATTCTTTTTTTGCTACTTGGTTGCGCAAAAGTATGTCCCAGTGTGTAATTTGTTGCATTGTATGTATTTGAAAATATAAAAGTAGAATTGTTTTGTTTAAAAAGAAATCAAAAAAGGATTTTTTATGGAATATTCCCAGATTTTTTACCATTCGCATCATAGACAATTGCCTATTAGACGTTCTTTTTTTTTTATGAATTTGCTTTGGCCTATCAACAGCTGCGTGATTCAAAATTATCTTAAAATTTTAATAAGGAACTGATATATATCATTATTAAGCCCTAAATTTAAGACTAGTTTTACAACTAACTATAAAATTAGTATAATTATGAAACGTATTTTATTTCCAACCGATTTTTCTGAAGTGGCCAATAATGCCTTTGTGCATGCGCTCGAATTTGCAAATGCAGTTCATGGTGAATTAATACTACTACATTCTTATGCTATTCCTGCAATTGATGATCAATTTTTCCCTGAGAATTTCACCGAAGTTTATAATACATTAGAGTTATCACATTTTGAGCTCTTCAAAGACGAGGTTCCAAAAATGCGCAAAATCATGGAAAAAAATGGTTATGGTGCAATCGAAATGAATCACAGATTAATGGAAGGGGAATTGGTAGCTACTATACAACAATGCATTGTTGAAGAAAACATAGACTATTTAATAATGGGAACTTCAAGTGCTACAGATTGGGAGACTTTATTTTCGGGCAGTAATTCTGGAGCTGTAGTTACTGGTTTGCAAATTCCGATGCTATGCATTCCCTTAGATGTAAAATACAAGAAATTAGAAACTTTTGGTTTTGTCACTCATTATAAACCTGAGGATAAAATAGCCCTCAATAAAATTCTAGCCCTTGCAAAAATGATAAATGCCAAGGTAAAATGTTTGTATATAGGTCATGGTGCGGCAGCACATACGCAAGTAGAAACTGAAAAATGGGAAGCGGAATTTAAATCTGAACCGGTACAATTTTTAGGTATCAAGAGTGAAGATATTAAACAAGTGACTTTAGATTTTATTAAAGCCGAGTCAGTAGATGTGTTTAGTATCCTTACATACAAAAGCTCAGATTTTGAGCGTCTTTTTGTAGCAAATTATAGTAAAAATAAATCAAAAGATATAGCAGTGCCACTTTTGGTAATTCATGCCTAACTAACTATTAATTAAAAATTATTCACAATAAACATCTGTATTATGAAACGTATTTTATTTCCAACCGATTTTTCTGAAGTGGCCAATAATGCCTTTGTGCATGCTTTAGAACTAGCCAAAACGATGAACGGGGAGTTAATCGTTTTACATAGTTTTGATTTACCTGTTGTAGACAATCAGTTTTTTCCAGAAAATTATATGATTATTTATGAATCTTTAGAACTGTCACAATTTGACATGTTCAAAGATGAAATTCCAAAACTTCGCGCTATTGCAGAGGGGCGCAATTTGCAACATATTAAAATGTCGCACCGTCTTATGGATGGTGATTTGGTATATAATATTAAAAAAGCAATTGTAGACGATAAGATTGATTTCGTCGTGATGGGTACATCAGGAAGCACAGGTTGGGAATCATTTTTCCTAGGTTCCAATGCTGGAAATGTCTTAAATGGTATCGATATCCCTATGCTATGCGTACCTTTGGAAGCTCCTTTCAAAAAAATTAAAACAATTGGATTCACAACTCGTTTTCGAGAAAAAGATAAAAAAGCACTCAAAAGAGTTCTAAAAATTGCTAGCAAAACCAATGCACACGTAAAATGTCTGTATGTAAAAACAGATGAGTCAGATGTCAATGCTACTTTAATAAAATCATGGGAAGAAGAATTTGCTCAACACCCAATTACTTTTTCCGTGGTTATATCAAATGAAGTAACAGAGACAATTTTAGATTTTATGCTTCAAAAAGACATTCAGATATTAACTATGTTAACATATAAGAGAGGCTTTTTTGAATCATTATTTCACAACAGCTTAACCAAAAAAATAGCAACAGAATATACTTATCCAGTTCTGGCAATTCCGATCGAGTCATAATTTTTGGGCCTCGTCCAGTTCTTCGTTTTAGCCCTCAATCAAAAAGCATTTTTTACTAGGTCGTTGCAGGAGCTTCCGTTGGTCGCTCTGCATCTCCTGTAAAAAGTACTTTTTTCAATCGGGGCTGTCACTTCGACCTTGGGCAAAATAAAAATAAATATTCGCACAAAGTTTGTCTTGTAAATGAGGAAAAGTTCTTTATACACTTTATTATTTATTAAGTGTATAAAGAACTTTTCTTAATTACAATGTTTCCTTTTAAGGCTATTGTTCAGTATTACTTTCGCCCCCTGATACTTATATTAATTAATACTTCGTGGGCTTCGGTAATAGAGTTGGCGGCGAAACCAGCAACATACACTCCTTTTTTTCCAGTAGTACATTTTATACCATAAACTACCGCCTCATCATCTGGATTAGAATCACCTTCGTACCGATACACGTGTACGATTTCAAATTTACTTGGGTTCTTAACGATATCGGCCTCATGAATATTAAAATCATAAGTAAAACCATTTTCATGCAATTCATCCAAAGCATTTGCAACAGAAGTATAATGATACATCTTAGTCATAATAAATAGTTTTTAGGTTGACTTTAAAGATAACTGTTTTATAATTAATTATTTACTATCAAATAGGTTAATTTACCAACTAGTAGTAAGAAGGATTAAATAGGAGGTTATACCAAAGAATTCACGAAATAGCACTTGAAAATATAACTTATTAGACCTCAAATAAAGCCAGAGGCTTAGTGAACAGTCTTAATTTTTAGTGTAAATTTGCAGAACAGACCGCCTTATCGCTGTCCCAATTTATTGGGGCCGAGGAAAGTCCGGACACCATAGGGAGGCATAGCGGGTAACACCCGTCGGTTCAAGCAATTGAGTCAGGACAAGTGCAACAGAAAGTATGTACAGGTAATGCTGTAGTGAAACCAGGTAAACTCTATGCGGTGAAATATCAAGTATATCAGCATTTAAGGATTTCCCGTCCGTTGCTGAAGGGTAGATAGCTTGAGCTTATGAGCAATTGTAAGCCTAGATAAATGATAAGGGTTCACCTCGGTGAATACAGAATCCGGCTTATAGGTCTGTTTTTTTTAATATCTCAAATGTTTAAAATTTAAACGCTGCAGTTGCAGAAGATTATAGTTTTAAACATTTTCTGAGATGTAGTATTCTCAAAAATCAATCACATGCAAACTCGAATAGGAATTTTAGGACTTGGTGGAGTAGGAGGTTACTTTGGTGGACTTTTAGCAAAAGAATTTGTAGATTCTGAGACGGTAGAAATTGTTTTTATCACACGTGGTCTCACACAAAAGCAAGTACTTGAAAACGGACTTAAAATAATTATGGATGAGTCCGAAATGACTGTTTTTCCATCAAAAGCTTCGGATAATCCTGAGGTGATTGGCAAATTAGATTATCTCATTTGTGCTACCAAAACGTATGATTTAGAGGCAAGCTTAAATTCGATTAAAGCATGCATCACAAAGAACACTGTAATTTTACCACTTTATAATGGTGTTGATGCTCCAGAACGAATCAGTGCTTTATTCCCAGAGAATGATGTACTGCAAGGATGTGTCTATATACTATCGAAAATAGAAACTCCGGCAGTAATTAGGAAAGTTGGACATTTCGAAAAATTATATTTTGGTTCTCCTAGTTCTTCCATGACCAAAATGAAAGCATTACAAGCCATTTTTCTAAAAGCAAATATTCAGAGTTCTTTGGTTGATACAATCGAAGATGCGGTATGGGAAAAATATGTGTTTATTTCTGCTTTGGCTGCTGTCACAACTTACCTCAATCAAAATGTTGGTGAAGTAATGGATAATATCGAAAGCCGTGAATTATATGTAGCATTATTGCATGAAATTACTTTGTTAGCAGCTGTAAAAGGAATTAATCTTCCCGATGATATTATAATGCAAACTATTTTAAAGTTAGAAAAATGTCCAAAAGAAACGACTTCTTCTATGCATCGTGATGCGCTTGCTGGTAATAACTTTGAATTGGATTCACTAGTATCCTATGTTGTGAATGAAGGAGTGAAGTATGAGGTAGAAACACCTTCTTTTCAAAAAGTATTTGATAAACTATCATTACTTACACCAGAGAAAGTGGTGTAAGTAAGATTTGTTTTTTAAAAAGTACTACTGTAATTTAATGTAATTGTAATTATATAAAAGGTTATTCATCCTCTTCATCCTCATCTTCGTTTTCAGAAATTTCTTTTTCCGCTGTATTTAGTTCGAAAAAGCTAAAGATAGAACCACCATAACTTTTCTTAAATGAAAAATGCATCATGTGATCAAGCTTGGTATATTTTGAATGTTCGATTACCATCATTCCATCCTCATTCAAACTATTGCGTTCAAAAATAGAAGTTACAATTTTTTCAAAAGTTTTTTGATCAAAATTGTATGGTGGATCGGCAAATATGATGTCATAAGTTGCATTGTTTCTTTCCAAAAACTTGAAAATATCACTTTTTAAAGCAGCAATATTAAAATCAAATTCCTCTGCCGTCTTTTTTATAAATTTAACGCATCCAAAATCTCCATCTACAGAAGTAATTGGTGTGCTTCCTCTAGAGGCAAATTCGTAGCTTATATTACCTGTACCAGCAAATAAATCCAAAATCTTTAAATCTTCAAAACTAAAATGATTGTTTAAAACGTTGAACAGTGCTTCTTTGGACATGTCTGTCGTAGGTCGAACGGGAAGTCCTTTTGGAGGCGAAATTCGTCTGCCTTTAAATTTTCCTGAAATGATTCTCATGAGTTGAAAAGTATAAAATGTTTTCTGTTTTCGGCCTCAGAAAAATAATTGTTCCATCGTAAATCCTCAACATCAATCAAATTGATGTTTCGGACATATTTGTATGCTATTTTGTAAAATGCACTATCAGTGTGAATGTCGCCTATCAATTCTAATGCAAAATTTTCGGGATTCATATTTAACTGTTCGGCGGTAAATAATAAGTAATATAAAAAATCTTCTGCTGTTGCATATTCAAACGAGTTGAACAGTAACAATTTTTGATTTTGAATTACAACAATTTCAAAATGACCCTTAGCAAAGTGAACCCACATCGTTTTGCTATCATTATTTTTTGATAATTGCATCAATCTAGTGAGCAGAATTGTATTGGCATGTTTGTAATCAAATGCTCCAAATTTATCAATAAAATAGTTGTTCATATTCACGTAAGGAATATAGACGGTATTGATATCGTATGTTTCAATTTCGTCAAAAGCGAAAAAATCAGTATCAAAAACTTTTGTGTTGTATTGTAAATAGCTACCTAAAAAGTTCTCATCAAATAGGGCAGTTGGTACAAAAGTAGATAGGTTATTGTAATGAATGATTGAAACTTCATCATAATCTTGTTTTAATTCAGGATGTTTTTGAAAAGCTTCTGAAAATAAATCTTCAATTTTCACTCCTTTATCTATCGTATCAAAAAGCAGTTCGTTGAAAGAACTTATAGTGTTGTTTAATGTATCAAAACAACAAAAAGAAAGTCCAGACAAAGAAACTTGAATGGATAATTTTTTATATTTCTTTTCGGTAATGTCCATGAATAACGCAGTTTGAATTTACTTTGGCAAACTTACAAATTTTAAAAAGAATTTCAGTGTCTAAAGTAGAAGTCAATAGTAAATTGAGATAAAAATGACATAACTAATTAAATAGTAAATAGGTAAATAAAGCGAGGGTAAGTTAATGCTGCAAATTGCTGCAATTCCTACCAGTCCGCGTTATTATTCTTATATGTAGCTGACCCGACTGAAAGTTGCTTCGTCTTTGTATTTTGTCTTTGTAGTTAAAATAATGGTTAATCATAAATCTATATCCTATCTTTGAAATTCAATAATACAATCCTATTTTCAAGATGAATTCCTCATTACTATACAGCCTTTTACGAAGAAAATTCCCTTTTACGCCAACATACCAGCAGGATATCTTTTTTCAGAAAATTGCTATTTTCTTGACTGATAGTTATGACGATACTATTTTTGTACTTAAAGGATACGCAGGAACAGGAAAGACAACTGTCATTTCGACTATTGTTAATAATTTGACTGAAATCAATAAGAAGTATGTTTTGTTAGCGCCAACAGGTCGTGCGGCAAAAGTAATTGCCAATTATTCTGAGAAACCCGCTTTTACTATTCATAAGAAAATTTATTTTCCCAAGAAGTCATCAGCTGGAGGAGTATCTTTTGTTTTGCAGCCGAATAAACATAAAAACACTATCTTTTTTGTAGATGAAGCATCTATGATTTCCGATGTGAATTCCGATTCAAAACTCTACGAAAATGGTTCTCTGTTAGATGATTTGATTTCATATGTCTATTCGGGTACCAATTGCAAAATGATCTTGCTAGGAGATACAGCTCAGTTGCCGCCAGTTAATTTAGATGTAAGTCCAGCTCTAGATATAGATACATTGAGTTTGCATTACAACAAAGAGATTGATCATATTGAACTTGACGAAGTGATGCGTCAAGAAGAGGATTCTGGAATCTTGTATAATGCCACAGAGCTTCGAGAATTACTGAAAGATTCTTTTATTACCGAATTCAAGTTTGATGTAAAAAAATTCAAAGACATTGTCCGTCTTACGGATGGTTATGATATTCAAGATGCTATTAATTCAGCATACAGCAATTATAGTATTGAAGATACAGCATTTATTGTTCGATCCAATAAAAGGGCAAATCAATATAACGAACAGATACGTACGAAAATATTAGATAAAGAAAGCGAACTTTCTACCGGTGATTATTTAATGGTTGTAAAAAATAACTATTACTGGCTTAAAGACTCAGATGAAGCAGGTTTTATTGCTAATGGTGACATTATAGAGGTATTAGAAATTTTTACTATTATCGAATTGTACGGATTTAAATTCGCCAAAGTCAAAATAAGAATGGTCGATTATCCCAATCAAAAACCATTTGAAACTGTTTTATTACTAGATACAATTAAAAGCGAATCACCTTCTTTGTCATATGAAGATTCCAATCGATTGTATGAAGAAGTAATGAAAGACTATGAAAGTGAGACTACAAAATACAAGAAGTTCCAAAAAGTAAAAGAAAACGAATACTTTAACGGACTGCAAGTAAAGTTCTCTTATGCGATTACATGTCACAAATCACAAGGTGGGCAATGGGATACTGTATTTATAGAGCAACCGTATTTGCCTAATGGTATCGATCGCGACTACATAAGGTGGTTGTACACTGCGATGACGCGTGCCAAGAGCAAATTGTATTTGATAGGTTTTAAAGATGAAAGTTTTGTCGAATAAATAACGACGAAAAACAAACAATACATTCCTGTAACCGATTGAGTTTTTTACAAGAATCAATATATTTGTTCTATTTTGAATGAATTTAAAAATAAATAATAAAATTACTTTGAGTCCTACAATTTCGTAGCATAAAAATATTCTTTATGAAAATAATAGCAGTTATCCCAGCACGTTACGCATCGACCCGCTTTCACGCCAAACTTATGCAAGATTTATGTGGAAAGACAGTAATTCTACGAACATATGAAGCTGCGCTACATACAAAATTGTTTGATGATGTTTTTGTAGTAACCGATTCTGATTTGATCTTTGACGAAATCGTGAATCATGGAGGTAAGGCTATAATGAGTATAAAAGAACATGAGTCGGGTAGTGACCGTATTGCTGAAGCAGTAGCCAATATTGATGTTGATATCGTAATAAATGTGCAAGGAGACGAACCTTTTATCAATACAGATCCATTAAAAGAAATTATTGAAGTATTTAAAAATGATACAGACAAGAAAGTTGATCTAGCTTCACTTATGTTCGAAATCACTGAACGTGAAGAAATTGAAAACCCTAACAATGTCAAAGTTGTTGTAAATCAAAATAATTTTGCGCTGTACTTCTCCCGTTCTGTAATTCCGTATCCTAGAGATACAGATGTGGGTGTGCGTTATATGAAGCATGTGGGAGTGTATGCTTTTCGAAAACAAGCTTTATTAGATTTTTACAGTTTACCTATGAAATCGTTAGAAGCTTCAGAAAAGTTAGAACAGCTCCGTTATTTAGAATTTGGAAAACAAATTAAAATGATAGAAACAACTCATGCTGGTATCGGAATTGACACTAAGGAGGATTTAGAAAAAGCCATAAAAATAATTCAGCTTAATCTTTAATTGAGTAATTAAAAATTAAGCTGAATGAAAGTATAAGCTATCGGTATTTTATTATGATTTACTTTTAGAGTCGTTGACCATTCTTTTTAAAATAGCCCACTGTTTAAGAGCATCGCGAGCTTCGACCGCTGGGTATCCTAACATTGTTTTACCAGCTGGAATATCACCTGTTACTCCAGAACCTGCACCAACCGTAGCACCATCACCAATGGTAGTGTGGTCTTTTATTGAAGCACTTCCTCCTATGATTACTCCATTCCCTAGTGTTACAGAACCAGCAAGACCACTGTTTCCTGCCATAATGCAAAAACGACCAAGTTTACTGTTATGTCCAATTTGAACTAGATTATCAATTTTACAACCATCACCAAGAACTGTAGAACTAAATTTACCTCTATCAACACAAGTATTAGCGCCAATTTCTACATTATTACCAATCACAACATTTCCGATTTGTGGAATTTTTACCAATCCTTTTTCAGGACATGGTCGAAAACCAAAACCATCTGCGCCTATCGTGGCATTTGGATGAATGATACAATCATTGCCAATATGACAACGTTCTCTAATCACCGTTCCAGACCAAATAATGCTATTCTTACCTATTGTGGATTGGTCTAAAATGGTTACGTTTGGATAAAGAACCGTATTTTCTCCGATAACAACTCCTGGACCAACATAACAACCTGCTCCAATTTTGGCACCATTACCAATTGAGGCGGTATTGTCTACGACTGAAGTGGGGTGAAGATCGACTTCAAATTCAGGCATGTCAGGTGCAAAAAGTTCCAAAACCTGACACATTGCCAAGTCTGCATTCTTAACTTTAATAAATGCTCTGTTCTCTCCAGGTTCAATTGAAATATCTTCATTTACAACTGCAACACAAGCATTAGAAGCTGCCCATAGTTTTTCATACTTTGTACTTCCAATAAATGAAATTTCAGTATCACTAGCAATTTCGAGTTGTTCTGGTGCTGTTATAGTTTGATTCGTCCCTCCAAGGATCACTCCTTTAAGAACTTCATTGATTTCTAGAATAGAATACGATTTCATAGTTTGTTGGTTATAGGCATCAAATAAAGCAATTTGTTGGTTGTATTCCTAATAAAAAGAAGTTTTCATCTCAAAAATTAACATTGAATTGCGGTTTTGATGCATAAGTTTTGCATATTATGTTAAATCTTTAAATATAAAAACCTCTCCATATATTTTAAATACTTGGAGAGGTTTTCAATATTTTTAAGAAAAGAAAGTCTATTCCTCTTCCTCTTTTTGTCCCATCATCATTAGGTAAGCTTTTAAAAACTCATCAATTTCGCCATTCATCACTGCATCAACATTGCTAGATTCATATCCTGTACGAACATCTTTGACTAATTTGTAAGGTTGCATTACATAATTTCGAATTTGAGAACCCCATTCGATTTTCATCTTACCGGCCTCAATATCGTTACGCTGCTCCAATTGTTTTTTCAGTTCAATTTCATACAATTGAGATCGTAGCATTTGCATCGCTCGGCTTCTATTATCATGTTGAGAACGTGTCTCAGAACACTGAATTTGAATTCCAGATGGTTTATGTACCAACTGTACTTTTGTTTCTACCTTATTCACATTTTGACCACCTGCACCACTAGAGCGTGCTGTTGTGATTTCGATATCGGCAGGATTTATTTCGATTTCAATAGTGTCATCGACTAACGGATAAACATAAACAGAAACAAAAGAGGTATGCCTTTTTGCATTACTATCAAATGGAGAAATACGCACCAATCGATGCACACCGTTTTCACCTTTTAAATAGCCAAAAGAATAATCTCCTTCAATTTCTAATGTAACTGTTTTTATTCCGGCAGCATCTCCTTTTTGAAAGTTTAATTCTTTGATCTTATAGCCGCTTTTTTCTGCCCACATCATGTACATGCGCATCAGCATTTCTGCCCAGTCACAACTTTCTGTTCCTCCTGCTCCAGCGGTAATTTGAATTACGGCACTAAGTGAATCACCCTCATCTGAAAGCATATTCTTAAATTCGATAGAATCAATGTGATTTTCAGATTTTAAATATTGCTCATCAAGTTCTTCAGCAGTGAGCTCACCTTCGCGATAAAATTCATACGCAAGCTGCAATTCATCTGTAAGTTCGATCGCTTTGTTGTAGTCTTCAATCCATTTCTTTTTGGACCTCAGGTTCTTAACAATAACTTCGGCTTCTTTGGCGTTATTCCAAAAGTCGGGAGCAAAGGTCTTCTCTTCTTCGTTGGCAATTTCGATTAATTTAGCATCAACGTCAAAGATACCTCCTCAACGCACCAAGACGCTCTACAATACCTTTAATTTGTTCGGTAGTTGTCATAAAATTTGTAATTTTGTCGCACAAAAATAGAAAAAATTACTAAAGCCACAAGTCTTGACTTGTGAGTATTTGAATATAAAAAAAAGATATGGATATAAACTTGGTTAGTGACACTGTTACTAAACCCAATTTCGAAATGCTTGAGTGCATGTTTAATGCTCAAGTAGGGGATGATGTGTACAAGCAAGACCCCACAGTTATAGAACTAGAATCTACTGTAGCGCAAATTTTTGGCATGGAGGCCGCTTTATTTTTTCCTTCGGGAACTATGGCCAATCAAACCGCTATAAAATTACATACAAATCCTGGAGAACAGATTATTGCAGATAAGACTTCGCACGTTTATCTTTATGAGGGAGGAGGAGCTTCTTTTAATAGTGGCGTTTCTTTTTCATTAATTGATGGTAATAGAGGAATGATTACTGCAGAGCAAGTGGCTCAAAATATTAATGATCCTGAATTTTATCATAGTCCCTTAACTAGTCTAGTATGTGTCGAGAATACAACCAACAAAGGTGGCGGTGCTTGTTACGAAATGGAAGAATTGCAAAAAATTAAAGCTGTCTGTGATGCAAATAATTTAAAATTTCACATGGATGGTGCTCGAATTTGGAATGCTTTAATTGCAAAAAAGCAAAATCCTAAGATGTTCGGACAATTGTTTGACACGATATCAGTTTGCTTATCTAAAGGTTTGGGCGCTCCGGTTGGATCTGTTTTACTAGGTGATAAAGCTACTATACATCGAGCGTTGCGCATTCGTAAAATGTTAGGTGGAGGAATGCGACAAGTAGGTTACTTGGCAGCCGCAGGTTTGTATGCACTCGAAAACAATATATCGAAGTTGACAGAAGATCATCGCAGAGCAATTGAATTGGCTAGGTCTTTAAGAAAATCGAATTGGGTAGATCAAATAGCGCCAGTTGAAACTAATATTGTGATTTTTACTATAAAACCGCAGTATAATGAAAAGATGGTAATTGAGAAGTTAAGGTTAAAGAATATTTCGATTAGTGCAATGGGACAAGGAAAACTGAGATTGGTCACTCATTTGGACTATCGAGAGGTAATGCACAGTTATGTGCTAGAAGCTCTTGAAAAGATTCAGATGTAAATAGAAAAGAGGCTGCAATTTAATGCAGCCTCTCTTTTTAAGTTTGTAAATTGGGGGGAAACAAACCATTAATATATTTTGTGATATTTTGCACGAGTAATAAAAGCTTCCTCTGTTTACGAGGTTTTATATCCTTGCAAAAATGCAGCAAACTTACTGACCCCTCCCAAATTTTTGGGATTAGATGGGGACACGCTTAATTAATGCATTGCATCGGCTGGATTTACTTTTGACTTACCAGGTTTTACCAATAATATGATTGGAATACAACATAGAAATAGAATTCCGAGGTACAAAAATATGTCCATGTATGCGAGTACGGTACTTTGCTTCATTACCGAAAAGTCTATTGCTTGGTAAGCTTTCTTCAAAGCTTCATTGGCCGAAAAACCTTTTGACATGAAACCAGTTTGCAATTGCTGTATACGCTGCTGAATTTCGAACTTACTTCCATCTAAATGAGCTACTAAATCAACTCGGTGCTTTTGACTAAATCGAGTAATAAACGTAGTAATAATAGCGATACCAAAAGAACCACCTAATTGTCTCATCATTCCAGTAAAAGCGGCACCTTCACCAATTCCTTTACCGGATAATGTAGAAAGTGACATGGTTGTGATTGGTACAAAAAGTAATCCTAGACCAACTCCTCTCAAAATCAACGGCCAGTACATATGTTCTACTCCAGTATCTGGTGTCATCACATTGTACATCATGATAGTAAATATGAAAAAAGTTAAGAAACCAGCAGCAACCATATAGGTTTGTGGAATTCCTTTTTGAATCATTCTACCTACAATTGGCATCATGAATGCCGTTGTAATCGACCCGGGTATTAATAATAATCCAGCGTCTAATGCTGTCCAGCCCAATACAGATTGTGTATAAATTGGTATAATTAAAGTTGATCCGTACAGACCAAATCCAAGTATGAAACTCATTATCGTACCAATACGTAAATTACTATCTTTTAAAACACTTAAATTCACAATCGGATATTTATAAGTCATTTGTCTCCAGATAAACAATATAAGTCCGAAGAAAGAGATCGTGCTCAACGTTACAATTAATCCATTATTAAACCAATCGTCTTGCTGTCCGTGTTCTAAAACAAATTGTAAAGAACCAATAAAAGAGGCTAGGAGCACAATACCAATCCAATCGACTTGATTAGATTTTAGCTTTTCACCATATTTAGGACTTCTTACAAAACTTAGCGTCAATAAAGTTGCAATAATACCTAAAGGTATATTGATATAAAAAATATAAGGCCATGAAAAGTTATCTACTAGATAACCTCCCAAAGGTGGTCCTAGTGTTGGTCCTACAATAACTCCCATACCGTAGATCGCTTGCGCCATACCCCGTTTTGCAACAGGATAACTCTCAGTGATAATGGTTTGTGCAGTTACAAGTAAAGCACCACCTCCAAGTCCTTGTATGAATCTAAACGCAACGAGCTCCCAAATATTGGTTGCGTTTCCACATAGAAAAGAAGCTACTGTAAAGATTACGATCGATACGGCAAAATAGTTGCGTCGACCAAATTGTTGCGACAACCAACTGGTCATCGGGATAATAATTACATTGGCAATAGCATAGGCTGTAATTACCCATGCTACATCGGTTAGAGTAGCACCTAGACTTCCACGCATGTTGGTCAAAGCTACATTTACAATGGTGGTATCTACAATTTCCAATAAGGCACAGAGCACCGCTGTTATCGTGATGATAACGCGTCTAAATCCGTATTCTACTAAATCGTCTTGTCCTTGTGTCATTTGTATTGAAGTAAGGTTCTTAATTTACGTGTACATCTACGTCCACATTCATTCCTGGACGTAAAAGTTTAATTTTTTCGGCATCATTATCTTTGTCGATGCTTATCTTAACAGGTAATCTTTGAATAGTTTTTACAAAGTTTCCTGTAGCATTATCTGGAGGCAAAATAGAAAAGCGAGATCCAGTAGCTGGTGAAAATGATGTTAATGTTCCACTAAACTCATAATCGGGATAAGCATCTACTTTTAATGTTACTTTTTGTCCTGAAACCATTTTATTTAATTGCGTCTCTTTAAAATTGGCAATTACCCAAGCCTCACTATTATTAATGATGTAGAATAGTGATTGCCCTGGTTGAACTAGCTGTCCTGGCTGGATATCTACTTTTGATACTTGACCATCAATTGCTGCCGTAATTACAGTATAAGTCAAGTTCAACTCAGCAGCTTCTAACATTGAAGTTGCTTTTTTGATATTCGCAGCAGCAACATCTGTTTGCTTGTTGGAAACTTTTGAATTGGCTTGAGAAACTGTCTTCTGGAAGGCCGATGCTTTTTGCTGTTGTTGTAAAATTTTAATTTGATTCTCTGCTTGTTGTTTAGTCGCCAAAGCTTGCTCGTACTGCTGTTTTGTTATAGTATGACTTTTATACAAATTGCTATAACGTTCAAAATCATTGGTAGCAAGACCTAATTTGATTTTTGCTGATTCAATATTTCCATAAGCCGATTGCACGTTAGCATCAGAAACAGATACGCTAGCCATTACACTTCCGATATCTGCTTTAGAAACTTCAAGATTTCCTTCTGCACTAGCTAGATTAGCTTTTGCTTCATCAATTTTTAAGCGATACTCTTGTGAGTCAATGGTAAACAATGTATCTCCTTTTTTTACGAAATCATTATCTTTAATATATACTTTTTTAACATAACCAGAGACTCTAGGAATTATAGGGTTCATGTTTTTCTCAATTTGGGCATCATCTGTTTCCTCGTGCGCAAGAGAGTGCATGTATTTGAATGTTCCGTAAGCAATACCTAAAATTACGAATGCAGAAATGATTACAATGAATTTTTTATTAGTGGTTTTCTTTTCCATTTTGATTATATTTTTGAAAGATTGAAAGTTTGGTTTAATTGCCCTGAAGCTGATAATAAAGCGTAATATTTTTGAATGCTGTTGGCTCTAGATAAAGTCTGATTTATTTTTGACTCAAGCTGTTCTACATCTGCCTCTAATAAATCATTGGTATCAGATAGTCCGTTATCATATTTGTCTTTTATGATACGATAATTTTCCGTGGCCTGATCTGTAGCTTCTCTATAAACTTGCTCTTGTTTTAATGCTAATTCGTAACCTTCCATTGCTCTTTTGACTTCGATCTTGATATAGTCAGTTAGCATTTCTTCGTTATTTTTAAGTTCCTCAGCTTGGCTTTTCGCTAGTTTTACTGCAGTACCATTTTTCAGAATTCCACCAAGGTCATACGATACTCCAACTCCAACGTTCATGGCATTTTGTACAGTGATTACATTTTTTAAATCTAGAGTAGTATAACCGCCCACCAGAGATAAGGAAGGATAGTAACCACCTTTTGCAGCTGCAATTTTATCTAAACTTGCTTTTTGTTGTAATTGAATAGCCTCAAGATCTTTTCTATTTGATAAAGCAGTTTGATCAGTAGTAGGTACTCCGGTCATTTCAAAATCGGCAAAATCTCCTTCTCTAACTTCTACAATTGTTTTTGGATCAAGTTTTAAAAAGTTTGTTAATTCAAAATTTACAGTGTTCAAATCACTTATGGCATTGTCGAGCGACAGCTGTAATTTAGATACTTGCAATTTAGCTTTAAGCAAATCATTTCGTGGTATAATTCCGTTTTTCTCTAACTCAATAAAATCGGTCACACGTTGTTGTGCACTTTTTTTATTTTCAGTTATAAGAGCTATAGTTTGTTGTGCCTTGTATAAGTGAGCGTAAAAGTTGACAACTTTAAGAGCAACCTCTTCTTTAGTTTGCAGTGCATACGCTGTTTCAGCTTCGTACAGATGATTAGAAGCTTTCACATTATTTCTTAACTTAAAACCGCTGAATATCGGTAATGATGCAGTTACTTGTCCCAATAGTAATTGATCAACAGCAGGTGCACCTTCAGTACCTGATCCGCTGCTTTGTAAGTCAACTTTAGCATTAGTTAAACGTTGGTATTGCCCAGCTACCTTTAAATCGGGATACATATGATTCTTCACAGATTGCACTTCCAATGATTTGGTTAAAACTTTTGAATCTGCCAAAGAAACTTCGTTGCTTTTGTCCCAAGCCATGTGAATAGCTTCCTCGAGTTTAAGACTCGTCTTTACCTGTGCTTGCAGGCTAGGTATTAGAAATAATGAAACTCCTAATACTAGGTATGGATTAATTTTCATAGATAAGAAGTGATTTTATTGTTTGTTGAATATGTTGAATTAAATTTGTTTTGATGTATTCTTCAAAAGCGATTTCAGTCTTTAAATCTAAAAGATTCTGGAAATAATGCTTATTCATATAGAAATGAAAAAATGTACCTAGAATCGTTGGTGTAATCAAAGGAATTATAATGTCTTTTCTAAAAATCCCTTTTCGTTGTCCTTCTTCAATAATTGCGGTAATTGCAGTTAAATTTTTCAGTCTGATATCATCAAGAATTTGTAATTTTAAGTCATTTTTACTTCCTGTAATTTCATAATGTAAAATTCTGTAAATTCCTTTATTACAATTTATTCGATTAATATAAAGAGGAATTAAACGGTTAATTTTCTCCATCGGCTCTAATTCTTCTATAGAAAGATTTTCGATTTCAAATCTTAAATCCTTGGTACGATAGAATACCAAAGCTTCCAACAACTTCTCTTTTGAACCAAAATAGTAAGAGACCATTGCTATATTAATCTTTGCTTCTTTTGCTATTGTTCTAATAGAGGTACGTTCAAATCCATTCTCTGCAAATAATGTCTCTGCAACTTGAAGTATTTCTAATTGTTTCTCGTTAAAATCATTCGCTACACTTGCCATAGTTTCTAAATTTGATTACAAAATTAAACAAGTGTTTAATTTAAACGACTGTTTAATTTTTATTTAACTTTAAATTAACATAGTGTAAAAGTAATTAGGGCTAGAAGATCAGTGGTTTAACTCCATTTAGACCTGTTTTCACAGTAACTATATACTGGTGTTTTGTTTCTCTACAGCAGTAAAATAGATACTTTATTCCTATCGGTGTAATTGATGGGGTGTTGTTTTTCAGATTTGGATACTGAAAAGTTATATGTTTTTGAAATGAAAAGAAGTTCAGAATAAAGGAGTCTAACTAAATCTCATTTTAAGTTCCAAAGAAATATATTGTATTAAAAGAGGTAAATTCAAAGTTCGGACGGCTTTGTCCATTTCGATGTGAATTCGATGCAGTAATTCTTTATCTTCTTCCTTTGTTTTGTTCATTACTATCGCTTTTTTTACAATAAGATAGATAGAATGATTTAACTTGTTGGTATGTGGATTCATTCTTCTGCGAAACATGGATCCTAGTGAGTTTTGTACAACTCTTTTTTGCACCAGTATTTCATCAATAAAGACAATATTGTAATTTCTGGCACAACGAAACCAATAATCTAAATCCTCAAAAGCTAAGGTATCATCATAACCATCTAGCGCAATAAAGGTCTCTCTTTTTAGCATTGAACTTACAGAGCAAATATATTGGCGATAACCAATTACCGAACTATAAATATCTCCCGAAGGTGGACACGAACTAGCTTTTTTAAATTCGTTAACGGGATAATAATATTCGAGGTGTTTTTTGTCGCAGCTAATTAGTTCTGCATTTCCATATACCATTCCAATGTTTTGACAAGTAGGGGATAGAAAAGCCGTTAATTGTTTTTCAATACAATTCGGAAGTAAAATATCATCTGCGGCTAAGTCAATTATATATTCTCCTTCTGATAATTTAAAAGCATTATTAAAAGTTTTGTTATTGCCAAGGTTTTTTGAGTTTATAATGAATGGAATTTGAGGATGTTGCAATAACCACTTTTCAATAACAAATTTTGAATCATCAGTGCTAGCATCGTCAGCAATAATTAATTCAATGTTTGAGTAATTTTGATCGAGAACCGAATTCAATGATTCAATCACAAATTCACTGTGATTATAACACATACAAATAACAGTTACTAAAGGTTTTGATTGCATTGGTTGGTATAAAATACTATATTGTGTGCTAAATTAGTACTAATGAATGAAAATACAAAGTAAGATATTTAAAATTGCAATGATAGGCTACCAGTTGAACGAAGGAGGATTGGAAAAAGTAATGTCGTCTTTGTCTGTTTACTTTGGGAAAAAAGGAATTGAAGTTCATAATATTCTTTTTGTAGATAATATTGCTTATCCCTATTCTGGTAAATTGGTTAATATTGGAAAGATGAAAGAGAATAATGAAGGCTTTATAGCTAAACTAAAATTGTTTTCGTTTTTCAAAAATTACATCTATGAGAATGATTTTGATTTTATCATAGATTTCAGGTATAGGCTCCATCCGCTGCAAGAACTTATTATATCAAAATTAGTTTATAATTCTAAAACTATATATACAGTACACAGTTCTAACATAAATAATTATTTGCCCAAGTCTCGTTTTTTGACCAAGCAAATTTGTAAATCTGCCTATAAAGTGGTTTGTGTATCTAAAGGAGTAGCTAATTTAGTAAATCAATATCATCAAATTAAAAATACAGCTGTCATATTCAACCCTATAGATGTAGAAGAGATAAAATCAAAAGCATTGGAAAGTGTAGATATGATAGCTTCGTATGTGATTTCTGCAGGAAGATTTGATTCTAGTAATGTAAAACAATTTGATGAATTAATAATCTCTTATTCCAAATCTGTTTTACCGCATAATGGAGTTAATCTAGTTTTGTTGGGAGATGGAGTACTCAAAGAACACTTAATGAACACCGCTATAAACAGTGGTGTAAAGGAACAAGTATTATTTCTTGGTTTTGTTGATAACCCATTTAAGTACTTCAAAAATGCTATGTTTTTTGTATTGTGCAGTAAATATGAAGGTTTTCCGATGACACTTATTGAGGCTTTGGCTTGTGAGATACCAGCAATTTCTTTTGACTGCCTTTCTGGTCCGAATGAGATTATTAAAAATAAAATAAATGGTCTTTTGGTTGAAAATCAGAACTTTGAAAAGCTAACAATTGCAATTGATTTACTGTATAATAATGACATTTTGAGAGCTAGTTGTAAAGAAAATAGTTTAGAAAGTGTGCAATGTTTTTCGTTAGAAAGAATAGGTAAAAAATGGTTAGATTTGATGAAAATTAATAAAAATTCGCGAAATGAACGTTAAGATTATCGAAATACCTAAAATCACGGAGCCAAGAGGTAATTTGTCTATCATAGAAAAAGATATAATACCTTTTGAAATCAATCGTGTTTATTATTTATATGATGTTCCAAGTGGATCTGAACGTGGTGGTCATTCACACAAAAACTTACTGGAATTTCTTATTGCATTAAGTGGAAGCTTTGATGTTGTTTTAAATGATGGTAAAGAAAGTAAAACAATTACATTAAACAAACCATATGAAGGATTGCTTATCAATCCTGGAATTTGGCGCGAACTGAATAATTTTTCGTCAGGGTCAGTTTGTTTGGTGATTGCTTCCGAAGTGTATGAAGAAGAAGATTATATTAGAGATTTTGAAGAGTTTGTTAATTTTTCTAATTGTAAATAGTGAAATTTAAGCCTACTTTTTTTAAGTTATGTTTAAATTTTAAAAATAAGCGCAAATAAAAACTTGGTAACATTAGTAAGAATCTAATTTTTAAATTTAGATTTTTTGGACTAACATCTTTTAAATAATAGTTCATTTCGTCTTTATAGCCAAATGTATAATAACGCAATCCATATTCCATTCGATATATATCGAGAAATTTCTTTAGGTCTGTATTATTTTCTTCATAAATTTTAAACTGATCAAAATCCATTAATTTCATTCTATTGACATTGTTTTTGGCTAAACTATTTGGAATGTCAAAATTATAAATAGCAGTTATTTTATTCGTAATAGCAACTGGATGAGAAATACCTAGTTTAGTCCATAATTCTAAATCCTGACCATTGGTTACTCCTGGAATAAATCCTCCATTATTATTTAAAATTTCTTTAGGAATAGCTAAGCAAGAAGTCCAAGTGATTCTAAAAGGTATATTAGAAAAAAAATAATTTTCGACAATGCCCGAATAGGAGTTTTTAATTCCATTATGGTGTGGAACTAGAAAATGATTTTTAGCTGTTTTAATCTTGTAGCGGGAGCAGTACATACCGCAATTAGGGAAACGAAGATATAAATTTGCTAATTCCTCTAAGTGATTTGGAAACCAAAAATCATCAGCATCTAAAAAAGCAATAAGACTGCCTTTAGATTTTTCAATTCCATAATTTCGAGCTACAGAAACACCTTGGTTTTTTTGATGGTAAATTAGTATTCGATTGTCATTAATGGACGCAACCTTTGCAACGCTTTCATCATTAGAACCGTCATTTATAATAATGATTTCGTAATTATTATAAGTTTGATTCAGGACACTTTGTATCGTATTTTCAATATAATCCGCTTTGTTGTATAATGGAATTATGATAGTAAATAATAGCATATTTCTATTGTTTAAGCTGACATAAATACCCTATTCGAAATAAATTAAAAGCAAATAAGCTGGGTTCTTTTCCTTTTAAGTTTGCCATCAATCTTTTTTCAAATAAAGAATACAAAGATGTAATTAAGAATGACACTTTTACCTTTTGTAGCAAAAAAACGAGATACATTATTCGAACGTATTTTTTATCGATCTTATTTTCATCAAATAAAACTCTCAAATTTTCAAGTGAGTTTTTTGTTTTATTGATGTAAACTAGATTGGTGTCAATGTCATTATGCTCTACAGGATTTTCTATATGATGAATATTACTCTTATGTAAAAGGAGTTGATACGAAAATTGTGTGTCATCGTGTCCGTATTTTGTAAAACTACTATCAAATTTGACTTGATTAAAACAGTTTTTAGAAATTAAGATATTATTAAAAAGTAATGATTGAAATGGTTTTTTTAATCTATCAATGGATAATTTGTCCTCAATAAATTTGCCATACTTCCATCTTAATTTTTGATTACCAGAAGGACAAGTGTCAGAGTGCTTTCTACCACCATATACAGCATCATATTTACCGATGTTTTGTACGTAGTCTTTTATAAACGAATTGCTAATTATACTACAATCACCATCCATTATTATTAAGTTATCGTACTTTGATTTTTGTACTAAGAGATTTTTGTTCTCTCTATAACCTACATTCTTAGTTAGAATAGTAAAGTTGCAATTTGAAAGTGAATTTATTTTTTCGTTTTCAATATTTAACTTTGAGTTTGAAGCATCATCTTGAGTTAAAATTTCAAATTCAATATCTAGCGAGTTGCATTGTTTGTGTAATTCTTGAACTACGGGATAAAGGTTGTAGTTGTATATCGTTATTAAAATTGAAAGCATTTAGTTTAATATTTTTTTTATACTATAAAATAAATTAAACCGTCCTTTGCACCACTTCAAAGATTTTAGAATCTTCACACTTTAATGTTTTGGCTGGATATTTCATTAATAAGGCGTAATCATGTGTAGCCATTATTATCGTCTTACCATTGTCATTAATTTTACGCAACACTTCAAGTACTTCAGTTGAAGTTTGAGGATCAAGATTACCTGTAGGCTCATCGGCTAGAATCAAGTCTGGATCATTTAATAAAGCTCTAGCAATTGCCACACGTTGTTGCTCACCACCAGAAATTTGGTGTGGCATTTTATCTGCATAAGTTCTCATACCAACTTTGTCAAGTACTTCATCGATCTTACGATCCATTTCGTCTTTAACAGTCCATCCTGTGGCTTTTAAAACAAATAACATGTTCTCACGAATACTTCTGTCTGGAAGTAATTTAAAATCTTGAAATACGATTCCAATTTTTCTTCTCAAAAACGGAATATCATTGTCCTTAAGTCCTACAAGATTAAATTCTACTATATTTCCTTCTCCATCTCTCAAAGGTAAATCCGCATAAAGTGTTTTCATTAAACTACTTTTTCCTGATCCTGTTTTTCCGATGATGTAGATGAATTCACCACGATTAACCTCCAAATTGATGTTTGATAAAATGATTTTATCTTCTTGTGAGATGGTCACGTTTTTTAATGAAAGAATTGGTAGAGACATATTATGTATAATTTATTGGGTAAAAGTAAGAAGTTAACGCTTGGATTCAAAATATATTTTATCAATATGTAAGAAGCACTTTTAAAATAGTTTTATTCGATCACTTTTAAATTAAGAACAATAGAAAAAGGCATTGTTTTTGCTATAAGTGAACGCGGTATTTTCGGATAAATCGTCATAAAACGGACATTGTTTTACTAATGTTTATAATAAATGTGATTTTCAGTTCGTTATAAACCGTATAATGTAATACTTTTGAATAGATAAAAAAAACAAACACAATGCGTAAATTTTCTAGGCTCTACATTCTGTTGGCTTTTGCAAATGCAATGACTCTCTCTGCACAAAAATCAGCTGTATATACTCATGATTTAAAAGACTTCGACAAAGCTGTATTACTGTACAGAGATGGCCAATTTGCTTCTGCACAAACACTTTTTACAAAAGTATACTTGGCAAATAAAAATCAAGAAGTACTTGCAGACTGCGCGTACTATACTGCCAGTTGTGCCATTCGATTAAATCGTGGAGATGCTGAGGAATTAATTAATCGTTTTTTAACTGATTATCCTACTAGCGCTAAGAGTAATCAGGCTAATATTGAAATCGCTCATTACTATTTCGAGCAAAAAAATTATTCAGAAGCTTTAAAAGCTTTTGCTGCTGTTAATGAATCGCAGTTAAGCTATGAAGGACGCGATAAATATAACTTTCAAAAAGGTTATAGTTTATTTGCATCTAATGACAAAAAAGGAGCAGCGACTTATTTTAACAAAGTGGAGAAATCTCCAGTATATAGTTCTCAAGCTAAATATTACTTAGGTTTTATGGCTTATGAAGGTAATGATTATGCTCAAGCTAATAAATACTTTGATGCTGTTTCCGGAGACGAAAAATACAAAGAGAAACTTTCATATTACCAGGCTGACATGAATTTCAAGCAAGGTAATTTTGATCAAGCGATTGTATTAGGAGAAAAGGCAATGGCAAAATCCACTCCTGCAGAAAAATCTGAACTGAATAAAATTATTGGTGAGAGTTATTTTAATCAAAAAAAATATGATAAAGCCATTCCATATTTAACCCTTTATAAAGGTTCAAGAGGTAAATGGAATAATACTGATTATTACCAGTTGGGATATGCATATTACAAGCAAAATGATTTTGAGAAAGCAATCACGCAGTTTAATAAAATTATTGGAGGTAAGGACAGTGTTTCTCAAAATGCTTATTATCATTTGGGGGAAAGTTATTTAAACCTCAATAAAAAACAAGAAGCCTTAAATGCTTTCAAAAACGCATCAGAAATGTCATTTGATATGGCAATTCAAGAAGACGCAAGTCTTAACTATGCAAAATTGAGTTATGATATTGGAAATTCATACACGAGTACTCCTGAGGTTTTACTAGGATTTATAACAAAGTATCCAAATAACAGTAATAGAGCAGTTATTGAGAAATTATTAATTGATTCCTATATTTCATCTAAGAATTATACTGAAGCGCTCGTTTTATTAGAGAAAAATAAAAGACCAGAAAATAAAGGTGCTTATCAAAAAGTAACTTTTTATAAGGGGTTAGAACTGTATACCAACAGAGGTTATTTGGGTGCTGCAGGAATGTTTAAAAAATCGTTGGAAAATCAAGTTGATGCTGAATTTACTGCCAGAGCAACATTCTGGAAAGGGGAAACGGAGAATATTCTTGATGATTATAAAAATGCATTGCTAAGTTTCAAACAATTTGCAGCAATGAGTGCTGCATCAAAAACACCAGAATATAAAAACATTAATTATAATATAGCTTATGGATACTTCAAAGTAAAGGACTACGATCAAGCAGCTATTTATTTTAAGAATCAAATTGATAATTCAAAAAGCGATAAAGACCGTTTAAACGATTCTTACTTGCGTTTGGGTGACTGTAATTTTGTTAACTCGAAGTATTATCCAGCAATGGAATCGTATAACAAAGTAATTGAGTACAATGATTTTGATGCAGATTATGCTTATTATCAAAAATCATTGTGTTATGGTTTTGTAGGGAAGAGTGATAAAAAAATTGAAGAACTTAATAACTTCATCAAACAATATCCAAAATCAAACTACAGAGATGATGCATTGTATGAATTGGGTAATACCTATGTGGCCACAAACAAACAAGATTTGGCTATTAAAACGTATGATCGTTTAATAGAAGAATATAAAAACAGCTCTTTTATTCCACGAGCTATCTTGAAACAAGGTTTGGTTTATTATAACTCAGACAGAAATGAGTTGGCTTTAACCAAATTAAAGAAAGTGGCTGCTGCTTTTCCAAAAACACCAGAAGCACTTGAAGCAGTTTCAACAGCAAGATTGATTTATGTAGATAATGGTCACGTTGATGAATATGCTACCTGGGTACGTACTTTAGACTTCGTAGCTGTTACAGATGCAGATTTAGATAATGATAGCTTTGAATCGGCAAACAAACAGTATAGTCAAAAAAATAATGCACAAGCTATTTCAGGTTTTAATGCTTATATAGCTAGTTTCCCTAGAGGACTGCATAGCTTGCAAGCTAATTTTTATTTAGCACAAACTTATTTTGCAGAAGGACAAGAAAGCAAATCGGTTGCAAATTACGAATATGTTGTAAGTCAATCTCGTAATGAATTTACAGAACAATCATTGACACGTTTGGGTCAAATTTATTTAAAGAATACTGACAAAACAAAAGCGATAAGTACTTTATTGCGTTTAGAAAATGAAGCAGAGCTTAGTCAAAATAAAATTTTTGCTCAGTCAAATTTGATGAAATGTTATTATGATAAAAAGGATTACGCTAACTCTGTGACTTATGCAGAGAAAGTATTGAATGCTTCTAAAATTGATGATAATGTGAAAAGTGATGCTCAAATAATTATTGCGCGTTCAGCTATACAGACAGGTGATGAAACGAAAGCTAGAGCAGGATATGCAAAATTATTAACTATTGCAAAAGGAGAATTAGCAGCAGAGGCTTTGTATTATGATGCTTATTTCAAAAACAAAGATGGTAAATTTGAAGCGTCTAATAGTACCGTGCAAAAAATTGCTAAAAGTTACTCTAGCTACCGCTATTTTGGAGCAAAAGGATTGGTTGTTATGGCTAAAAACTTTTATGGTTTAAAAGATAGTTTTCAAGCGACTTATATTTTAGATAATGTGATTCAGAATTTTACAGATTTTCCAGAAGTAGTTGCAGAAGCTAAAACGGAATTAGCTGCAATCAAATCTCAAGAGTCTAAAACAAATTCATCGATTCAAAATTAAGTTTAAGAGTAAATAAAAAAGGTAAGTTAAAGCAAAAGCAATCAAATAAGCATTTCGATTTTGATCGAATATCAAAAGAAAAAAAATATGAAATTTAATTTCCAAAATAATATAGCCTTAGCGATAGTAGCATTTACTGTTCAAGTATCAGTTGCTCAAAAGAGAGATGGAAACATAGGTTCAGAGGAAGTGACTGTAACAAAATCGTACAGTCCAACAATATCTGATGCTAACAAAATTAAAGAAATTCCATCCTTAGAAGATGACGGAAATGCAAAGAAAGAAACAATTAAATATTCCATTTTCTCGTTTCCTGTAGCCTCAACATTTGCACCCTTGAAAGGTAAAGCAGAAGGAGTAGATAAAACGGAACAGGCGCATTTGTATGATAATTATGCAACCTTAGGTATTGGGAATTTCGGAACTATTAATGCCGAACTTTTTGTAAACAAGGAATTAAATAATAATGACTATGTAGGAGGGATGTTTCGCCACCTATCTTCACAGGGAGGAATCAAAAACACACCTTTCGATACAGATTATTACGATACAGCTATTGACTTAACGTACGGTGCTAATTATGATAATATGTCTATGAACTTAGACTTAGGATACAAAAATCAAAGTTATAATTGGTATGGTTTACCTCAAGATTTTGGTAGTTCATTATCCGATGCTGACAGAAATAATGTGATTAATACAATTGACCCACAACATGGATATAATACTTTTTCTTTAGGAAGTAGATTTTCATTTAAAGAAGGTTTTTTAAATCAAGCTAGTTTGAAATATAGCCATTTCTCTGATAATTATGGTTCAAGTGAAAATAGGTTTATCGCGCAACCAACTATCGAATTTGAGGTAAAAGAAGAACTTGTAAAAACAAAATTAATTGTTGACTACGTAGGAGGTACTTTCGAAAACGATTATAACAAAACAAATACAGAAGCCATACAATATGGCTACACAAATATTGGAGTTCAACCTAGTTTTATAATGCTTAAAGACGACTGGACTTTAGATTTAGGTGCTGGACTTTTTTACAGTATTGATGGAGAAAACAGCAGAGGAACCTTGTTCGTCTATCCACAAGTTACGGCTTCGCTCAATGTAGTTGGTGATTTGATGATTTTCTATGCTGGAGCAGAAGGGAGCTTAGAGCAAAATTCATACGAGCAGTTTGTAGATGGGAATCCTTTTTTATCACCAACAATTGGAGATCGAAATGCAGCTAATTTTATCAAGCCAACTGATAAACAATTTGATATTTATGCTGGATTAAAAGGTAAATTAGCAAACAATGTAAGCTACAATATTAAAGCATCTTATCTTAATGAGAAAAACAAGGCGTTGTATAAAAGTAGCGACTACAATGAATTGATTACAAATGAATCATACGCTTACGGAAACGCTTTTCAAGTAGTATATGACAATGTAAAAACATTGAGTTTTACTGGAAATGTGAAAGCTAATTTTACTGAAAATATTGCTTTTGGTTTAACAGGTACATTTAATAGTTTCAAAAATAGTTTTGAGCAAGAAGCATGGAATTTACCAACAGTAAAAGTGGAGTCTAATCTAGATGTAAATATTACTCCAAAATGGTTTGTTGGTGCTCAAGTGTTTTATGTGGGTGAGCGTATGGATAATTTACAAAACGTGACATCATCAGCTACAGAATTGGGTAGTTATTTTGATGTGAATGCGCACTTAGGTTACAAACACAGCGACCGTTTAACAGGATTTTTAAAATCGAATAATATAACAAATAATGGTTATCAAAAATGGTTGAATTATCCTGTACAAGGTTTTCAAATCGTATTAGGAGCTAATTATAAATTTGATTTTTAGACGCGATTCTGGATTATAACACTTAGTAATAATAAGCACGATACACAGTAAGATTTATATCTTTTGTGTATCGTGTTTCTTTTTTTAATAAAATTGTCGGTTAAGATGATTCAAATAAAACACACAACCTTTGTATCTTTACCGTCAAGCTATATCATACAAAATGACTTTCAAACAAAAAATACATACACACTATACATTACTAGTACAAGATAGAATTGATGTTTTTAGAGATATGATCTCAGGACTGACAGAAGATTCAAAAAACGATGCCAAAGGATCAGCAGGAGATAAACATGAAACGGCTTTGTCAATGATGCATATCGAACAAGAGAAATTAAACAGGAAACTTGCTGAGGTTTTAGATCAAAAAGGAGTTTTAGAGAAAATTAATCCTGAGATTAGCGCCGAAACTATTTCCTTGGGAAGCCTAGTCAAAGCAAATGGAATTTACCTTTACCTATCACTGGCATTGCCAAAGATAAATATGGAAGGAATTAATATTATTGCTTTGTCACCCCAAGCCCCCTTAGGGAATAAGTTGATGGGGAATAAGGTAGGATTTACATTTGAAATTAATGGGACAACTTATTTGGTTGAAACTGTTGAATAACTATTTTGTTTTTTGTGAACTTCTATTCTTTTTGTGAAAAAGTATAGAAAAAATATTAAAACTGTTACATATTGATAGCATTAACCGCTTTTAAATAACCGAAAACATCAAAAAAATAGGATTCCCTAATAAAACTTTTGTAAATTCGCCACCTTAAAAGTTAGTCTTTAAAAACGAAACATTATTATGAGCAAAACAATGACAGTCGACATTTTGTCGAGTATTAAAGGAGCACAGCCTTCAGAGTCCGTGAACAAATTATTTGATGTAATCAAAAATGCACATCCTACAAATAATACTTTAAATAATGTCAATCGTAATGCGGTATTTGTTAGTGATTTAAGGGAAGACGTTGTGGTAGAGAGTTCGGCTATCGAAAAACAACTTATTTTGGAAAATTTTCCGAACAAGAAAAATGGTTTTTTAGTAGTTGCTAAAGTTATAGAAGGATAAAATGGATTCTCAGATAAAAAAAATACACCAGCAATTGGTGTCGAAAGAAATAACTTGTACTGCTTTGGTACAAGAAAAATTGAACTTGATTAAAGAAAATAAATACAACTCGGTAAACTCTTTATTGGACACATTGGCGCTAGATTTAGCCGCAAAAGTAGACGTTAAAATTGCTAACGGAGAAACTATTGGTTTATTAGAGGGAATTCCGTTTGGAATTAAAGATGTGTATATGGTGCAAGGAACATACACAACGGCAAGCTCCGAATTACTTAAAAATTATAAATCTCCATATACAGCAACTGCTATTCAGAAATTATTGGATGCAGGTGCTATTCCATTGGTAAAAGAAAACTGCGACAGTTTTGGTCATGGTTCTTCTAGCGAAAATACCATTTTTGGAGCGGTTAAAAATGCAATTAATCCAGAATTAGTGGCAGGAGGATCTAGTGGAGGTTCTGCTGTGAATGTAGCAAAAGAGTACACTGTTTTTTCTATTGGTGGAGATACAGGAGGTTCGATTCGTCAGCCTGCTGGATACAATGCTATTTATGGTTTTAAACCGACTTACGGAAGAGTATCGCGATTTGGATTAATGGCGTATGCATCTTCTACAGACTGCGTAGGACCATTGGCTAAATCAATTGAAGATATTCGAATTGTACTGAATGTTATTAGCGGTAAAGATCCAAAAGATCAAACTTCAATTAACTCAAACGAAATTTCTGAAGATGCGATTACGGCATCAGAAGTAAAAACGATTGGTTATTTTAAGAATTTTGTCGAAAATGATGCTATTGACGTACAAGTGAAAGCGGACTTTCTAGCAGCTATCGAAAAAATTAAAGCTAAAGGTATTACAGTAAAAGAACTGGATTTCTTTAAATCGGATATCTTAGTTTCTACCTATTATACGCTAGCAATGGCTGAAACGGCCTCTAATTTATCTCGCCTAGACGGAACCAATTATGGTAATCGTATCGAAGCAGAGAATCTAATCGAAACTTATGCAGTGACACGTTCTGAAAACTTTTCGGAAGAAACTAAACGTAGAATTGTAGGAGGGAACCAAGTATTATCGCAAGGTTTCTCGGATGAAATATATTTAAAAGGGCTAGCTTTAAGAGATCAAATTTCTGAAAACTTCAGTAAAGATTTTGAAGAAGTAGATGTTATATTGTCACCAGTGACACCAAGCACACCTCCTAAAATTGGAGACAGTTTGAAAGATCCATTGGCAATGTACTTGTCTGATGCTTATACAGTAGGTTTTAGCTTGGGACAATTACCAACGATGACTGTGCCACAAGGTACGCCTACAGGACTGCAGATTACAGCAGCAAAAAATAATGATGAATTAGTGTTGAAGTTTGCAAACTTCTTAAAAGATACGATATAATGGAATTGGAGCAATTAACTGAGGCATTAAAAGCCCACGATTTAGAATTGGTAATTGGACTTGAAACACACGTTCGATTGAATACCAAAACCAAGTTGTTTTGTTCTTGTCCAAATCAAGAAATAGAAACACCAAATGAAAATATATGTTCTGTATGTACAGGACAAATGGGCGTTTTACCTGCCCTAAATAGAGAAGCAATTACAAAAGCGATTTATTTTGGAAAAGCGGTAGAATCAACTTTTAGTAATGAAGTGATATCTTGGGATAGAAAGCATTATGAATATCCCGATAATCCGAAGAACATTCAAATAACGCAGTTTCACAATCCAATCATTCCTGATGGTCATGTGTCTTGTTATCGTAATGACGGTTCTCAATTTACAGTGACACTTACTCAGGTTCATATTGAGGAGGATGCTGCCAAATTGATGCACGAAAAGAAAACTTCGCTAGTTGATTTTAATAAAGCGGGTGTGCCGTTAATCGAAATTGTTACTGATCCATGTGTTCGCAATATCGAAGATGCATCTACTTATGCACAATACATTCAACGTATTGTTCAAAATTTGAGAATCTCTGAAGCCAATCTAGAAAAAGGAGAATTCAAATCGGATGTTTCAGTATCCTTACGTAAAATCAATTCGGATGTTTTGAACCCACGAACGGAGATTAAAAACTTGAACTCGTTTAAGTTTATGGTCGAAGCTTTGAAAGAAGAGGTAGAGAAGCAATTCAACTATTTTATCGAAAATAAAGCATTCAGGCCTGATCAAACGACCGTCTTATGGGATGCAGATTTGAAGCAAACCAAAGTAATGCGTAAGAAAGAATTTGAAGCAGATTACCGTTTCATTTCGGAGCCAGATTTGCCTTTCGTGAATATCAAAGCAGAGATTGATGCTATTTCTGTAGACACGAGTGCTTTGCCTTATGCAGTAGAATCTATTTTGATAAATGGTGGTGTTTTGCCACAAGA
Source organism: Flavobacterium algicola (assembly GCF_022399565.1). Classification (GTDB taxonomy): domain Bacteria; phylum Bacteroidota; class Bacteroidia; order Flavobacteriales; family Flavobacteriaceae; genus Flavobacterium; species Flavobacterium algicola. The sequence goes on from NZ_JAJTUT010000003.1 coordinate 865,092, forward strand.
CGCAAAATTTTTCACGGCTGATGCTTTGCGTTCTAGGACTTTTGTGACTTTAAATAATAAAATTAACGATCCGTCATTTGTAGCCAAAACTTTGGCAAATAATATCAAGGCGGAAGATTATATCAAAATCAGAAATATTGCTCATTTGACAACTATATTTGTGTTGTTTAAATCAGAAAAAATTACCGCAGTATTAGTTCAAAATGCGATCGCAGGTTATTTAAAAGATCAAAATTTTGATTACAATAAATATTTTGCAGACAACATTATATCTGAGGATAAAATTCAAGAAGTTATTGCTAAGGTAATTTGTGAAAATGAAGTTGTTGCCAATGATATAAAAGCGGGTAACGAAGGTAAAGCTGGAATCTTAGTTGGTAAAGTATTAGGAGTAGTAGGTAAAGGTGCTGATGGGAAAGTAATTCGTAAAATTATTTTAGATCAATTGGGTACTGCTGCCGTAGCAGAAAAGAAAGAGGCTGCAGAAAAAGTAGCCGATTCAATTACAGTGGCAAACAAAGAAGGACAGGATGAAACACTTCCCGAGGTTCCAATTATTATAAAAGACAGTTATAGAACACACAAGATTTCACAGTTATCTGAAGAAAGCATTAAAGAAGAAGTAATGTTGTCAGGTTGGGTAGCTAGTGTTCGTGACCATGGAGATTTGATGTTTATTGATTTACGTGATTCAAGCTATGAAATTTTTCAGGTTCGTATTAGTAGAGAGTCATTTGCAAATATTGATGAACTAGTAAAATTAAAACCAGAGTCGGTTATTTCGGTAACGGGAATTGTAGTGGGTCGTAATGAGGATGATTACAATGCTGGCTTACGAACTGGTAAAATAGAATTGGAAACTTCTGCTTTAGAGATATTAAATTTGTCTAAAACATTGCCGTTTGAAATCAAAAGAGCAGCTAAGACAAACGAAGCCATTCGTTTTCAATATAAATTCTTAGATCATAGAAATGAAGAGGTGAGAAGAGCAATTGTTAACCGTCATAAAGTAATCAAGTTATTGCGTGACATGTTGGATAACGAAGAGTTCTTAGAGATAGAAACACCAATTTTGAGCGCCGGTACCGATGAGGGAGCACGTGAATTTATTGTTCCTACTCGAAAGGGTTCAGGCTTGTTTTATACGCTTCCACAAGCGCCACAACAGTTCAAGCAAATGTTGATGGTGAGTGGTTATGAGAAATATTTCCAAATTGCACGTTGTTTTAGAGATGAGGATTCTCGTGGAGACCGTCAACCCGAATTTACGCAATTGGATATCGAAATGGCATACGCGAGTATGCAGCAAATTATCGATTTGAATACTAAAATGTTTAATGAAATAGTAACCAAAATTTACGGCAAAAAATGGATCTTACATCCGTTTGCTGTCATTACCTATAAAGACGCGATGGATTTTTATGGTTGTGACCGACCTGATTTGCGTTACGGGTTAAAAATGCAAGACATCACCGATATTGTAAAAGACACTACTTTCCAAGTATTCTCTAAACCAATTGACGAAGGTGGAATTGTAAAATGTATCAAAGTTTCGGCTGCAGAGCAAGGAAACAAACGTATGTCTAAAGGACAAATTGAAACCTTGACAGCTGTTGCACAACAACACGGTTTAGGTGGATTAGCGTATATTATTGTTAATGAAGAAGATTTGCAATCTCCAATTATTAAATTTTTAGGGGAAGAAATCGCAGCTGGAATTATAAAAGCTACGGATGCTCAAGTAGGAGATATTGTATTCTTTTCGGCAGCAGATTATGCTACGGCTAATAAAGCTTTGGATGCTGTTCGTCAAGAAATGGGTAGAATGTTGAATTTGATTAATCCGAAAGAATTACGCCCGGCTTGGGTAATTGATTTTCCTATGTTTGAAAAAACAGACGAAGGTAGATGGACGTTTACACACAACCCGTTCTCAATGCCTGCTATTTATGATTTGAAGAAACACATGGATGGTAACGAAAATGAAATAGGATCAATCATTGCGCAGCAATATGACATCATCTTAAACGGTTATGAAATAGGTGGAGGATCTGTTCGTGCGCACAAATCGGAAATTCTTGAAGCGACTTATAAAAACATGGGTTACAACGAAGAAGAGATGATGAAGAGTGTAGGAACGATGTACAAAGCCTTCCAATACGGTGCACCGCCACACGGTGGAATCGCATGGGGAATTGATCGTTTGATGATGATCTTGGAGAAAAAAGCTTCTATTCGTGAAGTTATGGCTTTCCCGAAGACAGGTTCAAGTGAAGATTTATTATTTGGAGCACCATCACTATTATCAGACAGAAAAGTAGAAGAGATGAATGTTAGGATTTTGAGGAAATAAAGGTTTTATGAGTCAAAAGTCAAAGGTCAAATTTCAATTTCAATTTAAATAAAAAATTAAATAAAAAATAATATTTGATTCTGTATAAAAAAAACCGAGAAATTGCTCGGTTTTTTTATATATGGAATTAAATCAGCTTATCTATGCTGGTATAGATTACAAATCTGTTATATGTATTGTTAACCTCAGTTTAGATTTATGCTAAGTCGACGCAGATCTTATTAATGCTGGAAGGGAATTTATATTTATTAAAAAAAAAATGACTTAACTTATATTTTATTTTAGACTTTTTTATATTTTAGAGAATTGTTGCTTTTTTAAACCAAAAATACAATGAAACATATAAAGATAAATATTGATAAAATTGATTTGGAACTTGCACAACTTTTGTGGAAATATCCAAATCGATTACTTGCTACAGATGAAAGGTTGAAATTATATGAAAAATTTGGTAAGCTTTTACAATTTAATTTTTCAGAAAACTCAATAATCTACAATGATCAGCTTTTAGCTATGCCTCATTTGGTTTATTTAGTTGGTCAAGCAAGAAAGTTTAACCAAAGGACAGGGTTTTATACAAGTCAATATTGTCCGATAGTTGAAGAGGATAGACCTATTAATAATGTAAACACAAAAGTAATTGTAATAAATAATGAAGTTAAAATTGTTGATAAAAAGGAATACCCAAATTTCTTATTCTATTTAGAATTTGCGGATTATGATAAATACAAAGGGAATGCAATCTATTTTGTGGAAATATATAAAGAAATAATTCTTAAATCTTCAATTTTTTTAGACCCATATTATAAATCTAAATAATATATAAATGCTTAAGAAATTTTTCTCTTAATTTGTATCACTACATATACAAGGAGATTTATGGCAATATGAACAATGGTGATTTTCATCACTATCATATAAATCACCTGAGTGCTGGAAATTCATCATATCATAAGATCTGTCCTGAGCTATCTACGGCTCCATTCCCTGCTCTGCAATGTCTCCGACTTTGAGGTAGTGATTCTCGTTTTTTAACTGTCGTATGTTCTAATTTTTGTCAGTCGCTGAATGACAAACACAATGTCAAAATCGGAGACTTTATGAAGCAAATTATGTGATTTAAATGACTGAATATGATAAAATTAATGCTGACACAATTTAAAATTTAGAATTATCAAAATTGCACCTATTAAAACAGAAAATGATTACTAAAAGGCTTTGGAGAGACTAGAAGTGATTTTTGATGCTATACCTAATTCTATTGAAGGAGATGAAGCTGAAATTTTATCAATGCTAATCGAAAATTATGAGAACCAATTTTTTCCAATTGAAGCTCCAGATCCAATCGAGGCAATAAAAATAAGAATGGAAGAAATGAATATTAAGCAGAAGGATTTGGTTGGTATTATTGGTGGTAAAAGAAGTGTTTCAGAAATTTTAAGCAAGAAAAAAAGATTAACTGTAGATATGATTAGAGAATTGGAAAGAGTTTTAAATATTTCTGCATCTGTGCTAATTAATAAGTATCAATTGAGTAAGTAATAAATTTAGTTCAGAAGTCAATTTCAATGGTAATTGTTAATTGAAATTAAAATTATAAAATCCAAAACAGCATTTTAAATGTTTGTTTTGGATTTTTTTTATTGCTATTGAAATTGATTTTTGTTGTTTTTTTAAGACCTCGGCTTATTAAGCCCTCTATCATAAAGCACAATACTCCCTGCAACCGATACATTCAAGCTATAATGGGATTTGAATTTTACTAAAAAATGACATTTTTCAATGGCTGCTTTTGAGAGTCCGTTGTCTTCTGCGCCTAGTAGGTACACGCAACGTCTTGGGTGTTCAAATGTTTCTAAATCAGTGGCTCTTTCATCAAGTTCTACGCCAACTAGGCGAGCGCCTTTGGGTAGGTTTTTGAAGAAATCTTCAAAAGTTTCATAATGGAAATACGGAATTGCATTTACAGCATTGTGGGTGTCGCAAGCTTGTTTGGCATAACGATTTCCGATGGTGAAAATAAAGCTCGCCCCAAGGTTTTGAGCAGATCGCCATAAAACACCTAAGTTCTCAGGAGTTTTCCCGTTTAATATTCCGATTCCGAAATATTCATTTACAAAATTATCATTCATGCGGCAAAAGTACAAACTGTTGTTAGTATTTTCAAATTTAATTAACACACTGATTTCAGGGAGTAGTCGAGTATTGCATGAAATTAATTTTTATGAACGTTGTTTGTGGAGTAGTATGCACGATTATACGTGAGGGATAGGAATAAGCTACCGCAGTAGCATGGATAGCCCGACAGCGCTAAGCAAAGGGGTTTAATAAGCGCACTAATTAGTAAGCCTCTTTGTTTAGCGGTGGCACGCCCAAATGAGAATCGTTATTTAGAAATAAAGAGATTATAGTTTTTTGTTGTTACTATAGACTTTTGCTAATGAAATTCACAGTTTTTGTTAATAACTTAAAGGGTTAAAAGCCAATTTTTGACTAGATATAAATTCTGTTTTTATATATTTGTTCGTTAGACAAAAAATAATACATTTTTAGATTAAAAAAACATGAGCGAAGAAATCAAGAAAGAAAATAATTATTCAGCAGATAGTATTCAGGCGTTAGAAGGAATGGAGCACGTAAGGATGCGTCCTTCCATGTATATTGGAGATGTAGGTGTTCGAGGTCTTCATCATTTAGTTTATGAAGTTGTAGATAACTCTATCGATGAGGCAATGGGAGGCCATTGTGATACGATTCGAGTTGATATTAATGAAGATGGTTCTATCTCTGTCGAAGATAATGGTCGTGGTATTCCGGTTGGAATGCACAAAAAAGAAGGAGTTTCGGCTCTAGAAGTGGTAATGACCAAAATTGGAGCAGGGGGTAAATTTGATAAAGATTCGTATAAGGTTTCTGGAGGTTTACACGGTGTCGGTGTTTCGTGTGTAAATGCTTTATCGCAACATTTAACCGCTACAGTTCACAGTAGTGATGGTAAAGTGTATGAGCAGGAATATGAAAAAGGAAAAGCATTATACCCAGTAAAACAAATTGGTGAAACGACAAAAAGAGGAACGATTGTTACTTTTTATCCAGATCCAACCATTTTTACACAAACTATTGAGTACTCGTATGATACTCTGTCTGCTCGTATGCGTGAGTTGTCTTTCTTGAATAAAGGAATTACAATTACGTTTACGGATAAAAGAGAAGTAGATAAAGACGGTAATTTTATTTCAGAAGTATTTCATTCGAACGAAGGATTAAAAGAATACATTAGGTATTTGGACGGGAACCGTGAGCCGATTATTGCTCATGTAATCTCGATGGATCATGATAAAGGTGACATTCCAGTTGAAGTTGCTTTAATTTACAATACGAGTTATAGTGAAAATATTTTTTCTTATGTGAACAATATCAACACACATGAGGGAGGAACACACTTGCAAGGTTTTAGAACTGGTCTTACAAGATCATTGAAAAAATATGCAGATGCATCTGGAATGTTGGATAAATTGAAGTTTGATATTTCTGGGGATGATTTCCGTGAGGGATTGACAGCAATTATATCTGTAAAGGTTGCTGAGCCACAATTTGAGGGACAAACAAAAACCAAACTAGGAAATAGAGAGGTAGTTTCTCCAGTAAGTCAAGCAGTGGGTGATATGATTGAAGCGTATTTGGAAGAAAATCCAAATGATGCGAGAATCATTGTTCAAAAAGTAATTTTGGCAGCTCAAGCGCGTCACGCAGCGAAGAAAGCGCGTGAAATGGTACAACGCAAAACCGTAATGGGTGGTGGTGGACTGCCAGGAAAATTGTCTGATTGTTCAGAGCAAGATCCTGCAAAATGTGAAGTATACCTTGTCGAGGGAGATTCGGCAGGGGGAACGGCAAAACAGGGTCGTGACCGTGCATTTCAAGCTATTTTACCTTTGCGTGGTAAAATTTTGAATGTGGAGAAAGCAATGCACCATAAAGTTTTTGAAAACGAAGAAATCCGAAATATTTTTACAGCTCTTGGAGTTACCGTTGGTACAGAGGAAGATAGTAAAGCCTTAAATATTTCGAAATTGCGTTACCACAAAGTAATCATTATGTGTGATGCCGATGTCGATGGTAGTCATATCTCTACTTTAATATTAACGTTCTTCTTTAGATTTATGAAAGAATTAATTGAAGAAGGGCATATCTATATTGCTGCGCCACCTTTGTACTTAGTTAAAAAAGGAAACAAAAAAGAATACGCATGGAATGACTTGCAACGTGATCAAGCCAATGAAAGAATGGGTGGTAGTGCAGGTATTCAACGTTATAAAGGTCTTGGAGAGATGAATGCAGAACAATTGTGGGAAACGACAATGGATCCGAATTTCAGAACTTTACGTCAAGTAACTATTGATAGTTTGGCTGAGGCAGATAGAGTATTTTCGATGTTAATGGGTGACGAGGTACCACCTCGTAGAGAGTTCATTGAAAAAAATGCAGTTTATGCTAATATTGACGCTTAATTTAGTAAATTGTACCAACCGTTTGATAGTACTTACGGTGACAGATAACTAAATAACCGTTAAATTCAATTAAGTATGAAAGTTTCAATAATAGGTGCTGGTAATGTAGGTGCCACTTGTGCAGATGTTATTTCTTATAGAGGAATTGCTAGTGAAGTAGTTTTGTTGGATATTAAAGAAGGTTTTGCCGAAGGGAAAGCCTTAGATATTATGCAATGTGCTACCAATACAGGTTTTAATACCACTGTATCTGGTGTAACCAATGATTATTCAAAAACGGCTAACAGTAATGTTGTTGTTGTTACTTCTGGTATTCCAAGAAAACCAGGAATGACTCGCGAAGAACTGATCGGAATCAATGCGGGAATCGTAAAATCTGTCGTGCAAAGTGTTTTAGAATATTCACCAAATGCTATATTTGTTATTGTTTCAAACCCAATGGATACTATGTGTTATTTAACATTGAAATCAACTGGTTTACCTAAGAATAGAATTATAGGAATGGGCGGAGCCTTAGACAGTTCTCGTTTTAGAACTTATTTAGGATTAGCGCTTGACAAACCTGTAAATGATATATCAGCAATGGTTATTGGAGGACACGGTGATACAACTATGATTCCGTTAACTCGCTTGGCTTCTTACAATGGGATACCTGTTACGCAATTTTTAGATGAAGATGTATTAACTAAAGTAGCTGCCGATACTATGATAGGTGGTGCTACGCTAACTGGTTTATTAGGAACTTCTGCTTGGTATGCTCCAGGTGCTTCAGTTGCTTTTTTAGTAGATAGTATTTTAAACAATCAACGAAAAATGATCGCCTGCTCTGTGTATGTAGAGGGAGAATATGGCCAATCTGATATTTGTATTGGTGTGCCATGTATTATTGGAGAAAATGGTGTTGAAGAGATATTAGATATTAAATTAAATGATAATGAAAAAGCATTATTTGCGAAGAGTGCAGATGCTGTTAGACAAATGAATGATGCCCTAAAAACTATACTGGGTTAATAAATACGTTATATTTTGAAAAAGACTGCAGTTTTGCAGTCTTTTTTTTGATATTAATGAATAAATAAATTGGTTAGTCTTAACCATAATTATATATTTGCTCGGTTTATAAAAATAAGGCAGTTTTATATTTTTGTTTTTTAACATAAATTGGGAAATATAAAAGTGATTTTAAGAGCTAAAAAAAAGAATCAATAAACATAAAACAATTAATTTTTAGTAATAATGCAGAATAAAGGACTTATTAAATTTTTCGCAATTCTATTTGCATTGGTAAGTATTTACCAACTCTCGTTCACATTTGTTTCGAGTAAAATTAAAAATGATGCTAAAGCTTTCGCAGGAGATAATCCTGATAAAGAACTTAAGTATCTAGATTCAATTGGTAAAGAAAAGGTGTTTAACTTAGGATTTGCTGATTTTACTTTTGACGAAGTAAAAGACAAACAAATTAATAAAGGTCTAGACTTAGAAGGTGGTATCAATGTGATACTGCAAATTTCAGTAAAAGACATATTAAAAGGATTGTCAAACAATTCAAAAAATCCTGTTTTTAATAAATCTTTAGCTGATGCTACTGCTAACTTAAAAGGTAATCAAACTTACATAGATGCTTTTTTCGAAGCTTTTGCTGCAAATTCAAAAGGAACAGTAAAATTAGCATCTCCTGATATTTTTGCAAACAGATCTTTGCAAGGTGAAGGTGGAGTTGACTTTCAAATGTCAGATTCTGATGTTGAAAAAGTAATCAAAAGAAAAGTTGACGAGTCAGTTGAAAGTGCTTTTGGAGTATTAAGAAAACGTATTGATAAATTTGGAGTTACACAGCCAAATATTCAAAAATTAGGAGAATCTGGACGTATTTTGGTTGAATTACCAGGTGCTAAGGATGTTGACAGAATTAAAAAATTGTTGCAAAGTACTGCACAATTAGAATTTTGGGAAACTTACAAAATTGACGAAATTGGTAACTTTCTAGTTGCTGCTAACGAGGCTTTGAAAAAGACTGAGGTTACAACAACCAAAGTTGAAACTAAAAAAGTAGTTAAAGATTCTTTAAGTGCATTATTAACGGATGCTAAAGATACTACTGCGACTGTTGCAGGTAATAATCCATTATTTGATAAAATGTTATCTCAAGGTGGTGGTCCAGTTTTAGGATTGTATGCACCAAAAGATACTGCAGTAATTAACGCGTATTTTAAAAGATCTGATATTAAAATCTTACTAGCTGCCGATCAACGTTATGCTAAATTTGTTTGGGGTATTGGTGAGAGTTTAAAAGACAAAGACGGTAAACAACTTGAAGCAGTAGCATTATATGCCTTAAAGGGAAATAGAGACAATGTTGCTTCAATGAGTGGTGGTGTGGTTACTGGTGCTAATGCATCTTTTGATCAATTAGGAAAACCATCTGTTTCTATCGAAATGAGTGGTCAAGGTGCAAAAACTTGGGAGGAATTAACTGGTAGAGCTTATTCTCAAAAAAGCAATATCGCTATTGTATTAGATGATATTGTTTATTCTGCTCCAGGGGTTACTACAGGTCCAATTTCTGGTGGAAGATCTGAGATTTCAGGAAGTTTTACTTTAGATGAATCTACAGATTTAGCAAATGTTTTAAGAGCTGGTAAATTACCTGCAGCAGCAGACATTGTTCAGTCTGAAGTAGTAGGGCCATCCTTAGGTCAAGAAGCAATTTCAAATGGTACGACATCTGCGTTAGTAGGTTTGTTATTAGTATCACTTTGGATGATGGTTTATTATGGTAAAGCAGGTTGGTATGCAAATATTGCTTTGGCAGTAAATTTACTTTTCCTTTTCGGAATATTGGCAAGTTTAGGTGCTGTCTTAACTTTGCCTGGTATCGCTGGTATCGTATTAACAATGGGTACAGCAGTAGATGCGAACATTATTATTTATGAACGAGCAAAAGAAGAATTAAGAGAAGGCAAGTCGCTTGCAGAAGCGGTGCAGATATCATACAGTTGGACGGGTGCAATGCGATCTATCGTAGATGCAAACGTAACACACATTTTAATTGGAGCTGTTTTATTCATATTTGGTTCAGGACCTATTAAAGGTTTTGCTACTACTTTATTAATTGGTATTATAACTTCATTGTTTACTTCTATTTTTATCGCTAGAATTTTTATTGATAAAAATATTCAAGGAAAAAATGATTTGTCTTTTGTAACTAATTTTTCGAAAAATTTCTTTACGAATTTCCACTTCGACTTTTTGAGAGTAAAAAAATACACGTACATTTTTTCTGCAATTGTAATTATAGTAAGTGTCTTTTCACTTGCAACTAATGGTCTAGATCAAGGTGTAGATTTTGTAGGTGGTAGAACTTTCCAAGTTCGTTTTGAAAAACCAGTTGAAGCAGAAGCTGTAAAAGAAGATTTAACAAAAGTATTTGGTAGTGCTGAAGCTAAAATATTTGGTAATGATAATCAATTGAAGATTACTACAAAATACAAAGTTCAAGAACACGGAATTGAAGCTGATGAGGAAGTAAACAAATTAATGTATGCAACTTTAAGTAAATATTATACAAGTGGTTTGACTTATGAGAAATTTGTAAATGCTTACGATGGTAAAGAGTTTGGTATTCTTCAAGCTTCAAAAGTTGGACCAACTGTAGCAGAAGATATCAAGACAAATGCATACTGGGCTGTATTAGGATCATTACTTATTGTATTCTTATACTTGCTAGTTAGTTTTAGAAAATGGCAATATGGTTTAGGTGCAATTGCAGCTGTTGCTCATGATGTTATCTTCGTATTAGGAATCTATTCATTATGTTATAAATTCATGCCTTTTGGAATGGAGATTGACCAACATTTCATCGCTGCTATCTTAACAGTAATCGGATATTCTATGAATGATACTGTAATTGTATTTGACAGAGTTCGTGAGTTTTTAGATGGAAAAGTTAAAGGTAACTTTGGCGAAATTGTAAATAAATCGATTAACTCTACAATGAGTAGAACGATTAATACATCACTTACGATGATCGGAGTGTTATTGATTATGTTCTTATTTGGAGGAGAATCAATTAGAGGATTTATCTTTGCGATGCTTGTAGGTATCGTGGTAGGAACTTACTCTTCATTGTTTATTGCTACACCTGTATTAGTAGATACAATTTCAAACTCTGAAAAGAATGAAATTGAAAAACATCATGAAGAAGTTTTATAAACTATTCATTTTAGATGTAAAAGACCCAACTATGTTGGGTCTTTTTTTTTTGCGGATATTTGGTTAAGTAATATTTCAAAAGAATTTGTAAAATAATGTTTTGGTTACAGATCTACTTGAACTATAATTAAACTGATGAGCTTAATTCAAAAATTAGTGATAACGTTTAACAAATATTGTTAATCCTGATGAAAGTCTGAAATTAATCGTATTTCTAAGTTGAGGAATGTGAAAGATTCCTGTAGGTTTAAATTGCAATGATAATTCGAAGCTTAAAAGACATTAGAATAGGCACAGTTTTCTAGAACTTTAATTGTTAATTCGATTCGAAAATTTCTACTTGATATAGCAGTAAAACCTCGTTATTAAGTACGCAATTTTAATACTTATTATTCATAATTTAAAAAGCCACAACTTATTCTTTTACAGATTTAGCTGTGGCTTTTATTACTACTATTATAATTCCTAAAGGTTACAATTTTGTACGTTTAAATATTATTTGATTTTTCGGTACGTTTTTTCATAACTCTAAAAAATAAAATTGTTATCATTAAAGTCATTGCCAATCCTATCCAATTTGATGTTGTGATGTCAAACCCAAAACCTATTGTTGGATCGTAGAATAAAAAGGAATTAACGACAGATGTTATAAAGAATGCTGGAATCAATGCTATTATATAATGCGTCTTCTTTTCATAGAGATAAATGGCTCCAATCCATAATGCGATTGCTGCTGTCACTTGATTAGCCCAAGAAAAGTACCTCCACAATAATTGAAAATCCATGTGAGTTAAAATGTAGGATATGGCAAATATCGGAATAGCTACCATAAAACGATTTTTCAATTCCTTTTGATCTATTTTGAGGTAGTCGGCGATTATCATTCTTGCTGCTCTAAAAGAAGTGTCTCCAGATGTTATAGGTAATACAATCACTCCAAGTACTGCTATAGTTCCGCCTACTGTACCAAGAAATACAGTTGCAATTTTATTTACTACGGCAGCAGGTCCGCCATTTTCCATTAGTATACTCAAATCATTACCATTCGTAATACTCATAGCAGATGCTGCCCAAATCATTGCTATTACAGCTTCGACAATCATCATACCATAAAAAACCTTTCTGCCGTCCTTTTCATTATTTATAGTGCGAGAAATAATAGGAGATTGGGTAGCGTGGAATCCTGATAGTGCACCACATGAAATCGTTAAAAAAATAACAGGATAATATGGAATTCCTTTTGGGTGCATGTTTTCAAAATTCAATTCGGGAATTGGATTTCCGTAAAGAAACATACCTATGCAAATACCTGCGGCACTTACAAGTAATAAAAATCCCAAAACGGGATAAATTTTTCCAATGACTTTGTCAATTGGTAAAACAGTTGCTATAATGTAGTAGGAAAATATACACAATACTATAAGGGGTAAAGTAGCAGCGTCATTCGAGAGTAGTTCGTTTATCATCTTTGCTGGTGCCGAAACGAAGACTGTACCGACAAGCAGAAGCAGTAAGAGCGTAAAAAAATTGACTATGTGACTAAATGCTTTTCCTAAAAATTGTGATGCTAAAGCGGGTAAATGTGCTCCGCCAAATCGTAACGAAATCATACCAGTTAGGTAATCGTGAACACCACCGGCAAATATAGATCCGAAGACAATCCACAAAAAAGCTGAAGGACCATATAAAGCCCCTAATATCGGTCCGAAAATCGGCCCAACACCGGCTATATTTAGGATTTGTATAAAAGCATTCTTGTTACTGTTCATGGGGACAAAATCGACTCCGTCTTCTAAAGTATGAGCTGGTGTCGATTTGTCTCCATCTGACTTAAATGTTTTGTCAACAAATTTGCCATAGGTAAGGTATCCTAATAGTAATAGGACAAGCGCTGTAATAAATGTAATCATTTTGATTCTTATTGAGAAGTGAGTGTACTATCTATCTTTTTTTGATGTAGATATTTAAACTACTTTATTTGTTACAAAGTACTTCTAACTTCGTTTATTTTTTTTGTAGCAAGATACAGTATTAGATTAATACAATATCAGTATTTTATATTATGTGTGTAATCTGTCAGGAGAATCTCTGTTAACTTCTCTAAAATCTAACATAGTTTAATGCGGTGTAGTAACTGCATTTTGTTTTGAGAGGCAGGAGTTAACTTTAAATTTTTATCATTTTTTATATACTCATTCACCATAGTTTCTAATGGATTTATTTTTTCGGTATTTTGAATTTATTACAATTTTTTACATATTCATAGAGGCATAATCAAAACCTAGTGGTTCAAAATAATTTAAGACTGAATTTGTATTTTAAATTTTTGTAAATAAAAGTCAAAATTGAGGTTTTCCGTAATATAGTTGCAATGCGCATTTGTACCTTCGCTACTAAAAATGAAAATCCCCATGAAATTTTTAATATTTATAAGTATTACTCCATTTTTGATAACATGTGAAAAGAATGAAAAATTAGAAAAATCGATTAAAAGTAAAGAGTCCTTTGGGGTGATACTTAATAAATCTCAAAATGGTATGTATGGATACCGAAGTGAAGATTACAGATATGATTACACTGCTATTGGTATTGATGATCATGGGAATGATGTTAGTGGTAATCTTAATTTTAATGGAAATCTGGGTGAGGGGAAAATTTACAGTAAATTCGAAAAGAAAACTGTAGAAATAATAGTTGAACCCGCTGGCAAAAAAAATAAAGTTGTGGGTACAGATATTAATGGAAATAAGTATTTCCTAAGTATAAAATGAGTATTCACTCAATTTTAGAAGTGAAAAAGCAGTTCGAATGCTTAATTAATTGAACTGCTTTTTTGATCCTACATATCTCATTGAATTTAGGTTTTTTGTTTCTTTTTTCTAGCAGCAGGAAATAAAACATTATTTAGTATCAAACGATAGCCTGGAGAATTTGGGTGTAAATCCAGAACTGTTGGTGCATCTCCAACCTGATGCTGGTAATCTTCAGGATCATGGCCACTAAAAAAAGTGAACATTCCTTTTCCTTTTTCTCCGTGAATATATCGAGCTTCACCATTAAGCTCGCAAGTTCCCATAAGCAAAACGTTTGATTTTATTAAATTGGAATCAAATGAAGTGGTTTGTCCCATGAAACCCTTAACTAGTTGGGTGTGGTTTTGACATAACATACTAGGTATGGCATCCCATTTTGCCGAAAATTGCATTAATGTGAAATAATCCTTGTCTATAGGAACTATCCTTTTTTCGGTCATGTCGATATCTGAAAACTCATATCTTTCTGGTCTCCTTTCTAAAGTGAAATTTTTAAATGCAAAGGAGTTTTCATAATTTAATTTAGATTGGTAATTCGGTTCTGACGGATCTCCGTCAAACATAGCTTCACAGATATCGACGCCATCCGCAGAGAGTGCTATATCAAAACTATCGGTTGCCGAACACATGGCGAACATAAATCCACCACCAATTACAAAATCTCTAATTTTTTTAGCAACAGCACCTTTTTCTCGGGAGACTTTACTATAACCTAATTGAGAGGCTAAATCCTCTGCATTCTTTTTTTGTTCAATATACCATGGAGTACTTTTATATGAGGAGTAGAATTTTCCGTATTGGCCAGAAAAGTCTTCGTGGTGTAAATGCAACCAATCGTACATTATAAGTTGATCGCTTAAAACTTCCTCATCGTATATAGGCGTAAACGGAATTTCGGCATAGGTTAAGACTAATGTTACCGCATCATCCCAAGGTTGTTTACCCTTTGGAGTATAGACCGCTATTTTTGGAGCTTTTTCTAGTACTACCGTTTCCATATTTTGAGATGGACTGGCAATCTCGTTTAGGATAGTATTTGTTTCGCTATCTGAAAGAACTTCGAAACTAACCCCTCTTATCTGACATTCTTTTCTAACATCTGCTGCATCTGGTAGTAAGAAAGAGCCACCGCGATAATTAAGAAGCCAACTAGCTTTGTATTTTTTTTCGAGACACCAAAATGTAATTCCATATGCTTTAAGATGATTTTGTTGCGTAGCATCATCCATTGGTAGTAAAACAAAAGAAGCCTTTGCTGAGTAAGATAGTAAAACGAGAAGTAGTAAAAACGTATTTCTGAAACTCATTATTTAAAATTTTACTCAAAGATACTAGAATTTATTATAGCACTATCCGCTCAGTAAGGAATAAGGACCATTAAATTATTTGCTGAATTAAATTCGAAAAAGAAAATATTGGCGATTTTCGGTATGCTGTGTTCGTTATTAATATAAAATAAAAGCTTTGTCTTTGCAATAAGTGCAAAAACAAAGCTTTTTTAGTTCTAAACTGCTGGCATTACGGAATTTGATTATTTAAAAGGGCATATCACTATCGTCATCGTCGTCATCATCATTAAAACCACTTCCAAAAGCCTCATTGGCAGATGGTAAGTTTTTTGTAATAAAGGCATTTTCATCTTGATTCATAGAAGAAGGTAAATCATCATACCCACCACTAAAGTCATCAAGATTGTCAAATTTACCTAAGTGACCAATAAATTTAAGACGTACATTTTCGATTCCTCCATTACGGTGTTTAGCGATCATGATTTCTGCTTGACCAGTTGTTGGAGATGCTTCATCATCATCCCACTCGTCAATTTTATAATATTCTGGTCGGTACAAAAATGATACGATATCAGCATCTTGTTCAATCGCTCCAGATTCACGAAGGTCAGAAAGTAATGGTCTTTTACTAGATCCACGAGTTTCAACTGCACGCGATAATTGTGATAATGCTATAACAGGAACGTTTAATTCTTTTGCTAACGCTTTTAAATTTCGCGATATAGTAGAAATTTCTTGTTCGCGATTTCCTCCACCTTTTCCATTACCCCCTGCAGTCATTAACTGCAAATAGTCAATGATGATAATTTTAATTCCATGTTGTGAGACCAAACGTCTCGCTTTGGCTCGAAGGTCAAATATGGATAGGGAAGGGGTGTCATCTATATAAAGAGGTGCCTTTTCAAGATTTTTCACTTTTGTACTTAACATTGTCCATTCATGCGGCTCCAATTTACCAGTACGAAGTTTCTCTGAGGGTAAACCTGTTTCAGATGAAATTAAACGAGTGATTAATTGCACAGACGCCATCTCAAGAGAAAATAGGGCAACGGGATGTCCATAATCTATAGCTATATTTCTAGCCATCGAAAGTACAAATGCTGTTTTACCCATCGCAGGTCGCGCTGCAATAATGATTAAATCACTTGGTTGCCATCCCGATGTTAGTTTGTCTAATAATGTAAAACCAGTTTCAACTCCACTAAGGCCTTCTTGTTTACTAATTTCTTCAATTTTTTTCTTGGCTTGAAGTACCAAACTTTGTGCTGTTTCAGAACTACGCTTTATATTTCCTTGTGTTACTTCGTATAATTTAGATTCAGCTCTATCTAATAGATTAAAGACATCTGTTGTCTCATCGTAGGATTCCTCGATAATTTCTGTTGAAATACGAATCAAACTACGCTGAATAAACTTTTGTAAAATAATTCTTGAGTGGAATTCGATATGTGCAGAAGAGGATATTTTTTGTGTAAGCTGAATCAAATAAAAATCTCCACCTGCTAGCTCTAATTTTGCATTTTTTCTCAACTGAGCAGAAACAGTCAATAAATCGATTGGTTGAGTCTCTGTAAATAACTCTACAATTGCTTCAAAAATATGTCTATGTGCTTCTTTGTAAAAGGCATCTGGCTGCAAAATATCAATTACATCATCAACTCCTTTTTTATCAATCATCATGGCTCCTAAAACAGCCTCCTCCAAATCGATTACTTGTGGAGGTAACTTGCCTTTTTCCAGACTAATAACTGATGATTTTTCCGCTTTGGCGGGATTTGCATTCTTGAAATTTTCCATATGACGAAAGTAACGTAATTTATAAAAATAAGAAGATTTAGTTGTTACAAATATTTGTTTACAACTTGCTTAATTTTGTTTATAACCAAAAAAAAATCCGAAACGGCAAGGCTTCGGATTGATATAGTAAAAGTAAGTTTTTACTCTTGAAATTCACCCATAGCACAGTACTTAGCCATTCTTTGAGCGATTAAGTCTTCTGTTGATAAATCTTTCAACTCATTAAAACCTTTCAAGATATATTCTGATACTGTTTTAAAAGTAGTCTCTCTGTCGTAGTGCGCTCCTCCAAGAGGTTCAGGAATAATATCGTCTACTAGCTTTTGACTTTTCATATCTGCAGAAGTCAATTTTAAAGCATCAGCAGCACGTTCTTTATATTCCCAACTTTTCCATAATATAGAAGAACAAGATTCTGGTGAAATTACAGAATACCATGTATTTTCTAACATGAATACTTTATCACCAACACCAATTCCCAATGCTCCTCCAGAAGCTCCTTCACCAACAATAACAGTAATTATAGGAACTTTCAAGCGTACCATTTCAAATATGTTTCTAGCAATCGCTTCTCCTTGTCCTCTTTCTTCAGCTTCTAGTCCAGGATATGCGCCAGGAGTGTCGATTAATGTCAGTACAGGAATATTAAATTTCTCTGCCATCTTCATCAATCGCAAAGCTTTTCTGTACCCTTCAGGATTTGCCATTCCAAAATTTCTGTACTGGCGTGTTTTTGTATTAAATCCTTTTTGTTGACCAACAATCATAAAAGATTGGCCACCAATTTTACCCAAACCACCAATCATTGCTTTGTCATCCTTAAATGTTCTATCTCCGTGAAGTTCAAGGAAACTTTCACCACAAATAGCTCGTATATGATCTAAGGTGTAAGGTCTGCTAGGATGTCTGGACAACTGTACTCGTTGCCAAGCCGTTAGGTTTTCGTATATATTTTTCTTAGTATCAACTAGCTTCTTGTTAATCTGCGTGCAAGTTTCAGTAACATCCACATCTGATTCTTGACCAATAATTTGGCATTTTGCTAATTGGTCTTCTAATTCTTTTATTGGAAGCTCAAAATCTAAATATTCCATAGGATTTGTGCGTTTAAATTTTATTTGGACTGCAAATATAAAATTTTAAATTGTTTAATGGTTTTATTTTTCCTTTAAGTCTCAAAAAAACTTGATAACTATACGCATTGGATAAGTATAGAATTAGAATTTTTAAAAAGATAAGATTGTTCGCGGGATATGGAATGGTTGTAATCATTTTAAATAGAATGTTTTAAGTATAATTTAATTTACGCAAGTTTGGTTATGAATTTCTAATGCATGGTTTTGCTTCCTTTTCTGTTGCAGGTAATTATATTTATATTTAATTTTTACACTTCTTATGAGTTTTGCTGCTTCCACTGTCGAAATAGTAAGATTGGCTGCATATATAAGGTAAAATAATAATGGTAGCTGCAGTTGCAGAAGCAATTAGTAAAAAATTCATATTTTTAAATAGTCCTTCTCACGGCGCTTCTAGATATTATATATTTACTATTGAATGAAATAACAATGGATGCTATTTTTATCAAGGTTTAGAGAAGATGATTTCGATTTAGTAGAGATAGGAATAGAATTGCAGTCAATGATTTAGATTCATGTAGAGGTTCTTGTAATAATTCATATATCATCTGGATATCTGTGGTTGTTTGCGATGTTGACGTTGTACATTTCAACGCTACCTAATATATAGGTAGCTTTCATGTATAGTAATTCAGTCCATTGGTGAGAATTGTATATTTCAATCAGTTTCGTTCTATAGTATATAAGGTAGAGATTGCTTTGCTATTTAATGAGATATTATAATAAGAGATAATGGGACCCGGATACTCTACGTCTTAGAATATCTAGCACTATTGAGAATTTAATTATTTGAAAAGACAAGTGTATCTGTAGTCAAGATAACTGTCCTTGTATATATAGGTGTCAAAGAACAGTAGAGTAGAAGCCCATAACTATGAAATAGCAATATAAAACACTCCAAAATCGTACAAAACGCAAAACAATCAAAACTCAAGTTACACTTTTCCAGCTAATTAAAAAATAGATTAAAAAAAGGTTAAGAAAAAGTATTGAATAACGCTGAAGACTCACTACTTTTGCACCCGCAACAACGAACAAGTTCACTGACACACTGGCAAGCGATACGGATATAAAGGAAGAAATTCTTCTTAAAAAAAATATCAAATAAAGCTTGTGAGATTAAAGTAAACGAATTACTTTTGCACCCCGCAGAATAAGAAAAGTTATTTGAAAGACTGGTAAGAAGAATAAAGAAAAGGAGATTTATCTCTTAAAAAAAAACTTTAAATTTTTCTTGCGAGAAACGAAATAGTTTTCTACTTTTGCACCCGCTTCGAGAAACATGTTTACATGATGACGAAACGAGAATAAGATAAGAACACGTTCCTAGACATATTGAATTGACAGCCGTTTTAAGAGAGATCTTAAGACAAAAGAATAAGAGTAATAGAATCGAGAGATTCAGAAATAACCACTAGACCTTCAGTCAAAAATAAATAGCTTAGTAATAAGCAAACAATATACGATGAAGAGTTTGATCCTGGCTCAGGATGAACGCTAGCGGCAGGCTTAACACATGCAAGTCGAGGGGTATAGTTCTTCGGAACTAGAGACCGGCGCACGGGTGCGTAAC
>NZ_JAJTUT010000004.1 GCF_022399565.1 Flavobacterium algicola
ATAATTGTTCGATTGCTACAATGACATTGGATAAAACTACTTTTGATTGTTCTAATGTTGGAATCAATACGGTGATTTTAACCGTAACAGATACAGGTGGAAACTCTGATTCGGCTACTGCAACGGTTACCATAATCGATGATTTGAAACCAATAGTTTTGACTCAAAATATTACGGTTCCATTAGATGCTTCTGGAAATGCTACGATCACTGCGGCGGCTATAAATAATGGTTCGACAGATAACTGTTCGATTGCTACGATGACTTTGGATAAAACTACTTTCGATTGTTCGAATGTTGGTGTAAATACCGTAATACTTACTGTTACCGATGCAAGTGGAAACTCGGCTTCAGCAAACGCAATTGTTACTATACCGAGAGGTACACCTCCCACCATAGCCAATACGCTCCAAGAATTTTGCAAAATTGATAATCCCCTAATTTCTGATATCGAGGTAAATGGTCAGTCCGTACAATGGTATGAAACAAGTATATCAACGACAGCGCTTTCTTCAACGATGGAACTTAAAACAGCAAATTATTTTGCAGTAATTACTCAAAATAACTGCAGTAGCGACAGAATTGCTGTAACTATTACTGTAAATGATGCAGTAACTCCTACAGGTGCATCGATACAATATGCATGTACAGAAAACAAGGGAAGAGTTGTTGATTTAAAAACCGATCAGAAAGAAGTAATTTGGTATGAAACTCCTACTGGAGGAAATCCTTTGGATTTTTCAACTCCGCTTGAAAATAATAAAAAATATTATGCAGCATATTTGGGGGCTTACTGCGAAAGTGCAGCACGATTAGAGGTGTTAGTCATTCAAAGCTATTGTGATGTTAGGATTCATAACGGTATATCAGCAAATGGTGATGGAAAAAATGATTTCTTAGCTATTGAGGGAGTCAATGAATTTTTAGATAACAGTATTGAAATCTTCAGTAGTTCAGGAGTATTGATTTATAAGGTCAACCATTACGGTTCAAATGGAAATGTATTTCGAGGCTATCCCAATGTAGGTACAAATTCAAATGGATCACTGCTACCTTTTGGAACATATTATTATGCATTTACTTTTATAAATCAAAAAGGGGAGAGCAAGGTAAAAACAGGCTTCTTACATTTTACTAATTAATTTAGAGTTTAAAACATGAATTTAAGATACATCATAATCCTATTTTTTCTCACATTATTCCCTGTAACAGCGCAGCAAAACCCTCAGTTTTCAGATTATAAATTAAATCGCTCTATCTTTAACCCAGCTTTTGGTGGTTTTTTTGACGGAAGTGTTTTATTATTAAACAGAAGTCAATTTACAGGAATTGAGGGAGCACCTCAAAGTGTGAATTTGAGTATAAATGCCCCTTTAACAGTCAATATGGGAATGGCGCTAAATGTCATAAGTGAAAAACTTGGAGTTACAGATGAGGTGACTATGACAGCTGATTACTCCTATACTATTTATGTTGGGGAGTTAAATATGCTAACCTTCGGGCTAAAAGCGGGCTTCAGTAATTTAAACATTAATTATTCACTACTTGATTTAGAAGATACTACAGATATCAGCTTTGCAACAAATATTGAAAATAAAATTTTGCCTCGAATGGGTATTGGTTTTTTATTTAATACACCTAATTTATACATAGGACTTTCTACTCCAAATTTTATTAATAAAAATTATGATGCAACAGTAAGCGGATCGACAATTTCGAGAACTCCAAGTTTTTTTTTCAATATGGGGTACAATATGCGATTAAACAACGATCTAGTTCTAGAACCCTCTGTTCTAGTAAAATTCGTGGAAAACGCTCCTTTAGCGGTTGATATGGCGCTGAATTTTGAGTACCAAGAAGTGATGCGTTTTGGAGCATCCTATCGATGGAATAATGCTGTAACGGGATTAATTGGTTTTGAAGTTTTAAGAGACTTTCAAATAGGATATGCTTACGATTATAATATTAATGCACTTGCCAAATACGCACCTAGTTCACACCAATTTTATTTGAAATATACGTTCAAACGACCTAGAGAACTGATGAGACAATGGCAGTTATAAGCAATTATCCAATTTATCAAATTATTTGATAGCGGAATAAAGTATAAACAAATAATGTGCTTTGTATAGTATAATTACAACATAGTCAAATTATAATTAAATTTAGCGAGTAATTAAAAAAAGAGAACCCTTCGAAGCAGAATACTTTGATGGGTTCTTAATTTTGTATCATTTGATGTGAATGTCTACGCCAATCGCTGCTTCTATCTTTTTGCCTAATCCCCAACTTTTGAACTTGATCCCCTTAATCCTATCTTAGGATGGTAAGCATTATAAACGAAAAAAGCTGCAATTAAAATTGCAGCTTTTAGTTTAGTGGGGAGAGTAGGATTCGAACCTAATCGGCTGAACCCTTATCTATGCTGCATCTCTATGAATTTATAATCAAATGTGCCACGATTTTGCCATCAAATTCTAACTAATTAACCTCACAATTAAATAATTATTGCTATATGTAAATCGACCTAATTTTAAAGATTATAATAATTCTAATATTCTAAATAACAAAAGTATATAAATTTTTTAAATAATTGTAGTGAAATTATTTATAGTAATAAAATTCAACTTATGATTATTAAATATTTAATCGTAATTTTTGATATTAAATTCAAAAATATATTAAGAAAAGTGATCCTTTTACTGGGCAAGAAATTACGAACAGTAAAAAAGTTGAGAATGGAGGTTACGCTTCAATGGTAGATTATACAGATGATTGTATCAAGTAAGTCATTATTTTTTGGATAAAAACAACCTTAGACAAAACACCTTAATAGCTGCCAGTCGAATAATCAATATAACTAAGGGCAAAGTGTTAATAACTTGTTAAAGACTCAAATAGCAGGAACACTTCCAATAGGAAAGATTGTGGTTTATACCAATAATTTAAGAACTGATGTTGGTATTTAAAAAGTAACGGCTACTGTTTCAGGATCTAATTATACGACTTTGGTTATAGAAGCCGATTTAGTAATAATAATAAAGGTGATTTTTAAAAAAGAATCCTATAATGTTGACTATGTTGTAATACGAAGTTAAGCTTTTTACATTTTGGCCCATGTCCTGCGTATAACTATCGTTTGGAAGCAAATACTACTGCTCGCTTGGTTAATAATGCCTATAAAACATTGTCTGTAACCGAAGATTTGTACCGCTTCCTAGCTTATTTTCCCCAATAAACGAAAGACCTTAAAGGTCAAACAAAAGAGTACATGAACACCAATATTGCCGATGGTGGCGGTTGCTTTTTTGAATACCATCAAGAAGGTGTTGTAGCCAAAGTTATTTTTACCATCCTTTACAGCACCGATAAAAAGGACGCTGCTTTAATCGCTTTCAAACATTATATTTATGAGAGGATTGCGTATTTGAATGGGGTTAAATGATTGGTCTAAATTAAGCATAGGTCAAAATAAAGCTTCCTTTTTTATTGTCTCTTCTAAAACTATTAATTAGTTCATTCTCCTTTATAATAGTTAAAAAGTTTTTGATCTCATCATTAATATCAAAAACAACATCTTCATTCTCTAAAATACCTTTAAATTTGCCTTCCATTTTTTCTAAAATATCTGAAATTTGATGTTGATTTTCAGGGTTAGAAAAGTACATATTAAATAAACCTATCCTATAACCTTCATCTAAAGCTGAAAAAACTAATTTCTCAAACAATTCTAAAGAAAAATCCTCTAATTTATTTTCATTGTAGAATCGAGCAATTCTATTTAGAAGTTTCAAATTTTCAGTTTCCATTATGTTAGACTCTTTAAAATCAATGATTACGTTTAAATTTTTAATTGATAATTTTGAGTTCAATAGAACTTCAATGAAATCAATATCAAAAGTATAATCTCTTAAATCCGAAATGAATCTGTTTTCATTTTGTTCAATTAATTTAATTAATAGTTCTCTATTGTTTTCTAATAAAAAATTAAATTGATCTTCATCAAGTTTTAAAGCATCTTTTTCAATTAAAAATAGAATCCTAGACTCTAATGTAATTTTATTGGATTCTAATTTTAAATTCCCTGACTTTTCAAAAATGTTTTTAAAAGAATCTTCAGTAAGACCTTCATCATTTATAAGATCATATATAAAATCATGACCATCTTGTTTGTCTTTAAAGAAATCAGCTAATCCTTCAAAAAGTTCAGTTATCAAAAGCTTTGTGAAATTCTCTTCAATATTTAAATAATTAGTTAAAATTGGAGTTAATGGACCGAAATGATTATAATATTCAATAATATTTATCCATGAAGCTGAAATTTTATTTTGTTCAATTAATAATGACTTAACTTCTTTTGATTGGATTTCTCCAAATTTTTCTAATTTACTATTAAACCCTTTTTGTATTATTTTTAATTTATTTTCTAAACTGATTACTTCATCTTTTAGTTCTAATAAATGTAAAACCTCTCCACTATTTTCATTTATATTTTCTTCAATTTTAAGATAAACATTTTCTATATATTGATTTAAATCTGAACTAATTCTTTTATATAATATTGTATCTGTCTTAGATTTTAAAAAAGTAAAATTGGCTTGCGAAAAATGTTCTTCTTTATAATCATATTTTTTGTCAACTTGAGCAAAAAGTTTTAAGTTGTCAATATTGATTTGATAAAGATTATTTTCATAAATTTTAATTAATAACTCTTCAATTTTTTTATCGGGATTTATTAATTCAAATTTTACTTCTAAAAGCATCAAGGTCTTTGTAAATTGATTTATTGAAATTCTGTCAAATATATCTTTTAAGAAATTTTCATCACTATTAATATATTTAGTCATCCCTTTGTTTTTATTCAATTTAATTAAAGTTCTATCTCCTATATCATCAGAAAACAATTGAATTAGATCAAACAAAACTACTCTTTTAAAATTTTTTGAAAACTTTACCTCCACTAAATTCCAGAAATTATCCCATTTTGTTATTTCAATATAAAAATTAGATAAGATTTCATTATTGTCACTTATTTTTTCAAAAAAACCTTCTAAAAAATAAGTACTATTATCATTGTAATTTTGAATTTGACTAAGTAAAAAATCAAGTTTTTTGTTTCTCAAACTAGGTTCTTGACAGTCTTTTAATAAAAAATAAAAAATATCATAAATTAAAATAGACTGATTTTTAAATCTAATATCTCTTGTACTCTTCACTAAATTCTCTACATTGTCAATTTTTTCATCAAAAGAAGTGAATTCGTTTTGATTTATTTTCATCATTAATTTATGATCATTAGAAGATAATGATCCTGGATAAAAGTATGATACGTATTCTATAAAATCTTCATTTAAATAATCATTTATAAATAAATATTTAAAAAGACCGATATTTGGATTTAATTTAATGTATTCAAATTCTTTACCATCGACGTTATTATATATTTTAGAAGAATATACTAAATCTAAAAATTCTTCAATTCCGTCATAGTAATTTTGATATAATTCTAATAAACTTAGATTTTTAATATTTTGTTTTTCATTTTTTAAATACAGTATTCTTCTCTCTAATAGACCAATTTTATTTTCACGGAAGGATTTAATAAGATTTTCACGAGTATCATATGTTGATTTGATATTTACTTTATTTTCGACCTCTTTGAATGAGATATTAGAATAATTATCGCTAGAATATTTATAACTATATTTAATATTACTAGAAGTTTTTATTTTTTGAAAATTGTCATCAGTAATCAACTTACTATCCAGTTTCAATTCCTCAATGTCTATAATTTCTACATCATGTTTTTCAACAATCATAGCAATAAGATTGAAAATATAAATATTCCTTAGTTCGGCAACATCTCTTATAATCAAATCACTTAATTCTTTTTCTAGCTTGACCTTTTCCTCAATTTCTTTTTTTAATTTCTCCTCAATTTCTAAAATAACCTTTTCTAGTTCTTTATCATTTTTAAAATCTTTCTTAAAGATTCGGTGCAGTTTTGATTCGTTTTTTTGAATTCGTGCAAAGTCATCTGGATAGATGTTTTTATAAAATATGATTGCAAATAATTTGTTTTTGTCAATATTAGGTTTGTCTATTTTCAAAATTTCATTATACAGTTTGAATTCATTACAAATATTAATAACTGTTCGCATATCATACACGTAATTAGAAACTTCCGAAATAAAATATCTATCTAAATAACTTTTACTTATTTCAGTTTTTATATTTACAACTACTTCTTCTTCAAAAAAGCTCTTTAATTTTAAAAGAAACATATTTTTTGAATTGCTATAGTCTGTAATAGGAATAACAGGAATTATAATGTCAAAAAATTTAGTTTTATCTTCTAATATAAGTTCATCTTTGACTGAGTAAATAAACTTGACTGGTTGAATAACATCCTTCGACTGCTTTATCAAAATAGAAAGCTCTCTAATTTTAGAATATAATTTGATTGCTATATTATCACTAAATCTGTCAATGTCTTCACGATAACAATATTAGTATTAGTTTTTTCAAAGAAGTAGATTATTTCGTCAATATTTCTATTGAAAACGGATAAATCCTTATCTGTTTTCTCATTAACTATCTCTAGACTATTTGGTGTTAACTTTGAGAATTTTATGTTTTTTATTTTATCAAATGATTTGAATAGAATATAGAAAAGACCCAAAATAAAAGTAATCTGTATGAAATTTGTATTAGTGTTGTCAGTGTGAAATATTGTAATCTTACTATTTATATTTTCAAAAAATAAATAGACTACAGTGTAAAGCCAGACAACTAATGAAAATATAAATATAAATTTGTACGATGGTTTTGTGAAGTGAATTCTTTTGTATGAGGATTCTTTAATTTTTAATTTTTTCTCGTAATAAAGAATTTGTTGAACGATACTAGTTTCAATTAATTTTTCATCTGCTTTTTCATCATTAAAACCTGCTAAGGAAATGTGTAGATATTCAAATCCTCTATTTTTTTTACAAAATTCATTAATAATTGTACTTTTACCTGTTCCAAAACCACCTGTTAAAGCTATATTGATTACATTTTTATTACTTACAGCAAACCGTAAAGAATTTAAATAAGTTTTTAATTGATCAAAGTTTTTCTCATTAATAAGATTAGCCGTTAAATCTTCTAGTAATAGATCATTTTGGATTACATTCTTTTTGGATAATATAAGTTCAATTTTAGCTAAATTATCAATACTAGTTTTAAGAATAAATTGTAAACTTGTTATCATAAAAAGTTTTAAACTCTTAAGTTTTTCCTGTAAAAACTTTTTACTTCTTTTAAAAAATATCAATATTATTAAAATAGTTAATAAAGCTAGAATGTTTGAATAGATATATTCTATCATTGTTTGAAAATTTATTTCCTCAAATATAATTATAATAATTTTCCTAACATTACGGCAATCCGTAAAAACCCAATAAATCCGTTTATTTTCGAATGAAATAAATCAAATCCATTCCTTAGCGCCTTAGCGCCTTTGCGCTACATGACAGTCATTAGTTTTTGCGCAGTCAAATAACAATGAGCGCTAGTGCTCCTGTACAGCACTAGGCCTTACAACTCAGTAATGCAACAAATGTTTTTAATAGTTGTTTTTTTTGAGTTCTATTGCGGTTGTGTACCTGTAAAGACATAAGTTTTACTGTGAAACACATGTTTTGTATAGAATAGCAGAATCTTTACCATTCTAAATTTTGTTCCATACTAATAAACGATTTCATGATTACTAGAAACCGAAAATTAATAGCTCCTGTGGTATTCCTTTTTTTATTGGGTTGCTCTCAGATAGGTATCGCTCAAAAACGCAAGGGGAATACGGTGTATTTTGATACTACCATTGCGGCTGATGCTACTCCCGCCGTTTTGGCTCAGTTTATGAAATCGGATGCCAAATCGATTGCAGAAATGAAATTTGAAAAAGGTATCTATCACTTTTATCCTGATAAAGGTTTTGAGATATATGCGCAATTGTCAAACCACAATAACGGATTGGCAAAAACAGCGTTTCCGATTTTCAACATGAAAAACTTGACGATTGATGGGCAAGAGGCTACCTTTATATTTCATGGTATCAATATTCCGTTTTCGGTAGAGAATTCACAGAATATCAAAGTCATGAACCTATCGATTGATTGGGGAATGTCGTTTCATAGCGAAGGGAAAATCGTAGCGGTAGATCCGGTCAAGAAAACCTTTGACATGCAAATTGCAGAT
Source organism: Flavobacterium algicola (assembly GCF_022399565.1). Taxonomy (GTDB): domain Bacteria; phylum Bacteroidota; class Bacteroidia; order Flavobacteriales; family Flavobacteriaceae; genus Flavobacterium; species Flavobacterium algicola. The sequence goes on from NZ_JAJTUT010000004.1 coordinate 8,242, forward strand.
GAATATCCGTATGAAATTCGAAACGGTCAGCTCATTTTTATCAAAGAATATTACGAGCACAATATAGGACAATCGATTTTGTTTGATCCTAAAACTACGGCAATCTCCTATGACACCGAAGCCTATACGTCATTGACCACCAGAACCAAAGTAAAAACACAGCACAACGTCAAAAACATCAAATACAAATATCCTGTAGATCCAAAAGCACCTGAAAATTCAAGAGTGGGAATGGAAGATAAATTGGTAGTGGAGCAACTACAACCAGGACTGCTAAGAGTTTTTAACCACGGAAAAAAAATACCTGAAGTGGGTAAAATTCTAACGATGAAAGGTGAACAAGGACAAAATCGATTTGCACCTGCTTTTCATGTGGTTGCTTCTCAAAATTTTGAAGCCAACAATGTCAATGTGCACCACGCGTGTGGCATGGGGATTATTGTAGAGAATTCAGAGAACCTGACTTTGGATAACTTCAATGTTACCCCATCACAAGGAAGAATGGTTTCGACCACGGCTGATGCGACTCATTTTGTAGGCTGTAGAGGTAAAATCACGATCAAAAATTGTACCTTCAACAACCAATTGGATGATGCGGTCAATGTACACGGTACCTACCAAGAAGTGGTGGATGTTCTAGGCGAAAACAGCATCGGAATCAAAGTCGGGCACTACCAGCAACAAGGCTTTAGCATCGGAGTTCCTGATGATACAATTGGTTTGGTTAATTTGCACCAATCCTTTTTTGAATATGATAAATTAACGTTAAAGTCTATTGAGAAAATTAATAGCCGCTACCAGATTGTAACGTTCAAGGAAAAAATACCATCTTCCTTAAAAAAGGGAGATTATATCGAAAACTTGTCGGCTTATCCGGAGTTGCTGGTGCAAAATTGTACCATTTCAAAAAATAGAGCAAGAGGATTGTTGCTGTCAACGCCCAAGAAAATTGTGGTCGAAAATAATTATTTCGCTACCGAAATGGAAGCGATTTTAGTACCTGTAGAAAGCGGGTACTGGTACGAGTCTGGCAGTGCTTTGGATTTGACCATTCGAAACAATACCTTCCAAGACTGTAACATTGGTGGACAAAACAGAGGAATCATACGTTTTGAAACCGATGACGAAAGTAAAAATGTAGCTTTCAAAAACATTCTTATCGAAAACAATAAAATCAATCAATTTGACGATTTAATTTTGGAAGTAAACAATACTGACGGCCTTAGATTCAAAGGGAATACAATTTCAAACTCTGGTACTTTCAAAATGATCTATCCAGAAAACCCTGCTTTTTCGATTAAAACATCAAAGAATATTATTTTCGAAAATAATAAATATTTAGGCAAAGCAAATCCTATTTTGAAAACAGATGGCTCTGTTCCTAATTTAAAATTTAAATAATAACGATGCATACATTTTTAAAAATAGTCTTAGTCGCAGGACTTTCAATCACGACTATTTAAACACAAGCACAAACAAAACCAAAGCCCAATGTCATTTACATTTTAGCCGATGATTTAGGCATTGTAGATTTAAGTTGCTACGGACAAACCAAATTTGAAACGCCAAATATTGACAAATTAGCGGCTCGAGGAATAAAGTTCACGCAACATTACTGTGGTTCGGCCGTTTATGCGCCTTCTCGCTCAACTTTGATTACGGGACAACACACAGGACATACTTCTATTAGAGGGAATCTCGAAAGAGGTAAAGGTCTAGAAGGGAAAATTGCAATGGACGGTACCGAAGTTACAATTGCAGATGTGTTCAAAAAAGTAGGTTATGCTACTGGAGCTTTTGGAAAATGGGGATTAGGATTTATTGATTCTGAAGGAGACACATTAAACCAAGGTTTTGATGAATTTTGTGGCTACAACTGCCAGGAAAAGCACACCGCTATTTTCCTCCGTATTTATGGCGCAACAAAGAACAAGTGTTCTTAAAAGGAAATATTTATACCAATAAAGTGACTTATGCAACTGATGAAATTCAGAAAGCAACTCTTGATTTTATTACAAAAAATAAAAAGAAACCGTTTTTTGCTTATGTGCCATTTGTATTGCCGTATGCCGAGATAATTTCGCCAGAAGATGCTATTTACAATGCATTCAAAGGGAAATTTAAAGAGGATAAACCTTTTGTTTTGCCAAACGATTATTTGTCGGATTACGGACCTAATATGGTCGAGTACAAATATGCTTCGCAATTAGCGCCTCACGCGGTTTATTCTACGATGGTCACACATTTAGATAATTATGTGGGCGAAATCATGGCTAAGTTAGACGAACTAGGAATTGCAGGTAATACACTAGTGATTTTTACAAGTAATAACGGCCCCGCTGTGGAAGGAGGTGCAGATCCTGAATTTTTCAATGCTGCATTAGGCATGCGCGGTGTAAAAAGAGATTTGTACGAAGGCGGAATTCGTACGCCATTTATAGCAGTTTGGCCTCATAAAATTAAGGAAGGGACAACCTCAGATGTTGTTTCTGCTTTTTGGGATATGAAATCAACCTTTGCTGAGATGACCAATGTAAAAGAAATAGGGAATACAGATGGAATTTCCTTAATGCCTACTTTTTTGGGACAAAAAAATCAAAAACAACATCCATATATGTACTGGGAATTTCCACAAGCAGGTGGTCGTAAAGCAGTTCGTTTAGGAAACTGGAAAGGTGTGATTTATAATATTGATAAAAAAGACAAACCAGAATTTGAATTGTATGATTTAGAAAAGGATCCTTCTGAAAGGAAGAACTTAGATTCGCAAAACCCAAAGATAGTTGCCGAAATGAAAGCCATTATGAAAAAGGAACATGTTGACTCGGCTTTGTTTTCTATGGGGAAATAGATTTATTAGTTTGGTAGAGAGCGATTCTAATGATGAAAATTATTGGGGTCGCTTTTTTTTGTCTCATAATTTGAGATGTAAAATGGATTTTATAGTATAATAGATTTTATATAACATTGATACTGAGTGAACCAATGCAGTTTGTAATTAATAATTATTTAAAATCTGTATCAGTAAAAATATTACCTATATATTATGATAATTTATTTAATGATTATTTTCGTTATACGGATATGCTAATGGGTTGTTGTTGAAGTGTTTGTATTTTTTTATCAGTATTATTTACTCAGGAATACATCTCCTGTACGTGTAGAAACAAATTAAATTAAGTTTTTATTAACCTTTACAATGATGATGTTATAATTTTATATGTATGTTTTTATAAAAAGTAGAAATAATAACTTAAATAATTAAACATTTATAAACCGTATAATGCATCAAGCAACTAAAATTTAAATATTGAACTAAACAAACCAATTATGAAAACAGAAAAACCAAAAATTAATTTTAAAAAATTCAGAATGATAAATAAGGGGCCTTTCAAGCTGAAGTCACCTGAAAATTATCAAATTATAGTTCATTTCTAATTATTAAAATACAATATAATACTGTCCAGTTTTTAGTAAAACAATCTAATATTTTAATTGAGATATACTGTTACTAGGTAGTAGAGTGACTAAAACTAATCAAATGAAGATAAATAAAACAATGAAGTCTAAAAGTAATACCTCACATTTCTTACTAATGTTGTTATTGGTATTTCTCTGTAATTTCACTACGCATGCACAGGAAGTTATTATTCAAGGAATTGTCAAAAGCAGTGATGATAATTTACCTATTCCTGGAGCTACCGTTATGGTGAAAGGATCTAAAAATGGAACAGTAACTAATTTTGATGGAGAATATTCTATAAGAGCTAAAACAGGAGATTTATTAACTTTTAGCTACATAGGTATGATGACCAAGAACGTTACTGTCAACAGTAAGTTTATGAACGTTTCATTAAAGTCTAAAAGTCAAGACTTAGATGAAGTTGTGGTAATTGGATATGGTACAGTGAAGAAAAAAGAAGTGACTGGAGCGGTATCAAGTTTGAAATCAACTGATATTGAAAACTTTGTAACTCCTGATTTAGGTAGCGCTATGCAAGGTCAAATTTCGGGAGTTAATATAGTTAGTTCTTCTGAGCCTGGAGGGGCTTCAGAAATTTTAATCAGAGGAATAACTTCTGTCTCAGGTTCAAATACACCCTTGTTTGTTGTTGATGGTGTGCCTCAGGAAGGCGATCCCGGAATTAGCCCTAACGATGTCGAATCAATCGATGTTTTGAAAGATGCTGCCTCGGCTGCTATCTACGGTACTCGTGGTGCTGCAGGTGTTATTTTAATTACTACAAAACAAGGAAAAGCAGGTGTAATGCAAGTGCGATTTGACGGAAGCATAGGATACGAAAAACTTAAAGGAGGTATTGATTTGATGAATACAGCCCAACAAACATATTTTGATTTAATTTATAACAGAAATCTATCTCCAGGTACTCCCGATGATCAATTTGCATTAAATTTAGATAAAACTCCCTCAGGATTTCAAAATGATTCAAAATTAACAGATATATTATTTATTGACAATGCTAAAACGCAGAATTATAATCTAAACCTTTCGGGAGGTTCAAAGGATTTAACTTATAGTATTTCCACCAATTTATATGATAAAACAGGGGTAGTGCGCAATACTAGTTTTCAACGTTTCAATACGAGAGCAAATGCCACATATAATAAAGGTAAGTGGAAAATCAATGCAAGTGTTGGTGTTTATCAAGAACAAACTAGTAAAGGAGCATCAGGAGCAGTAAATCAGCTTTTGAAATATTTACCTACTCAACCTTCCATTGATTTTGACAATCTAGATGGTCCGATTTTAAGTGAGGATAATGCTCAAGCACTTAATAGCTTAGCAAATGTTTTAGGGAGTTTTAATAATTCCGATATTACGAAATCGGCCAAATCATTAATCAATTTCAATCTTGGATATGATCTTGCAAAGGGATTAAATGTTTCGACTCAAATTGGCTTTAATCAATCAAATAGTTATAGGAAACGATTTGTACGCTACCAACCTATTATCTTTTCTACAGGAGCAGATTCTGGTAGAGCAGATAACAGTAATGTTCAAAATGATGCACAAATAAAGTCGTCTTTGGTTTGGACAAGTGCTATTAATTATAAAAATTCTATTGGAGATCATAATTTTGGACTGATGGCTGCTTACTCGAGGGAGCAGTACAATACCGAACAATTCTCTGCCCAGAAATTTGGAGTACTGGATAACGCAGTGCAAGTGCTTAACGGAACAACAAATAGACCTGAAGTGAGCTCAGGACCGGATGAGGTACGAAAGTTGACGGGTTTTATAACAAGATTTCAGTACGATTATAAAGGGAAATACCTAATTAGTTCTAGTGTACGCCGAGATGGATCTACTCGTTTTGGAGCGAAAAACAGATACGGGACCTTTCCTTCAGTAGCCCTGGCGTGGAATGTTTCAGACGAAGATTTTTGGTCAAAGATGAAAAATGTAGTTAATAATTTCAAAATTCGTTTGAGTAGCGGTACCGTTGGTAACGAGAGTATTCCATCATACCAATATTCAGGTAATATTACGCCGGGATATGATTATGTATTTGGTGGGATCTTGAATTATGGCTTAGCGCAAGATGCCTATTCTAATCCGCTTATTAAATGGGAAACTTCTAAGCAAAACAATATAGGGATTGATTTGGGTTTCTTCAAAAACAAATTGACCTTATCTGCAGAATATTATGATACGAGTAAAGACGGGATGCTGTTTCCTGTAACACTGCCAGGTTCTGCAAGTGGTGAAGATGGATCAACGGTTATATACAACATTGGGGATATGACCAATAGCGGATTTGAATTAGCCTTAGGTTATACCGGGAAAATAAATAAATTAAATTACAGAATGAATGCTACATTCACGACCAATCAAAACGTGATTAAAAAAATTAATGGCGAAGGAAGCTACTTGTTTACTGACGATTCAGGATTGGTGAGTGGCGCTAAGGCTGATTCTCAAGTCACTGTTTTGGCAGAGGGTCATGAAGCTGGTGCGTTTTATTTATTTACTACAGATGGTATTGCCAATACAGCCGAAAAATTAGCAGCGTATCAAAAAGTGATGCCGACAGCAAAAATTGGCGATTTGATTTATAAAGACAATAATAGTGATGGAGCGATTACGAACGCAGACCGTGTATATGCGGGTAGTGGTCTGGCTAAGTATCAAATTGGATATAACTTAAATTTAGATTATAAAGGCTTTGACTTCTCCTTTAATTTGTATGCGGCTTTAGGACAGGAAATTATGAATGGAGCGAAGGCTACTGCTTATGGATATGGACGAAGCGAGGATTTGTTGTATGCCTGGTCTAGTGCGAACCCAGATTCAACAATCCCAGCCTTTAGAGGAGATATAAAATCACATTCAAACTATAAAGGATATACGGATCAATGGCTGGAAGATGGGTCATATTTAAGGGTTAAAAATATAACTTTTGGTTATAGTCTTCCAAAGAAAGTGGTTAGTTCACTTGGGATTTCTAAATTCAGATTATATGTGACAGCTCAAAATCCTTTTACATTCACTAAATATACTGGTTTTGATCCTGAAATTGGTGGTGGAATTAATTCTAGAGGATTAGATAAGGGAAACTATCCATTGGCTAAATTCTATTTAGTTGGAATGAATTTTAACTTTTAAAAGTACAAAGAAGATGAAAAAATCAAATTATAAATATATTGTAATCCTAATGATTGGACTTTTGAGTTCATGCAATGAAGATTATTTAACAGAATCGAATCCAAACTTAATTGCTAGCGAAAATTATTGGAAAGATTTGACAGACACCAACAAAGGATTAACGGCAGCTTATTCAGCACTTTTGAATCCATCTACGCTTAATATCGCCGAAGATGCTTTGCGATCGGATATGGGATGGCCCGGCTTCGGTCGACCAGTTCCCACAGGTAAAGGGGATGGTAGTTTTTGGTATTATCAAACATACAATAATGGTACTTCTGGAGTAAATGACCACTGGAATGCTTGCTATAAAGGAATTTACAGAGCCAATCAAGTGATTGAAGCGTTGAACAACCTTCAAAATAACGGTACTATTACTGCAGCTACAACAGCTAGTTGGACAGAGCAAATGGCCGAAGCTCGCTTTTTAAGAGGATTGTTTCATTTTTATTTACACTCGTCTTACAATAAAGGGAATATTATTATTCGAAATTCAGTACCAAAAGTACAATCGGATTTCACTACGCCACTTTCTAATTCTAGCGATGTAATTATGTTTTTTAGAGAAGACCTAAAATTTGCTTTCGATAATTTGCCTTATGCACCCTCAGTCAAGGGAAGAGCAACCAAAGGAGCTGCTGCCACTATTTTGGGAACGAGTCATCTTTACGAAAATCAATTGGTTGAAGCTAAAATTTATTTTAATGACATTATTACAAACCCGGCCTACGGGTATGAGTTGGTGACCGATATGTCCTTGCTTTTTACATCCAAAGGAGAATTTAATAAAGAGTCTATTTTTGAAATAGAATACAATAATGTCAACCGATTGGATCTTAGTAATTTTGATCCTCAAAGTATGACGAGCCCTTTGGCAACGTACACTATGAGTTCTGGGGCAAACAGTTTTTATGTTCCAACCTGGTTAGCCTACGCTTACAAGACAGAAGTAAAAGATCCGAAAGATGCTCGAAATCATATTGGCAACGATTTGACCAAAGCATTACGTAATGTACCGTTGCGTGCTTCAGCCATGGTGACTTTGATCGAAGACGAACAAACTTTATATTATTTAACGGGTTCTGTTACAGAAAATGTAAGTACTTCTAGAAACGGTAAAGGTTGGGGATACTCTTTTTATAAAAAATATTCTAATCATGACTATTTAGCTTCAGAAAACAGCTTGCCTGTTAATAAAAATTATTCAGGTAAAAATGTTACGGTGAATCGATTGGCAGATGTGTACCTCATGCAAGCTGAATGTTTACTTAAAACAGGAGATGTACAAGGAGCAATTGTTTTGATTAATAAAATTAGAGCGAGATGGGGTTTACAATTGCTAGGCGTCAGCTATGATAGTAGTAAAACATTTGATGGTGTCACATATACGGCCACAACGCTGATGAATCGTTTGATGTATATCGAGAAGCCACTGGAGCTTTCAGTAGAAGGTCATTCTATCCGATACAATGATTTGCGTCGATGGGGAATTTTGGCATCTAATTTTCAAAGGTTAGCAAATGATAATTATTTTGTTGAAGATTACACGTATATCTCGGCAGTAACCGGTAAGTCAGCAACAAAGCAATTAATGTCAATTGTAAAAACAAAAGGAACAAAACCTAGTCTAGCAGTTGATTATGAATATGATATTTCAGTGAACAATTTTAACGAAGCAACACAAAGTTATTTACCGATTCCGTTTAGTGAATATGCTAATAATAGCGCTATCAAACAATAAGAAACAAAATATGAAAAAGATATCAATAATCATCTCAAGTTTACTACTGCTATTAAGTATTGGTTGTACTAAAGACGAAACTGAAAGAACAGTATTTAATGAATTTACTTGGTACACAAGCATTCCTAATGGATTGGCTTATACTGTTAAAGCAGGCGAAAACATCTCGTTTATAGATTTGTCACAAGGAGCGCTCTCGCATGAATGGACCATTCAAGAAGGCAATTTTTACTTGTCTCCAAAATTTGTAAAAGGAACCAATTTAACGCCCTATATTATTCCGAATAAAGGCTTGGTTACTGACGACACAACCGTACATGTGCTTTTCCCTGCTGAAGGTACGTATACTGTAAAGTTAAAAAACACCTACAATAGCAAGATTGTTTATCCTGGAACTGTACCTATTGAAGCAGTACAAGTAGGCGATGTTTGGATTGCCGAGAAGGTGTTTACGGTTATAGTTACTCCTCTGTAAGCAGTTTTAAATACAATTTTAAAAGGTTGTAAAATGATGTAAACGCTCATTTTACAACCTTTTTCTATTTCAATAAATAACAAAATAGAAAGTGTAACCGTCATATTAAGACTATCTTGACTGTTGAGCTGGTTAGTTATTACGTTAATATTGTGTTGTTTAAGCTTCTGTGGAGAGTTTAATTATTTCAGGTCTGCTATTCCGATAGTAATGAGGTTTTTTCATGAAGATTAAGGAGTGGGCTGCAGTAGTATTACATTTTAAACTAAGGTTATAATACACTGTGAATCATATTTTTGCTTCTTTTTACGGGTAGATACATTTAATTTACTTAGACAAACAACTGTTTTTGCTGTGTTCTCTAGTTTTAGATGAATAAATAATTTTAAAAAACTATATTATGAAAAAACAACTACTTCAACTCATTGTACTAGCTATTTCAGCTGTATCTCTTTCAGGTTTGCATGCGCAAGTTGCCAGTTTTGATTCTGCTGCTTGGGGTTTCGAAAAAACGGCGGTCTCTTATGGAGGCGCCACAGGAAACATTGTCGAGGCTTGGACGCAAGTAAATGGGTTTACGCAATCGCCTGCTCAGAAACATTCTGGAAGCTTTAGTATGGAAGCAGATTTTTCTGCAGTAGGCGGATTGTCAACTGCACCCAAATTGCAAACTTTTAGATCGAATACAAATAAAGAAGGGAACTTTGATATACTTAGCCCTGGTAATTATCAAGTTTCAGCTTGGTTTTATGTTACCAATGTTACTACAACAGGTGTTTTTAAGTTAACAGTTCAAAAAAATGGAGAAACGGCTAATGCAGTTACCTTCGACTTAACAACTTTGCCTGCTGGTACTTGGACTCAGGTTTCAGTACCATTGACAATCCCTTCTTTTGTTACCGATGGAACAGCAGTATGGAGTTCTATTAATTTTCCATCGACTCCAACAAACACTGTTTTTTATGTTGATGATATTAATGTGAGTTATGTTTCTAGTTTAGCTACAACACAAAATACGCTTGAAAGGGTTGCTATATATCCTAATCCAGTTTCTGATTTTGTGACTATAAATGCTCCAGATGGAAGTGCGGTACAAATTTATAATGCATTGGGCGCCGTAGTGAAATCTATTTCAGAATTTAATGCATCAAAAACGGTGTCGATTAGTGATTTGTCGGCAGGATTATACCTAGTGAAGGTAAGCAATAATGGAAAAGTATATCAAGACAAGATAGTGAAAAAATAATTTTACAGTATTTTATTTCAGCCGCTTAGAGAAGTCTAAGTGGCTTTTTATTTTTAAGGAAATTAGTAAAGGAAAGGACTTGTATTAACAACCAATTCTAATTGTTAAAAAGGTAAGTGGTAGATTTGATTGGTTGCTACTTCAGGGATTGTTCTTCGGGATAATCCTTTTTGTCGTTTATAAGAGCAAGACACCACTGGGCCGATTCGATGTCTTTCGTGAAGTTAAATGTCGAATTTCAAACTGTTTTTTAGATAAAAACAAAAGTGTTAATGGCATCTGAATTTTTTTAAGCTAAGTAGAGTGAACTGGGGCTTGTACGGCATTTATTTCGAGCGAAATAGACCTCAGGAGACAATAAAATAACCTACAAATACAATAAAAATGCGATGTTGAAATAGATTTGTTTACTGTTCTAATAGAAAAATTATTTTCCTTTTCTAGCAGTTAAAAATGAAGTTCGTTACGTGATGCTATTCAGGAAGTGAGTTCTTCTTGATACCTTACGATAATTGCACTTTTAAACCAAAAAAACAAACTAAAATTTTAATTTATGAAACAAAGTACACATTTTAGTCGCACTTCTTATCTGTCTTCTAGGCTGAAGATGACGTGTAAGTTAACGGCTCTATTTTGCATGGGCACTGTAGCATCTCGAGGCGCTACAGCTCATTTTAACAAAAAATATGACTTGATTCAAACGGAAGTATTGAAACCTGCCTTGCAACAAATTACAATCAAAGGGACGGTAACAGATGCGGACGGAATGCCAATTCCAGGTGCTAATGTTTTGGTCAAAGGAACTGCCATTGGCACTACGACAGACATCGATGGGAATTATGTATTGGGTGTGCCTGTGACGGCGAAAACATTGGTCTTTTCTTATTTAGGTTTAAAAACTACAGAGTTTGCCATTAATGGTAAGAAAGTAGTTAATATTTCGCTGCAAAATGATGCCGCAACCTTGGAAGAAGTTGTAGTAGTAGGGTACGGAACCGTACGAAAATCAGATGTTACGGGTTCATTATCTTCTGTAAGTACTGATGAGATGAACAAAACACAAAATACCTCGATTGCTCAAGCCATTCAAGGTAGAGCCGCTGGGGTTACGGTATCCAAAGGGTCTGGTGGTCCGGGTGCTACACCAACGGTACGTATAAGGGGTGTGGGTACGGTAAACAATGCCGATCCTTTGTATGTGGTAGATGGAGTTCCAATTGGCGATATATCAAGTGTGAATATGGCCGATGCCAAATCGGTTGAAGTTTTAAAAGACGCATCAGCAACGGCAATTTACGGTTCCCGTGGAGCCAATGGAGTCGTTTTGATTACAACAAATGGTGGTAAAAAAGGAAAAACAGTCATCAGTTACAAAACCTATACTAGTTTTGACAAACGCATTGACAACTTAGATGTTTTAAATGCACAACAATGGGGTGCCTTATATAATGAGGGTAATGTTAATGATGGTAAAGCTGCCGATCCTAGTCTTGCCGATCCTGCATCGTTACCAAATTACGATTGGAAGGATGCTGTGTACCGAGGAGGAAGCATTCAAAGTCATCAATTATCTGCTTCGGGGGGTACTGATAAATCTACTTTTTATGTTGGTTTTGGTTATATCAATCAAAAAGGTATTATTGATGAATCAAGTTATAAACGAACCAACTTTAGAGTTAATAATACCTATCAAATTACACCTAAAATTAAATTAGGAAACAATATGCAATACGCTGTTTCCAATACACAATCTATACCGTCATTTGGATTTAATTCAAATGCCAAAGCGGCTTTTAGTGGTTTTTTTATCGATCCAGTAACACCATTTCATAATCCAGATGGAACATATTCTATTCCAAAATATGCAGCTCAACCAATCAATCCCCTAGGCCTGACTACGTTTGGTGTAACTCCAGAGAAAAAAGAAAACTTTTTAGGAAGTGTTTTTATTGAAGCTGAAATTATCAAAGACCTTACTTTTAAATCAAATTTTGGATTGCAAATCAATAACACTTCGGTAGACAATTACAAACCGGCTTACTATGTTTCCCCTATTTTTAGTGCTCCTGTTAGTTCCTATAATTTGAGCCGTTCAGAGAATCGTTCTATTATAGTATCCAATACTTTGAATTATAATAAAACAATCGCCAAAAAACATTATTTCAATGCCTTGCTGGGGCAAGAAATCCAGAATGCAAGCACGAATAATGTTAATGCTAGTAGAAATTCAATTCCTACAAGTGTTGGTCAGCCAACCCTTAATGCAGGTGATGTATCTTCATCTACAAATGGAGGGTTTATTTCAGAATCGAAATTATTATCCTTCTTTGGAAGATTGAATTACAACTACGATGACAGGTATTTGCTGACTGGAACTTATAGAATGGATGGTTCTTCTCGTTTTGGAGCCAATAATAGATGGGCAAAGTTTCCTTCATTAGCTGCGGCGTGGAATTTGCATAAAGAAAACTTTTTTAAGATTGATGCCATCAGTCAGTTCAAAGTTCGTGCGGGATGGGGTGAAACAGGTAATCAAAATATTCCTAACGCGGCCATTTATAATACGCTAAATGTAGGAACCAATTCAATCGTTGGGAAAGATGAATCAACAGCGTTAGGAATTGCTCCTTTGACCCCCGGAAATGCAAACCTAAAATGGGAAACTACGATCACAACCAATATAGGGTTAGACTTGGCTCTATTCAGTAATGCTATTACGTTTACAGCAGATTACTTTATCAAAAACACCTCAGATATGTTGATGGCTACTCCAATTTTATATTCGTCAGGATATGCAAATAGTCCATACACAAACGCAGGTAATATTCAAAATAAAGGTTTAGAGTTTACGACCAATTATAGAAAAAAGATCAAAGATTTCTCTTTTAATGTAGGAGGTAATATTTCTTTTATTCGAAATAAAGTAACGGCTTTGGCCTCTGAGGGAAGTGTTATTTTGACGGGTGACGGTAATAATTTTTATAATATCAGTAGAACTGAAGTAGGACATCCTTTGGCTTCTTTTTACGGATATCAAATGATAGGTATTTTTCAAAATCAAAAAGAGATTGATGATAATGCCTCTTTGTTGAACACCCAACCTGGGGATGTGAAGTATAAAGACGTGAATGGTGATGGACAAATTACAGATAGCGATCGTACGTTTATTGGTTCACCTTTTCCAAAATTCACATATGGAATGAATCTGGACCTGTCTTACAAACAGTTTGATTTTACAGCTTTCTTTCAAGGCAGTCAAGGAAATCAAATATTTAATTCCACAAATTACTGGTTGGAGGGTGACTTAGCATCCAACTCGAGTACATCAATCCTAGGAAGATGGACGGGCGAAGGAACTTCCAATACCATTCCTAGAGCTACTTTTACCAATGCGGGTAACAATAATCTTCAATCGAGCCGCTTTGTCAAAGATGGTTCGTATTTGCGATTGAAAAATGTGCAGTTGGGATATACGTTTACCAAAAGCGTTTTGGATGCCATTAGTTTACAAAATCTAAGAATTTATGTAGCGGCACAAAATCTATTGACGTTTACAAAATACGACGGAATTGATCCTGAGTTAGGAGTTGATGCTTCTCAAAATAGTCCATTGGATATAGGGATTGATAGAGGTAGATACCCTTCGGTGCGGTCATTTTCTTTAGGTTTAGATATTAATTTTTAATCAGTACTAGCGATGTATACATACAATATAATTAAAAAGAGCATAACATATTCAAGTCTTGTGCTAGTAGCAGCTTTGACATCTTGCAGCAAAGATTATTTAGAAATAGAATCGTTTGGTACGCCCGAAGTCGAAAATTTCTATCAAAATCCAGCCGATGCGGAGCAAGCATTGAACGCTGCTTATTCTCCAATGAGAGAGATTTATGGCAAAGAAAATTTTTGGGCTGTAATGGGAACCGATATTATTCAAGGGGATATTGGAACGGATGATTTTATAAAAGGAGGAAACCGATTAAATGATAATCTTCCATTATTTGAAAAAGAAAGTTATACCATTTCGAGTACCAATGTTGCCATAGAGCAAACTTGGCAGACCAACTACAAAGGAATTTTATACGCCAATCTAATTTTAAATAAAGTAGTCAACATTGCTTTTGATGATGCCAATCGTAAAAAAGAAATCCTGGCTGAAGCACATTTTCTAAGAGCTTACTATTATTTTGATTTGGTGAATTCTTTTGGAGGTGTTCCCTTAATCGATAAATTGCAAACAGCGGGCGAGTATGATATTCCTCGTGCAACAACACAGGAGACTTATATCTTTATAGAAAACGATTTGAAAGCGGCCATTGCCGATTTGCCTTCACGTTTTACAAAAACTACAGCCTACCTAGGGCATGCAGACAAAGGTGCTGCTTTGGGCTTGATGATGCGGGTGTCTTTGTATCAAAACAAAATGGATCAGGTAAAAACCTATGGTGAACAATTGTTTGCGTTGCCCTATGTGTTGCAAAATTATGCGACTATTTTTCAAGTAGAAGGGGAGTGGTCACCAGAGTCAATTTACGAAATCAACTTTGTGACCAATGCAAGTATATTAGGAACCGGAATCACGCAGCGTATCTCCCCTAGATCAAAAAAAGGTGGAGGATTCATGCAAGCGACAGACGATCTTTTAAATGAATTTGAAGCGAATGATCCACGCAAAGCAGCCACTTTTTATAAATTAAATGAACCCACTGCCTATGGAACCGGTTGGTACATTCGAAAATATTCATGGGCACCTTATAGTAATTATGCTAGTCCTACTATTGGAGGAACAACCAACAGCGCCAACAACATTCGTGTGATGCGACTGTCTGATGCTTATTTGATGTATGCAGAAGCGATTTATAGAACAGATGCTCCTACTGCAGTGGCGTATGTTAACAAGGTACGCAAGCGCGCGAGAGGTACAGCAGCAAGTACGGTAGTACCTGATTTGGCACTCACTTTGAGCGGTGATCCGTTGCGTGATGCGATTTATCATGAACGAAGAGTGGAGCTGGCTGGTGAAGGGTACCGTTACCATGATTTGATTCGTACAGGTAGAATTCAATCTGTCCTAGTGCCACGAGGCTTTATCGCCGGTAAAAATGAGGTAATGCCCATACCGTACTCACAAGTCACTTTGTCAAAAGGTATTTTACTTCAAAATAATTATTAATAAAGGATAGGTTAGTTTGTTGGTAATAGGGGCTTAATCTTCAATAATTAAGCCTCTTTTTTATAACTATAGTTCCTTCCTAAAATAGCGATAAATTGATCGTTATGCAGACAAAATCAACTGATAGCTTTTTTACTTGCCAAATTTTTATAGTAGTACTCATTATTAAAACTAATAAAATTTTAAATTAATTGGAATCAAATAATAAATTTTAATTTACTCAGAATATCCATTTTGCTGTAGTCAACTTTATGATTTTAAAATTAGTTAAATTGCATTGAAGGGTAGTTGTACTAGTAGTGATTACTGAATACGACAGGGAGATATAATTAACTTATGATAACAGCAATTTTGTTAACTAAAGTATATAGTGTTATAACTGCTAGTAATTAAATTAAACCTTTTTTATTTTTTTTTTATATATATTGGGAGTTAATTAATTATACTAAAACAAGATGATATTACGTTATTTTAAAGATAAATATTATAATAAGGTTATTTTAAAATATAAGTGTAAATAATGTTAAATATATATATTGCAACTAGAGACAGTGGCGTGGCTACGGGAAGTCATTAATTTTTTAGAAATAATAAAGTACCATTAGAAAGTAAATCATGAAAATATATACATTTTGCAGTCTTGTTTTTCTTGCAGGAACAACATTAGCCACAGCACAAACAGATTTCTTTAGAAAATTAAAAAAAGAAGATGTGGCTTCTAATCCTAGTATTCAATGGACACAGTTTGGCCCAGGAATGAGCGGAAATAATAAGTCAGCTTTTTGGCATCCATTAGATCCCAATGTTCTTTTTATTTCGCCAAATATGGGAAATTCATATCGAACTACGGATAAAGGATTAACATATGAAACTGTTTTAGACGAAGATGGTTCTTCTATAAAAATGGGAACTCGTGGCCCAGACGAATTCAATAGTATTGATTTCTCTAGACAAAACCCCAATTTTGGTTTCAGTACAGATTCTAGGCCTTTGGGGTTATTTATGACGACCAATAAAGGGAAAACTTGGGTCAAAAATGAAGAGTTAGTAAAGGTATTTGGTAAATCAAGATTATCCTGTATCACGGTGAATCCAAAAGATGAAAATGTTTGGTATGTTGGCGCAGGAGCTATGAGAGAATGGGGTCGAATTCTTTTCAGTAAAGCAGAACCACATGGAACATATATTGACGCTAACAGCCAAGGTAAAATTTGGAAATCTACTACTAAAGGAAAAACATGGGAACTTATCAATTCAGGTTTGCATGAAAAGGCAGAGATAGAAACCATTATTGTAGATCCTGTGGATACGAATATTATTTATGCCAATTCCAATTATGGTTTTTACAAAAGCACCGATGCTGGCAAACATTGGGAACTAAAAATAAACGGAATTGATACGGATGTGATTCGCTCGTTTACGATGCATCATGACAAACAAACGAATAAGGTGACACTATTTGTTATCGCTAGTGTTTTGTGGGAAGCCGATGGTAAAACCATAAAAGATGCTGCTGGAGGAATTTTTAAAAGTACCGACAAAGGAGAAAATTGGACTAAAATAAATGGTGATTTGGCAGTTGATATGAATCAATTTGCTAGTGATAAAAGCATCATCAAAAGTTACTACAATGTTGTGGGGTACTTTTTTGGTGTGTCTATTGCCAAAGCACAGGCGATGTTTCCAGAATTACCCCAAAGCCTTACGTTTCGATTCAACGAATTAACTGTGGATCCTAATAATGCTAATAATTTGTATTTGGTCAATATGTACTCTAATGCGTCGAGGAATAATTTTATTCCAGGTTGTTTGTGGCGCAGTAAGGATGGAGGGAAACATTGGTTTGTAACGTTTAGAAACGGAAAAAATTGGAACCAAGGCAAAGATGTTAACTATTGGAAACAAAGAAATAATCCAATGGGAACGAATGTGTCTTTACTGTATTTGCACGATTGGATTAACCGTGATACGTATGATCGAAAAGCTTGTAATTTTGCCCGATTCAATGCCGATGGAACAGTATTGCACACCCAATTGGCCAAAATTTCGCTGATGTCTTATGATAAAGGGGATACTTGGGTAGATATTGATGATGTAAAAACAGCTTCAAGTGACGAAAGTTATATTGGTGCAGGAAATAGCAATTTACCTGGTCATGGTTTTTATCAGGATTTGCGTTTTCCAGGGAAAGTTTTTTGTGCTGCTGGAGAAAATTCACTTTGGGTTACCAATGATGACATCAGTAAAGAAAGACCTAACCGCCAGTCAGCAACGTATCACGATTTACTTGAAAGCGAATCTTCTTTGAGTTGTTACGCTATTCATCCTAAAAATCCATTAATTCATTTTGCTTTGTTTTTTAGACAAGATAAAAGAGGTAAATTAATGAAATCAATTGATGGAGGTAAAACATGGAAAGAACAAGGAACTCCAATCCCTGCTTGGGAAGTAAAAGCACATAGCGGTGATCAATCCGTACATCAATTGAGTTTGATTATTGATCCTGTACAACCTGATAATATGTATTTCTGTGTACCAAAAACAGCAAAAAACATGGAGTTTGTAGGCGATAGCGAAACGGGTTTTGGAGTGCATAAATCAACTGATGGAGGTTTTACATGGTCTGAAATTAATAACGGATTAGCCCCATCACGTGATGTCTCCATGCTTAAATTTGACCCTAACAATCCTGCTGTTTTATATGCTACCGTGCAAGGAAATAAGGGGGAATTATACAAATCAACCAATCGTGGAGAACAATGGGAAGAAGTAGAAAGTACCAGTGATATCAAAGGTAAATTTGGAATTAATGACATTCACTTTGCTCCAGATGGAAAAGTCTATATCACATCGGGTTACAAAAATGCAGCTGCTGATGATGGTGGACTTTGGGTAAGTGATCAAAAAATGAAATCTTGGAAAAAAATATTTGATTATCCTTGGTGTAATCGCGTTGAGGTGGCTCAATATGATTCGAAAGTGATCCTGCTTTCAACACTGGCAAATACAAATGTCGAAGGCCGCAACGCAGGGGTTTACCTGTCTAAAGATGGCGGTGCAACCTGGATAAAAATGAACAAAGGAAACGGACAATCAGACCGTGTGAATGATATTGCAATCGATTATTTCACTCCAGGAAAATATTACGCATCTACTTATGGAAGTGGGTTTTATGTAGCTAAGGAGTAATCGTAAAGTATAATTAATTATGAGTAGCATCAAGTGGAGTCTTTTATTAAGTTCGTTTTATTAGGAGCAGAACGTAGCGTTCATTCAGGTAAATACCGTCCTGCTATCCGCTCTATCTTGTGGCGGCATAAATGCCCGCCGCCACAAGGATGCCGCTTCTATCAGGGCTCAAGAGTCCGTTTTTTGCATTTATTCAAGCATCAAAAAAGGAGTAATTACCTATTTGAAAAGCAAAGCCATGACACCGTATCATGGCTTTTTTACGTTTCGTCTGCACTAAATTATCAACAGATACATAATAAAAACGGATACATACAAAAATCATCTAGTTTTCAAATATTTTTGAAGTAGTGTTATATGCACTTAACTTTAATCAAATGAAAATCAAACTTACTTTTTTATCATTTCTCCTTTTTGGAATCACGATTGTTGGTACTATTAATTCTTACGCAAATGGAACTCCACCGTCCAAAGGAATTTTTAGTATCGAAACAGGATACACAATCACCAAAGTGCGTACAGCATTGGATAAGAAAAAATCTTTTGTAGTAGCAAGTAGCTATGAAGGAACGCTTTTAGGAATTTCCTATGAAGGTAAAATTCTTTGGAAAAATGCCTTATCGGGTTTTATGAATCAGGACATCTGGTGTCAGGACATTACTGGCGATGGAAAAGACGAAATTCTAGCCGCCAATTCGGATGGAACACTATATTGCTTAAATGCTGACGGAAAATTGATATGGCAATTCAAGAAAGACGATACTCCTATGTATGCCGTTTGTGTAGTCAAAAAAGACAAAGTTCCGTATGTAGTTTGTGGTGGTTTTGACAAAAGTATTTACTACCTCAATGCTGATGGAAAAGAAGTAAAACAACTGAAATCAAAATCGTATTCGATAGAGAAAAACTCAGGGAAACTAGAAGGCAAAATTCCAGAAAACAATACACATACCCCAAATTTTATTCGTTCTATTCCGCAAGCGGATGGGAGTGAAGTCTTAGCAATTTTAGGAACCAACAATCACATGAGTTCTTCTGGTACGATCTATTTATTCAAACCATTGGAAGACCAGCCTTTTCGCAAGGATAAAGTAACGGTTCCAAGATCGATGGGAGATTTTAAAGTAATGGATCTAAACGAAGATGGCGAAAACGAAGTTTTTTTAGGGAATTCTGTTCATACAAGTGATACGGGTTACGGGATTTACTACCCCAAAACAGGAAATACTAAAGTGGTTAAGATTAAATCAAAAGACCTAGATACCGGCTATTTAATTGTTCAAGGAGAGAAAATAGGTGCTGGTAAGAATAGTCAATTGTTGGTTTTAATGGGAGATCGCATCTTGTTAGTAAACCCAAATTTGGATATGAAAAAAGCAGAGACCTTGGTGTCCAAACATGCTTTTAATGATGTATGGAAAGATCCTTCTACAGGCAAAATTATTTTGGCAAGCGATCAAAGTGGTGGGAGTTGCATTCATATCATCGATACCGAAGAGGCTAATTGGAAAAAAGAATACATCAATATCAACCCTCCGGGGAAAATACAATCAATTCTAAAAAACACCGAAGTTATTGTAGAAAGCATCAAGAAGTTCAAACCTTTGGCTTGGGAGCGAAAACCTTTGCCGGTTTATTTCATGTCTGAGAATTTCAAAACACCTTTGGCAATTTCAGTTTCAGATAATATCAAAAAGAATTTTAGTAGTCCTGTTTTTCTAAATAGCAAACACATGACGCAAGTGCAATCTCCCGAGAGCTGGAACAGAGATGCAATGACCAACGAAAAATACCGCAACAAACGTGATAGAAGAAAAAAATACAATTTAAGTCAACAGGAAGTACTTGATATTTTGGGTAAGGAGTACATAAACAGTCCTGGTTTAGCGACTTGGGGTGGTCATGGAAATGATCCTTATTTCTACAGTTTACAAACCACCGAAAAATTAATTGATATTGCAGCAGGAAAAAAAACAGTATTGATTTATCCTGAATTGGAAGATCATACAGATGATTTTCAATTTGTATTGAATGACTTAATTAATCCTTTAGCGAAATATTCGCAAGGAAAAAATACCAATTTGTTTTTACGAACCAAAAATATTTTTTGGCTAGGTTCTATTTACAAACCCGAATGGAAAAATTTCATGTCGGGAGAATATGCTGATGTTTTTGTACCCTCAATGGAAGAAACCACCGATAAAATCATGGAATTAAGTCTTTCGGGTCGTTTAGGAATTTGGACGAGTGGCGCTACAAACAGTTGGGGATCACGTGCTGTGAGAGACAACACTAGTTTTGACCGCCAACGTCAGGTGTCGTATCAAACCATTCCAAACCATTATTTGCGCATGTTGGTGTATCATATTTCGTATGGAGCTACTTATTTAGATAATTTTCCTATTGACCAAGATTATATGAGTGTACTTTGGGATTTGATTGCCAAAGGAGCTTTGTATGTGCCTAAAAGCGAAGAGATTTTAAGTTTTTCGCCAGTACATTTGGCTATGACAGAACCAAATGAGAATTTTATTCAAGAGGGTGGAAATAACAAATACACCACATTCTTCGATAAAAAATATGAAGACGAGAATCCAGCAGTTTTCAGCAGAATGACAGGTTGCTGGCCAGGAGCTCAGGTGACACCTTGGGATTTTTCAAGATATGCGGCTGGAGTAACCGATCGCCGTTTGAATTTCTTAGCGCCCTATAAAAACGGAATGGTATTAATTGTGCCTCCGCAAAAAGGAGCTTTGGCTAAAACGGATGAACCTAGAGGAAAACTTACCGATCATTTGCATCCTTTCTATAAAAACAATATCAAAGAATACATCACAGATGGTAAAGATTATATTTCAGCTGATGGAAAAGAAAAATATCCAGCTAATAACTATTACAAAGGAATTGAAAAAGACATCAATGAAAGTGCAAAATTATTGCCTATCACGGTTTCAGGAGAAGTGGCTTGGGTAGTTGCACAAACAGCTCCAACACATTTACGCCTAACCATCATCGATAGTGGATACATTAACCCTGCAGAACGCCTAGCAAATATTAGTTTCAATGGCGTAAAACCTGTAAAAATCACAGATGTTTTGACTGGTGAAAAGTGGGATGCTAAAAACACAGCTTCGGTAAAAATTGATGTGCCCTTAGGTTCTTTCCGTTTTATTGATGTGGAATTAGAGAAAGCTTTTTAAATAAATTTTGTCATCCTACAAGGTCTTTTTTGACTTTGTAGGTATAAATTAACTCTAATTTGGATTTTCCTAATAAGAATTATTTTAAATAAGACTAAATTAAAATAAGTTATTAAACCTTATTTTATTTTTAAGGTCTTACTTTAAAAATGACTAACAAAAAACTAAAATGAAATCAACCAAACAATTAATTTTTATTGCCGTCTTATTCGTAACAGCCTTATGTTTTTCGCAAGACCGATTGACCGATAATGAAGACCGATTTTACACCAATAAAATTCCCAACAAAGAAGTTGAAATAATATTCACGGGTAAAAAGGATAAAACCGATAGTGAGTTGTTGAACGCTAAAATAAATTCCCTATCAAAATCAGGAGGTGGAATCATCCGAATCAAAAAAGGAAATTATACCCTTAGTGATATAAAATTACAATCGAATATTCATATCAAAATTGACGCTGAGGTAACGATTGAACCCAATCTAAGCGGAGATACAAAAAAGATGAGTAGTGTGATTTTTGACGTTGGAAATGAATTCTTGGTCGAAAATGTAGCGATTACCAATACCGATGAAAATAATGAAAATAAAAACAGTTGGTATCGTGTGAATTTCCCAAAAGGAGATTACCGCATGAAATTGATTGAAGGGAGCAATGTTAGAAATTTTAAATTCTCAGGAGCTCAAATTATGGATTGTTTTACACCCTTCTCGGTTATTGTTTTGAATTTGGCTGATAGTGGTGATCGTAATGAGATTCCATTCAACGGTATTGTAAAAAATATTTTGTTGACCAATGCTCATGTAGGTTATGGTGTGATCCAAATTCAGGTTGGTAAAACGATTTTGTGTAAAAACCTAGAAGGAATCGGCGGAGTAACTTTGCGTGTAGAAACGGGAAGTGGAGAAACTGGTAAACTAAACGAAATGACTGTTGATGATATCGTAGGAAGAAATATTCGAGTTCGTAATGGGGATTCAGGATTCAACTGTTCACCACACAGAGTCGATCAAGGACGATTTGATGTCGAAGGTGTAGTAGCAATCAATTCGACTTTTGCGGTACAGTTTGCAGCTGGTTTTTTGGATAAAAAGTCAGGAGGCGTAGATAATATAGGTACGTTTGATAGCCGCTCCTATATAGGTAATATAACCGTTACTGGCGGAAAAGGAGCGCAAATAAAATCCAAAGACTTTATTTATTTTGATTGTGCTGAGAGAAAAGAATTGGAATTAAAATGTCAAAATGATGATTTCGAAAGTACCTCTTGGAGGTCAGTAGGAGTGATTCGCACCAACGCAACCTTAGCGAGCGGGTGCAAAAACGGTGGTGACGGTGGTTGCTACGAAGTAAATGTTGGAAAAATTACCAAAACAAATACTGATTTTTTAAGTCCTGGGAATTACACCTATAAAAATATGGGAATTAGTGGTTGTGAAAAAACTAAAAAGCTAGAAAATAGCGATTGCTTAGAGCGACCAAAAGAAACTAAGAAAATGAAAAAATAATAATTTGGCAAACAATCCAAAGTCTGCAAAAATAAAAGTAACTCTTTTGTCCAAATTAAAAAATTGGAGAACAAATAGTAATCAAAGACAAAGGCATTTTGGATGGATTTGAGGCTTGAATGTGTTTCCATACAAATGCCCAACAGCAACAGTAAATGAGTGAATTACGATTTTAATAAAGTAGGTTGGCCAGCATGGTATCCTACAAGTAAGCTAGAAGAATGGGAAAAAGCAAAAGCCTTATGGAAACCGAATGTGTTTCGTAGTCCAACGGCTCCAATGGAAAATCCTAATATTAATAATTTACCTGCAAAACATAAAAAAGAAGCAGACTAACAGATTAGTGTTTTTAAATTATTTATTCTAAAAGTCTATGAATGTTATGGTGTCTATCGCAAAATTAAAAATTAGTATGAAGAAGTTTTTTGTAAATATTGTAGTATTCGTTTTACTCTTAGGTTGCCAAATACTTTTCTCAAAAGAGTTAGGTGTTTATAAAAAACATTACAAAGAAGGGAAATCTTTGATTGTTGAGTCTGCTCAAGGAGATAAACTCAGGTTTACACCTTATGGAGATTATATGTTACGGGTTCAAGTGGTTGAAAAAGGACAAAATTTCACTCCAGATGATCGATATGAAATGGTAATTAGCCATGATTGGACAGGGGATTTCACATTGAATGAAAAGAGTGATATTTTAGAATTAGCATCTGCTGCACGGGATGGATATGTATTACAAATACAAAAAAGCCCACTGCGTTTAACTTGGTTCAAAAAAGGAGATCCTACTTTTTTATTGAAAGAGAAAAAAGGATTTATTTGGAAATCAGCATTAGAGAAAGATAAAAACCACACAATTCGTACCCTATTGATGGATTATGAGTTGGATTCAAAAGAACATTTTGCAGGTTCTGGTGGTCCAGATCGTGATGAATTACGTCCATTAGATCTAAAAGGGAAGTCTATTTTTAATCAATATCCTGGTCATGGAGAAATGTTTATACCGTTCTATATCAGTTCTAAGGGATATGGATTGTATATAAACAGTACGTTTGGGACTAATTTTAATTTTGGTAGTGATGGAAATTACCAAATAGCACTCTATAACCGTAGTGAAGCTAATTTTGCAATGGATTATTTTTACATTTCAGGGCCTAGTTTACTATCTGTTATCGAACGCTATACGGATCTAACAGGAAAACCTCGATTATTTCCTAGAGCTTTTTTAGGATTACAGTTAAGTGATAGAGGAGCACATTTACCTGAGAAAAATAGCATCAGTGAAAAATGGAAAAACACCGTCGAAACACTTAGAAAGCAAGATTATCCTTTAGATGGAGTGATTTTTGATAATTTTTGGCGAGCAGGAGGAGGGAAAATGAGGGAATCTCGTTTTGAATGGGATTTAAAGCAAACTCCAAATCCAACCGAATTGGGCCAATGGTTAAAAAAAGAAGGCCTAGTACTTTCATTAGACTTAAACCGTCAAAACAATAAACTATGTACGGGCTGGAAACCGAGTTATAATATTCCGGGTACCACAAAAGTAAAAACGCCAGAAGGAGAGTGGGTAGAAGGAACAGATCAACAAATGAATGATCCCGATTCTTGTCCTGATTATACAAATCCAGAAGTGCGTCAATGGAGTTGGAATTTAATTAATAAAGAAGGTTTTGGCCCCAATGGAAGCTATCCAATGGATGCAATTTGGTTGGATGGCACAGATCATATAAAATCGGATCCAGATGATATTCAGTTTAATGGATGGCGTTGGGAAGAAGTGAAAAATTACTATACATTCTTAATTGCCAAAACTTTTGTGCAAGATGGATGGGATAAAACTGTCGGCGAGAAGCAACGTTCCTACATCTGGAATAGAGCCGCTTTCCCTGGAGTACAACGGTATATGATTCATTGGTCTGGAGATACGCATCCTAGCTATGAAGGCTTAAAACAACAAGTAGTGAATTTACAGTCTTCAGGGATTTGTGGTTTCTCCTATTTTAATCATGATGCAGGTGGCTATTTAGAAAAAGGCCCAAGTGAAGAATTGTACCGTCAATGGACCTGTGCTTTCTCAAGTTTTACACCTATATGGAGACCACATGGTATGGGGCCAGAGGGTTCAAGACGTCCGGATACAAAATCAGAAGACACCCAAAAAGACTTCAAACGCTTTGCGAAAACGAGATATGAAATGATTCCTTTTATTTACTCGTATGCTCATGAATCTGCAACCTCTGGAATACCAATGGCTAGAGCTATGTTCTTGGAGTTTGAAGGAGAAAAAGCTTGGGATTATCCGCACCAATATATGTGGGGAAATGAAGTTTTGGTAGCACCAAACGTAAACAAAGAAACTGAAAAAACAGTTTGGATTCCAAAAGGGGATTGGTATGATTTCTGGACTAAAAACATAGTAAAAGGAGATCAAGAAATAAAGTTAAATGTTGCTTTGGGAACTATTCCAGTGTATGTGAAAGCAGGAGCTATTATTCCCAAATCACCTTATCGTTTAAGTACGCAGTTTATTCCGAAAGACGAACTTTTGATTGATGTTTATACAGGTGCAAATGGATTTTTTGACCTGATGGAAGATGATAATGTAACCGAAAAATACAGAAAAGGCGAACTTCAAAAAACAAAATTAGAATTCAATCAAGCGAATCAAACGCTTACTGTCAATGCTGCAAAAGGAACGTATGAGGGGGCACCAAAACAAAAAAAATATACCATTACCGTATTTGGACTTACAAAGGAAGGAAAGGTAAAAGTGAATGGAAAAAAAATAGAAAATAGTGCTATCACTTGGAATAAAACAGAGCAAATATTAACGATAAAATTGGCTCCTCAGGAAGTTTCAAAGGAGTTAACTATTGCTTGGTAATGAATACGATTTATAAAACTATAGTTTTAGAATAAGCGTCTTTTCCGTAATTAAAATTATAATATTGAACTACTTAATATAAAATTTATGAAAACAATTAATATAGTAAAAACAACCTTGTTAGCGATAATGGTTAGTATACCATTCATAAAAACACAAGCCCAAAAGAAACCCAATTTAATAATCATTCATACTGACGAGCATAGTTTTAGAACCTTAAGTTGTTATCAAAAGTTAATGCCCGAAGAGCAAGCGTTTGTTTGGGGAAAAGGAAACAATGTAACCACAACTAATATTGATAAATTGGCAGATGAGGGAGCGATTTGTACCCGTTATTATGCTTCGTCGCCAGTCTGTACGCCATCACGTGCTTCCTTAGTAACTGGCTTACATCCTCAAGCAACAGGTGCGCCCGTGAATGGGATGCATTTAAGTAAGGACGTAACCACTTTTGCACAGGTTTTAAAAGGCGATGGCTATGCTACATCATATGTTGGAAAATGGCATTTGTCTGGAGATGATAAGTACCAGTTTGATGTCGAATATACGGCAGGTTTTGATGATGGTCGCTATATAATGCAAGGCGGTCATGCTAAATATTTGTATTTTAAAGATGGAAAAACAACCGGAATTGGAGATAAACAGTACGCTAAATTAGAGGAAGAGGATCGTAAAAAGAATGCTTTTTATGTGACGGATTATTTTACTGATCGATCTTTAGAAATATTAGAAAGAGATAAAAACAAACCCTTTTGTTTGATGTTATCTATTCCAGACCCTCATACTCCAGATTATGCAAGACCACCATATCATACGATGTATACTGATATGAATGTAGAGGCACCTATGACTATGAATTCTAATTTATTAGCCCAAAGACCTAATTGGGGAAAAGGCAGTAAAAAAGATAAAAATGAAGGAAACGGTTTTGAAGGCGAGGCTTTGCAACAATATTTCGGAATGGTAAAATGTATTGATGATAATGTGGGTCGAATTCTTTCCTTTTTGGATAAAAATAATTTAAAAGAAAACACCATCGTTGTTTTTACCTCAGATCACGGAGATCAATTTTTTGAGCACAACCGTAAAAATAAAGATACGCCTTACGAAGCTTCGGCCAGAATACCTTTTGTAATTCGTTATCCCGAAAAAATCAAACCAGGAAAAGTAATTGAAACCGCTTATACTAATGTCGATTTTGCACCTACTATTTTGAGTATTATGGGAGTTAAGAATAATGTTCCTTTTCATGGAATGGATACTTCGGCAGACTTTTTGAATGATAAAAAGGAAATCACTAGCAATAGAATCACCTATTTCGCCAAAGTTGGTGGAGGTTGGGTTGCTGCTGTAGATAATCGATACAAATTAGTCTTGGCCAAAAACGAAAAACCTTGGTTGTTAGATTATCAAAAAGATCCATTTGAATTGACTAACTTTTATAACGATAAAGCATATAAAGAAGTAGCTCAAAAATTAGAAAAAGAACTTTTTATTCAAATGAAAAAATATAAAGAACCTGCTTTGGAAAACAAACCAGATTTAATGAATTAGAATCAATTCATTTAAAAGAAAAGGAACTATCAAAAACGATTATGAAAACAAAAAATATTTTTAGGTTCGCTATTTTAGCAATACTACTATGCGTACCCTTGGTAAAAATGAATGCCCAAAAAAGTCAGAAAACCAATTTGATTTGGATTATTACTGACGAACATAATTTTAGAACCATCGGTGCCTATAGAGACCAATTGACCCCAGAACAAGCATTGCTATGGGGGCCAAAAGCCTTTCCAGAAACCCCAAACTTGGATGCTTTGGCCAAAAACGGAACTATTTTTAACCGCATGTATTGCAGTGCGCCTGTATGTTCGGCTTCGCGTAGTTCTATGTTTACAGGCATGTATCCTGTGACCTTGGGTATTCCAAACAATTCAAACACTAATGGCGATGGGAAATACTTAAAACCAGATGTAACGACTATTGCTGATGTTTTATCAAAAGCAGGATACATGACTGGTTATACAGGCAAATGGCACCTAGCTGAAAGTAGAGATGCATCGGGAGATAAAGACCATGATGAGTGGTGGTCTCCTTATCCAGTAGGTGCTCCTGAGGACACTTATGGTTTTCAAGATAAAAGATTCATGTTCAATGGTGGACATGAGAAATACAAAGGGATTGACGCCAATGGAAATCCTTATTTTGCAAGCAAAAATGTAAAATTAATTGGAAAAGACAAATATGGTCAACCGTTATTTGAAGATACTAAGTCTAAGAATGTAAAACATACTACCGACTTTTTGACGGACCGAGCATTAGAATTTATTGATACCAATAAAAGCAAACCTTTTTATTTGGTGCTAAGTATCCCAGACCCTCATACCCCTGATGTAGTGCGTGCTCCTTATGATGCCATGTACAAAGGAACGGTAACACAATTGCCACCAACTTATAAAACAGCTTACGAGAATAAAACCAATCCAGACCTACCTTCTTGGCAAAAACCAGATGCAAAAACCAAGAATGAAACCAAATTAAAAAATGAAATCGAACAGTATTTCGGAATGGTTAAATTGATCGATGACAATCTAGGACGTTTGGTTCAAAAACTAAAAGACGACGGTGTTTATGAGAATACGATTATTGTTTTTTCATCAGATCATGGAGATTTGTTAGGTGAACACGGACGTGTAAACAAAGGAACCATTCACGAAGCTTCGTCTAAAATTCCTTTTATCGTTGCGCAAGGAGCAACAGGAAAATCGCCTTTGATTCCAAGAGGAAAAGTAATCAATGAAGCAGGGAATACAACGGACTGGATGCCGACTTTCTTAAAAGTTTTGGGCGTAGATTGTCCAAAGGTCGCTGGACGTGATTTATCACCTTTGTTGAATAAAAAACCAGTTAATTGGAACGATGTGACTTTTGTAAAGTTGGGTTTCTACGCTGCCGTTACAGATCAATACAAATTGGTACTCGCTCAAAAAGACGAGCCTTGGTTATTGGATATTAAAGCGGATCCAACAGAAAGAATCAACTTTATCAATGATTCAAAATACAGTGCAGTAATTAAAAAACTAGCAATGGAATTAAAAGGTTATATGAAAAATAATAAAGATAAAAATGAGGGTGTTTCTAAAAAACTAGACGTACTAATTTCGAAATAAAACAAATAATGATGAACAATTTAGCAATAGTAATTTTTGTAACTGTATTCTCTTTTTTTGGCGCAAAAGCACAAGATTTAAAAAGCAGTCCGTATATAGATGTTTCAGATATGGATTTATTTCCACCAAAATTTGATTCGAATGATGCAGGTTCTTCTTCAGAGACCACGCCTGGACCAGTAAAAAACTTTAGTCACATCAATGGGAAAGATGATACAACTCGTTTGAATAAAGAAATTGATGGACTGTCAAAAGGAGGAACAATAAATGTAGTTGCTGGAACTTATATTTTTGAGAGTGTAAACATTACATCCAATATTCGTTTGAATTTTGCCCCAGGGGTTGTTGTCAAAATTCCAGCAGGTAAAGATGGTTTTTATATAGGTAAAGAACCTAATCAAGCTAGAGTAGAAAATGTTAAATTTATTGGCACAGGTAGTCTTTCAACCAGACCTAAATTTATTTTAGAAAGAGATGGAAAAAAAGTAACCAGACTGATGCAAATAGGATATGCGTATAATGTTTTACTGCAAAATTTCACCATTGAAGACAATCAAACAAAAGGAGCAGCCATTGCATTTAATCCTGTTCAAATAGGGAAAACCACCACAGCCTACAGACCTGAAAAAGTGACGCTAAATAACATTGGACAGACAGGTGGATCGGTTGGTTACGGACTAGCACAATTAAACGTAGGGCAGAACATAACCATGCGAAATTTAAGCTGTGAAGGAGGTGTAACCTGCAGAATAGAATCGCACAATGGTCGTAAATATGATTTAGGAACAGCCGATCTTCGAATGTTGAATGTTTCTAATAAATTTGGTTTTGCTACGGTACTATTGCAACCACACTCTGTAGAAAATGGGACAATCACCGTTGATGGAGCAACTTCTTACGGAAGTGCTTTTACCGCATTTATTGTAGAAGGTTTTGTAGCTCAAGAATCCAAAAGAAAACAAGTTGGAACTTTCGCAGCCAATTCTTCGTTTAAAAATATTAGTATGGTATCTTTTGATGAAAAGGCGACATTACCGTATAAAAATTTGAAATACTTAAATAAGGAATTGAATAAATTATACAAAAATCCTGAGTTTTCCATTGACAAAAATGATGTAAATGTGCAGTTTGATTCTAATGGATTACCTTCGGATAACACACCACTTTTAGGACCTTCGGCAGCTGCTATTTATACAAGTGCCGTAACCTATCAACCGATATTTCCCGCTTTGAATGATATTAAAATTGAAGGGAAAACAGACTTCAGAGAGAAAATTCTAAGGAAACCAAAAGCTAAATAACTGTAATAAAGTTCTTTTTTGAGAACAGGTATTACGGTTTGATTTAGGCTAACATATTCAGCAATTCTTTAGACCTTAGGTCTACATAAAATATTTAAAATGAAGTTATCAATTATCACAATCGTAGTTTTCTTGAATTTAGTTTGCTGCTCCATGTTTGCACAAACCAAATTGGCTTCCATTTTTGGAGATCACATGGTCTTGCAGCGCAATACCAAAGCAGCTGTTTGGGGAACTGACACACCCAATACAAAAATTAACATTCAAGCCAGTTGGGGAGAAAAAATAACAACGACCACAGATAAAGAGGGAAATTGGTCCACTTTTATTAAAACAACCAAGGAGGGCGGACCTTATATTTTGACCGTTAGTGGTTCCAATAAAGTTGAAGTTAAAGACATTCTTTTAGGAGAAGTGTGGTTGTGTTCTGGTCAATCCAATATGGCTAGAGAATTAAAAGGAGCCAAAGACCAACCTGTTGAAGGAAGTGAAGGGGCTATTGCGAATAGTAACAATCCAAATCTGAGATTTTTCACTGTTAAATTAGCGATGAGTTTAAGTCCGTTGAACAGTTGTAAAGGAGCATGGGAATTATCAGAACCTAAAACGGCAGCAAATTTTAGTGCTACGGCTTACTTTTTTGGAAAAAAATTACAAGAAGAATTAGGTGTTCCCGTTGGGCTTATTTCAAGTAATCAAGGATCAACACCTGCAGAAGCTTGGACACCAAAAGAAATAGCAAGTAATTTCCCAAGATTGGATAAAATACTAAAGGAGCAAACTGATATCACTATAAAGTCACCAACAGTCCTTTATAACGCGATGATCAATCCTTTAATTCCATTTACAATTAAGGGAGCGATTTGGTATCAAGGGGAAGCGAATAGAAAGTATGCAACAGAATATACTACCTTATTTCCTGCAATGATTAAAAGCTGGAGAGACCAATGGAAACAAGGTGATTTTCCGTTTTATTTTGTTCAGTTGGCGCCTCTAGGTTTTGGAGGAGAAGAGTTAGTGGCTTTGCAACAATCGCAATTGAAAGTCTTTTTGAATACACCCAAGACAGGCATGGTGGTTACCAATGATATTGGGGATGAAAAATGCATTCATCCACCCAAAAAGAAAGAGGTAGGAGATCGTTTAGCACTATGGGCTTTAGCCAAAAATTATGGTTTTGATAAAATAGACTACTCGGGACCTATTTATAAATCGATAGTAATAAATAAAAATCAAGCCATATTAAATTTTGATTATGCTTCTAAAGGATTATCAAGTAACGGAAAAGAATTAACCGATTTTGAAATGGCGGGTAAAGATGGTGTTTACTATCCAGCCCAAGCAACCATCATAAAAGGCAATCAGTTGCAGGTTACTAGCGATAAAGTAGATGAACCCGCTGCGGTTCGCTATGCTTGGAAACCCTTTTTAGTAGGTAGCTTATTTAATACTGCTGGATTGCCAGCATCAGTATTTACAACAGACTCTAATTTTGTGTTTTCGGAAACTAGTGTCAAAAAATCAAAAAAGAAAAACGAATAAAATTAACTAACAATGAAAAACCGCTTAACAATACTATTTTCCTTGATTGTAACTATAATCTTTGCTCAATCAGTAATAATACCTGCTGATAATGTGTTTTATAATCCAGATATAAAATCATATCGTAAAACTATTTCCGAGCCGACAAACACTACAAACCATTCCGAGTTACTTCAAAACGCTATTGACGAAGTAGCCAAAAAAGGTGGCGGAATCTTGACCATTGAGGCAACAAAAAACAATACTAAATACAATATAAATACTGAGATTGAAATAAAGTCAGGAGTTCACATTCGAGTAAGTCCTAACGTGGTTTTCACTACTACAAATGCTAAAAAAACAGTTTTATTTTCAGCAGGAAAAAATGGAAACAAACAAATTTCCAACATTAGTTTTTCTTGTACTGATAGTAAATCTTTTTTCACCTTTGATTTTTCAAATCGTCAAGGCGGGAAAAGCACCACTGAATTTGGAGTTATAGCTTTAGCTTTAGGCGGGGTTCAAAATTTTAGAGTGGCAGATTTCAAAGTGATTGATAATTTCACACCATTTTCGGCTATAACAGTTAATTTATTAGACTTGAATAACGGTAAATATTTATTTGCTCATGACGGTATCATCGAACATCTTGAAATCACCAAAGGACATTATGGTTATGGTTTGATTCAATGTCAAGCAGCCGTTAATGTATTGTATCGCAACCTTAATGGAGAAGGAGGAGCAACTCTTCGATTAGAAACAGGAGCTATTGGTAAAGCCTATTTAACCGATAAATCGATAAAAATCGATCAAGTCTACGGTAAAAATATAATTTGTAAAAACGGACAAGCGGCGATTACTTTATCTCCGCATACCATCATCAACGGTAAAGTGTTTGTCGACGATCTTACAGCTATCAGTTGTGAAGCTGGAGCGATTATCGCTTCAGGATTTTTAAGCGAAAAGAAAGGTCAAAAAGATGAAACTGGCGAGATGATTGAAGGATATGAATTGGGGATTTTTGATCCTAGTTCTGTTATTTCAAATTTAAAAGTGACTTATGGTACTACGGCTCAATTGAGAGGTTCGCGACGTGCTTTTGTTCCTTGTAGTCAAAGAAGTTTAGTCAATTCAGAATTTAATACTGATGGCGAAAGTTACCAAGGACCTACAGTAACGGGATTAATGTATTATGCCAAAGGAGGAACTGACTTATCAAAAGGATATTATACCGTAAAGACACCTGGTTTAGTTTTGAAAAACTTCCCAATGATCGACGGAAAAATGGAAAATAAAGAAGTAATCGTTTCACCAAAAGAAGCTATTAATGGATGTGATATCACTTTCGAAAAAGAGAAAGCACAACCAAAAGAAGAGAAAGCGAAGAAAGGTCAAAATAAGGGACAGAATAAAGGAAAAAAAAAAAAGGATAATTAATCAACCTATAGAATTTAAAATTAAAAATATTTCAAAGGCAGCAATTTTAATTTGCTGCCTTTTTTGTTGTTTGAAAGTTTTTAAATGGAGTCTGAGGCTATGGTATTAGATAAAAGGGATTGTAGTCTTAAAAGAATAACGACCAAAGACAAATTATAAACTAACAAAGACATTGTATCAATCTTGTTTTAAGTACTTAGCACTTAATTAAAACAACTCAATAGTATTGATTAGTATCAAATTAATGATAACCAACTCCCTCTCTAATAATGAAAAATAAAATTACTTTATTAACCATCATTCTTTTTGTCACATTAGGTAGCGGATTAAAAATGAATGCACAATTTGCACCGCAATTTGATGGTATAGTGGGTTCGTATGAAAAAATATTGGTAGTCAATAATTTTAACGATGGTACTGCTGCTTTACAAGCTTTAATTGATGATGTCACTTTACAAGCTACTGGTGGAACTATCAAACTATCAGGTAATATCAAATTATCTAATATTTATTTGAAATCAAATGTTCATATTGATATTTCCAAAGGAACAATTATCAAAGGGGATTTAACTTTGACCAAAGCCGCCATTTTTGAAATAGGAGATACCCCAACTTTAGTAGAAAATGTTAAGATATTTTGTAGCCAAAGTGATCGTTCAAAACCGAATGATGATCTCACTGAGAAATTTGTATTTGATCTAACCGAATTTGGAATGAACGGAAAAATTAGAGCGATTATGTTGTCGAATGTGGCTAATTTTTGGCTTTCGGATATCTATATTAAAGATGCGCTCACGCAATTTAACGGTATTACCTTGAATCCTTATATTATTCAAACAAGTACAGATAATTCAGTACATCAAGGATTACGGGACTACAAAATAATAGGATCGCCATCCAAAGGAGAAATTCGGAATGTTTATGGTAAAGACCAACATTATGGATATGGATTAATCCAAATTCAAAGTGCTAGAAACGTAAATTTTGTAAAACTTTCAGGTAATGGTGGGGTTATTTTACGAATGGAATCAGGATCTAATATTCAGTATGTCGGTACCGATAATGAACAAGAGCTTGGAATTATAAAAGGAATAAAAGCAAGTGATATTAATCAAACAAATGGTTTTGCCGCTGTGATGATGTCCCCACACGGACGCGTAAACGGTGATGTGTATTTAGAGAATATAAAATCAACATCTTCAACTTTTGCAATTGTTATGGCAACCGGTTTTTTTGATGCCGAATTGAAAGACGCTAACGGGAATTTAGTAGATCCTGTTAAATTTAAAAAAGGTCGTTTTGCAGGTCCCATAGTCATAAAAAATGTTGATGCTACTTTTGGTATAAACGCTTATGGAAGATTAGGTCAGGAATACAGCTATGTCGAAAAAGGTATACAGGCGCAATATCCATGGGCAACGTTAACCGTTTCGCCAGAAACTGACAAAGCCCGAATCATGCCATCAGCAGCAGCAATAGGGCATTTGTGTCTTCCATCAAAAGGGGGAACTCCTGATATTGTTGAAGGCGAATATGTAGCTCAAATTGATGGTCCTGTTACAAGTAGTGGTTTTAAATCTTGCATTAACTCGTTTTATAATAACACTTTATACGAAAATGATAGTAAAAATGTAGATTGTAGTACTCTTTCATTAAAAAAAAATCAGCTCAATCCGAATGTATTTTCACTCTATCCAAATCCTACGACCGAATATGTAGCTATTAATTGGACTGTACAAACAAATCGATTAGAGGTTTACAACGCTAGTGGAATTTTGGTGCAGTCAGTTTCTAAATTGGAGGATGTCAACACTTTTAATTTAAATGTTACAGGCTATGCTAAAGGAATTTATTTTGTAAAAATGATAACCAATGATGGAATCATAGCAAAGAGAATAATAGTGAATTAAAGACTTGTCTTGGGTAATAAGGTATAAAAATGGGACCGTTTTTTGGTATAAATTGCGGCCATCTTATTGAAATTAATAGCATATTTAAAAGTAAGACTGAAATGAAAAAGTATTTAAAATTATCTTGTGTAAGCATGCTGTTGGTAGTTGCATTATTTGCTACAATGACAGCTTGTAGAAACAAAGCAGAAGGAAGTGAAGCAGGGAGTTCAAAACCTAATATCATTCTTTTTGTGGCTGATGATCATGGTATTGATGCCTTAGGTAGTTACGGGAATCCCGTTATTAAAACGCCAAACCTTGATAAATTAGCGGCCGAAGGAACTCGATTTACAAATGCTTATTGTACTAGTGCCAGTTGTGCTGCTAGTCGTTCTGTGATTTTATCAGGTAAATATGGTCATGCAACGGGTTCGTATGGGCACGTACATGATTACCATCATTTTAGCACTTTTGATGATGTGAAAACATTGCCTGTTTTATTAGAAGAAAACGGATACTTGACAGCTAGAATTGGGAAATACCATGTCGCTCCCGAAAAAGTATATCATTTTCAAGAAGAACTAAAAGCCAATCCGAGAAATACATACGAAATGGCCGAAAAATGTGCTGCTGTTTTAAAATCAGACAAGCCGTTCTTTTTGTATTTCTGTACAGATGATCCACACCGCGAAAAATCAACAGATGCAGGTAGATGGGATGCTCCCAATAGTTTCGGAAACAAACCCGAAGGATTTCCTGGTGTAAAAACTACAATCTACAATCCTAAGGATGTTCTCGTACCATCGTTTTTACCAGACACGAAACAGTCACGTGAAGAAATTGCGCAATATTACCAAAGTATCTCTCGTATTGACCAAGGTTTTGGAAAATTAATGGAGATGTTGAAAGCATCAGGAAAAGATAAAAACACGATTGTATTTTATATTTCAGACAACGGAATGGCGTTTCCAGGAGCAAAAACCACAGTATATGAACCAGGACTTAAATTGCCTTGTATTATCAAAGATCCTTTTAAATCTGCAAAAGGAAATGTAAACAATGCCATGATTTCATGGGTAGATTTAACGCCAACGATCCTTGATATGGCGGGAGTTGATGCAGGAAAAACCAAATTTCACGGGCGTTCATTCAATTCCATTATTGACGAACAAAATCCTAAAGGCTGGGACGAAATCAATGCTTCGCATACTTTTCACGAAATCACCATGTATTACCCAATGCGCGTAGTACGTAAAGGAGATTATAAATTGATTTGGAATATCGCTTATCCTTTAGAATATCCATTCGCATCCGATTTGTGGGCATCTTCCACTTGGCAACAAGTGTACAGAGATAAGGCAGAAAATTACGGAAAACGAAAAGTTCAGGATTATTTACACCACCCAGAATTTGAATTGTTTGATTTGAAAAACGATCCCGATGAGACTAATAATTTGGCTACCGCTAAAAAATATACTTCCACTTTGGAAGCAATGAAAACCAGTTTAAAGGAATTTCAAAAAAATACGCGAGACCCTTGGATTATCATGTGGGATCATGATAGCAGTTTTCAAGGAACAGGAGTAAATCTATAATATTGACTATATATAATGAAAAAGATGAATCATTTATTTTTAAAACTAGTGGCTGTTGGACTGTTGTTTGTATCCGTACAATCTTCAGCTAAGGCGGTAATTGAAATCAAACATCAAGAAGGTGATATGACTACTATTGTCAGAAACGCTATTGAGAAAAACACCGATAAAGACCTGAAAATAGTTTTCGAAAAAGGAAAATACCTTTTTCTGCTTGACTATGCTCAAAATAAATACAGTTACATTACCAATCACGGAAACGGACTTAAGAAAATCATTTTTCTATTAGAAAATTATGATTCTGTTGAAATCGAAGGTAACGGTGCCGAACTTATTTTTCACGGTCAAGTAGCGCCTTTTCAAATTAAAAACTGCAAAAAAGTAACCGCCAAAAATTTGACTATTGACTGGGATATTCCTTTTGTTTTTCAAAGCGAAGTAACCGCTGTCAACAAAGCCGAAGATTGGATTGAAGTAAAACCGTTTACAAAAGGGTTTTCATGGAAATTAGTTGGAGAGCAAATTTCGTTTCCAGATATTGATGGTTTTTCGTTTTTTGAAATGGGAAGTACATTGGCTTTCGATTCAAAAACAAGACGTGTCGCACACGGTGCTTATGATATATCTAGTCGTCCTCGTTATGTAGAAAAACGTCCTAACGGAATTTTAAGAATCCACGAAAAGCTAAAAAGATATACCCCTAATGTAGGTGATATTTTAAATTCAAAAGGTGAAGGCGAGCAAAATCGATATGCCCCCGCTTTTCAAACCTTAAATTCACAAAACATCCTTTTCGAAGATATTACCATTCATCATGCCCTTGGAATGGGATTTTTATTCGAAAGATCAGAGAATATTGTTATCTCAAAATGCGGTATTTTTGTTCGTCCAGGTTCTGATAGAGTCGTTTCAACCATTGCAGATGCTACTCATTTCAGCAATTGCAAAGGCGATATTTTGATCGAAAATTGCAAATTCCAGCACATGCTTGACGATGGTACAAATGTCCACGGAACCTATGTTGAAATTAATAAAATTGTAGATGCAAAGACCGTAATTGTAGAGCTAAAACACTTTGAACAACTAGGATTTGAATTCGCTGGCAAAGGAGACGAAATGTGGTTTATCCAACAACCAAGTCCCGATAGAGCATCGGTAAACACAGTAAGTTCTGTAAACACCATCAACGACCGATTTATCCAAATCGCCTTCGAAAACAACTTACCAACCAACCTTAAAATTGGCGATAATCTAGAAAATAAAACATGGAATCCAGTCTTTACCATGCGTGGTTGCACCATTAACGACCACCGCGCTAGAAACGTGATCATCAAAACACCTTTGAAAATCGTAATCGAAAACAATAATTTTTCGTCCATGATGTCGGCCATTCAGTTGCGTGGCGACAATTATTATTGGTTCGAATCGGGTGCTGTCAATGATGTAACCATTCGCAACAACCGCTTTGTACATTGCGGATATGGCGGAGGCGAAGCGGCTATATTGTACGTGACCCCACGTTTAGGGAAAACTTTTGACGAAACGGCTTTGTTCGATAGCAACATTCGATTTGAAAACAATACCATCGAAACTTTTGGTAACCGAATCATTTGGACCGATAGAGTGGATGGATTAACGGTTACCGGAAATACAATTATCAAAACTAAAGACTCAAAGGAATTGTATCCTGATGCGCCTATGTTCGATTTAATCAATTGCAAGAATGTTGAAATTTCCAAAAACACCTACACGGGTAACGCAAAGAATACCGTTCTAGCCGATGAGAAATCCAAAAAGAACTTAAAAGTAAAAGGTAATAAAGGATTTTAATATCATGATTTCTTGGGCGTGCCCATCCGTTATCCCGAAGCTTCGGGACGGGTCGGGCTGTACGTTCCCGCTTTTTTTATTTGTTTATTGCCTTAGAATAAAAGGCAATAGATAAATAAAAAAGAGCTCTCCCGACAGTTCGTGACAATCCCTCACGCAAACCACCGTGCTAAAATGCCAACACCCAATCCTAATTATGATCCTTCAAAAATAGATAAAAAACGTGCATATTAGCATGTTTTTTTTATTTTACAAATTATCCAAGTCGATGTCCTATGTCACATTGAGCTTGTCGAAATGCATAGTTATAAGGTCTTCGACACTCGACGCTTCGGGACAGACTGACAGTATTGGTGCTATTTCAATTTTTGTTTAATTAAATTTATCCCCATTTGGTTACCTATGTCACATTGAGCTTGTCGAAATGCATACTTATAAGGTCTTCGACACCCGACGCTTCGGGACAGACTGATATTATTAGTTTTATTTCAAATGTATCATTATTTAACCGATCATTGTTTCGTTAAATTATCCCAACTGCTTATTAACCCTATATTGAACCCACAGAGACATCTTATTTATTAGGACCATTATATTTTACCCAATATATGCTGAATTTTAACCATCTAAAATGTATTAATTAATAACTAAGAATAATTAAGAATGTCAAATATTAAAAAAATAGGAGTCGCAATTGCATTAGCACTATTGAGTTTTTCGTGTAACAGCAGCAAGAAAACAACGGTAACCGAAAACACAAAACCCAATGTAATCTATATTCTAGCCGATGATTTAGGATATGGCGAAGTAGGGTACAATGGTCAAAAAATGATTAATACCCCTGAGTTGGATTTATTAGCTAAAAACGGTCTGCGTTTTACGGATCATTATTGTGGGAATGCGGTTTGCGCTGCTTCTAGAGCAGCTTTGATGACCGGATTACACCCAGGTCACGCTTACATCAGAGACAATAGCCCCGGTTATCCTGATGGACAAACACCTTTACCAAAAGGCACGGAGACTGTTCCTAAATTAATGCAACGTGCGGGCTATACTACAGGATTAATTGGGAAATGGGGATTGGGTTCTATCAATGATTCAGGAAGTCCATTGGCACAAGGATTTGACCATTTTTATGGCTTTACCGACCAAGTTTTGGCACACAATTACTATCCAGAATATTTATGGAGTCAAGATAAAAAAGTAATGTTGAACAATTCAGCTACTGAGGAAAACGATTACAGCCACGATTTATTGACAATCGATGCCTTGAAATTTATTCAAGACAACAAGAAGAAACCTTTTTTCTTGTACCTAGCCTATACCATTCCACATGTTGATTACCAAGTGCCAGATTTGGCACAATACAAAGACAAAGACTGGCCAGAGGATATGAAAATTCATGCGGCTATGACTTCGCGTATGGATGGTGATATTGGTAAAATAAAAAGATTATTGGAAAGCATGGGGATTTCTAAAAACACCATCATCATGTTCAACAGTGATAATGGAGCACACGGACAATTTGGTTCAGCTGATTTCTTTAACCTTCGTGGAGAGTTACGTGGATTAAAACGAGATATGTATGACGGGGGAGTTCGTTCGCCTATGATAGCTTACTGGCCAGGAACGATAAAACCAGGTTCAGTAACAGATCATATTTCTGCTTTTTGGGATCTATTACCAACACTTTCTGAATTGACAGGAGTCCCTGTTAAAGG
The DNA here is from genome assembly GCF_022399565.1 of Flavobacterium algicola. GTDB lineage: Bacteria > Bacteroidota > Bacteroidia > Flavobacteriales > Flavobacteriaceae > Flavobacterium > Flavobacterium algicola. The sequence goes on from NZ_JAJTUT010000004.1 coordinate 48,794, forward strand.
GAGAACGGATGGGATTTCGTTGCTACCTACCTTATTAGGAAAACAAAAAGAGCAAAAAGAGCATGAATATTTGTATTGGGAATTGTACCCTGGTAAAACGCCTAATCAAGGGGTGCGCTACGGAAAATGGAAAGGTGTTGTTGCTGATAGAACCAAAGGAATGAATATCGAATTATACGATATGTCCAAAAGTGAAAGCGAACAAAAAGACGAAGCAAAAGTGTATCCTGAAGTCGTGGAGCAAATTCGTAAAATGATGTTGGAAGCACATGAACCGAGTCCGTTTTGGGATGCTACAACCAAGCCTTTTTTCAATTTAAAAGCGGCAATGGAAGCGAGTGGATTGAAATATGTACCTAAGTCTAAAAAAGAGGAACATTCTTCAGCGGAATAATTTACACGGTTCTACACTCAACTGTGTGGATTTTAACAAATAGATTTTTTTGTAAAATAAAATCTGAAAAACGCACCATTAAGAAATTAAGGCTAATTAAGGGATTTTATGTCTTAACGAATCTTAATTTCTTAATGGTGAAAAATTTAAAATTTTATAACCCACACAAAACGTGGTAGAATAATTTATATACAAAGAGATGACAAAAAAGAACCTGTTAATTATATGTGCGTTAGTAGTATCATTGACCAGTTTTGGACAAAAAACAAGCTTCAATCAAGATTGGCTTTTTGTTCAAAAAGAGGTGGTTGGTGCGGAAGCTATGCAATTTAGTGATGCGTCTTGACGTAAGCTAGACCTTCCGCACGATTGGAGTATCGAGGGAGATTATGATATTAACAACCCTATGGGAGATAAGTGTGGGTATTTGCCAGCAGGAATTGGTTGGTATCGCAAAACCATTACGGTGCCTAAAGCATGGAAAGGCAAGCATATCGAAATTATTTTTGATGGTGTTTTTATGAACAGTACCGTTTGGGCTAACGGAAAAGAGCTAGGAAAACGTCCGTATGGGTGGATTAGTTTTGGCTATGATATTAGTGAAATAGCTAAAAATTCAGATAAAATCACCTTTGCCGTTCGAGTAGATAATAACCAACAACCATCAGCGCGCTGGTACACTGGAAGCGGAATTTACGCGAACACATGGATTGATGTTCGTGAGCAAGTGAATGTGGTAAACGATGGTGTCTATGTACGTACGGATGGAAATACGATAAAAATTGATACAGAAATCAAAAACCATTCGTCCAGAAAATCCAAATTATCGTTGAAAACTTCGATTGTTGATGCTTCGGGTAAAGAAGTGCAATCAGTAGTTACAAAATTAAAAGTAGGTTCGAATGAAGTTCAAAAAATCGCTCAAGTAACCACGATTAAAAATCCTGTATTGTGGTCAGTGGAAATACCGAATTTATACAAAGCAGTAAGCCAAATTTACGAAGGTAAAAAAGTAATTGACCGTTTTGAAACCACTTTTGGTATTCGTGATATCAAATGGATTCCAGAAACGGGTATGTGGATTAACGGAAAAAATGTCAAAATTCAAGGGGTTTGCAATCATCAAGATGCAGGCGCATTGGGAGCAGCCGTACCGGATAAAATTTTGCGTTTTAGAATTCAGCAGTTAAAAGACATGGGAGTGAATATCATTCGTACCGCTCACAATCCACAAACACCACAGTTTTATCAGTTTTGTGACGAAATGGGAATGATGGTCATGGACGAAATATTTGATGGTTGGAAACAAAAAGCTACCCACGATTATGGAGAAAAGGACTTTGAAGGTTGGTGGAAAAAAGATTTAACTGATTGGATTCGCCGTGATAGAAACCATCCATCAGTTGTGATTTACAGTGTAGGAAACGAAACCGAAGGCGAAGTAGCCAAAGACTTAGTAGCACAATGCCATGAAATAGATCCTACCAGACCAGTGACTTCGGGACATTCAGGTTCTGAATTTATGGATGTTTTTGGGGTAAATGGACATAGTGAAAGAAGAGGCTTTTTTGATGATTTAAAAAAAGAGAGTGGTGGTAAAGTTTTCATTGGAACCGAAAATACGCATACGTGGCAAGTAAGAGGTTTTTACAGAACCAAAACTTGGTACCGTGACGGCTATCCAAATAAAAAACAACAACCGTACGAAATTCCAGATTTGACCGAAAAAGAGGTTTTTACCAACGACTGGATTGAAGAGGCTAAAAGAGGCAATCGCAAGCAAATTTTCAATTCAAGTTATGACAATGCCATAGTGCGCATGACTTCTCGACATAATATTGCTCAAATACGTGATATTCCTAATTATGCGGGTTCTTTCCGCTGGACAGGACACGATTACATTGGCGAAGCGGGCTACGTTCATGGTGGTTTTCCATTCAAATCCTTTATGGGTGGTGCGATTGATATGGCCAATTTCGAAAAAGATTTATTCTATCTGTACCAAAGTCAGTGGATTACGAAGCCAATGGTGCATATTTTACCACATTGGACACATCCAAAAATGGAATTAGGAACTGAAATTCCGGTTTGGGTCTATTCTAATTGTGATACAGTCGAATTGTTTTTTGATGGAAAATCTTTGGGAAAAATAAACCCAGGAACGGATTGGGATAAAATGCAATGCCAGTGGATGGTACCTTGGAAACCGGGAACACTAAAAGCAGTAGGTTATAAAAACGGAAAACAAATTACTGAAGAAACCATTCGCACAGCTGATGTTCCTTCAAAAATAAAGTTATCGGTCGATGGTGAAGGTTTAGCGACCAAAGGAAAAGACATCGTTCAAGTACGCGTTACCGCAACAGATGACAAAGGCGAAATGTATCCTTACGGCGAAAACAGAACTTATTTTACCATTTTAGGAGCAGGAAAAATTTGAGCCTTGGACAATGGAAGTCCTATAGATGTTGAAAAACATTTTGAAGCAACAAACCGAATCGCTTTTTATGGTCTGACTCGTGCGTATATAGAAAGCACCGAGGATTCTGGTGATGTAACAGTAGTCGCTTCAGCAATTTTAGGAGAGAAAAAATTAATCAGGTCTGATAAAGTGAGTATCGATACTCAGGTTTTGGCTTTGAGAGGAACGGCCCCGAAGTTAAATAGTCAGGCTTATTATACGCTCGATGGTTCAGAACCTACGGTGCAATCGACAAAGTTTACTGCCCCTTTTGCGGTAACGCTTGGAACCACGGTAAGGTCTTTGATTACTATTGATGGCAAGCCAACACAATTCTTGTCGGAGCGTTTTGATCTTGATGAAGGTTTTGTTTGGAACGAAGACAGCGTTCAAGGAAAAATCATTGGCGACCAAGCCGAAAAAGCTAATTATGAAGGTGTTAAAGTCGCTTCGGATGGCGAAGGATTCAATGGGACAGGTTATCTTGTTTTTGGTAAAAAAAATAAAGGATATGTGGAATGGTACCAAGAAAACGACGGTATTAAAGGCATTTTTACTATCAAAATAAGATACAGTGCCAATAGCACTTTGCGTTCCACATACAAGGTTCTATTAACAGTGAATGGAAAAAAACAAGAAATTGAAATTCCGGCTACTGCAAAATTTAAAAAAGACTGGGGAGTACTAAAAGCAAAAGTTACTTTTGGTTCCGGTGCAAATACTGTTCGATTAACATCACTTGAAGATGATGGATTGCTGATTGATGAGATTCAGGTGGATTAAATATATCTACAACGACATAATAGTTACTAGTAACATTATTGATAAGGATATAAAACATGAATTTTGATTTAACAAAATCTAAGATTGAAACGTATTCGATAATACGTCAAAAAACATTAAAACTAACAAAAAATGAAACTAAAAAACCTAGTACCAACTTTATGCCTCTTTTTGTTTTCAGTGGCTATTACAGCGCAAATTGATAAAGAGAGTAACTTTTATAAAGTAGTTAAAAATGCAGGAATTCAAAAAAATCTAGTTAAGGATTACAAAGCCGTAGCTACTTTCGAATCTAATTCGACTACTAAATTACAAAAGTCAATTGATGAGGTTGCTAAAAATGGGGGAGGAACAATTGTGTTACCAAAAGGGAATTACCTTTTGTCTCCTGTTGCTCTAAAATCGGATGTACATATAAAAATTGACAAGGACGCTGTTATCCGATTTGTAAAAGAAGGAAAAACGAGTACTGTTTTTCTTTTTGGAGAAAAAAATGAAGGAACTGTCAAAAATGTGAGTGTTACTTGCTCTGACGATAAGAAAAAATACACAGTTGATTTTGAAAATTCAGGTGATGACCCCGCTTTATTTCAATTGGGAAATGTAGAGAATTTTTTAATTTCGGGTTTTGAGGTTAAGGATAATTTTACCAAGTTTTCTTCAATTCGTTTAGGGATTAGTGAGTACAATGGTGAATATTTTTATCCAACAAATGGAGTTGTTAAAAACTGTAGTACTATTAATTCTCATTATGGTTATGGTTTGGTCCAATCTCAAGCGGGACGTAATCTTTTATTCAAAGATTTGAGTGGTATTGGTGGAGCAACTTTGCGATTAGAAACAGGTGCGAAATTGGTAAATGATCTACAAATTGGTGGAAATCATGATATCGTAGTTCGAAATATTTCTTGCAAAAACGGAAACTCAGTAGTGATGCTTTCTCCACATGCAATGAAGAATGGAAAAGTTGATATTGACGGTGTTTATGGTGAAAGCTGTGGTTTTACACTCCGAATCGAAAATGGATTTATCGCTACAAAATACAATGTAGATGACAATATTAAAGTGGGTGGTTTTGAAAACGTAGTAGCCAAAAATATCAAAGCGGTTTACGGTGTGGAATCACAATTAAAAAGCAAGCATTTTAAATTCATGCCTTGTGAGTTGGTTAGTCAATTACACCTTGCTCCTGAAAACATGAATAGACCAGCAATTGCTGATATGCCAATTTATTTAGGGCCATCTATAGGTGCGGTAGTAGATACGGATAATTATCCAACGACTATTTCGAATGTAGAAGCAATCGGTTTTGTTAACAAACCTATTTTGAAAGAAGCCGACGTAACGAATTGTGGAGACGCTATTGCTAAGATTACAAAAGGAGAAAAGAAAGTGGTTAAGAAAGATAAATCGAAAGGCAAAAAACCTCTGAAAGACAAAATGAAGACAAAAGTTAAAAAAGAGAAAGCATAAGGATAACACAATTTTACCGATTATAAAATATATTCAAAAAGTCACCAATTCACGAATCCTATAGGTAATTCGTGAATTGGTGGCTTTTGTTTATGTGGCATAAAAAGGATTCGGTTTTTAATCAAACTTTAATCAATTTGATAATATTTTGGCTAAAATGCGATAAATAAATGTATAGGGACATCGTTTTTACTATTACATACAAGTTTTGTTTTTGTCTAAACGTATTTTGTATTTCTTGATAGTGGATAAGTCATCATTCATTTCAAGAGATATAAACTAACAATTCTTAATTAGTACTCAAATTAATCTATAATGGTTGATTTTAGTTATTAATTACAAACATCTTATCTATTATGAAAAAAAAAATATTGAATTGCACTTTTTTACTTTTGTCACTTAGCTTTTTTGTAAAAGTAAATGCCCAAAAAAAATCCCCAAATATTGTAGTGATTATGGCGGATGATATTGGTTTGGGTGACATTGGTTACTACCATAAGCAACGCACAGGTAAAGATGCGGTAGCACCTACCCCAAATATTGATGCTTTGTTCGGTCAAGGAATGCGTTTTTCTGATGCGCATTCTCCTGCATCTTTGTGTGCGCCAACACGTTTCTCGATGCTGACAGGGAATTATTCGTATAGAAATAGTCGTCCTTATGGTGTTTGGTCGCCCGAATCAGATGCATTGATCGACCCAAAATTTACTACTAGTGCAAGAATTGCCAAAACGGGTGGTTATAAAACAGCTTTCTTTGGTAAATGGGGTTTAGGTGGTGTTTGGAAATCTAAAAAAAGTGCTGATTATACTAAAATTGAAGAAGGGGCTCTAACTTATGGTTTTGATTATGCGGTTGAATTACCTCAAGGAATTCAAAATCAGCCATATGCTTTTTATGAAAATCGCAATTGGGTAAAGCTAAACGCAAATTCAACTATGGTTGATTTAACCGCTGACCAAACAGGGTATTCAAGCGAAGGAAATAATAAAGACGAACATGAAGATAGAGGTGGAATTGGAGATTCTTTTTGGGATCCAAGAAACGCTGGTAAGTTTCTAGCAGACAAAGCAGTTTCGTATATCAATAAACAAAATAATGCGGCTCCTTTCTTTTTATACTACTGTAGCCAAGCGGTTCATGTACCACACATGCCACCAACAGAGTTTAACGGAATGAAGATAGCAGGAGCTACACCAGGTAGACATGGTGATATGATTCACGAGTTAGATGCGCAAGTAGGACTCATCATCGCGGCTCTTAAAAAAGCAGGAGTGTATGAGAATACATTATTCATTTTTACGTCGGATAATGGTGGTTTGAACATTGACGATGCTATGAAAAAAGCAGGTCACGACTCAAGCAACGGATTGTCAGGAAAAAAGGGGTCGATTAATGAAGGTGGACATAGAGTTCCTTTTGTAGCAGTTTGGCCTGGGATTATTAAACCTAATACAGAGTCGAAAGTGGCTATTGTTGGTCAAGATATAGTAGCTACTGTGGCAGCGCTAACCAATCAAAAATTAGATACTTCAAAAGTATTTGATTCGGCTAACTTGATTCCTGTTTTCAAAAACAATACTACCGAGCCAGTACATCAATATTTAATGCATCAATCAAAAGTAGGACCTACTTACGCTATCAGAGACGGTCAGTGGAAATTGATTATCAAAGGAGTGTCCTCAGGTGACATGAGCAAAAATAAAGCCGTCGCATTGTATGATTTGAATGCAAATCTAAATGAAGTAGAAACAGAAAATTTGGTAGCAAATCCAAAATATGCAAATCAAATAAAGGAAATGTTGGCAAACTATGAACGTTTAAGAACTTCGGGAGTAGCCACTACAATTAAAAAATAAATTTTATAAAAAGTATTAAGATAATTGTAATTGTGACCTTCTGTCCCTATAATACGGTGCTAAATGTACCCACAAAGACATTTTATATATAGATAAAGACATCTGTTGTGTACAACAAACTTAATTTTGGTAGATTAAAATAGCTGACTGAGACAATCATCACATGTATGCGATCTTGACATCAAGAGCTTTTTTAAAACAGTGCTATTTTCTACCAAAACCAACAGAAATGAATTTTATCGAACAAATTTACCACGAAAGAATAAAGCAACGCAAGCCTTTTTTTAATCTAAAAATGGCTTGTGTTCTACTACTTTTTTCGAGTCTAGATATGAAAGCACAACTAGAGCAAACCGCTTTGTCAAAGATTAAAGAGTTACAAACTTTGATGACTCAAGCCGAAAACAAAGGTATTGATGTTACCAAAGAAAAAATGACCATTCGTACCGCTCAGGTATTCTTGAATTATGCTAATTGGGATCAGGATAATATGTCTATAAACACCGATCAGTTTGCATTGGTGACGGCGTATAAAAAAAATGCCGCTCAAATGGCGCAAGATTTACCTGATTTTGAAAGAAATGATATTATCAAAATGCTTGATGATTCAAAGGCGTATTTAAGCAGATTGATAGCAGGAGATATAAAAAGAAAACCAACTCCTAGTATTGATTGGGCAGCTGTGAACATCAATGGAAATAAAGTAGTTTATCAAGGCAAGCCTGTTTTCTTATCTGATTTTAGCTGGAAACCAGAAATTGGAACACTAACGGACTACTTTGGTAATTTAGATGGTTTTTTCCTGAGCCCTGTTCATGTTAGCAATGCTATGGGAACCATCAAAACTTCGGTTATAAGTGACTTGCAAGGTAAACCTTCAGGACGTTTTGGAAGTGTATTTTTAAATCATAAAAATGTACCTGATTGGGCTGAAACAAAATACGGCCCTGGTTTTAAAATGCGTGAAGGTACTTTTACAGCATACGATATTGACAACCCTGGAGCAAGAGAAATGCAAGGCTATTTATTGGGAGCAACTGTTCCTAAAATGGCAGGAAAAAAATATACTGAATTAGGGTATTTGTTATGTAACGAACCTCATTTTTTCACTACCGAAGGCGTGTGGGCAACAGGGCCCGTATCCACTTACACTATAGAGAAATTCAAGATTTGGTTAAAAGACAAACACAATACTATTGCGGCTTTAAATGCTGTTTGGGGAACTAGTTTTACTTCTTTTGACACGGTTACGATTACGATTCCTATCGCGGCTAATTTATTAGGAACACCTAAGTGGTATGATTGGGTTACTTTTAATTCAGATCGTGTTACAGATTGGTACACTTTTTTAAAAACAGAGATTAAAAAATATGATTCGAATGCAAAAGTGCATCTCAAAATCATGCCTAATCTATGGACAGAAAACAATCGGAATCACGGTATTGACTTGGAGAAATTAACCAATTTAAGTGAAATAATTGGTAACGATGCCGGTGCTATCGATTCTCATATGTGGGGAGCAAAGCAAGAGTGGGAAGATCATTTTGGTTTTGAATGGCGAGAATTATGCATGGGATATGATTTTATGACTTCCGTAAGTCCGGATAAAATTATATACAATTCAGAAACCCATTTTTTATCTACCGCATCTTTTCGAGATTTATATCTTAAGCCAGACTATGCTCGTTCGGTCTATTGGTTGGGTTTTTTACAAGGATTGAATGTGAGTCAAACCTGGTATTGGTCACGTAGGGAAGATGGATCCATGCGCAATCTTGGCGATAAAGGATATGCAGGTTCCAATAATCAACAAGCTCGAATTATTAATGAAGTCACGTCTACAGTAATGGACTTGAATACGTTCTCGGAAGAAATTGATGCATTGCAACATCTAAAAAAGCCTATTAGAATTTTCTATTCTGAAACTTCAGCTACCAATAAAACGTCGCATATGGATGATATTTTCCATTTGTATCAAGCATTGTATTTTAATGGATTACCAATAGGATTTGCAACTGAAAATATATTATCAACTCAAAGCAAGGCCAATTGGGATGTTGTTTTGGTGTACAAAACACCTTTTGTGACAGATAAGGAATTTGCGGCTTTACAGGCCTACTTGAATGCAGGCGGAACAGTAATAGCGGATACGGAGAGTCTACAAAAAAATGAATACAACCAGCTGCGTTCGGCAACTTTGTCAGCAGGTAGTGGTTCGTTAATTAGTCTTTCAAACTACGATGCGATGGCTTCAAAAGCTATTGAAGTCGTAACAAGTAAAAACCATGCCTCACGATTTGATTTAGTTGAAACCAATGCTTTAAACGTAAAAGGGTGTATGTGGAAAGCAACTACTTTACCGGATGGGAGGAATATTATTTCGATTGTGAATATAGGGAAGGGAACCGCAACGATAGCGCTTTCATTCGATGGAAAAACAACGACTCCGTTTACAAATTTACTGACAAATGAGGTTGTTCCTGCTACATTTACGATGAATTCAGAAACCGTTTTATTATTAGAAGCAGGTAGTGCGTTAAAGGTACATGATTTTAATACTAAAGAAGAAACATTACATGTCTTTCCAAACCCAACTACGGGCAGTGTAACCATTGATGTAGATACTAATAAGACTCAAGTAGAAGTGAAGCTCTATAACTCAAATTCTCAATTGGTGATGTCTAAAATGGCGGTTGTTCACAATAACCAAATACAGTTGCATCTAGAAAGTGTACCGGCAGGAGTCTATGTTGCAAAAGTGGCATTAGAAAAAAAATATGCTATAAAAATCATAAAAAAATAATTCAGATATCACCTTGTAAGTTAATGTTCTACTACTGTAATAAGTAGTAATTGCTTCTGATCAGATTGAAAAAGAAAACACTAAGTTAAACCTTATGTAACGTAATAATCTAATCTACACTCCTAGTTTGTATGCAGCATAGGATTAAAAACTGGTTTTAAATTTATAAATAACTGGTACGGTAGCCGAATGTTTAAGTCATTATTAGACTAGCTTTGTTTATCACGTAGCAAACAATCAATTCGAATTATCAACAATCAAAGTATTAAAAAAATAATAATAATCTAAATATGTGTTTAAAATTCTCTAGTATGAAATACTCTTTAATTTTTGTCCTTTCATTGTCTTTGTTAGGATGTAATGTAAGTAAAAACAAGCATGAAGATCATGCACAAGCAGAGGCAAATTCAAAACCAAATATCATCATTATTTATGCTGATGATTTAGGATACGGTGATCTTGGTGCTTATGGTGGAACAGGAATAAAGACGCCAAATATTGATAAATTAATCAATGGGGGAATGATGTTTACAAGTGGTTATGCTACATCTGCAACCTGTACACCTAGTAGATATGGATTATTGACGGGTACGTATCCTTGGAGAAATTCAGATGCTAAAATCCTACCAGGAACAGCACCATTGTTGATTGATGTGAACCAAATGACTATCCCAAAGATGTTGAAAGACTCGGGCTATGATACTGGAATTGTAGGGAAATGGCATTTAGGTTTAGGGAACGGCGATGTAGACTGGAACAAGCACATTAGCCCAAGTCCAAACGAAGTTGGTTTTGACTACAGTTTTATCATGGCAGCTACGCAAGACAGAGTGCCTACAGTATACATTAAAGATGGTAATGTAGTGGGCTTGGATCCAAAAGATCCCATCATGGTAGATTACAAAAAGAATTTTGAGGGAGAGCCTACTGCAATTAGTAACCCAGAAATGTTGACAATGAAATGGCACCACGGTCATAACAACAGTATTGTTAACGGTATTCCAAGAATTGGTTACATGAAAGGTGGAGAAGCTGCAAAATGGAAAGACGAAGATATGGCCGATACTTTTTTGGCAGAAGCTAAGAATTATATTGGAAACCATTCCAAAAGCCCATTCTTCTTGTATTATGCTTTACAACAACCACACGTACCACGTACGCCGAGTCCACGTTTCGTAGGAGCATCAGGTTTAGGACCAAGAGGCGATGTAATTGTAGAAGCGGACTGGTGTGTAGGTGAATTGATGAAAAAGTTAGAAAGCGAAGGACTTTTAGAAAACACTTTGATTATCTTTTCTAGTGATAACGGACCCGTTTTAAACGATGGTTATTATGATGATGCGGTCGAAAAATTAGGAAATCACAAACCAACAGGACCATTAAGAGGTGGGAAATACAGTTTACTTGATGGTGGAACGAGAGTTCCATTCTTTACCTTTTGGAAAGGGCATATAAAACCAGGAAAATCGGATGCTGTAGTGTGTCAGATGGATTTGTTGGCCTCATTAGCCTCTTTAGTAGGAAGTAAAGAAACAAGTCTGAGTGATAGTCAAAACTTACTAAGTGATTTTTTAGGAAAAAGCAAAGATGGGCGAGAAGCTTTGGTTTTAGAAGCCAATTCAAAAACACTATTGAGAAAAGGAGATTGGATTATGATTCCACCGTACAAAGGCTCACCAAAAATAAATACAGAGGTCAATATCGAAATGGGTCCTGATGACGATTACCAATTGTACAATACTAAAAAAGATATTGGTCAAACCAATAACGTAGCAAAATCAAATCCTGAAAAATTGAAAGAGATGATAGCTACTTTTGTTAAAGTAAGAGGTGCTGACTATAAAAACACTACAGAACTTAAATTGCAATAAAAATAGTTTGTAATAGTATTGATTAGCAACTCTCTAAAAGTGTGAAACTTGAGGAGAGTTGCTTTTTTTATAGGATGCTCAGTTACCCTAGTGCCGCCAATCTATTTGCTATTGTTGGGGATTGTTCAGCTGTTTTTGCTTATATTTAGCCTTACCAAAAAACTAACCATACCACACCGCCAAATGTTAAACAAAATCATACGAATCCTTGTTTTTACTCTGTTTGCCTTGAAACTTCAGGCGCAGGTGGATCAATTAACTTATTCCAAAAATATTTCGATATCCAATGGCTTGGCGCACAATGGTGTTACTTCTATTTTAGAGGATTCCAAAGGGTACATTTGGATAGGAACTTATGATGGATTAAACCGCTATGATGGTTACGGATTTTCAATATTTAAAAATTCTGTTGACAATGATATTTTGGTCAATAACCGTATTCGCACATTAGCTGAAGACAAAAAAGGCAACTTGTGGATAGGTACCGATGAGGGCATTTCGATCTACACCTATACCAAAGAAAAATTCACCACCTTATTTTCTAATGATTTAGTGAAAAAAGGAACTACGGGGCCTATTGTAAGAAAAATACTTTTCAATACCGTAAAAAGAATAGTTGTTTGTGCCACCGAACATAAAGGACTCTTAATCTTCAATGATGATTACAGTTTTAATCATCAATATGTTCCTGTTCTCAAAGGATCTAAAAGCATTTCATTTTATGACGGAATAGCTATTGATGATGAAAATTATTTATTTTCTACTTCGATCGGAATAATTTCGTTTAATCTAGCGACTAAAAAATACAAATTAGAACTAGCAACAGCTATCCGTTATTCTAAATCACTTTTAAAAATAAACAAGACGCAATTGGTCGTAACTCTAGATAAAGGTGTAGCAGTAGTAGATTATAAAAAAACAGGAAGCAAAATTCAGTATCACCTTAACCATACCGATTTAAAACAATATGAATTTGTAACGGCAGCGGTTGACCATCATAACAATTTATGGTTAGGAACCACGAGAGATGGATTTCTTCACATAAACAATGCTTCGTTGTTGGGCAACAAAAAGCAATATAAAATTAAGGAGTGCAGCTTTGCGCCAAGTTTGCTTAGAGTGAGTTGCTTTGCACCCTTAAAAAATAGTTGTTGGGTAGGAAGTTATAATAAAGGACTTTTTAAATTCGAATTGAATGAAAACCCGTTCAAGCATTATAATAAAAGTAAAAATCTCCCTTATGGTTTAACGACAAACGAGGTTTTGAATATAGCGCCTATTGATGCCAATCGAGTATATCTCTCAACGATTCAAGGTGGTTTGAGTTTGTTTAATACGGCTACAGATGTTTTTGAGCCTATTCCTTTTGCTATTTCAAAAGAAAATTTAGATAAAGTAGGAGCTGTTTTTGTAGATAGCAACAAGAGCATCTGGTTTAAAGTAGCAGAAAAAGGTCTTTTTAGAGTCAAAAAAGGCAGTACCCATCCGGAATTTATTTCACTTTTAGAATCTAAGAAGTTCGGCTATGATTCAGTTAAAGTACTTGCCGAAGATGCCGAAGGGAATATCTTAATTGGAGGTTCTGAGGACTTTTATAAACTTGTTTTGGACGCTAATAAAGCGGTGGTTAGGGTAGAAATGCTCAACAATAATCCTTATTTTAAAGATACAAAAATCTCATTGATTCGTTGCATATATCCAGATCCGCTCTACAAAAACTTGCTGTGGATTGGTACCAATGCCGATGGCTTGTACCGACTCGATTTGAGCCATAACAAATCAATAGAAAAAGCTAAAATTGACCGTTTTACCAATGACAAAAGAAACAAAAAAACGATTTCTAGTAGTTTTGTTACTTCCGTTATTCGATTACCCAACAAAGATTTATGGGTAGGAACAGAGAGAGGCGGAATTTGTAAAGTCATAAATAGTGATAAAGATCCCGAGTTTATTTCTTTTTCTGAAAAACAAGGACTCTCAAATAATGTGGTGAAGAGTGTAATATATGATGGAGCCAAATCATTATGGATCACGACCAACATTGGTCTGAATAAATTCAATATTGAAGATTATAGATTTCAAAAATTCACCATGACAGATGGTTTGCCTTTTGAAGATTTTAACTATGCTTTTGCGGTTTTAAAAAACGGCTATATTGTTTTGTCGGGTTTTGATGGGTTTAGTTATTTTAATCCAAAAAAGTTACCCACCAATGAAAAACTACCTCGTTTAGAACTGGGAGATCTCAAAGTATTTAGTGCCAATATCAAAGCGGGCGACACGATCAATGATCGAATTTTGATGGACAAGCGCTTGAGTGATTTAGAGCAGCTTACACTCAAATACAATGAAAATGTGTTTTCAATTGGGGTTACTTCTTTGCATTTTTCCACACAAAGCAATCATTTTATAAAATACCAATTACTGCCGATTAATAAAGAATGGATCGAAATTCCTTCGGATCAACGAAATATTTATTTTAACGGATTACCTCCTGGAGATTATGTACTGAAAGTGAAAGCATCAAATACGTTAAATAGATGGACCAAAAGTAAAGAGTTGAAAATAGTTATTGAACCACCATTTTGGAAAACCTCTTGGGCGTATATTTTGTATTATTTGACGGTGATCATCGGAGGTTATTTTGTGCTTCATTTTATATTGAGAATGCAGCGATTGAACCACAACATGCAAATTGAAGAATTAGAAAAAAGCAATATCAAGGAGATCAATGCGGCCAAGATGCGCTTTTTTAGTAATATTTCGCATGAAATTAAAACACCTCTAACATTAATTTCGGGACCAGTCGAGACACTCTATGCCCGATTTAAAAACAATCCAGAGGTTGAGGAAACTTTGAAAATTGTCCAAAAACAATCGCGTAAGATCTCAAAATTATTAGATCAAGTTCATGATTTTCAAAAAGCTGATGCTAATTTATTGAAAATGAATTATACTTATTTCAACTTCAATTCATTTGTAAATGAGTTAATCTCAGAGTATCAATTCTTGGCACAAATGGAGCATAAAGTGATTGAATCGGTACCAAGTAGTGACAAGGTATATGTGTACGCAGATAAAGATAAGCTCGAAAAGATTTTTAATAATTTATTGACGAATGCATTTAAATACACCAAAAAAAGTGATTTGATTCAGATACGCTACCATGCGGAGGCAACCGATTTGTTCATTTCGGTGATTGACAAAGGTCGTGGAATCGATGCAGATGATTTGCCACACGTTTTTGAGCGTTTTTATCAATCCAAGAAAAAAGAAAATATTTATATCGGCGGATCGGGTATTGGGTTGGCATTTTCAAAACAGTTGGTCGAAATGCATTATGGATACATTAATGCGGAGAGCGAGGTAGGTGTTGGAACAACTATCAACGTCAAATTACCAATCGTGCATACGGAGTACACTGAGGATCAAAACGAAATTGAATATGAATTGTTGTCTGCAGAGCAAATGGTCAAACACAGTTTCTCTTTCAGTTCTATTGATTATAAAACGCTTCAGTTTGATAGTAGTTTTGCTGATGCCAAAATATTTATTGCAGAAGATAATGCCGATTTACGCAATTATATTTCAACTACACTTTCTAAGTTCATGACTATTGAGGTCTTTGTAAACGGAAAAGAATGTGATGATGCGCTAGAAAACACTTGGCCAGATTTAGTTTTAAGTGATGTTTTGATGCCGGAGTTAAACGGGTTTGATCTGTGCAAACGAATTAAATCGGATATTAAAACGAGTCACATTCCAGTGGTGCTATTGACCGCATGTACAACGATAGATGATCAGGTAAAAGGGTTGATTGATGGAGCCGATGCTTACATTCAAAAGCCGTTTAATATGCAATATTTGTTGTCTACAATTGAGTCTATTTTACGCAATAGAAAATATTTACGTGAACGTTTTCAAATTGATCTTCCTCTTAAGTTAACGTCAAAAGACAATAGTAACGACAATGTTTTTTTAGAAAAACTCTACAGTTTGATGGCCGAAAACTTAGACAATCAAGACTTGGATTTGGATCATTTTGCCAAAGATTTGTATTTGAATCGAACCCATTTTTACCAAAAGGTGAAGACGTTGACCAATTGCACGCCATTTGAATTATTAAAAGGATATCGATTGAAAAAAGCTGCCGAATTCTTGGTCGAAGGTACCTTATCTGTCAATGAAGTTTACATGATGACAGGTTTTAAAAGTAGAACACATTTTAGCAAATTATTTAAGGATAAATACGATGTAACTCCGGGTAAATATGCTAGCGAAATGACCAATAAGTACGCAGACTCAAAAGGCGAAAGCCCAAGTTGATAGAGTGAAAGTGGGTAATTTAATACCTATTTATGATAAAAAATGTTTAATAATCCAATTGAAAATTTATTTTCTTTGAATAACCAATGTAGCAGGATGAAAAAGAGTATGAGTATGTTCATGATGCTGTTTGTCCTATGTACGGTGACGGCACAAGATAAAATAGTGAAATTATATCAACAGGTTCCCAGTAGCAAACAAGCGACAGGATATGCTGAAAGTGCTGATACAGCTGCTGATGGTAACATTCGAATAAAAAACATTACAGATCCAGAAATGATCGTCTTCTATCCCAAAAAAGGGAAATCCAACGGGGCAGCAGTCGTAATTTGTCCTGGTGGAGGATACGGAATTGTATCGATGACCAACGAAGGCTATTCGATTGCTCAAAAATTAAACGAGAACGGCATAACTGCTTTCATTTTAAAATACCGTTTGCCATCAGATGGAATCATGGTAGACAAGACTATTGGGCCATTGCAAGATGCACAGCAAGCCTTAAAGTTAGTTAGAGAAAATGCAACAGAATACCACACTGATGCGAATAAAGTTGGGATCATGGGCTTCTCTGCCGGAGGACATTTAGCTTCTACGGCAGGAACACATTTTAATCAAGTGGTGATTGATAATCCTAAGAATACCAATTTGAGACCAGATTTCATGGTATTGGTTTATCCTGTTATTTCGTTTGGAGACTACCAACACAAAGGAACAAGGGTGCATTTAATTGGCACAACTCCATCTGCAGAATTGGTGAATTTATATTCGAATGAGTTGCAAGTAACAGGATACACCAATTACATTTCTAGTCCATGCAGCCGATGATACAGCGGTGCCGTACCAAAATAGTATGCTGTTTTATTCCAAATTAATTCAAGAAGGTGTAAAGGCAGAGTTGCATGTGTACCAGCAAGGAGGTCATGGTTTTGGCTTACACAATAAAACGACAAAAGCATCTTGGTTTGACTCCATGCTTACATGGCTTGAGGCAAATAAAATGATTCCATAAGCAGCCCAGTCCAGTTTTTTTATCGAATAAGAAAATGAGTTAGTAGGATTTTGTCTTACTACCTATGGAATTGCCATGCATATTTTTTAATGTTTTTATTCGAAAGTGTCTTAAGTCGATATTGTTTTTCTTTTTCGAAAAAAATACAGAGGACCAGCAGCAAAAAGTTGGTTCTGTGCAAAAACGGGACATAAAACACTTGATATTTACGCAGAGAGACTATTGAAATACCGCTAGAGACATCTGTACGCCATAAAATTTGAAACTTTGTTACCCTAATGCTATACTAATCGATACAATGAAAAGACTATTATTAATTACCATAAGTTCCTTGTTGGGTTTTGGGCACACCACAATGGCACAAAAAAAAATAAACAAACAACCAAACATCCTCTTTGCAGTGGCCGATGATGCGGGCTGGAAACACTTTGGAGCCTATGGATGCAAATGGGTAAAAACACCAGGCTTTGACAAAGTGGCCAAAAACGGAATCCTATTCAACAACGCTTATACGCCCAACGGAAAATGCGCCCCCTCACGTGCCTGCATTATCACAGGACGCAACAGCTGGCAATTAGAAGAAGCAGCAAACCATTCGCCAAGCTTTCCTGCAAAATTCAAAACCTATGCTGAAGCATTGGCTGACAATGGCTTTTTTGTAGGGTATACTGGCAAAGGTTGGGGACCAGGAGATCCTGGAAAAGTAAACGGAAAAGAAAGAGATTTAACCGGAATCGAGTTTGACGAATTCAAATTGACACCGCCTACCAAGCAAATTTCAAATGTTGACTATACTAAGAATTTTGATGCTTTTTTAAAAGCGAGGCCCAAAGACAAACCTTTTTGTTTTTGGTATGGAAGCAAAGAGCCACATCGTGCCTACGAATTTATGTCGGGGGCAAAGTTGGGCGGAATGGATGTTAATTCCATTGATGAAGTACCCTCTTTTTGGCCAGATAATGAAGTGGTTCGTAACGATATGCTTGACTATGCTTTTGAGATTGAATATTTTGACAAACACTTACAAAATATTTTAAAATTATTAGAAGAAAGTGGCGAGTTAGAAAACACCATCGTCATCGTCACCTCTGATAACGGAATGCCGTTCCCACGTGTGAAAGGGCAAGTGTATGAATATTCAAATCATTCTCCTCTAGCGATTATGTGGCCAAACGGAATTAAAAATCCAGGTAGAGTGGTAGATGATATGGTGAGTTTTATTGATTTTGCACCGACCTATTTAGAATTGGCAGGAATTTCAGACAAACAATCCGGAATGGCATCCTTGACCGGAAAGAGTTTGACGGATATCTTGTTCTCAGAGAAAGCAGGGATTGTCAATAAAAAACGCGATTTCCAAATGGTGGGTAAAGAACGTCATGATGTAGGTCGTCCTAACGATGAAGGCTATCCTGTGAGAGGAATTATCCAAAACGGATTTTTATACTTACATAATTTTAAAATTGATCGTTGGCCAGTGGGGAATCCAGAATTGGGTTACCTAAACTGTGATTCAAGTCCAACAAAAACCGAAGTTTTAAATTCCAGAAGAAAGGACGGAATTATGAAATACTGGGAACTTAATTTTGGAAAAAGAGGCGAAAACGAATTGTACGATATCAAGAAAGATCCCTTTTGTGTCAACAATTTAGCAGATGATGCTAGTTATGCTAAGTTAATGGCTAATATGCACAAAGCCATGACAAAGCAATTAATCAAAGAAGGGGATCCAAGAATTTTAGGCAATGGAGATATTTTTGATCATTACCCGTACTACGGTGAAGGTGTTCAAAATTTGTACAACAATTATATGAGCGGAAAACCACACCGAAAAGCTCGAATTGAGAAAGAAGATATTGATCTAGATATGATGGATAAAAATTCACCAGTACCCACGGTTACCTTACCTAAAAAAATAAAACAATGAGAATAGTTTTTTTTACACTCTTTTGTTTGCTCAGTTTTGGTGCAATCAGCGCTCAAAACGGTAGTGATAAAATTGTACAAATAGTACTTTTGGCAGGGCAATCCAATATGGCTGGAGCGGGAAATTACACAGCTTTAGGCCAATCTGTAAAAGATAGAGTAGCCAAAGTCCAAGATCGAGTTTTAGTAAGCAATTCAGGTAGAAAACCGATGCCTTTGTCTTTTTATTTGGCAAAAGGACATAAAGAAAGATATGGTTTCGAAGAAGCTTTTGGTCCTGAGTTAATGGTTGGGGTTACTCTAGCGGAGAAAAATCCAAATACTCATTATTTGCTTATCAAAACTGCGCAAGGAGGAACGGCTTTGTATGGTGCTTGGAATCCTGAATGGACAGCTGAAAAAGCCATTGAAGTGGAAACTGAAGGTTTTAAAAGAGAGTTGAAATTGTATTCCAATTTTGTGAATGATATCAAAGAGAATTTAAAAAATCTGGAAGCACAAGACAAAAAATATAAAATCATCGGTATGGCATGGATGCAAGGCGAAAACGATGCTGCCAAAGAAGTTTCGGCTTTGAGTTATGAAGGTAATTTGGTAAAATTGATAACAGGAATCCGCACGGAATTTCATGTGAACGAAATGCCTTTTGTATTGGGGCAAATCAATTCACATTATGGTAGGTTTCCTGCAGGTCCTGAAACCGTTCGTACTGCTCAGGTACAAATTACCAAAGTTTTGAAAAATGTAGCGGTCATAAAAACGACTGCTGATGAGCCTTATGATGATTTTCCTAAACATTCGGATAAGGTCCATTATAACGTATTAGGACAATACCGTTTAGGAACAGCATTTGGAGAAAAATTACTTCAAATGCAGAATAAGAAATAATTACACGTCGCTTTAAATATAATAAAAATGAAAAAATTAATCGTTGTTTTAGTGTTTTTGATGGCACTACAATTAAGTTTTGGACAAAAGAAACCCAATGTCGTTCTGTTCTTTGTGGATGATTTAGGATGGGCAGATGTAGGGTATCGCAATGCAAAATTTCATACTCCTAATATTGATCAATTACGTCAAGACGGAATGGAATTTAGCCGTGCTTATGTGGCTACACCTACTTGTAGTCCTAGTCGTGCTTCGATTTTGACAGGAATGGAGCCGGTTCGTTTTCAAATGGTACGCCACGTTGATGATGGTAACGGAATTGATTTTGACGACAAAGGAAATTCTATAAATGACTTTAGCTTATGGCCTAATGATCCAGTGCAAATGCCATCAATCAATATGTTGCCATTGAAAGAGGTCACCTATGCAGAGCGTTTGAAAGAACTAGGATATTATAATTTTTTCTTAGGAAAATGGCATTTGGGTGATGCTCGTTATTACCCAACGAAACAAGGATTTGACGAAGAATATGGTGTTTGTAATTACGGACATCCAAAGAATTATTATCCACCATTTTTCAAGGATGTTAATCCATTGGCAAATTTTGATAAAACGGATTTATATTTAGAAACGGTTTTGGCAAACAAAGCTTTAGATTTTATTTCGAATTATAAAAATGAAAAACCATTTATGCTTTCGTTCTTTCATTATGATGTGCATGGACCACAAATAGGTCGAAAAGACTGGGTGGAACAATACAAAAAAGAAGGATTAAAAGGAAAAGATGCCGAATATGCTGCGATGATTTCGGCTGTTGATGAATCAGTAGGAAGAGTTAGAAAAGCATTGATCGAAAAAGGAATTGCTGATAATACCGTGATTATATTTACTTCTGATCAAGGAGGTTTTTTTACCAATGCGCCTTTGAGCGGTGGTAAAACTGGTGGAAATACCTTAGGTGAAGGTGGTGCAAGAGTACCGTTCTTACTATATTATCCGGGGGTGACTAAAGCCAATACCATTTCGGATATTCCAATTCAAACCACAGATGTTTTTCCAACATTAGTAGATATTGCTTCAGGAAAAACGTGTACTGATAAACAAGTAAACGGAAAAAGTTTAATGCCTATTGTAAACGGGAAAAAGTTTAAAGACAGAAGTTTGTATTTCTTCCGTAGTTATGAAGACCAATATGCGGCTGTGATTGCAGGCGATTGGAAATTGATTAAATACCACAGTGGGAAATTCCAATTGTTTAATATCAAAAATGATCTTTCTGAGCAAAAAGATTTGATTACTATCGAATTGAAACAAGCAGAAAAATTGAAAAAAGATATTGCTAAATGGGAGAAAGAGGCGGTTCCAAATTATAAAAAAGGATAACTAGAGAGATGATAATTTTAAAAAAAATAATACCTGTAGCAATTGCTTCCTTATTGAGTATTTCTGCAATTGCTCAAAAAGAACTCAAAAGACCGAATATTATTTGGCTGATGGCCGAGGATATGAGTTTGGATTTAGAGTGTTACGGAATGGAAGCCGTGAAAACCCCTAATCTGAATAAAATGGCGGCCGAAGGAGTGCGTTATGACAATTGTTTTGTAACCAATCCTATTTGTTCGCCAAGTCGTTCTGCAATGATGGTGGGGACACATCAGCTTAAAATTAATGCACAAAACCACCGTTCGAATCGTGATGTGCCTTTGGATTCTCGATTCAAACCGTTTACCGCTTTGTTAAGAGAAGCTGGATATACAACAGTTCTAGGGAATCATGCCGTAATGGGACTAGGTCGTAAAACGGATATGAATTTCAAGTCGACGGCTATTGGGCCTTGGGATGGAAAAACGCAGTTTGGTTTGTTTGACAAATACGATACGTTTGAAAATGATGGCAAACCTTTCTTTGCTCAAATTCAGTTGGTGGCAAGCCATAGAGGAGATTGGTGGAACGAGGTTAGAGAAAAATCAGCACATCCAGTTGATCCAAATAAGGTGAAATTACCTTCGTATTTAGCGGATGATCCTGCTATTCGTTTGGATTGGGCGAAATATTTAGACCAAATTGAGTTTTTGGATAACGAAGTCGGAATGATTTTCAAAGAATTAGAAGATAAAGGATTGGCTGATAATACGATTGTCGTTTTTATTGGTGACAACGGAAGATGTAATTTAAGAGGAAAAGGCTATCTGGCCGATTCGGGTTTGCGTATTCCTTTTATTGTTCATTATCCTCAAAATTATAAAGGAGCACATGTGAGTAAAGAAATCGTTTCGGCGGTGGATATTACGGCTACTATTTTGGATTGGGCAGGAGTAAAAGTGCCGTCTTATATTACCGGAAAGTCAATAGCACAAAAAGGATTTAAAAACGATTATGTGTATGCAGCCCGTGATTTATGGGATGAGATTGAGGAAAAATCAAGAGCAGTAACCTCGGATAAATGGAAATACATTCGTAATGATAAGCCTGAAGTTCCGTATGATGCTCATCAAGCCTATCTGGAGTTTTACCGTCCTGCGGTACATATTATGCGCAAATTGAACGAAGAAGGAAAGTTGAACGAAGCTCAAAAACCATTTTTTGCTAAAACAAAACCAGTTGAAGAATTGTATGATTTAGAAAAAGATCCAGAGGAATTACACAACCTCGCTTTCGATAAAAAATACAGTAAAACACTTGCCGAATTGCGTAAAAAAACACTTTGGTATGATAAAGAAATGACGCCTGTAAGTGATGTTTATATTCCCGAAGAAGCTGATGCTGTGAAAATTTTTGAATGGGTGAAAAAAGAAAAGCCCGAATTGTACCAGCAAATGCTTAGTGGTGTTGAAATTGGTTTCAAAAAAATGGGAAATCAGTATAAAGCAGCAAACAAAACAAAAAATAATACAAAACAAACAAAAAATAACGATGAATAATTCCTTTTTAAAGACATCACAGTTGTGGTTACGGTTTTTTTTTATAGGCTTTTCTGTGGCTACAATAGCTCAGGAAACGAGTGTAAAAATTGATTTTAATAAAGATTGGAAATTCACCAAAGTTAATGGTACAGTAAATGCCGATAAAGATTTGGTGCAAGCAAATTATAATGATTCCAATTGGGAAAAAGTACGTTTGCCTCATACTGCTAATATCGAACCTTTGGTTGTTAATAATCAATGGCAAGGCATATGTTGGTACCGTAAAGCCTTTAAGGTTGAGGCTTCTGCCAAAGATAAAAAAGTATTTCTAGAATTTGAAGGTGCGATGAATATTGCTACCGTTTGGATTAATGGCGTTCAAGTGGCATACCAACAAGGTGGATATTTACCTATTTTGATTGATGCTTCAAAGTTTGTAAAAGCAGGTGAAATCAATACCATTGCTGTAAAATTAGACAACACCGATAATCCTATTACAGGTCCTAAACCACTAAAAATATTAGATTTCAATATGTACGGTGGTTTGTATCGTAACGCTTGGATTACCTACAAGGAAAAAGTGTATATTTCGCATCCTTTATTGGCTAATAAAATGGCCGGTGGTGGTGTTTTTATCACATTTCCAAAGGTTGATAAGCAATCTTCAGATGTGGCTGTTAAAACGCATTTGGTAAACGAAACGAATGCATCACAACAAGTAGAATTGATTCAATCGATAACATTTAAAGGAAAAAAAGTTACCGAAAGAAAATCTCAAACTACGATTGCTTCTAAAGGGGATGTTGAGTTACAAGCTATAATTGCAATAAGTAACCCAAATTTATGGACACCTGAAAACCCTAATTTATATCAATTGGAAACTAAAGTCTTAGTAGACGGTAAGTTGAAAGATAAAGAGACTACTAATTTTGGAATTCGTTCGTTAGAATTTAGAGGAACGGATTTGTATGTGAATGGAGTGAAAACTTATTTGCGTGGTGTGAATCGCCATCAAGAATATCCTTTTATTGGTTATGCATTATCAGATAACGCACAATACCGCGATGCTAAAAAGATTAAAGACGCAGGATTCAATTGTATCAGGTTGTCACATTACCCACAATCGCCTGCGTTCTTGGACGCTTGTGATGAATTAGGATTGTTTGTGGTTGATGCTATTTTAGGATGGCAATATTATAATGAAAATGAAGCTTTCAAAAACTTCTGCTATGAGTCGGCTACTAATTTAGTGCGTCGTGATCGCAACCATCCATCTGTAGTTTCATGGGAAGTATCATTGAATGAAACGAAGATGCCGATTCCTTTCATGGAAGAATTGGATAGAAGAGTACACCAAGAATATCCAGGAAGCCAAGCTTTTTCTTGTGGATGGATGCCTGATGTATACGATATTTATTTTCAAGCCAGACAACACCGCATTATGCATGGGAATGAAAACCATGATACAAAACCGAAACCTTATTTTGTTTCAGAATATGGGGATTGGGAATACTATTCGAGCAATGCTGGTTTGAATCAAGATAAAATGCCAAAAGACATTCGTTTGGAAAAAAGCAGTCGCCATTATAGAAAAGAAGGGGAGCAAGCCTTATTGCAACAAGCGTTTAACTTACAAGAATCTTATAATGATAACTTAAATACAGCCGCTTTTGGTGACGGCTATTGGGTAATGTACGATTACAACCGTGGATATCACAATGATATTGAAACTTCGGGGATTATGGATATTTTCCGTTTGCCAAAATTTGGTTTCAATTTCTACGAAAGTCAAAAAAGCCCTGAAGAAAATATAGTATTAAGAATAGCTAGTTATTGGAATACAAAATCGAATTTGAATGTAAAAGTATTCAGTAATTGTGACCAAGTGGAGTTGTTCCTGAACGGGAAAAGCATTGGGAAACAAAAACCAGATAGCGATAAAAATACCACAAAACTACCTCATGCACCTTATACATTTAAGGTAGCTAAGTTTGAAGCAGGAGAGTTGAAAGCAGTTGGTTTTAGGAATGATAAACAAGTAGAAACGACTACAGTTAAAACTCCAGAATCAGCAGTTAAATTAAAAATTTGGGTAGATGAAAGTGGCAAGAAACCACAATCAGGAGTAAATGATGTTGTTTTTGTTTATATCGCTGCGGTGGATAAAAACGGAACAATACTTCCAGATTATGATGGGAAAATTGATTTTTCAATCAAAGGTGACGCAAAAGTGATGAACGTAGGTGGCGTAAATGCCGAAGCCGGAATTGCCACTGCATTGCTACAAATAGGAGACAAGAAAAGTAAAATTTCAATGACTGCGACAATTAATGACTTGAAAGGGAAATTAGTCGTTAAGCCAGTTAAATAAAGATTTGAATAGGATGGTTTTCTAATTTTAGTAAATTAAATTTTCAGTTTGAAAGACAGTAATTAGGGAAACCTTGTTACTGTCTTTTTTTTTAATATAAATTTATAAAAAGAGAATTATTCGAACTGAATGATGATTATAAAAAATGATTAGATTCATCAAATTGAATGTAGTATTATTTTAACTATATGAATTTTGCACTCTATTTTTGTAATTATACTTTTTATTAGCGTTAAAATTATGTTATTGGTATTTTTTGGGTAATATTTTCTTTATTTTTGTATTTCAATGTTTAATATCACTATGATAAATGGAATTGTATTTGATATTTAATTAAGTATAGATAATGCTATGAAACTAACTTACAAACAAACCGAAAGCAAACCAGAAAATTCTTTTTCAGTAAAACATGATAAAAAACCTTGTTTAGATCATGACTGGCATTTTCATAAGGAGATCGAATTGATTTATTTTATTAAAAGCTCAGGAACCCGTTATATAGGGAATTCCATTGGGACTTTTAATGCGGGTGATTTGTATATGATTGGGAGTAATGTACCGCATCTTTTTAAAAATGATAAAGTGAATCCACTTTCACCTGTTGAGGCTGAAACAGTAGATATGATTGTTGTTAAATTTGATCCAGAGTTTTTAGGAAAACAGTTTTTAAATCTATCTGAAAGTCGTGCGTTGCAGTTATTGTTAGAAAATGCTGAAAAAGGATTGAAATTCTCAAAAGCTATTTCGAAGGTAGTGCATCAAATTATGGTGGAGCTAACGCAAAATAATGGACTTAAGAATATTATAGGTCTTTTAAATGTTTTAGAAGTTTTGTCATCGACGGACGATTTTCATTCTTTGTGTTCAGAAGTAGTGGTAAGCAGTTATACTAATAAAGAAAAAGAGCGTATGGCAAGAATTATTTCGTTTCTAACGGAGAATTTTGATAAAAAAATTGAGCTTGAAGAAGTAGCTTCGGTAGCTTATATGACTCCCAATGCTTTTTGTAGGTATTTTAAAAAGAGAACTAGAAAATCATTTACACAATATCTTAACGAAATCAGATTAAGAAACGCTTGCAAATTATTGATTGAAGGTGAGATGCAAGTAGCAACAGTTTGTTATTTATCAGGTTTTAATACCATTACTAATTTTAATCGTCAGTTTAAATCACTTATGAATGTGACGCCGTCTGAATATATTAGCCGTTATGCTATTAATGCAATTAATTAAAATATAGATATAAATTAGGATTCTGTTTTAGTCCTGATGAAGAGAAGCTTATTGAAACCCAGTTTCAATAAGCTTTTTTTGTTTTACAGTTTCGGAGTTTAAAAGTCTTATTTTTTCTTCTTTTTTAAGTAAAAATTTAACTGTCAGCAAGGAGTTCTATCATGTATAATATTAAAAAGAACCGATTTTGATTAAAATGTTAAAATAGTGCCATAGTAAGGTAAATTCAATTACGGTAAACTCGTTTTATTCCCTTTTATTTGTTAAAAGAAAAAATTTATGGAATTTACATTTATACCTTTTGCTTTAGTATTGTTAGCAAGTATTTTTCAAGGATCATTTGGACTTGGAATGAAGTTTATGGCACCTCTTAAATGGGAGGCATGGTGGTTAGTGCATGCAATTGTTGCTATGCTATTAATCCCTTTAGTTTGGGCTATGATAGTAGTACCTAATTTGTTTGATGTAATTGCTCAAGCACCCTCTGACGCTATTTTACAAGGGATGTTCTTTGGAGCACTTTGGGGTGTTGGTGGAATTATGTTTGGAAAAAGTATTCCTTATATCGGTATCTCATTGACTTATGGGATTGTTATGGGAGTATGTGCTGCGGCAGGAAGTTTGATTCCTTTCTTTTTGATTGAAAATGCAACTAATTTACCTGCTTTCCCTTATGTAATAGGCGGGGTTTTATTGATGTTAGTGGGAGTAGCATTTACTGCTTTTGCTGGAATTCTTCGAGATAAAAACACACAAGATAGTAATGATACAAAAATTGACCTTAAAGCAGGTTTAATTATCGCTGTTCTTAGTGGTTTGTTATCGGCGGCATTGAGTGTTGGTTTTGATAAAGGAAAATCAATTGGGGTCCTTGCAGAAACTGCTGGGGCATTAACAAGAAATACCAGTTTAGCTATTTGGGTAGTAGTGCTTTGGGGTGGATTTATCATCAATGCAGGTTATGCTATCTTTTTATTGTTCAAGAATAATACATGGAATTCTTTTGGTGTCGAAAAATCAGGTAAGGCATATATGTGGGCAATCATTGCCTCCATACTTTGGTTTGGAGCTTTAGGGATTTATGGACAAGGTGCTACTTTGATGGGAGCAATGGGTTCTGTAATAGGATGGCCTATTTTATTAGGTGTTTCATTGATTGTTGGGAATTTATGGGCATACCTAAATAAGGAATGGCTAGGTGCAGGTAAGGCTTCATCTTATTTGTTAGTGGGACTTTTTATTTTAATTGGAGCCACTATTATTTTAGGATATGCTAATAGCGTTAATTAAAAGAATAGTATTTATATAATATAGAACTTAAGATGAAAATTAAATCAATTGAATGTTTTATTCTTGCAGATAAACTTAAGGAAACTTTTTACTTTTCGCAATGGGAATATTCGGAAAGACGTATATGTGTAGTTAAAGTTACTTCTGATTCAGGACATGTAGGATGGGGAGAAGGATATGGTCCTGCGGGTCTAATTAAGGCTGGTATAGAGTTTTTGACTCCTCATGTGGTAGGAATGAACCCGTTACAGACTGAAACGATTTGGAGTGTAATGTATCGTAGAACTTTGGATTTTGCAAGAAGAGGAGTGCTAGTGGCCGCTATAAGCGCTATTGATGTTGCTTTGTGGGATTTGAAAGGTAAAATTTTAGAGCAACCTGTTCATCAGTTATTAGGTGGTAAAAAGCGTGATACTATTGTACCTTATGCAACGGGTATGTATTTTACTGAAGGTGGAGTAATGGCTGATAAATTATGTAAAGAAGCTTTAGAATATGTAAACCTTGGGTATAAAGCGATGAAAATGAAAGTGGGATTAACACTGGAAGAGGACATCGAAAACGTCAAAAAACTTAGAGAAACCATTGGTCCAGATGTTAAATTGATGATTGATTCGAATCATGCTTACAATTTACGTGAAGCTGTTCAGTTAGCTAATGCAGTGGAGAAATATGATATTTCTTGGTTTGAAGAGCCTATATCTCCTGAATATTATGATCAATATGCTGAATTAAGAACGAAAACAACTATTCCCATTTCAGGAGGTGAGTGTGAATATTTACGTTTTGGTTTTCAAACTTTATTACAGTCTAAATCGGTAGATATTATTCAACCCGATATTTGCGCTACAGGAGGACTTACTGAAGCCAAACGAATAGGAACTCTTGCTACTGTTTACGGAGTAGAAGTTGTCCCTCATACTTGGGGAACTGGAATTGCTTTTGCGGCAGCTTTACATTTTATTAGTAACTTAGATTGCATGCCGGGGCGTTTGCGTTCTCCAGAATGTTACATTGAACATGATCGTACAGAAAACCCTTTACGTGAACAATTAACAACTAGTGATATGGTTTTTGATAAAGGATTAATCAAAGTTTCAGACAAACCGGGACTTGGATTTACTTTGAATGAAGATGCATTATATAAATTTGCTTTAAAAGAATAGTTATGGATTTTGGACATAAAAAATTATATATAGACGGACAATTAATTGATGCTAGTAACAATGCAACTTTTGATGTAATTAGTCCGGCAAACGAAGAGAAAGTTGGATCACTTGCTTGGGCAAGTAAAGAAGATACTGAGAGAGCACTTCAAACCGCTCAAGAAGGATTTAAAACATGGTCTGTTTTGCCTCTAGAAGAACGTTTGGATTGGATTGATAAATTACGAACAAAACTGATTGAAAACAGTGATTTGTTGCGTAACAGTATCATGCATGAAATGGGTAAAACTTGGGAAGGTAGTAGTGAAGACCTAACGAGTATTACCAATTCTTTAGCTTTTTATTCTGAAGAAATTAAAAGAAGACATATAATTGATATTGAAGATAAAGAAGGAACACACCAACACCAAATTTTATCTCAACCATTAGGAGTTGTAGTTGCTTTTTTAGCGTATAATTTTCCATTATTAAATTTAGGTTTTAAACTAGGTCCTGCTTTAGCAGCTGGTTGTAGTATTATTATCAAACCTTCTGAGTTTTCTCCTTTATCAGCGCATATTATTGGTGAAATTTGTGCAGAAATTAATTTCCCAAAAGGAGTCATTACAGTTCTTTCAGGAGATTTACAAAATGTAGGTATTCCGCTGTGTGAGAGTACTATTCCAAGATTAATTACAATGATCGGTTCTACTGAAACGGCTCAAAAATTAATTGGTCAAAGCAGTAAAACATCTATCAAAAGATACAGCATGGAGTGTGGAGGGAATGCCCCTTTTATTGTTTTTCCTGATGCTGATATGGATTTAGCGGTTACCATTGGTGCGGCTTTAAAAATTGGTAATTCTGGTCAAATATGTGTGGCTCCTAATCGATTTTTTATCCATGAATCCGTTATCGAAGAATTTAGTAACGGAATGCTGGAAAAATTCAAAAATGCTAAAATAGGTTTTGGTAAAGAAAACCAACCTAATATGGGACCTATTGCTAATAAAGTGGCTAGAGAAAAGATTGATGGTCTTGTAAAAGAAGCGATCAGTCAAGGTGGAGAATTGATTTTTGGTGGGGAAAATGTAGGCGATAAAGGATATTATTATGCACCAACATTGATTCGTTTGGAGGATAAAAAAGCAGCTATTTTACAAAAAGAATTTTTTGGTCCAGTGGCTATCCTAGTGCCATTTTCAACTCAAGAAGAAGTAATTGAATTAGCCAATGATACTGATGCTGGTTTGGCTTCATATGTGTTTTCAACAGACGAGAAAAAATTACAGTTTTTTGCTGAAAATTTAGAGTTTGGTGAAGTGCAATTAAATGGTGTGAAATACGATATTTATTTGCCTCATGGTGGAGTTAAAAATAGCGGAATAGGAGTTGATTGTTCGGGGTATGCACTAGATGATTATTTGATTAAAAAACGCGTTACAAAAGCTTTATAGTAGCATGAAACTTCCAAAATATTTTATTAGCTGTGATTGGGGAACCAGTAATTTTAGGCTACGATTAGTCGAAACCGAAAATTTGAACGTTCTCGAAGAACACAAAACAGATCAAGGAGTCAAAACCATTTTTGAAAAATTTCAAAAACAAGATTCACTAAGTCAACAGCAATTTTTTACGGATTACTTAGTAAGTCAAATTCAAAACCTACCTGCGGAACATCAAAAACATTTGGTTGTTTTAGCAGGAATGTCTTCATCTAGTATTGGTTTATATGAGCTTCCGTACACGGATATGCCTATTACAATGGACGGTAAAAGTTTGCTTTGGAAAAATTTGAATTTGGTTCCTGAAGATTTGAACTTATTAGTGATTTCAGGTGTGAAAACGGCAACCGGAATGATGCGTGGCGAAGAAATTCAAGCTATTGGTTTGGAAGATGAATTAAAGCAATTTGATTCAGGTACGCTGATTTTACCAGGTACACATTGTAAGCATATGTATTATGAAGTGGGTACGTTTACGGGATTAAGAAACTATATGACCGGTGAACTTTTTGAGGTTTTATCGTCTAAAAGTATTTTGAGTAATTCCATCGAAAATTTAGGTTGGAATACGGATAGTGAACAAGCTTTTCTAAAAGGAATTGAAGTAGGTTTTGAAGGTGAATGGAGTGCTAACTTATTAACTGTTAGAGCTACACATTTGTTTGGTGAATCTAAAAAAGAAGATAATTTTTATTATCTAAGCGGACTTTTAATTGGTGATGAATTGTCTTATTTGAAAGGACATACAGGCAAGGTTTTCCTTGCTGCCTCTGGTGCCGTTTATAAATTATACAAGTTAGCCCTTGAAAAATTAATCGTTGCTGATAATTTAGTTTGTTTTGATAGCAACACCTTAGAAAGGGCTTTATTAATAGGACAAAAGAAAATAATTGTACTTAATGAAAAATAATTCAGGATTTTCGTGGGAGCTTTTTAATGAGTCTCCAGTAGTAGGTATCGTGAGAGGAATTCCATTGGATGTTGTTTTGAAGGTAGCGGCTGTGTACAGTGATGCTGGTTTGTCAACAATTGAAATTACAATGAATACTGAGGGAGCAACCGAAATAATTACAGCACTTAGAAAAGAATTTCCAAACTTGAATGTAGGAGCAGGAACTGTTTGTACACTTGCTGATTTAGATAAAGCGGTCAATGCTGGCGTTCAATTTATTGTAACACCTATTATTGATGCTGCCGTTATTCAAAAAGCAGTGGAATTAAATATTCCTATTTTTCCAGGAGCATATACGCCTACTGAAATTTATCAAGCTTGGCATTTAGGAGCTTCGGCAGTGAAAATATTTCCCGCAACACAATTAGGAACACAGTTTATTAAAGATGTAAGTGCACCTTTAAATGAAATTAAATTACTGCCTACTGGCGGTGTTTCTGCTGAAAATATTGATTCTTTCTTTAAGGCAGGTGCCGTTGGTGTGGGAATGGGAAGTTCTCTTTTTGATAAAAAAATGATTGATAACGGTGATTTTGAAGCCTTAAAGAATCATTTCATACGTGTTAAAAACGAAATAAAATAATACAATCTCCAAGAAAGCATTTCTTTTTTGGAGTAAAAATAAAGATCTTTGAGTAGCCTTCTTTTTACTCAAAAACAAAACCCATTCTAGCGGTTTTTGTTGGTTATAATATTGATTACAATCCTTTAAAAATGAAAAATAAAACATCACTTATAGTATTGCTAACCCTTCTTGCTACGCAGTGGATTGGGGCACAAAATGATTGGGAGAATGAGTTTGTTTTCGAACAAAATAAAATGGAATCTCGTGTTCCATCCTATTCGTATAAAAATGTCCAAGATGCTCTAAAGGGCAATCGTGACGCTTCAAGAATGCTATCATTGAACGGCGTTTGGAAATTTAATTTTGTCGAAAAATCAGAAGATAGACCGACTGATTTTATGGCAAAAGATTTTCAAGGCGCCAACTGGAAAGATATTCCCGTGCCATCTAACTGGGAATTAGAAGGATATGGACAACCTATTTATACTAATATTACCTATCCTTTTACACCAAAAGCAAGTTTTGAGAAAAAATTTGATTGGAAAGGACCACAACCTCCTGTTCCACCAAAAATTTACAGAGACAATCCTGTAGGAACTTATTATCGTGATTTTGAAGTACCTGCTGACTGGAAAGAGCAATCTGTTGTTCTTCATTTTGGAGGAGTAACTTCGGCTTTTTATGTATGGGTTAACGGGAAAAAAGTGGGCTATAGCCAAGGCAGTTGTTTGGCAGCTGAGTTTGACGTTACTGATTATTTGGTTTCAGGTAAAAACCGTGTGGCTATTCAAGTTTTTAGATGGAGTGACGGTAGTTATCTAGAAGATCAAGACATGTGGCGATTGAGTGGAATTCATCGTGAGGTTTTGCTTTTGGCTCAGCCAAAAATTTCCTTAAATGATTTTTATATAAGAACAACTTTGGACGAAAGTCTTAAAGACGCTTTGGTTGAAATCCGCCCTAAAGTATGGGTTAAAGAGGATCAAAATAATTTGAAAGGTTGGAAGATTAATGCTCAATTGTATGATAAAAACAATAATAAAGTTTTAGCCGATGGACTTTCAACAACCGTAGAAGGCGTTTTTAATGAAAGATGGCCTGCTAAGGATATTACGAAATTTGGTTTTATAAAAACAAAAATTACCTCTCCTCGTAAATGGTCAGCTGAGGATCCGTATTTATATACAATGGTGTTTACAGTAACCAATCCAAAAGGTGAAATTGTAGAATCCAGAAGCCAAAAAATAGGATTCAAAAAAGTAGAATTTTCTAAGAAAAACGAATTACTCATTAATGGAAAAGTAGTGGAGATTATGGGGGTAAACCGCCATGACCACAACCCAATTCGAGGGAAGGCGTTGACGCATGATGATTTACGTAAAGATGTTGAAATTCTAAAAAAGTTCAATATCAATGCTGTAAGAACCTCTCATTACCCTAATGATCCTTATTTTTATCAATTGTGTAATGAATACGGTTTGTATGTGATGGATGAAGCTAATGTGGAGAGTCATCATGTGGGAGGACTACTTGCTAATACACCTTCATGGTCTGGGTCTATTATGAGTCGCATTTACCGTATGGTGGAAAGAGATAAAAACGAAGCTTGTATTATTTCATGGTCTCTAGGGAACGAGTCTGGTACAGGACCTATCTTTGCAGCTGCAGCTAACTGGATTCGTTATTACGACCCTTCGCGTTTTGTACATTATGAAGGTGCTCAAGGGGATCCAAGCAATCCAGCTTTTATTGAAGACGCTGGTTATCTTACAAAACAATTGCCTACTATGGCAAATCCTGATGATCCTAAATATGTAGATGTCATCAGTAGGATGTATCCAAGTTTTAAGCATGTTATTGGACTAGCAACATCACCATATATTAATAGACCGATTATTTTCTGCGAATACCTACACGCCATGGGTAATTCCTTAGGTGGGTTAACGGAGTATTGGGACGAAATCAGAGCGCGACCAAACTTAATAGGTGGTTTTATCTGGGACATGGTAGATCAAGGTTTAGAGAAAAAGACTAAGGACGGTAAAATGTTTTATGCTTATGGAGGCGATTTTGGCGACTTCCCAAATGATAGTAATTTTTGTGTCAACGGATTATTTGCTCCTAATTTAGAACCAAATCCACAAGCATGGGAAGCTAAGCATGTTTTTCAACCTGTAGTTTTTGAAAAAGTAATCAATCAAAAAGAAACGGTACGAGTGGTAAACCGTTTTAATTTTACAAATATTGATCAGTACGAGATCAGATGGACACTTTCTGAAAACGGAAAAGAAATCAAAAAAGGGACACTTTCAAATATTGATATTCCTGCCGAAAATTTTAAGGAAATTAAAATCCCTTTTGGAAATATCAATTATAAGGAAGGTAATGAGTATTTCTTAAGAATGAGTTTACACGAAAAAGCAGATAGATTGTGGTGTAAAGCTGGATATGAAATTGCAAGTAACCAAATTTTAATACACGAGAGTTTACCTGTGAAAGCGGTAGTAACAGACAAACAAGTGGATGGATTTGACTTTGCTGATAACTCAAACGAAATCATTGTAAGCGGTAAAAAGTTTTCAATAACCGTTTCTAAGAAAAACGGTCAAATTGTTTCGTTTAAAAATAATGGTGTTGAACAACTTATGGCTCCGTTGAAACCTAATTTTTGGCGTCCAGCCATTGATAATGATCATCGTGGAGGTTATGGTGGGGAGTGGAAAAAATCACAAGGGTTGTGGAAAGATATTTTGAATAAGTTACAAACCAAATCAGTAGTGGTTTCTAAAGAAAACGGAAATTTAATTAGCGTTGTAGTTACACAATCTTTAGATGCTAAAGTCAATTTAAAGCTCAATTATCTTATATCAGGAGATGGCGCAATTACAGTAAAAATGGATTTAGATGCTGCTGAAAACTTACCTGATATTATGAGAATTGGTTTGACTATGGGAGTTTCAAATACACTTGTCAATACCACTTATTACGGAAAAGGACCTTATGAGAATTATAGTGATCGAAATAAATCTTCAGAGATTGATGAATTCAGTGTCAAAACAGATGATATGTTCTTTCATTACATAAAACCTCAAGAAACGGGTAATCATACTGAAACTAGATGGATGCGTTTGCAATCTAATAATAAAAAAGAAACTGTAATGTTTACTGGAGATCCTATTTTTGAGTTCTCAGTTTGGGCGTATGCTGCTGAAGATATTGAAAAAGCACCCCATGTAACTGATCTTGTTAAACAAGGTTTTTATACGGTAAACATTGGTTTAAAACAACGTAATTTAGGTTGTACCTTATCTGAACCTATGGAAAAATACCTTATCAAATCAGGTAAATACAATTTCGAATTCGGAATGAATTTCATGAATTAGAGGAAATTGATTATAGATTTCATTAAAAGTAGCAAGCTTCTGTTTGCTACTTTTTTTATTTACATTAGTTTTAAATGATAAAATAAGCTTATTCAAAGGTAAGTTAAACACATTATTAGTTGCTGTTATTAATTATTTTTGGGAGTTAATCAATATTTGGATATGAAAAAATCACAATGGTTTCTAGTCTTGTGTGTAATCTTTTTTGAGGTTGGGCTTTATGCGCAACATGCACCTATAATAAATGATGTAGATTCTTCTAAAAAATGGGAGTATCAGGAAAATTTGTCGGATGAATTTAATTCGGGTTCGATTGATTGGACCACTAAATGGTTTTTGAATAGTAATCTTCCTAATGTAAGCGCTTGGAAATGGAATAATGCCAGCAATCTAAAACTGGTTAATAATGCTGTTGAAATTCAAATGAGCCATAATGCTAATAATGTACCTGTGGATGGCACTTACTTTAGCTCCGGAATATTAAAAACAAAAGGCACTTTTACAACCGGTTACGTAGAAGCCAGAATCAAAGGAGCGGTAATTAACATACCAGGATCAGATAACGGCAGAGGAGTTTGTCCTTCATTTTGGTTGTACAGTGATTTTGATCGTACAGCAGCTGAGGGTAAAACGGTTTATTCAGAAATTGATGTGGTTGAATTACAACAATTTGATTATTTCAATGGTGTACAAGATAATGTGTATGATATGGATCTTAATTTGCATCTGGTACGTAAAGTAAACGGAGCAGATGTTTGGTTTCGTCCAAAACAAAATGTAGAAACGCAAAAAAATAGATATACAGCCCCATTTGATCCTACTCAAGACTATCATGTTTATGGTTGTGAGGTCAATGAAACTGAGATTATCTGGTATGTTGATGGTGTTCGGGTAGCGAGCAAGCCTAATACGTATTGGTATCGTCCTATGAATGTTACGGTTTCTTTAGGACTTAGAGTGCCTTTTGTACAATTTGTTAACAATGCATTTGTTGCTATAGATCCTATTACAAATGAGCGTGCTAATAAGCAATTACCTGCTATTCCTGCAACTATGTCTGTTGATTATGTTAGGGTATGGAAGAAAAAAGAAATTCTGAGTGTACCAAAAATTAAAGATAAAAAAGTAGGAAGGCAACTCTTTCCTAATCCTGCTAAAGATACGGTAAACGTTGTTCTGAATGATTTTGAATTTAATTCGAAAGTTACCTTACTAGATAATAATGGGAAGGTAGTTTTAAATAGCATAATGGATAATGCAACTTTTAAAATGCCTATAGGATTTTATACTAAAGGTGTTTATTTTTTCAAAGTTGAAAACTCAAACGGATTGTTTACCCAAAAACTTTTAATACAGTAAATTAGTAGCAGTATAGTTGCTTTATTAATGGTATTTAATTGTAAGTCAGTAAAA
Source organism: Flavobacterium algicola (assembly GCF_022399565.1). Taxonomy (GTDB): domain Bacteria; phylum Bacteroidota; class Bacteroidia; order Flavobacteriales; family Flavobacteriaceae; genus Flavobacterium; species Flavobacterium algicola. Next base: position 85,347 of record NZ_JAJTUT010000004.1, read on the forward strand.
TAATTAAGTGTTTTTGATTTGTCTTTTACTATGGAATTTATCTCATTAAAATCATTAATTGATTAGAATAAGGTAAAATAATGTAAGTTAATGGTAATTTATAGATTTACATAAATGGGTTTTTAGGCTTACTTTGTGTATTCGATCAATTTTACACAACCTTAGATAGGATGTGGATACTGAATAAAAAAAAGAACCAATCAAATTATTAGAATATACCAAAAACAAGTAGATAGTAGTGCAAAAAATTGAACTACTTATATAAATATAAAAAATGAAAAAAATGAAAATTAAGTATGGTTTAGCTGCTGTAGGAATGCTTTTTCTAAATGTTTCTTTTGCTCAGAATAAAGGGATTGTGGATAATACAAACAGTCCTAATGTAAAGTTGAAAAGCATCAACATTGGTGATTGTCATTGGACCAAAGGATTTTGGGCGGATAAGTTTAAAATTTGTGAAGATAAAATGTTGCCTTATATGGGCGAGGTTTTAATGGGAGATGTAGGACACGGTTACAATAACTTCAAGTATGCCGCCGGTCTTGAAAAAGGAAAGCACAAAGGTTTTGCTTGGCATGATGGCGATTTTTACAAATGGATGGAAGCGTCTTCTTATGTCTATGCGCAAAATAAAGATCCAAAAATCTTAAAACAATTAGATGATATTATTGCTGTAATTGCCAAAGCGCAATTGCCAAATGGATATTTGCAAACCACCATTCAATTGAGTGGAAATAAGATTGATCCTTTTGAAAACCGTAAATACCACGAAATGTATAACAGTGGGCATTTGTACACAAGTGCTTGTATTCACTACCGTGTTACGGGTAAAAAGAATTTCTTAGATATTGCTGTTAAGCATGCTGATAACCTGTATTCAGTGTTTTTTCAAGATACGAAACAATATGCACGTTTTGGTTTTAACCAAACCCAAATTATGGGATTAGTAGAGTTGTATCGTACAACAAAAGATAAAAAGTACTTAGCATTAGCGGAGAAATTCATTAATCGCAGAGGTCATAACGGAATTGAAGAAAACTCAACTACTAAAGGATACCCAGTAGGGGATATGGTTCAGGAATTTACTCCTTTGCGTGAGTCTAGTGAAGCCGTAGGACATGCTGTTTTAGCATTGTATTACTATGCAGGAGCTGCTGATGTTGCTGCTGAAACGGGTGAAAAAGCCTTGGTAGTGGCTCTTGATAGATTATGGGAAAATGTTACTGAAAGAAAAATGTATGTAACAGGAGCGGTAGGTCAAACGCATTATGGGGCATCAACTAACAGACAAATGATTGAAGAAGGTTTTATTGATGAATACATGATGCCAAATATGACAGCTTACAACGAAACTTGTGCTAATATTTGTAACTCTATGTTTAGTTACCGAATGATGGGGCTTAACGGAAAATCAAAGTATGCTGATGTAATCGAAAATGTATTGTTTAATAGTGCACTTTCAGGAATCAACCTTGAAGGGGATAAATATTATTATTCAAATCCATTACGTAAAATTCATGGTTCTAGGGACTACTCAAAAATGAATACGGAATATCCAGAGCGTCAATCGTATTTAGAGTGTTTTTGTTGTCCACCTAACTTAGTGCGTACTATTGCTCAAATTTCTGGATGGGCTTATAGTTTGGCTGATAACGGTATTTCAATCAATTTATACGGAGGAAATATTTTAGATACCAAAATGGTTGATGGATCTAAATTAAAATTAGAGCAAGTATCAAACTATCCATGGGACGGAAACGTAAAAGTGACTGTTAATGAGTGTAAAAAAGGTGCTTTCGAAATGATGTTCAGAATCCCTAATTGGGCTAAAGGAAGTTCATTAAAGGTGAACGGCCTTGACGCTGGTGTTACGGTAGTTCCTGGTGAGTTTGCTGTTATTAATAGAAGTTGGAAAAAAGGAGACGTTGTTACCCTTGATATGCCAATGGAAGTAAACTTAGTTGAAGGACATGGTCGTATTGAAGAAGTACGTAACCAAGTAGCGATTAAGAGAGGTCCAGTTGTTTATTGTGCTGAATCTACAGATTTACCAAAAGGAACCAGTATCTTAGATGTATATCTTTCAGGGAAAAACAATTTTGATGTTATGTATCGTCCAGAATTATTAGGTGGAATCACATCAATCTCGACTCAAGCATTGATTAGAAAAGACAAAACGACAGACGCTATGTATCACACGGTTGCAAAACCAGTTTTAGAAAACACAAAAGTTTCCTTTGTGCCTTATTATAGCTGGTCCAATAGAGGTGATTCAGAAATGACAGTATTCATGCCAATTATTTGGGATTAATTTTTTTACAATGACTAATAAAGTTTTTATATGTTTAATTTTGTCTTTGGTTACTTTTTGTAGCCAAGGACAAAAAAAACAACCTAATATTCTTTTTATAGCCTTTGATGATTTGCGTGCAGATCTAGGTTGTTATGGTTCAGATGTGGTTCAGTCACCTAATATTGATGCTTTGGCAAAAGATGGGGTGCAGTTTAATCGAGCTTATTGCCAGCAAGCCATTTGCGGACCTTCACGTGCTAGTGTGATGACAGGAGCAAGAACACAAACAATTAATGTAATTGATTTGTTCCAAGACTTTAGAGCCAATCGTCCGAGTATTATAACCCTTCCACAACATTTTCGTGAAAACGGTTATGAAACAGTGTATACAGGTAAAATTTTCCATGGAAAATATACAGATGATGAATTATCATGGAGTCGTAAAGCCGTTCGACCTAAAAAAGATCCTTCCATTCCAGAAACTATTAGCCAATATGCATTGAAGGAAAATCAACAAATGTATGTGGACAATAAAAAAGCATTGGATGCCAAATATGGAGAAAAAATGATTCGCGAAAACTGGTTGGCTAAAGGTCCAGTGGTAGAATGTGCGGATGTTCCTGATGAAACCTATGAAGACGGAGAAAATACCGTTGCAGCGATCGCTACACTTAAAGAATTAGTGAAAACGGACAAACCTTGGTTTTTAGGACTAGGTTTCTTGAAGCCTCATTTGGATTGGGTAGCCCCAAAAAAATATTGGGATCTATATGATGAAGCTAAAATTCCAATTGCTAATCAGGTTAATCCTCCAAAAGATGGTGCTACTATGGGATTGTCTGAATCTCTAGAAGTGCGTGTAGGTGCTGATATGCCAAAATCAGAAGCTTTTTCACCAGAGTTGCAACGCAAATTGCGCCACGGGTATTTTGCTTGTGTAAGTTATGTAGATGCACAAATGGGAAAAATGATTCAAGCCTTGAAGGACGCAGGACAATATGATAATACCATCATTGTTTTATGGTCTGATCATGGTTTTAACCTTGGTGAAATGGGATATTGGGGAAAAGCAACCAATTATGAAATTGCGACACGTGTTCCTTTTATAATCGTAGCTCCAGGAGTAACTGATAAAGCAAAAGGTGAAAAATCAGATGCATTAGTTGAGTTAATTGATATTTACCCTACACTTTGTGATTTAGCCGGTTTGAAAAAGCCGAATACTTTAGAGGGTAACAGTATTGTTCCTTTGTTAAAGAAACCTTCTAAAAAAGGAGATGAAGCAGCTTTTAGTGTTTTTCCAACACCCGCTTTACGCGAATGGGCTGCAAGACCGTTTACACCTCCGTTTAGAAACTCTTTCTTTGAACCTTTGATTCAAAAAATAGAATCAAAAATTAAAAATCAAATGGGAAAAAAGTGGGATAGAGCTTCATTTGAAGAATTTGTGATGGGCTATGCTATGAGAACGGATCGTTATCGATTGGTGATCTGGAAAGACAGAAGACATCCTAATGATGCCCCTTTATTTGTAGAACTTTTTGACCATCAAGAAGACCCTACTGAAAGTTCTAATATTGCAGCCGCTAATCCAATGTTGGTAAAAACATTAACCAAACAATTTGATAAAAGTCAGAAAGTAGTTTTTTCAAATTAATAGTTTTTAATACTCAAAAAATGATGAATAAAGTAATAAATACAAAATTAAGCCATGTACTGTTGATGATGGTTTGCTGTTTTTCTTTTGCGAAAGCACAAACCTCAAAGCCCAATATTCTTGTGATTCTATGTGATGATCTAGGGTACAATGATGTTGGTTTCAATGGATCTACAGATATTATCACTCCTGAATTAGATAAATTAGCTGCTAATGGAGCCATCTTCAGTTCGGCTTATGTGGCACACCCTTTTTGTGGACCTAGTAGAGCTGCTTTGATGACAGGACGTTACACACAAGAAATAGGAACTCCATATAATTTAAGAGATGATGGTCGCGATACTCGTAGTGGTGTTCCAGTTAAAGAAACTTTTATGAGTAATATGTTGCAAGATGCAGGATATTACACATCAGCAATTGGAAAGTGGCATTTAGGTGATTATCCAGAATTCACACCTAACAAAAGAGGGTATGATGATTTCTTTGGTTTTTTAGGAGGAGGACATAAATATTTTCCTGAAAAATTCCAACCGTATTTTGAAAAACAAAAACAAGCGGGCGCGTATCCTATCAATGTATATTTTACGCCTTTGTTACATAATGACAAAGAAGTTAAAGAAACGGAGTACATTACCGACGCTTTTTCAAGAGAAGCGGTACGTGTTATAGAAGAATCTAAAGTGAAGAAAAAACCGTTCTTTATGTACTTAGCTTACAATGCACCACACGTGCCATTAGAAGCAAAAGAAGAAGATTTGAAAGTTTTTGAAAACATCAAAGATCTTGACAGACGTACCTATGCTGCTATGGTGTATTCAGTAGATAGAGGAGTGGGACAAATTGTAAAAGCATTAAAGGAAACCAAACAATTTGAAAATACCTTGATCGTGTTTTTGAGTGATAATGGTGGGAATTTTGATCATGGGGCAAATAATTATCCACTTAAAGGAACTAAAGGTGATACTTTTGAAGGTGGTTTCCGTGTGCCAATGTTTATGCACATGCCTAATGTTATTGCCGCTGGAACTCATTTTGATCACGCCGTATCGGCTCTAGATCTATACCCTACTTTTGCTTATTTGGCCAAAACGAACTTACCGAAAGGAAAGGTAGTCAATGGTAAAAATATTTGGAACGATATAAAATCCAATACTAGTCCGCACAAAGATGAGATGATTTACGCTTGGCGTTACCGTGAAGGATATTCAGATGTATCAGCTAGAAAAGAAGATTGGAAAATTGTACGTATGGGGAATGAACCTTGGCAATTGTTTAATATCACAAAAGACATAGGAGAGCACAAAGATTTAGCAGGTCAGTTTCCTGATCGTGTAAAAGAGATGGTTGATGAAACTAAATTATGGTCTAAAAAGCACATTACTCCTTTGTGGTTTTACTCTCAAGCTGATGCTGATTATTGGGCTTCGGGTAGGTTTCCTGGATTTGAGGATACATTCGAAATAGATAAGTTAAGAATGTCGCCGAAAGAATATACGGAGTGGACTGAAAAGCAGAAAAAATAATTTGAGGTTGAAAGTCTAAAAGGGGTTTATTGAATTTTGTTTCAATAAACTCTTTTAAATATAATAAAAACATAGAATCCAAATTTAAATGTTTTTTTTTTTAATAAAATAATGAGATTATGAAAAAATATAACACCTTAATTAAGGTAGTAGTAGCTTTTATATGTTTGCAATCCCTCTCAAGTTTTACGGTAAAGGAAGGTGTAAAACAGCAGTCAGTAGTTGCTACTGATATTGTACTTGAAAATAAAGTATTAAAAGTAACTGTAGACGATAAAACAGGGAGTTTTACTGTATTCGAAAAAAAATCAGGACAAGTTTGGGTATCAGATCCGTGGGAAGTTGCTGCAGGTATTTTAACTATGAACGATTTAAAAGGAAAACAACAAACGGTTAATATCTCTAAGAGTAAAACGATCAAACTAAACAAAACTGGAAATACAGTAACCATTGCGTTTACAAATCCAGTTTTAGAAAATGACACTGTTGCTGAAGGAGTAACCATTACCACTGAATTGCGCTTAGATGCTAAGGATGCAAAACTAGATGTGGAAGTCAAATCAGTACAATCCGGGAAATACAAAGTATTGGATTTAAGATATCCATCAAGAGCGTTTAGTTTAGAGACTGATGTGGATCGTGGTGCAGCTGTTATTCCTCAAAAACAAGGGGTTATTAGTCCATCCTATATTTTCCCTATGAACGGAGGTGCTTTTTGCAGGTGGGATGATGCAACTTATGTAGCTAAATCAACAGGTACATTGGATTTGTTTAATGCATCTGGTTTGTCTATGCCGTGGTGGGGAACCTACAATGAAAAATCAGCTGTTATCGGAATTGTTGACGAAGCTTCAAGACCTAAAATGTTTTACAACATCAACAACAACGGACAATATTTATACAACTCTGAAGGAAAGATGTCTCCTAACAAAAGAATCGCTTTTTTAGATCCTATTTGGAACCTAAAAAAAGAAAATCAACCTAAAATAATTAGTTACCAATTTATTCCAAATGGAAATTACGTGGACATGGCTAAAGTGTATCGTAAAGAAGCCATTAAGAGAGGGTATTTTGTATCATTAGAAGACAAAGCTAAAAGAGATCCAGATGTTAAAAAACTAGCAGGAGCAGTTTACATGGGAGTTTATGGTGGTTATCCACACTATGTAAACATGCCAGGAATGGCATTTACGTTTGATCAATTGAAAGAAATGATTAAAACCACCCATGATGAATTAAAGGTAGATAACGCCTTTTTCCATGCCTGGGGAACATTCTCTAATTTTGTTCCTAATTGCTGGCCTATTAGTGAGGCTTTAGGAGGTGTTTCTAAATTAAAAGAAGCGGTTGATTTGACTAAAGAATACGGTTATTTATATTCATCTTATCATGCTTATTCAGCAACATTGGAGAATGATCCAAAATTTGATACCGGTTTATTTGCAAAAGACGCTTCGGGAAAATTAAAAAGTGCAGGAAGTCGTTGGGCGAATATTGACCAAAACAAACAATTGGCTTTGGCACAAAAAAATCTTGACAAAGAGATTGCAGCTTTAGGTTTAGAAGCTGATATCACGGACATATCCTTTTCCTATTTTGCAGATGAAGACAATTCAGGTTATTTTAATTTAGCAAAGTACCTAGATTCTAAAAACCTAGTAAATGGAACAGAACACGGGCAACAACAGTACATTCCGTATTTTGATATGTTTGAAGGAATGACGTATTTGAACTCTAGTTTATCTGAGATTTCACATAGAGCTCCTTTGTTTAATTTAGTGTTTCATGATGCAATTGCTGTTTTTGGAAAAATACAAGATCCAGATAATCAAATTTCTGAAAACGGAGATTTTAAAGTAAAGTCTTTGCGTAACATGTTGTTTGGAGTAGGATCGACCATTTTCTTTTCGCCTTATGAATTTGATGGTATGAAAGATATGATTAAGATAGCAAATCAAGTAGTAAGTCCTGTAAATAAAGAAACGTTCTTCTCAGAATTGCAGTCACATGACTATTTAAGCCCCGACTTTAACTTGCAAAGATCAAAATTCACATCAGGTACTGAAATTATTGTAAACTTAGGACCAGTAAAACAAAAAACGAAAGAAGGATTAGAAATTCCAGCCTTTGGTTACCAGATCACTTATAATGATGGTAAAGTCAAAAAAGGGAACTTTCAGGTTAGTTATAAATAATAATAAAAAATATTGATTTAAGAAGTGGAGCATTATACTCCACTTTTTTTATAAATTATATAAAGTTAAAAATTATTAAAGATTGCTTTTATGAGCATCTGTCTAATTAAAAAAAATAAGAAATTCATACAAATTTGAAGAGTTATTTTAAGGACTTCCCAGTAAAATAATTTTGAAAAACTTTGTAGATTTATTTCATCAGTGTTAATATTGAACCATTAACTTCAGTGAAATATCTCAGTACGATTTTTAATGATATGATTAGCGGACCATTTGCGTGAACGACCTGAGAATTGTCGGCTATGATTGTTTTTTTTTTAATTATAATGCTTCCTTAAATTCTATTTTCATAATCTTGTCTTTCATCAGTAACTATATCATCAACTCCAGCCTATCCTTTTATAGCTACAATTATTTCAATTTCAGTAGATATAAAATTTTAAAAGGCCTATACTTACTTCAATACCATCTATAAAATCCATAAATATTATTTATAAATTTATTGTAGCTGTTTTTAAGACTAATTTTTAATGAATCTTGAAAAATAAATAGTAAAACATTTTTATTCAATATTTTAACCTTTCTGCGCTCATATATATTTACTGTTGTTTATCTTCTTCCGAGACTACCATTAAATAAAAGATGATCGGAACCATCATAATCATTAGCTGTTAACATTTGAGAATCGCCTAAACTTCCTGTAATATCTGTTCTTGTAATAGCACTAAATACGAATTGTGGCGTAATTACATTATTATCCTTCAATAATAATTATAATATTTTTCTCATTAATATGACAATCCATCGAAAAACGAAAAAAATATCCTTCTTGATTTGTAAAAAAGTCCGTGCCTGAACAATTAAATCCTAAATATCTATCGTACGTCAGTTCTTTACTAAAATTGAATATTTTGCATGTTAAGGGTAAAATAATAGATGACATTCAGTTTCTAGTCAAATATTAAACCTTTTAAAAAAGGATTTTATTTGTTCTACAACTTTTTTTACAACGTTTGTCAATTCGAGTGCAGTCGAGAAAATATTCAACATTGACAACTAAAGCTATTACCAATTACCAGATAGGCAAAACTTTACCTCATTTTATTAAAAAGGCTGGTTTATTAATTAATTATAGTATTCTACTGTTTAAATAATTTATGATGCTCATTGATTTTTTAGTGAGATGTTGTGAAAAATAAGTATTAGAAAATTAGAACTTAAATATAAGCAATAAGCCCGATAAAATATCGGGCTTATCGTTAAAACACATTAAATTTCGAACGCTTTTTCAGGCTTGATTATTATAGTTTTTAATAATTATTCTGCTTTAAAACTCCGTTCGATAGTGTAATTTCAGAATAGGGTAGTGGCATTAATTCATGCTTTCCTTTTATAAAACCAAGAGGGCTTAATAAAGTTTCTGCTCTATTTGTTCTAATTAGATCATGGTATCTAAAGCCTTCACCAGCCAGCTCAACTCTTCTCTCGTGGTAAATTGCATTTAGTAAAGCAGTACCTGTTAAAGTAGAAGCTATGTTAGGTAAAATGGCAGAATTACTGCCCCTCGCTCTTGCTCTAACTAAATTCACATATTTAATAGCTTCACTTGGATTTGTGCTATAAACAGCCTCTGCATACATTAGATACGCATCAGCTAATCGAATTACTCTTATATTATTAGCACTATTATTATTTCCGCCAACAGATGGAGTTGGATAATTACTAAATGGAGCCCAAGCATATTTTCTGATAAACCACCCCGTACCATAAGTAACAGGAGTCTGGTAGAATGTCGCGGTTAACCTGGGGTCATTAGTTTCAAATTCATTAATAAGATCTGGTTTTGCCTGCATACAAGCATATCCTTTTTTACTTACTGGTGAAATAAATTGTGGTATACTAGTTCCAAGTAAACTAGTATTAGTTGTATAATTTATTTCAAAAATAGAACCAGAGTTCCATTCCCCTTCAGTTTGAAATATAGAACTATAATTAGAAAATAAAGAATAGCCTAATGCAAATAACTGATCACCATAGATTTTAACTTGATCCATCTTATTTTGATAAATTGATACACGCATCATTAAGCCCAATGCAGCTCCCTTGTCAGCATGACCTGTATATGACTGAGGTTTCTCAAAACGCGATGGCAGGTTGGCAATAGCTGCTTTTAAATCATTTTCAATAAAAGTATATGATTCATGCTCTGTTGAGCGAGGAACATTAAATTCTCCTTGCTCTAACGGTCTATCAATAATTGGTACGCCCCCAAAACTATTTACCAAATCAAAGTAATAATAGGCACGCATAAATTGCGCCTCGGCTAGAATTTCTTTTTTTCGTGTAGTATCTATAAATTCAATGTCCGGAACTTTACTCAAAATTAAGTTACAATATAAAATTCCTTTGTAGTTAATTTGCCAAATTCTACTTACAGCTAGGTTTGATGTAGGAATGTTATAACTTTCTTTTTGATATAGTGGTACATTATCAACTACGCTTATACCTCCTTTTATAAAATCATCGGTTCCTACATCACCAAATGTAAGGTCGCATGACATTCCTGCCCAGAAGTTTTCTTTTCCATACATTTCTCTCATAGGATTGTATGCCGCATTTATCCCTTGTTCAGCATCATCAGAATTTTTATAAAAATTTTCCAAAATAGGTGTGCCGTACACTTTTCCTTCCAGTTCATTACTGCAAGAAGCCAATAATGCAGCAGCTGCTATCAAGCAGTACCGAGCATTTTTAATTACTATATTATTTAATTTCATTTTCAGTTTTATTAAAAGTTAATATCAAGTCCAAGCGTATAGGATCTAATGGATGGATATCTCCCTCTATCAATCCCGATGTCCAACGGACTATTTTGGGACGGATCAACCCCTGCTTCTGGATCTAAACCATCATATTTGGTAATAGTAAGCAGGTTTTGAGCTGCTACATATAACCGAAGTTTTGATAAGAAAGACTTACTTAAGAAACTTTCAGGAAATGAATATCCGATTTGGACATTCTTTAATCTTAAATACGATCCATCTTTCACGAAGCGGCTAGATAATTGTGAATTGTTATTTGTACTAGAAAAAGATGCTCGCGGTATAGTGTTTGAAGTACCTTCCCCTGTCCAACGATCTAAAATTACGGTACTCGAATTGGTAGAAATGTCTGTTTGCAACCAGTAATCTGTTGTATTGTATATTTTATTTCCTTGGCTTCCTTGTAGGAATGCTGTTAAATCAAATTGCTTATAAGATAAATCTATGTTGATTCCGTAAGTAAATTTAGGAAAAGGGGAACCTATAAATTTTTTATCATTATCATCAATTTTTCCATCTCCATTCAAATCTTTATATTTTACGTCACCCGGTTTTGTGCTTGGTAAAGATGCGTTACTATTAACTTCGTCTAGATTTTGAAAAATTCCAACCATTTCATACCCATAAAAAGAGGCTAATGGATGACCTGCTTCCGTTCTACTAATGTTATAAAATGGATCGCTATCTCCTGTTTGAATAATACTTCCATCTCCATTTAAACTAATAACCTTATTCTTAATGAAAGATATATTTCCGCCCAAGCTAAAATAAAATTCATTTAAAGATTTTTTGTAATTAGCAGTAAGTTCTAGTCCTTTGTTTTCAATATTTCCTGCATTTGTGTAAGGATAGTTCGTGTAGCCAGATGTTTGAAGTATGGGACTCGGCATTAGCATATCAGTCGTGTTTTTAACAAAATAGTCAGCTGAAAACGTAATTGAATTATGCAAAAATGCAAGATCAAGTCCAAAATTGGTTGATACTGTTGATTCCCATTTTAAATTTTGATTCCCAGGTGTTAAGGGAGCTACTCCCAAAGCGGTAACATCATTTCCGTAAAGGTAATTTGTTCCAACATTTAATGTATTAAATACAGCAGTAATGGGTATGTTTTGATTTCCTGTTTTCCCCCATCCCACTCTAAACTTTAACTGGTCAACTACATTCGATTTGAAGAATTTTTCATTATGAATATTCCATGCGGCAGCCAAGGATGGAAATTTTGCCCATTTGTTGTTAGCACCAAAACGAGATGATCCATCCACTCTGTAAGTACCTGTTAATAAATAGCGCTCATCATAATTGTAATTAAGCCTACCAAAGAATGATACTAATTCTGATTTGGATATACCACCGTTTATGATGGATGTTGACGACGATCCGGCACCAATTGTTGGATTCTCGACGCTGCTAGGTATATTGCTCTGTTGACCACTCACAGAATTTGAACGTAATATTTGTTGTTCTTGTCCTAATAAAGCGTTTAAGTTATGTTTGTCACCAAATTTTTTGTTATAGTTTAATGTGTTTGATACTATAATTACTCTATCTTGGTTTCTTTGAATATTATAAACACTTACAGGAGCATTAAAACGTGGAGAAACATTGTAAGCAGGTTTAAAATTATCAACATTATTATTATTTATTTGAAGGCCATAATTGGATTTAAACGTTAGTCCATTAATAATTTCAGCTTCAATAAACACATTCCCTAAGAAGCTTTCTTTTTCTGACGGTGTTTGTCCATATTTAACCAAACCAAGTGGGCTTACAGCTTGCAAGGAATATTTTGATAAACCTAATGATCCATCAGCATTATATAAAGGAGTTACAGGATCAATCATATAACCGACAAAAGCACTTTTTAAATTAGAGTTAAATCCATTTTGAGGAACAGCCACAGTATTTGAAGAAGCATATTGTATATTATGGCCCACCTTTAATTTAGGTTTAATTTGGTAGGTATTATTAACTCTGAAATTTGTTCTTTTGTAAGAAGATTGATCTACAATTCCTTGTTGTGATACAGATCCAAAAGAAACATAATAAGTTAATTTTTCGCTACCACCGGTAACAGCCAGTTGATGACTTTCTAATGTTCCCGTTTTATAAACAGCATCTTTCCAGTTGTAATTAGGTAGTAATGATGGATTCGCTAAATCAGGATTTGCGGGTTTACCATCATTTACATTAGCTTCATTATACAGCATAGCCCATTGATTTGAATTTAAAACTTTTAAATTATCAATGCGATTTTCTACGCTAGCATAGGTGCTATAACTAATATTTGGTGCTCCCTTCTTACCGCTTTTAGTAGTAATCATAATAACTCCATTGGCTCCTCTAGAGCCATAAATAGCTGTTGCCGAAGCATCTTTTAAAACTTCAACGGATTTTGCATCTGCCATATTTATGCTCGAAATGTCATTTATAGGTACTCCATCCACAACATATAAGGGATCGGCACCGTTGACAGTACCAATTCCTCGAATACGCACTGTAGGAGTTGCGCCTGGATCACCTGAACTTTTTGTCACAGTAACTCCTGCTAATCTACCTTGAATAGCTTGTGCAATAGATGTATTTTGTGTTTTATTTAATTCTTTGGTATCGGCTGATGAAACTGAACCTGTCAGATCTGATTTTCTTACCACACCATACCCAACAACTACAACCTCCTCTAATACGGACTGATCACTTGTCAAAATGGTGTTAATTACATTTTTGCCATTTATATTTATTTCTTGTGTTTTTAATCCCAAATAGGAGAAAACTAATGTTTTGCTCGAGCTGGAAGTTGCTAAAATATAATTTCCGTCCATGTCCGTAGTTGTTCCTGAAACCGTTCCTTTTATCAAAACGTTTACTCCAGGTATCGGCATCCCGTCTGTATCCTTTACAGTACCACTAATCTTTGTCTGTTGATCTAAGTAATTAGATACCAAACGTGGTGATTTACTTACATCCATTCCGTACGAGTTGGTATGCATTACTATTCCAGAGATTAATAAGATACAAGTAACGGATCCTACTTTTAAATTACTTTGAAATGGAAAAAGTGATTTTGCTTTATTCCGATGGTTTTTGTTCATATTTAATTGTTTAATGTTTATTTATTTCCCGAGTCAGTTAAAATGTTACATACGCTGGTTTGTTTAAGGTTAATTATTTTATTTTTAATTTTAAAAAAGGATCTTGAAAATAGTTGGTATAAGAAATACAGGTCAAATTTTGTTAAATCAAGATTCTTTTAAATTTTCGGTATTTGCAAATGTATTACAACTTCAATATATCTACTGTGTTGAGAATTATCCTTTGGTAATACTATTTTAGCTTATTAATCGCATTGTGCTATTTTGCATTTTATACTAGCTACTGCAGCTAATATTATTTTTAAAAATTAATATCGCATTAAGATTTTATAGGGAGAAAGAAAATCACAAAATGGAATGTACAGTATAAAAAAAATAATGTTAATTATTATTATCAGAATTGTGGTAATAGCGAGTTAAAATTGTCAGAAATTAGAATTTTCAAAGATGTTCCCACTATAGAATAGGCGCAGTTTATTTTTTATGTGGTGCAATTTTCTATACTGTTATTCCAAAAAATATTGGAATATGTGCGAACAATAAGCCTCATAGCAATCTCTTGAAGTTATATGTAGGTATTTTTTTCTTTTTTTGCAATATTAAAACTGTTTCTTTACTGAGAGGTAAAATAGTGCTAGGAATGGGTAATTATCTTTAAAATAATTAATTAACATTTTGCTTAATTTGTATAAATGTTTAACATTTTTTTAATATTTAATAAATAATACTGATTTTAATAAGATATTGTTTGATTGTGAAATTAAAAGATGTTAAGCTTATTTAATAAGTAACTAAATAATAATTAAAATTAACCAAATGAGAATTAGAGAAATTAATAAACAAAAGAATGTTTTACGACGTTTTTTGTTTCTTGGCCTACTGGCACTTTTTTTTACTGCTACTGCACATGCACAAATGGGTGTGGTACGAGGAACTGTTTCGGGAGACGAGGACGGTCTTCCCATTCCTGGAGTAACAATTATTGTTAAAGGCCAAGCAAAAGGAACAACTACAGATTTTGACGGGAAATATGCTATTAATGCAAAAGAAGGCGATTTACTAGTATTTAGTTACATTGGTATGATGACCAAAAACGTAAAAGTAGATGGTAAATCTGTAAATGTGAAGTTGAAATCATCAACGCAGCGACTAGATGATGTGGTTGTGATTGGATATGGTACTCAAAAGAAAAAAGAAATTACTGGTGCTGTAGCTAGTGTGAAAGCTGCAGATATTGAGAATCAAGTAACTTCTGATTTAGGAAATGCACTACAAGGTCAAATTTCGGGAGTTAATGTAATTAGCTCATCTGAGCCAGGTGGGACTTCGGAAATTTTAATTAGAGGTGTAAGTTCTATTTCAAATAATAGTGGTCCATTATATGTAGTAGATGGTATAGCTCAAGTAGGTGATCCAGGATTAAATCCTAATGAGATTGAAACAATTGATGTTTTGAAAGATGCTGCATCTGCATCAATTTATGGTAGTCGTGGAGCAGGAGGAGTTATCTTAATAACTACTAAAAAAGGTAAAGCGGGTTCAATGGTAGTTCGTTTCAATGGGAGTTATGGTATAGAAAAAATTTCTGGAAATCAGGTGTCTTTGTTGAATGCCAATGACCAAGGGTATGTAGATGTGCTTTATAATAGAAATCAAGGTCTTAACGATGATTTGATTTTAGGGACTTACCGAAATAAATCTGCTTACCAAAATGACACAAATTTGCTAAATGCAATCTTTGTTGATAATGCTGCAACACAAAACTATTCGTTAAATCTTTCCGGTGGGACTAATAATTTGACATATAGTGTGTCAACGGGTATTTATGATAAAAAAGGGATCATTAAAAATACTGATTTTAGTAGATTCAATACGAGAGCAAATGCAACATATACTAAAGATAGGTTAACAGCTACTATCAGTGTTGCTATGATAAAAGAAAAAAATGACACTGGAGCTTCGGGAGCGGTTAGTCAAATATTACGATATTTTCCAACCCAAGATGCTTTAGATCCTGGTGCAGTGCTACAAGATTTGGAAACTGCTGGAGGTGAAGATTCTAATCGATTAAGTTGGGTATTGGGTAGTATTAACTTTAAAAACCAAAGAGAAACTACTAGAGCAAATGCTACTTTTGACTTTAATTACAAACTATTTGATGGTTTAAGCGTAACTGCTCGTGTTGGATTGAATGACGCGAATAATTATAATACTCAATTTAGAGAATCTCACGATATTTTTAATATACAAACTGGTTTAACACAGTCAGATGCTTTAACGGCAAGTTATGTTCTTAATGAAGCTGCACGATTTACAAATACGACTTTTGATGGAATTCTAACCTATAATAAATCATTATATAAAAAACATAATTTTGGTTTGACTGTGGCTGTTTCTAAAGAAGAAAGAGAATTTAAAAGTTTTTTTGCTAGAAAATCAGGAGTTGTAAATAATAATTTTGAAGTACTTAATACTGCTACTGGTATTTCTTCGGTAGGAAATGGTTATAATACCACTAGTCAGTTATTAGGAATAATTGGTAGATTTCAATACGATTACAAAGGACGTTACATTTTGAGTTCTAGTGTTCGTAGAGATGCATCATCAAGATTTGCTGAAAATAATAGAGTGGGTGTTTTTCCTTCTATTGCAGCAGCGTGGAATATTTCTGATGAAAAGTTTTTCAGTAGTTTGACTAATGTTGTGAATAATTTCAAATTCAGAGCAACTAGTGGATCCGTAGGTAATGACAATGTAAGAGATTATAGTTACTCTTCGCCTGTAACTAGATTGATTGATTATGCTAATCCAGATGGTACTATTAGTTCAGGAGCAACTCAAATTACATTTGGTAATCCAAGTTTGAAATGGGAAACATCAAAACAAAATAATATTGGTATTGACTTAGGATTCTTTAAAAATAAATTAACTGTTACGGCTGATTATTACCAAACTAAAACAGAAGATTTGTTATTTAATGTTTCTACTCCTGGTTCTGCAGGAACTACCACGACAGATAATGCTTCTTACAATAGAGTGGCATTCAATATTGGCGAAATGACCAATAAAGGGTTTGAGTTAGCTGTGGGATATCGTAATAATATTGGGAAATTATACTACAATATGAATGGAACTTTTAGTACTAATGAAAATAGAGTGACAAAGATAGCTTCTACCGCACCTTTCGTACTAACGGAAGATAATGGAATTGTAGTTGGAGCTAGGAATGAATCTCAAATTACAGCAATATCTAAAGGACATGAAGTAGCATCCTTCTTCCTATTCGAAACAAATGGGTTGGTAACACCTGAGAATATAGCCGAGTATAAATTGTTAGTTCCAGGTGCTAAACTGGGTGATTTAAGATATGTAAATAATGATCTAACTGAAACCAATGGAAAACAAGTCATTGACGAAAGAGATAGAGTATATAAAGGAAGTGGATTGGCAAAATATGAAGTGGGTTATAACTTTAAATTAAATTATAAAAACTTTGACTTCTATACACAATTGTATGCGGCGGTAGGACATGAAATTATGAATGGAGCCAAGGCAACTGCTTATGGTAACCAACGTCATCAAGATTTATTGTATTCTTGGTCAAACACAAATACTGAAACAACAATTCCAGCCAATAGAGGAGATCTAAAAGCATCACGTAATTATAGAGCTGATTCAGATTTATTTGTTGAAGATGGATCTTACTTAAGAATTAGAAACATAACATTTGGATATAGTTTGCCTAAAAAGTTAATCAAAGACTTAAGTATTACAAAATGTAGATTTTATCTAACAGGACAAAACTTATTCACATTCACTAATTATAGTGGTTTCGATCCTCAAGTGGGTGGTGGTGCCAATGCTAGAGGTTTGGATAAAGGAAATTACCCTTTAGCTAAGATGTATTTAGCTGGAATGAGTCTAGATTTTTAATTTTAATAAAAAAATATCATGAAAATATATAAATATATACTTGTCTGCCTATCCATTATGATGTTGGCATCTTGTTCAGATGAAAATTTGACGGAGTTAAATCCTAACAATGAGGATTCTTCAAATTTCTTTACTAATTTAAAAGAAACGCAATTAGGCTTAAATGCTACTTATTCAGCTATGTTGGCTTACAATGCTACTATAATACGCGAACAGACCATACGCGCAGATATGGGATGGCCAGGTGCTACAAGACCTAATCCGAGTACATTAACTCGTGGAGATGTGTTTTATACGCATACTTATAATGCAAGTACACCTGAAGTAGATTTCCATTGGAATGCCCTTTATAGAGGAGTTTTGAGAGCTAATATTGTCATTGAAGCTTTAGATAAATTAAAAGGTACTGTAAATGAAGTAACCTGGAAGCAACAAATGGGTGAAGCTCGTTTTTTAAGAGGGATTTTTTACTTTTATCTACACACTACCTTTAATGGTGGAAGTGTTGTACTTCAAAAATCAGTTCCAAAATTAGCTTCAGATTATACATTACCTCTTTCCCCAGCATCAGAAGTTTTAGAATTTTTTAGGGCAGATTTGAAATATGCTTATGATAATTTAAGCGGGGATAGAAACAACGGTAGAGCAAATAAAGTCACTGCAGCTACTATTTTAGGAACAAGTCATTTATATCAAAATGAATTCGATTTGGCAAGTGGATACTTTTCTTCGGTAATTTCAAACCCCAATTATTCGATTGTTACAGATCTTACAAAAATGTTTACTACTAAAGGGGAACATAATGCAGAATCTATTTTCGAATTAACCTATGATACTAATTTAAGAACCGATATTACCAATGCTTTTGACGAACAAAGTTTAACGAATCGTTTATCCTTTTTTACATCAAACTTTGGTAACCTTTTTGCGGTTCCAGCATGGCTAGCTTGGGAATATAAAAATGAAGCAAAAGACCCTAAAGTTGCCGCAAACCATATAGATGGTGACCTGTTAAAACCCCTACGAAATGTTCCTTTGAGAGCCTCTGCAATGGTAACAATAGCTGAGGACGAACAAACTGCTTATTATGGAAGTACAGTTACTATAAAAGGTGTTTTTGGAGCAACGGCCGGACCTAGTCGATATAAAAAATATTCAAACTTCGATATTTACACTGATGTTAACGAAACGGATAACCCAACAGGATCAAGCTTAAAGTCTGGTAAAAATGTTACTTTGAATAGATTGGCAGATGTTTATTTAATGCAAGCCGAATGTTTGATTACTAAAGGAGATGCCGCAAGTATTACTGAAGCGTTAAGATTGATAAATATATTAAGAGCTCGTTGGGGACTTCAATTATTAGGGCCTGTAGTTGATGCGACTAGAACTTACTTAAGTGACGGTAAAGATTATACTAATCCAACGACATTAATGAGCCACTTAAAAAACATCGAAAAACCATTAGAGCTTTCCGCAGAAGGTTATGCTATTCGATTTAATGATTTAAGAAGATGGGGGATGTTGAAATCAAATTTTATCGATTTAGCATCAAGAAAATATTACTTAAATGCCTTTGATAGAGGAGCAACAGGTTTTACACCACGATATAGATTTGGAGCTTCTATTACCAAAGTAAAATCGGCTAGTGCAACGCCTAATGTAGCTCCTGATTTTCAAACAGAAATTACAAATGAGTATGTAGGAGCAAGTACCAATTTTAATGCAGCGAATCATAATTATTTTGAAATTCCTTCAACTGAAGTTGCCAACAACCCTAATTTAAATTCTAAATAAAAAATTATGAAAAATATAGCAATAGCACTCGTATTACTTTTTGTAGTAAGTTGTTCAAATAATTATGAAGCACCCCCTTATCCTTTTCAGGATGTGTCTTATTATTCGAGTTTAAGCGGACGAGATCTTAATCTTTCACCGGTTCAAGCAGGTACAAACCTTACTTTTATCGATTTTTCACAAGGAGCTTTATCGCATGAATGGAGTATAGAAACTGGAAATTTTTACTTAAAAGAAAAATTTCCAACTACTACTGGTGCAGATCTTACTCCGTATATAGATACAGAAAAAGGATTGACAACTACTGACGCAAAAGCACATGTATTGTTTCCTAATGTTGGAACTTTTAAGATTACTCTCACTAATACCTACAGTGAAAAGGTTACATATAAAGGAGCTATTCCCATTGATGCTGTTAAAGTAGGAGATGTTTGGGTTTTTACTAAAGTTTTTGAAATCACTGTAAAAGCAAAAGTAAATTAAGACAGTATATTAAACACATTTTTTGTAGTTAGTTTTAGAGGCTATTTCGCTTTGTAAGTGGAGTAGTCTCTTTTTTTTTATTATAAGTTTTTGATTCCATTAATAGGTAGCACTCTCGTAATTTATCTTTAAAATTGTGATATATTTATTTTATCTGTTTTAAATTATACATTAATTCTGTGTTTTTGTTAGTACATGCTTTTTAACGTATTAGCCTTTGAGACTATGAAATCCGACAAAAAATGTTTCATTTTTTTCTTTCTTTAGGAATAATTTTCACTAATTTTTTAGAGAAGTTATATAAATACCTAATAAGATAGTTCTTGTATTTTATGAAATTAATTTTAAAAAACCCCGAAAATTTTGGGAATGCTCATTTGAATATCCGAGCGGCTTTAGTGCCTTGTAAAGATTCCTTTTGGCATTATCATTCACAATTTGAATTGTTGTACATCTCTGAAAGCATTGTGTGTGTTTTGTAGGAGATAATGTTTCTCATTTTTTACCAGGTGATTTGGTATTGGTTGGTCCTTTTTTACCTCATTAATGGCGTAACGATCCTTCGTATTTTGATGAAAATCAGGATACTCATTTGAAAACCATAATATTAAAATTCACTAAGAATTTTTTAGGAGAAGGAACCTTCAATAATCCAGAATTTTCAGGAATCAATCATTTGTTGGAACAATTTAAATTTGGTGTATCCTTCAGTAAAAATCTAAGTGAAAAACTACACAACGATTTGATTGAAATTGTGGATTTGTCCCTAGCGGAACAATTGATAAAGTTTCTTGGTTTGTTACACCGATTGTCATTATCGCCAGAAAATGAATTGTTGTCCTCATCAGATATGAGCCAGTTAATAACAGATGATTCTGGTCGATTAGATACGGTAATTAAGCATATTTCTGATAATTATGCTAATAATATTAATTTAACACAAGTGGCAGATATTGCTTGTATCCAATTCTTTTTGTCGATTTTTTAAAAAAATGACTAATAAAATGTTTACAGAGTTTTTGAATGAAGTTCGTATACGTAATGCTTTGCGTTTATTGATACAAGAGGACTTACCGATTTCAGAAGTAAGTCATTTAGTGGGTTATAAATCCATTACCAATTTTAATAAACAATTTAAACATATCAAGGGTAGCACACCTAAGAATTACAAATCTGCTTTGTAAAAATCTGATGTATTGGTTGTCTGATTTAATTTTTTTAAGTTGAAAAAGCTTCTAAAATAATTTTTAATAGTGTTTTAAAATTACTATTATTTTGTTAATTTGAAAAGGTTAGTTTTTTAGAAAGGATAATTTTGGTCTTATTTAGGGTAAAATAGGCCTTATGGTACTACGGTTTTATTTTTAACTTTATTGATTATTAAACCAATTAATATTAAACTATGAAACGAATTATTTTAGTACTTACATTACTAATGGCAGTTACTGCATCATTTGCACAAGATAAATGGCAACAAAAACAAATCAACTATTTTGTTGATTCGGCAGTAAAAGAATTTGCACTATCTGATAATCAGAAAAAAGACCTGACGACATTACGTACTACTGTGGTAATGGCATATGTTATTTCAGCCGAAAAATTAAAAAAGGGAGAAATTACTGCAGATGAAAAAAAAGAAATAGGTCAGCAAGCTTCTAAAGACTTTAATGGTGCGATGACTAAAATAACAGGTAAATCGTATGCTGAATTACAACCATTTTTTCAAAAAATGCAAGAAGAAATGAAAAATGTTAAGTAATTTTTTTTTTATTTTATAGTCAAAATATTTCTAAAGCACTTTGTGTAAAGTGATATCAAAAGTTTTCACAATTTTATAAGTGATTTTGAAAAGGATGAGCTCGATACTATATCGGGCTCATTGCTTTTAGATTAAATTTATTCAGATTTTACAACACTAATTCAATTGATGTAAATTTTACGCATAATGAAACTAGGGAATGATATTATTAATGGTAATTCTAAAAGAATAGTTCTGTAATAAACAAAGAACCTGCGTGGGGGGCTATAATTAAAGGAAGGAAAAATAGTTTTTGTAAATGTAATTATTTTTCTAACCGTTGATTTCTTTTGTCTTGTTATAGATTTTTCAAAAGACGATCTAGATATTAGTACTTGCAAGACTATAAAAGAGAGATAAATAAGTTAGGATTTTAAATAAATTAAACCAGTGAAACATTCAAAATTAATAAGTCTATTGTTTATTCTAGGAATGATAGGGACAAGCTTCGCTCAAGATTTTGAGAAGGATGCACAAGCTAAAATAAAAACGTTAAACGGACTAATTGCTAAAGTTGAAAAACAAGGTAAGGATGTATTGAAAGAAAAAATGACTGTGCGCACCGCGGAAGTTTTTTTAGACTTTGCTAATTGGGATGCCAAAAACATCGAACAAAACACGAATTTGTTCAAGATGACCACTCCTTATAGAAACAATGCTGCGCAAATGGCACAAGACTTGCCTAATTTTGAACGTGCTGATGTGGTTAAAATGTTGGACGAAGCCATTGCCTATATCACACTTTTGAAAGAAGGAAAAGTAATAAGAAAACCAGCGCCGAATATCGAATGGGATAAAGTTATTATCGAAAAAGACCAAATAACCTACAACAAACGTCCCGTTTTTCTAGCCGATTACACTTGGAAACCAGATGTGCCTATATTAACCGAATTTTTTGGAAACAAGGGAGGACATTATATTTCCCCGAAACAAGTTTTGGATGAAAAAGGAACGATTCAGCACTCTGTCATTAAAGACTTGGATACCAAAAACGACAAGCGACCTTGGTTTGTTTTCATAGATAGTGGGCATATGCCAGACTGGTTCAGTGGCAAAGTAGGGACTGAAGCGACCCAATTGATGGGAGGGCCATTTTATCATTATGATATTGACCAGCAGGGAACAAAAGAGATTATTTCGAATCTATTTAAAGAGACGGTTTCGAGAATGGCAGGCAAAAAGTACAATGCTTTAGGATATATGTTAGCCAATGAACCCCGTTGGATTACCTATAAAGATAGTACTAAGAAAGTATGGTACAACAGCAGCGTAGGTGAAAATACCATCGAAAAATTTAAAGTTTGGTTGCAAAACAAACACCATTCTATTGCAAATTTAAACCAATTGTGGAAAACGAATTTCAGTTCTTTTGATACGGTAAAATTGGATATTCCTATTGATATTGCCTTAGTAGGAACAGCGCAGTGGTACGATTGGAACACCTTTAATGATCAACGTGTGGTCGATTGGTTTACATGGATGAAAGGTGAGCTTCGTAAGAATGATCCAAAAGCTAAATCACATTTGAAGATTATGCCTTCATTTTTTACTGATAATGACCCTTGTACGGGTATTGATTTGGAGAGACTAACAGAGTTGAGCGAAATCAATGGTAATGATTGTGCGGCACATTACAATAATACTAAAAAAGAAAAAGAAGGTTGGCAAGACAATTATGTTTTTGGTTGGAGAGAACTTTTTTTAGGGTATGATTTTTTGAAATCGGTACGTCCTAATCAAATTAATTTTAATACAGAAAGTCATTTGTTGAGTACAGGACATACACGTGATTTGTATATGAATCCCAAGTACGTAAGGGCTGCCTATTGGGCTGCGCACACCTTAGGGATGAATGCTTCACAGACATGGTATTGGCCTAGAAAAGCGGATGGTTCTTTGAAAGAAAACTTTAAAGACAATGCGTATGGCGGTTCCAACAACCAGCAACCTCGCGTCACTAATGAGTTGCATTCAACGATGATGGATTTGAATACCTATAGTGAGGAAATTATGGCAATGCAGCGCCAAGCAAAACCTATTCGGATTTTTTATTCCGTCACTTCGGCTCATAACAAAAGAGACTATATGGATGATTTATTTAAACTATACGAGTCATTAAACTTTGAGGGTGTTCCGTTGGGTTTTGCAACAAAAAAAATATTGGAACAACAAAATCATTCGAATTGGGATGTGGTTTTAGTGCGAAAAACAGAACGCGTGACTCAGGATGAATTAAAGCAAATTCAAAGTTATTTAGATAAAGGAGGTGTCGTACTAGTGGATGATGTCAGTTTGAAATCTAATGAGTATGGTGTTAGTTTACCAGCATTGAAAGAAAGTAAAGGAAAACTGATTGTAGTTAATGCTATTGCTGAAATGAAGTCAAAAGCCTTATCCATTGTAGAACAAAAAAAGCATCTACCTGAAGTGCTTATTGTTGAAGAGAATGGGACAAGTCTAAAAGGCTGTACTTGGAAATGTGTCAAGAATGAAAAAGGTAATAATGTACTGTCTATCATTAATATGGGTAAGAACGAAGCAAAATTGACTATTAAGTTAAAAAAAGCTAAAAATGGAACTAGTTGCTATGATTTAATTAATGGAATAGCAGTGTCTTCTCAACCGATATTAAAACCTAATGAGGTATTATTTGTGGAGTTAAAGGATAAAAAGTAGTGTTTTTTAAAATAGTACAACTACAAAATTATAATGTGGTTTTGCAAAATGATAACTTAAGAGGGTGATTTTTCATCCTCTTTTTTTGGGTTTATAATTAGCTAATTATTGATAATTTCGGGTTAATCTTATCATATTCTCTTTTGTAAGTTTGGTTATTATTTCTAATACTTTTTACTTTTCTTAATATTAAAGCAATATTTTATGACAAAAATTACTTTATTGTTTAGTAATTCTATAAATACATTATTCAAACGTTTATTGTTGTTGACGCTGTTATTGCCTCTCTTAAGTTTTTCTCAAGTGATTTATACTGGACACTATGATACTAGTGGATGGAACAATCTTTTGAGTCAAGTTAATGCTAAGAAATCAACTCATGATAACTTAATTGTTCAGGCTCAAGGCCAAAGTTTAGAAGTAGCTTACGCTGTAGGATCTAAATTAACAGTTGATGAATTTATTAAATATGCTACTTGGGATTTCAACAATTATTCGACCTTAAATACTGTTTATAAAACCTTAACTTCACATTATAATGGTGCTAAAAGTCAGTTGGAATTTTATGGTGTTACCGCACCCGCTGATCCAGCCAAAGTAGCGCCTTTTCAAGAACTCTATGACTGTATTAAAGTACTAGATTTTTCAATTAGTGAATTAAACAAACAGATAGCACTGTTTTATCACCTACACCTAATTTTGTCACTGAGGCACCAAATGTAAAATTAGACGGAGCATTTTATAAAATAAACAATAATACAAAAGTTGTTTTTCCGAGCACCTTGTGGGGAATACCTGCCACTACTAATTTAATGAATACTGTAAGTTTTCAAGGAAGTGCTTTTTATTCGCCTGCGCAAACACAATCACCGGATGGATTTATAACACCTAATTATGCATTAAATCAAGCTAATGCAATGGCGAGTAATATAAATGAAGGTCAAGTGCCACAACAAATACATCTTACACATACCAATCTTCCTAGTTGGATGATTACGGCAAATCCTAATATTGGGGCATATCCTCGAGCTGTTGTTCATTATGATATTGATTATCCTGGATTAGCAACCTATAATCAGAATATGATGGTTCCTTTTGTTTCACAAATTGTGTCTAAGGCAGGGACAACACCTTTAGTTCATGTGATAATGAATGAACCTCACTGGGAATTAGAGCAAGGAGCTCCGGGAGCTAGTACAGGAGTCTCGGAATATACTTATCTTAAATTTGAAAGTTTTTTGCAATCCAAATATGGAACGATTGCTAATCTAAACGTAGTATATGCTCCTTTTAATGGCAATGTGAATTTTGCAAGTTTCAAGGCGGATATAGATAAATATACTTGCTCGTTGCAAACCGTAAACAGAGGAACGCCTTCATGGTATGATTGGTGTCGATTTAATATGGACAGAGTTAATGCTTAAACCTTGTCATTAAATGGCAATATACGTTAATCTGATCCAAATTCGCCTGTTTTAGTTAAGTTGTTAGGCAAGCAATTTCAAGAAGACGGAGGAGATGATGGTATAGATATTGAGTATCAATAAGATTTACAGGAAATGATGGGAGCTGATTTTCAGGTGGTTCCCAATGAAACTTTTAGAATCCATAACGATCGATATTCTGATTGGAAAAATTGTCATTTTTTAGACTGGAGAGAGCAAACCATCACTCTCGATTTTGCCAAATCATTACATCCTACAAAACTGTTTTTTGATGCGGAATGGCATGATCTGTTAAGTAATGCTTGGGGAAATATCTAATTATCTCGAGGATATATCCGTCCGGCTTTATGGATGGGGTTTTCTTTGGGTTTGAGTATGATTAACAACTTGGTGGTGCAATCGTGATACTACGCCTACAACTCCAGCAGCTGATTATGGTTAGTTTAAGTCGAATGCAACTTCGAGCGGTGTAGTGGGATCAGCCTCGACACAACCTGTAGCCTATGATGATTAAGGAAGAACAATGAAAGAATTGATCGCTAACGGAAATGCGCTTTGAAGGCTTATTCTGCAAATCGTGAATTTTTGATTTATTTTTGTACAGAGTCAGCTATTCAGGACGCAAGTTATACAGTCAAATGACAGATTTTTACGAAGCGCTCAAACTAATCTAGCAACTGTAGGATTTATTACGGCTTCGAAAGTAGCTTCATTAGGCTACACACCAAAAGCGATTATTATGCCAGCATCTCTTAATATTTCTAATTCAAGTTTAGATGCGATTAGGAATTATAAAAACGCGCACCCATCAGTTGATATCATGCGATTCAATAGAGCAAGCGGTACGCAAACCTTTCCTAATAATGCGGTAGGAATAGTGGTAAGTCCTGCAAGAGATGTTTCATTTGCTAACAAATCATTTAATTTTAATATTGCAATATTGATAATAAAAAGGAATCTGAGCTCCACCTTAGCAATTCCTAAACCGGTTATTGATTTTACTCAAAAAGATACTGGTGGGAGTGATGCCGTAGGGGGTTTTGTTTCACAAGGAAAGATGTTGATAATGCTCCATTAGAGTTGTTGATTAATCTAGGGACTTCAGATAGGGTAATAGCCTTTACCGATGCACCAAGTGATTTTGTTGATTTGATTACCAAAAAAATGATTTCCAGTACTACTACCAAGAAACCGTATGATGTTTTGTTAATAAGAAAAGGTACTTTATTGGCTAGCCAAAAAAATGACAAAAACACATTCAAATTTAAAGTGTATCCTAATCTAGCTAAAGATGTTTTAGCGGTAGAAAATGACTATGCAGGAAAATATATTTTGTACAATACTTTAGGGAAGGAAATGAAATCGGTTGTTTCAACGGAGAAAAATCTAACAATCACTTTAGAGAATTTAAGTAGTAGTGTGTATTTTTAAAATTTATATTTGATGAAGGACTTATGGGGATTCAAATTATAATCATCAATTAAAACGTGTGTTATTTAGTTTGTTAAAAAGGCAGATAATGTATCTCATCTGTTTTTTTTTTGCTTAAAACAGAAAGTGCTCGATAAAATACAGTTATAGAGAGGTAATTATAAGTTAAAATAAAGAATGATTTTTGTTTTATTTTGTATAAAAGCCTTCTGTGTCTTCGTAGAAAGGTTTCTGTTAACTAATAAATAATTAGAGTTTTTATTCTTTAAACTCTTTTTAAACCAAAAAAAATGATAAAATATTTACATATTTTTCTAGCTAGTTTCATGCTAGTTTCATTGCCTAATTTGGCACAGAATAGAATTAATAAAAGCAATCAGACCAAAGCATCAAAGCCCAATGTTATTGTAATCTTGGCTGATGATTTAGGGTATGCTGATGTAGGGTTTAATCGTGCTACCAATACTGATGTTTTTCCTGCTGATAGAGGAATTATACCTACACCTAATATTGATGCTTTAGCCAATAATGGAATAATTTGTAAAAATGCTCACGTAGCCCATCCTTTTTGTGGACCAAGTAGGGCAGCATTATTAACTGGTGTGTATCCTCATAGAATAGGAGCTCAGTATAATTTGCCTAATGATATCACATCAACATTAGGAATCCCTACTAATGAAACTTTTTTCCCCCAATTAATTCAAAAAGATGGATCAGGGAATAAACTATATAATACAGCTGCATTTGGGAAATGGCATTTAGGTTTTGTCGAGGGATCTTATCAACCTTTGGATAGAGGATTTGATCACTTCTTTGGTTTTTTAGGAGGCGGTAAAAATTACACCAGAGAAGCATATGATAAAATTTGGTATTGAATTTTGATCAACCGATAAACGTATTAGAGATTGAAATTTTATCCATGTTTGGAAAAGTAATGAAGAGAATTAAAGGGACTAACAAAGATAAACCACGTATCGATATTTCTAGTTTGCCAGCAGGTAATTATTTATTAAGAATAAAAGCAGATGGTAAATTATCCGTAGAGAAAATGATAAAAGTATAAAGGTTTTTTAATTGTTGAAAAAAGGTAGTCTGGGGATTTTTCTTGGACTGCCTTTTTTGTTTTAGAATAAAGGAAAGGTAAAATTAGCTTAGAGCAGGGTAAAATGAGAATATTAGATACAAAATCGTTTTCTTTTATTTGTTAGTTGGGTTTATAATCGTCGGTTAGTTAGTGGTTTGTGAAAAATGTAAAATTATGAGTATGAATATAAATAAAAAGATTGTGTTTTTTGGAATTGTTTTTATAACGTTGATAAGTTGCACTAAATCCAAAGAAGACGAAGTAGTTGAAATAATAAAGACAGAAATTATTGAGACTACGCCCAAAGAACTCACACCTTTATCAGATCCCAATAATACTGGAGGATGGGTTTTGAATAAAGAAATTAGTGACGAGTTTGATGCTGCAGTTTTGGATGAAACCAAATGGCACATACAAGGAAAAGGCGGTGTTTATCAGTCTAATTTTATAGGTAGAGCACCCTCTCAATTCTCTACGGATAATGTTCGGCTTGAAAACGGAATGTTGAAATTAGAAACCCGTTGGGAACCTACTTTTAATTTTTCAACAAAAATTGATAATGGGGTAAAATATGAAAATATTACCACGGCTGCTATTATTGGTAAAAAAGAGTTTACTTATGGCTACATGGAAGTCAAGTCAAAAGCGGCTGATTGTGAGGTAACCAGTTCTTTTTGGGCAACAGGATCAGGTGTTGAATTTGATTTTTTTGAAATGTTTGGCGATCACAAGCAACCTTCTAAAGAAACCGCAGGAAAGGAACGCGAACTTTGGTGGTCTATCCATGATTGGAGTAGTGCTGGTTCGGGTAGAACGACTTATACAGAGTACCAAGATTTAGGTTTTAGAGTGGCAGCGGCTTTTCATGTTTATGGATTTGAGTGGAGTGCTGATGGAGTGAAAATTTATATTGACGGTAAGTTATTTAGAGATGTATCAAGAACGGCTATCAATTCGTATGATGATGTTTTAAAGAATAATGGAGGCAACGGATCTAATGAGAATTTTGTCATCACAAAGCCTATAAAAATTTGGTTTGACCAAGAAACTTTTCCTTGGCATGGTGTTCCAGATACAAAAGAAGAAGTAGGAAGCAATGGAACTATAGACTTTGAAATTGAATATTTAAGAGTTTGGCATAAAAAATAAATCGTTTGGAAAAGACTTAGGGTAAAATAATGTAAGTAGTTGGTAAAAAACAATGCTTGATATTGCTGTTTAAACCCTTAGTTTGTAGAAGTGCTGTTTTTTTAATGAATGCATTGATAAAAATGGAACGGAATAATTTTTAATGATCTATTATAAATAAAATGAAAAGTATTGCAATCCAAATCAAGTTGGCTTTTATGAGCCTGTTTTTAATTTCAACGATGCCAATATTTGCTCAAGCGGCAAAACCAAATATTTTGGTTATTTTGTGTGATGACCTCGGTTATGCTGACGTTGGTTTCAATGGTTCTAAAGATATTATTACTCCTGAACTAGACAAATTAGCTAAAAATGGAACTATATTTTCATCGGCTTATGTGGCACACCCTTTTTGTGGGCCTAGTAGAGCAGCCTTGATGACAGGACGTTATCCGCATGAATTTGGTGCCCCATACAACCTTCCTGATGTAGGGATGAATTTAAAAGATGGTATTCCTATCCAGGAAACATACATTAGTGATGTTATGCAAAAAGCAGGGTATTATACTAGTGCCATAGGAAAATGGCATTTAGGATATGGTGAAGCTTTCCAGCCAAATAACAGAGGGTTTGACGATTTTTATGGTTTTCTAGGAGGAGGACATAAATATTTCCCAGAAGATTATAAAGCACAATATGACGTTCAAGTAAAAAATGGAAACAAAAAGATTCACGCTTATTTAACGCCTTTATTGCATAATAAAATCGTTGTTGAGGAAACGGAATACATGACTGATGCACTTTCTAGAGAAGCTGTTCGTGTGGTTAAAGAAGCTAAAGATAAAAAGAAACCTTTCTTTATGTATTTAGCCTACAATGCACCTCATGTACCACTAGAGGCTAAAGCGGAGGATTTAAAAGTATTTGAAAACATCAAAGACAATGACCGTAGGACCTATGCCGCGATGGTATATGCCGTGGATAGAGGAGTAGGTGAGATTGTTAAAACACTGAAAGAAACAAAACAGTTTGAGAATACGCTGATAATTTTCTTGAGTGATAATGGTGGTAACATTGAGCATGGAGCTAATAATTATCCACTCAGAGGTACAAAAGGAGATACGTATGAAGGTGGTTTCCGTGTACCAATGTTCTTTCACTGGCCTAGTAAAGTCCCTGCTGGAAAACGTTTTGATTATGCTGTGTCAGCTATTGATTTTTATCCCACTTTTGCAAAATTAGCAGGAGCCACTCTTCCTGAAGGAAAGAAATTAGATGGTAAAGATATTTGGTCTAACTTTTTGGCTGGAAAAAACACACATAAAGATGATATGGTTTATGCTGTTCGTTACCGTTCAGGTTTCTCTGATATTGCAGCAAGAAAAGATGAATTCAAAATTGTAAAAGCAGGACCTAATAGCAAATGGAAATTATTTGATGTAAAAAATGATCCTAGCGAAACTAAAGATTTAAGTGCTAAGTATCCTGATATGCTTAAAAAAATGGTTAGCGAAATTAAAACTTGGAGCGAATCCCATGTTACACCGCTCTGGTTTGATAATAAAAAAGGGGAAGAAATGTGGTTTAGTACCAATATGCCTAACTATGACAAAGCATTCTTGTTGGATTAACTTTTGAATCATAATTTTAAAAACTGCAAAGCGTTGATTTAATGAATTGATTCTTTGCGGTTTTTTTGTTTTAGGTGTAAGTAGGGATTCTAAAGGTAAAATAAGCTAAGTAGTGGGTAATTTTCACTGTTATGTTTTAGAGCTTATTCGCTTACTTTGTGTATCAAGAAGAAATATTAAAGATATTTTTTTTTGAGAATGTGAAGGCTTTAGCTTGAATAGAGATGTTGTTTAGTAACCCAAAAAAAAAATACATTATGAAATATCCATTTAGTCATATTGGAATTCCAACTACCGAAGAGAAAAATTGGGATGGTTTTTATGAGCCAGGAAAAATACATTTTACAGATTTTTCAAAAGATGAGTATGGTGTGGAATGGGTAAAGTTTGATGCCGATAGCCCAATGCCTGAAATGATGCGTACCATTCCACATGTAGCTTATTTAGTTGATAATATGGAAGAGGCTCTAGAAGGAAAGGAAATTTTAGTACCTACTTTTTCTCCAGGAGAAGGAGTTCGTGTTGCATTTATCGTACACAATGGATCACCTGTGGAGTTTATGGAGGTTAAAGATTAATTTAATAAAGAAATGAAAAAAGGATTTTTTATTATATGTGCACTATTGCCCTTGGTACAATTACAAGCTCAGAAGGAGAAGGCTATTTTGCCACTTTCGGATCCTAATAATACGGGTAAATGGGTTTTGAATACAGAAGTTAGTGATGAGTTTGATACACCCACTTTAAATGAAGATAGATGGTATGTAGTAGGAAAGTTCGAAAACGGAAAACCTGTTTACAAACATCCTGATTTACCTAATAAAAATGTTTGGATAGGACGTGCGCCTTCGCAGTTTTCTGGAAAAAACTACCGACTAGAAAATGGGAAGTTAATTCTAGAAACGCGTTGGGAACCTGATTTTCCTTTTAGTGATAAACTAGATAAACCGTGGGGAAAAGACAATACGAGAAGTAAATTCGAAAACCTAACAACCGCTTGTTTGATTGGGAGAAAGTTTTTCCAATACGGGTACATGGAAATTAAAAGTAAAGCTGCCGATGCTGAAATCACAAGTGCTTTTTGGGCAATGGGACAAGGATTGGAATTGGATATATTTGAACACTTTGGTGACCATAGACAACCTAATAAATTAAAATTAGACAAGGAATTGTGGTGGTCTATTCACGATTGGACTGTAAAAGGAAATAATAGTGTCTATACGGAACACCATATTTTAGATTTTAGAGTAGCAGATGCTTTTCATATCTATGGAGTAGAATGGGATGAAAACGGAATCAAATATTTTATCGATGGAAAACTTTTTACTGAAGCTTCTAAAGAAAAAATTGATGAATGGGCGAAAGCCAAAGGTTTCGAAAAAGGCTATGTAGTAACTAAACCTATTTCAATTTGGTTGGATCAAGAAACGTTTCCATGGCATGGTGTTCCAGGTAGTAAAGAAGATTTAGAATTGAATAGCCCGGAAGGAAATAAAGATGATGGAATAGTTGATTTTGAAATTGAGTACGTACGCGTTTGGCAAAAGAATAATATATAACTAAAAAACAACTTTAAATTTTAAAATTATGAAAAAGATTATCGTAGCATTATTAATGGTGATATCTATTGGTGCTGTCGCACAAAACAAATCACAAGAAAAGAAAATTAAATATTTTGTAGAAGCAGCAACCAAAGAATTCAGTCTTGATGCTAAACAATCAAAAGAATTATTAGATGCACGTAGCGCTTACATTATTGTATTTATGGCAGTACAAGAGCAATTAAAAAGCGGAAAAGTATCACAAGAAGACAAACCAAAAAAGATGAATGAAGTGAATAAAAAATTCAATGATGTCTTTTCTAGAATTACAGATAAGCCTTTAAGTGAATTACAACCATTTTTTGGAAGAATGCGTGAAGAATTGCAAAATATTTAGTCTTTAATTAAAGAATAATAATAAGCTTTTAAGTAAGATTAAAAGTGAGGGCTTCGATTCTAGAATTGAAGCCCTTTTTTAGTATTTTATATTTTTTTTTTGAATTATAGCCTAAATGGATACAAAGTTCTGCCTCTAAAAGCATGATTTGGAAGTATATATTTTTGCCACTCTTAAATTTTATTATCAGTGATCATAAGACATTCCAGTTGTTAATTCTGGAAATAGTGTAAAAAAGAAATAGTTTAT
Source organism: Flavobacterium algicola (assembly GCF_022399565.1). Taxonomy (GTDB): domain Bacteria; phylum Bacteroidota; class Bacteroidia; order Flavobacteriales; family Flavobacteriaceae; genus Flavobacterium; species Flavobacterium algicola. The sequence goes on from NZ_JAJTUT010000004.1 coordinate 118,522, forward strand.
ATATGTGAAATTTGCATTTATAAAGTACTATTATGAGAAAGTAAATCTGTTAATTATTAATCTATAAACCTATTCAAATGTAGAACTGCTCTCCCTGTATTGTATTTAAATTGAGAATTTACTTTTAAGCGATAAAATCAAAAAATAAATATCCTGTACTGATTTAAACTGCGATTTACCTCATTTCTATACTCTAATAAATATATAGAGCAGTAATTTGATAATTTATCAATGGTTTCTGCATTTATATTTATTGGTACCAAATACATATAATTAATGGCTAAAGCCTATTTATCTAGGTATTACAAATGATCATAAAAAGTGTGTGCCTGACAATTGACTAATCCATTTTTATGTTACCAATGCTGTATTATTAACTGTTTTTTGTGTAGATGTGTTATCTAAACATTGTGATTTTGTTAAGTTTTGATGTATTATAAAAATGTAGTCTTTTTAGTTGTTAAATTTATTTAAACTAAAACTCTAACTGTCAATGTTTTACAGTTTAAAATTAATTAAACATGAAAAATACATTAAAGAATATACTTTCTGACGTAAATAAATATGAAAGGGTAGTAAGTGAAAAAAGCAGTAATTTGATAGAGGAATCTTGTAAGTTAACTACTTATTTACGAGAGTTGTTAGTTGAGTTGAAATATAAAATTGTGCAGGAAGGTTTTGAAGATGAGGCTGAAGAAATTAATTTTTTTAAAAATATCAAGCCGCAGCTACTTGGGAAATTAATCTTTTATAATAAAGTATTTAGAATTGAGACCTCGTGTCCAGTTTACAATGGAAAAATGTACGAAGCCTATTTTACTAATGAACTAGAAGAATTGAAGCAGGAATTTAGCGAACATATTCGTAATTCAGATTTTTATAGATACTATCGGTCGGGTAGGACTGATCTTGATCGGGAGTACTACATGCTAGGAAAAATAAATTATGCAATGGGACTTAACAGTTTTGTTTTTGAAGTTGACTCCAATCATTCTACCTATTATGATTACAAAGTCGCTCGCATTATCGCAAATGAACTTTTATACACTTACCTGCTTTCAAAAACAGATACGAATTATAATACTGATCAAACACTACAAAATTCAGAATCGGTTAAGGAATTAATTTGGACTGACTCAAAAAATGCACTTATAGAATTAATATACGCACTCTATGCTGTAGGAGCTATTTCGCACGGAAAAGTTGGTATTCGTAAAATTAATTTAGCTTTTTTTATTTTATTCAAAATTCATTTAGGTGATATTCATCACGCGTTCCACCGGATGAAAGATAGAACAGGTTCTAGAACAGCATTCATCGATCAGCTAAAAGTATCACTTGAAGAGTATATGAATAAAAATTTATAACTCATTAGATTCCTCAATAAAACAGCGATTCTCTATGCTGTTTTTTTTTTGCCCATAATTACCAATTGGTAAGCAAGTATTCCATTTTTCATTGAATAGGGAATGTCCTGAAATGTTTGACACGTAGGCAGTACCGCTTGCCGTTTTTTTAATTAAATGAACTACAAAAATCTATTATTCAATTGGTTGGTCTTGGCAGAATTATACTTAAATCATTTACAAATTTGCACTAGATCATAAGTAAGTGTACAATTTTTAAAGTAAACCAATATGAATATTGATAGAATGGAATTTATAAGTTGGATGGAGCGAATCATGGATCGATTTGATTTAATGAATGATCAAATCAATGATGTTCAAAAAAGCAGAAACAATATTGATGGAGAAGAATTGCTGGATAATCAAGATCTTCTTCAAATGTTAAAAATTAGTAATAGGTCTTTACAGCGCTATAGATCGTCGGGCAAACTTTCTTACTATACAATTAGTGGTAAGATCTATTATAAATTATCAGATGTGCATCAATTTATACGGGAAAGCTTTAATGCACCTTTTGTAAGGTGCAAGGACAATTTAAGACATGATATTCCTACAGATGCCAAGGCGTAACGGTCTATTTTATATCTAGTTACTTTCGGATAAATTAATTTTTAAATGGAAAAGTTATGAAAGGAGATCTAAATAATAATTTGAACAAAGGAGGTCGTTTTTCGAAAGTAGTAAAAACCGAATTGGCCAAAAACGAATCTAAAGAAAAGACGAAAACAGACTCAGCTGGACTTACAATAGATGTATCTGAAATTGAAGTGAAACACTTTAAACGTGTAGATAAACAAGGTGATTTATTCTCAGATTTTTTTTCAGATTTCAAGAAGTAATTCTGAGTATTAAATCCATCTATGTAGCCTATTAAGCAGTTAAAATTATATTATCAACTATTAAAAATTATAAATTATGGAAGCAACACAGAACGCAACGGAAGCGGGAGAAAACCGTTACAAATTAGAACAAATCGATTGGAAGTCAATGTCTAATCTTGGTTTGTCTAAAGAACGACTAGAGAAAATGAATGTCCTTGAGCCTTTACTCAAAGGCTACAAAACAAATGAATTAGTTCCAGTCACTCTTGATTTAGGGTCATCAATTACTAAAATGGATGCTAGGCTTTCGCTGCAAGCAAAAGAAGACGGGCAACTGGTATTGGCAATCCACGGAATTCGTAAAGAACCTCAACTGCACTTTAAATTCTTTGGTCATGAATTTACAAAGGAAGACAAAGATAATTTGCTGAAAAATGGAAATATGGGACGAATTGTTGATTTGACAAATCCCAAAACAGGCGAGACAATTCCATCAATTATAAGCATTGACAAGTTGACTAATGAGCTCATTGCGCTACGTACAACACTCATTAAAATTCCAGAAGAAATCAAGGGAATTAAGCTTGATGATCAACAGAAAACTATATTATCGGAAGGTAAGCCTTTGTATTTAGAAGGTATGATTTCAAAAAAGGGAGAGCCATTTAATGCTTCTGTACAGTTTAATGCAGACAAGCGATATGTAGAATTTTTGTTCGATAGAGGAAATAGCAACAAGCAAGCAGAAAAGCAAGATATTGAAGCTCCAAAAGCTTTTCGAGGAAAAGAATTGGATAGTGCTCAATTTGAAAAATTCAAAGAAGGACAAACGGTTTATGTAAGCGGTTTGCTTGACAAGAAAGGAAAAGAATACCAAGGATACATCACTTTTGATAAGGATACAGGAAAAACAGGTTTTTCTTTTGACAATCCCAATAAAGTAAAAGAGAAAGCACAACCGAAAGAGGAGAGTAAAACCCAAGTTGCTGTCAATTCTGAAGGTAAAACCAACGAGGCCACTAAAAATAGTAAAGAGCCTCTGAAAAGCAAACAGACTAGCCCAGAAACTGAAAAGCAACAAGAACTGCAAGAGAAACCCAAAGAAGCCAAATCAAAAGGGCGAAAAATGTAATTATGCTAAAGACTTGTTCAGATGAAAGTAGTAATTGCAGAAAAACCAAGTGTTGCTCGGGAGATTGCTCTCTTGTTAGGAGCGACAGAAAAGAAAGAAGGTTACTTGATGGGAAATGGATATCAGGTAACCTGGGCGTTCGGACACTTAGTGACTATAGCTATGCCGGAAGATTATGGAATTAGTGGGTTTCAAAGAGAGGCTTTGCCTATATTGCCTAATCCATTCTTATTGACAGTACGTAAAGTAAAGAAAGGCAAGACTTATAGTCGTGATCTTGGGGCATTGAAACAACTAAATACTATTGATCAACTATTTAAAAACTGCGATAGTATAATTGTGGCTACCGATGCAGGACGAGAAGGCGAGCTTATTTTTCGGTACATTTATGAATATTTAAACTGCTCTAAACCTTTTGAACGGTTATGGATTAGTTCGTTAACTGAAAAGGCAATTCTTAAAGGATTTGAGAATCTAACATCGGGAAAAGACTTTGATAGTTTGCATGATGCAGGAGTAGGAAGGAGCCGTGCAGATTGGTTAGTAGGAATCAATGCGTCGCAAGCACTTACAGTTGCGAGTGGTAGTGGTGTTTTTTCGTTGGGTCGGGTTCAAACTCCAACATTAGCACTAATTTGTAAACGTTTTTTAGAAAACCGGTTATTCGCAGCTGAACAGTATTGGCAAATTGAATTAGAGCATAACAAAGAATACGTTGATTTTAAAAGTCTTTCCACTCTTAGATGGGATGAAGGCAAAAAGGCTGAGTACGTATTGAAAACAATGCATAGGCATGGAAAGGCTGCAGTTATTGACACAGAAACCAAAACCGTTAGTGAGCAGCCACCATTATTATTTGATCTAACCGCTTTACAGAAGGAAGCTAACACAAAGTTAAGTCTAACGGCTGAGGAAACGCTCAATATTGCTCAAAGTCTTTATGAGAAGAAATTTATTAGTTACCCACGTACTGGGAGTAAATATATCCCTGAAGACATGTGGGAAGAAATTCCTAAGTTAATAAGGATAATGGATGAGACTGAGAAATTCAAAGCTGTAGTTGCTAAAATGAGATTAAACCGTTTGAATAAACGAATCGTCAACGATTTAAAAGTGACCGATCATCATGGTATATTGATAACAGATAAAATACCATCGGCTTTATCAGCCAGAGAGAAGGCAATTTACGAAATGATTTCCTATCGATTATTAGAATCTGTTTCACCAGTTTGTGCTAAAGAGATAACAAACATTGTACTACAGGTGGCACACTATGATTTTGGATTAAAAGGAGTGAAAATTCTAGATGCTGGTTGGAGAGTTATCAAAGGTGATTTTAGCGATGAAGATAAGGATCCAATTCAAGAGTTACCAACGCTAAAAATAGGTGATGAAGTAAAGATTAAGACAGCAAAAGTAGTAGCAAAGAAAACCAAACCACCAGTTATTTACACGGAAGCAAGTTTGCTTTCTGCAATGGAAAGCGCAGGGAATCAGATTGAAAATGAACAGGAACGTAAAATAATACAAGGGGTAGGAATTGGTACTCCTGCCACTAGAGCAGCCATTATTGAAACACTTTTTAAAAGAGAATATATCAAACGCGATAAGAAATTGCTACTGCCTACAGAAAAGGGATTAAAGGTATATGAATTGGTAAAAGACAAGAATATTGCTAATGTAGAATTGACTGCAAACTGGGAACTAGCTTTGCAAAAAATAGAGAATAAGGAATCGAATTTAGTAACCTTCCAGAAAGAAATAGAAGCTTTTACAAGGTCTTTAACTCAAGAAATACTTGATTTAGTAATAGAAGTAGAGCGACAACCGGAGCTACTTTGTCCAAAATGTAATGTGCAAAAACTGATTATTCGAGACAAGTTGGTAAAATGCAGGGACGAAAAATGTAATTGGGTTCAGTTTCGAAATGTATGCGGCATCCAACTCAGCCTTATGGATTTGGAAGTATTAATAATTAAAGGAAAGACCAATCTCTTAAAAGGAATGATAAGTAAATCAGGAAAGAAATTCGATGCTTTTATCGCTATGGATGAAGGAGGAGAGACCTCTTTTATTTTTCCCCAAAAGAAGAAAAGGAAATAAGTAGGTTGATTGATTTGTACTTGTTTTAGTAAAATTTAATTATAAAAAAATATTGCAATTCTCGCAGTAGAAGATGAATCACTAGATTTGAGTACCAACTCAAATTATGGAAAGGAAGGCTATAAGCAGGATAGGGCTGGAATTTAGTGGAGCGTAAACACGGAGCGCAAAGGAATGAAGCTTTATCCTGCTTATATAAGCCTGACCGAACGCAAGGAATGAATGTGCGGAGCTGAGGAACGGAACAGCCTAAAAGAAACAGCTGCTTATTTTTAAGCTGCTGTTTTTTTTATGGGCTGTAAAGTGCCTGCGAGGGGTAGGTATGCCGAAAAACAGATGTCGTTTACACCTTAAAGCATGAAGGCATACCGACTGGAGCAGCCAAACGCAGTAAAGAGAATGACTGGAGTGAGACTTACAATTTCCATTAATAGCATTTTAATGTTAAGAAGATGTTTGATAAACCTTCCTTTTTATTAATGTAAACGTAACCTTGAAAACCTACCCATGCAGTTACTTTTGAAGACATATAGTAAAACCTTAAACTGTATTACATGGTATTTTTAAAATTACGAATACATCACAACATATTAAGCAAGTTAAGTCTTTCTGAGAATGTTTTTTATGTAACAAATAGTAAAAAAGCGAGCGGTCATGTATAAAAAATATGTAGACGAAGAGCTTATCGATTTATTAAAACAAGGTAAAGACAAGGCATTTGATGAATTGTATTTTCGATATAGAGATTTACTTGTTCGATTTGTATACATAAGGATGAAATCTATTCCTATTGCTGAAGAAATTGTTCAGGAAGTTTTTACCACCATTTGGGAAAGACGCAAAGACTTAGTGATTCAAAAGAAATTTTCCGCTTACATCTATACCTCAGTACGCTACGTCACCTTAGATTACATAAAAGCGCACACTGTAACCGATCAATATATAAAAGAAGTTATAGATAGTAATACATTAACTGTTAATAGCAACAATACCATGGAATCAATCTTCCATGATGAACTGCAGCAAGCTGTTGATAAAGCAACATCATTACTTCCCACAAAGGCTAAAGAAGTTTTTGTCATGAGTAGGTTCAAACAATATTCTAATAAAGAAATTGCAGAGGAGTTGAACATATCACTAGAAACAGTCAAATACCACATTTCGTATTCGCTTAAGTTTATGCGTTCCTATCTGGGAGAGTTTAATTAAGTGCGATTTCTTATTTAATACTTATCTATTTATTAACACAAGCGTAACCTTACGAACCTACCGGAAAATACAATTTCGAGGACATACTATTAAAGCAATAAACATACTATGATGCCAGAAGAACTACATCAAGATATAAAATATTTTTTAGAAGGAAAGTCATCCTTAAAAGGACAGGAACTTTGGGATTGCTGGTTTGAAAATCCTGAACTAAACGCAGAAAACCAAAAAATAACGGTTTCTAGTGATAGTAAAATAAAAAAAGAGATTGCAGTTATCAAAAATGCTAATAATTTATTTTTTATGCCAAGAAAAAATTGGACTATGGCAGCTTCATTTTTAATAGTACTGGGGCTCTCTTCTTTTTTTTTATTTTCCACGTCACTATTCAATGATAGAGAATACAATACTAATAGAGGAGAACAGGCTAAAATAACTTTGAGCGATGGTACCCAAATATGGTTAAATGCAGCCAGTACTTTAAAATATCCAATCGAGTTTAAAGGCGATACCCGCGAGGTTTATTTAACTGGGGAAGCTTTTTTTGATGTAGCCAAAGACAAAGCACATCCGTTTATAATTCACACTGACAAGATGGATACGAAAGTGGTAGGGACTAGTTTTAATGTGCATGCTTATACTGATCAGTTAAAACAAGAAGTTGCTGTAGTAACTGGAAAAGTAAATGTTAAGTCAACCGTTACTAATGAGAATATCTATGTAATTCCAGGTCAAAAAGTAGTTTTAAATGTGCATAACAACAAACTTCATGCTTATAATGGTGTAGCAAAACATACAGTATCGCTTTGGCGAAAAAACATTTTAGTTTTTGATGAAACTCCTTTGCAAGAAGTTATCGCTACACTAAATCGCAATTATAATGTGGCTATAAAAGTTGAAAATAAAAATTTGAATAATCTAAAGATAAATGCCTATTTCAAAGCACTTCCAGCAGATCAAGTTATTGATTTAGTGTGCAATATTATAAATGCTACTTATAAATTGGATAATGGTGTTTACACTATAAAGTAAATTTTTTCCTGAAAAACAAAAATCTCTTGCTTGTGCAATTGCCACAGCTAGAATAGAATACTAAGAAATGCTACGTAGAATACTTATATAAAATCATGAACAATCTAACTAAAAATTAAAACATAAGACTATGAATGAAAAACAAATGCGGTATGCCAAAAAAAATAAAGGTATTAATAAATCCGTGTTGGCAAAATTAATCCTCTTTGTCAGTTTATTTTTTATCGGAATAACAACAAAAGCGGCAACTATTGATGGTAATAACAGAGTGACATTAAAAGTAGAGAATGAAAGTATAAAAAATATTTTCCAGAGAATTGAAAATCAAGTTGATGTACATTTTATGTATGAAACGAACCAAATTAATACGAACCAAAAAATCTCTTTACAATTAAATGATGTTACTTTAGAACAAGCACTCAATAAAATTTGTGCAAATCTATTTCTTCGCTACGAAATTGTCAATAGTTATAACATTATCATTAAAAAAAGTTCAAAGGTAGGCGCAATAGATCTAGAAAAAATTATTATTACCGGAGTTGTTTACGGTGATGATGACGGAATGCCTTTACCTGGGGTAGGTATCAAAGTTAAAGGCGCTAATGTTAGCACTGTGACTGATTTTGATGGATCTTTTAGTCTTACGGTCAATGCTGATGAAGCTACGCTACTATTTTCTTATATTGGATATATTACGCAGGAAGTTCCCGTAAATGAATTAAATAAAGTTCTAAGTGTACGATTGGTGGCTGATATGAAGCAACTTAATGAAGTTGTAGTCATGGGATATGGTAGTGTGAAAAAGTCTCAAGTTGTTGGCGCTGTTTCTAGTGTGTCAATGAAAGAATCGTCAAGTAGAACTTACAATTCAACCGCTGAATTATTACAAGGAACTGTTGCTGGGGTTACGGTAATTAATAATGGGGGAGATCCAATGGCTCCGCCTACAATAAATATTAGAGGTGTAGGTTCAATAAATGCGGAATCTCCTTTAGTCGTTTTAGACGGAATTATCTATAGTGGTTCATTTAATGACATTAATCCAAATGATATTGCATCAATTAGTGTGTTAAAAGATGCGGCTTCTGCAGCAATATATGGAGCTCGTGCCTCGGGAGGTGTGATTTTAGTTACTTCAAAGAAAGGAAGTAGTGATCGCGTACGTGTTAACGTGAATTATCAAGCGGGCTATCAAAATGTAGCTAAAAAATTAGAAGCTTTAAATGCGGCGGAGTATGCTGATGCTATGAATACAGCAACGGATAATGCTGGTTTGCCTCGAGTTGCCGCTTTTGATCCAAATCAAGAACCGTCTGCTAGAACTACAAATACAGTATGGATGGATGAAATATTTCGAAAAGGAAATATTAATGACTTAACGCTTTCTATTGATGGAGGTAGCGAAAAATCAAATTTCTTTATTTCTGGAGGATACCGTAAAAATGAAGGGATTTTACTAAATACATTTTCTGAAAGATATACAGCTAGAGCCAACTCGTCTTTTAAAATTACATCCAACTTCACAATTGGTGAAAATATTACATACTCATTAAGAAATGGGCAAACAGCAAATACAAATGACGGTTATGTGGGTGCCATACTATCGGCTATATTTTATCCACCTAATGCTACTGTTTACAAGCAAGATGGATCTGGTCAATTTGGTGGTGTACCAAATAAATATATAGGTTCTTATGGTGATGTTATTAATCCTGTCGCTTATTTAAAAAGATTAGACAATAGCAATCCTATTAGCACAATTCTAATTAACCCTTATGCTCAATGGGAAATAGTTAAGGGACTTACTTTTAAATCTAATTGGGGTATTACTCGAATTGAAGACAACAGTAAACAATTTCTATCTAAAGTTACTGAGCCTGGGAAAATTTTCGATTTCAACCAACTGATTCAGTCTTCGACGACTTTAACTGATATATTAGGTGAACAAACTTTGACATTTGATAAAAAAATAGGAAAGCATAGTTTTACGGTCTTGGGAGGATATACTTATCAAGATACCAAGCAAGAATACTTCCAAATATCGGCAACTGGTTTTGATAACGAAGATCCTTCGCAACGCTATTTAGTGAATGGTAAAGATTTTAGGCAATTGGGCGCAAATGGAAATCACCAATTATTGATTTCTTACGTTGGGAGATTAAATTACTCGTATGCTGATAAATATTTATTCTCTGGAATTGTACGCCGAGACGGAACGTCAAAATTAACTTCTGCTAATCGTTGGGAAGTATATCCATCACTGTCAGCTGGTTGGTTAATTTCTAACGAGGGGTTTATGGCAAATAGTAAGAATATTGTTTCTAATCTAAAGCTACGTGCTAGTTGGGGACAAATAGGAAACTTAGGAAGCTTACAACCGTATGAATTCAGTGTTCCGTTAACGCAAACGACATCTTTACTTGGAGATACACCTATAATAAACTATGGGTACGCCGAAAGAAAATTGTCCAATCCAGATTTAATTTGGGAGAGTTCTGAGCAAACCAATTTAGGGCTTGATTTTGGTTTATTAAAAAATAAATTGAGTGGTACTATTGATGTCTTTGTGAAAACAAATAAAGATATGTTGGTTAATAATCAGTTACCAGGGCTTGCTGGTGCAAATGAAGGGCAGACTGTAAATGCAGGAAAAGTTGAAAATAAAGGAGTAGAGTTAAGTTTGAATTATAGAGAATCAATTGGGGATTTTAAAATGGACTTTACAATTAACGCATCTACATTAAAAAATCGAGTAGTTTCAATTAAAGACGATTTGACTTATTTTGAACCTCAAGGTAGAGCACGTGTGCGAAGTTTACCTATTGCAAATGTTTATGAGGTAGGTAGTGCATTAAATTCGTTCTACGGATTTTCAACTGACGGATTATTTCAATCTGTAGATGAAGTGAACAATTATGTAAACAGTACAGGTGTCAAATACCAACCCAATGCTGTAGCTGGAGATATTAAGTTTAAAGATATTAATGGTGATGGTCTTATTAATAATAGCGACAGAATCGTTTTAGGAAATCCTTTTCCTAAAACAACATACAGCTTTAATGCAAATTTAAATTACAAAGGGTTTGATATGAATATTTTCTTGCAAGGTGTAGCTGGAAATAGCGTTTTCAATGCTGTGAAACATACAGGACTTAATGCTTCATTTCCTGGATATAACTTGTTAGCTGAGTCAAAAAATGCATGGTCACCTACAAACACAAATACATCGATTCCTATTCTATCATCAAAAGACAATAATAATAATTTTGGTCGAATTTCAGATTTTTATATTGAAGATGGCTCTTTCTTACGATTAAGAAATGTATCACTAGGATATACTTTTAACAACCAATTATTTAATGATAAAGTAAAATTAAGAGTGTATGTCTCTGCGCAAAATTTGTTTACCATTACAAAATATTCAGGTATGGATCCTGAGGTAGGATTAAACAATTTCGGAATGGATTTAGGTCGTTATCCATTATCTAGAATTTATATGTCAGGTATCAATTTATCTTTTTAAAGAAAATAATAAAATAGAAGTAAAATGAAAAAAATAAGTTTTTTATTCATCGGTTTAGGACTCCTTTTTACCACATTAAGTTGTGAAAATGAATTGGATCAAATACCGCAAGGAGCGCCATCTACAGGGAATTTTTGGAAAACAGCTGCTGATGCAAAAGCAGGAGTAAATTCAATTTATGCTCTTTATAATGATGATAATATGTATGGTAGGGGATTCTTTTGGCTCAATAATGCCAGTGATGATATTGGAACTAAACCAAGGCAAAATGCAGAGCGTATTAAGAATTTTATTGTAGACGGGTCTGAATCTGATACTAAAGACATCTGGAAAGTTCATTACGAAATAATGAAACGTTGTAATGATGTGATTCGCAATATTCCAAATATTACGATTGACGAACCTACAAAAAACAGAATGTTAGGCGAAGCCTATTTTAACCATGCTGTAATGCACTTAGAATTGGCTTATCGTTATGGTGACGAGCGTGCGGGAATACCTATTCAAGATCGTGAAGATCCTACTAATATTTTTATTCCGCGTGCCAAAAATGTAGCAGAGAATTATGCTTACATCACAGCTGATTTAATCAAAGCTGCAGATTTACTTCCTTATTTTAATGAGTTAAGTGCGGATAATTATGGACGTGCGCATAAAACTGCTGCTTGGGGGTATATAGTGCGTACTTCACTTTATGCCAAAGATTATGATAGTGCAATTAAATATGCCGATTTAATAATGAAAAGTGGCAAGCATGCTTTGTTAACTAATTTTGAGGATGTTTTCAAAATTTCTAATAACTGGTCTTCTGAATATATTTGGTCTGCAACTTCAAGTGCCGCTAATACTACTTTAGGCTCTATCTTTCCGGGAGTTTGTCTTGAAGACAAAGGATGGGGTGCTTATAATGGATGGGGGAATTTTTATCCTACTAAAGAACTATTGGACACTTACGTTGCTAATGATAAGAGACTTTCGGCAACTATTTTGAAAAAAGGAGATAAATTCACGTACTTCGGTACCGAAGTTACTTTCAATGAAGGTTCTTACCAAGTGAGTTCTAGTAATCGTACGGGAATGCAATTCAAGAAGTATATGGATCCATTTAGTTTTCCTAAAACTACTTCAGGTAGTGTTGATACACGCTATGTAAATGCCAATGGAGACAAACCATCGACGGCATTAAATGTTCCGTTATTACGTTATGCAGATGTAATATTGATGATGGCTGAAGCGAAATTAATGAAAGGTCAAAATGCCGACACCGAAATAAATATGATTCGCAATCGTGCCGGTTTAGCCAGTATTTCTGGAGCAACAATGACCGACTTAAAAAGAGAAAGACGTTGTGAACTAGCAGGAGAATGGACAGACAGACATTTTGACCTTGTGCGTTGGGGAGATGCACAAGCAACATATGCAAAACCGCTTCACGATTATAATGGAGTAGTGATTTACCCAGCTCGTAATTTTAATCCAGCAATACACAGCGTATGGCCAATACCACCAGATGAAATTGCTGTAAGCAAGGGCACGCTTACGCAAAATCAAGGTTGGTAATCAATAATTTCAGTTTTGTTTTTGTTGTAAGTCTTTACCCTGCGGGTTTGTTGTAATCTCGCAGGCGTAAAGCATAAAAAGACATTATTTCTAAACTTAAAAACCGGTCTTTTTTAATTAAAGAGACTGGTTTTTTATTAAAAACTTGTGCTATTTGAACTCCGTAGCTACACAAATATTACTCTAATGAAAAAAATAATTATCCTTCTTTGCTTTCCTGTTTTCTTATTTGCGCAAGTGCACGAGTACACTTCTTCTAATATCCATTCACATAATGATTACGCAAACGCCCTTCCGTTTATTGCCGCTTATACTAACGAAGTAGGTGTGATTGAAGCAGATGTGTTTTTATCAAATAATGATTTATTTGTTGCACACACCATAGCAGATATTACACTAAATAGCACGCTAAAAAAGCAATATTTAGAACCACTTGTCTCTAAAATAAAAGCGTTAAAAGGTAAAGTATACCCAAATGACAAACCATTAATTTTAATGATTGATGTGAAGTCGGATGCGGTGCCTAGCTTACAAATGATTGTACAACAATTAGAGATATATCCTGAAATAACGGATAATAAATCATTAAAAATCATAATTTCGGGTAACAGACCAGATCCGTCTTTATGGAAAAATTATCCATCTTATATTTCTTTTGATGGTAGGATAAACGAAATATACACTACCGAGCAATTAGCACGTATTGAAATGATTAGCGAGGATTTAAAAAATCATACTGTATGGAACGGTAAGGGCGTTCTAACAGCATCAGATTTCGAAAAAATTGAGGCAATTATTAATAAAGTACACGAGCAACATAAAAAAATTAGATTCTGGTCTACCCAAGACAATGTCAACACTTGGATCGCTTTAATGAATTTAGATGTAGACTATATTGCGACAGATAATACCACTAAATTAGTGCAGTTCATAGCTAATTTAAAAGCGAATAGTTACAAAAACACCGATTTTTACGAAACCTACATACCTAAAAAAGACTTGGCTTTCGATAAAGTAAAAAAGCCTAAAAACATTATACTATTAATAGGTGACGGAATGGGTTTAACCCAAATTTATGCTGGTTATACAGCAAACAAAGGGCAATTGAATATTTTGAACATGCCAGTACAAGGATTTTCAATAACAAATGCCTCCGATAGTTATATCACAGATTCTGCCGCGGCAGCAACAGCTATGGCAACAGGAAATAAAACAAACAACCGTTTTATTGGTGTTGATGAAAATGGAAAACCTTTAGTATCTATAATACAGAAATTAGTTAAAAACAATTTTCAAACGGCCCTAATTTCTTCAGGAAATATAACTGACGCCACTCCAGCTGCATTTTATGCAAAACAAACCGATAGAAGTTTTAATGAAGCCATTGCTTTAGATTTTCTAACGTATCCAACGGATATTTTAATAGGAGGAGGGACAAACGAATTTATAAATAGAAAAGACGGCAATAATTTAGCAAAGCAATTACAGGACCAAGGATATACCTTTTCGGATAAATTTAGTATGATTGACAGTATTGGCAACACTAAATTTGTAATAGCTGATAATGGAGCAGTGGTATCTAAAAAAGACGGAAGAGGAGATTTTTTATCCAAGGCTTTTACAAAAACAATTGAGACTTTTTCCAAATTTAAAAAGCCATTTTTTATAATGGAAGAAGGAGCACAAATTGATTACGGAGGACATAAAAATGAACTGGATTATGTGGTTCGCGAACTTCTGGATTTTGATCAATTAGTGGGCCTAGCCATGAAATATGTGGACAATAACAAAGAAACCTTACTTATCGTAACTGCTGATCATGAAACAGGCGGTTTGTCTCTAATAGATGGAAATATTGAAATAGGTTCCGTGCATGGCAATTTTAGTACCAATGATCATACCGCAGTGATGGTTCCTGTTTTTGCTTATGGACCAAGTGCTCAGTATTTTATGGGTGTATATCAAAATACTGATATATACAAAAAAATAGTACAATTACTAGATGTTGAATAATGCTAGTGAAATAAATATTATTTCTGAAATCATGCGTAAATTAATTGTTAATGTAGTTTTCTTGATGTGTGGAATATATGGTTCGGCACAGTCAAATAATCATCTTTCTGGTGTTGTTTTTGTCGATAGTAATAAAAATGAAGTTTTTGACAAAGATGAGATTGTACTTCCTAATGTTTTAATTTCGAACGGAAAAGATATTGTGAAAACGGATTGCAGAGGAGAATACAACATCTCTAAAATAGAGGGTAATACCGTTTTCGTCATAAAGCCATCACAATATATTTCAAAACTAAACAAGCAAAATAGCGTTTTGTTTTATGTTCCTTTTCAAGAAATAAAAGAAATCAAAAAATATAATTTTGCTCTAAATCCTAATGTAGAAAATGAGAATTTAAAAGTTGTTTTATTAGGAGATACTCAAGTAGATGTTATCGATGATGTACATCATGTAGGCAAATTAGTTACCGAAGAATTGATGGACAACGACATCGACTTTATAATTCCATTAGGAGATCTTTCATTTGATAATTTAGCAATATTTAAACCACTTTCAGAAACTTTAGGACTAATTGGTGCGCCTATTTTTTATACCATTGGTAATCATGATTTGAATTTTAAAGAAAGTAGATATCAGGATCGTGACAAAAGTTTCGAAGATATTTTTGGGCCTTCTCATTATGCTTTTGAATATGGTAATGAATTGTTTCTGGTACTCAATAATATTTATCCATTAGACGAAAAAGGCTATGTAGGACGATTGGATGAAAATCAAAAAGAATTCATTCAACAATTGATTGCATCTAAAAAAACAGACTTTAATCGCATTCACCTTTTTATGCACATTCCGTTAGAAGAAATGGAAGACAAAGATTGGGTTATTCAATCTTTAGAGCCGTTTGAGAACGTGCTAATAAGTGCGGGACATACACACACCCAATACCATAAGTATTTTCCACGCAAATCAGGAAATCCTATTCATGAATTACTAGCTGGTGCCGTTTGCGGATCTTGGTGGGAAGGTCCACATGATCTCGATCAAATTCCTTTTGCATTGATGTATGATGGAACTCCAAAAGGATATTGGACTGTTAAAATTAATACCGAAAAGTACAATTATAATTATAAAGTTTCTGGAGCTTCAAGTAACAAACAAATGGATATTTCGGTTCCAAATAGGAATGAGTGGGATAAAACCCTTAACATTCTTAATGATGAATATATTTATGCCAATGTATTTGCCGCAGATGATGCGACCAAAGTTTTCATTAGTTACGATAAAGGGGATTGGACTGAAATGAGCAAATTTGATGGAATTTCTCCTAATGTTCAAAAACAATTTGTTTTGCAAAGGGAAGGGAAATACGATAGTATGAAAATTTCTAAATTTCCAAATCCCAAAACGATTAGTACTCATTTATGGAGAATTGAAATCCCTCGTAACTTAAATTCAGGTGCTCATGCCATCAGAATAAAAGCTATAAATAAGAATATAAATCTTGAAGTTTTTGGTAATGCTGTTTGGCTGAATTATTAGGTGATTTATTTATTTAAAAGGAATTTTAGCTCTTGCTTATAGTTTGTAATATCGATTTATTTTTTTATTTATTTAGAAAGAAACTCAAATGAGATATTTAATAATTTCAAGCGACTAATGGAGCTAATTTGTCCAAAATGTGCGGTGCAAAAATTGATTAATTGAGACAAATTAGTTAAATGCAAGGAAGATAATTGTAATTGGGTTCAGTTCAGAATTATATGCGGTATACAACTCAATCTTGTGGATTTGGAAGCATTTATAACTATAGGAAAGATGAGGTTATTAAAAGGAATGGTTAGTAAATCAGGTAAGAAATTCGATGTTTTTATAGCTATGGATGAAGGAGGAGAGACCTCATTTATATTTCCCCAAAAGAAGAAAAGGAAATAAATAGGTTGATTGATTTGTACTTGTTTTAGTATCAAGTAACTATCAAGGAATCTGTAACGCACGTAGAAAAGATAAATCTATGAGATTTGAGTAACAACTCAAGTTAAGAAAAGGAAGACTATAAGTAGGATAGGGCTGGAACGCAGTGGAGCGTAGGCACGGAGCGTAAAGTAATGAAGCTTTATCCTGCTTATATAAGCCTGACCGAACGCAAGGAATGAACGTGCGGAACTGAGGAACGGAACAGCCTAAAAAAAAAAGTTGCTTATTTTTAAGCTGCTGTTTTTTTTATGGGCTGTGAAGTGCCTGCGAAGGGTAGGGATGCAGAAAAACTGTTTTTCGTTTACACTTTAATCATGAAGGAATACCGACGGCAGCAGCCGAACGAAGTAAGGTGAATGACGGGAGTGAGACCGATTGATTACTTTTTTAAGTTTATTAATCTAATTATGTTATCAAACTATGGTTTTTTTCATTTCTGACATATCTTTCTTAGCTCGAAAAGCATATTTTTATTGACGTACTCTATAATTCTTCCGTCTTTTTATCACTTTTAGCGACGCTACATTGACATTACCAAATTTCTAGAATATCAGAAGCTTTGACTTTTTAAGGAGCCTACAACTAAGGCAATTTTTTTATTTTTGTTCAATCTCTTGTACACCATGCCTTCAACTAAATTTTCACCTCTCAAACCATTATTCAATAGAGGAGAGATTTCCAGGAATACCATAACTGTCTTGTTCTGATATAGGTTGACAAGCTATTGTTATTTTATAATGTCAAAAATAGTCGAATATTGGCGTAATATTGATAAATTTAGTAAAAATATTTGAAGAGATGTTTTCTAATTTCACCAGCGTTCCTACGCATTTAAAATAGTGATTTTTTCATATGTTACAGATTTACTTGAAAGTAGCTCTAAACTCTTTTGGAGTTAACTTTGTTTTACTTTTAAATAGTTTACTGAAACTTTGACTTTGTTCAAAGCCTAATTCATAAGCTATTTCAGTAATTGTCAATTGAGTTGTAGATAACTTTTCTTTCGCTTTTTGAATCAATTTATTGTGAATATGTTGCTGTGTGGTTTGACCAGTATGTGTTTTTAATACGCCACTCAGGTAATTTGAAGATATGTTCAAACTTGTCGCCAAAAACTTTACTGACAATAATGACTTCTGCTCTAAATTTTCATTTTTAAAATAAGCATCGATCAAATCCTCTAATCGCTCAAGAATTTGATGGTTATTAATTTTTCTGAATAGAAATTGACGCTGATAAAAGCGTTCTGAATAACTTAAAAACGACTCAATTTGGGTAACTATAATATTCTCAGTAAACTTATCGATATTCAAATTATTTTCAAGTTCTATATTTTTAATGAAAGTTGTTAATACAGCTTCTTCTTTTTCCGATACAAATAGGGCTTCATTTATTCTATAATTGAAAAAATCATATCCTTTTATTGTTCTCACTAGAGAAGTATTCCATAGAAAATCTGGATGGATAAGTAGGATATAACCACTGGAAGAAAAATTCTCATCCGCATCAAAAGAAAAAACTTGATTGGGAGCAATGAAATACAAAATACCATTGTCAAAATCGTATTTTTGTTGTCCATAACGATATTTTATATTGCCACTTTCCGTTCTCTTTAGCGAAATTGTATAGAAGTCAAAAACATAGCTTAATAAGCCTTCTCCCGGATGGGGCTCAACTTTAGAAAGATCGATAACACTTAAAAGCGGATTCTCTGGATCACCTATTCCGAGTGCTTTATGATATTCTTTAATTGATTTTAATCGAATTAGTTCCACCCTGATAAAATTATATTTTAATTTTTATAACAAAGGTATGGTACTTTTCTAAATGAATTTCCCATCCTTCGTGAAACCTGCTATATACTATTTATTTTCCTTTACACCAAGCTGATTAAGGAAACCTCTATTATCCATTCTTACCCATTCATCAATTAATCTACCTTGATTATCAAATTTGAAGATATTCATTAAATCGTAAACTACTTTTTCTCCATTAGGCGATATAATGCCAATTGGCGATTGGGTAAAATCATTTATAAATTTTCCTTCAATGAATGTTTGACAGGCAATATAATTGTCCTGTTCAATTATAATTCCTCTTTTAATTACTAATGGACCAAATGCAGCTTGTACCGATTGAAAGTAACTGATTAGACCCCTGTAATCTGCGTCAAATCCAGGACCGTGAAATTGAAAATTTTCTGTATCGAAATAAGAGTCTAATTCTTTTTGGTCTTCACCCGAAACTAAAAGTTCACCTGCTCTAATTAAACGTTGTGATAAATTGCTTAAATCTTTTCTTTTTAAATTCTCCATTTTTTATTTATTAGTGATTACGATGCAAAATTGTTCAAATAGAAGGCGATTTATGTGTGCAAATCTCTGTTTGTTGTGTTCAAAAATTTTTCCTTGATCTTAGGAAATAGTTTGGTTGTTTCATTACAGCTAACGGTCTAGTATATGAGCAGTAGCGGATTTTTACGCACTAATTTTTACGTCTACGACAGACCTTAATATACAAAAAAGCCATAGAGGAAGCACTAATTCCGCTATGGCTTGTATACATTTAGGCACAGGATTTATTCTGTCATCAAGATTTTGTTTTTAATTACACTTTCCAGCGTTGTCGGTGTAGAGTCTTCTGCTGCTCTCTCTATGGAATATGCTCCATTTTTGTCTCCAAGTGCTTTTAATAAATCATAAAATTCTCCTTGAATTGTTTCATTAAGTCCAAATTGTGCATAGGTCTTTTTCACAGCATCGTAGCTTTCCTGCTTATATACAACTGGTCTGCCCAAAGTTTCTGTAAAAATGTTTTCTATGTGTTTACAAGTTAGATTCTCTGGTCCCATAACCCTTTTTATTAAATGACCTTTCCAATTGCCGTTTGCAAGATGTTTTGCAGCTTCAAATCCTATATCGTCTGAACTTACAAATGGTATTTTATGGTCATCGTCAAAAGGAAATGTAAAAAAGCCTTTATTCAAAATAGATTCTTTTTGAATTATAAAATTTTCCATAAAATAACCTGGACGAATTACCATTACATTGTCGCTAACTTTCTTAAATTCATCTTCCATAATTCCAACATAGGATATTGTTCCCAAACCACTTCCTCTATGAGCACCCAAAGAGGATATGATGACAACTCTATTAATGTTGTTTTTGGCTACTGCTGTTGTACCTGCTGTAATTACTTTGTCGTAAACCTCTTTTAAACTTGGTAAACTTACTATTGGTGGCACCATCCAAAACAGTACATCGCAATCTTTTGTTGCCGATACCACTTCATCCGTATGTAGAATGTTTGTTTGTTGAATTATTGTTTTATCTGTATTCAATGCTTCTAATACTTTTGCTGCTGCATTAATGTCTTTTACCAATAATACAAGTTCGTGGTCTGTTTTTGCTAATTCTTTGACAACAACTTTCCCTACGTTTCCTGTTGCTCCTGCTATTGCTATTTTCATATTACTTATCTTTTTTAAATATATCTTTTACGTCTTTTTCTTCGCTAAATGCTGATGCAGCTAATGGATTCCAATATTCTTTCAGGTTTAAAATTTCACCTTTCTTTAATATGATTCTAACTACATAATCATTTGTAAATCTTTTTTTAGTGGTTGGTACGGTAAATTCTCCATGAAACTCCGCCCAAAAAATATTTTTGTTAACTGTGTAAACTTTCACATTGGTAAATTCCATATTAGGCATATTACTCAACGCATTTTCCAAATAGGTTTCATACTCTTTTTTGTTCAATTTTGATGCAGTTCCCAATGAATAAGCGTAAGGATATTCAATAATTGCATCTTCGTGAAATAGTTTGATGGTTGCTGTTGCTCCAGTATTGAAACCATTCAATAAATCATCCACAATTGTTTTGTGTTTGCTTGCGTCAATTCGTTTTTGATTTACCATTTTTTCTTGCGATTGAGCTTCGTTTATAAACGTTACTGAAAGGATTATTAAGAATATCCTACCCAATCTAAAAAGTGTACATTTCATAAAGTTCTCTTTTTTTAAATTATTAATTGACAAAATTATGTAATACCTTTGCGTCTCACAAGAAGGCACTAAACAGTACAATACTTACTTTTGGGTAGTAATTCACTAAACAATACTAATGGAAGCGTTAAAAAAAAGTAAAATAAAAATTCCGTTTGAAGAATCTTTAACAAAAAAGAAGGTTTTTGATGAAGATTGTATTCTGCACAGGTCCTTTTCTTTGATAGCAGATAAATGGACTTTACTGATTATTATGTCCCTTTTACAAGGAACAAAAAGAAATAGTGAAATTCAAAGACAAGTTCAAGGCATTACACCAAAAATGTTGGCTCAAACATTGAAAACACTTTTGAAATATGGAATGGTCGAACGTAAAGTTTTTCCTGAAGTACCTCCAAGAGTTGAATATACACTCACGGAATTTGGCAGAAGTTTATCTGAACCACTATCATTACTATTCGACTGGTCTTTGGATTGGGAAGATAAATTGAATAAAATTTATTCCAAGAAAAAGCGTAGAAAGTTATAAACTATTTTTCAATTCTGTTTTCGATTTTTTCTTTAGCATCTTGTGCCTAACGTCAGTCTGTGAAAAAACCTCGGTTTAAGTTCCTTTAAATATAAAAAGCTTTTTGCAGAAAAAAAGGATATTTTGTATTTTTAAACATACAACATATCACTTAAATTTCGCGTAGCCAAATAACCAAAACGTCTTTATAGTAAAGTGTTTCTAAAGATAATCCCATCCGAGTTATAGATGCTTTTGTAGAGAATATAAATCTAATACCATTGGGATTTGAAGTACAAACCTGAAAGACTGAAGGTCGACAAAGTTTTGATACCAAAATTTTTCTCAAACTCTATTTGTAGGTCTATCTCAACGGAATCCGTAGTTTGCGCAAAAAAGAAAGCGAAGAATCCCTTATTAGCACTACCGATAAAGATGCACGAGCAATTTTGGTAGAAGGAGGTGGTAGAAGTGAGTGGTAGAATTCAAGCAGATGTGGATAACAATCACAATTTAGTAGTGTCAATATTCATTATAAATTGGGCGAATTCAAGTTTTTATTGTACTATTTTGCTTTAGATTTTACTTTTATTTTATATTCTATAATTGAAGCATTTAATAAAACCCGCAAGCATTATTTTTACTATCCAAAATTTAATCAAAATAGTTGTTGTAATCACTAGTATAAGATCAGAAAAAAACAACAATCCAAAAATGATAGGACTGTTGTCTTATGAAAAAATCTGTTAAAGAATATCAAGATTTATTTTTGCCCATTCAAGAATACCAACAGTAGGTATATTTTCTCTATGATTAAAAGTCTGTTTCATTGGCCAACTAACACCAGGGTTGGTAAAAACTAATCGATATTTATGGAAGCTATTTTCTGGATCGCTTTTTAATGATTCGTTTAAATGTTTCTCATCCCATAGTATGCGTTTAAATGTTGAATTATGTAATGCCTCCAGGTGTACTGCTATTTGCTCGAATGTAGCAGTTTCACCTGATACGTAAACTACCTGATTTAATATAGTAGGTTTATAAAATAAAACCTCAATAGTAAGTTTACCTATGTCTTCACAACTCGTCAAAGTTAGGGTGTGTTGCCAAGATGCTAATGCATGAACAGTTTTGTTTTTCAAATTTACCACACCAAAATCTTCTCTAAACAAAAAGCTTGTGATCATACCTGTGGATACAATAACCCATTTGGTTTTTGATTGTGAACGCAATAGATCGCGAACATCTAGTTGCTCATCAAATACAGGCTGAGCACTACCGCGACCTATTTTATCGTAGTCTGCTCCAAACTGCTAGGGCACATAGCGTGACACTCCTGCTTCTAATACCGCTTTTGTGATTTTTATTTGCATACCGCTGCCTATAGAGAAACCACTGCAGCAGATGATAGTATCATATTTAGAAAATACATTTGCTAGTTCTGTAATACTATTATTTACTAAGTCCATTTGCTCTAGAATGGTTTGCTCCAATATAACATTTCCTTTGTAATCTTGAATTCTTGAAGTTGATGGCTGCACTAGAGCTGCAATTTTAATAATTGATTGATGCGTACCTTGATAATTGTATAAAGCCTGCAGCATAGAGACACCGACTTCTCCGGTACCTATCACTAAAAAAGATTGATTCATAAAAAAAATATTTTATTGTTTATGAAACAAAATTAGTCTGAATTAATAAAAGAGTAGGTGCAAAAAAACAACTAATCAATGCAAAAAATACGTATTTCTATATTCGATAGGCGTGCAGTTAGTATGCTTTTTATAAAAATTGATAAAATGTGGAGTCTCTTTAAAATGAAGACTCCAGGCAATCTCTTTTATAGAGTAATTGGAGTGCCTCAACAAAATATTTGCTTCTTCGATTATACGTTCGTGAATTAACTTCTGAGTAGTCTTACCAGTATTTTTTTTCATCGATTTATTGAGATGATCTATACTACAGTTTAGTTTCTCTGCAAAATAAGCTGGTGTCTTACCAGTGAGAGGACTTTCTATATTAATGGAGAAAAATACGGTTTCTAAATGTTTAAAAAAAGATTATCTAACGTATCCTCCTTTTTATCAATGGTAATACTTTTTGATGAAAGTAATTTTTGTACATGATGAATAATGTCGAAAATTCTTGCCCGTATTACTTCCTCTTTAAACGGATAATCGGAGTCTTTTTCTTGTTCAATCTCCTTAAATAGGTTAAGAAGTAAGTGAAATTTTTTTTCCGATAATGATTGGACGAAGACTTTTTTTTCCTGAAAAACAGGCCAATTGCGTAGGTTTATTTTTGTAGTTCCTCTCAGAAACAGATCCGTGGAAATACAATATATTCCCATAAATTTTTCATCGAGCGTAGTAAATGATGAACGTGTTAAAGGATCTGTAAATACAATAGAATAACCTGAAATTGGAATATTTATATTGTCACAGTGATAAACCGCGTCTCCTTTTAATAGTCCTATTTTATAAAAGGGTTTTCGTTGTAATCTTTCACATTTAGAAAGATCTCCCTTAAGATTTTCCCAATGCAGTATATCAAAGTGTCAAATGTATTTAGTAGTACTTTTTTCCTGATGGCTTACGTGCTGATTGTAAAATAACTGGATGTCTTGTATGTTCATTTGTCTGTCTATTATTCAATTTTTTTCATTCAACCTTGTTTTCTTTGGTTAATTGCGTGGTCGAGCAGCTAATTTAGCAAAATAAATGATTAGAAAATCTGCGATTATTTTCGTTAGTAGGCTAGAAGTAGCAGTAAATTATATATGGTGCTAGCTGTAGGGATGCTGTTGTTATGCTGTCGAGTTAATGATACGTTTACCAGCTGAACTAAGTCAGCTTTATTATTTTCATCGATTTTTACAAATACAGCTTCGCCTCCGTTATTTTTAATTTCTTCAACAACATTTTTCAATTGTTCGGTATTTCTTGCACCTAAAACAACTTTTACACCATTTTTAGCCAATTTTATTGCTATGACTTTGCCAATACCCGCACTTGCGCCAGTAACAGCAACTACTTTTTCTTTAAAATTTTGCATAATTCTTCTAATTTGATTCAGTTGCAGAGTTCTTAACTGTCGACAGATGAAAAGTAGCCCAATTGGTATTTGTTGTAGTCAAATCGTTTTAGTGATATATAGTTTTGATTTTTCGATTTGTCTGGCTATTGAAGTTAGTGCAATGTTTAGTTTCAGCCTTGCTGCCAACGCTCGCGTATAAGAATAGTAGCGGATTAATAGGTAGTATTCACTTTTATTAAGACAGACTTTAAATATAAAAAAGCGATTTCGATTAAGCACCCAAACCGCTATTATTTTTATAGATTGTTGGCGCTATGTGGCTTTCTGTTGTTCGCTATACGCTTTGTTTCGTCGTGTGCCTGCTTGTATAATTGAATTGACGTTGTCAGTTAAATGATTGTCTATACTTCAAAGGCGACATTTCGGTTTTCTTTTTGAAAAGTCGGTTGAACGATTGTGGTTGTTCAAAACCTAATTCATAGGCAATTTCACTTACGGATAAATTTGTCGTTAAAAGTTTTTCTTTTGCTTTTTCAATGAGTTTTTCGTGAATATGTTGTTGGGCACTTTGTCCTGTTAGCAAACGCAACATATCGCTTAAATAATTTGCGGAATAATTGAGTTGATTAGCTAAATATTCCACTGTTGGTAATCCGCTATTTAAAGTTTCTGTGTTACTAAAATAATCGTTCAAAAGTGCTTCCATTTTTGAAAGCAAATCATTGTTTACAGCTTTTCGGGTAATGAATTGGCGTTCGTAAAAACGATTACAATAGTTCAATAGCAAATCAATTTGCGACAGAATTATGTCTTGTGTGTGCTTGTCAATATGCTGGTATTCTTTCTCTATTTTTTGAAAAATCTCAACAATATTTTGCTCTTCCTGTTGCGAAAGGTGCAACGCTTCATTTAGTGAATATGAAAAATAGCCATAATTTTTGATTGTACTTTGCAATGGGTGTTTTTTCAAAAAATCAGGATGAAAAATTAATACATATCCTATTCCAATGGATTCATAAGCATTAGTTGTATCTACTTCAACAGTTTGAACTTGTTTAGGTGCTATAAACGTCATTGTTCCCTTATCAAAATCATAATATTGTTGCCCATATTTTACTTTCGATTGAATATTATTCTTCAGAGAAATCGTATAAAAATCAGTAGAAAAATGTTGCCACACATCAGAATTTATTGCGTGTATTTCTGAAACCAAAACCACACTTACCAATGGATGCAAATGCGGTGGAATGGATAGTAACCTATGAAATTCGGATAAAGAGTTAATTGTCTGCATATCTGTATAAAATTCCAAAAATGATTAAAACAACAATTTCTATGGTTAGCCAAAGTAATTGTTTCAAGAAAAAGCCGTCTAAAACAAACCCGAATAAACGGGCTATAACAATTCCCAAAGTTAGAAAAAACAATAGTGCACACACTGTTTGTTTCCAATCACTCCAATGATTGTAAAAAATGAACAGAATTCCCAAGCCAATTAGAAATCCCCATTTAACCCGTTTTTCAATCATCTGATATGGGTTTTCGGGCAAAGAGATTTTGCTAATTAAGTTTGGCTTGTGTGTTAGAACGCAACCTGAAACAAGCAATACGACCCCAATTATTTTTAGAAATAGGTTGTTCATTATTTCTGTGAAAGATTTTCGTGAAAGAATGGGATTAAATTATCCAAAGCTTCTGCTGTTGCTTCGGGTTTGTCGTATAAATCATAATGACTTGCACCACTTACAATATGAATTTTTTTCTCTTTGGAAACAGCTTTGTTATATAAATCAAACCCATCTCTGTAAGAACCGAAAGCACCGACCTTGTCGCCAACGATAACTAATAATGGTTGTGTCAACAATACATTGGCAAGATGAAAAGCGTCAAACTTTATTAAGTTCGCCATACTTGTAAAAAGTAATTTATTGTTTGCAGTAGGGTATTCGCCTCTTGGTGTTCTGTAATAATCAATAGCCTCTAACATATCCATATCATTTATGCCTGCCTGTTTTGCTTCTTCGGCAGAATTTGGCGTCCAATTTGTAATCATCGGCTCTGCTCCGTTAGCCTCTGCTGTTCGTTGCGAAGAAACAGCCTCTAATGTTTCTAAAAAATTTATTTCTCTAAATGCTCTACCAATATTAGTGCCTACAACTGTTCCAATTGCTTTTATTCGTTTTTCTGTCATTGCAGCATTGGCAGCATAGCCTCCACCTGCGCAAATACCTAATAAACCTATACGCTTTTCATTTATAAAGTTTAGTGTGGTAAGATAATCTACAGCATAGCGTATATCTTCTACGCGAGTAGTTGGGTCTTCCAAATATCTTGGCTCACCACCATTTTCTCCTTGAAATGAAGCATCATAAGCCAAAGCAATAAACCCTTTTTCAGCAAGCTTTTGGGCATATAAACCAGCGGTTTGTTCTTTCACACTACTCCCAGGATGAACACAAACAATAGCGGGATAATTTTGTGATTCGTCAAAATTGTCCGGCAAATGAAGATTGGCTACTGTGTCCCAATTTCTGTTTTTGAATTTTACTTTTTGCATTGTTTTTTTTTTAAGTTTTACAATGCAAAACTCGCCCTTCTTTAAAAAATAAATGTTTCCAAATCAAGGTTGATTGTAACCGAATCGGGGTAGAAATATTGGGTAGTGTGGTTCGTTTTTTTGGTAGTGTCTGCTATTACAGCCAACGGTCGGCGCTCGTGAGCATGAGAACTTCGTATCCGCTTATTTTCTGTTAGGGATAAAATTTCTTATCTCGTGTGAGATATTCCTTCTAAAAAAGTGTTTTAATAATGGCTGCTCTAGTAGCTGGGGTACCAATTCCTACAACCTTGTATTATTTTGCGTTCCTGCATATTTTCAATCTGATTCCCTGCGTTCTTCATTGCAGATAAGACACCGATTCATTTAGGGTCCTGCATTTCTTGCCAATGGGCGCAAACGTAGATGTAGGTTTTACTTTGTGACATGTTATGTTTTTTGAATAAGTGATCAGTTTAATTTGTTTTTAGCAAGGGGTTAATTTAATAGTTCAAGGTCTTGAAGTTTTCTTCTTAGTTTGTCGTCAGCAGCTATTTTTTAAAAATCTTCTTGCAAACATAGCACTTTCAGAACATTAAAATAGGCACCTATTCACACTAGAATTTCCTTTTTCTATTTGGTATAAAGTGGTTCTAGCACTATCGGCTCTTTCAGCAATTTGTACTGCAGAGAGCTTTCTTCTTTTTCGAGCCAATTTCATATTCTCACCCATTTGCTTTAAACGGAGTTGGTGCTTGGGGAATAAGATCTGCTTTCTTACGCTCATTTTTGTAAATGTTCGTTAATATGAACAAAAACAGCAAATATGTACATAATAACAAACATTTAATAATGGTTTATTCTATTTCGAGTTATTGATTTCATACTTCTTGCACCAAATGTTGCAAATCAGGATCGTTTTTAATGCGTTCCAATTCACTTTCTGTAATAAGAACAATATCACGCTTAATCTGTTTGTAATTAGCTTCAATTTCGACTTTCATATTATCTTGTCCGTTTTCATCAACGAAAGGTAAAATAACGGGAATCTTTTTATATGCTTTGGTTTCTGCCGCTACTTTTTCATTGTCTATCACAATTTCAGAATGGAAAATTTTCTGTTCGATACGTTCGTCAAAATTATCTGAAATAGCTCCCACAAACACTCCTTGCGTAAGCGTGGAGATTTTTGATGCCGGTATCAAGCTGTCTAATTGTGTAGAAATAGAGGTTGATTTGTCATTTCGGTTGATGGTTAAACTTTGGCGTTTCTGTAACACTTTACCAAACCGTTCGGATAAGCTTTTGGCCGTCTCTCCTACAACCTGACCACTAAAGATGTTGCCCACCGTATTTTGGATAACCTTACTTTCCTTATCACCATAATCACGAGTCAATTGCGAATAATCTTGAAATCCCAAACATACCGCTACTTTATTACTTCTAGCTGTGGCAATTAAATTATCTAGCCCTCTAAAGTAGATCGTTGGCAACTCATCAATTATCACCGAACTTTTTAATTTTCCTTTCTTATTGATTAGTTTTATGATCCTGGAATTGTACAAACCCAAGGCAGCAGAATAAATATTTTGTCGATCGGGATTGTTTCCCACGCAAAGAATTTTAGGTTCATCCGGATTATTGATGTCCAACGAAAAGTCATCTCCCGTCATTACCCAATAGAGTTGAGGCGAAATCATTCGAGACAACGGAATTTTTGCGGAAGCGATTTGTCCTTGCAACTGATCTTGTGCGCCACCTTGCCAAGCATCCATAAACGGTGATAAATAATTTTCGAGATCAGGGTAGGAAGTAAGGATGGTAAAAACATCAACATATTTCTTGTTGAGCAATTCAATGGCATGTGGAAATGTACAATACTTTCCATTGTCATAAATTTTTAGAAACCAGATTATAGCGGCTAGTAATATAATGGGAGATTCCACAAAGAAATCGCCTTGCTTTTGTATCCAACTGCGGTTAAGGTTTAGCATAATGGTATAGGCAGATTCATAAGCATCTGAGATGTCTGTCATAAAATCTGGATTGATGGGATTGCAACGATGGCTTCTGCTAGGATCATCGAAGTTGATAATATAGAATTTTGGTTTAACGGCATACTTGTCCGAATGTATTAATAAATGATTATACGCAATGGTAGAAAGATCATCGAATTTAAAATCATAGATGTACATCGAAAATCCTTTTTCGATATGCTGCTTGATGTAGTTGTTTATGATGGCATAACTTTTTCCAGATCCTGGTGTTCCTAATACTATGGAGGCTCGAAATGGATTTACCACATTAATCCATCCTTCATTCCATTTGCCTTTGTAATAAAATTTGGTTGGCAGATTAACGGAATATTCATTTTGCATTAATTTGGTTTCTTGCATGAAACTTTCATTTTCATTATTAAAAACATCGCTCATAAGATTGGTACGCAATAAACGACTGATCCAAACTCCAGCCATCATTAACGAAATATAGCCCGCTGAAGTAGTAAGAATATATAAAGAAATCGCTGTACCAGCAGACAACTTCAGTAATGGTGTGTTGAGAAAGAAAAGTATAAATCCAATGACTAAGGCAATGGATATCTTAGACCAACTAATTTTTTCGTTTTTAACTCCTTTCGTTCCTAAACAACTTAAAGCTAACAATACCAAAGCAAAAATTTTGGTGTAGATGGTGTGAGAAAATAGACTTGCAGTCCGTTGAAAATTACCTAGGATCTTGTTAATGATTTGTAGCGTCCAACCCTTTTCTAAGAAAAAACTATAACAAAACCAGTAAAAGTGCATGAGTACTAAAAGGATACTTACAGCACGCATGAAAGCCATTATTTTGGCGAGTCCTCTTAAATCGTCTTCTCCTTGCATAATTGAAAAGTTAAAAATGTAACGAGCGAAAGTAGATCGAACGTAAAAGAATCTATGTCAATTGGTTTCTGTTGGCATCAGTTGGCGTTGGTTGTCTCGCTAAACTATTTCTTGCCTCGTTGATTGTTACGTTTTGTCCTTTTCTTTATTTGATTCGCAAATACTTGTTCTTCGTAATCTTCGCCTTGAGAAATTGGTAAAAAACTTCCAAGGCTTTCTATAAGACCAAAGTCAGTTGTAGAATGGGTTGAATGATTTCCATTAAGGAAATCAAAAAGAGCATGTGGTTTTTCTATTTCTGGTGAGGATTCATTTTTACTAGCTGTGATTGAAACTGATTTGTTATTCTGTCTCTCATTTTGAACTTTCTGAGTCCCTTCATTTTTCCATAAATCATTAAAAACGTTGGCAGATAAATTTTTGCTTAGTTGGGATCCATTCCAAACAGTGCGCGATTCATGGTCAATAAAAGTCATTCCGTATATACGACCTTGATCATTTCTTCGAACAATGGTATTAATTCCCTGATCGACTAGTTGCTTCTTAAAATCGGTTTCATTATTCGTGATATGCATGGCAACCTCTATTGAATTTTTTAGAATCTCTTTAGATGGTTCCGTTTTCATTTTTACTTTCGATTGTTCAAAATGCTTTTGCAAACTCTCCATGCCAGCCTGTTTTCCAAAAAGAGAGGATTTAAACTGATTTGTCGCTTTTTCTCCTTTTTCATTCAGTGCAAAATAAACAAGTCCTTGCTTAGACTGACCGTGTAATTCACCTGTTATTTGCTCAGCGGTAATATTAAAAAGAGAAAGTAGTGCATTATAAGCTCCTAAACTTTGATACAGGTAATACTTTGGCAGATGTCGAATTACAGATGCTATTTGACTTTTTACGTGGGCTTCTTTGTAATGAACAGGTTTAAAAATTACTTCCTTCGGATTTTGATTCTTTTCAGTTGCAGGAAGTAATTGATATTTTTGTTCCAGTGCACGGCAGGCATTCATGGAACGTAATTTTTCATAGGAATCAGACAACTTTTTTCCGTAACGATCAACACAGGTCGATACGATATGAATGTGAGTTCGTTCAATATCGGTATGCTTGAAAACGACATAAGGCTGTTCTCCATAGCCCATAAGTTCCATATAGTCTTGTGCGATTTTTTTAAAGTCTTCATCACTTACACTATCTTTTGGGTTTGGGTTAAGAGAAATATGCAAAACAGGTTTTTCTGTTCGCTTGTTTGCGATTAAATAAGGTTCGAAGGAACTATATAATTGGTTAACAGTAAACTCTCCATTGACTGTTTCTCTTATTCTATGAGTCATTAATATTGATCCATTTTCTTGATCAACTTTTAGTTGATTATAAGAAAGTGCACCAATTATATTTGCTCCACGTCCAATTTTTGCTATCATTTTTCTTCTTTTTTCAAATGTTTTAATTCGAATTCTTCTGTTAATTGCGTTATGGAACAGCATAACTGAGCCAACTCGATTGTTTGTTTTTCCAATTTAAAAAGATAGGCTGCTGCTTTCTTTTCAGAAAAATTACGGTACAATATCTTGACAATTTGATTGTAATTAACACCGACAGCACGAAACTGACCGTACAAAGTGGTTAAGCGCATGTAATAATCCATTGCTGCTAGATCTATTTTTACCGTTTTTATCTGCTTTTCAAATAAGAGAGAAGTGATAAATAGTGCTTTATTATCCGCTCCCGAAGCTTCAAAAAGAGAAAGGAATTTAGCATTTTCCTGGTCTGTTAATCGAAAAACATAACGGTGGATGCTAGGATCCTTTTTAGGATTCCTACCGCCTTTGTGTTGCTTTTTGTTTTGTTGATTCTCCATCATCATTCTAATTTTAATTTTTAGAAAACCCCGACTTCGGAGGGAGTTTTAAGCCCCTGCAAGGGCAAGTTGTTTTGAGGCACGGAATTCATTTCGAGTGCCTCAAAACACAACTTGCTCTGTTCTGGTGAACAGATAATCCGTCCGCCTGTCGGCGGAACAGATTTAATAGAGCAGGGAAAAACGGCTTTAAGCCGTTCCAGTTCTTATTCAAATATAGATTTGGACCTTTCATATTCTCATTTATTTACTTCTATAACAAAGTAAATCATTGAATTTTAGAATGGTGTAGTAGTAAGTATTGCCAAACATTGCCTTTGAACGCCAATGAATTCATAGTCCTGAGATGTTTTGGAGTTACCAGCTTTCTTTGTTTCAAAGTTGTAAAAGGATATTTAAAAACAATTCTATATCCAATTTCAAACACAAATACCAAGGTTTAGGAGTAAGCAAGTATTTAGTAAAATAGTAAAGTATAAAACGATACAGTTTTACAACTATGCAACTATAAAAGCATAAAAGCAGTAAAATAAATGAGCGTACCTATTACCGATAAACAAGACATAGCTGTTGGAAATTGTATGAATCTACAATTGTAGATAAGTACATACTTAAAGCAAATAAATAGGGCAAAAACTTGTAAAGAAATACAAGGAGGCATGCAGCCGTACAGCAAAGCAATTTAGTAAATAGATAATTTTAAAATTATAAGTAATGGAAACAATAAAAAAAACTTTAAAAATTAGTTTCTCTACCCAAAAGGGTGGAGTAGGGAAATCTACAATGACAACTTTGTTAGCTAGCGTGCTTCATTATCGATTGGGATATAATGTGTTGGTTTTGGACTGTGATTTTCCGCAGCATAGTCTCGGCAATATGAGAGACAGAGATCTTAAAACGGTGATGCAAAATGAGTATCATAAGAGAGCGGCTATGAAACAATTTCAGTCGATAGATAAAAAAGCATTTCCTGTCATTCGTTGTAAGGCCGAGAATGCGCTAGAAAAAGCATCAGAATATATAGATCAGTCGAATAGTGATTGGAATATTATTTTGTTTGATCTTCCAGGAACTGCCAATACTAAGGGCGTTTTGACCACATTAAAAGCAATGGACTTCATCTTTTCTCCTATTACTGCCGACCGTTTGGTAGTAGAAAGCACTTTAGGCTTTGCCAAAGCATTTCTACAACTTCCAGAAACAGATGGAGGAAACAAGAACTTAAAGTTTTGGTTGTTTTGGAATCAAGTGGACAGGAGGGAAAAGACTAATTTGTATAAGGCCTATCAAAGTGTAATAGAAGAATTAGGTCTTTCTATAATGGAGTCAAGAATAATGGATAGTAAGCGTTTCCGTAAGGAAACGGATGATACTAGTAATTATATCTTTAGATCTAGCCTGCTTCCTGCTGAGCTTAGTTTGATGAAGATAACTAAGCTTGATCTTTTTGTAAATGAATTTCTCAAAATCATAAACACTTAAATCCTTTCTTGTATGGAATCTGATAAAAAGCATAAGGGGTTTCAAAAACCAGTTGTAGATGAGGATTACCTCATGAATATTATGAGCGGGGATGAAGCGATCAACAATGATAAAAAAATAAGCCAAAGTATCGAAGCTACCGAAAATAAGCGGAATGAGAAAACTCGTGTAAGCGCTCTAAAGAAACGGAATTATGAAGAAGTATTTCTCACTAACAGATACCCGTCTGGTCGTAGTGGTAAGGTTGTGTACATAAGGCCTGAATACCACGAACGGCTCCTTCGAATTGTTCAATTGACAAGGGAAGAGAAAACAACATTGTATTCTTATATCGATAACATTTTAGAACAGCATTTTAATGATTTTGGAACCGAAATTCAAGAATTTTTTAATGAGCGAAACAAGCCGATTTTTTAAACAATTTATAATACTAAATAGCATGGAAACTGTAATTGTAATTTGTCTGCTCATCGTCATTTTTCTTTTGGCAAAGGATAAAATTGTCATTAAAAAATATCATAAGCATCAACCAAATCAAGAGAAAATCAATTCAAGTCTCTCTGATATTATGGGGCAGCCTAAGCCTCAAAGAAGCCTTTCTGTGCCAAATAAGTCCAATGACGGTCAAGAGCAAAATGAGGATAATTGTAATGATAATTTTGATATAGAAATCGACGAAGATAAAGTCGAATTACAAATTCCACAAGAAGAGCTAGAGGAAGTTTTTGGGAATGTACCTGATTTTGAGAATGAGGAAGAAGAATGGAATAGTTATGGAATATCCGATGGCGATAATGGTTTTGCCCAAGGGGTTACCTTCGAAGAGTTAAGCACTGTAAAAACGTTGTTAAAAAAAGAGAAAATGAGACCCTCTCAAAAGGAAACAGCAACAGTCCTACTTCAGAAAATACAAGGAACCGAATTATTCGACCTATTGGAAAATTCTATCGAAGATGCTTCTCAAAAAATAGCCAAGCTATTAGACGGTACACTTTCTTCAAAGACGGATTCTGGTTCTTCTTTTTTGCACAAAAATGATTTGGAGGAGTTTGATATTGGGGAGTTTGTGTGATCTTAATTATTTTGGTTTCTACTTATGTTAAAATATAAACCAACAGAACAGTTAAAATACCAACCATTATTGGGTATTATATGTGTTATAATCCAAAAAAATTTAGCATCTATTAGTTCAGTTTTGATTTACTAGTTCCAATTATCATTAAGCTGCTTTTTCAACAATTACTTTTGCCCAATCAAACCCAGAACTCTTCAAGCAATATTTAACCGCTGCTGAAAATTCAGAGTTTTTAGAACACATTGACCAAAGTTGTCTCATGTCTGTTTCTATCTCATTCTCTCTAGATTGGTCAAAAATGATAGATTGCAAATCTAATTTTTTATTAATCCTCATTAATAATATAACTGCATTTCTATATTTATCCTTCCTTTTATCTATTAGGCTAGGAGAATTTAGATTTAATCTGATAATAGAATATCTTGCTCTTTTATAATTTCTAATAATCTTGTTAGTTTCTTTAGGACGAACAATCCCTTCATTATCAAAAGCTAATTCTTCAGGGTCTCTAAATTTTATTGGGTCTAAAAACAGAATATCCTCAAGATTCAAATTGTCCGCATAATTTAAAGCTCTATTTGCATTCACATGAAAGTAAGACCTCTTTCTAACATTGGCAGCTGGGCCGGAAAACCTATAATTCATCCAATCAAAAGCTAACCACCAATATCCTTCAGTTTTTACTCCATTTTCATCAATCACTTCTTTTTTTGGTCTAAAATGATCTACATGACAATGAGCACCTGAATTGATTGATTCAGTGTACCAACATTTATCATTATAAAGTGAAGATAAATGATTTTTTAATTCATTCCAAAGTGGTTGATTTGCATCTATAATTTGATTTCTCAATACTGAATCTGCTTCATCAACTAACTCTTGCGTAACTATATCTGCTCTGTCAATCCAATCTTGAGGAGGCGGATTGTTTTCTAAATCAATATAAATCATTTTTCAGATTCTTTAATTATTTTCTCTAAGATGTCAAATGCTATTCTGCTTTTTTCAGCTTTATTTACAATAACATTTTGATCAATAATACTTTTTTCATGATCTGCTAAGGCAATTATAAATTTTTGATACAATGGATCTCTATCTGTAGTATTAATACCAAGATTCGATAATTTATAAAAAAGTTCAGTTAGCCTTAGTTTCTCATCAACTGACAAAGTATCATTTTCTTGTTTTACAATCAAATCATTTCTTTCTTCAAGTTCTTTTAAGGTGTCTTCATCAAGTGTACTTGGCAGATTAAAAAATTCACTTGTCAAAATTCCCGCAACACCCAATCCTTTTGGGTTAAAATCAGGTTCAAAAGTCTCAATTTTTTGAAATTCTTTTCCATGTTTGTCGAATGCTTTTTTAGAATAAAATATTCTAATCTCTTCCTTAGTCAATCCTCCAATTACTAATGGGTCATGTGTAGTCATTAGTATCTGACTTGTGTCATCCTTACCTGAATATTCTTCAAGCAAATTCATGTATTTCCATTTCCATAAAGGATTCAGGTGGGTATCTGGTTCATCTAAAAGAATAAGTGATTCGTCCTCTTTTGTAAAACGCAATAAACCTAAAACAGTTAATAATTGTTGTTCTCCTTCCGACAATTCCTTAAAGGTAATATCTCCATTAACATTTACTTTTTTCACTTTAACTCTTACTTCTTGAATTAAATCAGAGATGTATGTACTTTCCAAACTTTTAAAAAATTCAGTATTCGTTCCATACTTTGTTGCAATTTCAATTAATTTATTTTGGTTTGAAATGTATAAATACAGTTGCTCCTGACTATGACTTCTTCTAAAGTCTTCCCTAACAGTCTCTTCATGAACTATTGGTGCCATAGAGGCACTCCAGAGATCATCTAAGAAATTACGTACAACGCCCTTTGAAGTCCAAAAATTTAATGGTTTTGCATCCTTTTTATTTTTAGCCCATACAGGCTCTTTCAGCACGAAAAGAACAGATTCTAAACCTATTATGCCTAAAAACTCTTTTAAGAACTCGCTAACTTTTTTATCAGAGAAGGCATAAAATGCCATTAGGACAAAGTAGCTGTGTATTTGTCTAGCATAAAATAATGGTCTTGGAGGAGCATCAATTCCCTCTAATAAAGCTTTGTAAAATCGAGTTTGATGTTTATCAAAATGTTCCAATAATCTATTACTAACACCTGAATAATAACTAAAAACATACTTCGGTAAATATTCATCTTTATTTTTTTTAATTTCAACCTTCGGAATAATTTTAGAAGAATACTCTTTAATCCCGCTTTTTTTAGTTCCTAAAAAGAATTTATATTTTCCCGTGGTTTTGGGACCACCCTCAACTTTAAGATAATTATCCTTACACTGATATTCTAATACATAATTAAATGAAGTTTCGTCTTCTAAATCAAGATCTCTAAATATTATAACAAGTGCCTCCAACAGATTTGATTTTCCGGCAGCATTTTGTCCTAATAAAACTGTATTCATCTTGGTTTCATCCAAATTGATTGAAAAATCTTTAAGATTTTTAAACTTTTCTATATAAATTTTATCTATTCTCATCGCAGTTCTAAATAGCCCTTATCACTACTTTCTTTAATAGTTTTTTCTTCTTCGATTTGTTTTTTTAGCTCCGCGTAAAATCTATCAATACTCTCACTCTCGTTGGTTTTATTATAATGCTCAGACATCTTCCATAGATCTTCAGCATGAAGTCTACCATTTGCTTTAAGTAGTTCTACTAATTTCATATTGATGGTTTTATTATTATATTTTATTTCTCTTAACGGCAGTACCCTCTCATTTTCAAAGGAATTCCTTTTAACTAATATGTTATTTTCATCCCCCAAAAATTGATATAAAACAGACTGCAGTAGTTTTTCCGATTCATTTTTACTTATTAAAATTTCCTCTTCGAGTTTACTGCAATTTGCTTGCAAATAATTGACCTTTTCCACGATTTCTTTTTGTTCTGCCAAGGGAGGTAGAGGAAGCGGAATAGAATTTAATTTACCTCTATTTAATTTTATCTGCATAGGCGGCTCGCCACTTAAATATGGTTTTAAATCAATTGAGTTAATGTATATTTCTAAATACAATTTTGAAATTTCACTTATAGTATCAATTACATGCGCATGATTATTAACCCAATACTTACCGTGAGCCATATATGCTACAGGTTTATTTCTTCTAAGCAAATTTCCACCATCTTCCGCAACTAATAATAATGACTTGTCGAAAATATAATCATCGATGTAATCAATTACTCCTTGTGCTCCGTAATAATCATAAATCCCTTTTCTTTTTAGTCTTTCTGTTTTGGAAAGAGGAATCCTGTCACCATCTTTATTTATACTACTTTCTCCAATTCTGTACCACTTCCAACTACTTGGAATTTCGAAGGGCATATCGTTTTTATTAATGGCTGGGAAGGATTCTTCTTTTTTAATTTTTTTTTCTCTTATCAGTTTTTCCTTTTCTATCTTTATTTTTTTAAATAAATCTTGTGCAGATTCGACATTTGGATTATTATTTCGCCATTCTTTAGTTAACTCGCCTTTAACCGCATCAGTTAGAATAGCCTGTCGTAACTTAATTAAATTTTTTTCTCGGAATGTAACTTCCTTTATTAATTTATAATTTTTATCTTCTATAGTTTTTATCTCATTTAAAATCCTTTCCTGCTCTTCTTTAGTAGGTAGAAATATCTCTAATTCAAAAATTTGCTTTGGTTGAATTCTTTTGGATCCCACACCCTTAGCTAAATTTTCTAGTTGTAAGTATGAGTTACCCTTTTTAAAGAAGTAAAAAATCCATTCGGGATAACAAGAATCATCTACGTCAAAAGCAGGAATATCTGAGCTAGATTCATATCCATCTAATTCTTCCGGTACAATACCAAAAGCACCTTTATGTAAATTTTGTTTACCATAAATAAATTGTCCCGCTTTTCTGATGTGATATTTTGTAGCCCCTTTTTTATCTTTAGTTTTAGGTCTTTTTTCAACACCCAATACATTAAGTTTAACTCTAATACGTTTATCTGGATCAGGATTGTCTGAAACAATTTTAGATTCAGTTAAAAGAGAACCAAGTTTTACTTTTTTCCAGTCTTTCATAGAAAAGCTTTTTTAATTTCGGTAAGTATTATTGAACTCCTTTGAAATGAAGTTTCTAAAATCGAAATTAACTCCTCAGTAGATTCTGCTATTTCTTTTTCAGAACTGATTTCATTTTTAATATCCAAATTGAAATTTCTATTTTTTATTTCTTTTGAGGAAACTTTCCAAGCATATTCATTTTCAATCCTATTAAACCACCATTCTTTTATCTCTTCAAAATGAGAAATATCTATTGGCCTTGTGGCACTATAATTCTTTATTCCATTTGGATATGGCATTTCATAATACCAAGTTTCTTTAGTTGCTTTTCCTTTTTCAAAAAAAAGCAGATTTGTTTTAATACCAGTGTAAGGATTAAATACGCCACTTGGTAGTCTTACAATTGTATGTAAATTACATGTTGTTAAAAGGTCTTCTTTTATTCTAGTTTTTACACCTTCACCAAATAATGATCCATCAGGTAAAACGACAGCCGCTCTTCCATTTTTCTTTAAAATTTTTATAATCAATGCTAAAAACAAATCTGCAGTTTCTTTCGTTCTAAATTCTTCTGGGAAATTCTTTTCAATTCCATCTTCTTCTTGACCACCAAAAGGAGGATTTGATAAGACGATATTCACTAGGTCCTTATTTTTCCAACTATCATATTTAGCTGATAATAAATTACCTTTAGTTATTGCTGGCTTCTCTATACCATGAAGTATTAAATTTGTTGTGCAAAGTAAATGAGGTAATGGTTTTTTCTCAATACCTCTTATTGAGTTTTGAACTATTACTGATGTTTCATCAAAATCTTTCTGTTTTGATAAATTAACCATAGAACAAGTTAAAAAACCTCCTGTACCACATGCTGGATCTAGAATACTTTCACCAATTTGAGGGTTAATCATGTCAACCATGAATTGAGTTACAGCTCTAGGGGTATAATATTCACCCGAAGAACCTGCACTTTGTAGTTCTCTTAATATTGTTTCATAAATATCATTAAAAACATGTCTATCCTTGTTGTTTTTAGAAAAATCAATTTTATTAATTTCATTTATAACTTGGCGGAAAAGATTACCGCTTTTCATATAATTATAAGTATCATTAAATACTGATTTTATAATTACCGATTGGTCTGTGTCTGTTGGGTCAATTGTTTTCAGTACAGGAAATAATTCTTCATTAATGAAACTAATTAGTTCATCGCCAGTTAAACCATTTTCATCAGCAGCCCAGTTTTGCCATTTTAATTTTTCTGGAATTGGACTTTTATATTCTTTTCTTGATATTTTCCATTCTTCTTCTTTGTCTGCAAAAATTTTCATAAAAAGCATCCATACCATTTGAGAAATTCGCTGTGCATCACCATCAACGCCTTCGTCTTTTCTCATTATGTTTCTTATGGATCTTATTATACTTGTTGTACTCATTTATTATATTTTTAAAGCATTAAGTGAATAATAGCTTTTGTTTTTATTTTATTATTTGTTCTATTTTCTCCAACAAAATTTGAAACCGTTCTTCTCTAATTAACGGATGGATGTGCATGGCTAAAATTTCGTTAGCTTGTGGATGTTTTTTAATGGCTGTAAGTTCTTGCGTGATGTATTGTTTCAAGTCATCTTCACTCTCTAGGATTTCTTCCACTATTGTTGTTCTATTGTCGATAAGATAGATGATATCTTCGTAGTCGTGGCTTCCGTAAAAGTCATTTTGTCCTCGATCTTTAAATGCCTCTAATTTAGTAGCCAGAAAATAAGGAGATGGTAATACGTTGATCTTAATTCCTTCTGACAATTCTACTTGTTGTAAGTATTTGAATCCCGGCTTATACCATTTATTAGATATTCCAATACTACTGTCGTCTGCAGGCATTATGTCTATGGCGATATTTTCAAACTGATATGAACAAATGGACTGTCCTTGAGGATCTGGGTAGAAATTAAGTTCTGCTAATCGTTCTTGCATTTGTGTCCATTCATAATAATTAGCTAAATTAATAGTCATGTCTATATCAGAAGTGGGACGAATTTCCTCAGCAGCGGGGTCATCAGTATATAAGCTAATCACGGCTCCTCCAATGAATACCATTTTTTCATTTAATTCCTTTAAGCCTTTTGCCACTTGAGCTACTAATGCTAGATTGATTATTTTATTATACATGGAGTATTCTTTTTTCTAATTCTCGTTTTGCCATTTCTTTTTCTCTTACTCTTCCCACTCTAATAGCATCCACTAAAGTTAATAATTCGTATAAATCGGTGTCTTTTAATGAAGCCTCTACGACGGAGGAGTATAAAGGTTCTATAGCCTGCCCTCGGTCTAAACCTTTTGCATAAGGCCAAACATATTTATCAGTGGCTTGAATTATTTTATTTAAAGGTTCAGCAGAATGAGCTGTTAGTATTCCTCTAACTAATGCTCCTGGTTGTTGCGGAAAAGCATAGCCTACACCATGAATTAAGAATTCATTAAAAGCAATTTTGTTCACTTTTTTTCGGGCATCATCAATTAATCCCGCATATTTAGAACGATTTAAAGACTGGCTCACTTCAGATTGACTCATGCCTAATTCTTCTGCAATAGTATGATGAAACCAAGGTTGTTCACCTAGTGCAATTATTTTCAACAAAATTACAATGTCTTGTGGTTTGAGATTACTTTTTGCTTGTGTCATTCTAATATTTCATATTGCGATATGCAATACTAACTAAAAAATATAGAAAAAGCAAACTTTTTTAATTCACTATATCGCATATTGCGATTTGCAATATAGCAGTATTTATTACTCAAATTTAGTGATTTTTACTATCACAAAGTAAATTGAGAAGTCTTCTTCTGCCAAACAACTCCACTTAACGACAACATATTAAAAAGCAACTGTTTCCAAATGATATTTGTTCCATACTCTGTAAAGTACAGGAACAAAGAACAATTTAAATTTTTCAAATCATGAACAATCAAGTTAAAAAAGTAGTGTTGGTAGTGGTTGTACTATCAACAATTAGTGCAATGGCACAAGGAAATGGAAAAGCAGGAATTACGGAGGCGACCGAAATGGTTACCTCTTATTTTGATCCTGCTACAAAACTTATTTATGCTATTGGGGCAGTGGTGGGCCTCATTGGTGGGGTGAAGGTGTATAACAAGTTTAGTAGCGGAGATCCAGATACGAGCAAGACAGCGGCGAGTTGGTTTGGAGCTTGTATCTTTTTGATTGTTGCGGCAACTGTTTTACGTTCGTTCTTCCTTTAGTATTTTCGGTATGAATACGTATAATATTAATAAAGGTATTGGAAGAACGGTGGAGTTCAAAGGACTGAAAGCGCAGTACCTATTCATCTTCGCAGGCGGTTTGCTCGGGATACTTATCCTGATAATGATCTTGTACATGACTGGAGTCAATTCTTATCTGTGTCTGTTTATAGGAATCGGTGGTGGATCGCTATTAGTATGGCAAACTTTTTCACTAAACAGAAAGTACGGCGAACATGGTTTGATGAAAGTGGGAGCGAACAAGCGTCATCCACGATATATCATCTGTCGTATGCCTGTATATCGCTATTTTCAGTTGAATTCCAAAATGCATCAGCCATGAGAAATAAATCAAAGGCGACTACACTGGAAAGTAAGTTTCCGTTGCTGGCAGTAGAAAATAATTGCATTATCTCCAAGGAACCTGATATCACCGCTTGTTTTCGAGTACAGCTACCAGAGCTTTTCACAGTAGCCTCTGCGGAATACGAAGCTATTCATTCTACTTGGCACAAGGCTATAAAAACCTTGCCTGATTATACGATGGTACACAAACAAGATTGGTACATTAAGGAAAATTATGCTCCTGATATAGCCAAAGATGGTTTGAGTTTTTTGGCAAAGTCCTACCAACAACATTTTAATGAGCGTCCGTTTCTGAACCATTATTGTTATCTGTTCTTAACTAAAACGTCCAAAGAGCGTATGCGAATGCAAAGTAATTTTTCTTCGCTTTGCAAAGGGGTGCTTATCCCAAAAGAACTAAGAGATAAAGAAATCCTTTCTCGCTTTATGGAATCGGTGGCGCAATTTGAGCGAATTGTGAACGATTCCGATTTTATAAAACTGGAACGCTTAAGCGAAGAAGATATTATTGGAACAACTAGCAAACAAGGATTATTGGAACAATACCTTAGTCTTTCGAGAGAGGAGGGAATTCCACTGCAGGATATCGCTTTGGGCGGAGAAGAAGTTCGCATAGGAAACAAAAGGCTTTGTCTGCACACCTTGTCTGATACCGATGATTTGCCTAGTTCAGTAGCAGCAGAAACCCGTTATGAAAAACTATCTACCGATAGAAGTGACTGTCTTTTGTCTTTTGCTGCGCCAGTTGGATTATTGTTAAGCTGCAATCACATCTACAACCAATATCTTTTTTTAGATAACAGCGAAGACAACCTACGCAAGTTCGAAAAATCAGCAAGAAACATGCATTCCTTAGCTCGTTATAGCCGAGCCAATCAAATCAATAAGGAATGGATCGAACGCTATTTGAATGAAGCACACTCTTTTGGACATGCTTCTATTCGAGCGCACTTCAATGTAATGGCATGGTCAGATAATCCTGTGGAATTAAAACAACTAAAGAACGACACCGGTAGTGCTTTGGCATTGATGGAATGCAAACCAAGGCACAACACTACAGATGTGGCGACGCTCTATTGGGCAGGAATGCCAGGCAATGCAGGAGATTTTCCGAGTGAAGAAAGCTTTTATACGTTTATTGAACCTGCGCTTTGTTTC
This sequence comes from Flavobacterium algicola, assembly GCF_022399565.1. Taxonomy (GTDB): domain Bacteria; phylum Bacteroidota; class Bacteroidia; order Flavobacteriales; family Flavobacteriaceae; genus Flavobacterium; species Flavobacterium algicola. The sequence continues at coordinate 161,552 of NZ_JAJTUT010000004.1, forward strand.
TTCACTGAAGAAACCAATTATAAAAGTTCACCTTCCCCTTTTGGAATCAAGATGGCCGACCGACTGACGGGGAAACCCATTCATTTGGATATTTCTGATTTGCCCATGAAGCGCGGTATTATCACGAACAGAAATAAATTCATACTTGGTCCATCCGGTTCAGGAAAGTCCTTTTTTACCAATCACATGGTCAGACAATATTATGAACAAGGTGCTCATGTGTTGCTAGTCGATACAGGAAATTCGTATCAAGGATTGTGCGAACTGATCAAAGGAAAAACCAAAGGAGAAGATGGTGTTTATTTCACCTATACCGAAGACAATCCGATTGCCTTTAATCCTTTTTACACCGACGATGGCATATTCGATATTGAAAAAAGAGAAAGCGTTAAGACTTTGATATTGACCTTATGGAAAAGGGATGATGAGCCACCAAGACGGTCCGAAGAAGTGGCACTTTCAAATGCAGTGAGTTGTTACATTGAACGAATCAAGCACACTGAAGAATTTCCTTCCTTCAATGGATTTTATGAATTTGCACAAGGAGATTATAGACAGGTCTTAGAAGATAAAAAGGTACGAGAAAAAGACTTTGATATTGCCAACTTCTTAAATGTATTAGAACCCTACTACAAAGGAGGTGAATACGATTATCTATTGAATTCCGAAAAACAACTTGATTTACTTTCTAAGCGATTTATTGTATTCGAAATAGATGCGATCAAGGATCATAAAATCCTTTTTCCAATTGTGACTATCATCATTATGGAGGTTTTTATCAATAAGATGCGTCGCTTGAAGGGAGTACGAAAACTAATCCTGATTGAAGAAGCTTGGAAAGCGATTGCAAAAGAAGGGATGGCAGAGTACATCAAATACCTTTTTAAAACGGTTCGAAAGTTTTTTGGAGAAGCCATTGTTGTAACGCAAGAAGTAGATGATATTATCCAATCACCTATTGTAAAGGAAAGTATTATCAATAATTCGGATTGTAAAATACTACTGGATCAAAGGAAGTACATGAACAAATTTGATGATATCCAGGCCATGCTTGGTCTGACTGAAAAAGAAAAAGCGCAAGTGCTGTCCATCAATATGAACAATGATCCCAAGCGACTTTACAAAGAAGTTTGGATTGGGTTAGGAGGTACACATTCGGCAGTATATGCTACAGAAGTTAGTTTCGAGGAATATTTAGCCTATACCACTGAAGAAACAGAAAAGTTGGAAGTCATGCAACTGGCAAGTCAATTAGATGGAAATGTAGAACAGGCTATCAAGAGAATTGCCATTGAGAAAAAGGAAAAAGAAAACAATCAGTAAAAATTTTAAAAACGAATAGCAATGAAAAATTTAAAAATTATGGTGTGCATGGTGTTTTTATTCGCTTTCATGCCGACTGTTAAAGCACAGTGGGTGGTCACAGATCCTACAAATTTGGCTCAAGGAATTGTCAATTCAGCAAGACAGATTATACAGACTTCTACCACAGCGACCAACATGATTAACAACTTTAAAGAAGTTCAAAAAGTGTATAATCAAGGAAAAGAATATTATGATAAACTAAAGGCGGTAAACAACCTAGTAAAAGATGCTCGAAAAGTGCAACAGACTGTGTTACTTGTTGGTGATGTTTCTGAAATGTATGTAAACAATTTTGGAAAAATGTTGAATGATCCCAATTTCAATGAGCAGGAATTAACAGCTATTGCGAATGGGTATTCGATCTTACTCAACGAAAGCACAGAACTTTTGAAAGAGTTAAAACAAATTGTAAACTCTTCCAGCTTGTCGCTCAATGATAAAGAACGAATGGACATTATTGACCAAGTGTATCTAAAAGTTAAAGAGTACCACAATTTGGTTCGTTATTTTACGAATAAAAATATATCGGTCAGTTACCTGCGAGCCAAAAAAGCCAATAACAGCCAAAGAGTGTTGGATCTATACGGAACCGCTAACCAGAAATACTGGTAATCATGGAATTTAGTAATCTTCATGAAGTACTACGTTCGCTCTATGACGAGATGATGCCACTATCAGCAGATATGGCAGCAGTTGCTAAAGGTTTGGCTGGATTGGGTGCCTTGTTTTATGTTGCATTAAAAGTCTGGCAAGCGCTGAGTAGTGCCGAACCGATAGACGTCTTCCCGTTACTTAGACCTTTTGCTTTGGGTATCTGTATTACATTTTTTCCAACAATTGTATTGGGAACACTTAACGGTGTATTGAGTCCAGTGGTTCAAGGAACGCACAGCATATTAGAAAGTCAAGTTTTAGATTTGAATGCTTTACAACAGCAGAAAGACCTATTGGAGAGAGAAGCGATGCTTCGTAATCCTGAGACGGCCTATTTAGCATCGGATGAAGAATTTGATAAAAAGTTGGAGGAACTCGGATGGACACCTTCCGATTTGGCAACTATATCTGGGATGTATATCGAAAGAGAAATGTACGGAGTTAAGAAAATGATCCGTGACAGTTTTCGTGAATTTATAGAAGTTCTTTTTCAAGCGGCTGCATTAGTCATAGATACGATACGCACCTTCTTCTTAATAGTGCTTTCAATATTGGGGCCAATAGCATTTGCGATTTCAGTCTGGGATGGATTTCAGTCTACTTTGACGCAATGGTTGACTCGGTATATTAGTGTGTACCTCTGGTTACCCGTTTCAGATCTTTTTAGTGCGATGTTGTCCAAGATCCAATCCTTAATACTCCAAAAGGATATTGACAGTTTATCTGATCCCAATTTTATTCCCGATTCATCGAGTACTGTTTATATCATATTTATGATTATTGGCATCATAGGGTACTTTACCATACCTACGGTGACTGGATGGATTATTCAGGCTGGTGGCGCAGGAAATTTTGTTCGAAATATAAATCAAACAAGTACTAAAACCGGGAATATTGTTGGGGCAGGAACTACCACAATTGCAGGTACTATTGGCGGTAAATTAATGAAATAAAAATTTAAAACTAAGATGAAATGGAATTTAAAACTTTAAGAAACATCGAAAACAGTTTCAGTCAAATTAGGCTTTACGCTCTTGTGTTTGCAGTACTGTGTGTGGGAATATCGGGTTATGCTGTTTGGGAATCTTACCGGTTCGCTGAATTGCAACGTCAGAAGGTCTATGTATTAGACAACGGAAAATCGCTAATGTTGGCTCTTGCTCAGGATGCTTCGATCAATCGACCTGTAGAGGCTCGTGAGCATGTTCGTCGGTTTCACGAGCTTTTCTTTACACTAGCTCCAGATAAAAAAGCCATTGACAATAACATGAAAAGAGCATTCAATCTTGCTGATAAAAGTGCTTTTGATTATTACAAAGACTTAGCAGAAAAAGGATATTATAATAGGATCATTTCAGGAAATGTCCAACAACGACTTGAAGTGGATAGTGTGGTATGTGATTTTGAAACCTATCCTTATGCTGTAAAAACGTACTCTAAGCAGTTCATCATTCGATCCAGTAATATAACAAAAAGGAATCTTGTCACTTCTTGCTACCTAGTTAATTCCGTTCGTTCAGATAACAATCCACAAGGATTTAATATAGAGAAGTTTACGGTTTTAGAAAATAAGGATCTAGAAATTATAGAACGCTAAAAATTGTAACAATGAAGGAGATTCGAACAAATATTAACCTATGGATCAACGAAGTTGAGGTGAAATGGAGGATGCTTCCATTGCAGAAGCAGTATAAATACATCATGATTTGTTTTGCCGCCTACCTAATAATCAGTATAGGTGGTATTCTTAGCAGTTTGTATTAGTTTCTGTAGCACTCAATCCCTAGAGGGATCATTAGTACTAATTGAAAAAAAGAAAAGACATGAAAGAAAATGAAAATAAGAAAAGTGCGGTCTACGTTACAGATGGCAGTATAAATACATCTCCTGATGAGCTGGCAGTGTGTAAGGAGAGTAAAGCCGAAAAAATTAAAAAGCCAATCATCTTTGGATTGATGGCGATAGTATTTTTTGGCTGTATGTATTTGATTTTTAAACCAGCAGAAAATATAAAAAATATTGAGATTCTAGGACTTAACGACTCTGTTCCTCAGGCTACAACTATTGGTTTAGAAAATGACAAACAAAAAGCCTATGAACAGGAATTATTAGAACAGAAAAATCAAGAAAAACAAAACGCCCTGACATCGCTATCGGATTACTGGAATGAAGGGAGTGCAGAAAAATCTTTGCAAGATGTTCCTGAAAAAGAAGCGAATACTAACGCCTCTTTAAATAGTTATCGTAATGCACAAAACACATTGGGCAGTTTCTATAGTAAAGATAAATCTGAAACACAGGAATTACGCAAACAACTAGAGGAGCTAAAAGAAGAATTGGCAAAAAAGGAAGAACCTCCAACTAATGTTGTAGATCATCAGTTGGAGTTAATGGAGAAATCGTATCAGATGGCGGCTAAATATTTGCCGATCAATTCAGCATCGCCTGAAAGCAAGGCAAATGTTACTTCTTCACCACCAAAAGAAGCCTTTGTTTCGATAATTCCAGAAAGTCGAAATGTCGTTTCTAACCTTAAGCAAAGCGTTGAGGAGCATCTCATAGTAGCGGTTAGCAATAGTACATTCACCAGTGCTGATCAGCAACATCAAACAAAGAATAGTATTCGTGCTGTTGTTCAAGAAACACAACTCGTCTCCGAAGAAACCAGTGTTAGCCTACGTTTATTGGAACCCGCAAGGATACAGAACAAAACGATCCCAATCGGAACTGTAGTAACTGCAAATTCGAAGTTTCAGCAAGGTAGGCTACAACTGAAGATTAGTTCTATTGAGTTGGAGGGAAATATTCTCCCCATTGAGCTCACAATCTATGGTTTGGACGGACAACAAGGATTGGCAGTGCCTTATTCTCCAGAACGTACCGCTATGACCGACATGGCAGCAAATATGGGACAAACTTCTGGCAGTAGTGTCATGTTGTCCACTTCTGCTGGACAACAGATCGCAGGGGATTTAAGCCGAGGATTAGTACAAGGTGTATCAAATTATTTCTCAAAAAAAATTAAGACTCCAAAAGTTACCCTAAAAGCAGGACTGCAAGTGCTGCTAGTATCAAAAAAATAATTGTTCAAAAAATAAATGGTATAAAATGAAAACAGCTGTAAAAAATACATTGATGATCCTGATTTTAATGTTAGGATGCACATCAATTACGCACGGGCAAAATGCCCTATGCTTGAGTCACAAGGAGAACTTAAGTGTAATAGAACCATACGATATAGAAGTAACATTCGATAAAACTACGCATCTATTATTTCCCTCTGGTATTCGTTACGTAGATTTAGGTAGTACTAATTTGGTTGCCAGTAAGGCTGAGGATGCTGGTAATGTTTTGCGAGTAAAGGCATCTGTTCAGGATTTTGAACAAGAAACCAATTTTTCAGTAATTACGGAAGACGGAAATTTCTATAGTTTTAATGTCTCCTACAATTCATATCCTAGGGTTACAAATTACAGTTTAACTAAAACTGTTATAAGTGATCGTGGATGGAGCTCAAAACCAATTTTGTTTAAAGAACTTGGTACGAATTCGCCCAACATGGTCGACGAATTAATGGAGGAGATTTATAAGCAAAACAAGCACTTTATAAAACAAATTGGCACCAGAAAATTTGGAATAGAATTTTTATTAAAAGGTATTTATATTAACGATGACAAATTTTATTTTCATACACAAATTAAGAATTTAAGCTTCGTTTCATTTCCAATTGATTTCGTCAATTTTAAAGTGGTAGATAAAAAGAAAGCGAAACGAACAGTTGTACAGGAAGTAATTAAATATCCAATAAGAGTCTATAGCGCTATCGATGAGGTAGAAGGAAAAACGGTTTCTAGAAATGTCTTTGTTTTAGATCAATTTACGATCGCTGATGGCAAAGTACTTCGCATAGAACTCCATGAAAAAAATGGTAGTCGATTGCAAGTTTTGGAGATCAAAAACAGCCACTTACTTAAATCCAAGTTAGTTAAGAAGCAACATACAAAGGAAGATTTAGAGTAATGATCAAAATTAAATAGCAAGTGATTGCTTTACTGAATCAAGTAAAGCAATCACTTTGATTTTTGTTATCATAAATAAATAGGGTAACTACTTTTAAATGAGTAGCTTGTTTTTATTTTGTTGCTTTTTTTTGTAAATTTATCACGTGAAATTTATAAATATTTGATTATGAATCCTGCATTGTTTTTAGGTATAATTGCTCTAATTATAGGTGTAAGTCTTCGATATTGGATCAATAGACGAAAGTTTTATAGACGGAGTCCAATGGGAGTAGAGGGCTTTTCGAGTTTTGAAAAATCAGTAGTAATAACATTCTTTGAAAGAGTGACCAAATGGATTTCCATTGGATTTATTATTTTTGGATTACTTATGTTATGGAGTTATTCAAGAAAGAAGTCAAGCGAAAAGAAACCAATTCAAATCAAAGTTGAAAATGTGAAATAATGTGGCGGCATTCTTTTGCTTCTTTTCTTTTGACGCTGTTGTGGAAAGAAAAGAAGGCGGAAATAAGTAATAGGATGAAGAATATCCTATCATTTAACGCGAACCTTTTCAGGAAAAATAGAAGGAAGCGTTGCGTACTGATTACTTTTTTCTGAAGTGGTTCAACCCACTTCTTCAAAAAGACTTTTCCGACCATTTGGAAGGGAAGGTCTTTTTGAAGTTCAAGATTTCAAGATATGTATTCCGTAAAACAAAAAAAGGATACTAATAAAAATAGACGGCCACTATCAAAGTGGGCCGTCTATAGTTTTTAAAAAGATTAATTAAAGCAATTCACACCCATATTTTGAAAATTTGTGCAGATCTCAAAAGCTTTTTGAGATTTTAATTGAGCAGTACCTCCCAAAATAATAGATTGCAATTTGGCTTCGCTATCCTTGTAGCTACGTACATTTTGGTAGTAGCCCGTTACAGCGTTGTAAGCTCCAAACAAAGTTCCTTTTGTCGTGTTCATTTGTTGTGAGTCGCTTGTCATAGCATAGGCAAAAGCATCTTCAACGGTATTCTTAAAAACTGTGGATATTTCGCCATCATTTCCAGCTTTAAGATGTTGTAAGGTTTCTTTGTTGGGGCAAAGTGCGAATTGGATCATTTTTTTAACCTCATGATCGTGCACTTTTACTTTTGCCCAATTATTAAAAATGTCTTCTAACTGATTGCTAAATTGGTTTGCTAATCCCATTACTTTGTGTGCATTCTCCAAACGTTGTTTAGCTCCTGAAGTATGGCGTATGCGTACTACATTACTCATATTGCGAAGCGAAGCGTTTAGTGTATTTTGGCAAACAATCCTAACGGGTGTAAACGCTGCCGTAATGCTTCCGCTACCATCGTGTGAAGTAGTGAGGAAAATATATTTTTCTGTAACATCATCACCACTGCCAACCCGAATATAGTCTGGTAATTTAGCCGTAATGAAAATACGTTCTCCATTTCCTAAAGCGCCTGCAGTCTCGTACAAAATCCCATCAGTACCACCTACAATGGAATCGAAGAAACTAAATGCTTCACGATTTTGTACGATGTGATAGTCTTTACCGACTACACCCAAAACGGTATTGTTATCCGTGCGGATTGTAGCAAAATAATTGGGTACGTTGAACTCATTGTTTATTATCGCTAAATTGTCAGTAGGATCAATTATGTTTGACGCCTTGGTATAAAGAGGACTTTTTGTAACTTCATAATCAAGTCCTGCGTGGTTAATTGCTTGCGCGCTTGTTGGATAGTCTGTTACTATTTGACCCAAACCGTGCCAAGCTTTTTCTTGTACGCTAAAAAAGGAATAACGTCCTGTTCTTTCGTTGAAATTTAAATTGTGTGCCATGATAATAAAATTTTAAAAGTTAAAAAAATGATTAAGTATTTAGTGTTAAAATGGTAGGTCATCTACAAGCTCCTCTATGATGATCTTTTTGTTTTCTTGTTTTACGACGGCCTGTGCCTGTTCTATTTTTTTACTACCTCCATGTAATTTAATAGTCGAGGCGTGAAAATTTAAACTAGATCTTAGTTCTCCGTTAGTAGCAGTCCAGGCTCTTGTACTCACTCTTCCTGTTAGCTCTACTAAAGCCCCTTTAAGGAGTATTTTTGCTACATTTGGACTTATCCAGTAGGAGCAATCAAAATAGCTAGTTTGCTCTATGCGTTCGCCTTGCTTATTTCGGTAACTATCATTAATAGCTACTGAAAAATTTACCACTTTTTTCTCCTGCGGTGTTGTGTATACTTCCGCATCCCTTGTTAATCTTCCGATGATGTTCATAGTTTTTACTTTTTAGATTTATTTTTTAAAATTAATTTATTCGGTAATGAGAGGAGGTGCTGTTTTGTTTCAGTCTAATTCCAAAATAAATAGTATTAAATTTCATTGTTGACATTTTTTTTATTCGTCCAAAGAGCCGGAGTATGCTATGTTTCGTTTCGAGAGCATAAAAGGTTAGTGTTTAGCAAAAACAAGGTTTTATCAAATAAATACAACCCGCATGGGTGGAGATTTTTTGATAAACCCGTAGGGCTTGACCTTTTTTTTGCGTTAAAAACACTAGTATACCTTTGCTCTTGAAATGGGACAAAAGCATACTGGTTTTTGAATAGTAATAGGCTGGAAGCAAGGTTGTAAAGAAGATTATTTGGGATTACAAAGAAAAAAGCGACTCTTCAAATAAGTACTGTATAATGTTATCCATCCACTATTTCTCCAAAATAATAAAATGGCTATCGAAGCCATGTAAAAGGATCTTGAAAATTATACGTAGGTAGTGGCTTTAATTTTCAAGATTATTTTATCAATTATCCGACTAAGCTCTTTTATGCTGGAGCAGAGCGGAAGTATAAATGTGCTTTGAGGATTGGAGTTAATTTGAAATTGAGCGAAGTATAGATTTGACTGTTCTAAAAGTTGATTTTTGAAAAAAATTGTACTATAAATTGATGTGAACTGCCACTAGAGGACAAATAATACCATTGCTAATCAGATGTATAAAGAACTCAATTTATCTCTATACTTTAGGGTAAAAGAACTACGATCAAGCTATTTGTTAAAATTTGTAAGTGAAGTGAATAGCTAGTTAAACTAAAAGGAAGAAGGAGTTGTATTGTTTAAATTTTTAATAAGAGGAAATTATGAATGACATGGTAACAAAAGAAGATTTGAGGCAGTTTGGTTTGGAGCTATTATGCAATATCGGTACTTTGATGACACAGACTAGGGAAGTTCAGAATGAAATAGTAGACCAAGAATGGATAAAAAGCAAGCAAGTCAGGCTATTAATGAATATGTCTCCGGGATCTATTCAAAATTTAAGAGTGACCCAAAAAGTACGATATAAAAAAATACTCGGCTCGTACTACTATAATAAAGTGGATCTCCTTAAACTTTTTACAGATGAAAGATGCAAATAAAAGCAGTAAAGATAGTTTGATGAATACTTTTTTGATTTATATGGAAGATCCTCGATTAAACGTTTGGCATTTAGCGCTATTACTTGCTATACTTAGTTTGGGTTATAAGCAAGGACAAATGCAAAATATTAAAGTGAGTCGAAGTAAAATCATGGCACTATCGCATATTAATACGATACCAACCTATCATAAGTATTTCAAAGAATTACAGAATTTAGGATACATCGAATATTTTCCTTCCTATCATCCCGGTGTTAAAAGTGAAGTCTATCTGAAAGACAAAAAGGTTGCTCCATGATGGTAGCAACCTTTTTGCGTTTTGAATTAATATGTTCCAGTTGTCTTCAAGTTCTAGATAATAAACAGTATTTGCTATGATTTCAAGATAAGTGATACTTCTGCTTGATTTTTTTTATCTCCTTCTCTAATCTGGTGAGGATGGCTAGATCTGACTCACACATTACTGGATCCGTTTTATTTATCCGTTTATTAAGCAATGCCATTTCTCGTCCAACTGTAACTTGTTCGGTAATAGCGTAGGCTTCTGTCTGCTTCACAGAGGAATGTCCAAGCATTTCCTTCACTACATTTATCGGTACATTGTTTTGTAACGTAACAGTGCTTCCGAAGGTCCTGCGAGCCATGTGTGTATTGAGAGTAAAAGGAAAAGCACACAGTAAAGCAATCTCCTTCAAATATTCATTCATTTTTTGATTTGAGGCTACAGGCAAGACAGTGCCACGTTGCATACAAAGAGGGTGATCCTTATATTTATCAATTATTTTAAGCGCTTGCGGTAGGAGAGGAACATTAGTTGCAGAGCCTGTTTTTTGTCTTTCAGACATGATCCACGATTGTTTATCGACACCCACTTTAATATCAGTCTTTTTTAATTGATATACGTCGATATAAGCTAATCCCGTATAGCATTGGAAGACGAACACGTCTCTAACTACATTGAGTCTATCAGTACTAAAGTAATGTCGTTCTAACTCATATAATTCCTGAGTTGAAAGAGGCTTTTTTATAATTTTTGATTTTTTAGCTTTAAAGTTCTTAAAAGGATCTTTCAGGATAACTTCATTATCAATAGCACGAAGTACTATTTTTTTAAAGTTAGCGATATATTTTAAGGTTGTATTATTACTGCAATTACGAACAGAACGTAAGTAAAATTGAAAGTCTTTTATAAATTCAAGATTCAAATCAGAAAATTCAAGATCTTCAGCATTAAATTTAAGTCGGATAAAAGCTCGTAAATGATTAATAGTGATAGTAAAACGGTCGAGAGTTCCTTTTGCGTATCCTTTACCCAGCAAAGCCGTCATTTCATCATTATGCTTTTGGAACTCTTCAAGTACTTTGACTCTCGCAGCATTTTTCCCTAAGATGTAATCCATAACTTTCTGAGCAGTAATAAGCTTTCCGTTATACATGTTCTCGGTTTTGTACTCATTGATTTTTAGTGTAAGAGACTCTAAGAACATATTAATAGATTTCGCATCTTCCTTAGTTCCGATTGCTCTTTCTAATTTTTGATCCCAACGCGAGATATCCCATTTACGTTTTGTAGATGTTTCTTTAGGTATCCCATCCACGGTAATTCTAAGATAAATGGTTCTAATTTTACTTTCATTGCGGGGGATTTTCAAAAAGAAAACCAGCCCAAAACTGCTTTCTAACATAATTCAACTTTTAAGGTTAATAAATGTAGAATTATAACGTCAAAAAATCAAGTCGTTAAGCACGTTAACCCCTGTGTGTATAAGGGTTTAACTCATATTCTGTGGCACATTTTTGAAAAATACAAATGTGCCACGATTCTGCCATAGAAACTTTGAGCGCTTTTATAAATTTTGACAAAGTGCAGAAAATGAAAAAAGCCTGCAAATCGTTGGATTTGCAGGCTTAACACTTTTTTTGAGGACTTTTGAAAAGATTGAAAAACTTTTATTTTTTAATCTTAATCCCTTTTAGTGGGGAGAGTAGGATTCGAACCTACGAAGACGTAGTCAGCAGATTTACAGTCTGCCCTCGTTGGCCGCTTGAGTATCTCCCCGAGGCCTTTGATAACAACGAATCTTGTTGTTGTTAGCGGTGGCAAATATAGTAACACTTTTCGTTTCTACAAACATTTTTCATACTTAATTTGTAATTATTTTTAGTAGAACATTTAAAGTATTGGAATTGAATTAAATAAAAAAATCTCCACAAGGGAGATTTTTTTGTTTGACTATAAATGGGTTTTATTTTTTGTCTAAAAGCTCAATAACTTTAGCTTTTAAAGCATCCCCTCTAAGATTTGTCGCAACAACATTTCCTGACGCGTCAAGGATAAATGTGGCTGGTATTGATTCTACATTATATTGTCTTGCTATAGGTTCATCCCAAAATTTTAAGTTAGATACGTGAGTCCACGTTAACTTATCTTTCGCGATAGCTTCTTTCCATTTTGCTTTGTCTTTGTCCAAAGACACACCAATAATATTCAGTCCCTTAGCATGTAATTCATTATACATAGCAACTACGTTAGGATTTTCTTGTCTGCATGGTGCACACCATGAGGCCCAAAAATCAACAATTGTTACCTTTCCTAGGCTTTCTTTCAGCGAGATAACTTTTCCCTCTGGATTAGGCGCAGAAAATTCTGTCCTTCATTTGCCGGCTTCTACACCTGCACCTGCAGCAGGAGCTGCTCCTACACCTGGATTTTTCATTTCACCAAGTTTGGTTTTAATTGCTTTACCTGGTTTAGTGTTTTTCAACGATTCATCAAATCCATTGTAGATTCCTTCTGCTTTTTTAATATCTGCAGTTGGGTCATTCAACATTCCTTGAATAATCAAAGCACTGATTAATGATTTTGGGTGCGACTCAGCGTAACCAATATATTTTGTTTTAGAAGCATTTCCAACTTCTTCTTGAAGTTTAGAAAATTCTTGCATCAATCCGTTTATTACAACAGTATCTTTAGATTGTTGCGCAGCATTCATTTTTTCCATGTTCTGAGATTGGAAATCCATTAATTTCTTTTGGATAACTTTAATCTCTTCATTGAATTTTACATACTCATCATTGTTGTAAGATCCTGAAACTTTAGCGTTTTGAATACTATCCTTATTAATGACAATTTTAATATCACCATTTTCTAAGATGAAAGGCACTTTACCTTGAACACCTTCAATTTGCAAAGTATGAAAAGCAGGCTCTAAAGCTTTACCTTCAAATACGAATTTACCATTTTCAACTTTTACAGTATCAATAGATTTTAATCCCATTCCACTTTCGTCTTGTGTTTCAAGGATAATTGTTTTTCCGTTTTCGATACCTGCGATAGTTCCCGATACGGTGTACTTGTCTTTGTTACATGAAATCAATAAAAGAGAAGCAGAAAGTAAAAAAAATATTTTTTTCATTACAATTAAATTAGTTATTATGTTGAGCGAACAAAAGTATTATAAAAATATAGAACTCTATTAATTTTTAGCTTTAAAATTTTGTTATAGTTTGTTAATTTTAATGACTATTCGAATTTAGTGTTAATTCATTAAGATTAATCTAGTTTCAGGGCAATATTCCGAACTCAATTTATCTATTTTTCATAATCGAGCAAAAAAAAAGGTCTGTCTAAATTAGCAGACAAACCTTTTTTGATTCTTTTTAGTTTCATTATACTTTTCCTAAAGTGTATAATTGTTCCATGGTAGGACTAATACTTCCTCCCGCTGGCTCTAATGTAATTCCAAATGCTTCAGCATCAGCTGTTGCATCAACTGCAAAAACACGTTGGTTATTGGCAACAAAATTATCCAATAAACCTATGCTTGTTGGAGTCAGTGGATTAAGTTTTAATGCCCATACTTGATAAACCATCCCTTTTGGAGGTTCTGGTAATCCCGTTGCATCAACATATACTTTTTGAGTGGCTTTATTCCAATATACTTTTGCAGACGATTCTGGTGCTACAGCTTGTCCTCCAAGCGCAACGACTGTATTGTTAGTATCTCTTATGATAGCTAAACTAGATTCGATTGCTTTTTTCTCAAGAATCAAACTGTTTAATTCCTTCTCAATCTTTACTTTTTCAGTCGATGCATTCACGACTTGATTGTTAGCATTGTCTAGCTGGCTATATTGGTAACCAATACCAATCATAAGTAAAACTGCAGCAGCCCAACCAATGTAAGGTGCAAAACTTCTTTTTGGCTCTAATTCTATAACTTTCGGTTCTTGTTTTAATCCTAGTTTTTCTTTAATTCTTTCAAAATTAGAAACCGAATTAAATGGTGAGAAACTAGATGATAATGCTATGATAGATTTCTCTATAGCTATTATTTCTTCATTTATATCCGGGTTATTTTTCGCTTTTGCAGAAACTTCTGAATTTTCGGCTTCGGTTAATAAACCGTAAACGTAAAGTTCCAGAATTCCTGATTCTATATATTCAATGTTTTCCATTATATTTTCAAATAGGTTCTTAAATCATTTATACAATTCCTATTGTGCGTTTTTACTGTTCCAAGCGGGATCGCAAGTTCTTCTGCAGCTTCTTGTTGCGTGTATCCTTTAAAGAATAGTAAATCAATTATTTGTATGCACTTTGGTTTTAGTCTTTTTACAAATTCATGAATACCTATTGTATCCACTTTGTTCACCATTTTAGTGCTGTCTTCTAATAGATTTACGAAATTATCAGAAGAAAGGTTTTTTTGACTATTGTTAAAATTTTTAGAACGTAATTTATCGATAGAGGAATTTCTAGCTATGTTGAGAATCCAAGTATAAAATCTTCCCTTGCTTTCGTTATAGGAGTCAATATTTTTCCAAATTTTAATGAAAACCTCTTGGAGTACATCCTCAGCTTCTTCTGTGTTTTTTACTAAAACATTTATAACGGCAAATAAGCTTTTCGAATACATATCATATAGATGTGTAAATGCTTTTTGATCTTTCTTATAAATTAAAACTAATAACTCTTCTTGGGTCATAATTATTTATTTTTCTATTACAAACTTATGCAAACTAATTAAGATTTTAATTTATTTAACAATAAAAGCATTCATAATCACTATTTTTTTTTAGAATCGAAATCTAAATTTATATAAAAATGAACAGTTTACTGTGGTTCAAGCTGAATTATTAAGGTAGTTTCTTAAATAAAAAACTTCCTTTAACTCGAACTAATTTGTAATTAGCACTTGAAAAAGGAAGTGTTTTAATATTGAAAAGAAATTGGTCTTATTTAATTCACGATGATTTTTTTCGTTACTGATTTTTTACCTTCTGTAATTTTTACAAAATAGATCCCTTTATTTAAATCGCTAACAACCATTGTGGAACCATCTGTGCTCGTTCGTTTTTTTACAGTTTGACCTAAAGAGTTGAAAATTGATACCGAAAACGGATTGTTACTATTTTCGATATAAAGGTAGTCATCCACTGGATTAGGGTAGATGCTAAATGTATTTTTTTCAAGGTCATTGGTGCCTAAGTCTTCAGTATAACATGACCATCCTAAATCATCAAATATAACTCTGTTTGAAGTAGTGGAATTATCTGTAAAACTTATAATCACATTTCCAGAAACATCTATTCCAGGAATAGTTGTTGTTGTAGTTGTTGCACTATATGGAACTGTCCCTACGGCCTCTCCATTTACACGAACCGTAAATGTACCGTTTGTTCCAGAAAAAGTTAGCTTTGTTGTAACGGTTATATCGTGAATACCATGTTCAACTATAGAAGAAGTTAAAGAGCCATTTCGTATCGCGATTGATCTAGTATTTATAGATTGATCGGTACGGGCATCAGTAGCTGTCCATGTAATTCCGTTATTTGTCCAAGTGCGAGTAAGGTAAGAACTGTTGTTGGTTGGTACCGTTTCGAAATTTTCTGAACCGCAAAATTCTGGAACTGGTGATGTTGCAAGAGTGGTAATACTGATAGTATTGCTTGCTAATGAAAAATTATTTGAGGCATCTTTTGCAATTACAAATATACTGTAAGTTGTAAGTGGTGTCAATCCTGATAGTTGAACGGTATTCCCAGTAAGCGTTGTGTTTAGAACATCATTTACATAAACATCGTATCCTGCGACTTCGATATTATCGGTAGCTACTGTCCAGTTTAAAGATATAGAACTAGAGGTAGAGGCTGTACTGTTTAAATTTGTGGGTGCTGTTGGAGATTCTGTATCTACAATTGGAGCAGTTGTCATTCCGATTACAGTATTACTTGGCTGTGACGCATTGACAGCAGCATCTTTTGCAATAACGTAAAATTTAAACGTAGTAGAAGGTGTTAGATTTCTTATCACTGCTGTTGTTGTATTTACGGCTGCCTTAAAAACGCCATCTACATATACATCATAACTTGTAACTGCCACATCATCTGTTCCTGCTTGCCAAGTAAGTGTTACTGAGGTTGCATTTAAACTGCTCACAACTAAATTTGCTGCAGCTGTAGGCGCTTGCGTATCTGGAGCAGCATTCCAAACTTTTTGAACAAATTCTGGATGGTCAATATATGGATTTCTGTTTCCTTGTTGAGCATAGATAGCATTATTTCTATCAATTTCTCTCTGATTCACAGGGTCCATAGCGCTCCATGATAAAAGCATGTTTAAAAAATCTGTAGTGAATACCTGGGTGCTAGTCCCATTAAACATGGCATACGGGTAACCCGATACCGTAGTTTCATATCGTGTAGCAAAATAAAAATACATACGAGCAATATCCCCTTTAAATTCATCAATAGGTTCAAAAATGCTTCCAGTATAACCCGCTATTGCGCTTGTACCTAGTTTACTTCCATTTAATGATGTCTGGCTTACTGTAGCAACAATTCCATGTGGAAAATTAGATCGAATTCCGTTTACTTTTCCATCCGTAGGAGTTATAAAATGTGCGTCTGAAACCATCGGGGAAGCAGAGCCAAAAGTAGATTGCGGAATAATATGTTCTCTATTGTAGCAATCACCTTCTGATGAGTAATTACCACAACGTTGTGTGCTTCCTGATGAGTAATTGTAAGGGTCTGCTCCTGAAGGTTTTTCAGAATACATATCGAGTACGGTACCATCATTTTCGTAATAGTAATCTCTGTCTGAGGTTTGGTACGTAGTATATAAATCGCCATAACTTTTGACAGTATGGTCTTTTATAGTGTTGTACAGTTGAGTTTTTAGTGTGTAACCTGTTCCAGTTGCATTGCTGTAATAGTCAGCAGGAATTTGAGCATGCCCTACAGTTGTTAGTAGGAGCGAAAGAAAAAGTAATTTTAGTTTCATATATACGCATTAATTAGTGTTTAATTAAAAATACTGCAATGTGGTTATGGTTAGCGCGTAGTTATGTTAAGTAATAGTACTTTATTGGTTAAGTTTTATCTGGAAAATCTTGACTTTGATAAGCGCCTAAATCGGGGGGAGATGTTCTTGTTATTCCTTTTATATCAAGGGGTACATTATATAGTATGCTTCCTTGAGCAAAGGCACTCGATTTTGGACTGATATTAAAATTATTTGAGTTAGTATTTTGAAAATCAGGATTTTTATTTAATATTATATTGTTGTAATGCGCCGTATCGGTATTAAACTGGTAAAGTAAATATGTAGAGGTCTCAGAATGTTTTATCAAGCAGTTATTAAATGTATATTCGAATGCAGCATTTTCTTTTTTACTAAAATTAAGGTGATTGGTATAAGAACCATAAATAATGCAATTGTTAAAAGTGGCTTGAGTAAGATTATTTACTTCGGGAGTAGCACCTAATTCAAAATTATTTAACGTTACCGATGCAGGGCTATTTCCACTCCAATTGTTATTAAAGGTACAATGAGTAAAATTATAATCGCCACCATAGGTACAAGCTAAACTAGAAGTTCCTGCCGAATTTATAACAATATTCTCTCCCTTTATCTTTGCTCCCTTTGCTAAAATTCCATAGTTCGTACAATCGTAGAACTGACTGTTTTTAATAGTCATAATATCTTTATTGTTTTCGATCAATAATCCAATAGTAGCATTTTTTAAAGTTAAATGATTAATGCTATTTTCTTTAGTTTCACTTTGTAACCAAATTGTTCCCCATTGTCCAGGAATATCATCGTACAAGGGCTCTAATCTATCACCTTCAAAAATAACTTCTCCTTCTAATTTATCTGTGGTCGATGTAGTGCCATTAATTTTAATACTTGCGTCTTTGGATACGATTAAACCAGAATTGTTATGAAAATGAACTCTAGCTCCAGGATTGAAAATTACTGTTTTCCCTTCTGGAACAGCTGCATATCCGTAGATCACATAAGGTTTTGTATTTGAAAATAGCAATTCGTTCCCGTGTGATGCGTCATTTTCATCTAAGTAAAAGCCATATGTCTTATCTCCATCAACAGTGACTGTCTCCGTTGTGCCGTCGGTATATTTCTGAGGGTATAAAAATACAGCATCTTGAATTAAAGTTACAAGTTCTACTTTTTGTAAATTGGTGCCAGCATCAAATTCAATTTGATCAGTGTATAAAAAATCAGTTGGATTTGCATCTGATGAAGCTGCAGTGGTTTCTATAAAAATAAATAAACTGTCTTTTGCCAATAATGTAACATTGCTAAACTCTTTCCCTTCGATACCTGTCATTCCGTCAACAGTCATACGGTATTTAGAATTGAGTCTTTTACCGAGATTTATTGTTGGTATGTTAATGTCATTCTTAGAATCATTGTATACTTTTAAGGTATAAGTACTTGAGCCGATAGATGTAAAGACGGTGTCTAGGTATATTGTATCTCTAGAGAAAGCCAATTTACCAGTGCTGTCAACAGTTTCAAAATCAGTACGGCAAGAGCAAATAGCGATAAGGATGCCTATAAAAATTGATAAGGAAAAAGGACGCATATAAAAAGTTTTTGGTAAAAATAAGAAAAAACTATATTGGTTTTATAATCAAAATCGATTTTGGTTCTAGAATTGTAATTCTATTATCATTATGCTAGTTAAGTTTTCCTTATTTTTACGTCTATAAAATTAAAATTATGACATTAGACAAAGTCAAAATGTTGGAGCAGTGTAACGCTTTTTCCAAAAACACCTTAATGGAAACACTGAACATTGAATACATCGATGCTGGTGCTGATTTTTTGGTAGCTAGAATGCCAGTAAACGCAGCGGTACATCAGCCCATGGGATTACTGCATGGTGGAGCCTCTGTCGCACTGGCAGAAAGCGTTGGTAGTACTGCCTCGCATTTTTTTATTAATTCGAAAGAACAAGAGGTGAGGGGAATCGAAATCTCGGCAAATCATCTCAAAAGTATACGCGAGGGATTTGTTTATGGAACTGCCAAATTAATTCATAAAGGAAGAACTATTCATCTTTGGGAAATAAAAATTACAAATGAACAAGGTGAATTAATATCATTATGTAAATTATCGAATATTGTCTTGGATAAAAAACCGCAAACAAAAAAGCTTTAGTAATATAATAAGTTCAATAAATTATGATTGATTTTTTTATAAAAGTAAAACAGCAGGAAGCACAAAATTTGCCATTCGTTATCTTTAAAAAGTCTAATAAAAAAAAGCTGGTAGGTTTTTTTCAGAAGAATGATCATCTCTATTTTGCCGAAAATTTTAAGGAAAGAGGTTTTGTGTTTGCTCCTTTTGATGGAAGTCAAATGTTGTTGATCCCAAAAGATGAATCTGTAAAATGGGAAACTAAAATCACAGTTGCAAAAAGAAAGGAAGAAGACCAAGAGGAAGTTTCTTATGATGACGATTTAAAGTCTAAAATTTATTTTGAAGCTCTTGTTCAAAAAGGAATTGATGCAATCTCACAAGGGAAGCTCAATAAGGTTGTCGTATCTAGAGAGGAAATTGTAGCTGTTCCAGAATTTGACTTGGTAACTGTTTTTAAAAAATTGATAGATAATTATCCTAGTGCTTTTTGTTATTGTTGGTACCATCCCAAAATAGGACTCTGGATGGGAGCAACACCAGAGCGACTGCTTAAGGCAAATAAAAAACGATTTTATACAATGGCATTGGCGGGTACAAAAATTGGTGATGATGTCGAAAAGGTTGTTTGGAAGTCCAAAGAAAAAGAGGAACAGCAAATTGTAACTGATTTTATTTTAGAAAATATAAAATCGATTACATCTGAAGTTGCTGTTTCAAGTCCTTACACTTTACAAGCGGGTAAACTACTACACATTATAACAGATATTGAGGGTGTTATGAATGAAAACTCAAATTTGAGTCAAGTTATTGAGGTCTTACACCCCACACCTGCAGTTTGTGGACTGCCCAAAGGTGTTGCCAAAGAATTTATTATCAAAAACGAAAATTACGATAGAAGTTATTATACAGGATTTTTGGGTGAGCTGAATATTAAGGAATTTGATAAACATCAAAGCAAATCAGATTTGTATGTAAATTTACGATGCATGCAAATCATCAATAAAGATGCTCATCTATACATAGGCTGTGGTATTACAAAAGATAGTGTTGCAGAAAAAGAATGGAAGGAAAGTGTCAATAAATCTTCTACGATGAAGAAAGTATTGTAGTTTAGAAGGAAGAATCATTTATGTCAATTCTCTTTATTTTTTAGAGAAATTGATTAAGAGTTATAAATTAATAAGATTAAAAATGAAGTTAGATATTTTAGCATTTGGTGCTCATCCTGATGACATAGAGTTAGGTTGTTCTGGAACAATATTAAAAGAAATTGCATTAGGGAAAACAGTCGGAATCGTTGATTTGACTCGTGGTGAATTAGGAACAAGGGGGACAGCCGAAATTCGTAATCAAGAAGCCACAGCCGCTGCAAAAGTGCTAGGCGTTGCTGTTCGCGAAAATTTAGAAATGCGCGATGGTTTTTTCGTAAACGATGAAAAGCATCAATTAGAGGTAATCAAAATGATTCGTAAATACCAACCTGAAATTGTTCTTTGTAATGCAATTGATGACAGGCATATCGATCATGCAAAAGGTAGTAAATTAGTATCGGATGCATGCTTTTTATCAGGTTTGAGAATGATCGAAAGTACATTGGATGGTAAAGTCCAAGAAGCTTGGAGACCAAAGCTAGTATATCACTATATTCAGTGGAAAAATATAGTTCCTGACTTTGTTGTTGATATTACAGGCTTTGAAAAACAAAAGGTAGAATCTATTTTAGCGTATAAATCGCAGTTTTACGATCCCAATTCTGATGAACCAGAGTCACCAATAACCTCAAAAACTTTCTTAGAAAGTATCAATTATAGATCTAGAGACCTAGGAAGGCTCGCAGGTGTAGAATATGCAGAAGGATTTACTGTTGAAAGGTATTTGGCAGTCAATAGTTTAGGAGATTTAAAATAATTTTTAGATATTTTTTAAACAAAACATTTGCAAAACTGAAGTTTAGTTGTATCTTTGCAACCGCAATACAAATGGTGGTTGTAGCTCAGTTGGTTAGAGCATCGGTTTGTGGTACCGAGGGTCGCGGGTTCGAGCCCCGTCTTCCACCCAAAAAGTAAAAGCCTCTCAGAAATGAGAGGCTTTTTTTGTGGAATAAAGTGCAGCATTTTGATTTCTATTTTATATACAAAAAAACGCCCTAGATCGTATTATTATGATCTAGGGCGTTGTTGTATTTTAAATGCTATTATTTTACTTCTGGTTTGTTCTGAAACACTTCAATTTCAAAAATAAGCGTCGCGTTTGGAGGAATAACTCCACCGGCACCACTTTCACCGTAAGCTAATTTTGAAGGGATTATGGCTATCAATTTTTCGCCATAGGTCATTAACTCAATCGCTTCTGTAAACCCGGGTATCATACTTCCTTTTTTACCCACTTCATAAGGAAAAGGTTGGTAACCATTTTGAGCAGCGCGATTAGGGTTGTGTTGTTCGTATGTCTTACTTAGTTCCTCGTAACTGGTGTCAAATAATGAACCATCTTCTAAGTAACCTGCGTAGTGAAAGTACAAAGTTGAACCTGCTGCTGGCTTCACTCCAGAACCCTTTTTAATAATTTTATAAGCTAATCCAGATGGAGTAGTAGTAGCCGTTGCTTTAGCTTCGGCAATAGATACCTTTTTTGCAGCAATTACAGGCGCTATCTTTTCTTCAACAGCTTTCTTGTCATCTTCGATTTTCTGAATCTCTTTTTTTCTGTTTTCCTCGTCAATTAAAGCTTGTTTTTTTTCATCTTCTTCTTTATTGTTGAAGTAGTCGCTGAATACCTTTTTTGCATTAAATTTTTTGGCATCTCTACCAACCTTTGTTATTATAACTTTAGTAATAACGTCTTCTTGCTTAATTGTGTTGACAACATCCATGCCTTCTGTGACATGTCCAAAAATGGTATGTTTTTGGTTAAGCCAAGGTGTCTCTTTATGTGTGATAAAAAATTGACTTCCATTAGTTTTTGGGCCAGAATTTGCCATAGCTAGAATTCCGCCTTTATCGAAAACCAACTCAGGAAGAAATTCATCCTTAAATGCATAGCCAGCACTACCGCTACCATTTCCTTGAGGATCTCCAGTCTGGATCATAAAATCATTAATAACTCTGTGAAATTTCAGACCATCGTAAAAAGGTTTTTTCTTTAATTTTTCGTCTTTTACAAAGGGATGATTTCCTTCGGCCAAAGCAATAAAGTTTGCAACGGTAACAGGTGTTTTTTGATATTCTAATTCTAAAACAATATTTCCTTTGGAGGTCATTATCGTTGCAAAAATCCCGTCGGTTTTTACAGGTTTTTTAATGGTTGTTTTTGTTACCACAGTTTTTTGAGTGGCTTGTCCCTGCAGGTTAAGAACTCCCAAAAGTAGGAAGCATAAAAATTTTAATTTCATTGTACAGATTTTAAGGTCTTTTTTTAGTTTACTATTTATTGTCTACTAATTCAATTTCGAAAATGATATTAGCATTGGGCGGAATTACATCTCCTGCACCTCCTGCACCATAGGCTAGGTGAGATGGGATAAATAAAACAGCTTTATCACCATAAGATAATTTTTCTAATCCTTCGATAAAACCAGGAATCATGCCATCTTTTTTTCCTGCTGTGAAAGGAATAGGAATATATTGGTTCGCTTCAGCTCTTGCTGCTTCAAACTTTCCAAAAGTTTGTGCTACATTTTGAATACTTGTGTCAAATAAATGTCCATCTTCAAGAAATCCAGCATAGTGTATATTCAAATCAGCACCTTTTTCTGGTTTTTTTCCTCCCGCTTTTTTTGTAATTACATATTTTAAACCAGTTGAAGTTTTGGTCGCCTTTGCTTTTAATGCATTAAAATAATTAGTTTTATCTTGGCGTACTTCTTTGTATTTTGAATCTAATACAGACATTTCAGCCAATTGCTGTTTTTGCTTATCTGCTTCAACAGAAAAATAATCATAAAAAGTTTTTTCGGCATTAAACTTTTTAGCAGCTTCTCCTTTACGTATTATTGTCACCTTCTTGATGAAATCGTCTTGTTGCACTTTATTGACAGTTTCCATTCCGTTTTCTACAACATTACCAAAAATCGTGTGCTTGCCATTTAACCAAGGGGTTGGTAAATGTGTAATGAAAAACTGACTACTGTTTGTTGAGGGACCGTTGTTGGCCATTGCAAGAACTCCTCCGTCTTCAAATCGTAAATCTGTAATTTCATCTTTAAATTTATATCCTGCATCTCCTGATCCTGTTCCTAGGGGATCTCCTGTCTGAATCATAAAATCGCTGATCACACGGTGAAACTTCAAACCATCATAAAAAGGTCTGTCTTTAAGATGATCATTGGTCACAAATTTATTTTTACCTTCAGCCAATGTAATGAAGTTAGCTACTGTAATAGGAGCTTTTTCATAATTTAATTCTACGATTACCTCTCCTTTACTAGTTTCAATTTTCGCATATAGACCATCAGGTAAATTGCTGTTTTCTTCTTTACACGATACGAAAGTGATTGCTAATAGCAGTAGGTATAAAATGTTCTTTTTCATTTGATATTTAGTTTAAACTGTCTTGCGATTTTATTGGTGTTTTTATTGTTTTTACATTCGAAACAGATTCTTTTTCTGCATTTTGTTGTGCTTGAAGATTAGCTTTTTTACGGTCTTCAATCTCTTTTTTATAGGCTACTTCAGATTTAAAATCACGAAGGCTTACTGTAATTAACAACGGAGTATTGCTGCCAATTTTCTTGGTGTCACCGCGATATCCGTATGCTTTATGAGATGGAAATAGAAAATTAACGCGTTCTCCTCTGTGCATTAATTTTATACCGTCTCTCAAACCAATTAACACATCTTGTTTGTCAACATAATAGGTTTGTGGTCGCAGTTCTAATTCAGAGTAAATTATATCGCCGTTCAGCTGTTTAATTTCATAAGTAAAAAATGCAACATCGCCTTTTTTAGGAGTAATAGTATCCAGATCATTTTTGGTCTTATAACTGTACCAGTATCCTTTACTGGTGGCTATGTAAGGATTTTTACTGTCTTGTTTTATAATGGCCTTGATTTGTTGTTCTTCACTAGCCACAAGTTTTTTGTTTTTTTCGACAGATTTCTTCATAAATACGCCAGATGAGTGCGAGATCGGACGTCGCACTTCCTGATTGTTCTTACAACTGAAAATAAGCAGTGAACAAATAAATCCTATTGCAATCTTAATTTTCATATACTTCTAGTTTAATTGACTAACAATCGATTCGAATTTCTGAACAGTTTCTAGCATCGAAACGTCAGATCTTCCTCCTGCAGCATTACGATGTCCACCACCATTAAAATGATCTCTTGCAAATTGATTCACGTCAAAATCTCCTTGGGAACGGAAAGATATTTTGATGATCTTTTCTTCTTTATTTTCGATAAAAATAGCAGTCAAGTGTATGCCTTTCATGCTCAATCCAAAATTAACAATACCCTCGGTATCTCCTTTAATATAATTGTAGGTATCTAACTCTTCTTGCGTTAATGTGGTGTAAGACGCATGGTGTGCTTCTAATATCTTCATATTTTGCAAAGCGCATCCTAGCAATTGCAAACGGCTGTAGGAACTATTATCGAAAAGTAAATTTGGAATTTGTGTATTTTCTACTCCTAAATCAATTAAAGAAGCGACTATTCTGTGTGTGTTTCCAGTTGTACCAGGAAATTTGAATGAACCTGAATCGGTTAAGATTCCAGTGTAAATACATGTGCCTATTTTAATATCAATTGCAGCTACTTCACCGAGTAACGATATGAAATTGTAAATCATTTCGCAAGTTGATCCTATAGAGGTATCGGAATACATATACGCAGCATAATCATCTGGCTTTTGATGATGATCAATCATAACAAAAGTTTTTGATAATGAAGCTAACACTTTTTCCATTTCTTCACCTACGCGATGGAAAGCATTAAAATCTAAAGTAAATATTAAATCTGCATCGTTTAAAATTTGAGTGCATTTTTCTTTGTCTTTTTCGAAAATTTTTACTGTTTCAGAACCCGGTAACCAAGCTAGAAAATCAGGGAAATCATTTGGAGCAATAACAGTTGGCTCATGATTAAATTTTAATAAAAAATGGTATAATGCTAGAGTTGAACCCATAGCATCACCGTCGGGACCACGGTGTGGTATAATTGCGATTTTTTTTGGAGTAGCTAATAATTGCTGTATGGCTTGAATGTCTTGTGTTTTCATAATGTGCGAAATTACATTTTTTTAATGTAATAGTGGAATGGTTTATAAAATTAACAACATTTTAGAAATTACAAGTTCTTTAGCTTTTGTCTTCTAAAACGTTCATATAAATGGTATTTTACCCCTTTTGAGTTTTGAGAACTATAGATACCAACAGATCCAGAGGCGAGGTAGGCTATACCACAAGCCAATGCGATGTAAAGTCCGCTTTCGAGACCAAAAAGTTCAATTCCCATAGCAGTGCAAGCGATAGGCGTGTGAGTTGCACCAGAAAACACTGCAACAAAACCCATACCTGCGAGTAACGCAATTGGTAACGGAATTATCAGAGAAAGTGCACTGCCCAGTGTTGCGCCTACAAAAAAAAGTGGAGTAACTTCTCCGCCTTTGAAGCCACAACCTAGGGTAAAGCCAGTAAATAATATCTTTAATAAAAAATCAAAATTTGCACTAGGGGTTGTAAATGCATCTACAATCACGGGAACTCCCAATCCTACAAATTTTTGTACGTCAAAAAAATGAATCGCAATAGCTAAAATTGCACCACCTATAAACGGACGTAAGGGAGGGTACGAAATATATTTTGCAAATATTTTACCCCAGAGGTGGGTCGTTCTAGAAAAGGTCATCGCTGCCAAACCGAAAAGAAGACTTGCTAACAAAGACCATAAAATAATTGAAACAGTCCAAGTCGGAAGTGTAGGAATAGCATAGTGCGTGTGACCAACTGCCCAAAAACCGACCGTAAAATGAGCAACGTAGGCTACTAAAAAAGATAAAATAATAGTTTTTAAATTTATTTTACTGCAATACAATACCTCTATTGCAAATATAGCTCCAGCTAGTGGTGTTCCAAAAATTGATGCAAACCCCGCACTGATTCCCATAACAATTAAGGTTCTGCGTTCCCGATTTTCTAATTTAAAAATTACTTTAAATTGATCGGCAATTGCACCACCCATTTGTACGGCTGTTCCTTCTCGCCCTGCTGAGCCTCCAAAAAGATGAGTGATCAAGGTACCAAATAAAACAAAAGGTGCCATCTTGAGAGGAATCAATTTAGTAGGTTTATCATATTCCTCAAGTAATTGATTATTGCCCTTCACAACGGAAGCTCCAAAATAAAAATAAGTGAGCCCAATAACCAGACCACCTAGAGGTAATAACCAGATAATCCATGAATTATCGATTCGCACTTGAGTCACCCATTCTAAAGAAACCAAGAAAAAAGCAGAGGCCGAACCAGAAAAAATGCCTATCAAAACACAAATGAAAATCCATTTGAGTATGATAGGCAGTGTAATAGTGACTTTTTCTAACATTAATTTGTTTTAAAGTAGGAATGCAGTCCAAAGATTTTGTTTATTCAGAAAGAACAGCTGTCAATTCAATTTCAACCAAATATTCAGGTGCAACAAGTTGATTAATTCCGTAAAAACCTGTCGTAGGTTTGATATCTTTAAAAAAGGTAGCATGAGCAGTAGCAACAGCTTCAAAAGTACTTACATCTGTAGTAAAGATACGAGTACGAATTACATCTTTCATACCTGAGTTCAATTCTTCCAATACTTTTTCAACTCTCTCCAATATATTTAGAGTTTGAGCATGAGCATCATCAGCTTTTACATTTTCACCATCAATAATGGCTACGGTACCCGAAACTTCAATAATGTTACCTATGCGCACTGCACGACAATATCCCATTTTATCTTCCCATGGTGAACCTGTAAGGATGTTTTCTCTTTTCATATTATTTATTTTGACTTGATTATTAGTGTGTTGTGTTGTTATTGTAACTTTGGTATATTTTTTGCAATTTAAAAAAAAATGTGAAATAACAAACCTTCGAATTCGTTTTAAAAAATGTAAATAGTAGGATTGTTACCTATCTAGTTTATTTTCGAAAATAAAAAAGTTTAAAATTTCATTTCGCAGATTAAAATGGGTATTCTGTATCTAATATATTAGTGATTCACCTGAAGTTGAACATTATTTTAATTTCAAATGAAATGCATTTCGTGCTAAGGAGGATAATAAAGTAAAGTTAAATTGAAGTCTAAAAGTTATTTATGAACTTGTAGTTTCTATTTTTGAAAAATAAAACAACAAATTGAGTCTTTAAAAGTACGCTATGAAGAAGTTTCTTTTTTTTATATGTATGTTGGGAATAACCACAACGGGTTACTCACAATTTGAGTTGAATAAAACCTTCAAGGTGATTCCGCCTACAGCAATACCACCCACAGCCACAAAGAAAGAGACACCTAAAAAAGTAGATGATAAAGATTTATTTGCAGTGGTTCCCGTGGTGGACCCAAAAGATGTAAAACCAATTACTGAAGACCCCACATATTCTAATGGAATCGAACCAGAGCCTTTTTCTATGATTGTAAAAAAACCTGATTTTGATGATCCTGGTCAAGTATTAAAAAATAAATTAAGTCAAAGTTTAGAGCATTCGCTTGTTAGTAGAGGCATGAAGGTTGACCCTAGAAACTTAGTCCAAATCGATGTAAATTTTGGTGATATTAGAACAAAATCAAAGTATTTTGATGTAATGTGTCGTGATTTTGGAGAAATAGATGGCGATTTGATAAAAGCTACTTTAAATAATCGTGATGTAGAAAGTCGCCTATTATTACAGAATAGATACAAAACTTTCCGAATTACATTTAAGGAAGGAATTAATACTTTTGAACTTGAAGCCTTGAATCGCGGTACGTTGGGAGGGAATACAGCTGAATTTCAAATTTATGACGATACGGGTAAATTAGTTCGTTCCGATTTCTGGGAAAATTGGGATACTGGCGTAAAAGGTAAATTTATAATTGTAAAGGAGTAATTTTTTATTCGAAATGTATGTGCAACTTCTGTTCATGACTACTAAAGATTTTTAAGCTGGTATATTCAGTTTTTATTATAAAAAAAATGGCAACTGAATATATCAGTTGCCAATTTTAGTTGTCAAACTATTTTTTATTTTGTAGCTGTACTATCTGCGCAAGCCACAGCATCAAATTTATATTTTACATTGTCATAATCGATTTTTGTTCCTTTCTCGAAATAAGAAGCTCCCATGGTGGTTACTATTTGACCATTTCCAAGAATGAGTTGATTATTACGTTTTAAAAAAGCCATTGGGTTCTTGAAAGTAATCTTTTTATTTTCGCCTTCAATAAAGGTATAGCTTGCATATAAGGTATCACCACTAAATTTCCCGACAACTTCTCCACTTCTAACTGGCGTATTGGCAATATTCATCATAAGATCACCGGTTATTTCACCATCTTCCAAAGTATTAATCTGTAAATCGAGTGTGTCTGCCTCATAAATTGCTTTGTAGCAGTCAGTGCTTATTATTTTAGCGGTTTCTACTTTTTTATCTTTATCTGCATTCTCAGATTCATTGTTTTTGCAACTCTGTAAAGCAATTGAAAGTAAAGCGAAACACCATATACTTTTGTTTTTCATAATATAGTAGTTTTAATTAATAATCAATAGCTAAGTTATGTATAAAAACTTAAGAATGTAAATAGAACGGCTGTTTTTTACAATTGTGTGCAGACTTTGATAGTCTTCTACTTGAGTAAGAATATTAAATATATTTATGATTTTAGCTATTTGTAGATAAGCAGAAATTTATTCTCATAGTTAAAGTTTAACGTTTAGCTGCTATTTTTTAATGAATCTTGATGCATCTATTTTAATAGAAATCTTATATGTTAATTACTAGCTTCGCAGCGGAATTGTATAACCAATTGCTAATGCTCCTGCAATTTGCTGTACTAAAGGTTGGAAATAATAAGTAAAGGCAATATCAAGATTATGGTTGCGACCAATTGATAGCCCTAAACTAAACGGAATATGATGTATAATTCCGCTTTCGTCACGTTCTGAGTAGGGTGTAATAGATTTGAAACGTCCTATAGAAGCACCAATACCAGATTCTACATAGGGAGCAATATAAGGGATTGGAAAAGTTAGTCTAGCTTTTGCTCCCAATAGTAGTGCATTTGTGGTGGCTTTATAGGGTGTAAAATTGCCGTTTATATCTGTACCATTCGACTTGGTAAATAGTACACCTGCATAAGGTCGAAAAGCAATCCATTTACTAGCTGTTAATACATATTCTGCCTGCGCATAAACCCCACTGTTTATAATATCAACTTCTTCCTCATACGGGAACGTCAAGCCATAACCAAACGAAAGGTTAAGTGATCTTTCTTTTATAAATTGCGCATCCATTTGATTGGTTATCAATGCGTATAAAACGATTAGGGCTGCTTTTTTCATTTTTTCTTGTAGGATTAATTTTCCTGCAAGTGTAAGCAACTTTGATGAATTTGCAAAATAACCACCCAAGTTTTTTCTGTCTTTTATAATTACAAAAATCAGCGGTAAAATGGTGAAGTTTAATGGTATTTATTGTGGTAAGGGAGCTTTTTGGTTTTTAGAAGTATCAGGGAGTTTTGAGATTATGTCAACTATTGTCTATAATTGTTGGGATTAGACTTTTTTTAAATCTACTGACAGATAGCTGTGGTAAGAGATAGTATGTGGGCACATGCTGGAAGCTATCACAAAGGGGCTATTTAGCAAATATTATTCTAGCAGAGTGTGGAGATTTGCACCGTTTTAATAATGAAAGCCAATTTAGTTCCTTTATTGAATTAGTTCCCGGAATTTACAACAGTGACGATAGTGAGAAATGTTTAGGAATTACGCCGAGGAGTCGATCTCACCTTAGGAGTTATTTAGTAGAAGCCGATTGGATCGCTATTAGAAAAGATACAGAAATGCAGAATTACTACCGAAAACATCAAGGAAAAAACGTAAAAAGTGTCATTATAAAAGTTGCCCATAAAATGGCCCGCAGAATTTTATCAGTCATCAAAACGGAAACTGCTTATCAAATAAATAAAAATTTAGTCCCGACAGACATCGGGGTAGAACAATAAAATTAACCTTCTTAACAAGCTCAATCATACAAGAAAAATAGACTACAAAACAGCCATGGTGGTTCAATCAAATGAAGCCACAACTCAAAGTCGGTAGCTATTTTATTTATTGCTTCGCTAGTTCAAGCGAAGCTCTTGGGTCTTACAATCATACTGATGCTGGTGGCTGCCAAAAGCAGACCACACATAGGAGTGTGAGCTTTAAGATTATGAAAGGAAACAATATGAAACAAAAGAGGAATAAATTCTTGGCATCATTGAAAAAGTTAGAATAACTTTTTCAGTCCTATGCCTTCGGCGGACAAAAAGTTGTTTCCAACTTTTTCAACAAGCCGTTGGGCTGGAATTCTATACTCGAAAAACACCCTACATATAACCCTCTCAAAAGTTGTTAATAACTAAACGATGCTTTACATAGGAATGGCTGTTAGGTGTTGTTTTTATTTTTTGTCAATATATGTTTTTTTGTATTCTGTGGTTAATAATCCTTTATTTTTCTCCTCGTCAAACATATACTTGTCATCATGTCCGAACCAACCTACTCCGTCCGCTTTAAATGTTTTGGAATTAGCATCTTTCACTAATTTATTATGGAAAAAAACATGATTTTTATCTTTTATGTATTTTGAAGGTTTCGCTGGTTCATTCATGAAATAAGATTTTATAATCTCTGCTGATTCATAATCTAATGAGTCAACTCTTAAAGTTTGGTAGTAATAGTAGCGATTATCTTTTCCCCAATTTTCGTCAATTGCAACAAAGAGGTGTGGAGTTACCTTCTCTAATTTGTCAAATTCATAATAAACATTATTCTTGTCAAGTGACCATAGAAGATCTTTAATAACTTTAAAAGTAGTTGGTTCTGCACCCATGATTCTAGCATCTGTCCTTCCAAACTGCAAGAGATACACATTTTTTTTGTCTTTCCAGTAATAATCTTTTACGTGTCCAAAGGTTTTTGGGTCAGCATTTTCTAATATTGACGTATCAATGAAAACATGATTTTTGTCCAATGCAAGGTCAATATTCAAATTGTGATCTATTACTTTGAAAGTTTCATAATCCGCATTTTTAACTTCTGCATAATTAACTCCTATTCTTGCTTCATTTGAACTTCTCAAATAAACCTTTCCATCTTTCTTGGTGTAACCTGTACAACTGGAAATAAAAACAGCTATTAATCCGTATATGATTTGTTTGATTTTCATTGTCTTCTCACTTTTTTTCTTAAAATAACACCTAACGGTTTGCTGCTTTGAGATGGCTGGAAGTTCGTAACCGCTAATTTTTCGGCTTAACGAAAACTTGATACGAAACGGTAATTCCACTAAATTCCAGCTAGCTCAAAATGGCAGTTGGGCAATCGTATTTATGACATATTACAATTGTTAGATTTGTAATAAACGCCATTATTCTTCAACTTAAAGTTTCCAATTGAGTCTATTTCGACTTTTATAGATTCCTTTGTTTCGGGGCAACCTTTAGCTTTCATCATATATAATTCAAATCCATTAGTTGTCTTTTTAAACGAACCCGCTTTTTTTTCTTTATGGTCAAACCACAAATCATACATTTCTAAAATTAGAATAGCTTCTGCAAGATTATCAATTTTGCCAATGAATTTTTTCATTTCTGTTTCATCTGTGACATAATGAACATCATCGTTTTCAATATATGTAACATATGAAAAACAAGTCCCTGGTAAACATCCATTAAAGAAACCTGATTGAGGAGGATAAAAAGTATAACTATTTCTAATTAATGTATCACCATATTTTCTAATCACCTCTTTTTTATTTTTATATAAATCGGGTGTGAATGTAGCATAATCCCAATAGATATAATCTTTATTTGGTTTTATCTGTTCAATTAGTTTATTTCTATCTAGATATTCATCGTTAATTTTAGTAAAACCATTTTCAATTCGGACAAAATTCTTACTACAAGAAATTAAACTAAAAAAAATTAATATTGATACTTTTTTCATTCGCATTTTGGTTTAATATGTTGCCCAACGTGTCGCGGCTTGCAGAAGTGACGAACTTCGTGACCGATTATTTTCGGTTAAGATAAAATTTCTTGCGAAAGATAAACGTGAATTTACCACATATTTCGCCATTTTTGCAAACCGCTGTTAGGCGACGTTTATTTTATAGCATTTTTAATAATATCAATTAATTGTTGTTTATTTTGCGTGTGTGGATTTGTTAATTCACCAACTAATTGTTCTAATATATTTGGCCCTATATTTTGATATGCTTTAGCTCTTTCTTCGACAGTACTTAATCTGAATAGTTCGCAGAAAGTAATAGTTTCACTTCCTTTTGTTGTTTTTGCGACAAATAAACAATTTTGAATAATGTCGATGTGATTTGAATAATCATCATAGTGAGCGTGAACTATTTTAAAATTTGTTCCATCAGCAGGATAATTTGCATTTGCATTGTACAGAACTGGTTTAGTACTTTTCTTTGTATTACAAGCAGGACAACTTAAGGCTAAGTTTAGAGATTTAAAAGTAAAGTTAGGGTATTCTGACTTTGGAATTATATGTTCAATATCTACTTGTTTAATGTCAAAGCCTAGTTGATACTTACAATAACAACATAAATTGTTTTGTTGAGCTCGTAAATGTGTTATAATGTTTTGCTTGATTGGATTAAAGACAATCTTTACCCAATCATTATGAGTACTGAAATTTTGAGAAATAATCGCCGTTTCAACAGCTGTAAAATTATATGGAGTTTGAATACTATTACTCATTATTACTTGCTTCAAAAATGGCCTTAATAACAGTTTTCATCGGGTCATTATCCATTATATATGGATAAAAATTTCGTAGTTTATTTTGTATTGTAATTAATGATTCTTTTGAACTATCATTTTTTGCTAATAAAGCAAGTGCTTTGGAGACATTTTCATATAGGTCAATATTCCTTGTTGATGGCATTTCAAATACATTAAGCAAAATATCTTCAGCTGACCATCCGTAAGTTGATTTGTCAATTGTATTTGCTGAGATAATTCCTTTTTTATTTTTTAGAGATACTACAGAAGAATTATTTGGCTTTAAATCAGATGCCAAGAAAGGCGAGTGAGAGGCAATAATTACGTGACACCCAGAAACATTCTCTAAAATTTTATTTAATAAGTCAATATATTTGGCTTGCCATAGAGGATGAAGACTGATTTCGGGTTCGTCAATTAATATCAAGCTATTATCCTTTAATAGAGGAACAAGTGATAGTAAAGTTGATAAAATGTTAGCTTCTCCTGAACTTGCTTCACTAAAATTGAATGGAGTTCCTCCCTTTTTAAAGACATGAATCTCAAATGTTCTAATAAGTCCTATTCTTCTTAAAATATTGATTAAGTCGTATTCATAAACATTTTCGCTGTACAATGAGTTGTCTCTACGAATTCTACCTATATTTTTCTCTGAAAAATTAATGGTTAATTCATTTTCTGTTTTTCGATAATATAATTTGTCTAATATAAAATCGCACAGTTCATTAGCTCTTTCTTTAACAATATTTATTAGACTGTCATTTCTATAAACAAACCTATTTGCAGAAGATTCCTCAATATAATTGATTAATGTTTTAGGGGTAATATCCTTACTTTTTTCAAAGTAAGAACTGTCAAGTCTGTAGTTCAATTTTATTACTGGTTCATAATTTAGGTAATCAAATATATGTCTATAATTTCTTGAAACATCAAACTGAGAATAGCTTTCAAAAACTATTTCAAGAGCTCGATTCATTAAAGCTTTATTTGAAAAACTATTAATTCTATTTCTAGTGCCTAAATAGTTATAATTAAAATCTCTATGATAGAATTCTTGAGTTGAATTTCGCGAGGTTCTAAAGCTTTGGTCAATAGGAAATTTGTCTGAAATACTATTTGTTACAGCTATTATTTTTGAAGGTGTAAAATTGTATTCAAAATTTGAATCCTTAAATAGATTGGGTTGAGTGATTTCTTGATTTAACTTGTTGAAAAACCTAGCAACTTCGCTTAATATTCTACTTTTTCCTGTTCCATTATTTCCAATTATTAGAGTGAAGTAATTATCGTATTTAGAGTCTAAATCATTAATCAACTCAATTCTATCGGTATTAATTGATTTATTATCTAATTCTAGGCTATATAATCTAAATCCACTCATAATTTTCTCTCAGTTTTTTTTTAAAATGTCGCCTAACGTCCCGCAGCTACACGAGGTTTGGGATTAAGAATGCGTAATATTTCGGATTTGCCAAATTTTTCAAATACAACACCATATTTAAATTAAACCAAATGCCCAAATCTCGTGTAACTGATGTTAGCTGCAGTAATTATTCAAGCGATAGTCTTTTTGATAATAAATGTAAGTTTTCAAAAGTAGAATCCCATAATTTTAAAGTTATCATTTCATCTCGTATTTCTTGATAATCATCGTTTGAATGTAAAATTGTACTGCATGTTGCTGAATAAATGGAATTAGATTGGCATTCTTTTAGAGTTTTTTCTACAATATTAAGGAGTTTGTTTCTTCTAACGGTTAAATTATTTTCTTTATACAACTTAAGACGTTCTAAAGCTGTATCAATTAATTCTTCTAAACCTTGTCCTACCTCAAATCTTTTATTAACTGCTCTTTCAATATGATTTAAATTTACTGCATCAATTGTATTTTGACCTATTACATCTTTTTTTCTAATTCTATATAATTTAAATTGTAAATGTTTTGTTGGTTCAATATTAAATGGGTTTACAATTGGATATTTTATGACATCGTGATTACTTTTTGAACCATTACAACGTTTACATGAGGGTAAAAGGTTTTCCCAATCAAGAACTTTTGAAGGATAATGATTTTTATCTTCAAAATGTTCAACCTCCATATATTTACTCTCTTCCTTTATATCACATTCACAGTAACAACATTTATTTAAGCCTATATTAAGTAGACTTTCTTTTAACCATTCTATATTCCAAACTGCTTCTCCAGTTGAGGCAAAAACAGCACTTTGAGTAATAACAAAACTTGGAGTCAATAGAATTGGAGTATAATTTCGTTCTAATTTAATCATAACTATTCTATTGATATTAATTGAAATTTTAAAAGTTTTCTAAGTTGATTTTGCGGATGCAGTAATTCATCAATTTTAGTATAAATTTCATTTGCATTTTTATAGTTCTCGAGTTCAATTTCACTTTCAAAGTTTTCTATTAGCTTATTGAAAGTTGATGTTCTTAAATCAGTCATTCCCATAATATCTGTTAGAACTTCTTCAACAGTCCATCCTTGAAAACCATACTCACTTTCAGGAAGTTCACGTTGGAAAACTTCTCCATTTTCTATTCCTAATGCAATTATTTGTTTTGGTAATGAATTTTGAATGACATGCGGACTGTGAGTCGATAAAAAAAACTGTGCTTTAGGAAAAGCTTTCATTAAGATATTTACAACTTTTTCTTGCCATTCCGGATGTAAATGCAATTCTATTTCATCGATAACAATTATTCCTTCAAAATCCTTTGCATTTACTCTTGGTTCTTTGAAACGAAATTCAATTTCTTTTATAATTCCAAATAAAATAGAAATGATTGATTTAAATCCAGAAGATAAATATTCATAATATATTTCACCACTTGGAGTGTTAATCATGATGTCATTTGATGAAGCATCAACTCTACTAAAGGTGAAATCAGTATTAAGATATGAAAAGCATTGTTTAGCAAGTTCATAATTATTTATCTGTTCTTGGCTTAATGCATTTTTATGAACTGAATATAAATATCTATGAACAAACCAATTTTTTATGTCTAGTATATTAATTCCATTAATAGCCTCCATCCAGCAAGTGTAATCGTCTTTGTTTGAATCTCTATTAACCGATGAAAGGAGTTGGTATTGAAAAGTTCTAGAAGTTTTTAAAGATATTATCTCACTTGCAAAATCATGTAAACCATACATTTGTGTTAACTTTTCAGGAATGAAAGTGTCAAATTCTAATGTAGCATGAAGGATTTCTCCATTTTTTTCCACTAACGCCTTTATTTTACAATATTCAGAATTTACACTTCTTTTTAAAATGCTTGACTGTCCATTCGAAAATAGATGTGCTATCGATTCTAAAATGGTGGTTTTTCCAATCCCATTAGGTCCACATATTATGTTCATATTAGGATTAAAGTTTAATGTAAGATTTTTAATCCCTCCAACTCCTTCTAATATTATATTTGTTATTTTCATGATTTCTGGTATTATTGCAGCTAACGTTCTGGCGCTTGGCGAGGTTGGGGACTAAAGATGCGGGATTTTTCGGTTAAACACAAATTTTCCAAATACAAAACCAACTTTAAATTCAGCCTAAACCCCCAATCTTGCCAAACGGCTGTTAGGCGTAGTTTTTATTCGGGCTTCAAGTGCATTCCTCTATCATTAAGAACTTTAATAATTCTGTCAACATTACTGTTTGATATACCGAGTTTAATTGCAATATTTTTGCGAATATCATTTGGCCAAAGGCCACTTTTAGGTAAAAGCTTACTAACTGCAAGTATTATAGATTCATTAAATACTTTTGGATGAAGAACTGGCTTTATTAATATGTTTTCAAAATGTTTTGAAGTTCTCAATCTTTGCTTAACATTTTTCTTATAGGATTTTAAAATATCACCTTCGCCCCAAATCTCAACAATATATCTCGAACCTTTTGATAGTATATGGACTCCTAGATCCTCTAAATAAAAAACTTCATCTCCTACCCAAAAATGAAATTCAGGTTCTAAAAAATTAACTTTATCAGTTATCTTTGAATCGAATTCTATTCTTAAACGTTCTCCTTTATATTGTTTATAAACCTCAATTTTGGTATTGTCATCAATTAATTTTACTACTTTCTCTGAAACTTTTTCTGCATAAGTATAGACGTCATTGAATAAGTTTACCAATAAGTCTTCGGTTACTTGAATATAAGTTTTATTAAATCCGAAATCTTTTTTAAATTTCTTATCAGCTTTTCCTAATCTATGTACTAATATATGTCTTATCTGATGGTAATATTTCATTTTCTGTAAACCGACGCCAATACTACTTATATCGATACCTAATTGTTGTTTATAATATTTGACAACATCTTCATATCCTGCGCTAGATAACGGTCTTGTTTCTTTATTTAATAAATGGTTACGTATTTCACTAACAGAGGAAATGTTTAATATTTGAGAATAATTTAGTTCAACTCGTTTTTGATTACTTTTAA
Organism: Flavobacterium algicola; assembly: GCF_022399565.1. Classification (GTDB taxonomy): domain Bacteria; phylum Bacteroidota; class Bacteroidia; order Flavobacteriales; family Flavobacteriaceae; genus Flavobacterium; species Flavobacterium algicola. The sequence continues at coordinate 198,883 of NZ_JAJTUT010000004.1, forward strand.
AAGGTTCACTCGTTTGTTTAAATATATCTCTTACTGATTGAACAAGAAACAATTCTAATGCAGAAATAATCCTTATATATACTAGTTCTCTTCCTAAAAAAGAAATATTTTTCCCGAAGCTTCGAATAATAAAATCAGATGTTGTTGGAGGAAAGTTTAGTAAGCTTTCAACTCTAATTTTCTCATTTTTGATGTCGTTAAGTTCCCAAATATTATTTTCTTCTAATTCTTTGTAATATGGATTGTTAACTATTAGAAAGCTTGCAAGTGATTTTAATTCTAATTCAAAATATTTAAAAGCTCGTAAAGGTTTATCTGACATAGTATTGTTTTTGAAATTACGCCTAACTATTATATAGACGAAACAAACATTCGTATATACACCCAAAATCGGATAGATAAGCGAAGGTTTGTTTCGTTTTATTTGTTTTCAAATATATTGTTTTTTTTCTTACAAGTCATAAGAAAGACTTTTCGTTTGTTGCAAATTTATCGTGACAAAATGAAGTTCTGTTTTCCACAATCTTGCGTGAGGGGGAGAAGCTAGCTACCGAAGTAGCGCGTATCACCCGACAGCACTATAGAAAGGGGCTTTGTAACTGCAAACAACTTTTAGCCCCTTTTTATAGTGTTGGCATGCCCAAATCCATCTTTTTGTAGGTGTAATAATTTAGTTTTTGAGAGAATGAAAAAAAATTAAATTCCGTTTTTACATTCCAAATTTTAAAAGTATTTTTGCGGTCATGCAACACAACGTACTTATTTTAGATTTCGGATCGCAATACACTCAACTGATTGCGCGTAGAGTTCGCGAATTAAATATATTCTGCGAAATTTTTCCTTACAATCATTTTCCAGATGATTTGTCCAGTTATAAAGCAGTAATTCTAGGAGGTAGCCCTTTCTCTGTTCGCGGAGAAGATGCGCCACACCCAGATTTGTCGCAAATACGAGGCAAATTGCCAATGCTTGCCGTGTGTTACGGGGCGCAATATTTGTCACACTTTAGTGGTGGCGAAGTTGCAGCATCAAACACAAGGGAGTATGGTAGAGCGAATTTGTCATATATTAAGGAGGACGAAGTTTTCTTTGAGGGGATTTCGCCAAACAGTCAAGTTTGGATGAGCCACAGTGATAGTATCAAGGCGTTGCCTACCAATGGTGTGAAACTAGCAAGTACTCACGATGTGGAGTTTGCGGCTTACAAAATTGAGGGAGAAACAACATATGCGATTCAATACCATCCAGAAGTTTTTCACTCTACTGAGGGAGGAAAAATGTTAGAGAACTTTTTGGTAAAAATTGCCGAAGTACCGCAAAATTTTACACCAACTGCTTTTGTTGAGGAGATGGTAGCAGAATTGAAAGAAAAAGTAGGAAATGACAAAGTGGTTTTAGGACTTTCTGGAGGAGTAGATTCTACTGTTGCAGCAGTTTTATTGCACCAAGCGATTGGAAAAAACTTGTACTGTATTTTTGTAAATAACGGTTTGCTTCGTAAAAACGAATTTCAAAGCGTACTGGATCAATACGAAGGAATGGGCTTGAACGTAAAAGGAGTGGATGCTTCGCAACGTTTTTATGATGCCTTGGCTGGAGTTACAGATCCTGAACTAAAAAGAAAAGCGATCGGAAATGCTTTTATCGAAGTATTTGATGCTGAATCACACCTTATCGAAGATGTAACTTGGTTAGCCCAAGGAACTATATATCCTGATGTTATCGAGTCGGTTTCTGTAAAAGGACCTTCGGCTACAATTAAATCGCATCATAATGTGGGTGGTTTGCCTGATTATATGAAATTGAAAATTGTAGAGCCTTTGCGCATGCTTTTTAAAGATGAAGTACGTAGAGTAGGAGCTTCACTAGGAATTGATCCTGAATTGTTGGGTAGACATCCTTTTCCTGGACCAGGATTATCTATTCGTATTTTGGGAGATATTACATTAGAAAAAGTTCAAATTTTACAAGATGTGGATAAAGTTTTTATCGACGGTTTAAAATCTTGGGGATTGTACGACAAAGTTTGGCAAGCTGGAGCGATTCTGCTTCCTGTGAACAGTGTTGGAGTGATGGGTGATGAGCGAACGTATGAGAAGGTTGTTGCATTGCGTGCGGTAGAATCTACTGATGGAATGACAGCTGACTGGGTTCATTTACCTTATGACTTTTTGATGAAAGTGTCCAACGATATTATTAATAAAGTAAAAGGAGTAAATAGAGTTGTATATGATATTAGCTCTAAACCACCTGCAACTATTGAATGGGAATAATCAACATTCATTTGTTGTAATAAATATAGAAACGGTATCAGATTTTTGGAACAAAATTTGGTACCGTTTTGTTATCTTTGAAAATATAATTTCTATAAAAATAAATAATGAAATACTTTTTTGCATTAATTCTTAGTTTTTTTCTAGTAGTAACAACATCTTTTTCGCAAGGAAAAACAATCATGCATAAGGTTGTAGCGGGTGAGACAGTGATACAAATAGCTAAGAAATATCAAGTTACTCCTTATGATATTTATGAATTAAATCCTGATGCACAAAGAGGAATTCAGCCAGATGTGTTTTTGCTTATTCCAAATAAAGGAGGTTACAAAGCGTCTACCTCTGCAACTGCAAAAGCAGTAACTCCAGCAACAGCTGTACCTGCAACTAATCAATCTAAGTTTAATTTGAAGACTACTTCACACGAAGTATTGCCAAAGGAAACTATGTATGGTATTAGTAAGATGTACAATATTACGGCAGAAGAGCTAACAAAAGCAAATCCATTTCTAGCGACGGATGGGGTACAAATAGGGCAAGTACTTGTCGTACCTTCGAAAACAAGCAAAGCGCCAGCTTCAGCTCCAGCAAAATCGTATGTTGCACCAGAAAAGACCGTTTATCATGAAGTACAACGTAGAGAAACAAAATATTCTATTGCAAAACAATATGGTATAACAATAGCAGAACTAGAAAAGCGCAATCCAGAGATAATTCCGAATTTAACGAAGGGATATAAATTATTAATAAAAGGTAGTAGACCAAAAGAAGTCGATAATGTACCATCTGTAGGATTAAAGCAAGAAAATACTGTTTTAACACCTTCAAGTAATGTTAAGACCTTGGTAGAATATACTAGTTACGAAGTAAAGCCTCAAGAAACATTATACAGCTTGTCTAAAAAGTTCAATTTGACGCAAGAACAATTAATCGCTCTTAATCCCGATTTGAATAATGGAGTAAATATTGGCGCAATTCTAAAAGTACCAGCAAATACGATTACAAAGTTTCAAAATAAGAAAGAATTTGGATCATTATCAAAAATGATTGCTGAAGGAAAGCGTAAACGATTGGTGCTGTTATTACCATTTAATATTCCTCATGTTGAAGGTGATTCTGAAAATTCTATTCAAAGTCGTCTTAAGAAAGATAAGTTTTTAGACATGACAATGGATTTTTACTCAGGTGCTTTGATGGCTATTGATTCCGCTAAAGTATTAGGATTACCTATCGATGTAGAAATTTACGATTCTGAAGAAAATAAAAATGGATCTGATGTTGCCAAACTAATCTCTCAACATAATTTACAAGCAGCAAATGCAATCATAGGGCCTTTCTATCAAAGTAATGCTGAAGTAGCGGCACAAATATTAGCAACATCTAATACACCTGTAATCTCTCCGTTATCGAAAGATGTAGGGAATCCGATGCGTAATTTATTCCAAACAATTCCTTCACAAGAAACGGTGAAAAACACTATGTTTGATTACATGCGTGCTAATAGAGGAAACATTATGGCAGTAGTAGATAAGAAGAAAACTTCTATAATCGATTATATAAAGGAAAATCAAAAAGGAGTTCCTTTTGTAGCATTTACGGACAAAGGGAGTGTTTCTGTAGAAAGTTTTAAAAGCTTGCTAGTTAAGGGTAAAATGAACTATGTTGTAATGGAAACTGGAAATACTTGGATGATTAAAAGCACTATTTCAATGATGATAGGTGTCATGAAAGATTATCAAGTACAATTAGTAATTTTAGAACCAAATGATACTTTAAATTTCGAAGAAATTAAAATTGATAACTTGGTGAAGTTAAAATTAATGTATCCTTCTGTTACTCGCGAGAACATAAGTCCAGAAGCTATGGCTTTTGATAGAAATTACAAGCAATTAAATAATGTTTTCCCAGATACCTATTCGACTCGTGGATTTGATGTTACTTTTGATACTATGATGCGATTAGTTCAAGATGTTAAGTTCGAAGACACAGTGAATTCAGTAGCGACAAAACAGATTGATAATCAATTTGAATATTACCGTAAGTCAGATGGTGGATATACAAATAAAGGAGTATTTATTTTATATTACGATACCGATTTGACGATAAAAGAGGCAAATTAACCTCATAACACTATACGCTTAAATAAAAAACAGAATTAAGAAATGAAAATAAATCTTAAAAACGGAATAGATAAATTGCTTTTCGGGATGAAGCAGAAGGATATTGTTGCGATCTACGGTAAACCATCCAAAGAATACAAGGACGAGGACGAAAATCTTATATTAGTGTACAACCTATTAAAAATGCGTTTGACATTATATAAAGATGAAGAATTTAAATTGGGATACATAGTAGCCTCAAGTCCCGAATTAGATCTACTAGGAACTAAAATTATTTCTAAAAAGATCGTTGATGTTAAAAAAGATTTGAGTAAAAAAAATATAATCAAATTCACACAAGAAGAATTTGATACTTTTGAAAATTACTTCAACGAAGAAAACTGGATAATCTTTCAAACCGAATTTGATGAAGTCGTTAAATTTGAGATTGGTGCAATTATCAATCAAAAAGACGAATTTGATTGGAAATTTGGTATGAAATAAGCAACTGTCAAAACATTAAAAAAGCCATTATTTTATAAATAATGGCTTTTTTAGTTTATAAAATATCCAGTTGATATGTGCTGTTACTATTTATAAGCGCTAAGTATAATTACTTTTTGTCTACTGTGATGCGATTTTCACGATTAGCAAGTTCCCATGCTACTGCAAAAGCAAGTTGTGATCTTTTAGTCAATGCGTCAAATTCAATTTTATCAACAGTATCTGTACTTTTATGATAATCAGCATGGACACCATTAAAAAAGAATACAGAAGGAATACCATTCTTCGCAAAATTGTAATGGTCTGAACGGGTATAATATCGGCTAGGATCATTATTCTCAGTATATCTAAAGTCTAGATCAATCTTAGAACTTTTCTCATTAGCAGCAATCACGATATTTAGTAAATCAGTAGACAAACGTTCTGCGCCAATTACATAAACATAATTATTACTTTGTGAATGATCGGCATCTCGTCGACCAATCATATCAATATTGATGTCGCTAATTGTATTCTCTAAAGGGTATAATGGGTTTTCGGAATAAAATTTCGAACCCAAAAGACCATGTTCTTCCCCGGTAACATGTAGAAATAATATAGATCGCTTTGGACCGTGACCGTCTTTCTGCGCTTCTTTAAAAGCTTTAGCAATTTCCAATAATGCAACGGTTCCCGATCCATCGTCATCTGCACCATTAAAAATGATTCCATTCTTTACACCAACATGATCATAATGAGCAGACAGAACTATGATTTCGTCTGGTTTTTCGCTTCCTTTTATAAATGCGGCAATGTTTTCTGAACTATCCAAAAATTGTCCGCCTCTCGTTTTTAAAGCAGACGAAGGAATGAATTGTAAGTAATCAGTAGTATTTGCAGCAGGAGCTATTTCGTTTCTCTTATATTGATTGATCAGATACCGACCAGCATATTTTTGACCAATAGAGCCTGTTTGCCTTCCCTCCATAGAGTCTGATGCGATGATGTAAAGATGCTTTCTTAAATCGGCCTCATTAATTGATTTGCTATATTTATTAAGTAGGGAGTCCGACCTACTGTCAATAGCTTTAGAGTTGGCGCAGGAGAAGAATAAAAATACAATAAAAATTAAAAAACAATTTTTCATTACTTAGATATTAATACTGTACAATTTAAAAAGGAAGTTGGTAATAGCCAGCGCATAGTATCAAAAACAATTTATAACAATTGGAGATCGAAAGATATTTGCTAGTTAAGTGGCGAATTTACATTATATTTCTAATTATAAAGTAATTAAGTTTTAAATAAAAACCATTCAAGCACTTGAAAGGGATTAACACTGTATAGAATTTAAATTTATCCATTATTTCGTTTAGATTCAAAACACCACTGATTTAGAATCTTTATAAGTATTAAAGTAGAAAAATAGCATTATTTTTGTAACTTAAAGCATAAAAAACGACATCATGCAACAAGTACAAAACGAACTTTCTTCTATATCTGAATCATTAATATCCAAGGAGAATCAATATGGCGCTCATAATTACCATCCTTTACCTGTAGTATTAGATAAAGGAGAGGGCGTATTTGTATGGGACGTTGATGGTAAAAAATATTTTGATTTTTTATCTGCCTATTCCGCCGTTAATCAAGGGCATTGTCATCCCAAAATTGTAGGCGCGATGATCAATCAGGCTCAAAAATTAACTTTAACTTCAAGAGCTTTTCATAATGATCAATTAGGTGTTTATGAAGAGTACATCACCAAATATTTTAATTTTGACAAAGTCTTACCCATGAATACAGGTGCAGAGGCAGTCGAAACGGCACTGAAATTATGCAGAAAATGGGCGTATGAAGTAAAAGGAATTGCTGAAAATCAAGCGCAAATTGTTGTGTGTGAAAATAATTTTCACGGAAGAACGACTACAATTATTTCTTTTTCAAATGATGAAGGAGCTCGCAAGAGTTTTGGTCCTTTCACAGAAGGATTTATAAAAATACCTTACGATGATATTGAAGCGCTAGAAAAGACTTTAGCATCTTCTAAAAATATAGCAGGCTTCTTGGTTGAACCTATCCAGGGAGAAGCGGGGGTTTATGTTCCAGCTGAAGGTTACTTAGCGAAGGCAAAAGCACTTTGTGAAAAGCATAATGTCCTATTCATTGCAGACGAGGTTCAAACAGGTATTGCGCGTACAGGAAGATTATTGGCTACTTGCGGAAATTGCTCTTGTACCAATGGCTGTGAAAATACGCCTGAGGTAAAAGCAGATATTCTAATTTTAGGAAAAGCTATCTCAGGTGGTGTATACCCTGTGTCAGCCGTATTAGCTAATGACGAAATAATGAATGTTATAAAACCAGGCCAACATGGTTCTACTTTTGGTGGAAACCCAGTTGCGGCAGCTGTTGCGGTGGCGGCATTAGAAGTAATTAAAGACGAACGTTTAGCTGAAAATGCAGATCGTTTGGGCGTTATTCTTAGAGACGGTTTGAATAAGATAGCAGAGAATAATTCGTTGATTACGCTTGTGCGAGGAAAAGGATTATTGAATGCGATTGTAATCGACTGCGATGAGGAATCTGATCTGGCTTGGAATATTTGCTTGAAATTTAGAGACCATGGTTTATTAGCAAAACCAACTCATGGAAATAAAATTCGCTTGGCTCCGCCTTTAGTAATCACTGAAGCTCAAATACAAGAGTGTTTAGAGATTATCGAAAAATCATTAGCAGAATTCAAATAGAACTTTATTTATTAGACTTCTTTAAAATTATAAAACCATTAAAAAAACTAGAATGCACGTTATGTATATTCTAGATTTTTAATGGTTTTTGCAGTTATAGTTGTAACCAATACATCTACTTTCGTACTTATTTAGTACACAATATAGTAAATGCTTACTGTTGCGAAACTATAACTTCTTTGTCATTACGCATTAATAGCTGTAACAACATTGACAATACAATTGTAAGCATTGCTCCAATAAAATTGAGCCATAAATAACCCAGTGTTTCTTTACCGCTAGGATAAATTATATTCGTAAAATAATATATCACAAAAATTGTCAATTGACTTGTTACCGCACTATAGAAAATTGCTTTAGATTTTACGAATTTAAAGTAGAATCCGACTAGGAAAATTCCAAGAACTGTACCGTAAAATATTGATCCTATAATATTTACAAGTTGAATCAAGTTTTCAAAAAGTGTTCCCACACAAGCAAAAAGAATGGCAATTATTCCCCATAATAAAGTAAATAATTTTGTTGCGTATAAATAGTGTTTCTCTGTTTTCTCTTCTTTTACATTTCGTTTATAGATGTCTATAGCTGTAGTAGATGCCAGTGCATTCAATCCTGAGGCAGTAGATGACATCGCTGCAGATATAATTACCGCCAATAATAATCCAACCAATCCAGTAGGTAAATAATGCAGGATGAAGTGGAAAAAAACGTAATCTTTATCATTTGTCTCACTATTACTATCAGCTTTGATAATGATTTCTTTAGCTCGGTCTCTTAAATCTTTTTCTTTTAATGACAAAGCAACCAATTCTTTCCTCAAAATCGGATTATCAAAATCTTGATTTAGTTGATCAATATATAGTAAGTTAATAACTTTTTTGTCCTCTGAGAGCGTAAGCAAATCATTTTCTAATACATGATATTCATCTTTGTATGATGACTTTTCTATGGCAATCTTATTGTTCGGATTAAAGTTTAATGGAACTGGATTGAATTGAAAGAAAACAAAAACCATTACTCCAGTTAATAATATAAAAAATTGCATTGGTACCTTTAAGAACCCATTCATTATCAATCCCATCTGACTTTCCCGCACTGATTTTCCCGATAAGTAGCGTCCCACTTGCGACTGGTCGGTTCCAAAATAGGCCAAAGCCAAGAAAAATCCACCTGTAATACCACTCCAAAAAGTATATTTGTCTTCAGGGTCGGTCGAAAAACTTACAATATCCATTTTCGAATTGGCACCGGCGATGTGCAGCGCATTGCTAAAAGTCATTTCATTTGGTAAATAATTCAATATTAGGAAAAATGTAATCATCATTCCCGACATAATAACAAACATTTGTTGCTTCTGAGTAACATTTACAGCCTTTGTTCCGCCAGAAAAAGTATATATGATTACCATACAACCTATGATGATATTCATGTAAGTAAGGTTCCATCCTAATAACGCTGATAATATAATTGCCGGTGCATAAATTGTTAATCCTGTTCCCAAACCTCGTTGAAACAAAAATAGAACTGCTGCCAAGGAACGTGTTTTTAGGTCAAAACGCTTTTCTAAATATTCGTAAGCTGTAAAGACTTTGTATTTATGATAAATAGGGATGAACGTCAATGAGATTACGATCATTGCAATCGGTAATCCAAAATAGAATTGTATGAAACCCATTCCATCATGGTAGGCTTGTCCTGGAGTCGACAGAAAGGTAATGGCACTTGCTTGAGTAGCCATTACAGATAAACCTACAGTATGCCATGGTGTCTCATTTCCACCTAGGATAAAATCTTGCACATTTTTGCTGCCTTTTGTTTTCCATGCTCCATAGATTACAATGAAAAGTAAAGTAACAATTAGAATAATCCAGTCAAATATTTGCATCAGCTTAAGAGTATAATTTCATTATTAAATAAAAAATAGTGATGTAAATGACATTAGCAATTAGCACCCAACTGTATTTTTTCTCCCATTTTCTAGCTTTTTTTGGTTCCATAGTGTCTTATTTATCTGTTTTAGAATCTTTATTGGAATCTTTATTTTGTAACGAAATTAAATTAGCCATTAATCGAAATGCTCCAGAAACTCCTTCTGGCAATTCTCTAAAAAAGCTTAAACCAGTATAAACATAGTGTCCTTTACCGTAAGGGGCAATTAACAAAGCACCGTCAACTGCTTGTTCACCAGTATCATGAGAAGACAGAATTGGAGTGAAAGCTGCATCATATTTATTGGGGTAATACAAGCCTTGCTCTTGTTTCCAACCTTTAAAATCAGCCTCCGTAATTTTGTTAGGATAATTCAGAACATCATGATTTGGAGCTAGGAAAGTAATTTTCGCATCTTCTTCAGTAACTCTATTATTTGAAATACTAAGCGGTAAAGGAGCTAGTTGCACACCTGGTAGTAAACTAGGCGTGTTATATTGAACAATCATTGTTTTACCATCTTTGACAAAATCAAATAAAAGCTGCTGTTTGTTGACTAAAGAATTGACTGTATTGTATGCCCTAATTCCTGTAATGATTACGTCAAATGATTTTATATTTGATGCATTTATTTCATCAGGATCTACATAAGTAACATCATAACCCATTTGTAACAGACTTGCAGGAACTGCATCACCAGCGCCCATGATATAACCTATCTTTTGTGATCCAGTTTTAATATCGAGTTTAATGAATTTTGACACCGCAGGCTGTAATATCTGCTGTTTTGCAATGTGCGGATATTCGATAATAGTTTGCTCAGAATTGAACTTTTTCCCATCGATTAGTACTATACTATTTGCAAATATTTCATCCGCTTTTGCGGGTGGCGTTACTTTAAAGTAAAAAGTTTTTTCACTTCCAGATTTCTCTAAGTTGAAATTAAATTTTTGTGGAGAAGAAATCCAGTTCTTTGATAGCTCTAATTTTAGCTCACCTTTTAAATTTTCTTTTCCAGACTTCACAACAACTGCTATTTCCTTTGAATAATCATTGTTGAAAAGAACTACATTTTCCTTAAATCTAGTTGAAACTTCAGGGACTATATCTAAAAATTGATACATTTCGCCCTTCGATGGGTGATTGTACTTGTAAACTATTGGTCGTTCTACTTTAATTGCAATACCATTAAAAGTAAGATTAAATGCAACCTTATTATCTCTAATAATATCCGGAATGCCTATTTTTTCCTGATCATTAACAATATACATTCCAAGTGTTCCCTCTTCTTTTAACCAGTATGGCTCAGTAAATTCTGCGGTTTCAGGTATGGTGATAGTTGTGTTAAATTTAAGATCACGATTATTAAGTAGTGATTTACTTTGTGCAGTAGTGATTTGATTAGGGTAAGTCGTGATACTTGCTAAGTTAATTTGAGCATCAGTTCTATTAATTGCCTCTATCGTTATTTGAACAGATTGTCCAGGGATGACTTCTGGTTGGTTGGCGACAGCTTCTAGATATAGACCAGCACAGTTTATAATACATTCTTTAATTTCTTCTGTCTTGATTTTTTTCCAATTTGAATCTTCTAATGACTGTACCATTTCATAGGCTTTGATCAAATTTGGAATACTTTTAGAAGGAGTTGTAAAATCGTATGAGGTTATTATTTTGGTAATTAGGTCACCAATGTTTTTTCCATTTTTTACGCGATTCCAACTAGTATCGATACCGTCAAATAGATCTGTATTTGATGATAAAGCTTTGCCGTTTATCGGTTCTAGGTATTCTACTTCCTCACCACGTGTTCCTGTACTTCCAAAACCTTGTGATTGATGGCTACTTCTACTCAATGCCGAAATTTCAGCATTTGATTTTCCTAAATTAGTGTAGTAAACTCCCGTTTGAAATTTAATGAAATTTGATTTATCAGCAGCATCAAATCTTTCTTGACTCCCATAAAACCAATAAGAAGGATTAAAAAACTGTCGCGTCACTTGCCATGGTTTTACGTACTTTAATTGATCAGAATATATAGAAGCATCGTTACTCAAGTCAAAACTTTCTACACTCAAAAGGGCAGAGGCAGAGTGATGTCCATGTGTGTTTCCAGCAGTGCGATGGTCAAAGCGATTAATGATGACATCTGGTTGAAATTTTCGAATTGCCCAAACAACATCAGATAAAACTTTGTCCTTATCCCATATTTCTAATGTTTCCTTAGGATTTTTAGAAAAACCAAAATCATTTGCTCGCGAGAAAAGCTGTTGCCCGCCGTCAATTTTGCGAGCTTCCAAAAGTTCTTGAGTTCGAATAACTCCCAACTGCTCACGCAATTCTGGTCCAATTAAGTTTTGCCCGCCGTCTCCTCGCGTTAGGGACAAATAAGCAGTTCGCGCTTTCTTCTCTATTGATAAATATGAAATTAGTTTGGTATTCTCATCATCTGGATGAGCAGCAATGTAAAGTACCGAACCAAGAAAATTTAATTTTTGAATCTGATTGTAAATTTCTGCAGAATTTGGTTTTTGTGGTTTTTGAGCACAAATAATTTGAAACGATAAAAGAAAAATTAATAAAGAAAAAGTACGGTTTTGATGCATATTCAAGTAGTTAATTTGCAATAAATTCAAATGTAGTAATTAAATTTTTTTAAGCTTTGATTTTCAACTTTTCTTAACAAAAAAAAGAGCATCAATTGTGCTCTTTTTTTTTACTTCAGGTCTTTATAAGACTAATGTTTTTTATTACTTTTTTTGCTGTTATTCTTCTTGTTTTCCTTTTTATAAGCCTTGTATTGTTTTTTATGGCTGTCAAAATGCTGGTATGGTTTATCCCCTTTATAGCCTTTTAAAACTACTTTCTGACAGGAATTTATATCATACTTACTATAACGAGACGGTAGGTTTTTTGCGCGTACCCAACTGCTTCCATTTAAATAAATAAAGACTGAGGAGTGCGTATCGTAGTAAGCTTGTACCTCTGGGATGTAGTAATAATCAACCGTCGTATAACCTTCCGCTGGAGCCCAAGTAGGACGCGGGCCTATATTTACATTTACTGATACTTGCGATTGTACTGCACTTGATACAAAGAACAGAAGGCTAAGAGCTACTAATTTTAAAATTTTCATGATGATTATATTTAACTGTAAATATTAATTTGGGATATTTTTGGCACGATGGTAAGGTAGTCGTTAAGGGGCCTAATTCAATCATTTTTTGATTATCTATAATTTTATAATAACTACAAAAACTAGGTTGAATCACTTCTCATTAGGTATAAAAAAAGGAGCATGTAAAATGCTCCTTTGTAAATCACCGCTTTAAATAGTAAAGCTATTAATGTTTGTTTTTGTATTTTTTACTATTCCCTTTTTTGTGATCATTTTTATCATAATATTTATCATGATAATTGTGTTTGCTGTTTTTTTCTACATAAGCAACACGTTGCTGTGGTTTGTGATAATTATAAGACTCATAAGGACGGCTTCCTCTATAACCATTTAATGCAACGATACGGGAATGATTTAAATTTACATTTCTATATTGGTAAGGTACATTTCTAGATCGTACCCAATTGTTTCCATTTTGGTAAACATAAACTGAAGAACGAGTATCATAATAAGCATGTACTTCGGGTACATAGTAAAACCCAACATTAGCATACCCCTGAGTAGGAGCCCAAACAGGACGACTACCGATATTTACATTTAGAGATACTTGTGCTTCAACTGAACTTGATACTACTAATAAGATTCCAACGGCTAATAATTTTAATGTTCTCATAATTCCTATATTTTAAATTGTTTTTATTTCAATGTCATTGTTGCTAAGATATTTTCAACAACTGTGCCAAAGCAATAGTATAGTCTTTGATGAGTGGTAATTCAGAGTGCTGTCTTTCGTTTTAAGAGTCAGTATATTAGACGGTTATCAATTTTTAAAATTAAAGAATATTTTATTCAAATTTCAGTTTTTAGATTGATTATGTATTTAGTTTATTTCAATTTGGGCATAAAAAAACTACCAAAATTAATCCGTTTGGTAGTTTTAAAAATTACAAAATCTTATTTTAATTATTACGCATTCACATCAAGACCAAAAGTGTTACGTAAGATTTCGATATTAGGATTGATTTCAAACAAACGGTTGTAACGGTCTTGGTCATTTAGGTTGCGTTTACTTTGCATGGTCTCGTTGACTATTACTTCAATATTAATATCATGGTTATGCAAATGACCTCGCAAATGACCTAGGAGTCCGATTTTTTCACTCTCAAAATCAAGTTTGGAACCTTCGTTTGGTAATTCGATAGTGATATTGGCAGTGCCTTGAAGTTTGGGATCATTGATCATAAGTAATGATTCCATGATACGGTAACCTTTATTCCCTAGTTTTTTAGCGTAATTATTCCATTGAATTAGCATCTCCGTTTCTGTAAAGGGTTCTGTAGGTAATACAGTATGATTGACTGGTTTTACGAAGTTTTTACTACTTTCAACTAATGCTTTTTTTGCACGTATACTGGCTAAAGAGAATGCAGACACATTAGGTCCATCAAAATTGGGCGTTTCTTTTACAATTGGGGTAACTGGTGGTGCTATAGGCATATCTACCGGAGCAGAAACCGTCTTTGATTCCTCAATTGTTGCTTTGGACATCGTTTGATCTGCAATCGAGTAATCTCTTTTTCTAAAATAAGTTGGAGGAATTATGTATGACTCAACTTTTTTTTTTCTCCATCATAAGTGATAGAGGCGAGTTGCATTAAGCAAAGTTCAACAAGTAAACGTTGGTTTTGGCTCAACTTATATTTTAGATCACAATCATTCGCAATGGCAATTCCTTTCAATAAAAAATCAGCTTCGCATTTCTGCGCTTGTACGCCATAAAGTTTTTGAGCTTGTTCTCCTGCTTCTAGTAAAACTAATGTAGCGGGTGTTTTGCTTACCAATAAATCTCTAAAGTGACTAGCTAGTCCAGAAACAAAATGATGTGCATCAAAGCCTTTTGCTAAAATAGCATCAAAAGCAATTAGTAAATCAGGAATTTTATTCTCGATAATTAAATCGGTAATATTTATATATGTTTCGTAATCAAGAACATTCAAATTCTCGGTTACAGCTTGACGTGTCAAATTATTTCCGCAATAGGAAACAACGCGGTCAAAAATGGACAAGGCATCGCGCATCGCACCATCGGCTTTCTGAGCAATGATGTGTAAAGCATCATCTTCAAAAGTGATTCCCTGACTTGTAGCTACTTCTCCCAAATGTTCTTTGGCATCTTTAACAGTAATTCTTTTGAAATCAAATATCTGGCAACGAGATAGTATGGTCGGAATAATTTTGTGCTTTTCAGTAGTTGCCAATATAAAAATGGCATGCTTTGGCGGTTCTTCCAATGTTTTCAAGAAAGCATTAAAAGCTGCAGATGAAAGCATGTGCACCTCATCGATAATGTATACTTTATATTTTCCTGTTTGCGGAGGTATTCTCACTTGGTCAATTAAGTTTCGAATATCATCTACAGAATTGTTTGAGGCAGCATCTAGTTCAAATACATTAAAAGAGAAATCTTCCTCTAAATCATCATAACCAGGTTGATTGATTTTTCGAGCCAAAATTCTGGCGCAAGTCGTTTTTCCCACTCCTCTAGGACCGGTAAATAATAATGCCGAAGCCAAGTGATTGTTTTCTATGGCATTTAGTAAAGTATTGGTAATAGCTTTTTGTCCCACAACATCTTTAAATGTTTGAGGACGGTATTTTCTAGCCGATACGATAAATTGTTCCATAGTTTTCTGTATTCGAAAGCAAATATAAGATTAGAATAATCATTTACAAAATTTATCTGCAGCTGTATTTTACTCAAGCCAAACAATGTTGTTATTTTCAGAAATAGTAAAGAAGCAGAATACTATTTTTCACAGTATTTGTAGTAGCAGAACATTATCCAAATTTGTGTTTGATATTACAAGACAAGATAGTGAAAATATAAAATGAAGTGGTCAAATTTGTAGTGCGATTTTTATTCTACGCATCTAATTTATTATGCAGGATAGCAACTTAAATGCAGTAGTCTAGTAAAAAAATCAAAAAGTATTTTGAACCGAAAATTGATATGTTATATTTGCTTACCAATCAATTACAGTCATGACGATATATCATTCGAAAAAAGCAGGTTTAGAAAGCAGTCTTAAGGCATTAAATGCAAAATACAGTACTATAAGTTTATTGCGATTGTTAACTATTCTATTATTTATGGGAAGTTTGTACTTCTACATGCAAAATAGCCAAGTTTTGTATATTGTTCTAGCAGTAGTGTTTTTTATAGGATTTGTTTTTTTAATGAGAATTCATTCTAAACTACAATTTGAAAGAAAATTTCAAGAGGCCTTACTGACAATAAATGGTAATGAAATTGATTTTCTGGAAAATAAAAAGCTTCCTTTTGAAAATGGTATAGAGTTCAATGATTTTAGTCATCCGTATGCTTATGATTTGGATATCTTTGGTAAACACTCACTTTTTCAAAATCTAAATCGTACCGCGACTTATATTGGTAAAAAAACCTTAGCCAATCAATTGTTAAATGTGGCTTCTGTAGAAGTTATAAAGCAGAACCAAGAAGCAGTTAAAGAGCTAAGTCAAAAATTAGATTGGAGACAGGAGTTTTCTGCTTTTGCTAAAATTACAAATGACAGTCATTCAAGTTACAGTGAATTGCTTAAGTGGAATAAATTTAATAGTGAAGCCTTTCCACGTTGGGCTGTGCTATTTTCTATTATAAGTCCAATAATTTTGGGCGGTCTTTTTATAACTTATTTAATTACGTCTAACACCGTTTTGATTAATAGCTTATCCTATCTGTTTGTCATTAATTTAATTGTTTTAGGAAATTTCATGAAGCGAATTAAAATTGAGATAGCCAATTCAGATAATATTGATAGCATTATTAATCAGTACAGCTTACTACTGCAAAAGATAGAAAATGAATCATTTCACTCGGATAAACTAAAAAGTTTACAAGAAAAACTGACTTTCAAAACAGAAAACGCAAGTGTACATTTGAAGAAATTATCAGGTCTTTTTTCGAATAATGATACTATTGCCAATTTGGTTACCGCTGTATTATTTAATGGTACATTTCTGTTCAATCTTCATGTATTGAAAAGGTTGATTCAGTGGAAGAGAGAGCATGCAGATGCGCTTGAAGAATGGTTAGAAATTATAGGAGAGGTCGAAGCTTTAAACAGTTTAGCGAATTTTGCCTACAATAATCCTGATTTTATATATCCAACATTAAATTCTAATTTTCAAATTCAATTTAAGGATCTTAGCCATCCTTTATTAAGCATTAAAACAAGAATTGGTAATGATGTGACTTTTAATCCTCAATCATTTATGATCTTAACAGGTTCGAATATGTCTGGTAAAAGTACATTTTTAAGGAGTTTGGGGGTTAATATGGTTTTGTCTGGAATTGGTTCAGTTGTGTGTGCTACAGAGGCAAACGTTCATCCCTTACCAGTATTGGTGACGATGCGACTGTCAGATTCTTTGACCGATAGTGAATCTTATTTTTACGCAGAGATCAAACGTTTAAAACAAATTATGGATGCGTTAGAAGGTAAGCCAGCCTTTGTTTTACTTGATGAGATATTAAGAGGGACTAACTCTGATGACAAGCGTAATGGAACGATAGAAGTAGTTAAGAAAGTAATTGCTCAAAAGGCATTTGGAGCAATCGCAACTCATGATATCGAAGTGTGTTTGACTACTAATGATTATCCTGATACCTTAATTAATAAATGTTTTGAGGTCGAAATTGTTAATAATGATCTTCATTTTGACTACAAACTTAGAGATGGTATTTGTCGAAATAAAAGTGCTTCCTTTTTAATGAAAAAAATGGGAGTTATTTAGGATTGAAAAATAAACATCCTAAAATCAACTAATCTTTCTGGCTAGCCGAGATAGAAGTGGTATCCTTGTTTGATTTAATTTTTCGGGGGTTAAATCCCGAAAAGGTGAACCAAAAAAGATACAGCGTCCCGAAGCTTCGGGAGCAGGAACAATAGTTACTGAAAATGCTGAATCTTCCACTCCTTAAAAAAAGTAAAAGCTGAAATTATTGAGCAAAAAAAAACCGCATATCCATATGGAAATAGCGGTTTTTCTAAATATAAAAAATGGTTGGTTAATAGCTCTTTTGTTCTACAATAATAAGTATAATTATCGTGTTTACAAAATATTACCCAATTAAATAATATATCAATATTAAATTAAGGTTAAATTAGCTATTAAGCATTACTGGCATAACCAACATAGTAACTGTTTCTCCTTCTTCAAGACCATCTACAGGCGTCAAAATACCTGCTCTGTTTGGTAATGACATTTCAAGCATAATCATATCTGACTGTAAATTGGTCAACATTTCGGTCAAGAAACGAGAGTTAAATCCAATTTGCATGTCGTCTCCTTGATAATCACAAGTTAAACGCTCCTCAGCTTTATTAGAGTAATCGATATCTTCTGCAGATACATTTAGCTCAGCACCAGCAATTTTTAATCGAATTTGGTGTGTTGTTTTGTTAGAGAAAATTGCTACACGACGTACAGAACTCAAAAACTGAGAGCGGTCTATCATTAATTTGTTTGGATTTTCTTTTGGTATTACAGCTTCGTAATTCGGATATTTTCCATCAATCAAACGACACATTAAATTGTAGTTATCAAAAGTGAAAGTAGCGTTAGAGTCGTTGTATTCGATTTTTACTTCAGCGTCAGACGTTGATAAGATATTTTTTAAGATAGTCAACGGTTTCTTTGGCATGATAAAATCAGCTACTTCAGATGCTTTTACATCGGTACGTGCATATTTTACTAGCTTGTGAGCATCAGTAGCAACAAAGATTAATCCTTCTGGAGAAAACTGGAAAAATACTCCAGACATTACTGGGCGCAAATCATCATTACCAGCAGCAAAAATCGTTTTACTGATTGCAGTTGCCAAAACTTCTGCAGGTACTAATGTTACAGAAGGCTCATCAAGATTTACCGATTTAGGAAATTCTGCTCCAGGTGCATACGCCAAAGCATATTTTCCAGAGTTAGAACTAATTTCGATAGTACTGTTTTCTTCAACTGTAAAAGTCAATGGTTGCTCAGGAAATGTTTTTAAGATTTCTAAAAGTAATTTTGCTGGTACTGCAACACTTCCTTGGCTTGTAGAATCAATTTCTAATGCTGCTGACATGGTAGTTTCCAAATCGGAAGCAGATACAGTCAATTCATTATTGTTTAATTCAAAAAGGAAATTATCCAAAATAGGTAACGTATTGTTACTGTTGATAACACTTCCTAAAACTTGTAATTGTTTTAATAAGTACGAACTCGATACTATAAATTTCATATGAAGATTATATTTGTTTTTTATTGTAATATGGTCGCCAATCTTTTTATTAATTTGGTTTCTTGAAACATGGCGATTTCATCTGTTATGCTTTATTTTTGAATTGTGTGTTCCAAATTTGATTTGGATAAAATAGAATACATTTTACAAATATATCGTAATCTAATTTAGTATTGAAAAATATTTATTAACACTATTTGCTGTATTTCTTTTTCCGAATGTAGGTAAATGCAAACCCAAATACACCTAGTATTACAAGGGGAAGTCCTATGGTGAGGAGTTGCGTTTGAGTATACTTATCTGACACTTTGTTTTTGTCTAATAACGGCAAATCTAAATCCTTTGATCGAATGTTAATAAGTCCTGTGTCGTCTAGTAAGTAATTGACACAATTGAGCATAAAATCCTTATTGTCGTAAAGATTTCCAGATCGTTGATCAAATCCTAATTCTACAGGTGAACCATCTTTATCTAACTGATTTTTGATTAAATCTCCGTCTGAGATAACAATCATTTTACTTGGTTTTGCAGACGTTTTAAAATCACTTTGTGTAAAAGCCAAAACGCGGTTTTCATAAACAGATTTAAAATTCCCTTCCAATAAAACACTCATAGGGATATCACCAGTATTAATATAGTGATTTGGACTCGTTTCTTCACTAACCATGTTTAAGTTAATTTCCACGGGTGTTCCTATTTTTTTCGAATATTTGGATGACTGTAATAAAACTACTTTTTTGATTCCGTTCTTTAGGGTATCAATAGAATTTGAAAAATCAAATTTGATACCCCCCAAGTTTTTCACGATAGGATGTTGACTCTCAGGGTAAACCAAAGGGGCAAACTTCCAGTTAAAATCTTGGTATTGTGTTGCACTTCCTTGCTCACCAGTTGCTAGTTTAATGGGGCTACCCAATTCATCTTTAACTAGATCAGGATTGATTCGGAAACCATATTTAAAAAACATATCATTTAAACCTAGATCTTTAGGGAAAGCTAGAGTTGCTCCTGCAGGATTGTATAAGCTATCCATTTCAGCCGTTGCTTGATCAATCAGCCACAAACTTTTTCCGCCATTGATGATAAATTGATCCAGAACTTGCTTCTCGGCATCAGAGAAAGTTTCTGTAGGTTTGGCAATTATAGCAAGATCATATTTTTTTAGCGCTTCTAAGCTGTTTATAGGATTTGTTGCAACTGAGTCTAATGTAAATGGGCCAATATGATAACTCTCTCTTATTTGCAATAAGAATTTTGCCATTCTTATATCTTGCAACTCTCCATTACCTTTTATTACTGCAATTTTCTTTTGCTTGTCAACCGTGACTTTATTTAATGCATCTGCAATCGAAAATTCCAAGTGTTGTACTGATCCAATCACTTTTTCAGTGGTTGATGCACCCATAATATTTTTTAACAGCGGAATATTAACTTCTTTATTTTTGTAATAAGCAATCGCCCAAGGAAATACCATGGCTTGTGATTGCTTTCCTTTGTCATCTACAGTTATGTTAACAGGAGTTAACCCCTTTGAATAAAGTGACTTAATATTGTCCATACTATCATCTTCATTCTCTAATGGATCAATGAATTCAAAATTGATGTTCTTATTATAAGCTTCGAACTCCTCCAATAATTGTCTTGTCTCTTGTTGAAGACGTTTGAATTCTGCAGGCAAATCACCTTGCATGTAAACTTTAATAAATAAAGGTTCATTTACTTGGCTTACAATCTTTAATGATGTTGTCGATAGTGTGTAACGTTTGTCCTTGGTAAGATCAAAACGATGGAAAAAGAAACTTCCAAGTCCGTTTATAACCAATAATAGTACAATAGTAAAAAGTACGGATTTTCTATTTTTATTGAGAGTGTAGCTCATTACAATTGAACTGATTTAAGTTTATAAACGGTAAGTGATAGAAAAGCGATGGTAAGACTAATAAAATAAATAATATCTCTAGTATCCAACACACCACGGCTCATACTTTTAAAATGTTCTTGCATTCCAACAGCACTAATGAAATTTGAAAAAGAGGGAAGGAGTGTGGCAATTCCATCAAATCCAAAATAGAAAAAGAAACAAACAAATACAGCAATTAAAAAAGCTACAATTTGATTATCAGATAATGAAGAGGTAAAAACTCCAATGGCAGAATAGCTCGCGATAAGAAATAAAAGGCCAAAGTAAGATCCCAAGGTGCTTCCCATGTCTATATTTCCTTCTGGGGCTCCCAAACTCCAAATCGCAAACACATAGATGAGTGTAGGTATGATTGCTAAGATAATCATTAAAAAAGCACCAAAAAATTTACCACTTACTATATCCCAAAGAGACAGAGGTTTGGTTAATAGTAATTCTAATGTTCCTTGCTTTTTTTCGTCTGAGAAACTGCGCATTGTTACTGCAGGAATTAAAAACAACAAAATCCATGGAGATAAAGTAAAAAACGGACTCATATCTGCAAAACCTGAGTTTAAGATATTGTAATCTCCCTCAAATACCCAAAGAAATAATCCGTTGAGAATTAAAAAAAGAGCAATTACCAAATATCCTATTGGAGAACCAAAAAAGGATTTAAGCTCTCTAAGTGCAATTGATTTCATTATATTTTCTTTATAATTAATATATCTTGATGTTCATTTAAATCGCCGGGTGTTACTCCAGACCAATTACCTCTAATGAAATGAGTAATTTGCAACTGGTGCTTTTCGAAAAGTGAATAAAGAAATTCTTTATCATAGGCAACATTTGCTTCTTTTACATCTCTATCCATTAAAGAATAATTTTTAAAATCATGAGGAAAATTTTTCAATCCATTTTGAGACATACTTGTTTTACTTTTTTCGTCAAGAATAAAAAATGTACAGAAACAAATTTTATCTCTTTGTAAAACTCTTCGAATTTCGACTATGTAATTTTCTACATCATCTGGCATCATATGAGTAAATACAGAAGTTAAGAACACAAAGTCAAAGTAATTTTCAGAATATGGAAAACGTAAACTAGCTGCTTTATCTTCTGTCGAATGATTGTATAAATCATTATGAAGCGGAATAAGTTTAAAATTGAAATTAGGAAATTGGCTGCTTATATTTTTAGTACACCAATCGACTCCCTTTTTTACAATATCAAAGCCTTCATACCTTCCTTCACTTGAAAGATAGGGTGTAAATGGAATCGCCATTCGACCGATACCAGATCCAATATCTAATACTTTACTATCAGGAGTTAAACGTCCATATTTTTGAAAATGATTGAAGAAGTTTTGACCAACCTTAAGATAGTCTCCTGATCCAGTAAATATCAATCCCTTTGGGGGCATAAGTAATTTTTTATCTCGAAAGATGTCTGCCGGAAAATAGATGATACGTCTAATACCATATCGCATGGGAATCGGCATTGCGTAAAATAATTTCCTAATTATCGAATTCATTAACTTTTATTTAAATTGAATATTGACAACATCTCGATAATGAAGCCCCAACAAACTATGGGCAGAACCGACAGTTGAAGGATTACTTCTGAAAATGGCAATTTCTAAAAAACCTGCTTCATTGAAAATAGCTAGCTTTTCTCCCTCATAATTTTTTATAAGGTATTTTTCTGAAATAGCAATATCAGAATAACGAGGCAAGATTGTCTTAATGTTCTTAGTTTTAAGAACTACTTCGTAGGGGCGACCTTTGGCTACTTCTATAAACTGTTTTTTACTTATATTGGTTACGACATTTCCTAGATGATCTATATAGATAACATGACCTTTAAGTATATTATTGTCTGCAGAAACAGAAGCTTGCAAATCAGTCACTTGTTTGATGCTGTTTAACTCTTTACCAATAACACTTAGCGATCCTCCTCGCGCTATGTGACAAGCTACTTTTACAAATACATCCATATCGGTCGCACTGCTTTCTAGACGATCATGAATATTGATTCCGACAATTTTTTGTGGCACAATTTTTTGCGAAAGCATACTAAGGATACCGTTATCGGCTGCAATAAAGTAGTGGTCATTCCACTGCATCACAAGATGCTGGTTTTCTTTATTTAATTCTAAGTCCACACCAATAATGTGAACGGTACCTTTTGGAAAGCTATTGTAAGCGGCCCCGATTATGTAACTAGCTTCTACTGTGTTAAATGGATCAATATCGTGTGATATATCAATAATTGTGCATTCAGCAAATTCCGATAACAGTTTCCCTTTAAGCGCACCCACAAAGTGATCTTTCAAGCCGTAATCGGTAGTGAGGGTAATTATTGACATAATTTTGTTTATAACTATTACTGGAATCTAAAACTAATTTTTATTAAATTTGAGAAATGCAAAGCTAATAATAGTAATCTCAAAAATGCAACAAAACAAAAAACAAATTCGACTTCATTAGGAATTAGATTAAGATTTAAATCCTAAATTGTAGTACAAAATTATTTGTCTGAATGTTAATTTAAAACTGAACAATTTGAACGAAAGAATCATCGAGCTCATAGACATCGCACCAAAAGAGTTTTGGGGCGCTCAAGACTCTCATCTTGAAATGATTAAAAAGTACTACCCTAAACTAAAAATTGTGGCGAGAGGCACAACGTTGAAGGCTTTTGGTGAAAAAGAAATATTAGATGAGTTCGAAAAAAGATTTCAGCGACTATTACTACATTTTTCTAGGTATAACAATATTGACGATAATGTAATAGAGCGCGTTATTTTAGGGGACGGAGAAGAAGATAAAAAAACAACAATAAACGATAAAATTCTTGTGCATGGCGTAGGAGGTAAGATGATAAAAGCACTTACTCCAAACCAGCAACTGCTAGTAGACACAATAAATAAAAATGATATGGTATTTGCTGTTGGACCTGCGGGGACTGGTAAAACCTACACAGGAGTAGCAATGGCTGTAAAAGCTTTAAAAGAGAAGCAAGTCAAAAAAATCATTTTGACGCGACCAGCAGTTGAAGCGGGAGAGAATCTAGGTTTTCTGCCAGGTGATATGAAGGAAAAGTTAGATCCCTATATGCAACCACTCTACGATGCATTGCGCGATATGATACCGAATGAAAAATTAGAGGATTACATTACCAAAGGAATTATACAAATTGCTCCTCTAGCATTTATGAGAGGAAGAACATTAGATCATGCCTTTGTAATTCTGGATGAGGCGCAAAATACTACGCATTCACAAATGAAAATGTTTTTGACGCGTATGGGGAAAAATGCCAAATTCATGATAACTGGAGATCCAGGACAGGTTGATTTACCAAGAAGAACAATTTCTGGACTAAAAGAAGCGTTATTAGTGTTGAAAGATATAGAAGGTATTGGAATTATCTATCTTGATGACAAAGATATCGTGAGACATAAGTTGGTTAAAAAAGTAATTGATGCTTACAAATACACCGAAAACACCGACTAAATGAATAAAAATTGGTAAATAGACGACCTCAAGTGAGGTCGTTTTCATTGGAGGAAAGAATAAAATAAATAATAATATATTGAAAACAGTATTGATTACAGGTGCTTGTGGAGGAATAGGAAAAGCTACAGCCTTGTATTTTGCTAAAAATGGCTGGAATGTAATAGCAACCATGATTAGTTTGGAAAAATGTGGAGATTTAGATAGAGTGGAAAACATTAGCTGCTTTATACTAGATGTCACTTCAACAGAAAGTATTAATAAATGCAAAGCAGATATTCTACAAAAATACAAAAATATTGATGTTGTTATCAATAACGCTGGTATTGGTTATAGAAGCTTTGTTGAGTTGTCTGAAGACGATAAAATTGATGCTATCGTAGATGTTAATTGGCTTGGAGTAGTAAAAATAAGTCGTGCTTTTATTCCTGTATTCAGAAAACAAAATCACGGTCTTTTTATTAATATTACTTCCATCGCAGGATTGGTTAATTTACCGCTTGGTAGTTTCTACCACTCGACAAAGCATGCTGTCGAAAGCTTCTCTGAATGCATGGCATATGAAATTAAAGATTTTAATATTGGAGTCGCTACAGTTCAATTTGGAAATACACCTTCTAATTTTCAAAAAAACGTCACAAAATCTCCAGAATCGAATGTCCCATCGTATGTTGCTTTAATGCAAAAAATAGATGGACTATTGGCCAAAAAAACTAAGAAAAATGTTGATTTGAAGGATGATATTGTTCAAACACTTTTTAAAATTGCTGCAAACCCGCCACGACATTTCAAGCGATACACGATCGGATTTGATGCTAATCTTTTAAATATTTTGAGAAAAAGAGTCGGATACCGATTATTTTCAAAAATTGTTAGAAGATCTGTTTTCTAGCATTTAAGAGCAGTGCTCCATTAGCTTTTTAAATTTCTATTACGTTTAAAAGACGGTAAACCTACAAACTAAAAAAATGAATCATTTAGAGAATATTAAAGTAATTGTAACGGATTTAGATGGAACTTTGTTAGATAAAAGCCACCAAATTGCAACTTACACTAAAACTATTTTTCGAGAATTACATCAACAAAATTATTTGATTATTGTTGCGACCGGTAGGCACCATCTTGATGCTATGCCATTGGTAGAAAGTTTGGGTTTTCCAATTTATTTGGTTACTTCAAATGGTGCTCGTATTCATGCACCCAACAAAGAGCTGTTGTTTTCTAAAGATATGAAAAGCGATTCGATCAAATCTGTTTTAGATTTAGATATTGATCCTGAAATTACAACTGTACTTTTTAAAGAGGATGTTTGGCAAACAAATAAACATAACGAAAAATTAAACGATTTCCAGAAAGTTTTAAATTATGTTCCAGAATTGGTTAATTACAAAGAGGTAACAGATTTTAAAGCTATAAAGATGTTTTTTACACATCCAAGTCATTCAAAACTAATAGCACTTCGAGATCAAATCTTAGTAAATCATAATGGTTTATTTAGTCATGCTTTTAGTTTACCTTATTGTTTGGAATTTATGGATAATACAGTAGATAAAAGTGTTGCGATAGCAAAAATTCTAGAAATTGAAAATCATAGTTTTGACCAAGCTATATCTTTTGGAGATGGCTACAATGATGAAGGTATGCTGATTAAAACTGCCAAAGGACTATTGATGGGCAATGCTCCTGATAGTTTAAAACAAAAACTATCCCAATTAGAAGTTATAGATACAAATGAATTCGATGGTGTTGCCAAATATTTATCGAAAAATATATTAAAAAGATCTAGTAGTCCTACATTGTAAAGTAGAATTGAGTTAACCTCGGAATTTTTATATTATGAGTCCGTTGCCAATTGTTTTAATGTCGCTGTCAATTGAATCACAGTAATGCATCAAAATGAATAGGAAATTTATTGATTCGTTTACCAGTGGCATGAAATATTGCATTTGCTATAGCGGGTGCCATGGAGGCTAAGCCAATTTCACCTACACCTTTACTTCCTAGTTCATTAATTATTTCATCATTTTCTTCTACAAATAGTACATCTAATTCATGAATATCGGCATGTACAGGAATATGATACTCTCCCAGATTTGTATTCATATACTTTCCTAAATGATGATCTGTCAAAGTTTCTTCTCGCAGTGCTTTGCTAATTCCCCAAATCATTCCACCTAGTATTTGACTGCGGGCAGTTTTCGGATTTATAATTTTTCCGGCTGCAACTGCTGTCACAGCTCTTGTAACATTAATAACTCCTAACTCTTCATCTACTTCAACCTCTACAAATGCTGCGCTGTGTGCTGCGCGTGTGTATTGTTTTATTTTTAAAAGGTTAGGGATATTTGTTTTTGAGGTTTTTATTACTTTTTCCTCGTTATCTATGACAACACTTTTGATAGATACAGCACTGTTTGGTTTATTTGGTAAAAATATTTTGCCATCTTCAAAAACTACATCTTTGAATTTTACTTTTTTGAATGCAGAATGCTTCATTTTTTTAGCTTGTCGAAAGATCTTTTTCTTAAGTGCAGTACAAACGGCTTTAACTGCAGAGCCAATAACACCAGTCGTATAGGAGCCGCCCTGAATTGGAGCCAAAGGCATTTTACTATCTCCATATGCAAAAGTGACATCACTAATTGAAATCCCTAATGTTTCTGCGGCAATTTGAGTCATGATAGTCTTAGTTCCTGTTCCGATATCTGTCACCGCACTTGTCACTTTCACTTTACCTTCTCTATCAATTTTCGCTTTCGCCTTAGCAGGAAGAGCAATAACATCCCAAATCCCTGTACTCATTCCAGTTCCTACTAATCGGTTTCCTCGTTTAGTTGAACGTGGCTCAGGGTTTCTATCCGACCAACCAAATTTTTCAGCACCTTGCAGATAGCATGCTTTTAATTCTTTACTTGAATAAGGTTTGTCTGCACTTACATCTCTTTCTGAGTAGTTAAGTAGTCTCAAGGCCAAGGGATCAATATTTAATTCATAGGAGAGAGCATCCATTGTGGCTTCTATTGCATGCAAGCCCGTACTTCCGCCAGGTGCGCGCATGTCCATAGGCGTAAACAAATCCAATGGTACTAATTTATAATCTAATAAAGTATTTTTTGCAGGATATAACATATTTGCCCAATTAACTACGACTTCTGTATAATCTTCAAAATGAGAAGTTTCTGCTATAGCGGAATGGTGGATTGCGGTAACTATCCCATCTGCTGAGGCTCCAAATTTTGTACGCTGTATTGTCTGCGGTCTGTGTCCAAAAGTAAACATTTGTGCCCTGTCCATTGTAACTCTTACATTTCGCTTAAGTTCCAACGATGCCATGACGCAAAGAAATAGTTGGTATTGCGGTCTTAAACCCGAACCAAATCCACCACCAACAAAAGGTGAAAGAACTCTAACATCTTTAAAATGTAGCCCAAAAACATTTGCTATATATATTTGGCAATTGTTTGTTCCTTGTGTTTTATCGTATACAGTTAATTTACCATCGCCTTCAAAAATAGTGGTAGTTGCAAAAAGTTCTAACGGATTATGATGTTCAGCACCATGAAAAAATTCTCCTTCATATTTTGCATCCGCTTGCTCATAAGCTTCTTCAAAGTTTCCAGTAGGGCTGGGAGGAAGAGGTTTAATAGAAGTTGCCATTCCTTTTTTAGGATTACGAGCTGCTGCTAATCGCATCATTAATTCGGTTTCAAAAGTTTCTTCTTCATAAGTTATTTTAAGTAATGAAGCGGCATAACGTGAAGTTTCAAAACATTCTGCAACAACTAAGGCAATGGGCTGACCATTATATAAAACTTGATTGTTATAAAGTGGTTTAAATGGTGTTCCAGGTGGCGCATCCATATCAGTATATAAAATGTCGAACCAAGGAAGCTTGGATCGATTAGTATGTGAATATATTTCGATAACACCTGAGATTTTCCTCGCACTACTTTCATCGATTGCGATAATTTTTCCTTTGGTAATGGTACTATTCACAATATATCCATGTACTAAATCAGATTCATTGTAGTCAGCTGCATATTTTGCGGCGCCCGTAACTTTGAGGTTTCCTTCAAGTCTACTTACTGGTTTTCCTATTTGTTTTGATGTTTTCATAGCTTATTATAAAGAGGGTTGTGCTCCTGGTCGTAGTGTTTCTGGATGAATGGCCATGATACAATTGCGTACAATTGCTCTTTTTGAAAGTTCGATTTTAAAATCATTGTCGCCAAAGCCTTTGGCATCTTTTAAAATAAGTTCAGCAGCTGAAGCAAAATTGACCGCAGTAGGATTTTTTCCAATTAAAAAATCTTCGGCCTCAGGAACGCGCCATGGCTTGTGAGCTATTCCTCCAAGTACAATACGAATTTTTTGAATTAAGCCATTTTCTAGTTTCATTCCGGTTGCAACACTAACTAATGCAAATGCGTAAGAATTTCGATCTCGCAGCTTTAAATAAGAATAATTCTCAGCAAAACCTTCTGGAGGTAAACTTATACCAGTTATAATTTCATTTGGTTGAAGATTATTATCTATTTCGGGAGTATTCCCCGGAAGACGATGAAATGCTGAAAATTTGATCTCACGTTTACCTACAGAACTTACGACATGTACAACTGCTTCAAGTGCGGCCAATGCAACACACATATCAGATGGGAAAACAGCAATACAATCTTCGCTGGTTCCTACTATAGCATGCATTCGATTTAAACCATTTTTTGCAGGGCAACCCGAACCAGGTTTTCTTTTGTTGCAAGGAGAAGCGGCATCATAAAAATAATAACAGCGCGTACGCTGCAAAATATTACCACCATTGGTAGCACTATTGCGAATCTGTGCTGATGCTCCCGCTAAAATAGCTCTGGATAATAAAGGATAGTTTTTTTCAACTTCCATATGATAGGCGGTATCTGAATTTGTGGCCAGAGCTCCTAAAAAGAGTCCACCATCTTCAGTTTGCTGAATACGCTTAAATTTTTCGATGCCGTTAATATCGATCAATAATTTAGGTTGGATAAGATTGTATTTCCATAAATCTATAATATTAGTACCACCCGCAATAATTTGCGTTAGATTACACTTTGAAATTTGATCCAAGGCATCAGCCGTTTCCGAAACTTTTTGGTAGCTAAAATTATTCATAATTCCCTTTATTTTTGATTTCGATTATGGCATCTATAATATTAGTGTTGGCCCCACATCTGCATAAATTGCCACTCATCTGTTCTTTAATTTCTTCACGAGTATTCGCTTTACCTTCCTTCAGCATTGCAATTGCGCTACATATTTGTCCTGGAGTACAATAACCGCATTGAAAGGCATCGTGCTTGATGAAAGCTTTCTGCAAAGGGTGCAATTCATCGCCATCTGCTATTCCTTCTATAGTTGTAATTTCAGATTTGTTTTTCATTACTGCCAATGTAAGACAGCTCAGTATTCGATTACCATCACAGATAACAGTGCAAGCTCCACATTGGCCATGATCACAACCTTTCTTTGTGCCAGTTAAGTTACAGTGGTCGCGAATGGCATCCAATAGACTAACCCAAGGCAATACATTTAATTGTAAACAATTGCCATTAATTTTTAATTTAACTTGAGAAGTGGTTAAATTAAAGTCATTATTATTTTCTCTATCGGTGCTTTCTGCTTTCATATTTTGCTTATATGTAGTGACAGTTAAAAACTGTAATATGTTTTACAATTATGAAAGTATAAAGGATTCTTGAATTGGTCAAATATTTTATAAAGGAAATTTGCTTTTAGAGTGATATGAGTTAATAATTTTTTTGTTTGAATTAATTACGGCTTAGTTGCTGTCGCAACTTTGTAATAGCTGTTTTTATTAGAATGAATTTTAACACTTCATTTTTTTAGGAAATACTTCTATGAGTTTGTTACATAGTGCGTTGCCATTGTTGAAAGATTTTAAAAATGCAAAAACAGTGAATAAGGTTTGTAAATCAAGATAGAATGTGAAGGGTAATTTAGACTTAATTATATGAAAGAAAAAAACAAATTGAAGAAAGAATCTCATTCAGATAATTTAACTGATGATGAAAATTTAATCTTAGATGCAATGGGGCTTAGTGCGTCCTCTAGAAGAAAGTTCTTAAAACAAGTATCTGCAGGAAGTTTAGGGGTCTATGCATCTTCACTCTTCGGTTCTGATTTATACGCTCATAATGCAAGTGAATTACCTATACAAGCGCGAAATTTATTAAATGAGATACAACTAAGTCTAAATGTTAATAGTACTGTCAAAAAGCTTGCGATCGATTCTAGAACGAGTTTGCTTGACGCATTAAGAGAAGGACTAGCCATGACAGGAACCAAGAAAGGTTGTGATCACGGTCAATGTGGAGCATGTACTGTTATAATTGATGGGAAGCGAAAACTATCTTGTTTAACACTTGCAGCTACATGCGAGGATAAGAAAATCACTACCATAGAAGGTTTGGCCCAAAATGGCGAAATGCATGCCATGCAAAAAGCATTTATTAAGCATGATGGTTTTCAGTGTGGTTACTGCACACCTGGGCAAATATGTTCTTCAGTCGCATTATTAGATGAAGCTAAAAATGGCGATGCTAGTTTTGTAACAGAAGATATTCAAAAAATCAAGACTGGACTACAACTATCTGAAGAGGAAATCAGAGAAAGAATGTCTGGTAATATTTGTCGTTGCGGAGCTTATAACAATATAGTACAAGCATTTAGAGAAGTTCATTCTGGTGATGGGGAAATGCCACCTTGGGAGTTTGCTACTCCAGAACAAATGGAAAAAGCTAAGAAAGCTTGAGATTTCTAAAATTTTCAAGTTTTGATGAAACGTTAGACGTTTTAAACACTAAAAATCACAAAAAATGAAACCATTCACTTATATAAAAGCTTCCAATAAAGAAAAGGCGCTGCAATCATTTAGTACCACCTCACATTATCTAGCGGGAGGAACCAATCTTGTAGATTTAATGAAAGAAAATGTAGAGCAGCCTGATCAAATAATTGATGTAAGTACTCTTAACTACAATATTATTACCAAGAATGATAAAGCAGGTTTGACGTTGGGGGCTATGGTTAGTAATGCAGATACAGCAAATAATAAGGACGTACGACAAAAGTATCCCTTATTATCAATGGCAATGCTATCTGCGGCTACTGCTCAAATTCGAAACATGGCTACAAATGGCGGTAATTTACTGCAACGCACTCGATGTCCTTATTTCTTTGACATAGCAATGCCGTGTAACAAGAGAGTACCAGGTTCAGGTTGCGGAGCTTTAAACGGAATGAATGCCACACATGCTATATTTGGGTATAGCGATAAATGCATTGCCACAAACCCGTCTGATATGTGTGTTGCATTAGCAGCGATAGGCGCTACGGTCGAAGTTCAGAAAATTGATGGAACTTCCCGTATGATAAATTTCAAAGATTTTCATCGCTTACCGCAAAATGAACCTGAATTTGATACTACATTGTCAAAAGGTGAGCTTATTACAGCGATACATCTTGACGCTTCTGCTTTTTCCGAACATTATTACTATTTAAAGATTAGAGAGCGATCCAGCTATGCTTTTGCATTAATTTCGGTAGCTGCAGGATTCCAAATTTCAAATGGAGTAATGTCTAAAGTTGGACTCGCGATGGGTGGTGTTGCACATCAACCATGGAAGTTACTAAAGGCAGAAGAATTTTTAATAGGAAAGCAACCAAACCAATCCAATTTTGAAGCGGCGGCGGAATTAGCCTTAAAGGATGCCAAACCATTTGAAGCTAATAAGTATAAAGTTGATATGGGTAAAAAGGCGATAGTTAGGGCTTTGACTCAAGCATATGAAAGAAAAGCATAAAACAATTTCAAAATTGAAATGAACATGAAGACATCAAACGCAACCGGAATTGGAAATGCAATAAACAGAGTAGAAGGTCACCTTAAAGTAATGGGGAAGGCTAAGTATGCAACAGAATTTCCAGTAGAAAATAAAGTATATGCCCAAAGTATCAACAGTACAATTGCTAAAGGCGAAATTATATCTATAGATGCCACCGCTGCCGAACAAGCAGCAGGAGTATTAAAAATTATAACATACAAAAACGCAGATAAGTTAAAAACATTTGATGAAGCAATGCCATCTGTAAGTACGGATACTATTGCACCGGTATTACAAAGTAATAAGATTCACTTTTACGGCGAATATGTGGGATTAGTAGTAGCTAAGACTTTTGAACAAGCTCAGTACGCGGCATCTTTAATAAAAATTGAGTATAAAAAAGATAATAGTGCAGTAATAGATTTCGAGAAATCTAGAAGTAAAGCATTCGCACCTTCAAAAAAATCCGATTATTCAAGAGGAGATGTAGAAAAGGGATTGAAGGAGGCTGATGAAATAATAGAGCAAACATACCACACACCAATTGAGCACCATCATCCTATGGAGCTTCACGCAACCATAGCCAATTGGGATAATGGTAAAGTTTTGGTATATGCAAGTCAGCAAATGCTTGAGGATGCCGCTATTGCTATTTCAGGAACTTTTCAAATACCTACAAAGGATGTACGAATAATTGCTCCTTTTGTTGGTGGAGGTTTTGGATCTAAACTTAATTTAAATGGTCATGTAATTATGGCAATCATGGCATCAAAAATGGTGGGCCAGCCTGTTCAACTTACTGTCACGAGAAATCAGATGTTTACCAATACCAATATGCGTCAAAAAAACGAACAGAAAATGCGTATTGGAGCTAAAAAAGATGGTACATTAACTGCTCTTTCTCACGAAGTACTTTCCCATACTTCAACTACCGCTATTTTTCAAGAACCTTGCGGAATGATTTCGAAAATGATGTACAATGTTCCTAATAATCTAGTGAAAGAGCGACTTATAGCAATGAATCTTCAAACTCCATTCGCTATGAGAGCCCCAGGTGAAGCTACAGGAAGTTTTGCACTTGAATCGGCTATAGATGAAATGGCATGGAAATTAAAAATGGATCCAATAGAATTTAGAATTAAGAATGATTCACAACACGATCTTCATGCTGATAAGCCCTTTTCCTCAAGACTTTTAGTCGAATGTTTAAGAATAGGTGCTGATAAATTTGGATGGAAAGACAGAAAAGAACAGCCACGCACGAATAAAAAAGGAAATTGGCTAATAGGATATGGTGTAAGTGCTGCCTCTCGAAATGCCCCCTTTCAAAAAACTAATGCGAAAATTATTTTAAAATTAGAAGAAAAGAAAGTAAATGTTACCGTTCAAATGGATGCTACTGATATTGGGACAGGAAGCTATACCATAATAGCACAGACAGCTTCAGAATATTTACAAATTCCCGTAGACCAAATTGATGTTCAGATTGGGGATACAGATTTTCCAGTTACTCCTGGATCTGGTGGTTCGTGGGGAGCTGCTTCCTATTGTAATGGAGTGCAATCCGCCTGTGAAAATGCAATTAATAAATTGAAAGTAAACAGAAATATTAAAAAAGATAAGACTGTCCCGTTGGCTGATTTACTAAAGATGAACCAACTTACATCGTTTGAAGCAGAGGGGAGTGCAGAACCTTCGCTTGAATTTAAAAAGTATTCTGTGTTTTCTTTCGGTGCCAACTTTACAGAAGTGTGGGTCGATAAAGATACAGGTATGTACCGTATAAAAAGAATGGTCAATGTAGCATCAGCAGGTAAAATTTTAAATCCTAAAACAGCTTATGGTCAAATTATAGGAGGGATAACAATGGGTGCTGGAATGGTAATTGCCGAACAAACTAAAGTAGAACCCAACTTTGGAAATTTTATTACTAGATCTTTTGCAGATTACCATGTTCCTGTAAATTTAGACATGGCCAATGTAAATGTTGTATTTCTTCCAGAAGAAGATAAAATTGCTAATAAGATGGGAATTAAAGGAATAGGAGAATTAGGTATTACTAGTGTGGCTGCTTCTATAGCAAATGCAATTTTTAATGCTACCGGAAAGCGTATGCGAGATCTTCCTATCACGCCAGAAAAATTAATAGAAGCTGGGTTAGAGCCGGGTATTTCTGCTTAATGAGTTGAATGATATGAGTACTTATATATATGTACACATACATATAGTCAAATTTGAGTAACTACATATGGAAAATAAAAAATTAATTTATTTAGATTATAACGCCACTACTCCTGTAGATCAAAGTGTAATGGATGCTATGATTCCTTATTTTACGACAATGTTTGGGAATGCAAGTAGTGACCACTTTTTTGGTTGGGATGCTGATGAGGCTGTTGAACGTTCACGCGCTAGTATAGCTACATTAGTAGGATGCAAGTCTAATGAGATTACATTCACTTCAGGAGCAACAGAAGCTGCAAATATTTCATTGTATGGTTTTTGTGAAGGAAATAAAGATAAAGGCAATCACATTATTACAGTCAGTACAGAACATAATAGTGTGCTGAAAACTATGGAAGCATTAGAGTCAAAAGGTTTTACGGTGACCTACTTAAATGTTGACTCGGAAGGAAATATCAATATTGATGAATTGCGGGATAATATTACAGATAGAACTTTTTTAGTAGCCATTATGCTAGCCAACAATGAGACTGGACTACTACATCCAATTAAGGAAATTGCAAATATCGTTCATTCAAAAGGTGTAAAATTGCTTTGTGATATCACGCAAGCAGTAGGTAAAATTCCTGTGAATTTGAAAGAATTGGAAATAGATTTAGCATTTTTCTCATCGCATAAAATATATGGACCAAAAGGCGTTGGTGCTCTATTTATTAATAATGGAAGTCAACTAACAATAAAAACTGTAATATTTGGAGGAGGTCAGGAAGGAGGGCTAAGATCAGGTACGCTAAATGTCCCCGCCATAGTTGGATTTGGCATAGCTGCAGAAAAAGCCATGGAGGTAATGGAGGATCAAATGTTAAGGACAGCAAAAACACGAGAATATTTAGAATCCGAATTAAAGCAGATCGAAGGGGTGACTATAATTTCCGAAAATAGTAAAAGGCTACCTAATACTACAAACTTCTCTGTTGAAAATATTGACGGTACGAAGTTACTAAGAAGGCTAAACACAATTGCAATATCAAGAGGGTCAGCTTGTCATTCAAATACAGTTCAACCATCCCATGTTTTAAAAGCGATGGGTTTAACTGATAACGAAGCATTATCATCTTTTCGTATTAGCTTAGGTAGAAATACAAATTTCGATGAGGTAGAAATTGCCGTCAAAAGTATAAAAGAATCAATTAATTCATTACAAAATGTCATTGTATGAGAGAATTAGACGCAATAATTTCGAAATATAATAGCTTAAAATCACAAGATGTTGCTACCGTGCTTGCGACTGTTGTATCTGTCCAAGGTTCTTCTTACAGACGGGCAGGAGCAAGGATGTTAATTGATGAATACGGAAATATCACGGGTGCTATTAGTGGTGGTTGTCTAGAAGGGGATGCACTAAAGAAAGCATTGCATGCATTACATCGTCAGACCAATAAATTAATTACTTATGATACAAGTGATGATAATGATGCAATTATTGGAGCGCAGTTAGGTTGTAACGGCATTATTCAAGTGCTTTTTGAACCATTAAATTATAATGATAAGCTAAATCCTTGTGAGCTTTTAAAGCAAGCTGCTAGCATAAAAGTCGAATTGGCAATAGTAGTATTTTTCAATTTAGACAAAAAAATGCAGCAAATAGGTACTAGTGCTACGATAGACAACAATTCAAATTATACAGGTAAGGCACTTGGAATTGAAGATAAACTTAGTTTATATGAATTAATTCAAGAATCTTTGACAACTAAAAAGTCAATTTGTTCTGAAATAAGTCTAGATGGTCTAACGCAGCAATTATTTATTCAATACTATTTACCTCCTGTTAAATTAATAATTGTAGGAGCTGGTAATGATGCGCAAATACTAGCACAACAAGCAGAATTTTTAGGCTGGGATGTAACGATTACAGATGGTCGACCGACACATGCTAATCATGAAAGATTTGCAAGTTCATGCCAAGTTATAGTTTCAAATCCAGAGCAGGTTTTAGAAAATGTAGATATTGATAATCGCAGTTGCTTCGTATTAATGAGTCATAATTATAATTATGATCTGGCCGCACTTAAAGTTTTGCTCTTAGAGGAGCAGATTCCTTATATTGGTATTTTAGGACCCTTAAAAAAGTACAATAGAATGCAAGACGATTTGCGAAAGGGAGGTTTATATCTAGATAATTCTGTAAAAGACAAAATACATGCACCTATAGGTTTAGAAATAGGAGCAGAAACACCTGCAGAAATAGGTTTGGCGATCTTAGCCGAAATTCAGTCTGTACTTACAAATTCAAGTGGGAGACCATTGAGGGAGAAATTAGTACCGATACATAAAGAAAGTGAGTACCTTAAAATGCAAAAAATTTGAAATCCCGTGCAAAAATAGCCATTCTTATTCTCGCTGCTGGTTCATCTAGCCGTCTAGGTCATGCAAAACAACTTATTGAATTTAAAAATAAATCATTGTTACAACATACCATCGACGTGTGCAGATTGATTGATTGTGAAACTAAAATGATAGTATTAGGTGCAAGGAGTTCTAAAATTAAATCGAAAATCAGTAAAAAGGACTTTGATTTAGTAATCAATAAAGACTGGGAGGAAGGAATGGGGAGCAGCATTCGCTATGGTTTAAAAAAAGCTTTAGAAAGAGCACCAGATTTAGATCATGTACTAATTCTTTTGTCAGATCAGCCTTTTATTAACGAAGAGCTATTGGATGATTTGATAAATATGCAATTCAGTAGTGATAGTGATGCCACTTTCTCTGACTACGGAAGTTCTATCGGAGTTCCTGCAATTTTTTCCGCAAGGACTTTCGAACATCTATTGCAGTTGCAAGGTGATCAAGGAGCTAAGAAATTAATGCATATCAAAGATTTCAATTTTAAAACAATACTTTTTGTAAAAGGTGATTTTGATATTGATAATGCTAAAGATGTCCAGCTGTTACAACAATTAGAGAAAAAGTCTTGATGTCTTCTGCATTTCTAAAGTTATTTTACTACGATATAGGGTATAATCTACATCTTATTTGATAGTACCACTTTATTAACTTCCCTTTACTATTTCAAATTTCGTAGTAATTTTTTTAAATACCCTACAAAGCTTATTTTTGTATGAATTAAATCTTCACTTATGATTCGAAATCTTTACGTTATTACTTTACTACTATTATTATCATTTTCTAGCTTAGGTCAAAAACTTCAGTTGGAAGAAATCATGAAGGGAAATACTTTTATAGGCGAACAGCCATTTTCAGGGAGCTGGTCATTAGATAATAAAAAAGTTTTTTTTGAATGGAATCCAAATAACGATTTTGGGCCTAGTACATATTATTGGCAACAAGGAATGTCAAAGCCACAGTTGGCTTCTACTTCAGAATCGGTGCTTTCGAAACTAGAAATCAAACGTAAAGCAAATGCTGACATTGCTTACTATGTCAATAATGGTGCGCTCTATTCTTATACTTTAGCTTCTGCATTTTCAAAAAAAATGCTACAGCAATCCAATCCCATTTCTGATTTGCGATTAGGAATTGACGACGGTGTTTTGTTTTTCAATCAGAATGGAAATATTTTAAAATTCGATACTAAAGATGGTACTTTAATTCAGCTCACAAATTTTGTTGCAGGCAGCAAAAAAGTAGAAGGAGATAAGAAAGACACTTTTTTAAAATCTCAACAGCTAGAATTATTTCAGTTTATAAAAGAACAAAAAGCAAAAAAAGAATGGGATAAGGCGATGTCTGATAAAAACAAATCTGATTTACCTAGTGCATATTATTACGGCACAGAGTCTTTAGAAGATTTACAAGCTAGTCCAAACGGGAATTTTGCCACTTTTAAACTTATAGAAGTAGTAAAGAGCAAGAGTGAAATCATGGAGAATTTGATAACTGCAGATGGTTATAATAAATCAGTGGATAGTAAGGATAAAGTTTCAATTTTAAATTTAAAGAAATCGAAATTTGGAATTTATTCTGTGGCCAAAGATTCTGTTTACTATATTGATTTTTCTACCTTGACTCATCTTCAACAACAACCTAAATATTATAAGGAATACGTAAATCTAAAGAATAAAGGAAAAGAAGATAGACTGTTATATGTGCAAGCGCCAACATACAGCGATGATGGTAGTCATGCGATTACAGAAATTAAGAGTCTTGACAATAAAGACCGCTGGATTGTACAGTTAGATTTAGATAAAAATACTTTTAAAGAATTAGAGTACCAGCATGATGAAGCCTGGATTGGTGGACCTGGAATTCCAACCTATACAAGCAGTTCTGGTACGCTAGGATTTTTGGGAGATAATGAAACCATTTACTTTCAATCTGAAGTTAGTGGGTATTCACATTTATATACCTATAATTTGAGAACCCATAAAAAAAATCAGATTACTAAAGGTAATTGGGAAGTTAGAGATGTAACATTATCTAACGATAAAAAATCATTCTATCTAATAACCAATACTACCCATCCTGGCAATAGAGGTTACTATAAATTAGCTACGACTGGTGGGATTATGCAACCTATATTGATTAAAGATGGTGCTCATGAAGTGGTACTTTCTCCAGATGAAAAGGAATTGTTAGTTCGCTATTCTTATAAAGATAAGCCATGGGAGTTTTATGTAGCTCCAAATACAACATCCACAAAATTGCTACAAATAACTCACTCTACTTCAGCACCATTTGATTCTTATGCTTGGAGAAATCCAGACATTATAACTATCAATGCGCAGGACGGAACGAAAGTGAATGCAAGATTATACAAACCTGAAACTGCTGTATCAAATAAAGCTGCCATTATTTTTGTACATGGAGCAGGTTATTTACAAAATGCGCACAACTATTGGAGCAATTACTATAGAGAATTTATGTTTCATAATTTGTTAGCTGATTTAGGATATACAGTTATGGATATTGATTATCGTGGCAGTGATGGTTATGGACGTGACTTTAGAACCGGCATTTACCGTCACATGGGCGGTAGGGATTTGTCAGATCAAATTGATGGGAAAAATTATTTGGTGAAGGAGTTGGGAATTGATGCGAGCAGAGTCGGAATATATGGTGGGTCCTATGGTGGTTTCATTACACTAATGGCGATGTTAACCGAGCCTACAGAATTTAAATCGGGAGCAGCATTACGTTCGGTTACAGATTGGGCACATTACAATCATGGATATACGAGCAATATTTTAAATTTTCCAGAAACAGATCCAATTGCTTTTAAACGTAGCTCGCCTATTTATTTTGCCGATAATCTTCAAGGTAATTTATTGATGCTGCATGGTATGGTTGACAACAATGTTGAATATAAAGACATTATAAGGTTATCGCAGCGTTTTATTGAACTAGGAAAAAAGAATTGGAACCTAGCATCATTTCCTGTCGAAGCGCATGGATTTAAAGAAACTTATTCATGGGTAGATGAGTACAGCAGAATCCTTAATTTGTTTAATACAACGCTCTTAAATAAGGAATGAAAAAATAAAAAAGGAGACACTTAATTATATGATAACTATATTGTGTATTTATATGAAAGAAGTTACTTTTGCAAAAACACAACACACTTAGAAAGATGAACACTATAACTACTACCAATTTCAATTTTCCAAATCAAAAATCTGTATACAGAGGTAAGGTTAGAGAAGTCTATAATATTAATGATGACTTATTAGTAATGGTAGCTACAGATAGACTCTCTGCTTTTGACGTTGTTTTACCAGAGGGAATTCCATATAAGGGTCAGATTCTTAATCAAATCGCAACTAAGTTTATGGAACTTACTGCAGACATTGTTCCCAATTGGTTAATTGCTACGCCAGATCCTAGTGTTGCTGTGGGGCATTTATGTACTCCTTTTAAAGTAGAGATGGTTATCCGTGGTTATTTGTCGGGACATGCATCACGTGAGTATGCCGAAGGGAAAAGAAGCATTTGTGGCGTTGCAATGGCAGAAGGACTAAAAGAGAATGATAAATTCCCAGAGCCAATAATTACTCCTACAACAAAAGCTGATAATGGAGAGCATGATGCCGATATATCAAGAGAAGCTATTTTAGCAAACGGGATAGTGACTGAAGAAGACTATTTAGTACTAGAGAAATATACCCGCGCGCTCTTTCAAAGAGGAACTGAAATTGCAGCAAGTAGAGGTTTAATCTTGGTAGATACCAAATATGAATTTGGAAAAACAAAAGACGGTGTTATCGTCTTAATTGACGAAATCCATACTCCAGATTCTTCTCGTTATTTTTACGCTGAAGGGTACCAAGACAGGCAAGACAATAATGAAGAGCAGAAACAGTTGTCAAAAGAATTTGTGCGTCGCTGGTTAATTGAAAATGGTTTTCAAGGTAAGGAAGGACAACAAATCCCAGAGATGACACCAGAGTATATAGAATCTGTTTCTGAAAGATATATCGAATTATATGAAAATATCATTGGAGAAAAATTTGTAAAAGCTGATATTTCAAGTATTAACGAGAGAATCGAAGAAAATGTAATAGCGTATTTATCAAAATAATAAAGCTACTAATATAGAAAGCCGCAATTCTAAATAGAGTTGCGGCTTTTTTATGCTTTGTCTTATAGCTTTTCTTTTTTCTTTCGAATTGAAAGCGATAAAATATACCAAACACTATCCCAAATTGCCAAAACGATTGAGGAGAATGATTAGTTAAAATTATTATTTGAAATATGAGAACGTTTCGTTATTTTCTAGTTTCAAAAGTGTCTCGTAAATTAGTTTGATCACATTTTCTACGTCATCTCGATGTACCATTTCTACGGTTGTGTGCATATAACGCAATGGTAATGAGATTAATGCGGAAGCAACTCCACCATTACTATAGGCAAATGCATCTGTATCTGTACCTGTAACTCTTGAAGAAGCTAATCTTTGAAACGGAATTTCTTTTTCGATAGCAGTGTCAAGTATAAGTTCTCTCAAGTTGTTTTGAACAGCTGGAGCATATGTCACAACAGGACCTCTACCAATTTTTGTTTCTCCTTCAATTTTCTTTTCGATCATAGGAGTTGTTGAGTCATGACAAACATC
This sequence comes from Flavobacterium algicola, assembly GCF_022399565.1. Lineage (GTDB taxonomy): Bacteria > Bacteroidota > Bacteroidia > Flavobacteriales > Flavobacteriaceae > Flavobacterium > Flavobacterium algicola. The sequence continues at coordinate 240,381 of NZ_JAJTUT010000004.1, forward strand.
AGTAACAATAGCAACATTTGGTTTTATTGTCTGAGTAATCATTTCTGCACCACGCAAACCTACTTCTTCTTGTACAGAATTAGTAATATACAGCCCAAATGGAAGTTTGATATTATTTTCATGTAATAGTCGTGCTACTTCTGCAATCATAAAACCACCCATACGGTTATCTATGGCGCGACAAACAAATTTATTTTCGTTCAGAATCATAAATTCATCAGGATAAGTAATTACGCAACCTACATGAACACCTAATTTTTCAACTTCTTCTTTAGTTTCACAACCAAGATCAATAAAGATGTTATCGGTTTTGGCGGTTTCTTCTTTACTGCGATTACGCGTATGAATAGCCGGCCAACCAAATACACCTTTTACAATTCCTTTTTTTGTGTGGATATTTACTCTCTTCGAAGGAGCAATTTGATGATCAGATCCACCATTGCGTATTACATAAATTAGTCCATCATCAGTTATATAGTTTACATACCAAGCAATCTCGTCAGAGTGTCCTTCGATTACAACTTTATAAGGTGCGTTCGGATTTATTACTCCAACTGCAGTACCATAAGTATCTGTAATGAATGTATCAACATAAGGTTTCAAATAATCCATCCAAATTTTCTGTCCTTCAGCTTCATATCCAGTAGGGGACGCATTGTTTAAATATTGTTCCAAAAACGCCAATGATGTGGGTTTTAATATAGATTCTGTGCTCATATAAATATTTTTTTGCTAATTTATAAATTTGGTATCAGACTTGTGTATATAATGTATAATTTTACCCTATAAATTTTGCCTCATGAAGTTAATTTTTGCATTTTTTACCTTTTTAGCTATTTCTTTAAGCTGTTTTGCACAAGAAATTCCCGACCATCCCTTAGAGATGGTTCGAGAAATTGATGCTTCGATAGATGTTGAAAAGGATACAATTCAACTTGAGGAGATACTTATCTCAAAAAACAAACTAGAGCTAGATGATAAAAAGAAATTCTTAATACTTCAAAATAGAGTTTGGGTGACATATCCGTATGCAAAACTTACAGCAGAGAGATTAGTGGGCCTAAAGAAAGGAATGGACAAATTATCTACAACCAAAGAGAAAAAAAAATACTTTAAAATTGTAGAGGACTATTTGACCAATGAATTTGAAGCAAAATTAAAAAAATTGTCTCGTAGTCAAGGGCGAATTTTAGTAAGACTGATACACCGTCAAACAGGATTAACTACGTTTGAACTTATCAAGGATTTAAAAAGTGGCTGGAAAGCATATTGGTCTAATACAGCGGCTAGTTTATTTGATATTGATTTAAAGTCAAAGTACCAGCCTTATGATGTAAACGAAGATTTTTTGATTGAGGGTATTCTTTACCGATCTTTCAATGCAGGAAGGTTAATTAATCAACCACCAGCAAATCCAGTTGATATTCAAGACTTAAATAACGCATGGTTGTCTAAAGCCAAAAAGCAAAAGTTGGATTAAGAACCTTTTGCAATTGAAAGTGTAATTTGCTAGTAGCTTTTCGTCCCATCTTCATAACTTTACTAGTCCTGTTCCATTGCTTCGCGCTGTTGTATTTTTGCGATAAGACGAAATAGTAAATGGTGCTACTTCAATTGCGGCAGAAAAGCAGGGTTCCTTCATTGATATTCGTTTTAGATTATCTTATGTATTAATATTTGATTACTCATATATAAGGTAAGATCATATATAAATGTGGGAAAACAAAATACAGACTTTCCTATTAGAGCCTTGAGAGTCGAAATACTTTACCAGCAAGCAAAGAAAATAGTGAGCAGAGGATATAGATATGTAGTCAAGATAACTCTCCTTATATATATAGGTGTCAAAGAACAGTAGAGTAGAAGCCCATAACCATGAAATAGTAATATAAAACACTCCAAAACCTTACAAAACGAAAAACAATCACAAGTCAAACAGCACTTTTCCAGCTAATTAAAAAAAAGATTAAAAAAAGGTTATTAAGAAGTATTGTTTAAGCAAACAAACTCACTACTTTTGCACCCGCAACAACGAACAAGTTCACTGACACACTGGCAAGCGATACGGATATAAAGGAAGAAATTCTTCTAAAAAAAAATATCAAATAAAGCTTGTGAGATTAAAGTAAACGAATTACTTTTGCACCCCGCAGAATAAGAAAAGTTATTTGAAAGACTGGTAAGAAGAATAAAGAAAAAGAGATTTATCTCTTAAAAAAAAACTTTAAATTTTTCTTGCGAGAAACGAAATAGTTTTCTACTTTTGCACCCGCTTCGAGAAACATGTTTACATGATAACGAGGCGAGAAACAAGATAAGAACACGTTCCTAGACATATTGAATTGACAGCCGTTTTAAGAGAGATCTTAAAACAAAAGAATAAGAGTAATAGAATCGAGAGATTCAGAAATAACCACTAGACCTTCAGTCAAAAATAAATAGCTTAGCAATAAGCAAACAATATACGATGAAGAGTTTGATCCTGGCTCAGGATGAACGCTAGCGGCAGGCTTAACACATGCAAGTCGAGGGGTATAGTTCTTCGGAACTAGAGACCGGCGCACGGGTGCGTAAC
>NZ_JAJTUT010000005.1 GCF_022399565.1 Flavobacterium algicola
GACTGAAGGTCTAGTGGTTATTTCTGAATCTCTCGATTCTATTACTCTTATTCTTTTGTTTTAAGATCTCTCTTAAAACGGCTGTCAATTCAATATGTCTAGGAACGTGTTCTTATCTTGTTTCTCGTTTCGTTATCATGTTAAACATGTTTCTCGAAGCGTGTGCAAAAGTAGAAAACTATTTCGTTTCTCGCAAGAAAAATTTAAAGTTTTTTTAAGAGATGAATCTCTTTTTCCTTATTCTTTCTTACCAGTCTTTCAAATAACTTTCATTGTTTTACCTCACTTAACTTTTATTCATAAAAAGTGTTCGATGAACTTCGTTTGCGGGGTGCAAAAGTAATTCGTTTACTTTAATCTCACAAGCTTTATTTGATATTTTTTTTTAGAAGAATTTCTTCCTTTATATCAGTATCGCTTGCCAGTGTGTCAGTGAACTTGTTCGTTGTTGCGGGTGCAAAAGTAGTGAGTCTTCACCGTTATTCAATACTTTTTCTTAACCTTTTTTTAATCTATTTTTTAATTAGCTGGAAAAGTGTAACTTGAGTTTTGATTGTTTTTAATTTTGTACGATTTTGGAGTTTATTTTAGTGGGTTTGGGTTAGTTTGCCCCACTACTCCATTGCAACATCGCCTATATATAGGTATCCGTTATTTGCATTTGCTGGGTTTATTGTGATTATTACCTCCATTTATTACAAACCTACAGCATGATTAAGTAGTTTTGATTTGACTTGACTTCGATATACAACTCCTAATAGGATCTAGAAAAATATTCTGGGGTTAGTTTCTGCTACTATATATAAAGGTACAATTATCGAATGCCTATATTTTGTTCTCCATGATACCAAACACTATACTTCTAAATAAACCAAATCTACTCTCTTAGCCCCGATAGAAGTGACATCCTGTTGTGTTGCGATAGCATAAACAACAGATACAACGGATAGCGGGACGATGCTTACTGACAAAAACTAATCTCTCTGCTCCTGAAAAGAAACAGAACTTAAAATCAACAAGATTAGACAAAAAAACAGATAGATTGATAGAAATACAAAACCAAGAAATGCGCAAGGCTTTAAAAACTTAAACCAACAAAAACAATCGACTGAAAAATTAAAAAGGAAGATGTCATAGATTCCAGTCCAGAAATACAACAAACTGACCTGACTAAAAACAAAAAAACCACCTAACAAAAGTTAGATGGTTTTACGATGAGCCGGCGGAGGGACTCGAACCCACGACCTGCTGATTACAAATCAGCTGCTCTAGCCAACTGAGCTACGCTGGCGTCTCATTTCGGGTGCAAATATAAGCATCATTTTGAAAGATGCAACAAAACGTTTAATTTTTTTTAAAATTATTTTTGAAGCCGCTTTTTAAGCATTACAGTATGATTAACTATCATAATAAAACAACAAACAAACAGTTTTAAAATAAAAAAACCACCTAACAAAAGTTAGATGGTTTTACGATGAGCCGGCGGAGGGACTCGAACCCACGACCTGCTGATTACAAATCAGCTGCTCTAGCCAACTGAGCTACGCTGGCGTCTCATTACGGGTGCAAAGATATACATGATTTTGAATTTACCAAAATATTTTTACAATTTTCCGTAATTTTATTGACTACAAATCGTTGATTTTTGCAATTAATTGATTTGCAGTTTGTTCCAATTCAACATTGATTTGTTTGAAATGTGCTTTTTTATTTTCAACGTTCTTAGCGTTCACTTTTGCGATCAAAACATCGAATGCAGCGATAGCTTCATCAATCAAATTGTTCGTTTCATCAGTTGGTTTTCCTGAAGTAGAAATTTCGAATAAATAAACTGCTTCAATAATATCACCTAAAACGTAGTTGATGTCTTTTTTTAAATTCTTAACGTTTGCCATTTTTTTTTTAATTTTAATTTGCGTGTGCAAAAATACACATAATCTTTCTATTCCCTACTATGAAATGTAAATTTCTAAAAGAGAAGCTTTTCCGCTTAATTCATAGTTCTTCAAACCAGCTGGAATAAGTACTGTGTTACCTTTCTGGAAGTTATACTTTTGATTATTAGCCGTAATCTCAAATGCTCCTTCGATACACATGTACACTGTAAAAGTTTCACCTGTCTTATCAATCGTCACAACACCATCCAAAGGAATTGAATTAGTCGTGAAATATTTACAATCAACAATTGTATTTGACTCATTAACGGTATCACTATAACTTTTAAATGTATCTACCTTATTGTAATTGATTGCATCTAAAGCCAAATCAACATGTAGCTCTCTGGTATTACCACTAGCATCTACCCTATCAAAGTCATATAGACGATAAGTTATATCTGAAGTTTGCTGAATTTCTGCTACTACAAGCCCTGCTCCTATTGCATGAACTGTGCCTGTCTCTAGAAAAAATACATCTCCTTTTTTTACCGCTACTGTGTCTAATATATTTAAAAGAGTTTTGTTCTCCAGATTTTCTACATACTCTTTTGCATTTGAATCTTCTTTAAATCCGACAATGATTCTAGCGTCTTCATCGGCTTGCATAATATACCACATTTCAGTTTTACCAAAAGAGTTGTGACGTTCTTTTGCCAATGCATCATTTGGGTGAACTTGAATAGATAAATCTTGTTTCGCATCTAAATATTTAAACAACAAAGGAAAGTCGGTACCAAATTTCTCATGTACATTTGTCCCTAAGATTTCATTTGGATTTACTTCAATCAATTCTGTCAATGATTTTCCAGCTAAGTCACCATTTGCCACTACACTTACATCTCCCTTCACATCAGATAACTCCCAACTCTCTCCTGTGATGTTAGAAGTAATCGATTTATTAAGTACTGTTTTTAACTTTTCTCCTCCCCAGATTCTTTCCTTTAAGATTGGCTCAAATTGTAATGGATAAAGATTCATGTCTTGTTATTTTTAATATTAATTAATTCTTTTACTTTCTGTAATGCTTTTGAAATATGATTTTTTCCTAAAACTGAATCGAAAATCATTTGAATTATTCCGTCGTCGTCAATAACAAATGTTATTCTATTTGACAAGAAACCAAAAAAATGTGAAGATACACCATATTTTTTCTTTATTTCCTGACTTTCATCAGATAATAAAAGAAAAGGTAGCTTAAATTTGTTTGCAAATTCTTGATGAGAAGCAACGTCATCACTGCTAACACCAATTACATCTGCACCTAGATTTTGAAAATCCTGATAACTATCTCTAAAGCTACAGGCTTGTGCTGTACAAATTGCGGTATTATTTTTTGGATAAAAGTAAAGCACTAAAACCTTTTTCTCTATTATGGATTGACTTTCAAAATTTTTTCCATGAATATCTTTCGAACTAAAATGGGGTGCTTTGTCGCCGACTTTTAAAATCATTATTCCCCTCTATAGGTTACAAAATTACGCGGTGTTTCATATAAAACAACTTCCAAATCAAATTCAAGTTGAATTCTTTTTCGAATTTTATTCCAGATCACGACGACAATATTTTCTGCAGTTGGGTTTAAATCTTGAAATTCGGGAACATCAATATTTAGATTTTTATGATCGAATGGATTTTCAACTTCTTCCTTAATGATATCTGCCAAGATTTTTACATCCATAACAAAACCAGTTTCGGGATCAATGGCTCCTGTAACACTCACGATAAGTTCATAGTTGTGTCCATGAAAACTAGGATTGTTACATTTTCCAAATATGGCATCGTTTTTTTCAAAAGACCAATCTTTACGATACAATCGATGTGCAGCGTTGAAGTGTGCTTTTCTACTTATTGTTACTTTCATATATAGGAATACTATTTTTTAAACAAACAAAACTTCCAATCTAAGGTAGCTTTAATTAGATTTTGTGATCTTCAAGAAAATGATAAAACTCTTCAAAAATGATTTTGAACCAGACAGTATAAAGTTCCGGATGATTTTTCATGTCTTCCTGCACTGCTCCGATACTCATCCATTTCCAACTTTCGGCTTCATCAACGTTAATATTTGGCTCTTCATTATAATGACCTATCATTACATGATCTAATTCATGTTCTGTTAAACCATTATCAAAAGGCGCTTTGTATATAAAGTGAAACAATTCTTTTAAATCGGTCTGAAAGCCCATTTCTTCAAACAGCCTGCGTGTTCCCGCTTGCAAATTTGTTTCACCTTCCCGTTGATGGCTGCAACAAGTATTTGTCCACAGTAATGGAGAATGGTATTTATGAGCGGCACGCTGCTGGAGCATGATCTCATTTCTATCATTTAAGATAAAGACCGAAAAAGCACGATGCAAGAGGGCTTTTTCATGCGCTTCAAGCTTTGGCATTAAGCCAATCTGTTCGTCTTTTTCATTAACTAATATTACATTTTCTTCTATCATAATTATTTTTAGCCTCACAAAAATACAAAAAGATCTGCTATTGTTTGAGGGTTACTAAAGGGATAACGAAATTTAACTATTGTTTATTTAGACTTTTTGCAATCATAAGTGCACATTTTTCACCATCAATCGCAGCAGAAATTATCCCACCTGCATATCCTGCTCCTTCGCCACAAGGATACAAACCCTTAATTTGAAGGTGCTCCAATGTAAGGCCGTCACGAGGAATACGAACTGGTGATGAAGTTCTGGATTCGGGCGCATGAAGAATCGCTTCATTTGTCAAATAGCCTTTCATCGATTTTCCAAATTCAGAGAATCCTTCTCTTAGAATCTGACTTAAAAAACCTGGGAATACCTGCCCCATCTCTACAGAAGTTGTGCCTGGGACGTATGATGTCTTGGGAATTTCAGAAGATACTTTATTCTGTACAAAATCGATCATTCGTTGTGCGGGAACCTTTTGACTTTCTCCTGCCAAATGCCAAGCTTTTTGCTCAATACTTTTTTGAAATTCCATTCCTGCCAAAGCTCCAAATTTTTCAAAAGGTTTGAAGTCTTCCAATTTTAATTCGATAACAATTCCCGAATTTGCAGTTGCCTGATCTCTTTTTGACGGAGACCAACCATTTGTCACTACTTCTCCTGGGCTTGTTGCACATGGCGCGATGACTCCTCCAGGACACATACAAAATGAGTACATGCCACGACCGCCCACCTGTTTCACTATACTATAAGGAGCGGGAGGTAAAAGTTCTCCTCTAAAATCGCAGTTGTATTGAATTTGATCAATCAATGATTGAGGATGTTCGGCACGCACGCCTAGAGCAAATGCTTTGGCTTCGATAAATATTTTCTTTCTATCTAATAGTTCAAATACATCACGAGCAGAATGTCCTGTTGCTAATATTAATTTATTAGCCAGTATAGTCTCTCCTGCTTGCGTAACAATACCTTCTATTTCATTATTTTTAGTCAATATATCTGTAACTCTTGTTTCAAAAAGCACTTTCCCACCACACGCTATTATTTTTTCTCGAATGTCTTGAATAATTTGCGGCAATTTATTGGTTCCTATATGTGGATGTGCCTCTACCAATATATCTGGTGTAGCCCCAAATGCCACTAACAATTCTAAAATGCGAGTAACATCACCTCTTTTTTTAGAGCGTGTATATAGTTTTCCATCAGAGTAAGTACCTGCTCCACCCTCTCCAAAGCAATAATTCGAATCTTCATTTACAATATGATCTCTATTTATCGCTTTCAAATCACGTCTACGCCCTTTGACATCTTTCCCTCTTTCTACAACAATTGGTTTTAAACCTAATTCTACCAATTGCAACGCTGCGAAAAGTCCGGCCGGACCTGCACCAACAACAATCACTTCTTGTGCATTAACAACAGAAGGGTAGTCTGGTAATTCTATTTTATTTTCTTGAAATAGCTCTCCCTTGGTGTAAACAGCCACTTTCAAATTGATCTTAATTGCTTTCTGACGGGCGTCAATAGAGCGTTTGAGAATGACAATATGCTGTAATTCGGCAAAAGGTATGTGAGATTTTTTGCTGATAAAATCTTTTAATAAAGAATCGTTACTGGCAATCTCTGGAGTGACTTGTATAAGAAGTTCTTGAGGCATTTTATGAATTGGTTACTTATTGCTTGTTAAATTTTCGAATTTCGAAAACAGCATGAAAGCACAAAAATAGTATATTGAATCGAATTTCTATTCTTTATAAAGAATTCCATTTTCATTATTTCACATAGCACTAGTCTTTGTATCTTTGATTTTAAAAATAATAGGAAGCATACTTATGTCTAGAAAAATAAAAATGATTTGGGATTTTCGTGGCCCTGCAAGTGAAAAAACTGCCGAACATCATGAAATTCATCTAAAAGAATACATAACAATTGAAAAAATTGAATTGAATATCACTGGCTTTGAAGTTAAGAATGAAATGCATGCGATTGCTTTTATGGTAGTAACTGATGAGCATATGTTACAAGTACGTGACAATTTGAAACCTCACCGAGCTGAATTGTATACTTTATAAAATGTGACTGTAAAGACGTAATAAATGTAGATAGATATGACGGTATAACATTTTGTAGAACCTATCTATCTTTACAATTTTAACCAAAATAAAAACCATAACAGTGATATTACGTATATTAATAAAAACACAATCATGAAAAATTTACTATCAGCTATATTGCTACTACTTATTATGCCTCTCGGTTTCTCCCAAACTATTGATTATGTAGGGATTTCAAGTAAACTTGTCGCATCTGCAAAAAGTCAAAACGGAAAAGAATCTGAATTGATGGATATCATTGCTAAGGCTGATGAAACTATTTTATTAGAGCAGTTAAAAAGTGACACCGAAAAGAAAGCTTTTTTTATAAATGTTTATAATGCCTTTACTAATATTTCTTTACGTAAAAATCCTGATCAATATAAGGATCGAGGTGCATTTTTCAAATCTGAACAATTTACTATTGCCGGTAACAAGGTGAGTCTTGACAATATTGAACATGATTTTCTAAGAAGGTCTAGCATTAAATGGAGTTTGGGTGCTTTACACAAAATTTTTCCATCTAAATTAGAACGTAAATTTCGAGTTGAAGATGTAGACTACCGCATTCATTTTAGCTTAAATTGTGGTGCAAAAAGTTGTCCTCCAGTTGGAATTTATGACGCAAAAAACCTTGATAAACAGTTGGACGCATCAACAGACAAATATTTAAAAGCAAATTCATCCTATGATGCGAAAACAGATAAATTAATTGTACCTGCTTTGATGAGCTGGTTTAGAGGAGATTTTGGAAATAAGAGAGGTGTTTGGGAAATTTGCAGAAAATTCAATATTATCCCAGAAGACGCTAAGCCTAAATTAAGTTATAAATACTATGACTGGACATTGGATATTGATAACTTCCTGTAGTACAATTGAACGATTTACAGATCACAAACTGAGTTAATTAAACATCTATCTAATTTGTATTACTTTTTTAAAACTGGAGCAAAACTTGCGTTGAAAATTTATTGTGGTAAGACCGTAGTACATTTTGATTCAAACACGTCATACGATTCTCCAAAGATAATAGCATCAAATCATCCCAATTCATTTTTTGATGCTATAGTCATCGCTGTTAACTATCCCAAACCAATCTATTTTTTGGCACGTGGAGATGCTTTTAAGAATCCACTTGCTGCGAAATTTTTAAACGCTATTCATTTAATTCCAATCTACAGATTAAGTGAAGGAAAAAGCAATTTAAGTAAAAATGAGGCAACATTCGAAAGATGCATATCACTATTTAAACAAAATAAAACCATTTTAATATTTTCAGAAGGTTTATGTGTCAACGAATGGCAATTGCGTCCTATAAAGAAAGGAACAGCTAGATTAGCATTGATGGCCTTGAAAGATAACATACACGATTTAAAAATTCAACCAGCCAACATCAATTACTCTTCTTTTACTAAGAACCCAAAAGATATTCTATTACATTTTAATAAGGAGTTTTTTATCGAAAGTGATTCTGACTTGAAAGAAAGTGTTTTTTATAACTCCTTTAATTCCCAGTTACGAAATGGAATTCTAGAAAAGATGATTTTACAATCTACAAAAGTTACTGTTCAACTATTCGAATTAAGAAAATCAGGATTGAAAAAGATCGGTCTTTCCGTACCAGCGCTTATTGGTTATGCTCTTAATCATTGGTTTTATACTATTTTTAAAAATATAACGCGTAAAAAAACCAAAAATACTGTTTTCTATGATTCAGTTCTTTTTGGTTTATTATTAATTTGCTATCCAGTGATGGTAACAATAGTGGCTATAATTGCAGGGCTGCTACTGAATTTTAAAATTGGGCTATTCCTATTTATTAGTTTTCCATTGACGGCATACTGCTATAGTGCTTATAAAGCAAACTGATTTATTTTACCTTACTAATTGCTAGTAATTTTATCATCCACTTTGGAAGAGGCTTTTCTATATTACGTTTTCTTAGATCCAAATACCATCCGATTTTTTTTAGTATTGGTACTTTGTGTGTTTCTACAAGCTCAATTAATGTGCCATCTGGATCTTCGATATAACAAAATCTACCCGATGCATTATCCATTTCAAAACTGTTACTACTATCCACAGAAAGGCTACAATTATTCATTTCTAAATGACTTTTTAGACTATCCATATCTAGTACATCAAAGCACAGATGTATAAATCCGCAATCTCCCCAATATCTATTTTCATAAATCTTTTTGGTTGCTTTATTTAATGCTTGCACCAATTCTATGGTAACATCACCCAACAACTCATTAAAAGCTCCTTTACCTGTAGCTTTCTTTCTTATCCCAACTTTCCTATAAGTAGTATTAAGTTCGGAATATTCAAAATCATATAAAACAACATCGAGTCCGATACAGTTTTTATAGAAAGCGAGCGATTTTTCCATATTACTTACACCAATGACTCCTCCTACTACGCCTCCTAAATCATGCAATCCAGTCTGAAACCAATTCTCAGTCGGAATGATCTTGAACTTATTATTGCAACTATCAGTAACCCAAAAGCAAATACCACTGTGTTCACAATTAATAATTTCTGAAACCTTTACATCTTTAACGGCAGATAATCTCGCATGGGATTTCGTAATGTCTTGCGATTTTAAAATAGCAGCATAGATACCTAAATCGCCAAAAGCTATTAGGTTGTTTTCTTCAGGAGTTCGGTCTAAATATTGCCATATCTCTAGACCGCCACCTCCTTGTAAGTTCATAGTTAATATCGCTTGTCTATTGTAAACTTTACCTCCTGTGTACTGAGTCATCAATCTTGCTTCGGCTTCATCATTAAAGATAAGAACGTCCATTCCAAACAAATGCTTGTAGGTATGCATTGCCTTTTCAGCGTTTTTTACTCCGATTCCAATTTGTTGTATTCCTGATAGATACTGATGCATTCTTAATTTAATTTTTAATCGATTACTGAACCCCTTTTTTATGGGCTATTTTATAGTATAAATTTGGAATAAACCACCATAGCCAAAATAATAATCTTTCCGCTTTTAAAATGTATATCACTTTTTTCTTTTTCAAAATTCCTGATATTATTTTTTTTACACAAAGATCAACTTCCATTCCAGCATCGCTATTTTCATCTGTATCTCCAAATCGCTGACCATCACCTGATAAAGCATTTTTTGATATATCTGTATTTATCCTACCAGGATATACGATAGAAACATGGATATTGGTTTTATAAATTTCACATTGTAATGTTTCTAAATATCCTTTAATGGCATGCTTTGATGCTGAATAACTCGACCGTAAAGGAAAGCCAATTAATCCAGCTATACTACTTATAACTGTCATACTGCCTGCATCCCGTTTAATAAAATGTGGAAGTATTGCTTGCGTTAAGGCTACAGGAGCGAAGTAATTTAAATTCATCAGTCGTTCGTAAACTCCCATTCCAGTATCTACTGCCATTGATCGCTGGCTTTGTCCTGCACTTTGAATTACAAAATCGATTTGTCCGTTTATTGCGATAGCATCAGAAACCAACTGAGGAATAGCATCTATTTTAAGTAAATCAAACGGTAAGATATCAACTTTAGAATTTGCTAACTCTACTTTTAACTGCTCCAAGGCTGATTTATTTGTAGCTGTCAAAATTAAAATTGCACCTTGCCGAGAAAGTTGGTAAGCAAGTTCTTTACCGATCCCAGAAGATGCTCCCGTGATCCAAACAATCTTATTCTTAAAATGCATTTTTTCTATAACTTAAAAGTTCTTTATATTTGGTCAACATTTCGTTTTGGGTTGCCCCTTTTTTATACATTTTAACAATTTCAAGATTTGCTAACTGGACAGTTAACCAAGAATTATCTACGTACTTACGTGCAGACACAAGTGTCGCTTTGGGAACTAATTTAAATCTTCCGTGTTCCCATATTCGAGCCAAGAAATCATAATCTTCCATTATTAGCATTTCTTCTTTAAATGTTCCGACTTTTTCCCACAATGCTTTGGTAACAAATATACTTTGGTCCCCACCACGGAAGAAAAGGTAATTAAATCGAGTAAAAAAAGCATTAAATTTTAATAATAGCATAGAATTATCAAACGTTGTTCTAAAACTGCCACAATCAAAATTTTTGCCAATAGCTTGTTCTATATCGGTGTAAAAACTAGGTATTGGTAAACTATCTGCGTGTAAAAAATAATAAACATCACCAGAAGCGTTTTTTACTCCATAATTCATCTGTCCGGAGCGACCCTTAATAGGCGAAATTAAAACTTGTGCACCTGCTGACCTTGCGATTGTAACTGTCTCATCAGTACTACCACCATCTGAGATAATGATTTCATACTTTTTCTCTCGAAGATTCTCTTTTAAATGAGAAATAATTGAAGCGATCGTTGCAGCTTCATTGTATGTAGGAATGATAATGCTCAAAAACATTTTTAACAGTTATAAATTTATATTTTTTCAAAAAAAAAAGAAGTTATATCAACTTCTTTTTTTTATTTCTAATTGGCTACTTCACTTATAAACTTAATACGCATGAACCGCAGTTCATCGATATCATAATCGCCATCAAATTCTTTAAGAGCGCCATCAATTTTATCTGACTCCGATTCCATGAAGTAATCGTAAATTTCTTCTTGTTGATCCTCATCAAGTAAATCATCAATCCAATATTTGATATTTAACTTGGTACCCGCATAAACGATTTGCTCCATTTCCTTAATTAAGGAATCCATAGTTAAACCTTTTGCCTTTGCAATATCATCGAGAGATAGCTTTCTATCGATATTTTGGATGATGTATAATTTATTTACCGAGTTGGTACCTGTAGATTTAACGACTAAATCATCTGGGCGAACAATATCATTGTCTTCAACGTATCGCGTAATTAAATTTACAAATTCTTTTCCGTACTTTTTAGCTTTCCCTTCTCCAACTCCATGAATGTTGACTAACTCTTCAACAGAAATTGGATATTTCAGAGCCATATCTTCTAAGGATGGATCCTGGAAAACTACAAAAGGCGGAACTCCAATTTTCTTCGCTTCTTTTTTACGCAACTCTCGTAACATGTTCATCAGATTTTCATCGATGGCTGCAGTAACTTTCGAAGCTGAAACTATCGCTTCGTCTTCCGTTTCATTGTATTCATGATCCTCAGACATCATAAACGATGAAGGATTTTTTATAAAATCCAATCCCTTGTCATTGATCTTTACAATTCCATAGGTCTCAATATCTTTTGCTAAATAACCTGCCACTAAAACTTGACGTAATAATGCCATCCAATATTTTTCGTCAAATTTATTACCGCTTCCAAAAAAGGGTTGCACATCTGTACGGTGCGCTTTGATCATAGCATTAACTCTTCCTATTAACGTAAATACGATCTCTTTGGATTTATAAATATGCCTAGTATCTCTAACTATTTCTAATAGCTTGACAACTTGATCTTGAGCTTCAATTTTTGTTTTGGGATTGCGTACATTATCATCCATGTCGGCACCATCTCCATTCTCGTCATCGAATTCTTCTCCAAAATAATGAAGCAAGAATTTCCTTCTCGACATAGAGGTCTCCGCATAAGCAACAACCTCTTGTAGTAAAGCAAAACCAATTTCTTGCTCTGCCACCGGTTTTCCAGACATGAATTTTTCTAACTTTTCAACATCTTTGTAAGAATAATATGCAAGGCAATGCCCTTCTCCACCATCACGTCCTGCGCGACCTGTTTCTTGGTAATAACTTTCTAATGATTTTGGAATATCGTGATGAATTACAAAACGTACATCTGGCTTGTCAATACCCATTCCAAATGCAATGGTTGCAACCACTACTTCTACATCTTCCATAAGGAACATGTCTTGGTGCTTTGCTCTCGTCTTAGCATCCAGTCCAGCATGATAGGGAACAGCACTAATACCATTTACCTTTAAAACCTCTGCTACTGCTTCTACTTTTTTACGGCTTAAACAATAGATAACCCCCGATTTCCCCTTATGTTGACGAATAAATCGAATGATGTCTGATTCTACATTTTTAGTTTTGGTCCGTACCTCATAATAGAGATTGGGCCTGTTAAAGGATGCTTTGAAAGTTGTTGCATCAGACATGTCTAAATTTTTAAGAATGTCTTCTTGCACTTTTGGAGTGGCCGTAGCGGTAAGTCCGATAATTGGCACATCTCCTATTTGTTTGATTATATTTTTTAAATTTCTGTATTCTGGTCGAAAGTCATGACCCCATTCTGAAATACAGTGTGCTTCATCTATAGCTACAAATGATATCGTAACACTTTTTAGAAAATTAACATTCTCTTCTTTCGTCAAAGATTCAGGAGCGACGTAAAGCAACTTTGTCAAACCAGAAGTTATATCTTTTTTGACTTGTGTGATTTCTGTTTTTGTTAAAGAGGAATTTAGAACATGCGCTACACCATTCTCTGATGACAAACTTCGAATAGCATCAACTTGATTTTTCATTAAAGCAATTAAAGGAGACACTACAATCGCAGTTCCTTCTCTTGTTAAAGCGGGCAATTGATAGCAAAGGGATTTACCTCCGCCGGTGGGCATAATTACAAATGTATTCTGCTTATTGAGCAAACTTTTAATTACCTGTTCTTGCAGTCCTTTAAATTGGCTAAAACCAAAATATTTCTTTAATTCCTTATGGATATCAATTTCGTTTGAATTCATTCTTTATTATATGGTATTTTATCTAAATTTGCACCTTATAAAGATAAACATTTCTTTCATAATTACAAATTTTAACCATTCTGTTTTGATAACAAAAGAAAATATATTGGCAATTGCCAAGAAAACAATTTTATCTGAAAGTGATGCAATTGCCAACTTAACCAATTTCCTTAATGACAGTTTTTATGACGCTACACAAGCCATTTTCAAGTCTAAGGGAAGGCTAATTGTCACAGGTATAGGTAAGAGCGCCATCATTGCACAGAAACTGGTAGCAACATTTAATTCAACTGGAACACCATCATTATTTCTGCATGCTGCTGAAGCCATTCATGGTGATCTAGGCATGGTACAAAATGAGGATGTGATTATCTGCATTTCTAAAAGTGGTAATAGTCCCGAGATAAAAGTATTAGTGCCTTTATTAAAGCGCTTTGGCAATACTTTAATCGCTATAACTGGAAATATGACTTCATTCTTGGCAAAAGGTTCTGACTTTGTTTTGAATACTACTGTAGACCAAGAAGCCTGCCCTATTAATCTGGCTCCAACCAACAGCACAACTGCTCAACTAGTAATGGGAGACGCACTTGCTGTTTGCCTAATGGAACTTAGGGACTTTAAACCCGAAGATTTTGCAGTCTATCACCCAGGTGGTGCACTTGGTAAGAAGCTCTTACTTAAAGTGAGCGATATGTTGGAGCATACACTAAAACCTATTGTAGCACCCGATGCTTCTATCAAGCAAGTAATTTTTGAAATTTCAGAAAAAAGGTTAGGGGTTACTGCCGTTGTAGAAGACAATCAAGTTATTGGAATTATTACCGATGGAGACATTCGTAGAATGTTGAGTGACCGCGATACTTTTGCCGATTTGACTGCAAAAGACATTATGACTAAAAACCCAAAATTGATTCAGTCTCAAACTATGGTTGCTGAAGCACTGAATATTTTAGAAGATTTTAAAATCACACAACTGATTGTTGTGGACGATAAAGAATACAAAGGAGTACTACATTTACACGATATTTTAAAAGAAGGAATTATATAATGGCAAAGAAAAACCTAAACGAGATGTCCTTTTTGGATCATCTAGAAGATTTGAGATGGTTATTGGTACGAAGCACAATTGCTATTATTATCATGGCAATATTAACTTATTTTATAAGTGACTATCTTTTCGATACCATTATTTTTGGTCCAACAAGACCCTCATTTTTCACTTATACATACATGTGTGAGCTATCACACCAAATAGGTTTTGCAGAAAGCATTTGCGTTACAGAGATGCCTTTTATCATTCAAAATACGGAAATGGAAGGGCAAGTAAATGTATTCATCTGGATTTGTCTTCTGGCTGGTTTTATTTTGGCTTTCCCCTTCATATTGTGGGAAATATGGAAATTTATTAGCCCTGCACTTTATGACAACGAGAAGAAAAACGCTAAAGTTTTTATATTTTTCTCCTCGCTACTTTTCTTCCTAGGAGTTCTATTTGGTTATTTCATCGTAATTCCGATGTCTGTAAATTTTGTTGCAACGTTTACAGTAAGTAGCGTCGTACTAAATCAATTCACATTAGACTCGTATATCGGTATGGTAAAAACATCTGTGATTGCTAGTGGTTTGTTTTTTGAGATGCCTATCATCATTTATTTCTTGACAAAGCTTGGACTTGTTAATCCGAAATTCTTGAGAGATTATCGCAAATATGCCATTGTATTGGTACTAATTATTGCTGCCATTGTTACACCACCAGACGTTGTGAGTCAAACAATCGTAGCGTTACCGATGTTATTAATTTACGAAGCTAGTATCTTTTTATCTGTGCTAGTACATAAGAAAGAAAATCAATCGTAACATATATTTATGATTAAATGCTGTAGTTTATTCGTTTATTTGTAATGTCTAAATACAGAAAATTAGAACACTCAAACATATACCATGATTTTAAGAGCTGATAATTTAATAAAAACATATAAAGGAAGAAGTGTTGTAAAAGGTATTTCGGTAGAGGTAAATCAGGGAGAAATCGTAGGTTTACTAGGTCCTAATGGAGCCGGAAAAACAACCTCTTTTTACATGATTGTAGGATTGGTAAAACCTAATGCAGGTAATATTTATCTCGACGATTTGGACATTACAGATTATCCTATGTACAAACGTGCTCAGCAAGGAATTGGCTATTTGGCTCAAGAGGCGTCTGTTTTTAGAAAACTAAGTATCGAAGATAATATCCTGAGTGTTTTGCAGCTTACAAAACTTTCTAAAGAGGAGCAAGTTGCTAAAATGGAAAGTCTTATCGAAGAATTTAGTTTGGAACATATACGAACAAATCGTGGCGACTTACTGTCGGGTGGTGAACGCCGTCGTACTGAAATTGCCCGATGTCTAGCGACCGATCCTAAATTCATTTTACTAGACGAACCTTTTGCGGGAGTTGACCCTGTAGCTGTAGAAGACATACAGCGTATTGTAGCGCAGTTAAAGAATAAAAACATTGGTATTCTTATCACAGATCATAATGTGCAAGAAACGCTGGCTATTACCGACAAAACCTATTTGATGTTTGAAGGTGGGATATTAAAAGCAGGAGTACCTGAAGAGTTAGTTGAAGACGAAATGGTGCGTAGAGTCTATCTAGGTCAAAACTTTGAATTGCGTAAGAAGAAAATTGATTTTTAGGCTTTCGTTATAAAAAAAAATTAAAAAGGTTCTGAGAAAAAAATATCTCAGAACCTTTTTTGCTATGATAAAAACTACTCGTACTCTTTTATTTCAGTACATGGGCTGCCAGTACATTGTGCACATCATAAACATTTACTGATTTATTAAATTGCTTTTTGATACTTGGCATTTGTTCACTCGAAACCCATATTTTCAATTCTGCATCCAGATCAAATGTTCCTGCTGTTTCAATACTAAATCTTGATATGCTTTTATATGAAACTGATTTGTATTCTATTTTATTACCTGTCAATCCTTGTTTATCTACTAGAATCAATCTTTTAGTTGTAAAGATAAATGTATCTCTAATTAGTTTAAATCCCAATTCAATTTGCTCTCCTTCAATTAGCAATTTGCCGTAATCTTTTTGCAAATCCTCTTGACTAACTGTACCCGCATTTCCTAATATTGCTGAAAAAATTCCCATCGTATTGTATTTTATAATAATCCTACTCCTTTGGCCTTTCGGTTACGCCCTGTCTTTTTTGGTTTCCAGTATCCATTTTATTTTCAAATATAAAACTTTTCTGTCATGAAGTACGATTTCGAATTAAAAAACATTAATCGACTGTAATAAACTGCAATTGTTGCAAATCACCATTGTAAATATTGACATCTACATTGCCGTCTATACCTGGTACCGACGCTTTTTCGGAAAACTGCCAGAACAGCCAATCGTCTTCCATTTCTTCTCGATAGAAGTTGTAGTTAGCTATCCAAAATAAGTAGTCACTGAACTCCTCTTTCAAGAAATCATCATAATATTTTTCTCCCGTATAAATAATTGGACGTACATGGTAGTGCTCTTCTACCCTAGTAAGCCAACGTTTAAGACCAATCTTTAATCTTTGTAATGACTGATTTTTCGGCAACCTTTCTATGTCCAAAACTGGTGGTAGATCACCTTTTGATAAATGAACTGTTTTTATAAATAGATCGGCTTGATCAATGGAGTTTTCGTTTGGACGGTAATAATGATAGGCACCGCGAATCATCTTATTCTTCTTGGAACCATGCCAGTTTTTTTCGAACTTTCTGTCAAGACGATCAGAACCAACCGTTGCCCGAATGAGAACAAAATGGACGGGATATGTTTTTTCAAGAGTGTCTACATACGACCATCTAATATTACCTTGGTATTCTGAAACATCGATTCCGACTGACTTTCCATCAATTTTCTCGAGTACTTGAATATTTCGAATATCAGAAAGTCGCTTACTCTCGTCACTCTCTGTCAATGCTTTATTGGACTTAAAACTAAAATAGTAAGCAATACCATCTCGATAATGGTAAAGTATTGCAAGCACTACAGTTACTATACATATGTACAAGAAAACCTTCTTTATAGTAGAATAAAAGGGACTGTTTTTCTTAGTTGTTTTTCGAATGGGAGTAGATCTCCTTCTTACCGTTTTCTTTCTCATCAAAGACAATTACTTCTTAATCCACTTGTTGTTGACCACTGATAGCAATACATAGAAGAGAATCGTTAATGCCACTCCGCCAAATTGAAAAAAGACAACAAATAAAAGTGAAAAAAGCAAAAATACGACTTGAAGAAGGTTGTCTTGTAGAGTAAACTTTTTTATTTTTAATGAAAATAGCGGGACTTCTGCATTAAGAATGTAAGCGCTACCAACAATGATAACCAACAAAAAATACTGATTGGTCATTAACTCTAGTAAAAATAAGGAGTCAGAATAATGTAAAACTAGCGGCAAACTTAAGATAAATAAAGCATTGGCAGGAGTTGGCAAGCCAATAAAGGAGTCAGTTTGACGGGTGTCTATATTGAAATTGGCCAATCGATAGCATGAACCTAATGTTACTATAAAACCTAAATAAGCAAACATAGGAAGGCTTGTGATTTCGTGTTGACTATCTTTTAGCATCATAAACATTACATAGCCCGGAACTAGACCACTTGTTACCATATCTGCAAGTGAATCTAATTGCAAACCTAAGGGACTAGCCACCTTAAACAAACGCGCAAAAAAACCATCGAAAAAATCTAGAAAAATTCCCAGGCAAACAAAATAAAATGCATACTCAAAATTAGATTCTGTTGCATAAACTAATGCAATACAGCCCGAAAGTAAATTTAATAAAGTGATTAAATTAGGAATTTGCTTCTTTATGGTGTGCATGATTTGATTTTTTATTTTGGACAAATTTAATACAATATGTGAATGAAAATAATCTTTTACACTATAGATTTTCAACAACTAATTGTTCTTGACCTTTTATTTACTGCTAAAAAGAAAGAAGCTCATTAAAAAATTATATTTTTGAAGAAAAATAATAACCGTTGCGTTTTAAAGCCAAGCAATTGAAGAATTTTCTATGTTTTCTTTTTATTTTTATTTGTGCTACCAATTATGGGCAAACTGTTAGAAAATACTCTAATGAGTTCCTTAACATTGGTGTAGATGCAGCTGCCTTGGGTATGGCCAACGCTGTTACCTCATCAACTAGTGATGTCAATTCTGGTTATTGGAACCCCGCAGGTTTAGTACATTTAGAAGATCATCAAGTTGCATTAATGCATGCTAATTATTTTGCCAACATTGCAAAATATGACTACCTAGCGTATGCTAGCCCTATAGATGACGAAAGCGCGTGGGGAATTTCATTAATACGATTTGGAGTTGATGATATCTTGAATACTACGGAGTTAATCGACAGCCAAGGAAACATTGATTATAATAGAATTAGTTTGTTTTCGACTGCTGATTACGCCTTTACTTTTTCATATGCTCGAAAATTACCCGTTGAAGGTTTTCAATACGGAATAAATGCCAAAATCATTAGACGTGTCATCGGGAAGTTTGCTAATGCTTGGGGATTTGGATTTGATGCAGGTGTACAATTTGAACGTAATGACTGGAAGTTTGGTTTAATGGTGAGAGACATTACGACAACTTATAATGTTTGGAATATTAACGAAAAAGAATATCAAAAAGTTTCTGAAGCCGTAGCAGGTCAAAATCAGGAGCTACCAGAATCAACAGAAATTACAGCTCCAAAATTGCAACTGGGTATTTCGAAGAAGTTTATCTTTCATTATGATTACAGCCTTTTGGCCGCAGCAAATATGAATATGCGTTTTGCACAGACAAATGATATCATCTCGACAAAATATGCAAGTGTTGATCCTGCTTTGGGACTTGAATTTGGCTATACAAATTTAGTCTTTGTTCGTGCAGGCGTTGGTAATTTTCAAAATGTAACCCAAATTGATGATACTGAAAAAGTGACTTTTCAACCCAATATTGGATTGGGATTTAAATACCGCGGTATTGCTGTAGATTATGCTTTGACTAATCTTGGTAATCAATCTAGTGCGCTCTACTCAAACATATTTTCGTTAAAAGTAGATTTAGGACAATTTAGGCGATAATAATAGAGCTACTTCGGCTTTAATAAAAATAAACAATAATGAAAACTACCCTTTTCAAATTCACCCTATTACTTACAATTCTTTGTACACTTAACTCCTACAACGTTTCTGCTCAAAATCCTATTTTGTCTCAAAACGCTAAAGTAAGTATTCTTACTTGTGGCACAGGAAATGAATCTTATTCTTTGTTTGGACATACAGCATTACGTATTACAGATGAATTAACAATGGTGGATGTAGTGTACAATTATGGTGCATTTGATTTTAATACTCCAAATTTTGTTTCCAAATTTGCCAAAGGTGATTTAGATTATTTTGCAGTTACACATCGCTTTGCTGATTTTATGGCAACATATATGTATGAGCAACGAAATGTATACGAACAGGAATTGGAATTACCTCTAGAGGTGAAACAGCAATTGTTTGAGAATCTCAACTCTGCTTTGACATCTGGAGAAAGTATTTATCGCTATAAATTTATCGACAAAAATTGTACGTCGATGGTAATTGATATTATTAATAAGACGCTTAGAGAAACAGCCGTTAGCAAAAGAACTCCTTCTATACTAACTTATCGTAGTATTTTATATCCTTACTTCGATAACCATTTCTATGAGCAGTTGGGAACTAGTATTATTTTTGGAACAAAAGTAGACGCTATTAGCGATCATATTTTCTTACCATTAGACTTAATGGAAAACCTGAAACTAGCGACCTACAAAGGACAAAAATTAGTTCAAACAGAAACAAAAACATTATTAGATTTCGCGCCCACCGCCTCTTTCTCTTGGTGGAATAATTTCTACAGCTACCTTATTGTTCTAGGATTGATAATTGTCTTGAATATAAAATTAATCAATCAAGTTTACTTTTTTATCATGGGTGCTATTGGTATCTTGTTTATTTCCCTAGGTTTTTATTCCGGTCACTTGGAATTGGCAAATAATTATAATGTACTATTGTTTAACCCATTATTGGTGCTTTCTTTCTGTTTTTATGGGCAGAAACAAAGAAAATGGTTGTATTACATTGCTTTGTTCAGCCTACTATTACTGCTTATATATATTATTGTTTTAATAAATAAAGCACACTTCTTAATCGTATTGCCGTTAATTGTTACAAATGCTTACTTATTGGTAAAATTATACTTGAAGCACAACAAACGTATTTCTATCATAATCTAAATTATGTTAAAAAAATTGTTTACTTGTTTTTAATAATTTCTGTAAGATACACATTATCTCCCTTTAATAATTATGACACTATTGACCTCTATAAAAGAGAACTGTAGTAATCGTTTTAAATGTGATATTTAGATCCAGAAAGAAACTTCTGTGCTTGATGTAGTATAAGTCATATTGTAACTTAATCAAACTGTCTTCTATATTCTCCCCATAAGAATAGTTTACTTGTGCCCAACCAGTTAAACCTGGTTTAATAATATGACGGGTCTCATAAAACGGCATATTTTTGGCAATTAGTTCCACAAATTCTGTACGTTCTGGCCGGGGTCCTATAATTGCCATTTCGCCTTTTAATACATTTACAAATTGGGGCAGTTCGTCTATCCTTGTTTTTCTAAGAAATTTACCAAAAGCTGTTATTCTGCTGTCGTTTAAGGTGGCAAATACAGCTCCCTTTGTTTCTGCATTCTTCACCATAGTCCGCAGTTTAAGAATTTTAAAAGGACGACCATCCTTTCCGATTCGTTCTTGATTGTACCATAAATTTCCATTATTCCCAATAGCATTCCCTATAAGGATAAAGGGTAGCAAAACCACTACCAAACCTAATCCAAGAGTAGCGATTATTAGCTCAATTATGCGAACAACAAATAAGTATAACTTATTGTGATTACTGCGACTAAAGGGGAAGAAGCGATAGAAGTCAGTTGACATGTGATGAACAGGAATACGATGTGTTTTGGATTCGTACACTTGCGTATATTCCCTAATAACTTTACCGGCTTCGAGCACTTTTATCAATTGGTGGTACAGCTCAGGAGCTATCCCATTGGTAATTTGAGAAGCAACAACTATTTCAGAAATACCTTGTCTTGTAACATATTCTACTAATTCTTTTTCTGCTATTTGTTTTATGTAGGGATGCTTATTTGTTATTACAATGTCTTCATGATCTGTAGCTACAAAAGCCACAATCTTGTAATGGGGATCAATATTCTCTAGTCCTTGAATCAATTCTTCTACTTGGCCCTCGCTACAGACTAATAGAGCATTTTGAGAAAAACGAGTTGATGCCAAAAACTTAACGTAGAATAATCGCCAGCTTAACAATACTGCTAAAAAAACAGAATAAAACAATAGTATTTGCAACCTATTGGATGGTAACACTGGAGAAAACAAAGGAGTTAATAAGTACACTAAAACGGTAGAAGAAACACAAAGCAGAGTACTCTTCAGAATTTGAAACTCATTACTCGCTGTCTGGATATTGTACATTTCAAAAACAATTCCAAATACATTTAGGTAAAAGACCAAAAGAATCCAACATACGTTAGAGGATAAAATCTCCTTAAAATAGATAACATCAAAAGACTCACCTACCACATAGATTGCAAGGATAACAAATATAGCATCAAAGAGATGTAAAATCGCCTTTCTTTCTGATATCTCAAAATGCATTTTACTTTGGGACATAATGTACTATTGGTTTTCGTCGCAATTTAGTTAATTTAGAAAGAACCTTTCATGATAACACAATTTTTTAATTATGCTCTTCATTTCTTGGTTTGTTAGGTATCAATTTCACATTTAATAATGCGAGACCATATACAAATGCAGAAACAGCTGTACGCATAGCAGCATGATTAATTGTCAAAAACCAAAAGGATAATAAGCAAAGTAAATAGAGATTAAAACCTTTCTCCAAATACAACGCCATTGGCGTTACTATTAGAATAAGTAAACCAAAAATTCCCAATAAGCCATGTTCGGCCATCATTCTTGTAATTTCATCATGCGATAAAACAAATATTCCTGACTTCTCTTTTCTTATTTCGACCCCTTTCCCTACGCCAACGCCAAACAGTGGATTATCAAGAAACATATCAATCTCACTTAATGCAATCATTTCTCTTCCCGTAAATTGATTTTCTTTTTCTCTACCAGCAGCATCTTGATTTGCATATCTCTTATTAATTAACCCACCTGTTTGAAAAGAGGTATAGCTCCAAGCTCCTAACATCACGGTGCCAATGATTATGATGATCAAACCAAGTTTTATTTTACCCGTACCATTTGCTTTGAAATACAAAGATAAAAGTAGGATGACAATCATCAATAAGCCCGTAATCATTCCACCTCTTGAGAAGGTTACCATTCCGCGATAGAAAAAATTAAACGCTATAATTAAATTAATAACAACAATAATTTTAGATTTTGATTCAAGTATAACTCTCGAAAAAAAGATAAACATTCCTAGACCAAGATATGTAGCAACTTGATTAGGTCCAAAACCACCTGAAGTTGCATAAGTAGATGCTGTTCCTGTAATAATATCCCGGATATTTGGCGTATAAAATATCAGGTAAATCATCGCACTAACGATAGGCAGACCTAAACTTAACATCAAATTATTAAATTGTTGCAGCGTAAAAACTCTCCTGTACGTGTATAATGCAGTAAAGGCAAGGCATAATGGTCCTGAAATATTAAAGGTAATAGCATTCTTAATATCGGTATCGAAGTCCAAAGCAAATGTTGACAAAATTACTCCAGGAATTAGTAAGACAATAAATAGCCAGTATATGTAACTTCTTTTTGACATCCCGCTGTATATTGCACCAATCAACATAAAAATCATTACGCCATATTTTGAGAATTCGTAGGTGATATTTCCATTCGTCATTCGCAATAAAAGCTCACTACCTACCAAATAGGCTGCTGCATAAAGACATTCATGATTTCTGTTTTTGGTTTTAACTATATAATAGATTCCGAGAATCAATCCTAAAAAGCCATACAATTTGGCTGTAAAAGGTATGAGGTACACCAGAAAACCAATTCCGACATGGATTAGTAATAAAATAATATAGTTTAATTCTTCTCTTTTCATTTCAATATTTTTTGAATCCAAGGCAAATAAACTTGGAGCGCACTCTCTTCCGAGTAGTGTTGTTGTACAGTTTCGTACAGTTTTTGACCCAATTCTTTTTGCAAACTTTCATCGGTAATCAAAGCAACAAGATAGCAGTGAAAACTTGTTGCCTCTTGATGTGGTACAACAAAACCATTTTCCCCTTGTGTGATGATACTCGGTATTTGTCCCACTGCTGTAGCAACCACTGGTAGTGCACTCCAACCGTATTCAAGTAAAGCAACGGGTAAGCCTTCTGAGGCTGATGTAAGAATTCCGATAGTGGCTTGCTTCAATAGTTGTGGTATCGCATTTTGACTGCCGTACACAAAAACATGCTGCTCTAACCCAACCTCTTTGATTTTGTCCTTCATTTTTTTCGAATACGCATCATCAAAATCTTTCCCAATCAAATGAAAGGTCCAGTCTCGGTGTGAAATCTTTAATTTTAGTGCAATATCAAGCAGTAAAAAATGATTTTTTTGTACGCGAAGATTGGCCAGACAGACAATACGTTTGCCCAAAACTCCTTTTAACGGCAATGGATTTGTTACCTTTTCTTCTGCAGCTGGAAAATTAGGAATATAAATACTATTTGCAAAATGTAGTTCGTCTTTTGCCCATTTTTTCAACTGCTGATTCACTGCTACTACACCATCAAAAAAAGGAAGCATCATTCGGAAAAGTTGCTTTTTTCGTCCTGCCAAAAAATCGCTATCTCCATAATGGTCGTGCCAAATCAGTTTGATCGAAGGACACACCAATTTGAGTAAAAAACCCGTGACTATAGAAGTACTATGAACCTGAATGAGGTCTACCTTATTATCTATCACAAACCTTCTCAAATTCCAGATTGCTTTTGGATCTGTCGCGCTTTGCTTATTCAAAAAAACATATGAAGTCTTTGCATCTAAATGTTGTAACAAAGGACCTTCTTTGCGTGTGGCTACAAGACCAGAAAAAGAAATCTTGTGTGCCAAAGCATTGGCATAGTTTACCGCCATACGTTCTGCTCCGCCGGTTTCTAGTGAATCAATGAGTTGAATAATTCTCATGGCAGTAGCAGTTTTTTAATTTCGTTTTCAAATCGCTCCAACGTGTACTGTTGTGACCAGTTGGCCGCTTTTTCTCTTTTTTCGACTAAAGCTATAGAATCTGTAAGCACATTTTCAATTGCAGTACAATCGTTTTCCAAATCCATTTCGATCAAAATTCCTCTTCCTCCATAATCTAGCATGAACGGCACACAGGATACTGCTGTGGCTATAGGTACACAACCCCAAAACATACCTTCGGCAATTGCTTTTGGCCAGCCTTCACTTGCAGAGGGCAGCATTACAAAATGGCTTTCCTGATAGGCTTCTTTGATGGTTTCTTTGTTTTTATTTCCTTCTAATGAAATATAGTTTTCTAATTTTTGGCTAGAAATATAGTTTTCTAAGGTTTGTCTTTCTATTCCTTCTCCATATAATTTCAAAGAAACAGCATGTCCTTTTGCTACTAATTTTTCAATCAATTGAATAGCATATAGTGGATTTTTGCCTTTGACCAAGGCACCTACAAATACAAATTGAAATCTATCTTGCTTATCAAAAAGACTTAACGGCTTTATTTCTTTTTCGGAATAAGTCGCTGTGAAGAAAGATTTGACATTGGCTGTAGCATTTTTCCAATCCCCATACACCAAAACTTGCATCTTTTGACTCCAAAAAGTACTACTCAAAATTTGTGTCTGCAATCTATAGGTCCAAGGCTGTTTTGAATTGGGATCCCAATTGCCCGCGTACTTGGCTGTTTTTATTTTATTCGGAAATAAAATTTGCACCAAACACCCCAAAAGCCCAATGTTTCCGGGACAACGTAAATGAATGTGATCTGCCTCGTCCATAGCTTTGTAGAGTTCCCAACAAATTTTCGGGAATTTAGTCACTGCTTCAATACTATTTTTAAGGCTTAAAATATCAAAGTTCTCTATGGGGATAAATGTAATATTTAGCTGTTCATAAGCCGCGGCTATTGGCGTTATCGAACTTGAGGACAGAGGAGCAACAATGATTAATTCTGCTACATATTTTGACCAAATATTCATTTCGTTCACATAGGGCGCATAGGCAAAAAAACGATTTTGCGCTACGATATGCGGGACATGTGTGACGATGAGGAATTTCATATGGTTTTTATTCGAATTTAAAATTTTGCTATTTCTCTCATTATATAGTGTATTTGTGCTTGAGGTGTACAGTGGGTATCAAAATATTTTTTCCCCTCAGAAGCAATTTTCTCATGATAACCTACCTCATCCAAGATGCGATCCAAAACATCTTTATAGTCCCTCGTCTCTTCGATAAAATGTATATTTTGCTGGTGTTTAAACTCCACAGGCAATTCAATTTTAAAAGGGAAAGACAAAACAAATAATCCTTGGTTTAGATATTCTGCCAATCGCCAACTAACGGCGTCACAAACTGCGGGATTGTTAAGCGCAATGAGAGATTGCGCACTTCGCTTAGAAAAAATTCTAGGTGAATACATAATCTTATTTACTTCTTCATCAAATCCTAAATTATTATTATCTGACCTTGGCACAAAACCTCCTTCAAATTTAATTCGAGCATCTTGTTTGCAAAAACGAATAAACTCAGCTCGTATTGTATTGGTATTTGCTTCCTTCTTCCATATATTCGACGAAAAAAAGACGAATCGACTGGTAACATTCTTGAATTTTTTATTTTCATAAGAAGGCCGTCTCCATTGAATATAAAGTTGACGCACCACTTCTTTAAATTTTAAGTATCTAAACAATTTCATTCCAAAAAGAGAAACGTAAAGCGAACAAATGGCTACCGGATAATGTGGAAATAATGGTTTAACTTTTTCTTGTGCGTACGATGGATGGTTTTTTAACTTGTTTGTTACGAAATACCAACTGCATAAATCATATAACTCTTGGACAACTCCAACGGGATCATCATTATCAATGATAACGATAACGCCCTTTATTTCTAAAATTGTGATGGGTTTATTATTGTATTTCTGGAAACGATTTTCTGGTTTATATTTTAACTTATAGACCTGTGAAAACCCAAGCAAATAATAGCTTGCATAGAAATTAGGAATATTTAAAACGGTAACAATCATTCTACTTAATTTTCAATTTTAGGTTTACTAATCAATAAGCTCCACCACCCAACTGTTCTACCCAAAGCTTCGGTAAAAGCAGCTTTCTTTTGACTGCCCGTTACCGCATTTGTAAATCGAATTATGGTCAAAACAATCGTAATGGCATGCCATTTGAATCTAGCTTCTACATTTGGGTTTGGATTTTTCACACGCCAGACGTACCAACCGTTTCGTACGACCATTTTACCGTATAGGTATTGATTGGGTCTGCCCGATGCATCATGATAATGATTTAATCTAGCGGCAGTATTCAAATAGAGTTGTCCTAATCTTGACGCTCTCAAACAAAAATCGGCATCTTCATATAAGCCATATCCTTCAAAATAAGTTGAGAAATGAATTTGATCAAACAGCTTCTTCCTAAACGAAGAAACGCCACCCATAAGCATTTCTACTTTATAGGTTTTATCACTTGGCGGCAAAAATCCAACATTGCGCCCATGTGAATACAACGATGAATAACCTGGAGGACAATTACTATCTATTCCTAATATTTTTCGAAGAATAAACCGGGAACCTTCTTTACAAGTCCACCCGTCATAATAAAACTCATTGATTTCTGGCTTGTAATTATCACCTACAAAATCCCATTTAATCTCATTGTTAATGTAGCCGCCTACACCCAAAGCATCTGGGAAATGTTGATACGTTTTAATTAACTGCTCAAAATAATCGCTTTCAAGTACAATATCATCATCCAAAAAACAAATGATTTCAGTTGTGTTATCCACCTTTTTTATACCGAAATTGCGCTGTTTGGTAAGGCCCCTATCTTCATCAGGGATCTTAAAATATTTTAATTTTTCGAATTTGTTTTTTGATAAAATTGTTTTGGTCTCTTCATTGGCCGCCCCATCAACGATGATAATTTCGTCAGGAAAAACAGTTTGACTTTGAACTGATTGCAATAATTTCAACAAAGGCAAAGGCCTTAAATACGTACAAATAATTAACGCTATTTTCATTGCCTAAGTTCCTTATTTAATATTAGCTGAAATTTTCGACCATTATCTATGATCGAATTGTTTACAAAAAATACAGCTTTTGTACTTGTATTCATTTTTATTTAAGCAAAGCCAAACGCCTTATGTGTTACTTTTTTTTTAATTTGACTCTAAGGTAAAGCGATCATAAATTGCTACAAAATACTCAATTCGCCTAAGCTTTTTGAGCCACAACTCGCGATTTTGCATTTGAATTTGCTCAAAATCGATTTCGGATATTTTATGATGGAAACCTAGTAATTGTTGTTCCAGTGAGTGTTCCTGAACCAAAACAATATGATTGTCCCAATTAATACTATTAATCAAAGGTAATCTAAAATCGGTATCAATTACAACTGGAATTCGCCCCATTGCAAGCGTTTCGTATAGTCGAACCGAAAAATTACCAACACCTCGTATGCAAAACACATAAGGATTATGCTCCATATTCTGAAAAAACTCTAACTTGAACTTTTTATGATCTTCTGTTTTATTTACACCTCCATGGTACTTTTTTCTCAATATAAAATCTGTTATGATATTGCTATTAACCATCAGTCTTTTTAAAAATTGATAGCGTTTGATACTTGACGGATAATAGGGCTGAAAATCAGTTTGAAGTTGCTTAGTGAATCGTTTACAATTGTACTTGATATAAACTAGGTACTCTTTGATTTTTTTTACTAAGGAATTATTTGCATTACCCACAAAACCTATTTGGATTTTATTATTTTTTGGGATCGTTTTAAAATCTTTTTCTAAGAACTCATATGGGTCTCCAATAAAAGAGGGCAAAATAAAAGTTGAATCGTTTAACTTGGAATGGAAACCACCTGTTCTAAATGTATTGACACGAGGATCTATTGTCTGTCCAAAATCTCCTGCAGTGTACACCCATACTTTTTTTCCTAGATCGAGAGCTGTTCCTATAAATTTAGCTAATCGAGGCTGTCCTTTTGCCGAATCGTAATGAGCTATATCTATAGGTACAACAGCTATATCGCATTCTTCAACTCTGTACACCAATTCAAATTTTTCAAGTAAATACTCATTGCGCACGTACCACAAGTCAAATAACAATGGAAATACTTGTTTCCTATACATCGGAATCAAAAACTTGGGATCTGTATAAAGCTTGAGCATAAATAGGATTTATTTAATTCGAAAATTTTTGTAGGTGCGCAGTCCTCTTGTAGTACTGTTATATCTTAAACATTCATAATACAAACGAAATGCACGAGCCATTTTTACTATCGGTTTATAAATTTGAATTTCTTTATTCTTTTTACCTGATTCATTTGCCAAAACGGAAACGCTACCCTCCACAACCATTGCAAAGGCTTTTTTAGTTAATCCGATTCTAGCCTTAGACTTTAAAATTCGAATCGCATATTCCGTTTCACCGTAACGCCCAGAGGTGTTCTCCAAATAATAATCATAGGTTTTATAAAAACTTTTTTTGACAATAAATGGATGATCACTATACTGGTAGTAATTGGTTTGAAAATTTTCAAACGAAAATTTCGGAATCAACTTTACATTTTCAGTCAAATGAATCAGTTTGTTAAATTTTACATTTGAGGTAAATCGAATCATGTCTACCTTATTAGTATGTAACAAATTTAAACATTCTGGCAAATAAGTACTTAAATCGGGCATCAAAATAAAGTCTTCTTGACAATAAACTATGTATTCGCCTTCACATGATTTTATACCTTTATTAATATTGGCTGCAAGTCCTTGATTTTGTGGAGCCAAAATCAACTTATCAATTGCATAGTCTTCTATTAATTTTAAATTGTCTTTTGAACTATAATCATCACTTACCACAATTTCATAACTTAATGCATCAAGATTTTCAATCGCATTAATACATTGCAATAAATCGTAGGGACGATTGTAATGTGTGATCAAAAAACTAATTTTTATACTATCTTTTTTCATCTCTTAATTTGCTAGCCCAATATTGACTCACTGCCCATTTTTGCCTAAACATCTTATAAAAATATAAGTAGTTCGTAAAATTTACTTTTGTAACTAATTTCAAAAACAAGATAATCTGATAACCATTTACTTGCTGCTTTGTAAAATGCTTTTTGTAGACAAACATTATGGTTGGCGAAGGTTTTGGTTGGATCAGCTCAGCGTCCCACAATTGCACAATAGGAGTTCTAAAACCACCCATGGGAGCTTTGAGATGCGTAATTCTCAAACTAGGAAAATAAATCACATCATGGCCATGGTTGCGCAATTGCATTCCAAAGTCGGTATCTTCTCCGTATCCAAATTCTAGCGCTTTATCAAAACGTATATTTTGCAAGGAAGATCGCTTCACGAAACTATTGCCCGAACCAAAGATTCCTGATTGATGAATGATGTTAAATTCTTGCACCTCCTCCTGTAAAATATAATTTGTAGTCACCACAGTGGTTCCGTATTGCGCTGCTTTGAGGAACATTTGTCCGATTAAATCGGCGTCAAAACGATTGTCATCGTCTCCAAGAAAAACCCACTCACTCGTTACTTGATCCAATGCCTGATTTCTTGCGTTGCATGCACCTGCTTGGTGTGTGAACGAATGCTTAATCACAAATGGCCAAGTTTCTGTGGTTACGTAATCTAAATCAGAGACACTTTTAGGATCTGGGTTCTGCTCTACTATAATCACGTTTTTTGGCAATACTGTTTGTTTGGCTAAGTCTTTTAGTACATCATACAAATATTTTTTTCGTCCAATGGTTGGAATGATAACATCAATTGTCGGACTGGTCTTATTTATTGTAATCTCGCTTTGTATGTCTATACCATCAAACGTAATTTTGGCACCCATTCGACTTTTGAAAAAGAAAGCATTCAAGAAAGGAAGTAATGGCAACCGTTTTTCGTAAATCAATAAATTAAGTAGTAATAGCAGCAACCAGCGTTTTTTAAAATGTTGCTTTACAAATCGAAATAAAGTAAATGTACATAATTTACTTGCTTCTTTTTCGACTTCTTTTTTAAGCAGTAAAGTTGGTTCTGAATAGCAAAAAAGACCTTTGGGCATCCCGATTTTGGCAACTGAATTCAAAAAATATTCAAAATTCTTGTCTGGTTTTACCTGTCCCGCGTACACTGATAAGGCAGCTGCGTGCATTACGCCTACATGAGTACTCATCATCCAAGTGGGATATTGCACCTCCTTATTGACTTTCAAAAAAGGTGATTGCTCGATATAGCCAATTGGGTTCAGCAAAAAAACATTCGATTCAACACTGTAACTCAACATCATTTTTTGATGGTGGCAGAGTAAATCAATTGCTTCCACATTCAGCTTGCTTGCAAAATCTTCCCCACACCAAACGATTTTGTCGTTAGGAAATTTCTTTGCCAACAGTAACATAGTTTTTGCGATGTTCCCATTTTCGACTTTTGCCAGAGTAGTATCTGCTACGCCTGCAATTCGAGAAATCTTGTTTTTATGATGGTAAATGATAATCATGAAGCACTGATTTCTTTGTAAAACTCAATATTTTGGATCACTATTTTATTAATGTCAAAATGTTCGCCCACATATTGCGCGGCCTTTTTTCCCATTTCTGCTCCAAGATCGGGACTTTTCAAAACCTCCACTATACGGTCGGCAAATTGCTGATGATCCCCCGGATGTACTAAAAAACCGCTCTCACCATCAACCATTAGTTCCTGTGCCCAGCCAATACTAGTATTGACTACAGGTTTTTGCAATGCCATGGATTCAATCGTTACCATCCCTAAAGTTTCGGCATAACTTGGAAACACACATACATTTGCTTGCCGCATAAATTCCTGCACGCCACTATACGCCACGGGTCCCAAATAGGTATAATTGGTTATATTGAACATTTTGAATTGTTCTTCTACTAATTGCCAAGTTGAAGAACTTTGCGTTTGAATATCCGGAGCATCCTGACCAATTAAGAATAATGTTGCATCAGGGTATTGTGCTGTTACCTTTTGCAAGATAATTGGTAATTCAAAAACTCCTTTTTTTCGAATAATGGTTCCAATGTATAAAATCATGCCGCGGTCAAAAGTAAGCGGATCTTCATTTTGAAAATGAGACAACTCAATTCCATAATGTATGGTTTTTACAACCTTTTTTTTAATACTAAACAATTCTGTTGAAAGATGAGCTGCATAATCTGTGGGTGCTATAAATGCATTTGCGCCGCGAGTAGCAATTTTCTCAAACCAAAAATTCTTTCGTTTCTGCTCCCGCTTTTCGATATGACAAAAATAAGTATCACTTCCATGAAACCGCATTACTACTGGAGTTGAAAATTTCATGAAGGCCGAAATTCCGGTCCAATCGGGTACTTCAATCAAGTCAATCTTATTTTTTTTGATGATCGAATTACAATAGTTTCGAATGTGTTTTCGATACCAAAACCACTTAAAAGCGCTGTAATTTTTATCCTCAATTAAATGAAACTGAATTCCGTTGTCCTCAAAAACCATGGCTTCTTTTTGAGCATACACAAAAACAGTAACCTTGACCTCTTTTCGAACCAAGGCCTCAGCCAAATTTTTGATACTCGTGCCCAATCCGCCAGAATTAGCGATTTTAGAATGTGGGTATTCGGGCGTGAGAAAAGCGATGTGCATGGGTAATTTTTTAACTATTAAATGTGTATCTGACATAAATATCTCCAAATTGTGTGTTTAGAAAATTTTCGTTTCTAATCAAATCTAGTATTGATGAATAATTGATCCAATTTGGTAATGCAAACTTCATGTTTTCTGTAATACAATAATTAAATTCTATTTTAGAATTATACAACTCATTTAAATAATACAAGCAATCTAATAAAGCTTGAACATTTTCTGGGACTGTATATTCTATAGACATCATATTTACAGGCTGTGACAGCCCTTTCAATACTTCTAATTCAAAACCCTCCACATCAATTTTTACAAAATCTGGTTTCCCGTAAACTTCAATTAAGTAATCGAGAGTAATCATTTCTACATCTCTTGTTTCGCTCCACTTAATATTGTCAAATCGGCCACTTTTCTTTGTAGAATTAATCCATTCAGTGGAAAACGACGATAGTATGTTAGCATTAGGCGCAATATGCATTTTCATAATCTCTTTTTTTGAACCTAAACCATTTTGTAAGAGAATAATCTTATTACCAAACTTTTTTCGTAGAAACTTTATGCATTCTACTTGAGGTTCCACAGCAATTATTGTAATATCAGTATCAATTATTGCTTCAATCCTGTTACCGAAATTAGCACCTATATCATAAAAAACACTATTAGGCTGTAAAAATTGAGAATAAAAAATACGTCTAGATACGAGATCTCTTCTTTCCTTTTGCGAAAGAAAGAGTGACTTTACAAGTTTTATATTTCCTATACCGAATAAAGATTTTGCTAAATTTTTTATGTTCATCTTAAATTTTAATTTTAAAAAAATCATTGATAATAACTGCTGTAAACTTTCGTGCCCCCATATCATTCATATGCCCGCAAGATGAAAAATATTTATCTTCAATAACAGCATTTTCGTAATTATAAACTTCAGGATAGGCTTTTTTTACTTTCTCGAAATAATTAATCCCTTTAGTATTTTCGCACATGGGTGTCATAATTGGTAGCAATCGGATGTTATGTTTTTTGCAAAGCAACTTTACATTTTCATAATATTTGTTGTGCGGCAAGGGCTTCAAATTGGTAATATCATTGCGCATTTTCATTTTCTTCTTGTTCCCCAACGGATAATACCCTTGGTTGTTCAACAAGGAAGTCGGCTCTTTGGTGAGTGTTTTGAATCCTTCTCTAAAGCCAATCTGAGAGTCGAATTTGATGTATCTGTAAAAAGGAATATAATACAAATAATTATAATCTGCTTCCTGTTCAAACTGCTCCCGAACCACCTCAGAATTGTGAAGGTAAGGCAAAAACTTGGACGCTACTCCATCGGCACGCTTATCATTAGACAAACTTAAATCGACTTCGATAATCAGGTTTTTAATCTCGTATTTCCGTTCCAACATCAATTTCAATAGTAAATCGGCTTCAAACAAATGCGAACCACTCATTCCATAATTAAAGGTCTTCAAACCTTTGTCTTCAAAAAGCTGTGACACAAAATGGTTGTTCGCCCGTGACGAACCCAAAATAACAACATCATACTTTTGCGCTGACGAGCTATACACTTGGTCTATTTTACCTCGACTGCTCGACTGTAAATAGATTTTCGTGTACGCCAAATCTAGTACCATCAATAGTACGATTGTTATGATAATTGTCTTTAAAACAAATAGTAAAAATTTCTTCATTGGTTGTTACTAGTTCACTCTACTTAATTTATATACCTATTTCCTGTCCTGTCGAGCGCAGTTGAGACACTCCTACATTAAATACCTCATCTCGACTACGCTCCATCTGACAAATAATTGTTACCACCATCAAAACTGAAAATAAATAAACTCTTTGTAATCCGAATACGTTCCTAAAGCGATGATAGCTAATAAGCAGACCGATAATTTTAAAGTTGCAAACTTTCCCGAAATGGGTTCGACCTGCGTTCTGTAACGCCATTCGACCAAAACAAATGCTAGGACCAAAATCAATAATTCAAAATTATAGCGCTCGTTGTCTAAATACTGCGATGCGAAAGTTCCTTTTGTGAAAATTCCTTTTAGATAAAGAACGGCATCTGTCACCGTTTTTGCCCGGAAGAACACCCACGCTACACACGACAGCAAAAAGGTGGATAATATGTTGATTATGGTTCGTACTGATTCCAAATTCCATGACAAAACAGGATTTTCAATATTGGTTCGATTTCGCTTGAGCAATAGCAAAGGCAAAAAATAGACGGCGTTGAGAAAACCCCAAACCAAATACGTCCAGTTGGCACCATGCCAAAAACCACTGACGACAAAAATGATAAAGGTGTTACGCACCTGTTGCAACTTGCTCCCTCTGCTGCCGCCTAGCGGAATGTACAAATAATCCTTGAACCAAGTGGACAATGAAATGTGCCATCGGCGCCAAAATTCAGCAATATCTCTAGAGAAATAAGGATAATTGAAGTTCTTTAGTAAATCGATTCCGAATAATTTTGACATACCTAATGCCATGTCCGAGTAACCCGAAAAATCACCGTAAATCTGGAAGGCAAAATAAATGGCTCCCAAAAGTAACGACAAGGAATTCATGCTGGTATAATGATCAAAAATAGCGTTGGCATACGTAGCACAGGTATCTGCAATCACTACTTTTTTGACCAACCCCCATACAAATTGGTAGATTCCAGCTTTTGCCTTTTCAAAATCAAAGCTGCGTTTCACCTTTACTTGCGGTAGTAAATGTGTGGCTCTTTCAATAGGGCCCGCCACCAACAGAGGGAAGTAAGACACAAAAAGGGAGTAATCAACAAAGTTGTATTCGGCTTTAATTCTTTTTTTATAAATATCAATCACATACGACAACCCGTGGAAGGTGTAAAACGAAATACCCACCGGCAAGACCACATCTAGTAAAAACGGACTGGATTGAAAACCTACCGAAGTCAACAATTCGCTCATCGAATTAGCAAAGAAGTTGTAATATTTAAAGATTCCTAGAAAACCCAAATTGACACCAATACTCAACCAGAACCAAAACTTTCGAGTGGTTTCTTTTTGGCTTTTCTCAATCTGAATTCCCGTGTAGTAATCCAAGAAAGTCGAAAAAACTAACAAAAACAGAAAGCGAAAATCCCAACAGGAATAAAAATAATAACTGGCAATGATCAATAGTAAATTTTGACTGCTTTTGTTTTTGTTAAAAACAAACCAATACAAAATAAATACAATGGGAAAAAATACCGCAAAGGCAAAGGAATTGAAAAACATCTTATCGTTGTAATATAGTAGTAATAGCAGCCCAAATATTTTCTGAAGCTTGCCTAGGTGTTTTAGACGCTACAATCTCAAACCACTTTTTCCCTTCGGATACGTTGGACAACTGACCGTCAAGAATTTGTTTGACTAAATTTTGCAAGTCTTTTTTATCAGTACAAAACACAGCCGCCTCTTGACTTGGCATACTTCTAAAATGGACATATTTGTAATTTTGTCCAATATCACGAATCCCTTTTTTCAATTGTGGTTGTTCATAATTATAGTAAATACAAGGCTTATCATGCGCTACAAAATCAAATACAGTTGAAGAGCATACATTGGTCACCAGTTCAGAATGTTGACAAACGTTGTACAACGCTTTCAAATCGGCTTTAGTGGGTAGAATCTCGTTCCAGTTCTTGCCATGAGGCTTCCACAAAGGATCTAGCGAAACTACCACATCTTTGTATTTGTCCAAAATTGCGTCATAGCGCGTACTGGTATCCACGGGGCACTTTCGATAAATAATACCTAGATTTTCACCCGCTGCATTCAAATTCCGAACGGCAATGGCAAGATCTTCCAAATAGTATTGATCCAGTGGCGAAGTCGTTTCATCATCACCCGAATAGCAAATGTATTTTTTGTTAATATCCAAATTGTTTTCGAGACAAAAGGCAGCTCTACTTTGTGACAAACTAGCATCAAAATGGGGTTCAAACTGCGGTGTTCCGGTAACAATCACTTGATTTTCTTTCACAAAAGGATAGTATTTCAGCACCTCCGCTTTCATCAAATCACTCCAAACGCAGTAGTAATCCGTTTCGATCAATTGCATCGCTTTGGGCACATTGTCCCAAGAATAGACAAACCCCAAAGTCGGAATTCCTAAATCCTGAGCCGCCAACAAAGCCCCAATCGATTGAGATGCGCGTTGGGTTGTACAAAAAACCAGATCGGGCTTGTGCTCCAACAACTGCGCTTTGCAATACTGGTATTTATCTGTAGCACGTTCAAGTGCATTAATGCGTTTTCGAATGCGAACAATCCCTTTTTCAGAAGAATTCAGTCCAATCATTATTTTCGAAAAAACGCTAATCAAACTATTTTTGACCCCCTTGTAACTAAAAGGAAATTTATAAGTCGGATACACATCATCACTAAATTTTTGTTGCGAAACATTCAACTCAATATGCTTGCGTATGCGGGTGTATATAGGAGTAAGTCGATGTATTTTGTGGTTTTCAATTTTAACCTCATCATATCCCAATTCGTCTTGCAACGAAAAAACAGTATTGTTCCAGTACACAATTTGATTGCCTTGTTGCTCGCCCAACTCCTTAAATTGCGTAAAAGCAAAGTTGCGAAGGCCAACACCATCAGGAAAAAAAACAAATATTTTTTTATTCATATTTTAATTCAAAAATTAACTTGGGCGTGCCACCATAATAAACAAGGGCTTACCGTTGCTAGTCTATACAAAGCCCTTCTTTATTATGCTGTCGGGCTATACGCGCTACTTTGGTAGCTAGCTCCTATCCCTCACGCGGTTGAGTGTATAAAAGTACGATTTGATTACCCTTTTTTATTCTTCAACTTATCACGTTGTACTTGCTCAATTGGCAAAATATCTGTAGCCTTAAACGAAAGTGCGTTGTGTACTGCTTTCAAATCTCTCGTTAACTTGCGCATTCCCATAGGTTCTAGCGAAGCTGCATGATCGGTTCCTTTCCAAGTTCTGTCAAGGGTATAGTGCCTTTCTATAATATTTGCTCCCAAAGTGTAGGCCGCCACATCGACCGCTATACCCAGATGGTGACCCGAAAACCCAATGTATTTCACCAAGTGCTCGTATTTTTGTTTCAGTATATTAATATCCAACAAACACACATCTTCAAAAGGCACAGGGTATCCAGAGGTACAATTGTAAAGAACCAAATCTAGATTTCTGTTCTTCGACACAAAAAACTGAACCAAATCTTCCGTTTCATTTTTTGTCGTCATTCCTGTCGAAATATGGATTTCGCCCGGATAGTTTTCACACAACCACGACAACATTTCATAATTATTATTACAAGCCGATGGGATTTTTATAAAATCGGGTTTTAAAGAAGCGATTTCCTTGGCCGAAGTAGTATCCCAAACCGAAGTAGAGTACACCATCCCGATCGACTCACAATATGATTTAAGTTCGGCATGTTGCGCTACATCAAATTCCAAAAACTCACGATGCGCACCATAAGTATCTCCGTATGAATTGTCTGTATTTGGGTGAGCCGCATTGTATTGCTCCTCCGTCAATAGCTCTCTATTATTTCGTTTTTGAAATTTCACCGCATCCACATTGCAAAAAATCTTCGCGATATGAATGAGTTCTTTCGCTATTTCAATATCTCCTTTGTGGTTGCAACCAATTTCGGCAATAACATAGGGTTTTTTATAGGTGGTCATGTCTTTGGGTTTAGGAAACAAAGAAAATTATTTTTATTTGTTTATTATAATTTAATGGCACAATTAACTTAAAACAACATCAGAAATTTTTCTAAAGAAGAAAGTGAGTTTCTACTTCCAAATTGTAAGACTTCAGCAACCTTAGTCGGACGATTGTTGTAGATTAAAAAATTTGTGATTCAATACACCTTGTCAGGCTGAGCCTGTCGAAGCCCCGTTCCAATTGTCTCTCACATACAAACCGCAAAAGCCTTCGACACCCTCAGGCGGACAACCGTAATCATTTGCAACTTTGTTAAATTTAAAAAAAATCACAAATCAATGCACCTTGTCAGGCTGAGCTTGTCGAAGCCCACGCTCCAACCGTCACACACATACAAACCGCATAAGCCTTCGACACCCTCAGGCAGACAATCGTAACCATTTATAAACTCGTTAAATTTTACAACAATCACAAATCAATGCACCTTGTCAGGCTGAGCTTGTCGAAGCCCACGTTCCAACCGTCACGAACATACAAACCGCAGAAGCCTTCGACACGCTCAGGCGGACAGTCGTAATCATTTATAAACTCGTAATCTTCGCACAATCATTATCGACAAAATAAAATCGTAAATCTAAACACCTTGTCAGGCTGAACTTGGCGAAGCCCCATTCTAACCGTCACACACATACCAACCGTATAAGCCTTCGACAAGCTCAGGCGGACAACTGTAATCATTTACAAATTCGTTAAATTTTACAATAATCACAAATCAAAACACCTTGTCAAACTGAGCATATCGAAGCCCCATTCCAACCGCCACGCACATACAAACCGCATAAACCTTCGACAAGCTCAGGCGGACAACCGTAATCAATTACAAAATCGTCAAATTTTACAATAATCACAAATCAAAACACGCTGTCAGGCTGAGCTTGTCGAAGCCCCGCACCAACCGACACGTACATACAGACCGCAAAAGCCTTAGACAAGCTCAGGCAGACAACATTAAATTGTAAAATAATTACAAATCAAAGCACCTTGTCAGGCTGAGCCTGTCGAAGCCCGTGTATTCACTACCATAATCCCAATTAATATCTTTTATTATATTTCATGATCACTTCACAAACTTCTCTGATAGCACCTTCAGCAGAAGGATTGGTAAGTACATAATCCGCATGACGTTTTACAATTTCAGTACCATTGGCTGGACAAAAAGACCAACCTACACTACAAATATTTGCCAAATCATTGACGTCATCGCCTACGTAGGCAACTTGACCTAAAGTCGCCTTTTTATCTTTTAAAAACTGTGTTAAGAAAGCATATTTATCTTTTACGCCCAAAAAGCAGTTTTCAATCTGCAGCTTTTTCATGCGTTGTCCTACCAGTTCAGAATTTTCAGAAGTCATGATGATTACCTCAACTTGTTGTTGCCTGATTATTTCAAGCCCCATTCCGTCTCGCATGTCAAAATACTTCATCATTTCACCTTCGGCACCATAATAAACACCTCCGTTGGTGAAAACCCCATCAACGTCTAGAACTAAATAATCAATGCGTTGGTGCGTTTTATTCTTCTGCAATCTATTCGCTAGCAACTGCTCCACAATTTCCCAATCGGTCGTACTGTCGATTTCGGTATAGCTGGCCTCTTCCATTTCGATCAAACCAATTTTACCACTTACTCTATTTTTCGATTGTAAAAAAGCGGCTTTTGTAGTCGCGTACACTGCGCCGTTTTCGACCAACAACCCATCAAAATCCTGACGGCGTGGTCGGTTGAATACATCATAATTTTGAGGTGTTCCATCTGCATTCCAAGTAAAACGATGGGTTTTTACCACTGTTATTGCCGAATCAAAACCTTCCTTTTCTACTTTATCCAAAACGGCATTGATGTCGGCCGCAGTTGTGAGTGGTGAGGTCGCTTGTAACAAACATAAAACATCGAAATCATTACTGACTTGTGTTGCAAATTCCAACAAAACACTTTCGGTCAAAGCCGTATCTGTTGCATTCTCGGCATTGCGAATCAGTACTTTTATTTTTGGATTCCAATAATATTCTTTGTTGATATAGTCTACAATGGATGTGTCATCTGTAAAAACAACTACCTCATCCAAATTTGAAAAAGCAGCTTCGCTTAAAGCCCACGAAAATAGAGGACGACCCAACATCTTCTTTTTATTTTTACTTGGAATTCCTTTGGAGTTTTTACGTAATGGAAGGATGGCTATTTTTTTCATTTGGTTTATTTTTTATTATCAAAGTAATTTTTTCAGTAGGGAATATTTTTTAAAGACTTCATTCGAATTTGAGTTGCTTTTTTTATAGGCCTTCTATATTTTCGGCTTTTAAAAAAAAAGATAAACATGTTACCCACTGCCTTACAATACAATTTAAAATACACAGTATCAGTCAGCGCGTACTTCCTGAAATTATGAATTAATAAGGTAGCCGTAATTTTGATTGGGTTTGGATCGTATACTAAAAACAATCGGAAAGAATTACGTAATTGCCTTTCGAAACGGAAATAATTTCTACCTTGAATATTTCTTTTTTCTCGATCTACTCTATGATTGACAACAATTGTATGATCATAAAAAATGTCATATCCCAGGTCCATTACTTCCATGGAAACTGCTGTTTCTTCACCGTAGATATCCATCCAAACTGGAAAACCATTGATGGCTTGATATACTTTTTTCAAAATAGCAAAACCGCAACCTATAAATTCATTGGTCATATAGGAATTGCTGTGCTTGGTTTGTAAACATGCTTCTTGATCTGACTTGTAAATACCCTTCACTTCTTGAAATGAAATAATACCTAGATTAGGATTTTCTTCGAAGTCTTTTTGAATACTCTTAATAAAATCTTGGCTTATCGGGTGAGCGTCATCATCCAAACCTATGAAAATTTCTCCAACTGCTTTTTTGTATAAAATCGCTCGCGCTGGTGAGGCGCTGATGCTTTCTTTTGAAACCGTCCACTGCACCCATGGGAATTGAGATTGCATTTTTTCGGTTGCAGCACAGCCATCAATAAATACTAGCACTTCATGACGCTCTTCATCTCTTATCTTATGAATTTTAGATAAGGTATACTGCAATTCTTTAGGACGATTTTTTGTAACTATTAAAAAAGAAATATCCATTATTTGCTATTAACGTTTTGATACAATGCTACTATTTTTGGTCGCATTAAATCTCTGTTGAAATTTTCTTGCACATACGCAACATTGTACGCTTGGGCTTGGGCTCGCATCGTCTCATTTTCTAATGCTTTTTTTATACATATTGCAATCTCAGATATACTGTAGGGGTCTTCGATTAGAAAACCATTTACACCATGTTTTATCACTTCTTCAGATACACCTCCTGGATTGGACTGAATCGGAAAAGCGCCCATTCCAATAGCTTCGACACTACTTGTTGGCAAACCATCTGAAATGCTATTAGCGAGATGAATGAGGCTTCGTCCCATAATTTTCAGCAAATCAGCATTGGCTATAAATTGCCCTCTGACATGAACTGTAACTTGCAGTTGCTTAAAAAAAGCAGAGCTTTCAATTCGTTCTTTTAAAATTGAATCAGCACTGTAAATAACAATTTCTAGATTATGCAACAATGAAGCAGGTAGACTTT
Organism: Flavobacterium algicola; assembly: GCF_022399565.1. GTDB lineage: Bacteria > Bacteroidota > Bacteroidia > Flavobacteriales > Flavobacteriaceae > Flavobacterium > Flavobacterium algicola. Next base: position 41,456 of record NZ_JAJTUT010000005.1, read on the forward strand.
CTATTGCATCAATAATTTGGATGGCCTTCCCTACGCCATCTTCGTATCCTTTTATAATAATTATTCTTCTTTCTTCTTGTGACGCAATATCACTCAATTTTATATCAAGACCACCATTGCCAATGTAATCTCCAAGAAATGTATTGGTAAATCCATTTTGAGAGGCAATCCTGTGATCACGTTTGCAGTCTGTGATCAAGTAATTTACCCTTCTTAAAAAACGATTTACTTTTTGTTTTGTACCCCCTAGCTCTTCATAGAAAAAAAGATCGCTCCCCCATGACGAGTAAACAAAGTCTATTGTAGGGTTTTCCTCCATTACTTTAAGTATCGGGAAACCTGATAATCGCATCTCAAAGCAATGCACAATATCGGGTTTAAATGTTACAAGTAAGTCCTTAAAAACGGCAGTCACATTGCGCTCGTTAATCTTCTGAATACTTTGGTACCACTTTGGCAATTTTGCTTTTAAGGTATGTCTAAAGGGAAAATCCCATTTTTGTTTCCAGCCTTTGCCTTGTGTCACCCAGTCGATACGATCCACTTTCGCACCGCCGTCTGTGATATCAAACCAATATACCTCGTAGCCTGACTCCTCCAATTGGTTGACCCATTGAAAAAAATGATGATTGGGTATCGAAACCATTAGTATTTTCATTTTTTCTTTATTGGAATTAAACTTTTATAAATAGAATGACAATACAATTTACTCAATTTTAACTTTGACGGACTCTTAGCTAATAATTTCAAATACACGATAAACCCATTGTGATAGGAACGCTCTCGATTATAGCTAGTCATTTGATCTCTTTGTCGTACTAAAATGCTACATGCAATACTGACTTGATGACGTGAAAAATTCGGATCTGAATGCATTTCTTCCAACAAGTCGATTAAGGTTTGCTGGAAAGCACTATTTTTTTTCATGTATTGTGCCGAGACCCCAATATCCATGCGGTAGACGGCAGTTATATCTTCTAGATATTGAATTTTGCCTCCATCTTTTAAAGTCCACAAATACGATGGCCAATCTCCAAAAGGAAATTTAGCTATCCATGATGGTAAAAAATGATCCTCTGACAAGGTGTTTCTGAACAATACCGAAACCGAATGGATGAAATTATCCAAAACCAAATCATCAAAATTCAAATCGGTTTTAGTTAAATGGTAGGTGTAATTTTTACAAATGCCAGTTTCGTATAATTTTTGAATGCCTGTGTACACCATGCTATAGTCACGCTGCTGCTCCAAAAAATCAACTTGCTTTTGTAATTTAAAATCATCTATCCAATAGTCATCTCCATCACATATCGCAATATAAGTACCGTCACACTCCTTTATGGTTCGCATATAATTGGCAATCAGTCCAATATTACGACCTAAAGACGGTAGTAATTTTATACGATTGCCATTGTTACGAGCAAATTCTTCACATATTTGTCTGGTAGCATCGGTACTGTAGTCCTCGCCAATTACCAATTGAATATTAAAAGTGGTTTGCTGACGCAAAATACTATCGATGGCTTGACCGATGAATTGCTCTTGATTGTAGGTGAGCATGAAGATGCTTACTGTAGGGTTTGGCATTTTTAACTTTTATCGCGGTTTTCAAGCACCTCTTGCGTAACTTCTAGATATTTCGACTTCCATTTCTGGCAAGGTTCCAAATGATTCCCTTCTGCCCATTCGTTCCATGCATTGATAAACAAAAAAGGTTCAGGAACCAGTTCCCATTTGTAGTTACTTTTAATATGGCTTAACCAAGCACCATATTTTTCTGGCGTTGAATCTTTTAAAATAAATGGATAATTTTCCTTTCTAGCCGCATTGTCCCACATCGGTGTAATTCCCGGATAAACCGCTGGACTGTATTTTAAATTCATTTGAACTTTGGAATAGGCTTCATAATCATGTACTACTAATTTAGCAGGATTGTAGATTCGGAGCAATTTTTCTACTTTAATTTTTAATCGTGTGGAATAACTCGCTTTTGTTGCTTGCGGTGTATCGGAATAACTAGGTTGAAATTCAAATGCAAAATCAAAACAATCAGGAACGATATCTAAATTTGATTTTCTGGCAAAACCAATATATAGATCCGGAAAACCAGCTTTTTTAACTTCATCTTTCCAAAGCTTTATTGTTTTCTCAATATCTGGAAATAACTCATATCGGTAAAGTATAAAAATAGGCTTACCGTTGACTTTAATATACCTTGAATCCTTGAAATATGTCAGCAAATGTAAAATATGGTTTAAATCATCTGCTTCTGAATAGTCTTGTCTTAACAAAACATCTTGTTCTGCTGATATCCATGTTCTGGTCCAGTTTTCATTCGCCCAACACAACATAAAAGGAAAATCTTCTTTGTCATTTTTTAGCTTTCTGTCTAAAGGCTCATGCAACAACCTTTTACCAGAGAACCAATAATGATAGTAACAAAAGCCATATATACCAAATTGCTTGGCCATGGCCTCTTGTGCTAATCTTGCATCTTCAAGTCGCAAGTCATAAAACCCTAAATCTGCAGGTAGGTGGGGTTGATAATGCCCTTCAAAACGTGGAGTTGCTTTTGTTACATTGGTCCATTCTGTAAAACCTTTGCCCCACCACTCATCATTTTCAGGTATAGGATGAAATTGCGGAAGATATATCGCGATCGGTTTAATTACTTTTGACATATTTGTATATAAAAGTTAATTTACTTTTTATTGCTTTTTTAATTTTTTTCAAAAGAGGTTCCGTATTTTTATTGACTATTTCTTTTTGCTTTATGCGGACAGCTTTCACTAATTCCTTTTCATTTCTCTCTTTAAAATAACTTAAAAGCACTTCAGACGCTTTAATAAAACCATCACGCATCAAAACATAATTTGTAGACATCGAACGTTCTCTTATTCTATAAAGAGCCAAAACATTTTTATTGTTTGTAATGTTTTTCGAAACATAGAATAACTGCGTCCAAAAAACCCAATCTTCGTGATTTGGAAGTGCCTCATTAAATAACAAACAATTTTCAACCACTAACGATTTTTGGAATAATACTGCATGACATGGAATAGAAATTCTATATTCCCAATCTAAAATAATATCCTTCTTAAAATTTACCTCAGAAACAAATGGGCTCAAATAGCGATGCTTTGCCAATTCTAGTATATTCCCATCTACAAAGGAGAAATAATCCGAAACTGATACTTGAGCATTTTCCAAATCTCTTAACTGACTTTCGAACTTATTGTGTTTTAATAAATCATCTGCATCCAAAAACTGAATATACTTTCCTTTTGCTAATTGCAATCCATTATTCCTTGCATTACTTAAACCACCATTCGTCTGGAACACGTACCGAAATCGCTCGTCAAGTGTACACCATTTCATAGCTACATCCTTTGAGCTATCTGTGCTGCCATCGTCTATTATTATACATTCCCAATTTACATAGGTTTGATTTAAGACTGATCTTAGTGTCTCATCTAAAAATTGGGCTTGATTATAACAAGGTATTATTACAGAAATTCTAGAACTCATAACTGGGATCAAATAAAGTCAATTTACGTAAAAATAAAAATTTAATACTGTTTGCTAAGTTCGATTATGACAACTTAAAGATTTTTTCTAACAGCAAAAATGCTTGACCAGTGTTTTGTGTCTTTCCAAACTAAAAAACCCTTTTTTTCTATAATTTCAATAAACTTCTTTAGATCATTATCTGGATCCAAATGCATTTCAATATTCATACTGTTAACACTGTCCATCCAACCTAAATCATGGGATTCAAGAATTGCTATTTCGGCACCTTCAATATCCATTTTGAGGTAATCTACATGACTTAATTCATGATTTTTCAAAATACTGTTTATGTTTATTGAATCTACCTCTACAAGATCATTACTCTCATTAGATATATTATCATTTACAATTGAATAAGCATCAAAATTAGAACTTGTTTTATAGGTAACTTTTGAATTCTCTATCCATACTGCTTTATTCACAACAAGTGTGTCCATGTAAAACTTTGTGTTGTGTTTTGCTAATAAATAATTCTCTTTATTCATTTCATATCCTATAATTTTTGCATTAGGATAAACTTGTTTCATGTGTACGATTGTGAGTCCTATATTGCTACCTAAATCTAAAATCACAGGAGCAGTTGGTATTTTGGATACATCAGGAGGCAAATGATACTGATCTTGCAAAACATAGTATACTACTTCTTTGTCTGTATAGTTTCTACGAATTTTAATTGAATGCAACCACCCTTTGGGTTTTAAAGATAAAAACCCTTTACCTTTAGTATCCTTATTTATTTTTGACAATCTATGATGATCTAAAATTGAAAATAGTGGATGTGGTTTTACAAATTTTTTTATGTCTCTATAAATTTTCTTGAAGATCTGAAATATAATCATGAATATTGTGGTTAATTTACTTGAAGATACTTGTTTAAAGCAGCTTTTCTTGATTGTTACTATTTATTTCTCAAATCTCCTTGTCTTGTACAATAATGCACGTTTTTCAATCAAATGCCAAGATAAATATCCAAGCACAACACTAATCAAAATAGAACTTACCAATAAGATATAGACTTTCAAATCAAATAAATATACCAAGATTTGTTGCACTGGAAAACTGTAAATATAAATACCATAAGACATATCTCCATATTTACCAAAAGTACTAAAAAAAGGCAGTTTAATAAAACCAATACTCAGAACTAAAACGGGAAACAGTACATGTTTTACAAGCTCATAATACTGAAAATAAACAGAGAAACCAATAATTGTTAAACTAGCCAAAAACATTTTTGGGTTGCAATACTTTTCAAAATTTACAGATGACAATAGACTACCCATCACAAAAAATGTCCCCAAATTAAAAAGAGGAAAACCCTGCAAATTTATTATTTTGGCTCCTGCAACTTTGTCTATAAAAAGGTTAAAAACAATATACATAAAGATAAAACAAACAAAAAGAAGTCCTCTCACCAATATTTGGTTTGCTTTGATAAAATACAAACTAGCCAAGGCTATGTACAAAAAAAATTCATACCGAATGGTCCATAAAGAACCGTTGATAGAATGGTAATAATTGGTATCAAAAACACCTTTAACAATTGATTGAAATGCAAATAAACTAAGATTATTGGCTAAATACGTATAATAATCGCGTTGATTAAAAATGGAATTATCACCAACATAAACAAACGGAATCGCGATCATCGTAATGATCAATGCTCCCAACAATCCAGGAAAAACACGAAGAACTCTTTTTTTAAAATAAGAGCCGATTGTAGTACTACGATCTAAACTTTGAAAAATAAAATAGCCACTTATTACAAAAAAACCGTTTAATCCAATGCTGGACCAGTTCAATTGACCATTGCTTATTCGTACTATCCATTGTGCATTCTCATCACTACCCGATAACGCATAGGAATGCGTAACCACCACAAATAATGCTAATAAAAAACGTAAAAAATGAAAATTATTTTCTCTGGTCATCATAGTGGAAACAACGTTATTAAACTTTGGTGATACCCGATGTTCTTTTTATTAGTTTTGACACTAAAGTATCTGAAAAAGGAGACGCTACTTTCCTAGCAAAAAAAGCTTCTGAAGAAATGATATTTTTAAAATCTGTTTCGTCCAATATCGAAGGGTTGCTCCCGTTCTTATAGTTCCAGTCAATAAAGCGTAAATTATTACTTTGAATTCGCTTTTTAAATTCAGAGTTCATTAAAATAGTTTGGAAAAAGAATTCTTCTGCGCAAAACGTATTTTCAAAACGTTTAGAAAAATACCAATTTGCTGCGACAAAATTAATAATATGTGCTACACAATCGCGCTCCAAAGACCACCAAGTAGAACCAGCATATAATTTTGGCATTTGTGCAGGCCAACTTCGCTTTATATTGTATTTCTTCTGCCAGTGTATCACTTTTTTCAGCAGTTTTTTTTGCCAAATCTTTCTCGAATTAAGACTATCATAAGGGCTGTAGTATTCCAGTCGATCTAGACCACCGTTTTCTTTACTCCATCCTGAGAATGGAATTGCAAAACAATCTATAAAAGCAGTTTTATTATCTTGAAAAAACATTCTAAAATCTTTGGTGCTCTTTATCGGGAAATCGGCACCGCTGATTAAATGAAAATGGCTGGTTTCTGGATTTTTGATTGCCATTTGACACAAATACAAAATACATTTTACATGATTGAATCCACCCCAGTTGACAGTATATTTCTGCGCCACAAGTGCAACGTTGTTCAAACCTATTAGATGATTTCTTTGCTTGTCCGACAATGCGCTTTTTTTATCGATATGAATAAAAATCTCAAAACCACTATCAAACTGATTAATTAGAACCTCGAGTTGCTCATAATTTTTGTAGGCCGTAATGAGTATGGCTTGTTTACTTGATGTCATCATCCTAAAATTTATTTGGTTTGTTCCAAATGAATTTAATCAAAAACAAAAACCTTTTGCCGTTGTACCACAGCGCTACAAATAAATTTTCAAATGCTGCCAATGTACTCCCTAACAAAACTTTAACAGCTTGTGCAAAACTTATATCTTGATGCCACAGTTGGTAATTACCTATTACGTCATTTTTGAATCTAAAGAAATTTTGTTCGGGAGTTCTGCTGATTTCGTAATGAAAAATCGAAGGAACAAATTCGATGTCGTACCCCTTTTCTATCACACGTTTGCTCCATTCTTTGTCTTCAAAAGTAGCGACATCGTTCCGAAAAGGATGTTGCTCCCAAACTTTTTTACTAAAAGCCGATCCCGAAAAAATCAATCCAGATTTATTAGGATCCATCTTTGCGGTGATTCCCAAGCTGTAATTTCGATAATCATTGGTACTGTGCAGGCAGCGCAAGCCCGCCAAATTGGAGTTGGCATCAAACTTCTCTTGGATTAAGGTAAAAAAATCATGGCTAACCGGATACGAATGCGCACTAAAAAGTACTACAATAGGACCAATAGCTTCTTGAGCAGCCAGATTGGCACTACCTCCATAACTGAACTTTTCGATCGTTACAAAGCGGGCGCCATACTTTTCGCAAACTTTTTGACTGTCATCAATAGAGCAATTGTCGATCACGATAATTTCATTAATCGATGCGCTATAACGTTCCGTTAGCACCTTTAGTAAAAAAGAAAGTGCTGGAGCTTGATTTTTATTTCGAATAACGACTGAAATCATTATTTATCTTTTACTAAATTATTTTAACTATTATAAATTTATGTCAATGAAGAATAATAGCTTATACTAGAACGCACATCAATTCTACTTAGTTATAAAACCATATAAACCAGAATACATTTGATTATTTTTAAATGGTGTTGTTACAATTTTATTATCTTTTTTAACTAAAGCTGCAATATATAGATTCAAAAAAGGTTTAACTACTTTTCGAAATTTTTCTGCAAATCGAAATTCAAAAAATAATGCAATTGACAATGCAAAATAATAATAATTACCTCCTAACAATTTTATGTTCGATTGGGAAAATTCAGCCTTTTTGAAATGTTCTTCTAAGGCAAAAGGCGTAAATCGATGGTAATCATAAGGTGCTTCATGTAAAGGCCATATAGATGGAACTGTAAAAAAGAAAACACCGCCAGGTTTCAAAACCCTTTTTACCTCCTTTAAAACCATAGCTGTATCAAAGTAGTGCTCCAAAAATTCTGTTGCCAAAACAAAATCAACTGAGGCATCTGGTAACGGAATCTCACTGCCGTTCCAATATAGATCTGGTTTAACATCATGATGGTATTCCGTAGGTTCTAAATCTACACCAATATACTGTTCTATACTTTCAGACATTAAAAAATCTTTATACGGCATAATACCGCATGCAAGATCAAGTACTTTCCCATGCAATAAAGGTTTTAATTCTGTAACTGCAGCCAACAATGATCTTCTTACCAAATAAGTAGAAATAGGCAACTTCTTGCTGCTTAGTTCTATAAACCAATCTTTTTTATACTTATTAATATCTTTTCTCATTGAAACCTATCCTTATTTAAATTCGTCCATCGATGTGACTTTTTATAAAAATCTATTTACTATTTTTAAAAATACTGTTACTGACCTTTTTTATAACTATAAAAGGTTTCATTATCAGTTTTCCAATTTTATATTCTAAAGAATTCCGAATCTCAATTTTCCCAAGACGATGTGTCTTGATGTAATAGAAAAGTACTTCCGCAGTATTATCAAAATGTTTAATGTATAATTCTTTATGTTTTTTAAAAATATATTCTGTATTGGCTTCGGCAGAATTATTAATTGTATCGACAAGCATAGACTGCTCTGATTTTCGATAGTAAAATAAAAATTCTTCTACAAATGTAAAGTTCCAACCTCTTTTTGTAATGTTAAGCCAAAACTCCCAATCTTCAAATCCTTTTATCATGCTTTCATCATAACCACCTACCTCAAGCCAACATTTTCTGCGATATAAAGACGAAGGCATTAATTGATTTTCAAACATCAAATCACGATAATGAGTACCAATAGTCTTGAATTCATGAATGATGTTTGAAATGTTATTTTTAAAAAAGTAGCGATAACAAGATACCACTCCTAAATTTTCATTTTCGGATAATACAGGCACTGTCTTATGCAGGTAATCTGGATGTAAAATATCATCTGCGTCCAAGGCCAAAATAAAGGCTCCTTCACTAACACTAATACCCGCATTCCTGGCAGATGGCAGGCCACCATTCTCTTTAAAAATATATCGAAATCTACGGTCTTTTGCTGTCCATTCTTTTGCAACTTTTTCGGTATGATCTGGACTACCATCATTGACTATAAAACACTCCCATTTTGTATAGCTTTGATCCAATACCGACTGCAGTGCTTCACTTAAAAAATGAGCTTGCTTGTAACAAGGAACTATTATTGATACTACTACATCCATCTCAAAATTTATTTAAAAAACCGAGTTTTATCAACATCTGTATTATTCTAGACCGTCTTAAATTATGAATGATAGTCAGGTTTTTTAACACATCATCTAAATCCTGCATGTATGCAACGTAATTACTTTTTAAAACTTGGTCTTTTTCATGATCAATAATACCTTTATTTTTGGGTAAAGAGCTAATTCCGTCAAAATAAAAAGTAGTCAAGGTTTTATCTACATGCAGGTATGACGCATTGAACCTACATATACTATCGATAAAAAATTTCCAGTCTGCTACAATTTTCAAGTTGTCGTCAAAATAGCCTACCGTTTTAAAAAGATCTTTTTTTATAAAAATAGAAGGATGTGGCAAATTGTCCTTTAAAAAATAAGCAAACGATAACGTAGCTGGATATTCCTTTAAAAAATTTTTATTTTCTCCACTGATAAACATATTAAAGTAAATCAAATCATAATTACTGACGTGATGAATATTTTTCTCCAATACCGTATTATTAAAAAAATGGTCTCCACTATTTAAAAAAAGCAAGTATTCTCCAGACGCTTTGGCAATGCCCTTGTTCATGGCATGGTATACGCCTTTGTCTGTCTCACTTACCCAATAGACAAAGCGATGCGCCTGACTTTTGATATAATCTGCACTACCATCAGTTGAACCTCCATCAATAATGATATGCTCAAAATCTTGGTAAGTTTGAGCTGCAACACTATTCAAGGTTGTTTGTAAACCTACCAGGTTGTTATAGTTGATGGTTATTATGGCGATTTTTCTTTTCAATTTACCTCTTTTTAATGTTGTAAATAAAAGGAAAAAGTAACTGCCTTTTTCTAACGACAGGAAAATACTTCAACCATAAAGGAGAAAATAAAATACGAGGGGTAGTTAAACAAAATTTAATCCAATACCAAGAATCAGTAAATAAGCTATTACCTTCTTTGAATTTAAAAAGCCATAAAAAATGCAATGTTCTGTCAATTTTTGAAAGAGCAATTTTATTCTCACAACTCCATTTAATTACTGATTCATACATTTTTATATTATAGATTTTATATATCTCGACTTGATCAAAAATATTTATATCGTGAATTCCTCTCATAGCCAAGGGAGCATCAATTATACCCGTACAAATTGAATGCTTAAGTGCTAGTTTGTATATAAAGTCAGAATCCTCAGCTACTTTCAAATTTTCATTAAAATACCCAACAGTATCAAAAACTTCCTTCTTAACAGTTAGTCCATTTAAATGCAAATACCCATATTTACTTGAAACTACCGCTTCAAATAATTCGTGAGGAGGTACAACCCTATTTATCGTATTTAACATAGGATTTTTTTTCTCTTGCTCTGAGGCTTGCCTATAAAATTGAAATCCTACTGCATTATAAACACCTTCGCATCCTGCATTATTTTTAAAAACCTTGCTATCATTAATAAACCTATTTTCTAAATAGTAATCATCAGCATCGAGAAATGAAATAAAATTGCCTGTTGCTTCTCGTATAGCTTTATTTCGAGTTGCAGATCGGCCTTTATTTAGATTACCCTCATGATAAAATAGTTTTATTTTGGCGTTTGTCTTTTGTAGTTTCTCAATTATTGAACACGTATCATCAGTACTCCCATCATCTACTACAATTACTTCATAAACTTCCGAATGCTGGGTAGCTGATGTAATCGCTTTTTCAATAAAACGCTCCACATTATAAGCAGGAATAATAACCGAGATACGCATTGCTTAAAATTAATTAATGGTTATTTTTATATAAAAAAGGAAATAAGCTTTGTCGAAATCTTATTACTGGAAAATATTTAATTGCAAAAATAGAAAACAATAGTGCTTTATTTGGTAAAAATAATTCCCCCCAAAAATAAGTGTTCTGCAATAGTGTCTTCTTTTGTTTCTCCTTGTTGATCCAAATTACATTTAGAATTTTATCATACACAGAAAATTCAACGTTATTGTTAGCGCACCACACCAATAATGAAACAAGCATCTTCAGCGTATTTCTCTTATACAACGCTGTGTCATCGAAAACATTCTCCTCGTGTACACCTCGAATGGCAACAGCGTTCGAAATTATACCGGCAAATAAATTGCATTTAATTGCCATCTTCCAAATTAGTTCAGTATCCTCTGCAACAACTAGATTTTCATTAAGATAACCTACGGCCTTAAAAACTTCTCTTTTAACAGTTAATCCATCAATTGAAAAATGACCGTATTTACCCGTTAACAGTGCGTCAAAAAGGAGTTCGGGTACTATATGCTGATTTATTGTAAAGAGATTATGCGTTTCACGTTCTAATTTGGTAGCTATTCTATAAAAATGGGTACCAATCGCATTATAAACACCTTCACAATTTTCATTTGATTGAAAAATCAAGAAATCATTTATAAAACGATTTTCAAGGTAATAATCATCCGCGTCCAAAAAAGCAATATAATTTCCTGTTGCATTTTGTAGCGCTAGGTTACGGCTAGCAGAACGCCCTTTGTTAACGCCATTAGGATGTTGAAAAATCTTAATTCTACTGTCTTGTAATTGCAATGCTTTGCAAATAGCCAAACTAGCATCTTGACTGCCATCATCAACCACCACTACTTCGGTTACTTCTGGTTGTACTAAGGCAGACTCTATCGCTTTGGCTACGAAACGTTCGCAGTTGTAGACGGGTATGATTACAGATACTGAATTTTTCATTGTTTATTTTTGAAAGACAATTGATCTAAACATTCTTCTTAAAAAACGAAAACCGTCATATACGCTACCCATTTTTATAAATTGAAAGAAAATCGAGGAAACAATCGAAATCGATATCATTTTTTGCTGTTTTAATAAAATACCTAATTCAAATAAAAATGCTATTATCTGAACTTTGGTAAAAGTATACTTTGATTTTAAACTTATTTTCATCAAGAATATTCGCCTAGCTTTATTCTTCAAAATACTATTATCTATTTTCCCAGATATACTTTCATCAGAAATCCTTATATACACTTCGGCATTATTAATAGTATACACAAAACCTCCATCTGTGAAATCAATCCACGCCATATCATCTGAATGCCAACCTAATGGGAAATCATGAAATTTATGTTTGATATAGCTGCTCCTTTTAAAAATATATTCTGAAAGTGAACTTCGTGTTTGTTTATTAAAATTCCTGAAGTAAGAATCTGTGCATAATTCAAATTCTGGATGCTTATAGGTTTCTGATAAAAATTCTCTTGATGAATCAATTATTCTAGAGGCAAATCTAAATAATTTTAAATCTAATTTTAAAACTACATGTAGGTTCTCATAAAAAGATGAAATAACATTAGGTCCCAATACATCATCATCACCCAAAATCATAAGCCATTCCTCATCCTGAGATAAACCAATACAACGTTCCCATTGCTGGGTTAATGAAACCCCTCCTAGGTTATTTTCAAATCGATAATATTCAAAATCAAACGCACCGTCATATTTTTGCAATAGTTCGGAAGGATCGTTTAGACTAGCATCGTCACCAATATATACTTTAAAACGTTGATCTTTTTGATTAGCTAAAGATTGTAACGTTTTTTCAAAAAAACTAATTTTATAAAATGGGATAATGATTGCGAGCATTACTATGACAGTATTAAGAAAACAAACGTTTAACAAACTTTATTTTAAACAAAAGATTTATAGTTTTTTTTAAAATTGAAACACTTCTATCATATTTAAAAAAAAGCAACTTTTGATTATCAAAATGTAACTGCCAAAATAAATTGGAATACATACTCTTATAAAACAAATACATTTCATTTAAAAAACTATTTTCATTTACTACAGTTGCCTGATTGTCATGCAAACGAAATGAGATTAAAGATTCGTTTATAAAAACTACATCGTAATACTTCATTAACCGATACCAAAATTCAATATCGAGAGATTGCTTTAATGTCGTTGAAAAAAAACCAATTTTTTCAAAAACCCTTTTGTTCAGTAAAACAGCTGTTGGTTCACCTATTTTATTTTGAGGGAAATTAAATAATTGTGGATCTCTCAAAAGCCTTCTTCCTTGTACAATTTCACCATCCAGAATTACATTTTGAGACCAATTAGTATGTAAATCAGCATATTGATCAATCCAATTTAAAACTTTAACATCTGTATTATCAAATATAAAATCACGTTTAGAATAAACCATCCCGATATTCTTGTTTTTTAATGCTTCGCCTACCATTTTTTCTACACAAGTCGGAGCTAGGACATCATCTTGAAATACAAATTTGATATACTCACCTTTAGCTTTTTTTATACAATTGTTCCAATTAGCACCTATACCAGTCGGAAAATGCTGAAAAATAGCAATACTTAATTTTGTTTCACATTGAAATTGATTAATTATATCGAGTGTTTTATCAGTAGAGGCGTCGTCTGAAATGATAATTTCTAAATTAGTATAGGTCTGTTTTCTTACTGATTCTAAGGCCTCCAAAATAAACAGTTCACCATTGAAAGTAGGAATACATATTGAAACAAGAGGTACGTTAAGCATCTGTATTTAATTTTACAAGTAAAAGCATTTATTATTTTAGCTGAAAAGTTTATTTAGTTTTAATTTAATATTCTTTTTAAAATTATAGTTTCGATAAAAAACATCTGATAATGTAAGTAATAGAAAATAACCTTTCAGATATTTACTTGTTTTAATAAGCAGAAATGCTTTCTCGTAAAGGGTGTGGTTTCTTATAATGTACTTATTTACTGTGACAATTCGTTTAAGATTTGTGACTCTATTTTCAATTAAAAATTGTATAATTTTAGACCTGACTTTAGTATTAATATCAAGTAGATTTACCCTTTCTTCTGAACCCTTGGCTAAAGCAATTACACTATTTTCATGATATCTAAAATTATTTAGTGATTGTGAAATAAAACAAATTTGTTTATTTACAATCAATTGAAAGTAAAACATCCAATCCCCGCAATATTTAAATAATGGGTCAGTATATAAGAGAGTCAATAATTGTGTGTCACTTTTCCTAAATAATACAGCACTAGCATTAGGTATAACATTTATAAAAATTAAGAACTTCTCTATAAACGAATTACCGTCCATAATAAAATCTTCTGAAAAAATATTTTGAGGATCTATTGGTTTTGTATGTTCCAGCCAACTTCCCATAACATTACCTGCGTGATCCATTTTATTTGACTGACAATAAACTAAAGATACTTTAGGATTACTTATAAATTTAAAAACCAATGTTTCTAAAAATACAGGATCAGCAGTGTCATCTGATTCAGCGATCCACACAAATTCACCGGACGATAATTCAATACCTTTCTGCCATTGCATAAAAGTCGATCCTGAATTCACTTTATTGAATAAACAATGAGTTACCTTAGTATTACAACTATATTTCAATAATATTTCCTTACTGTGATCTGAACTACAATCATCAAGTAGAATGACTTCAAAATTTTGATACGTTTGATTAAATACAGAATCTAATCTTTGAACTAAAAACTTCTCATGATTGTAATTTGGAATTATTATACTCACTAAAGGGTTTACTTTTTCCATACACGGTTTTTGATTCTATTAAATAAAACATATAACAAAGCCTTTGCAGATGCGTTTTTAACTAATCCTGAAACAATAGAAGTATTTTCATGTAACAACTGCACATAAGAGTTATGAAAATTTCTGGTATACTTTCTAGTTAAATAATCTTGATTAGACAAAAATTTTGACTCATCCATTTGCCGAATCATTGAATTACTAGAAACAAAATATTTAAAAGTAATTTCATTTAGATGTTGAAAATTAACGTTTATTAAACCTAATTTAATCCAAAAATCCCAGTCCTCATGCCCTTGAAAAGGCATATTTTCATCGTAACCACCTACTTCATCCCAAAGAGCTTTCCTATAAATAGCACAAGCATCAATATAATTGAAAGCTAATATCTTTTTAAAATCAAATTTATCTATTTTCCATACCCCAGTCTTCTCTCCAAAAAACGTAGCATTGCCATGTACAACACCTATAAATTGATTTGAATCAAGAATTTCGATAGCTTTGCGAGCAAAATCTTTTTCAACCAAATTATCAGAATCTAATGGTAATATATATTTACCATCCGCTTTAGAAATTGCAAAATTGCGAGTTTTAGCCAAACCTTCGTTTTTTTTCGAAAAATACCTAATGCGCGGATTTTTTTTTGACCAAGCTAACGATATTGTATCTGTATTATCTGTAGAACCATCATTTACCAATATAATCTCCCAGTCTATAAAACTCTGACTAATAACTGAAATTATCGTGTCATTCAAAGTTAGAGAAGAATTATAACATGGAATTATTATACTAAGTTTAGGGTTCATAATTATTTTTTTGCAATTACAACGTAGTTCATAGTATTAAAGTCATAGTAATATTTCGCGTCTAAATACGAAAACAACATGTTCGAATATTTCCTAAACACCTTTCTTCTTACTAAAAATTGAGGAAAAGTATGTATTACCATTTGACCAAATGTAGCCCATTTACCACCATTGGCTAGTGTGTGTACTAATTCAAATCCTTGCCTTTCAAATATGTGTTTTAATCCATGTTTTGTAAATCTAAAAAAATCAAAAGGTTCTTCATGTAAATGCCAGTACATAGGACCCGAAAGTATAATGTATCCGCCCGGTTTTAGTAATCTATAGATTTCGCTTAGCAACTTATTATGATCTTCTACATGCTCAATGACTTGTGTACAAATTATTGTATCGAATAAATTAGATTCTAACGGAATATCAGTTGCCTCACAAATGATGTCAACACAGTTTTCGCTAGATTGTGTGATATCACAACCTAAATATTCCTCGAATTTCCCACCAAAAAATTCTTTATACGGCTTATTTCCACATCCAATATCCAAAATTTTCCCTTTTGCATAAGTGTTAATGCCAAAAGTTAAATCTCTAATGAGAGGTTTATAAACTAGATAGTAATGATTTGAAATATCAACGTCTTCAGCATTTTTGAATCGATTTACACTCTTTTTTCTCATTTAAATTTTCTCAAAATTTTCTTAACTAAAGCTGCCACATAATTTCCACTTGTAACTGTATCTTTAATAAAATTATTTTCTTTATTCGTTTTATGAATTAAAAGTTCCTTATGAACTAAATCAAAACAGTTAAAGGTTTGCATTTTATAAATATCATCTTTTAAAACAGTTCCATTACGAACAAATAGAACCATATTTTGCCGAAACCACCATGAAACACTATCATTATCCCAAATCATGGGTCTCACAACATCCAAGCAATTGTAATCATTTTTACTAAATTCAGTAATCCAGTATTTCAAAAATTGTTCATTAATATGTTGCGTACCTTCTTGTCCGGGAATTGCCGCGGAAAACAGGACAATATCAGACAAATTTGTCAGATCTTGAACAAATGAGGATGCTCTTTTTTCTTCCAGATGTTCCGCAACTTCCAAACAAATGGCTAAATCATATTTTTTATATGAAGGCAACTTTTTACTAAGATCTACTTCTTCAAATTCAGTATCTAGATCCAAAATGAGTAGTGATTTGTCAATAAAATCTGCATCAATACCAGTGACTTTTGTAACATTTACACATCGTTTCCAAACATCTAACCATGCTCCAACTCCACAACCTACATCAATTATACTTTTAGGACTGCACAATTTGTTAATTAAAGGCACGACAACTTCAGCTGAACTGACAGATTCTAAAAGTTGATTTTGATAGAATTGATTGGAATATGAATCTAAATCTTTCATTATATTTATATTTAATAAATCGTATTATAATTTAAACGTATTTAAATTTTCCAATTTCCTTTGTCAATGTACTGACAAACATTTTTTTGCCAGCCCCATTCCGGTTCTTTCTGACCAATCATCTCAACCTCAAACCAACAGCAGTCGAATTCCTGGAATTTAATTTTATTTTTAGTTTCAGCTAAATGTATTCGTAGACTATAATTACCGCGATAAAGCAACAAATTATCATACGTAAATGAAATCAAATTTTTACCTTTTGACCTACAAACCGGAGTTACATAGTCAAAAACATAATCATATAAAACTGGCACTTCTAAATGATTTAGAACTTGAAAAGATAAAGCCATATTTTGTGTATTACTATTTGGCATCATGACTTCAAATTGAATTGTAAAAGGGCCTTTGTTCCGCTGCACCGTACCTCCTTCTGAAGTAAAAATCTCTACATTTGTAACTGTAGGTTTATCAAAAACTGAATCTTGAGTAAACGACTTGTTTTTTGTCTGCATAGACGAATATAACGCTATGGCTTTATCAGTTTCATCAAAGGCAATTACCTCACCATTTGAGAGTACTAAAGTTCTCGATGTTAATGTACTGATCGCACTGAGATCATGGCTAACGAATAGAACTGTCCTACCACCATTTGTTGAGAGATCCTGTATCTTCCCAACTGCTTTCTTTTGGAACTCGGCATCTCCTACGGCTAGTACCTCATCTATAATTAAGATTTCGGGTTCTAAAAAAGCAGCTACAGCAAAAGCCAATCGTACATACATTCCGCTACTATATCTCTTTACAGGTGTATCTATGTAACGCTCGCAACCTGAAAATTCTATAATTTCATCGAGTTTCGATGCAATTTCTTTCTTAGTCATTCCTAAGATTGCTCCATTCAGGTAAATATTCTCTTTACCTGTCATTTCGCCATTAAAGCCTGTACCTACTTCTAATAAAGAAGCCACTCGTCCGCCAAACTTAATGCTTCCGGTGGTAGGTGCGGTAACGCGTGATAACAACTTTAACAAAGTAGATTTACCTGCTCCATTTTTACCAATAATACCCACAACTTCTCCTCGCTCTACTTCAAAATTGATATTCTTTAGCGCCCAAACATACTCACTCTCTCCTTTGGTCGATCTGTCGTTACTATCCCCAACCATCAAATAAGGATCTTCTTTTCTGAGCAGTTTGTGCCACCACCGATTGATATCGTGTTTTAAGGTACCGGTACCCACAAGCCCCAAACGATATTGCTTGGAAATATTTTCAACTTTTAATATTATGTCTTTCATTATAAGTTTTATTCTGCTCTTTTATAAGTAAGCTTACCTATTTTTATTTTAGGGATTAAATAAAATCCATTTTGGTTTATAATTGATTATCAACTACACTGAATAAGCGGCAACTAAATTGTGTCAATAAAACTTTTTTCAGTTCTATTAAACAGAAGCACTCCTATAATAAAGATAGTTATGGTCACAATAGTAGTGTATAGCATACCGTTGAGAGGAATTTCGCCAACGCTCATTAACATATAGCGCGAAGTTTCGATGATATAAGCAACAGGGTTGTATCGAATAATCCAAGCATACTCAGGTACCTTAGATTCTATTAGACTCATGGGATAGAAAACCCCCGAAACATACATTAACAGCTGAATACCAAAACCAATTAAATAATTTAAATCTCGATATTTGGTCACCATCGATGAGATGATCATTCCTAATCCTAACCCTAAAAACCCCATGATCACAATCACAAAAGGTAATAGTACTGTCCAACTATTGAATGCGACCTGAGCTCCATTGCTATAAAAATACGCAAAGAACCCAAAAAATATGAATAACTGAATTAAGAACCGTACTAAATTTGAAATTACCACTGTCAAAGGAGCTATGATCCTAGGGAAATACACCTTACCAAAAATACCAGCATTGTTGGCAAATGTATTGGAGGTACCCGTGAGACAAGATGAAAAATAATTCCAAATTGTAATACTAGCCAAGTTGAACAAAAAAGGAGGAACCTCACCTGTACTTATTCCAGCAAGATTATTAAAAACTATCGTAAAAGTGACCGAGGTGAACAAAGGCTGAATTAAGTACCAAAGTGGTCCTAGAATGGTTTGCTTGTATATCGTCACAATATCACGACGTACAAATAAATATAGTAAATCACGGTATTGCCACACCTCTTTGAGGTTTAATGTAAAAAAACTACTCTTAGGTTTGATTTCGAACAACCAAGTAGCGGAATTATTTTCTTTGGGACTCATTAACAAACTTAATTATTGGGTTTTCTAAAATATAGAAATATATTTTATGCTTAAGACAAATATACTTATTTAGTAGCCCGATTTACAACAGAATACTTTAAGTATTGCTCAAAATTAACGTACTTTGTATCATAATTAAAAAAATACCAAATGCTTTTCTTTTCGAAAAAAAAACCTACGTTAGCAGAATTAATTCCCGAAAATTTTACAGATATTCATTCCCATCTCTTACCAGGGATTGATGATGGATCTAAGACATTTGAGCAAACCTTGCTCATGATGATGTCTCTTAAATATATTGGCTTCTCAGCGTTTATCACAACTCCTCATATAATTCAGCATGTGTGGAATAATACCACTGAAATTATTAATAACACCCAAGATAGAACCCTACTAGATTTACGAAACAGTAAATTCACGTCACCTTTTAGAGCTGCTGCTGAATATTTTATGGATGATAATTTCAATAAACTTGTAGAAACACGTGACTTACTAACTATAAAAGATAATTATGTATTAGTAGAGATGTCATATATGAATGCTCCCATTCAGCTATACACTATTTTATTTGACTTACAAGTTGCTGGTTATATACCTGTTCTAGCGCACCCTGAGCGTTATCTATTTTATCATAACAACCTCAGCGAATATCATAAGCTGAAAAAAGCAGGTTGTAAATTTCAATTAAATCTCTTGGCTGTTACGGGTTACTATGGAAACCAGGTAGCATCAGTAGCGGAGAAATTATTGATGGGTGGTTTATACGATTTCGTTGGTTCTGATGTGCACCATGAAAAGCATATTGATTCGTTTAATGAGAAGGTCAAAATTAAAGATCTTACACCTCTAAAGGAAGTAATTAAAAACAACGAATTCTTTGCGTTTGAATAGCCAAATATTGCTTACTCTTATTACTGTTTTAAAAATTTACTACAAAAAAAATATGTCTGTAATGTAGATAAAATTACAGTCTACTATATTGGAAATCATTCTTTTTTCTAATATATAACCAGCTATTTTAGCACCACCTTCATATTATTCTAAATTCATAATTATCAAAATCTAATCCTAACTAAAAAAGTTTATTGAAACGTATTCCAATAAACTTTTTTAGTTAAAAATGTAAGTATGTCATTAAAGCATTTAATATTTTAATTTTCTAATTTTTGACATCTAATAACTCGAAATTAGAATTCATACTTTTGAATTCTGGTATTATCTGTTTCATCATACCGACAATTTCTTCCTTGCTTGATGTTTTCGAAATATCAATTAAGTAATTGATTGAAGCATGAAGCTTTTCGTATTCTTCCTGAATTTCTTCGGCAATCATTATTTTTTCATGATGCGTAGGTAGCGTTTTACTAGTGTCATTTAAAAGTTCTTCATAAAGCTTTTCTCCAGGTCTCAGTCCGATTTCTCGAACCTCAATATCTTTATCTGGAACAAATCCTGCTAACTTTATCATCTTGTATGCTAGGTCGATAATTTTAACTGGTTTCCCCATATCAAAAATATAGATTTCACCTCCCTTACCCATAGCGCCGGCTTCTAATACCAGCTGGCAAGCCTCGGGAATAGTCATAAAATAGCGAATAATGTCTCTATGTGTAATTGTAATTGGGCCACCTTCTGCAATTTGTTTAGTAAATAAAGGTACTACTGATCCATTCGAACCTAAGACATTACCAAACCTCGTAGTTATAAATTTAGTACCTAGAATTCCTGAATGTACATTTTTTAGATGTAGCGACTGCACATATTTTTCTGCAATTCTTTTACTAGCTCCCATTACATTGCTAGGATTAACTGCCTTATCTGTCGAAATCATCACAAATTTATCTACCGCAAATTGACATGATAAATCGGCAATGTTCTTGGTTCCTTCTACATTAGTCTGTATTGCTTGTGGTGGATTATTTTCCATCAAAGGCACGTGCTTGTAGGCCGCAGCGTGAAAAACAACATCTGGTCTGTATTTATCAAAGACAGTAGTCATAGTCTCCCTATTTCTGATGTCGGCAATAATTGTTTTAATTTTAGACTTAGACTTAATTGTTTCAAATTCTAAATGTAAATGATGTAAGGGTGTCTCCGCTTGATCTAGTATAATTAATCTTCTAGGCGAGAAACTTAGTGCTTGACGCGCAATCTCGCTACCAATGGAACCGGCTGCACCAGTAATCAGAACCGTCTTGTCTTTCAACTGACTACTAATCAGTTTATTATCCAACACTATCGGATTTCGATTTAGCAAATCTTCAATTTGAATTTTCTTAACTTTTCTCGAAATCTCCTTTTGGTTTTCCCAATCTGAAATTACAGGAACGGTAAAAACTTTTAGATTGTACTCTAAGCATTGATCTACAATAATCATCTGCTCTTGCTTGGACAAACTTTTATCTGCCATGATCAAGCCTTGTGCGCCCTGACTTCGCATTACTGCAGGTATCTTTTTTCTTTGAGCAAAAATTGGTAGGTCTAAAATTCTCTTAGTACCATTTTGCTTGTTCTTATCAATAAATCCAACGATTTTAAATCGCAATGGTGATTCTAATTTCAAGGCATTTGCAACTGAAATCGCATTTGCATCAGCTCCATAAATAATAGCTTTGGTTAAACCATCTTTACTTTGATGCGTAAAATACAATTCAAAGGTTTGCTTTACCACAACTCGGTATAAAAACAATCCGCAAAATGAAATTACAATATTGATAAAAAGCGCGGTATTTAAAAAGGCTTTATATCCATAAATAAATAGATGGGTGTAATTGAAAGCTATAAATACTATCAATAATGACGTCTGAGAGAATAATAGCTTTACAGCATCTATATAAGAAGAATGCCTAATAATACCCGAATAGGTTCGAAACAACCAGAAAAAGAATAGATTAAGTAATAAAAATGATCCAAAATATAAAAATATGGAATCCATTTTAACATAATTTAAACCAGTCCCTTTAAACAACAAAAAGGTCATAAAGAACGCTCCAATAAGTACCACAAAATCAATAATAACAATTATCCATCGAGGCAGATAACTCATATTATCAAAGTGCAATCTCTGACTAAGTTTAGTGAACTTTTTTTCTAAACTTGAATACTTTTTCATCAATCAATAATTTACTATTAGAACCACATCAAATTTAACTAAATACTTATCAAGTTAATTAATTCTGTTACATATGAGTTACAAATTCACCTTTACAAAAGAAATAACTTACAAGTGCATTTCTTTAAGCTGAATTTACATTTAGTTAATCTATTAGTGCTTTAATAAATTAATTAAATACTCTCCGTAACCTGATTTAACAAGAGGAGCTGCCATTTCGCGCAGTTGCTGGTCTGTAATAAAACCTTGACGCCAAGCAATCTCTTCAATACATCCAATTTTAAGTCCTTGTCTTTCTTCAATAACTTGAACAAACTGTCCCGCTTGCATAAGACTATTAAAGGTTCCCGTATCTAGCCAAGCAGTACCTCTACTTAAAATACCAACTTTTAATTTACCTTGTTCTAGATAAACTTTATTTACATCTGTTATTTCGTATTCCCCTCTTGCAGATGGCTTAATATTTTTTGCTATTTCGACCACTGAATTATCGTAGAAGTATAATCCCGGAACTGCATAATTTGATTTCGGCTCCAATGGTTTCTCTTCGATAGAAATGGCAGTAAAATCATCGTCGAATTCAACTACTCCATAGCGTTCTGGATCTGAAACGTGATACGCAAAAACAACACCTCCGTCAGGATTATTATTGGCTTGTAATAGTTCTTTCATATTTGAACCGAAGAAAATATTATCCCCAAGTACTAAGGCCACACTATCATTACCTATGAATTCTTCTCCAATAACAAATGCTTGCGCTAAACCATTAGGTAATGCTTGCTCTTCATAACTAAATTTACAACCTAATGAACTACCGTCTCCTAAAAGCTTTTTGAAATTAGGTAGATCATGTGGTGTTGAAATTATCAATATTTCGTTTATACCTGCCGACATTAAAGTTGAAAGCGGATAATAAATCATTGGTTTATCATATACGGGCATCATCTGCTTGCTCATGGCAAGCGTTAAGGGATGCAAACGAGTTCCTGACCCTCCTGCTAATATAATTCCTTTCATAATTTTGTTCTTTAAATGATGTATCTATTTTTGATAGTAGATAATCTTCTTATTACTATTATAACGAGAACTTACTAATTAAATTTTACTATTTAGCTAGCAGATCCATACATTTTATTAAACTTTGTTTGTAATCTGGCACTGCAACGCCGTACGTACTTTTTATCTTTGATTTGTCGAGTAAAGAATAATTTGGTCTTTTTGCAGGTGTAGGGTAGTTAGAAGAAGGAATACCTCCAACTTGGCAATCGAAACCTCCAATCTCTTGGATATCTAGGGCAAATTGAAACCAACTAATCTCACCTTCGTTCGAAAAATTAAAAATACCTGGCTCCCATTTACTTTCAGAAAGTATTGTCATAATTGCTAATGCAAGATCTGCTGCATAGGTTGGACTACCTATTTGATCATTTACGACATTTAATGTATCTCTTTCTTGCATCAAACGTGACATCGTCTTAACAAAATTAATACCAAAACTAGAATAGACCCACGATGTTCTAATAATTATAGCGTCAGGATTATTTGCCATACACGCTTTTTCTCCTGCTAATTTGGTAACGCCATATACATTTATGGGATTTGTTAATGCAGTTTCTGTTAGTGCCACTGAGGAATCACCATCAAACACATAATCTGTAGAAACATGAACTAACTTACAATTATTTTCGTGGCTCCACTTGGCCATAATAGCAACAGATTGATGATTTAATACATCTGATAATTCCACTTCAGACTCTGCTTTATCAACGGCTGTATGTGCAGCACAATTAATAATAATTTGAGGATTAATTTTTGAAATACTCGATTCAAGTGCCTCTAAATTACACAAGTCTAGTTCTTGCCAATCTGTAAAAACCCATTCATATTGAGAATACGTTTTCGACAAAATAGTAAGCTCTGACCCCAATTGTCCTTTTGCACCTGTTATTAAAATCTTTTTCATTAAAATTTGCTGTTACAGTTTTTAAAATCTGGTAATATTTGATCTTTATCAGACACAATAGCATCTTTTAAATCCATACCCCAGTCTATATTTAACTCTTGATCATCAAAACGAATTCCGCCTTCACTAGCTTTGTCATAAAACTGATCACATTTATACATCACTAAAGCAGTCTCACTTATTACTGAAAAACCATGAGCAAAACCTTGTGGCACTAATAATTGTTTTTTATTTTCAGACGTTAGCTTAACACTGAAAGACTGACCAAATGTAGGGGAATCTTTTCTTAAATCTACTGCAACATCGATTATTTCGCCTTCTAATACTCTAATTAATTTAGTTTGAGCAAATGGAGGATTCTGATAATGTAGTCCTCTTAGCGTTCCTCTTTTTGAAAAAGATTGATTGTCTTGCACGAAATCTATATCAACTCCTAAATCTTTTAATTTATTTTCGTTATAAGATTCCATAAAATAACCTCTTTCGTCTTCAAAAACTATCGGTGTAATAACAACTAAATCTTGAATTGGTGTAGTATCTACTTTCATTTATTCTGTAAATTAATTAATAACTTTATTATTTTAAACAAACTCGTCTAACGACAGCTGCTATTCTAATTTTATCTTGCTCAGTCAAATTGGAACTAGATGGTAAACACAATCCGTTTTTAAATAACGTTTCTGCTACATTACCGCCATAATATCCGCAATTCTCAAACAAAGGTTGCAAATGCATCGGTTTCCATAGCAGTCGAGATTCTATATTTTCTATTTCTAGTGCCACGCGTAAATCTTCATTCCTAACATTATGTTTATTATCAGGATCAACCAAAATCGTACTTAACCAGCAATTAGGAGAATAATCTTCATTGGGAACATTATGTACTGTTACAAATTCGAACTCAGAAAAAAGCTCTGTGTAAAAAACATGATTATCTCTTCGCAGCTTGATATGCTCGTCCAAAACTTCCATCTGACCTTGGCCTACTGCAGCACAGATATTTGGCATTCGATAATTGTAACCTATTACACTATGTTGGTAAAATAATGCCCTGTCCTTAGATTGTGTTGCATAGAAAATGGCTTTAGTTTTTACATCAGCTCTTTTTGTAATTAATGCCCCTCCTCCCGATGTGGTAATTATTTTATTACCATTAAACGATAAAACTCCAATCGTTCCAAAAGTACCACACGCTTGTCCTTTATAATAACTGCCAAAGGCTTCTGCACAATCTTCCAAAACCGGTATTTCATAATGATTAGCAATTTTATGAATTAAATCTATTTGATAGGGCCTACCGTAAAGATGTACTGCCACGATTGCTTTAGGTTTTTTCCCTTTAGCAATTCGATCAATAATTGCTGCTTGTAAAGCTATTGGACATAAATTCCAGGTTATGTCTTCGCTGTCTATAAAGATTGGAGTCGCTCCTAAATACAATATCGGATTAGCCGAAGCCGAAAAGGTCAAACTTTGACAAATAACTTCATCACCAAAGCCAACTCCTAGCAATTTGAGACCTAAATGTATGGCCGCTGTTCCAGAACTTAATGCTGCAATGTGAACATCTTCACCCAGGTAAGCTGCAACAGTATTTTCAAAATCATCTACATTTTTCCCACCCGTTGACAATGAGTTCGAAAGTAAAGCCTCTTGTATATATTTGCTCTCACTACCACCTTGATGTACTGTGGATAAATGAATTCTGTTTTTATTCATTTATAGCCCAAGTATTGCTGTCAAATCTAACATCGTCTTCCTTTACCCTATCCAAAGGCAAAGTCGAAAATGACATTAATTGTGAATTCTCCTCTAAAGAAACAATTGCGTTGGCGTAACCAGCAGGAATATGCAGAACTCGAGGTTCATCAGCCTTTACAACAACAGACTCAACAATAATATCTACAGATGGATTTTCCCAATTATCTATTTTAACAAAAGCAATTTTAAAAGAACCAGTAATACAAAAAAAATTCTTACTATCTAGTTTGTGTCCTTGCCACGCCCTGATTGGTTTTTCTATAGAATTTTTAATGATATAAAAACGTTCGATATCTGTAAATTTAAAGTCATTTACAAAAATCACTGAACCTCTGTCGTCACTATATTTAGCTCCTTCTATGATTTTAGTACTCATATTTGATTTTCTAATTTATCCAATAAATAAAATTTGATACTATATAGTAAAAACAAAGGAGTAAAAAGTATCAGTATAATCAACCAATCGGAAATTTTTTGATAACTCCATATCACAAGAATTGACACTATCGCTTGTAATAGCGCGTATCCCAAAGAAACAATTCGGTGATCAATCTTATACTCATTGCACAAAATCTGGTAAAAATGCCAACGGTGCGCTTCTGACAATTTTTCTTTTAAATAAATACGATGCAAAATTGTGAGCCCAGTCTCGGCACCATAGACAGCTAATAACATAATCCAGAGAATAGATTGGGATGCAATCATCAAATTTGAAATCAAAAATAAAATCCAAAATGCAACTGCAATACTACCAATATCACCTGCAAAACATTTTGCTTTTTTTCTAAAATTAAAAATCAAAAATACAACTGATGCAATTATTGGATAGAGGATAAATTCGTCGGCAGCATACGTGATAACATAATTATTAACAAACCATAACGCACTTAAAATTGATATAGATTGCAGTCCTGTAATTCCGTTGATGCCATCCATAAAATTATAGGCATTTATAGATCCCACAAAGAAAAAATATGCCAATAATATTCCGTATATAGGTACTATAGCATATAAATCTAAATTCCAAAACAAGAATGAAATAGCGACTAGGTGCGAAAAGAATCTGATTTTACTTGACAGACTTTGAATATCATCCCAAAAACTAATGACACTCACGATAGTAATCCCTATAAAAAAAAGATAATTGTCTTGTACATTTTGAACAAAATATAACAGCGCAGCAAACCAATAGATTATTCCTCCACCCCTTAAAGTAATTTCGGTGTGTGAACTTCTATGGTTTGGTTTGTCAATTATATTGTATTTATCTGCTATTTTAAAAAACACAAGCTCCATAATTAGTAAGAGCGCAAAAACTATTAAATAGATCATTTTTCTTATTACTAAAATTTGTTTCAAAACATATTACTATGATTGATATATATTAACTACTTGTCCTGAAGTCAAAATTAAATTTCGGCGGTTTTGTGCCAGTTTACAAGACTTAAAGATATTCATAATATTAACTTTTTATATAAATCTTTTAAGCTGAACTTGTAAAATTTTAGCTTAATAGACTATTTCGATTACAGCATAATGTAATATAATAATAATGTGAACCACATTCAGTTTAGCATCCCTACGTTAATCAATTTAACTAACAGCAATGATTTTAAATTTTATTACACATAGTACAATTAAAAAATTTTATTTCAGCTGCAGTCAAATTGTAATTATTCATTTTTGAGCAGTAGGTTTTTATAAGGTATAAATGTTGGAACTTTCCCATGATAACGATTAAAATCAGTATTTATACCATTTATGAATGCCCCAAAATAAAGTATATAAAACGTTGATAACAGTAGTAATCTTTTCAATTTAAATTCTAGAAAGATTACATCTGCAATTATGACAACTTCAAAAACCCTAAAATAAGTAGCCATTCTAGACATATCATAATTTTTAGAAAATAAGTTAATAAGCGCAATTGACAAACAATACAAAACTACGATATAATGATGCTGTAAATATTTACCTTTAAGTTTTTCGAAATAAAACAAAATTAAAATACACTCTAAATTCAGTAAAATAAGTTTATATGTATTTACCTCATTTAAATTATGTTTAAAATAGTAAGAATACCTAGAATTCTCAAATAACACAGAGAAAATATTGATCAGATTTAACTGGGCAATTGCAAAAGCACCAAAAAGAATGCAACAAATTACCTTAATATTAAAGTAATTGACATATTTATAAACCAATACAAACAATACTGAGGGAATCAATAATGACTTATGAAACCCTATACCTAAAAGCATCCACAAACAATATGCTAAATATCTCTTTTGCAATAAAAAATGAAAAGAGTAGAATCCTATAGCGACAGCTAAAGATTGCCTTACAAGTGTAAACGAGGTAAGGAACAAGCTCGGAATCAAGACAAAAAACAACAAGGCAATTGCTATATTTGTAGTAAACTTTTTAAAACCCAGATAAAATAACAGAATAGTGAAAAAAGAAAAAAAGAAAAAAAGAAATTCTGGCGTTAACTGCAACCGTCGAAATAATTTCATCACAGCCAAAAAACCAAACTCAAAATCGGAATCTCTTGCTTTCTGTAAGTACCAATAGACGTAACTGTTATAATCGGCACCAATTGTATCTCTAAAACCAGCAATGATAATAAGTATAATAACTATACTAATTTCGGCTATTTTTCGGCTATCGGAATAAAAATGAGCAATAGCTGCTAAAATTGAAATTAATAGCAGAAATAAAATATAAAAAATCATTGTCAATTTAAATTAGCAATTATAGTTAAATTTAAGCCATTATGATTGCGTGTATCAAAACATAAAATACTTTTTATTGTTCTGTTTATTTAGCTTATGATCACACCTTTATTCTTAATTCACACAGATTTATCAATTTACTAGCAATACTATTACCTCAGAAAAAATCAATAAAAACCTCACTGATACAATCTTCGGTTTGACTACATATCAAATGCAAAATCAATTATCGAAAAATAAGCATCGATTCCATTACTTGTTAGTCCCAGTAAATTGTTCAAGCCAACATCATTTTCAAATTATAAAATAAAAAACTCAAATTTTGAACATGAGACTTATTATAGATGCTGGTCTGCATAAATTTGACAGCTTGCTCACAATTTTTTACCTATAAAAACATAGTGTTTCATTGCATGCAGAGAAACAAACATTCTAAAGTTTAAATTGGATTTTTTACATTTTTAAAGTACTATTGATAACTAAAAAACAACTACAAATATTGTATTGCTCATAAAATGGACTATAATCTTCATTATCTACGAGATGGCAAAGACTATTTTTTTGATTATAAAAGATCAATTAAAAGACTATTACTTCTACCTAATAAAATATGCTAATGTAAATCAGGGAACAATTTAAAACAGAAACTTTTTTTAAACTGTACTTGATTAGTACCCATAAATTAAATTACTTCTAAATAAACAAGTTTTCAAAAATTAAATTAGACTTGCAGCTATGATTAGCAACAAGTCCAATTAATATTACAGCATCTAAAAATCAATGGAATTTGCTTTCTTACGTGAAAAATTAGCTATTAGTTACTCATTCATTACATTTAAGGTAGAAGATATAGGTATTAAAAAAAAATGTTTCAGAATTTGCAAAATAACAAAATCAGTATAGTATAGTTTTCAACTCATAAAGTTTCATCTTTTTAATAATGGTGTTTATTTAATTTACAAAATGATATAAGGCGATAAAAGTGACAGATAACTTATAATTTGCCTTTAGTAACCACAGAAAACATTATAAAAAATTGACTAGAATAAGCTATTGACTTGATTTTTTCTAAATTTAGACTTTCAATCCAGATAATAAATTACTTTTTAAAACTGGAACGAACCTCTTTTAACATTCTTTCTTTTTGAACATAAACCAGATCTGACTCTACCATTTCTTCCACCATTGTTTTTAAAGTATATTTAGGTACCCATCCCAATTTCGTTTTAGATTTAGTAGGATCGCCAATTAATAAATCTACTTCTGTTGGACGGAAATACTCTGGATCAATTGCAATTACTTGTTTACCAACTTCTAACTGAAATTCAGGATTGCTGCAAGAAGTAATAAAACCTTTCTCATCCACACCTTCACCTTTAAATTCAAGTGCTATACCTACTTCTGCAAACGCCATAGTAACAAAATCACGTACATAGGTCGTTTCTCCCATTGCAATGACATAATCTTCAGGCACATCTTGCTGTAGAATACGCCACATTGCCTCAACATAATCTTTAGCATGACCCCAATCACGTTGTGAATTTAAGTTACCTAAATACAAACAATCTTGTTCTCCCAATGCAATAGCTGCAGTAGCCATTGTAATTTTTCGCGTTACAAACGTTTCTCCACGACGAGGTGACTCATGATTAAATAATATCCCGTTACAAGCAAACATGTTATATGCTTCTCTGTAATTTTTTGTTATCCAAAAGCCATAAATCTTAGCGGCACCATAAGGTGAACGAGGGTAAAAAGGAGAATGCTCATCATACAACCCTTTTTCATTTTTATTTTCAGAAAGACCACCATACAACTCTGAAGTAGAAGCTTGGTATATTCGTGTTTTTTTCTCCATTCCTAATATACGAACGGCTTCTAAAATACGAAGTGTTCCTACACCATCAACATTTACAACATATTCAGGAGAATCAAATGACACTTTTACATGACTCATAGCTCCTAAATTATAAATTTCATCCGGTTGTACTTCTTGAATAATTCGAATAATATTAGTCGAATCTGTTAAATCACCATAATGCAACTTTAAATTTACATGATCTTCGTGGAGATCTTGATATATGTGATCTATACGTTGAGTATTAAAAGACGAAGCTCTCCTTTTAATACCATGAACCATATATCCTTTTTCTAATAATAATTCTGCTAAGTATGAACCGTCTTGGCCCGTTATCCCTGTAATAAGTGCTACCTTCATTTTCTTAAATATTTTATAATTTATTTAATTTTAACTTAAATCTTTTTATTTTTTACAAATGCTAAAATGGGTTGTGGGTCCCAACCAACTTCTTTTCTGGCTTTAGAATCATCAAATGTTAGATCTGATGTGATTTTACTAATTTTATCTGAATTCACGGGGAAACGGTCTCCTAAAATGTCACCCAATAGCCCCAAAACTTTTGCTATTGAGTAAGGCATATTAAAAGGCATCCGCTTATTATGATTGTTGGCTAGGGTATGACTAATCTCTTTAAAAGAAGGATGGTAACCATCTGTTAAATTAAAAATACCTCCCATTGATGCAGCAGTTTTAATAAATTTTGAAACATCGCTAATAAGTACCATACTTTTTTTTGCCTTACCACCAGCAATATCAAAATAATATCCTTTGTTTATTGCTCTAATCATTGCACCTAAATTTCCAGGAGGATTTTCACCTATTAACAACGGTAGCCTTAGTATTGTTCCTACTACATTATTTTTTTGACACCAATCTAACACAAGAACCTCTGCTTCAATCTTACTTAATCCATAGGCATCTTTTGCATTTAGCACCGTCTTTTCATCTATATTGACCCCCTTACTTTTACCATAAACTGCAACTGAGCTAATAAAAACAAACTCTTTAGGTAAACCCACTCTTTCAATACCCGTTAATAAATTTTGGGTTCCGGTTACGTTTATATCGTAAAATTCTTTTTTCTGACTCTCACTCTTAGGTACAGAGTGTGCTTTACCTGCAGCGTGAACAACCAAATCAAATTTATGATCAAAAACAGGTGTATCATTCTCTAAACATATTCTATAATCACCTGATGATCTTGCTAAAGTACATACAAAACTTTCACTGCTATATTCTTCAAAAATTGATTTTCCTAAAAATCCATTTGCACCTGTTACTAAAATATTCATCTAATATATACTTTTTAACCAGCCCCACTTATTAAAATAGATAAATGCACTTTGAACTGTAATCCACTTAAATTTAAAAGCTTTATGTGTCATCTTTGCAAAATGATGAAACACATGAGCATCAGGGTAATACGCTGTTTTTGAAACTTCAAGAAATCGTCTTGTCAAATCAGCATCTTCCAGATACATGAAAATCTTATCATCAAAAAAACCAACTTTCTTGAGCACTTCAGTTCTCAAAAACATGAAGCAACCTGACAAATAAGGTATGTCATACATTATTTTGTTGTAATCTTTATTTTTGTATTCATAAGAATCCATTCTTTTTTGAAACTTTTTCTTCAAAAAATCAGGTAAAAAGCCTCTAGCAAATAAATCAAAAAAATTAGGATTAGTTTTGCATAAATATTGAAATTCACCACTTGGATAGGTTACTTTTGGCATAACATGACCAATACTTTCATTCGCATCCATGAATTGACATAGCTTTTCTAAAGTTCCTTTTTCAAAATATATATCAGGATTTAAAACTAAATGATAGTCTGGATTAAGATCATAAATCTCTTTAATTGCAATATTATGTGACGCTCCAAATCCTGGATTACTCGGATTATGCACATACTTCACCCTAGCATCGCTCTCTAATATTCGTAATTCATCGGTAGGTGAATTATCAATCAAATATAACCTCACAAATAATTCCGTGTTTAAGAAGGAGTCAATCGCTTCTTGTAATACCTGTAAATCATTTTTATATAAAACAATACAAGATGTTATTTTTACCTTCATAAATATTAAGTTTAAATATATCGCAGGCTATCATTTGTATATAATATTTTGAACTTTATTCACTACTCATTTAACTTTATGAATATTAGCAAATAGTCAAATGTAAATGTTGCGATTTCGGAACCAAAAATATACTAATAAAGCCAATTTTAGTTCAATAGAAGTTGTAATAGTTCTTCCCAATTTTCAGCGTATGGCTTTGGATATACTATAGATTTTGTATTATCAAAAATAATTGAATTTTGAAAAATAATTTGTTTCATGTAATTTGATAACATTTCTGAATTTTCTACGTCAAAAAACTTTACCTTATTATAATTACCTACCGTTTCTCTCGCATATGGAAGGTCAGCTACTAGCATTGGCTTGTTAAATTGTTTGTATTCGCTAATAGGCAAGCCCCAAGTTTCTAGTTTAGAGGGGAAAATCAAACAATCTGACCTTTCATACCACTCAATAATTTTTTCTCTAGATTGCAATCCAATAAATCTCATAGAATAAATCCCTTCAAATTTATTACAAATTTGTTTCGAATATGAATTTTCAGATCCGTCTACAGTAACAATCACTGAAAAATTAGTAATTCCACTGTCGTTTAAAATTTTTGTCGCCTCTCCAATCACTTCAATATTTTTAAAAGTACGTGGAAAAGTAGGGAAAACAAAAACTTTTTCAACTGACGCAAGCTCTTTTATTACAAAATTATTTGCTAATTTAGGTTCTTGTGGTTTTGCAACTATAACTTTAGCAGACTCTAATCTAAACATCTTAATAAATGCCTCTTTAATCCACAATTGCTGTACAATTACATATTTATTTCTTTTGATGTTAATCCTATACAAATAAGAATAAAAAAGGGTAAAGAAAAAAACTGTTGGTTGCAATAATATTTTAAATGAAGCTATTTTATTAAATGGAGTTGGATTATGACAATATACTGCCTGTGGAATGGTACCAATATTAGGACTCATATCATGCATTGAAAGCCAGAAATCGATTTTATTCTTTTTTGCAAATTTTTTAAAATAAAAATATTCGTAATATAAACGAAAAACATAAGATTTTCTAGATTTTGGGAATTCCACAAATTTCACTCTAGTATATGAACAACCAGCAAATAATTTCTTATTGTGGACTAATGCTAAAAATTCATAGCCTTCAAACACACTACTATGGTCAACAGAAAGTAGACAATCTTTAAGAACAGAAAGAGTTCCCCCTTCAAAGAGATTTATTGCAGATATTACTACCCTTTTCTTCATGGTAAGTTAATTAATTAGTAGCTTGATATATAACTCTTTCATTTTTGAAACTATTATTTTATTTGAAAAAGTTTTATCGTAGTATTCTTTGTACCGCCCGTAAATAGCGTGGGTAGCAACATTTAACTTTGAGATAATACTTTTAGTATTATTTTCAAAAAGAAAATTCTGTGAGCAAATGACATCTGGAATAGCACACACTTTTGAAGCAATTACTACTTTATCAAATAAATATCCCTCAATAATGGGCAGACCAAAACCTTCACCATATGCAGCAGGAACAATCACTATATCACAGTGTTTATAATATTGTATGAGTTCGTCATCAGGTACATATCCTAAAAGATGTATGTTTGACAATTTTCTCTTTTCTATTTCATTTTTATAAAATTCTAATAATGGTCCCTTTCCTGCTATACAAAATTCAAATTTTGAATTTTTCAATATTTCAGCTACATCAATAATCAAATTAATTAATGCCCTCTCTTCCATACTACGTACAGCAAAAACTTTAACCACCTCTTCATTACTTTTTTTCGAATCTGAATCCTCAATAAATGGTTTGTTTTTAAATGATTCAAAATGTGACGTATTGGCTATAACTACAAAGTTTTCTTTGGTATAGAGACTCATTTTTTTTGAGTAGTCGGAAATAAAATGGAGATAATCACACCTTAAGTAAAGTATTTTCTCTACTAACCAAAATAATTTACTGAATTTTTGTTTTGTAGCAGATTTTAAATAATAAAGTCCATCATGAACTGTCAAAAGATTAGACCTATAAATACTCATTATAGCCATCAAACTATTGTGAGCGTGTATGAAAAGTTTGCCGTTGTTTTTATTAAGTCTGATCAAAATGAGATTTAAGGTTAAAAACCAAAACATATCTTTCTTAACCCCAATACAAATTAAATTTTCAAAACGCTTTACTTGAACTTTAGAGTCCCAATGCAAATAGTAGTTCACCCTAGATGGACTGGCAAGCGACTGAAAATGGATCACATTTTCTACTCCACGTTTGTGAGTAAACAAACTATTAAATCCAAAATAAACAATTGTGACCTTAGTTCTCATATCCAAATAGAAATATTTTTTTTACCAAGAAGTAAAAAATAAAAATAAAAAGTAAAATAATTAGTGAAAATAAATTAGAGAATGCAAATTGAACATCTACAAATAATGGTGTAATAAATAAATTCATTAATAGAAACGAAAATGGTGTCGCCATGCATTTTCTGAGAAATATGAAGATAAAACCAATTATAATGTAATAAAAAAAATAAAAATTTTTTGCCAAAACATCAGCCTCAACAAAAATCTGTGGATTAGGTCCAACCAAAGCATCTTCATAATTAAAATACAGCGAGTTGATCAATGGTCCTAAGGAACTAAAATGCAAATCTGAAAAAATCCTGAGACCAACAAAAAATTGATCAAACATATAAAGAATTGGGTAGTTGATGTATTGCGATAATTCACCATAATAATAATAAACGGGACCGTCACTAAAGGCTATTATTCGATAAGCGAAATCAGCTAAAAATGTATCACCAAAAATTAAAAAGAAAGCGAATAAGGAGCTAAAGAATAAAACAATCATTATAGGCATTAATTTTGCATAATTGATTGAAATCTTTTTAAAACGAGAATAAACCCCAAAAATAAATAACAATTCGATTAAAGCTGCTTTTGAACCCAAAGTCAATAACAAAAACATTGAAAACAATATATATAAAGTTGATTTTATTTTTTTGTTATCATACCAATAATAAAAAGACGATAAAGAAATAAGAGGTAACGCTACTTGATTTATTCTTTTAAATATACCCGCACCCTGATAAAAATCTTGCTTAGCAGCTCCTACATTGTCCTGAAAAAGCAGAAATCCTTTTGTTTTGATCAAATATACATTCATCAAAAAAACGATTACGAATAGAAAAAAGGTAAATTCTATCCACAATTTTTCATTAATAAAGACGTTAGAATACATTTTTAATTTTGTCCTATCAATATAAATCACAATTCCTATCAATGCCATGAAAGATAAAATGTGTCCAAAACTGATTAATCCCAAAGTAACCAACACACAAAATGTAAACATAATTTGAAAAAACATCATTATAGTGGGATCAAAATAATTTTGAAAAAAATTAATTTTTCTAAAAAACCAGAGAACAAACACGCTAAAAATAAATGCTAAAAAAATTACATTACCAGGAATAATTTCTGTTAATATTGGTACATTCATTTATCTTTTATAATTACGAATAGACATTTTTAAATAGAAAAGACACATATGCATCAAACGAACATAATATATAAACTGTGACGACTTATCACCGTGTTTTTTAAGAATCAGCTCTGATTCTACAAATAGTTTCATTGCATTTTTATAATCTGCAGAAACACCGTCCAAGTTGTATTTTGAAAAAATGATGTCAACTTTGTCAAGACCTCCTGAAGCTTCAATAATAGAAATAATTGTGTTAAAATCAGAAAAAACTTTGTAGTCTAAATCAAATCCACCAACAGCTCTATAACTTTCTGTTTTAACAAACAAAGCTTGATGACATAAATGAGCATTAAATAAATAACGTGGATTATAATTTACAATATCATCTTGAAATGATGGATAGTACCCGGAAGATGTTTGGTCATTATTAAAAACCTCTACCTTTCCGACGATAATGGGATATTTAGACTCTTTACACCTTGAAGCAAATTGAGTTAACAAATTTAAATCATAGAAATAATCACCCGCATTCATAAAATAACACCACTCTCCTTTTGCTATTTTTAACCCCTTATTCATTGCGTCATAAATACCTTTATCTCTTTCTGAGAGCCAAACAGTAATATTATCTTGGTACTTTTCAATTATATCAATAGTACCATCAGTGCTTCCTCCATCGACTACAATATACTCAAAACTCTTAAAATCTTGATCAATAACATTTAAAATGGTTTGTTCAATTATATTAACAGCATTGTAACATACCGTTATTATGGAAATGACGGGCTTCCTAATCACTTCTACTCTTTGGTTCATATACATTAAAAACTTTTAAGATCTAAGAATTGAATTTCTTCATTTATTAGAATTTCTAACACTTGATAAAAATCAAGATCGTAGTTCCAATTTAATTTTGTTTTTGCGGGTGTATTGTCACCATAAATATCTTCAATATCGGTAGGCCTCATGAAATCAGTATCGATAACTAGTTTATCTAAGGAAACATTTAGTTTTGCAAAAGTATATTCGATTATGGATCGTAGCGAAATACTCTTACCTGAACAAATGATAAAATCATCTGGAACATCCGACTGCAACATTAACCACATAGCCTCAACATAATTTGGTGAATATCCAAAATCTCTTTTAATATCAATATTACCTACTTTTAGAACCCATTCAGGATTTTTATGATTTTTTACAGTCTCATGAATCACTTTTTTTACAAAAAAATCATTACCCCTTAAAACAGATTCGTGATTAAAGAGCACACCGTTACAAGCATGTAGCCCGTAGGACTCTCTATAGTTAACTACAATCCAATGTGCAGAAGCCTTTGATATAGCATAAGGACTTAAAGGATGCATGGGAGTATTTATTGTTACGGGAAGGTTAGTAACTTTACCATACATCTCACTACTAGAAGCTTGATAAAAACGAATTGTAGGTTTGATAATTCGAATAGCCTCTAATAAATTTAAAACGGAAATAATATTAAAACTAATAGTCCCAATAGGTTGCTTAAATGACACTCCCACAGAACTTTGTGCCGCTAAATTATAAATTTCGTCTGGTTTGTATTTATCAATTAATTTAATAATACTAGATAAATCAATCAAATCACACTCTTCAATTATAACATTACTTGCTATATTAAGTTGTTTTAATTTCAGTAAACTATCCTTGTTATGACTCCGAGTTACACCTATAATAGAATATCCTTTATCAAAAAGTAATTTGGTGAGATAAGCCCCATCTTGACCAGTAATACCAGTAATTATTGCTGTTCTTTGTTTCTCTAAACTCATAATTATGTGTGTTTTTTTTGAAAAATAATATCATTTTAGAAAACTTTTTTATAAACATCTAGATGTTCGGCAAAAGATTTGTCCCATGAAAAAGATTTTAATCTATTATATCCTTTATTTTTTAAAACATTTCTCAAATTTTCATCCACTATCAAATTCTGAGCCAATTTAAATAAAGATTCTTGGTTTGTAGGATTAAAATAAATTGCAGCATCACCACCTACCTCTGGCAATGACCCTCCACTACTTAATAAAGCTGGACATCCACAAGCAAAACTTTCTAATACAGGAATACCAAATCCCTCGTATAAGCTAGGAAAACAAAAAAATATCGCATGAGAATAATAATTACTTAATACTTCATCGCTAAAAATAGGTTTAAAAACTACATAATTCTCTAGTCTTAACTCTTTAAAAAGTAAGAGTTCTTCAATAGTAAAGGATCCTCCACCTGCACAAATTACTTTTAAATTATTATCTATTAATAATGGAGCTATTGATTTAATAAAAAAATTAAAATTTTTATAAATACCTCTGTTACCTACAAACAATATATAATCTTCATCAACCAACCTAGAAGAACCTGAAGCAGAAGAAATGTTTTCTAGGGAATTCCCCAAATAAACAATATCTATTTTATTACTGTCAACATCAAATAAATCAATTAAATCATTTTTAGTTGTTTCTGAAATTGCAATTACTCTACTTGCATTATCTAAAAGACGTCTTTTATTATCAAACATCTTCGTATCTAATCTTAATTCTTCAAACTGATTCGCGAATTTCTCATGAATCATATCATAAAAAGTAATTACAAAAGGTTTGTTTTTTACCTCATTTAAAAAATAAGTATCATAATATGTAGGATGAAGTACATCAAAATTACCAGCTTTAACTGAGCTCTTACTTACTTTTTGATTAATTGTTTTAATTATGCGATCTTTACCTTTAAAATGGTTCTTAGGAAAAAACGATTTTAACTTTGGGTTAGTCCCTTGATTGTAATATGCATTGTTTGATAATAATGTAGCAACATTACAGCTGTCCTCTATTTTATCATATCTTTTAATCAATTCATAAAAATATCTAGATATACCTCCATATTGTTGCTGCGTAAATATTTGATGATCGTATAATATTTTCATTATCCTATTTATATAAATTATTTTCTAGGTGTGTATAGTTTCAAACCAATTAAAATTGTTCTAAGACCTTGACGAAGGCTGCCCTTATAAAACTCAAAAGAGCTAGGTGTTTCTTTAGTAAGCGTATATTCATCAGCAATTCGATCCTGAGAAATAAATGATGGACTAACAATTAATTCTGGCATTTCTTTAAAACTGACATTGGCCATAGGGCTATTTGCATTAAATGTATGCGTACCATCAGCATTAAAACCGATATTGCTAATCATATTGAAGTTAGGAATTACAGATAAGCGTGCATTAACTTGATTTAAAAAAAAATATTGATAATCCCAAGTATCAATTTCTCCAGCCTTTGTCCTCCTAAACGCATTATAGATCATCTTTTTGCTTAATTTACTATTTGTAAGACCTGCCAAAACATCAGTAGCAATAACTTCTTCAAGACCATTCATCTTAAAATCATAACCGCTCCAAACTCTTCTCCAACTAGCCCATCCCCATACATGTGTTAATTTTGAATAGTAGTAATCCGCATTTGATCTTTTTATACCGTCTTGAAAATTACAACCACAAATATGACCTATACGATCATCTACCCTATATTTAATTAACATTGCGTCGACAAATCTAAAAAAATCGTCACTAGGCAAACAGTCATCTTCTAAGATTATTCCTTCTTCCTCATTTTCAAAAAACCATGTTATAGCCCCACTTACCGCCTTACCACACCCTAAATTTTGTTCTCTAAACAAAGTTATAACTTCGCAGTCCCAATCGACTTGATTGATAATTGCTCTGGTTTCTTTACACGAAGCATCATCTTTACCATTATTTCTAGGACCATCCGCAGCAACATATAATTTTTTTGGTTTAACAGCTTTAATGGCATTAAACAACACAGTCGTTTCTTTTGGTCTATTGAATATTAAAAATAAAATAGGTGATGTGACTTGATACATAATTTAATAAAATAAAATTGATTTGGTTTGCAACATAAATATATGTCTAGTACTCTTAAAGAAGAAATAATAAATATAAGAAGCATAAAATTGTGAAATTAAAGTTGCAATTGCCGCACCATTAATTCCATATTTTGGTATTAAAATATAATTCAAAGTTATATTAATCAATAAGCCTTGAATAGATTTTATTAAATTATGCTTGTTTAAGTTTTCTATCACCAGCATGTTACCAGCGGCAACTCCCCAAAACACAAAAACACCTGTCCAAATACTTATTTGTAATGCGAAAACAGAAGTTATATAAGCAAAGCCATATAAAAAATTGATGATTAGGTTGGAAAAAAACGCAAAAAATATAGCAATTGCAAAACTAATCAAAAACAGCAGTTTAAGTAATTTAAGGCAAACTTCAAAATATGATTTTTTATTTGTATTATATTTTTCTACTAATTTTGGAAAAAACGAAGTAGCAAAAATACTTGGAATAAAATACCATAATTCAGTAAAGCGTGTCGATACAGAATATAATCCAACAGCTTTTTCTCCCAAGAATTCACCTATCATAATTTGATCAATTCGCATATACATCATAATGATAATACCAGACAATATGAGTGGCCAAGCTTGAAAAAGCAGTGTTTTACAATATGAATAATTAAAATTCCATTTAATAAAATTACTAAGACCATAATACAAAACCATACCTACTGCACCAAATATAAATTCTATTAAACCAATAACTACAAATGATAACAAAGGAAATTTAAGGTAAACAAAAAATAATTTGATAATAGAAACAATTACAAAAACTGTGTTTTTTACGATTACGGTTTTTCTAGAATGTAAAACAGACTGATTTTTTAAATCAATTACATCAAAGGATTGAAAAAATAAACTTCCAACAGTCAAAAGCGCAATTGTAAAAAGAGTTGCATCATTTTTATAAAAATAAAAGTAAGAACAGACAATTATTGTACTTAGGGCAGAACCAAACACCCTAAGATAAAAAGCTGTACCTAGAACTTCTTCTTCCTTTCTATTTTCTAGCAGATGTTTAACAACTATTTGATCTAGTCCCAAAGTTGCTAGAGCACTAATTAAACTAACAAAAGCAATTGCATAATTCCACTTTCCAAATTGTCCTGGACCTAAATATCGAGCTACAAGTACGCCAACAATTAATCCAAAACCCAATCTAATAATTTTATCTAGGAAAAGCCAAATAGCATTTTTAGAAGAATCTTGACTTAAAAGATTTTTAATTTTATTTACCAGCAACACTTAAAATTCTTTATTAAGTTTCGTTTCTTCTAATTGTTTCGCCGTAAATTTCTTAAAATATTCGTACGTAATTTTTAATCCCTCTTTACGAGATATTCTTGGTTCCCAATTTAATAATTGTCTCGCCTTGGAAATATCCGGCTGTCTTTGCTTAGGGTCATCTTGAGGTAATGGGTGATAAATCACTTTCTGACTACTACCCGTTAATTTAACAATTTCGTCCGCAAAATCACTTATGGTAATTTCGTCGGGATTACCAATATTCACAGGTTCTACATAATCAGACAATAGCAGTCTATAAATACCCTCTACTAAATCAGAAACATAACAAAATGACCTTGTTTGCGAACCATCGCCAAAAATGGTTAAGTCATCACCTCGTAAGGCTTGGCCAATAAAAGCAGGTAATACTCTACCATCATTAAGACGCATTCTTGGTCCATATGTATTAAAAATTCTAACAATACGAGTTTCTAATCCATGAAAAGTATGATAAGCCATCGTAATTGCTTCTTGAAAACGCTTTGCTTCATCGTAAACACTTCTTGGTCCTACTGGATTAACATTACCCCAATAATCTTCAGTTTGAGGATGAACTGTGGGATCTCCATAAACTTCAGAAGTTGAAGCTATTAAAAATCTTGCTTTTTTTTCTTTAGCTAGACCTAATAAATTATGTGTTCCAAGTGAACCTACTTTAAGTGTTTGTATAGGTATTTTTAAATAATCAATAGGACTTGCTGGCGAAGCAAAATGCAAAATATAATCCAAACTACCTGCTACATGCACATAATTAGAAACATCATGATTATAAAATTCAAAGTTTTCTAAAGGAAATAAATGTTCTAAATTTTTCAAATCACCAGTTATGAGATTATCCATACCCACCACTCTGTAGCCTTTTGCAATAAAATAGTCACACAAATGTGAACCCAAAAATCCTGCCGCTCCTGTTATTAAAACTCTTTTGGTCATTAAATAATTTTATTTAAAGAATAATAAAGTAATATGGTGATTTTATTGTAAAATCGATTTTAAGATTCTCTGTCCAACTAAATAACAAATACATAAAAAACCAGATAAAAAACTAAACAACACAATCCCTTTTAACTTACCAAAACCCTTCTTTTCTAAAGGCAATATCGGTTTATCAATTACTTGAATCAATGGTGTTGCTTTTCTAAAAGTTACTTTAGCTAACTCTAATTGCTTTACAATTTCAGTTAGAATCGCAGTATTAGCTTGTACGTCGACCTGTCTACGAGCAGAAGGCGTACGGCGCACGTTTAATGCAGGGTTTAAATTAAAGGTATTGTCATTAGCTACCGCTACACCTGTGATAGCACTATTAAGAGCTGCACGGACAGAATCAGTTTGATGTTGTAAAATTCCTAGATTCTCACGAGCTTTTTTATTTTTTGTTTGAACATAAAATTCCGAAACTTCACGAGCTAACGCTTCACAGAAATATTTAGAAAACAATTCGTTTTTACTACTTACGTCAATAGATATTATATCAATTTTCTTATCTTTTTGACCCACAATTAGATTGCCAGTGGCAATGTTTCCGTAAATTTTTCCCAAAATACTATCCTGAACTCTAGAAAAATGTTTCCTATCGATTTCTGGAGAAAAATTAATATTTTTTAATTTGGGAACTTCACTCCAGTCTTCATTAATTTCATTAACCTCAAGATACATATCGGCTAACGACATTTGCTTATTTTTATATTCTATAGGGGAAAGCAAAGTTGTTTCAATCATTTTTCTAGAACGAAATAATTCAATCAAATTCGATCCGCTAAACGCACCACCTCCACTAGTACCAAGATCGAAACCAAATTGGCTTGCTAAACTTAAAACACCACCACCACCACCACCACCATCTTCTTCTAAAGCAAAAGATAATGAAGCAATATAATTAGGCTTTTGCATAAAAGCATAGCCCAGACCTACTGTACCACCTATAAGACTGACCAAAATAACAACTTTCCATTTTGAAATTAAAAAATCATACCAATCTTTTCCTTGTAGCAGTAAATCTTTCAAAGATATCTCATCACTATTAACTTGATCTTCCATTTCTCTAATTATTTAATAATAAAAACGTTGTAATAATCCCTGCGATACTTACAAAAACAGATCCTATACTTACAATTTCAGCTGTTGTCATTTTTTTTCCTACTGCCTTCTCTGGCACTACAATCTGAGAACCAGGTGCTACTTTTGGGTAACTATTAAAAAATAAAAAATGGGATGCTACATCCGCACGACCATTAGGATAAATTATATAAGCTTTTCTCTTCCATCCTTTGGCATCTATTCCCCCAGCAGAATTTAAATAATATTTTAAACTTTTCCCCTGTACATACGGTATTTCAGAATTTAACAGCACATTTCCTGAGACTTTTACACCTTCGGAAAATTTTTCAATAAAAATTTCATCTCCCGCGTCTAATGTTACATTCGCCAAACCATCTTGTTTTTTCAAAATGCTTTTCCAATCTATAGGAATGGTCAGAAACTTTACATCATTTACTAATTTGTCTACAACTTTTGAATTTATGGTATCATTATCTCTGTTGGTAATATTAAAATTAACAGCCTTTAAATCATCAACTTGAGCTTGCTTTACAGGCCTTTTAATTTTTACACCATCAATGTTTGCTAAAGAAGTCAGTCCACCTGCTCTCATGATCACGTCATAAATTTTCTCTTTTTTTGTAGCCAAAACATATTTCCCAGGGTAGCTAACAGCACCCCCTATCGTAACAGATTCTGGTCTTTCATAAACCCCCATTTTACGGATGCTAATTACATCATAAGGAGCTAGAACGAAATTTTTTAATTGCTCATTATTTTCAGGCGAAATTACTAAAGAAAATAATTCGGCTTTGTTTGGATTGGTATCATCTATTTCTTCCGCCTTTATCATTCTTGCAACTTCTACTCTTTTTGATGCAGAACCTGTCAAACCACCTGCTTGTAATAAGACATCATTAAGACTTAGATTTTCAAAGTAATCATATTCCCCTGGGTTTTTTACTTCACCATCAATTGTAACTTTAAATTCTTCGACAAAATCTAAAATAGAATATACCGTTATAATATCCTCCTTTTGTAATAATACATCTTCTGTATCATTACCATCTAATGCTTGAGCTAAATTTACTTGAACAATTTCAGTCGTTAAATCAGATTTCAACCTTATAATTCTAGCTCTTTTTGCGTAAGCATCTTCTTTTAAGCCATCCGCTTTTGCAATTAAATTAGAAATACGCATTCCCTCGTAGAACGAGTAGACATTTGGCCTAAAAACTGCACCTTTAATCTCAATACGATTTTCAAAACGATTAAGTATCTTTGATACTCTGTAAACGTCTCCAGATAAAGGCTTATTGGTATTGAACTCAGTTGACTTTATATCTTTTACTTTAAATTCTGTTCCTGTCTTTTGAGTAACATTTA
Source organism: Flavobacterium algicola (assembly GCF_022399565.1). Taxonomy (GTDB): domain Bacteria; phylum Bacteroidota; class Bacteroidia; order Flavobacteriales; family Flavobacteriaceae; genus Flavobacterium; species Flavobacterium algicola. The sequence continues at coordinate 86,140 of NZ_JAJTUT010000005.1, forward strand.
CAGAACCCGTATAGGCTACATCATTAAATCCTGAGGCAAACGTCAGTAAATCTTTAAATGTTTCCCCTGCTTTAATTTCGAAAATCCCTGGCCTTTTTACTTCGCCTTCAAGTGTAACTCTGTTGGTATACGATGGAATTCTAATTACATCATTATCTTTGAGACCAATATTATCCGATTGGTCTCCATTAACTAAAAATTTATAAATATCAATTATTCTTACGGTTTTATTACTACGAATTAATTCAATGTTTCTATAAGATCCATTTACATTTGGCCCACCAGCTAAATGTAATGCATTATACACAGAAGCTAAGGAAGATATTGAATAATTACCTGGCTGCTTACCGCCAATAATGGTAACTCGTATCGTTCTAATTTTACCCAAACTGACACTCACTTGAGATTGTCCCGAAGCTACAGTGCTATAAACATTAGCAATAGCATTTTTTATTTTTTGAGTAGCAGCCTCAATTGTCATTCCTGAAACGTACAATTGACCAACAGCATCAATTGAGATTTTACCTTCAGTATTTACACTTATTGTTGCATTATATAACTGAACGCCGTAAACGCTTATTTGCAATTCATCTCCTGGTCCTAAAACATAATTCATAGGAGTCGCAAGCTGCAAATCAGGACTGAAATCTAATGTTGGATTATCAAAAAGTTCCGATCCAAATACTAGTGCATTTAAAGAATCTTTAACCTTAACATTTACAAATGCTGTTTGCTTTCTTGCTGCGCTGTTTGTACTAGAATTTAACTTTTGTAATGTTGGTAAATTATTTGAGGTATTAAAATTTGACGAACCATTCAAACGGCTTTTTAATTTACTATATTCTGATGAAGACATACCTTTTGCCAACACAATCTGTTCCACCTGATCGATCGTAGTATTATTACTCTTCAGCTGTCCCTGTAACTTGGTGATTTCAGCATCAGTGAGATTATCGACCTTTACGCTACTTAAATCATTTCCTTTTAGTAAATCTTGTGCAACAATTGTTAATGGTTGGAAAAAGGCAAAAGTCAACAATATAACTGTTATTAATTTTTTCATAGTAGATATTAGAATTATCATTACAAAGCCATTTATTCATTAAACATCATGGCTTCGCCTAACCCAATCCCAAGTCAGCAGGAAAGTAGGTCTTAATATTTGTGCAAACTTAATCAAAAAAAGGAATATAGCCTTACTAAAAGTTTCAAAATAAAATTTAACAAAACACTATACACAATCCTATGTTTTACTTCTCAAGAGAAATAAATAAAGAAAAATATTATATATAAAACTTTATCTAATTTTCTCAGCACTAATGCAGAAAGCGATATTATTGTAATACAAATACTAAACTTATAATAACAAGCATAATTCTCTATTGGAGTAATTATTAACTATGATCGAAATATCCAGAATCAAAACTCAACCTGTTTTCAACCAATTGGAATAATCGTTAATAAAAAAAGTTTATTGAAATTATTCAATAAACTTTATATACCTAATCAAAATGTCGATCATCAAAGTAACTCCTTATTTAATTTAACAAATCAGAATCTTCTTTTTCCAATTTATTATAAATCTTCTTAACATCCTGCGAAGCTTTCTTTTTCAAAATTAAATTAGCATTGTCTGTATAAACAAATATTGTATCTCTTACCCCAACAAAGGCAGTATAATTTGATGTCCCTATAGACATATTTCCGTTTTCATCAATAGGATGTCCTTTAGAAACTAAATAATCATACACTGATTCAAAAGAACCTAAATCTGACCACACAAAATCAGAGGAAACAACCTTTATCTTTTTGCTACGCTCCATCACTGCATAATCAACACTGATTGATGGAATATCCATGGATAATTCTAAGTCTAATTCTCCATTTACATTGTTATCCCACGCAAGTTTAGATTTCTCATAAACATCTGGTTGAAATGCCTTCAATTCTTCTAAGAATACACTCGCTTTGAAACAAAACATACCGCTATTCCACAAAAAATTACCTTTGGCAATAAAATTCATAGCAGTTATCTCGTTTGGTTTTTCTCTAAAAGAAATTACATTATCACCTTTTCTTTCTATGTATCCATAACCTGTTTCAGGTTTTGTTGGCTGAATACCAAAGGTAACAATAAACCCATTGGTAGCCTTATCAACGGCCTCATCCATAGCGGACTTGTAAGCATCCATTGAATCAATAATATGATCTGATGGAGTTATGATTAAAATATCTTCTGGCTCAGATGCAAAGGCAGCGAATGCTATTGCTGCAGCTGTATTTCTAGGAGTTGACTCAACAATATTAACGTAAGGAAGATTAGACTTCTCCATTACCTTTTTACTCAAGTGACAATTATCGATATTCCCAACTACCATAATTTTGTCAGCAATCGAACGGTTTCGTTCAACAGTTAACTCAAATAATGATCTACCTTCAAATAAAGATAAATATTGCTTTGGCATGCTCTTACGAGACAATGGCCACAATCTACTTCCTATACCTCCTGTCAAAACAACATGAGTAACTGTCTTTTTATTTTCCATATTAATTATATTTAGAATGTTTTTAATCTAAAAGAATTATTTGTTTTTATAATCTACCATCAACGCCGCTTGTCAATACACCTTTAACATCGTAGATGATACTTTTTGCATTTTGAAAATTCGCTATATTCATACTTAAGAATTCCTCATGAGCAACACCTAAAACTACTGCGTCAAATTTAGTTTTGGGAGCTTCATTTATAGTTTCTAGCAGATATTCTTTCATCACAGCATCTGGTTTTGCTAATGGATCAAATATTGATACAGTAATACCATATTCCTTTAAAGAGTTTACAACATCCACGATTTTAGTATTTCGTACATCTGGGCAATTTTCTTTAAAAGTAATTCCTAGCATTAATAAAGTTGCGCCATTAACAGTTATACCCCTCTTAATCATTAACTTAACAATCTGTGAAGCAACATATTCCCCCATACTGTCATTTAAACGTCTTCCTCCCAAAATAATTTCAGGATGATAACCTATCTCCTGCGCTTTTTGAGCCAAATAATAAGGATCGACTCCAATACAATGTCCTCCTACCAATCCTGGCTTGAATGGTAAGAAATTCCATTTAGTACCGGCTGCCGCTAAAACTTCATGCGTATCTATATCCATTAAATTGAAAATCTTCGCTAGTTCATTAACGAAGGCAATATTAATATCTCTTTGTGAATTTTCTATAACCTTTGCAGCTTCTGCTACTTTTATAGAGGGTGCCAAATAAGTGCCCGCAGTAATTACAGATAAATACAATTCGTTGACTTTCTGACCAACCTCGACGGTTGATCCCGATGTAACTTTTAAGATTTTATCTACAGTATGCTCTTTATCTCCCGGATTAATGCGTTCTGGAGAATAACCAGCATAAAAATCAACATTAAATTTTAACCCTGAAATTTCTTCTAGTACGGGAACGCATTCTTCCTCTGTAACTCCTGGGTATACCGTTGATTCATAAATTACAATATCACCCTTCTTCAATACTTTTCCAACAGTTTCTGATGATTTGTATAAAGGCGTCAAATCTGGTCTATTATTTTTATCAACTGGTGTAGGAACAGTTACAATGTAATAATTACAATCAACAATTTGATCCCTATCACTAGTACAATACAACCCTTTAATGGCATCGGTATTATTTAAGCACGGATTTTCATCTAATAGCACCGCTTGCAATTCCGTTGCTTCGATTTCGAGTGTACTGTCTTGTCCTAAATTTAATTCATCGATTCGATTTTGATTAATATCAAATCCTACAACCGCATGTTTTGTAGCAAATAGACGTGCCAAAGGCAAGCCTACATATCCTAGTCCTATAACTGCAATTTTTATATCCGGATTATTCATATACTATTGACTCGAAAATTTATTTTTAAAATCTATTGGTACTGCTTTTCATAATAAGAAGCATAGGCACCAGAGGTAACACTTGCTAACCACTCTGAATTGTTCAAGTACCAATTTACAGTTTGCTCTAAACCTTGCTCAAAAGTCACTGATGGCGACCATCCCAATTCACTATTAATTTTATTTGCATCAATAGCATATCTTAAATCATGTCCTGGTCTATCTTTTACGTAGGTGATCAACTCAGCAGATTCACCTTCTTCACGACCTAATTTATCATCCATGATCCCACACAGTAAACGAACTAAATCAATATTTTTCCATTCATTAAATCCGCCAATATTATATGTTCCGTGATTTGTTCCTTCATGAAATACCAAATCAATTGCACGTGCATGATCAACTACAAATAACCAATCACGTGTATAGTTTCCATCTCCATAAACAGGAAGTGGCTTTTTTTGAATAATATTATTAATGAATAATGGAATCAACTTCTCCGGAAAATGATTAGGACCGTAATTATTTGAACAATTTGTTAATACATATGGCAAACCATATGTTTCTCCATAAGCACGTACAAAATGATCTGAACTTGCTTTAGATGCTGAATAAGGAGAGTTAGGATCGTATGCGGTTGTTTCTGTGAATAGCCCTTCTGCCCCAAGTGAACCATATACTTCATCTGTACTTATGTGATAGAATCTTTTATTTTCAAAATTACCTTTCCACAATTCACGAGCTGCATTTAGTAGATTAACGGTTCCAATAACATTGGTTCTCACAAAAGCCATAGGATCTTCAATAGAACGATCTACATGAGATTCTGCTGCCAAATGCAATACCCCATCAAATTGATGCTCTTGAAATAAATCTTTGATAAACTTTTCGTCAGCAATATCCCCTTTAACAAAAGTATAATTTGGAGATTTTTCAATATCAATAATATTTTCTAAATTTCCCGCATATGTTAGTGCATCTAAATTAAAAATTTGATAATCACTATATTTTGTTACAAACAAACGTACTACATGGGAACCAATAAAACCAGCACCTCCTGTAATTAATATTTTTTTCATTTACTTAAATTTTTTAATTTGAGTATTTATAAATTAGCTATATATCCATTCTCAGTACACACCCCAATGATTCAAGTACTAAAACAAAGTGATTCTTATTTACTTCTTTGATAACAGCATCTTGATTTAAAAAAGGTCCAGATTCTACTTTAATTTTATCGCCTACATTATAATTGGAAATTACAATATCACTAGAACTCGGCTTATCTAACCATTGCTTGATAGTATTTATCTCATTATCGCGAACAATCGCTGGCTTTCCAAGCCAAAATAAATACCGAACTACCCCTGGTGACTGAAAAACTAAATTACGGCTCGCTTCAGTCAATTGCACAAAAACATACGAATTAAATAAGGGCACTTCTACTTTTTTCTTTCTATCAGACCACTGTTTTTCTTTAATGATGAGTGGACAATAACATTCAACTCCTATTTTTTCTAATTGCTCTGCAACTTTTTTTTCCCATTTTGGTTTGGTATATACTACGAACCAATTTAATTCTTGTTTTGTTATCAAAACTATTTTCGTTTTATTATAATTTAAAAATATTAAACAATGCTTTATTGAAAGTTACAGTTTTAACTACCATTAAGTAATACTGGATTTACTACTGTATGCTCCACTACTTTTCATTATTTTCAATATTCAAATATACTTATTTCTTCTCTTTTAGATTATTCCAATACCAGTCAACGGCTTCTTTCAATCCTTCCTCTAACGAAAATTTAGGATCATACCCTAAGAGAGTCTTAGCTTTATCAATACTAGCCAATGAATGGGGAATATCTCCTTTCCTGTTTACACCATACAAAATTTCGACATCATTAATCTTAGAATCATACTTAGACAAATAAGCTTTTAAATACTGCATTAATTCATTTAACGTATTTCTGTCGCCACAAGCTGTATTATACACTGTATTTACTGCCGATGCATTTACAGTAGAAATGGCCAGCTCATTCATTTGAATCACATTATCAATGTATGTAAAATCTCTTGAATAGGTGCCATCCCCATTTATCAATGGACTTTCCAACCTCATTAATTGTTGCACAAATTTAGGTATAACAGCAGCATATGCACTATTAGTATCTTGTTTTCTACCAAATACATTGAAATATCTTAATCCTATTGTTTCCAAGCCATACGTTTTTGAAAAAATTTCTGCGTACAGTTCATTAACATACTTTGTTATTGCATAAGGTGACAATGGTTTACCTATAACATCTTCCACTTTCGGCAATCCTTCTGAATCGCCATAGGTAGATGAACTTGCCGCATAGACAAATCGTTTTACTTTTTCATCTCGGGCAGCTGTCAGCATATTTAAAAAACCACTTACATTAACATCGTTGGTAGTGATAGGATCTTCCAGCGATCGAGGTACAGAACCTAAGGCTGCTTGATGCAGCACATAATTAACGCCTCGTACCGCTTTAACACAATCATCAAAGTTTCTTATATCACCTTCAATTAATTTGAAATTTTCATTATGCAAACATTTATCAAGATTATGCATATGTCCAGTAGCAAAATTATCCAAGCAAACAACATCATATCCTTTCGATAAAAAATGTTCGCACAAATTAGACCCAATAAATCCAGCTCCACCTGTAATCAATAAAGTTTGCTTAACTATCGTTTCCATGTCCATATTAATTTTTCTTTTTTAAAACTCGAAATTTGCTTGCTGCCCTCTGAAGTATATTTTTTTGTTCTTGATCTTCATGATAACCATTTGAATATGCACCATATCCGTACCCGTAACCGTATGCATTACCATATTTTGCTTTGTTTTCATAACCATTAAAAACAATGCTTACATTACTTAGTTCTTTTCTATTTAATCTGTTATTGAGCAAGGTAATCATTTCTTTTTTTGAGAAATTCTGCCTTACAATATACAAAGTTACATCTACATATTGAGTTAATTCTAGAGCATCAGAAACTAGGCCAACAGGTGGTGTATCAAGAATAATATAATCATACTGTTGCTTTAACTCGTCAATTAATTCATTCATTTTTTCAGATAAAATTAATTCTGAAGGATTGGGGGGTATCGGTCCAGATAAGATAACATCCAAATATGGAATATGGGTCTTATTGATAATATCTTCTACTTTTTTCTGATTAATTAAATAATTGACAACTCCTACGTCATTTGAAAGTCCAAATTCGTTTGACAACTTAGGCTTTCGTAAATCAAGCCCAACGATTACTGTCTTTTTTTCACTTAAAGCAAAAACCGTAGCTATATTAAGCGAGCAAAAAGTTTTACCTTCACCACTTACAGATGATGTAACCATTACTGTCTTTGCACCATTTACATTTTGTTGCTTGTATAAAAATTGTAAAGAAGAGCGAATTGCCCTGAAAGATTCAGACAAAGCTGACTTGGGTCTATCAAACACTGCTAGTTCTGTACTATCTGTATTTAAACCTACAACTCCAATCAATGGAATTTTTGTTCTACTGGTAATATCCTCTGTATTTTGAATAGAATTATTAATAAAGAAGATAATAAAAACTACAACCAACGGAATTAAAAAACCTAGAAATAGTGCTAAAACATAATTTACAGATGTCTTAGGTCCAATTAAACCACCACCTATATCTTTTGCAGGATCAATAAAGTGAATATCTGATAAATTTGCTGCCTTAACAATATCAGCTTCGCTTCTTTTTTGCAAAAAAGTGCTGTATATATTATCACTTAAATCATATTTTCTTTTAATCTTAATCAATTCTTGTTCGTCATCTGGCAACGATTTTATGGTACTTTCAGTTTGACCAATTTTATTACTTATAGCTATTAAATCATATTCCAAAGCAGCTTTGGCCGTACTAATATTTACAAATAATACATTCTTGATAGCTTCCATCTGATTGTCAAAATCTTGGAATATTTTTTCGCTTTTTACAGCATAAGCCATAGCAGAGCGCTGGGTCGAAAGAGATATTAATTTAGAGATATTCGCAACAATATTTGGGTCTTCTATTCCCGCTACAGACGGAGCCGGAAGTTTCGAATAATCAACGCTATTTTTTAAATAATTCCGTAATGAATTGTAATAGGCTACTTTTCGAACAATTACATCTTTTTCGATGTCGTATTCTAACATTTTTTCAGAGAATTTGCCACCACCTTCTTCGATATCATAAATATTTTTATTTTTTCGAAAAGACTTTAGTTCATTCCCAGTCTCTTTTAACTGCGATTCCATAGCAACAAGGGTGCTATCAATAAAGCTTATTGTATTTGTTGCAAACCTATTTTTTTCATCTAATTGCCTTGAGATAAGCATTTTTACAGTTGAATTTAGATATTCAACCATTCTTGCCTTATTTGTACCTTGCATACTTAGCGTTATGATCGAACCACCTTTATCTGCAGAATTTACGCCTACACCCTTATAACGGGAAACAGTGCCATCAAAATCATTGAATTTTACAAAGTACTCATTCCCTTTATAAAAACCTGGATTATCATTTATTTGTAATTTCCAGTTTAAGAACGGTAGAGATACCAAAGAACCTACTTTATAGCGCTTTACAAAATCACCAACTACAACTGCTGTATTGCTGTATGCAAAATTTGAATAGGTAATCATACTCACACTAGGAGCATTCATAGGAATACGAATCTCATATTCGCTATCGCTAATAAACTTAATACCAATTAACGTATTTGCAATTTGACCTTTAGTCTTGTCGATATCTACATAAAACGGAACTGCCCCGTAAGCATCTTCAAAATTATATTTTCCTTGAATCAAATAATCTATATAAAACTGAAGTTTATCTACAACTAATTCATTATGTGATCTTGATTGAAAAATGGTAGAGATCGTATTTACTTGGTCAGAGATTCCTCCCCAATTGAAAACTAGACTGGTTGTCGAAGTAAAGAGAGGATTACTCTCCTCTTTAATGGAAATGAGAGTTTCCATTCCGTAAATTTTCTGTTTACGAATATTCACCTGATAAGCTATAGTAAATGCAATGATCAAACTAATCAAAAACCACTTCCAATAGCTCGCTATTTTTATTAAAAAGCCTTTAAAGTCAAAACTTACTTGGTTTTCAAAAATTGAAAAATCTTTTATATCTAGCATTTATCGATCAGAATTTTAATTAGTTAAAAGTAAAAACATCGTACTAGCCAAAGACAATAAAGATACAAAGGTAGTTATAGATTCTAAACCTGTTTTACCTGTACCCCAAGTTTTTTGTTTCAACGGTTTCACAAAAATAAAATCGTTTGGTTGCAAATAATAATAGGGAGATTTCATTACATTAATATCTGTTAAATCTAAGTCATGCATTTCCACCCCTGTTGGAGATTGTCTCATGATTGTAACTGCTTTTCTATTACCAGTTATAGTGATATCTCCAGAATTGGCAACAGCTTCCATAATAGTCAATCGATCTTGAAAAACCGTCTTAGTACCCGTGCTACCGATTTCTCCTGTAATAGTATATTTAAACCCAGCAAGCTTAACCGTTACAAACAGATTGGCTTCCTTATTAAAATATTCAGATAATAATTGTTTTTCGATACGCAATCGTATTTCTTCAGTAGTGTATCCAATAACATTCATTTCTCCTAAAACTGGAATTCGAATATTACCATGATCATCAACAGTAAATCCATCAAAATATAGAGCAGATGGTGACTTCCCAACCTCTCCTTCAACGGTACTAAAAATAGAAACTAATTTTGGGTCAATGGCTTTTATACTCAAACTTAAAACATCTGCGATCTGAACTCTGTAAGGTTTTGAAGCAACCAATGAAATAGCAGATTCTGAACTTGTACCTTTTTTGTATTGCAAATAGTTCAAATCTCGTGTTGAAATACATGAACCAAAAAAGAGTACTACAGTAATTAATAAAAAGAAAACAGACTTATTCATTTCTTTATTTTTGAGAACAAATATAGCTTTTCATTTACTATATTAAAAGTTTGACAGTTTTTTAAGCCCTTTAATTATTTTTCAAAGATTTTTCGAATGGAATTCTATGTAAAATACTTCTTCCAAGCGTTACTTCATCAGCATATTCTAGTTCATCACCTACTGCAATTCCTCTCGCAATAGTAGACATAACAATAGGGGTATCTGCAATTTGTTTGTAAATATAAAAATTGGTAGTATCACCCTCCATTGTAGAGCTTAGCGCAAAAATAATTTCTAGAACTTTACCTGACCTTACTTTATCTACCAAAGAACCAATTTTTAATTGACTGGGACCAACACCTTCTATTGGAGAAATTTTACCTCCCAAAACATGATATATTCCTTTAAATTGTCCTGTCCCCTCAATAGCCATAACATCACGAATATCTTCAACAATACAAATAAGTTGATGATTTCTTTTTAGGTTGGAGCAAATTTCGCAAATTTCACTGTCAGATATATTATGACAATTGTTACAGTATTTAATATCAGCTCTCATATTCAGTAACGCCTGCGACAAAAACTCCGTTTGCTCTTTGGGTTGTTTTAACAAGTGTAACACCAAACGCAGTGCAGAACGCTTACCTATACCTGGTAATTGCGAGATTTCATTAACTGCTTTTTCTATTAACTTAGAAGAAAATTCCATAAAAAAAAGATGCTTTTAAACTCTAAGAATTTTTAAACTGAAAATAGTTTTTAATATTGGTTGGTAGCCAATAGTACTAATGTGCAAGCTACTTCAGACTTAATATTATTTAATTCCAATAATTGATATAATTCAGGGTTCTCTGTACCTGGATTAAAAATAACTCGCTTTGGGCTTGCTTCAACTATATAATTATAATAATCACGTTGGCGGGCTGGATTTAAATACAAGCTTATAGTATCAATGTTTTTCAGCGGAATAGCCTTTGTATAAATTTTTATTCCCGACACTTCCCCTCCATTTTGTCCTATTGCAAGCACAGAATGACCTTTACTTACCAAATTGGTTATCGCTTTATTCGAGGCTCTATCTAATTTTGTAGATGCACCTAGAATTAATGTTTTTTTATTTCTCATTATTTTATAATACAAAAATTGTTTTGGTGCAAAAGTAACACTTTTTAACACCGTTAAATTCAAATTGTCAATCTTTCAATAATACTCTCACAAATTATTTCTTTTCCAAAAAAACTTCAGCCATCATGCAACGTGCACTGCCTCCGCCGTGCGTTTCAATTGTAGTTAAATCAGCATGTATAATTGATGTATGTTTTTCTAATTTTTCTAGTTGCTGCACAGTTAGAGATTCATAGGCACTAGTACTCATCACCAAATAACTGGAATCGTTATCCCCCGATACTTGCAACATATTACCCGCGAAACTATTTAATTGTTTTTCACTAATTAAAATAATTTCTTTATTATCCTTTTTAAGGTTTTCAAGAACCATCTTCCGTTCTTGTTTATCATCAATTGCATCTGCACAAATTACTGCAAAAGTGTCTCCAATACACATCATTACATTTGTATGGTAAATCAGTTTTCTATCACCATCGACAGTTTGATAAGCTTCAAAAATAACTGGTGCATAGTCAAAGTCTTCACAGAACTCGATAAACAATTCTTCATCAGCTCTTGGTGACAAGGCACAATATGCTTTCTCATTTACCCTATCGAGCACAATACTTCCTGTCCCCTCCAAATAAAATCCATCTTCTTCTGCCGAAGAATAATCAATGATATTGTCAATTTGGAATCCTTTATCTTCTAGCAAGTCTAGAATATCTTCACGTCGCTCTAAACGTCGATTCTCAGCAAACATAGGATAGAAACCTACATCACCATTATCATGGAAAGAAACCCAATTATTTGGAAAAATACTATCCGGTGTATTTGGAGTAACACTATCCTCTACTACGATGACATTAACACCCAAGTCAGTAAGCTTATTAACAAAAAGGTCAAATTCTTGCTGCGCTTTTGCATTTACAGTACTTGGCAGCAAATTTGCATCTCCAGTTTGGTAGAAATTATTAACCATCGTTTGTTCATTCATTCTGAATGAAACTGGACGAATCATCAATATATTATTTGTAATTTGTTTCATTTTTTTACTTTTATTCTCTGATTAATGGTAATGTAGAACAACGTAATAGGCCTTCTTGCTTAGCAATCTCAGCATATGGAATTTCCTCGACAATAAATCCTTTACTTCGCAACCAATTATTCAGCCTAGTGAATTTTTGTTCAGAGACTACAACGTTTGTATCTATTGAAAAAACATTAGAGTTCATATTGTACATTTCGTTTCGCTTTACATGGAATAAGTTATCTTTTCCAAAAAGATCAACTAAATATAAATAATCGGCCTCTTCACGAAAGCCCCTTTTATAAATAATACCTTTATCCTTCCCTACGGGTTGAAAGCAACAATCTAAATGCAATGCATTATCTCGTGCCTCTAATTTTGATTTAATTAAATCAAACTCTTTAACTATTTTATCAGGAAACATAGCCTTTATATACGCTACGCCTTCCTTATTTGTACGTGCCGTGATATAGTCTTTATAATCACTTCCCTTGTATGTTCCAACAAAAACGTGATTACCCCATAACATAACGTCTCCTCCTTCAATATGCACCTCCAACGGTGGCTTAACAACCTTTGAAGGATTTATTGAGTCTATTATAAATTGAATCGCATCCAACTCTTGTTCTCTCTCTGGTAAAATATTAGATTTTACAAAAACATCACCTATCACAAAACCTATATCTCGAGTAAAGATCTGATTATAATTTTGAATAAGCTTAGGGCGGTAAACTGTCACATCATACTTCAAAAGAACTGTTTCGAAACAAGTCATTTCATTAACCATGTCCTCCTCTAATGGATATGTTCCAGCCAGAATATGTTCCATAGATTTTGGATCATATGTTTCTTCTACTTTTGGCACAGGACCATTACTATTTGCTAAACCCAAAACTACGGCCTTTAACTTATCAGTTTCGTTATTAATATTTAATTCTATCATTTATTACAGCTACTTTAAAACAAAGGTAAAAAAAAAGCCTCACCTATCAGTGAAGCTTTTATAATTTAAGCAAATGCTTATTATTCGAATTCTCTATGAGTAGAACCTGTATATATTTGTCTAGGTCGTCCTATTGGTTCTTTATTTTCACGCATTTCTTTCCATTGAGCAATCCAACCTGGTAATCTACCAATAGCGAACATAACTGTGAACATATCTGTAGGTATACCTAAAGCTCTGTAGATGATTCCAGAATAGAAATCTACATTAGGATATAAATTTCTAGATTTGAAGTATTCATCTTCAAGGGCAGCAGCTTCTAATTTTCTAGCAATATCTAAAATCGGATCTTCCACTCCTAAAGTTTCTAAAACTTCATTCGCAGCTTTTTTGATGATTTTAGCACGTGGATCAAAGTTTTTATAAACTCTGTGCCCAAAGCCCATTAATCTAAATGGATCTTCTTTATCTTTTGCTTTCGCTAAATATTTCTCAGTATCTCCTCCGTTGTTATGAATCTCTTCTAGCATTTCTAACACAGCTTGATTTGCTCCACCATGTAATGGTCCCCAAAGCGCAGAAACACCCGCAGAAATAGATGCAAATAAGCCTGCATGCGATGAACCAACCATTCTTACTGTAGAAGTAGAACAGTTTTGTTCGTGATCAGCGTGAAGTATAAATAATTTGTCTAATGCATCAATTACTGTTTGACTCACTTTATATGGTTCAGTAGGTATTTCAAACATCAATCTCATGAAGTTTTCTACGTAACCCTTTGTATTATCATAGTAGTTCATTGGGTAACCCATACTTTTTCTAAAAGTCCAAGTAGCGATTACTAAAAATTTACCCATTGTTTTACAAACTGCACAGTACATATCATTTTCATTCTCTACATCTACTGATTTAGGATTGAAAGAGGTTAATGCGCTAGTCATGGCAGCCAAAATACCCATCGGGTGAGCAGTTTTTGGAAAACCATCCAAAATACTTTTCATCTCCTCATTCACCAAAGTATATTTGCGAATATCATTTTCAAATTTCGCTAATACTTCAGCATTTGGTTTTTCGCCAAAAATTAAAAGATAAGAAACCTCTAGAAAATTAGCTTTTTCTGCTAATTCTTCGATTGCATACCCTCTGTAACGTAAAATACCCAGTTCCCCATCCAAGAACGTAATTTTACTTGTACAAGAACCTGAATTTTTATACCCTGGATCAAGAGTAACCAAACCCGTTAAATCTCGTAATTTCTTAATATCAATAGCTTCTTCGTTTTCGCTTCCCATTATGATAGGAAACTCATACTTTTTACCATCGATTTCTAATATAGCTGTTTTTGACATAATACTTTGGAAATAAATCTTATATTTAATAATGCTCAAAGCTAATGAATTTCAAATTAATTAAAAAATGAATAATACAATGAAATTGTTAAAACTCATAAAAAAAGCCATTTACTAAAAGTAAATGGCTTTAAATTTATTTTGAAACAAAATTATTTTTGTTTGAAGGCTTTCAATCCAGGAAAGTAGGCTACATCACCTAACTCTTCCTCAATTCTAAGCAATTGATTATATTTAGCCATACGATCTGAACGTGAAGCAGATCCTGTTTTAATTTGACCACAGTTTAATGCTACTGCCAAATCAGCAATAGTATTGTCTTCTGTCTCACCAGAACGATGCGACATTACCGAAGTATACCCAGCATTTTTAGCCATATTTACAGCTGCAATAGTCTCTGTCAAAGTTCCGATTTGGTTTACCTTAACTAAAATAGAGTTTGCAATTCCTTTTTCAATTCCAGTAGACAAACGTTCAACATTAGTAACAAATAAATCATCACCTACTAGTTGTACTTTATCTCCAATCTTGTCAGTAAGCAATTTCCAACCATCCCAGTCATTTTCATCCATACCATCTTCAATTGAGATAATAGGGTATTTGGCAACCAATTCAGCTAAATAATCTACTTGTTCAGCAGAAGATCTAACCTTACCAGTTTCACCTTCAAATTTAGAGTAGTCATATTTACCATTCACATAAAACTCTGCCGCAGCACAGTCTAATGCAATCATAATTTCGTCTCCAAATGTATATCCAGCATTCTCTACAGCTAATTTAATTGTATCTAAAGCATCTTCAGTACCACCAGCTAAAGTAGGCGCAAAACCACCTTCATCACCAACTGCAGTACTTAATCCTCTATCGTGTAAAACTTTTTTCAAACTATGAAAGATCTCTGTTCCCATTTGCATAGCATGAGAAAAAGAAGTCGCCTTTACAGGGAAAATCATAAATTCTTGAAAAGCGATTGGTGCATCAGAGTGAGAACCTCCATTTATAATGTTCATCATAGGTACTGGCAAAGTATTCGCCGATACTCCTCCAACATATCTATATAATGGCATTCCTAGTTCATTAGCTGCAGCTTTTGCCACTGCTAGAGAAACTCCTAGGATTGCATTCGCACCTAATTTTGATTTATTTGGAGTACCATCTAAATCAATCATCATTTGATCAATTACATTTTGTTCAAATACAGAGGTACCAACTAGTTCTTCAGCAATAAGTGTATTAACATTTTTCACTGCATTTAAAACTCCTTTTCCTAAATAAGATTTTCCACCATCACGTAACTCAACAGCTTCGTGCTCTCCAGTTGAAGCACCAGATGGAACTGCAGCTCTACCTAGAACACCACTATCAGTGATAACATCAACTTCAATAGTTGGATTTCCTCGAGAATCGAAAATTTGTCTTGCGTGAATTTTAATAATAATGCTCATACTTCTTTAATTTTTAATTTTTATATACAAATATATTCTATATATGATAATGATAATGCAAAAAACCTCTAATGTTATTAACGAAAACGATATATCCTACTTTTTAAACAAAACAACCTTAGTTATTTATAAAAATAAGATGATTCCGCTACGTACTTTCTAATTAATACTAGAACTAGATACATACGCAAATTACTCGTTATACAGTTAAACTTTCAACAAACTGATCAAACAAGTAAGAAGAATCGTGAGGACCAGGACTTGCTTCTGGATGATACTGTACTGAAAAACAGTTTTTATTCTTTACACGCATACCAGCAACCGTACCGTCATTCAAATGGAGATGTGTAATTTCCAGATCATTATTAGCTTCTAGCTCTTCCTTATTAACGGCAAAACCATGATTCTGAGATGTAATTTCGCCCTTCCCAGTAACAATGTTTTTTACAGGATGATTAATACCTCTATGACCATTAAACATTTTATAGGTAGAAATGCCATTTGCTAAACCAATAATTTGATGCCCCAAACAGATTCCAAATAAAGGTTTGTTATTCTTTAAAATTTCCTGTGCTACTTCAATCGCATCTGATAATGGTTCAGGATCTCCAGGTCCATTAGATAAAAAATAGCCATTTGGATTGAAAGAAGATAAATCATCATAAGTAGCGTTGTAAGGAAACACCTTTATGTAACAATCTCTTTTAGCAAGATTTCGCAGAATATTTGTTTTTATACCTAAGTCCAAAGCAGAAACTTTATATGTAGCATTCTCATCTCCATAGAAATAAGGTTCTTTAGTAGAAACTTTGGATGCTAACTCTAAGCCTTTCATATCAGGAACATTAGCCAAAGAAACTTTCAAATCCTCTACCGAAGTACCATCTGTACATATCACAGCATTCATGGCTCCATTTTCTCTTATGTAACTAACCAAAGCTCTAGTATCTACATCCGAAATACAAATTAAATTTTGTTTAACGAAATAATCTTCTAGACTACCAGCCGCGTCTTCACGAGAATAGTTGAAACTAAAGTTTTTACAAACTAATCCAGCAATTTTGATATCACTTGATTCCACTTCTCTATCATTCACACCATAATTCCCCATATGCGGGTTTGTAGTCACCATTATCTGACCAAAATAAGAAGGATCAGTAAAGATTTCTTGATAACCAGTCATACCAGTATTAAAACAAACTTCTCCAAAAGTAGTTCCGCTAATACCAATAGATTTTCCGTGAAAAATTGTACCATCACTTAGTAAAAGTATGGCGCTCTGTCTTGTTGTATATTTCATTCTTAGATTTATAATTTAATGAGCTAGTATAACTACTAAATCACTATTATTTGTAGATAAATATTATGCAAATTTAATCGATAAATATAATGGAAGCAAATTTTTAAATACTATTGTAAAAAAAACTAATTTTTACACAATAGAAATTAGTTTACGACCAGCACCATCAAGCAAAAAAAAAGGATAAACTATAAATAGTTTATCCTTAATTTTTATTGAATGATTATATTCATAATTATTCAGTAGCTTCTGTAGTAGTTTCAGAATCACCTTCAGCTGCTGGAGCTTCAGTAGCCTCATCAGCTTTTTTAGCTTTTCCACCACGACGGCTTTTTGCTTTTTTAACTTCTTTTTTACCACCGTTGTAAATTTCATTGAAATCTACTAATTCGATCATTGCCATATCAGCGTTATCTCCTAAACGATTTCCAACTTTAATGATACGAGTGTATCCACCTGGACGGTCACCAACTTTTGCAGCTACATCTCTGAACAAATCAGTTACAGCATATTTACTACGTAAGTAAGCAAAAACAATACGACGGTTGTGCGTAGTATCATCTTTAGATTTTGTTATTAAAGGCTCAACAAATTGTTTAAGCGCTTTTGCTTTAGCTACAGTAGTGTTAATACGTTTGTGCTCAATAAGAGAACAAGCCATATTAGCCAACATAGATTTTCTATGTGCAGTCTGTCTGCTTAAGTGATTGAATTTTTTTCCGTGTCTCATGACGTCTTTTTTAAAACCCTCATCTTGCTTCTATCCTCTATGGAGAGCAAAATATGAGTAATTTATTCTTTATCTAGTTTGTATTTCGCTAAATCCATTCCGAAAGTTAAATTTTTAACTGCTACAAGTTCATCTAGCTCTGTTAAAGATTTTTTACCAAAATTACGGAATTTCATTAGGTCATTTTTATTGAACGATACTAAATCACCAAGTGTATCAACTTCGGCCGCTTTCAAACAATTTAATGCTCTAACAGATAAGTCCATATCAACAAGCTTAGTCTTAAGCAATTGTCTCATATGTAATGACTCTTCATCATAAGATTCTGTTTGTGCGATTTCATCAGCCTCGAGTGTAATTCTTTCGTCAGAGAATAACATGAAATGGTGAATTAAAACTTTTGCAGCTTCAGTTAAAGCATCCTTAGGATTAATAGATCCATCAGTTTTAATTTCAAAAACTAATTTTTCATAATCTGTTTTTTGCTCAACACGGAAGTTTTCAATTGCATATTTTACATTCTTTACCGGAGTAAAAATTGAATCTGTAAAAATGGTACCAATTGCAGCATTTTGTTTTTTGTTCTCCTCAGCAGGAACATATCCTCTACCTTTTTCGATTGTTAAATCTAGGTTCAGTTTGATTTTACTATCTAAATTACAGATTACTAGTTCTGGATTCAAAACTTGGAAACCTGATATAAATTTTTGAAAATCACCAGCTGTTAATTGATCTTTACCAGTAACAGAAATACTAACTGATTCATTATCTATATCCTCAATTTGACGTTTAAAACGTACTTGCTTAAGGTTAAGTATGATTTCGGTAACATCTTCAACAACACCTGAGATAGTAGAAAACTCATGATCTACACCCTCTATGCGAACAGATGTAATTGCATAACCTTCTAATGCTGAAAGCAAAACTCTTCTAAGTGCATTACCAACAGTCAATCCGTAACCAGGTTCTAAAGGTCTAAATTCAAATTTACCTTCAAAATCGGTTGAATCGATCATGATAACTTTATCGGGCTTCTGAAAATTAAATATTGCCATAAATTTCGACTAAGTCAATTATTATTTGTTGTACAACTCTACGATTAATTGTTCTTTAATGTTTTCTGGAATTTGAAGTCTAGCTGGTACAGAAACAAAAGTACCCTCTTTAACATCATTATTCCATGTAATCCATTCATAAACATGACTTGAATTAGACAAAGAACGTTCGATAGCCTCTATAGATTTAGATTTTTCACGAACAGCAACCTTATCACCAGGTTTTAAGTGGTATGAAGGAATATTTACAACCTCACCGTTAACAGTGATGTGTCTGTGAGAAACCAATTGTCTAGCACCTCTTCTAGAAGGAGCAACGCCCATTCTAAAAACTACGTTATCCAATCTTGCCTCACATAATTGTAAAAGAACTTCACCTGTAACACCCTTAGTAGCAGATGCTTTTTTAAATAAACCTCTGAATTGTTTTTCTAAAATTCCGTAAGAATATTTAGCTTTTTGCTTTTCCATTAACTGGACAGCATATTCAGATTTTTTACCTCTTTTTTTAGCCATCCCGTGTTGCCCAGGAGGGTAATTTCTTTTTTCGAAAGCTTTATCATCTCCGAAAATTGCCTCGCCAAATTTACGAGCAATTCTAGTTTTTGGACCAGTATATCTTGCCATTTCTGTGAATTAATTAAGGTAGAGATTATGAATTCAGGTCATATCCTTCGATAATCGTTATTTCTACCTAGTTATACTTAAATTATTTTATTTTTAAACTCTACGTCTTTTTGGAGGACGACATCCATTGTGAGGCATTGGAGTAACATCAATGATTTCAGTTACTTCGATTCCACCGTTATGAATAGAACGGATAGCAGACTCACGTCCGTTACCTGGTCCTTTTACATAAACTTTCACTTTTTTAAGTCCAGCCTCAAGAGCTACTTTACTACAATCTTCTGCTGCCATTTGAGCTGCATATGGAGTGTTCTTTTTAGAACCTCTAAAACCCATTTTACCAGCTGAAGACCAAGAAATAACTTCACCTTTTTTATTAGTCAAAGAAATGATGATGTTATTGAAGGTAGCAGAAATATGAGCTTCACCCGTTGATTCAACGATAACTTTACGTTTTTTTGCTGTTGCTTTAGCCATATTACTTATTATTTAGTTGCTTTCTTCTTGTTAGCAACAGTTTTTCTTTTACCTTTTCTAGTTCTAGAGTTATTCTTAGTTCTTTGTCCTCTTAAAGGAAGACCTGATCTATGACGAATACCTCTGTAACATCCAATGTCCATTAAACGTTTGATGTTCAATGAAACTTCAGAACGTAACTCTCCTTCAATCTTGAAAGATCCAACTACTTCACGAATTGCTCCGATTTCGTCATCATTCCAGTCTTGAACTTTTTTATCTTGGCTTACTTGAGCTTTTTCTAAAATCTCAATAGCTCTACTTTTTCCTAATCCGAAGATGTAGGTAAGTGCTATAACACCTCTCTTGTTTTTTGGGATATCTACCCCTGCTATTCTTGCCATAACTATCCTTGTCTTTGTTTAAATCTAGGATTCTTTTTGTTGATTACGTATAACCTGCCTTTTCTTCGTACAATCTTGCACTCGGCACTTCTTTTTTTAACTGATGCTCTTACTTTCATTGTGAATATCTTTAATATCTATAAGTAATTCTTGCTTTAGACAAATCATAAGGGCTCATTTCTAGTTTCACTTTATCACCAGGTAATAATTTGATATAATGCATACGCATCTTTCCAGAAATATGAGCAATTACAACATGTCCATTCTCTAACTCTACACGGAACATTGCATTTGATAATGCTTCAATGATTGATCCGTCTTGTTCTATTGCTGATTGTTTTGCCATATAATTAAGCTACTGCTTTTCTATTTTTACCAGTCTTCATTAATCCATCATAATGTTTGTTTAATAAATAAGAATTGATTTGCTGAATTGTATCAATTGCAACACCAACCATAATTATTAATGAGGTACCCCCAAAAAACATTGCCCAAGATTGCTGAACATCCATAACACTTACAACAATGGCTGGAAATACAGCTATTAATGCAAGGAATAAAGATCCTGGAAAAGTAATTAAAGACATTATTTTATCTAAAAAATCTGAAGTTTCAGCCCCGGGTCTAACACCAGGAATAAAACCGCCACTTCTCTTTAAATCGTCAGACATTTTGTTAGTAGGTACCGTAATGGCAGTGTAAAAGAATGTAAATACAACAATTAATGTTGCAAAAACAAAATTATACCAAAAACCAAACATATTACTAAATGCACCAACGATAGACTGGGAAGTATCAGATTTAGACAAACCAGCAACAGCTGCAGGAACAAACATGATTGCTTGAGCAAAGATAATTGGCATAACACCAGAAGCATTAAGCTTCAATGGTATCCATTGTCTATTACCACCCAACATATCTTGTTCAAAATCTCCTGAAGCAGTACGACGAGCATACTGAACTGGTATTTTTCGTATTGCCATAGTCAATAAAACACAAGCAATAATTACCAACAACCAAATGATTATTTCGATAACCAATAACATTGGTCCACCGTTGTTATTAGTAACTCTCGTTGTAAATTCTTGAATAAATGCCTGAGGAAACCTTGCTAGAATACCTACCATTATTAAAAGAGATATACCATTTCCAATTCCTTTATCAGTTATTTTTTCTCCTAACCACATGGCAAAAATAGTACCAGTAACTAAAATAACAACTGAAGAAAATAAGAATTCAAAAGAATCAAACCCTAATAAAAATGCACTACTTGGTAAAGTTCTGTAAAGATTGTAAATATACGTTGGACCTTGTACTAACGTAATTACGATAGTTAACCAACGTGTTATTTGATTAATCTTTTTTCTACCACTTTCACCATCACTTTGTAATTTTTGCAAATAAGGAATAGCTATTCCCATAAGCTGAACAACAATAGACGCTGAAATGTAAGGCATAATTCCTAAAGCAAAAACTGATGCTTGTGAAAATGCACCTCCAGTAAACATGTCAAGAATTGAACCAATCCCTTCTTTAGTTTGACCCGCTAAATTAGCTAATTGAGTCGCATCGATTCCAGGAAGTGTTACTTGAGCTCCAAAACGATAAACTAAAAGCAGACCTAATGTTATTAAGATCCTATTTTTCAGTTCTTCGATTTTCCAAACATTACTAATTGATTCAATAAATTTCTTCATACTTAATTGAAAAATTATATTGTTACAGCTTCTCCACCAGCAGCTTCAATAGCAGCTTTTGCAGTAGCAGTAAATTTGTGAGCAGTTACTTTTAATTTTGCTTTTAATTCTCCTCTTCCTAAAATCTTAACGATTTCATTCTTAGTTGCTAAACGGTTAGCTACATACGTTGTCATATCGACAGCATCTGTAATTACTCCATTATCAACTAATAATTGAAGAGTATCCAAATTGACACCCTCGTAATCTTTACGATTGATGTTTGTGAAACCAAACTTAGGCACACGTCTTTGAAGTGGCATTTGCCCACCTTCAAAACCAATCTTTTTAGAATAACCAGAACGAGATTTTGCTCCCTTGTGACCTCTTGCAGAAGTACCACCCTTACCAGAACCTTCTCCTCTACCTAATCTTTTATTTTGATTGTGCGTTGACCCTTCAGCTGGTTGTAAGTTACTTAAATTCATAACAGTATTTGTTATTTAGTTTCTTCAACAGAAACTAAGTGTTTAACTTTGTTTATCATCCCAAGGATTGCAGGGTTTGAATCATGTTCTACAACCTGACCCATTTTACGTAGACCTAAAGCTTCTAATCCTCTTTTTTGAGAAAGTGGACAGTTGATTTTACTTCTAACTTGTTTTACTAATAATTTAGCCATAATTTCCTTGAATTAACCTTTAAAAACTTTTTCTAAAGAAATACCTCTTTGTTTTGCAACAGAGTATGCACTTCTCATTTGTAATAAAGCATCAAAAGTTGCTTTAACTACGTTATGAGGATTTGATGATCCTTGAGATTTAGATAATACATCATGAATCCCTACTGACTCAAGAACTGAACGAACAGCTCCACCAGCAATAACTCCTGTACCATGAGAGGCAGGAATTAAGAATACACGTGCACCACCAAATTTACCTTTTTGTTCGTGAGGTACTGATTTACCATTTAAAGGAATTTTTACTAAATTTTTCTTAGCATCTTCTACCGCTTTCGCGATTGCTTCAGAAACATCTTTAGACTTTCCTAATCCATGTCCAACAACACCATTTTCATCACCTACGACTACAATTGCAGAAAAACCAAATGCTCTACCACCTTTTGTAACTTTAGTAACACGATTTACACTTACCAAACGATCTTTTAATTCAAGACCACCTGGTTTTACTAATTCTATACTTTTGTACTTACTAGACATACTTTATTAGAATTTAAGCCCAGCCGCTCTCGCGCCTTCTGCTAATGATTTAATACGACCGTGATACAAATAACCTCCTCTATCGAACGTTACAACTTCTATCCCAGCTTTTAACGCTTTCTCCGCTACTAGTTTTCCAACTGCAGTAGCAACATCTACGTTCGTACCTTTTTCTATTTCTTTTTCTCTTGATGAAGCAGCTAATAAAGTAACTCCATTTACGTCATCAATAAGTTGCGCGTAAATTTCTTTATTACTTCTAAAAACAGATAGTCTTGGATTTGTAGCAGTACCACTAATCGTCTTTCTAATTCTGAATCTAATTCTCTGTCTTCTTTCAGGTTTTGTTAATGACATAATCTTATTTTTTAAGCTGATTTACCTGCTTTTCTTCTTAATACTTCACCTACAAATTTAACACCTTTTCCTTTGTACGGCTCAGGCTTACGGAAAGCTCTAATTTTTGCCGCTACTTGACCTAAAAGTTGTTTATCAAATGATGTTAACTTCACAATTGGGTTTTTACCTTTTTCAGAGATAGTTTCTAAAGATACTTCAGAAGCTATTTCTAAAACTATATTGTGAGAAAATCCTAGAGCTAAATCTAGTCTTTGTCCTTGATTCGAAGCTCTGTAACCAACTCCTACTAATTCTAAAGATTTTGTAAAACCATCAGTTACACCTATAATCATGTTATTGATTAAAGATCTGTATAAACCGTGTTTTGCTCTTTGGTCTTTATGATCAGACGATCTTTCAACTTGAACTTGATCGCCTTCAACTTTTACAGTCACGTCCGAAAACTCCTGTGTTAGTTGACCGTTTTTTCCTTTAACTGTAATAATACCGTCTTTAACTTCAACAGTTACTCCGGCAGGGATTGCAATTGGACTTTTACCTATTCTTGACATCTTCTTATCGTCTTTTAATTAGTATACGTAACAAATTACTTCTCCACCAACGTTAAGTTGTTTTGCTTTCTTTCCTGTCATCAAACCTTTCGATGTAGAAACAATAGCAATTCCTAATCCGTTAAGGATTCTTGGAATAGATGCTGAACTTGAATATTTACGTAAACCTGGTTTACTAATTCTTTGGATATCTTTGATTACAGGCTCTTTAGTATCTTTATCGTACTTCAAAGCAATTTTGATTGAACCCTGTACAGAGTTGTCTTCAAATTTGTAACTTAAGATATAACCTTGATCAAATAAGATCTTAGTAATCTCTTTTTTTAGATTAGATGCAGGGATCTCAACAACTTTGTGCTTAGCAGCAACAGCGTTTCTAACCCTTGTTAAATAATCTGCAATAGGATCTGTATACATATGTATAAATTTGCGGTCACGGTTTTCTTCAGACTATCTGTCGAACCTTTAACCAATTAAAATTCAATTTTTTACCAGCTAGCTTTTTTAACACCTGGTATCAATCCATTATTAGCCATTTCACGAAATGTAACACGTGAAATACCGAATTGACGCATATACCCTCTTGGTCTACCCGTTAATTTACATCTATTATGCAAACGAACTGGTGAAGCATTTTTCGGTAACTTTTGCAAACCTACGAAATCTCCAGCTTCTAACAAAGCTTTTCTTTTCTCAGCATACTTTGCTACCGTTTTTTCTCTCTTAACCTCGCGGGCTTTCATTGATTCTTTAGCCATATCTTAATTCTTTTTAAAAGGTAAACCTAATTCAGTCAATAATGACTTTGCTTCCTTATCAGTTTTAGCAGTTGTAACAAATGTAATATCCATACCAGATATTTTGTTTACTTTATCAATATCAATTTCTGGGAAAATGATTTGCTCTAAAACTCCAAGGTTGTAATTTCCTCTTCCGTCGAAACCAGTAGCTTTGATACCACTGAAATCTCTAACACGTGGTAAAGATGAAGTAATAAGTCTATCTAAAAACTCATACATTCTTTCTCCACGTAAAGTAACTTTTGCTCCAATTGGCATTCCTTTTCTTAATTTAAAAGATGCAACATCTTTCTTAGAAATAGTAGAAATAGCTTTTTGTCCAGTTATCTTTGTCAACTCATCAACTGCATAGTCGATTAGTTTTTTGTCAGAAACTGCTGCTCCAACACCACGGCTTAAAACGATTTTGTCCAATTTAGGAACCTGCATTACGTTTACATATCCGTACTCTTCTGTAAGAGCAGAGATAACTCTACTCTTATATTCTTCTTTTAGTCTAGGTATATATGCCATTACTATAGTACTTGATTAGATTTTTTTGAAAATCTTACTTTCTTATCTCCTTCAACTCTAACTCCTGTTCTAGTTGCTTCCTTTGTTTTAGGATCAATTAGAGAGATATTAGATATTTGAATAGAAGCTTCTTTTTTTACAATTCCACCTTGAGGGTTTTTAGCACTTGGTTTAGTATGTTTACTAACCATGTTTACACCTTCTACAATAGCTTTGTTTTTCTCACGGTCGACACGTAATACTTTACCTTCTTCACCTTTATGGTCACCAGCAATTACTCTTACGATGTCACCTGTTTTTATTTTTAGCTTTATCATCTTAAAACGAATTAAAGCACTTCTGGTGCTAATGATACAATTTTCATGAATTGTTTTTCACGAAGTTCTCTTGCTACCGGTCCAAAAACACGAGTTCCTCTCATTTCCCCTGCAGCGTTCAAAAGAACACATGCATTATCATCGAAACGGATATAAGAACCATCGGCTCTTCTCACTTCTTTTCTGGTACGTACTACAACTGCAGTTGAAACAGCTCCTTTTTTAACGTTCCCGTTTGGAGTTGCATCTTTTATAGAAACTACAATCTTATCACCAACAGAAGCATACCTTCTTTTGGTACCTCCTAAAACACGGATAGTTAAAACTTCTTTAGCTCCTGTGTTATCTGCTACTTTTAGTCTTGATTCTTGTTGTACCATAATTATTTAGCTCTTTCTAGGATTTCAACTAATCTCCAACATTTAGTTTTACTTAAAGGACGCGTTTCGCTAATTCTTACAGTATCTCCAATGTTACAGTTGTTCGTTTCGTCGTGTGCATGATACTTTTTAGTTTTCAATACAAACTTACCGTATAACGGGTGTTTTACTTTAGTAACTTGTGCAACAACAATAGATTTATCCATTTTGTTAGACGTTACAACACCTATTCTTTCTTTTCTTAAATTTCTTTTTTCTTCCATCTTTCAGCAGATTACAATTATTGCAATTCTCTTTTAGTTAACTCAGTGGCTAATCTTGCAACTGTTCTTCTTAAACTTCTAATTTGAAGCGGATTCTCAATTGGAGAGATAGCATGAGCCATTTTTAGGTCAGCATATGTTTTCTTAGCCTGGCTAAGGTTTTCTTGCAACTGTGCTGCAGAAAGATCTTTTATTTCTGATTGTTTCATAATATAATATAGATTATGCTTCGAAATCTCTAGCAACAACGAATTTAGTTTTTACTGGAAGCTTTTGAGCTGCAAGACGTAACGCCTCTTTAGCAACTGACAAAGGAACTCCTCCAACTTCAAACATAATTCTTCCGGGTTTAACAACGGCAGCCCAATACTCAACTGCACCTTTACCTTTACCCATACGTACCTCAAGAGGCTTCTTAGTAATTGGTTTGTCTGGAAATATTTTGATCCATAATTGCCCCTCTCTTTTCATGAAACGAGTTGCAGCGATACGTGCAGCTTCAATTTGACGAGAAGTTAGGAACATACCATCTTCATGTACAGATTTAATACCAAACATTCCATTAGAAAGTTCATGCCCTCTTCCAGAGTTCCCTTTCATTTTACCTTTTTGTACCTTACGGTATTTTGTTCTTTTAGGCTGTAACATTTTTCTTTAATTTAAAAATTACTTTCTTTTACGAGCGTCTGGTTTTCCACCTTTATTAAAGTTAGATTTTCCACGAGGAGAATCTCCACCTTTTCCGCCAGCTTGTTTTTTGTCCATTCCAGCAAGTGGAGAAAGATCTCTCTTTCCGTAAACTTCACCTTTCATGATCCACACTTTGATACCCATTCTACCATAAGTAGTATGCGCTTCAGCTAATGCATAATCAATATCGGCTCTGAAAGTTGATAAAGGAACTCTTCCTTCTTTGAAACCTTCTGAACGAGCCATCTCAGCACCATTCAAACGACCAGAAATCAAAACTTTGATACCTTCTGCGTTCATACGCATAGAAGCAGCAATAGCCATTTTGATTGCACGTCTGTAAGAGATACGGCTTTCGATTTGACGACAGATGCTTGTAGCAACTAGATACGCGTCAAGCTCAGGTCTTTTGATTTCAAAGATGTTGATTTGAACCTCTTTGTCAGTAATTTTCTTAAGTTCTTCTTTTAACTTGTCTACCTCTTGCCCACCTTTACCAATAATGATACCAGGTCTTGCAGTTGTGATAGTAACGGTTACAAGTTTTAAAGTTCTCTCGATGATTACTTTTGATACACTAGCTTTTGATAAACGAGCATGGATATACTTTCTGATTTTGTGATCCTCAGCGATTTTATCACCGTAATCATTTCCACCATACCAGTTAGAGTCCCATCCTCTGATGATACCAAGTCTATTTCCAATTGGATTTGTCTTTTGTCCCATCTTTATTAAATTGCTTGTGTGTTATTAATAGATCCTAACACGATTGTTACGTGGTTTGAACGTTTTCTAATTCTGTGTGCGCGACCTTGTGGAGCTGGACGAAGTCTTTTCAACATCATACCACCATCTACTCTAATCTCCTTAACAAATAAACCAGCTTCTTCAATACTAGCATCAGCATTTTTTTGCTCCCAATTGTTGATTGCAGATAAAACTAACTTTTCTAATTTTCTTGAAGCTTCTTTAGAACTAAATCTTAAGATGTTAAGTGCTCTTTCTACCTTCTGACCTCTTACCAAGTCCGCTACTAAGCGCATTTTTCTAGGTGAAGTAGGGCAGTTATTCAATTTTGCGAAAGCAATAGACTTATTAGCCTCTTTTCTCGCATCTGCTGTTTCTCTTTTACGAACTCCCATTGCTTCTTATTTTTTACCTTTATTTTTTGCTCCAGCATGACCTCTAAAAGATCTAGTTGGTGAAAATTCTCCTAATTTGTGACCTACCATGTTTTCAGTTACGTAAACTGGTACAAATTGACGACCGTTATGAACTGCGATAGTTTGTCCAACGAAGTCAGGAGTAATCATAGAAGCTCTAGACCAAGTCTTTACTACTCCTTTATTTCCACCTGCGATGTTTTCTTGAACTTTCTTGTCTAACTTATAATGAACGAAAGGTCCTTTTTTTAATGAACGTGCCATATCTTATTATTTCTTTCTACGTTCTACGATATACTTGTTACTCGGGTTTTTCTTAGAACGTGTTCTATAACCTTTTGCTGGTATTCCATTTCTTGAACGTGGATGTCCACCAGAAGAACGTCCTTCTCCACCACCCATTGGGTGATCAACCGGGTTCATTGCAACAGGTCTTGTTCTAGGTCTTCTACCTAACCATCTTGATCTACCTGCTTTTCCAGATACAACTAATTGGTGGTCAGAATTAGATACTGCTCCAATTGTAGCTGCACAAGTTAACAAGATCAATCTCGTTTCACCTGACGGCATTTTAATTGTTGCAAATTTCCCATCTCTTGCCATTAATTGAGCAAATGTTCCAGCTGAACGAGCAATAACTGCTCCTTGACCTGGTCTCAACTCGATACAAGAGATCACAGTTCCCAAAGGGATTCTGCTTAAAGGTAATGTATTACCAATTTCTGGTTGAGAATCTGGACCAGAAACTAATTTCTGACCAACTTTCAATCCATTCTGAGCAATAACATAAGTTTTCTCACCATCAGCATAAGCTAATAAAGCGATAAACGCAGTACGATTTGGATCGTATTCAATAGACTTCACTGTAGCTGGAATTCCTTCTTTTGTACGTTTGAAATCAATAATACGATATCTCTGCTTGTGACCACCACCCGTATAACGCATGGTCATCTTTCCTTGACTATTTCTACCTCCAGAGTTTTTTATCGGCGCTATCAAAGAGCGTTCCGGCTTATCAGTTGTAATAGCGTCATAACCATTCACAACTCTAAATCGCTGACCTGGGGTAATAGGTTTTAATTTTCTTACTGACATTTTTCTATCTTAGATATTGTTGTAAAAATCAATTGTTTCTCCTTTTTGTACTTGTACAATTGCTTTTTTGATTGCATTTGTCTTTCCACTTATCAAACCACTTTTAGTGTACTTAGTAGTTCTATCTGGTCTTACATTCATTGTATTAACACTCAAAATAGTTACACCATAAGCAGCTTCAATAGCTTTCTTAATCTCAACTTTATTTGCTTTTTTGTTAACAACGAATCCAAAACGGTTTAAAACTTCACTTTCTTTGGTTACTTTTTCCGTTACGATAGGTTTAATTATGATACTCATATCCTATTATTTACTTAAATTTTCTTCAATTACTTCCAAAGAACTCTCCAAAAGCACTAAATTATTAGCATTCAAAATAGCATAAGTACTTAATTCTAAGCTACTTACTACACTTGAACCCTTCAAATTGCGTGAGGACAAATATACATTTTTATTCGTCTCACCCAACACAAATAGTGATTTTTTATTATCTAACTCTAAAGCTTTCAAAACGTTAATGAAATTTTTAGTGCTTGGTGCTTCAAATTTAAAGTCCTCAAGAACGATAATATTTGACTCTTTTGCTTTGATTGAGAAAGCAGATTTTCTAGCCAAACGTTTCAAGTTTTTATTCAATTTGAATGAATAACTTCTTGGTCTTGGTCCAAAAACTCTACCACCACCTTTAAACAATGGATTCTTAATACTTCCCGCACGAGCAGTACCTGTTCCTTTTTGTTTTTTAATCTTACGTGTACTTCCAGTTACTTCAGCTCTTTCTTTAGCCTTATGAGTTCCTTGTCTTTGATTAGCAAGATATTGCTTAACATCAAGATACACTGCATGATTGTTTGGTTCAATTGCGAATACTGAATCAGAAAGTTGTACTTTTCTTCCAGTATCTTTTCCGTTGAAATCTAATACTTTTACTTCCATTACTTCTCGATGATTACATAAGAGTTATTATGTCCAGGAACACATCCTTTAATAACAAGTAGGTTCTTTTCAGCAACTACTTTTAAAACTCTAAGGTTTTGAACTTTTACATTATCGCTTCCCATTCTTCCAGCCATACGCATTCCTTTGAATACTCTAGATGGATAAGAAGACGCTCCTACAGAACCAGGCGCTCTTAAACGGTTGTGTTGACCGTGAGTTGCTTGACCAACACCACCAAAACCGTGACGTTTTACAACCCCTTGAAAACCTTTACCTTTAGACACACCTTGTACATCTACAAATTCTCCTTCAACAAATATAGAAACATCAATAAGATCTCCTAATTTTTGTTCTGTTGCGAAATCCTTGAATTCAACGACTTTTTTCTTAGCTACAGTTCCCGCTTTTTTAAAGTGACCCAAAGCCGCTTTTGTGGAATGTTTCTCGTTTTTGTCATCGAAACCAAGTTGCAACGCTTCATACCCGTCAACACCTTTGGTTCTGACTTGGGTAACAACGCACGGTCCAGCCTCAATTACAGTACAAGGAATATTTTTCCCGTTCTCATCAAAAAGACTAGTCATGCCGATTTTTCTACCAATTAACCCAGACATAATTATTAATTATTAATTATTAAATATAAAAATAGAACACATCATTTAAGTGAACCCTTATTTTTAAAGTGGTGCAAAAGTATAACTTATTTACACACAATCCAAAAAAAGTTTTCACTTAAACAAAGTGCCCTTAAATTCCTTTAGTTTTAAAACCTAAACTTTGATTTCTACTTCTACTCCACTTGGCAATTCTAATTTCATCAAAGCATCAATTGTTTTAGATGAAGAAGAATAAATATCAATCAATCTCTTGTATGACATTACCTCGAATTGCTCTCTTGCTTTTTTATTAACGTGTGGAGAACGTAGTACAGTGAAAAGTTTTTTGTGAGTTGGTAACGGAATTGGACCTGTAACAACTGCTCCTGTAGTTTTAACTGTTTTTACAATCTTTTCAGCAGACTTGTCTACCAACATGTGATCGTAAGATTTTAGTTTTATTCTGATTTTTTGACTCATTTTCTTAAAATTAAGCGTTTCCTTTTGCTTTTTTGATTACTGCTTCTGAAATATTAGAAGGAGTTTCCGCGTAATGTGAAAATTCCATTGTAGATGTTGCTCTACCAGATGATAATGTTCTTAATGTTGTAACATATCCAAACATTTCTGACAATGGCACATCTGCCTTAATAGTTTTAGCACCATTTCTATCACCCATATCATTAACCTGACCTCTACGACGGTTGATATCACCTACGATATCTCCCATGTTTTCTTCTGGTGTAATAACTTCCATTTTCATGATTGGCTCAAGAATTACAGCTCCAGCAGCCTTAGCTACTTCTTTATAACCCATTCTAGCAGCTAACTCAAAAGATAGCGCATCTGAATCGACTGGGTGGAAAGATCCATCAGTCAAAGTTACTTTTAAACTATCCACTTGATATCCAGCCAAAGGACCAGACTTCATAGCTTCACGGAAACCTTTTTCAACAGATGGGATATATTCTTTAGGAACGTTACCACCTTTTACGGCATTCACAAATTGTAATCCAACAGGTGCTTTACCATCAACTTCATCAGCTGGCTCTAGTTTAAATACGATATCACCGAATTTACCACGACCTCCTGATTGTTTTTTGTAAGTTTCTCTGTGTACTGCAGATTTTGTAAAAGCTTCTTTGTATTCAACTTGAGGCTCACCTTGGTTTACTTCAACTTTAAATTCACGTTTCATTCTATCAACCAAGATATCCAAGTGAAGCTCACCCATACCAGAGATAATAGTTTGACCTGAAGCCTCATCTGTTCTAACAGTAAACGTTGGATCTTCTTCAGCTAATTTAGCCAAAGCCATACCCATTTTATCTACGTCAGCCTTAGTTTTAGGCTCAATAGCGATACCAATTACTGGCGCTGGAAATTTCATAGACTCAAGAATGATTGGGTGTTTTTCATCACACAATGTATCTCCAGTTTTAATATCTTTAAATCCAACAGCCGCTCCAATATCACCAGCTTCGATATAATCGATTGGGTTTTGCTTGTTAGCATGCATTTGGTAGATACGAGAAATTCTTTCTTTATTTCCTGAACGCGTGTTCAAAACATAAGAACCTGCATCTAAACGTCCTGAATAAGCACGGAAGAAAGCCAAACGACCTACGAATGGGTCAGTAGCAATTTTAAATGCTAAAGCAGCGAATGGCTCTTTAACATCTGGCTTACGCAAGATTTTAGTTTGATCTTCTTCTAAAAGCTCAGCATCATCAGGATGAATCCCTTCGATACCTTCTTTATCCATTGGAGATGGCAAATATTTACATACTGCATCTAACATGAACTGAACTCCTTTATTTTTGAATGATGAACCAGCAATCATAGGAATGATAGCCATATCCATTACAGCTGCTCTTAATGCAATGTTGATTTCTTCCTCTGTGATAGAGTTTTCATCTTCCATGAATTTTTCAAGCAAATTCTCATCATAATCAGCTACTGCTTCAATAAGAATCGATCTGTATTCTTTTACTTCGTCAACCATATCAGCAGGAATATCTACAACTTCATAAGTCGCTCCCATTCCAGCATCATCCCAAACAATAGCTTGGTTTCTTACCAAATCTACAACACCTCTGAAATCATTTTCTTCACCAATTGGCAAAGTGATCGCAACTGCATTAGATTTTAGCATATCTCTAACTTGTTGACATACCATCAAAAAGTTAGAACCTTGTCTGTCCATTTTATTAACAAAACCAATACGTGGAACTCTGTATTGATCAGCAAGTCTCCAGTTAGTTTCAGATTGAGGCTCAACACCATCAACAGCACTAAATAAGAAAACTAAACCATCAAGTACACGCAAAGAACGGTTTACTTCAACTGTAAAGTCAACGTGTCCTGGAGTATCAATAATATTAAAATGATAAGGTAATGTCTCAGGTAAAATTTTACCTTGAGTAGTTGGAAAATTCCATTCACAAGTTGTAGCTGCAGACGTAATTGTAATACCTCTTTCTTGCTCTTGTGCCATCCAGTCCATTGTTGCAGCACCATCATGTACTTCACCAATTTTGTGTGATTTTCCTGTATAGAATAAAATACGCTCTGTTGTTGTTGTTTTACCAGCATCAATGTGAGCAGCAATTCCTATGTTTCTTGTATATTTAAGTTCTCTAGCCATTTCTTAAGAATTAAAATCTAAAGTGAGAGAAAGCTTTATTAGCTTCTGCCATTTTGTGAGTATCCATTCTTTTCTTAACAGCAGCTCCTTCTTCTTTAGCCGCAGCTAAACATTCATTCGCTAACCTTTGAGCCATTGACTTTTCGTTTCTTCTTCTTGAATAAAGAATCAACCATTTCATCGCCATAGAAATTTTTCTATCTGGACGAATTTGCATTGGAATTTGGAATGTAGCTCCACCAACTCTACGACTACGTACTTCTACGTGAGGCATAACATTAGTTAAAGCATCTTTCCATATTTCTAATGATGGTTTTTCTGCATCCTGCTTTTTAGCTTCAATGATGTCAATTGCATCATAAAAAACTTTAAAAGCTGTTGATTTCTTACCATCCCACATTAGGTTGTTCACAAAACGTGTTACCAATTGATCACTAAACCTTGGATCTGGTAAAAGTGGTCTCTTCTTTGCCGCTCTTTTTCTCATGTCTTTTTTTTAATAAAATTTCACAATCATACAGTCGCGATGAATCGCGTCTCTACAAGAATTTCCTTTTAAATTACTTTTTTGCTTCTTTTGGGCGTTTAGCACCGTACTTAGATCTTCTTTGCGTTCTTCCTGCTACTCCTGACGTATCAAGGGCACCACGAACGATGTGATATCTAACACCTGGTAAATCTTTTACCCTTCCACCTCTAACTAATACTATCGAGTGCTCTTGTAGATTGTGTCCTTCTCCAGGGATGTAGGCATTCACTTCATTACCATTTGTCAAACGTACACGCGCTACTTTACGCATTGCAGAGTTTGGTTTTTTTGGTGTAGTAGTGTAAACACGCGTACAAACCCCTCTTCTTTGAGGACAAGAATCTAAAGCAACCGATTTACTCTTCTTAGTTATCTGAGTTCTTCCTGTTCTTACTAATTGTTGAATTGTTGGCATAATTAATACTAAAATTTTATTATGTAATTTTAATTCCCGCTTTTTACGGGGTTGCAAATGTATGAAATAATTTTTACTCCACAAACGTTAATTCATTAATTTTCAATAAGATTATTGACGCATTTGTTTTTATTATCATCAACACCATTTTTTGCACTACTTTTATAAAAAAAATTATTTTTGAAACTATTCATATATTTATACCTGCTAATTATACCATTATTGAGCTTAAATGCTCAAAACTTTTATTTACAACTAACAGGAAGTAATGCAAAAGAAAATATAGTCATAGACTCCTTAGACTACATCAGCATTCACAAGAACATTAAATCCATCACCGACGAAATAGAAAAGACTAATACTAAGTTAAACTCAATAGGCTATATCGAAAGTGTTAAATCAAGTATTAGAATAGTAAATGATTCCACTTACAGTTGTCGATTCGCATTAGGCAAACAAATTAAATATATACATATATATATAGGTACACTTTTGAATTTTGACACCTCTATAATTAAATCTCAAAAAGACAGCATCACCATACCCTATACACATTTAAATGATTTTTTAAATACCATTTTACAAAAGACCGAACAGAAGGGATATGCATTGGCGAAATTTAATTTAATTGACATTCAAAAAAAGAAAGACTATTTAGCAGCTAAACTAAATTTTGACATTGGGGGATCAAGGAAAGTTAATGAAATAACAGCAAAATTTATTGACGATAGAAAAAACAAAATTCTACCAACTGGTCATCTCAAACAATTAAACTCCAAATACAAAAATCAGACATTCAATAAAAATACAATTGATCAAATTTACGTAGATGTACAAAAATACAGATTCGTCAATCAAATTAAATATCCTGAAATTTTATTTCTTCAAGACACAACTAAAATATACATCTATTTAGAAAAAAGAAAATCGAATAATTTTGATGGGTATATTGGATTCAACACAGATAACAACAGTAAACTAATATTTAACGGCTATTTAGACTTAACACTAGAAAATACAATAAAAGCTGGTGAGCAATTTTCACTATTTTGGAAAAGTAATGGAAACGACCAAAAAATATTTACCACCAATCTGGAAATCCCCTATATTTTTAATTCAAATATTGGTCTTAAAGGTGAGATCAACATTCTCAAACAAGACAGCACCTTTCAAAACACAAAGACAGCAATTTCGCTCGGATACCTTATTAATTACAACAGTCGTATACATACAGGTTTACAATTCACTGAATCTAGCGATATTCAAAATAGTAACTCCGCAACAATTCAGGATTATAAAAACTCCTATTTCACTTTCAGCTACGATTATATTAATAACGACTACGAGCGCAAATTATTTCCTACCAAAAGTTCACTCCTATTTCAAACAGGATTTGGAAAGCGAAAAAATCTTGATTTAAATAATGAAATACAATCCAATGACCAATTATATGCCGAAGTCAAGGCAAGCTATACTTTCGAATTAAATAAAAAAAATTACTTGTACTTCAATAGCCAAACTTATTTTTTAAAAAGCACTACTTATTTAACGAATGAATTACATCGCTTTGGAGGAACAGCAACTATAAGAGGATTTGCAGAAAATAGTTTTCAAGCAAAATTTGCAAGCACATTATTAACGGAATATCGTTATGTACTTTCATCTGATCTTTATTTACATTCTATAATTGACTATGCATTATTTGAAGATCCATCACAAATAGAATCAGAACTAGAATATTTAACTGGAATAGGATTCGGATTTGGATTAGTTACTAAAACCGGCTTACTACACTTAACATTTGCAAATGGAATACAAAAAAATCAGAAAACAGACCTATCTAATTCTGTAATTAGCCTGAATTATAATATTAACTTTTAATTGCCTAAAAAAAACATTATTTGCAACAATAAGCTAAATTGTTGTTAAAACCGTAAAATTGATATGCACGCATAATAATTTGGCTTTTTATACTTGGAAAGTTAACATATTATTAAGATGTTTGTGAAACTAATTCAAAATATATTAAAATGAAACTAAAATTCAGTAGAATCTTAGTACTTATCTTAGTACTAACAACGCAATTTATTATTGCGCAAGAAAGAGTTGTTTCAGGAACTGTCTCTGATGATGCAGGAATGCCCCTACCTGGTGTAAGCATTCTCATCAAAGGAACACAGACTGGTGCACAAACAAATTTTGATGGAAAATATTCCATTAAAGCAACACCACAACAAGTTTTAGTTTTCAGTTTTATCGGAATGAAAAAACAAGAAAAAACTGCAACAAGCAACACTGTTAATGTAAAGTTAATGAGCGACGCAATGGAACTTGATAATATTGTAATTACTGCACTTGGTATCAAGAGAGACCAAAAAACATTGGGATATGCAGTTTCAAAAGTTACTAGTGAAGAAATTACTAGATCTGGAGAATCAAATGTTATCCAAGCATTAGCAGGAAAAGCTGCTGGTGTTCAGGTAATTGGTTCTGGTGGAACTCCTGGATCTTCTAGTAAAATTATTATTAGAGGTGTTAATACAATCACAAGATCGTCAGATCCTTTAATTGTAATCGATGGTGTGCCAATTGACAATTCAACAACTCAAACTACCGCAGGAGATAATCCATACAATGCAAACTTATCTGGTATTGGAAACTCAAACAGAGCATTAGACATCAATCCTGATGATATCGAAAGTGTTTCGATATTAAAAGGACCTGCAGCTGCAGCATTGTACGGAGAAAGAGCTGGAAATGGTGTAATTCTTTACACAACTAAAAGAGGTACAAACAATAAAGGTCTAGGGATTGACATTTCAACATCTCTTCAGCTAGACAATGTAAGTCAATTGCCAGCAACACAAAACCTATATGTACAAGGAAATGATCCTACAGCGACAGCAATTAACTCAGGTGCTCCTCAAAGTTGGGGTCCATTGGCATCATCAATAAATGCTCCAATGTACGACAACATTGATAACTTTTTCCAAACTGGAGTTACCTACACTAACAACTTATCTGTTTACGGTGGTGACAAAAAAGCAAGCTTTAGAGCTTCATTTGGAAATGTTACTCAAGAGGGAATGATTCCTGAAACAGAATTAAAAAGAAATACACTTCGATTGGTTGGAGATTTAAATCTAAGTGACAAATGGAAAACTGGAGGAAGTATACAATATACCCGTACTACTAGTGTGTTAGCTCAAAATGGAAGTAATGTTTCTGGAGTAATGCTAAGTTTAATGAGAGCACCAGGTAGTTATGACTTACGTAATTATAAAGATGCTGAGGGAAATAATGCTAATTATTATGCATTTTATGACAATCCTTATTTCACCGTAAATGAAAATCCGGCAACAAGTGATGTAAATCGCGTATTAGGTAATATGTTCTTGACATATACACCTGCAAGTTGGTTATCATTAACAACTAAAGCAGGTTTTGACTCTTACTCTGATTACAGAAAACAAATATTTGCTATCTCTTCAAGAGGAGATGATTTAGGTGGAATTGGTGAAGTTGCATTTAACACTATCAATAATAAAGAATTTTATGCTGACTTTATTGCAGCTGGAGAGTTGCCTTTGAAATCAGAATGGTTGAAAGTAAACTATACAGCAGGACTTAACTTACGTTCAAAACATAATGAAGATGTTTACTCAAGAGGTAAAGACTTGTCTGTGAGATACGTATACAACTTATCTAATGCTACTGAACTTTATGCTTCAAATTATGAAGAAAACATCATGTCTAGAGCCCTTTTTGGC
Organism: Flavobacterium algicola; assembly: GCF_022399565.1. Lineage (GTDB taxonomy): Bacteria > Bacteroidota > Bacteroidia > Flavobacteriales > Flavobacteriaceae > Flavobacterium > Flavobacterium algicola. The sequence goes on from NZ_JAJTUT010000005.1 coordinate 124,384, forward strand.
CAATTAGAATTTGATATTGATAATCAATTATTCCTTACAGGATCTGTAAGAAAAGAATGGTCATCTACTTATGGTACACTTACAAATAACGCAATTTTCCCTGCAGTTTCTGCATCATGGGTATTCTCAAATGCATTTGAATTACCAAGCTGGACAAATTTTGCTAAATTAACATATGCTTATGGAGAAGTAGGTATTGCACCATCTACATATGCAACGATTAGTACTTATACACAACCATTTATTACTGATGGTTACACAGCTGGTCTTAGTTTTCCTTACGATGGGGTAAACGGTATGACAGTTTCAGGTTTATTAGGTAATCAAGAATTAAAGCCAGAGAGAGTACTAGGACACGAAGTAGGATTAAGTGCAAAAATGCTGGACAATAGACTTTCTTTTGATTTGAATTTATACTCTAAAACGACTAAAGATCTTTTAATTACGTTACCATTACCAACTTCATCTGGATATAGTTCAATTTACAAGAATGCAGCTGAGCTAACAAATAAAGGTATAGAGTTAGAATTAGGTTATGACATCTTTAAAAGAAGCAATCCATTTCAATGGAACATTAATGCTAACTGGACAAAGAATGTTAATGAAGTTACTAGCATTGCAGGAGGATTATCAGAAATATCTATAGAATCTGCTTTTGGATCAATCGGTTATTACGCAGTAGTAGGCCAACCATTAGGAAGTTTCTACGGAACACAATGGGAACGTGACGCAAATGGAAATAAAATTATCGGTGACAATGGACTAGCAATAGTTGCAGACGAGACTGGTAACTTAGGTAACTCAGCTCCGAAATGGGTTGGAGGATTAAGAAATACTTTCTCTTATAAAAAATTCACATTATCAGCGTTACTAGATGTAAGACATGGTGGAGAGGTTTACAATGGTACAGTTGCTAGATTAAATAACTTTGGTATATCTGCAGCTTCAGCTGATAGAGAACGCACTTACGTAATTGAAGGTGTGAAAGCAGATGGAACACCTAATACAACTCCAATTAGCGCTCAAAATTACTTCTCTAAATATTTAGGAGATGGTGGTGGAGCTGCTGAACAATTTGTAACAAGTGTAGAATGGGTTAGATTGCGTGATGCAAGTTTAAGCTACGATTTTAACGTATCAAAATTGAAATCAATCAATTCAGCACAATTAACTGTCACTGGTAGGAATTTATGGTTGAATACAAATTATGAAGGAGTTGACCCTGAAACTAGTTTAACAGGAGCAGGATCAAGAATTAATGGTCTTGATTACTTTAACAACCCAGGAAGTAAATCATTCATAATGACTATCAAAATTGGATTTTAATTTAAAAGAGACAAAAATGAAAAAATATATAAATAAAATAATTCTATCAGCCTTAAGTATTGCTACTTTCAGCAGCTGTCAGAACGAATTGGACACCTTTAACGATAATCCTAATGATCCAATTATCACCACTCCTTCCTTGTTATTAGCATCTATGGAAGTAACAACATTTGGTACGCATACAAGTGGTGTAGTTAGACTAGGAAACATATTTGACCAACATTTAACAGGTACAGATATAGGCCAATTAGGACCATACACTAGATATGTTGTAACAGAAGGCGACATTCTTAATGAATGGAATACTATATACGGAACTACATTAATAAGTGGTCACATTCTTAATCGCGATTTTGCAGATGACTATCCATATTACAATGGAATTGGACAAGTTTTATCAGCCATCAGTTTAGGATATGCAACTGATATGTGGGGAGATGTACCTTATGATGAAGCTTTCTTAGGTGATCAAGGAAATATTACTCCAAAATATAATACGCAACAAGAAATCTATGCAAGATTGCAAACGATTTTGGATGCTGCAATTGTAAACCTGAAAAAACCAGAATCAAGCAATGTAGCTGTACCAGAAATAGATGATTTCATTTTCAATGGTGATACAGAGAAATGGATTAAAATTGCTTACGTTTTAAAAGCAAGATACGCATTGCGCTTAACAGAAAGAGATACCAATGCTGCACAAAATGCATTGGACTATATCACTCTATCTGGTATGACGTCTAACGATGATGATGCTAATACTTATTTCCCTGGTACTGCTAACGGATTGAATCAATGGTATGCATTTGAAGTTTCTCGTACTAATTACTTAAAAATGGGTGCTCTTTATGTTGATAACTTAGCAACTGCTAATGATCCAAGACTACCATTTGTTGCTGCTAAAAATAAAGCTGGTGGATATAGCGGAAATGCTACTACTGACTTAACTACTACCACCTCTTCTTATATTGGATCAGCTTACGCATCTGCTACATCAGCAGTTGGAATCGTTACTTATGCTGAAGCTAAATTTATAGAAGCTGAAGCTCAATTTAGATTAGCAAACACTACTGCAGCAAAAACTGCTTTAGAAAATGGTGTTAAAGCTTCTGTTCTTAAAATTACTGGAACAGATGCTACAGCAGCTTTCGTTGCAGCATCGACTGCGACAGTTAATCTATCAAATATCATTCAACAGAAATACAATGCGTTATTCTTAACATTGGAACCTTATAATGATTATAGAAGAACTGGATTCCCTGCATTAGTAGCAAATCCTAACGGAAATATCACTACGATTCCTGTAAGAGTACCAACACCTTCTGATGAAAGAAACTACAATCCAAACGCGACAGTAGTTACTAATTTGACAACTAAGGTTTGGTGGGATAATAATTAATATCCTATCGTAAATTATAACATAATTTTAAAACCATCAGCTTTCGCTGATGGTTTTTTTATATCTTTGCCTCATGGAAAAAGAACATCAAATATTTGGGATTAGAGCGATCATTGAAGCCATTCAGGCTGGTGCAACTGTTGATAAAGTATATATTCAAAAAGAAGCTTCAGGCGAACTGATGAAGGATTTAATGAAAGTAATGAAACGAGGAAACATTAACTTTTCTTATGTTCCCGTCGAAAAGCTAAACAGACTTACTCCCAATAATCATCAAGGTGCTGTCGCTAGTATCTCTCCTATTTCCTTTTTTGATTTGGAAACTCTGATTGAAACTGTTGTGGAAAACGGAAAAGCACCATTGTTTTTAATTTTGGACCAGATATCAGATGCCCGTAACTTTGGCGCTATTATCCGTACTGCGGAGTGCACAGGAGTGAATGGAATCATCGTTCAAAAATCGGGTTCAGCTCCCGTAAATGGAGATACTGTAAAAACATCTGCAGGTGCCGTATTTAACATTCCAATATGTAAAGTAGAACACATTAAAGATGCAATTTTCTTATTACAAGCAAGCGGTATTAAAACAGTAGCAGCAACAGAGAAAACAGATAAGAATATATATGATATTTCGCTTAAAGAAGGTGTTGCAATTATAATGGGATCTGAAGACCGTGGAGTTAACCCTTCAGTACTTAAAATTGTAGACGAAAAAGCCAAACTTCCCATGTTTGGTACTATAGGCTCATTAAATGTATCGGTGGCGTGTGGAGCATTTTTATACGAAGCTGTGAGACAAAGAAATTAATTAAAAGTATATTAAATACGATTATTTTATTTTGGTATTTTTAGAACCGAATTGAAGCAAATGCTTTGATTCGGTTTTTTTATTTACAACAGTGAGCTATTAATACTCATTGATATTAACAATTCAGCTCTAGCACATATTCACTTCGAACTATGTAACAAACCATTCAACATCTACCAACCTAAACAGTAGTGAATTTCAAAAATTTTATTAAGCGGTGAAAATATTTTTACTAGAAAAAGATGGAATTTTACTGTTTACTTAATTTAGTAAAAGCTTCTCACCTATCCTTTTGTAAATATTAATTACCATCAATCTCCCAAAGTTCAAACTTGCCACAGAACAAACTTTTTTACTTAATAAAATGGTAAAATTGAGAGTCTAATTTAATGATTAAGACTCAATCATTCGAAAACATTCAACATTTATCTACTTCGCCTTAAATCGAAACAAATAAATCGTTAGAGAATGCTAAATTGTATTAATTACTCTTCCTAATAACTATGATCATAAGTAAGCTATTTGCTTATTTATGTGTTAATTATGTTAAGTTATTAAACATTTCTGACGTTTTATTTAAATTATAAATTTTTTCTTCATCTGTTTATTACTCCAATTCTTACTTAATTAAATTTATTTATCATTTAAAAATAAATTTCACTTTCTAACTTTTACTAATTTCATAAATAAAATCACGTTTAATAATTAAAAAGATAAAATTAAACCGCGATTAATATATTAACATCAAGTTAACAAACAAACTGAAAAAAATACGCACTAAAGCTCAAAATATTAGGTAAAATTCAATTCCATTAACATTTTATTAATATTTTTGAAACACTAACATAAAGCAAAATTTAAAATGAAGCTAAAATTACATGGACTCTTAGTACTAGCAGTAGTACTTATGACGCAAATCACATTTGCTCAAGAAAGAATTGTTTCAGGTGTTGTTTCAGACAACACAGGCTTACCCTTCCCTGGGGTAAGTATTCTCGTGAAAGGGACAAAGTCGGGTACTCAATCTGACATGGAAGGAAAGTATGCAATTATAGCATCTGCCAACCAAACATTAATTTTTAGCTACATTGGCACAAAAACCCAAGAGGTGACTGCTGGATCAACTAAGATGAACATCAAAATGGAAAATTCAGCTGAAGAGCTAGAAGAAGTTGTTTTGATAGGTTACGCAGTTCAAAAGAAAAAAGAGGTAACAGGATCAATTTCCTCTATTAAAGGAAAGGATTTAAATAATCTCGTTACTCCAAGTCTTGAATCTCAATTAGCAGGTAGAGCTGCAGGAGTACAAGTTATTGCTAATTCTGGAATACTAGGTGCTGCACCAATATTTAGAATTAGAGGTATTGCCTCAATAACTGGAGGGACTTATCCTTTAGTAATTGTAGACGGTATGCCAATTCTTACTGGTGATACCGGTGGTGTTGCACAAACAAATGGACTAGGTGACATCAATCCTAACGACATCGAGTCTTATGAAATTTTGAAAGATGGTGCTGCTACTGCTATCTACGGTTCTAGAGCTGCCAATGGTGTTATTTTAATCACCACTAAAAGTGGTAAAAAAGGCACTATTAAAACTAGTTTCAGTAATTCATTTGGTTTCTCTAATGCCGTAAAAACATACGATTTATTACAAACACCCGATTTTTTGACAATATCAAAAGAAAAATCAGGTGCAACAACTTGGGCAGTTGGAGATACATTTAATACAGACTGGCAAAAAGCAACCTTAAAAAAGAATGCATCTCAAGTAAACAATAATTTATCTGTAAGTGGTGGTACTGATAAGGGAAAATTTTACTTTTCATTAGGAAGCACTGATCTAGAAGGACTAGCTAAAGCAAACGATATGACACGTTACACATTACGCGTAAATATTGATGCTAACGTGACAAAGTGGTTAACTATCGGTACTAACATCGGATTAACAAAAACGGAATACGATGGATTGAATACTGGAGGAACAAATGGTAACGCTCTATCGGGAAGCATATATGCAGCTACTAAAATGTTGCCTAACATCCCAATCTATAATGCCGCGAATTCTACAGGATATAACATAGATTTAGTTAATAACAGAGTGGGACAATGGGACAATTTAACTGGGATTGCAAACAGTTTACCAAATATTGTTTACATCATGGATAAAAACAAGTATTCTTCAAAAATTACAAGAATATTAGCAAGTACATTTGCGTCTGCCAAAATTACGACTGATTTAAACTTTAAAATCCAAGGAAGTGTTGACAGCTCTACCAATAAAGGTTTTCAATACCTTAACCCTTTAAATGGAGATGGTTTTGCACAAAAAGGTACTTTGTACAATGATAGTAGTGAATATTTCCGCTACAACTGGCAAAATATTTTAAATTATAACAAAACGCTTGCAGAAAAACACAGCATTGGAATAACAGCTGTCTCTGAATATCAAAAACAGAAATATGAAAACTTTTGGGGACAAGGAACCACAATTCTTTCTGATTTTTATAACCAAGGTTTAGTTACCAACTCATATACTACAAAAGATTCAGGAGGTAATATGAACGAAGAGGGCATTATGTCATATGTAGGACGTGCTAGTTATAACTATGATAGCAGATACTTTATTCAGGCATCTCTTCGTAGAGACGGAATCTCAAAATTAGGTGAAGAAACAAGATGGAATAACTTTCTAGGATATTCAGCAGGATGGACAATCTCCAATGAAAAATTTATGGAGCCTTTACGTTCTGTAATATCTGATTTAAAAGTTAGAGCTTCATACTCAGAGGTTGGTAATACTGAAACTACCAGCAAATATCCGTATTTAGGTTTAACTACTAGTTCACCTTATGGCTCCTTAAATGGTATTGGATATTCTCAGTTTCAAAATAACCAATTGCAATGGGAAAGAAGTAAGAAAACAGATTACGGTGTTGAATTAGGATTATTTAACGACAAAGTAAAATTTACTTTTGATTACTTTTTAAACGATGTAGACCAGTTAATTCTTGAAACTCCACAAGCTCCTTCACTTGGTATACCAGGAAATACCATTTATAAAAATATAGGTTCTCTATATAATAAAGGTCTCGAATTTACTGCAAGTTACAAATACACAAAAGAGAATTTCACTTGGGATGTATCAGCAAACCTTACACTAATAAAAAATAAAGTTACAGGTCTGTTTGATGGTCAAGACATTACGTACGATTATAATATTATTCGAGAAGGAGAGCCTTTGAGAGCACTTTATGGTTACAGATATTACGGCGTGAATGCAATGACCGGAAACCCTATTTACTATAAAGCTGATAACAGTTTAGTAGAAGGAAATGCTAACACAGGTAAATATTATGTTTATGACCCTTCAAACCCAGCCGTAACAGGTACAGAGAGTTCGTTAAGCTCCACCACAGATAGATCTGTAGTCGGAAATCCTTTACCAACATTCTATGGCGGATTTAACAATACTTTTACTTACAAAGGAGTTGATTTAGGTTTCTTGATAAGATTTAGTGGTGGGAACAAGATTTTTAATGCTACTCGTAGAGATTTATTAACACAAGACTTCTCAAATAATGGTACAGAGATTTTAGGAAGATGGCAGAGTGTTGATAATCCTGGTGACGGGTGGACACCGCGTATTGTTGGAAATACTAGCGCCTTCACAAATTTATCAAGTAGTTTAAATACTCGATTTTTAGAAGATGGGGATTTTATCACTTTGGATAATATAACACTAGGTTACACAATACCTAGAAAGTTTACATCAAAAATTAAAATTGATACTTTCCGTATTTATGCATTGGCTCAAGGTTTGGTTATGATCACAAACTATTCTGGAATCAACCCAGAAATGCAAAATACTCAAGTTGCTAATTACTCAGGTGTAGATTACATAGGGACACCACGTACCAAAACCATTTCCTTTGGTATTAACGTTAACTTTTAATAAAATTTAAAGATGAAAAATATATTTAAAACTATACTTCTTTCTGTAGTCGTTTTAGGAATGCATTCCTGCTCAGAAGAAACCTTACTGGATTTAAGTCCGATAATTAATATCGCAGAGGAAGACGCCTTTACTACTGCTGATTATGTCCTTGCCTCAATGAATGGAGTTTATAATGCTGCCGCGATAGGTAGATATAATAGCACGGATAATAATGGAGGAAGGGGTTATATATGGGGAGCCGCATTTGTCGAGCAAGGAGACTGTAGAGGAGAAGACGTAGTTACTACTGCTACTTTTTATGGAATAACTTATGCAGCAACTTATGACGTTGGGTCGGCAAATAATGTGTACTATTGGATTGACGGTTATCGACTAATAAACAGATGTAATTTGATGATAGAGGGAGTGAATACGGCAGTAGCTAATGGAGTTATTACTAGTGCAGTTGGTAATGACTATATTGGTCAAGCCAAATTCCTGAGAGCAATTACACATTTTGAACTACTTAATTATTTTGCTAGATGTTATAATTATACACCTACAGCATCTCACCTTGGAATACCTTATCGAGAGGTTGGAATAAATACACAAGTAGAAATTGATTCAGAAATACTAAAACCAAGAAATACGGTAGCAGAATGCTACACTAAAATTCTGAGCGATTTAAATGATGCCGAAAGCCTTATTACAAATACTAGCGTTACAAAAGCAAGTAAAAATGCTGCTATTGCATTTAAGACAAGAGTTTATTTACAAAAGAGAGACTGGGCAAATGTAATTACAGAGGGCAACAAATTAACTACATACTCTTTACCAGCAAGTCCTGGAACTCCATTTATATTAGCTTCAAATTTTACCAACACTGAATCCATTTTCTCTCTATCACATTCAAGCACTGCTAATCCTGGAACAAACGGAGCCTTAGGAGCGATGTACGGTGGAAGAAGACTAGTAGCCATAAGCCCTATTATCTGGAGAAATACAAAATGGCTAACTGATGACAAAAGAAGAGATGCAACTCCATTAACAGGTATGGTTCAAAATATCTCAGGACGTATATACACGAACAAATATAAGGATGTCACTAATTTTACAGACGGCTCACCAATCATAAGATATGCAGAAGTATTATTAAACATGGCAGAAGCAAATGCACGTTTGACTACTCCTAATTTAACATCTGCATTAACGATGTTAAATACCGTAAGAAATAGATCACTTGCAACGCCTGCAACACAAGCGTACACTGCTACTAATTTGAATACGCCTACGCTAATTGTAAATGCAATTCTTACTGAAAGAAGAATAGAGTTTTTAATGGAAGGAAGAAGATGGTCTGATATTCAAAGACTTGAAAAGGATGATATTGCTCCCTCTGCTGGAATCCCTGCAAAACTTAAAAATGCAGAACCGCCTTTAGCCGCTGAATACACACTTGGAACAGAATATACTGGTCCTCGTCTCCAACTCGCAATACCTGCAGACGACTTTAGATTCTTATGGCCTATCCCTATAAATGAATTAAATACCAATCCAACACTGGCAGCACAACAAAACCCAGGTTGGTAATCAAATTAAAAAATAGCTAGTAGGTTTACCTATTTAGTATTAAAGACGAATTAGAGCTCAGGCTCTGATTCGTCTTTTTTGTTTGCGGTAATCTCGTAATTTATATTCCAATCAGAATAAAAATAAGGTTCGGGTTCAGGCTCGGGTTCCGGGAGGTTAACAAAATTACCATTTTCGTCGAAGCGTTGCATAAATTTATCTTCAGCGGCATTATAATCTGGAAGTTCCCACTCGTATTTTTTGGGTTTCTGATATTCTGGTGTTTTCTTGTAAAAGGCCAATAATAATCCTGTTGCTAATCCTGCAAGATGACCTTCCCAAGAAATCACCTCATCTCCCGACGGTTCGGGATTTGGAAAAATGTACCAGACCATCCCACCGTAAACTAAAATAACTGTAAGTGATAACGCTACTAATCTATAATGCTTGCTCATAATTCCTTTAAAAAATATATAGCTGAAGAGTACATATATTAATCCACTTGCACCAATATGGTAATTGGACCGTCCAATTAGCCACGTACCTAATCCTGACAGTACGATTCCTAATACTATTACTAAAGTCGCCTCCTTTGAATAGAAAAATTGCAACGCTGCCAACAGCACTATTAAAGGGAGGGAATTATTATACAAGTGACTTAAATCTGCATGTACAAAGGGACTAAATAAAATTCCTTGTAAACCTGAAAAAGTACGGGGAAGTATTCCGTTCTCTATAAAATCGTAATCAAATCGTATTTGAAGCCAATAAATTACCCAAAGTGATAACACAAAGAAAAGTGGAGAACTCCAAACTCGATTAGAAAATTTAAAATCGTCTTCCATAAATTTAACTTTAGAAAATTAAAAGCAAGAATGTATCCAAAGAAGGATATTGTGCAATTATGTCAGCTACAAAATACCTTGAGTTAAATTAAAGGTTGATAAAGTCCAAACTAATTTTTAGCCGCGATCGTAACGGTATCCTTTTATGTTCTCGTTTTTTAAAGAGATCATAAAAGATACAGTGGAGAGCGGGAATAGCTCCTGATTAAAAATAGAATCCTTAATTTTGTAAAATCTTACTTTTATACAGCTAACAATTTTATTTAAGAGCAAACAAATGGAAGCACCATTAGCAGAACGCATACGTCCCCAGTCATTGGATCACTATATTAGTCAAGCACATCTCGTAGGGCCAAATGGCTCGCTCACGCAGCAAATAGCTAGAGGAATTATTCCTTCACTCCTACTATGGGGCCCTCCTGGAACTGGAAAGACAACATTGGCACAGATTATAGCGCAAGAATCTAAGCGCCCATTTTATGTTTTAAGTGCGATCAATTCTGGTGTTAAAGATATTAGAGAAGTAATTGACAAAGCAAAGCAAAGCGGCGGATTATTTACTACCAAAAATCCAATACTATTTATTGATGAGATTCATCGATTTAGCAAGTCACAGCAAGATTCATTATTGGCAGCAGTAGAGAAAGGTTGGATAACATTGATTGGCGCGACTACTGAAAATCCGAGTTTTGAAGTGATCCCAGCACTGTTATCGCGTTGTCAGGTTTACATATTAAACCCCTTTACTAAGGATGATTTACTTGCATTATTGCAAAGAGCGTTGAAAACCGACCCTTACTTACAAACAAAAAGTATAACTCTAACTGAAACAGAAGCTTTAATGCGACTTTCGGGCGGTGATGGTCGTAAGCTATTAAATATTTTTGAACTGGTCATAAATGCCTCCAGTGGAGACGAAATTGAAATTACAAACGAGCGTGTTTTACAATTAGTGCAACAAAACACCGTAATGTATGACAAAAGCGGTGAACAACATTATGACATTGTCTCGGCTTTTATAAAGTCAATACGCGGAAGCGACCCTAATGGAGCCGTATATTGGCTTGCTAGAATGATTGAAGGAGGTGAAGATGTTAAATTTATTGCTAGACGAATGCTTATTTCCGCCAGTGAAGATATTGGTAATGCCAATCCTACAGCTTTGATAATGGCAAACAATACTTTTCAAGCAGTGACCACGATTGGATATCCTGAGAGTAGAATAATTTTGAGCCAATGTGCAGTATATTTAGCTACATCTCCAAAGAGTAATTCAAGTTATATGGCAATAAATCAAGCGCAGCAATTGGTAAAGCAAACAGGCGATTTGTCTGTGCCCATCCATCTGCGGAACGCACCGACCAAATTAATGAAAGAGTTGGGGTATGGTGATGATTACAAATATTCACATGATTATGCTAACAATTTTGAAGCGCAAGAATATTTACCAAACGAATTATCCAAAACTGTTTTATACAATCCTGGTCAAAATTCTAGAGAAAATACGACTAGAGAATTTTTAAAAAACAGGTGGAAAGATAAATACAATTATTAAAAATAAAAAATGCCTTTTGAAGTTTAACTACATCAAAAGGCATTTTTATATTATTGAATTATATTTAAAATTTTACTAATATTAGTTCTGAGATTAAGACTCCATCTTTATAAGAGTCAAAGAACCATTTATTGTCTTTTAGCGACAAAATTCCTTGAATATCCCCTTTGATAGCAATAAATGAATTTGGATTTCCTGTTTTCATCAATTTCATAACTACTTTTGGAGATTGATCAATTAATTGATAACCTGTCTCATTAGGCTGTGCATAAAGAACATCTTTATTACTTACTGCTACAGAAGAAACCGGATTGATTGCTACAGTTGCACTGGTATTTTGTGATGGTACTACACTCTCTTTAACTCTCGTAGCGCTCGCTTTGCTGTTGTACTTATAACCTAAATTGATGACTGAGGTAAAAGCATCATTTAATGCTTCTCTGTAGGCTTCACCGTAATCTTTCTCTTTACTTCTACCTGTTTCTGATGTAAATATTACATTACCATAACAGTCCTTAAATTCTATGGTTAATTTGGTGACCAAAAACCCCGAAGATTTTACTACATCTGCAGTAAGAAGGCTGCATCTATCTGGATAATCATTTGTATAATTAACATTTGAATATACGCCAACAATACCTGCTTTTTCCAAATTAAATTTTGTTAGAGTCGAAAGTCTAAATTGATTTTCCTCACTTTGAAAACTATATTTAACGGGAACTATGACAGCTGCATAGTCATTTATTGATTGTGCAAATATTGAATTGCTAATAAGTGCTAGTAGTAATAATACTTTTGTTTTCATGTTTATGGTATTTATTTAAAATTGTTGTTGCTTGTTTTACAGATATTTTTTAATTTCTAATAAATGATTCACTTGCTTAATAGTTGAAGAAACAGCTGCATTACTTTCGCCAAAAAATATAGCATCTAAACCAAAATCAAGAGCTCCTTGCACATCAGCGTCCAGTGAATCGCCAATCATCACACTATTTTCCTTCTTGGCATTCGCTAAATTTAGTGCATATTCAAAAATTATAGGATTTGGTTTTTTAACTCCTGCAATTTCTGAATTCGTAATGGTGGCAAAAAATGGTGCTAAGAGCGCATTATTGATCTTTCTACTCTGAACCTCAGCAAAACCATTTGTTATGATATGTAAGGTATACTTTGATTGTAGGTACTCTAAAATTTCAAAAGTTCCATCAAAGAGGTGATTGTGGTCTGGCAATATCTCAATATATTTTTCAGAAATGTATTCAATTTCATCATCTGTTATTGAATAACTCAAGGCATCAAATGAGAACTTTAAACGGTTATAACGCAATTCTTCTTGTGTTATTTTATTGTATTGAAACAATTTCCAACAAGATTGATTAATCGGAATGTACTCTTTAATAAAAGATGCTATTTCAATAGTAGGATGACTTATACTGAATATTTTTTCGAATGCCAAAGATGAGTTTTTATCGAAATCCCATAGGGTGTGGTCTAAATCAAAAAAAACGTGGTTTATAGGGTGTGTTCTCATTGTGCTTAAAAAATTCCTTCATCTACAAAGCTAAAATAATTATTCTCGGTTACAATCAAATGATCCAAAACTTTAACTTCTAGACTCTCACCAGCTATCTTCAATTTTTTTGTAATATTCTTGTCTGCTTCACTTGGCACCAACGTACCCGATGGATGATTGTGACATAAAATAAGAGAAACAGCTCCTAGTTCTAAAGCATTCTTGAATACTAAACGTACATCTACTAACGTTCCAGTAATCCCTCCAATGCTTAATTGTCGTTTTGAAATAATTTTATTCGAATTATTAAGATATAATATCCAAAATTCTTCATGAGGCAATTCACCAATGATAGGTTGCATAATTTCAAAAACTAATTTGCTTGACGTGACTTTGGTCAATTCTACTGCATCTTCTGCCCTACGCCTACGTCCTAATTCTGAAGCTGCCATAATCGATATAGCTTTGGCTTCACCGATTCCTTTAAATTCGACTAATTGTGCTAATGACAATTTACCCAGAGCATTTAAATTACCACCGACGGAGTTTAAAATTCTTTTACTTAATTCTACTGCCGACTCATTGCGACTACCAGAGCCAATTAAGATAGCTACTAGCTCAGCATCACTTAGCGCATTTTTGCCCTTGAGCATTAATTTTTCGCGAGGTTTATCGTCCTCAGACCAATGAGTTATTGGGAAATGATTGTTTTCCATACAGAATATCTTGACGTAATTGATAATGCACCGATAACGCTAAGCTACATAAAAAAAAGATATACCCTCACAATTTCGTTGTGACTCGTAACTATTTTTTACATGGTTCAAAAGTGAGTATCACAACACTTTAATTTGCATAAAACAACGATGTTTTAACTATTTGTCATACAACTTTATACCTTATAAGAATATTTATAGCATTACTATTTTACAGTTATGAGAAAACACAAACTCATCTTCATTCAAAGAAATAGCGTTCTCTTTACATCCTTATTGAAATAGAAAAAGACTTTTGATTTAAAATTTTCATCATCTTAAATCAAAAGTCTTTTGTAAAAAATATATTAAAAACTTATTGCATCAATGCTTTTACCTCATCAAAGTTAAGTCCTCCGTAATTTCCTGAGCTCATTAACAATAATGCCGAGTTATTAAAGTCTAATCCAAACAAGTATTCCTTGAAAGCTATGGGATTTGTATAAATAATTAAATCTTTACGGTTAAAAGCTGTGGCTATTTGATCGTAAGTTACTTCTTGAAGTTGTTTTATCTTTACCGCGTCTGGAGAATAAAAAACTACAGCAATATCTGCATGTTCTAGTGCTCCTTCATATTCTTTCAAAAATGCGGCATTCAAACTACTATAAGTATGTAACTCCAGGCAAGCGATGAGTTTACGATCAGGGTATTGTTCCTTTACAGCCTTCGTCGTTGCCGCCACCTTACTGGGTGAATGTGCAAAGTCTTTGTAAGCAACTTTCCCTCTACTCTCTCCTATTTTTTCTAAGCGTTTTGACGCTCCCTTGAAGCTAGCGATAGCTTCATAAAACTCAGCCTCATCTACGCCCATATTTTGACATATCCATTTGGCTCCAGCTAAATTATTCAAATTATGCGCTCCAAAAACTTCAATTGGCATATCACCCTCTGGAGTTTCTAGCAAAGTAGTTCCGTTTTCAACTTTATAATTTGGAGTGGTATAAGGTAATTTTCGAATAGGACAATTTGCAGCTTCAGCTACACGCTTCACCTCTGCATCCTCCTCATTGTAAACCAAAATACCTCCGTTTGTAATTTTATCGATAAAAATCTCAAATTGCTCCACGTAATTATCATAGGTCGGAAACACATTAATATGATCCCAAGCAATTCCTGAAATCAAAGCAATGTTGGGTTGGTATAAATGAAATTTTGGCCTTCTATCAATTGGCGAAGACAAGTATTCATCACCTTCTAACACCATGAAATCATTTGTCTCGGTAAGATGTACCATTGTATCAAAGCCTTCTAACTGTGCACCTACCATATAATCAACTTCGATATTGTGATAATGCATTACATGTAAAATCATCGAAGTAATCGTTGTTTTGCCATGTGATCCTCCAATAACTACACGTGTTTTATTTTTGGACTGTTCGTATAAAAATTCAGGATATGAATAAATTTTCAATCCTAATTCTTGTGCTTTTAATAATTCTGGGTTATCTGCTTTGGCATGCATCCCCAGAATAATAGCTTCTATATCCTGCGTGATTTTCTCTGGAAACCATCCCAATTCAGCTGGAAGGATGCCTTTTTTATCTAAACGTGATTTAGATGGTTCGAAAATAGCATCATCGCTCCCTGTAACTTGATATCCCTTGTTATGAAGTGCCAAGGCTAAATTGTGCATCGCACTTCCTCCTATAGCTATAAAATGTGTTTTCATTTATTTTTACTCTTTATCTATGGTAACTGCAACTAATTTAAGTTACTTGGTTGCGTTTTTCTGTTTGTATTCTTCTAATATGGATTTTGATTTTTCTGGCGCACTCATCTTATTTTTGTAAAGATTAGCCAAAGTTTGGTATGCATTTTTCGACCCTCCTACTACAATAGCCTTTTTATAAAACACCTCTGCCGATTTGTAACGCTCATAATATTCCTCGATATGACCTCTAGACAAATAGCCATCTACAGGCGACAAAGATAATAGTTGATTAGAATAAGTAGTAGCTTTGGATTCACTCCCGCCAATAAGCCCCGGTAATTTGAGATACAATTCTATCAAGGCCCAGCGTGCTTCAATATGTTTGGGCTCTAGCTGAATGGCTTTTTCGAAAGAGCCTTTGATATCGCTAATCATACCAAGTGCTTTAAATTTATTTACTTCAAGAGCCTTCATTCCTAGTGCTCCTCCATATTTATAATGATAATCAGCGCCTGTCGGTTTTAATACCTTGAGCTTACCATAATATTGTAGTGCTTGATCCCAATACTTATTAAAACCTGCGATATCGCCTAAGCCTTCTAAAGCATTTAGGTTATTAGGATCACTTTTTAAAGTTAATTCAAATTGTTTCTTAGAGCGCTCGCTTTTATCCATATCAAAACTTTCTTTGGCTTTCTCGTAACTGGTTTGAGAAAACAATAGTATCGGGAAAAGTAATAGTAATACATATTTCATTCTTCAAAAATAAAGAAAAAAATATAGGAATTCTCTATTTTTTGAAGAACCTCAGTAATAAAAGAAACTAATAAAATCATAACGGTAATAAAAACTTTAAAATATGTTGACCTAACAATTAGCTTCTACATTAGTCATGTACAATTGGAGCTAAAATCTTTTGTTTCTAAATCATTTTATCAAGCTCTATTATCAAAACCAAATGAAAATATTTTATGCTATTCAAGCCACAGGCAACGGACACATTAGTCGGGCAACGCAACTATATCCTTATCTACAAAAATTTGGAGAAGTTGACTTTTTTCTCAGCGGAAATAATGCAAGCTTGGATTTTAATTTACCTATCAAATTTAAGAGCAAAGGTTGTAGTCTGTATTACAGCAAATGTGGTGGTTTACATTATCCTAACATTATAAAAAATATTCGACCGCGTCAAATCTATAAAGATGCTGATAATCTACCATTAAAAAACTATGATGTAATAATCAACGATTTTGATTCGGTTACCGCATTGGCCTGTAAAATGCAGAAAGTACACTCAGTACAATTTGGTCATCAGGCAAGTTTTATATCGAGTAATACTCCTAGACCACAAAACAGAAGCGTGATGGGTGAACTCATATTTAAACACTATGCACCAGCACCGCAAAATATAGGATTGCATTTTGCAAAATATGATTCTTTTATTCGTCCCCCTATTATCAAGGACGAAATAATTAATGCAGATCCTAACAACTTAGGACACATTACTGTCTATCTTCCTTCCTTCGATAAAGACTGTTTGGAGAAAGCATTCTCCTCTTTATCGACTACACATTTTCACTGGTTTTTGGATACTGTAGAGAAGCAACACACAATTAATAACATTACATACTTCCCAGTTAACCAGAAGAAATTCAATAAAAGTTTAATAAGTTGTGATGGAATAATTACTGGAGGCGGCTTTGAGACTCCATCTGAAGCGCTATACCTCGAAAAGAAAATTTTATCTATCCCTATAAAAAATCATTATGAGCAAGAATGTAACGCAGAAGCCTTAAGAAAACTAGGGGTTCCTGTAGTATATGATGCAGGAGATGATTTTGCAATGGTCATTGAGAATTGGTTGGATAAAAAGATAATTTATCCAAAAATCGAAGCCAACAATATTAATGAAACACTCGAATATTTATTTGATAATTATAATAAGTAATGTTTAGTTTATCTATTATAATTATTCCTTACCATTATAAAAAAAGTGAGCCCGATAAAATATCGGGCTCACTTTTATAAAACTTAAAATTGTTATTCATTCAACATTTTCCAAAGTTTATCTTTCAACTCTGTCAAACCTTGTTGGGCTACAGATGAAATAAACATATAAGGAATATTTTGAAAAGCTTCGTCTAATTCTACTTTTAATTCACTTTGCAAATCTTCGTCTAGCATATCACATTTTGAGATGACTAATAAACGTTCTTTGTCGAGCATTTCTGGATTGTATTTCGTCAACTCATTGACTAAAATATCATATTCTCCTTTTATGTCTGGAGTATCTACAGGCACTAGGAATAATAATGTTGAATTACGCTCAATGTGGCGTAAAAAATAGTGTCCTAATCCTTTACCTTCAGCAGCACCTTCAATAATTCCTGGGATATCTGCGATTACAAATGATTGAAAATCTCTGTAAGCCACAATTCCTAAGTTTGGTTTTAAAGTAGTAAACGGGTAATCGGCTATTTTTGGTTTTGCAGATGTCAATACAGACAATAAAGTTGATTTTCCTGCATTTGGAAAACCTACCAATCCTACATCGGCCAAAACTTTTAGCTCAAGAATAACATCCATCTCTACACCTGGTAAACCTGGTTGTGAATAACGAGGTGTTTGATTTGTTGAACTTCTAAAATGCCAGTTCCCTAAACCACCTTTACCACCGCGAGATAAAATTTGCTTCTCTCCATCGTCAGTGATTTCAAAAAGTATTTCACCTGTTTCTTTATCTTTTACTACCGTTCCCAATGGAACTTCGATGTACTTATCATCTCCATCGGCACCAGTACTACGAGCACCACCACCATCACCACCATGTCCACCTTTTACGTGACGTGCAAATTTAAGGTGAAATAAAGTCCATAAGCTTTTGTTACCTACCAAGATCACATGACCTCCACGACCTCCATCACCACCATCTGGTCCACCTTTTTCAATAAATTTCTCTCTATGTAAGTGTGTAGATCCTTTTCCACCTTTACCAGATGAAACAAATATTTTTACATAATCTACAAAATTTCCTTCTGTCATAATTCCTAAAGTATTTAGTCGCATTCCTTATCTTCAGTAGCAACTACAACTGAAAACTAGGCGCAAACCATATTATTTTTGTAATGTCTTTACCATTACTTTATCAATCTTAGCGCCATCCATATCGACGACGGTCAATTCCATTTTTTTCCAAATTAAGATCTCGCCTTCTTTTGGTATATGTGTTAATTCGGTCATGATTAATCCGCTAACAGTAGTTACCTCATAATCATTTATTAAATCGTCTAATTCAAAATACGTTAAAAAATCGTGTAAAGAATAATGTCCGTCTACGAGCCAGCTTCCGTCTTTGTTTTCTAGGAGTTGAAATTCCTCTTTATGAAAATCTGATGCATCTCCTACTAATGCTTCTAATATATCATTTAAAGTAATCATACCTTGAAAAACACCGTACTCGTCTGAAACTAATGCATAACGAACACTTGATTTTTTAAATTCTTCTAATGCTTTATAAGCAGAAGTATATTCCATCATGTAACGTGCTTCGCTCATGCTCTTTTGCAAACTAAAATCGTCATTCTCGATGTCTGCAAAAATATTTTTTAATTCGACAACACCAACTATATCATCGTAATTCTCTCCATAAACTGGGTAAATAGAATGAATTTCTTCTAAAATAAATTTACGTACTTCCTCCTTGTTTGCATTTAAGGGTAGTAACACTACTGCTTTTCTATGTGTCATTAACGAATTAATTCGTCTATCCCCTATATGAAAAACGCGTTCTACAATATCTTGCTCAATTTCCTGTATTTCCCCACCTTCAGTACCTTCTTTTATAATGGCTTTAATTTCTTCTTCAGTTACTCGCCCGTCTGCCGTAGGTTTAATTTGCAAAACCTTCAATAAAAATTCTGTTGAGTTTGTAAGTAACCATATAAATGGAGCTGTAACAACAGATACAACTCTCATTGGCATCGCTACAAACTTGGCAATGCGTTCTGGATGATTTAACCCAATACGTTTGGGAAGCAACTCCCCAAGAACCAAAGAGAAAAAAGTTAAAATAACGACTACAATACCAACTGCAATTGTGGACGCATAAGGTCTTAATACCTCAATTGTATTCACAAAATCCTGCACATCGGTGGTGATTTTGTCACCACTATAAATACCCGTTAAGATTCCGATTAAAGTAATACCTATCTGTACCGTTGATAAAAATTTATTTGGAGAATTAGCCAATTCTAGAGCAATTCTAGCATTTTTATTTCCTTTTTTTGCAGCAGATTCTAAACGGTTTTTTCTTGCTGAAATCAATGCGATTTCAGACATGGAGAAAAGTCCGTTAAGGAGTATCAGAAAAAAAATTATAACTATTTCCACTTTTTATAAATTATGAGGTGAAAGATAAATGTTGTTTTGTTTGTAGCTGCTGCCTCTTGAACTCTATTAGCCCAGATGGCAGTGGAAAGCCCGGAGGTCAAAAAACTAATTTTTCTTGGCTTACAAGAGCGACTGAAAGAAGCTTCTTTTAAGGCATTAGAAAAATAGTTTTTTGAACGAGGACTTGCAACGTACAGCTGGAATTGCTACAAATTATCTATAACTTGTGTCAATCTTTGTGTAATCTCTTCTATTGTTCCGATACCGTCTACTGCACGAAATTTGTTTTGTTCTTGATAGTACCCAATAAGCGGTGCTGTCTTCTCATTATATTCTTGGTAACGGTTGCGAATTTTTTCTTCGTCTTGATCGTCTGCTCTACCAGAAGTTTTACCTCTCTCTAGCAAGCGCGCTACAAGAATATTATCATCTGCTTCTAATGCTATAGTTGCCGTAATTTCCCAACTTTTACTTTTTAAAAATGCATCTAAAGCGTCTGCTTGTGCAATTGTTCTCGGGAATCCGTCGAATAAAAATCCTGCTGAATCTGCGTTTTTATTCACTTCTTCTTCAAGCATCTTGATTGTCACTTCGTCTGGTACTAAGTCTCCTAATTCTATATATGATTTTGCCAATTTCCCCAATTCGGTATCATTTTTCATATTGAAACGAAAAATATCTCCCGTAGAAAGATGTGTCAAATTATACTTTTCTTTTAAGAATTCAGCTTGAGTTCCTTTTCCTGCTCCTGGTTTCCCAAATAAAACAATGTTAATCATGATAGTTATGTGTAGTTATTTTCTTTTTTAAAATTTTTATTCGTTTAACTGATATACCTCTGGCAAATTGCGTCCCAATTCATCATAATCCAGACCGTATCCTACAATAAACTTGTTTGGAATACTTATACCGATATAATCGATTTTAATATCTTTTTTATACGCTTCTGGTTTGAAAAAAAGAGTGGCAATTTTAAGTTCCTTAATATTTTGAGCTTTGAATAATTCTTTGAGCTCTACTAAGGTATTTCCTGTATCGACGATATCTTCAATTATTACAACTGAACGTCCCGACAAATCTTGATTGATACCTATAAGTTGCTTTACAACATCTGTGGAAGTGGTACCTTGATAAGATGCCATTTTGATAAAGCTAAGCTCACATGGTTTTTGATAATGCTTCATAAAATCTGAAACAACCATAAATGACCCATTAAGAACACCAATAAACACTGGGATTTCTTGTCCAAATTCGGCTTCTACTTGTTGTGCTAAACTTTGAATTGCACTGTCTATTTCTTGAGCAGAAATAAAAGGTACAAATGTCTTGTCATGTAGTTGAATCACTTTTTGGAATTTAAAATAAAGGGCAAAGATACAATATTAGAACTAAAACTAAGTATCAAAATAAACTCAGCTATATTTTACTAAAAATGTTAAAAATCACTTAATATTTATACACAATTTTCTCACATATTTTAAATTTAGTAAATTGTCTCAAAAATCTAATTTACAATATAATGAGAAAAGCAATACATATATTATCAACAGCATCGTTACTATTCTTGGCATCCTGCAACGGTCAGGTAAAAAAAGAAACGAAAGAAAAATTGGCAAAACAGCCCTCAATTGTAGTCAAAACCGCGGTGGGTGACTTGACACTTCCACCACCATACGCGACTGAATCTGTAACCAAAAAAAGTAGTATGGTGGAATGGCCAGAAGGGAAAACGCCTACAGCACCCGAAGGTTTTACTGTTACAAAATTTGCAGATAAGCTAGAAAATCCGCGTTGGACTTATATCGCTCCCAATAATGACATTTTTGTGGTTGAAAGCGGTACCAGATCCAGTAAAAATCAAATTACCGTTTTTCGTGATACTAACAAGGACGGAAAATTTGAGACTAGAAATGTTTTTATTTCTGATCTTAATAAGCCTTTTGGGATGCTTGTTTTAAATGACTTTTTCTATATCGCTAATACAGACGGACTGTATCGTTATCCTTATCAAAACAATCCACTAAAATTAGAAACCAAAGGAGAGAAAATCCTTGAACTTCCTGCTGGTGGTTATAACAATCACTGGACACGAAATTTACTAGCAAATGCTGATGGTACAAAAATATATGTTTCGGTTGGTTCTGGAAGCAATGTTGGTGAGAATGGCATGGACGAGGAAGTCCGCCGTGCTAACATATTAGAAATAAATCCTGATGGTAGCGGTGAAATAATTTATGCATATGGTCTTAGAAATCCTGTGGGAATGGACTGGAATCCTGCAAACAATGAACTGTGGACCGCCGTTAATGAACGTGACGAAATTGGAGATGATTTAGTCCCGGATTACATTACAAGTGTTAAGAAAAACGGTTTTTATGGCTGGCCGTATTCTTATTACGGAAATAATTTGGACCCAAGACTGAAAGGAGCACACAAGGATCTGGCTGCAAAAGCAATTGTCCCTGATGTTTCTGTTGGTCCTCATACTGCCTCTTTAGGATTTGCTTTTTATGATAAAGATGGGTTTCCTGCAAAATATAAAAATGGTGCTTTTGTGGGGCAACATGGTTCTTGGAACAGAGCAAAAATTAGTGGTTATAAAGTGGTTTTTGTTCCTTTTAAAAATGGAAAACCTGCTGGTCAACCCGAAGATTTCTTAACTGGGTTTATTGCCGATGCGGATAAAGCAGAAGTTTATGGCCGACCAGTTGCTGTTACGGTTATGAATGATGGATCTCTTCTCGTAAATGATGACAGTGGAAACACAGTCTGGAAAGTAACAGCTAATAAATAAAGAAATCTTTTTATGTTCTTAAAAAAATATTACCTTCTTGTTATTGCAATTTCTGTATTTCAAAATAGTGTTGCTCAAAAACAAGAAGGTCTTAATAATGACAATGTCAAAACAGAAAAACTCAAGCAAGTTATAATAAGCTCTGTACATATTAATGATAGTCTGCAGAATGCTCCAGCGTCGATCGGGATCTTATCCAAAAAAGACCTGACGCAAAATAGTGCGACGGATATTACAACTGTTATAAATACTGTTCCTGGAGTTTTTATGCAATCATCCAATTTTACAACTACCCGAATTTCGATTCGGGGTATTGGCGCACGAACCCCTTATGGTACCAATAAAATTAGAGCTTTCTATGGCAGTATTCCGCTCACGTCAGGAAATAGCGAAACAGTTATTGATGACATTAACCTCGAAGGTTTAAATCAAATTGAGATTATTAAAGGTCCACTTTCGAGTAATTATGGTGCTGGATTGGGAGGTGCTATTTTAATTACGCCACAATTAGCAGCAACAGATGGAGAAAATGCATCGATAAGCTCCGTATTTGGTTCTTATGGTTTGCTAAAAAATAATCTAAATTTTAGTACTAATCAAAAAAACTCTAGCTTAACTGTAAATTATCATACTTTAAAAATGGACGGCTGGCGAGAGAACAGTGCGTACAAGCGGGAGGGAATTACTATTTCGGGTGAATTATTCAGAAAACAAAACCGCAAGCTGACTTATTTCTCTAACTATACTTATTTAAAAGGCTTTATCCCGAGTTCCATTGATAAAGAGGATTACGATAATAGTCCACAGTCGGGTGCATTTACTTGGGTAGCTTCAAAAGGTTACAAAGAATACAAATCTACTTTAGCTGGTCTAGCTTATGATTTTCATATTACAAATAACTGGAAAAATGCAACTTCGATATTTGTAAATTATAAAGACAGTAATGAACCGCGACCATTTGATGTTTTGAAGCAATATACCTTTGCAACAGGAGCAAGAACTCAATTTACAGGAAATTTCAAAATAGGTAGAATAAAAAATAATTTGATTGCCGGTGCTGAATATTTTTTAGATAATTACAATGGTACTACTTTTGAAAATTTGTACCAACAAAATAACGGACAAGGCAGTTTACAAGGAGATCAAGTGACACAGACCGATCAAATAAGACGCTTTATTAATGTTTTCTCGCAATTAAGATCGCTGCTTTCTGAGAAATTAGAAATTCAGTTGGGTTTAAATTATAACAAAACAAACTTTGAATTAACAAATTATTTATCTCAGCAAGCATCAACTGAAAACTATTCTTATGATGGCATTTTTTCGCCTCAATTTTCTTTGTTGTTTAAACCAAGCCAACAACAAACAATCTATTTTTCGGCAAGTCGTGGATTTTCACTACCTGCAACTGAAGAAACCCTAACAAGTACTGGTTCAATTAATTCAGACATTAAGCCTGAAAACGGTTATAATTTTGAATTGGGTGGAAAATTTTATTTATTCAACAAAAATCTTTACACAGAAATTGCTCTTTATCGAATGGAAATTAAAGATTTATTGGTTGCCAAAAGAATTGGCGATGACCAATATGAAGGAGTTAATGCTGGAAAAACACTGCATGAAGGAATTGAGATTACATTGAAACACAACTGGCAAATCAATAAGTATTTTAATCTGAACTCTTATATTGGATCTTCTATCGGTAATTATAAATTTAAAGAATTTATAGACAACGGAAACGATTATTCCGGAAATAAACTTACCGGTGTCCCTGCTAATAAAATCAATGCAGGAATAATTTTCGATACCAAATTAGGAATTTACTTAAATGCCGATTATCAGTACACTGATGATATTCCAATGAACGATGCTAATTCTGCTTACTCCGATTCGTATTCTGTACTGAATTTAAAAACAGGCTATCGATTTAAAATTCTACCTGACTTAACTTCTCAATTGGCTTTTGGAGTTAATAACGTAATGAATGAGAAATATGCTTCGATGATTCTGCCAAATGCAGTTGGTTTCGGGACCGCGCAGCCAAGATATTATTATCCAGGACTTCCTATAAATTATTATGGAACGGTTTCATTAAATTATTTATTTTAAATAAAAACATGAGAACCAAATTGCAGTTAAAACTTGACCACGTTAGTGCTTACAGAGAAAATCGACTTGCAATGGCTCAATTTGTTTTGGAAAATAAAAATCATTTTGAGGAATTACTTTCAATTTGCTTTTCTCCATCAAATAAAAATAACCATAAAGCATGTTGGATTTTAGAATTTGTAGCTTACGAAAAGTTGGAATGGCTTGTGGATTACTTAGATTTCTTTTGTCGTAACTTAAAGAATATTTCGAACGAAAGTGCCATCAGACCTTTGGCAAAAATTAATCAATTGCTATTACAAGCGCATTATTCCCAGTCACAAACGAATATTTTACTAGCCGAAAATCAATTACAAGACTGTGTTGAAGTTAATTTTGACTGGTTAATTTCGGACTCCAAAGTCGCCACAAAAGCTTACGCCATGCGCAACTTATACATCTTAGGAAGACAGTATGACTGGATTCATATTGAATTAAAAACTATAATCGAAAAAGATTATGCTACTCATTCGGCAGCATACAAAGCAGTGGCTCGCGAAATTCTGAAGAAAATAAAATAGCATTTTACAATTTGACCTATATAAAGTATCTTTGCCACAACGAACAATAGTACAATGACAGGAGTATAGCAACTGCATTTGACCGTTGATAAACAATAACTAAAACAAATGAATTATTTTTCTTCTGATTTTAAATTAGGTATTCTAGGTGGTGGACAACTTGGGAAAATGTTATTATTTGACACTCGTAAATTTGACATTCAAACTTACGTTCTAGATCCGAGCGCTGATGCTCCTAGTAAAGTAGCATGCAATGAATTCTTTCAGGGAGATTTAATGGATTTTGATACTGTCTATAATTTTGGAAAAAAAGTAGATGTTTTGACTTTTGAAATTGAGCTGGTAAATCTTGAAGCTCTTGAAAAATTGGAAGCAGAAGGACTGCCTGTCTATCCTTCGCCAAAAACCCTACGTCTTATTCAAAACAAAGGGATTCAGAAAGATTTTTATTTACAAAAAAATATACCATCTGCTCCCTACACTCGTTTTGCAGACTTAAAAGCACTGCAACATGCTGTAGAAATGGAAGAAGTATTAATTCCGTTTGTGTGGAAATGCACCGAGTTTGGTTATGACGGAAATGGTGTAAAAGTAATTCGTGCTACCACTGACTTTGAAGGAATGCCGAATGTTGAGTGCATCGCTGAAGAAATGATTCCGTTTAAAAATGAACTGGCCGTTATTGTCTGCCGCAACCCATCTGGAGAAATTAAAACCTACCCTGTGGTCGAAATGGAATTTCATCCTGAAGCCAATCAAGTAGAATATGTAATTTGTCCTGCCCGTATTGATGCTGCCGTTGCCGAAAAAGCACGAGCAATTGCTTTGAATGTTTCTGAGCAGTTTAATCATGTTGGTTTACTTGCCGTAGAAATGTTCCAAACAGAGGACGACGAAATCCTTATCAACGAAGTAGCTCCTCGCCCACACAACTCTGGACATTACTCGATTGAAGCGAGTTACACCTCACAATTTGAAAATCATTTGCGTGCAGTACTCGATTTACCTCTTGGAAATACCGAAAGCAAAGTAGCTGGCATAATGGTGAACTTAGTCGGTGAAGAAGGATTTGAAGGAGATGTAGTCTATGAAAATATTGAAACGATTCTAGGTTGGAATGGTGTTACGCCACATATTTATGGTAAAAAACAAACCCGACCTTTTAGAAAAATGGGGCACGTGACCATTGTAAATTCGGACATTAGAGAAGCGAGACGAATTGCTGAGGATGTGAAGAATACGCTAAGAGTTATTAGTTAATACTGCTCAATCTCATCATCTTCCTTAAAAATAATTATAAAATAACAACACAAAAATATGAAAGTAGCCGTAATCATGGGAAGTATCTCAGATATGCCCGTAATGCAAGATGCCATCGATATATTAAAGTCATTTAACCTAGAAGTAGAAGTTGATATTGTTTCTGCCCACAGAACCCCTGAAAAGTTGTTTGATTTCAGTCAAAATGCTCACAAACGCGGGATAGCTGTAATTGTAGCAGGTGCAGGCGGTGCAGCACACTTACCAGGAATGGTGGCATCAATGTCTCCGCTTCCCGTAATTGGAGTTCCTGTAAAATCAAGCAATTCTATAGACGGTTGGGATTCTGTATTATCTATTTTACAAATGCCAGGCGGTGTTCCTGTTGCTACTGTTGCTTTAAACGGAGCTAAAAATGCTGGAATACTAGCCGCTCAAATTATCGGAAGCAGCAACAAAGAGGTCCTAGACCGCGTAATTGCATATAAATTGGAACTAAAAGAAGCAGTGATTAAGGCTTCGGCTAGTTTAAAGTAAAACACAACTAATCTTTAGGTTTTTATTACCTTTTTTTTTAATCTAAATAAGGCTCTTTTTTGTAATTTCAGCTGAAATTAAAATAGCATGAAAAAAACCATTTTAGTATTACTTTTGATTGTCAGCCAGAGTTTCTTTGGTCAAGAATTAAAACAAGAATACCAACAAAAAATAGCCTTCTTTATTGACTGCGTAAAAAATAATAAGAAGAGCGAAATTGCAACCATGATTTCCTATCCATTTGATAGAGAATATCCTTTACCTAAAATTAAATCTAAAAAAGAATTTGTAGACCGCTACGATGAAATTTTTGATGCAACATTTAAGAAACTAATTGTCCAATCTAATCCTAAAACAGATTGGTCAGAAGTGGGATGGCGAGGCATTATGCTCAACCGCGGTGATATGTGGATTGATACAGATGGTAGAATAATCACAATCAATTACCAATCAAAAATTGAGGCTGAAAAGATTGCTGATATCATCAAGTTGAGTAAAAAAGAGGTACATCGGTCACTATCAAATTTTGTAAAACCTATTTGTATAATAGAAACATCTAGATTTAGAATTCGCATCGATGAATTAGACAATTACCAATACCGTTACTCCTCGTGGTCAATTAATCAACCCATGACCGCTACGCCAGATTTAGTATTAAATAATGGCGAATTTATTCGAGAAGGGACAGGCGGCAATCACCGTTACAGCTTTAAAAGAGGAAATTACATCTATGACTGCTATATTTCTGTTCTCGGTACAAAGAACAGCGCACCAGCAACCTTAACAGTTTACAAGAACGAAAAAGAGATCTTGAGACAAGACGCAAAATTACTCAACTAATTTTAATAATCGTTAGCGATAGTTATTATCTAGCGCTTACATGAAAACATATAAAAAATGAACATTTTAACAAAACAGTTCGATACCAAACACAATACAGCTCCATTTTCGAAAATAAAAAATGAAGACTACTTACCCGCTATACTTGAAGGAATCAAATTAGCGAAAGCTGAAATTGATGCCATTGTCAGCAATCCGGAAGCAGCAACATTTGAAAATACAATTGTAGCTATGGACTATACTGGTGATATTCTAGACAGAACTACAAGTGTCTTTTTTAATTTAAATTCGGCTGAAACTAATGACGAGATGCAAAAGATAGCTCAAGAAGTTTCTCCGCTGTTATCTGAATTTAGTAATGACATTACCTTAAACCCTGAACTATTTGCTCGCGTAAAAGCAGTTTATGACGCAAAAGAATCTCTGCAGTTAACGATAGAACAAACTACTCTACTTGACAAAAAGTATAAAGGTTTTTCTCGAAATGGAGCCAATCTACCCGAAGATAAAAAAGAAAAACTACGTGCGATTGATAAGGAATTATCGAAATTAAGCTTGCAATTTGGCGAAAATATATTAGCCGAGACGAATGCTTTTGAAATGCATTTGACAGATGAAAAAGATCTTGCTGGTTTACCTGAAGGAACTATTGAAGCCGCACGTTCTTTGGCCAAAGCCCAAGAAAAAGAAGGTTGGATTTTTACTCTAGACCACCCTAGCTACGTGCCATTTATGACGTATGCTGACAACCGCGAATTGCGTAAGAAACTAGCAATTGCTTTTGGATCAAGAGGGTTTCAAAACAATGAATTTGACAATCAAGAAATTGTTTTAAAAATTGCCAAATTACGTTTTAACCGTGCACAACTTTTAGGATATGCAACTCATGCTCATTTTGTCTTAGAAGAAAGAATGGCCAAAAATCCCGAAAAAGTAATTTCTTTCTCGAATGATATGTTGGCAAAAGCAAAACCTGCTGCATTAAAAGAATTTGAAGAACTGACCGCTTTCGCTAAAAAACTAGACGGAATCGAACAACTCGAAAAATGGGATGGCGGTTATTATTCTGAAAAATTAAAGCAGCAATTATTTAATTTGGATGATGAAAAACTAAAGCCTTATTTTCAGTTGGAAAAAGTGCTGAAAGGTGCTTTTACAATTGCAGATAAATTATATGGTCTTACTTTTACCGAAGTATTTGATATCGACAAATACCATCCCGAAGTTATCACTTATGAAGTGACCGACGAGAAAAAGGATTTGGTTGCCATTTTCTATGCTGATTTTTTTCCTCGAAAAGGAAAACGTAACGGCGCTTGGATGACTTCATTCAAAGCACAATATGTGAAAGATGGCGTTAATGAAAGACCACATGTGTCAAACGTTTGCAATTTCACTAAACCTACTGAAACCAAACCATCACTTTTGACATTTAATGAAGTAACAACGTTGTTCCATGAATTCGGACATGGTTTGCACGGTATGTTGGCAGATACAATTTACCCGAGCTTATCTGGTACTTCGGTATTTTGGGATTTTGTAGAATTACCAAGTCAAGTGATGGAAAATTGGTGTTACGAGCCAGAAGCCTTGGCTTTGTTCGCAACGCATTACCAAACGGGTGAAGTGATTCCGCAAGAATATGTAAATAAAATTAAAGAGAGCGCCAGTTTTCAAGAAGGTTTAGCAACAATGCGTCAATTGAGTTTTGGATTACTAGACATGGGATGGCACGGTCAAGACCCTACCGCAATTACAGATGTTAAAACTTTTGAAACCGAACAATTTGCAGCTACAAAATTATATCCAGAAGTAGCCGAAAACGCTATGAGTACGGCTTTCTCTCATATTTTTCAAGGTGGTTATTCATCAGGATATTATAGCTATAAATGGGCAGAAGTATTAGATGCAGATGCTTTTGAATTTTTTCAAGAAAAAGGAATTTTCAATAAAGAAGTGGCCACACGATTTAAAGAAAACGTACTTTCAAAAGGAGGTACAGAGCCACCAATGGAATTGTACAAACGCTTTAGAGGTCAAGAACCTAAACCAGATGCTTTATTGAGAAGAGCGGGGCTGTTATAAATAATAGAATCCAGATTCAAACCGAAGTAGTGATGCTTCGGTTTTTTTTATTTAAATTTTCAAAAACTCCCTGAAATTATTCTTATTTAGGACCAAAAAGGAAGGGTCGTAAGCGTCGATAAACGACTTAGGTAATTTACTTTTTTTGGTTGGTGACCATTTAAATTCAAAGGCACTTACGGCATCAGCATTGGTTTCAATATAATCAATTTCTTGTTGTGAAGTGGTTCGCCAAAAATACGGTTTTGCCAAACTACTAGTGTAAGACAGCAACTTAACTCTTTCTGAAACCAAGAAATTTTCCCAAAGTGCACCTTTGTCTTGCCTAAATTCGAGCGTATTGAAATTCCCGATTAACATATTCCGTACGCCATTATCGTAAAAATATATCTTACGATTGGCTTTAATTTCGTTTCGAAGGTTTTTACTATAACTATTCAATCTAAAAATCACAAATGCTTTTTCGAGCAAATCGATATAGGTATTCACCGTGTTTTTATCCACACCTACCAATTGTGCAATTTCATTATAGCTTACTTCGCTACCGACCTGAAAGGCAAGCGCTTGCAAAATTTTCTCTAAAACATCTGATTTTCGAATGCCGGCAAAACTCAAAACATCTTTGTACAAATAACTCGAAACCAAATTTTTCAAAACCTCATACTCATTACCAAAATTATTAATTACATCTGGATACATTCCGTATAGCAATCGCAATTCCAATTGTTGTTGGGCTTTGATATAGCCAACATTTTTTTCGAATTCATTCCAAGAAATAGGATACAAGTGATATTCAAATTTACGTCCCGTTAGCGGCTCTTGCGTAACATGATTGATATCAAAAGCTGAAGATCCGCTCACGATCACCTGAACATCTTTAATTTGATCTATAATAATTTTTAATTTCAAACCAATATTCGGAATACGTTGCACCTCATCAATAAACACATATTTATAGTCGCCAATGATACTTTTGAGGGTTTCGGTATTGGCATTCGCCAAAGTTTCGGCCACGACCGAATCATCACCATCCAAAAATAAAAATGGAATATCCTTCAATAAAGCATGAACTAAGGTTGTTTTACCTACTTGGCGAGGCCCAATGAGGATAATCGCCTTGCCTTTATTGAGTTTTTGCTGTAAATTAGCTTTTAAGTCCCTAACAATCATAACTATAAATTTAAAACAAAGGTACAAATCCTTATTCCATTCACCAAATTAATACTAATATTGGTGAATACGTTCACCAAATTTACACTAATATTGGTGAATATGTTCACCAATAATGCCATATAAAAAAGTCAGAAAATAAACTTTCATTTATTTTTGAAAGTTTAAAAACTTTGCATACATTTGTACTATCATAATGAGTATTTATGCAATTGGCATTTTACCATTAAAAAGCAATAAAAGCGACAAATGAAATTCAAAGAAGCAAAAAATAAGTTTGTACAGACCTGGGGAGCACTAGGATCGCAATGGGGAATTAATAAAACCATGGCACAAATTCACGCGCTTTTGATGGTTTCAGCAGAACCGGTTTCGATGGAAGATGTGATGGAAGAATTGCAAATTTCACGCGGGAATGCTAGTATGAATTTACGCGCTTTGATGGATTGGGGAATTGTTTACAAAGAATACAAAACTGGAGAACGTAGAGAGTTTTTCACCGCTGAAAAAGACTTAGACGAATTAGCTGTAAAAATTGCTAGAGAACGCAGTAAAAGAGAAATCAAACCTGCTTTGAAAGTTTTAAAAGAAGTGTCGTCTATCACTGCCAACCAGACAGAAGAAGAAAAACACTTTGTAGATCAAACAACCAAATTATACGATTTTGTTTTAAAAGCCGATAATGTATTAGACAAAATCACGGAATACAAAGACAACTGGTTGACTAAGCTCGTTGTGAAATTCATGAAGTAACAATAAAAAAATTTAATTTAAACTTTCATTTTTTTCTGAAAGTTTAAAAAGAAAAGGAATTATGAAAATACTAAATTTTTTAAACTTAAGCCTCATTGTTGGTATTTTAGCTAATCTCCTACTAGGGCTGCTTGACGATTCTTATTTTCCTAATGCGCTAATGCTAACTCTTTTTATTATGCCTCTTTTTCAATTATTTGTAGGCTTGGTGTGGCTAATTGGGTATAAGGAAAACAAAAGAATACAATTCTATTTTTATGCAGTGATTACTTATTTCTTTGTCTCGTATAGTTCTGTACTTTGGTGGGATGCTGCTGAAAAAACTAATTTTTTGAAAATTATACTGGGCTTTTTATTTTTTGCAACCCCACTTTCTTTATCAATTTATTTCACAGTCATTCTGCATTTATTTTCTAAAGAATTTAGTTTTATGAAAGCGGAATGGAAAAATTTAATCCTTATTAATTATGAAATAGATCAGGAATTGTTAAAGAATTATCTACCAAAAGGAACTGAAATAGAACTATATAATGGGAAATGCTATGTGAGTCTCGTAGGGTTTATGTTTAATAATGTAAAAATATTAGGGGTTAAAATTCCGTTTCATGTCAATTTTGAAGAAGTGAATTTACGTTTCTATGTAAAAAGATTTGAAGATGGAAAATGGAAACGTGGAGTAGTTTTTATAAAAGAGATTGTCCCGAAACCTGCTTTAACTTTTGTTGCAAACACAGTTTACAAAGAACATTACCAAACGTTACCTATGATTCATTCTGTTACTCAAAACGATCAATCAATTAACTATGCCTATGAATGGAAAACCAATGGAAAATGGAATTCTATTCTAATCGAAGCAGAGAAAACAGCAGTGGATATTGCAATTGATTCCGAAGCGGAATTTATCACAGAACATTACTATGGATACACCAAAATAACCGAAACTAAAACTTTTGAGTACGAAGTAAAACACCCTAGATGGCAACAACAAAAAGTCATAAATCATAAAATTGATGTTGATTTTAAGACTACCTACGGAAGTGAATTTGATTTTTTAAAAAATAGTAGCCCAACATCAATCATTTTCGCAATAGGTTCTGATATTAGTGTTGAAAATAAAAGAGAAATAATATGAAAACTTTAGACAACCATACCCTACTTTACGACGAAGATTGCCCAATGTGTAATCTCTACACTGCAGGTTTTATCAAAGCAAACATGCTTGATAGTCAAGGTAGAAAACCATTTGTAAATATTACAACCGAAGAAGAATATTATATTGACTTAGAAAGAGCCAAAAACGAAATTGCTTTGGTCGATAAAGTAAACCAACAAGTGTATTACGGAATTGAAAGTCTTCTCAAAGTCATTGGCAATTCTTTTCCTTGGATGGAGAAAGTAGGTAATTGCAAACCCATTAATTACTTTTTGAAAAAGTTGTACAAATTCATTTCTTACAATCGAAAAGTAATAGTACCTAGCAAAACGAAAGTTGGTGACCAAATCAATTGCATTCCAGATTTTAATACAAAGTACCGATTGTTTTATATTGCATTTGCAACTTTATTTACGGCATTAGTTTTATTTCAATACGCAGAATTGATTGTGTTTTTACCAAGAGCTACTTTCGTCAGAGAACTACTTTTAGCAGTGGGGCAAATTGGTTTTCAAACGCTCTTTATTCGAAAATTTGACAAACAAAAACAATTGAATTACATTGGAAATTTAGTGACTATTTCCGTAATAGGAAGTTTACTTTTGTTACTAGTACTACTCCTAAACCGCTATTTTGAGATAAATGATTATTTAATTTTTGGTTGGTTTGGATTGACCGTAAACTTTATGATCTTTGAACACTATAGGAGAATCAGCTTACTCGAATTACCTAAATATTTAACCCTAACATGGATTTTGTATCGAATACTCGCTTTGGTAATCATCTTAAACTTTTAATTTCAACAACATGAAAAAATTAATCATAGCAGCAGGAACAGGATTTTTAGGTCAAGTTCTAGTGAATCATTTCGAAAATAAATTTGACAAAATTATCATTTTAACACGCGGACAAAGCAGCGTGAGAGGAAAAATTAAATTGGTCAATTGGGATGCCAAAACATTGACAGGATGGGAAACGGAATTAGAAAATGCAACATTGTTAATTAATCTAGCAGGAAAATCGGTGGATTGTCGCTATACCGAAAAGAACAAAAAAGAGATATTACTTTCTCGCATACAAAGCACCAAAGTCCTTAACCAAGCCGTACTTGCTTGTAGAAATCCGCCAAAACATTGGTTGAACTCATCAACCTCAACCATCTATCGTTTTTCATTAGACAAACAAATGAGTGAGGAAAATGGAGAAATTGGCAATGACTTTTCGATGAATGTAGCGCAATCTTGGGAGAAATCATTTTTTAAAACTGTAACGCCAAATACCTTAAAAACTGCTTTGCGCACCTCTATCGTTTTGGGTAAAAATGGTGGTGCTTTTATTCCTTTAAAACGATTAACACGATTAGGACTGGGAGGTAAACAGGGAAAAGGAAACCAATTCATTAGTTGGATTCATGCCGAAGATTTTGCTAGAGCCATTGATTTTATTATCGAAACACAAATGACAGGCGTTATCAATATCGTTTCACCTCAACCTATTTCTAATACAGATTTCATGGAGAAATTACGAAAACAATTGAACGTTTTCATCGGAATACCAACACCTGAGTTCCTCTTAAAAATTGGAGCAAAAATCATTGGAACAGAAACTGAATTGGTTTTAAAAAGCAGAAATGTGATTCCGACCCGACTATTAGAAAACGGATTCGAATTCGAATATAAAACATTAGAAACTGCCTTAAGAAATCTAACAAAATGACAACGATACAACTGTCAACCGTAATTAAGGCACCGATTCAAATCGTTTTTGATTATGCTCTTAATATTGATACACACCAACAATCTGCAAGTAAAACTAGTGAGGTTGCCATAGCAGGAACACCACACGGATTGATCAATAAAGGAGAAACCGTAACTTGGAGAGGTAAGCATTTTGGACTTTAACTAGAACATCAAAGTATTATTTCTCAAATGGAACTATACTTCTATTTTGTAGACCAACAATTAAAGGGTCACTTCAAATCCTTCAAACACCAACATTTCTTTGAAGAAATTGACGGGCAAACTATTATGGAAGATGTGATGCAATACGAAACTCCGTTTGGAATTTTCGGTAGATTGTTTGACAAAATAGTATTGAAAGATCATCTAGCGCAATTTTTACGGAGAAGAAATGATTATCTAAAGTTCGCCTCTGAGAATGAAAGTTCATAATTGCTACCAATATTATTTATACATTGGAAGAACTTCTAGCGGTCAACAATGAACTAAAACTCTTTTGCTCCACAAATAAGCACAATAGATAATATTTATTCTGAACTAAAATCAGTTAAAATACCATACTCTAAAGTTAAAAACTAACTGACGACATTGTGTTTTACATTCCTTTTTGAAAGACAAACGCGTCGATAAAATTACCATAATATTGCTTTCTTTGCACGACTGTATAGTTGTTTTTTAAAAAATAAGGGTACATGGCAACTAATTGCTTCGCTTCAACATTTGCCACTTTTTCGAAAAAAAAATACATTGTTTTTAGCAAATAATATTGCCAACGGCTCGTTGTATGGTTATTACTAAAATCGGTAAACAGCCAAAGTCCGTCTTCTTCTACTATTTTATGTAGCTGCTCAAATACGATTTCAGCTCGATTTCTTGCAAAGTTATCAAAAAGAAAAGCAGTAATTATTACATCGTAAGATTGCTGATCGGTAAATTTTTCTATCGGAAGATGGACAAAAGAAATCCTATTGTTTCTAATTTTTTTTTGTTTGGCTAGCTGGATCATATTAGCCGAAATCTCTACAAAAGTAATTTGTAGATTATCATGACTTTTAGCAATTTCTTCCAAAATCCAACCGGTTCCACCCCCGACAATCAATATTTTTTGATCGCTTTTAATAAAAGACAACTGCTCTTTTTGTGCATTGACCTGAGACTTTAAAAATACAATTCTACTTAAACAATCATACCATGAAGCGATAAAATCATAATTATTAGTTTTCATAGGTACTATATTAACTTTTGAATGGATACGAAATCACTTGACCTCTTACTGAAAGCTCGCTTTGCAGATTTTTATTGCTGTTTATGATATGTTTTTTTTTATTTGCCACTTCGTAAGAACCAAATCTCACCAGTGGTTTTTTATAATTAGCTCTGCTAGAATGCCGCAAATGGCTTTCACTAGAATTAATCCATCAATAATAATTAAATAAAAGAGAATGTTTTTCTTGGTGTACATTAGGAAAGCAACTATAATTGTGAGTAAGAAAGGAATTAAATTAATTCCGATTTTTATAAAACTAAGCTCCTGAATATACCCAAAAACAAGAAAAGAAATCATTCCGATAATTAACAGCGGCAGTAAAATAAAACCAATTGTTTTTTGAATTCCGATTCGAACCACAAAGGTCTTTAGCTCTCTATTTACATCAATTTCATAATCCTTAATATCAAACATTATTGCGTTTACAGTACAAAACATCCAGTTTTGAATAAACAACCAAATCCATAAAAAAGTATTTTCTTCTATAAAATTTGATTCAATGCTTAGCATTATGATTGGTAGAATATTGGCCGTACTTGCCCAAAGAAATCCAATGATAAAAGGCTTTAGCCAACCCGTATTACGCAGATTGAGATTGAAATACGTAGTAGGCAACAAACCATAATACAAAGCAGCAAGACCAAGCATCAAAAACACAATTAGCCAGTAATAGAGTGGCAAATTGACAATGTTCCAAAAATTAACCACAATCTGATAAAATACTATCACAGCACTTATAAGAGCTAGTATAAATTGATTTGTTTTAAGAAATTTGGCATTACTAATGAACCATCTTGATCTTGGGTTGGTAGCGCTTCCAAATTTGATAGCTCCCATATAAGCGTAGTTGTAATAAACTATTGGCGCACAAAAAACTAAAATATAGTATCCTAATGAATTATAAGGAATTCCTAATCTCAAAGTCGCTTCAAGGTTCAGAGCTATGGCTAATAGGCCGATAAAGTAATTTCCGAAAAAGATGAACTTTATTAATTTCAAACTCATGGTAACTACTTTTTTTTTCTGCATTAGCATTAATCCTAATATATGTGATACCAAATAAATTCAATATTTTGAATTTATTTATGCTCAGATGCAATTGAATTTATTTATCAAACTGCACAAAATTGAAAATTAGTTTAATACAATTATAATTTATTCGGGTCGCTCTAATTTCAAATAAAACTAATTTGATATAAAATCATGTACGGCTTAAAATCGATAGATCCCACAAAAATAAGGATTTGCTCAGAATATCAATCACCATACATTAATTTCTACGGAGTTGAACTATTAAATATTATTGTGCTTCATTAATAACCCCTATTTTTAGATCATTTTAAAAAAAAATTATCTAAATAGTGATGTTACAGATTAACATAAAACTAATCGAAATTCGTTTCAGGAAATTTTTACCTCCAAAAGATAAGGCTGCCATAGTTCTATTTTTATGCTTTTATGTTTTCTTAACTTTTATACTGAATTCTTATTATGAGCTAGTTCGCAATTTCATATTCCTATTTTCTATTGAAATTTTAAGTTACCATATTAACCGGAAGGATCTTGAATTTTTAAAATTATATCAAAATTACAAAGTACTACTCTTTACAGAATATTTAATCTACAGCCTTGCTGTATTAGTAGTGATAGCAATTCATCTCGATATTTTACAACTATTTTTATATCTAAGCTTAATTATAGTGTATTTAAACTTGTCTAGAATTTCGTCTAAAAAATTTAATTACCCGTTCCTCTTATTCGATCCCTTCTGGCATATCAGTTTCAGGAAAAATAAATTATGGTTGGTAATTCCTATTCCGCTATTATTTATTTATCTGGGGGTAACACATCAAAATGATAATTTGATAATTGCATCCTTCTTTATAAACGGCATAATTACTAGCAGTGTGTTCTTCAATAGAGATTGGCCCTCATATTTAAAGTCTACCGTGCTCACACCTAAACTTTTCATAGTTAAATCAGTAAAAACTACAGTATTAAATACCTTGATGATTGTTGCCCCAAGTATTATATCATTATTACTATTAAACAAGATAGAGTTACTACTTTTTATTCCATTGTTATTTATTTTCCCGCTGCTTAATATGCTTTTAAAGTATGCTTACTTCACTAATTTATTTTTACAACAAATTTATTTTGTTCTCGCTATCGGCAGTGTTATTCAAATTTATTTAGTCCCCATCGTACTAATTCTACTCCCCTGTTTATACAACAAAGCTTTAATAAATATTCACAACATAAAATATGCTCACAATTGATATAGTCGAAAAAAGATTTAAAGCTAAAACGATACTTAAAGAAGCTGAAATAAAAATTACCAAAAACGGCATTTATGGTATTGTGGGTAAAAATGGACAAGGAAAAACAACCTTATTCAAATGTATTTTGGGATTCGAAAAATACTTGGGAACTTGTACAATTGATGACGAAAAAATCATACTTCAAGATGTCGCATGGTGTCCAGCAGAAGTACCAATTTATGATGAATTAAGTGCTGCAGAATTTAGTCAATTTTACTGTAATTTACTAGATATTAAAAATAGTGCAGCTGCCAATGTTTTTGATGTACCCCAAGATCAATTGATAAAAGAGTTTTCTACGGGAATGAAGAAAAAAGCATATCTCAATGCCGTATTTCAAAAAAAATATAGGTTTTATATTCTTGATGAACCATTTAATGGTTTGGATATCGAAGCCAATTATGCACTCATGAACTATTTGAATAAAGTAGCAGAAACAAGTATTGTCCTGATCTCTTCACATATTCTGGATATTTTATTTAATAATTGCGAACAAATTTTTATTCTAAAAAACACAGCGATTACCATTTTCGAAAAAGATAATTTTAGTAAAATTCCGCAAAAGCTATTTGAATAATAAATTTCTAAGAATAATCATCTTATCTAAACTGTTAAAGCACAAAAATGAATGCTAAAAAACAGTACTTTAAAAGTTATTATGTTTATTTTTGCACAACGAAAAAAAACAAACTTTTTTAGATTTATAAAACAAGCTTGATCTACTTTTAGACAAGTTTGTAAGTGCAAAAGAATTTTAAAAAATTCATTTTGTAATGATTGTAAAAAAAGTTTGTTCTACTTACAGATAAAAACAAATACTATCTACAAATGAAAACAGATGCTTTTGCTTTAAGACACATAGGTCCTGAGGAATCCGACCTAAATCAAATGTTAAATACAATCGGAGTTGACTCTATAGAACAACTTATCTATGAGACACTTCCAAATGATATTCGACTAAAAGCACCTCTGAATCTAGATCCTGCAATGACTGAATATGAATATGCAAAACATATTACGTTATTGGGGAATAAAAATAAGATGTTTAAAACCTACATTGGTTTGGGATACAATCAAGCAATTGTTCCTGCTGTTATTCAAAGAAATGTATTTGAAAATCCAGGATGGTACACAGCTTACACGCCTTACCAAGCTGAAATTGCTCAAGGTCGTCTAGAGGCAATTTTAAATTTCCAAACTACTGTTATCGAACTATCAGGAATGGAGATTGCTAATGCTTCATTACTTGACGAGGCTACAGCGGCGGCAGAAGCTATGGCTTTGTTATATGATGTTAGATCAAGAGAACAAAAGAAAGCTAATGTTTGTAAATTCTTTGTTTCTGAAGAAATTTTACCTCAAACATTATCAGTATTACAAACGCGTTCTACTCCAATCGGTGTCGAGTTGGTTATAGGTAATCATGAAGATTTTGATTTTTCTTCTGAATTTTTTGGAGCTGTACTCCAATATCCTGGAAAATACGGACAAGTAAATGATTATACTGCTTTTATAGCATCGGCTGCTGCAAACGAAATTAAAGTAGCTGTTGCTGCGGATATTTTGAGTTTGGCAAAACTTACTCCTCCGGGAGAAATGGGTGCTGCTGTAGTTTTTGGAACAACGCAACGTTTTGGAATTCCGCTAGGTTATGGTGGACCTCATGCTGCTTATTTTGCAACAAAAGACGAATACAAACGTTCCATGCCAGGTAGAATTATTGGTGTAACAGTAGATGCAGATGGAAATCGCGCATTGCGTATGGCCTTACAAACTCGTGAACAACATATCAAGCGTGATAAAGCGACTTCTAATATTTGTACAGCACAGGTTTTATTATCTGTAATGGCAAGTATGTATGCTGTTTTTCATGGTCCGAGAGGATTAAAATACATTGCAAATAAAGTTCACGCTTCGGCTGTAACTTTGGCAAATACGCTCGAAAAATTAGGTTTTGAGCAAACCAACACCGCTTTCTTTGATACAATTGTATTAAAAGCAGATGCTAAAAAAATCAAGCAAATTGCAGAAGCAAACGAAGTAAATTTCTTTTACCCTGATGATAACACTGTTTCAATTTCACTAAACGAAACTATCGGTTTTGCAGATTTAAATAAAGTTGTTTCCATTTTTGCTGTTGCAAAAGACATAAAGACGATCAGCATAGAAGAACTATCTTCAACAAATCATTTTCCAGAAAATTTAGTTAGAACATCATCATTTTTACAGCATGAAGTGTTTAACAAATACCATTCTGAAACTGCTTTAATGCGCTACATCAAAATGTTAGAGCGCAAAGATTTATCGCTAAATCACTCGATGATTGCCTTAGGTTCTTGTACTATGAAGTTGAATGCTGCTGCAGAAATGTTACCATTAAGTGCTCCTAGCTGGAACAGTATCCATCCTTTTGCCCCTCTAGACCAAGCACAAGGATACCAAGAGATGTTGAAGAAATTAGAAGAGCAACTAAACGAAATTACTGGTTTTGCTGCTACTACTTTACAGCCTAACTCTGGCGCACAAGGTGAATAC
Organism: Flavobacterium algicola; assembly: GCF_022399565.1. Lineage (GTDB taxonomy): Bacteria > Bacteroidota > Bacteroidia > Flavobacteriales > Flavobacteriaceae > Flavobacterium > Flavobacterium algicola. The sequence goes on from NZ_JAJTUT010000005.1 coordinate 165,257, forward strand.
GCAGGTTTAATGGTGATACGTGCCTATCATGAATCGAGAGGTGATCACCACAGAAAAATCGCTTTAATCCCTTCTTCTGCTCATGGAACCAACCCAGCATCAGCTGCAATGGCAGGAATGAAAGTTGTTGTTACAAAAACTTTAGAAAACGGAAACATTGATGTCGAAGATCTACGAGAAAAAGCAATTCTACACAAAGACAATCTTTCTTGTTTGATGGTTACTTATCCATCAACTCACGGTGTTTATGAAAGTGCCATTAGAGAAATCACTCAAATTATACACGATAACGGTGGACAAGTTTATATGGATGGTGCTAATATGAATGCTCAAGTTGGATTAACAAATCCTGCTACTATTGGAGCCGATGTATGTCACCTAAACTTACACAAAACGTTTGCTATCCCACACGGTGGAGGTGGACCTGGAGTTGGCCCTATTTGCGTAGCGTCACAATTAGCTCCATTCTTACCAACGAACCCAATCATTCCAACTGGTGGCGATAGTGCAATCACAGGTATTTCTGCAGCACCATGGGGTTCTGCATTGGTTTGTTTAATATCCTATGGTTACATAAAAATGCTAGGTGCCGATGGCGTAAAATCAGCAACTGAATATGCTATTTTAAATGCAAATTACATCAAAGAAAAATTAAGTGGTCATTATGAGACCTTGTACTCTGGAGAAATGGGTCGTGCAGCGCACGAAATGATATTAGAATGTCGTCCATTCAAAGAAAAAGGAATAGAGGTTACAGATATCGCCAAACGTTTGATGGACTACGGTTTCCACGCTCCTACAGTATCCTTCCCAGTAGCTGGAACTTTAATGATCGAGCCTACAGAGAGTGAAAACTTAGAAGAGCTAGACCGTTTTTGTGATGCAATGATTTCAATTCGACAAGAAATCGAAGCGGCCACTATTGATGACAAAAATAATGTATTGAAAAATGCACCACACACGTTAGCAATGTTGACAGCTGAGAATTGGAACCTACCTTACAGTAGAGAAAAAGCTGCTTTTCCTCTTGACTATATTTCAGACAATAAATTTTGGCCAAGCGTGCGTAGAGCCGATGACGCCTACGGTGATAGAAATTTAATTTGTAGCTGTGCTCCTATCGAAGCCTATATGGAGAGTTAATAAAAAGACACTAGTGTAAATACGTCCCGAAATTTCGGGACGTTTTGCATTTATTTATTTTTTTAGAATTCACTTTTATACGAAACACTTTTTCTATTTTATCACTAAAATTATAAAAACACAAACAATTGCTCAAAAAAACAATGTTTAAAAGCGCTATCTATTTCAAATTAACAATTATGCATGCATAGTATTTTTTTTCTATTTTTTAGCCTTACATTGCCGTAATTATTTCACAATAAGCTCATGACTATAAAGATAACAGGTTCAGGAAGTTATATTCCTGACAATACAATAAATAATGCCGATTTCTCTGATCACCACTTCTTAAATGAGGATGGTAGCACTTTTAAGTACCCAAACGATGTGATTATTCAAAAATTCAAAGGGATTACTGGAATAGAGAAAAGACGGTATGCAGAAGATGAATTAAACTCTTCTGACTTAGCTTACTTTGCTGCTCAAAAAGCAATCGAAAATGCTAATATTGATCCAGAAACAATAGATTACATCATTTTTGCTCACAATTTTGGTGATGTAAAAAAAGGTGCATTACAATCAGATATGCTACCAAGTTTGGCTACGCGTGTAAAAAATAAACTTAGGATTAAGAATCCAAAATGCGTCGCTTACGATTTGCTTTTTGGTTGTCCAGGTTGGATCGAAGGAGTATTGCAAGCCAATGCTTTTATCAAATCAGGTATGGCAAAAAGATGTTTGGTAATAGGATCAGAAACGTTGTCACGTGTGGTAGATGACCACGATCGTGATTCTATGATTTATTCTGATGGTGCTGGAGCAACAATCATTGAGGCTTCTGATGATGAAACTGGATTACTTGCTTACGAGAGCGCTACATACGCCTACGACGAAGCAGGTTATTTATTCTTCGGAAAATCATACAACCAAGAGCTAGATCCAGACATTCGTTATATAAAAATGCATGGTCGCAAAATTTACGAATTTGCACTTAGTAATGTTCCTGCTGCAATGAAGAGTTGTCTGGATAAAAGCGGACTTGCGATCACCGACGTTAAAAAAATATTGATTCACCAAGCAAATGAAAAAATGGACGAGGCTATAGTAGACCGTTTCTTCAAGCTGTACGATCAACCTACACCAGAGAACATTATGCCTATGTGCATACATGAGCTAGGAAATAGTAGTGTTGCTACAGTGCCTACTTTGTTTGATTTATTGGTAAATGGAAAAATCGAAAACCACGAAATTAATAAAGGTGATGTAGTCATTTTTGCTTCGGTTGGAGCTGGAATGAATATCAACGCCTTCGTTTACAGATACTAGTTTGCATTTTCTTATTAGCTAATCCAGCTATTTACTACAAGTCCAGCCTTAAAAAAGTGTTTTTCTACAACTCACAAAGAGCTTCCTATGGTCGCTTTTATGAGTCAAGAAAAACTACTTTTTTAAGCCTCGGGCTTTTCGTTTCTATCTGGGCTAAAAAACCTCCAGAAAAGACATTTATCACTATATTTGCACAACGAATTTCAATTCACAATTGAAAAATCGGGCATATAACTACTAATCTATGTACGACAAAATCGTCGGTATTCGCAATAACTATGTACGAAAAAACATTCCCTAATAAGCGATTTAAACACACCTTAGAATTTTTACAAAAGCACATCTCTACTTCTGAAACTATTTTCGATTTAGGAGTACCCAATCCATTTTCCAAAATTATGGTTGAGAATGGCTACAACGTAAAAAACACAACGGGCGAAGATATTGACAAAGATCAAAATGCTTTACAAACAGAAGCTTATTCTGTCTTTACCGCCTTTGAGATTTTTGAGCATTTACTTAACCCATATACAGTCTTGCAAAATGTGAAATGTGATAAACTGCTAATTTCAATTCCGTTACGACTTTGGTTTTCACCTGCGTACAGAAGCAAAACAGACATGTGGGACAGACATTACCATGAGTTTGAGGATTGGCAATTAGACTGGTTATTAGAGAAAACAGGATGGAAAATTACAGCAAGAGAAAAATTTACCCATCCCGTTAAAAAAATTGGTTTCAGACCGTTATTGCGCTATTTCACCCCTAGATATTACATTGTTTATGCAGAAAGGGTACGATAAATTTTCAATTCCTACCACTGCATGTTTATAAACCGATGTTAGATTTTCGACAAAAAAAAATAAAATGAACTACTATTTAGTAATTCCTACACATAACGAAGAGGCTTTTATTTCTTTGACATTAAATTCTTTGGTTGCACAAACTTTACCTCCAACAAAAGTCATCGTTGTTAACGACAACTCTACAGACCGCACTGCAGAAATAGTAACCTCATACGCTGCAAAATATCCATATATTACACTAGTAAATAAAAAGTCATCGGCAGTACACATGCCAGGTAGCAAAGTAATACAAGCTTTTCATGAAGGTGAAAAACATATCGATGATAATTATGATATCTTAGTAAAAATAGATGCTGATTTGATTTTTCCGCTTAACTATTTCGAAACAATAATCAATCACTTTAAGTCTGACGACCGCATAGGTATGGCTGGTGGATTTTGCTATATCGATAAGAATGGAGAATTTGTATTAGAAAATCTTACAGACAAAGATCATATTCGCGGAGCTCTTAAGGCCTATCGAAAAGAAACGTACAAACAAATCGGCGGACTTAAACCAGCGATGGGTTGGGACACGGTTGACGAATTACTTTGTAAATTTTACGATTGGAAAGTTGTTACAGATGCTTCTCTAAAAGTAAAACATTTAAAACCTACTGGTGCAAAATACAACAAAACAGCACGTTACAAGCAAGGAGAAGCATTTTACACGCTAGGTTATGGTTTCTTTATAACTGCCATTGCATCTGCAAAATTGGCGATGATGAAAAGAAAACCTCAACTTTTTATAGATTACATTACCGGATTTATAAAAGCCAAAGCTGACAAAGTACCTTTGCTCGTTACGCCAGATCAAGCCAAGTTTATTCGTAATTATCGCTTAAAGAAAATGAAGGAGAAGCTTTTTTAAGCTAAAAATCATTTTTACTAAGCACAAATCTTTAATTACTTTAGACTAATTTTGTAATTTAGCCCATATTCAAAAATTATGATGCTCATTCGATATATATCACAGATAGGGAAATATTTCCTTATGCTTAAGGAAATCTTCAACAAGCAAACCAAATGGTCGGTGATGCGAAACCTTATTTTCAAAGAAATTGACGATTTAATTATTGACTCTCTTGGAATTGTAGCTTTCATCTCTTTCTTTATTGGTGGAGTTGTCGCAATTCAAACTGCATTAAACTTGACTAATCCTTTAATTCCACAATACTTAATTGGATTTGCTACAAGACAATCTGTTATCCTAGAATTTGCACCTACTTTTATCTCGGTTATTATGGCGGGAAAAATGGGTTCTTATATTACATCTAGTATTGGAACTATGAGAGTAACAGAGCAGATCGATGCCTTAGAAGTAATGGGTGTGAATTCAGTTAACTATTTAGTATTCCCAAAAATTATTGCACTTCTATTGTATCCATTTGTAATTGGGATAAGTATGTTCCTTGGTATATTTGGTGGATGGATGGCAAGTGCATATGGCGGATTCACTACAAGTGAAGCTTTTATAGAAGGCGCTCAAATGGATTTTATTCCTTTCCATATTGCTTACGCTTTTATTAAAACGATAATATTTGCAATGTTATTGGCAACTATACCATCATTTCACGGTTACTATATGAAAGGTGGAGCGCTAGAAGTAGGAAAAGCAAGTACGGTAGCCTTTGTATGGACTTCGGTTTGTATCATACTATTTAACTACATATTAACCCAAATGCTATTAGGATCATGATAGAAGTAAAAAACATAGAGAAGTCATTTGGAGAGAATAAAATTTTAAAAGGTATCTCAACGATATTCGAAACCGGAAAAACAAATCTTATTATAGGGCAAAGTGGTTCTGGAAAAACAGTATTATTGAAAAGTCTTTTGGGTATTCATACACCTGAGGCTGGTCAAATATGTTTTGACGGTCGAGTATATTCTGACTTAGAAGATGATGAGAAGCGCGAATTACGTACCGAAATCGGGATGGTATTTCAAGGTAGTGCCTTATTTGACTCTATGACTGTTGCTGAAAATGTTGGTTTTCCCTTAAAAATGTTCACCAAAGACGATAAAGCAAAAATAGCAGAGAGAGTAGAATTTGTATTGAAAAGAGTAAACTTAATTGATGCGCATAAAAAACTCCCTTCTGAAATTTCTGGAGGAATGCAAAAGCGTGTAGCTATAGCCCGAGCCATTGTTAACCGTCCAAAATACTTATTTTGTGATGAGCCTAATTCTGGACTTGATCCAAATACATCTATTCTTATTGACAACCTCATCAAGGAAATTACTGAGGAATACGAAATTACTACAGTTATAAACACACACGATATGAACTCGGTTATGGAAATTGGTGATAATATCTTATTCCTAAAAGACGGACTAAAAGAGTGGCAAGGTAATAAAGAAGAAATATTCTACACCGATAATGAAGCTGTTACAGCATTCGTATATTCCTCAAATTTATTCAAAAAGGTTAGAGAAGCACATCTAAAAGGATAATTTAGAATACAATTTGACAAAAAATAGTAAGAAGTACAGTACGCATTTGCAACTGTACTTTTTTTTTGTCTTTTTTTTTCGAATGTTTATAAACGCTCAAATACTTATTCGAATAATAATTTAATCGATGCGATTACCACTCCAACTAGTCCCCCTACGACTGCACCGTTGAGTCGAATATATTGTAAATCATTACCAACTTTATCTTCGATTTGCGCAACTAGCTCTTTGTTGTCAAGCTTAGCAAGACTGTTTCGTACCATACTCCCTATTTCGCCATGATATTCCGTCATTAAATGCGAAACCGTACCCTTTATCCAATTGTCTATTTTTTGTTGCGTCTCAGGAGAGTTTTCTAAGTCCAGCAGGATAGCATTCAATTTATTGATAACATATTGCATTAATGGTGTATCATCATTTTCCAATTGGTTTGCAAGCGTATTTTTAAAACGCACAAGAAGATTCTGAATTACATCGTCGGTCTCCGCATTCTGAGTAAAGCCATTTATGAAATTATCAATCATTTTACTGCTGGATTCATCTCCAGAAGTCAACTTACTTGCAAAACCTAGAATCCACTGATCGAATTCTGCACGTATTGGATGTTCAGGATTTGATTGGGCTTCGACAATAAATTCATTTGCTTTCTGCAAAAGATCATCTGCAATTAGCTCCAAATCAATTCCGCCTGTAGTTTCTGCCAAATAAATAGTGAATTTCTTCAACATACTCTTTTTACTATATTCCGCAGTTGCAAATTGCAGTTTGTCTAGTAATAAGTTTCTAGTCTCGGGATTTTCAATCGCTTTTGAACTAGCTTGAATCATAAGATCCCATATTTGGTTATGGTCTCCATTTTTAATTGATTTTGCTAGCCATTCTCCTAATACACTTGCCAAGTTCAGTTCTTTCACCTGATTTAAAAACATCTTCTTTAAGCTCGAACCCAAGTTAGGATTGTCTAATTCGTTGGCGAGTTTTAAAACTATTTTTTTTATAACTTCTAAAATTCTTTTTTGATTGTCCTCTTTCTTTAGAAACAGAATGACTTTTTCGGATAGATTAATCTCACTCAGTTTCTCAGAAATAACTTCTGAAGAAAGCCATTTATTGGTTACCAGATCTACAATGCCCTCTGTAAGTTTGTCTCTGTTTTTAGCAATAATGTTGGTATGTTTTTTCACAAAAGGAATCGGAATTTCACGAAATAAGGCACTCACTGCAAACCAATCAGCAAATCCACCAATCGTTGCCGCTTCAAAACCAGCGATCACAATTTTCCAACCTGGATTTGAAAGGACTTGAAGACGCGTCAATAACTCAAACAAGACTAAACCTGAGAAAGCAATTATTAATGATAGGGTTCCTAAATTATTTTTCATTTTTAAAAGATCTACTTTTTTTTATTATAAAGCAGGAATTATTTAATTATTAGACACAATTTACATCTGAAGAAATTAAGCTTGAATAATTTCAACTTCGGCATTTGGGTTGAAAAGATATGTTTTGCCAGAACTTATTTCGATACATTCAAAACGCTTGGTCCGAACGGCAATCTTCTTGAAGACCTTACCATTTTTAATTCGGAACACCGTACCATAGGGTATTTCGAAAACATAATTTACATTGTCTTTTTGTTTATCGAACTGCTTTAAAGCCAAAGATAAAGTTGTATCAGTATCACTACTCGCAGATGGGTTTCGAAAATGTCTCGCAAGTAACGGTAATAATTGTTTAGGAAAAATCTCTGGTCGAATGTAGGGTACCATCAACTGTTGAAAAGTATGTTTCCACTCATTACCATGCGGCTTAATATTTCGACCAAATTTTTCGAATGCAACCAAGTGAGCGATTTCGTGAATGAGGGTGATCAAAAAACGAAAGGGATTTAAACTTCCATTTACGGTGATCTCGTGTTTTCCACTTAATGCCTTCCGGTAATCACCGTGTCGCGTAGCGCGCTCGTTTACAATTTTTAAATGGACACCATGTGTCACAATCAACTCAAAAACTGGCTTGACTGCAAAATCAGGAATGTATTTGGATAACGTTTCTTCCAAAATTTATAATATTAAAAAAAGTGTTAGGGGTTTGACGAAGTAACTTGGATCACTCTTCCGTTAAAGAATTTGTTTCCTGTAAGTGTGAAATCATAAATATAATTAGCAATCTCTTCTGCCGAAACTGGTGCTTGGTAACCTGGAAAGGCTTCTTCTAACATCTCAGTTTGTACTGCTCCTAAAGCCAATACATTAAATGCTATACCGCGATCTTTATACTCTTCTGCTAATAATTCTGAGAGTGTAATTACAGCTCCTTTACTAGAGCTATAAGCTGCTAGTCCTGGGAATTTCAAACTTCCTTGAATTCCACCCATAGAACTTATAGTTACTACATGACTCCCTTTTTGAAGAAAAGGCAACGCTATTCTCGTTAAATTGGCTACAGCAAAAACATTTACTTTATAAACGCTCTCAAAATCATTTTGCGATAATTCAAGAAATGGTTTGTTGATCAAACTACCTGCATTATGAATAATAGCATCAATTTTGTCCCAGCTATTATTAATAAAATTTGTGACTTTACCCAAATCATCCTCCGTCGATAAATCGACAGACAAACAACTTATATTTTTGTGTTCTAATAATATATGCGGCGTTTTTCTAGAAAGGGCTAAAACTTGGTGTCCTGCATTAGCAAATTGCAAGGCCAATTCGTAACCAATCCCCCTACTAGTTCCTGTGATAATTATATTCTTCATCTAACAAAAATACACAAAATGATTTAATCTAAAGTGAATTTATTACCGAGTATCTAAGTCCTTATGACACTTTAGCTTTCTTAAAATAATATTTTGTATATACTTTATAAATTTGAAAAATGGCCATTATTACAAATAGAGCAGGCAAAATTATTGGGATAATATAATCAGTCAAAAAACTAACTTCTTTTGCTATTTTACCCAAAAAGTAAATAACTAGCAACATTCCGCAAAAAACGCCAACCATTGTACCGCCTACATAGTAAAACTTAAGACCATTGTTAACTTCAATATATTTTTTATTGATAAAATAAAGATGAAATACCAGCCAAAACGGAATCTGCAAGAAGTTTAGACTGTTTAAAAAAGCGCCTACCCAAAAAATGGGCCAGCCATGATAGCTTTCTAAATAGCCACCACCGTGAGCAGGATCACCAGTATGATTGTAAAAAATATAAGCAATGATCAAGAAAAAGAAAATTCCAAAAATTTCGATCCATTTCATTAGATTTTTATTCTGCAGCAATTCATTTACAAAAATTAATGTGTAATAACATACTATAGCCTGGACTAGTATTATACCCAGAATAAATAAGCAGGCACCCTTAAGCCCTAGTGCACCGTAAACTTCTATACCAACAACATTAAGAAAACCAAGAGGAAGGGAACCAAGGAAGCTTATTGCGAAGCCTACCATTATATTTTTTAAAATTTGCATAAATTATTTGTTGACTATAGTGGTGCGTGATATAATGCAAAGATATCTCATGCATTGCGACTTTGTTAGTAAGAATTAAAATATATCACAAATCATTATCGTCCTTCTAATTTTCTACAAATGCACTATTTTCTTTACTTGAGTCATATACGCAAAGAAACAACAATTAGATCTCGCTGATTTAAATAGAATTTTCACTCCTATTAATTATATTCGAATTAGAATTTGCATTTACAGCATCTTTTATACCAAAAATCCATCTCTACCGATGTAAAGATGGATTTCTATTAAACCGACTAGTTTGTATTATGAAATAAGTGTTCTTGAAATCACTATTTTTTGAATCTCAGATGTTCCTTCATATATCTGCGTGATTTTTGCATCGCGCATCATGCGTTCTACGTGATATTCTGAGACGTAACCATTACCGCCATGTACTTGAACTGCCTCAATCGTAACATCCATAGCCGTTTGCGAAGCAAATAATTTTGCCATAGCACCTGATTGAGTAATATCTTGACCTGCATCTTTTTCTACCGCTGCTTTGTAACACAACATTTTGGCAGCCATAATTTGAGTCGCCATATCTGTTAATTTGAAAGCAATAGCTTGGTGTTTAAAAATTTCTTTACCAAATGCTTTTCGCTCCTGCGAATATTTTAATGCTAGTTCATAAGCACCAGTCGCAATACCTAACGCTTGAGCAGCAATTCCGATTCTACCACCATTAAGAACTTCCATGGCAAATTGAAATCCAAAACCATCTACTCCTATTCTATTTTCTTTTGGAACTTTTACATCATTAAACATCAATGAATGTGTATCTGAACCTCGAATTCCCATTTTCTTTTCTTTCGGACCAATATCAAAACCAGCCCAACCTTTTTCTACAATAAAGGCATTGATTCCTTTGTGCCCCTTTTCGATATCTGTCTGCGCCATTACCAAGTAGGTCGATGCAGATGATCCGTTTGTAATCCAATTTTTTGTACCATTTAATAAATAATAATCTCCTTTATCTATTGCAGTCGTTTTTTGTGAAGTAGCATCTGAACCAGCTTCTGGCTCTGATAAGCAAAATGCACCTAAAACTTCCCCTTTGGCAAGAGGAACTAAATATTTTTGTTTTTGTTCTTCACTACAATATTTTTCCATCCCAGCACAAACTAGTGAATTGTTGACAGACATTATAACGGCTGCAGAGGCGTCTACCTTTGCCAATTCTACGAGAGCCAACACATATGAAAGATTATCTAAGCCCGCACCTCCATATTCTGGAGCCACAACCATTCCTAAGAATCCGAGTTCGGCTAACTTCTTGACCTGCTCAGTAGGAAATTTAGAAAACTCATCTCTTTCTATAACTCCTGGCAGTAATTCTGTTTGAGCAAAATCGCGAGCCGCTTGTTGAATCATTAACTGTTCTTCTGATAAATTAAAATCCATATATTGATATAATTATTGAATGGTACAATGCTTTATAAATAATTTTCAAAGTTTCTAAAATAGAATCCTTAAATTTACCCTATAGAAAATTACTCTATTTATATGACTTAAACAACTATGCATGCATATAATTTTTAAAACACATTTCATATGACCAAAAAAGATAACTATCATGTATTAGGCGTTATGTCTGGCACCTCGCTTGACGGTGTCGACTTGGCTCAAATACATTTTACGATAATAGATAATCAATGGAGTTTTGATATTATTCAAAGTGAAACCATTGCTTATAATGGCTCTTGGCTATCAATTTTAAAAAATGCAGTCACTTTCTCCCATGGGCAGATACAGGAACTGAATCGAGATTACACGCAGTTACTCTCTTCGATAATTCTCAACTTTGTAAGCAAGCATAAGATTGAGAACTTAGATGCGATATGCTCCCACGGACATACAATTTTACACCAACCTCAAGATGGTTTTACATTGCAGATAGGCAATTTGCCCGAAATCGCAAATCTACTGCAGCAAACTGTCGTATGTGACTTTAGAGTTCAAGATATAAAACTCGGTGGTCAGGGTGCTCCTCTAGTTCCTATTGGTGACCAAATCCTTTTTTCGAGTTATAATTACTGTATGAACTTAGGAGGTTTCTCTAATGTATCATTTGCAGAAAATGGAAAACGTATCGCTTTTGACATTTCTCCCGTAAACACGATTTTAAACTTTTATGCCAATAAATTGAATTTAGAATACGATGATAAAGGAGCCATTGCAAGAACAGGTGAAGTAGATCAATTATTATTAGAGCAGTTAAATGCTTTAGAATTTTATCAAAAAAAACATCCGAAGTCATTAGGATTTGAATTTGTGAAAGAAGTAGTGTTACCTATCATGGAATCATTTGACATTTCGATCAAAAATAAATTAGCGACCTTTATTGAGCATGTTGCTACTCAAACGGCTCATGCCCTACCAAAAAAATCAGGAACACTTTTGGCGACGGGCGGAGGTGCTTATAACGAATATTTAATAGAAAGAATTCAACATCATTTACCAAAATTGCAAATTATCATACCCGAAAATAAAATTTTAGAATACAAGGAGGCAGTGATATTTGCTTTATTAGGAGTATTAAAACTCAGAGATGAAGTAAATGTCTTAAGCAGTGTAACAGGGGCTTCAAGAGATCATAGTTCAGGAATCATTTACCCTATATAATAAAACAGGCTGTCTACAAAGACAGCCTGTTTTTATTTTTATTAAAATTTATAATTCATTCCGAAATAAATATTTCGACCCGAAGCATTTATCCCAGATGAAAAAGTTCTGTATTGTATGTCCATTATATTTTCGATCCCAGCCGACAATTGTAACGATTTTAAGACAGCAAAAGATCCTTTCAAGTTAAAAATTTTCCATCCTGGCATACCTCCTGCAGGAGCATATTTTTCGTTATCCTCTCCATTCAATAGGTACTTATTAATGTTTTTAGATCCATTGTACAAAAGATAAAAATCAACATGAGCAATCTCATTATCATATACAATACCTGCTTTTCCATACACTGGAGGAATGTGATCTAAAGGAGAATTATTACTTTCATTTACGATCTTACCCTCTGTAAAATTAAAGTTAGCATAGATTGACAAGGGTTTTGCAATAGTCACTTTCAAAGATGTATTGAAACCAGTGATATACGCTTTCCCTTGGTTTTGATTGGCCTGTATTACACTAGAGACTCCTTCATAAATAATTGTACTTTGGTTGTTATAGGTAAACGCATCTGTGACAATTACATCATACAGACGCGTATAGTAAAAAGTATTATCGAGTTGGATAAGTTTATTTTTAAACAAACTGATTGTCAGATCTGCTGTTATAGATTTTTCAGGTTTTAAATCTTGATTGGGAACAATTAATGTGCCTGGTACCGATTCAAATAATTTAGCAACATCATCTATATTTGGAACTCTAAAGGCAGAAGCTAGATTAAAAGATACCTTTGAAAAAGAACCTTTACTAATTAAACCCAAAGCACCACTGTATGTTAAATTAGACTGACTTATGGCTGTGAAAGGAAACTGAAAAATAGAATTATCCTTAATTGTACTTTTCAGATTTACAAATCCAGTTCTTGCAGCGATATTATAGGATGTACGTGGCGAAATCGCATTGGTAAATATTGCAAAAATATCTGTACGAACTGTGTTGTTTAGACCATTTGGATATCTCGAATCGGCCGTAACGATTTCCCCTGTTTTTCTATTTTGGGAAGAGCCTATTGATTGTACATTATCATAAAAAAATTCTGCTCCATAAAGCAACTCTCCCAAACCTAAATGACTTTTTAAATCGAAGCTGGCACCAAAAACGTTTACTTTTTCTAACTGTGTTTTGGTATTATCACTATTAAATTTTCTAGTTATTCGGCTTTCTTCAACAGTTTGATAATGAAGCCCAAAATTGAGATCTGTATTCAAAAATAAATCTTTACTATTCATTTTATATGCCGCAAGCAATCTTTTCTGGGGTCCGTAATCCCAACGGGCGCTGTTTAAGCCATTGGTTCCTAGTAGATCTGTCAATCGATCGTATCTCGGAATATCTGAACTTGTTGCGTATTGAAAGTTTAGACCATGTTGCATTTTCTCATTTTGCTGAAAAATGATTTTCTGCATCAAATTGTATTGTTTATATCCGCTATACTTCTGTATTAATTTATTCGAATTTGCTTCTATTCGATCGACATTATTTTCCGTCACCACATAATAAAGACGTTCACCAAAGAAATCATTATTACCATTTTTCTTTGCTCCCATTCTTAAATCTCCAAAATTACTTGTTGACACAGCTGTTAAAAAAGCCCATTTGTTCAGTGCAATATTAAAGTCTACGTAATTTGTTTTCTCATCATTAGTGCTGCTATATCTAGAAAATAAATTCCCAGAGATCTTACGATTTGCTTTATTCAATAACAAAGGGTCTTTTGTCTTTAAATTAATCGCACCCCCCATAGCATCACTACCATAAAACGTCGATGAAGGTCCAAAAAGGACCGCAACTTCTTGCAACATATTTCCATCAATCGTAATTACATTTTGCAAGTGTCCTGCTCGGAAAATTAAATTATTCATCCTGATTCCATCTACGAGTAATAAAATTCTATTAGCTTCTAAACCTCTTATAACAGGACTACCGCCTCCTTGTTGTGATTTCTGAATGGTAACGGTACCAGAATTTGCCAGTAAATCTGCTGTGCTCTGGGTATTTTGAAATGCAATATCTATTTGCGAAAGTGTTGCGATCTTCTGAAAAGTTTTGGTTTCAGAATAACGATCAGTATTAATTTTTATCTCATTTAGAGAAATATTTTTGATGGTATCTTTTGATTTCTGACCAAAGAAAAATTGTGTAGAAAGTAGCCCTACAAGAAGGTAGATGTGTTTCATGAAGTGTTTTATTATTTTACATTAAAAAGAATTGCTCAATAAGTAAAACAAATGGGAGGCTTGTCAATTAGAAAAATGACAGTTCGAATTGTACCTATAGACCTCATCCCAATCACCATAAGTTTAGTAACTTTACTAATGGTTTTTAATTGCAGGCTTTCGACAGCGTGTAGCGTGGCATAAAAGATAATTCCTTTTATTACTTTACTTTGCTTTTTTGATGTGGACCCAGCTTTTAAAAAAAGATTCTGCAAGCCAACTATTATATCACTTTCAAAATCATCTTTCACTACTTTTAAAACAACATAATTACTGACAATAGAGAAGGAATGAATATCAAAATAGTCTTGATTAATTTTAATCTCTTTTTTGTTATTCAATTGCTTCCACTCTGTTAATAATATGGTTTTATGAGTGATGGAATTTATTTTTGAAATTTGATTTTGATGCCGTGCTTGCTGTACACAATCGATAGTACCGCCCGAGAAAGACAAACTGAATTGCACTAAATAAAATAGTGTAGTTAATACGATAGAAGTTTGTTTAATTTTCTGAAGCATCTCTATATAGATTCATGAAACTTCATTTTGAAGTTATCATTGTGTATAATTCCAAAAAAAGAGCTGCATTTCACATACAGCTCTAATTAAGGAATGAGTAATCGGTATTAGTTTTTGATTACAATTTTTTGATTTGAAACTGATGTTCCGTTAATCATTTTAATAAAATAAATGCCTGATGTCAAAGTAGGCACTGCAATTTTAGTATTATTTACATCCAAGACTCCTTTTAACAAAGCAGCACCTTTAAGGTCGTAAATTACATACTCGTAAATTTTACTGTTATCTTGTAATTTTACGTTTACCATTGCATCTGATACTGGATTTGGATAGATAATTGGCGCCTCAGCTGATGTCATTGCAATTTCATTGGTAGAAAGTGTTGCAGAAGTGAAGGTTATGCTAGATTCCCATGAACCTCTACCGTAAGTAGCTGCTCTCAATTTTCCAGTTGTTGAAGTCGAATAATAAATTTCTAAATCTTGAACCGAATTTTTAGGCAAGTCCGCGGAGAAAGAAGTCCAAGTTGTTTGCGCGTTGTCAAATGAATACACTCCTATATCTGCTCCTACATAGATAACATCATTATCACTTCCCTTTACATAAACAATTGTATTTATAGGTAAATTTGGCAAAGCTGTAGAATTGACATCAGTCCAGTGTGCTCCACCATCAATTGTTTTAAATACTTTTGATGCAGCATTGTATCCAGAGAATACAACCCAAACTTTACTAGCATCTGTATTAGATACTGCTAGATTTTTTAATTTTGCGGCTCCTACTGGTAGTGTGCCCGTAATATCCATCCAAGAAACTCCTGCATCAGAAGATTTAGAAATTTTGTCATCTGTGATCGCATATATCACTTGGTTATTACTAGGTGCTATTTCAAAACGCAGTATATTATTACCTGCATGTGGCGTTCCTAAAGCAACCCAGGTAGGTTCTTCATAATCATCATTTGTTAATATGTCTGTACTTTTATATAAGGTTGGTCTCCCTCCTACATATACTAAATTGTCTACAGTCGGATCTTGGTGAATTGGTGTAAACCATTCTGAACCTGTCAATTCCGAGTACTGAGATTTAACTCCATTTTTTGTTCTATAAAATGCTCCATTAACTGTAGATGAAACCAAAATGTTTTCATTAGTACGGTCAACAAAACCGTCTTCTCCATCACCACCACTCAATACAGACCATTGACCAGGACTAGAGGTTATTAATGAGCCTATATCCTGCAATCCTGTAAAATACTTATCCGCATTTGTTGCAGAAAGAGAAATACTTGTTTGCTGCCCTACTGCAATATTATTTGTCAAATCAACCCAAGTCGATTGACCATCATCAATACCTCTAGAGATTCCACCGTCACAAGTGGTATACAGTGTAGTATTTTCATGAGGTGAGTAGGCTATATACTGAATATCTGCATGAATATAAGGCTTGGTTTCCGTTTCTGGGTATGCAGAACCTGGATAATTTTCATCAATACCAGACCAGTGTGTGATTCTTGCCCATGAAACTCCACCATCTGTAGATTGCCATTGATTTATACCTCCCACTGTAATCAAATCTGAATTTAAGGGTGAAACTGCAATTGCTAAATCATGACCTGCTTGCCCACCGTTAATGCCCGATGTAGCTGCAAGAGGATCAGCATCACTATGCAATAAATTTGGGTTTGTATTGCTAGTTTCATAAACTAATGCAAAACTTACTCCACTATTTTCAGATTTATAAACGCCTTTCAAACCGCTCTCTGAATTTCCTGCGATTGCATAAACAATTTCATTGTTATGAGGGGTAACTGCCAATTCTACACGAGCAACATCTGAAGTTGGTAAACCTGTAGACTCTGTCCAGTTATCTCCATTATCGGTAGATACAAAAATCTCATTATAAGTAGAAGCATAGACTACATTACTATCGGGAGCAGAAATGCCTGGCTTAAATTCAATATCATAAAATTCACCATTGTCAAAAGGAGTAGTAATATTTTCACTAGTAGCCCAACCGTCTGTCGTTTTAAAAACACCTTTATTTGTTGCTAACATCATAATTAATGGATTAGTTGGATCCATTACAATTTTTGTAATCTTATAATCATCTGCAGGAGTCGCTGCCCATGTCAAGGCAGTAGTATTCCAGTTCTCACCTCCATCTGTAGACTTTAATACTCCGATACTTTTCCTGTCTGATTCTCTATCACCAGTGGCGAGATACATAATATTTGTTTGAGAAGGATGAATCACCAAACCAGAACAACCAATCACCGTTAGAAAATCTGTATGTGTTGTCCATGAGCTTCCTTCATTAACGGTTTTCCACAGACCTCCATCTGGTGAACCCACGTACATAGTTTGAGATGCTATTGGATCAAAAGTTACAAAGCTCAATCTTCCTGATCCTGAATCATAACCTGCAGGTACTGAATTTCCATTTAAAGAAGTCCAACCTGACAAAGCTGTTTTTAAGCTAATTTTATTTTTTGCAGCAATTTGTTTTGTTCCAACTGTATTTTGCCATTCCATAAAGTTTACATAGTTGGACGACAGTAAACTCATATTACCCGATGGATACACTCTAGGCTCTATCTGATTCTCCCACCTTTTGTATATTTTGTAACCTTGACCTTTTTGGGGCTTTCTCTTAGACCAATATTTATTAAAATCAGTTTGAACCTGTTTGAATGTTACCGATTTGTTTTCTCCCATTTTTGACCATTTAGCAGTACCGGATCCTTGCCCAAATGCTAAAACAGTTAATAAAAGAAACCCTGAAACAATTGTTGTTTTCATAATTTGTAGATTTGTTTAAAACTATTGCGTAATTAATTATTTGTTTTTAGTCCATAAAAAAAATGCCTTATTGCTAGACAATAAAACATCTTAGTGCATTATCAAAAAATGATTTGAATTAAAAAAGAGATTAGTAACGTACTTAGAAAAATAAGTTCATTACACCTAGCTACAACAAAAGAAAAAGTTTGTTCTAGTGGGATTGTAAATTTTCGCAATGAAACAAATGCCGGAGAAGGCATTACAAGAAAGTGTAATTTTTTCTTCATAAATTTTGTAAGATTTAATGTCTTACAAATATCTATAATCTAGAGATAGAACAATTTTTAATCACTACGCGATTACTACGCAAGCCCGAAAATACAGGGATATGGGCTTGAATTTTTTATACCACTTCTTGATGGTTCTTAATAAGACCGTTTAAAAAATCTAATAATGTTATGTTTGGCGGAAGCACCAATTTGTTATTTATTCGATAACGCTTGCTCTCGACAGCACGAACAGTCGAATTGATAAAGACTGCAATCTCTTTATTCTTGAAACCCATAAATACGTAATAACATATAATAATTTCTGAAGCATTTAACTCCGGATATTGTGTCGAAATAGTATTAAAAAATTCAATATTTAATTCACTAATCAATTCTAAATGACTTTCGCTTTTATCTAAAATAGATTTTGAATTGAGGTGAATGTTATTGTACAATTTTTTGATTTCCGTTTTTTGACTCGAGGCATCATAAGTCAATGAAATCGTTTTAACCTCTTTTTTCAAATTCGAGATATAACTTTCAAAGCCTTTAACTTTTACTTTCAACTTCTCATGATTTATCTTTAAGTATTCAAACTCATTTACTTTAATTTTTCTCTTTCGATAAAAATAAACAAAAAAGAATCCGAGTGAAATTATACCTAAAATTAAAAAACCAATCCATACTCCTTTGATATCATTCTTTATTTCGGCATCATTTAGTGAATCTGCCGTTTTAATTAGGGCTTCATCACCGCCAATGCTGGTCTCTAGAATTTTTGCTAATTCTGTTTTTTGTAATCCCCCTAAAGAATCAATAAATGCTTTCTGATTTTTGCTGTCTTCCAAATGAGTATAATAATCAATGTGTAGGCTATAAAAGTCTTTCCGATCATTAGCATTCATATTTACTCGCATATTTTGAGCTTTTTTCAAATATACCCAGCAAGAATCCATTTGCTTATTCAAAAGATGCGTTTTGGCAATGCACAGATTTACAGTTACAATATGCTTATCAAAAAAAGTGGGCGTAATTGTTTCCTCATTTCTTAACCCTTTGAGTAAATTAAAATATTTATGTGTATTCTGTAAATCATTTAAACAAGAATAATTGTTAGATAACATAAACAAGGCATACATATAATAGTAAGCATCATCCTTTATGTTTTTAAAATAATCTAAATCTCTCAAGATTAATTTATTGCTTTTTTTATAATTTTTTTTATCTAGAGCAACATAGGCAAACATTTGTTTTACTTCTGCAAGGCCTTTTTGATTGTCGCTTAGCACATAATATCTTTTAGCATCATCAAGATATTTATAGGCCAAGGAATCTTTACCAACTCGGTAAATATTGAAAAATAATTCTAAGCATGCAGTACCCGCTATATCATATTTCTTTTCGACTTTGGCGTATCGCAAAGTAATATGGAAATCATTAAATAATTTTGCTCGTTCATTTTTCTTCTCGTCAATTAAAGCTCTTAAATGATAATATTCTGCTAACTTTCCTTTTATATTTACTGTGACAGGTTCGGGAATTAAATTTAAAAATTCTTCTGTTTTTAATGGTTGATCATCTATATATGCATCTGCAGAATCCACAAATCGATAAAATCGGTTTTGAGAATTCCCCTTTGCAAAAACTAGAAAAAAAACAAGAAAAATATAGTTAAACCTTAAGAGCATTAGAAGAAAATTGAGATAGCGATGATTTTGTAAAAATAGTAATATCTCATTAATAACCTTCTATTTTATCCAAAATTGCAAAAACAAGGAAAATTTAATTCACTAAATATCATTATCTTAACAACTATTACCTAATAAGGAAAATTACAAAGCTCAGATTCTCCTATGGAATCTTCAACATTTGTTACTTATCGTATTATAACCATTATAAATACCACCTAATCAAAAAATGAGTAAACTAACGCAGTAGCCAAATTCTATCTAAAAACTACATAACTAACAGAAAACTCATAAATTGGATTTACTAACTTAACTTTCTTCAAAAACTTACAATTTTTATAATATCTTAGCGTTTGAATAAATAAAGAAAAATTAATATGAGTTTATTGTTACAAGCAGATACTTTATCTGTTGCAAATGAAAATTTAGCCGAAGCGGTTCCTGTTGAAAAAACCTTGTCTATTATAGAGTTGCTAACTAGCGGAGGTCTTGCTGGTCAAATTATTATGACTGCTCTTTTTCTAATGCTATTTGTTGCGCTATATCTTTATTTTGAAAGATTAATGGCCATTAATGAAGCTTCAAAAATTGATAGCAGTTTTATGGGACAAATAAGAGATAACATCCGTAACGGACGTATCGATAACGCAAAAATGACCTGCGCACATTCAAAATCTCCTGTGGCACGATTAATCGAAAAAGGAATTTCTAGAATAGGAAAACCATTAGACGACATTAACACTGCAATTGAAAATGCTGGGAAATTAGAAATCTACAAACTAGAAAAGAATGTAAGTATGCTCGCTACTATTTCTGGAGCTGGACCAATGACTGGTTTCTTAGGTACTGTTGTAGGTATGATTCAGGCCTTTCATAAAATGGCAACAGCAGGGGGACAAATAGAAGTTGGAGCTCTTTCTGAAGGGATTTACACTGCAATGACCACTACGGTAGTGGGATTAGTAGTTGGACTTATTGCGTACATTGGATACAACCACCTTATCGTAAAAACAGATAAGATTGTACACCAAATGGAAGCAAATGCCGTAGATTTCTTAGACTTATTAAATGACCCTGCATAATTATGAATATTAGAGGAAGAAATAAAGTAAGCGCCGAGTTCAATATGTCATCAATGACCGATATTGTATTCTTATTATTGATATTCTTTATGCTTACATCAACCATGGTAACAACCAATGCACTTGATTTGGTATTGCCTAAAGCAAAAGGAAAGACAGATAGTAATAAAAATATTGCGGTAAGCATTAATAAAAAATTGGAGTTTTTTATTGACAAAGAACCCGTTCAAGAATCCGAATTAGAAGCTCGTTTGTTAGGCCTTTTTACAGCAGATAAAGAAAAAGCCATAATATTAAGAGCCGAAGAAGGTGTGCCAATTGAGAAAGCGGTAAACGTTTTGGACATTGCCAATCGAAATCAAATAAAAGTAGTACTGGCGGTAAGACCAAAATAAACCGACTACTTTTTAAAAAACAAGATTCATTTTACACATGAAATATTTAGAAACAGA
Source organism: Flavobacterium algicola (assembly GCF_022399565.1). Taxonomy (GTDB): domain Bacteria; phylum Bacteroidota; class Bacteroidia; order Flavobacteriales; family Flavobacteriaceae; genus Flavobacterium; species Flavobacterium algicola. The sequence continues at coordinate 186,218 of NZ_JAJTUT010000005.1, forward strand.
TGAAGAAAAAAAATCATTTACTATCACCGCAATTATTTTCGGGATACTACTTGTATTGTTCTTCTATTTAGGCCTAACCTCACTTGACCCACCACCAGAAAACGGTATTGCCATCAATTTTGGTACGACCGAATTTGGCAATGGAAAAATACAGCCTACAGAAGCTATTCAGTCGGCACCACAGCCAACTGCCGCTCAGCCAGCAGCATCTAAAGTCGAAGAAGTGCTTTCACAAGATGTTGAAGATGCTCCTATGATGAAAACAGCCAAAAAAACACAACCTACCAAACAAGTAGCTGAAGCCGAAGTAAAACAAAAACCTAAGGAAAGTCCGAAACCTTCTAAAAGCACCACCGATGCATTATCTAGTTTAATAAACGGACCAAAATCGGACGGAAAGTCAAAAGGCGGTGAAGGTAACGATTCACAAGCAGGTGATAAAGGAAGCATTAATGGTGATGCTTACGCGAGCTCCTATTATGGTTCTGGAACAGGATCAGGTAACGGTAGCGGCTGGGGACTTAATGGTAGAAGCATTAGTTCTAGAGGTAAAGAAGTTCAAAAATGCAACGAATCTGGTACTGTAGTGGTTCAAATTACAGTTAACAGAAACGGAAATGTTATAGCTGCCAAATATACCAAAGGAACGACCAACACAAATCCGTGTTTAGTAGAGCCTGCTCTAGCGACGGCCCGCAAATACAAATGGCAACCCGACAGTAATGCTCCCGAAACCCAAGTGGGATTCATCACAGTCAACTTTAAATTAGGAGAATAATTTTTTTAAAATAATTAGGGCGTGCCACCAATACAAAATGCTACTACAGCAATCGCTCAGCATTTTGTATTGCTGTCGAGCTATCCATTACAAGTCCTCAACAAGTTCCGCTATAGCTGCACTTGTCTGCGGGCTTTTCACTTTTATCTCTCACGCAAAACGGCATGAGAAAATAGTAACATATTATTTTGAATTGACCAATTGAGTACTTTTAATTTTCTTATATAATCGACATGCTTAACTGCGTGAAGGATTGCAGTGAAAATCCTCTTTTAGGGCTTTTTCTGCCCCAAAAAAGATTGTAACGGAAAGCCTGACCCGTCCCGAAGTTTCGGGATTACGGAGGGGCACGCCCACAAAAAAAAACACTTTCATATACCGAAATACTATTTGAGCACCACCAAAAGAAGTTGTACTTTTGGATTCAAAATTACAATCGATGAATTACCAAGAAACTACTACATGGATGTTCAACCAGTTGCCCATGTACCAAACGCAAGGCGCAACAGCATATAAGGAAGATTTACAAAACACAATCGAACTTATTGAACATCTCGACAACCCGCATCATCAATTAAAATGCATACATGTAGCAGGAACCAATGGTAAAGGATCTACCTCACACATGCTAGCCTCTATTTTGCAAGAGGCTGGATATAAAGTCGGACTTTATACGTCACCTCATCTCAGAGATTATCGTGAAAGAATCAAAATTAACGGTCAAGAAATCAGCGAAGACTTTATTTGCAAATTTATTGCCAAGAACAAACCGTTTTTTGAGAGTCACGATATTAGTTTTTTTGAAATGAGCGTTGGCCTCGCTTTCGAATATTTCTCCGTGGAGCAGGTCGATTTTGCCATTATAGAAGTAGGAATGGGTGGCCGACTAGACGCTACCAATATTATAACTCCCCTGATCTCGGTAATTACTAATATAGGATTAGACCACACTCAATTCCTAGGCAATACCTTAACATCAGTCGCAACAGAAAAAGCTGGAATAATAAAACCAAACATTCCTGTAGTAATTGGCGAATATACTGCCGAGACAAAACCCGTTTTTATCAGTAAAGCCACCGATTGCAAGTCAAAAATATACTTTGCTTCAGAAAATATAAAAGACACCTACCCTTCTGATTTATTAGGTGATTACCAATTACACAACAAAAAAACAGTATTGCAAACCATTTCTGTTTTAAACGAGATGAATGTACTGAGTACAACGATAGAGAACTGTAAAGTTGGCTTGGCAAATGTAGTTCCCAATACTGGTTTATTAGGGAGATGGCAACAAATTGGTGAGCATCCTAAAACTATTTGCGACACCGCACATAATAAAGAAGGACTGACAATCGTATTTGACCAAATCAAAAAAGAAAATTATAATAATCTTCATATTGTTTTTGGCGTTGTAAATGATAAAAACCTAGACGCAATACTCCCACTGCTACCAAAAAAAGCAAAATATTATTTTGCTAGACCAAATAACCCAAGAGGTCTCGATGTTACAATTCTACATCAAAAAGCAGTAGAAATGGGCCTAAACGGAGACGCATATAGTTCTATCACAGAGGCTTACCAAACAGTACAAATAGCAGCACAAACCAATGATTTTATCTACGTTGGCGGCAGCACATTTGTGGTTGCAGAAATAATTTAATTTTTTTTTCATTTTATAGTTGCACATTCAAAAAAGAGTCTTATATTTGCACTCGCAATCACAAAATGATAGCAACCTAGTAAAATAGGGCGATTAGCTCAGCTGGTTCAGAGCACCTCGTTTACACCGAGGGGGTCGGGGGTTCGAACCCCTCATCGCCCACAGATTTAAAAACTCCAAAGTCATTTGATTTTGGAGTTTTTTTTTGTTTTATCTCCACTAAAGGAAATTCCAGATATCACCAAAATTCCAATAAGATGTCTCTTCATTATAAATTTAATTTATGAGCAACACAATTTCTTTTTTATGCTAATTATTGATTTTGTAGTTTTACGAAACATAATATCACGGTACTCATTATTTTATGAAACTTAAACTCTTCCACATATTACTATATTCCTTTCTATTTTTATTTTTTAATAAAAGTATGATAGGCCAAGAATTACCACCAATTCAGACCTTTACTGCTGTAGATTATAATGGAGAAAATCAAAATTGGATGATTTCTCAATCAAGCGATAAAGTTATTTACGTTGGGAATAATGAAGGCCTTTTAGAGTACAATGGTGCAAAATGGAAACTTTATCCATCGCCAAATAGTACTATAATTAGAGCGGTTAATGCAGTAGGAAAAAAGATTTATACGGGCTGCTACATGGAATTTGGCTTATGGGAGCGAGACGGATTTGGTCTATTAAAATACAAATCGTTAGTTTCCAAATTTAAAGTCCCCATGATTGAAGATGAACATATTTGGAACATTCTTACTTATGACGAATGGATATTGTTTCAATCATTTAATAGAATCTATTTTTATAATTCTACCACCGGCGCTACTAAGATTATTAATTCAAAAAATGGAATTTCGAGAATTTTTAATATTGATAACACAATTTACTACCATGTTGATAAGGAAGGGATTTATAAAATTGAAGCTGGCAAACCAAAATTAGTCGTCAACAATACTTTATTTGAAAATGATAAAGTAGTTAGCATGTTTCATCTATCAAATGGAGTGCTTATCTTAACAAAGAGCCAAGGTTTTTATACATTAATTAATGGAAAAATAACAGCTTGGAATGTATCTTCAAACCAAGCTCTAAAAAAAATGAGCGTATTTAATAGTATTCAGCTTAAAGACAAAAGCTATTTTATTGGTACGATTAAAAACGGAGTCATACACTTAACAAAAGAAGGAGCCATAAAATATGAATTAAATAGAAGCAATGGTCTGAATAACAATACTGCCTTATGCTTGTATGAAGACATAGATAATAATGTATGGGCAGGACTCGACAATGGTATTAACTGTATTAATGTAAAATCGCCCATCAAGGTTTTTAATGATGATGAAGGGAAAATTGGTACAGTGTATGCTTCTGTTTTTTATCATGGAAATCTATACTTAGGGACAAATCAAGGGCTATTTTATAAAAAAGCAAATACACAAGAACCTTTTAAATATATTACAGGGACGGCGGGACAGGTATGGTGTCTGTATTTGTATCAGGACGAATTGTTGTGTGGCCATCATTCTGGAACATTCGTAATCGATAATCAAAAAGCTACCTTGATATCCAACGTACCTGGTACATGGGGGTTTAGAATGATCCCAAATGCAGATAACATTTTAATACAAGGAAATTACAAAGGGCTTAATGTATTGACAAAAGAAAAAGGAAATTGGAAACTTAGAAATAAAATTAACGGATTTGACAATTCCGCACGATATTTTGAAATTACAAATTCTAATGAAATCTGGGTAAGCCATGGATATAAAGGGCTTTTTCGACTTAAAATAAATAAAGATTTTACCCAGGTCACAAATGTTTTTATTGACCCGAATGCTCCAATTGATAAAAATTCGAGTCTTATTAAGTATAAAAATCAAATTTTATATGCCTACAATGGCGGAATTCTTGCCTTTGATAATAAAAAACATGTTTTTGCAAAAGACACCGTTCTAAGTAGACTTATCACTCAATCTGAATATACATCTGGTAAACTGGTTGTCGATGACACCGAAAAGCTTTGGGCATTTTCCAACGATAATATTAGTTATGTTGATGTGAATGATTTGACAAATGATTTAAAAACAAATGATATTGCCATCTCGCATCCATTAAGAAAAGGGCAGGTTGGCTATGAAAATATTTCGCATCTCGCCAACAGCACTTACTTAATCGGTATAACGGACGGGTATCTTACTATTGATATTTCTCAAATAAACAAAAACAATAATTATCAATTAATTCTTAATTCAATTGATGTTAAATCGTTGGAAAGAAATTCTAATGTTGAAGTTCAAAAATTTGGTGAATTTGAATACGAAAATAATTCAGTTACCTTTAACTACAGTGTTCCCGCTTATAATAAATACAAAGAAGTCCAATATCAATATCAATTAAAAGGAAGACAAGACCAGTGGAGTGAATGGAATAGTAAATCTGAACTCACATTTGAAAACTTGCCCTTTGGTTCGTACATCTTATACGTGCGAGCAAAGATTGGCAATAAATTATCGGCCAATACGATTAAGTATCAGTTTAAAATTAATAGGCCTTGGTTTATATCCAATACAGCAATCTTCATTTATTTTTTATTTTTAGTCGGATTTTCATTGATGATGCACAAAATTTATAAAAAACATTATAAAAAGCTACATGCACGCAAACAATTGGAGAATGAGCAATTGATAACGCGCATTAAAAATGAGCAACTAAATCAGGACATAGAAAGTAAAAACAGGGAACTTGCTATATCGACAATGAGCATCATTAAAAAGAATGAAGTTTTAAATAGCATTCAGAAAGAGCTAAAGAAAAGTAAAAACCAAGACAATGATACTACCTTAAAATTAATTGATAACAATTTAAATGACAGTAAGGATTGGTCCTTTTTTGAAAAAGCTTTTAACAATGCAGATAAAGATTTTCTTGACAAAGTAAAACAGTCTCATCCCGATTTATCACCGAATGATTTACGTTTTTGCGCCTACCTTCGTCTTAACTTATCATCAAAAGAGATAGCACCATTATTAAATATTTCGATCAAAAGTGTCGAGACGAAGCGATACAGATTAAGAAAGAAATTGGGATTGGAACATGATAGTAGCCTAGTTAACTATATCTTAAACTTCTAGTAACACTACAAGGCCAAAATTTACCACGACATTACCACGACAGCGGCCCGAAACTCAATGTTCTCGGGCTGTTTCGTTAAAAAAAATTTAAATTCTAAATTTTCAATGACTTTGAGGGCTGCGCCCTGATTATTAAATCGTTTTCCCTTGTAAATATTACGATGTTTGTTTTTTGTCGTGACTGATTTTACGAAATTGTTAATTTTTGGGTCTAAGTTTACATATACTTAATTTTAAAATAAATCATAAAATAAAGTGGAACTATACTTTTGAACCAAACAAAAACAAATACAAATGAAACTAAAACGACATTACCACAAAACTAAAATGCTACTTTCTATTTTGTTAGTATTATTTTCTTTAACAATGCAATCACAGAATCAGAAAACAATATCAGGAACCGTTTTATCATCTTCTGATACCATGCCGCTTCCGGGTGCTTCTGTTTCGGTAAACGGATCATTAAATGGAACCTCAACCGACTTTAATGGAAACTTCTCCATAACGGTTGCTCAAAATGTAAATTCATTAATGGTATCCTATATCGGTTTTAAAACCAAAGAGGTTGCCATAGGAACCAATACTAAATTGACTATTACATTGCTGGAGGATTCAAATTCGCTAGAAGAAGTAATCGTTGTGGGTTACGGAACTCAAAGAAGAAGTGATTTAGTAAATGCAGTAGGCACCGCAGATTTGAGCAAAGCATTATTATCACCTACATCTGACGTGACTGAAATGCTACGTGGACGTATCGCAGGTTTACAAGTTCAAGTAGGTGGAGGATCATTAAGACCAGGAGGAACTTCTGAGGTAATCTTTAGAGGAAATAGTTCTATCGAAGGAAACACAAGTGCTGTTTATGTAGTTGATGGTATCATAAGAGATGGTGGTATTGAGGATATTAATGGAGATGACATTAAGTCAATTGAAGTTTTGAAGGATGCTTCTGCTCAAGCAATTTATGGTTCCAGAGGAGCGAACGGGGTTATTCTCGTTACCACTAAAAGAGGTACCGACGGAAAAGTTACTGTTTCATATCATGGATACACGACTACCAAATCAATCGAACGCAACTTTGATGTGTATTCAGGCCAAGAGTTTGCACAGTTGCGTAGGGAAGCGATTCGATCAAATACTGCAAATGATAGCTATCCGGATGACAATGTAGCTTTTTCTGCTATTGAACTTGACAATATTGCTAATAATAAGTTTGTAGACTGGGAGCAAGAATTGCTTAGAAAAGGATTAATTAACAGCCAGACCGTAACGATAAGTAGTGGTAACGAAATGACAAAAGTATACGGAAGTATCAACTATTTTAAAGAAGACGGAATTATCCCTACCTCTAGTTACAATAGAAAAAATTTGAGATTAAACGTTGATCAAAAAATAAGTAGTAAGTTCTCTGTCAACTTTGACTTAAATTTACTTGATGACGACATTGAAAGAGCAGCCAATATAGACGTGATCACATTTTCTCCATTGGGAAATGCCTATAATGAAGACGGAAGCATTACTCGATATCCAAGTGGTGAAGAGTTAAGCGCTACAAATCCATTGTGGAACTTAAGAGAACAAACTAATGATGAAAAAGGCAATGACTATGTTATTAATGTAACTCCTACATGGCAAATCACAAAGGATTTACAATACCAATTAAAAACGAATCTTACTCGCAAAAATTCTGAACGAGGACAATATCTATCTTCGTTAAGTTCTTCAGGTGCCACGGCTGGAGGTATTGCACGAATTGACAATAAATTGAACGAATCTTATTTAGTCGAAAACATTTTAACCTACGATAAGGTGATAAATGCAGATCATAAATTTGATATCACTGCAGTTCAATCTTCGCAGGAAGATAAATATTCAAGAACTTTTACGCAAGGCACAGGATTCCCAAATGAAAGCCTAGGTTATAACGGAATTACAAATGCCATTGGGAATGTCACCGTATTACGAGAACAAACGACTAAAAAATATGCCTCATTTATGGGAAGGCTTCGCTATACTATGATGGACAAATATTTATTTTCAGCTACTTATCGCGCAGATGGAGCTTCGGTAAATGCAGAAGGAAACAAATGGGCTCAAAATCCTGCAGCTTCCTTTGCATGGAAAATGAATAACGAAAACTTCTTAAAAAACAGTAATGCTGTTGACGAGTTAAAATTAAGAGCCAGTTATGGTGCATTGGTAAACGGAATTAAACAACCTTATACTTCGCTATTTACAGCAGATGGTCAAAATTATATCTTTGATGAGGAAACAGCATCTGGCTACTCCCCTTCTGTGATATTGCCCAATACCAATTTGAAGTTTGAAAAAATTACAACCCTGAACGTAGGAGTTGATTTTTCATTTTTTAAAAGAGTATTAACAGGTACAGTTGAGTATTATGATGCTAGAACTACTAATTTGCTATTAAAAAGAGGAGTGCCGTCAACCACTGGATACACTTATACTTACTTCAATGCTGGTGAACTTCAAAACAAAGGATTTGAAGTAAGTTTAACAGCAAATCTTATCAATACGAAGGACTTTAAGTGGTCTGTCGCTACTAACTGGTCTAATAATCAAAACAAATTACTTAATCTTTACGCTGATGGAGACGGTAATGCTATTACACAAGATGATGCTTATAATTACTATGTAGGACAACCAACAGGAGTTATTAGACAATATCAATTTGACGGTATTTATCAAGTAGGCGATGATTTTGCAAATGCACCACAAGCCAATACTGAATCTACAATTACACAAACCAACTTAAGAGCGGGTGATATTAGAATAAAAGATACCAATGGAGATGGGAAAATCACACAAGATGATAGGGTTTTTACAGATCCTAACCCCGATTGGTATGGTTCTTTGTCTACTAACCTATCGTATAAAGGACTGGATTTATTTGTAGACTTTTATGCGGTAGAAGGAGCAACCAAAGTGAATCCGTTCTTATCTGATTATAATAATGGAGGAACCTTATCGAGTAAACTTAATGGCGTAAAAGTACCTTATTATACACCAGAAAATCCTTCTACGACATTCCCAAGAGCTAGCTATGATTCTACTCCACAATATTTAAACGCATTGGCAGTCAAAGACGCTTCTTATGTAAGATTAAGAACTGTAAGTTTAGGTTATACCTTTCCTGAAGCCATCACAAGTAGATTTAATGTATCACAACTTAGATTTTATGTAACAGCAACTAATTTATTTACCAAAACAGATTATATAGGTTATAGTCCAGAAGTAAACATAAGAGATACCTATTCTAGCGCAGACACTGGATATCCTGACACCCAAAATTTCACATTTGGAGTAAAACTTAGTTTGTAATTTAAAATATAAAGACATCATGAATACAATAAAAAAATATATCAGTAAGGCCGCGAGTGCAGTAGCAATCGTTTCATTATTAGCAACCGTTTCTTGTGAAGACTACCTAGACGAACAACCGAGCACATCTATTGATTCTGGCTATGTGTATACCACCGAAGAGGGTTTAAAATCGGGCGTTGTAAGTTTATATACTTTCAACCGTGACCGTTACGATGATAGCGGTGAAGATTACATGGGCGGCGTGTACATGTCCTCCCGAAGTGATTTGGCGTTTTCAAGAAGTGGTTATACAGGTTTAGTAGGAAGGTATGAAAGAGGAGTCTCTTCGATCGATTTGGGAACGGAGTATGCTTCGCGCTTTTTTTGGAAACCATTTTACAAAATTGCCAACAAAGCAACTGACATTATTAATGCTGCAGAAAAAGTAGAAGGAATTGAAGACAAATCAAGAAATCAAATTATTGCAGAGGCAAAATTTTTTAGAGCCTACTCTTATTTTTACTTGTATAAAATGTACCATAATATCTTTGTGACTACAGAATCTTATACAGTTGAGAATGCTTTTACACTTATCCAAGACAAATCATCTGAGGAGGAAATATTTGCACTACTAAACAGCGACTTACAATTTGCAATTGACAATCTAGAATGGAATGTAACTTTCGGTCGTGTGTCAAAAGGAACTGCAAAGCATGTCAAAGCACAAGTTGCTATGTGGCAGGGCAATTGGGAGGAAGCAAAAACACAAGCTTTGTCTGTGATTGAAGATCCTAGTTCTCCTCATAAATTACTGACATCTACAGCTGATGTTTTTAAAGGTAGCAGAAATCATACAGAACAATTATTTGTAGTACAAGCCCAAGATGATATTTTGGGCGGTGGAGGTACTACCATGATTAATGCCAATTATGTGACGCAGTACTTTCAAATCACCGGAATTGATGCAGACGTTGCTCAAGGTGGAAGAGGTTTCTCTAGAGTATTACCAAATAATTATTTATTGAATCTTCTAGCTCAGGATCCCAACGATACAAGAGATGACAATACCTACTTTCGATTAAAATATTACTACAACACTGGAGCTGATACAGGTAAAGAAATTACAATTTACCAGCCAAAAGCTACACCTACAAGTCCTGATGGAACGTATGCTCTTTATTATCAAAGATTACATCCTTCATGTATAAAATTTACACAAGATGACGATGATGCCACTTCTTATTTGCAGCGTAGCAATATTCTAGTTTTAAGATTAGCAGAGACCTATTTAATTGCTGCCGAGGCAATACTAAGATCTGGCAGTGGCGATCCGTTACCGTACATTAATGCTATTAGAACAAGAGCCAAAGCAGCAGCGCTTACAAGTTTGACATTGCAAGATATTTTAGATGAGAACGCACGAGAATTAGCTTTTGAGGGCGAACGTTGGTTTACATTAAAAAGATTTGGCGCAACTACCCTAAATACTCAGATGAGAAATTATTCGGGAGACGGAGCCTATTTTCCTGCGAATTTTGGCGGAAGCAAAGATCCAAGAATCAACTGGCAGGATTACTATATCAACTTTGCCATTTTTCAAGAAGACTTGAATTTACTAGGACCTAATTACCCTCAAAATACAGGATATTAATCCATAGTTACGATAATATAAAAGCTACGTTACAACACAAGAGTTCTATTTATGACTCTTGTGTTTTGTAGCTTAAATTAATGACTCTAAATTATAATTTATGGCAGTTCTATCGATTAAGAAAAACAATAGGCACCTACTCATTTTCATTGCATTAGGTTTACTCTCTTGTAAAACAGTCTTGCAAAAAAGTGATTTTGCCTTCGCAAAAAATACTATCATTGCCCACAGAGGAGCGTGGAAAGCAAAAGGTGTACCTCAAAACTCCATTGCATCCTTACAAGAAGCCATCAGACTAGGATGTACAGGGTCTGAATTTGATGTACGTATGACTGCAGACAGTGTTCTTGTCATTGCGCATGATGCTACCTATAACAATTTAGAAGTAGAAGAAAATACGTATGCCACTTTAGCAAAACATAAACTTGCTAATGGTGAAGCTTTACCTACGCTAAAACACTATTTACAAGCGGGTAGTACCAACAATAAGCATACAGGATTGGTCTGCGAAATTAAACCTTCAAAAATACCAGGTCGAAATACTTTTATCGCTCAAAAAGTATTAAAAATGGTAAAAGACGAAAAAGTCGAACGGTATATTCTTGCCTACATCAGCTTTAGTTACGAAATTTTAAAAGAACTGAAAGCGTTGGATAAATCGGTTGTAACGCAATATTTGGATGGTTCAAAACCTCCTGCACTATTGAAACAAGACGGCATTTCAGGGTTAGACTATTTGGTTTATAAATTGAAAAAAAGTCCTGAATGGATTAATGATGCTAAAGAACTGGGATTGACTTTAAACGCTTGGGTGGCCAACTCAACAGAAGATATTGACTGGTTACTAGCCAATGATTTTGATTTTATAACAACAGATGAACCCGAACTAGTATTCGAAATACTGAAAAAAAACTCTGACAAACAAGGCTATAAATTAGTATGGAGTGACGAGTTTAATTACAAAGGAAAACCAGATGATACCAAGTGGGGCTACGATTATGGTTTTATAGCGAATGAGGAAAAGCAATATTTCACAGACAGTTTGAAAAATGCTAGAGTAGAAAATGGATACCTTATCATTGAAGCTCACAAAGAAAAGGTAATGAACAAAGATTTTAAAAATCCAGAAATTAAAAGTTGGGCTAAATACAAAACGCAAATTGATTCTGCTAATTATTCTTCAGCTCGAATAAAAACCGAAGGGATTGCCGACTGGAAATACGGGCGAATAGAAGTTAGCGCCAAATTACCAAAGGGTCGCGGTATGTGGCCAGCCATTTGGATGCTAAGTGAAAACCGAAAAACTGTAGGCTGGCCAGAAAGTGGAGAGATAGACATCATGGAGCAAGTGGGTTATGATAATGATTTTATTCACGGCACCATACATAGCAAAGCTTTCAATCATATAAAAGGTACTCAGAAAGGGAAAAAGATTTTCGTTAAGGATCCAAATGATACTTTCCACGTATACGCACTTGAATGGACACCTGAAAAAATTGATTTTATCGTTGACGACGTAGTGTACAACCATATAGTAAATAACCATACAAATACTGACAAATGGCCTTTTGATCAAAAATTTCATTTGATATTAAATGTATCGGTTGGCGGAATGTGGGGCGGACAAAAAGGGATTGATGACAGCATATTTCCTCAGCAAATGGTGGTCGATTATGTTCGAGTTTTTCAAAAAAAATAAATAAACATTTTTAAACATGAAAAAATATATTTTCTTACTAATGGCAATAACAACCTTTACAAATGGGATCAGTCAAAATTACAAAATGATGACGTACAACCTTCGTTTAGATGTAACTTCCGACGGCGAAAATGCATGGAAAAATCGCAAAGATTTTTTAAGCAAACAAGTATTGTTTTTTGCACCAGATATTATGGGTGTTCAAGAAGCAAAACCGAATCAAATGGAAGATTTGAAAAAATCACTTACAAATTATGCTGCTATAGGTTTAGGACGTGATGGCGATCAAAAAGGAGAGCATTCTTCTATATTTTACAATACTAAAAAATTTAAAGTTGAACAAGTAAATACTTTCTGGCTGTCTCCAACACCAGACAAAGTTTCTATGGGTTGGGATGCCGCTTATCCTAGAATTTGTACTTATGCATTGTTTACAGATATTGAAAAACATACCAAAATCTGGTTTTTCAATACGCATTTAGATCATATTGGCCCATTAGCACAATTAAATGGAATGAAACAAATTGAGCAAAAAATAGCAGAGGTAAACACAAAAAAATATCCTGTGATACTTACAGGTGACTTCAACGTTGAGCCAGATAGTGAATTGATCAAAGAATTATCTCAAATCATGGTGAACACACAATCTGCTGCTCAATTGACTTTTGGACCTTCCGGGTCTTTTAATGGTTTCAAATTTAATGAACCTGTGACCCGCAAGATTGATTATATTTTTACTTCAAATTCCAAAAAAATCAAGGTCCACAAATATGCTGTTTTAAGTGAATCGATTGATTTAAAATATCCTTCAGACCATTTTCCTATTTATGTTGATTTGTCCATCGATAAATAACATAGGATGATAATGGTGGATTAAGATTTTTTGATGTTTAAATTAGAAACAATGATGTCTTATGATGCATTTACTTTTAAAATCAGAAAACTTTTAAAGAACCAACACTATGAAAAAACTATTATTTCTTGCCGTATTCTTTGGTTTACTTTCCTGTAAAAACTATGCACAGGCATTTAAAAAAGATTTGGCACCGAATATTCTTTTGATAATCCTAGACGATCAAGGATATGCTGACTTTGCTCCCTTTAAAAACCACGACACCACTGCTGATACCCCAAATATGGCAAAATTAGCAGCAACAGGAACGGTTTATACCGAAGCTTATACAACGGCACCTGTATGTAGCCCATCAAGAGCGGGTATGTTGACGGGGAAAAATCAAATTCGCTGGGATAAAAATGCCAGTTGGGGACCAGGATTACCAAAAAATGTAAAGACGATTCCCGAATACTTGAAACAAGCAGGTTATGCAACGGCAAGAATTGGGAAAAATGATTTAGGAAAAAATTTCCACAAATATAATGTTAGAGAATATCCTACTAAGCATGGTTATGATGAGTTTTTAGGTTTCAGTGCGCATGCACATGATTACTGGTTACTTTCACAAGAAATGAAAGATAAAACTCCAGATCCTAATGGGACTAGTGCTGCATTGGGGCCATTGATGCATAATGACGGCATAAAAAGTTACAGCGACGGATACTTGACGGATATTTTGACAAATGAAGCCGTTGATTACATCCATAAGTCAAAAAACAAACCATTTTATTTGACTTTGGCCTACAATTCTGTACATCATTTAATTCATGAGGTTCCGCAAAAATACTTGGATAAATACAATGTCAAACCAATCCCAAATTACAATCCCGCTGACCAAGAAGGATTTGAAAAATACAAACCAGGAACGTATGGTGCGTATTATGACAAATATTCTCGTCTTGGAGCAATACAAGATGAAGATTTACGTAAATATTATCTAGCAAACATCAACTGTTTGGATGATAACATAGGTAAGGTCTTGGATGCCCTTAAAAAAGAAGGCATTGACAAAAACACCCTAATTATTTTTATATCTGATAATGGTGGAACACCACTTAATGGGGCTAATAACAGTCCGCTTACAGCTGGTAAATACTCTTTGTGGGAAGGCGGAATTCGCGTACCAATGGCGATAAGTTGGCCGGGGAAAATTGAAGCAGGTAAGACTGTAGATGAATATGTGTCGGCAATGGATATTCTGCCAACAATTGTGGGAGCAGCAGGAGTCCCCATCACTGATGCAACCTTAGACGGGATAAGTTTGATGAAACCTCCTGTGAAAGACCGAGTTTTGGTTTGGAAATGGCAAAAAACATGGGCGATCAGAATAGGAGATTGGAAATTAACCAATACGGATGAGGATCACTGGAAAAGCCGCCCCAGTAATTTATACATAGCACCCATCAGAAATGATTTGTCTCTCAAATTATTTGATGTAAAAAATGATCCAGGGGAACGAAAAGATCTGTCCTTAGTGAACATTAAAAAGGTAAAAGAATTAGAGGCAGCATACCAAGACTGGTGCACTGCTAACATAGGAAAATATTAAAATTTATTAGATGACAAAGCAAATTCGATCCATCACAGTTCTAGTATTACTTACTGCTATTTCTTATGGATTTAAAAAACATACGATTGAGAGTACACTTATTGACCCACCAACAAAACAAAACCAGCAAATAGAACGAAAGGTCGATTCCGTCTTAGGATTGATGCGCCTCAATGAGAAAATTGGGCAATTGGTGCAGTATAGTGGTAAGTGGAATGCTACTGGGCCTTCCTCATCAAATGGCGATCAGCATAAATTAGAAAAATTAAAGAACGGCGAAGTGGGCTCGATGTTAAACATTGCTTCTGTTGCGTCTATTAGAGAAACTCAAAAAATTGTAATGGAAAATTCACGCCTGAAAATTCCGTTAATTTTTGGTTATGATGTAATTCATGGCTACAAAACGATCTTTCCTATTCCGCTAGGTGAGAGTGCTAGTTGGGATTTAGAATTAATGAAACTCACCGCATCTGTCGCTGCAAAGGAAACTGCTGCTTCGGGCATACAATGGACTTTTGCACCCATGATTGACGTTTCTCGTGATGCACGTTGGGGACGTATTATGGAAGGCGCAGGTGAGGATACCTATTTAAATTCCGTTATAGGTGTTGCTCGCATCCAAGGATTTCAAGGTGAGGATTTATCATTAAATACAACTATAGCTGCCTGTGCAAAACATTTTGCAGGTTATGGTTTTGCCGAAGCAGGTCGAGATTACAACACTGTTAATATAGGCGATTACGAATTACACAATAGTATTTTGCCTCCTTTTAAAGCAGCTGCAGATGCTGGTGTTGCCACTTTCATGAATTCCTTTAATGAGATAGATGGGATTCCTTCAACAGGAAACAAGATGCTACAGAGAGACATTTTGAAAGGTGATTGGGCCTGGGATGGATTCATGGTTTCAGATTGGGGATCAATTGGCGAAATGATAGCACATGGCTATGCCAAAGACAAAAAACAAGCCGCTCAAATAGCACTTAACGCGGGGAGTGATATGGATATGGAATCCTATGCTTATGAAGCACATCTGGCCAATTTGTTGGGAGAGAATAAAATCAGCATTGCCCATCTTGATGACGCCGTAAAACGTGTTTTAAGAATAAAATTCAGATTAGGACTTTTTGATGATCCCTACAAATACTGTGATGAGAAAAGAGAGAAAACCGAAATTTATACTAAAGAAAATTTAGCGATTGCTCGTGATGCTGCTAAAAAATCAATTGTACTTTTAAAAAATAAAACTAATTTATTACCCTTATCTAAAGAGATTAAAAGCATTGCCGTTATTGGTCCTCTGGCAAATGATAAAGATGCACCACTAGGAAACTGGAGAGGAAAGGGCGAGTATAATTCGGCAGTATCTTTACTTGAAGGAGTAAAGAATGCTGTAGGGAAAAACACTAAAATCTATTACGAAAAAGGAGCGGACTTAACGATCCCTAATTTAAAGCCAGGAGAGAATCAGTTTTTATACCCCTTAAAGTTCAATACCACCGATGTCTCTGGAATACCTGCAGCTGTCGAAGCCGCTAAAAAAGCTGATGTCGTATTGATGGCAATTGGCGAAAGCGCTTTTCAAACAGGTGAAGGAAGAAGCCAGACTAACATTGGTCTCTTGGGGGTGCAAAAACAACTGCTAGAAGCAGTTTATAAAGTGAACAAAAACGTGGTCATTGTTCTAATGAACGGACGACCAATGGATATTTCTTGGGCTGCAGAAAACATTCCAACGATTTTAGAATGTTGGTTTTTAGGTTCAGAATCTGGAAATGCCATTGCAGATGTATTATTTGGAGATTACAATCCTTCTGGTAAATTGCCGGTATCGTTCCCGCGCAATGTGGGACAAGAACCCTTATACTACAATCAAAAAAATACAGGTAGACCAAACAGTCCTGCTCATGTTACCTATTCAGGTTATACAGATGCAGCAAAGACAGCTTTGTATCCGTTTGGTTATGGATTGAGTTACTCTACTTTCGATTATAAAAATTTGAAACTTGATAAAAATGAAATTTCAATAAATGGAGTAATAAAAGCTTCTGTCGAAGTGACTAATGAGGGAACTAGAGACGGAGAAGAAGTTATTCAATTATACATTAGAGATTTAATAGGCAGCATTACTCGCCCCGTAAAAGAGTTAAAAGCTTTCGAAAAGACAATGATTAAAGCCGGACAAACAAAAACAATTCACTTTACCATAGATGCTACAATGCTACAATTTTACACTGTAAATAAAATATGGGAAGTAGAAGCGGGTGATTTTAATGTATGGATTGGCGGAAACTCTAATGCTGCGTTAAAAGCGTCATTTGTAGTCAAAGAATAATACTAAACAGCTTTCTAATCAATAAAAGTTCTCCCCTTGATAATAAAATGAATACCAAATAATTGCTTACTAAATCAAAAAACTCCAGTATTGCTACTGGAGTTTTTTTTATTATTTATCTAGTTTACATCAATTATAAATAATTCAAACTTCTTTCAAGTGCCATTCCTCTAGAACCCTTTATCAAAATCATACTATCAGAAAATAAATTATCTTTCAAGTACTTTTCAAAATCTGCAAAAGTTTTATAGAATTCAAAATTGGATTTAACGATTCTATTTTCATAAAAATTTTCTCCAACAAAAAAGCTTTTTACATCATCTCCAATCACTTCAGATATAATTAACGCTTTGTGTTCTTGCAGACTTTCTTCGCCCAACTCAAACATATCACCTAAAATCATAACCTTATTTAAATCTTGAAGCTGCACAAAATTTTGAATAGCAACGGCCATACTGCTAGGATTTGCATTGTAAGCATCCATAATAATTTTATTCGTACCCTTGCTCATCAACTGCGACCTATTATTCTCTGGTACATAACCCTCCAAAGCTGTTTTTATAGCCAATTCATCCACTTCAAGATATTTTCCAATGGTAATCGCAGCATTGACATTATTAGCATTGTATAAGCCTATCATTTGCGATTTAATGATAACATCATTAAAACTAATCGCTACAAAAGGATCTGCTTTTACAGCAGCTATGTTAACATCGGCATGACTTTTATGAATACCAAATGAAAAGCTTCTTATACCCAAACTTTTCTCTAGCTGGATAGCATCTTCAAGATTCACAAACGCGAGACCATCAGAAGCGCGAAGATAATGATACATTTCACTCTTCCCCTTTATAACACCTTCTACTCCACCAAAACCTTCCAAATGAGCTTTGCCAAAATTAGTTATGTAACCATAATTAGGGGTCGCTAATTCACAAAGAAATTCAATTTCCTTTTGATGATTCGCCCCCATTTCTACGATCCCGATTTCAGTATCTTTAGTAAAAGACAACAAAGTTAATGGAACACCAATATGATTATTTAAATTACCTACAGTTGCTTTAGTATTGAATTTTTCAGCCAGAACAACTTGTATCAATTCTTTTGTAGTTGTTTTACCATTACTTCCCGTAAGCGCAACAATGGGTAGCTTTAAATAATTTCTATGAAATTGTGCTAATTTTTGTAAAGTTTCCAAACTATCTTCTACCAGTATAGTTTGATCATTTATATAGAAATCTTCATTATCAATGATCACATATGAAGCACCTTTATCAATAGCTTCTTTGGCAAAAGTATTTGCATCAAAACGATCTCCCTTTATAGCAACAAACATTGAGTTCGCCTCAATTTTACGAGTATCAATCGAAACTGAACTACAGCTTAAAAACAGCTTGTGAATAGCACTAATATCCATTTGAAAGAGTGTTAAAAAGTAAAAGCCCTAATCAAAGGGCTTTTACTGTATATTATGTTTTATTTTAATTTCTTGCTGACTTCTTTTTGTCTGATTTTGGACCTACTCTAGACATTGCACATCTAAATCCGATAAAATCTGTTGCCATATCTTGCGGGAAGTATCTTCTTTGTGCAGGATCCAACCAGTAAGCTCTATCTCTCCAAGAACCACCCTTGTAAACTCTTACTTCATCATTTACCAAAGTTGTTCTTTTACTTGACTTATCGAACCTTCTTTGCATTTGTCCTAAACTATCTGTAGTTACATTATGTCTAGGTGAATTGTACATCGCTTTACCATCTCTATCATCATTAGATTCTGAAGCTCCAAAGTTGTAATAAATAGAAGATTGTTTATCACCATCTCTATAATTAACGTTGTTACTCTTATCAAAATTTTGTCTCAAATAAGTTTCTTGTTCATCAACAGGAACTTGTGCTATTTGACCAGGGAAATTTCTAGAAATAATTTTACCATTACTTAGCGTGTCATATTTAATTGTTTCCTTAGTAACAATTGAAATCTTACCATCTTCTCCAATTTTGTTTTTAGTATACATATTACCTCTATAGTAGTTGAAGTCATTTGCTTCATTATCTATAATAGGTCTGTAAACATCGGCAACCCATTCTGCAACGTTACCAGCCATATCATACAATCCAAAATCATTTGCTGGATATTGTTTAACAGCATTAGTAATATCTGCACCATCATCAGACCAACCTGCAATTCCACCGTAATCACCGTTACCTTGTTTAAAGTTGGCTAACTGATCTCCTTTAGTTTGTCTTTTTCCTGAACGAGTATAACTTCCAGACCAAGGATATTTCTTTTGACCCTTATAGATGTTATATTCTCTTTGACCTACGTCTGCAGCTGCAGCATATTCCCATTCAGCCTCTGTTGGCAAACGATATTCTGGCAATATGATACCAGAACTACGTTGAGCGTACACATTTGTAGGTGCTTCTCCATTTTTTGATTTAGAAGAAACTTGTCTACCTTTTGTTCTTTGTAAAGCAATACCTTCGTTCTTACTTCCGTATGTTGAAGTTGGTGAATTTATGTATGTTTCAGTGCTAAATAAACTTTCTCCGTCAACTTCATCCGTTTTAGCATTCTTCTTCAAATAACCATTTTTTTCTAAGATAGCCTCGTTTACACGATCGGTTCTCCACTTACTAAATTCAACAGCTTGAATCCAATTTACCCCTACTACAGGATAATTTGCATACGCAGGATGTCTTAAATAGTTATTAGTCATCGTTTCATTATACCCTAATCTATTTCTCCACACCAATGTATCTGGTGAAACTCCTGTATATATATGTTTGTAATTTTCATCAGATGGAGGAAAAACCATTTTTACCCAGTCTAAATATTCTAAGTACATAAAATTGGTAACTTCCGTTTCATCCATGTAGAAAGATTGCACATGTTGTTGTGTTGGTGTATTGTTCCAGTCATGCATAATGTCATCTTGAACTTTACCCATTGTAAATGTTCCACCTTCTACAAAAACCAATCCAGGACCAGCAGTTTGAGTTTTGTTACTTCCAGCCTTTTTCCCGCTAACATTCCATCCCGTAGCGCGTGAAGAGCTGCTAGAACTTGATTTTTTACTACAACTAGAAAAACCTATCAAAACTAGTGATAGGGATAAAACCAAATGTAACATGTTATTTTTAACTACTTTCATATTCTTTTATAAGGTAATAATTTAAAGTGCTGCAATATAATAATTAACCATTAACCTACAACACCATTGAAAAAAAATTTTACAAATCAAAATTAAAATATATTCTACAAATCAAACGCAAAAATATACTATTTATTATTTATTTTCATATTAATTGATTTATTTTTACCCACAATAATCACTAAAATCAATCTCAATTTAGTACAAAATGAAAAAATTACTTTTTTTATTTATTCTTTCTACTACTATATTCTCATTTTCACAGACTAGCGGTTCTATTTCGCTCGTTTGGAATGATAAAACAGAGATGAATTTTGGAGATACAAAATTAAAAATCCCTCAATTTTCAGGCGATAGTTTCACATACAATACCATTGACAAATCTATCCATTACATGCTTAAATTACCTGACAATTTGAGGTATAATGAATCGACTGTTCAAATTACAAATATCACCTACGAATCTATATCATCTTCACAATTAGGTGATCTCTCTCACGTCAACATTCCCACTCAAATAATACAAGGTTTAAGTACAAATACATCCAGAGACATTATTCAGTCTTTCTTATCCATTGCGCCTATTATTAAGGATGGACTTGGATTTAAAAAAGTCATCTCCTTTAATTACAATGCACCAAACCAACCAAACACGATAACTTCAAACACGATAGCAAATAAAAGTAATGCAACTGCCCAAATAACAAACTCAGTACTTGCATCTGGAGAATGGTTTCAATTTTATATTGAAAAATCTGGCGTTTATAAACTCGACAAAAATTTCATACAGCAGTTGGGACTGAACTTAAGTAATGTTGATCCGAAAAGAATAAAAATATATGGTAATGGTGGAAGAATGCTTTCTTTATCAAATCTAACCTCCTACCCTAATGATCTAATAGAAAATGCTATTCAATTAACTGGAGAAGATGATGGTAAATTTGACAATAACGATTATATTTTGTTTTATGGAGAAGGTACAGATACATGGAATGATGAAAGCCAGACTTCGATCAATCTTTTTGAAAATAAATCCTATTACTATATAACTGTACAAGGAGACAATGGAAAAAGAATTGCAGAAAGAACACAACCTTCAGGTAACACAACATTAAACATAACAACTTTTGACGACACGCAATACCATGAAGTAGACCTTTACAATATTGCAAATGTAGGCCGCCAATGGTTTGGAGAATCATTTGATATTAACAATATTCAAGAATTCTCTTTTGAATTTCCAAATTTAGTTACAACGACACCGATATCAATAAAGATAGCCGCCGGCGCTGCAGCTTTTACAACTACAACCTTCAATGTCCAAGCAAATGAAACAAATGTAGGAAGTTTTAATCTATCACAGTTAACACCTTCAAACACAGAAATAAAATACAGCTACAATAGTTATAACGGTACTTTCACCGGAAGTGATAATGTAAAAATAAAACTTACTTACAATAATAATAGTGTAGCAGGATCAAAAGGTTACCTAGATTACATCCAACTTACAGCAAAGAGAAATTTAAAAAGTACGGGCAAGCAGTTCAAATTTCAATATAATGCTGCAGCTTCCAATTTCGGAATCGGCCAGTATGCAATTTCGAACTCGAAGAGCATTTCTCAAGTTTGGGACATTACAGATATTTACAATGCTACCAAATATTCTAACTCAGATCTAGATTTATTTACCTTTAAAGCTAACCTTGGTGAGATAAGAAAATATATAACTATTGAAGCAAATGATTATTTAACACCTTCAAAAGATAATAACACCAAAATTGCTAATCAAAACATTAAAGGAACCGTTTTCAATGACAGCAAAGGACAGTTTCAAGATATAGATTATGTTATCATCACCCCTGCTTTCTTGGCTAATCAAGCTGAAAAATTAGCTGCATTCCATAGATCGTATTCAAAACTAAACACGAAGGTACTAACGTTAGAAACTATCTATCACGAATTCTCATCTGGGAAACAAGATATAGCGGCTATTCGAAACTGCATAAGATACATTTATCAAAATAGCTCAAATTCTGAGACAAGATTAAAATATGTAAACTTGTTTGGTGATGCATCATATGACTATAAAAGCAAAACATCTGCAAATACCAACATTGTACCTATATACCATGCACTGAGAGGTAATACCGTTGGAGAATCATCATTTGCTTCCGATGATTTTTATGGCTTGATGGACATTGGTGAAGGTAATATCACAAATAATTTTGGAGGTATCGATATTACACTAGGACGAATGCTCGTCGCTGACACCAAACAAGCAGAAGAGATGGTCAATAAAGTAATCGAATACCATGATGCAAAATCATATGGTAGTTGGAGAAACAACTTTATGATGATTGCTGATGACTCAGACAAGGCTTCTGATTTATCACTACAATTTAGACAGAACCAGTTATCTGATATTATTAGCTCAAAAAAACCATTTCTTAATCCCGAAAAAATACTTCTCGATTCATATGTACAGCAGACTTCTGCAGGTGGGAATAGGTACCCACTAGCTCGAACTGATATATTTAATGCCTTTGAAAAAGGAGCTCTTATAGTAAATTATTTAGGTCATGGAGGTGAAGATGGTTTGTCTGCAGAACGAATTTGGGAAAAATCCGATGGTGAGAATTTGAACAACCAATACAAATACCCTCTCTTTGTAACCATTACTTGTGATTTTTCACGTTTTGACAATCCTTCTAAACAAACTGCTGGTGAATTTGTTTATTGGAATCCAACTGGTGGAGCAATAGGAATGATTACAACTATTCGCTCCATCGCACAAACGACAGCAGAAAACTTCAATGATAATCTTTTTAAATACCTTTTATCATATGAATCAAACGAATATACATCTATAGCAGAATCATTGCGTCTAGCAAAAAACAATACACCTAGTTCTTCCTCCAATGTTATTTTTTATATTGGAGACCCAGCACTTATGTTAGCCATACCAAAACCGACAATCCGACTTACAAAAGTTAATGATATACCTATCTCACAGTCAATTGCAGACTTTAAATCTTTAGCAAAAATAAAAATAGCAGGAGAGATTACTGATGGCAATAATAACATTTTAGCCAATTATAATGGTGAAGTAGCAACCCGCATATTCGATAAAACAACTTCTAGAAAAACACTTAATAATGATGGATATAGTCCGTCAATAAACTTTAATGTATTAGGAGAGTCAATTTTTAGAGGGAATGCAACTATCACCAGTGGTCAATTTGAATTTAGTTTTATTGTACCCAGAGATATTAGAATACCATTAGACAATGGTAAAATAAGTTTCTATGCAACTCAAAATCAAACACTCGAAGACAAAGCGGGACAGGATACATCTATAAAAATTGGTGGCGTTAACGAAAATGCACCTGAAGACAATATAAATCCAATTGTACAGTTATATATGAACGACGAAACGTTTGTTTCTGGAGGCATTACTAATTCATCTCCATTCCTCATTGCATTGCTTGAAGATGAAAGCGGAATTAATACTGCCAGCGGAATCGGACATGACATCACAGCTGTATTAGATGGCGACGAAAGCAATCCTTACATATTAAATGATTATTACCAAACCAATTTAGATGATTACACCAAAGGAACAGTTCGATTTCCTCTCCGTGATATTACTGCAGGTTTACATACATTAACATTTAAAGCGTGGGATGTTTATAATAATCCAACAACAACCGAAATTCAGTTTCTAGTAGTTGGTGACGAAACCATTACATTAACCAACGTTCTTAATTACCCTAACCCTTTTGTAAATTACACAGAATTCTGGTTTACACACAACCGTCCTTTCGAGCCTCTAGAAGTACAAGTTCAAGTATATACAGTTACAGGAAAGGTAGTTTGGACAAAAAACCAGCTAATAAATACAGACGGTTTTTTATCGAAAGAGATAACATGGGACGGTAGAGATGATTTTGGAAATAAAATCGGAAAAGGAGTTTATGTTTATAAGCTGACAGTCAAATCTAGCTTAACAAATAAAAAGGCTGAAAAATTTGAAAAACTTGTGATACTTTAATAAAATACTATATTTGTCAAATAAATTTTTACATCAAAAATGAAAAAAATAATACTTTTTACTAGCTGTATACTAGCTTTTTGGAACGGAAATGCACAAGAAAACAGGGTGATAACAACCGGGGTTCCTTTTTTACTAGTTTCAGCTGATGCAAGAGCAGCAGGAATGGCAGATATTGGGGTAGCTACATCGGCAGATGCGTTTTCTCAACAATGGAATCCAGCGAAATATGCCTTTGCCACAGAGCAACAAGGAGTATCCATAAGTTACACGCCATATCTTACAGATTTAGCAAACGATATTGCATTAGGTCAATTAACATACTACAATAGAATTAATGAACGTTCTGCTTTTGCAACGAGTCTTCGTTATTTTAGTTTTGGAGAAATTGAATTACGCCAAACGGGAGAAGCCAATGAAATAACTAGAAAAGTATCTCCTAGCGAATTAGCTATTGACGGATCCTACTCTCTTAAATTGAGCGAAAGATTCTCTATGGCTGTTGCCGGACGTTACATTCGTTCTGCACTAAAGGTAGCAGATGCCAACAATGATGCTTCGGCAGCTAATACATTTGCAATTGATATCGCTGGATTTTATCAATCTGAAGAATTAGCATACAATGACTTCAACGGTAGATGGAGAGGTGGATTCAATATTCAGAATTTAGGGCCAAAAATCAGTTACGATAATGATAACATTAGCACTAATTTTATTCCAGCAAATTTAAAGATAGGTGGAGGTTTTGATTTCATTTTTGATGATTACAACAAAGTATCTCTTAATTTAGAATTCAACAAACTACTTGTACCGACCCCTCAATACGAAAGCACAGACACAGCAGAACAAACACAGCAAAAAACAGAAGATTACAATTCTATAGGTTGGACATCTGGAATTTTTAAATCATTTGGAGATGCACCAGGTGGACTAAGTGAAGAGCTAAAAGAAGTTACTTACGCTGCTGGAGCGGAATATACTTATCAAGATTCATTTGCAATGCGTTTGGGATATTTTAACGAAAATGAATTAAAAGGAGCTAGAAAATACTTCTCTCTAGGTGCCGGATTTAAATACACAACAGTAAAAATTGACGTATCTTATTTATTTTCTGCTTCGAAAGTAAAAAACCCACTTGAAAACACTTTGCGATTTTCATTGACACTTAATTTTGGTGACCAATACGATGAATATTAGCATATAAAATATATCAAATTTTAAATCCAAATTTCATCAAATGAAATTTGGATTTTTTTATATTTATAAAATGAAAAAAATCAGCATTAATACAGAATTTAGTGTTTTTGAAAATGCGCAAGAAACACCGCAAGAAATTCAAACATTGTTAAAAGAAGCAATAGCTATTCGAAACAAAGCCTATGCCCCTTATTCAAAATTTAAAGTAGGTGCAGCTATATTACTAGATAACGGAAAGGTAGTTTTAGGATCCAATCAAGAGAATGCAGCATACCCATCAGGTCTTTGCGCCGAAAGAGTAGCTATATTTCAAGCTGGGTCATTATATCCTGACGCAAAAATAAAAACCATTGTGGTTACAGCGGCAGCAGAGCTTAATACAACTACAAATCCCATTCCACCTTGCGGAGCATGCAGACAATCAATTGCCGAATATGAGATACGACAAGATGCTCCAATCGAAATTTATTTTACAGGCGAAATAGGTGATATTTACAAGTCAGACTCACTAAAAAACTTGCTCCCGTTATTATTTAACAAAAACATGTTGTAATAATACTAAAAATCAGCATTAAAATTTTAGTTCTTAATTGTAATGTTCTATTTTTGCAATTCGCAATTCTGTACCATTACACTATTTTGCGACAAGATCACAGTTGACATTACAATAAAAACTTTAGCAAAAGAATAATCTAGATGAAAGAAGTTACAAAAGAGGTTTATTTGAAGTGGTACGAAGACATGCTACTTTGGAGAAAGTTTGAGGACAAACTTGCAGCATTATACATTCAACAAAAAGTTAGAGGTTTTCTACACTTGTATAATGGTCAAGAAGCAGTATTAGCGGGTGCATTACATGCTATGGATTTGACTAAAGACAAAATGATTACTGCTTACAGAAATCACGTTCAGCCAATCGGAATGGGCGTTGACCCAAGGAGAGTAATGGCAGAGCTTATGGGAAAAGTAACTGGTACTTCTAAAGGTATGGGAGGATCAATGCACATTTTTTCTAAAGAACACCGTTTTTATGGTGGACATGGAATTGTTGGAGGACAAATTCCTGTAGGAGCTGGATTAGCTTTTGGAGACAAATACAACAATACTGGAGGAGTAACCATGACCTATTTTGGAGATGGAGCTGCTCGTCAAGGTTCTCTTCATGAATCTTTTAACATGGCTATGCTATGGAAATTACCTGTAGTTTTTATCGTTGAAAATAACGGTTATGCTATGGGAACTTCAGTTGAAAGATCTGCAAACCATACAGATATCTGGAAATTAGGTTTAGGATACGAAATGCCTTGTGGACCTGTTGATGGAATGAATCCTGTAAAAGTTGCTGAAGCAATGACTGAAGCTATTGAAAGAGCTCGTCGTGGTGATGGACCAACATTTTTAGAAATGAAAACGTACCGTTATAGAGGTCACTCTATGTCTGATGCGCAACTATATCGTTCTAAAGAAGAAGTTGAAGAATACAAAAAAATCGATCCAATTACACAAATTTTAGACGTAATCAAGGATAAAAAATACGCTACACCAGAAGACATCGCAGCAATTGAACAAAGAGTAAAAGACAAGGTTCAAGAATGTGTTGACTTTGCAGAGAACTCTCCATACCCAGAAGTTCAACAATTGTATGATGTTGTGTACGCACAAGAAGATTATCCATTTTTACCTCATAAACTATAAAATCAATTATGGCAACAATTATAACAATGCCTCGTTTGAGCGATACTATGACGGAAGGAACGGTAGCGACTTGGCTTAAAAAAGTAGGTGACAAAATAAGTGAAGGTGATATCCTTGCTGAAATTGAAACTGACAAAGCAACAATGGAATTTGAGTCTTTCAACGAAGGAACTCTTTTATATATTGGTATTCCCGAAGGAGAAACTGCTCCTATCGATTCTTTACTTGCAATCATTGGTGAAGAAGGTGAAGATGTTACTGCACTTATTGCTGGTGACGCTGCTCCTGCAACTGAGGAAGCTGCAAAAAAAGAATCAAAAGAAGAATCAAAAGAAGAAAAACCAGCTGAAACTAAAGATGCTGCTCCTGCAGAATTACCAGAAGGAGTAATCGTAGTAACAATGCCTCGTTTGAGTGATACTATGACAGAAGGTACTGTAGCAACTTGGTTGAAAAAAGTAGGTGAAGCTGTTGCTGAAGGTGACATACTTGCTGAAATAGAAACTGATAAAGCGACTATGGAGTTTGAGTCTTTCAACGAAGGAACTCTTTTATATATCGGAATCGAAGAAGGTGGATCTGCTCCTATCGATAGCTTACTTGCTATCATAGGGCCTGCTGGAACTGATGTTTCAGGAATAGCTAAAAGTTTCACTGCTGGAGGATCTACTCCTGCTGCAACTGCAACTGAAGAAGAAAAACCTGCTGCAACTGCTGAAAAAGCACAAGAAGCAACTCCTGCAGCTACAAACGATGGTGGAAGAATTTTTGCATCTCCTCTTGCTAAAAAAATTGCAAGTGATAAAGGTGTAAATCTTTCACAAGTTAAAGGATCTGGAGAAAATGGACGTATCGTAAAAAGCGATATCGAAAATTTCACTCCTGCTGCTGCTGCACCATCTGCTGCACCTGCGAAAGCGGATGCACCTGCTGCCGCTGCGCCAAAATTATTCGTACCTGCTGGAGAAGTAGTTACTGAAGAAATCAAAAACTCGCAAATGCGTAAAATCATTGCGAAACGTTTGGCTGAATCATTATTCACAGCACCTCATTACAACTTAGTAATTGAAGTAACTATGGATGACGCAATGAGCTCAAGAGTTACTATCAATAGTTTGCCTGATACAAAAGTATCATTCAACGATATGGTAATCAAAGCTTGTGCATTAGCATTGAAAAAACATCCTAAAATCAACTCGCAATGGTCTGCTGATGTAATCACTATCAATCACCATGTAAATATTGGTGTTGCTGTAGCGGTTGAAGACGGATTGGTTGTTCCAGTATTGAAATTTACTGACGCTATGAGCCTATCTCAAATTGGTGCTAGTGTAAGAGATCTTGCTGGAAGAGCTAAAAACAAAAAACTAGGACCTGCTGAGATGGAAGGAAGCACTTTTACTGTTTCTAACTTAGGTATGTTTGGTATCACTGAATTTAATTCAATTATCAACCAACCTAACTCTGCAATCCTATCTGTTGGAGCAATTGTTGAAAAACCAATTGTAAAAAATGGACAAATTGTAGTAGGAAACACTATGATGCTTTCTTTAGCTTGCGACCACCGTACAATCGATGGAGCAACTGGAGCACAGTTCTTACAAACATTAAAACAATACATTGAAAACCCAGTTACTATGCTTGCATAACACTGAGTCACCATAATAAACAAACCCCGTTAAGTTCAGGCTTAACGGGGTTTCGTGTTTTATATCATTATTAATATTAGGAGCAGAAGATTGGTTTTCAGCAGGAAATTGGGTTCCCGCTTTCCGCTATATCTTGTGGGGCCAAAATCCAAGCCCCCACAAGGATGCCGCTTCAATCGAGGCTAAATAGTAAGATATCATATTCAAGACCAGAATACCGTCAAGAAGTATATCCAATTTTAGCTTGAAGATCATATGAATTATATAAATGATCACAATTACAACTGTTATTATTATTGAAAATATTATAACTTAAGCCAAAACCAGTTGAAAATTCATAATTAAAGTTCTTAGCAAAACTACGTCTTATCCCAAAACTTGGCAGTATTAAAAACGCATTTACTATTCGGATTACGTCGTCAATTTTATAAATCGAATTACGATAGGCAGCAAAAGCTGTTTTTATAGAAAAATAATTGGAGCTATCGTGGCTGATATTTCTGCCCAACCGATTTCTTCTATCAATACCATAATAAAAACGAGGCTCCACAACCAAGCTTAATGGCATTATAGTCCTGATATTGACTCATTCTGTATATTATCGTATGAATAGGTATTTGAATCAATTGCTAATTCAGTACGTAAAGCTAACTTTCTATCTAATTTGAATTCATAAAAGACATCTGCTTTTATATGTCCTAGTTCAGTTCCAAAGATTTTTTTTCAACACTTATATCTTGTGCATTCATACTAAGTCCGCAAAGAACCATTGAAAGCGCAGTAATTAATTTCTTCATTTTACGTTCTATTATTCAAATGTAAAAATAGAATTAACTTGCAATTATACGTTATGTTTTATTTTTTTCTTCGATCCATCTTGACATGTATTTCGTACTAGCCAAACTATGATGCTGCAAAAGATTTCCGTAAAAGTTTGCTTTACGATGTTGCAGTAAATTGGCTAACAAATAGGTAATTTTTCTTTTAAATTTGCCTTCAAAAAGACTTTTATCAAAACACTTTTCTATAATTTTAATTCCTTGCTGTTGCGATTTTAGCCAAAGCTTTTCGTTGCTATACAATTCAACAGCTTTGTTAGCAAATGAAATTTCATCATCTTCTATAAAGCCATTCCATGGTAAACCTTTATGCATAGCCTCAGCTCCTATTTGAGTAGTAATAGTAGGGGTACCATATTGCATAGCCTCCACTAATTTACCTTTTAATCCTGCACCAAAACGTAAAGGAGCCAACAGCACGAGAGCTTCTGAAATTACTTTTTGAGCATTAGCAGCTCGCCCTTGAATATAAAATCCTTGTTTGGCATTATGTAACTGTTGTACTTTTTGAGAAGGATATGCGCCGTAAATATGTAATGCAGCATCAGGTTGCTGCTGTTTTATGAGTGGCCAGATTGTTTCTTTGAGATATTGTACTGCATTCCAATTGGGTTCATGCAAAAAATTACCAATGAAGACGTAATTTGTTCTTTCTTTGAAAGGAACAAAATCAGAAATAGCTTCAGCATCTAATAAAAACGGAAGGTAAAACAGCAAGTTGATATCGACTTTGAAAACGGATTGTAAAATATCAATTTCAAATTTAGAAATCATCAATGATAAATCACACCTTAAAATACTAGCAATTTCACGTTTAGCAACTTCTTCGACTAATAAATCATCTATTTCAAAAACGCTTCTTTCTTTAAAAGATTTTTGTCTAGCAAGTCGCAAACAATGTAAATCTTCGGTGTCAAGCATACGTAATGCCTGCGGACAACTTTCGGTTACGCGCCAACCAAATTGCTCTTCCATCATGAATCGATCAAATAGCACGATAACTGGTTGCAGATCTTTTATATAGCTATCAAAACTCGAACAGTTTAGCTTAATACTTTTTTTCTCAATATTGTGTTCTTCTAAATCGACCATAAAATCGCTATCCATGGCTGGACTTGAAAAAACGATATGATAGCCCTCCTCTTGAAAACACGAAATGAGTTGTAACATTCTGTATCCTGCTGCAGATGAATTGGGCTCTGGCCAAACCGAACCTATAATTAAAACTGTTTGAATTACTTTTTCCATTACTGCAAAATAAGTGTATTTTGATGAAATAGGATTAAGATCATCTACATATTAATTTGCAAAATAGAATTTTAAATTTATTAGAAAACGATATTGATTATACCTTTTTGCGCGAGGGATTGAGGCGGTATCCTTTTTTAGCTGGTTTTTTTTCACAGCTAAAAAAGATATAGCCGAAAGCCCGACCCGTAGTTTTTACGGAGGGGCGCGCCCATGACATACAAACTGAGATTGAAGTTCTAATCTCAATTATTAAGAAAGAAAACACTAATTTTGTAGGACTAAAAAAGATAGGTGATGTTAGGACTAAAATTGGTTACTGACCCGAGATGGGTAAATATAGTAGAATCGAATATAGAAGAAATCTTGACTGACCATGCATGGTGCGAGCAAAAAGCAGCTTCAAATGCAATAAGTCTCATCACTCAGAATTCTGAAAAAGAAGAATTGGTTACAGAATTGATGATTATTGCACGGGAAGAATTGGAACATTTGCAAATGGTTCACAATCTAATTAAAAGCAAAGGTCTTGTTTTGGGAAGAGAACGAAAAGATCATTACGTAAATGAACTTTTTAAATTCATGAAAAAAGACGGTAGTCGTAATGACGCACTGTGCGAACGTCTGCTTTTCTCTGCTATGATTGAAGCAAGAAGTTGCGAGCGTTTCAAGGTCTTATCTGAAAATATTGCAGATCCAGAATTGGCAAAATT
This sequence comes from Flavobacterium algicola, assembly GCF_022399565.1. Lineage (GTDB taxonomy): Bacteria > Bacteroidota > Bacteroidia > Flavobacteriales > Flavobacteriaceae > Flavobacterium > Flavobacterium algicola. The sequence continues at coordinate 217,801 of NZ_JAJTUT010000005.1, forward strand.
CTATAAGGATTTAATGATTAGTGAAGCAGGACATTACACTACTTTTCTAGGTTTTGCTCGAAAATATGCCGATAATGTAGATGTAGATAGGCGGTGGAAAGAATGGATCGAATTTGAGACTTCCATCATTGTCAATTATGGCAAGAATGAGACGATACACGGATAAAAAAAGAGGTAAATTTCAAATTGAAATTTACCTCTTTTTCTTTTTAATTCAGGTTATAGATCCTTAATCACAAATTCACTTCTTCTGTTTAATTCATGTTGCTCTTCAGAGCAAGAATCACTCGGAATGCATTTTACAATTTGAATACTTTCTCCGTACCCTTTAGCAAATATTCTTTTGGAGTCTATACCTTGACTCACAATATATTCCCTTGTCGATTCTGCACGATTTGATGACAACTTTAAATTGTATTTACCATCTCCACGATTATCTGTATGTGAGCCAACTTCAATAACCATTTCTGGATATTTATTTAGTAATACAACAACTCGATTTAATATTATTTTTGCTTCTTTACGAATATACCACAGATTATAATCAAAATAGATAGGATCTGTTTTTATTATAAGGCGGTCTTTTTCTTTTACAACGTCCTTTTCAGTTGTCACAATTTGGTCTAACTTGGCCCTTTTCTTGATTTCTTTTTCTTTAACTAATTCCTCTTTAGCAACTTTCTCTTCTTGCGCCTTTCTTTCTTTAAGTGCAATTTCTTCTCTTTTCTTTCTTTGTGACACTAATAATTCTCTTTTTTCTTTCTCCTTCACAGCGAGTTGCTCTTCTTTAAAGATAGCATCTTTCGATCTTAAAGATAAAGAGGTAATATTGTCCTTTTTTCTATCTTGATAGAGTTGAAATGATTTTGAATCATTAGTGTAGTTTTCTTTTGCTCCCAGTACAGTATAACTACTATCGCAGTCCACAGTAAAGCGAAATGCACCATCACCAAGTGTGTTAAATTGCTTAATTTCGACTTTATCTTTATTCTGTAAACTTATTATTGCATTAGTTAACGGAAGCTTCGTATCTACATCTATAGCAATACCTGAAATATATTGTATACAATCTTCAACTACCAGTGGCATTGTTTCTTTCAGCTGATAAATATCATCACTACCTTTCCCTCCTCCTCTGTTGGATGAAAAGAAACCTTCTTTAGTATCCGAATCGATAATGAATGCAAAATCATCAAAACCAGAGTTAACGGGTAAACCTACATTGACGGCTTCTAAAGAATTAACAGTTTTAATATCTGCAACAAACACATCAAGCGAGCCGTAACCTCCACGTCCATTTGATGAAAAATACAATTTGTCATCTTTTGCAACATACGGAAATTGTTCTTTTCTAACTGTATTTATGTTTGGTCCTAAATTCACAGGATCACCAAATCCTGATTCCATTATTTCGACCTTAAAGATATCTAATGAACCGAGAGTTCCAGGCATATCTGATGCAAAATACAACGTCCTCTCATCATTACTTAAAGCAGGATGCTCCACAGAATAATTATCACTATTAAATGACAAAGACGTAATGTTTGACCACTGATCATTAATAAACTCTGCTTTAAATATTTGAAGATTTGAAACTCTGTCTTTATTCTTAGCACGTCTGCCTTTTTTGTAATTATTCCTAGTAAAATACATAGTTTTCCCATCCTTTGTAAAAACGGCATTGGATTCGTGCATGGAAGTTTTTATCTCATTTGAAAACAAATTAACTACTGCATCAGCACTATTAATTTTATCAAAGGGTACAGCAACTAGATCGAGATACTTTTCATTGTTCCATTTGAATTTCTTGTCAAACAATCCATTATTATCCATAACTCCAGAAAAAACTAAATTCTTCTTTAACAGGAATCCACCAAATTCAGAATTAGGGGTATTAATTGCCAAATTTTTGATTTCAAATCTTTTTCCTAAAGCGGTTATATTGGCTAAAATTTTAATGTTTTTACCAAAAATGCTTTTTTCAAATTCGTTATTTGTATTCGTAAGATAATCTAAATATATTTTATTGGCTTCTGAATAATTTCCAGACGCTTTCAAACTTTCCGAATATCGAAAGTAATCATCTTGACCAAGTACGTTTTTAAATTTAGAAAACAGTTTTCCGTAGCACTTTTGCGCATTAACATAATCACCAACGTAATAATAACTGTCTGCCAAATTTTTAATGACATCAAAAGTTGGATTGTCATCTACTACTTTTTCATAAAGTGGAATAGCTGTACTATAATATGTCTTTTCAAAGAAACAATTTGCTCTTTGAATATCTTGTACTTGAGCATTTAAGAATTGTATTGAAAACACAATAACGACTAGAAATATCCTTTTCATATCTTAATTTTTAAAAGAACCTTGGTGATTTATCAAAACCTTTACGTAATAAATCTAGATTGAACAATATAAATAGTTCGTGTGTTCCTGAATTAAATTGGCCGAGATTTGAGATTGTATAATCGTAAGCATATCCAACTCTAACACTTGGTGTAGCTTTAATATTCATCAATGCACTAATCGCGTCACCAACTCGATAAGATGCTCCCAACTCAAACTTATCATTGTAGAGTACATTAGCTGAAACATCGACAGTAACTGGAGAACCAGGGATAAATTTGCTCATAAATGAAGGCTTTAATTTCAACATATCGGACATCCTAAAAACATACCCACCAGTAAGATAAGTGTGAATTTGCTCAGAACCAAAAGCATTTATTCCTGAACGTTCTTCGATATGCTTTGAATTTAGAAGATTAGGACTAGAAACACCTACGTAATAATTGTCTGTATAATAGAAAGCTCCAATACCTATATTTGGAAAAATAGTATTTATATTTTCCGAAAAGGCAAAATCAGTACTGGCATTACCACTTTCAAACATAAAGCCATTAAAATTGGTTTTAAAAGAGGTGAAACCAGCTTTCATTCCGAGAGAAAGTTTATGGGTGTTATTAAATTTTAATACATAAGCAAAATCAGCATAGAAATTATCTTCTTTTTTAGCACCATCACCAATGTCATCGGAAACAAGCGATACACCAACTTCGATTTTATCATTAATAGGCATGTGACCAAAAGCAGTCATTGTTTTAGGCGCACCTTCGATTCCTACCCATTGCGTTCTATATAGCAATCCAAGATCCAGCATAGATTCATTACCTGTTGCATAAGCTGGATTTATAACATTCATATTGTACATATACTGCGTAAACTGAGCATCTTGTTGCGCTGAAGCACCAGTGTAGAGAAACACAAGACTTACAATTAGTATTATCTTTTTCATCTTAAATTATCTGTTTAAATACAATTGTCCTTGCTTAGGTGTCTTATTGTTCTTGTTATAATTAATGATATAAAAATAAACGCCGTTAGGAGCAAAACCGTCAATACCAGCTTTATAATTCGAGTTGCTACCCGTCCATTCTAATTTATTTTTATCACCACTAAACAATTTGTTACCAAATCTATTATAGATTTCTAAGGTGAAATTGGGATAAATAAATTCAATATCTTTTATTCTGAACGTATCATTAACTCCATCATTATTAGGGGAAAAGCCATCTGGAATTAAAAAACCATCAGTAACTTCGCAATTAACTAAAGAGGGAGTTACTATTAAAACATCTGAGAAGCAGCCTGTCATATTTGAGTAGGCATAACCATAATAACTACTACCATTTTTAAGTGTAGAAGCGTCATTCAACCTATTTCCAGAGACTGCAGCATCAAACCAAATTAATTCGTCAGTATGATTTACATTATTTGACAAATCATTTACTGTAGGATTATCTAAACCGCAAAAATTTTCACCGTTAGCATTTAAGGTCGGTGTCGAAATATCATTTAAAATAACATCAAGAGATACTCGAGAAGATTCACATCCTGTAACGGTATTAACTTCTTTGACGTAGTATTTCTTAGATTCCAACAAAGAAGTAGCACTTAATACAACTGTACTACTTGCTGAATCAAACCATTGAAATTGACTTCCATTAGGTAGTAAATTATTAATTGTAGGTTTATTTACTTTGCAAAATGATTGATCTTGAACAATTGGATTACTAGGGTTTTTACTGATCGTAAAGGTTTTTGAACTAGAAGAAACTACTGCTTTACAGCCAGTATTATTATCTGTTATATAGGTTAAATTAAATATCGTAGTACCCAAATTCATCAAGGCTGAAGCCGGAATAATAAATGAGGCCTTTCCGGAGTTAACAACAAGAGTAATTGAACCTTCAGATATAGTATCAGAATTATTTATACGGTATCCGACTTCGATTGTAGTGAGTGTTCCTAACCCAGAAATCGAAACAGTGACAGGTTGAATTTGGCAAACATTTGGAATATCTATTACTAAGCTAGAAAAAGAGGGTAGCGGCTTTACAGTAAAAGACTTACTTACATTTGCATTATTAGTACAGCCACTAGCTAGATTTGTGATTGAAGTTATATTAATTGTGCAATCACCACTATTAGGAAGCGATAAAGATGGAATAATTAAGGTCCCAATATTATTATCAAATACCAGGACACCACTCTGATTAACTAACGTATTACTTCCAGATAACGTGTAAGCAATAGAATAATTTCCCTTAACTAAATTAGTATCTCCAGATAGTTGTAAAATTACGTCGTTTCCTTTACAAACGGGGGTAATAACAATTGTTGCATTATTAATGACTGGTAAAGCATTTACAGCTAAAACATCAGAAATTGAGCTTACAACATTTTTACACCCTCTTCTACTGTTCACATCGGAAATCTCTAAAATAGAAACCGTATAATTACCTACTTTCGAAAAATAAGAACCATCAATATCGAAACTTAGAAGACCATTTGTAAAATCAGAAGTAATAGAAATTATATCAGATGATGATACTGAAGAGATAGAATAATCCACTTGGAAAGTACCATTTGGTATAATACCCAGACCTGCATTAATCACGGCTTTATAATTTGCAGTAGTAATTTCACTTTCACAAATATCAGTATTAACATCCAAGGTAGTTTTAGAAAAATCTAATTGATCTTCAATGACTATGTTAACAACTGAAGTCCTTGCATCACATATTGGGTTTGAAGCTAAAACGGTATAGCTAAAAGTATAAGTTCCTTTACCATAAAGTTTATAAATATTTTCAATATCTATAAAAGAATCAGCTGGTCCTGCAAGTTCAGAAGTCGTTGATTCAGTCCACACACCATTTATATCTTCTCCTTCTAATCTAGAATTAAGATCTAAATTTTTATATATCGAAAAGTCGTCAGAATTACATACCAGTAGATCAGTACCTCTACCTGCATTAGGACTTGGAAAAATAGTAACGGATACCTTCGATGATTGAGCAGGACAAGTCCCTACAGCACGTACAGTATAAGTGAAATTATAAGTACCAATATTTGGAGAAGATGCGTTCAACATACTTCCTGTCAATGCTCCAGTTTTATCATCATCACTCCATACACCATTTGATTGGGGTCGGAGAGAACTACCGCTAAAACCCTGAAATAAATTAAATGAAGTATTGTCACTACACACAGATAAAAAGGGACTTGAAACACCTGCATATCCTCCTACCGTAACAGTAATTACAGCGGAATCCTTGCATCCTGCACCATTATCAACTGTATAAGTGTAACGATAAACATTACTATTTGATATTGATTGTACATTTAATATTCCAGTAGTAGTATTGAGACCACCAGATTTCAGGTTATCAACCCATGTACCTCCTGTTATAGCACTACTTCCAAGAAGTCCAAACAAATCTATTGCTTTGCTATTGGGATCAGCTATGTCACAAATAGTAATATTATTATCAGAACCTGCACATTGACTGTAAGAGAAATTTAGATAGAATAAAAACAAGATACAAGAAAATAACATCTGGTATCTTAATTGGGGCTTGAAAATCATATTGTATTCTTAGGTATCGCCAAAAATAGTAAAATATTTAGATTATGTTAACATATATCATAAAATTATCTAAAAATAGCATTAATAAAAATTAGATGTAAAGAATTACAACTATGAATTCACAAATTACGGTATCAGCAATAAAGCAGGAAAAACTAAGATTTAGAAGATTATAAGTTCTCTTAAATAATCATTGAATGATATTAGTAATAATATCAACAATACATATTAGATACATACATTTAGAACCTTATAAAGCAGCGAAATTAATATAATTAAATCGAACTGAAGATTACGATAAAATCGCATTCGAAAGTCAATATTTTAATTTGAACTATCAAAAAGTTGAAATTACAATTGTAGAAGACAATCAATACATCTAGAAATAGAAAATAAAAGTTTCCAGAAGTTAGTTCAAATGAGCACGAACGACTACTCCAATTTTGTCTCTCCACAGGTATTATGATTGATTCGGTTTTAGGATTGATCCCATGTTTTTCCATTAGGATACTTTTTGTGTATCGCTATTTCAGAACGGGACAAATAAACAAAAAAAAATCCTCATCAAATAAATGATGAGGATTTTAAAGAAAGGCGACGAACCGACCCGCGGTGGCGGGAACACGGCATTTCTGTAAAACAAAAAACCCTTATCCGATTAGGATAAGGGTTTTTAAAAAAAAGGCGACGACATACTCTCCCACATAACTGCAGTACCATCTGCGCAGGCGGGCTTAACTACTCTGTTCGGGATGGGAAGAGGTGAGCCCCGCCGCAATAACCACCTTAAGGTCGTTTTGCAATGGGTAAATTAGCTAAAGCTAATCAACATTACATAATATCTTAACATACTGAGATAAAGAAAAAAGTATTCATTAGAAAGTTTCTTCCCGTCCGCCGAGGCGCACGGGAAAAGGGTTTACATAAGCTTACGGATTATTAGTACTACTCGACTATGACATTACTGCCTTTACATCTATAGCCTATCAACGTGGTCATCTCCCACGATCCTTAAAAGAAATCTCATCTTATGGTGGGTTTCGCGCT
>NZ_JAJTUT010000006.1 GCF_022399565.1 Flavobacterium algicola
AACAATTCCGTTAGCGAATACGCCACCAGTTGCGACCTTAACAGCTTCTCCAAGTATAGTAAATGACGGATCTGCCAAAGCAGTTGCAGCATTAACGGCTACTGATGCAGATGGGACGATAGTTACAACAGGTTATAGTGTAACGACATTGCCATTGGCAAGTCAAGGAGTATTATACTTAAATGATGGAGCAACACCAGTTACAGCAGGTACTTTATTGAGTGCAACGGATGCTGCAGGATTAACATTTATTCCAGCACCGGGCTTTACGGGTAATGCTACGTTTGCATACACAGCGACTGACAATGATGGCGCAGTTGATGCCACACCACCAGTAGTTACAATTCCAGTGACCAATACACCACCAACGACAGATGATAAAACGGCTACAACGTTGACAAAAAACGATACGGCACAAAGTCTACTTGCATTAACAGGAGCAGATACAGATGGCGCAGTAGTTGCTTATATTGTCAAAACATTACCATCAGCGGCATCGGGTAATTTATACCTAGCTGACGGAACAACAGCGGTTACATTAAACCAAGAGTTAACGCTTGCACAAGCAGCAGGATTAACATTCGCACCAAAAGCGGACTTTGCAGGGGAAACGACAAGTTTCACCGTAGCAGCTAGAGACAACGGAGGATTAGAAGATGCTTCACCAGCAACGGTAACGATTCCGTTAGCGAATACGCCACCAGTTGCGACATTAACAGCTTCTCCAAGTATAGTAAATGACGGATCTGCCAAAGCAGTTGCAGCATTAACGGCTACTGATGCAGATGGTACTATAGCAAGTTATATTGTTACAACTTTGCCATTGGCTTCGCAAGGAGTTTTATACTTAGCTGATGGAATAACACCAGTGACAACTGCAACGGTTTTAACTCCAACGCAAGCTGCAGGATTAACATTTATTCCAGCACCGGGCTTTACGGGCAATGCTACGTTTGCATACACAGCAACGGATAATGATGGAGCAGTTGATGCAACACCATCTTCAGTTACTATCCCAGTGACCAATACACCACCAACGACAAATGATATCTCAATTACTTTGTTTAAAAATGGAGTAGGGCAGACAATCTCTCCTTTTACCGGAGCAGATGCAGATGGTGCTATCAGTGGCTATTTAGTTACAAGTTTACCAAATCCATTATCTGGCGTATTAACTCTTAATGGTATTCCTATAGTGGCAGGTCAATACATAACAGTAGCTCAAAGTTCTCAGATTAAATTTACTCCAGATTTACTTTATTCATTAGATACTGCCACTTTCTTAATTGCAGCAGTTGATAATGGAGGACTAGTAGATTTGAGTCCTGCAACAATCACTTTAACATTATTAGAAAATGCAAAAATCTCATTAATAAAGACAGCTGTATTTACTGATGATAAATATAATGATGGTTTCGCGCAAGCAGGGGAAACAATTAGGTACACTTTTGAAATTAGTAATCAAGGTGATGTTCCATTATTTAATGTAATGATTACTGATTTATTACCTAATATTAAATTATACGGTTCTCCAATCCCAGTTCTTAACCCAGGAGAAGTAAATACTACAGCTTACTATGCTGATTATGCTCTAACGCAAGATGATATAAACAATGGTTCTGTAGAAAATCAAGCTATAGTTGAGGGTACATCTCCAAAAGGAGTTGTCGTAACAGATAGGTCTGATAATGCCGATAATGTAGGAGATGAACCTACCGTATTAGGTGTTACAGGTTGTGTGATTGAACCACTAACTGCTGTTTCGCCGAATGGTGATGGGGACAATGATATTTTTTATATAAGAGGTTTAGAATGTTTTCCAGATAATACAGTAGAGATTTATAATCGTTGGGGAGTTTTAGTTTTTGAACGTACAAATTATAACAATAACGATAGGGCCTTTAAAGGTGTTTCAGAAGGTAGAGTTACTGTGTCCCAAGGGGCAGAGTTGCCAGAAGGGACTTATTTTTATGTTCTAAAGTATAAAGATAGCGAGTCAAATGGACGTCAAAAAGCGGGTTACTTGTATATAAATAGATAGTAATAAAGTTCTGAGTGGTATTCATGATATCACTCAGATTTTAAAATAAAAAAGATGAAAAACAAAATAGCAACATTGATTACGTTACTTGTAACGAGTTTAAGTTTTGCACAACAAGACGCTCAGTTTACACAATATATGTACAATACGATGGCTATCAACCCTGCTTATGCTGGTTTGAGAGAGAAGATGAGCATTTTTGCTTTGCACCGAACACAGTGGGTTGGCTTGGAGGGAGCGCCAGTGACCAACAATGTCTCGATACATTCTCCAATCAATGGAGGGAATATGGGACTGGGATTATCTATTTTAAATGATAAAATAGGTCCTTCAGATGAGACAGATATTGGTGTAAATTTCTCTTACAATATTAAAACAACAGAGAATTATACCTTGTCATTCGGAATAAAAGGATCGGTTAATCTATTGAATATTGATTTTACGAAGCTGACCTATCTAAGTCCGGCAGATCAAAGTTTTGAGAATAATATTGATAATAAATTCTCTCCAAATGTAGGAGCTGGAGTTTATTACTATTCTGATAATACTTATGTTGGTTTCTCAGTTCCCAGTATATTAGAGACCAAACATTTTGATAAATATGCAAATGATGGAGCGACGAGCTATATTGCCAAAGAGAGACTGCATTATTTCTTAACAGCAGGACATGTGTTTGATCTTACAGGAGATATAAAATTCAAGCCCTCACTTTTAACCAAATTGACGCAAGGAGCTCCGCTTCAAGTAGATTTGTCTGCCAATTTTTTAATCAATGATAAATTTGTTATTGGTGGCGCTTACCGCTGGAGTGCAGCTGTAAGTGGTATGGTTGGTTTTCAGGTATCCGATTCTTGGTTTATTGGTTATGGATATGATTTAGAGACAACACGTTTGGCACATTACAATAGCGGGTCGCATGAGATATTTTTGAGATATGAATTATTCAACAAATACGATAGAATTGTATCGCCAAGATTCTTTTAAATCTAAAAAGACAAACATGAAAAAAATTATACTCAATATTATTTTAATCCTCTTTGTACAGCAGAATTTTGCGCAGAAAGCAAGCGTAGCCGCTGCCGATAAACAATATGAAAAATATGCTTATATCGAAGCCATTGCAACCTACGAGCGCGTCGCCAATAAGGGATACAAAGACGAAAAGATGTTTCAGAAACTTGGAAACGCTTACTATTTTAATGCCAACCTTGCTCAAGCCGCGCATTGGTATGGAGAATTGTTTGCAATGAACCAAGACCAGGAGGCGGAATATTGTTACCGTTATTCGCAAAGTTTAAAATCGATTGGAGAGTATACCAAAGCAGATGAAATCATTGCCCTTTATAGTAAAAAAGCAGGAACAGATCAAAGAGCAATTTTATATGCCAAGGATAAAAACTACCTCGAGGATATCGAATCTAATTCTGGAAGATTTGCGATAGAAGATGCTGGAATCAACTCAGAATATTCCGATTACGGAACTGCATTTTCAGGGAATAATTTAGTTTTTGCTTCAGCGCGAGATACTATAGGAGTTTCAAAAAAAGTATTTAAGTGGACCAACCAATCTTTTACCAATTTGTACAGCGCATCAGTACAATCAAATGGAAAACTTAGTGCACCGGAGCGTTTCAGTAAAAATATAAATTCGAAGTTTCACGAATCCACACCGATTTTTACAAAAGACGGAAGTACAATCTATTTTACACGTAATAACTATTTGGATGGTAAGAGAGGAAAAGATGCAGAACGAATTACATTGCTAAAGATTTACAAGGCGACAGCTGTAGATGGTAAATGGCAGAATGTTATAGAACTACCTTTTAACAGCGATTCCTATAGCGTTGCGCACCCTGCATTAAGCCCAGACGATACGGAATTGTATTTTGCTTCCAATATGCCTGGAACACTAGGACAATCAGATATTTTTAAAGTAACTATAAATAGTGATGGTACCTATTCTACACCCGTTAATTTAGGCAGAGCAGTCAATACAGAAGGCCGTGAAACTTTTCCCTTTATAGCCGATGATAACGAACTTTTCTTCGCTTCTGACGGTCGACCAGGTTTAGGTGGATTGGATGTTTACCATACGAAGATTGGAGAAGGTACGATACCTACTTTTGGAGAAGTAGCCAATATGAACATGCCTATAAACAGTCCGCAGGATGATTTTGGATTGTTTATCGATAGCAAAAGTAGAATAGGATTTTTTACTTCCAATCGACCAGGAGGACATGGTTATGATGATATCTATAAATTTAGCGAGATACCTTGCAAGCAAACCTTATCAGGGGTAATAAGTGATGCTGAAAGCAATGCGATCATACCCAATGCGATTGTTAATTTATATGACAAAGACCATAAACCGCTGCTGAATGTGACCACTGATGCTAATGGAAACTATGCCTTTGCCGTAGACTGCGGTCGAACTTATGTGGTAGAAGCTAAGAAAGAACATTATGAGTCGAATGAAGATATTACAATAATTCCATACCAATCGGGCACATCAACTTTGCCATTGAAATTGACAAAAGACGGATGTCATTTGATAGTGGGGACCGATTTAGCGAAATGTTTCAATATAAAGATGATTTACTTTGACCTGGATAAATCATTTATAAGAGAAGATGCTGTTGTAGAATTAGAGAAAATATTAGATGTTTTAAATCAATATCCAGCAGTTAAAATTGATATTCGATCACATACAGATTGCCGACAAACAGCAAAATACAATGAAAGTTTGTCTGACAGGAGAGCAAAATCTACGATGGCTTGGTTAGTTAAAAACGGTGTTGCGGCCAATAGATTAACAGCCAAAGGATATGGAGAAACACAATTGGTAAATGATTGTGGTTGCGAGCCAACCAATGAATCTAGTTGTACTGAGGAACAACACCAATTAAATAGAAGAAGTGAGTTTATCGTTACTGCGATTGATTAATGCTTTTTGATACTGAAACAGAAAAAGACCATTTGTGAAAATGGTCTTTTTTTTTATGTAATTGTTATTTGATAAGCTTGCTTAGCTAATAGATACAATAAGTATCATCGAAATCTAAAATTTTAAATAAAGCGAATGATTGGAATCAAAAATTTAATCCAGGAGGTTTGTTTAACAAGCTTATCAGTTCGACAATATTTTTAATCTTAAGTTTATTGAATATTTTATTTTTATGAGTGCTAACTGTCGTTAGTTGTATGCTCAATTTATTAGCTATTTCAATATTACCATCACCTTGAATTAGCAACTCAGTAATCTCTTTTTGGCGCATTGATAATTTATCAAGTGGATTTGCACTTTCTTTGTTGGTAGAATTATCAATAAGAGATTGTAGAATTGTAGGAGTTAAGTAAGAGCCTGTTTTTAATATAGTATCTACAGCTTTTGTAATTTCTTTTTTGGTACTCAGTTTGTTTAAATAACCATTGGCCCCCGCTACAATGTAAGGGCAAGCATGTGTTTCTTCATTGTATACAGAAAAAATTAGAATTTTAATATCAGGTTGAATACTCTTTAATTCGTGAATCATATCAGTATTTTTACCACCTGGAATATTAATGTCTAAGATGATTAGATCAATTTTTTTGCTTTTTAATGTTTTTAATGTTTGATTGTAATTTTCGGTAGTATAGATGTTGAACCCCTTAAATTTTTGCCCTAAAATTATCGACACTCCACTACTAACTACAACATGATCATCTACAATTAGTATTTCTTTTTGCATATATTTTGATTTTAGTGAATATGATTAAGTTTAATCATAACTGTCGTCCCCTCATTTTTTTTACTAGAAAAAGAAATTTCTCCTCGTATAATTACTAATAATTCTAATACAAGGTGCAAACCAATACCATAAGTACTTAGAATTAATTTCTCTGGGTCGCGGTTATTAAAAAGATTTGTATAATAATCTATGATGTCTTGATTCATACCAATTCCTGTATCCTTAATACAGAAAATAATTTTACCTTCATTCGCTTCTGCTCCAATTTTCACAGTTCCATTATGGGTATTTTTTATAGCATTATCTAGTAAGTTATGTATAATGATAGAAAGAATTCTAATGTTTACTTTTGAAATTAAATTTTCATCTGTAGTATTAATTATTTCAACATCATTGTTACGAGCAATGTATTCAAAAAATGTTTTCTTATTCTCAATTAAGTTGTGTACCGAATATGATTTTTGGACATATTGCTTATCCTCGATGTATATTTTTGAATATTGAATTAAGGTTTTCGTAAATTGATAAAGTTGCGAAGATGATTTATGAATTGATGTCGCATATTTATGTAAAATAGGATCTTCTTTTTTCTTAGTTTCACTAGATAAATGCTTTGCAATTAATTGAATGTATTTTAAAGGACTTCTGATGTCATGACTGATGGTTCCAATGATTTTTTTGTGCTGTATAATTTCTGTCGAAAGACTCTCCTTTGTTTTCTCTAAATCATTAATAATATTCTGCAAATGTTTTTTCTGAATGCTTAATTTCTGTTTTGATATTAAGATTTTTTTAATAGTTCCATTGTAGTATAATGAAATGGAACCAATTATAAACATAATTAAAAGTCCATTTATAAAAAATAAATACTTTTTTGTTTGGCGTGTCCCATCTCCTAGTGATTGCGAAAAAGAATCCTGATTTATGCTAATCTCATTGCTTATTGCATGAATATCGGTGAGTATTTTTTCTGAATTATAGCTTTCATTATTATCAATTTGCTGATGAATTTCTAATCCCAATTGGTAAAGTTCTCTGTTTAACCTATCTCCATTCTCCCACTCACCAATTGATTTTTTTAGGAATGGTAACGATTGAAAATTCTGAAATAGCCAAATCATATCATTTAAATCATCCTCTGAATTCTCTCCTGCCAAAAATCCTTTTTTAATAATCGTAATGTCTTTACCATTTTGCATTGCGAGTCTAGCAGTCTCATCACCTTGCGGTACTGATAGATGCTTTTTAAATAATTGCCAGTATTCTTCTTCTGTTGTAAATAAATAGGTGATTAAATTTCGAACTGCTTTATTATGGCCCTTTGAATAATGTGACTCACCGCTTATATAAGCTCTTGTAGCTGACAAAGTTTTGAGAGTGTAATAATTGGTCACTATCAACATTGCACAAGAGAATAATATTGTGATAATTAAATGTTTAGACTCTGTTTCTTTAATGTTTTTGTAGATCGAAATATATTTTTTTTTCATCAAAGAAGGATTAATTTAAATCAGATTTTGAAATTACAAACCATAGATTTTTTAAAATTAGACGTACTACTTTTTAATAAATAATAAGAGGATTATCTCAAATATAACATTTTTTTATCAAATAATTCTAAATTATATGTAGGAATTAATCTAGTACCCCCTCGAAATTTTACGATAATAATATCGTTTTATATTTAGGTATTTGTAGTATTTTGTTTAGTATAAATTCTAAATATTGTTTTAAAGTTATGTTAATTTTGATTTAAAACACAAAGGTACATAAGGTCGAAGTACGATAAGTTTTGCAGTATAAATTGCAGAAATCCGGCCAGTATGCTTCTAGGGTAACCATTAAATCTATTGATTATGTCAAAAAAATACAATCATTCTAAAAAAGGAATTACTAAAAGAATCATTAGAATGAAGATGCAGTTATGCTATGTAATAATGCTTTTCGCTGCAATTTTATCTGCGCCACGTATTTATGCACAGTGTAACTCAGATGCGCCAGTTCCTTTCACAAATAGCAATTTTGACGATTTATCGGTTACTTCTGTATCTTCGGGTGTTTGTACATCTTTATTAGGTTGTAGCATAGATAATGCAAATCGCTTGATAGATCCTTCTACGACTAATTATGCGACCGCAGATTTTGGAGCGGTCAGCGTATTAGCCACTCATACACTCACGATAACAGATGGTAATACCGTTTATGCAGCGGGTACTTATGCTGGATTTAAAATCCAGAGCTCAAACTTGGTCAGCCTACTAGGTGGGATTAAAATTAAATTATATAATGGTAACACATTAACGAATACCTTTGAAACTGCAGGTTTATTATCACTTTTGGACGGCGGTAATTATATATTGGGTGGAAATGCTACTATGCCCTTTAATAAAATTAGTATTGAATTAAGTACTGCACTTACAAGTGGAGCAACAAATATTTTTCACGCAGTAATAAGAGAATATTGTGCGGGACCCACATTGGACTGTAATGAAAGCACGGTAATGAGTTTACCCAACTTTCCTGTAATTATCGATGCCGCAAATACTGGAATATCTGGTATAAGTGTTGGTAGCGTATCCAACGCAAATAATGCAGTTAGTGCTAGCACATCAGATTTTGCTTCTATAAACTTAACAGTTGGATTACTAGCTACGGGAAATATTGCTATTAAAGATCAAATCACAGATTACCCTGCTGGAACATTTGCGGGATTCGAAATTGAAAACACAAATTTACTAAGCATTGGAGCACTAGGTAATGTTGTTGTAGCTACCTATTTAAATGGAATTTATCAAGAACAATTTTCAGGAAGTAATCTTCTAGTTGGTACTTCATTATTAAATGCTACAGGTCGAAATAAAATTGGATTTATCACTACCAAAGACTTTGATGAAGTTAAGTTTACGATCAATCAGGCTTTAAATGTCTCTTTAGGAACTACTCGAATTTACAGTGCGATCTTTCAGAAATTTTGTGTTGGTCCAGATTTGTCATGTAATGTAAAAACAGCCATGACGTCGCCAGAGTATCCTGTTTTTGTGAATTCAGTAAATTCTGGAATTAATGGAGTTGCATGTTTGCTTTGTGATATAAGTGGTCAGGACAATTTGGTAGATGCAGATCCAACAAATTTTGCCTCTGTAAATTTAGCCGTGGGGGTGGGGACAAGTGCTAGTCTTTCTGTAAAGGATCAAATAACCGATTATCCAGCAGGTACGTTTGCAGGCTATGCTATTGAAAACCCTTCATTATTAAATGTAAATGCATTAGACGCGGTTACTGTAAATACATATTTAAATGGTATTTTACAAGATAGTGAGTCGGGAGGTGGAGCTTTAATCTCTGTAGGGACAGGCTTATTAGTCGGGACTAGTAAACAAACAATAGGATTTGTTACTTCAAAAGATTTTGATGAAGTTCAGATTGTTTTTCAAAATTTAGCTAGCGTAAATCTTGGAACAGTAAATGTTTACAATGCTATTTTTCAGAAATTATGTGCTCCAGTTGTTGCCTGTAATACTTCATATGAATTATCAAATCCAGATTTCCCTGTTGTTATCAATCGAAGTAATTCAGGTATTGATGGCTTAGCTTGTGTCGCATGTGCCGTCAATGATACTGATAATTTATTAACTTCAAGTAATACCGATTTTGCAACCATAACTTTAACGGCGGCGGTTTCTTCTAGTGGTTCTGTTTCGGTAAAAGATCAGTTGTTCACATATCCAAAAGGTACATTTGCAGGTTTTAAAATATTTGACAATAATACTTTGTTACAGTTAAATTTGTTTCAATCATTAACAATAAGTTTATATAATGACGGTGTATTTCAAGAATCAAAATCGGGTAATAGTCTGATCGATTTAGGACTACTAGGAGGCGTAATTCTTGGCTCAGGACCTGGAGGTTATAATGTAGGTTTTATTGCTGATTCTCCCTTTGACGAAATAAGATTATCAGTAAATTCACTTGCTAGTGTAATAAATACGATCAATGTATATGGTGCATTTGTAAATACCGCTAATAGCAATGATGGAGGAACAGGTAATCTACAATGCAATTCATCTATTACACTTACAAAAGAGGGTGTTTATACTGATGAAAATGGAGATGGTATTACCAATGCTGGAGATAAAATCAATTATACTTTTGGAATTAATAATACTGGTGCTGTTGATCTCACAAATGTTACATTGACAGATGATAATGCAACAGTAGTAGGAACTCCAATAGGTGTTTTGGCAGCTGGAACTAGTAATACAACTTCATATTCTGCAAACTACACTATTACTCAAGCTGACGTTGATGCTGGAGTAGTTTACAATTTAGCAACAGTTAATGCTGCAACACCTTTTGGAGGAGTTATTACAGCGACATCGACAGATCCGACTCCATGTGTTACTTGTCCAATAAATCCAGTTTGCCCTACATGTACAGCAACGCCGCTGAGTCAAGATCCTGCAATAGCTTTCGTAAAAACAGCAGTTTACAACGGAGACCCAACTAAAGCCAAAGTAGGAGATATAATCACTTATACTTTTACAGTAACCAATACTGGAAATGTATCCGTAAACAACATTGTAATCAACGATGCAAAATTGGGTGCAACCAATGTAGCTTTAGCACCAAGCGTATTAGCACCAACAGAAGTTGGAGTTGCAACAAGAAGTTACACGATCACCCAAGCCGACCTTAATTTAGGACATGTGACCAATACCGCCATTGCCACAGGTCAAGATGGCGATGGTAATACGGTAGAAGACATATCGGGAACTGCAGTGGATAATGACGACAGTACGATCACAACAATTCCGACCGATGGTAAATTAGCCTTTGTAAAAACAGCAGTTTACAACGGAGACCCAACCAAAGCCAAAGTAGGAGATATAATCACTTATACTTTTACAGTAACCAATACTGGAAATGTATCTGTAAACAACATTGTAATCAACGATGCAAAACTGGGCGCAACCAATGTAGCCTTAGCGCCAAGCACATTAGCACCAACAGAAGTTGGAGTTGCAACAAGAAGCTACACGATCACCCAAGCCGACCTGAACTTAGGACATGTGACCAATACCGCAATTGCAACAGGACAAGATGGCGATGGTAATACGGTAGAAGACATATCTGGAACTGCAGTGGATAATGACGACAGTACGATCACAACAATTCCAACCGACGGTAAATTAGCCTTTGTGAAAACAGCAGTTTACAACGGAGACCCAACCAAGGCCAAAGTAGGAGATGTAATCACTTATACTTTTACAGTAACCAATACTGGAAATGTATCTGTAAACAACATTGTAATCAACGATGCAAAACTGGGCGCAACCAATGTAGCCTTAGCGCCAAGCACATTAGCACCAACAGAAGTTGGAGTTGCAACAAGAAGTTATACCATCACCCAAGCCGACCTTAATTTAGGACAAGTAACCAATACCGCAATTGCTACAGGTCAAGATGGCGATGGTAATACGGTAGAAGACATATCTGGAACTGCAGTGGATAATGACGACAGTACGATCACAACGATTCCGACCGATGGTAAATTAGCCTTTGTAAAAACAGCCGTTTACAACGGAGACCCAACCAAGGCCAAAGTAGGAGATGTTATCACTTATACTTTTACAGTAACCAATACTGGAAATGTATCTGTAAACAACATTGTAATCAACGATGCAAAACTGGGCGCAACCAATGTAGCCTTAGCGCCAAGCACGTTAGCACCAACAGAAGTTGGAGTTGCAACAAGAAGCTACACGATCACCCAAGCCGACCTTAACTTAGGACATGTAACCAATACCGCAATTGCTACAGGTCAAGATGGCGATGGTAATACGGTAGAAGACATATCGGGAACTGCAGTGGATAATGACGACAGTACGGTCACAACGATTCCAACCGATGGTAAATTGGACTTTGTAAAAACAGCCGTTTACAACGGAGACCCTACCAAGGCCAAAGTAGGAGATGTAATCACTTATACTTTTACGGTAACCAATACTGGAAATGTATCTGTAAACAACATTGTGATCAATGATGCAAAATTAGGCGCAACCAATGTAGCTTTAGCACCAAGCGTATTAGCACCAACAGAAGTTGGAGTTGCAACAAGAAGCTACACGATCACCCAAGCGGACCTTAACTTAGGGCAGGTAACCAATACCGCAATTGCTACAGGTCAAGATGGCGATGGTAATACGGTAGAGGACATATCGGGAACTGCAGTGGATAACGACGACAGTACGATCACAACAATTCCGACCGATGGTAAATTAGCCTTTGTAAAAACAGCCGTTTATAACGGAGACTCAACTAAAGCCAAAGTAGGAGATGTAATCACTTATACTTTTACGGTAACCAATACCGGAAATGTATCTGTAAACAACATTGTAATTAATGATGCAAAACTGGGTGCAACCAATGTAGCATTAACGCCAAGCGTATTAGCACCAACAGAAGTTGGAGTTGCAACAAGAAGCTATACCATCACCCAAGCCGATCTTAATTTAGGACATGTGACCAATACCGCAATTGCAACAGGACAAGATGGCGATGGTAATACGGTAGAAGACATATCGGGAACTGCAGTGGATAATGACGACAGTACGGTCACAACAATTCCTACCGATGGTAAATTAGCCTTTGTAAAAACAGCCGTTTACAACGGAGACCCAACTAAAGCCAAAGTAGGAGATGTAATCACTTACACCTTTACGGTAACCAATACCGGAAATGTATCTGTAAACAACATTGTAATCAATGATGCAAAACTGGGTGCAACCAATGTAGCATTAACGCCAAGCGTATTAGCACCAACAGAAGTTGGAGTTGCAACAAGAAGCTATACCATCACCCAAGCCGATCTTAATTTAGGACATGTGACCAATACCGCAATTGCAACAGGACAAGATGGCGATGGTAATACGGTAGAAGACATATCGGGAACTGCAGTGGATAATGACGACAGTACGATCACAACAATTCCAATAGATAATAGGATTGCTCTTGTGAAAACGGCAGAGTTAGTAAGTCCAATATCCATTGGTTCAAATGTAAAATATACATTTACTGTGACTAACTTAGGTACTGGTATTATTAGTAATATTATTATATCAGACCCAATGGTTGGATTAACTCTTCCTATTTCTTCGATTCTAACTTTAAATCCAGGAGAGACCAGTAGTTCAATCGTAGGTAACTATACAATCACTCAATCTGATATTAATAGAGGACAAATAGTTAATTCAGCTGAAGCGACTGGTAAAGATTCAGCGAATAACGATGTGGCAGATATTTCTGGAACAGCGATAGGTAATGACACGCCAACGATTACACAACTGGCTCAGTCTCCTTCGATAAGCATTACTAAAGACGGTGTTTATCAAGATACAAATGGAGATGGTATAACAAATGTCGGGGATAATATTAATTATGTATTTGTAATTAGAAATACAGGTAACACAGTCTTGACCAATGTGACAGTTGAGGATAATAATGCCATAGTGAATGGTGTTGCAATACCAATTATGGAAGTTAATGCAGTTAATAGCACAGCATACACAGCAACACATGGCATAACGCAGCAAGATATGGATGCCGGTATTGTATATAATTTAGCAACGGTAACAGCTAATACGCCAGTAATTGGTACTCCTATAATAACAGCTCAGTCTACAGATCCTACAATTTGTAGTACATGTCCAGTAAATCCTAGTTGTGCATTATGTACCATGACCGAATTAACGCAGTCACCAAAAATTGCTTTAATTATGAAGGCAACATTTGCAGATGAAAATGGTGATGGATTGGCTCAGATAGGAGAATCCATATCATACACCTACACAGTTATCAATACAGGTAATGTATCCTTGTCTAATGTGTGGGTTGAAGATATTATGACAGGTCATAACAATAGCAACGGTAGTATTAATTTGGCAGTCGGTGGTTCAGATTCTAATACTTTTAAATCATCTTATGTACTTACAGAAGCTGACATTAGAAACGGTATGGTAGCCAATCAATCTAAAGTATTTGGTACGACTAGTTTAAATAATATTGTTTCAGATCTTTCTGATGATGATAGTGCATTAGAAGATGATAGGACAATTATCGAATTAAACGGTTGTAAAGTAGAACCGATGACAGCCGTTTCACCAAATGGAGACGGAGATAATGAAATGTTCTATATCAAAGGACTAGAGTGTCATCCAGACAATACATTAGAGATTTACAACAGATGGGGTGTTTTGGTATTCGAACGTACAAACTATAATAACAGTGATCGATCATTTAGAGGTGTATCAGAAGGTAGATTAACCGTATCTCAAGGTTCCGAATTACCAGAAGGTAATTATTACTACATCTTAAATTATAAAGATAATGATTCGAACATGCATCAAAAAGCGGGTTACTTGTATATAAACAGATAGTAATAAAGTTCTGAGTGGTATTCTTGATATCACTCAGATTTTAAAATAAAAAAGATGAAAAACAAAATAGCAACATTGATTACGTTACTTGTAACGAGTTTAAGTTTTGCACAACAAGATGCTCAGTTTACGCAATATATGTACAATACGATGGCTATCAACCCTGCTTATGCTGGTTTGAGAGAGAAGATGAGCATTTTTGCTTTGCACCGAACACAGTGGGTTGGCTTGGAGGGAGCGCCAGTGACCAACAATGTCTCGATACATTCTCCAATCAATGGAGGGAATATGGGATTGGGATTATCTATTTTAAATGATAAAATAGGTCCTTCAGATGAGACAGATATTGGTGTAAATTTCTCTTACAATATTAAAACAACAGAGAATTATACCTTGTCATTTGGAATAAAGGGATCTGTTAATCTATTGAACATTGATTTTACGAAGCTGACCTATCTAAGTCCGGCAGATCAAAGTTTTGAGAATAATATCGATAATAAATTCTCTCCAAATGTAGGAGCTGGAGTTTATTACTATTCTGATAATACTTATATTGGTTTCTCGGTTCCCAACATATTAGAGACCAAACATTTTGATAAATATGCAAATGATGGAGCGACCAGTTACATTGCCAAAGAGAGACTGCATTATTTCTTAACAGCAGGACATGTGTTTGATCTTACAGGAGATATAAAATTCAAACCCTCACTTTTGACCAAATTAACGCAAGGAGCTCCGCTTCAAGTAGATTTGTCTGCCAATTTTTTAATCAATGATAAATTTGTTATTGGTGGCGCTTACCGCTGGAGTGCAGCTGTAAGTGGTATGGTTGGTTTTCAGGTATCCGATTCTTGGTTTATTGGTTATGGATATGATTTAGAGACAACACGTTTGGCACATTACAATAGCGGGTCGCATGAGATATTTTTGAGATATGAATTATTCAACAAATACGATAGAATTGTATCGCCAAGATTCTTTTAAATCTAAAAAGACAAACATGAAAAAAATTATACTCAATATTATTTTAATCCTCTTTGTACAGCAGAATTTTGCGCAGAAAGCAAGTGTAGCCGCTGCCGATAAACAATATGAAAAATATGCTTATATCGAAGCCATTGCAACCTACGAGCGCGTCGCCATTAAGGGATATAAAGACGAAAAGATGTTTCAGAAACTTGGAAACGCTTACTATTTTAATGCCAACCTTGCTCAAGCCGCGCATTGGTATGGAGAATTGTTTGCAATGAACCAAGACCAGGAGGCGGAATATTGCTACCGTTATTCGCAGAGTTTAAAATCGATTGGAGAGTATACCAAAGCAGATGAAATCATTGCTCTTTATAGTAAAAAAGTAGGAACAGATCAAAGAGCAATTTTACATGCCAAGGATAAAAACTACCTCGAGGATATCGAATCTAATTCTGGAAGATTTGCGATAGAAGATGCTGGAATCAACTCAGAATATTCCGATTACGGAACTGCATTTTCAGGGAATAATTTAGTTTTTGCTTCAGCGCGAGATACTATAGGAGTTTCAAAAAAAGTATTTAAGTGGACCAACCAATCATTTACCAATTTGTACAGCGCATCAGTACAATCAAATGGAAAACTTAGCGCACCGGAGCGCTTCAGTAAAAATATAAATTCGAAGTTTCACGAATCCACACCGATTTTCACAAAAGATGGTAGTACAATGTATTTTACACGTAATAACTATTTGGATGGTAAGAGAGGAAAAGATGCAGAACGAATTACATTGCTAAAGATTTACAAAGCGACAGCTGTAGATGGTAAATGGCAGAATGTTATAGAATTACCTTTTAACAGCGATTCCTATAGCGTTGCGCACCCTGCATTAAGCCCAGACGATACGGAATTATATTTTGCTTCCAATATGCCTGGAACACTAGGACAATCAGATATTTTTAAAGTAACTATAAATAGTGATGGTACCTATTCTACACCCGTGAATTTAGGCAGAGCAGTCAATACAGAAGGCCGTGAAACTTTTCCATTTATAGCCGATGATAACGAACTTTTCTTCGCTTCTGACGGTCGACCAGGTTTAGGTGGATTGGATGTTTACCATACGAAGATTGGAGAAGGTACGATACCTACTTTTGGAGAAGTAGCCAATATGAACATGCCTATAAACAGTCCGCAGGATGATTTTGGATTGTTTATCGATAGCAAAAGTAGAATAGGATTTTTTACTTCTAATCGACCAGGAGGACATGGTTATGATGATATCTATAAATTTAGCGAGATACTTTGCAAGCAAACCTTATCAGGGGTAATAAGTGATGCTGAAAGCAATGCGATCATACCCAATGCAATTGTTAATTTATATGACAAAGACCATAAACCGCTGCTGAATGTGACCACTGATGCTAATGGAAATTATTCCTTTACCGTAGACTGCGGTCGAACTTATGTGGTAGAAGCTAAGAAAGAACATTATGATTCGAATGAAGATATTACAATAATTCCAAACCAATCGGGCACATCAACCTTGCCACTGAAATTGACAAAAGACGGATGTCATTTGGTAGTGGGGACCGATTTAGCGAAATGTTTCAATATAAAGATGATTTACTTTGACCTGGATAAATCATTTATAAGAGAAGATGCTGTTGTAGAATTAGAGAAAATATTAGATGTTTTAAACCAACATCCAGCAGTTAAAATTGATATTCGATCACATACAGATTGCCGACAAACAGCAAAATACAATGAAAGTTTGTCTGATAGGAGAGCAAAATCTACGATGGCTTGGTTAGTTAAAAATGGTGTTGCGGCCAGTAGATTAACAGCAAAAGGATATGGTGAAAAACAATTGATAAATGATTGTGGTTGCGAGCCAACCAATGAATCTAGTTGTACTGAGGAACAACACCAATTAAATAGAAGAAGTGAGTTTATCGTTACTGCGATTGATTAATACTTTTTGATACTGAAACAGAAAAAGACCATTTGTGAAAATGGTCTTTTTCTATATTTTATCAATCGCTATTACAACTAAAGTAGAAATTTAAATAACAAAGATTTTTAATATCTAATACTAGTTATCAAAAATAGGCTCGTAACTGTACATTGCCCGTGTGAACCATAGAAGTGGTCTCACTCTTTCGACCTAAATAATTCAAATTGATATCGAGAAACTGAGTGATATTTTTTTGTAATAAAAGTTTCCATACAATATTTTGACCCGTCTGCAAACCTTCTAACATTTGAAAACCTACAGACGAAAATTCGTTACCAGTATAATTATTTTCATAAAATGAAACTTCTCCATTCATCGTAAAATTCTTTTTACCGGAGTAAGATACAGAGGTTCCAAATCTATTTTGAACTAATGTTTCCAAATTACCAATTTGATTTTCCTTATTTTGTAGCTCATAAAAAATATCCCAACTGGTATTTTTCGAAAATAAATAACTAATTTTTGGAGCCAGTTGATACCCTGTCACCTCATAATTTTTGAGGGGGTAATTTTCGGAATTTACACTCGTATTAATGCTTCTGGTAAAGAAACTGAACAGCCAACTTTTATGATACAAGTGAGCATATTGTAATTGATGGGAATTGTTTTCTGTTTCCTGAGTTCCATTCGAAAGTAAATTTTTTGACTTATTTCCTAGATAGGTATAGGTTACAGAATGATTTTGTTTGCCTCGATTGTAAAACAAACTATTGCTGAAATTAGAACTTAACCCCAATACATCTTCAGAAGAATTAGCAAAAGGATTTAATTCGAAATTATCTCCGTTATTTCTCGTTTTTCGATTGATCAAGAAATTAGTCTGATTGTAAAAATGCGAGGCCAACTTTAACAAGTTTGATTTGTTTTGCCATTGACTTGGATTGATAATCAAAGATTGAGAAAATTTGGTTTGATGTGTTTTGATAAAAAGTAAGTTTGGCAAATAGACTTGAATATATTTGGCTTGATCAATATATGGGGCAATCTCAAATTCTTGCAATTCTTGAATGCCATCATTGTTGTAATCATTCCACATGTATACACCCAGACCTGCATCTACTTCTACAAAAGTATATTCCTGCTGAGATAAAGAACCCGAATTGGTTTCATATGTACTTGTCGTTTGTATCAATTGATTAAAGAAACGGTCGTTGAACACAACTCGAGAGTTTAGTGTAGATTCTTTTTCAATTGAAGGATCATTGTAGTCCAAAATTCTGTAGTTCGCATAAACAGTTAGATCACTGGTATTGGTTTGTAGTAATTTCGATTTTAAAAAATAAGAGTTCGAATTATTGACTCTTTGTAAAATTGAATTTTGGATACTATCGTTTGATCTTTTCAAAATTCCTAATTCTACGTAAACTTTTGTACTATCACCACGACCTACAAAAACACCAAATTCGTTGAATCTCTGACTCAAGGATGCATAGACATTGGTTGCTTTGTTCCTTGATTGGTTGTCTTCAATGCGATTACTGGCACCTACCCAATTCTTACCAAAATGGTAGCGCACTTGGGCTTGATTTCGTATAAAAGTAGATGTGCTTTCGGTAGCATCACTTTTTAAATAACTACCTTCTGAGCTGAAATTCCAGTTCTTTACCTGAAAAATTCCAGTTAGAGAGTGCCTACTTCCTGAAAATGAGTTAGAGAAATCTAACTTTTCGAATTGATAAGTAAAATTAGCCCTGTTTGTCGAGTTTGGATGTGGTTGTAATTCAAAGTTCAAGCCCGATGTAAGTAAACTTTGATTACCAAATAACGTTGATTCTATATTCCAATCCCTATCAAATTCAATACTGTACAAACGTTCTACAGAGCTAAAATCTTTTTGAATAAACTGGTATTTTGCAAAAGCGTCGATATTCAAACCTTTAGAATACAAACGTTGCTTTGCATTTATTCGTGCGCTTACTCCTTGATTATTATCATCATCAAGAGTCGAAAACAAATTTTTATCGTTGTTACTAACTGCAATTTCAAAATCGACTATTGTCTTCTCAGACGGATTGTATTTCCCTACAAAGTCGGCTATCTGAATTTTTACCGGTGCTACTAATTGAGTTATTGGTTCGTAGTTCCCCTGCAAAATGTTATTGATAGGTGGAACATATTGATAAATTTTACTAATGCTTGAACTGTTGAGTAAGGTATAATTTCCGTTATTATTCCCTACAAGACTAAAAGAAACATTATAAAGTTCGGCATCTGGATTATTCGAATATTCATAATAAGTGATTTCTTGATCTGTTTTTTGAATGTACAACGATTTGCTTTCAGAATAAGTATCTCTATATGCCGATAGCGATGTCATTAAATTTGTATTATCACCTGCTTGCGCTAAGGTTTGGACTTGTTCTGTCGAAAGTGTTTGCTGAACTGGTTGGTTTTTGATATCATTTTCAGAATAAAGGTAAGCTGCCAAACTCCACTTATCTTCGTGATGTGATGCACCTGCATAAGTAACAAAACGCGTGAAGTTGGCGTCACTATATTGATATTCGACTACAATGCGCATCTCAGACGTAATTGTAAATAATGATGTAAATGTAATTTCACCTGCATTGTAATCTATCGTGTAGTCATTATTTTCACCTCTTTGTAATTGACGTCCGTTTACGTAAACACGTTCTGAACCGGAGATAACCAACACATATAATTCACCGTTTTGTCCTATCAATTTGTAAGGTCCTTGATTGCTTTCGGTTCCTGCAAAAGTACTTTTGGCATATTGTCCTTTTACCAATGAAGCCGATGCAAATACATTTGTATTCTTTTCTTCTGTGCCAAAATCAAAATTGGCTGCAAGTCCTTGTACTTTTTTATTAAAATTTAAAAATTGTGTTTTATGATTTTCGAGAAAAATATCTCCTGCCCTTATGTTCCATTGGTCGCTGTACAATTCCATAAAAATATTATCAAACTGATCCAGCTTTTGGGAGTAACCTCCATTTTGAATTGGAATATTGCTGTCTTGTAAAGAGGCACGTAGACTAACTTTTTCAGATATTTTTCCTGTAATTTGTAAATCTAAATTAGAATTTAAAACAGCATTTTGATTCGTACCAATAGTAACGCCTCGAGTTATGCTTCCCGAAGTATTAAGACCGTCAAATGGTTGGCTTTTATTTGTGTTTTGACTACCTATTCTATAAACGGGTTGGTTTGAAATATCTGTTGATACGACACTGCTTTCATCATAAATCTGATATTTTCTAGTCAAAAAATTGGGGTAGTTAAAGTAGTGTATTGAAAGCGAATCCTCTTTCGAATCAAAAAAAACATCTTTTAGAATTAGTGTGCCTTTTACATAATTAACAATATAGCTTGTGCTGTCAATGATTTGATTTTGAGTAGTAGTTAATTTGAATTGCGCAGGATTAATGCTAAATTCTTCAATGTGAATGGTGTCTTTTGTAACAGCGATCTTTTTTATTTTATACAAAGAGTGACTCTCTTGTGCACTGATGCAAGAAAAGGAGAGTACAAGTATATAAAAAAGAAGCTTTTTTAACATAGCGCTTATAACGTCAATATGTCAAAAGTAGTATATTCTTGAGTATTATATAATGTAAAAGGGCTATTTACCTCAAAGAAGTAAAATAGCCCTTATTTATTTTGTGTCGTACTCAATATAAGAGTGCTTCTTAAAATTTATTGTTTTTCACTCGTGATAACTTGCATTGTCTCTGTGCTTACTTGTTTCAAGATTACAATTTTATCTTTTTCTACCATTTCTGCGGCAAGATCATTAAAGTGTCTAATAGTATACAAGGTAACATGCTCATTAAAGTCTACTTTGAATTTTTTTGATAGTACAGCATTTAGATCTTTAAAATTTCCAAATTTATCTTCCACACAAACAGAGAAGCTAATGGCAGAGTTCTGAATTAAATTCACTTTAATTTTAAACTCATGAAACAAAGCAAAAATTTCACTAATATTTTCTTCCATTATAAAGGAGAAGTCAATAGAAGAAAGAGAAATCAACAATTGGTCTCTTTTTACAATAAAACAAGGTAGGTAAGGCTCTAGTGCAACACCTTTTGACACAACAGTTCCCTTTAACAATGGATTGATAAAAGATTTTACATAAAGAGGTATCTCCTTTTTTTGTAATGGCTGTAATGTTTTTGGGTGAATTACAGTAGCTCCGTAAAATGCCAATTCAATTGCTTCTCTATAAGATATTTGATTAAGTAAACTTGCGTTTTCAAAATATCTAGGATCGGCATTCATCACTCCAGGTACATCTTTCCAAATAGTAACACTTTCTGCATTTAAGCAATAGGCAAAAATGGCAGCAGTATAATCAGAACCTTCACGACCTAATGTAGTCGTAAAATTATTCTCATCAGAACCCAAGAAACCTTGAGTTACGTTTAAGATTTTTCTTTTTACATTTTTCGAAATATTCTTCTGTGTCAAATCCCAATCAACTTCGGCATCTCTATAATTTGCATCAGTTTTAATAAAATTACGTACATCAAGCCATTGCGTTTGAATGCCCATAAATGACATATACTGACTTAGTACTGTAGTCGAAATTAATTCTCCAAAGCTTACAACTTGATCATAGACAAAATTGTAGTTGGGTGATTTGTTATGCGACAAGAAAAATTCTAGGTCAGAGAAAAGACTCCCTACCGCATTAAAAACATCGTGTTTTTCGTCTTCAAATAAATCCAAAAGGATTTGGTTGTGGTATTTTTTTACTTCTTGAACAGATGATTGTAGTAAAGGTGATTTTTCAAAGTAGTTTTTAATTACCACTTCCAATGCATTGGTGGTTTTTCCCATAGCCGAAACTACAAGCAATACATCTTCATAACCAACCTTCTGTAAAACATCATAAACATTTTTGATTCCATCTGCATCTTTGACAGAGGCACCTCCAAATTTAAATACTCTCATGCTTTAATTGTAATTTTATATTTTTAATTATTTTTTTTGGTAAAATTTTTAAGTCTAGCTTCATCAAAGCGAACGAGCTGCCATTCTTTTAATATTTCGGCGCCAAACTTTTGATAGAATTCAATGGCGGGCGTATTCCAGTCTAGAACATTCCATTCCAATCTCTTTATATTTTCTTCTTGTGCTAGTGCAACCATTTGCTCTAATAATATGTTTCCAATACCATTTCCTCGTTCAGATTCAGTAACAATCAGATCTTCTAGATGAATACTTTTTCCTTTCCAAGTAGAGTATTTATAATAGTAGAGTGCCATTCCAATGATTTTGCTATCTTTTTCTGCAACAAACAGTTCAAACAAAGGATTGGAACCAAACCCATCTGCTTTCAAGTTTGCAACAGTAATTTCTACTGCATCTGGTTCTTTTTCAAAATCAGCCAATTCTTGAATTAATTCGAGAACTGCTTCCATATCGTTTGAGTTTCCTTTTCTAATGACCATTTGGACTGTTTTTTATATTTTTATAACATTCTGTTAAATTATTATTTGACAAATATACAATACTAACAAATTAGGTTGGTTTTATTATTTTCCTTTTCACAAAAAAACCGATATTTGTGACTTCAAACAAACTACAACGATTTCTTAAATGGAAGAACGCAACAAAACACTCGGAGAATTTATTATTGAGAATCAAAATGCTTTTCAATATTCATCTGGAGAATTATCTCGAATTATCAATTCTATTCGCTTGGCAGCCAAAGTGGTTAGCTATAAAGTGAACAAAGCAGGTTTGGTAGATATTACTGGAGCTGCAGGAGAACAGAATATACAAGGTGAAGACCAGCAAAAATTAGACGTCTACGCCAATGAAGTATTTATTCAAACGTTAATCAATCGTGAGATTGTTTGCGGAATTGCATCTGAGGAAAACGATGATTTTATCACGGTTCGTGGTAGTGATAACAAACACTCAAATAAATACATCGTACTAATGGATCCTCTTGACGGATCTTCAAATATTGACGTAAATGTCTCTGTAGGAACTGTTTTCTCTGTATACAGAAGAATTACTCCAATTGGAACTCCTGTTCAATTAGAAGATTTTATTCAGCCAGGTACTTGTCAAGTAGCTGCAGGTTATGTCATCTACGGTACTTCGACAATGTTAGTGTATACTACAGGTTGTGGTGTGAACGGATTTACATTAAATCCAGCAATTGGTACGTTTTATCTTTCTCATCCAAATATGCAATTTCCTAAAGATGGAAATATTTATTCTATTAATGAAGGAAATTATATTCAATTCCCACAAGGAGTAAAAGACTATCTTAAATACTGCCAGTCTGAAGAGGAAGACCGTCCGTATACGTCACGTTACATCGGAAGTTTGGTTTCTGATATACACAGAAACATGATTAAAGGTGGAATTTATATTTACCCAACAAGCTCAAAAGCCCCACAAGGAAAATTACGTTTATTATATGAGTGTAATCCAATGGCGTTTATCGCAGAGCAAGCAGGAGGAAAAGCTTCAGATGGATTTAAACGTATCATGGAAATCAAACCTAACGAATTACACGAAAGGGTTCCTTTTTTCTGCGGATCTTATAATATGGTCGAAAAAGCAGAAGAATTTATGCAAAATGCAAACAAAGAATAGTTCCATTTATACCTACAAAAAAAGCTCTTGAAATTTTCAAGAGCTTTTTTTTATGCTGTATTACAAAATGTTATTTGTACATATTTTGCATTTCATAAACAAAAGTATCAAAATCTACTTTTTTGTCTACTAGTGATAATGCTTTTGCAATAATATAGTTTACGTTACTTGGAGTAAATCCTAGACCGATTGCAATTTTCTTTAAAATCGTTTCTTGTTTGTCTCCCAAATGGTGATCTACATGTACCATTCTAGCCAAGTCATACAAACGCTCCAATCTTTGTGTGTATAAATACGGAGGGTTTATCGGGTAACCTGCAGGGTTAGCTAAAATTTCTTCGAACTCAGAAGCTGAAATTTCAAGTTTAGTCGCAAGTTTGTCTAAAAAGTTTTTCTCCTCTGGTGCTAATATACCGTCGGCTAAAGCAAGGCGAACAATAGAAGAAAAGTGACCTTTGTTTCTTTGCTTGAATTCGCTATCAAATAAATCTGAAAATGACATAATTATTGTTTTTATATAGCGCAAAGATAAATTAATTTTTATTTCTTTAAATTCAAATCACTATAATTTTATGAGATATCTAAATTCGCAGTAAAATAATAGTTTTTTGCTATAGTAATGAGGGTTAATAATTTGCGAATACAATGCATTTTTGAAAATGTTACCTGTTATTGACGTTATTTTGTAATTGACCATGATGCCTTACTAAGGTAGTCTATTTGTAAAAACTGAAATATATGTAAATTAAAGAACAGAGACTTTCTTACAGTAGTATTTTAAAAATCACTAGTAAGAAAAATTACTATTTTTGTTTTATAAAAAGTTAAAAAATAAAAAGAGAAAACAATAAATTCTTTGATGTTAATCTCTTTTTAAAGTGATAGCAACGATATATTTTGTATTAATTGCTTTAATTATAGGTTGTTATACAGTTAGTGATAAGGTAGTGTATAGTGCTTAATGTGCTAATGATAAGATTTTGTATAGGTGTTTAAATATGAATATGAAAAAAATATACTTAATATTGCTTAATATAAGAAAAAATTAGGCTAAAAATTATGTAAAGTGGAATTGCATAATGCTTAGAAGTTCAGAGAAAATACTTTAATTTGAAATTATATTATTTGTAATACACAGTAATAAAAGTAGAAAATATTTCCTTAACTGATTTTAAGAAGCAAGCAACACGATATTAAACAGAATTTAAATTTTTATAAAAAGAACTAACCAACTAAATCAATTATGAATTCAGAAAATGTACAAACCAAATGGGGGCAGTTTATATCGTTAGTTATAGTGTTCTTCTTTTGGGGATTTGTTGGCTCTGCCAATGATATATTAATTCCAGTATTTAAAAAAGTCTTTACTTTATCTCAAGTGCAATCGCAATTAGTAGCTTGGGCATTTTATGCAGCCTATTTTGTTGGGTCAATGATTTTCTTTTTAATCTCGCTTAAATCAGATGTGCTTCAAAAATTTGGTTATAAAAAAACACTCTCAGCAGGTTTAATACTTTCAGCAATTGGATCCTTTTTATTCATTCCAGCGGCAACTATGGAAAGTTTTCCCTTCTTTTTGACCGCTTTGTTTACAGTTGGATTAGGATTTTCTATTCAGCAAATTGTAGCAAATCCACTTGCTATCAAGATGGGAAGTCCTGTTACAGGAGCGCACCGTTTGACATTAGCAGGAGGAGTAAATTCATTTGGTACAACGATAGGGGCTATTCTACTAGGAATCGCAATATTTGGAATGGGTGACAATAAAAAAACAGCATTATCACTAGAAGATATTAAGATGCCTTTTATCATATTGGGTATAGCTTTTATTGCAGTAGCAATATTTATGTTAGTTTCAAAAATTGAAGATCCTGTAAAGGAGGAAGTGGTAGTGGTTGATAAATCTCTAAAAGGTTTTAGCATCATGGATTACCCACAATTATACTTAGGGATGTTGGCAATATTTATCTACGTTGGTACAGAAGTAACGATTATCAGTAATTTACCAGCTCTACTACACACAGCAGAATTTGGTGGTATTCTAGAGGAATCTATTGCACCCTTTATAGCCTTATATTGGGGTAGTTTAATGATTGGTCGTTGGAATGGTGGTGTCAATGTATTTAACACATCCAACTTGGTAAACACTGCACTTAAATTTATTGTTCCTGCTATAGCATTTGGAGTTATTATAGGTGCGAATATATTTGCAGAGCATGACGTTTCAGCTTTTTATATTTACCCAATTTGGATTCTTATCTTTATACTGGTAAGTTTTGTGGGTGGAAAGAATGCAGGTAAAACATTGATGCTTTTTGGATTATCAGGTTTAGCTATGATGTTTATTGGTTTAATATATCCAGATAAAGAGATTGCAAAATTCTTCTTTATCTCTGGAGGGTTATTCTTGTCGATTATGTGGCCGTCTATTTTTGATTTAGCTATCGCAGGATTAGGAAAAAACACAGGTAAAGCATCATCTTTTTTAATCATGATGATTCTTGGTGGTGGTGTGATCCCACTTGTACAAGGAAGTATTTGTGATATTGATTTGACAAGCCCTGAGGGAATCTTTGGTATTTCATGGACCCACTTTTCATATGTTGTTCCTCTTTTAGGATTTGCCTATTTATCGTTCTACGGTTTTTACTGTCCTAGAATATTAAAAAAACAAGGTGTTTATCATGTTGAATCAGAAGGTGGAGGTCATTAATTTTAAGGTTCGAAAATATATAATATAACTTTTGATATTACAATAGCTTGGCTCATTTTATGATACTACTATTGTAATTTGAATTATAAATCACATTGAAGCCACTCTTTTTTAGAGTGGTTTTTTTATGCTTATACTTTTACCACCAATTACTGTTATAATATGTTTTTCATGATGTATCATAGTAAAGACGGCACAATTTGAAGATGCAATCGGTCTTTTTCAAAAATAATCGTAAGTTTACAATCCCAAACAAATTTAACGCATAAACTTTATGTCAGAGTTTTTAATTTATTTTCAATTAGGATTAAAACATATACTAAATGTCTATTCCTATGACCATCTTTTATTTTTAATAGGCTTGGCTATTCCTTTTAGCTTCAAGGACTGGCAACGTATCTTGTTACTGGTTACTTTATTTACGATTGGTCATTCTATGGCATTATTGCTGGTTATTTTCGGAATAATAGCCATCAAAGTAAGCGTGGTTGAAATGTTGATTCCCATTACAATATTAATAGTGGCGCTGTTTAATCTTTTTACAGCAGGAAAAACAAATAAGAAAGAAAGTATTAATCTTGTATTCTTTGTGACCTTGTTTTTTGGGATCATTCACGGTCTAGGTTTTTCAAGTTATTTCAAAGCAATCTTACCTGGTGGAACCGTTTCCAAATTGTTGCCTTTGGCCGAATTCTCATTGGGTATAGAAGCCGCACAATTAGTAATTATTGTAGTTACATTAATTATATCCTATATTGTGCAAACCGTCTTTCGATTCTCAAAAAGAGATTGGACCTTGGTGATGTCCTCTTTTATAATTGGAGTAGTAATCCCCTTAATAGTTGCCAATAAAATTTGGCTTAGATAATATGGAAAAATCAAAATTAAATCGATACGATAGAGCTTACTTGCGAATCGCAACCGAGTGGGGACTTTTATCCTATTGCAATCGCAAAAAAGTTGGTGCTATAATTGTAAAGGACCGAATGATAATATCAGACGGATACAATGGTACGCCTACAGGTTTTGAAAATTGTTGTGAAGATGAAGATGGAATTACGCGCTGGGATGTTTTGCACGCAGAAGCAAATGCAATATTGAAAGTCGCACGCTCTACACAATCTTGTGAAGGAGCTACTTTATATATTACACTATCACCTTGTAAGGAGTGCAGTAAGTTAATTTATCAATCCGGAATTAAACGTGTTGTTTACCATAAAGGATATCGTGATGAATCTGGAATTGAATTCTTAAAAAAAGCTGGAGTAACCGTAGAAAATATTACCGATCTAGAAGACTAAATGAAGATTCAATCAAAATACCTTCCTATATTTATTGGTTTTAGCTTAGCTATTGGCATTGTAGTAGGCGGAAGTTTGTCTGGGTTAACCAACAATCGTGACGAGATAAAAAATGATTCAAAAGAAAAACTTAGTAAATTAATTGATTTCATCGAGAATGATTATGTTGATGAAGTAGATACTGACTCTATTGTAGAACTTACAGTTAATAAAATCATGAGTCAATTGGATCCTCACTCGGTTTATGTTTCTCCTAGAGAGCAACAGCGAGTTGTAGAAAATATGCGAGGTGATTTTGTAGGGATAGGAATTAGTTTTTATATGTTCAAAGATACTTTGGCTGTAATACGACCAATTGAAAACGGTCCTTCGGCAAAGGCAGGAATTAAAGCGGGAGACAGAATTTTGTTTGCCAATAATACCAAGCTTTTTGGTCGAAATTTGCCATCAGATAGTTTGTATTCTCAACTCAAAGGAGAAAAAGGTTCTGATGTCGCATTGACTATTTATCGAAAATCTGAAGATAAAAAAATAAACATTGATTTAAAAAGAGATGTTATTCCGTTGAAGAGTGTAGATGCTTCTCTATTGTTAAATTCCATTACCGGGTACATTAAAATCAATCGGTTCTCGGAAACTACTTATGCCGAATTTAGAACGGCACTTTTAAGAATGAAGAAATCCGGAATGAATACTCTGATCCTAGATTTACGAGATAATGGAGGCGGGTATATGGAAGAAGCTATTGCAATCGCTGATGACTTTTTAAAGGAGAAGCAATTAATAGTTTTTACGAAAGATAAAAAAGGGAATACTACAAATACATACGCTACCAAGAATGGTATATTCGAAAATGGTAAAGTGGTCCTATTGATTAATGAGAACAGCGCATCGGCTAGTGAAATACTAGCTGGTGCTATTCAAGACAATGACCGTGGAACAATCATAGGCCGCCGTTCTTTTGGTAAAGGCCTCGTACAACGCGAAATGGATTTTGATGATGGTTCTGCTGTTCGATTGACTGTAGCTCGTTACTATACACCAACCGGACGTTCGATTCAAAAATCATATGCAAAAGGTAAAGAATCTTATTTTAAAGAATCTGAAAGTCGTTTCCTCAACGGGGAGCTTTATGCCAAAGACAGTATAAAAATAGCGGATAGTCTTAAATTTAAAACACCGAAAGGACGTATCCTCTATGGTGGTGGCGGAATTGTTCCAGATGTCTTTGTTCCAGTCGAAATAGAGAATGCCAATGTGAACTTTTTGATGCAGTCGGGTATAGTCGGAAACTTTGTTTTTGAACAATTAGATAATGATCGTTCTCTTTTTAAGGGGATGTCTTTTTCTGAATTTTCGAATAAAATGAAAGAGACTAACCAGTATTTTAATGAATTTCAAGCGTTTGTGTTTAAGAATAGACTATCTATTTCTTTGTCAAAGGACAGAGATTTCGTTAAACGGTATTTAAATGCAGAATTCGCTAGACAGTTATACGGTGAAGATCAGTATTATCATTTGATTTTAAGTGATGACAAGATGATTCAGAAGGTTTTGAACAAACAATAAATAGATTACTTTTTTCGAATGCTGTCGTGAGAATGTGTTTGTTCCCCTTCATTCCACAAGGTCAAAATATCAGTTGCTACAGAGGCACCGCTTCCAGCTGCAATTGCAAGTTGACTTCTCCAACCCGCCAGCGTTCCTATTACGTAGATACCTTCGTTTACTTTGTGATCAATATTCTTTAACTGTATGCGGTTTTTTATGGGTAATGCTTTTTGATGACCTTCAACATAGTCCATCAAGCCCTCAATGTCAAAAGTATTAGCAGAACCAATTCCGACAACTACAATAGCTGTATTATAGGTAGCTTTGTTTGTAATAACTAAAAAGTCCGGGTAGGCACCTTCGATTTTAATCACTTTTTCATTTGTAATTTGAGAAATATGAGGATAGCTTTCACTTAAATGCGCTGTGGAAGTTATGAGCAATTCAGAGCCTAGAGTTCCTGCATGAATACCGTAAGCATTATAAAATATAGCATCTTGTAAGGCAGATGCCTTCTGATGTGCAATTAGGGCAATTTTTTTATTTTGAGCGAAAATTTTAGTGTGAGCAGACCCTAGAACAAGGGCGCATGATAATCCAGAAACACCGCCACCAATTATAAAAGCGTCAAGTTTCATTATTGCTTGTCATTCAATTTGTCTTCAATTTTCTTAGATGTTTTAAAAATAAGAAGAATTAAGACTGCACACAGTGAAGCGGCAATACCTATGAAGGCTACAGCGCTTTCTCCCTGAAATAAGTTTGAAAAATCTAACATGGTAATGTTAAAAATTATAAGGGCAACAGCTAAAAATACTAATATGTTAATAAAGATTTTCATGAGGTGTAGTTTGTTTTTTTATAAAAAGCGTATCAAGAATTGCAAACGGTAGTTGTATAATCTCTAGAACCATTCGCAGTAATATGAACAATGGTTTAAGAGTTTCTTAATAGGCTTATTTCATAGAATAATTTGTATCTGGTATGTAAGTAAAACAGATGATTATAAAAGCTTATCCGTCTATACCTGTGGTAATAGTGGGTAAATTTATAAAAAAATTATTTAAACAAACAGCCCTTTAACATTAGCAGCGAATAATTTAACAGCAATTGCCAAAAGAACGATTCCAAATGTTTTACGTATAACACCTAGGCCATCTTGACCTAATAATTTTTCTATTTTTGAAGAAGATTTCAAAACGAAGTAAACTACTGTGATATTCAGTATAATAGCAATAACAATATTAACGGTATGGTATTGAGAACGCAATGACAAGAGTGTAGTCATTGTTCCTGCTCCAGCGACAAGAGGGAAAGCAATAGGTACAATTGATGCAGAACTAGCTTCCTCGTCACGGTAAATTCTAATTCCCAATATCATCTCAAGTGCTATACAAAATAATACAAAGGACCCTGCAACGGCAAAAGAGCTAACATCTATTCCAACTATTTTTAAGAACTCTTCTCCTGTAAACAAGAAGATTAACATAATGATAGCAGCGACAATAGAGGCTTTACCAGATTCGATGATGCCATGTTTTCTTTTTAAATCGACAATAATGGGGATAGATCCCACAATGTCAATTACTGCAAAAAGTACCATTCCAACTGTAGCTATTTCTCTAAGGTCTAAAAACATATTTTTTTAACAAAGATATTATTTTTTGTTGAAATACTGTAATAGTCGATTTGTGTTTTTGCATGATTTGTTTTCGAGAATAGTCTCGCTTAATTTCTTCGTAATTCCTTTTGTTTGACTACCTTTGCATTTTATAATTTTAGTCACTATACCCCATGTTTCAACTAGGAAAAACCATCGTTTCAGAAGATATTTTAGGAAAAGAATTTGTTTGTAATTTGTCTGCTTGTAAAGGCGCTTGTTGCGTAGATGGAGATGCTGGGGCACCTTTGAGTGAAGAGGAAACTAAAATTCTACAAGAAATTTATCCTAAAGTAAAGCCGTTTTTACGCAAAGAGGGAATTGCTGCTATTGAAGCACAAGGAACTTGGAGAAATGGTACAGATGGAGATCTTGAAACACCATTAATAGATGAAAAAGATTGCGCCTATGTGATTTTTGATGGTAAAACGGCCTTATGTGGTATCGAACAAGCCTATAATCAAGGTGTGGTCGATTGGAAAAAACCTGTTTCATGTCATCTATATCCAATTCGAATTAAAGATTTTTCAGAATTTGCAGCCGTAAATTATGATAAATGGGATATTTGCGACGATGCCTGTTCTTTAGGTAAAGAATTGGAAGTCCCTGTTTATAAATTTGTCAAAGAAGCTCTTGTAAGAAGGTTTGGAGAAGATTGGTATGCAGAGCTTGATTTGGTTGCGCAAGAATGGAAAAAACAAGGTTCAAAAAAATAACTTGGTTTGTCTTGCTGATAATTAAGATTTGTTTCTGATTGTAATAATAGGTAGATGAAATAAAGTGCTAGTTTAGCATTTTGTCTCAATCGCCCTTTAAGAAATTTATAAAACATTCGCTTTTATAAATTAGTTTTTAAGGTATGTAATCACTAATCAATAAATTACTTGATTTTACTTCTCCACGATTATTTCGTGTCATTCCTGTTTTCTGTTTTGTATTTCTATTTGCTGAGTCTACTTATTGGTTAAAGATGAAATGATTTAAAAAAATACGATGTACGCGATAAATTTGCGATGCTTGTGTTAATAACTTTTTTGATTTTTATTAGTAAAAAAATAGGCCTTAAAAACAGTAATGAAACCCTTTGTTTATAGTGGTTTTGGGAATTTTATTAGCTCTTGTCTTGGGTTTTATTTAGATTTTAAATCATTGAAAACCAATTATTTACAAATTTAACAAATAATTTATTCGTTTTTATTTTGTTAAGAACTAAGTTTGATTTTTAGTGGTTTTGACTTTTTAAATACGCAATATTTTGCCATCTTTGTATCTTCAAAAATTCAAACTCTTCAAGAATAATATTCATTAAAAATAAACAAGTATATATGTCTCAAGTTGAACCAATTTTACAAGAGAATAAGAATCGTTTCGTAATATTTCCTATCAAACATCATGATATTTGGGAATTTTATAAATCTATGGAAGCTAGTTTTTGGACGGCAGAAGAGATCGATTTATCACAAGATTTAAACGATTGGAATAATAAGCTAAATGATGATGAAAGGTATTTTATCAAACACATTTTAGCATTTTTTGCTGCTTCTGACGGAATTGTAAATGAAAACTTAGCAGAAAACTTTGTAAATGAAGTGCAGTATGCAGAGGCTAAATTTTTCTACGGATTCCAAATCATGATGGAGAACATTCATAGTGAGACTTATTCATTATTAATTGATACTTATGTAAAAGATGAAGCAGAGAAAGATGATTTGTTTAATGCATTAGAAGTTTTTCCAGCGATCAAGAAAAAAGCAGACTGGGCTTTAAAATGGATTGACTCTGATTCATTTGCAGAACGTTTAATTGCTTTTGCAGCAGTAGAAGGGATTTTCTTCTCAGGAGCTTTTTGTTCTATTTACTGGTTAAAGAAACGTGGTTTAATGCCAGGTTTGACTTTCTCAAACGAATTGATTTCTCGTGACGAGGGTGTTCACTGTGATTTTGCAGTGCATTTACACAACCACCATTTGATCAACCCAGTTTCAAAAGAGAGAATAAGAACAATTATCGTTGATGCTTTAAACATCGAAAGAGAGTTCATTACAGAATCATTACCAGTAAGTTTAATAGGTATGAACGCTACTTTAATGACACAGTACTTAGAGTTTGTAGCAGATAGACTTTTGGTTGAACTAGGTTGCGAAAGAGAATACAACACAACGAATCCGTTTGATTTTATGGACATGATCTCGTTGCAAGGTAAAACGAACTTTTTCGAGAAAAAAGTTGCTGAATACCAAAAATCAGGTGTAATGAACACAGATGGTGATGCTCAAAAAATTAGTTTCGACGCTGATTTTTAAAATTTACCGCTAAGTCGCTAGGGCGCAAGGAGAATAACCATTAAGAAATTAAGAGTCATTAAGCCTAATTATTCTTAATTTCTTAATGGTGAATTTTTTACTTGTGAAATTGTGCAGGTTTCCTAGCCCCGATAGTAGTGGAAATCCTTTTATTTTTTCTTTTAAAAATAAAAGATTGAAACGGATAGCGGGATTAGCTCCAAAAAAATAATAATAATGCCCGGGATTAGTTTCCCAAAAACAACAAATTAACGAATACCCGAAAAACAGGAAAGGGATTTTCTGTTTTGAAAACAAAAAGCTTATGTACGTAATTAAAAGAGATGGTAGGAAAGAACCTGTAATGTTTGACAAAATCACAGATAGAATTAAAAAGCTATGCTATGGTTTGAATGATTTGGTAGATGCTGTGAAAGTAGCAATGCGCGTTATCGAAGGACTTTACGATGGAGTTTCGACCTCAGAATTGGACAATCTAGCAGCAGAAACGGCCGCGTCAATGACTATTGCGCATCCCGATTATGCACAACTAGCAGCTCGTATTGCTATTTCGAATCTACATTCGAATACCAATAAATCGTTCTCAGAAACGATGGATGAGATGTATCACTATGTAAATCCAAGAAATGGACAAAAAGCGCCATTATTGTCTGATGAAGTACATGCTGTAATTCAAGAAAACGCTGAGTTTTTGAACTCACACATTATATATAACAGAGATTTCAACTACGATTACTTTGGTTTTAAAACACTAGAGCGTTCGTATTTGTTGAAAATCAATGGAAAAATCGTAGAGCGTCCGCAACATATGTTGATGCGTGTATCGGTTGGAATTCACTTAGGGGATATGGATTCGGTTTTAGAGACTTACGACTTAATGTCTAAGAAATTCTTCACACATGCTACGCCTACGTTGTTTAACTCAGGAACGCCAAAACCTCAAATGTCTTCTTGTTTCCTTTTGGCGATGCAAGACGATAGTATTGATGGAATTTATGACACGTTGAAACAAACGGCAAAAATCTCTCAATCGGCAGGTGGAGTAGGACTTTCTATTCACAATGTACGTGCTACAGGTTCCTACATACGTGGAACAAACGGAACGTCAAATGGAATCGTACCTATGTTACGTGTCTTCAATGATACAGCTCGTTACGTAGATCAAGGTGGTGGAAAACGTAAAGGTAGTTTTGCGATATACATCGAAACTTGGCATGCAGACATCTTTGATTTCTTAGACTTGAAAAAGAATACAGGGAAAGAAGAAATGCGTGCTAGAGATTTATTCTTCGCCATGTGGACATCTGATTTGTTCATGAAGCGTGTACAAGAAAACGGAATTTGGACGTTAATGTGTCCTAACGAATGCCCTGGATTGTATGACGTGTACGGTGAAGAATTTGAAAAAATGTACACGGATTATGAAAAAGCGGGTAAAGGTAGAAAAACTATCAAAGCTCACGAATTATGGGAGAAAATTCTAGAATCTCAAATCGAGACCGGAACTCCTTATATGTTGTACAAAGATGCAGCGAACCGTAAATCAAACCAAAAGAATTTAGGAACAATTCGTTCTTCAAACTTGTGTACAGAAATTATGGAATATACATCTGCCGATGAGGTAGCAGTATGTAACTTGGCTTCACTATCGTTACCAATGTTTGTTGAAAACGGGAAGTTTGATCACGAGACATTTTTTAATGTAACCAAACGTGTAACAAGAAACTTAAATAAAGTAATTGATAGAAATTACTATCCAGTAAAAGAAGCAGAAAACTCCAATATGCGTCACCGTCCAATAGGATTAGGGGTGCAAGGATTGGCGGATGCTTTCATTATGTTGCGTTTACCGTTTACATCTGATGAGGCTAAGAAACTGAATCAAGAGATCTTTGAAACCATGTACTTTGCAGCAGTAACTGCTTCGATGGAAATGGCTAAAGAAGAAGGTCCTTATTCTACGTTCAAGGGTTCGCCAATGTCTGAGGGTGAATTCCAACATAATTTATGGGGAATAAAAGATGAAGAATTGTCTGGTCGTTGGGATTGGGCATCTTTAAGAAAAGAAGTAAAAGAACATGGAGTGCGTAACTCATTATTAGTAGCGCCAATGCCAACTGCTTCAACTTCTCAAATTTTGGGTAACAACGAAGCATTCGAGCCATATACCTCCAATGTGTACACGCGTCGAGTATTGTCTGGAGAGTTTATTGTAGTAAACAAACATTTGTTGCATGACTTGGTAGACCGCGGATTGTGGAATGAAACTTTGAAACAAGAATTGATGCGTAACAACGGATCGGTTCAAGATTTGGATATTCCACGAGACTTGAAAGAGTTGTACAAAACAGTTTGGGAAATGTCTATGAAAGATATTATCGATATGTCACGTCAACGTGGGTATTTTGTAGATCAATCACAGTCATTGAA
The DNA here is from genome assembly GCF_022399565.1 of Flavobacterium algicola. GTDB lineage: Bacteria > Bacteroidota > Bacteroidia > Flavobacteriales > Flavobacteriaceae > Flavobacterium > Flavobacterium algicola. Next base: position 35,728 of record NZ_JAJTUT010000006.1, read on the forward strand.
CTTGTTTATGCAAAACGCTAATTATTCAAAATTGACGTCAATGCATTTTTATGCTTGGCAGTCAGGATTGAAAACTGGAATGTATTATTTGAGAACAAAAGCTGCGGTAGATGCGATCAAATTTACATTAAACAACGATAAAAAAGAGCAACCAATTGCCGAAGAAATTCAAACAGAAGCAATCAATATTGATGAATACAAAAAAATGATTTTACAAGCGCAATCAGACGGACCAGAAGATTGTGAAATGTGTGGGTCTTAATTTTTTAGGAATTAGAATAAATAGAAACAGCTATCCAAATTTGGGTAGCTGTTTTTTTTTGGAACTAATCCTGATTTTGAAGCCTCCGGAAGTTATATCGATTCGTTATCCAGAGAAAAAGATAAAGGGACTTTCAACGTAAAGAAAGTTTACGGAATGTCTTTGAAAAATTTTAATGGAACGAAATAATCAGAGAAAAAAAAAGGGATTCACAAATAAGTAAATATCATTAATTTAGGGAGAATGCAGTTCTTAAATTGCATTGTAGTTTCGAATAAAAAGAAGTTTGTAAGCTTATATTTTTAAGATGCAATTCTCTCAAAAGCGATGTAGTTAACGAGTTCACCTTTTTTGTTGAATTTGGGATACGCTTCGATCTCACATAGGTAGGTGCTTCCGTCTTTTTTATAATTAACGATTACTTCTTTAAAAGGAAGGTTGTTTTGAATCGCTGTTTTTATATTTTCTCTGCTCACTGATGAAGTCAGCTCACCTTGAAATATTTTGGGTGTTTTCCCTATTATTTCGTGCGTATAATAACCGTTCATTTTATAGATACCAGGACTGGCAAAAACAATTTCTTGATTTGAATTGGTGATTAAAATCTGTGTTTTTGCATTAGAATTGATGGCACTAAAATTAACTTTAGATTTCCAATGTTTTTGAATAGCCACAAATTTGTTGATTTCCGCTGTGTGACTAGCAAAAAAATCCCAAGAAAGTAATGGTAGAGGAACAATGCGTAAACTGTTGCTATATTTGACTAAAGCTTTGTCATATTCAGGTGTCATGGTCAAATAGTTTAGAATTAATATAATATTTTTTTGGTTACAATCATAGGATAGTAGAAGTCGTGTTGTACTATTTACTTCATTCGAAAATAAGTGTCTATTATTGAACTGCTAATTTAAGTATTAATTAGAAACAAAGTTAACTCTACTTTTAAAATTATAAGCGGACTTTATAGGAAGGTAAATTTACCCTTGTAAAAACATATTAAAAATCCCAGTGATCGGGATAAAAGCAATAACTTATGATTGTTTTTTTTATGTACTTCATCTATTAAATTAAAAAACCATTTGCAATTAGCTTTAAAAATTTAGATAATCACTGACCCCGCTTTTATCAATTCAAAGCATTCTTATAAAATATTTTACACAACTATATATTGTAAAGTTTCTTTTAAAACAGCAAAGGAAGTATATTTACGTAAATTAGAAAAGTTACATTTCAGGCTTGACTTGCCATACTAAACTCACTTTATCTTTAAAATAGATTTTAATGAACATCAAAACATTAATACTGATTATAATTAATAGTTTAATCGCATTGGTTATTGCATTATTAGCTTTTTCATCATACCAACAGTTTTCAAACGTTTTGAACGATCGTGTTTTACTGCAACTAAATTCTATTAAAACACTCAAGCAGAACCAGATTGAACATTTATTAAAATCAGAATGGGAGCGATTTGAATCTTCGGATATTTACACGCAGGACTTTGATAGTTCAGTTTTAAAACTTCCGGATAGCTTAAAAAATAGTACTGGAATTCACGATTTTACTTCCTATCATATTGGTAAGAAAACAACAATAGGCTTTGTTTCTAATTCTAAAAAAGGTACAAAGATTAAAGTGTTAGATTATAACAAGGTAAAAAAAATACTTCTAGAACGCACAGGGATGGGTGACAGCGGAGAATCATATCTCGTAGGTGAAGATTTCCGAATGCGTTCACAATCTCGCTTTTACCCCAATAAAATCCCTTCTACTTTATCTGTAAAGACAAAAGGAGTAGCCAATGCCTTAAAAGGAATTAATAGTAGAGGAATATTTAAGGATTATAGAGGCGTCGATGTTTACAGTGTGTATAGTCTAATAAAGGTTGGAAAACTTAAAATGGTTATTTTGTCTGAAATAGATGTGGATGAGGTTACCATTCCCTTAAAACAATTGAGGGAAAGATTGGCAGGTATAACTCTTGGAGTTTTTTTACTGGGAGTGATGCTTTCGCTAATTCTGACGCGAATTATCACCAATCCAATTAAAAACATGCAAAAAAGTCTCCGAATTATGGCTGAAGGAGATTATAACCAAACTAATGAATTTATAAAAAATTCTAATGAAATCAAGGAGATGTTTGATGCGCTAGCCAATTTAAAAGCTTCACTGCAAGGTGCCGTAAAATTTTCTGACGACATTGGTAAAATGAATTTACATACTGACTTTAAACCTAAAAGTGCTAATGATTTGCTGGGGAAAAGTCTTTTGGCAATGAGAGATAAGCTCATAGAGTTTAGGAATAATGAAGAAAATACCAGATTACTATCAAAACGTATGTTGGTAAATGGTATGGAAAATGAAAGGCGTCGACTCTCTAGAGAACTTCATGACGGAGTGGGACCTTATTTGACATCGCTAAAGCACTACATCGAAAATAGGGTTGAAAATGAATTGCAGAAGACAGAGATGAAAAAAATAGTGGATGATACCATATCTGAAATCAGATTAATGTCAAATTCCCTCATGCCTGCTACAATAGATGATTTTGGGATAGGGGTTACATTAACGAATTTTATCGAAAGCTTAAAAAAATCGACAACTGTAATTATAGAATATGAGGATTTAACTCAGTCAGAGAATTCAAATATTACAAACAATCAAGCGATTAACCTTTTTAGAATAAGTCAAGAGTTGATTAATAATTCATTAAAGCATGCAAATGCAAAAAACATCCGAATCACCCTCTCGGAATTTGATGAATTTATATCTCTCTTTTATTTTGACGATGGTATCGGGTTTGATTTAGATACGGTTAAATTAGGTTTAGGAATTACTAACATCAAAGAACGTGTTGCCATTTGCAATGGTGAAATCACTATCAATGCATCGCCTGGAAGCACAACCTTTGAAATTGAATTACCCATAGAATTATGAACGAAATCAAATTAATTATAGCTGATGATCATGAGCTTTTTCGAAATGGACTAGCGGAGCTACTAAGAAAGCATGACGACATAAAGATAGTAAAAAGTGTTGCTGACGGTTCTGATTTTATGGAACTTATAAATGATCAATTTGAAGCTGAAATTGTTTTGCTAGATATTACAATGCCAAACATGGATGGTTTTGAGGTTCTAAAACAGTTGCAAAATTTGTCAACTACGATTAAGCCGATTGTTATTTCGATGCACAGTGACGGTAATTACATCGCAAAATGTGCTAAAATGGGTGCCTATGGGTACCTACTAAAAAATACCGACGAAGCAGAATTAATTCTAGCAGTGCGCACGGTTAACAAAGGGAAAAAGTATTTTAGTGCTGATATTTCCGAAAAAATGATCAACTTTATGTCTACACAAAGCATCAGTGAAAATGTTTTGTCTAATAAAGAAATGGAAGTTTTAGGTTTGATTTCTAAAGGGTTAACGACAAAAGAAATTGCGGCTAAACTATTTGTGAGTTCCCGCACAATAGAGACGCACCGCGCCAATATTCTAAAAAAGCTAGAAGTTAAAAATACTGCTGAACTCATCAAGAAAGCAGTAAAAATGAATATAATATAGGGGTGTAATTGCTGCTGTCCGTATTTATACGGATGCAAATAGGGTAGATTCTGATACTCCCATAAACCTATTACTCAATGTAACTTTGTAAGGAACATTAAAAGTAATAGTCATGAAAACGATAGCATTAATATTAGGATTTGTATTAGTTTCTTTTAGTGCCCTAGCGCAAGAAAAAAGTAACGTTAAACAAAGTGATTTAAAAGGACCAGCTTATAAAAATTATAGACATGGGGCGCACGAAACTACACCAACAAAAATATATTCAGAAAACAATAAAACTACACTTCAAGGGCCAGCATATAAAAATGCAAATCCTGCGAAAAACACTTTGAATCAAGATCTTGTTGAGGTGAAAACAACGGGTAGTGAAAGACAAAAACTAACTGGACCAGCGTACAAAAACTACGGGCCATGGAGTAATAAAGGATAATATCTTTCTAAATTAACAATACTAAAAAAAGGCTGTTCATACATGTGAACAGCCTTTCTCTTTCTCTATTTTTACTTAATGAGAAGAAGTCTTTAATATATGTCGACAACAGTTTCTAAAATTAAACTTGACAATATTTAAACAATGTCATCTTTATTAAAAGGGATGAAGTTTTACATTCCCATAAAAGGATCAACGCCATTATTAATCTCTTCGATAGATTGTCCTATTTTAATACCCTCAATTTTTAAATCGATCAATCCTTTGTGACTAGTGGCTATTTTCACTTGATTAGAAAAGGTCTTCCAATCTCCCCAATTAGTTTCAATACCACCTACAGGAATAATGCCTACCCACATGCGCCAAGCTTGTGGTATGTAATTTTTATCCACCAGCCAAACATAAGAGTCGCCAGGTGTGCTTCCGCCAGATGCGTACGTTACCATTAATGCCTCTTTATTGTCTACTGTAACGATACTGCGCGTAGTCCCTGCATCTCGTAATTTGAAGGGGGCAATCAACCAGAAGGAATCGTTGTTGAAATAATCATTTGCTTTTTTAATTGCGTCTTCTTTATCAGAACCTATTAATTTTTGATCATCTTCAAATGCTAATCCTTTCAAGGTTGTAGTATTATAAAGTACTTTATTATTACTCCATTGCACTTGCACTAAATTTCTCTTTTTATCCCAAAGATAATGATGACTACCTACAAAACTGAATCCAACTGCGGCAGTACTGTTCCAAGCCTTCTGGTTAATGGCAGTTTGTATTTTATCTGTAAACGCCTCTGCCTGAATTCCTGTTTGTCCTTTAGGAAGTGGTTCGCTTATAAAATATAAATAGCCTGCCGTGCAGATGATAAGGAAGAGGACAATAATCCCCACCGTTTTAAAGAATTTTTTCATTAGGATAATAATTTAGTATATAATCTGTTCAAATTTACTAAAATAAGACCACAATTTATTTGTAAACGACAAAGGGTTCCACTTTTGACAGTGAAACCCAATGTGAACCAAATTGTATTAGTAAGCAATCGTGGTATTATTTTAATTTAGACCATTTCGCATCCAAAGTTTCCAAATAATTATCTTCTTGTTTGTTCCACATATCGAGAGTATTTACTTGCGTTCCATTAAAATCACCATTAAAGAACAAGTACAGTTTATCATCAACTATTTTAAATGTTTCTGGGTTTATAGAGAATTTCGAAGCTTTCTCTGCTACACCCCAAGCACAATATCCTTCACATTCGGGTAAAAACTTGTTAGGGTTTGCTTTAAATGCTGTAGCATTTGCCTTTGAAGCAAAATGATATTCCGTAGTACCAATTTTTTCAATAATGTTGTTGCTTCCTTTAGTAGCTTTATTTACTGTGTGGTAAGCCACAACATCATAACCACCTAGCGCCAAACCATTTTTGTCAATTGGATCTACTTGAGCTAGTATTGTATTAGAAAATAGGGAGATGAATGCGACTACAAATGCGATTTTTAAACTTTTCATATTTTTGTTTTTAATTTAAATTTATTTTTTAAAATTGGGCGGTAACTGCAAGTTCCTCTATGGGTTCAATACTCCAGTCTCCTTCGATCATGCGATGTACATAGCAAGCGTCAGCTTGTTTAAGCAGTTCTGCTTTTTGCTCTTCGGTGATATTTCCTTCGATTTTTATTTTTCCAGTTACTGTGGTAGATAATTTTCCTTCTGGACCACGTTTTACATTTAGCTCAAATTCGCCATCAACATCTTCAATGTGCCAATCGTTCTTACGAGCAATGTAGCGTACAGTTGCTACTTTACACATAGCCAAACTAGATAGAATTAAATCCTCTGGCGAGAAACCCAAATCGGTTCCCTTGCTAGACAAAGGCTCATCTCCGGTAATAGAATGTCTTCCGTTTGTGATAAAAGATTGATAGCCAGTTGGCAAATTCTTAATGTTTATCTTTTTTCCCATAATCTTAATTTTTTAAAATGCTATTTAGGTGACTTGAGATAACCGATTTGCTGTGAACTCCATTTTGCGTACCTACAATCTCACCATTTTTAAAGTAAAACAAAGCAGGAATGCTTCTTACCTTAAATTGTGCGGCTAACTCTGGATTCTCATCTACATTTATTTTAGAAATAATGGCTTTTCCATCAAAGTCTAAAGCTAATTCTTCAAGTGTAGGATGTAGCGCTTTACAAGGACCACACCAGTCGGCAAAAAAGTCAACGAGAACGACTTGGTTATTGTTTACTGTGGTGTCAAAATTTGATTTGTCTAAATGTTGTATCATGATGTTATTTTTTTTGGAACACGAAGTGTCGTTATTAGCGAAACTTCGCGCTATATTGTTAATTATAATTCAGGAGCAACTGGAAAATCAATCGCTACATCAGTGGCATTATGTAAATAATTAGTAACGGTAATAACTCCTATGGCGATAATGATATCTACCAAATTCCCTTTTGTGTAACCTGCAGCATAAAAAGCAGCTGTTTCTTCGGCAGTAATTTTACCTTGATTAGCAACAAGAGCGCGTGCTGTTTGAGTAAGCGTATTAAGTTTAGCATCCCAGCTAGCACCACCTTTTCGTAATTCGATAGCTTGCTCATCTGTGAAGCCATTCATTTTTGCAATAGCCGTATGTGCAGATTGACAGTAACGACATTCGTTTAGTTGGCTTACTGCTAAATCGATAGCTTCTTTTTCTTTTTTGGATAAAGAGGTAGCAGCTCCAGAGAATTGCATAAAGCTTCCCAGTGCATTTTCAGAGTGAGCCATTGCAGCATATAAATTAGGAACAAACCCTAATCCTTTTTGCAGGTTATCAAAAATGGCTTGATTGTTTGCAGAAACTTCTTCTCTTGTAGGTACGTTAAATGTTGACATGATTTTTTTTGTTTTAAAAGTTGAATTAATAATTATATAAATAAGTTGTTTTCGTCACAGTAGTAATCGTTGATGGCAAGTGCGTCACAAAAATGAGCCTGATCTACGGCGATTAATTGTGGTTGAACTTCTTTTGAGCTTTCGATAAAAAACGACTTAACGTTAGCTATTATTTGAGTGAATATTGTCATGATTGTTGTTGTTTTAATTTGTTGGTACAAAGGTGCGAACAAAGACGGCCTAAAAGTTAGTTCACATTTCCCGACGAGTTGCCCATTCTTCCTTTAGCCTGCTTTTTATGGTAAAAGCGACGGTTTTTGAGCCCAAAAAGGCATTTTTTTAAGTAAATCAACTTAAATCAGAAAGTAATAATGTTGAGAAAGTGAAAAGAAGCATAGTATTTTGGGCGTGCCCCTTCGTAAAAACTACGGGTCAGGCTATCTCTCCAATCTTTTACGGGGCATAAAAAGCCCCATAAAAGGATTTCCGTTCTATCCTTCACGCAATACCCTTACACGAGAGCATTTTGTAGAAAAAAAGAAAGTAATCTACGCAATAGACTCAACGCTGCTGAGACGTTTTCAGCGAGACAAACTGCATGGAAGTTATTTGAGAATGATTATTGGATAATGCCATGCATACAAAATTTATAACAAAATATTTGTCACTCTGAAAGAGTCACTATGCAATAGACTCAAAACTGCTTAGACGCTTTCAGCGAGACAAACTGAATGGAAGTAGATCGAAGATCATTATTGGACAATGCAATGCACACAAACTTATTCATGCACCATTTGTCACTCTGCAAGAGTCTCTACGAAATTGACTCAAAGCTGCTGAGACGCTTTCAGCGAGACAAACTGTAATGAAGTTTATTGAGGATAATTGTTGGGTAATGCCATGCACACAAACTTATTCACGCACCATCTGTCACTCTGAAAGAGTCACTATGCAATAGACTCAAAACTGCTTAGACGCTTTCAGCGAGACAAACTGAATGTAGGAAGTAGATCGAAGATCATTATTGGACAACCCTAAGCACACAAGCTTATTCACGCACCATTTGTCACTCTAAAAGAGTCACTACGCAGCAGACTCACAGTTGCTGAGACGCTTTCAGCGAGACAAACTGAATGGAAGTTGATCGAGGATCATTATTGGACAATGCAATGCACAAAATTTATAACACAATGTCTGTCACTCTGCAAGAGTCTCTACGCAATAGACACAAAGCTGCTGAGATGCTTTCAGCGAGACAAACTGAATGGAAGTTGATCGAGAATCATTATTGGACAATGCCATGCACAATATTTGTTACTCTGAAAGAGTCTCTACGCAATAGACTCAAAGCTGCTGAGACGCTTTCAGCTAGACAAACTGAATGGAAGTTGATCGAAGATTATTATTGGACAATGCCATGCACACAAAATTTATAACACAATATTTGTCACTTTGAAAGAGTCTCTACGCAATAGACACAAAGCTGCTGAGCTGCTTTCAGCGAGACAAACTGAATGGAAGTTGATCGAGGATCATTATTGGACAACGCCATGCACAAAATTTATAACACAATATTTGTCACTCTGAAAGAGTCTCTACTCAATAGACTCAAAGCTGCTGAGACGCTTTTAGCGAGACAAACTAAATGGAAGTTGATTGAGGATTATTATTGGACAATGCAATGCACACAAATTTTATTACATACCATTTGGCACTCTGCAAGACTCTCTAAGCAATAGGCTCAAAGCTGCTGAGACGCTTTCAACGAGACAAACTATGAGTTGTAGGGAAGTTGTAAAATATTCTATTATCCGAGTCCTATTATTTTCTTCTCTCGGCAAAGAAACGTTTCATTAAGTCGGAAGCTTCATCCGCAAGTACACCACGTACAACGGTTGTTTTGGGGTGTAGTTGTCCGCCCATTTTTTCAAATCCACGATGGTCATCACTCGCGCCAAATACAATTTTTGAAATTTGACTCCAATACAAAGCTCCTGCACACATTTGACAAGGCTCTAGAGTAACATATAAAGTACAGTCTTTTAGATATTTTCCACCCAAGAAATTAGCTGCAGCTGTAATAGCTTGCATCTCGGCATGAGCAGTTACATCATTGAGTAATTCGGTAAGATTATGCGAACGTGCAATGATGCGGTTGTCTACAACGATAATGGCACCCACGGGTATTTCGCCTTTTTGAAAAGCGGCCTGAGCTTCTTGTAACGCCAATTTCATCAAATAATCATCAGAAAAAAAATCTATCATGCTGTAAAAGTACAATTTTCAAATTATTAAAATAATCTCAATTTAAAATAATGGTCCTGTGAAATCTGGACCTGTTGCTTGCAGAAGCGTTGTGTGGCTGCGATAGTTTTTAATAGAAGAATACTGCAAATAGAAAGGCATTATTAAAAGTTTTATCAGACAGTAAAAGCAAATAAAATTAAAACCGTAAATTCGCTTTTTACAATAATATGAAAAACAATCTTCTCCAAAATATCTACAACCCAACCGATTTGCGTCTTCTTACCGAAGCGCAATTACCTCAATTAGCACAAGAACTTCGTGATTTTATTATTGGAGTAGTGGCTGTGAAAGAGGGGCATTTGGGAGCGAGTTTGGGAGTAGTTGAATTAACCGTTGCTTTGCATTATGTTTTTAACACTCCAGATGATTTGCTAATTTGGGATGTGGGACACCAAGCTTATGGTCACAAGATTTTAACAGAAAGAAGAGCGCGCTTTGATACGAATAGGCAGATGGGTGGTATCTCGGGTTTTCCTAAAAGGAGTGAAAGTGTATACGATGCTTTTGGTGTCGGCCACTCGTCCACTTCCATCTCAGCAGCACTAGGAATGGCAATTGCTTCTAATTTGAAAGGGGAATTCGAAAAACAACACATTGCCGTAATTGGAGATGCTTCGATTGCATCCGGAATGGCATTTGAAGGATTGAATCATGCTGGAGTAACAGATGCTAATCTTCTAGTGATCTTAAATGATAATGCTATCGGAATTGATCCAAGCGTGGGTGCTTTAAAAAACTATTTGACTGCAGTCAAAACAGGTAAGAATCACCGCCAAAATAATATGATCAAATCTTTGAATTTTGATTATTCAGGACCAATTGATGGGAATGATATGGCTGCTGTAGTTAAAGAATTAAAGAGATTGCAAAAAATTAAAGGTCCAAAATTCCTGCATATTATTACAATCAAAGGAAAGGGATTAAAGCAAGCCGAAGAAGACCAAGTAAAGTATCATGCTCCAGGCAAATTTGATGCATTATCGGGAGAGATTTATTTAAAATCAGAAGAAAATTTACCGCCAAAATACCAGGATGTGTTTGGTTTAACATTGTTGGACTTAGCGAAGAAAAATAAAAAAATTATAGGAATCACCCCCGCAATGCCTTCTGGGAGTTCATTAAAATTTATGATGGAAGCGTTACCAGAACGCGCATTTGATGTGGGAATTGCAGAACAACATGCTGTAACTCTCGCTGCAGGAATGGCGACACAGGGTATGATAGTGTACTGCAACATTTATTCTACTTTTTTGCAACGTGCGTATGATCAAGTAATACATGATGTAGCTTTGCAAAATTTACCTGTAATATTTTGTTTGGATAGGGCAGGATTGGTAGGAGAGGATGGGGCAACTCACCATGGTGTTTATGATATAGCTTATTTGAGGTGCATACCAAACATGGTTATCTTCTCACCGCTGAATGAGATTGAGTTACAAAATATTTTATATACTGTTCAGCTGGGTATTGATTTTCCAATTGTGATTCGTTACCCGCGTGGCCGTGGCGTAACACTCAATTGGCAAAAAGATCATTTAGGTAATTATACGGAGTTAGAAATAGGACAATCAAAATGTTTGCGACAAGGAACAACTGTAGCAGTACTATCAAATGGACCCATTGGTAAAAATGTTACCGCTGCGATTCATAATTTAGGTGAGCAAGACAAAATTGCACACTATGATTTTCCTTTTGTTAAACCTTTGGATGAAAAAACCTTACATTATATATGTAAAACCTTCAAAAAAATTTTAACAGTCGAGGATGGCACAGTAATTGGTGGGTTTGGTGCATCGATTTTGAACTTTTGTTCACAAAATAATTATGTGCTTCCGGTAGAAAAATTAGGAGTGCCTGATACATTTATTGAGCATGGAACAGTCGATGAATTGCAACATATGTGTAAAATAGACGTTAGAAGTTTGACCAGCCATTTTTTAGGCTTATAAAAATAAAAAAAAGTTACAGATGAAATTAATTCATATTACTCTCCTTTGTTTGATCATTACGACTTCTGCATTTTCGCAGAAAATTATAACGAGTTTAAATCCAATACCTGTAAAGGTAGATAGTATCTCACACTGGGAAAAGAAAAACATCATAGGTTTTACAATTTCAGAAATTCTATTTGTGAACTGGAATGCGGGGGGGACCAATTCTATTTCTGGTTTGCTAAGAACACAATTTAATAGAAATTATTCCAACGATAACACTAAGTGGGCCAACGAACTTATAATGCGTTATGGATTAAATAAACAAGATGGAATCTCTGTGCGTAAGACAGATGATGCTTTTCAGTTTACTTCTACTTTTGGTTACCGCGAGAATACAAATTCCAATTGGTACCACAGTGCCAAGTTTAATTTCAATACACAATTTTCAAACGGTTACAGCTACCCCAATACAGAAATATCAGTCTCAGGGCCATTTGCTCCCGCATATTCCTTTTTAGGAGTTGGTGCCGAATATGCTTCAGAGAAAAAGGATAGATTATTTTATTTCTCACCTTTTACTTCAAAGGTTACTTATGTTGGTAATCAAAGACTGGCCGATAAGGGATCTTTCGGTGTGCCGAAAGCAATTTATGATGAGGATGGGAATTTGGTTAAGCATGGTGAAAAAGTCAAATCAGAGTTAGGTACTTTAATAACTGCTTATCACAAGCAAAAAGTGGCCAAAAATATCACATTAGAAAACCGTTTAAGTTTGTATTCTGACTACATCAATAAATATGGAAATGTTGATATAGATTACGAACTAGCATTTGACTTAGTTGTAAATCAATATGTAAAAACCAATATTGGTATGCATATAATTTATGATGATGATATTAAGGCTAAGGACGAAATTAACGGAGAACAAGTTACTGTAGGTCCAAAAACGCAGTTGAAACAAGTCCTGGGAGTTGGTATGACATACAGTTTCTAGTAAAAAAAATATCTTTTTCTTGCAGTACAAATGACTGCAAGAAAAAGATATTTTATATTAAAAGATTACTGGAGTTTAATAATATAATTTACATTCAAATAATCTAGATACCCTTCTTACCGTTGATAGTATTGAATAATTCTAATGCATTACCATCAGTAAGCAATGAGATGAAATGACACATGTGTAAAAGACGGTCGTATAAACTTTCTTTTGCAATATGATGTTTTTCGGGTAAAAGTTTCATAATCAAAGCGTCATAATTTGAACCCTTACCATCATGGCAATTGTTAAAAGCTGTGATAAATTTGTCCAATAATGTCTGGATAATTTGATAGCCAACAATTTCTTTTTCAATCACTTCACGACTTTGGTATATTTTATCAACGCTCAAATTAATTATATCTTTCATCTGCGCTTTGTACTTGCTCTTATCCATTATCGAATAGGGAAATTTTCCGGCAAGAATAGCTTCTTCATTTTCGATAAAAACATTTACGGCATCACTAATCAAACTCCCAATTGCCAAAGCTCGCAAATAACTAATACGGTCTTCTTTTGTCTCAAGTGTTTTGTATTTTGAACTATCAATACTGTCTTTTACAAGATTGATTAGGTATTCTAAAGCGAAATCTTCAGACACAAGTCCAAGATTAATACCATCCTCAAAATCAATAATTGTGTAGCAAATATCATCTGCAGCTTCGACCAAGTAAGCAAGAGGATGCCTCTCAAAACCTGTATCATCTCCTGATTTATTTGGGATCATCCCTAAATCTGTTGCTACTTCTTTAAAAAACTCCTTATCAGTTTGAAAGAAACCATATTTTTTATCTGCAATATTTTGAGTAGGTTTCTTAGGTAAGCTTTCTTTTGGATATTTGGTAAAAGCACCAAGCGTTGCAAACGAAATTCTTAAGCCTCCTTCAATTCCCGGACGGGTACTGGTAAGAACTGTAAAGCCATTTGCATTTCCTTCAAAATCAACCAAATCTTGCCACTGCTTTGGAGTTAGATGCTCTTTATATTGTTGTCCGTTTCCTATAGAGAAATATTCACCAATTGCTTTTTCACCTGAATGGCCAAATGGTGGATTTCCTATATCATGTGCCAATGATGCCGCAGCTACAATAGCGCCAAAGTCATTCATATGAAAGCCGTGAACTTCTTTTAAATGTGGGTGTTTTTCAATAATCTTCTTTCCTACCAAACGGCCCAAAGAACGACCCACAACCGAAACTTCCAAACTATGTGTCAATCGGGTGTGTACAAAATCTGTTTTTGAAAGCGGAATCACCTGTGTCTTGTCTTGTAAACTTCTAAAAGCTGCCGAGAAAATAATTCGATCATAATCAACTTCAAAACCCAATCTAGTGTCATCTTGTTCGATACGTAACCTTTTGCCTTTGTCTCCCTGACGCCTTAATGATAAAAGTTGTTCCCAGTTCATGGTATTGTTTTGTGTAATTTAGATTGGTTTCAAAGATACTTAAAAGCGAGCAATAGCAATAATTTTGTAAGGATTTCTAAAACGTACGTCTATTTGAGAATTTTGAACTAATTTTAGGATTCCCAAATACTCTGTAAACATGTTATATACTGGTCAGCTCAATGAATTTGTACGATTAGCCGAAATTGATGCTAGCAATTGTGAACTGCTCAGAGAGAAAGTAGGCGAAAGTTTAAGCGTAATTTGGTGTCAAGAGGATATGAAAGTAAATGTTGATGGTAATGACTATGTATTTGCAAAAGACACGGTTTTATTTTTGACCGAATACCACAAAGTCACGATCGTATCTGTTACAAAAGCACGATTGGTGCGATTTAATCGTGCTTTCTATTGTATATCCGACCATGATGGTGAGGTGGGGTGCAAGGGAATTTTGTTCTTTGGAGCTTCCCAGTTTCCAAAAATAACTATTCCAGAAAATGAAATAGAAAAGTTTGAAGTTCTTTGGAAGATGTTTATTATCGAAATGGAATCTAAAGACAGTCTTCAAAATGATATGCTCCAAATGATGCTTAAGCGTCTTCTCATCTTAAGTACTCGAATTTATAAGGAACAAACGGAGCTCACTACTTTCGATAAAAATCAATTAGATATTGTGAGAGAATACAATTACTTGGTCGAGAGCCATTTTAAAACCAAGCATCAAGTTGCTGATTATGCCGAGATGTTACATAAAAGTCCCAAAACTCTTTCGAATCTATTTAAGAAATACAACGAAAAATCACCCTTGCAAATTATTCAAGCCCGAATTGTACTCGAAGCCCGTCGACTGCTTCATTATTCTGATTTAACAATCAAGGAAATTGCTTATGAAGTTGGTTATGAGGATATTCAAGCCTTTAGCAAATTTTTCAAAAAAGCAGAAGGTCTCTCTCCCTCAGATTTTAAAAAATCGTTAGTAGCTTAATTTTTAAAGTAGAAATACATTTATTGATTCTAGTTCGATTTCATTCTTAATTCATATGACAAAAGTAGGAGCACCAGCATGCTATTGCACTAAAATTCTTTTTGTTGGTGATTTGTCTTTCTTAAAGTCGTATTTTTGATAACAGATCCCATTTCAATCTTAGCCCCACCATGACTTCAAAAAAGGATTCTCCTATTCAAAGAATTGAACCGCCTTTCTGGTATGCGGGTATGTGTAATAAGGAATTGCAAATCTTATTTTACGGCGAAAATATTGCTAAAAATTTTGTAGAAACTACAGAACAGGGCATCATTATCAAAGTCACCAAAACGGATAATGCCAACTTTATATTTGTAACGATTAATGTGAATTGGGAGATTGAAAAGGAAATTCTATTTATTTTTAAAAGAAATAATAAAATTTTATTCAGTCAAAAATACAGCATTAAACAACGTCGTAAAAATTCGGCAGATCGTAAAGGCTTTGATTCCTCGGATGTTGTCTATCTCATCATGCCAGACCGTTTTGCTAATGGCAACGGACTTAATGACAATGATAAAACAGTAACCGAAAAGTACAATAGAGAATTGCCTGGCGGTCGTCATGGTGGAGATATTAATGGTATTACACAGCATTTAGATTACATACAGTCCTTGGGCGTAACTGCTTTGTGGAATACTCCTGTTTGTGAAGATAATGAAGCCGAGTTCTCTTATCACACCTATGCGCAATCAGACGTATATAAGGTAGATCCTCGCTTTGGAACAAATGAAGATTATGTTCGCTTGTCTGAAGGACTGCACCAGCGCGGAATGAAATTAATTCATGACTATGTAACTAATCATTGGGGATTACAGCACTGGATGGTCAAAGATCCACCGACAAAAGATTGGATCAATACTTTTGAAACCTATGTACAAACAAATCATAAGCGTACTACCGTTATCGACGTCAATGCCTCAAAAATCGACAGACAGCAATGCATAGAAGGCTGGTTTGTTCCCAGCATGCCTGATCTCAATATAACAAATCCGCTGGTGCTTAAATATTTAACTCAAAATGCAATTTGGTGGATTGAATATGCTAATCTAGACGGTTTACGGATTGACACCTTCAATTATGCCGAACCATTGCAAATGGTGAAGTGGACGAAAGCAATCATGACTGAGTATCCCAATTTTAACATGGTCGGGGAAATAACCCAACGCAATCACGGAATTTTGTCATACTGGCAAAAGGACAGTAAAACGGGTGAAATTTATAATTTTAATTCCAACTTACCTTCCTTGATGGATTTTTCCCTTTGTGATGCGTTGCAGTTGGCTTTTAATGATGATGATGGGATGTGGGACAAAGGGATGACGAGGATTTATGACTCACTCACATTTGACTTTTTGTATCCTAATGTGCATAATTTATTGATTTTTGCTGAAAATCATGATTCCAAGAGGTTGAATCACTGCTACGAACTGGACTTACAAAAGTACAAGCTGGCGATGGTTGTGCTAGCTACTGTGCGCGGAATCCCGCAGTTGTATTATGGTTCAGAAGTAGGAATGGCAGGAGATCAATATTTTATGGGTGACGCCGATATTAGACAGGATTTTCCAGGTGGTTGGGTAGGAGATGCGAGCAATGCTTTTTATGCAGAAGGACGCACAGAGGATCAGAAAGCTTATTTTGAGTTTACCTCTCAATTATTTCAATGGCGGAAGACAAAAGCAGCTATTCATTTTGGCAAAACAACACACTATATTCCGGAGGATAATATTTATGTCTACTTTCGATATAATAATGAAGATTCAATTATGGTAATTATCAATAATAAGACTGAAATGGGTACAGTAAGAACAATTCGATTCAAAGAAAATATAGAAAAGTTCACAACAGGCTTATCTGTTTTTACAAATGAAGAAATAGAACTAATCAATGATATTTCGATCGAAGGAAAATCTTTTTTAATCTTAGAGTTGAGGTAAATAGCTAATCATTTTGTTATTGATCCTCTAATAAAGTTTGATTAAGGTAGGTGTTAATCTGTAGAATCAGAAAAAAAAACTGAATTTGCAATTTGGATTTACCTGCTTATTACCTAATGTTATTTGGGAGTATATTGACACTTTTAAATAATAAATTTCTACATAGTCACTTTTTGTAGCATCTATAAAAAATTGCTCAAATTACCATTTATCTTCGCAGCTAATAAATATGGAGCTTTGACTAGTTTATGTACCTTTGCTAAAAATTATTTTTATGCTAAAAATAGGTCATCGTGGTGCTCGAGGTCATAAACCAGAGAATACTTTACTAGGCTTTGAAAAAGCAATTTCATTTCATGTTGATCAAATTGAGCTAGATGTTCATTTGAGCAAGGACGGAGAGATTGTTGTCATTCATGATGAAACTATCGATAGAACGACAAACGGAACAGGCAATGTAAATGAATTAACGCTTTTGCAAATTCAAAATTTTTGTATCGAAGGTGAACAAATTATTCCAACCTTAACGCAGGTTCTAGATTTGATCGCGGATAAGTGCGATATCAACATTGAAATCAAAAGCTTTGAGTCAACCGAGAAAGTCGTTCGTTTAATTGAGGAATATGTGTCGAATAAAAATTGGAAATACTCCCGATTTTTAGTTTCGAGTTTTGACTGGAAGGCTTTAGAAAAAGTCAATGATTTAAATTCGGCCATTCCTATAGGTGTTTTAACAGAGGAAGATCTTGATGAGGCAGTAGTATTTGCCAAAAATATAAAAGCCAAAAGTATTAATCCAGACTTTCATTTATTAACTAAAGAAAATGTTCTCGAAATACAAAATCAAGGTTTTGAAGTTTTTACCTGGACAGTTAATGAGATGGAGGATATAGAGCGAATGAAAACATTTAAAGTGGACGGAATCATATCTGATTATCCCGATAGATTATAAATTTTGCGTTGTGCAAAAACAAGAATAAGATGAATCAAGATTTTGATATAATTATAGTAGGTGGTGGTGCAGCTGGATTTTTTACGGCAATAAATATTGTTGAGAAAAACCCTAAATTAAAGGTTGTGATACTAGAACGTGGTAATGAAGTATTACAAAAAGTTCGTGTTTCGGGTGGTGGGCGTTGCAATGTGACACATGCTTGCTTTGAGCCAAACGAATTGGTGAAGTTCTACCCTAGAGGAGAAAAAGAATTAAGAGGTCCTTTTCATCAGTTTTGTTCGGGAGATACTATAGAATGGTTTGAAAAGCATGGTGTGGAGTTAAAAATTGAGGAAGATGGCAGGATGTTTCCAGTTTCTAATTCATCTCAATCAATCATCGACTGCTTTTTACAAGCTACTCAAAAACTTGGAATTAAAGTTCTAACTGGTCAAAGTGTTCAATCTATTTTTAAACCTGAAATGTCGAAAGGCAATATTTGGAAAGTAGAAACCCAAACTGGAAATTACGTGGCCGAAAAATTAATTCTTGCTACGGGTAGCAATCCTAAAATATGGGAAATGCTGCAAACTTATGGTCATGCAATTATAAATCCGGTTCCGTCCTTATTTACATTTAACATCAAAGATACTCGAATTAAAGAATTACCTGGTGTTGCTGCATTGGCTACGGTCAAAGTTAAAAATACAAAACTGGAGTCAACGGGACCACTGCTTATTACCCACTGGGGAATGAGTGGCCCTGCAGTGTTGAAATTATCCGCTTGGGGCGCCCGAATCTTACATGACAAAAATTATCAATTTTCTATTTATGTAAATTGGTTAAATGATACAGATGCAGTAGATGCAGAGAAAAAATTAAAAGAACTGAAACAAGAACATGCCAAAAAAGCGGTTTCAAAAAAATCTCCATTTGATTTTCCTAATCGTTTGTGGGAAAGTTTAGTGCTGGCTTCAGCAATTGATATTGACACAAAATGGGCAGACTTGTCCAAAGTGCAATTACAAAGTTTATCCAATCAATTGACAAATGGTGTGTTTCAAGTCAATGGGAAAAGTACTTTTAAAGAAGAGTTTGTTACCGCTGGAGGAATTGATTTAAAGGAAATTAATTTTAAAACAATGGAAAGTAAGTTGCATGAAAACCTCTATTTTGCTGGTGAAATTGTAAATATTGATGCGATAACTGGAGGTTTTAATTTTCAAAACGCATGGACCAGTGGATTTATCGTAGCAAATGCAATTTAAACGTTTTTTTATATATATTTGCCCAAACTCAGATTATACTTTCAAACTGAGGTAATTCAAAACTTAGCAAATGAAAAAAACATTACTCTTTGTTGCCATAATAGTTTCTCTTTTTAGTTGTGTATCAGATAATCTTGATGGAGCAGAATTAGTTTTCTCAGAAGAAACTGTAGTTTTTAAAGGTTCTGAAACAAAATCTCTTTATATCTCAACAAATCCAAAATCAGATTGTGATTATCAAATTACTTCAATGCCTAGTTGGGTTAAGGCTGATCGTAAATCTGGAAATTTAAATGCCTCGAATGGTATTAATGAAATAATATTAACTTCAGATCTAACAAATTTACAGCCCGGAACCTATGAAGGTAATTTGGAATTTACGACAACACTAGGAAACAAAACAATTCTTTTGCAAGCAATTGTTGGAGATAATTTGACGTACACTGTTCCCAAAACCCTCAATTTCTCTATTAGCGATAATGAAGTAAAATTTACAATAAAGAACAACGGTAATGTTCCATTGTCATATACTATTGACAATCAAAACACAAAAACCACATTATCTTCAAATTCAGGCACAATTGAAGTTCGTGGTCAAAAAGAAATTGCAGTAACTATCAATAGAGATGGTTTCCCAAATGGATTGACCAGTTTCAACTTAAACTTAAAGATTAACAACAGTGCAGAAACAATTGCTGTTACTGTCGATAATTTTAAAGAGCTGAAATCAATGGTAGTGGGTGATGTAATGGATGCTGAATATTCCAAGGTTAAAGATCAATTGGTTTTTGTATCAGCAAATCCGTCAAAATTATCAATATATAATCCTAGTACATCAAGTATGGAGACGGTTCCATTAGTATACACGCCAACTTGTGTATCTGTATCACAAGATGGAGAAACTGCGGTTGTAGGTCACGATGGGCATATCACTTATATCAATTTAAAAACAAAATCAATTATAAAAACTTACAGTTCGTCATGTTTTGCACTCGATATTGTATTAGGTAATAATAAGTGGGCATACGTATTTCCTAAAGAAAATCAATGGACGTATATTAGGTGTATCAATATGAATTTATCAAATGATAATGAAACATATAGCACTGGTGGTTCAATTTATGCAGGAACAAAAGGAAGATTACATCCGTCTGGTAAGTATATTTACGGAGCAGACAACGGACTAAGTCCTTCAGATATTGAAAAGTATGATATTCAGAATGGCGTTGCAAACATGCTTTATGACTCTCCTTACCATGGTGATTACCCAATGTCTGGAAATTTATGGTTTACGGAAGATGGAAACAGAATTTTCACAAGAGGTAAAACAGTATTAAAAACTTCTGATATTAAAACTTCAGATATGATTTACAATGGTAGTATTACTGCCGATTCGAATATAGAATGGCTTAATCATTCAGCTGCAAAAGATAATTTATTCGTCATCATAAATTCGGGTAATGTTTGGCAAAATGAAAGGTTGCCTTACATCTACACTTATAACGCTATCAATCTAAACTTTAAAAACAAACTTGAATTAGAAAAGTATCAAGTGCAAAATACGACAGGTGGGTTTAATTATTTTGATGCAGAACCTCACTTTGTATTTAGCAATTCTTCAGGTAATGTTATTTACGTATTGACCAAAGCCAAAGGTTCAGGCTTAGTAAATGAGTGGGCTATTCAAAAAATGCTCGTTCAGTAATGACTCTATTAGTTCGAAAGTTAAAAAGCTAACGATAGTGAAAGTAAATTGTAAAAGCTGTTCTAAAGGTATAGAGCAGCTTTTCTGTTTATTTGATAATCAGATTGCTATGTCATCTTCGATAATGACAGTATTAACATGGATTTACATATTTACTAAGAATTTGTTAAGAAGAATCAACTAATTTTACTTTTAGATATTATATTAGAAACAATGAAGTTCAAGTTATTTACCATATTACTTCTTTTTGCTGCTCAAATGTGTATTGCACAAGTTGTGACAGGTAAAATAATTTTTAATACTTATGGTGTGTCTAAAGTAGAGGTGATTAATGCTACAACTCGAACTCTTACGGTATCAGACGACAATGGTGATTTTTCTATAGCCGCAAAACTTAATGAAGAACTTGTCTTCGTCTCAAAAGACCATAATTTCAAAAAAATAAAAGTCACAGCAGATATAATAAATACAAATAATGTGGTCATAGACATCGCTTTGATACCAGAAGAATTAAAGGAAGTTGTAGTGTCAAACACGCCATCTGTTAAATTGAGTGGCGATAGGAGTTGGGAAAGGGGTAAGGTAGATACGTATGCGCTGGACAAAAGCACAAGTGCATTGAAAGTCACAGGCGTGAATATGGGGACTACTGCAGGAATTGACTTTGCTAGATTGGGAGGTAAATTGATTGACTTATTTAAGAAAAACAAAAAACCTCGTCAAGAAGAATTACCGCTAAGTAATTTTCAAGAGTTTGCAAAAGCGAGCTGCAGTACGAGCTACTTCACAAAAACTTTAAATTTAAAGCCAGAAGAAGTCATGTTGTTTTTAGAATTCTGTGAGACTGATGATGAGTCACTTGAAATTCTCAATACCAATAATAAATTAAGTACAATGGATTTTTTATATAAAAAAAGCTTAGAATTTAAAAAACAATAGGTCTCAGAGATTTAAAATATTTATCTAAAACCTATTCGTACATTCCCGTAAAAATTTAACGGTTTAGCCACCAAATACTTCCATTTAAGACCATTGCGAAACTTACCCAGGCCAAATACGGCAAGAATAAGTAACCAGATATTTTATTTATTTTACTAAATTGTATGTAAGTTTCATATACCAATAACCATAGAATTACAATTTCTATTAGTGCCAATAAAGGGTTGTGAAGACCAAAGAACAAATAGGACCAAAGTGCATTTAGCCCCAATTGAACGGCAAATACAATTAGTGCCTTTTTGACTATTTCTTGTTCATAATCGATTCGATCCCAAACTAATCCTGCCGCTACTCCCATCATGACATATAATAAACTCCAAACACGAGCGAATACCCAATTAGGAGGGTTAAAGCTTGGCTTGATCAAAGTTGGGTACCAATTGGTAATTGCAGATTGCGTAACTGTACTAGCGTAATAACCTATTGCTAAACAAGTAACAACAATGGTAAGTATTTTTGTAATCTTATTCATAATGGTATGTTTTTTTCAAAAAGCAAATTTACTCAAATTTATTGTAGTAATAAATCAATAGTTGCATTATAGAGATACGACAAAAAAAGTATCTTTGCCTAAAAATTGACTTTCATGTTTTTAGATACCGATTTTATTCCACCAAAATATACACAAACTGTTGAAAAAGGAAATTTCAAATGGACTGCACCAAGTAATATTGCTTTAGTGAAATATTGGGGCAAGAAAGAAAATCAAATACCTGCCAATCCATCGGTGAGTTTTACTTTAAATAATTGCAAAACAATTACTAAGCTGGCTTTTGCCAAAAAAGAAGATAGCCTTAATTTTTCATTCGATTTATTATTTGAAGGGCAGTCTAAAGAAGATTTCAAACCAAAAATAAATAAGTTTTTTGAGCGAGTAGCACACTATCTTCCTTTTCTAAAAGATTATCATTTTACGATAGATACCGAGAATACTTTTCCGCACAGTTCGGGAATTGCTTCATCAGCATCTGGGATGGCGGCTTTGGCAATGAATTTAATGAGTGTCGAAAGACAATTATACCCAGCTATGACTGATGAGTATTTTTATCAAAAGGCTTCGTTTCTTGCGAGGTTAGGATCTGGTAGTGCTTGTCGCAGCGTAAAAGGCCAAGTTGTTGCGTGGGGAAATCAGGCGAACATTACAGGAAGTTCAGACTTGTTTGGAGTAGAATTCCCATATGTTATTCATGATAATTTCAAGAATTACCAAGATACCATTTTACTAGTTGACAAAGGAGAGAAGCAGGTGTCAAGTACAGTAGGTCATGATTTAATGCACGACCATCCTTACGCAAGTACACGTTTTGCACAAGCTCATGATAACTTAGATAAATTGATAACTATTTTCGAAAGCGGAGACTTGGACGCATTCATTAAAGTAGTAGAAAGTGAAGCTTTGACATTGCACGCTATGATGATGACCTCGATGCCGTATTTTATATTAATGAAACCAAATACATTAGAGATAATTAATGCAATTTGGAAATTCAGAAATGAAACCAAAGTACCAGTTTGCTTTACGCTCGATGCAGGAGCAAATGTTCATGTTTTATATCCAAAGAACGTAAGTGAAAAAGTTTTGCAATTTATTCAGGACGAATTAGTTGGGTATTGTCAAAATGGTCAGTACATTTGTGACGAAATTGGAAATGGTGCAAACCAGTTGTAATTTTTGTATCTTTATGATTCATGAGTTTAATATGGATATTCAATTAGAAAAGTTAGCATTGATAAAGCACCTTCAATCATTCAGATAAAATCAGAAATTTTTTTAAGATCGCAAGTAATTAGAACTCAATATAGATGTGTTCTGTCAAAGCAAACAACGATTTATTGTCAGTATAATTTAAAGCAAATTAGGATTCTCTCTCTTTTTAATGTTAGACAGAACCCAAACAAGATTAACAAAATAGAATAATTACCGACCCCAAATTGATAATTTACAAAATATGAAAGGACCTTTATTTTACTCAAAAATATTACTCTTTGGAGAATACGGAATTATTCGTGACTCTAAGGGTTTGTCAATACCTTATAATTTTTATAACGGTGCGTTAAAAAGAGACGAAAACCCTACTCCAGAAGCGATTGCTTCTAATGCGAGTTTAAATCGCTTGGCAGTTTATCTTGAGAATCTTCAACTAGAGCAGCCGGATTTAGTAACCTTTGATTTTGCTACTTTGAAAGAAGACATCGCTACAGGGATGTATTTTGATTCTAGTATTCCACAAGGATATGGTGTAGGTAGTAGTGGAGCACTTGTTGCAGCCATCTATGATAAGTATGCACAAGATAAAATCACAGTTTTAGAGAATTTGACTCGTGAAAAGTTATTACAATTAAAGAATATATTTTCTCAAATGGAAAGTTTTTTCCATGGAAAGAGCTCTGGATTAGATCCTTTAAATAGTTATTTGAGTATTCCAATTTTGATCAATTCAAAAGATAATATCGAAGCAACGGGTATTCCAACTCAAAGTTTTGATGGTAAAGGTGCCGTGTTTTTGATCGATTCAGGTATTGTTGGAGAAACTGCTCCAATGGTGAACATCTTCATGGAAAACTTAAAAGATAAAGGTTTTCGTGCTATGTTAAAAAACCAGTTTGTGAAACATACAGATGCTTGTGTTGAAAACTTCCTAGGCGGTGATATGAAATCATTATTTGCAAATACCAAAAAATTGTCAAAAGTCGTTTTGAATCATTTCAAACCAATGATTCCAGAACAATTTCATGCATTATGGCAACAAGGAATTGACAGTAACGATTATTATTTAAAACTATGTGGTTCAGGCGGTGGTGGTTACATCTTAGGTTTTACTGAAGATTTAGAACGCGCCAAAGCTTCTTTAAAAGATTATAAGCTAGAAGTCGTATATCAATTTTAAGAGTTTACTTCAAATAAAAATTTTATAATTCCGTTTTGTATCTGTTGCATGCGAATAATTTGACTATTTAAAGAATGCTAAATAGAAAGCAAAGGCTATTGTTAAAAAAGATCGTGAGTTTATTCTCTGTAGTAAGAGGATATAATATTCCGGTCATTATTTTAGCTCAGTATTTATCGGCTATATTCATCTTAGCTCCAGAGAAAAGAGCTTTGGAGATTTTATTTGATATTGATTTATTTCTTTTAGTATTTGCTTCAGCAATTACAATTGCCTCTGGATACATCATCAACAATTTTTATGATAGTAGAAAAGATTTAATCAACCGACCAAATAAATCGATGTTAGATCGCTTGATAAGTCAAGCCACGAAATTAAAGGTTTATTTTGGACTCAATTTCTTAGCTGCTGCTTTAGCTTTGCTAGTATCGTGGAAGGTTTTTCTGTTTTTTTCGATCTATATTTTTATGATATGGTTCTACTCTCATAAAATTAAAAAATATGCTGTCGTGGGCAATCTTACAGCGACAATGATGGCGGTTATTCCTTTCTTTGCTATTACGTTACATTATTATTACAACTTAAGTTTTGAAGAAATTATTAGCCACAAATCTCAATTTGCGGTTATTTTTTCGCACGCTACATTCCTTTCTTTATTGCTTTTAATTCGAGAAATGATAAAAGATTTAGAAAATATCAAAGGAGATTTGGCAAATGATTACCGCACAATTCCAATACGTTATGGAGAATCAATGTCAAAGAAGATCATTACTCTATTGGTCTTCTTAACTATTTTACCAGTATATCTTTTAGTTGGTATATATGAAGTTGGTTATATGGATATTTACTTTTACGCATCTTTTATAATACTTATTTTATTTCTAGTTTATCTTTGGAGAGCGAGCACCAAAGAACAGTATTTATTACTTCACAATGTTTTGAAATTTCTAATAGTTTCGGGAGTATTCTGCATTGTTCTTATTGATCCTTCGGTGTTGTACAACGGTAAGAGGTGGATTCTGGCAAGCTAATTCATTGTGACAACTCATTTTCAGTTTCATTTTAAAAGTTAACATAATAGCTTATTGTTTTAACTATTGATGACTATAGTATCGCTGACTTTTTCTGTATTTTTACAATATGATACAGAATGAGCTTCAAACCGTCACTTACGAAGGAATTAAAAAGAATGCTGAAACCAGTGAACTAGTTACTGATTTTTTGGTAGTCGAAGCGCCTTTGGAAATAAGTATCAATCAAAGTCCTTTTACGGTTGTAATGCGCACTCCAGGAAATGACTTCGATTTAATTCGAGGATTACTCTACGTTGAAGATATTTATAGAAATACAGCTGCTTTGACTATAGAAGTAGTCTCCGAAACTTCAAATGGTTTTACCAAAGTAGAAGTTACAATACCTGAACGAGAGATAGGGAAAGGGTATCTTAATAAAAGATCATTGCTATCTGTTTCCTCTTGTGGAATTTGCGGTAAGCAACAGTTAGAAGATTTTGATAGTCCCAAAACCAAGCTTAAATTACTACATGCTCTTAATTTGAATCAATTACCAACGATGTTTGAATTAATGAAAGCCAACCAAAAAACGTTTAGTTTGACCGGTGGTTCTCATGCAGCGACAATTTTTGATGCCAATTATCAAATGTTAACAATTAAAGAAGATATAGGCCGTCACAATGCAGTAGATAAATGCGTGGGCGATTTAATTCAGTCCCAGCAATTAAAAAAAGGTGCGTTTCTATTGGTAAGTGGTCGAGTTTCTTATGAAATTATAACCAAAGCATTTTTCGCCAAAATAGGAACTATTGTTGCGGTCTCTGCTTGTTCATCATTAGCCGTAGATTATGCGAAGGAATTTGGAATATGTTTAATTGGATTTTCTAGAGAAAATAAAGCTACGATTTATTCCAACCCTTAATGCGCAATTCCCTTTCATATTAAAATTTAATACAATCCATCACCATGATAAAAAAAACAATTGCACAGCCGCCAGAAAAATTTACCGGAATTGAAGAAATAGAAGTGCCTCATTCTGCCGTAGGATTTAAGGCGATTAAATCTGCTTTGACTTATATCAATGATGAGGTAGGGATGGTAAAAGGAATTGGTCTGCTGGCAAAACTAAATCAAAAAGATGGTTTTGACTGTCCCGGTTGTGCTTGGCCAGATCCAGATGAAAAACGCTCATTTTTGGCTGAGTACTGCGAGAATGGTGCAAAAGCAGTAGCCGAAGAGGCAACTAAAAATAGAGTTTCTCCAGTTTTTTTTGCTTTGAATAGTATTGACGAATTGGGCCAATTGTCAGATTATGAACTGGGAAAGAAAGGACGTATCACCAATCCGATGTATTTGCGTGAAGGTGGGACTCATTATGAAGAAATAAGTTGGGACGGTGCCTTTGAGTTGATTGCTAAAACCTTAAATGAGCTGGAATCTCCTGATGAAGCAATTTTTTATACATCTGGTAGAACTAGTAATGAAGCGGCTTATTTGTACCAATTATTTGTAAGACAGTATGGAACCAATAATTTACCTGATTGTTCCAATATGTGCCACGAATCGAGTGGATCTGCATTAGGCGAAACCTTGGGAATAGGCAAAGGATCTGTAACTTTAAATGATTTCAAACATGCAGATTTAGTTATAGTCATGGGGCAAAACCCAGGGACAAATCATCCGAGAATGTTAACAGCTTTGGGAGAAACGAAAGAGCATGGCGGAAAAATCATTAGCGTTAATCCCTTGCCCGAAGTTGGTTTGAAAAATTTTATAGAACCGCAAAATCCATTAAAATGGTTTGGTACGGGTACTGATTTATCTGATTTGTTTTTACAAGTTAAAATCAATGGTGATGTTGCATTGCTGAAAGCTATTTTGTTATTACTGTTAGAAAAGGAAAAAATTAATCCTGGAACTGTTTTCGATCAAGAATTTATAGCAAAACAAACACTAGGCTATGAGTCATTTATAGCTGATTTAGAAAAATATAATGTTACTGATTTAATTGCGCAAACTGGACTGTCTCATAAAGAAGTAGTTGAGGCTGCCGAAATGATTGCTGATAATAAGAAGATAATCGTTTGCTGGGCGATGGGTTTAACACAACACAAAAATGGTGTTGACAATATACGTGAAGTAGTAAATTTATTATTACTCAAAGGAAGTATTGGGAAACCAGGTGCAGGTACATGTCCTGTGCGTGGACATTCAAATGTGCAGGGAGACCGCACAATGGGAATATGGGAGAAAATGCCTGAACAATTTCTAGAAAATATTGATGCTTATTTTGATTTCAAATCACCGCGTAAGCATGGTTATGACGTTGTAAAAGCGATCGAAGCCATGCATGAGAAAAAGGCACGTTTCTTTTTAGGAATGGGCGGAAATTTTAATTCGGCTACTCCAGACACAGAATATACCGCTCAGGCACTCCGCAATTGCGACCTGACGGTGCATATTTCGACAAAAATTAATCGTTCTCATTTGATTCATGGTAAAGAAGCGTTGATTTTACCTTGTTTGGGTAGAACAGAAATAGATACGCAAGCAAGTGGTGATCAATTCGTAACCGTAGAAAATTCAATGGGTGTTATTTCCAAATCAGTTGGTATTTTAGAACCATTATCATCATTTTTAAAGAGCGAAACAGCTATTGTAGCAGGAATGGCAAAAGCAACACTTAAAAATTCAAAAGTAGATTGGGACGCTCTGTCAGCAAATTATGATTTGATTCGTAATGCAGTTGAAGCTACAATTCCTGGATTTGATAAGTTTAATGAGCGTGTGCGAATTCCAGGCGGATTTTATTTACCCAATAATGCTAGGGAAAATGATTTTAGCAACACCCACAGTGGTAAAGCAAATTTTACAATCAACGAAACATCTGATGTTGTACTTGAAAAGGAGCAATACATGATGATGACAATACGAACACACGATCAATACAATACCACGATTTATGGTTTAAATGATCGCTATCGTGGAATTTTAAACGAACGTCGTGTTGTATTTATGAACCAGCAAGATATTGACGAAGCTGGATTGAAGAAAGATGACTTAGTCGATTTAATAAGCCATTTTGAAGGTCAAGAACGTCTTGCAGAAAAGTTTATTGTCATTCCGTATAGCATACCAAGATCTTGCACAGCAACTTATTTTCCAGAAGCCAATGTTTTGGTGCCTTTACACAGTAAAGCTCGAATAAGCAACCAACCCACATCAAAGACAGTTATCATTACTATACATAGAAGGTGATTTTCTATCATTCTTGAGAATTAGTTGTACGATCGTAAAAGATAGTTTTAAGTACAGAAAATTTGATATGAAAGCGAAGAATAATTCTCGAAAAATATTTTCAATATGAATTATTAGGTAACTGCTTCATTACTACTATTTAATAGTTCTTACTTAATGAGTTAGAAGTAACCATTTGCAACAATATAAATACTATCTTTGCAAAAATTATGATTGATTATGAATGACAAGCAAGGCAGTAATAGAGGAGGAGGTTCTAAACCAGGTGGTTCAAGAACAAATTCGAATAAGCCAAAACCCGCTATGCAAAAAAGGGCGCAAGGACCTAAAAAAGCTAAAGTAAACACCAAAGTTGCAGCAGTAGATCCTAACAAAATAGAGAAAAAACCGAATCAAGCGCCAAAAAGACCTAAGGTTAAAGACGAAATTCGTTTAAATAAATACATCTCTAATTCGGGAGCATGTTCTCGCCGTGATGCAGATATTTACATCCAGTCTGGAAATGTAAAAGTAAATGGAATACCTGTTACCGAAATGGGATACATGGTAAAACCAGGTGACACCGTTAATTTTGATGGTATGACTTTGACTCCAGAGAAAAAAGTTTACATATTGTTGAACAAGCCTAAAAACTTTACAACAGCATTTGACGAAGGACAAGAGTTTCGTAATGTATTAGAATTGGTAAAAGGTTCTACAACTGCAAAAATTGCATCTGTAGGACGAATGGATAAGAATACTACAGGATTACTTTTGTTTACCAATGATACCGATATGATTCGTAAATTTAGTTTACCGAGTCAAAAATCCTCAAAAATTTACCAAGTTTCACTGGATAAAAACTTAAAATTTGAAGATTTGGAAAAAATCAGTAAAGGATTGACTTTAGAAGGCCACCGTGTTTTTGTAGAGGAAGTAAGTTATATTGAAGGAGAAGCTAAAAGCGAAATTGGTTTAAAATTACGCTCTTCAAATATTAAAGTCGTTCGCGCAATTTTTGAAAGTTTTAAGTATGATGTATTACGTGTAGATCGCGTTTCATTTGCTGGTTTGACTAAGAAAAATTTACCAAGAGGAAACTGGAGGTTATTGACCGATCAAGAAATTATCAATTTGAAAAACGTATAGTTTTTAAAAATTGTAGCTATAAAATACCATTCATACTCTGAATGGTATTTTTTTTTTTGATATAATAAGCAGTTTCCTGACTCTAAGTTTTGCAATGATTATTTTAATAGTGCAGTTACTTGGCGCCTAGTTAATAAAAATTATTTTATCCTGATTTTTTACGCTAGTTTTACCTTACATAAAAATTGACGTAAGTATGACAAAGACACCTAAGATTTTAATTGTAGTTTTGGCGGCTGCATTTTTAACACAATGTAAGACACAAGAAAGTAAAATTGATTTTTCTGCCGTTACCAAAAGTTATTTTGATGGCAAAAATTTATTAGATCCATTAAATGCTACGCAAAGTGGGCAAAATGAATTGAACGATCAGTTGCAATTCGAGATGACAGATAGTTATAGAGCAAATCAACTCGCATTTTTTAATAAATATGAAGCAACACTTGATTCAATTGATGAAAAAGATTTATCGACAGAAGAAAAGAATAGTTATTCGATAATAAAATGGGAGATAAATATTGGTAAATCGCTCTTGAAACAATCGACTAACTTAATGCCGATTCATCAATTTTGGGGAACGCATCTTACCATGGGTCAGTATGCAGGAGGTACTAGTGCGCAACCTTTTAAAACAGAGAAAGATTATACGAATTTTTTGAAAAGAATGGACTTGTATAGTGTGTGGATTGATTCTGCGATGGTCTATATGAAAAAAGGAATCGATAAAGGAATTGTTCTTCCAAAAGCGTTAACAGAGAAAGTGATTCCGCAATTCGCAGAAATGGAAACACCAAACATAGAGGATAATCTTTTTTATTCGGCAATAAAGATAATGCCAGACAGTTTTTCTGAGGAAACTAAAAAAGAATTAATGGCAAAATATAAAGCAGAAATCAATGATAAATTGATTCCGCAATATAAAAAAATGACCGCTTTTTTAAAAGACGAATACTTGCCTGCATCCAGAACTACAAGCGGAATAGGAAGTTTACCATCTGGCAAGGATTTATATGCTGTTTACGTTAAGCAGTGGACAACTACCGATATGAATCCCGAGGAAATACACGAACTTGGTTTAAGTGAAGTGGCGCGTATTAAAGCCGAAATGGAAAAAGTTAAGAATGAAGTAGGGTTTAAGGGAACTTTATTAGAGTTTTTTGAATATGTGCGTAATAAACCAGAGTTGAAATCATTTAAAACTCCGGAGGAAGTAATTGCTAATTTCGAAAAAATTTATACAGTTATAAAACCCAATGTCGATAAGTTGTTTTCATTGCAACCAAAAACGAAATTTGAAATTAGAAGAACGGAAGCTTTTAGAGAAAATACGGCTAGTGCCGAATACAATCAAGGTGCGGCTGATGGCTCTCGTCCAGGTGTGTTTTATGTGCCAATTCCAGATGTAAAAGAGTACAATGGATATGCAGATGAAGATCTGTTTCTGCACGAGGCAATTCCAGGGCATCACTTTCAAATTTCATTGCAACAAGAGAATTCGAGTTTACCAGATTTTAGAAAATACAATTGGTTTGGTGCTTACGGAGAAGGCTGGGCATTGTATACAGAAAGTTTGGGTAAGGAACTGGGGTTATATAAAGATTCCTATGCTTATTTTGGAATGCTGGGTAACGAGATTCACAGAGCTGTCCGTTTGGTAGTAGATACTGGTATTCATAGTAAAGGCTGGACGAGAGAGCAGGCTATAAAATACTCACTAGAGAATGAGGCAGAAAGTGAAGCTGGTATTACTACCGAGATAGAACGTTATATGGCTATTCCTGGTCAAGCACTATCTTATAAAATTGGACAGTTAAAGATTATCGAATTACGTAAAAGAGCGCAAGATAAGATGGGTAAGAATTTCGATATTAAGAAGTTTCACGAAAAGGTTTTAGAGTCTGGTGTAATGCCGTTAGCATTACTAGAGAAAAAAATAGATGATTGGATTGCTGAGAAATAACATTTAGGTGACCTTATTAAAAATAAAGCCCGTATACTCTGAGTGTATGGGCTTTATTTTTGTGTAAAATGAGATTGTCGATATTTAATGTTTTCCTCATAACTTTCTGGCTTGATTCATAATCTACTTTGTTTGGATAATCCCCAACTTTTGAACTTGATCCATTTCAGTCGTAAAAATAATGAAAACAAAAAACCCACTAATTTCTTAGTGGGTTTCGTGGTACCTCCAGGGTTCGAACCAGGGACACATGGATTTTCAGTCCATTGCTCTACCAACTGAGCTAAGGTACCGTGCTTATTGCGAGTGCAAATATAAGATGTTTTTTCGTTTCTCCAAAACATTTATTTAAAAAAATCTATTTGTATCTTTGCATCATCAAATTTTGAGATATGATTTTAGCGATTGATGTTGGTAATACAAGAATTAAAGGTGCTGTTTTTGAACAAGATACTATTCTAGAACAATTTGTTTTTGAGAAAAAAGATATTGAAAAAAAAATTAGTACAATTTTATTAAAGTACGAAAAGTGTTACGACATTATTATTGCTTCTGTTGGTGAAGTAGAGAAGAATGCTTTTTTATTGTTCGAAAATAAGGTAAAAATTCATTTCATATCGCATTTAGATCTCTTTCCGTTTTCAAATCGATATGCAACACCAAAAACATTAGGTATAGATCGCATGGTACTTGCCTCAGGTGCAGTTTTAAAATACCCAAAACAAAATCGTCTTGTGATAGATGCAGGAACTTGTATTACGTATGATTATATAAATGCTGATGACGAGTATTTGGGAGGAGCTATCAGTCCTGGTTTGCAATTGCGCTATAAAGCACTTAATGATTATACTTCAAAGCTTCCTTTGTTGGAATTAAAGGATATAAATACAGTGATAGGTGACTCTACAGCTGCGTCTATGCATTCGGGCGTTGTCAATGGCTTGGTCTATGAAATAAAGGGTTTCATAGAGGAATATAAGGAGATTGACGCAAACTTTATAATAATTTTAACGGGTGGAGATACAGATTTTTTGGCTAAACGATTAAAAAATACCATATTTGCCAATTCAAATTTCCTTTTAGAGAGTTTGAATCAAACTTTTCAATATAAAATCAACAATGATTAAAAATATAGTAACCAGTATTTGCTTGCTTTTGGGTGTTTTATCGTATGCTCAGGAGGGTTCTTCTTCTCCGTATTCTTTTTATGGAATTGGTGATGTTCGTTTTAAAGGGACTACTGAAGCTCGTGCGATGGGAGGGGTTGCTGTAGAACAAGATAGTATTCATATTAATCTAGAAAATCCTGCGAGTTTTGCTAACTTAAAATTAACTACTTATACAATTGGTGGTACTTTTAATAGTACAACGATGAAAACAGATGCCGTTTCTGAAAAAGCACAAAGAACAACTTTGGATTATTTAGCAATAGGACTTCCGTTAGGTAAGTTTGGAGTTGGTTTTGGTTTGATTCCGTATTCATCTGTAGGATACAAAATTCAGACGATTACTGGGACTGACTCAGAGAATACATCAACTTTTACTAGTAGTGGTGGTATTAATAAAGTTTTTGCTGGGGTAGGGTATAAAATCACACCAAAATTTAGCGTAGGATTTGATGTAAACTATAATTTTGGAATTATAAGCATTGTTAATTCGGAGCTAAATGGTAACATTCAATCAGGTACCCGTGAGACCAACACTTCTAATTTGTCAGGATTGAATTTTAATTTAGGTTCAATGTATCAAGCTAAATTAACTAAAAAGTTGAATTTTTACAGTGGTGTAAATTACACATTAGAGAACGATTTAAAATCAAAAAACACACGTTTGATAGAAACATCAACTGACCCACAAACAATAGATCAGCCAAACAAAACAATATCTTTTTCTTCTAAATTAAGCTTGAGTGCTGGTGTTGGGGAAACTAGAAAGTGGATGATAGGTGGTAAAGTAGTGATGCAAGGTGCATCTGATCTTTCAAACACTTATAATGTTTCACCAGACGTAGCTTACGGTAGATCAGGAAGTGTAAGTTTAGGAGGGTATTATATCCCTGATTATAATTCTTTTACAAATTATTTAAAACGAGTTGTCTATAGAGGGGGGCTTAAATATGAAAGAACAGGCTTAATCATTAGAGACGAAGCTATCGATAATATCGGTGTAACTATGGGATTGGGGTTACCAATTTCAGGTACATTTTCTAATGTTAATATCGGATTTGAAATAGGTAAAAAAGGAACAACTTCTTCTGGGTTGATTCAAGAGAATTATGCTAATTTTAGTGTAGGTTTGTCATTAAATGACAAATGGTTTGAAAAACGTAAGTTCAATTAAGGATTCCATTCTATTATTTAGCACTATCTTTGCGCTATGAATCTTGATTATAAAAAAAGACTACTCTATATTGTCACAGCTATTGCTGTGACTTTCTTTATTGGGTGTGAGAGCAAATTCAAAGAAGTTCAAAAAATAAATTATTCGGAATTTGTACCTGGTGGCGATGCGGATAATGTGAATTTGAAATATACTGACTCTGGATTGATTAAGGTTGTTCTCGTAAGTTCGAAAATGTTAGACTATTCAAATTTAGTATTTCCTTTTACTGAATTTCCAAAAGGAATCGATGTGACTTTATATGACAACAAAGCCAAAACTACACGAGTTACTTCAAATTATGCCGTATCTTATGGTAAAACAGGTATTATTGATTTACAAGGTAAAGTGAAGATCGTTTCGCAAGATGGTCAGCGACTTGAAACAGAGCAATTGTTCTATGATCAAAAGAACGAATGGTTTTATACCGAGAAAAAGTTTAAATTTACAGATCTTAAAGGAATTTCAAACGGTCAAGGGATTGATTTTAGTAAAGATTTTAAGGTAATACATTCTCAAAAAATAAATGGCGAAGTGGATTCTAATGAATAATATGAATTACAACTTTCTGTTACAAATAAAATTAAAATGAATTATTTAAAATATACACAGTATGTGTACCTTGTTTTTGCTATCTACTTTATCTATGACGGAATAATGAAGTGGACTAACGAAGGAACAAATCCATTTATGCAATTTTTTATTGCTGCTATGGCTATTTTTATGTTTTTCTTTCGAAGAAGATTTGCTAAGAAAACGGGTGGTCAAAATCCTAAATCGTAAGTCATGGAAATTAGTATTATAATATTGTGTTTAATACTAAGTGCTTTTTTTTCAGGGATGGAGATTGCATTTATTTCTTCTAATAAAATATACCTTGAAATTGAGAAGAAACAAGATAATTTTATCTCAAAAATCCTAACAAAACTTACGGAGAGACCTTCCAAATTTATAGCTGCAATGCTTATTGGGAATAATATAGCCTTGGTTGTTTATGGTTTTTTTATGGGAGATCTGTTGATGAAATGGATCGATACATTAGATTTTGATTTCTCAAGTCTATCAAATCTTCTTATTCAAACAATATTATCTACCTTAATTGTTTTGATCACGGCGGAGTTTTTTCCGAAAGTCTTTTTTCAGATTTACGCCAACTCCTTGATTAAGTTTTTTGCAATTCCTGCTTACTTTTTCTACGAACTATTTTATTTTGTTTCAACATTTTTTATTTGGGTTTCAGACTTTATTTTGAAGAAATTCTTCAGGACAGAGGGGGATCAAATGCAGATGTTTTTTAGTAAAGTCGAATTAGGTGATTATATAACCGAACAGATGAGTTCGGTAGAGGATAATGAT
Source organism: Flavobacterium algicola (assembly GCF_022399565.1). GTDB lineage: Bacteria > Bacteroidota > Bacteroidia > Flavobacteriales > Flavobacteriaceae > Flavobacterium > Flavobacterium algicola. The sequence continues at coordinate 71,389 of NZ_JAJTUT010000006.1, forward strand.
GAAGTAGATTCTGAAATTCAGATGTTTCAAAATGCACTGGATTTCTCGAGTGTTAAAGCTAGGGATATTATGAGTCCGCGTACAGAGATTGAGGCGGTTGAGCTTTTTGATACGATTGATGAAATCAAAGATCTTTTTATAGAAACAGGTTATTCAAAAATTTTGGTGTATCAAAATTCATTAGATGATATAGTAGGTTATGTACATTCATTTGATTTGTTTAAGAAACCTAAGAACATCAAAGCAATTGTTATACCTGTTGAATTTGTTCCTGAAACAATTTATATAAAAGATGTAATGAATCTTTTGACTAAAAAAAGAAAAAGTGTTGCAGTTGTACTCGATGAATACGGCGGAACTTCTGGAATAATTACAATCGAAGATATTGTAGAAGAATTATTTGGCGAGATTGAAGATGAACACGATTTAGACGAAGAGCTAATTGAGTTAGAGCTAGAGGAAGGTGGTTTTATGTTTTCTACTAGATTTGATGTCGAATACCTAAATCAGAATTATAAATTAAATATCCCAGAGAGTGATTCTTACGGAACTCTAGGTGGCTATATTGTTGATCACACAAAAGATATTCCGCAAAAAGGAGAAGTTATCGACATTGGTGACTATCATTTTGTAATCGAAGAATCAACTAATAAAAAAATAGAATTGGTCAAAATGACCCTAAAAGAGTAGTTTTTTCTATTCTAGCAAATTTTTTGCAAAATAAAAGGGTACAATTGTAAATATTAATCATATAATTGTATTTTCGCAAACTGAATATAAAATTAACAACAATAAAAATGGCAGTTTTATCAAAAATTAGACAACGTTCCGCTTTAATGATTGCAGTTATAGCATTGGCTTTATTTGCATTTATCATTGGCGATTTATTCAAAAGCGGTAGCTTCAGCAGTACTTCTAAAGATGTTGGAAGCATTAATGGAAAGGATATTTCATTTGAAAGCTTTAGAGTAAAGGTAAGTAATGTTGAAAAAAGTGGTCAAGGAATTACTTCTACAGCTGCAGCAAATAGAGTATGGGAAGAAGAAGTTTCTATCGCTTTATTAACTTCTGAATTTGAAAAATTAGGATTAAGAGTAGGAGAGCAGCACCTTGTTGAAGTCTTAAAATCTGACCCAAATATTGGTCAAAATCCACAGTTCCAAAATGGTGCTGGCGTTTTTGATGTAGCAAAATTTAAAGCTTTCTTCCAATCAAATCCAGATTTGGCAGCAAACTTAGTTGAAAGAGAAAAAAGTGCTGATTTGAATGCTAAATTTCAAATTTATTCTGCATTAATTAAAGCAGGTACGTATACAACGAAAGCTGAAGGTAAACTTAAATACGAAATGGAAGCTGATAAAGTTAGCTTTGCATATGTAGGTGGATTATTCTCTACAATTAAAGACAGTGATGTAAAAATTACTGATGCTGAGATTACAGATTATATGAAAAAGAATAAAAAGAAATTTAAATCAGACGAATCTCGTGAGATTGAATATGTTTTAATTGAAGACAAACCTTCTAATGAAGATGTGGCTGAGGTTAAAGCTAGGATTTCAGCATTACTAGGAGGAAGCGTTGTTTACAATGAAGCTACCGGTAAAAATGATACATTGTCAGGATTTAGATCTGCAAAGAATCCAGCTGAATTTGTTAACTCAAATTCTGATGTTCCTTACGATTCTACTTATATCGCAAAAAATCGTTTACCAGCTGTTGACGCTGATAAATTATATGATTTAGCACCGGGAGAAATCTACGGGCCTTATGTAAATGGTGATTATTACAGTATCTCTAAATCATTAGGTAAAAAGATTGGTGTAAATGCAAAAGCAAGCCATATCTTAATAAGCTATGAAGGAACTCAAGTACCAAACAAAAAACAACAAAGAACAAAAGACCAAGCACGTGCTGAAGCTGAAAGTTTATTAGCGCAAGTAAACGCTAATCCAGAAAGTTTCTTAATGTTGGCTTACACAAGCTCTGATGACTCATCTGCACAACAAGGTGGTGATTTAGGTTACTTTGGACAAAACCAAATGGTAAAACCTTTTAATGATTTTGTTTTCAATAACGGAATTGGAAAAATAGGTTTAGTAGAAACTGACTTTGGTTTCCACATTATTAAAATTACAGATAAGCAAGACGGAGTACGTTTAGCAACAATTTCTCAAAAAATTCAACCATCTGAAGCAACTTCTGATAAAGTATTTACACAAGCAACACAATTTGAAATGGGTGCTGCTGATAAAGACTTTAACCAAGTAGCGAAAACGATGAATCTTACAGTTAATCCTGCTGTGGCAGTAACTGCAATGGATGAAAATTTTGGAGCTCTAGGAAATCAGAGAGCTATCGTGAGATGGGGATTTGAAGGAGATACAAAAGTAAATTCAATTAAACGTTTTGAGGTGGCTAACTTAGGTCATGTGATTGCTAGAGTGAAATCTATTGATGATTCAGGTTTAGTAGCGATGAGTCAAGCAAAACCTTATGTTGAAGGGATTTTGAAAAACAAGAAGAAAGCAGAAATGATTAAAGCTAAAATGGCTGGAAGCTCATTAGAAACAATGGCTAAAACAGTTGGTTCTACAGTACAACAAGCTGCAGATTTAACTTTAGAAAATCCAATGCTTGCCAATGCAGGTTTGGAACCAAGAGTAGTTGGAACAGCTTTCTCATTGGCAGCAAACAAAATGTCTGCTCCAATTGAAGGAATCACTGGAGTATATGTTGTAAAAAACACCAAAACTGTAAAAGCAGCTGCTATTAAAGATTTTGCTCCGTATGTTGCTAAATTAAAAGCGCAATCTGCTAATGATGCTAGTAGAGTATTACCTGCTCTAAAAGATATCGCAGATATAGAAGATAATAGAAGACAGTTTAATTTCTAATCTTATTTAGTAATTATTAATTTCAAAAAAAATCCGATACAATTCAATTTGTATCGGATTTTTTGGTTGTATAAGAAGTTTGATTAATTGTATTTAATTGCAACTCCTGAAATTCCTGTTCGTTGAGAGAAAGAATTTAATTTATTCAGTTTACAGTAGATTATGGCGTCAGCTCCAATTTTCGCGGCTTTCTTTTTTAAGAACTTTTCTGCAGATTGAGTATTTCCCACAGCATCAATAGCAATGCTTCCTAGTACTGTGTACTTTTGTTCTACGTTGTTTGTGTACAGTTTGATGTTTTCTTGCGTTGTAGGAGTAGTTGCTGCAGTTTCATCTTGAGCATAGTAAGTAGAAATCGAACAACTGCTTAATGAAAGTAGGATAACAAATGTTGTAATAATTTTTTTCATCTTTCTATTTTTAATTGTTGATTTTTATAGCTGTTCCTGTCGCTTTTATAGCATTAGTCCAGTATCCCATTCCTATTTCTAGGGTAAGATCAATTACTGCATCTGCTCCCAATAAGGCAGCTTCCTTTTTTAATAAATTTACAGATTTTTTTGCATTTTCACCTGCGTCTGCACTCACAACTACTTGGCCAATAACAGTGTATTTGGTGTTTGCGTTTGGTACTGTTGAATATACTGCTACATCATTTGGGTTTGTAGCAGGATAGTCTGACGTTGTATTGTCACTAGTCTTTAAATGTCCAACTGTTGAACAACTGACAAAAAATAAACAAGGAATGATCCAGTAAGGGGCTTTTTGTTTCATTTGTATGATTTTAATTTTTTACATACAAATATACTTTTATTTAGGAATTTCTATAATAAATTAGCGGCAAATGAGATTGAAATGATTAAGAATTTATAGTTGTGAAGTGTTCGTTGCCTCATTCAAAATTAATGCATCATAGGTGAAAATTGTCTCATATCCTTTTGAGATGAAGTATTCTTTGGGGTCTTTAGTAGCAATTGCCATAACAAAATCTCCTCCCCACGCACCGAGGCTTTTGACAGTGCCTTCAAAATCTGGAAAAAGTAATTCTTTTACAGTAGGTGTGTTTAATATAGAACTCAATTTTGATTCGTGTACTTCCAATATATTAGCAAATTCCGCTGCTGTGTTAGCTTCAATTGCGTCTGTAGTTAGCCGATCAAAGAATGCTATCTTTCCGTTAAAATTCTCTTTTTTATTTAGTTTGTAATTTTCGATAGCAGATTTACTACTCTGCTTTTGATTGAGGTAGACAAAATAAATTTGATCTCTAAATTCAGGTTTGAAAATTATCGGGGTCACAATAGGCTTTCCGTTTTCCAATCGATATGTTATGGGGTGACCGTATTGTGCGCATGCAATATCATAGCCGCTGCCTCCAAAGCTATTATTCAATAATTCAAACGCATCAATAGTTAACCATTGTGCAATATTATTGATTAGAGTAGATGAAGTTCCTAAACCCCATTTTCTCGCAAATGTTAGCTTGGTTTCTATGTTATAACCAAAGTTGTCCTGCAGAAAGGATGAATTTTGTATGTATGCTTGATGTAAAATACGAATTAAGGTATTCTTTACCGTCTCGACCTTTGTAGGTATGAAGTTGCTAATATCTGTATATAATATAGTTTCCTTAAACCAAATAGTACCATCAGAATCATAGCTTGTCCAATTTATTTCTTGGTTTAGACCTTGATCAATGATCAGACTTTGTCCAAGTCGCGTAGGTAGGGCCAATGCATTAGTACCATCCAGAACAAGATATTCTCCAGTTATTAAAAGTTTCCCGTTGCTATAAAAAGTTTTGGTATCCATCGTTCATATTATTTTCTGAGGTTTTCGACAAAATTTACAACGCCACTGTGAGATACCACATGCTCTTTAAAATGTTTTCGAACTTGAATTCGCTCCTCATCCGTCGCTTCTAACTGGTTCAAGATATTATTCAAATGCATTTTCATATGTCCTTCTTGAATTCCAGAAGTGGTTAGTGATCGTAGAGCACCAAAGTTTTGCGCTAGGCCAGCTACTGCTACATATTGCATTAATTCTTTGGCAGATGGTTTTTCTAGCATTTCTAATGATAGTTTCACTAGTGGGTGCAAACTAGTTAATCCGCCTACAGTACCTAAAGCTAAAGGTACCTCAAGCCAAAATGTAAAAATTCCATTTTCAATTTTAGCATGTGACAAACTAGAATACTGACCTGATCTTGATGCATACGCATGAATTCCTGCTTCTACAGCTCTAAAATCATTGCCTGTAGCGATAATCACTGCGTCTATACCGTTCATTATTCCTTTATTATGAGTAACAGCGCGGTAAGGTTCTACTTCAGCAATTTGAATCGCCTGTACAAATCGCTCTGCAAAATCTTGGGGGTTGGTAATGTGTTTTTCTTGTAAGTCTGCAATAGGGCAGGAAACTTCTGCACGTACAATACAGTTTGGAACATAATTAGAGAGAATACTCATTATTACCTGAATATTTTTCTCTTCTTCAGAGAAAGATTGGTAGTTATGAGCTTCTCTTTTTAATGTATTGGCAAATTGCTCGAGACAAGAATTTATAAAGTTGGCCCCCATACTGTCTTTAGTCTCAAAGGTAACATGTAGCTGGAAGTAGTTAGGGATTAAATTGGTTTTGTCTCGAAGTTCAATATTCAGTATACCACCACCACGTTTTTGCATGTTAGCAGTAATACTTGCAGTATCATCAAAAAAGGTAGCCTTTGCTTTTGCAAAGAACAGCTCTAATTTGGAGACATCTCCTTTATATGTAAAATGAACTTGACCAATTTTTTCGGTATTCATAACAGTAGCTGTGAAGCCGCCACGAGTAGACCAAAATTTTGCCGCTTTTGCAGCTGCCGCAACAACAGAGCTTTCCTCTATTGCCATAGGGATTGTGCTGTACTTGCCATTAATTAAAAAATTAGGGGCAACACCAAGTGGAATATAAAAGTTGGTTATTGTATTTTCTATGAATTCATCATGTAGTTTCTGAATTTTTGCATCACTATTCCAATATTGCTTTAGCAATGCTTTAGCTTCATTCGGAGTCGAGAAATATTCTTTTGCTATCCAGTTTATTTTGTCTTCTTTGGACAATTTTGAAAATCCAGAAAATGGCTGATTCATTCGGTTATAATTTGATTGTGATGACTGCAAAGATACATTTTTAGGTCTTTTATACCTTAGATTAAAAAACCAAAAAAATGTTGAGGGCAATAAGTAATGTTTTATGACTGCTAATGATTAAAAAGTGTAAAATTTTCACTAAAATTGAACTCTTTTTAAAATCAAAAAAAAATCCATGTTTAAGTATTATTTTATCCTTCTAGTTCTGTGCTTCAATTGCGGACTTTTTGCTCAAAAACAATTAACAATTGAAGAAATATATGGGGGAACTTTTCGTGCTCAAGGAATGCCTGAGCTACAATCATTGAAAAAATCTAATCAATATACAGTTTTAAATTATGATGAAAACAGTAATAGTTCTCAGATTGATTTATATGACTTCGCAAATTTAAAGAAAGTAGCAACTTTATTTAATTCTGCTTCGTACAGCCGTTTGCCAATGATTGAAAGCTATAGTTTTGATAATTCTGAAAAACTTATTTTATTGGCAGGTAATAAGCAACCTATTTATAGGCATTCTTTTAAGGCTGATTACTTTGTTTATGATATTGCAAAAAAAGAATTGTCTAAGGTAACAGAATCTTCTATTCAAGAGGTGACATTTTCTCCTGATGGAAAGAAAATTGCTTTTGTTCAAGATAATAATCTTTTTATTTATGATTTATCAACCAAAGTTACTACACCGATTACAGTAGATGGTAAGAAAAATGAAATAATCAATGGTATCACTGATTGGGTGTATGAAGAAGAATTTGCCTTTGTTCGCGCTTTTGACTGGAGTACAGATAGTAAAAACATTGCTTACATCCGCTTTGATGAAAGAGAGGTTCCTGAATTTGCAATGAGCATTTTTGAAACCGGTCTGTACCCAACAATCGAAAAAATAAAATATCCCAAAGCAGGAGAGCGTAATGCAACAGTTTCTTTGCATTTGTATAATGTGTCTTCCAAAGTGACAAAGAAAGTAGATTTAGATGGATATAATGACTTTTACATCAGTCGAATAAAATGGACCAATGATGCTTCAAAAGTTTCTGTTGTGGTATTAAACCGTCATCAAAATAATCTGGATATTTTATTTGTTGACGCTAACACAGGAAAAACAAGTTTGATTTTAAACGAAAAGAATAAATCATATATCGATTTTGTAGATAAGGATAATTTGTATTTCTTATCAGATAATCAATTTTTATGGTCGAGTGAACTAGATGGACACAATCATATTTATTGGTATGATAAAACAGGAAAATTGATCCGGCAAGTAACTAAAGGCAATTGGGAGGTTACCGATTTTTATGGTCTTGACGAAAAGTCGAAAACTATTTATTATGAATCTGTAGAGAATGGTATTTCTAATCGTGATGTATACCGTGTTGGGTTAAATGGTAAAAATAAAGTGCGCCTTTCTAGTAAAACGGGTACTAACAAGGCTACGTTTAGTCCAAACTATGAATATTTTATTAATTCTTTTTCAAACGCGTCACAACCAAGAACATTTACTTTAAATGATTCCAAGTCTGGTAAGGAATTACAGATGATTGAAAGCAATGAAGATCTACTAGCAACCTTGAAGTCATATGATCTTCCTGTCAAGGAATTCTTGACAATCAAAACGGCACAAAATATTGAATTGAATGCTTGGATTATTAAACCAAACAACTTTGATGCAGCTAAGAAATATCCTGTACTGATGTATCAGTATTCGGGACCAGGATCGCAAGAAGTTAAAAATGACTGGAATAGTGCTAATGACTATTGGTTTAAAATGTTGGCGCAACAAGGTTATATCGTCGCTTGCGTTGATGGTAGAGGAACAGGCTTTAAGGGAGAAGAATTCAAAAAAGTTACTTACAAGCAATTAGGTAAATATGAGTTAGAAGATCAAATGGAAGCGGCAAAAGTTTTGGCTAGTTATTCATATGTAGATCAATCACGAATTGGAATCTTTGGTTGGTCGTTTGGAGGCTTTATGTCATCTAATTGTATTTTAAAAGGAGGTGATATATTTAAAATGGCAATTGCTGTGGCACCAGTTACCAACTGGCAATTTTACGATTCTGTCTACACAGAACGATATATGCAAACACCGCAAGAAAACCCTAGTGGGTATAGTGATAATTCCCCTATTAATTTTGCTGATCAATTGGAAGGGAAATTTTTATTGATACACGGTAGTGCTGATGATAATGTACATGTGCAAAATTCAATGTTGATGATGGAAGCCTTGATACAAGCCAACAAACAGTTTGATTCTCAAATTTACCCAGATAAAAATCATGGAATTTATGGCGGAAAAACCAGATTGCAATTGTACCATAAAATGACAAATTTTATTAAAGAACACCTTTAATATAATATTTAAGTTATTTTTACAGCACTAATTTAAAATATATAATATCAATTACAAGTTTATGAGTGTAAGCAATACAGAAGATCCGTTTTTTAAAAATCCTGTTCTAGGACATCCAGCAGGGCTATTTGTTTTATTTTTCACAGAAATGTGGGAGCGTTTTTCATATTATGGAATGAGAGCTTTATTGGTTTTGTTCTTAACAACATCCATTGCAGAAGGTGGGTGGAACTGGAGTGTACAAGATGCGATGGCATTGTACGGTACTTACACGATGGTTGTATATTTTACACCAATTTTAGGGGGGTATCTAGCAGATAACTATATTGGTTATCGATGGGCCGTTGTTATTGGTGCAGCTATTATGACTCTAGGGCATGCCTCAATGGCGATAGAGACACCACTGTTTCTCTACATTGGTATTGGTTGTTTGATGATTGGTAATGGTTTGTTTAAACCTAATATGACTTCAATCGTATCCAATGCTTATGCCAATCACCCTGAGAAGAAAGATGGTGCATACTCTTTATTTTATATGGGAGTTAACGCAGGAGCCTTTTTAGGTATTATGCTTTGCGGATATATAGGTGAAAAAGTTTCTTGGAGTTTAGGATTTGGTTTGGCAGGAATCTTTATGTTTTTTGGAATGTTACAGTTCTATTTTACACAAAATATTTTTGGTGATATTGGCTTACCTCCAACAGAAGCTAGTAAATTAGCAATAAAAGCAAAAGAAGCACAAGATAATATTGCTCCAAATATCATACGTGATCGTATTATCGCTGTAGTTATATTCTCTGTATTCTCTGTGTTTTTCTGGGCAGCTTTTGAACAAGCGGGTGGTTCGATGACTATTTTTGCCGATAAGTTTACGCAAAGAGAATTGTTTGGCAATTCGGCAATGATTTTTAAAATATCAGATACACTTTTAACACTTATTCCACTGGTTGTAATCACTTACGTTTTACTGAAGTTGTTTGCAAAAACCGTAAAAGATTACGCATTAGGTAACAGTATTCTTGCTTTAAGTTTTATCTTAATTTGGGGTATTGTAATCTGGAAGATTTACAGAGACTTTTCAATGACAGAAACAGAGGTTCCTGCATCATGGTTCGGAATTCTAAATTCATTATTCATTATTTGCTTTGCTCCTTTGTTTTCAAAATGGTGGGAGAGTAGCTACAATATCTCTGGACCAATGAAGTTTGGTTTAGGATTAGCCTTACTAGGTTTAGGCTTTGGTTTCTTAGCATACGGAAGTATGGGCATTACAGCAGATTCAGTTGTTCGTGTAAGTATGTTTTGGCTTGTAGCGGCTTACTTGTTTCATACTTTAGGTGAGCTATGTATATCTCCTGTAAGTTTATCATACATTAGTAAATTAGTTCCAGCGAGTTGGATTGGTATCATGTTTGGGGTTTACTACCTTTTCTTAGCAATGGGTAATAAACTGGCAGGTTCTATGGGTGGATTGATTGAAACGATTAGTAATGAATATAGTTTGTCTACTTTTTTCTTAATATTTACAATTGTTCCAGTAGGTTTAGGATTGATAATGATAGCGTTATCTCCTCTTATGAAAAAGTTAATGCATGGTGTTAAGTAATATTAAGGCATTATATTTGTTAGATCATTAAAAAAGAAACCCGAAATAAAATGAAGAAATTTTTACTGACATTACTCATCCTAGTTTCAATAAGTACGCAAGCGCAAGATTTAAAATGGCATACCAATATAAAAGATGCTATTACAGTAAGCAATAAAGAAAGTAAACCTTTAATGCTCTTTTTTACAGGTAGTGACTGGTGCGGCTGGTGCATACGCCTACAAAAAGAGGTTCTTCAAACACCGGAGTTTAAAAAGTGGGCAAAAAGTGTCGTTCTTGTAGAGTTAGATTATCCAAGAAGAACGCCTCAAATCCCAGAGATCAAAAAACAAAATGAAGAGCTACAGCAAGTATTTGGAATTCAAGGTTTCCCAACTATATTTTTTACAAATGTTGTAAAAGAAAAAGACGGTAAATTTAATTTCAAACCGTTAGGGAAGACTGGCTATGTTGCTGGTGGACCCCAAGCTTGGTTAGCAGAAGCTAATGGTATAGTAAATCAAAAGTAAATCATATTTATAATTTTAAAATCCCTTTATGGCGAAAGCTGTAAAGGGATTTTTTTTGCGCCAAAATCTACGATTTCATTTAAAATTGTGATGTGTTTTTCGAGAATTTATTTATTTAAATAGCAAATTGTAAGGTGTTTTTTAGTCCCCAAACATTTGGGCAGTCAATCAAAATGAAGTATATTTGTTTAACTTATTCTTATAATTGTTAAACAAAGTATTTTACTTAAAGTAGAAAAGTATAGATTATGATGCAAAAAAGTATATCATTAGACCAAATAGAGGCCATGGACAGTAGGGAAAGAGTGAATTTAATCAATGCAATTGTAGGATTTAAATGTGTCAATCTAATTGGTACTGTTGATACTTTGGGTAATGAGAACTTAGCTGTCTTTAGTTCTATTATTCATTTGGGGTCCAACCCTGCATTAATAGGTTTTATAACTAGACCAGATTCTGTAGAAAGACATACTTTAAGTAATTTGCTAGAAACCGGATCTTATACTATTAATCATATTAACAGTGCAATTTATAAACAGGCGCATCAAACAGCTGCACGATATGATAAATCTACTTCGGAATTTGATATTACTGGATTGCATGCATTATACAAAGACGGCTTTACTGCTCCGTTTGTGCAGGAAAGTAATATTCAAATGGCAATGAAATTTAAGCAGAAGATAGATATTGAGCTTAATGGTACAATACTGATTATCGGTGAAGTTCAAGCTATTTATTACCCAGAAGACTGCTTGTGTGTTGACGGTTTTATTGATATCGAAAAAGCTGATACAATTACTTGCAGTGGTTTGGACAGTTATCATTCTACAGTACGATTAGATCGTTTGAGTTATGCAGTGCCCGATAAAGCTGTTAGGTCGATTAATTTAAATTATGTTGAGTAAAGAAAAAGTAAATATTGTATGGTTTAAGCGCGATCTACGATTTGTAGATCACGAGCCTCTTTATGAAGCTCAAATGGCAGGATTACCCACTTTACTGCTTTACTTTTTTGAACCCTCGCTTATGGACTACCCGGATAGCGATTTACGACATTGGCGGTTTATATATGAGTCTGTTCTAGAAATGGAGACAAAACTACAAAGATATGAGACTCATCTATATTACTTTCATAATGAAACAAGCGTTGTTTATAAAGAATTGATTCAAAACTATGATATTCAAACTATTTATTCTCATCAAGAAATAGGGAATAAGCTGTCATTTGATCGTGATATTTCGATGCAGAAATTATTTACTGATAATAAAATTTTGTGGAGAGAATATCAAACTAATGGTGTAATTCGAAAATTAAAAAACAGGAACAATTGGCAGCATCGTTGGAGCACAAAGATGACCGACCCTGTTATTAATAATGAGCTTGATAAAATAGTTTTTACAAATCTAACAGAAAATCTCTACCTGAGTTTAAAAGGAAAAATTTTACCAACAGAGGTTACTAGTCGAAATGAAAATTTCCAACAAGGAGGCGAATATTGGGCATGGCGTTATCTGGATAGCTTTATAAAAACAAGGGCTGTAAACTACAGCAAGCACATATCAAAACCAAGTTTAAGTCGGAAGGGTTGTAGTAGATTATCACCCTATTTAGCCTATGGAAACATAAGCATGCGCATGGTCTATCAATATACAATGCAAAATTATGAAACTGCACTTAATAAAAGAGCAATTTCCAATTTTGTATCTCGTTTGTTTTGGCACTGTCATTTTATACAGAAGTTTGAAGATGAATCTAGTATGGAATTTGAGAACATTAACAAAGCCTATGATGCCATAAGCAAACCAAAAAATGAGCATTATATTAAAGCTTGGCAAGATGGTCAAACCGGAGTTCCTATCGTTGATGCCTGTATGCGTTGTGTGGCAGCAACAGGCTACATTAATTTTAGAATGCGTGCCATGGTAGTTTCATTTTTTGTTTTCAATTTATGGCAAGATTGGCGTGAATTACATTTTTTGGCAAGGCAATTTTTAGATTATGAGCCAGGAATACATTATCCGCAATTACAAATGCAAGCGGGAGTAACAGGCATAAATACAATTAGAATTTATAATCCGGTTAAAAATTCTGAAGACCACGATCCCGACGGTATTTTCATAAGACAATGGTTGCCTGAGTTGCAGAACGTTCCATTAAATTTTATACATGAACCATGGAAATTAAGTAGCATGGAGCAAGAGTTGTATGATTTTAAACTAGGGGAGCATTATCCATTTCCAATTGTAGATATTGAATCAACCCGGAAAGAAGCAAGTAATGTGGTTTGGAGTTTGAGAGAATCTGTATTGGCTAAGAAAGAAGGGAATCGTACTCTGAATAAGCACGTAAATAATAAGGATTCTCGAAAAAGTAAGATGAATTAAATAATAGTATTAATATGAAATAGCTATTCTGACTACAGGAATTATATTTTTTTTATTCGAAAATTGTAAGGATTTTGTTGAGTGCAATTATAGTTATATGGTCATTGCGTGAAGAAGACCCATACAATTCTAAATAAGAAATTATAAAGTCAAACTCGTGCTACAAATACTAGCAGATGAAAAATGTAAAGAAATCTGATTTGCCAACAAAAATGTGTACGGTCTGTAACAGGCCCTTTTCTTGGCGGAAAAAATGGGAGAAAAATTGGAATTCCGTAAAATACTGCAGCGAGCGTTGCAGAAATACAAAATAGATATGAAGACTCTTCGACTTATACTTGGTGATCAATTAAATAGTAACCATTCGTGGTTTGATAATGCAGAGTCAAATGTGTACTACATTATGATGGAAGTAGCAACGGAGACAAGTTATGCAACACATCATATTCAAAAAGTAGTTGGATTCTTTGCTTCCATGAGAAATTTTTCTGCTGATTTAAAAAAGAAGGGCTTTAATTTTGAATATATTAAACTCACAGATAAGACCAATCTACACTCTTTTGAGGCTAATATAAGTAGAATATTGGAACGCGATAAATTTGAATCTTTCGAATATCAATTGCCAGATGAGTATCGATTAGACCAGCTCTTAATAAACTTTTGTTTAACGCTCAAGATTCCATCAAAAGCAGTTGATTCTGAACATTTCTTCAGTCATAGAAATGAGTTAGGAGATTTTTTTGATGGGAAAAAAACATTTTTAATGGAAAGCTTTTATCATTATATGCGAAAGAAGCACCGAGTTCTGATGGTTGGTGATGCTCCAGTAAATGGGAAGTGGAATTTCGATAAAAGCAACCGAAAAAAATTGCCCAAAAGCACTAAGCCAGCACCACCATTAGAGTTCGAAAATGATACCACATCGATACTGAAAGAAATTCAAGATGCCGATTGTAAAACTATTGGGACTATCGATGCTAAAAGATTTCTTTGGCCTGTAAATAGGAGACAGTCATTAGAGTTGTTGAACCACTTTGTAGATGAATTTCTACCTCATTTTGGAGATTTTCAAGATGCTATGACGCCAAATGATTGGTCATTATACCATTCACGAGTTTCTTTTTCGTTAAATACAAAAATGCTATCGCCGCTTGAAGTCATCAACGCTGCTATTGCTAAATGGGAAGGAGATAAAAATTCGATATCTTATAATCAAGTAGAGGGCTTTGTAAGACAAATTATTGGTTGGCGTGAATACATGCGAGGGATTTATTGGTTGAAAATGCCCGATTATTCCAAACTTAATTATTTTGAAAACACGAACAAGCTGCCTGATTGGTTCTGGACGGGTAAAACAAAAATGAATTGTTTAAAATTTAGTATCAATCAGTCTTTAGATTTTGCCTACGCACATCACATTCAGCGGTTAATGGTGACAGGTAATTTTGCCTTATTAGCAGGAATTGATCCAGATGAAGTAGATGCTTGGTATTTAGGAATTTATATCGATGCAATTGAGTGGGTCGAAATTACCAACACTCGCGGAATGAGTCAATTTGCAGACGGTGGTATTGTAGGTACAAAGCCTTATGTCAGCTCCGCTTCTTATATTGATAAAATGAGTCATTACTGCGGATCTTGCTACTACGATAAGTCAAAGAAGACGGGTCCCAAAGCCTGTCCATTTAATAGTTTGTACTGGAATTTTTATGACAAGCATGAAGATAAATTGGGTAAGAATCCACGAATAGGTATGATGTATAATCTATGGAGAAAGATGAAACCAGACCATAAAGCGGAATTGCTAGAACAAGCACAGTATTATTTAGAACATTTAAACGATTTATGATGAAAAGTATAGTATGGTTTAAAACTGATTTACGAATACAAGACAATGAAACATTGATAAAGGCAGTCGCCAAAAGTGACTGTATCCTGCCTGTCTACTGTTTTGATGAAGCCCACTTTGCAACAACTTCATTTGGATTTAAAAAGACAGGAAGTTATAGGGCGAAATTTCTATTGGAGTCTTTAAAAGACCTTCAAAAAGAATTAAAAAAACTTGGAGGTGACCTACTAGTTGTAATAGGCAAGCCAGAAATAGAAATCCCAAAACTTGTTAGGCAGTATAAAATCTCAAAAGTTTTTGCTAAACGTGAAGTTGCATCAGAGGAAAAAACAACGGAAGATCTCGTGCAAAATGAATTGTTTAAATTAAAATGTGAATTTGAAACTATCAGTACTAGTACTTTATACCATGCAGAAGATTTGCCTTTTGGAATAAAAGACATTCCGGATATTTTTACGGTGTTTAGAAAAAAAATAGAAAAGGATGCCATCATTCGACCTGCATTTCAGGCTCCAACTAGTATTAAATCTCCAGAAATGCCAGCGTTCAAGTTACCCAATTTGTCTGATTTTGATTTAAAACCTGTCAAAATAGACAGTAGAGCAGCAGTGCTATTTAAAGGTGGTGAAAGTGAAGCCTTGAAACGATTAAATTATTATTTTTTTAAAGAAAAGCATATTGCTACCTATAAGGAAACGCGTAATGGAATGGTAGGCGATTCGTATTCTTCCAAATTTTCACCATGGTTGGCATTAGGCTGTATTTCTCCACGACTTATTTATTCTGAATTAAAAAAATATGAGGAGCAGTTCTCAGCCAATGATTCTACTTACTGGTTGATTTTTGAATTACTCTGGCGTGATTACTTCAGATTTGTAATGAAAAAGTACAACCACCAATTATTTTTAAAATCAGGAATAAAAAGCCAAGAGAAACCGACTACGCCTAGTAGTCCAAAAATTTTACAAAAGTGGATAAACGGTGAGACAGGAGTTGACTTTGTTGATGCCAATATGATAGAGCTTAAAGAAAGCGGTTATATGAGTAATCGAGGACGCCAAAATGTAGCCAGTTATTTGTGCAATGACTTAAAATTAGACTGGCGTTATGGTGCTGCCTACTTTGAGCAACAACTCATAGATTATGATGTATGTAGTAATTGGGGAAACTGGGCTTATCTTGCCGGAGTAGGAAATGATCCTCGTGGGAATCGGTATTTTAATATAGAAAAACAAGCCAAAGATTATGATAAAGATAATATATACCGCGATCTTTGGTTGAACAAAAAGAGTTAGATTAAAGTTTATAGTATCCCTTTTCGGCAGTAGCATGAAAAGGGATATTTTGCTTTTTACAACTTAACTTCCAGTTTTGCTGTATGTTTTTAAAATTGGTTCCATCTGCAATCACAATCTTAGGATGCAATATAGGTAATAGACGGTCTAAGTTTATTTTAGGAGACTGTGTTAATACTAGTATGTCTGGTCGGCAGTTTGCTGGATATATACCAAGACTATCGATAATTAAGATCTTATTTTTATTGAAATAAGCCACATTTAGCAAAGGTGATCTTCTATTAAGTGCAGAAAAATGAGATACTAAGTAGCCTTGCAAATTCAAATTTGAAGTTAGGTTCGTAATAGTGTCATTTGTATATGCAATCACCAAATCTCCCTTGCGTTCTGTAATTAAACTATTTTTCTGTTGGTTAAAAATTTGCCATTCTTGACCAACCTGGTTTTCATAAGTTGTTTTTATGTAAGAAAGTTGCAGCCCGATTATAGCGATAAAAATCCAAATGAGTTTGCTGAATTTAGGTTTCTTAAACCAAACGATAATGGTAATAATTAGAAGGTAGGAACTTAAAAGTAGATAGTTATTAAAAGGAATATCTTTAAGCACAAAATAGTGTAATGATGCGATTTCATTAATTACTGAATTCATACCATAAATGCTCCAGTCGAAAATCTTGATTAATAGCAATGGCGTGAAATTGAAAGCTGCTAGCAGCATCACAACAATACCCAAAATCATTATGATGCTTAAGAATGGTAAAATCAACAAATTAGTTACAAAAAACAATCCTGGAAACTGATGAAAATAAAATAAACTTAGGGGTAACGTACCAATTTGAGCAGCAACTGAGACCGTGAATATGTTCCAACAGAATTGTAAAACCTTGCTTTTTGGCTTCCATATGTTGGCTAACAGCGGTTGAATCCAAATGATTGAAAAAACTGCTAGATAACTTAACTGAAATCCAGCATCAAATAAAAAATAAGGTTGAAAAAATAGAATAAGTAATATGGAAACGATTATGGTGTGATAAATATAAGTACTGCGTCGCAAATAATAGCCTAATGCAATGAAAGAGAACATTACCACCGATCGAATAACAGATGGTGATAAACCCGCAATGATCGCAAACAAGAATAATAATGCAATGCTTAGAAGTAACTTAATTAAAGAGCCTTTTTTGGTATTTGGAATAGGGCTGAGAATAAAGTTTAGAAAAATCAATATAAATCCGATATGTAAGCCTGAAACTGATAAAATATGTATAGCACCTGCATATTGATAATCGTGTAAAACAGCTGAAGATAAATCTTGTTTCTGACCTAAGATCAAGGCCATGGCAACCGATAAAGATTGGGGATCAAAATGACTCTTTTCTAAGTTATGCAAGATAGTAGTAGTCAATTTTGAGCAATAGTAAAAAAGATCTTTTTCTATTAATGTACTCACTTTTAGTGATTCGTATTTTGAATAGAGCTGACCGTAAATCTGCTTATTCTCCAAATAACGAGAGTAGTCAAATAATGAAGGGTTGTAAGGAGGTTTATTTCTAATGATTTTACCTTTGACGAAAATATGATTGCCTACAATTAAAGAGCTGTTTGACTTGTCTTTTTGAAGGTTTAAAAGAACCTTACCAGAATTTTTATGACCGTTAATTTGAGCCAGAGATATAATATACCGATCATTTTTCTCAGTACTTTTTATTCTCTCCTTAATCGTGGCAGCAATATAGTTTTCACTATCAAAGTTAATGTCAAAATGAGAATAATGTTCTTTTTGATATGTCTCTGTATGAGCGTTGAGAGTAGTCATACCAATAGTAAAACTTATAAAACAGCTTGCTAAGCCAAAAAGTAAATTTCCCTTTCCTACTTTTATTTGTGTGTAATAACTAATAATGAAAAGTAAAAATGCGAATAATAAAAAAGAAAAACCTAAACTGTATTCTACCTTTATATTATACGCAAAAAGGATTCCGAGCAGGAAACCCAAAGTTATTTTTGTTAATGGAAAATGCAGTATCTTCATAATTCTAAAGTACTGATTTTCTTAATACAACATAAAAATTATTCTAGAATTCTATTTATTTGAGTAAAGGCTCTCTGGTAGTATGATTCTTTTGTGGATGATATAATAACTCCTCTAGAGGTAGAAGAGTGAATGAATTTTATTTCGTCATTATTAGCCTCCGTAATTATTCCAACATGATTAATTCGCGAGCTATTATTTGTCTTAAAAAAAATAAGATCACCTTTAGTTGCTTTATTAAAATTCTGACCTAATGCTTTACCAATTTTTGCTTGATCATATGAGGTTCTCGGGACTTGCACCTCAAACTCATTAAAGGTGCTGTAAACCAACCCAGAGCAATCAAATCCTGCGGCAGTCTTTCCTGCCATTTTGTATGGTGCTCCAATGTGCTTGCTGGCGCTATTCACAATTTTATCTGCCATTGAATAAGAATGGTTGTTTTTACTATTGGCCGAAGAGCCGGATTTACAAGATGTAAATAATAGAGCAAATAGCGTTAAGTATAGAATGTATTTCAATAGATGGATATTATGTTGTTTTTAAATCTTTTACAATTAGCTCAGCAGTTTTTTCACTTGCGCCCAAACCTCCTAGTTTCTGCTCCAGTAAATCGTATTTATCCAAAAGATTTTTTCGATGATTAGGTTCTAGGATCTTATCTAGTTCGCACTTAATATTTTTGGTATTGAACTCATCTTGTATTAATTCAGTCACCACCTCTTCATCCATAATTAAATTGACTAGAGAGATGTATTTTAGGGTGATAATACGTTTTGCAATTTGATAAGAAGCCCAGCTTCCTTTATAGCAAACCACTTCGGGCACTTTAAATAGTGCTGTCTCAAGCGTAGCCGTGCCTGATGTTACCAACGCTGCGGTCGCATTACGCAATAAGCTGTATGTTTTATTCGAAACAAACTCAATATTCTTCTTGGTGATAAATGGTTCGTAAAAGGAATAATCTTGACTTGGTGCACCTGCAATCACAAATTGATAGTCTGGGTAATTATCCACAATGCTTAACATTCCTGATAACATTTTGGTAATTTCCTGTTTTCTACTTCCGGGTAGCAATGCAATAATTGGCTTCTCGGATAATTTATTTTCTGTTCGAAAGTGCGTAGCCTCGTCATCTTTCTGATTATGAATAGCATCAATGAGTGGGTGACCTACAAATTCAACTGGGAAATGGTGTTTGTCTTCATAAAATGTTTTTTCGAATGGTAGAATGACATACATGTTATCAACATCGCGTTTAATAGCTTTAATACGGTTTTCTTTCCAAGCCCAAATTTGTGGAGATATATAATAATGAGTTTTAATTCCCAGTTCTTTTGCCCATTTTGCTATACGCATATTAAAGCCGGGATAATCAATAAAAATGATAACGTCTGGTTTGTAGCTTAGTATATCATCTTTACAGATTTTAATGTTGCCCAATATAGTTTTTAAATTAAAGATAACTTCTATAAATCCCATAAAGGCTAGTTCGCGGTAATGCTTGACTAATGTGCCTCCTACTTTAGCCATCAAGTCACCTCCCCAGAATCGAATATCAGCTTTAGAATCTTTATTCAATAAAGCTTTCATCAAATTGGAACCGTGTAAATCACCCGAAGCTTCTCCAGCTATAATATAGTATTTCATGAAATGTTGAATGTAAGAGGATTATAATTTACCAATTTCAAAATTACGCATTGCAATTACGAGAATCAAGTTTAAGTTTGGATTTATAGAAATATAGTCAAGAGTGTCATCAAAAGTACAGATGCAATAATACCTTTTGCTATCGAATCTTTGTTGTATTTGAATAAAATCGTAAAGGAGATCAAATTAAGTAAAGAGCCTAGAGTAATAACTTTACCAATTAATCCTTGTCTTTGCAAAGCTTCTACACCCGCTACAAAAGTCATTGTGGTATAAATAGATATAAAGAGATAGCAACCCAAAATTGTAGTTGCTAGCCCGATAATAATGCCTAGAATAAAATCCATTTTATTCATTCCAATTCCAAGTATTAAGTTGTTGAGTTGCATGATGTGCTGTTAAGTCAAATTGCACAGGAACTATAGAAATGTAGCCATTTGCCAATGCCCATTCATCTGTATCTTCTCCCTTGTCTTCATTTACAAAATCACCAGTCAACCAGTAATATTCTTTACCAAATGGGGAGGTTCTTTTGTCAAAGCGTTCTACCCACATTGCTTTCGCTTGACGACAGATTTTTATACCTTTAATTTCGTTTGTTTTAAGTTTAGGTAAATTGACATTTAAAACCACATCTTTCGGCAGTTTTTTATCCAAAACTTCAAGAGCAATTTTCTTTATAAAAGGCTTTGCTTCTTCAAAATTCGCATCCCAACTATAATCTAAAAGTGAAAATCCTATGGCAGGTATTCCTTCGATTCCAGCTTCGACGGCAGCACTCATTGTTCCTGAATAAATTACATTTATCGAGGAATTAGAGCCGTGATTTATTCCAGATACACAAAGATCTGGCTTGCGTTTCAAAATTTCATTCACCCCTAATTTCACACAGTCTACAGGTGTACCTGAGCAGCTATATTGCAAGATAGCATCACCGTCTTTAGAGATTTTGTCAATATATAAAGTATTGTTTATTGTAATAGCATGTCCCATAGCGCTTTGTGGTTTGTCGGGAGCTACAACTACAACTTGACCAATTTCGGACATCACTTCTATTAATGCTCGAATTCCAGGCGCTGTAACGCCATCATCATTAGTAATAAGGATTAAAGGTTTTTGATTGTCCATGATTTTTATGCAATTTTTAAAGTTATAAATGTCGTAAATACAAAGGAAGCAAAATTTATTTACATGGTTGTTTTTAAACGAGAAACAAAAAAAACATTTTCATATCTTTAACAAAAAATTATGCAAGCTTTACAGGTGATGGCGTGGTTTTTAAATTAACTTAGTTTAAAAATTTGAATGAATGCTATAATTAAATTTATGAAAAGACATTATAAAATACTTCTTACAATTGTTGTTCTTTCAATAACATTGTTTGCGTTTAATATTAAATCTAATAACGAATCAGATCCCGATAAAGATAAACTCCTTTTAGAATTGTTAACATTTGTAATTGAAAAAGGTCACTATAGCCCTGCAGCAATTGATGATACATTTTCGAAAGGCGTGTATAAGGATTACATTCAGGCATTAGATCCATCAAAAAGATTCTTTCTACAGTCAGATATAGATGAGTTTTCAAAATATGAAAATGAGCTTGATGATCAGATTTTGAATAAAGATTTGACTTTTTTCAATGTTACTTATGACAGACTAATTCAAAGAATGGAAGAGAGTAAAAAGATATATGAAAGTATATTAAAAACTCCATTTGACTTTACTACTGATGAAAGTTTCAATACTGATTATGAGAAAGCACCTTATGCTAAGAATAGTGCTGAGCTTAATGAGAAATGGCGCAAGCAAATTAAATTATCTGCTTTGTCATCACTTACTGATCGTTTAAAATTACAAGAGAATAAAGCCAAAGGAATTGTTGAAGAAGTTAAATCTGCAGAAGAATCTGGGGATGCTGAAGAAGAGGTTGTAGCGACTGTTCAAAAAAAGGATGTAAAAGATAATGAAGCTCCAAAATCATTTGTGGAATTGGAGAAAGAAACTCGTGAAACTGCTAAAAAATCTTTAGATGATTATTTTGGATTCATGGAAGATTTAAATAAAAATGATTGGTTTTCAGTATTCATTAATTCAATAACGGCTCGTTTTGATCCGCATACAAATTACTTTGCTCCAGAAGAGAAAGAACGTTTCGATGTGAGTATGAGTGGGAAATTGGAAGGAATTGGTGCTAGACTTCAAAAGAAAAATGACTTTACCGAAATATCTGAGCTAATTTCTGGAGGACCAGCTTGGAGAGGTAAAAAATTAGAAGCGGGAGATGTCGTGATGAAAGTCGCACAAGGAAGTGATGTACCTGTAGATGTTGTAGGTATGCGCCTTGACGATGTAGTCAAAAAAATCAAAGGACCAAAAGGAACAGAGGTAAGATTGACTGTTAAGAAAGTTGATGGTACAATCGCTGTTATTTCTATAATTAGAGATATTGTCGAAATTGAGGAAACATATGTGAAATCAAGTATCGTAAATAAAAATGGACTGAATTATGGCGTAATTTATTTACCAAAATTCTATATCGATTTTGAAGATAAAAATGGTAGAGATGCCGGAAAGGATATTGCCTTAGAAGTAGAACGTCTTAAAAAAGAAAACGTTGATGGTATTGTTTTAGATGTTCGTGATGATGGTGGTGGATCATTATCAACAGTAGTTGATATTGCAGGTTTATTCATTAGTGAAGGTCCGATTGTACAAATTAAATCAGCAGGTCGCAAGAAAGAAGTTCTTTTCGATAAAGACAAAAAGATCGAATGGGATGGGCCGCTAGTCATTATGGTAAATAGTTTTTCTGCGTCTGCATCTGAAATTTTGGCTGCAGCGATTCAAGATTACAAACGTGGAGTTATTATTGGTAGTAAGCAGACGTATGGTAAAGGAACGGTTCAAAATGTAATTGATTTAAATCAGTTTGTTCGCAATAATGCTGTTGGTGATTTGGGGGCTCTTAAAACGACCACTCAAAAGTTTTATAGAATCAATGGTGGCTCTACACAATTAGAGGGCGTAAGTAGTGATGTAGTGATGCCAGACAGATATGCTTATTTAAAAATGGGAGAACGCGATGTTGAAAACGCAATGCCATGGGACAAAATAGATGCAGCAACTTATACAGTATGGGATAAAAATGCTAATTTTAGCAAAGCTATCGCCAACAGTAAGAGTCGTATTGCGAGTAGCGAAAACTTTAAATTAATAGAGGAAAATGCAAAATGGATTGATAGCCGTAGTGCAGATTATAATTATAGTTTGAATCTTGATAAATTTAGATTAGCTCAAAAAGATATTGAAGAAAAGGCTAAGAAATATAAACCTATATCTAAATATAAAAATAACTTATCATTTAAGTCGTTGCCATATGAGGTTGAACAAACAACTAAGGATGCTGATTTAAAGGAAAAAAGAACAAGATGGCATGAAGCTCTGTCAAAAGACATTTATGTAGAAGAGGCATTAAATGTATTAGATGATTTGCAAACAAAATCTATGTCTAAGCAAGCTATAACAGCAAAAAAAGAAAAATTAGCTAAATCATAATTTCTATTGAATGAAACAAATTAAATTAAATTCATTCCCAAAAACGCCCCAAATAATCAATTTGATTCTTTGGGGCGTTTTGAGTTTAGGGACGATAGTGTCGTGTAAGTTAGATCATGAATCTTCTGATGGTAAAGTGATTGATAATGCGAAGTTGGGGAGGGGGAGCGCTATTAAAAAAAATAAAACAGAGCAACCAAAAGTTGCCGACTGGACTCATTACTTACCAACTTCAACAACCAATCAAGTGGTAGAGCACCAATTTTATACTTTATCTTACAATGAGGAAGTAGAACAAGCAGAATGGGTAGCTTATGAACTTAAAAGTGATTATATAATTAATAATGATTTTAAAAGACCGTACTTCATTGAAGATCCAAAAGTTAGTACACGTTCTGCTGACTGGAGAAATTATAAAAAATCGGGTTATGACAAAGGTCATCTTTGCCCTGCGGCAGACATGGAATTTAGCCTAGAGGCATATAATGATACATTTTACACCTCTAATATATCTCCTCAAAATCATGAGTTTAATGGAGGTATATGGAACAGATTGGAACAAAAAGTACGCTACTGGGCAAAAAAAGAAAATGGCGTTATAGTAATCACTGGGGGTGTTTTAAAGAATACATCAAAAACAATAGGCAATCAAAAAGTAGCTGTGCCTGATTATTTCTACAAAATAGTATTTGAGGATGAGGTAGGAAAACAGAAAATGATAGCGTTCTTAATGCCCAATGAAAAGAGTGACAAATCCCTTTATGAGTTCGTTGTATCTGTTGATAGGATTGAAAAACTTACTGGAATAGATTTTTTTCCTAATCTAGATGACAAGATTGAAAATAAATTAGAAATGAATACTGATTCTAAGTTATGGCTATCAAATTAAAATAGCCATAACTTTCTACCACTCATTTACTTTGTTGGCGTCCATTTTTAGGAATATAAAGAGCAAAATGGTAAATCCCCATAATCCAGAACCTCCGTAGGAAAAGAAAGGTAATGGTACTCCGATGGTAGGGAAAATACCAACGACCATCGAGATGTTGACGAAAAAGTGTGTGAATAATATCCCTGCCACGCAATAGCCGTAAACTCTACTGAATTTAGTCTTTTGCCTCTCGGCTAAATAGATGATTCTCAAAAGCAGGGCGGCAAATAAACCTATAACTACCAATGAACCAGCAAAACCCCATTCTTCACCTACTGTAGTGAAAATATAGTCAGTATGCTGTTCAGGTACGAAACCACCCTTAGTTTGTGTTCCTTCAAGAAAACCTTTTCCGATCCATCCTCCTGAACCAATAGCAATTTCTGATTGATTTGTATTATAGCCTATACCTTTTAAATCAACCGTTTTTCCTAGTAAAATATTAAAACGATCACGATGATGCTGTTTAAAGACATTTTCAAATACATAGCTAACAGAAAGTACGAATCCCGACATTAATGCAAAGAGTATACTGCTTAATACAATATTTCGATCTCCTAACCTTGATTTAAAATAATGTAAAACGAGCGCAACTAGGGCTAAGAGAATTACATATTGTGGTTCAATTACTAATGTAAGTACAAATAAAACTATCGCTGCTGCACCTGTAAGTACATACCAAGCTGGCAGTCCTTCTCTATATAATACAACAAAAAAGATGCTATAAATCAAGGCGCTCCCAGGATCTGGTTGAGGCAAGATTAGAAAAACGGGTAGAAATACTATTGCTAGCGCTTGAATTTGTCTGTTTACGTCCTTTAAATTGATTTGCGAGTCACTTAAATACTTTGCGAGTGCTAACGATGTGGCGGCTTTAGCAAACTCAGAAGGCTGAATAGTGAAACTCCCTATGGCATACCAACATCTCTGCCCTGCAATTGTCTTTCCAGCAACAAATAGGCCTGCAAGAGAGATAAGTGAGACAACAAAAATAATACTTGCATATTTCTCGTAGATTTTACCATCTATAGCAAGAATGATAAAAATTAAAGGAATTGTCAAAACAATAAAGATCAATTGCTTTTGATAGGTATTATCTGGTGATGAAAGCGATGATGAAAATATATTTAACCAGCCTAAAATCACTAATGCGCTATAGATAATTACGCAACTCCAATCGAGATTTTTCTTAATACTTTGATTTTTCATTGTAATGAATCTCTAATTAATTTTCTTAGTCGAATCGACCTTTACTGCTGCTGCCATATTTTTTACAAAATTTTCTTTTGGCGTAGACTCAATGGCGTTAGCTTCGGCCATTCCGCCTAATCTTGCATATTGATCTCTTAAACTAATTCCAAGAACTCGTTTTTCTAAGTCGACTCTGGTGATTTTTTTCCTTAAGTACTTTTCAATCATTAAACTAGCGATTGGTCCTGCAATTGTTGCACCGTATCCACCATTTTCTACCATGATAGCAATAGCTATTTTTGGATTATCTTTCGGGGCAAAGGCAACAAAAATAGAGTGATCTTTTAATTGCACTCTCTTTCCTCCAATTTTCGCAAAGTTTTCTGCCGTACCCGTTTTTCCACAAATTTCAATCCCTTCTACTCTCAAAGAGCTGGCGGTACCAAAATTGTATACGTCATGAAGACCTTGAATTACAGGTTTAAAATATTTCTTGTCGATAGTGGTTACGTGTTTTGTTGTAAACTTTTTGTCGATAGCACCTCCCTTAATCTTTTTTATGATATGAGGGGTATAGTAATAACCTTCATTTGATACTGTCGCAATCATATTTGCTAGTTGAATTGGAGTCATCAATACTTCCCCTTGTCCGATCGAATTTGAGACAATAGTTGTACTTCTCCATCCACCATTAGGATAGATCTTTTTATAGGTCTTGGAGTCAGGAATATTTCCTCTTCTTCCGGTAGGTAAATCATAACCCATAAAATCACCTAGTCCAAAACTTTTAACGTGATTACTCCATACATCAACTGCGTAGGCTGGTTTAGCATATTTGTTGATGGTTTTCATGTAGGCAGATGCAAAGTAAGTATTACATGAATTGTAAATTCCGTTATTTAATTGATGTGGTCCAAAACCGTGACAAGCCATAAAGCGTCCGCGAGCGTAGCTAAAACCGTGATGACAAACAAACGTAGTTTGCTCATCGATGACACCTTCTTGAAGTGCAACCAAACCAGTTAAGATTTTGAACGGTGACCCAGGAGGGTATTCCGCAAGTAATCCTCTATCATATAGCGGTTTTGCGATAGAATCATAATATAATAAAGTATAGTTTTTTGATCGTTGTCTACCAACTAATATCGATGGATCGTAGGAAGGAGCAGTGATCAAAGCCAAAATCTCACCTGTTTGAGGTTCGATTGCTACGATTCCACCACGTTTGTTGATCATTAATTGCTCACCATATTTTTGAATTTCGGCATCAATGGTAAGGTTGATGTCTTCACCTTGTACAGCAATTGTGTCGTACTTACCTTCTTTATAAGATCCTATTTCTCGATTGTATTTGTCTTTTTGAATGTATTTTACACCTTTGATTCCACGAAGTATTTCTTCGTAGCTTTGCTCAACTCCCTGCACTCCTATTAAATCACCGCTTTTATAGTAAGGGTTCTTTGCTATTTTGCTTTCGTTTACTTCTGTAATTCCGCCAAAAACATTCGCTCCATAATCGACTTCATAGTCTCTTAAAGATCGTTTTTGAAAATAGAAACCTTCAAATTTTCGGATTTTTTCCTGGAAAGCGGCAAACTCGCTTTTATTTAATTGTGGTAAAAAAACCGATGGAAGTCTAGGGCTATAAACCTTCGCCTTTTTTATGTTCTTAATGAAATCTTCTTTAGTGATTTTTAAAAGTTGGCAGAACTCTAATGTATCGATATTTTTTAATTCTCTAGGAATAACCATAATATCATAAGAAGCTTGATTAGATACTAATAATTTGCCATTTCTGTCGAAAATATAACCTCTTTCTGGGTAATCATATTTTATTTTTATTGCATTATTCTCTGATTTTAGTTTGAAAGTATCGTTGATTACTTGCAAATAAAATATGCGAATTAGTAGCAATGATGCTGCTATGATAATTAAGGAAGGCAGCAGTATTTTTCTCATCTTTTTACGGGCTTAATAAGATAGATTATAATAATACAACTAAGAATTGTAAATACAGCACTTAGTAAGGTTCGCAGTAGAATGTCTAGAATGATAGTAACTTGGAAAGCTTCTACGATAAATAATGTTATATGATGAATCAGAACAGCTAGCAATATAAAGGAGAACCGTTCTGGGGTAAGCGAATCATTTATTTTAATCGTTTGATATTCATAACTCACACCAAATGAGAATTTAAAAATCGCCGGTCTAAAATAAGCGAGTACAATGCAAGCTGTAGCATGCGTACCTCCTGAATTTGAAAAGAAGTCCATCGCTAATCCTAATAAAAAGCTTGCAAATAGTAATCCTGATTTATTACCATTTACAGGATAAAGTATAATGAATAAAATATAGGGCAGTGGCATGATAAAGCCCAAAAAAGTCATATTGTTGAATATAACAATTTGAACGGCTAATAATAGTATAAACCGAAAAACATTGACTAACAAAGAGCTATTCATTTTTTTTATTTTGGTTTTCTAGATTATTCAATTCGGCTCTGTTCTTGCTTTTTATAATGTAAACATGGCCCAAATTAGTCATGTCATTAAAAAGTTTAATATTTAGCGTGTAATAATTGGTTTTATTGTCAATGTAAATTTTATCAATTGTACCAATGTTTATATTTTCTGGAAAAATAACAGATTGCCCACCTGTAACAATGGTATCTCCTTTTCTAACAGATGCAAGTCTCGGTACATCAATAAGTTGTACAAAGCCGGTGCTTTTTCCATTCCAAACTAATGATCCAAAATGATTTGATTTTTTAACCTTTGCATTGATCTGAGACCTGGTATTCAAAAGACTTACTACAGTTGCATAGTTAGGTGAAGTTTTATCAACGATACCAACAATACCAAGATTATTTATAACGCCCATATCAGGTTCAACACCTTTTAAAGTTCCTGAATTTAAAGTCAAAAAGTTTTCTGGTGCGTTATAAGAATTATGGATAACCTTCGAAACAAGAATATCATCAGGAGCAACTCCTTCTAGATTTTCTATTTTCTTAATTTCGGTAGTGTCTTTGGTACTGAATAAAATACTTTTTAATCTTGCATTTTCAAGAGCCAAAGCTTCATTTTGAGTTTGTAAATTCAAATATTCACTTACATTGTTAATCTTCTCGTACACACCTCCGCTAACGAAGTTTGCAGAACTAATAACTCTACTTTTATGAAAAGAATGCGATTGAATAGTAAGCAATAGTGAAATGCATAATAACAGCAAAAACAGTATTCGATTACTGTTTTTGAATATGAAATTAAAAATTTGCTGCATTTTCTTATTTGATTATATGTTTCAAAATAGGCGTAATATCTGATTTTTTATAAGTTTATATAATCTTATAAAAAATCAGATACAGATAAGAAAATCTTATTTGATTAAGATACTTTTAAATTTACCTATATTTTTTAATGTTATTCCAGTTCCACGAACTACTGCTCTTAATGGATCTTCAGCGATGTAAACAGGTAAATCGGTTTTTTGAGAAATACGTTTGTCTAAACCTCTTAACATAGAACCTCCACCAGCTAAATAAATACCTGTGTTGTAGATATCTGCAGCTAATTCAGGAGGAGTCTGAGATAAAGTTTCCATTACCGCATCTTCAATTCTTTGAATAGACTTGTCTAGCGCTTTGGCAATTTCTCTATAAGATACTTCGACTTGCTTAGGTTTCCCTGTAAGCAAATCTCTACCTTGAACTGACATGTCCTCTGGAGGGGTTTCTAAATCTTCAATAGCTGCTCCTATTTGTATTTTAATTTTTTCTGCAGTGCTTTCACCTACAAACAAATTGTGTTGCGTACGCATGTAATATACGATGTCATTTGTAAACACATCACCTGCAATTTTCACAGACTTATCACATACAATTCCACCCAAAGCGATTACTGCAATTTCGGTAGTACCACCACCTATGTCAACAATCATATTACCTTTTGGTTGCATGATATCGATTCCAATACCAATTGCTGCAGCCATAGGTTCGTGTATTAAATACACTTCTTTACCATTTACTCTCTCACAAGATTCTTTTACTGCTCTCATCTCTACCTCTGTAATTCCTGAAGGAATACATACTACCATACGAAGGGCAGGAGTGAACATCTTCTTTTTTAATGCTGGAATACTTCTGATAAACATGCTTATCATCTTTTCTGAAGCATCAAAATCAGCAATTACACCATCTTTAAGTGGCCTAATCGTTTTAATGTTTTCATGCGTTTTACCTTGCATCAAGTTAGCTTCTTTACCAACGGCTATTATTTTGCCTGAAATTCTATCACGAGCAACTATAGATGGACTATCGATAACGACTTTGTCATTATGGATAATTAAGGTATTAGCGGTACCAAGGTCTATCGCGATATCCTCAGTCATGAAATCAAAAAATCCCATAGATTATTTTGGGTTAAAAGTTATAAATTTAATCGAGCACAAAGTTAAACAAATTAATGTTTGAAATGACGTGTTCCTGTAAATACCATTGCCAAATTATTTTCATTGCAATAGTCAATACTTAATGCGTCTTTTATAGATCCTCCTGGTTGAATTACAGCGGTAATTCCAGCTTCTTTCGCTAGAGCTACACAGTCAGGAAACGGGAAAAATGCGTCACTTGCCATAGAGGCTCCAGTCAAATCAAATCCAAAGTGTTTGGCTTTTTCAATAGCTTGGAGTAATGCATCTACTCTTGAAGTTTGACCTGTACCTGATGAAATCAAAGTACCATTTTTAGCGAAAACAATCGTGTTTGATTTCGTGTTTTTACAAATTTTAGAAGCAAAGATTAAATCTTGAATCTCTTGTTCTGAAGGACTTGTAGTAGTAACGGTCTTTAAGTCTTCTTTATTGTCTGTAATACTGTTTCTGTCTTGAATTAACAAACCATTCAAACATGTTCTTACTTGACGGTTAGGTAATTCGACCTCATTTTGTATTAATACAATTCTATTTTTCTTTTCTTGTAAAATTGCCAAAGCTTCGTAATCATATAAAGGAGCGATTACTACTTCACAAAATAATTTATTTATTTCAATTGCAGTTGCTACGTCAATTGTACTATTTGCAATCAATACTCCCCCAAATGCAGAAGTAGGATCACATGCCAAAGCAGCGTTGTAAGCTTCCTCGATAGTGTCTCTTGATGCTAGTCCACAAGCGTTGTTGTGTTTTAAAATGGCAAATGTAGGTCCGTCAGTTTTAAATTCATTGATTAAATTAACTGCAGCGTCTACATCAAGTAAGTTGTTGTATGAAAGTTCTTTACCGTGTAATTTGGTAAACATTGCTTCAAAATCACCAAAGAAAAACCCTTTTTGGTGTGGGTTTTCTCCGTAACGTAGTATTTGTCCGTTGGCAATACTTTCTTTATAGAAAGTTTCGTCAGTATTAAAGTAGTTAAAGATAGCACCATCGTAATGAGAAGAAACGTGAAAAGCTTTTGTAGCTAACAATTTTCTGTCTTCAATTGTAGTAGCACCTTCTTGAGAAGTAATCATGTCCAAGAATAATGCATAATCATCAACAGAAGCAACAATCGCTGTGTCTTTGAAGTTTTTTGCAGCAGCACGAATCAGTGAAATACCACCAATATCAATTTTTTCAATAATATCAGATTCACTAGCTCCAGATGCAACAGTTTTTTCAAACGGATATAAATCAACAATTACTAAGTCAATTTGTGGAATATTGTATTCTATCATTTGTGCGATATCGCCTTCATGATCTTGTCTATTCAATATACCACCAAAAACTTTTGGGTGCAATGTTTTTACTCTTCCACCTAAGATCGAAGGGTAAGAAGTCACATCTTCAACAGGCACAACAGGAATTCCTAGATTTTTTATAAAGTCCTCTGTACCTCCTGTAGAATACAATGTTACGCTTTGGCTGTGTAGTTGTCTTACAATAGGCTCAAGACCTTCTTTAGAAAAAACTGAAATTAATGCTGATTGAATTGTTTTAGTTGTGCTCATATTGTGTTATAATTTGAAAGTGCAAAAGTAGTTTTTTTAACTGAAAATAAGACTATTTGAAAAAGAGATAATTTTGAAATACTTGTTAATTGGCTTAATATTATTAAAATTAGCTTTTAAAATGAAGGAGTTGCTTTAATTTATTTGCTTATTGAAGATAAAAGTTGGAATTTTACTTGATTCAAAATCCATCTCTTAATGCGTTTATATTTTCGATTACTAAAAGAAAGTTTTGTTTTTGCGATTCACGCATTAACCAATAATATGCTACGTACATTATTGTCGTTGTTGGGAGTGACGATTGGAATATTTTCCATCATTGCTGTCTTGGCAGCAGTTGATTCATTAGATAGAAAAATTACTAGTGATTTAAGTAATTTAGATAAAAATACAATTTACTTAATGCGTTTCTCTTTTGGTCCCTCTGAAATTCCAAAATGGAAAAGAGAGCAATATCCTGATGTCAAATATGATGAATATGAGTATTTAAAAAGCTCACTAAATAATACAGAAGAGGTAGCTTATCAAGTATTTCTAAAAAACGAATTATTAAAACAAGAAGAGAAAACAGCAAGCGATGTTAATATTGTAGCAGTTTCTTCTGAATTCATAAATATTCAAGGTCTCGAATTTGAAAGTGGTCGTTTCTATAATGAATCAGAGTCTAATTCCGGTAAGGCAGTAATTGTGTTAGGTTTCGAAATTGCCAATTCTTTGTTCGAAAATATAGATCCAATTGGCAAAAATATCAGATTATATGGTCAACGTTTTACAGTAATTGGTGTTTTAAAGAAAAAGGGTGAAGGTCTATTTGGTGATAGTAATGATGTTTCAGTTTATATACCTGTAAATTTTATTCGAAGAATGTATGGAGATAATAACGATGCTATGACTCCAGTAATTATTTTAAAGCCTACCAAGGGTGTTGATATGGATGCTTACAAAGCGGAACTAACTGGGAAACTCCGTAATTACAGAGGAATGAAAGATGGTCAGTTTGATAATTTCTTCATTAATGTTTTTTCTGGGTTTACCAATTTAATTGATGGGATCATAGGTCAGATGAATGTAATGGGATGGATAATCAGTGGTTTTTCTCTACTTGTTGGTGGTTTTGGAATAGCTAATATTATGTTTGTTTCTGTAAAGGAAAGAACCAATTTAATCGGTATCCAAAAATCATTGGGTGCCAAGAATAGGTTTATTTTATTTCAATTTTTATTTGAATCAGTAATTCTCTCTGTAATTGGTGGGGTAATTGGTCTGCTCTTAGTGTTTATAATGTCAATTATAGCTACAAATTTAGCAGATTTCGAATTTGTATTAAGTTACGGAAATGTATTTTTGGGCACCTTCTTAGCTGCAATTATTGGATTAATCGCTGGAATTATTCCTGCCATAACAGCTTCGAGGTTAGATCCAGTTGAGGCAATTAGAACTGGTATGTAGTAGTTACAAAACAACGCCGAAGAATTTATATATGTATTATACTGAACTTGCTTGGAAATTTTGAGCTACTACAAATTGACACCCAAGTTTAGATTTGTTTTAGAATTCAGATCTAATTGTAATTCCAAACTTCGGTGTCAAGCCATAATAATATCTATACTATTCTATCTGTATTCAGGATTGTCAAATTCCCAGCGCTCGCCATTGTCCCAATCTTCTCTAGAATTTCCATATTTAGGGTATCCACCATTTGCTTTTAGCATAGATGCAAGATGAAGTAAATTATAGGTCATAAATGTGGTATTCCTGTTGGTGAAATCACTGTCAAAGCCAATTGGTTTCTCTAGTTTTTTACCTTTCCATTCTTTATCCCCGTAACTTGGTCCAGGCCCAACTTCTCCAATCCATCCACTGTCGGCTTGCGGAGGGATCGAGTAACCCACATGTTGTAGCGAATACAGCATTCCCATTGCGCAATGTTTTACACCATCTTCATTACCTGTTATGATGTTTCCGCCTACTTTGCCGTAAAAGAGATACTGTCCTTTGTCGTTTGTTAATCCACTCATGGCGTATAATCTTTCAATTAACTTCTGAGCTTCAGATGATTTTTCTCCTAGCCATATAGGTGTTCCTATAATTAATATATCTGCATTAATAATTCGCTTGAATAATGCAGGCCATTCGTCAACATCCCACCCGTGCTCTGTCATATCAGGATACACTCCGCTCGCTACTCGGTGATCAATCAATCGGATTTCGTCAACGGTCACCTTTTCTTTTTTCATAATAGTTTTTGAAACATCTATCAAATGAGAAGTGTGGCTAATCTCGGGAGATTTTTTTAAGGTACAATTGACGTAAATTACTTTTAAGTTGCTAAAATCTATATTTTTCATGATTTATATTTTTAAAAAAGCATAATAAATTGAAAGTAGAATAGATAGCTAACGTTATACTTTTACTACTTTCAATTTGTAAGTTATGAAATATGTAGTAGGAAAATTATAAGAAAAGCTTAAAAACAGATTTAATTATTTCTATTTGAGTTGATTGGTGATTTGTGTTTAAAAGTATAATGATAAATTGTACTACGTAATATCTCAAAAAGATATATAATTAACTTCATTCAAAAAATGCAAATTATTAGTGACCTCAGCATTTTTTAATTTATTATTCTCGAATGGTATAAAAGCTTTAGGCAGTGTAATCATACTTTCTTAAATGAAAAAAGCTAATCATCCATTTTTAACTGGAATGATTAGCTTATCTAAACTGTAAATCTTTGTTGTTGAACTACTTTTTTCAGAAGGTCATTCTGTGGCCTCAATTTCTTCGTTACCTTCCCATTGTCCAACGACAGATGTTGCTAAAGCATTTCCTAAAACGTTTGTAGCGCTTCTAAACATGTCACAAAAGTGATCGATTGGTAGTATTAAGGCAATTCCTTCTATTGGAATATCAAACATTCCGCAAGTTGCAGCAACGACTACTAAGCTTGCCCTAGGGACACCAGCAATCCCTTTACTAGTGAGCATCAGCACTAATAGCATTGTCATTTGTGTAGCGATATCTAGTTCTATACCATAGGCTTGCGCTATAAAAATACTGGCAAAAGTCATGTACATCATACTACCATCAAGATTGAATGAATAGCCTAGTGGTAACATAAATGAAACAATTTTGTCTTTTACTCCAAATCGTTCCAATTCTTCAGTAAGTTTAGGAAATACTGCTTCACTACTTGTAGTTCCAAAAGCAATAATTAGAGGACTAACAATTCTTTTTAATAATACAGTCATTCTGCTTTTTAGAAAAATATAACCTACAAGGATTAGAACAACCCATAAGGAAGAAATTCCAATTAAAAAGGAACCGAAAAATTTAAAATAAGTAATTGCTAATTCTTGGAAATCTCTAACGGCAAAAACCCCTGCAATGGCTCCAAACACACCTATTGGTGCAAAATTCATTACGTAGGTCACCATCTTTAAAATTATGTGAGAAGTTTTATCTAGGAACACTACAACTGGTTTTACATAATCGCCTAAAGAAGCTGCTGCCAAGCCAAAA
Source organism: Flavobacterium algicola (assembly GCF_022399565.1). Taxonomy (GTDB): domain Bacteria; phylum Bacteroidota; class Bacteroidia; order Flavobacteriales; family Flavobacteriaceae; genus Flavobacterium; species Flavobacterium algicola. The sequence goes on from NZ_JAJTUT010000006.1 coordinate 106,285, forward strand.
AAGATCGAAAAGACAACGATTTGTAAAATTTCGTTGGTTGCCATTGCTTCGAAAATACTTTTAGGGACAATGTGTTCGATAAAATTATCAAAAGATATTGTTTTCGTTTTTTCGGCTACTTCTGTTGCTGTTCCTAAATCTACATTTGATAAATTTAAACCTACTCCAGGTTCTAGAATATTTACAAAAAACATTCCTAACAATAAGGAGATAAACGAAGCTGTGAAGAACCAACCCAAAGCTCTCCCTCCAATTCTACCTACTGCGCTTACATTTCCTAGCTTAGCAATTCCAACTACGAGAGTTGTAAATACCAATGGCGATATAATCATTTGTACCAATCGAATGAAAATAGTTGCAAGTATTTTGATCTTATTACTGAACTCTAATGCAGTTGCTTCAGATATGTTATTGTGAATTACAATTCCTAAGGCTGCTCCAAGGATCATTGCAATAAGAATTTGTGTGGTAAGGTTGGATAAAAGGCCTGCTTTTTTTGTTTCTGCTGAACTCATTTGAGTGTAATTTGATTTTTTTAGATTGGTTTTTAACTGTATTTAATCCAATTCTTACGGGAGGTGGTTGAGTTCTTACGTCATTTAGGAATAATGTGTAAATATAGAAACTTATTTGAATTGCAGGTAGTTTTGCAAAATTACTTTGCAATATTATTACCAAATTTTGCTTTTTGGGTATAATATCACATTATGTCATTATATATGATTAAAGTTTTTATGTGAATAAATATATTATGTAAATGCTTCTCAGTTTTAAAAGAGGAGCAATTTATTCTAAAGTTATTCATTTGCATATAATTCGACTTAATCGAAGGCTAATACTGATTTTTGCAGTGAATAGTAATGAAAGAGTTAAAGTTGTAATTAGCCCTGATCGAAGCGGCATCCTCTTGTGTGGCGATAGCCAAAGCAAGAGATATAGTGTAGAGCAGGAGGAGAGGTCTTAAGTGCAGTAGATGTGCCGCTCCTAGATGAAAATAAATGGCAGGCTTTGAAAAGTATAAAGCAAAAAAAATCCCGATTGCTCGGGATCTTGAATTATCTTATTTCATTATTCTGAATCAAATCGATGTACAAGTTAATCTTGTCTTTCAACTCTTTTCTAGCGGTTATAAAATCTAAGAAACCGTGTTCAAGTAAAAACTCGGAAGTTTGAAACCCTTCTGGTAAATCTTTACCTGTAGTGTCGCGCACAACACGTGGACCTGCAAAACCAATTAATGCTCCTGGTTCGGCGATATTGATATCTCCAAGCATGGCGTATGATGCAGTAGTTCCTCCTGTTGTAGGATCTGTACAAAGAGAGATGTATGGTAGTTTTGCTTCTGCCAATTGTGCTAGCTTGACAGAAGTTTTTGCTAATTGCATTAACGAGTAAGCAGCTTCCATCATACGGGCTCCCCCTGATTTGGAGATCATCAAGAAAGGTAATTTGTTTGCGATAGCGTGATCAATACCTCTTGCGATTTTCTCTCCCACAACGGCACCCATAGATCCACCAATAAAGGCGAAATCCATACAGCAAATTACTATATCTTTTCCTTTTGATTGTCCAACTCCAGTACGCACGGCGTCTTTAAGTTTGGTTTTTTCGGTAACTTGTTTCAGACGATCTGAATATTTCTTTGTATCAACAAAGTTCAGAGGATCTTTAGAAGTCAGGTTTTTATCCAATTCGACAAATTTGTTGTCATCAAATAAAATTTCAAAATAAGTTGCACTACCAATTCTTACGTGGAAACCGTCTTCTGGACTTACAAATAAGTTGCGTTCCAATTCGTCAGCATCAATGATTTTTCCAGTAGGAGATTTGTACCAAAGTCCCTTTGGAACATCCATTTTGTCTTCGGTAGCAGTAGTGATTCCCTTTTCTTGTCGTTTAAACCAAGCCATATTAATTAATTATAAGTTATGTATTATAAAATTATGAGTTGTGAAAAAAGCACTAAAGCCTTGTTTCACAACTCATAATTCATAATTTTTATAGTGTATTCACATTGTTTAAGTCAGCAAATGCTTGCTCAAGTCTTGTGTTAAAAGTTACTTCACTTTCACGAACCCATTTTCTTGGGTCATAATATTTTTTGTTAGGAACATCGCTTCCATCAGGATTACCAATTTGAGTTTTCAAATAGTCAATGTTTTTTACCATATAGTCACGGATACCTTCTGTGTAAGCAAATTGCAAATCAGTATCAATGTTCATTTTGATTACCCCGTAGCTAATACCTTCTCTGATTTCTTCTACTGTAGAACCTGATCCACCGTGGAAAACAAAATCAACTGGATTGTTACCCGTGTTGAATTTCTTTTGTACGAAATCTTGAGAATTTTTAAGGATTTTTGGAGTTAATTTTACGTTTCCTGGTTTGTAAACACCGTGAACGTTTCCAAAAGCTGCTGCGATAGTGAACTTAGGGCTTATTTTAGATAATTCTTCGTAAGCATAAGACACCTCTTCTGGTTGTGTGTATAATTTAGAGCTATCAACATCAGAGTTGTCAACACCATCTTCTTCACCACCTGTAATTCCTAATTCAATTTCCAAAGTCATTCCCATTTTACTCATACGAGCTAGGTAACCTTTACAGATTTCGATATTTTCTTCAATTGGCTCTTCAGATAAATCTATCATATGAGAGCTAAACAATGGTTTTCCTGTTGCCGCGAAATGTTCTTCTGAAGCATCTAATAAACCGTCGATCCAAGGCAATAATTTTTTTGCACAATGATCAGTATGTAAAATTACAGTTGCTCCGTATGCTGCTGCAAGAGCATGTACATGTTTTGCACCTGCAATACCACCAGCGATTGCTGATTTTTCTCCTGCATTTGATAATCCTTTTCCAGCGTTAAATTGAGCTCCACCATTTGAGAACTGAATAATTACTGGAGCATTTAATTTTGCTGCCGTTTCTAGAACTCCATTGATAGTGCTTGATCCTGTTACGTTTACAGCAGGAAGAGCGAATCCTTTTTCTTTAGCATAGTTAAAAATTTCTTGAACTTGATCTCCTGTAGCTACTCCCGCTTTGATGTTGTGTGCCATTTTAATTGTTTTTAGTTACTTTTAGTTTTTAGTTTAAGACTGCAAAAATAAGAATTAAATAGCATTAGAATGGATAATTGATACCAAAATTTACCACAGTCTTGGAAAGATTCAATTCTTTAAACCATTTTTCTCCCATATCTTTAGCCGGATTGTAGGTTTTAAAACCAAAATCAAATCGAACAATGAAGAAGTTTAAATCGTATCGCAATCCAAATCCAGTACCTAATGCCATGTTTTCTAGGCTTTTTATACTGGTGAATCGGTAGGATTCATCAGTTACATTATCTAAGACATTCCAGATGTTACCAGTATCAGCAAAGAGTGCTCCTTTCAATTCTCCTAAAATTTTAAATCGAAATTCTGCGCTCAAAGCAATTTTCATATTTGCTTCGTTAAAGTCATTTGTACCTCCACTACTTCCTGGTCCCAAGCTGTAAGGCTGCCATGCGCGATTGTCATTTGATCCTCCTGCAAAATAACTTCGTGAGAAAGGAATGTTTTCAGAGTTGCCAAAAGGAATTGCTATCCCAAAGAAAGAACGCACTGCAAATACTTTTTCTTTTCCTAAATCCCAATGTTTGATATAGTCAAATTCCGTTTTTATATATTCTGAATATTGTAAATTGAAGAGTTCATAATTTCCGTCGGCATTACTTTGCAATTTTGCTGCTCTTGCAATCATAGACAGTAAAGAGCCTGCAGATTCTATTTTTGTTTTAAAAAGATAAAACGTATTGTCTTGAAGATCCGTTTTGGTTGTCTTCGAAAAGGTGAAACTTGTAGATAGAATAAAAGAATTTTCTGTTAAACGAACTCTCCTTTCTTCAATACTTTTTACTGTTTGGTAATCGTCATCTGTTGAGGATAATGAAGTGTTGCCAGAAATTACATCATTTGTAAAACCAGTCGTTCCATCTTCAATAATTAAATCACCATCCGAGTCAAAATCAGCTGCATTCACACTATAAGTTTGTCCAATCGTGTTCAGCGCATCATAGGAAGACGAATATACATTGTAATAATTCTGTGGATTTAAATTTCGAACAAACTGAGCATTCAACAAGTCAAAACGAGAACTGTTATTTTTTTTAGGTGTCCAGTTATAAGCAAAGGAGCTTGTGAAATTTTCTTTATCCAAACCAATATTTGTCTGTCGAGAAAAACCGGTAGCGATAATGGTCGATGGAATCATACTTTTAGGAATAATTTTTTCTGTTCCAAAAGGCAAGAAGATTCTCGGGAAGTTTAACTTGACATCGATTCCGTACTCAGAAACATTAAAAAACTGATTGTTTGGATTGGCTAAATCTTTTGATGAACCCAAATTTCCTTTTGCTGAAATCTCTAAAGTTTCAGCTCCCTTAAAAATGTTTCTAATTGTTAAGGCAGGGCTAACTGAGATTCCAACATCTTGAATGTTGGAATGCGTCACATCTACAGATGCACCAAAGCTGTACTTTTTTCTGGGAGTTAAGTAGATTTTTGCGAGTAATGAACTGTATGTTGTATCTCTTTTGTCAACTTCATACTGTACAATCGGATAATTAAAAACTTTAAGGTTGTTCAGATATCGTGTTGTTAGAACAGTCTTATAGTCTGCAAAGAAAGTTCCTTGAGAAATAAAGATAGCATCTGCAATGGCATGAGGCTTGTATTTTAATTTTTCATGACTGTATAGATTGATTCTTCTATAAGTGACACTGTCTTTTATAGGTTTATTATTGTTGTTTGCTGTGTAATCTGTATAGACATTAACTTCACTAATTTTATATCTTTTAAAAGGCTCGGTTTTGGTCGAATCTTTGTCTTGGTAAGTATAGTTATTTATGATAAGGTTTACATTGGCCTGCTCTACCTTTTGAATGGTATCAATATCAAAATTTATATACGTAGGCTGAAAGTGGTAAATACCATTGTTTCTAAAATAGGTCGTAATTCTAGTTTTTTCTTCTTCAAAATCAGCAGTATTAAACTGTTTTCCTGATTTTAACAAGCTTAACTTTTTAGTTTCTTCATATAGTGAATCTAAAACAGGAGTAGAAATAGTAGATCTAATCGTGTCCAATAAATAAGGCTTACCTGTGCTTATATTGTAACGTATTTGTCCTTTTTTGTCCTTTAAACTATCTACTTGATAATTTGCATCCACATTAAAATATCCATTGTTGAAATAATAGTACTTTAATCGTAACAGTGATTTTACTGATTTAGCGGTATCAATAATTACTGGTGCTTCACCAGTTTTTTTCAAAAAGTCATGAATTCCATGGTACCAGAATGATTTTCCAAGTCGATCAACCTGTTTTGCAGATAACCATTTTGACTTTCTTTCGTATTTTTTCGGATCTGCAGTAAATTTTGCTTGATAGGTAGAGTCTGGATTAAGATTGGCAATGTTGTACATGTTCAGACGCAACGGATAACCCAAAAGTGTTCCATTCGGCTTTTGGTAGAGCTGATTGCTAACATTTTCTGAAGTGGTACGCTTACCATTTACAAGTATTTTATTTTTTGTAAGTAGGCGTTTTCCATCTGGAACTCTTTTTTCGGCGTTACAGGCAGCGATTAGTATTCCAATTAGAATAATAAATGATATTTTTGTCGAAAGTTTTTTCAAGTGTTCTAAAATATTTAATTCAAAAGTACATATTTTTATGGTTAGTAAAAACCAAATCAAACTTATAACAAGTTTACAGCAGAAAAAGTATAGAATTGCCCAACAAATGTTTTTTGCTGAAGGTGTGAAAGGTATTCGGGAGTTGCTGAATTCTAATTTTGAGTTGCTTCATTTGTATACGACCAAAAATGATTTCCCAGAAGTTGACGCCTTTAGTAAAACACTAACGCAAGAAGCGGACTTGAAAAAAATATCTGCTCTTGCGACTCCAAATAGCTGTTTGGCAATTTTTAAAATACCCGAAGAAAAGCCTATTAATGATTCAGGTATCGTGCTAGCATTAGATTCCATACGCGATCCAGGTAACATGGGGACCATTCTAAGATTATGTGATTGGTTTGGTATTAAACAATTATTATGTACTACAGAGACTGTTGATATTTATAATCCAAAAGTGGTGCAAGCTACAATGGGATCTATAGGTAGGGTAAATGTGAACTATATAAATCTAAGTGAATACCTGAAAAAATCATCAAAACAAATATTTGGTACTTTTATGGACAGTGATTCTATTTATAAAACAGTATTGCCACAAGAAGGAATTATCGTCATGGGAAATGAAGCAAACGGTATTTCACCTGAAATAGAATTACTCGTTAGAAATAGATTGACTATTCCTCGTTCAGGAGAACTGCAACAAACAGAAAGTTTAAATGTTGCCACTGCCACCGCAATTATTTTAAGTGAATTTAGAAGGTCATTATAGCAATTTAATGAAAAGTGAAGTTAATTAATATGGCACGACTTTTCATAGAATCGATATTTCCCGTCCATGGACTGTTAGGATCATTATCGCGAATCAATTCATCTTTTAATCCGAAAAGACCTCTGATTGAAGGGGAAAATATAAAATATTGCGAAAAAATATCAATTCCAAAGCCGACCTCGTAACTTGAAGTCCATGGCTTTACTCTAAATTTTTGTTCGTTGTTGTCGTCTTTTGATTTTGAATTGCTAGAAAGATTTAATGTCGACGAGATTCCACCTACTAAATAGGGTCGAATATTTCCGGTACGTAAAGCAGAAAATTTTAGTAATAGAGGAAAGTGAATGTAGGTACTGCTCACTTCTCTTAATGCTTCTGCCTCATTAATAAAGCCGGGAAATGTTAAATCTCTTTTTGCATAGTATAAGCCCGGCTCAAACCGAAGGTTGATGTATTCCTGAAGTTTTAAATCGGCGACGATACCAACATTAAATCCTGTTGTTTTTTTGACTGCAACATCGATAGGTTGAACATCCTTGTAATCAATTTTAAAATCAAAGGTATTAAATCCCAAATAGTAACCAAAGTAGACTCTTTGTTTCTGAAAGTTTTCCAGATGAATAATAGGGTCTTTCCCAAACATGTTTGTTCCTGATTGTGCTATACTGTCAAGAGATAGGGTAAACAAAATTATAAGTGCCGCTATTTTTTTCATTGTTAAGCTTACTGTAATGTCAATATTATTTTTTAGATGCAGAGTAAATGGTTGCAACTCCAAAAGTTTGGGGCATTGCTTTCACTTCTATAAACCCAATTTTTCTTAAAATATTGTTCAGAGCTTCTCCATAAGGAAATTGAGCAGCAGATTCAGATAGGTATCCGTATGCTACATCGTCTTTTGAAAATAATTTTCCAATTAATGGTAAAATGTTTTTTGTGTAAAAATTATATCCTTGTTTGAATGGTGTTTTTACCGGGACAGATGTTTCTAATATAACAAATACTCCACCTGGCTTCAGGACTCTCAATATTTCTTTCAAACCTTTTTCTAAGTTTTCGAAATTTCGCACACCAAATGCAACCGTTATGGCATCAAAGTAATCATTTTCGAAAGGCATATTTTCAGAATCTGCCAAAACCATTTCGATTGTTTTAGATAGATTTTTTGCTGCGATTTTCTTTTCACCTACTTCCAACATACCCGCAGATATATCCAGTCCGATTATTTTTTCCGCTTTTGTCTGTGCCATTAATATTGCTAAGTCTCCAGTTCCAGTAGCAATGTCAAGAATTGTATTTGGTTTTGATTTTTTTACAATCTCCAATACATTCTTTCTCCATTTTACATCTATTCCAAAAGAGATGACACGATTTAAATTATCATAATTCCCAGAAATGGTATCAAACATTTGCGCGACCTGTTCTTTTTTACTTAGCTCCGAATTTTTATATGGGGTGATGTTGTTTGACATTTTTATATATATTTTCCACAAATATAATACAATCTATTTTGAACTTTAATTTAGTTCTTAAAATTGCCAAAATAAAGGTGTAGATGCGACAGTATGGATAGTTCTTCGCAAATTAAAAAGGACTTTATTATTTGCTGTTTTAAATAGAAAATGGCATGTCGAAATAATTGCTAAAAAGAGATGTGAGGTATATTTCCGAGCCCTGCTTAGGAGTTAGATTATTGATGGTTAATGCTTTATTTGCTGTAATTGGCGTTCAGTAGTATAAGTTGCACCATTAAAGGCCGCTAATATTATTTGAAATATCACTAAAAGTGGGTATTGTGTACTACATGTAAAAAGATGATTTTTACAGAATAAATATTAATATTTATTACAATGATTATTAAGGAGCTGACAGGTCAAATCAAATGGGTAATTTTTGCGCTAGTTATTTCATTTGTTCTTGTGTGTTTTTTTGACGGTGCTGCTATCAAAAGCAGTAATTTGTTTATAACGCAAAATACGTTCTTAGGATTAAATTTGTTTTTGGAAATTTTAATTTTCTCTGTCTTTAGTACCTTCGTGGTATTTGGTATTAAAGGCTATTTTGAGATGTACTCTCAAAAAACATCAAACGTTATTATCTTTCTTACGGGAGCTATGTTAACTTTTGTAATTTTTATATTAAGTTGTCAAATTCTACTGCAAGAGTAGATTTGTTATCCTAAAATCATTGTAAAAAAACACCCCAGAGATGGGGTGTTTTTATTTTTTGGTAAAGGTCTGATAAGTGTAATCAAAAAGATGTCTGTCATCTTTATATTGTGGTTCCGACTTCGATAGATCCCATTCTTCGAGGCTAATCTCAGGAAAAAAAGCATCTGCTTCAAAACTGTGGTGTACTCTTGTTACTTCTAGAATATCTGCAAACGGTAGAGCCAATTTGTATATTTCTCCTCCTCCTATGATAAAAGAGTCTTCATTTTGAGGACAAAGAGCTAAAGCTTCATCTAAATTATTTACTACTATACAACCTTCTGGTTTGTAGTCTTTCTTTCTTGTAATGACGATATGCGTTCTATTTGGAAGTGGCTTGGGAAAGCTTTCAAAAGTTTTTCTCCCCATAACAATACGATGCCCGCTTGTAATTGCTTTGAATCTTTTAAAATCATTTGGTAGATGCCAAACAAGGTCATTGTTTTTTCCTAAGGCGTTGTTTTCTGCTACTGCAGCAATCATTATAATCATTTTATGAGAGTATTAATTAGAAGAATCGTCATTGACTTTAATTTTTAACTCAGATATTTTCTTTACTTGCATCGCTACTAATCGGTCTATTTGTTCTCTTTCCCAATTTTTATTCATAAATCGATTGGTAATAAAAACTTTGATAAAATGTAAGATGAATATAAAAGCCCACAAGGTAAAACCTAAGATTAGCCAATTCAAATTAAATGTAAATGTGATTATTTTGGTAGCCACAAATGCAAATAAACAACTGGTTACTAGTAATACAAAATGGTAGTAAAGCCGCTTCTTCTCCTTGATCCTTCTGCGTGCGTATTCGTATAATTCGTGTTGGTCGCGTTCCATAAGTCAGTTTTAAAAGTTAAAGATAGAATTTAATTTAGAAATTTACTATAGCGACGGTCAATTTGCCGTTTGTAGAATCTAATCTTTTTTAGCAATTTGTAATTAATCCTTTAATAATTATTGATTTTTTGGTATTTTAACAAATAGGAGGTAATTATGGCAAAACTAGTAGGTATTTGTGTAAACTTCAATATAATTTATTTTCTTTGTTACATAATATTAAAAATGAAATAGTTATGTCAATAAAGAAACAATTTATAAAGTCAAAACCAGTTTGTAAAGTTACTTTTTCAATCGAAGCTAAAGACGCAGTTTCTGCATCTGTTGTAGGTGATTTCAACAAATGGAGTGTTGAAGATGGAGCATTAAGTAAATTGAAAAATGGAACATTTAAAGGTGTCTTTGAACTGCCAAAAGATTCATCTTACGAATTTAAATATGTAATTGATGGTGTATACGTAAATGAATCAGAAGCTGATTCCTATAAATGGAATGAGTTTGCTGGTACAGAAAATGGTGTACTAGAAGTATAAAACTTAAAAATCCGCTGCAAAGCGGATTTTTTTATTTTACGCGTTAAAAAATTAAGCAATCTTTACTCCAATACTTTGCAATCGCTGCTTTATTTCCTGCATTGTCTCTTTATATTCCCAATACATTATTCGGTTATGAGAGGATGTGACCAAGATATATTGTTCGCTTATTGATTGAATACGTTCAATAGCAACTAATTTTTTTATATAATTTATATCGTTGACCTTTTCTTCAATTGCGACGTCATTCACATCATATCCGTGGACAATTAATGCGGTTCTAACTTCTATTTCGATAAACATTTTCATTACTTTAAATTAGATAGCAACACTCCCTTTTATTCCAGCATGTGGTTCGTATCCTTCAAGAGTGAAATCATCAAAATCAAAATCAAATATATCCATTATATCTGGATTTAATTTCATTTTCGGTAATGCTGTAGGTTCGCGGGATAGTTGTAATTCTAATTGCTCAAAGTGGTTATTGTAAATGTGTGCGTCTCCAAATGTGTGGATAAACTCACCCAAACCTAAATTGCAAACTTGTGCAATCATCATGGTAAGAAGTGCATAGGAAGCAATGTTAAACGGTACACCTAAAAATATGTCAGCACTACGTTGGTATAGTTGACAAGATAATTTACCATCTGCAACGTAAAACTGAAAAAAGGCATGACAAGGAGGTAACGCCGCTTTATTGTTGGCTACGTTCTCAGCAAATGACTTACTAGTATCAGGAAGTACAGACGGATTCCATGCCGATACAATCATTCTTCGGCTGTTTGGATTTGTTTTTAGTTCGGTGATTAAATCTTTTATCTGATCAATTTCTTCACTATTCCAGTTGCGCCATTGATGACCATAAACAGGACCTAAATCTCCATTATCATCTGCCCAAGCGTCCCATATTTTCACTCCATTCTTCTGAAGGTATTCAATATTGGTGTCTCCTTTTAAAAACCACAACAATTCATAAATGATTGATTTTAAATGAAGCTTCTTGGTAGTAACCATTGGGAATCCTTCATTAAGATCAAAACGCATCTGATGTCCAAATACACTTTTGGTTCCAGTTCCAGTACGGTCTCCTTTTTGGCAACCATTTTCCATTACGTGTTGTACTAAATCTAAATATTGTTTCATCAGGAATTGTAAAAATTAATAGTTTGATTTCGAAAAAAATTAAAAAATCTATGACTCTCTCTTCGAAATTTCATCTCTTATTTTGGCTGCTTTTTCATAATCCTCATGGCTTACAGCTACTTCAAGTAGTTCTGTTAACTCTTGAAGACTATGTTTTAAGTAGGGACGCTCAATAAGATTTTTATCTTCGTTGTCATTTCCAAAAGTTTCGGGATTAGATAATATATCATCAATTTCTTGAGAATCTTTATCAGAATCTTGAGGATTGGTTTTTAAAAATATTCCTGCTTTGTCGAGAATGTTCTTGTAGGTAAAAATAGGAGCATTGAAGCGAAGTGCCAGTGCGATGGCATCAGAGGTTCTAGCGTCTATGATTTCTTCAATTTTATCTCTTTCGCATATGATGCTCGAATAAAAAACACCATCAACTAGTTTATGGATGATTACTTGTTTGACGATAATGTCAAATCGCTCGGCAAAATTCTTGAATAAATCGTGTGTCAAAGGGCGTGGTGGCTTGATTTCTTTTTCTAAAGCAATTGCTATAGATTGAGCCTCAAAGGCACCGATTACAATCGGCAGTTTTCTTTCGCCATCAACTTCGTTCAAAATTAGAGCGTAAGCCCCATTCTGAGTTTGACTATAGGAGATGCCTTTTATAGATAGTTTAACTAAACTCATGTTAATTTCTGATTATAGATTTTAAAAATTAAAATCGGGGAATTGTATTAAGCTGAATCATTATAATTTTCGTGTAAAATAATGAGTTGATTTGCCTACAAAGAAACAAAATCTTTTCGTAGCTAAAAAGAAAGTTGAAATTAAATCGAATATAAAAAAGAGCTATCTAATCGTAATTAGGATAGCTCTTTTATGAAGTCTATTTGAAATATTATTGCGCTTTAAAAGCTTTTATTTTTTCTATAAGTTGCGGAACGATTTCAAATGCATCACCTACCACTCCGTAATCGGCTACTTTAAAGAAAGGAGCTTCGGGATCAGAGTTTATTACAACTTTTACTTTTGATGAGTTAATTCCGGCAATGTGTTGAATTGCGCCAGAAATTCCAACAGCAATATATAAATTTGATGCTACTGGTTTACCCGTTTGTCCAACGTGCTCTCCGTGAGGTCTCCATCCTAAATCGGATACAGGTTTTGAACATGCCGTTGCAGCTCCAAGAGCGGCAGCTAAGTCTTCTATTAATCCCCAGTTTTCAGGACCTTTTAGCCCGCGACCTCCAGATACAACTATATCTGCATCTGCGATTGCTATTTTGCCACTTACTTTTTCAGTTGATTCTATTTTAATTGCAAAATCTGCATCATTGATTGATGGAGCATAATCTTCTTCAGTAAGATTACTGCTAGAAGCAACTATCCCAAATGAGTTTTTGGCTAATCCAAGGACTTTTACATCTGTTGAAATTTCAGTTATGTTGAATGCTTTGTTTGAAAAAGCATTTCTTTTTACTTGAAATGGAGAAGTGCTCACAGGTAAGCCTACAACATTTGAAGCAAATCCTGCATCAAGTGAAACAGCTACAAGTGACGAAAGGTAGGCACTATCGGTAGTTGATGAAAGTAAAACCAATTTTGCATCTTCTTTCTTTGCTGCTTGTTGGATCGCATCTGCGTAAGCTTTTGCCGAGAAATTAGCTAGTTTGCTATCGTTTACCTTTAATACCTTGTCGACTCCGTATTTTGATAATTCAGATGCATCAGTTATGTTGAAGGTAATTGCCGTAACAGTAGATCCCAATGATTCTGCTACCTTTTTAGCATAGGAAGCCAATTCAAAAGCTACCTTTTTAAATTTTCCTTCTGCTGATTCTGCGTATATTAATATTGACATGATGATTTTATGTTTTAGATTAAGGATTTCAAATTATAAATCGAAATCCTGCTACTCAATACTTGGTACTAGATTACTTTTGCTTCGTTGTGAAGTAAGTTGATTAACTCATCTAAGTTGTCTGCGGCAACTAATTTAACAGCTGATTTTGCAGCTGGCTTTTCAAATTTCACTGCTTTAGTATTATTGTTTGCCGCAACAGGTTCAACAACAGTTAGAGGTTTTGATCTAGCAGTCATAATTCCTCTCATGTTCGGAATTTTTAAATCTTTTTCTTCTACTAATCCTTTCTGTCCACCAATGATTAATGGTAGTGCAGTAGATATGTTCTCTTTTCCGCCATCAATTTCACGAACAGCTTTTACTGCAGTTCCTTCTATGGTTAATTCAGTACAAGAATTTACAAAATTAAAATCGGTTAATGCTGCAATCATTCCAGGTACCATTCCACCATTATAATCTAATGATTCTTTACCTGCAAGAACAATGTCATAACCACCAGATTTGATCACTTCAGCCAATTGCTTAGCGACAAAGAAACCATCTGTAGGAGATGCGTTTACGCGTATAGCATCATTTGCTCCAATCGCTAATGCTTTTCTAAGTGTTGGCTCTGTTTCTGGTCCACCAACATTAACTACAGTTACTGTAGCGCCTTGTTGCTCTTGAAACCAAATAGCACGTGTCAAACCGTACTCGTCATTTGGATTGATCACAAACTGAACACCATTGGTGTCAAATTCTGATTCATTATTGGTAAAATTGATTTTTGAGGTAGTATCAGGTACATGACTGATGCAAACTAGTATTTTCATAAGGCTCCTGTTTATTTGGTATAATTACTATAAAATTAATTGATTATTACTCCAATTCTTATAGAATAACGATCAAGAGAATGCCATAGAAATTACGATTTAATGACTTGATTGAATTACAAATTTAGAATAAAAATTGAAATAATTTACTATGCATGCATAATAAATTTCAGTTAAAAAGGGATTTTAAATGTAATTTGAAAGTTGTAAAACTGCAAAATGTGAAGATATAACAAATAACTAAAAATTACGCAGCATTATTTTATTACAAATGATGGTTTAAGTGATATTAAATATTTATTTTTGCTTTTCGAAAAATATACTTATACAATATATAATATGAGAACGATACAATTTAGAGAGGCGATTTGTGAAGCAATGAGTGAAGAAATGCGTCATGATGAATCTGTTTACTTAATGGGTGAGGAAGTTGCTGAATACAACGGCGCTTACAAAGCTTCAAAAGGTATGCTTGCAGAATTTGGAGAAAAGAGAATTATAGATACTCCAATTGCAGAGTTAGGTTTTACAGGTATTGCAGTAGGTTCAGCGATGAACGGTTGTCGTCCGATTGTAGAATATATGACTTTCAACTTTTGTTTAGTTGGTATAGATCAAATTATAAATAATGCTGCCAAAATGCGTCAAATGACAGGAGGACAATTTAATGTGCCGATTGTTTTTCGTGGGCCAACTGCTTCTGCAGGGCAATTGGGAGCAACACACTCACAAGCATTAGAAAACTGGTTTGCAAATACACCAGGACTTAAAGTTGTAGTTCCATCTACTCCTTATGATGCAAAGGGATTATTAAAAGCAGCTATTCGTGATAATGACCCAGTTATTTTCATGGAATCTGAGCAAATGTACGGTGATAAAGGGGAAGTTCCAGAAGGAGAATACATAATTCCTATTGGAGTTGCTGACATCAAACGTGAAGGTACAGATGTAACTATTGTTTCATTTGGTAAGATTATCAAAGAAGCTTTTAAAGCTGCAGATGAATTAGCAAAAGAAGGAATCTCTTGTGAAGTTATCGATTTAAGAACTGTTCGTCCATTAGATATTGATGCTATCTTAGCTTCTGTTAAAAAAACAAACAGATTGGTTATTCTAGAAGAAGCTTGGCCTTTTGCAAGTGTTTCTTCTGAGATCACTTACTTAGTTCAAGAGCGTGCTTTTGACTTCTTAGATGCTCCAATACAAAGAATTACTACCGCAGATACACCAGCACCTTATTCTCCTGTTTTATTGGAGGAATGGTTGCCAAATGCAGGTGACGTTGTAAAAGCTGTAAAAAAGGTTTTGAATAAATAAAATTCAATTATAATACTATTAAAGCTTCATCATGCGTTTGTATGATGAAGTTTTTTTTTAAAAGATAATTTATGAATAAATATTGCTTAGTTCTACTTATTTTAATTTGCGGAACATTTACAAATGCTATGGCACAGACAAAGGTCAGCGGAATGATATTGGATGACAATAATCAACCTGTTCCGTTTGCAAATGTAGTTTTCAAGGATTCGAATGAAGGAACTATGTCAAATGAAGACGGACGTTTTTACATTGAGTCTGAGAAGCCCTATGAGGCCATAATAATTACTTCAATCGGATATTCTGACAAAGTGGCTATTTTGCCAAAAGCTATAAATTATAACTTCAGAGTAGTGGTTTCATCTGCTGAAAGCTTGAAGGAAGTGATGATCTTTACGGGTAAAACTTCAAAAAAAAATAATCCTGCTTTAGATATTCTTAGAAAAATATGGGAGCACAAACGCAAAAATGGTCTTTCTCAATTTGATTATTATCAAATGGAGAAATATGAGAAAGTGGAGTTTGATATGAATACCATTGATAGTGCTTTCATGAAAAGTAAATTATTCAAAGGTATGGAGTTTATTTTTGATCAAATGGACACTTCCAAAGTTACTGGTAAAACCTATTTGCCAATATTCATAAACGAATCACTTTATGATGTATATGGAAACAACATCGCCAACAAGGTAAAAGAAAAAATAAAAGCGAATAAAAATTCTGGTTTTAGCGATAATCAGCAAATATTGTCCTTTGTAAAAGATTTGTATTCTGACTACGATATTTACAACAATCACTTGACATTCTTTGATAAAAGTTTTACAAGTCCCTTGTCAAAAACAGGGATAGATACTTATAATTATGTACTTAGAGATAGTGCATATATAAAAGGTAAATGGTGTTATAACATACTTTTTTACCCAAGAAGGAAAAATGAGTTAACATTCAAAGGAGATTTCTGGGTAAGTGATACTACTTTTGCAATTAAGAAAATTAATATGGCAGTTACCAAAAGTGCTAATATTAACTGGGTAAAGGATATTTATATTGAACAAGAGTTTGAAGTTCAGAACGACTCCATCTTCTTGCTTACACGTGATTACATGATGTCTGATTTTGCTTTGAACAAAAAAGAAGAGTCAAAGGGAATGTATGGTAAGCGCACAACATTATACCAAAATCATCAGTTTAATATTGAAAAACCACTGAAGCTCTATAAAGATGAAGTGAATTATATTGATAATGAAGTCTACAATCGATCGGAAGAATATTGGGATGATAATCGCTTTGAAAATCTAAACAAGGACGAAAAAGGGGTGTATAAAATGCTAGATACTCTTCAAACGGTGAATAAGTTCAAGCAGTTATATAATGTAGTTTCCATTTTAGGGAGTGGTTATATACAATCGGGAAACATCGATTTTGGACCAATTTTTTCTACATTTGGATACAATACAGTGGAGGGAATTCGATTAAGAGTAGGAGGTAGAACCTATTTTGGACCGAATGATTACTGGAGATTACAAGGATATACGGCCTATGGTTTTGGAGATGATAAGTTTAAATATGGCCTTTCTGGAAAATGGATGGTAGATAAGAAAAAAAGAATCATTTTATCTGGAGGTAACCGTCGTGACGTTGAGCAGATTGGTGCAAGTCTGACAACGACAAATGATGTTCTGGGACGTAGTTTTGCTTCATCGTCACTTTTCTCTACAGGTAGTAATGGTAAGTTGACCAATATTAATTTGACTAATGTTGCAGTTGAGATAGAGCCAATCAAAAATTTGACTTTCCAAACCGGATTTTCTTATCGTACTTTAGAATCTGCCTCGGATACGTTTAGCTTAGATTATTATACTGATGCGACGCAAACAACAACCGAAAGTGCTGTGAAACAATCCGAAGTAAATTTTCAAGTTCAATTTACGCCCAATCGTAAAACTATTGGTTATGGCGTAGAACGAAGTGATGTTGATAGTCCTTATAGTCATCTATTTGTAAACTACAGTCACGGCTTTAAAGGTTTGCTGGGTAGCGATTTTGAATATGAAAAAGTACAGTTTTACTATAAGCAGCCAATAATTATAGGACCGCTAGGTAGGTCAAACATTATTGTTGAGCTAGGTAAAACTTTCGGACAAATTCCATTAGGTTTAATGAATGTTATTCCTGGTAATCAAACCTATTTCACTATAGAAAATACCTTTAGTAACCTAAACTTTTACGAATTTGTAACCGATCAATATGCGACAATTCAGTGGAATCATAATTTTGGAGGAAGACTTTTTAGCAGAATTCCATTTATGCGTAAACTTAATTGGAGAGAAATTATTGGAATAAAATCTGTTTACGGATCCATTTCTGATGAAAATAGAGCTATTAACGCTTCTGGTTTACAATACGATGCACCAGAGAAGGGGTATTGGGAGTACAGTGCAGGGATTGGAAATATCTTTAAAGTATTCCGTCTTGATTTTGCTTGGAGAGGTAATTACATCAATGCTCCAGATGCTCAAAAGTTTACAGTAAAGGGATCATTTGGTTTTTATTTCTAAAGATAAAACCAGCAATCGCTACTGTAAGTTGTTATGTATGTAGGTAAAGGTTTCAGAATCTAATGTTTTAGGATAGATATTTCTTGGAATAATAATGTTTTTGACTACTTTTGCAACCGATAAATTGAAATAAAAGATAATAAAAATATGAGTGCAGAAAAAAATATTACTTTCGATGTCTTGATCGAAATTCCGAGAGGAAGTAGAAATAAATACGAATATGATTTCGAAATTAGAAGAATGCGTTTTGATAGAATGTTATTCTCTTCGATGATGTATCCAGCTGATTACGGATTTATTCCAGAAACTTTAGCACTTGATGGAGATCCACTAGATGTATTAGTTTTGGTAAACGAAGCTACATTCCCAGGATGTGTAATGGAAGTTAAGCCAATTGGAGTTTTCCTTATGGCAGACGACAAAGGTCCAGATGAAAAAATTATCTGTGTACCGGTTTCAGATCCTATTTGGAACTCACTAGAAAATTTATCTGATATGAATCCTCACTTGGTAAAAGAAATTGAGCATTTCTTTCAAGTGTATAAAGATTTAGAAAATAAAAAAGTTGATGTAGGTGGATGGGGAGACCTTGATGACGCATTAAGAATCATACAAGAATGTAAAGATCGTTTCGATGCGATTCCTAATAAACCAGAAGGATTGTTCACAATAAAATTGTAATATCATTTCTACAGACATAAAAAAAAAGCAATATTCTTAATTGAATATTGCTTTTTTTGTTTTGGGGAGATATGGTTTATTTGTGAACTACAAAACTATCAATGATAGCATCTGTTTCCTCTTTTTTAGCACCTGGTTTTAAATCGAATAATAACGAATATAAACGTTTTCTATTTACTTTATCCTCAAGAGTTAGGTCTTTATTTTGTGCAAATACAGTGTCCCATTTATCTCTTACGTTTTTCCAAATAGTCTTGTTTTCTCCCCACCATTTTTGAGCTGCTATACATTTTGAATCTGCTACCTTAGTGTAACTGTCGAAACCTTTTTCCTGAGCAAGAATAATATCTTTTCCGTTTTCAGTACGTATAAGTTTGTCGTTGTCTTGTTCGTGATTCCATCCGGTTGTCGTTATTTCATGAATATTTCTTCTCTTTAATACATTATAATCATTTCTCTTTGTAATCTCTCTTCTAGGTAAGGGTGCATCTGCAACATTCATCCAGTATTTTTTACCGTCAACATGCGTCCAAGTTGCTGTTCCTTCATATCGTGGGCTATCATCTACCTGAAAGACCTTTTGTGTCCATTGTCCTTTAACATCCTTTTTTGCCAGTTTGATGTATTTCCAATTATTATCTTGATTATAGGTATACAAATCGGTGTTTTCATATAGCCAATCTTGCCTCCAATGTTTGATAATTATAGCATCACTTACAATCAATAAATGTTGCAACATAATCTTGTTTGGGCTGTCTTCAACTAATTCAACCCATTCTAAAGCGCTTTCGTGTTTTGTTTTTGAAGGGATGTATACCGCAGTATCTTTTGCGTATTGAAATGTTTCGGCAAAGTTGAATTTGACTTCATAGCAACCACACATTGATTTAATCGCTTTGATGTCTTCTTTTTTATTTGCTTGACAGAATCCTGAGATACTTGTAATTATCATTAAGGCAGATAGATAGGTTTTTTTTGTAATCATAATATTTTTTAAACGTTAACTAATTTTTGACAAATGTATTAAATTTATTTAGAATAAATAAAAATAAGTATACATTTGCAAAGATTATTAAGACTAAATTATAATAATGAAACTCACAATATTCCTTTTTATCACTACTACTTTTTTCCTAAATGGTTTGGCTCAAGCTACTGCTGACAAAAAATTAACGGAACTAGCAGAGGTTGTTGTTACAGGACAGCTTGAGCCACAATCTATAAGCAAGTCCGTTTTTAATGTTCGATTGATTACCAGTAGCGACATTCAAAACTTAGCTGCAAATAATCTAGCAGATGTTTTGAATCAGTATTTAAATATAAGTGTTAGACCTAGTGGTAATGACGGACGTTCTACTGTTTCTTTATTTGGCTTGGATGCTCAGTATTTCAAGATTTTGGTTGATAATGTACCCCTTGTAAGCGAAACGGGATTAGGAAACAACACTGATTTGTCACAAATTAATTTGGATGATGTAGCGCAGATCGAAATTATTGAAGGTTCTATGGGAGTCACTCATGGCGCTAATGCAGTAAGCGGTGTTTTAAATATTATTACTAAAAAATCTTCTAAGACCAAGTGGAGCATCGTCTCTACAATTCAGGAAGAATCCGTAGGAAGTGAATTTGCACTTTTTGATAAAGGCCGTCATATTCAATCTTTGCGTGTGTCTCATTCTATAGATAAAAATTGGTTTGTTTCATTGGGAGCGAATCGGAATGATTTTCAAGGTTATTTAGATTTGAGAAAAGGAAAAAATTATGCCGAGAATGATTCTTTTAGAGGATATCAGTGGTTGCCAAAAGTACAATTGAATACAACTGCACTGGTTTCGTTTCATAAAAACGATTTTAGAATGTTTTATAAATTCGAATTTCTAGATGAGAATGTGGATTTCTATAACAGTACCATTCAGTCAGGTTATAATTCGATCTTGGGATCGTATCGTTATGCTTTGGACAAAAGGTACTTGACCAATAGGTATTTTCATAATCTAAATGTTACGGGCAAAATAGCTTCTGGCTTAAACTACAACGTTTCTATTTCTCATCAAAAACAACAACGAAATATTGAAGATTTTAGGTATTATTTGGCTACACAAAATGAAACGAATAATGCAATTGAAAAAGATCAAGCTATGGAAGTTTTGTATTCTACAGGAACAATAAGTAATTTTTTTCCAAACAGTATTGCTAATCTTCAATTAGGGTATGAGTTTTCAAATAATCTGGGTTTTTCTCTGGTACAAGAGGAAAACAATATAGAAGTTCCGATAAGCAAACGACTTAAAAACTATGATGCCTTTGCTGTTTCAGAGATTAAAGCAACGGAAAGATTTTCATTTCGTCCAGGTTTTAGGTACTCGATGCAGTCACAGTTTGATAATCAGTACGCGACATCATTGGGGTTGCGGTATTTGTTTGATAGAGGGATTGAAGTTCGTGGCTCAGTAGGGAACTCTTTCCGCACACCTGCTTTTGAAGAGTTGTATTCCAAACAGATTTTTGACGGACACCATTTTACGGGTAATGAAAATTTGATTCCAGAAACTAGTAGTTCTTATGAAATGAGTTTCAAGAAAACCACAGTTACTCCTTCGGGTTCAGAAATCAGTACTACTGTTACGACAAGTTTTCTAGATGTAAAAGATCGGATAGATATGGCTTTGGTTCGATTCAATCTTGAAACCGGTAATCCAGAATACGAATACATCAATATTAACAAGTATCAAATGTGGAATATATCCTCGATGAATCAATTTAGAAAAGAAAATTGGGCGTTTAATATGGGTGCTTCATTAATAGGAGTGTCTCAGCAGATAGATAACCAGGTTTTTGTGTCTGATGATTCCTTTTTATACTCATTTAATTTAAATGCCAATATTTCGTATGGTATACCTAAATGGAAAACATTCCTAGCTGCTTATTATAAGTACAATGGACGTACACAACGGTTTGTAGCGGGTAGTTCTCAATATGTTCTCTCAGAGTTGGATGCAAGCAATTGGTTGGATGCCACTATTCGAAAAGAATTTTTTGTTAGTAAAATCAATGCTACCATTGGTGTTAGAAACCTTTTTGATATTACTAATAGCAATCAAACCACAGCAAATGAAAGCGGTGGGCATGCTTCGCCAACTCAAATTATGTTGGCCTACGGACGTTCTTATTTTGTAAAACTCACGTACAATCTTAATTTTTAATTTAATATAAATACAATGAAAAAATCTTTATTATTTTTATCTTTTGCGCTTTTATTCCTGAATTCTTGTTCTTCTGATGATACTACTTCTACTGATACAATCGCTGTTGTAGTTCCCTCAGAAGGTGCTGTTTTACAACCAGCCATCGGGGGTCCTAATCAACCCAATCAAGTGTATGTTGACTTGAGCACTGGCAAATTTGAAACGGTTAATAGAGCGTCTTGGGATTTCGGTTTTTCAAGTGGAACAGATTATAGAGTGATACTAAACGGAGCCCTTAAAATGGCGGTTAAGAAACTGGAAACTTCGGATATGACGTTGGTACAAACTATTGACACAAATGTGGCAGTAGGAGCAGGAACGACCCTGGCTAGTAATGGTTATGTTGACAATCCTACGGGGATATTGACTGGAGATGGAGCGGGATTAGGAACGGCGATTGCTGAAATTTCAGCAACAGATGCAGACAACAAAGTATATTTGGTTAATCTAGGATATGCCATTTCTACAGAAGTGCCAAGTGTGGGGTCTGTGAGTATTGATGGAGCAAGTAGAGGGTGGAAAAAAGTTAGAATTTTAAGAAGTGGTTCGGGCTATAAAATTCAATATGCTGATCTAGCTTCTACAACTTTTACAGAGAAAGCTATAGCAAAGGACATGGACTTTAATTTTACGTTTTTCAGTTTATCAGCTGCCAAAGCAGTTTTAGTACAACCTGAGAAGACTAATTGGGATCTAAATTTCACACCTTTTACAAATTATTTAAATTTTGGCACCGAAGTAACTTATGGATACTCTGATTTTATTGTGTCCAATAGAATGGGCGGAACACAATTGTATCAAGTTCTTGTCGCTGATGGGGGAACGTATAGCGCATTTACAAAGGCAAATGTTGTGGATGCAAATTTTAGTGCATCAACATTAGATCAACGAATGATTGGTGCCAATTGGAGAAACGGTGGAGGACCTAGCTCTTTACCAAGTATTAAAACGGATCGTTTTTATGTGGTGAAAGATGCTTTAGGAAATTTCTATAAACTAAATTTTCTAGCAATGACCGACGATACGGGAGTTAGAGGGAATGTAACTTTTGAATATGCTCTTTTGAAATAAAGATAGTTTTGGTTTTTTATTTTTTTTTGAATGGAGGCTGTCTGATTTTTTAGATGGCCTTTTTTGATTGTTAGTACGACGTCGAGCTACTTTTTTTAAAACCTCACGGGCACTGGTGGTGTTTTGATGATAATCTCTATGGGAGTGTGTGTGAGAATACAATAGTACACGCATAAAAAAGGCCACCGTAGAATTTTCTACAGCGGCCTTTGATTATTTTTTTTTGAATCTAAAACAATCCGTTTAACTCAGCGTCAATGCGGTTTATAATATTTCCTAAATCTTCAGGATTGTCTACAAAGTTCATGTTGTCTACGTCAATGATCAGCAATTTTCCGCGATCGTAAGTGTGTACCCAAGCCTCGTAACGCTCATTAAGTCGGCTTAAATAATCGATTGATATAGTTGATTCATATTCACGACCTCTTTTGTGAATTTGTCCCACGAGGTTTGGAATCGAACTACGGAGGTATATTAATAAATCGGGTGCTTTTACTGTTGACTCCATTAACTCAAAGAGCGAGGAATAATTATCAAAATCACGATGCGTCATTAAACCCATAGAAAAAAGGTTGGGTGCAAAAATATGCGCATCCTCATAAATGGTTCTATCCTGAATTACTTTTTTCCCGCTTTCGCGAATTTGAATTATTTGGCGGAAACGACTGTTTAAGAAATAGATCTGTAAGTTGAAAGACCAACGCTCCATTTGATGGTAAAAATCATCTAAGTAAGGATTGTCCACAACGTCTTCATAATGGGGTTCCCATTTGAAGTGTTTGGATAGTAATTGTGTTAATGTGGTTTTTCCTGAACCTATATTTCCTGCTACTGCTATGTGCATTACGGTATTATGATTTTATAATTTGTAATTCCTTCTTTGGTAAAAATAGATAAAATTTGGTCTTTGTAACTGCATTTTTCAAACGACTTTTCCACAATTTCTATTTCATATTTTTTATTTCGATTATTGTCTAGAATACAAATTAGATGGTCTTTAGAATAAATTATTTCTCTCTCATCAATAAATGTTATCCAATCATTTTCGGGTATTTTAAATAAAGTTGTGATTTTTCCAAAAAGATTGCACATGAAAGCCTCGTTATTGTCGTCTATCCAATAGAAGTGATTAAAATCAGTTTGGTAATACTGCATTGTATCTGGAAACGGTGTCGAAATCGTTCTGTATGTATTGTTGAGGTAGTTGTAAAGTCCTATTTGTTGGTTTAGGTTATTGTATATCCATAATTGATTTTGAGCTGCGATACCAGTTGCTTTAACATTGATGGGCGTTTCAGATTGAAAGAAAAGAATGCGTTGTGTTTCACTAAGTTGATTGTCGAGAAGAATTATAGCATTGAAGTCTTGGTAAAAAAGAACAATTTTAAGAGGGTTTTTGAGATCGATGGTAGTTAAATTGCCTAGAGAAACATTTTTATATTCCCACTTTTCTCTGTCTTTAATTTTGTAGAGTACTTCTTTGTCAATAAAGTAATTATAGCCATATGAATCTTGCTCGATATAATTTTTAGATTGGTTGGGTATAAAATTGATTTTGGTAGCTGCAATTTTTGAATTTTGAGCTTGAATCGTAGAAAAGATAAATAGTAAATAGAGAAAAGCATTTTTCATAGTGCTGCAAATTACAAAAAAATCTGTTTTGTCTTGACGAAATGAATTTTGTTTGCCTAGCTGGTTTCACAACTTATAAATATTTACACTCCAGTGCGATATTTTGATTTCTGTGCAGTCAATAAAATATATAGGTTTATCTATTTCGAACTTTCGAAAGTAGCCAGAAGCAAATATAAGGGAGGATTATAATTTTGAATATTTAAAAAATAATATAAAAACATATAGAATGATTAATAGAAAAAGTGTTTTAGTGGTGTTGGGGTTTGCCATGAGTCTGTCTGTTCAAGCTCAAGAGTTTCAAGGAATGGCGGTTTACCAATCAAAAACGAGTT
This sequence comes from Flavobacterium algicola, assembly GCF_022399565.1. Classification (GTDB taxonomy): domain Bacteria; phylum Bacteroidota; class Bacteroidia; order Flavobacteriales; family Flavobacteriaceae; genus Flavobacterium; species Flavobacterium algicola. The sequence continues at coordinate 130,969 of NZ_JAJTUT010000006.1, forward strand.
CGGCTGAAATGAAAGAACGTTTTAAAAACGATAAAAACATGACACCTGATAGACAAAAGCAAATGGAAGATCGAATGAAATCGATGTTTGAAAAAACATTCATACTTAGCTTCGACAAATCGGCTTCCATTTATAAAGAAGAAGAGAAGCTAGAAACGCCAGGTCAAGGAAGTGATGGTCGTATGAAGATGATGAGTTCAATGATGGGATCTGGCGGTACTTTTTACAAAAATGTAAAGGAGAAAACCTATACGGTAGACAAAGAATTCATGGGAAAAGCTTTTTTGGTCAAAGATTCTTTGGCGAGTCTGGCTTGGAAAATGGAAGGCGAAACTAGGGTGATCGGTGGATATAACTGTTTTAAAGCGACTGCCGTCGTAGCGATGAATGAAACAAGTATAGGGAATTTTGGACCTCGACCTGAAGGTGAGAAATTAAAAGAAGAGGGTGAATACAAGAAAACTAATTTGCTTGCGAGCGTTAAGGTGCCTACAGAACACGTAGTAACTGCTTGGTATACTCCTGAAATTCCTGTAAACCAAGGTCCTGATAAATATTGGGGACTACCCGGTCTTATATTGGAAATTAATGATGGTAAAACTGTTATTTTATGTTCTAAAATAGTTTTGAATCCAAAAGAAAAGGTAGTTATTAAAGCAGCTAATTCTGGTAAAGTTATAGGCCAAAAAGATTATGATGAAACCGTAGAAAAAAAGATGAAAGAGTATCGTGAAAGTAACCCCAGATCAGGCGGAGGACCAGGTGGTGACAGAGGTGGACGTTAATCAAGTAACAGTATTATCTTTTAAAATCTAATTTATGAAAAACTCTTTAGCGCTAGCTTTCTTTTTGATTTCGATAATTGCCTCTTCACAGTCGCTTAAAATGGAAGGTGTTATTACAGACTCCAATGGTCATTCGTTGGAAATGGCCAACGTGATGGCAATCAACCTCAACACCAATGCAATGGATTCGTATGCAATTACTAATGATAAGGGAAAGTATTCATTGTTCCTTAAGGCGAGTACTTCTTACAGCATCAGTATAAGCTATCTCGGAATGAGAAGTAAGATAATTGAGATCGTTACGGCGCAAGAAAATATAAGTCGTTCTATTTCACTCGAGGAAGGTGGAATCGAACTTGATGGAGTTGAGATCGTTCGTGAAATGCCCGTATCGATAAAAGGCGATACAATTGTTTATAATGCCGATTCTTTCAAGTCGGGTACAGAACGTAAGTTAGAGGACATCTTAAAAAAGCTACCAGGTGTTGAAGTGAATTCTGATGGGGAAGTTGAGGTAGAGGGTAAGAAAGTAAGTAAATTGATGGTAGAAGGAAAAGACTTTTTTGATGGCGATACCAAATTAGGAATTCAGAATATTCCAGCTGATGCTATTGATAAAATACAGGTACTGCGTAATTTTAACGAGGTAGGTGCGTTAAAAGGTGTTGAAAATAATGAGGAAAGTGTTGCTATGAACATCAAGCTTAAGTCGGGTAAAAAAAACTTTTGGTTTGGAGATGTTACTGCAGGTGCTGGAGTAGCTCACGAAGAAAGTCGCTATCTTATAAACCCAAAATTATTTTATTACAGCCCAAAATACAGTATTAATCTTATTACCAATTTTAATAATATTGGAGAGTTACCCCTAACCATTCAGGATTACTTTAAGTTCACGGGAGGTTTTAGGGGTGTATCGAAAAAAGGAGGTAGTAGTTTTGATGTTTCTTCAAATGATTTGGGAATTTCATTACTGCGAAATAACAGAGCCAAAGATATTGAAACAAATTTTGGAGCTACTAATTTTTCTTATACGGTAAATAAAGCATGGGTTATTAGCGGTTTTGGAATTTTGACCTCCTCAAATACTGATTTGGAAACAAGTACACAGACTACTATTTTGGGTTCTGGTGACCAACAGAATAATCAAGAGTCGGCAGCTCTAAAGACAAATTTTGGATTATTTAAATTAAGTTCAAGTTATAAGCCTAATGATAAATTACAATTTGACTATGATGTGCTTACCAAGGTTTCAAAACAAGATGAACTATCTACTCTAAATAGAGAATCGATTGTAAATTCTATAAGTGTGACCGAGGACATTTATACGACAAAAAAGCAAGATCCGGTGTCTGTTAATCAGAACTTGAATTTGTATTATACAAAAAATGACAAAAATATTTTTGCGTTTGAAGCGCAGCATTTGTACCAAGACGAAAATCCTTTTTACAATGCCAATTTGCAAACACAACCTTTTAGTCTAACAGATTATGTTTCAGGTCAAAATAGAAATGATATAAATCAAGATCGTTATGTTAAGACAAATAAACTAGATGCTAAACTAGACTACTATTATATGTTAAGTAAGACGAGTAATATTAATGTGACCTTGGGAGAGACATATTCGAGTCAGAACTTTAACTCTCATATTTTTCAGATTCTAGATGATGCTTCCATAAATGATCTGAATGACATCGAGAACAATAATCAAGTTAAATATAATTTTAATGATACCTATTTAGGCTTGCATTATAAAATACTGACAGGTAAATTTACTTTTAACCCTGGAGTAAGTCTTCATCGTTATGATATGACCAATGCACAATTGGGTAGTGATTACCAACAAAATTTCTTTCGAGTATTACCTGATTTCTTTGCGCTCTTTCAAATTAAAAAATCGCAAACATTGAGTTATAATTATTCATTGACGAATAGTTTTACAGATATTAATAAACTGGCTGAAGGCTATGTCTTTTCAAATTACAGTAGCCTTTCTAGTGGAAATAGAATGCTAGAAAATGCTACGTCTCAAGTGCATTCACTGCGATATTTTAAATATAATATGTACAATTTTGAAAACATATTTGCCAATGCTTCTTACACTAAGAAAATAGATGCAGTAAAAACGAGTTCCGTTTATACAGGTGTGAATCAAACTACTTCACCATATAATTCAAATTTGGCAGACGAGACATTGTCTGGTTCTGGTAGCTATGGTCGTTCTTTTTTAAAGAATTATAAAGCAAGCTTCAATACGAGCATCAATTGGTCTAAGTTTAATAACATACAAAATAGTGTTCAAGCAACTACCGAAAGTTTGACACAGAGTTACACAATCAAAGCTTCAACCAATTACAAGAATCTTCCAAATTTGGAAGCAGGTTATAATTATGTGATTAACGAATATAGTGGTACCACTTTTTATACAGATAAACCGTTTTTAAAATTAGATTACTATTTTTTAAATGCATTTTCTTTTGTGTCGGAATATGAATTTTATAATTATCGAAATGATACACGAACTATCGAGAACCAATATGACTTTTTAAGTGCCAGTATGATTTACCAAAAGAAAAATTCAAAAATGGAGTACAAGATTGCAGCTACTAATATTTTGAATACAAAGTCTTTGAATGACAATAGCTTTTCTCAATTTGCTACATCAAACTCTCAGTATACTGTACAACCTAGATATGTGATTTTTTCGATGAAATATAATTTATAAGTTCTGCTGCTTTAAGTTTTAGTATTTATTCAGATTTTTGTGATTAAAACATAATCTCAAAAATGAAAATACTACTTTTGGCGCACAAAATTATTTTACCCACATTTTAACTATTTTAAAATTATGAAAAAAGTCGCTCTTTTATTAGCCATACTGGCTTTTAGTTTTGCAAACGCACAAGCACCGCTTGAGGAAGGTGGTCTACAATTAAATGCCGGATTGGGTTCGTCAGGTTGGGGAACACCTATTTATGTTGGTTTGGATTACGGTATTGCTCCCAATTTTACTATTGGTGGTGAGTTGTCTTATCAATCATTTACGGAGAGATATGTGGGATTAGAAGTTAAAAATAATGTCATCGGAATCCAAGCGAATGGGAATTATCATTTTAATGAAGTTCTAAATATTTCTAGCGAATGGGATTTTTATGCTGGTGCAAATTTGAATTACTATAGTTGGTCATCAAAATTAAATGATGCTAAATATGATTATAATGGAGCTGATAACTTTGGATTAGGATTGCAAATAGGTGGTCGTTACTTTTTTTCAGACAGGTTTGGAGTTAATTTGCAGCTTGGTGGTGGAAACGTTACAAGCGGCGGGAAAATCGGAATTACCTATATTTTATAATTATAGATTAGTTTTTGCAATAAAAGAGTCGCTTCTAATTAGAAACCACTCTTTTGCTTAGTAGTATGTTAATCTCCTAAAAATGTAATCAAGGTATCTTTACGAAAGTTAAATGGCTTATTTGTATTTTCGGAGATGAAAATATAGTGAGATTTAATTGTAATAAAATAAGATGAATGCAATATTTGATAACAATTTCACGTTTTGAATACCATATCATGAAGTATCTGAAATTGTGAATTTTTAATAGTTAAATTGCGTTCTTTACAGCAGATAAATCTTATTTTTGCAGAATAAATCTTATTTAAATTTTATAATTATGAAAAAAATTGCTTTAGTATTCGCATTATTTACTTTTGCATTATCCAATGCACAAGCTCCTTTGGAAGAAGGTGGTTTACAACTTAATCTTGGTGTAGGTACTTCTGGATGGGGAACTCCCGTTTATGCTGGTCTTGATTATGGTATTGCTAGGAATTTCACTCTTGGAGGAGAGTTGTCTTATCAATCTTATAACACATCTGGATACAAGAACAGTATTTTAGGTATTCAAGCCAATGGTAACTACCACTTCAACGAAATATTGAACATTCCAAGTGAATGGGATCTTTATGGAGGAGCTAGTTTAAGTTATTACAATTGGTCATCAAAGTTTGATGGAGAAAGTGTAGATTATAGTGGAGCAGATGATATTGGAATTGGACTGCAAGTGGGTGGTCGTTATTTCTTTACAGATAAACTGGCAATCAATCTTCAGCTAGGTGGAAGTAGTGCTTTGAGCGGTGGTAAACTAGGGATTACATTGAAATTGTAAATTAAGCAATTTTTTATATATAAAAGGAGTCGTTTCAAACTTGAAACGACTCCTTTTTTTTGCATTTAAATCTAAACTGCAGTTATTTTACTTTTAAAAGAATATTTGCTGTATACCAGTTTAGTTTTATTTTATCACCAACAAATTCGCCGTTTAGGGATTCATATTTTAACAAAATATCATAACGACCTGTTGTGATCTGCTGTTTTATGATTTGATTATTATTGTTTAGTAACTTTTTATTTTTAGTAACAAAATCATTAATGCGTATCGGTATGATTTCGTCATTAATTATCAATTCCATTCCATATTCTGTTTTGTTGTAATTGATGGAGTATGGTATATCATTCAATGATATACAGTTCTCACATTTTGACTGATAATTATCATTTATTTCGAAAGAGAAATCATATCCTTGGATTTTTTCGACTTCGATTCCATTGTGTGAGTAATAGTTATAGGTAAAATATTTATTGTCCTCTTCATCTACTGTATATGTTCCATGATAGGTAAATCCTAAAGTTTCTACAATTGTAGAGTCGTAAGGATCTTTGTCTTTTTTATATAATTGGACTAATTTAGCAGAATAAGGTAGTAAAGCTTCTACTCCGTAATTGTCTCTAATAAAATGTACAATACTGCTTAAATCTCTTTCCTGCTCAATTGTTAACTCGGCTTTTGTGTTACTTACGTAGTTTTTAAATCGATTCAATTGGCTCCACTTGGATATTGAATTGGCACTTTGTGGTCCAATTATAGTTAGAAATGCAATTATACTCATAGAGATGGGGATAAATTTTATCTGCGCACTTTTACTAATGATAAAGTAAGCCGTTACTATCGTGAGCCATAATGATAATGCTAAAACATAGTAACGCTCGTGAGTTACTCCATAAAGATTGATACGGTATAAAATTGCCCAAAATAACAGTCCTAAAAGTGGTGCTAGCAAATAGTAAAACCACTTATAAAATTTTTGCATCCAAAGATTATCTTGATTATTTGCAATGGGATGAATTAGTAATAAAGATAGTATACCAAAAATTGCAAATACCAAGATGAGGTTGGATACCCAGCCAACAGGTAAAGAGAATAATGCAATAATCTTAATTTCGTAAGACAGTAATATGACTAGGTAAATATTAATCAAAGGTATTAGTACAAATTGTGTGAATTTCTTTAAAGCTAATGGGTATTTTAATGATAGCTCTTCATTATTAGTTTCTGGAACTCCAGCAAGAAAAAATATCGTATTAAATATTCCGAATACGAAGTAAAATAGATGAAGGTAAATGGAGTTATAGTATTCAATTCCAAATAAATTTTGCGTCGCCAACAAGGCAAATGAAAGTCCAGCATATATAAAAATACTGTAAAGTGAAGAAGTTAATATTCGAAGAAAAAGCTGTTTATTAAATTCCCAGAAAGCAGCTTCATTGTACTTTTTATTGATGAATGGCGCAAAAGACACTAATAAATGTAAAGTCAAGCTAAGTGCTACAAACTGAAAAGCTTCAAAAGTTTTAATGGAATCTGCAAACTGAAAAATAAAAGCAAACGTCAAGCCACTCGATACCAAACTGCTGGTAAACCGTAAGATATTATTTTTTGTATCTCTTAAAAAATAAAGACTAATTGATAAAAATAAAACTAGGCATAAAGAACAGCTCATTATAATTTTCACGAAGATACGTTGCGTATCTCGATCGTTTTCTTCGATTGCATAAATTGCAAAGAATGTACCAACGATTGCAGCAAGAATTTCCAGCGGAAACCTTAAAATTGTTTTTTGAGTTTCATTGACGATCTTCTGGAAAGAAGGAAATGTAGCCATAGTTTAATTTTTGTACTAAGTAACAAAAAAATAACTTGTATAAAAAAAGGGTTGTCTCTAGAGACAACCCTTTTGTAATTATTACAACTTAGAATTACAATCCAAAAGCTGCTTTTACTTGATCAACAAAGTCTAGTTTTTCCCAAGTAAACAATTCTACTTCCACAGTTTTTGTCAAACCACCTGGAGCTGAGAATGTTTTAGAAACTGTTTCTGGCGTACGTCCCATGTGTCCGTATGCAGCAGTTTCGCTGTAAATTGGATTTCTTAATTTCAAACGTTGCTCAATAAAGTACGGACGCATATCAAAGATAGCTTCAACTTTCTTCGCAATTTCTCCATCAGTTAAGTTAACTTTTGATTTACCATAAGTTTCAATAAAGATTCCCATAGGTTTTGCTACTCCAATAGCATAGGATACTTGTACCAATATTTCATCGGCAACACCAGCAGCTACTAAGTTTTTTGCAATATGACGTGTTGCATAAGCAGCACTTCTATCTACTTTACTTGGATCTTTACCAGAGAAAGCACCACCACCGTGAGCACCTTTACCACCATAAGTATCAACGATAATTTTTCTACCAGTTAAACCAGTGTCTCCGTGAGGACCTCCAATCACAAATTTACCCGTTGGGTTAATGTGGTATTGAATTTTATCATTAAACAAATGTGCAATTTTAGGGTTTTTTGCAATGATTCTAGGAATCAATATTTCAACAATATCTTTTTTGATTTTTGCAAGCATTGCTTGTTCTTCATCAAAATCATCATGCTGCGTAGAGATTACAATTGCTTCAATACGTACAGGAACATTATCATCGCTGTATTCCAAAGTCACTTGTGATTTAGCATCGGGACGTAAATAAGGAATCTCCTTGTTTTCGCGTCTTAGGATAGCCAATTCTTTTAGTAAACTATGTGATAAGTCTAATGCCAATGGCATATAGTTTTCAGTTTCGTTTGTAGCGTAACCAAACATCATTCCTTGGTCACCTGCACCTTGCTCTTCTGGGCTAGAACGGTCAACACCTTGGTTAATGTCTGCCGATTGCTCGTGAATAGCCGATAGGATACCACAAGAATCTGCTTCAAACATATATTCGCTCTTTGTGTAACCAATTCTCTTAATTACATCACGTGCAATTTGTTGAACATCAAGATAGGTATTCGATTTTACTTCACCAGCAAGAATCACCTGACCAGTAGTAACAAGAGTCTCACAAGCTACTTTTGAGTCAGCATCAAATGCTAAAAAGTTATCAATTAATGCGTCTGAAATTTGGTCTGCAATCTTATCTGGATGTCCTTCGCTCACAGATTCTGACGTAAATAAATAAGCCATAATATATAATTTTTTAAAATTAAGCGAGGAAAAATAATTGCAAAAACGGACTAAAGGAGAGTATCTGCTTTAGCATTTTTTCTACCAAAAATTTATTTGGCACTCACAATGAACAAGGTTCATTATGAAGAGGTTGCAATCAGTTCAAATTTTTCCTCTGTATTTTGAGGTGCAAAGGTATGAAACGATTTTGGATTGCAAATTATTCTTAACTTATTTTTTAAATTAAAAACTTTTACATTTTATACTTTCCCTCGAAGTATTAAGATGCCACCTTCCTCAAAATGAGTTGTAATTTTTAAATAGTATATGTATTAGAGTGCAGGTAATCTAGAGTAGGTTGCCAAAATAAACAGAGCAAAATTAGTTCCCTAAACTAAGTTATTCATAAGTCAAAAAGCCAGTTGAAACGATATTGTCGCCAACTGACTTTAAGATTTTAAAACTTATGTTATTTTTATTGGGTGTTGAGAATTTACTCATTTATCACGATTAGCATACCCCACTTTTGCCATCTGTAGCCAGCGCGGCATATCTCCAAACCAATCCATTTTTACTATCGTATTTTTCGATGATACCATCTTCAAATAATTCGGTCATAATCAAGTTGGTGTCTTCTGCTGTTCGATTGGTTATAAATGCAAATTCCGATTCGGTCATGTTGTTAAAACGTTCAAACAGTTGCTCAGGACTAAGATTGATACTTTTGCTAGTAACATTAGGTAAAAACTCTCTTATAGTAGCTTCAAATTTTTCATAAGACTGTAAACCAGATAAAGTTGCTTTGATTTCGCCTTCGATAGAAAATAAGATTGTTGGAAAAGCAGTTACATTTAATTCTTCCGCATAATCAAGATCTTCATGAAAAAGTCCTAAACCTTTTCCTTGAATGTCTTTTAAGAGCAGAGCTGAGTCTAGCCCGCAGGTTAATGCCGCTTTTTCAATTACGGGCCACTTACTAATATTCTTTTTTTCTATAAATATTTTTTCTTGAAGACGTCTCAAAAAGGAAATAGCTTTATCATTACTCTGAATTTGTGCTGCTTTAAAAGCAATTGACGGCGGGTAGGAGGAATCCAAAGGATCGTCGGTCCATATATCACCGTCTAGTGGAGTATTGTGATGCTTACTCACTTCTTCCCAGTGTTTGGCGGCATCGGCTGGATTTTTTATCACTCCTCGCTCGTAGTTGTCCCATGATGGTAGTAAGCCACCCATGAGATAATGTATGTCAAGATAGGCGCCGTATTCCAATTTTAGTTTCCTTAATACAGGTTGAATAACCCAACAAGTAGAGCAGATTGGATCTGTGAAATAAGTAATTTTAAGTGGCTTATGCTCCTCAGATTCTTTTTTGTCTTTGTCGCTTACTAGAGGTAGAATGTACCCTCTTTCACTATGCTCTTCGGGATTCAAGAATATCTGTTTTAATAAACGTCCTTGTTCCAAATGATTTGTAAGATCGGCATAACGTTTTTGGTAAAAAGTTTCAAAAGCGGTTGTAATTGATTTAGAAGTTACTAGTGCTTTTGTGAGTGTCTGGGCATCAAGAAGTGCATTGGTGGTTCCTGCACTTGTAAACGGTACAGCGAGATGTGCTGCATCACCAATCAAAACTACATTTTCTTTGTGAAAAGAGGGAAGGGTATCAAAATCCCTTGTTTTCCAAATGTAGGTGGTGCTAAAATCATTGGCGTCTAGTACTTCACCCACCTCATCTGGAAATTCTTTCAGCAGGTCATAACAAAAATCACGTAGTGCTTCGGGACTTTTGCCTTCATCTCCATTAGCAAGATTTACATCATATTGCATAAACCAAACCGATTCTTCACAAGAAGCAGGGATATATCCAAATGCCAAACCTTTGACCTTACTTTGATATTTTTGAAAAATAACTTTCTCAGGATCATTTATAGCTCTTTTTTTCGAAATTCCGACAATTTCGTTGACCTCTACAGGAGTAAAAGCTACTTTTCCAAAAAGAGCTTGTCTTACTGTAGAATTGCTGCCATCAGCACCAATAAAAATGTCACCATATTCTATTTCGCCATTGGCAAAGACTGCAGCTGTAGCTTTATTATTTTCGTATAAAAAATGAGAAAAAACACGTCCCATCTTTAACTTATCTTTTGAGAAAAAAGAGTACAAATAAGTGATAAGGTCAACACGTTTCATGCAGTGCCAGCCGTCCAATTTAATTCGAATATCTTCATCGCCGTCTGGTCTTTTCAAGCTAAACAAATTGACATTTTGTTTGTGGAGTGAACAATTCTGCTCTTTTGAAAATGCTGATAAGATCGATAAACCATCGGCGCTCATTAAGAAAGCATGACCTTGATTAAGCATACCCGGAGAACGCTCATTAATGACAACCTCCCAATTTTCTTTTCGAAGTAAAAGTGCCATAGTCATACCGGCTATTCCACCTCCTATAATTACCGCCTTCATTTTATAACAGTTTTAATTCTGTTCATCGCCTCCATAATTACTTCTTCCGAGCTGGCAAAACTCATTCGTATATGGCCTTCGGCACCTTCTCCAAACCACTGTTTGAGTCCTGGTACTACTGCCACTTTTGCCTCTTTCAGCAAGAGTTCATAAATTTCTTGACTCGTCTTGTTTGTCTTTGTAATATTGGTAAATGCTACATAACAACCTTCTGGCGCCACGCAATTAAAACCAGGAATACTATTTAACTCGGTCACAATTAATGAGCGGATTTTTGTGAGGTGCGTGACAAAATTATCTAGGTAATATCCACATTCGTTCAATGCTGCAGTAGCAGCAACTTGTGATAAAACGGTTGCGCCATGCACAGTAGAATTATGCAAAGAAACATCCATTAGTAAATTAAAGTGATTTTGATTGTGTGCTATGACAGCTCCTATGCGCAAACCTGCAAGTCCGTAAGATTTACTAAAACCAGTAATAGTTATAGTTTGATTTCGAATTTGTTCATTAATCGAAGCGATGCTCGTAAATACGGCAGGTTTAAAAATGATATCACTCCATATTTCGTCAGAAAGGATAATTAGATTGTATTTGCAGGCAATCTCTCCAAGTTTTGTGAGTTCACCTTTAGTAAATACTTTTCCAGTTGGATTGAGCGGATTACACAAACAAATCATTTTGGTGCGTTTGGTAATTAATTTTTCCAATTCTGTAAAATCAAGGTCGTGTGTTCCGGCTGGTATAGCAAACGGAATCGCTTTTCCGCCTACATTTTCTATCGAATATCGAAATAAAAAATCAACAGGATCAAATATTATAGCTTCATCACCAATAGATAAGAAAGCTTTGCAAGTCAAATAAATTCCAAAAGCGGCACTATCGACAGGAAATGCAAATTCTGGCTGAACAGGAACATTGCGACGTTCTTGAAAATAGGTTGCAATACTCTCCTTAAACTCCGGAAGTCCTTCTGGAGGTGTATAGCAAAAGTAGCGGTCCTTGGCAAATTTAGAGATCGCCTCGGCAATTTCAGGAGCACTTTTAAAGTCAGGATCTGCGGCAGTTAACGGTATGACGCCTTGGGGAACAGTGGCCCATCTTAAATTATAGGCTCGTTTTTTAAGTAAATCAAAATCGATTGAATTGTTTTGAAACATTGTTTTAGGTAGGTTTGAGATTTTTAGACGCTTTGAAAGATCAATTACGCTTCTCAAAAATAAAGGTTTTTTATCAATTATTGTATGTCTAGAAGCTATTTCTCTGCTGTAAATGCAAGCAAAATTAGTCTTTAATGTATTTTATCTCAATTATTTAGTGTTACGCTTTCTTTAAATGTTTTTGGGCGTGCCAACTGTGTTCAAATGAGCCATAAAGTTTGAGTAGATGAGCTCATTTAAACACAGTTGTCGTGTTATACGCTACAAGTCCTCAACCTGTTCCACTCACGTTTCACAGGTCTGCGGGCTTTTTACTGCTACCACTCACGCAGCCTTGGGAAAATAATAGCATTTTCTTCTATACTATTAATTCCGTAATATCTTAATTTTTCAAATTTAGGACATAGAATTTATAGAAAAATCATGTTATTAGGTATTGTAAAAAGAGAATCATTTTATGATATTTGTACAATGCAGCATTCGATAAACAATCACGTCAAAAAGCACATCAGTGCAACAGAGAATGATTTGGTACTATTCAATAATGTGCTTAATGAAGTTACTATTGCAAAAGGTGCCTATTTGCTTCAGCCCGGCCATCATGTCACAGAGGAATTTTTTGTAGTCAAAGGATGTTTGAAAGCTTATTACATGGATAATCGAGGCAATAAGCACATCATACAATTTGCTGTTGAAAATTGGTGGGTAGGAGATTTTGATGCTTTCTACAATGAGGGTACGTCGAGCATTTATATTGAAGCTGTTGAAGATTCTCAATTACTTTCGATAGAAAGTAGTAAGCTAAATAAGGTTTTTGAAAAAGCGCCTATTTTTGAACGTTATTTTCGAATTTTAGTAACCGAAGCTTTTATATCACAGCGCAAGCGCATTCTGTCTGCGCAAGAAAAAAATACGCAAGAACGTTATGTCGAGTTCTGTACTTCCTATTCGAATATAGAAAACAGAGTTGCTAACTACGATATTGCCAATTACCTCGGGGTATCTCCAGAAAATTTAAGTAGGGTTAGGCAAAAGTTAAAGATCTCCTAATTGATCCATATCAATTAATTTCCTTTTTAGATTTTTTAATTTTGTAAGTATAGCAATTTATAAAAATAAGAACATGAGCAAAGAAAATTTATTGACACCATATAACAGCGATAACCTTAATTTAAAAAACAGAGTTGTTATGGCACCGATGACCCGTAGTAGAGCGGCAAATGAAGGAAACGTAGCAACAGATGAATTTCAAGGATTATATTATGAGCAAAGAGCATCTGGTGGATTATTAATTACAGAAGGTTCGCAAGTTTCAGCGGAGGCAGTAGGATACATCAATACTCCAGGGATTTATACAGATGAACAAGTTGAAGGTTGGAAAAAAGTAACCAAGCGTGTGCACGATAAGGGAGGTAAGATTTTTATTCAGTTATGGCATGTTGGTCGTGTTTCTCACCCTGACTTTCATAATGGTGCTTTACCAGTTTCGGCTTCTGCGATTAATCCAAATGCGAAGTCATTTACCTATGAAGGTTTCAAAGACACGGTAACTCCAAAAGAATTGACAATTGAAGATATCAAAAGAACGGTAAAAGATTTTCAAAAAGCAGGTCAAAATGCAATTGAAGCAGGTTTTGACGGAGTTGAAATTCACTCTTCAAATGGTTATTTGTTTCAACAATTCTTCAATGGTTGCTCAAATACGAGAACAGATGAGTACGGAGGAAGTATAGAAAACAGAGCGCGATTCTTCTTTGAGGTTTTGGATGCTATGAAAGAAGTTATTCCACAAGAAAAAATTGGGGCACGTTTTAATCCATCTTGTCATGGTTTATTTGGGATGGAAGTTGATGAGCAAACAATTCCCACTTTCGAATATATCATCAAAAAATTAAACGATTACAATCTGGCTTACGTTCACTTATCAGAACCTTTTACAGACGTATCTGAAGTTCCTTTTGCAGTGACCGAAATTGCCAAACATTTCCGTCCATTGTATAATGGAACGCTTATGATTAATACTGCATTCGATAAAGAAAAAGGAGATAAAGTTATCGCCGATGGTCTAGCCGATTTGGTAGCTTTTGGAAAACCATATATTTCTAACCCAGATTTAGTTGGCCGTTTCGAGCAAGATTTAGAAATTGCTACTTGGGATGAAAACACATTCTATACTGCAGGGAAAGAAGGTTATACTGATTACCCAGCCATTTCTAAATAATTAAATATAGAGTAAATTAGATTTTATTAGTTTCAGTTTTATTGGTTGTACCATTAACTGTTTCGTTAATACTCTCATTTGCTCTTTCCTGATCCTCAGAGTCTGCATCTAGGCCTGCATCATTAGCGTTTTCCTGCGGGGAAAACGCTAATGATGTATATAGAGGAAAGTGATCTGAACCAATAGATGGTAATCGCTTGATAGCGTGTAAAGTAAAGTGCTTACTATGAAATACATGATCCATCGGCCATCTTGATAAAGGAAATTGTACATGGAAAGTATTAAACATTCCGCGTCCTATTCTAGGATCTAATAGGCCACTAATTTTACGGAAGAGTCTTGTCGTGGAAGACCAAGCTACATCATTCAAATCTCCTGTCACTACCACTGGTTCGTCGGTTTTGGAAACTGTCTTAGCTACCAAAATCAATTCTGCATCACGTTCAGTAGATTCTTCATTTTCAGTCGGACTCGGCGGAGCAGGATGAAGAAAATGTGCACGAATTTTTTCTCCTGATCGCAATTCGATTGTTACATGTATGGAGGGCACATCATTTTCGATTAAAAATGATATAGTTCCGTCATGTAAAGGTAATCTTGAATATAAGTGCATGCCGTAAAGATTGTCGAGAGGACATTTTATAGTGTGGGGCATTTGTTTTTCTAGAACCTCAAGTTGATTTTCCCACCACAAATCGGTTTCAGAAGTTATGAGTATATCGGGTCGGTACTCTTGTACCAAAGAAATTAGGGCTTCAGCATTTTTATTAGGAGTAAGTACATTTGAGGTGATAAAGCTAATTTGGTTATTTTTATCAGGTTCCTTACAGGACTTGACTTCTTTTGACCACAGAATTGTATAAGGTAAGATCCACCATAATTGATATAAGAGGCAAAAGCCAGTAACGGAGATCATAATTAAAGTTTCCGCTTTTTCTACATCAGAGAAAATAAAAAGACACGCTAACAAAGCCAATGCGAAAATCATAATTTGTAGACGTGGGAAATCCATACTTCTTATGATCCAGTGCTTGTTTTTTGATAAGGGCAAAAGTGTAACAAGTACCGTGAGGATTGTACAAATTAATAGTGTAATTGACATAATTGGCTTAATATTCTTGTAAGTTCCGCTCTCTTTTTTAAAATAGAAATCTTGAAAGGAAAAATTGCGATTGCTATTTGCGATTGGATTTAATTCTTTTAGATGCAAGATACAATATATTACTATTGCTTTTTTAGATGAAGCTTTCAAAATCTTATTGATATATATAAAGCAGAACTGTCGCAGAAAAAAGGTTTGATACTTTATAGTAATAGGAGTAATTTGAAATTATCTTTCTAAATGTTAATAAATCAAAAAATGATTAGGAAAATTGGAATTAGTTTAGGAAATTTGGTTTTCAAATGATAAAAAATGAATTCTACTCAATTTACAATGTGCATGACCAAACGGAAATTTTTCTGGAGTCTTACTATTGCTTAAACTGAGTTACATTGATATAGCAAAGCCTCCCGAGAAATTGGAAGGCTTTTTTTTTGAACTTTTACTAATCATAAATAAATACACAATGAGCACTTTGAAATTTGAAACCAATGCACTTCACGCCGGACACGATGTAACAAAACATGCAGGAACACGAGCGGTGCCTATTTATCAAACATCCTCGTATGTTTTTAATAATTCAGAACATGCAGCAAATTTGTTCGGTTTGGCAGAGGCAGGTTTTATTTACACACGTTTAAATAATCCAACCAATGATATTCTGGAGCAGCGCTTAGCGGCATTAGAAGGCGGAATTGCAGCTGTAGTAACTGCATCTGGTACAGCGGCGATTGCAACGTCTTTGTTGACAATTCTAAAAACAGGTGATCATATTGTAGCATCTAGTAGTTTATATGGTGGAACCTTTAATTTATTAAGTTCTACTTTACCTAGATTAGGAATTACAACCACTTTTGTAGATCCTTCTGATGCAGCAAATTTTGAAAATGCAGCGAATGAGAATACCAAAGTGATTTTTGTCGAAAGTCTTGGAAATCCAAAATTGGATGTTTTAGACTTAAAAGCTATTGCAGTTGTAGCCAAAAAATTGAAAGTACCTTTTATGGTTGATAATACAGTGCCTTCGCCTGCGTTATTAAATCCTATTGCACATGGAGCAAATATTGTAATCCATTCGCTAACAAAATACATTTGCGGAAACGGAACCTCATTAGGTGGTGCTGTTATTGATGCTGGTACTTTTGACTGGAGTAGTGGTCGTTTTCCAGAATTTACAGAGCCAAATGCAGGTTATCATGGTTTAGTTTATCACGATGCTCTGGGTGCAGCGGCTTTTATTGCTAAAGTTCGAATAGAAGGATTACGTGATTTCGGAGCAGCTTTAAGTCCGTTGAATGCATTTCAGATAATTCAAGGTTTAGAAACATTATCTGTGCGTGTACAACGACATAGTGAAAATGGTCTTGCAATAGCGCAATGGTTGGAAGAACAAGAACAAGTTGCTTGGGTAAATTATCCTGGCTTAAAATCAAGTAAATATTATGACTTGGCTCAAGAATACCTGCCAAATGGGCAAAATGGTTTATTAACCTTCGGTTTAAAAGGAGGATTTGAAGCTGCTAAAAAAGTAGCAGATGAAACTAAATTATTCTCCTTGCTAGCAAATATCGGAGATACAAAATCACTGATCATTCACCCATCAAGTACAACGCACCAACAATTATCAGAAGAGAATCAATTAACATCGGGTGTCTCAAAAGATTTAATCAGACTTTCTGTTGGACTTGAAAATGTAGAAGACTTAAAAGCTGATTTAAAAGCAGTTTTCGAAACTTTATAACATAGAGGTTGAATAAAAAATAAGTTTGCAATTGGATAAATTTGAGAATTAACTATTTACCAAAAATGGAATCTATCAAAAAGGTGTTGAAACGTTTTTTATACAAAAGTGTTCAATACCTTTTTTCTCTTTAAGTGCGTTATAACTTCAATGAATCTGACTCGTCCAAAAGGCAAATTAAAGATCTAATATTCACCTTAAATTAAAACTGGCTTAACATATAAATTTGATTTTGAATGTATCTTTGAGCTGTCAAATCAATCGGAGTGGAATAGAGAAATTTTAAAAGGAATTTGAAGAAAAAGCTCTTATATGATTTGTTTTTTAATGATGATAATAAAATTTGATAGTTTTTATACAATTAACTGTTAATTAGTGTGATTGAGGTTAAATTTCTTTAAAAAAATAGTTGACAACTGAGATTATTTTATATCTTTGTGGAACAA
Organism: Flavobacterium algicola; assembly: GCF_022399565.1. GTDB lineage: Bacteria > Bacteroidota > Bacteroidia > Flavobacteriales > Flavobacteriaceae > Flavobacterium > Flavobacterium algicola. The sequence goes on from NZ_JAJTUT010000006.1 coordinate 148,217, forward strand.
AAATAAAACAAAAATGAAATTCATTACTTGTAAGAAATCGATGGTCCAATTTAAGACAAACCGCAGGAGTGCGATTGCATAATTATATAGTCAAGTAAGATTAAAATATAGCAAAAGCCTCCTGAGAAATCAGGAGGCTTTTTTGTTTAAAAAGCAATTATTATAATTCAATTAAAATACCATGGTTATAATTACAATTAAAAAATTTAAGATGGAATCGGTTGCTGTGTTTTGTACACAGAAACCTGCCTGTTGATACCCAAAAGAAACGTTTATAATTATAGTAAACCCTTTTGGCATCAAACCCAAAAGGGTTTTTTTGTATAAAAAATGGAAAGAATAACAAACAACAATAGAAACAATCATTAAATAAAGTAACACAAGTAAAAACAATCATTATGAGAACAAGAAGAATCATCACAGGAGCAATCAATTTATTAAGGGGCAGGAGAGGTAGCCGTGTAGAAGCTGGAACAACTGAAGAGTTAACGAATACTAGATTTGGAATCACAGCAGGAGCCAAATTCAAAAACCAAAAAAATGTGGTAGACACATTATTATTAATGTACTCTAAGGAAAATGAAACACTATTTATATAATAAGTCTTTTGAAAAATTAGAATGTAACGCAAGTGTTCTCTGAGTGATTTTGTTCAGTTGGTACTTGCGTTTCTGTTTATACGGCTCTTAGGTTTGAAATCTCGTAGAGCAAAATTTGTTTGTTTAAAAAAATAATAGTTTCTTTGCATATTAAATGTTCATAAACGTATTGAAATGTTATAAAGAAAGGACGAGGGATTAGACCCGATGAAGCCTTAGCAACCCTTCGATTCATCGAAGAAGGTGCTGCATTCTACCACAAACTCTGTGGAATGATAACAACGCAAACTCTGCTAGTTTATGCAACTCTTTCTTTCCCTTATAATATTTCCATAAAATCATTAATAACTCGATTTGAAGTTGGAAAATAAACCATTGAATCTTACTATATCTAATTTTGTTACCGAAAACGGTGCAAAATATCCAACTCTGGACCTCTCGTATCAAATTTTTGGTGCGCCATTACATACTGCTCCAATTATTTTGATCAATCATGCCTTAACAGGAAATTCACAAGTGATTGGCGAAACAGGGTGGTGGAATGACTTGGTAGGGATAGATAAAACTATTGAAGTTAGGAAGTATACAATTGTATCATTTGATGTTCCTGGCAATGGGTTCAACTCGGTGATCATAGAGAATTATCATGATTTTATAGCTAGAGATATTGCTAAAATTTTTATTGAAGGTCTTCGCTTTCTAAAAATCGATAATTTATTTGCTCTCATTGGTGGCTCTGTTGGCGGCGGAATTGCTTGGGAAATTTTGGCATTAGAACCAAAATTAGCGCAAAACTTTATTCCGATTGCAACCGACTGGAAATCGACTGACTGGTTAATTGCTAATTGCTTTTTGCAAGAGCAAATCCTTAACAATTCTAAAAAACCGATTGAGGATGCCCGCATACATGCTATGCTATGCTACCGTACGCCCGAATCCTTCAAAGAAAAATTTAATAGGCATACTACCGAGCAGCTAGAGACCTTTCAAGTTGAAAGTTGGTTGAATTATCATGGTGAAAAATTAGGAAAGCGTTTTCAGCTATCTGCATACAAAATGATGAACCAACTGCTTAAAACGATTGACATCACACGCAACCGTGAGTCACTAGAGTCGGTGATTTCAAAGGTAGATGCCAATATATATATCGTAGGTATTAATTCAGACTTGTTTTTTACAGCAAAAGAGAATAAAGATACTTACAACGAGATTAAGAAATTCAAAAATAATGTATTCTACAGTGAGATTGATTCCCAACATGGGCACGATGCTTTCTTAATGGAGTACGAGCAATTAGACAATTTGTTAGAAGTTGTTTTTAAAAATAAAAAACAGATGAAAATAGTAAAATTTGGCGGTAAATCTTTAGCCAACGGTGAAGGTATAAACAAAGTATTGGATATTGTAGTTGGTAAAATTAAGCAAAATGAAAAAATTGCGATTGTTGTTTCTGCTAGAGGAAATGCGACTGATGAACTTGATGATATTTTAACCATCGCTGCCAAAAATGGGAATTACAAGCCTTTACTAGAAAGTTTCAAAACGTATCAAAAAGATGGCTTTGAAGCGGTCGATTTTTCACAAGAATTCGAGAAGCTTGATAAATTATTTGAAGGTGTAAGTTTGATAGGCGATTTCAGCGCCAAGATCCAAGACCAAATTTTAGCACAAGGAGAATTAGTATCTGCAAAATTGTTAGTTTTTCTGCTAAACAAACGTGGCATTGCGGCTAAGTTAGCTGATACTAGAGAGTTGATTGTTACCGATTCTAATTTTGGTGACGCACAACCCTTGGACGCTGTTTCGAAGAAAAATGTGATTCAGATTTTCAAAGATAATAAAGATGTTGTTTTAGTAATCACAGGTTTTATAGCTTCAAATGTTAAGAACGAAACAACCACATTAGGTAGAAACGGAAGCAACTATACTGCTTCTTTGATTGCTAACTACATCAATGCGGAAGAATTACAAAATTATACACACGTTGACGGAATTTACACAGCCAACCCAGAAATGGTTTTGGATGCTAAAAAAATTGAGCATTTATCGTATAATGAAGCTAATGAGATGGCTAATTTTGGAGCGAATATTTTGCATGCCAAAACAATCATTCCGTTATTAGAGAAAAATATTCCATTGCGTATTCTAAATACATTTAACAATGAAAATCAAGGAACATTAATTACTAGTAATTCGAACAAAGAAGGAATTAAAACCCTTTCAGTATTAGAAAATGTTGCATTGGTGAATCTTGAAGGTCGTGGATTACTCGGGAAAACGGGAGTTGATGCCCGTATCTTTAGAGTAATGGGAGACAACAACATCAGTGTGAGTATTATTTCGCAAGGATCTTCAGAAAGAGGTATTGGTTTGGTGGTAGATGCTGACCAAGCTACTAAAGCCATGATTGAATTGGAAAAAGAATTCGAAAATGATTTTTATTCTAAAGATGTAAATAAAATTTCGGTTACGGACAATGTATCTGTAATTTCGATTATTGGTCAAGATTTAAGTACTTTTCACAAACCGTACACGGCTTTGATTCGTAATAATATTGTTCCTATTTTATTTAATAACACGGTTACGGGTAAAAATGTGAGTTTGGTAGTTCAAAAAACAGAACTTAAAAAAGCACTAAATGTTATTCATGGTGAAATCTTTGGAGTAGCCAAGAAAATCAACCTTGTTATTTTTGGGCATGGACTAGTTGGAGGGACTTTGATTAATCAAATCCTAGAATCTGCCGATGCCATCGAGAAAAGAAAAGGGGTGAAATTAAACATTTTTGCTATCGCTAATTCTAAGAGTGCTTTGTTAAATAATCATGGAGTTTCTCTAGATTGGAAAAATGAGCTCCAGAATAGTGGTGTTGCTTATACTATTGAAGATATTATTGCTTACGCTAAAGAAAATCACTTGGCCAACTTAATTGCGGTAGACAATACAGCAAGTGCGGCTTTTGTAGAGAACTATATCAAACTGGCACAAAACGGTTTTGACTTGATTTCGTCTAACAAAGTGGCGAACACCTTAAGTTATGATTTTTACAAAGAATTGAGAGATACATTAGAGACCAATCAAAAAAGTTATCTGTACGAAACCAACGTAGGAGCAGGTTTGCCATTGATTGATACTATCAAATTATTACATCTTTCTGGTGAAAACATCACAAAGATCAAAGGAGTCTTTTCTGGAACATTAAGTTATTTGTTCAATCATTTTTCAGCCTTAGATATTCCATTTAGCGAAATACTACGTCAAGCTATAGATAGTGGTTTTACAGAACCAGACCCAAGAGAAGACTTATGCGGAAACGACGTAGGTAGAAAGTTATTGATTTTGGCTAGAGAATTGGACTTGCAAAATGAGTTCAGCGAAGTACAAATTCAGAATCTTATTCCGGACCACCTTCGTGAAGGATCAGCGGCAGATTTCTTAACGAAGTTGCAAGAATTTGATCCCATTTACGACAAAATTAAATCAGAACAAAAACCAAATCACGTACTGCGTTACATAGGTGAATTGTCTGGAGACTTGCAAAACGATAAAGGAAACCTAGAGGTTAAATTAGTATCAGTTCCAATGGACACTGCTTTGGGTGGGTTGAAAGGATCTGATTCTTTCTTTGAAATATACACAGAATCATATGGTGATCGTCCGATCGTAATCCAAGGAGCCGGCGCCGGTTCTGCAGTAACTGCAAGAGGGGTTTTTGGAGATGTTTTGAGAGTTTCGGATAAGGGATAGTTTTCAGGTCAGCATTTAACTTGTTAGAGCAAATAATAATATTGCAAAGATTGAAACATAAAATAATTATAAACTTGGCGCCATAGCGTCTTAGCGGTTAATAAAAAAATCATTAGATAATGAAAATTACATTAAACAGAGTAAATGAGAATTTCCACTTCGAATTAAAAAACGATCGTGGACATATAGTAAATGTAGATGCGCGTCCGGATTTTGGAGGAAATGATATGGGACCAAGCCCAATGGAGTTAGTATTAATGGGTGTTGCAGGATGTAGCGCTATCGATATGATTTCGATCCTTAAAAAACAACGTCAAGAAATAACCTCTTTTAAAGCTGAGGTTGAGGGAGAGCGCCAACAAGTAGGTGATGCTAAACCATTCAAAGATATTTATTTGGTTTTCACTTTAGAAGGAAATATTAAAGAAGACAAAGCTGCCAAAGCTGCTCAACTTTCTTTCGATAAATATTGTTCCGTTTCTAAGACATTAGAGCCTACAGCAACGATACATTATAAAGTTGTGTTGAATGGAGTAGAATTAGCTAAGATCTAAGTTTTTTTATTAAAAAAGAACAACAACAGATTAATTAATTCTTTTGAATTTTTCAATTTGTGAAATTTACAATAATCTGAATTCGTGCAAATTTACTTCGTCAGTTCGCTGTCGCTCGTGTGTGCAATTCGTGTTAAAAAGAAAAAAATGAACGAACAAGAATTTGGTTTTGAAACCGAAGCCATACGTACCCAATTAGAAAGAACACAATATTTAGAGCATTCAGTGCCGTTATACTTAACGTCAAGTTTTGTATTTGAAGATGCCGAAGACATGCGCGCCTCCTTTGCAGATGAGAAGGATAGAAATATATACAGTCGTTACAGCAACCCAAACAATAATGAGTTTGTAGAGAAAGTATGCAAAATGGAAGGAGCAGAAACTGGTTTTGCCTTTGCATCTGGTATGGCCGCTGTGTATTCTACTTTGGCTGCCTTGTTAAAGTCTGGCGATCACATTGTATCAGCAGGTAGTGTTTTTGGAGCGACACACTCCTTATTTGTTAATTACTTTCCGAAATGGGGAATTGAAACTACCTATTTTGATATCGATAAGCCAGAGACTATTGAAAGTTGTATTACGCCAAATACTAAAATTCTTTTTGCAGAGTCACCAACCAATCCAGCGGTAGATATTATTGATTTGGAATTGCTAGGAGAGATTGCAAAAAAGCACAATTTGATCTTGATTATCGACAACTGTTTTGCAACACCTTATTTGCAGCAACCTATCAAATGGGGGGCACATTTAGTCGTGCATTCGGCTACTAAATTGATGGACGGTCAAGGGAGAGTTTTAGGTGGAGTAACGGTAGGAAGCGCAGAATTGATTCAGAAAATCTATTTATTTTCACGTCTTACGGGGCCATCATTATCGCCATTTAATGCGTGGGTTTTGTCCAAAAGTTTAGAAACATTGGCGATTCGTTTGGACAGACATTGTGAGAATGCTTTGAAAGTTGCGGAATTTTTAGAAACACAACCAAATGTGAATAAGGTGAAATATCCGTTCTTGAAATCGCATCCTCAATATGACATTGCGCAAAAGCAAATGAAAGCAGGTGGTAACATTGTGGCATTCGAAATTAAAGGAGGACTAGAAGCAGGAAGAACATTTTTGAATAAAATAAAATTGTGTTCGCTTTCACCAAATTTAGGAGATACAAGAACGATAGTTACACATCCAGCCTCTACAACACATAGCAAATTATCAGTAGACGAACGTTTAAAAGTTAGTATTACAGACGGTTTGGTACGTGTTTCTGTAGGTTTAGAAACCGTAGCAGATGTGATTGCGGATTTGGAGCAAGCATTGTTATAAATATTTAAGATTGTAGATTAACGATTTTTGATTGCAGATTTCTGTAAATCAAAAATCGTTTTCTTTATGTTTATTAGTTCAAAAGACATATTTTTGTTTTTATTGTGATTAGGGTTGCCCATTTTTATAAAATCCTAAATATCAATTCTTAAATCCTCAAATAATGCTTTCAAAAAAAACAAAATACGGAATCAAAGCGTTGACTTTTTTGGCTCGCCAAGAAAACCAAACTCCGGTAGCTATTGCTGATATTGCAAAGTCTGAAAATATTTCAACTAAGTTTTTGGAAAGTATTTTGTTATTATTGCGTCACTCAGGTTTCCTAGGTGCAAAAAAAGGAAAAGGTGGAGGCTATTATTTGATCAAAGAACCATCAGAAATAAATATGGCGAAAGTATATCGTATTCTCGAAGGACCTATCGCTTTATTGCCATGCGCTAGTCACAACTTTTATGAAAAATGTGAAGATTGTACCGATGAAGCTACTTGTGCGGTACGTAAGCTAATGACTGAAGTGAGAGATAATACGCTTAAAATTCTAGAAAATAATTCGCTTGCAGATATTGCTTTTTAGAGAAAAGATGATAAAAATAAAATACCCTTTCTATTTGAATAGAAAGGGTATTTTTATTTTTATAAAGTGATGCAAAGCATTTTTGCAGGCTTCTAGAAAATTAATTTATAGCCTACAAAGAATAACATTATGGCAATTGCATTTCTAAGAATTAAGTCAGGTACCTTACCGCTCAACATACTTCCTAAGAAAATTCCAGGAAGAGAACCTATTAGTAATTGACCAAGCAAACCAATGTCCAAATTTCCCATTGAAGCGTGACCCAAACCAGCAACAAGAGTTAATGGTACTGCATGTGCAATTTCGGTTCCTACTAATTTTGGTGTAGGTAGTAAAGGATACAAGAAAAATAAAGTTACAGTACCCAATGCACCTGCTCCAATTGATGTCAATGTTACAGTAGCACCTAGTAAAACTCCAATGGCAATAGTCAACATATTCTGGGTTGTACTTTCAGTATGAAATTTATCTCCAGAATGTTTTTGAGAGTATTTCATAATCTTATTTTTAAACACCACGGCAACAGATGTGAAAAGCAAGGCCCATCCCAAACTATATTTTATTATCGAGTTTATATTTGAGATATCAGTCTTGATGCTATCAAGAATCCATAAGGTTATAAGTGCTGCTGGAACACTACCTAGAGACAGGTAACCTGTAATTTTCCAGTTAATATTACTTTTCCTGTGGTGTACAAATACACCTCCCATTTTTGTAAAGGCGGCATATAATAAATCGGTACCTACTGCTGTAGTTGGCGGAATTCCAAACCATAATAAAATCGGAGTCATCAGTGAGCCACCACCAACTCCTGTTAATCCGACTACAAAGCCGACTACCAAACCAGCTATAATAAATCCTACTTGAAAATCCATGATAATAATTTTTTGCAAAGTTAAAATTATTTGTTATTAATCCTATCGGTTTAGTAGAGTTTATGATATTTATTTTTGTTATCCGTTTAAAGAACTGATTGTTAGTTGTTTATTTTTTACTTTTTTAGCGGTAGTCGAAAATACAAATAACTCAAAAGCATCAAGAATCCATATATTGCTATTTTTTTATGTTGATACGTAGCTCTAGATTCATTACTATTATTTATTAATTAGAAAACTTCGTTGCAAATGCACTGTCTTAGATCTTTCACCAAATTAGAGCTACTAATTACATGATTTTATTCTAAAATGCTGTCTTATAGAAGTGTAAGTAACTCACTTTGGTTATGTATTGATAATTTCACGATGCTAAACTTCTGCAAAAAGATGTTGTTTTGTTTTGTATTTTCAAAATAAGTAGTACTTTTGCAGAGTAATCTACTAATCCGATAGGGTAATAGGTTTTGAAATTAAAAACAAATCAAATGAGTGCAGTGATAATTCAATCATTATTAGATAAGACAAAAGACTTCAGTATTGAGGAAACCTTTGTATTTTTGTCTACTGAATATAAAGATAAAGTAGTGTTTTCTACTTCTTTCGGTCAAGAAGATCAAGTAATCACTGACTTGATTGAAAAAAGTGGAGCGGCTGTTACTATTTTTACTTTAGACACGGGACGATTGTTTCAGGAGACCTATGATGTTTTTCATAGAACTCAGAAGAAGTACAGTACACCTATTAAAGTGTATTTCCCCGAAGCGAAAGCAGTGGAAGAATTGCTAGAAAAAAAAGGACCAAACAGCTTTTTTGAGTCGGTAGAGAATAGAAAAGAGTGCTGTTTTATTCGAAAAGTAGTGCCTTTGAGAAAAGCTTTAGCAGGGAATGACGTTTGGATTACAGGATTGCGTGCTGAGCAATCAGACAACAGAAGTGATTTGCATTTATTTGAATATGATGATAATTTCAAAATCATAAAATTCAATCCATTATTGAAATGGTCATTAGAGGAAGTTCAGCAGTATATCGATTTAAATAATGTTCCTCAAAATAGTTTGCATAAAAAAGGTTTCGTGAGTATAGGTTGTGCGCCTTGTACGAGAGCAATTGCAGAAGGTGAGGATATCAGAGCCGGAAGATGGTACTGGGAACAAAGCCATAAAGAATGTGGTTTACATTCGAAATAAAATAAATAGAACAGAGAGAATAAAAAATATATTAATAGTGGACAGATTTTAGTGAAAGTTCCAAAAACTTTACACTTTAAACCTTAAACTTTGAAACAAAAAATAATGAGTTCAGTTTTAAAAACAAATGCCTTAGAAAGCGAAGCGATTTACATATTCAGAGAAGTTATTTCTCAATTTGACAAACCTGTATTGCTTTTCTCTGGTGGAAAAGATTCGATTACTTTAGTAAGATTAGCTCAAAAAGCTTTTTTTCCTGCAAAAATTCCTTTCCCATTACTACACGTAGATACAGGGCATAACTTTCCAGAAACTATCGAATTTAGAGATAGATTGGTGAAAGAATTGGGTCTTGAGTTAATTGTGCGTAACGTACAAGATGCTATTGACGAAGGTAAAGTAGTTGAAGAAACTGGAAAATACTCTAGTAGAAACAGTTTGCAAACTACCACTCTTTTGGATGCTATCGAAGAATTTAAATTTGATGCTTGTATTGGTGGTGCTCGTCGTGACGAAGAAAAAGCAAGAGCGAAAGAACGTATTTTCTCTGTTCGTGATGACTTTGGTCAATGGGATGAGAAAAACCAACGTCCTGAGCTTTTTGATTTATTAAACGGTAAAATTGAGAACGGTCAAAACGTACGTGTGTTCCCAATTTCAAACTGGACCGAATTGGATGTATGGAGTTATATCGAACAAGAACAAATCGAAATTCCATCAATCTACTTCTCACACAAACGTAAAGTGTTTTTAAGAGACGGTATGATTTGGTCACACTCTCCTTATGTTTTCCAAGATTCAGATGAGGTTGTTGAAGAAAGAATTGTTCGTTTTAGAACTGTTGGAGATATGAGTTGTACAGCAGCTGTTGATTCGTATGCAGCAACAATCTCAGAAGTTGTTGGCGAAATTAGAGCTTCAACTATCTCAGAAAGAGGGGCTAGAATTGACGATAAACGTTCGGAAGCAGCCATGGAAAAAAGAAAACAACAAGGATACTTTTAGTCGGTTAGAAATTAAAAGTAAGAGTTAGAAGATTCAAAAATACATACAGATTTATAAGTTTCTAGAGAGAACCTGAAACTTTAAATCTGAAACAAAATATAAAAATGGAAGTTTTAAAAATAGCAACAGCAGGAAGTGTAGATGACGGAAAGAGTACTTTAATCGGGAGATTATTGTATGATACACAATCCTTAACTACTGATAAATTGGAAGCAATTGAAAAAAGTAGTAAAGCAAAAGGATATGATTATCTAGATTTTTCATTAGCAACTGACGGATTGGTAGCTGAAAGAGAGCAAGGAATCACGATTGATGTAGCACACATTTATTTTTCTACTGCTAAGAAAAGTTACATTATTGCCGATACTCCAGGTCACGTAGAGTATACGCGTAACATGGTTACAGGAGCATCTACTTCTCAAGTTTCGATCATTTTGATTGATGCTCGTAAAGGAGTAATTGAGCAAACGTACCGTCACTTTTTTATCAATAATTTATTGAGAGTAAAAGATGTAATTGTTGCTGTAAACAAAATGGACTTAGTTGACTATTCAGAAGAAGTGTACAATAAAATCAAAGCAGACTTTCAAGCGTTGAATGAAAAAAGTGCTTACAAAGAGCAAAACGTAAGTTATATTCCGTTGAGTGCTTTAACAGGAGATAATGTGGTGGAGTCATTAGGTAAAATGCCTTGGTATGAAGGACAAACAATTCTGGAGCACCTTGAAGGATTAGAATCGAAAGATGTATATGATAACGGAAAAGCTCGTTTCCCTGTTCAAACAGTGATTCGTCCTAAAACGGAACAGTACCACGATTTCAGAGGGTATGCAGGAAAGTTATACGGAAACAATATTAAAGTTGGAGATGCAGTAACAGTGCTTCCTTCTTTGACAGAATCTAAAGTTACAAAAATTCACTTTTTCGACCAACAATTTGATGAAGCTCAAGCAGGTTCATCGGTTACTATCGAATTAGAAAATGATATCAATGTAACTAGAGGTGATATGATTGTAAAATCTAATGAATTACCGAAAGTAGAAAAAGACATCACTACAACAGTTTGTTGGATGGACAGCAAAAAATTGGTAGCTGGAACAAAATACTTGATCCAGCACAACTCAAACAGAGTTTTAGCCAAAATTGATAGTGTGAACAATGTAATCGCAACGGATTATACTGGAACAAGAGAAGCGTCTCAATTGGCAATAAACGAAATTGGTGAAGTAACTATCAAGTTGAGTAAACCATTATATTTTGATGCTTATAACGATAATAAATCAAATGGAGCTTTTATTTTAATTGATGCTTCAACGAACACAACTGCAGGAGTTGGATTTATTCGATAAGTAAACGACTTAGGCCTATGCCTAGAGTATAAAATGCAAACTTACAGTGTTATAACGAGATAGTTATGACTAATAAAAACACAAAAGCCTCAAGCTCTAAGCCCAAGGCTCAAAGCTCATACATATGGAAAGTTTTAGAACAGAAATAGAAAACCCGATTGTCCAAAAAGAGATTATCGATTTAGAAAAAAAGATTCATGCCTTTCAAGGTGGATTAATTGATGATGAGCGTTTTCGTTCTCTTCGATTGGCTCGTGGAATTTATGGACAACGTCAGGATGGAGTTCAAATGATCCGTATCAAATTACCATATGGTAAAGTGAGCAGTGAACAATTGAGAAGAATTACTGAGGTTTCAGATAAATATTCTACAGGACGTTTGCACATTACAACACGTCAGGATATTCAAATTCACTACGTAAGCTTGGATAGAACGCCAGAACTTTGGGCAGATTTGGCCAAAGATGATATTACGTTGCGAGAAGCATGTGGAAACACAGTGCGTAACATCACTGCCAGTGAATTATCAGGAGTAGATGCAGAGGAGCCATTTGATGTGAGTCCTTACGCGCACGCTTTGTTTCAATACCTCTTGCGTAACCCTATTTGTCAAGAAATGGGACGTAAATTCAAAATTTCATTCTCCTCTTCAGATAAAGATACCGCTTTGAGTTATTTACACGATTTAGGATTCATTCCTAAAATTGTAGACGGTCAAAAAGGATTCAAAATAATGTTGGGTGGAGGATTAGGTTCTCAACCGGCTCATGCGGAATTACTTTCTGAATTTGTTCCAGTGAACCAAATTATTCCGACTGCCGAAGGAGTAATTAGAGTTTTTGACCGTTACGGTGAAAGAGCCAAACGTCTTAAAGCTCGTTTGAAATTTCTAATAAAAGATATTGGTCGTGATGAATTTTTGCGTCTAGTAGACGAAGAGAAAAAAGCATTGCCTTTTCAAAGTTATGAAGTAGACACAACTGCATTTGAAGGTGCTATTACTGAACCTTTGCTGAAGGTGCCATCTGTTACAATTGATGATGCAGCAGCTTATGAAGCTTGGAAAGCATCCAATGTAATTGCTCAAAAACAAGCAGGCTATGCTGCAATTGGGGTAAAAGTACTTTTAGGAGATTTTTATACAGACAAAGCAAGATTATTAGCCGATTTGATTAAAAACTACGGTGCAAATGAATTACGTTTTTCATTACGTCAAAACATTGTGATTCGTAATATCAAAGAAGAAAATTTACCTTTCTTCTACCAAGAGTTAGCCAAGTTAGACATGGTTGCTTTAGGATATGACACTATTGGTGATATTACCGCTTGTCCAGGTACAGACACTTGTAACTTAGGTATAGCGAGTAGTACAGGTATAGCTGATGAATTGGAGCGAGTTTTGAAAGCAGAATACCCACAGTTTGCAAGCAATAAAGAAATCACGATTAAAATTAGTGGTTGTATGAATGCTTGTGGACAACATAATATGTCGGAGATTGGTTTTCAAGGAATGTCAATAAATTCAGGGAAATTGGTTGCGCCAGCATTACAAGTATTGTTAGGTGGTGGAATTTTAGGAAATGGATCAGGTCGTTTTTCTGACAAAGTAATCAAAATCCCAAGTCGTAGAGGACCAGATGCATTGCGTTTTATCTTAGATGATTTCGAAGCAAATGCAAACGGAGCTAGATTCTTAGACTATTACGATTCAAAAGGAGAAAAATATTTTTACGAATTTTTGAAACCATTGGCAGATGTGACCAACCTAACCGATGAAGATTTCGTGGATTGGGGTAACGCAGACAACTATGTAAAAGCAGTTGGAGTAGGAGAATGTGCAGGTGTTGTAATTGACTTAGTAGCGACATTGTTGTTGGAAGCTAAAGATAAAATCACTGCTGCACAAGAACTTTTTGCAGAGCAAAAATGGTCAGATGCTATTTACTTAGCGTATGCAGGTTACGCAAATGGAGCCAAAGCATTGTTACTAGCAGATAAGCAAAAAACAAACACACATGCAGGAATCATTGAATCTTTTGACACTGTTTTTGTTGCAACAAATAAAATTGAATTGAATACTACTTTTAGAGAGCTAGTGTACCAAATCAACAAAAATGAGCCAACCGAAGCGTTTGCTAAACAATACATTCAAGATGCGATTTCGTTTTTCGAAAAATTAGAAGCCTACAGAGCAGCTGATTTAGCGAAAGCATAATTTAGATAAAAAAAGATAAATATGGACACATACGATAGCCAACAGCCAACAGCCAATAGCCAAAATGAGTTGTATCCGATATTTTTGAAACTACAAAACCTAAGCGTGCTTATTGTAGGTGGGGGGAATGTAGGTTTAGAAAAGTTGTCTTTTTTACTTAAATCAAGTCCAAGGGCAGTAGTGGAAGTCGTTGCACCCGAATTTTTAGAGGCATTAGTAACATTAGCGGCAAAGCACCCTTCTGTAAAATTGACTCAAAAAAGGTTTAAGAAAAAAATGTTGAAAAAACGAAACATGGTTATTGCTTGTACCGATGATTTAAAAGTCAACAAGCGCGTATATGACCTGTGCCGTGAACGATATTTGATTTGCAATATTGCCGATACACCCGATTTGTGTGATTACTACTTAGGTGGTATTGTTACCAAAGGAAATGTCAAAATCGCAATATCAACAAACGGAAAATCGCCAACAACAGCAAAGCGTTTGAGAGAGTTTTTTGAAGAAGTAATACCAGAAGACATCAATCAAATGGTAGAAAATCTTAACGAATACCGCAAAACATTAAAAGGCGATTTTGAAGAGAAAGTGCAAAAGATGAACGAAATTACGGAGACCTTAAAGAAAAAGGATTAACTCAGTCCCTTGCAAGTCAATAGCGTCGGGTTTTAACCCGATGGATAAAAAATGAACGAGATTACCGAGACATTGAAGAAGAAAGAATAATGCATAAGCATTACATTCAAACTTGATGTTGATAAATAGCATTGCCGAATCCAATTAACAATGGTTCATTTGTCAAAGAAAATAAGATTAAAATAAAGTAATATATAACAGACTCTAAGCCAAAAGCGAACAGCTAATAGCCAAGAGCCCAAAGGAAGTAAAAATGATTGAAACAGATATCCTTATCATAGGAGCCGGTCCAACTGGTTTATTTGCCGTTTTTGAAGCAGGTTTATTAAAATTAAAATGTCACATTCTAGATGCTTTACCGCAGCCAGGTGGACAATTATCAGAATTATATCCAAAGAAACCAATCTACGATATCCCAGGTTTTCCAGAAGTATTGGCTGGAGATTTAGTAGACAATTTGATGGAACAAATCAAGCAGTTCGAACCAGGTTTTACCCTAGGGGAACGTGCTGAAACAATTGATAAGCAAGAAGACGGTACGTTTATAGTAACATCAAACGAAGGAACAAAATTCCATGCCAAAGTAATCGCGATTGCTGGTGGATTAGGAAGTTTTGAACCAAGAAAACCTTTAATCGACGGAATCAATTTCTACGAAAACAAAGGAATAAAATACTTTATCAAAGATCCAGAAGAATTCAGAAACAAGCGAGTAGTAATCGCAGGTGGAGGAGATTCTGCATTAGACTGGAGTATTTTCTTGAGCGATGTAGCTTCAGAGGTAACTTTGATTCACCGTCGTAACGAGTTCCGTGGTGCTTTAGATTCTGTAGAAAAAGTTCAAGAATTAAAAGATGCTGGAAAAATCCGTATGATTACACCTGCTGAGGTAATTGGATTAAACGGAGCAGAACATATCGAATCAATCGTAATCGAAGAAAACGGAGCACACCGCACCATCGATACAGATTTCTTCATTCCACTTTTCGGATTGACGCCAAAATTAGGTCCAATTGGAGATTGGGGACTAGAAATTGAGAAAAATGCAATCAAAGTAAACAATGCTTTAGATTACCAAACCAACATTCCAGGGATATTTGCTATCGGAGATATCAATACCTATCCAGGAAAATTGAAGTTGATTCTTTGTGGTTTCCACGAGGCAACTTTGATGTGTCAAGCGGCCTACCAAATTATCAATCCAGGAAAACGTTATGTATTAAAATACACAACCGTATCAGGAGTTGACGGATTTGATGGTACTCGTAAAGAAGCACCAAAAGCAGTGGTAAAAGCGATAAATTAAGTTTTTTGCAATTAGCCAATGGCTTTTAGCTTTTAGCAGAAAAGCCAAGAGCCAAAAGCCAAAAGCCAAGAGCCACAAACAAAAAAACAATAGCCTTACTACTTGCAAGTGGTAAGGCTATTGCTTTACTTTGCAGTTGCAAAATTAAGAAATTAAGGAGCGCAAAATCTGGCATTTTCAGGAAATTGAGTTCCCGCTTTCGCCTATATCTTTTTGTTTTTAGAAAAAAAAACAAAAAGGATGCCGGCTCTATCGGGGCTAAAGAGATAGATCGTGCATTTTTAGGAATGCCCGTAGAGACGGGATTTATCACGTCTTAAAAATATTTTAAAACAAAAAAAGCATAGCGCTCTAGCGTCTTTGCGGTAAATTATATAAAGTTATGTCAACAATACAACAAGCAATCAAAGAAAGAATCCTTGTACTCGATGGGGCGATGGGAACCATGTTGCAACGCTACAACTTTTCAGAAGAAGATTTCAGAGGGGAGCGCTTCAAGGATTTTCCACATTCATTAAAAGGAAACAACGATTTATTGTCATTGACACAACCTGTTGCTATCGCAGAGGTACATGCAGCGTACTATGAAGCAGGAGCAGATATAGTAGAAACCAATACGTTCTCTGGAACCACCATCGGAATGGCAGATTACCACATGGAAGATCTAGTGTATGAGTTGAACTACGAGTCGGCAAAAATTGCCCGCAAAGTAGCCGATGAATTCACAGCCAAAAACCCAGCAAAACCTCGATTTGTAGCTGGTTCGATAGGACCAACAAACAGAACAGCAAGTATGTCGCCAGATGTAAATGACCCAGGATACAGAGCCGTAACTTTTGATGATTTGCGCATTGCCTACAAACAACAAGTAGAAGCGTTAATTGACGGAGGAAGTGATTTATTATTGGTAGAAACTATTTTTGATACGCTAAACGCCAAAGCGGCACTTTTTGCTATCGAAGAAGTTAAAGATGCACGTGGTATTGATATTCCAATCATGGTATCAGGAACGATTACCGATGCATCCGGAAGAACATTATCTGGTCAAACAGTAGAGGCGTTCTTGATTTCAGTTTCCCATATTCCGTTGTTGAGTGTAGGATTCAATTGTGCTTTAGGAGCCGATTTATTGAAACCGTATTTGCAGACCTTGTCTCAAAATACTTCGTTCAACATTTCTGCACATCCTAACGCAGGATTACCCAATGCTTTTGGAGAATATGACGAAACGCCGGCAGAAATGCAAGCACAAATCAGGGGCTATTTAGAGGACAATTTGGTAAACATCATCGGAGGATGTTGCGGTACAACTCCAGACCATATTCGTTTGATTGCGGAAGCAGCAAGCGAATTTAAGCCGAGAGTTTCTACTGCGGTGATGTAAAAAAATAGTTATGGATGTAAAATTCGAAATTGAAAATCAAGAGTGTGAGGGTTTTGTTTGTGGTTTTAAAAATGTAGAAGATTTTAGAATTGCATTTCGGCAGAAATACAAATATATAGTTGCATTTCATGCCACTAATTTAAGTGGTGAAGAGGTGAAATCTATTCGAAAAGAGGGACTTAAAATAGCTTCAAAAGAATTATTAGAGAGAAAAGCTATTCATAGATTTATTGTAAATGAATCTGTAGAAAAATCTAGAGAGATTGAAAAAGATATAAAGGAATGGTTTGCTACTGATGATGTTTGTGATAATAAGTTTATTACAAAGAATGAAATAAATTTTTTTATTTTAAAAAGCGACTTATTTGAACATTATCATTATTTATTATTTGGATCAGAATCCCTTTTGCCGTTAGCTGTTTATTTAGGAAAGAAGCATCGTAAATCATTTAAGCAAATATTGGTTAATTCAGGATTACATTATATCATTGAAGTGTTAATTCCAATTATTAAAACAGACGATGAATATATTGATAGTATATATTATTTTTTTAATAAAAATTCAGATGTTCCTTTAGTTTATAATTATAATTTACCGGAAGAGTATGTTGTGAAAATTGAGGAAGTAGATAGGCCATTTGACAGACAAAATTTGATTTTAAATTAGGAGAATATACGATAATAAGAAAACTGGATTTTATCAAGATAGCGCGAATTTGCAATCCGTGCCCCCTGCTAGCGCGAGCGTCCCGCGCGTGCCCACAAACAAAGGCATGGGAATAAGTGATTAATTTTGCTATTAAAAGAGTAGAATTAATAATAATACAAGCAAGGTAGGACGAGATTGCTTCGTACTTGGCAATGGCAAAACATAAAAAGGGTATTTTTGAATGACTAAATGATCATGATAAAACCACTAAACCGCGTGAGGGATAGCAGTGGAGCTCTTTTTTCTTGAATTGCCTCGGGTTTAAACCCGAGGCAATTCAAGAAAAAAAGCGGGAACGGATAGCCCGACCCGACCTTTTTTAGGAGGGACACGCCCAGAAATAGAAGTTGAAAATTACACCTACAAGGTTTTGAAAACCTAACAGGATAAGATAAAAGTTCCGTAGGAGCGATTCATATTGTAGCAACGGTCCCGAGGTTTCGGAATTAAATCGTTGATGAAAAAAAATAAAGAAAATGGCAGTAGCAGAACCAAGAAGAAATTTAGTTTTATCAGGATTAGAGCCTTTGATTATAACGCCTGAAAGTGTTTTTGTAAACATTGGAGAACGTACAAATGTAACGGGTTCAAGAAAATTTCTTCGATTGATTAAAGAGGAGAAATACGATGAAGCGCTTAGTATTGCTAAGGAGCAAGTAGAAGGTGGGGCACAAATCATCGATATCAATATGGATGAGGGAATGCTAGACGGTGAATATGCGATGGTGAAATTCCTGAACTTAATTGCTGCCGAACCCGATATTGCTCGTGTGCCAATTATGATTGACAGTTCGAAATGGCATATCATTGAAGAAGGTCTTAAAGTAGCGCAAGGAAAATGTGTGGTAAACTCGATTTCGTTAAAAGAAGGCGAGGAGCAATTTATACACCATGCCAAACTGATCAAACGTTACGGAGCCGCAGCGATTGTTATGGCTTTTGACGAAGTAGGACAAGCCGATAATTTTGAACGCCGAGTTGAAATTTGCCAGCGTTCATATGATATTTTGGTAAATAAAGTAGACTTCGCACCGCAGGATATCATTTTCGATCTAAATATCTTCCCAGTAGCTACAGGGATGGAAGAGCACCGTTTGAATGCGTTGGATTTCTTTAAAGGAACAGCTTGGGTGAGAGAAAATTTACCACATGCACACATAAGTGGAGGGGTTAGTAACGTGTCTTTTTCTTTTAGAGGAAACGATACAGTGAGAGAAGCGATGCACTCGGTTTTCTTGTACCATGCGATCAAAGCCGGAATGACTATGGGTATTGTAAACCCAGAGATGTTGACAATTTATGATGACATTCCGAAAGATTTATTGGAGCACGTTGAAGATGTGATTTTGAACCGTCGTGATGATGCTACAGAACGATTACTAGATCTTGCAGAAAATGTAAAAGGAGACGTGAAGTCGAATGAAAAAGCAATACAGGAATGGCGTTCGGGAACTTTTCAAGAGCGTATTACGCATGCCTTGGTAAAAGGTGTTGACGAATTTATAGTCGAAGATGTTGAAGAAGCAAGATTAGCAGCTACAAAACCAATTGAAGTAATCGAGATCAACTTGATGGCGGGAATGAATGTAGTTGGTGATTTGTTTGGAAGCGGAAAAATGTTTTTGCCACAAGTGGTAAAATCGGCACGTGTAATGAAAAGAGCCGTGGCGTATTTATTGCCTTATATTGAAGAATCCAAACAGGCAGGAGATAAAGAAGGGAACGGAAAAATATTGATGGCAACCGTTAAGGGAGATGTACACGATATTGGAAAAAATATTGTTTCGGTAGTATTGGCGTGTAACAACTACGAAATCATTGATTTGGGAGTGATGGTAGCGCCAGAGAAAATTATCGCAGCAGCCATAGAGCACAATGTAGATATTATTGGGTTAAGTGGTTTGATCACGCCTTCGCTAGACGAAATGGTGTTTTTGGCCAAAGAATTGGATAAAAAAGGAAGTAAAATTCCGATTATGATTGGTGGAGCAACAACTTCTCGCGCACATACAGCCGTGAAAATTGCACCACAATACAAGTCAACTGTAGTCCATGTTAACGATGCTTCGAGAGCGGTTACGGTGGCGGGAAATTTATTAGACCAAAATAGTGAAGCGTATACGGCGGGGATCCGTGAGGATTACGACGCTTTTAGAGAGTCGTTCCTAAACCGTTCAAGAGACAAAAACTTTTTGTCAATTGAGGATGCTCGTAAAAATAAAATGCAATTGGACTGGAATGAGTTTACACCCGTGAAACCAAAAGTAATAGGAGAGCAGATAATCGAAGTAGATTTGGATGTTTTGGTACCCTATATTGACTGGACTCCGTTTTTTCAAACGTGGGAATTGTTTGGTAAGTACCCTGCAATCTTAACGGATGAAGTAGTTGGAGAGCAAGCAACTGCAGTTTTTGCAGATGCGCAAGAAATGTTAAAAGTGATTTTGGCCGAAAAGAAATTGCAAGCCAAAGGAATTTACGGAGTTTTTCCTGCCAACCAAGTCAATGATGATGATATTGAATTGACAGACGAAAACGGAAAACCATTGCAAACGTTCTTGACATTGCGTCAGCAATCTCAAAAAACCAAAGGAGCACCAAATATCGCTCTAGCCGATTTTATTGCACCAAAAGACAATGGTGTGGTAGATTATATGGGAGCATTTTGTGTAACCACAGGTTTTGGAGTAGACGAATGGGCGGCAGAATTTGAAAAAGATTTTGACGATTACAACTCGATTATGGTGAAAGCCTTAGCAGACCGTTTTGCAGAAGCTTTTGCAGAATACCTACACGAAAAAGTACGTAAAGAAATTTGGGGATATGCAGCTGATGAAACCTTGACAAATGCCGAATTGATTAAAGAAACCTATGCCGGAATTCGTCCTGCACCTGGATACCCAGCTTGTCCGGATCACTTGGAGAAACCAACAATTTGGAAATTACTGAATGTGGAAAAAGAAATCGGAGTAACGTTAACGGAAAGTATGGCCATGTGGCCGGCTTCATCGGTGTCGGGTTATTATTTTGGAAATCCAAAGGCAAGGTATTTTGGACTGGGTAAAATAAAAGAAGACCAAGTCATCGATTACGCCAAACGTAGAAGCATCTCAACAGACAAAGCCACAAAATGGTTGAGTCCTAATATAGCAGACTAAATGATTTATGATTGTTGATTAACGAAATTAGATTTCAGATTTCAACGCATAACTCATAATTTATAACATATAAGTCAGAATGAAAGTAACACAACATTTAGAAAATGCCAAAGGAAAACCGTTGTTCTCCTTCGAAATTGTTCCCCCTCAAAAAGGGAGTAACATTAAGGATTTGTATAGCAACATAGACCCTTTGATGGAGTTTAAACCACCGTTTATTGACGTAACAACTTCGAGAGAAGAGTTTGTTTATATCGAAAAAGACGGACTTTTTGACCGTCGTATTACTCGTATGCGTCCAGGTACGGTTGGAATTTGTGCTTCTATTCAACATAAATATGGAGTAGATGCCATTCCGCACGTATTGTGTGGTGGTTTTACCAAAGAAGAAACAGAGTATTTATTGGTAGATTGTCATTATTTGAATATCGACAACTTGGTAGCCCTGCGTGGTGACCCAATGAAGGGGGAGAAATACTTTGAACCTTGCAAAGGAGGAAATAGTTACGCAATTGATTTGGTAAAACAAATCAAAGCCATGAATGCAGGACAGTTTTTGCATGATAGTTTACCAATGGAAAATGCACCTGACTTTTGTGTGGGGGTCGCGGGTTACCCAGAAAAACATATCGAAGCACCTAGCTTGGAAGCCGATTTGAAACGTTTGAAAGAAAAAGTAGATGCAGGAGCAGATTACATCGTGACCCAAATGTTTTTTGACAACCAACGTTATTTCAGATTCGTAGAAGCTGCCAGAGCAATCGGAATTACTGTGCCAATTATTCCAGGGATAAAACCTGTAGCTGTCAAACGTCATTTGCAGTTATTGCCACAAGTTTTTTGGTTAGACATGCCAGAGAGTTTGATTAACGATATCGAAAACGCCAAAGACAATGTAGCCGTTCGTCAGATAGGAGTTGAGTTTGCCGTGCAACAATCCAAAGAGTTAATCGAATATGGAGCGCCGTGCGTTCACTATTATTCTATGGGAAAATCAGATAATATCTATAATATCGCTAGTCAAGTTTTTTAGGAGCTTATTCCAGCTATCCGCTATATCTTTTTCTGGTTAAAAAAAAACCAGAAAAAGGATGCCGCTTCTATCTGGGCTAGGGCATCTAAATTCACAAGAATGTTTGGTTTATTACCTCATAAAAAAAGCATCGTTTCTCGAGAAACGATGCTTTTTTGTTTTAAGTATTTGTCTGGTAATTACAAAATATGAATTGTTATTAAAGTGTCATCGAAAGAAAAAACAATTTATTCTTTTACAAATTTGTAAACTGAAATACCTTCTTTAGACTTTAAATTTAGAAAATAAACACCTTTTTCTAATTTAGACACATTTACTTCAGAGTTACTTGAAGTTGTATTTATAACTCTTTGACCTTGCACGTTCATGACTGCGACATTTTCGATTAAGCTAGTAGTGCTAGCAAAATGCAACACATCATTTACAGGATTAGGGTATACAACAAATTTATTATTTGTTACTATTGAATTGGTCCCTAGCGTGGTGCTTTGCACATCACCGCTTAATATAGCATTTACTGAAGTTAAATTACCGCCACATTTCGCTCCAGTCAATGAAGCGTTTTCTACCCAATTACCAAGATTTACGTCGGGAGGCTTAGGTAGTGAAGCCGATGAGTTCGAATAAATTAAAAATGTATCCGTAAAATCACCATTTCCTGAATCGGCGATAAATTCCCAACTCGCTGTAACTACATTGTATTTAAGCATAAATTCACACGTTCCTAGTCCTCCACAATCTTGGAGTCCATCTACTGGGGTAGTCTTGTAGAAATTTCTACCGGTTTCATCTGTCCCCGCATAATTAAATATGAAGTTTTGATCATCAAATAAGTTGTGGCAACCGTTAAATGTAATGGTTTGACTTTGCATCATTGCAAATGACAACATTACTATACTAAATATTATTTTTTTTAGTTCTCTCATAATATTTAGTTTCTTGATGGAAATATTCCCGTTAAGGAAATGATAAATTGCACCGTTCCGTATGGTTGCATATTATTAACGGATTGGCCTCCACCTGTACTATTAATCATATCACTATTCATAATAACAGTATTAGTTGTACTTGAGGAATACTCTTTGTCTAACAATTTTGTATTTGCAGGTAATGCGTTTGTTGGGACGTTTGTGTTTCCGTCGTCTTTTATTGCATTTACAGTATGGGTATGTGCAGGCATTTGTGCGGTGGTAAGCACATTGGTCTCAGTGCCACCTTGCTTACCTTGTATTCTGTTGGTTAAGCCAGGCCCATTTCCGGGGTGCATTGGTACTCTCCCCCTTAAATCAGGGAGTGCAAAAGTGGTTAATCCATCGCCCCCGTAGTTAGTACCTAATAAGGAAAATAATGCTGTGTTTTGTGAGATAGGTAATAATTGTCCGTCACATAATGCCCAATTTCGAGGCGCAAAAGTACCGGCAAACATTCTAATTTCGCCAAGGAAAGCTTCTTGAGAATATGTTTTTACAGACGAAAGACTAATAAAGGCGATTAAAAACAAAAAAGTAATTTTTTTCATGTTATAATTTTTTAAATTTGGAATCCCTAATTTCGATCTTTTTTTTTAAAAATCCAAAATGATGCTAGCTAGGTCCAAGTTATAGTGAGCCGAATTATGTTCTAATTACATGATTACAGTGCTGCATAATTACTACATTTTAAATAAATTAGAAAAAATAAATTGCTGTATTCATTGTGGGATTTTTATTGACTTAAAGCTCAAAATTCAATATTAAAGGGAGGAAATAATGATTATTACTTTCATTTCCTAAAATTTCGATTCTAATTTTGAGTTCATATTAACTTTTAATTTGTCTACATAGAGGAGAGTTTTTCTTTTTTTATATTAAACACCAAATATTTTCTTTTTTTTCACAACGTCCGTAGTCGACTACAAGACTTCTTTCTAATTTTTAGTATATAATGCAGTACTTTTCATTGTCGAAATCATTTATTCGCCTTCATTTGCAGTTTAATTAGTAGATATATACAGTATAATCAAATTTTGAACCTGTATTAAAAAATCCGTTCACAGATTATTATGACCCATTGGCTTGAATTTTTCGAAAAATAATTTTTTATAAACTAGTTTTAGTAGGTATAATTTAAGGCTATTATTGTGAAGTTTCAATTCTCTCTATTTTTTCTAGTAAATCTGTTTTTCTTCGTTCCCTGTGAGGCTCAGTTGTGTACGGGTAGTCTTGGGGACCCTGTTGTTAATATCGATTTTGGTTCAGGTGTAGGGCGTGGGGCGGCATTAGGTTCAGCAATTACGGCTTATACCAATGTCACATCGGGCAGGTTGGATGAGGGACAGTATACTATCTATAATGCCACAACAGGTTTACGAGATAATGCGTGGCACACGACTGCAGATCATACTGGAAATACAAATGGCTATATGATGATTGTAAATGCATCATTACTCGCAACAGAAGGAATCTTTTATACAAAAACCGTAAGTGATCTTTGCCCAGGCACTACTTATGAATTTTCAGCTTGGTTAATGAATCTTATGACTTTTACTTCTGTAAATCCGAACGTAACTTTCAGAGTTAGTACTACGGGTGGAACGGTGTTAGGTACCTATAATACAGGAGAACTACCAGTAACCTCTTCTGCAACTTGGAAGCAGTTTGGCTTTTATTTTACAATGGGATCGGAGTCTGAGGTGGTTATTACAGTTCTTAATAATGCTCTTGGCGCAATACCCGGTAATGATTTGGCTTTAGATGATATTATATTTAGAGCTTGTGGGGCGACAATTACTTCAACTATTAAAGATAAATCTGCTACAAGTTTAGAAATCTGTGAAAACGAATCGAAGTTAATTACTTTGTCAGGTGTCGCTTCATCGTCTTCTTATACAACTGCAGGTTATCAGTGGCAGAATAGTGTAGATAATGGGGTTTCTTGGTTGGATATTGCTGCTGCAACAAATCAAAGCTATTCTTTTTCCACGGCAGGTTCTGGAATATATAAATACCGCTTGGCAATGGCCGAAGCCTCGAATATCATGTCGTCAAATTGTCGTGTTTATTCTAACGAAATTACCATTACAGTAAAGTCCAGTCCCTTGGCTCCAGTGGTTCAGGTTACACAGCCCACCTGCGACGCCCCTTCAGGATCGATTTTAATTACGAGTATTCTAAATGCTACGTATAGTATAGACAACAGTAATTACCAATCTTCAAATTTATTTACAGGACTTGCTGGAGGAAATTATAATGTGACCGTTAAAAGTGGAAACTGTAATTCTGTGGTTAAAGTTGTTTCTATAAATTCAGTTGCATCCTCAAACGCGCAACCTACTGTTTCCATTGTTCAGCCAGTGATTTGCACCAATCCGTACGGAACAGTTACAATTACGAGTCCTGATTATGAATACAGTTTTGATAATGGATTAACTTGGCAAGGAAGTCCGGTGAAGACAGGTCTCGCTATTGGTGATTATATAGTTTTGACTCGCAATAGCTCTTTATGTCAGACGCAACCAATTGTAGCTTCCATTATTGCCCCACCAGGTTATCCGCCTAGTCCGACGTTGATCGTTATGCAACCCAATTGTTTAAGCGATCGGGGTACAATTACTGTTTCGGATGTTGCATCGTCATATAGCTTTGATGGAGGTACTACATGGGGTAGTGCAAGCACTATTGATAACTTAACTCCGGGGATGTATAAGGTTGTTATTAAAAATGCACTTGGCTGCAGTTCTCTGGTTTCAAATGATGTTTTGATAGCTGCTTATAAAAATGATGAACCTTTACCAGAAGTAAGTACAGCAGTAAGTTTTTGCGCAATTGACAATAAATTGCTAAGTGATATTCCGATTACGGGAACAAATATAAAATGGTATACGTCTCAAACAGCGATTGTTCCATTGGTAGAAAATACCATCCTTACCAATACTACGTATTATGTTGCGCAAACGGTAGATGTATGTGAAAGTATTCGTGTTCCTGTTACTATTTCGATTCAAAGCACTCCAAGTCCCACTGGAATTGCGGTGCAAAATTTTTGCACTACTCAGAAAGCGACAGTATCATTTTTCGAAACTTCTGCTATTTCGGTAGTATGGTACGCAGACGCCATCACAAGTTCAAATTTAGCAGCAGATACAAAATTGGTAGATGGTGCGACGTATTATGCATCACAAACTGTTGGAGGCTGCGAAAGTATTGGTAGACTGGCAGTTTCTGCTGCAATTAGTACCCCAAATATTCTAATCAATGATGTTTCAGATTCATTATGTGACAACTTGAATGACGGAATGGAAAAGGTTGACCTGACTAGTTATAAATCTTTTATTACGAATGATGCGTCTGCAATAGTTCGTTTTTATAATTCACCTTTATCAGCTGAAAACGAAAATTCTTTTGATGAAATTAGTACAAGTAGTAATTATGAACTAGCAGTGGGAACGACTACATTATACGCTAGAGTCGATTCGAATGACAAATGTTTTCAAATAGCAAAATTGGTTTTGACCTTATTTGATACTCCACGAATTGCGATAGCCGATACGGTTCCGATTTGTGAAAACGAGAGTGTTCTAGTTGATGCAGGTAGCAGTTTTGATAGTTACTTATGGTCAACTTTAGAAACAACTTCAGCTATTGTAATAACAAGTCCGGGAGTTTATTCTGTCACCGTAACAAAAAATAATGGAACAATTATTTGTTCTACATTAAAAGAATTCACAGTTGCTTTGTCAAACAGCGCTGTTATAAATACTATTGATATCGTTGACTGGACGGACAATCAAAATTCAGTTTCGATTTATTTAGCTCCATCAAGTATTGGGAATTACGAGTATTCAATAGATGGAATTAATTATCAAGATAGTGCAGTTTTCCAAGAGTTAATAAGTGGAACATATACAGTCTTTGTAAGGGATAAGAATGGATGTGGTATTGTAACCCAAGAGGTGTATATATTAAATTACCCTAAATTCTTTACTCCAAACGGTGATGGTTTTAATGACAAGTGGTCAGTTCAACTCTCTCAGGTAGAGGAGGGTTTGAAAACTGAAATTTTTGATAGGTATGGTAAATTAATCAAAGTATTAAATAATACCTCTTCATGGGATGGGACATATAATGGTTATGCATTACCGTCAACAGATTATTGGTTTGTGGTCCATAGAGCAAATGGTCAATTATACAGAGGCCACTTTGCAATGAAGCGGTAAGGAAAAAGGAAAAAGTAAAACTCCTAACTTGAGGATTACTCTTTCTATAAAGTACAGCGTATAAAAAAAATGTCTATTTTGTGATTTCTCTAAAAATAGCTTCTAGATTTTTATTCTTTTGATTGAGTTGTAGAGTTCTAAGTCCATTCGCGGTTGCAAAATCAAAAACAGCCGGGCGCATATCTTTATCTGCCTTAAAGGTAAGTTCCCAAATCATATCGTGCGTATTTTTATAAGATGCAAGATTTTCGATTTTAGCTATCACTTGCTCTTCTATTTTATAATCAAATTCTACCTCTAAAACTTGCTCCTTCTCTTCAGAAATTATTTGGTCAAGTTTTTTGTCGGCAACAATCTTTCCCTTATTAATGATGATAACACGGTCACAGATCGCTTCAACTTCTTGCATAATGTGCGTAGAGAGGAAAACTGTTTTATCTTTTCCCACGTTTTTGATAACATTACGTATCTCAGTCAATTGATTTGGGTCCAGTCCTGTCGTGGGTTCGTCTAGAATCAAAACATCAGGATTGTGTAATAAAGCATTGGCTAGTCCCACTCTTTGACGGTACCCTTTTGATAGTTGGCCAATTTTCTTATGACTTTCGGTAGTCAATCCTGTTAACTGAATTACATCTTCAATTCGGGACTTTGCCACTTTGTATACATCTGCATTAAAAGCGAGGTATTCACGAACATAGAGATCGAGGTACAATGGATTGTGCTCAGGCAAGTAACCAATCGATAACTGCACAGCCTTTGCATTAGTAGTCACGTCATAATTATTAACTACAGCAGTACCTTCATCAGCAACAATATAAGTAGTTAGGATTTTCATCAATGTAGATTTTCCAGCTCCGTTGGGACCTAAGAAACCAACTATTTCTCCTTTATTTACAGAGAAAGAAATACTGTCTAATGCTTTTTGAGCACCATAACTTTTAGAAATATTTGTAACTACTATTGACATGTTCTACGATTTGTATGCAAAAGTAAACAGAAAAAAAATGTATTTAGTATTTTGAATAAGATTTCCATTAGAAAGAAGAAGTGTAAAGAGATCATTTTCTATGGATTAAAATAAATCTGGATGATTTTGAGAAAGTTAATACATTTACTTATTATCAAATTAATAATAAAAATAAGTATAGCAACATATTCTATTAGAATATCCGAATATGACGGTGATTTCTTGTGTTTTCCTTAATTATTTGAAATTTTTATGCTTTTTGTGGTATGATTTTAAAATAAGTTTTACATTTGCGACTCAAAATTATTACAAAATAGTAAAGATGTACAATAACCGATTTTATTTTAGCAACACTTTTTTCTTCTTTAGCGGGAAGTAGGGTTGTGCTATGGTTATTTGAAAAATTAAGAAACAAATAAAAATAATATACAATCCTGATGAAAATCAGGATTTTTTTTTGAGTTTATGGGAGCGAAAATTGCAATACAAGGGATAAAAGGTTCTTTTCATCATCAAGTGGTGAAAGAATATTATAGTCAAAATGTGGATGTTGACGAATGTTTATCTTTTGAAGAATTAGTCGATAGTTTGCTATCTGGGAAATCTACGCAAGCTGTGATGGCAATTGAAAACTCTATCGCAGGGCCTATTATTCCAAATTATGCTTTGATTGACAAGAATAATTTACATATTATTGGAGAACATTATTTGAATATAACCCAAAATTTAATGGCTCTCGAAGGCCAGAAAATAGAAGATATTCAGGAAGTATATTCACACCCGATGGCGCTGTTGCAGTGTATGGAGTTTTTAAAAAAATATCCGCACATAAAAATTGTAGAAGATAAGGATACAGCCGAAACAGCCCGTAGAATTCAAGCCAAACAATTAACAGGGATTGCAGCTATAGGGAGTAGAGTGGCATCTGAAATGTACGGATTACAAATTTTGGCTCCTGCAATTCAAACGATTCAAAACAATATGACGCGTTTTGTAATTATAAATAAAGAGAATTCGTTTGTGCCTCAAAATGAAATTAACCGTGCCTCAATCAAATTCGAATTGGATCACAAAAGAGGGAGTTTGGCGGCAGTATTAAATGTGATGAGCGATTGCAAAATGAATCTAACAAAAATTCAATCTTTGCCAAAAATCGATACACCATGGAAGTATTCCTTTTTTGTAGATGTAACATTTGAACAGTATGCTGATTTTTCCAAAGCAAAATCACTTATCGAGATCATGGCAGAATATTTAAAGATTTTGGGAGAATATAAGAATACCAAACCGTTACAATAATTACAAGTCCTCTGACTGAGGTTAAAAGGGAAAGTAACTCAATAATGAGTAATATATATTAGTATGATTACACTAGCAAATAGGTTAAATACAGTCGAAGAATACTACTTCTCATCAAAATTGAGAGAAGTAAGACAGCTAGCTGCAGAGGGGAATCCAGTGATCAATATGGGAATTGGAAGTCCAGATTTGAGTCCGGCGCAAGACGTGATTGATGCGATGATTGATGCGATGAAGGACGAGAATGCGCATCAGTACCAAAGTTATCAAGGGTTACCAGAGTTACGCAGTGGTATCGCTGACTTCTACCATAATAATTATGGAGTAGCTTTAAACCCAATGACCGAAATTTTGCCTTTAATGGGCTCAAAAGAAGGTATTATGCATATTTCCCTAGCATTTTTAAACGAGGGTGATCATGTATTGATTCCAAATCCAGGCTATCCTACTTATACATCAGTTACAAATTTGGTGGGTGCTGTTCCTGTGTATTATGACTTGAAAGAAACGAGTAATTGGGAGCCTGATTTTGATGCGCTTGAACAATTAGATTTGTCGAAGGTGAAAATTATGTGGATCGGATATCCTCACATGCCCACGGGTGCTAGAGGGAGCTTGTCTTTATTCGAAAAATTAATTGCATTTGCCAAAAAGCATTCTATTTTATTGGTAAATGACAATCCGTATAGTTTTGTGTTAAATGACAATCCGATGAGTTTGTTGCAAGTTGAAGGAGCGAAAGAAGTAGCAATGGAACTAAATTCGTTAAGTAAAACTTTTAATATGGCTGGTTGGAGAGTAGGAACAGTATTAGGTAGTGCTGCTTGCATTGACGCTGTTTTGAAAGTGAAAAGTAATATGGATAGCGGAATGTTCTTCGGAATTCAAAAAGGGGCTATTGCAGCTCTCAAAAGCGATAAGTCTTGGTTTGATGGAATGAATGCTATTTACAAAAGAAGAAGGGTATTGACAGAGCAATTGGCCGAGAAGCTAAATTGCAAAGTTTATAAAGAAGGCGTTGGACTGTTTGTTTGGGCAAAATTACCAGAAGGCATCACTTCTTCGGAAGCATTTATTGATAAAATTTTGCATGAAAAATATATTTTTATCACTCCAGGAACTATTTTTGGAAGTAATGGTGAAGGCTATGTTCGATTTGCATTATGTGTGAAAGAAGAAAAAGT
Source organism: Flavobacterium algicola (assembly GCF_022399565.1). Taxonomy (GTDB): domain Bacteria; phylum Bacteroidota; class Bacteroidia; order Flavobacteriales; family Flavobacteriaceae; genus Flavobacterium; species Flavobacterium algicola. The sequence goes on from NZ_JAJTUT010000006.1 coordinate 178,515, forward strand.
ACAAGAGGCAATTGATCGGTTTTAGATTTTTCATTTGATTCGAATGTGAAGTAAAAAACGGAATGCCCTAGCCCTGTTAGAAGTGCAAATCCTTTTAATTTTTTGAAAGTAAAAGTTTGAAACGTCCCTAAGCGTCGGGAGCAGGATTAGCTACAAATAAAAAGAATTTATGAAAGTATATGTAGTTGGAATAGGATTGATTGGTGGTTCGATGGTATTGGACATTAAAGGCTTGTATCCAGAAGCAATTGTTTTCGGTGTGGATACGAATGAAGCTCACATTGCCGAGGCTCTGAAATTGGGTGTGATCGATCAAGCTGCAAAACTAGAAGATGTCGGTGATGCTGATTTTGTTATCGTTTCAGTCCCTGTTGATATTGCAATGGTAGTGTTGCCACAGGTACTGGATTATATAGATGAGGAGACAATAGTTTTTGAAGTAGGTTCAACTAAGAATCCTATCTGTGAAGCGGTTGCTAATCATTCTAAAAGGCGCAATTTTATTGCAACACATCCTATAGCAGGAACAGAATTTTCAGGACCTTCGGCAGCAATTACAGGTTTGTTTCAGGGTAAAACAAATATTATTTGCGAGGTAGAGAAAACAACCTTCAAATTACAAGAAAAAGCTTTAGACTTGTTTAGAGCAATAGGAATGCGCATACGATACATGGATCCAAAATCGCACGATAAGCACATTGCCTACGTATCTCATTTATCACACATCAGTTCATTTATGCTGGGGAAAACAGTGATGGAGAAAGAGAAGTTTGAGCAAGATATATTTGACATGGCTGGTTCTGGTTTTGAAAGTACAGTGAGATTGGCCAAAAGTTCACCAGCAATGTGGACACCCATCTTTAAACAAAACAAAGATCAAGTGATAGAAACGTTGGAAGAATATATCTCTAATTTAACTCAGTTTAAAGAGTTGTTACAAAAAGAAGATTATCAAGCAATTTACGATGAAATGCAGGGTGTAAATAAAATTAAAGGAATCTTGAACGGATTAAAAAAATAATTAAAAATTAAAAACCAAAAAATAGTAAAAGATGGAAAATAGTAAAGAAATGAGAAACTGGTTGGACGCATTCAAATTGGAACACCCATTTGTAATTGCAGGACCATGTAGTGCTGAGACTGAAGAACAAGTATTGAAAATTGCACATGAATTGAAAGATTCTGATGTAAGTGTTTTTAGAGCTGGTATCTGGAAACCAAGAACACGTCCAGGTGGATTTGAAGGTGTTGGTGAAATTGGATTAAAATGGTTGCAAAAAGCTAAAGCCGAAACAGGTTTGTTGATGGGTACTGAGGTAGCTACTGCAGCACACTGTAAATTGGCTTTAGAGCATGATATTGATGTTTTATGGGTCGGTGCTCGTACAACTGCAAACCCTTTTGCAGTTCAAGAAATTGCTGATACATTAAAAGGTACAGATAAAATCGTTTTGATCAAAAACCCAGTAAATCCAGATATGGCTTTATGGTTAGGTGGAGTAGAACGTTTATACATGGCAGGTATTAAGAACTTAGGAGTAATCCACAGAGGTTTTTCTACTTACCAAAAAACAAAATACAGAAATATTCCAGAATGGCAAATTGCTATTGAATTGCAAAATAAATTTCCTGATTTACCATTAATCATTGACCCATCTCATATCACAGGAAACCGTGAAATGATTCTTGAAGTAACTCAAGAAGCGTTGGATTTGAACTATGATGGTATGATCATTGAGACACATACTGACCCAGAAAACGCTTGGTCTGATGCTGCTCAACAAGTAACTCCTACAGTTTTGAAACAAATCTTTAAAGATTTGAAAGTAAGAAAAGTGAGTGGTGATAGCGATTTTGAAAACAAAATGACAAAATTAAGAGCTAATATTGACGTATTGGATCAAAACCTTTTGGAATTGCTAGGAAAACGTATGGTTGTAGCTGACGAAATTGGTCAAGTGAAAAAAGATAACAACGTAGCGGTATTGCAAAATACACGTTGGAATGAAATTCAGGAGAAAGTCATTGCTGCTGGTGCAAAAAATGGTTTGTCTGAGGAATTCAGTGTAAAATTGTTTAAAGCAATTCACCAAGAAAGTATCGAACACCAAGAAAAAGTAATCAACGGATAATTTATTCTTTTTTAGTATTATTTTAAAATAAACCTACATTCGTGTAGGTTTTTTTTTGTAGAATTGCAAACAAAATTAATTTTTAAAATTTACTACCATGAAAAACAGTGCGAAAGGGGTTTTTATTTTATCATTTATGATGCTGTCCTTTTTAGGCTTTTCTCAGGAAAAGCAAATTTATGAAATTGCGAATATGAAAGAAATTATTTCAAATCATAAAACTGTTGCAGTATTACCTTTCAATGCGACCATAACTTATCGGAAACAACCCAAAGACTATGACGTTGCTATTACTAAAGAGGCGGAGTTAAAGTTAGGATATGATATGCAATCAGGAATGTATACCTATCTTCTTAGAAAATCGTCTGATTATACAGTAGTTGTTCAAGATGTTGAGAAAACTAATGCTCTTCTGAAAAAAAATAATTTGATAGATAAATTAGCCGAAACGACGCCAGAAGAATTAGCTAAAATATTAGGGGTAGATGCTGTAATAAAATGTTCTTACGGCTATCAAAAGACCAAAAGTGAAGGTGGAGCGATAGCATTAACTCTATTAGTTGGTTTTGGCACAGGTAGTGTTGCTACAGGAGCTTTGACAATGCAAATTAATGATGGTGAAAATGGAGATTTAATTTGGCGCTTCTATAAACAAATGAATGAAGACGTAATGAGTTCTCCATCTGCAATGATGGAAAGAATGATGAGGAAAGTGGGGAGAAATTTCCCTTATGAAATAAAATAAGGTTTAATTTTTTTAATATAATAATCCCTTTAATTATAGGTTAAAGGGATTTTTGTATTTGTAAAAAAAACTTTAAACCTGAAACAAAAAAATTACCTTTGCACCATGACAGGAATCGTTTATAAATCAACAGGAAGCTGGTACAATGTAAAATCGGACCAAGGCGAATTTGTAGAATGTAGAATAAAGGGAAAGTTTAGGATGAAGGGAATTAAAAGTACCAATCCTATAGCTGTGGGGGATCATGTGGATTTTGAAATTGAAGAAAACAATGCTCAAGTTACAGGAGTGATTCATCATATACATGATAGAAAGAATTATATTGTACGTAAATCGGTGAACTTATCCCACCAGATGCATATTATTGCGTCCAACATTGATCGTGTTTTTTTATTGATTACAGTTAATAATCCACCCACCACTTTTAATTTTATTGATCGTTTTCTTGTCACTGCAGAAGCATATGGAATCGAAACTATTTTAGTTTTTAATAAGATAGATACTTTTGACGAGGCTACGCTTGACGAGCAGTTGTACATGCAGCACGTGTATCAAGAAATCGGATACAAATGCTTGAGAGTCTCCTCTACAGAAATGAAAGGTGTTGAAGTATTGCAGGAAATGATGATTGGCAAGGTGAGTATGTTCTCTGGACATTCCGGTGTAGGAAAATCAACATTGGTAAATGCTATGGAACCTTCCTTGCATTTGAAAACAAAAACCATATCAGATGCAAGTAAGCAGGGGCAGCACACGACAACCTTTGCAGAAATGTATGATTTGTCATTTGGTGCGAGCATTATTGATACGCCAGGAATCAAAGGTTTTGGAATGGTCGATATGGAACCAGCCGAAATTGGCGGTTATTTCCCCGAGTTTTTTAAATTGAAAGATCAATGTAAGTTCAACAACTGCTTGCATAAGGACGAACCAAAATGTGCTGTAAAATTGGCTTTGGAAAATGACGAAATTGCGTGGTCGCGATACAACAGCTACCTTAAGATTCTAGAAGGTGATGAAGAGCAATACCGTACTGATATCTATGACGAAGAACGTCAAAACAGTGATAAAGGTAGGGCGTAATGAAAGTAGTTATTCAGAGAACTAGTGAAGCAGCTGTAACGGTAGAATCTAAAGTAGTTGCTTCTATTGGAAAAGGATTGTTGGTCTTGGTCGGAATCGAAGATTCTGATGGTCAGGAAGACATCGATTGGTTGGTAAGTAAAATTATTAAAATGCGCATTTTTGAGGACGAAAATCAAATAATGAACTGTTCAGTTCAAGAAGTAAATGGTGATATCTTGGTAGTTAGTCAGTTTACACTTCATGCTGCAACTAAGAAAGGGAATCGTCCGTCGTACATTAAAGCTTCAAAACCCGAAATAGCAATTCCTCTTTATAAAAATTTTGTTCGAAAAATAGAAGAAGAGCTAAGCAAGCCAATACAAATGGGTGTGTTCGGTGCTGATATGAAAGTTAGCTTGATCAATGACGGACCTGTAACTATTATTATTGATAGTAAAAATAAGGAGTAAATAAATACAGAGATAAAATGAACATACAAAATTCCCAACTAGAGGTAGATAAATGGATAAAAGAGCATGGTGTTCGTTATTTTAACGAATTGACCAATATGGCGCAGCTTACTGAAGAAGTAGGGGAAGTAGCCCGAATCATCGCACGTCGTTACGGAGAACAGTCAGAGAAAGAAAGTGATAAAAACAAAGATCTTGGAGAAGAATTAGCCGATGTTGTTTTCGTAGTAATGTGTCTTGCCAATCAAACAGGTATCGATTTGCAAGCTGCATTTGATAAGAAATTAGATCTAAAATCTGTTCGCGATAAAGATCGTCATAAGAATAACGAAAAATTGAAATAATAAAAAAATAAAATAGCAACTTAAAGTGTCAATGCTTTTCTTTGCGATTCTTTGAGAAACACATATAAAAATGAATTTACTGTTACAAACTACGCATTCCAATTTACAAGCAACTATTGCAGTGACGGGATCAAAAAGTGAAACCAATCGACTATTATTATTAAAAGCATTGTTCCCTACAATTACTTTGTCTAATACTTCAAACTCAGATGATAGTGAAGTGATGGAAAAGGCTCTAAAAGGAGACGAAGAAATTGTTGACATTCATCATGCTGGTACAGCAATGCGATTTTTAACCGCTTTTTTTGCTGTAAACGAAGGGCGTGAAGTAGTTCTAACAGGATCGCCTCGTATGCAAGAAAGACCAATCAAAGTATTAGTCGACGCATTAAAGCAATTAGGAGCGGTCATTACTTATGAAAAAGAAGAGGGCTATCCTCCAATTCGCATCAAAGGGCAAAAAATAACCGCGTCAAAAGTGGCTATTCCAGCCAATGTTAGTAGCCAGTATATTTCTGCGTTGTCTCTAGTAGCATCAAAATTGGAGAACGGAATCGAATTAAATCTCGTAGGCGAAATCACGTCTGTACCGTATATCAAAATGACGTTGGCTTTGCTAAATGATTTAGATATAAAAACTAGTTTTGAAGGAAACACCATTAGAGTATATCCAGCAATTGCCGTTCCTTCCAAAGTAATGGTTGTAGAATCAGACTGGAGTTCTGCATCTTACTTTTTTAGTTTGGTTGCTTTGGCAGACACAGCTTCGATTACTATTTCTAGTTACAAAGAGAACAGTTTACAAGGGGATTCTGCATTAGTTGAGCTGTATGCTGCATTAGGTGTAGAATCAAATTTCGAAAATAACCAATTGACACTGACCAAAAAAGCAAAGTTCACGCCAGTAGACGTGAATTTTGAGTTGAACAATACTCCAGATATAGCTCAAACTATTGTAGTGACTTGTCTAGGTTTAGGAATTGGTTGCCACTTAACTGGTCTTCACACTTTAAAAATTAAAGAAACAGATCGTCTAGAAGCATTGCGAATTGAATTGATAAAATTGGGTGCAAATATTTCAGTGACTGATGAAACATTAACTCTAGTAGCGGCTACAGAAATCAATCACAATATAAAAATTGCAACTTATAATGACCACCGTATGGCGATGGCATTCGCGCCATTAGCATTAAAAGTGCCCATTATTATCGAAAATGCAGAAGTAGTTTCCAAATCTTACCCTGATTTTTGGGACGATATGGCAAAATTAGGCTTTAACGAAACTGAAGTTTAATAAAAAAAGTGTTGATTTCAGTATCATTTATACTGCTTTATTTTTGATTAACTGCCTTTTACAAAAATAAATAGCAAAACACTTGACAACGCCTATCTCACAATCGTATCTTTGCAGCCGAAAGATTTTTTATTTTAGAGTTTTCTAATCTAAAGTATTAAATTTTAAACCCAACCTAAGTCGAGAGACAAAAGGATGAAATAAACAACAAAATATATGAAATTATCACATTTCCAATTTGATTTACCAAAAGAACTTCTAGCTGAATTTCCTTCGGAAAACAGAGATGAAGCTCGTTTAATGGTTATTGATCGTAAAAAACAAACAATAGAGCACAAGATGTTCAAAGATGTTATCGATTATTTTGACGATGGTGATGTAATGATTCTGAATAACACAAAAGTATTTCCTGCTCGTCTGTACGGTAATAAGGAGAAAACAGGTGCTAGAATCGAAGTATTCTTACTTAGAGAATTAAATGCAGAACAACGTCTTTGGGATGTGTTGGTAGATCCAGCTCGTAAAATTAGAATTGGAAACAAATTGTATTTTGGAGATGACGATTCATTAGTAGCTGAAGTTATTGATAATACAACATCTCGTGGAAGAACGCTACGTTTTCTTTATGATGGTTCTTACGAAGAATTCAGAAAAAAACTTACTGAACTTGGTGAAACTCCAATCCCAAAATACATAGGTAGAGATGTAACTCCAGAAGATGCAGATCGTTACCAAACAATTTACGCAAAAGAAGAAGGTGCTGTTGCTGCTCCAACTGCAGGACTACATTTCTCAAAACACTTATTGAAACGATTAGAGATCAAAGGTATTAAATTTGCTGAGGTTACTTTGCATGTAGGATTAGGGACTTTTAATCCAGTTGAGGTAGAAGATTTATCAAAACATAAAATGGATTCTGAGGAATTAAAAATAAATCAAGAAGCTTGTGATATTGTAAATGATGCCAAAGTGAGAAAACAACGTATTTGTGCAGTTGGTACAACTTCAATGCGTGCAATCGAAAGTGCAGTTTCTTCACAAGCTACATTAAACCCTTTTGATGGTTGGACAAATAAATTTATTTTCCCTCCTCATGAGTTCAGTATAGCAACTTGTATGATTACAAATTTTCATACTCCAAAATCGACATTACTAATGATGATTTCTGCTTTCTGTGGACACGATTTAATGCGTTTGGCGTATGACGAAGCAATCAAAGAAGGATACAAATTTTATTCTTATGGTGATGCGATGTTAATCATCTAATTTTCTACAAGAAAAATAATTCTAAAAAAAAATTTCGTCAGCAATGGCGAGATTTTTTTGTTATATAGAGATTTCCTACGGTTGTCTTATAGTCATGCTTGCTTTAATCCTGAAGTTTTTTATGAGTCAGGCTGTTTATTGCAAATCTCCAACCATTTCTTCTATCGTTAAAGTCGTTTCAAGAATTTTTACTACTAAGGATCAGCTAAAATAGGATGTGAAATAATTAATATTCAAAGTTTCATACTTCAATTAAGAACAAATAGGAGTAAGAAAGAGTTGAGTTACCTTATTACTCTTCGCGATGAACTTTTGCAAAGTCAAAAGCAGGTTTACAAATAGCGATATATTCGCATTCTTCATCAAATGGATTAGAATATTGAACATGTGTGTTTTTTAAAATTTGAATCGATTGTCCAGCTTCCAATATTATCTCTTCATCGTCTATAATGAATCTTTTTTTACCTCTAATTAGGTATGTATATTCATCAAACTCGGGAGTTTGAAAAGGTTCAGTCCAACCTGGTGGAGCAATCATGTGGGCCACAGATATTTCTGAATTGTTCGTAGATGCTAAACCATGGTGCTCTTCAATAAGTTTACCGTCGGTTGTAGGTACTATAAAGGGACTGTTTTGAATTAAGTATTTTTTCATAATTGATTAGATATGTTAATGTACACAAATAAATTAAGAGATAAATTCGTGTATTTTATTTCTTCATTATTTTCGAAAGTACGCCAAAGAATCCTCTAATAAAAGTAGCGCTAGTTAACACTTTTAAAACGGACTTACCAACGACATCTGTTGTGCTAGGTCCTCGCGAAGTGGTTTTTTTCTCTGCTTTTATATCTTCTTTTGCTTTTTTCTGCTCGGCAACCTCTTGTTCAATGTCCGTAATTTTTTTGTTTAACATTTCATAAGCACTCTCTCTGTCAATTAATTCGCTATATTTTTTTACCAATCTAGAATTTTTGTTTATATCTTGAATTTCGGTTTCAGTCAAGATGTCCATTCGGCTCATAGGTGCTCTCAACATGGTTGCAACTAGTGGTGTCGGTATTCCTTTTTCATTAAGAGCAGTTACAAGTGCTTCACCAATACCAAGGCTAGTCAATACTTCACTTGTATTATAAAATTCCGAAATAGGGTAATTATCAGCCGTCTGTTTAATTGATTTTCGATCATTTGCTGTGAATGCTCTCAATGCGTGCTGTACCTTTAAACCTAATTGTGATAAAATTCCACTTGGAACATCCATAGGGTTTTGGGTAATAAAATAGATTCCTATTCCTTTAGATCGAATTAGCTTCACGATTGATTCAATTTGGTCCAAAAGTGCTTTACTTGCTTCTTTAAAAATCAAATGTGCTTCATCTATAAAAATGATTAACTCAGGTCTGCCGGAATCTCCCTGTTCTGGCATCTGCTGATAAATTTCAGCCAAAAGGCTCAACATGAATGTAGAAAACAACTTAGGTTTATCCTGGATGTCTGTTAATCTCATAATATTGACATAACCTTTTCCTGTTTCATCGATTCGCATCAAATCATCTATTTCAAATGATTTCTCGCCAAAGAATAATTCCGCACCTTGTTGTTCTAGTTCGATAATTTTTCTTAGAATGGTTCCTGTCGTAGAGGTTGAGATTTTACCGTAATGTTCGCTAATCTCTGCTTTACCTTCCTCAGTAATGTAATTAATAACTTTCTTAATATCCTTTAAGTCTAGTAAAGGCATCTTATTATCGTCACAATATTTAAATATAATCGAGATAACTCCAGACTGCGTATCGTTTAAATCTAATATTCTAGAAAACAATACGGGACCAAATTCAGAAACTGTTGCTCTCAAGCGCACGCCGCTTTGTTCTGATAGTGTTAGTAATTCTACAGGAAACTTGGCAATAGTATAGGGCAAACCTATTTTAGAATGACGTTCAGTAATAAAGGTTTTTTCTTCGCCCTCTTTTGCAATGCCACTAAAGTCTCCTTTAATATCCATCATCAAAACGGGAATTCCAGCTAATGAAAGTTGTTCTGACAGTACCTGAATCGTTTTGGTTTTTCCAGTACCAGTTGCTCCGGCGATCAAACCATGTCTATTAAGTGTCTTTAACGGGATTTTTACTAGCGTATCTGCAATTGGGTCGTTATCTAAGATTCCACCTCCAATAATTATACTTTCTCCTTTACAAAAATAACCTTCATTAATCTGTTTTGAGAAGCTCTCGATCTTATTCATAACGTAAATTTAATTTTCTTTTAATGCAGTGTTTAGTAATTTAAAAATAGTCTATTTTAATGTTTTATGCAATTATATTTGATTTTTATTGTTAATAATTAAAACTTTGGGTTAAAATTAATGTTAACTGTTTTTTATGAATAGTAGTTTAAAAAATCAAAAAATATGTTTTTAATTTTGATTAAATGCTGTTTTAGTGTGAATAATTAGTAGAAATTGGCAAAAGTCGATTGATGCTTTTTTTTTAAGACAAAAAAAATTAGAATTAAACAAAAAAAAATTTTTTTATTAGAACGAAACATATAAATTTGCTTCACGACAAGTTAATTACAACTAAAATAAATTATTTAAAAAATTAAAATTAAAAAAAATGGCAAACGTTCAAGTTAAAAAGGAAAGTTCAAATGGTGGAGGGATGGTTTCAGGATTGATTATCGTTGCGTGCATCGGTGTAGGTATATTAATCTGGAAGTTTGTGATGGGATCTCCTTCGAATTTTGAAGGGGGAAATCCAGAGACAGGACATCCTTTAAATGCATTAGGACAAGTTTATCACGGTGGTGCAATTGTACCAGTATTATTAGGAATGTTATTAATGGTTCTTGTTTTTTCTATCGAAAGATATTTTGTTATATCTAAAGCAGCAGGAAAAACTAAATTGGATACTTTCATGACTAAAGTACAAGCAAACATTAAAGCTGGAGAAATTGATGAAGCAATCGTTGCTTGTGATAAACAACAAGGATCTGTTGCAAATGCAATCAAATCTGCATTAATCAAATATCAAGCAGTTAAGAAAGAAGGATTCAATAGTGAAGAAGCATCAGAAACTATTCATAAAGAAATAGAAGAAGCTACTTCTCTTGAGATGCCAATGTTACAAAAGAACATGACTATTATTTCTTCATTAGTTTCTTTAGGAACTCTTATTGGATTATTAGGAACAGTATCTGGTATGATTAAAGCGTTTGGTGCATTAGCATCTGCTGGTACTCCAGATCAAGCTGCACTTGCAAGTGGTATTTCTGAGGCACTTATTAATACTGCAACAGGAATTGGTACTTCAGCTGTAGCAATTATTTCTTACAACTTCTTTACTTCTAAAATTGATGATTTGACTTACTCTATCGATGAGGCAGCGGTTTCAATTGTAAATACTTACAGAAGATTTAGAGGAAGTTTGAAGCAATAATTTTTGATATTTATATCAAATAAAAAATAAAAAGAATGGCTAAAATAAAAATAAATAAAAATCCGGGGTCTACGGATATGACAGCAATGTGTGATGTCGCATTTCTATTGCTTACCTTCTTTGTTATGACTTCAACAGCCAAAATACCTGAAGCGTTACCTGTAGATACACCATCTTCAACGGTTCAGACTAAATTGCCTGAAACTGATTTAGCTACATTGACTATTGGTGAAGGAAAAGTGTTTTTTGACTTAAAAGGTAGAGAGGTTCGTATGAGAACTTTGGAGCTAATGGGAGAAAAGTACAATTTAGAATTTTCTGAACAAGATAAGACTACATTTTCAAGAATGGATGATTTTGGTGTGCCAATTGCTAATCTTAAACAAATCATTGATATGAAGGCTTCTGATAGAAGTAAAGCAGGGCAACCTGGGATACCTGCAGATTCATTAGATAATCAGTTGAAAGAATGGGTTTATAATGCGCGTATAGCAAATAATGAATTCAATAACGAGAAAGGTAGTAAGCAAGAATTACAAATCGCAATTAAAGGTGATGCAAAAGAGCAGTACCCAATGATTAGAAAAGTAATGGATATGCTTCAAGATCAAAAAATCAATAGCTTTAGTTTAGTTACTGGTTTAAGAGGTAAAGATTTTTAATTAAAAAAAACACACTAAAATGGCTGAATTAAATACCGGCGACGGTGGAGGCAAAAAAGGTGGAAAAGTAAGGAGTAAAAAACAAAATTCAAAAGTAGATTTAACTGCTATGGTGGATTTGGCCTTCTTATTAATCACATTCTTTATGTTGACTACCACGTTGTCTAAACCTCAATCGATGAGTTTGGGGTTGCCAGATAAAGATCCAAAAGACGATAGTGTCGACATGAAGGTTGATGAGAATCGTACTATGACCGTGATGATGGGAGCTGATGATAAATTAGTTTTCTACATGGGGTTACTTAATAATCCAATTGCAGGTCCAAAAGATTTGCCATACGGAAGAGAAGGTATTCGTGCGGAATTGATAAAAAGAAAGAAAGAAGTTTTAGCATATTCGACTGCAAAAGGGAAACCTGATCAGGGAATGATTGTAATTATCAAACCTAGTAAAAAGTCTAATTACAAAAATGTAATTGATATTCTAGACGAAATGGCAATTTCTAATATTCCTACCTATACGATTGTTAATGATTTTTCGCCTGAGGAAACAAAATTGTTAGAAGGAAAACAAGAGTAATCTTGTCTTCTTAATAACCTAATAATTAAGAAAAATGAAATTAGATATATTAAAAAATCATTGGGTTGAAATCGTCTTTGAAGGACGAAATAAAGCCTATGGTGCCTATGTTTTAAGAAAGGAAAATCGTAAAACTACGGTAAAAGCTCTTATTATTGGTTCATTACTTTTTTCTTTGGCTCTAAGTGCACCACTTATTATAAGTATGTTGCCAGAGGATTCAAACGATGATGTAGTATTAGATCAAAAGATCGTTGCTATCAAGTTACCTCCAAAGCCAAAGGATGAAATCAAAAAGTATGTTCCACCACCACCACCACCACCTCCGCAAGTAGATCAAGTTAAATTTGTGAAACCTGTAGTTGCAAAGGCTGAGGAGGTATTTGAAGAACCACCAAAGATTGTTGAGATTAAGGAAAAGAAAATCGGAAGTGAGACTATAAAAGGTGATCCAGACGCTATTCTTACCGTTGCTCCAGTTGGAAATGGTCCAAAAACTAGTCAAGTAGTTGAAGAAGATACTCAAATTTATAACACTGCTGGAATTGAAGTAAAACCTGAATTTCCAGGAGGAATTGAAAAATTTTACAAGTTTGTAGGTAATAACTATAGAGCACCAGAAGAAGAAGGTCTTAAAGGTAAAGTATATGTTACTTTTGTAGTTGAAAAAGATGGTTCATTAACAGATATCAAAGTATTGAGAGATATAGGTTTTGGTACAGGAAAAGAAGCTATTAGAGTTTTGAATAAATCTCCTAGATGGAATCCAGGTGTACAAAACGGGAAACCAGTAAGGGTATTATACTCATTGCCTATTACTATTCAATCAGCAGAGTGATGTTGGATAAATTTTATAAAAATTTTCAGAAGAAATCGCTCAAAGAGCGATTTCTTCTTTTTATAGGTGTTTTGTTTTTTATGCTTTACTTTATTTTGGGATTATTTATTATATTTATGAAAAATTTCCCATTAGATATGAGCATGAATTATAGAATTGCTTTTGGGTTGTTGTTGGTTGTATATGCATTCTTTAGATTTGTTCGTTTAATGAACGATAACAAAGAATAATGTCTAACCACAGTAATTAATAAACACTTGTGTAAAATTTACTCAATTGTTTGTTGAAATAATTATATACATATGAAGTTATCATTAAGCTTTTCAGTACTATTTGCAATTTTATTATCTAGTTTGTTCTTTTGCTGTAAAAAGAATTCTAGTGAGAATGACACGATTTTAAAGGGTGGTATTACTGTGATAGTTGATGAAACCTTAGAGCCTATTATTGCAGATCAAGTTGAAGTTTTTGAGAGTGAGTACAATGCAGATATAACTGTAAATTCTAAATCTGAGATGGAAGCATCATTAGCACTAGTTAAAGATACTTCTAGAATTATAGTATTGTCAAGAGAGTTGAACGAATCAGAAATTAAATATTTTGAAAAATTAAAAATAAAGCCAAAAACTACAAAGATTGGTACTGATGCAATCGCATTTATTTCCAATAAGAAGAATAATGATACCTTGATTTCATTGCAAGAGGTAATTGATTTTATGAGAGGTAAATCAACAGATAAAATAAAAGGATTGGTCTTTGATAATCCTAATTCAAGCACAGTTCGCTACATGAATGAGCTAGCTAGCTTAAAAGTGACACCAGAAAAAGGAATTTATTCTTTTAAAACAAATGAAGAAGTTGTCGAGTTTGTTTCAAATAATGAAGGTATGGTAGGTATTGTAGGTTTGAATTGGTTATACCAGCCAACCGCAACTATTGAGTCATATTTAAAAAATGTAAATGTATTAAGTGTGAAAGGTGTCGGTAAAAATGACTATTTTGCACCCACTCAAAATAATATTGCAGAAGGTACTTATCCTTTGGCACGTGATTTGTTTATTATAAATTGCCAAGGCTACTCTGGATTGGGAATGGGATTTGCTTCCTTTATTGCTGGTGATGTGGGACAGAGAATAATGTTAAAAGCAGGATTGTTGCCTGTTCGAGTACCTAGTCGAAAACTCTTGATCAAATAGTTGGTCAAATTAAAAAAGATGAAAATGAATAAATTAATAAATTACAAAATGAAGAATTTTAAAGTTTTAAGTATGGCCTTTATGGCATCAGTTTCTATAATGCAAGCTCAGGATATAGATCAAGTAAAGAAAGAAATAGATGCAGAGCAATATGATAAAGCCAAGAAAAATCTAAAGGCAATTGTAGGTGCTGATTCAAACAAGGGAGAAGCTTATTTTCTCTTAGGGAATGTGTATTTATATCAAAATATTGCTGACTCAGCAAAAATTTCTTATGACAAAGGTCTGACAGCTAAAAATGATGCTCACCTTAACAATATTGGTTTAGGACAATTAAGTCTTGACAAGGGAGATGTGGCAGGAGCAAATGCAAAATTTGAGCTTGCAAAAAAAGAAATGAAACGTAAGGACTTTATGGAATATGTTTATATAGCAAGAGCTAATATGAATTCTGTAAATCCAAACTATAAAAATGCTATCTCAGTATTAAATCTTGCCAAGGAAAAGAATGATCAAGAACCTCTTGTTCTTTTAGCTTTTGGTGATGCTTACTACGGTGACAAGAATCAAAATGAGGCATACCGTGCATACCGTAATGCTTACCAAGGTGATAGTTCTTTAATTAGAGCGAAAATGCAATTAGGAGTTTTACTTAAAGGTGCAAAAGCATATACTGAAGCAGTAGCTGCTTATGATGATGTTATTGCTACTAGTCCTTCTTACGGACCTGTATACCGTGAATTAGCAGAAACTTATTATTTATGGGGAAACAATCAACCTTCTAAATATGATGAGCATATTAAACAAGCTTTGACTTATTATGAGAAATACATGAGTATGACGGATTACTCATTGGACTCTAGAATGAGACATGCAGATTTTTTAATTCTTGCTAAAGATTACAAAGCACTTGAAATTGAGGCTAATAAAATGAAGCAGTTGGATAAAGTAAATCCAAGAATCTTAAGATACTTAGGATATTCTGCATATGAAAATGGAAATACAGATGGAGCTATTGAATCATTAAACTCTTTTATTAATGACTCATCAAATAAAATTATTGCTCAAGATTACATGTATTTAGGTTTGGCTAAAGTGAAAAAAGCTACTAAAGCGGATGATTCATTAGATTTACCAGTTTTCAATGAGGCTGTTGCTTTAATCAAGAAAGCAGTTGATATGGAGCCAACTCTAAGCGCTGAAATAGGTGACCTAGGTAAAAAATTATATGAGCAAAAAATGTTTAAGGAAGCTTCTGAAATTTTTGAGATAGCAACTTCTAACAAAGATTCTAAAAATTACTTATTAGACAACTTCTACTTAGGTAATTCAATTTATTTTGATAATACTAAAGCTGACGCTGTAAAAGATACAATTGCACTTCAAAAAGCAGATATTGCGTTTGGTAACGTTATCACTGCATCTCCAGCTACGCAAGATGTATATGTTTACCGTGCTAGAACACAGTCATTATTAGGTAATGATGAGTTAATGATAAAATATTACCAACAATATATTGACATTGTTACGCAAAAAGGTGCTGAAGAATTAGCAAAGCCTGCTGTAAAAGGTAAGTTGATCGAATCTTATAATACAATGGCAGCTGGTTATGCTAATACTGATAAAGTAAAAGCATTAGAGTTCTTTAATAAAACACTAGCTCTTGATCCGGGTAATGCATACGCTACTCAATCTATAAAATCATTGAAGTAGAATTTTTAATTAATTAAGAAAAACCGGTAACATTTGTTGCCGGTTTTTTTATGTCTTTTATTTCAAATGTCGTAGAGTTAGAGTTGTTTATTTTTTATAACTATCTTTGCATTTCAAAATTTTAGAATGTTATCAAAAGAAATACAGTTAGAGGTTAATAAAGGTGCAATGCTTCCATTAATGGAGGAGTTTTATACAATTCAAGGAGAGGGTTATCATACAGGAACTGCTGCCTACTTTATTAGAGTTGGTGGTTGTGATGTTGGTTGCCATTGGTGCGATGTAAAAGAAAGTTGGAATGCAGAATTACATCCTCCTACAGCAGTAGATATAATAGTTGCAAATGCAAGTAAATATTCTGAAACTGTTGTAGTTACTGGGGGAGAACCTTTATCGTGGGATATGAGTTTACTAACCCAAAAGCTAAAAGAGAACAATAGAAAAATTCATATTGAAACTTCGGGAGCCTATCCATTATCGGGAACATGGGATTGGATTTGTTTATCTCCAAAAAAGAATAAATTACCTACTCCCACAGTATATGCCGCTGCACATGAATTAAAAGTAATCATTCATAATAAACATGATTTTATTTTTGCAGAAGAACAGGCAGAACTGGTAAATAAAGATGCGATTTTATTTTTACAGCCTGAATGGAGTAAAAAGGAAGAGATGACAGAATTAATAGTTGACTATGTAATGACAAATCCTAAGTGGAGAGTATCGCTGCAAACGCATAAATATTTAAATATACCTTAATAAAAAAGCCAAACTATAGATTCAGTTTGGCTTTTTTACTTATAAAGATAATTTTGCTAAATAATCATAATGTGATCCTTCTATAATTAATTCACATTTCAGACTATTGTCAATAGCTGCATTTTGCAGCGTATTATAGTCTAGATAAAGCCAATCTAATGGTATCTCATCTTGACCTTTGTACGATATTTGGAAAGTAAGTTCTCCGTAGTAACTGTCAGCAGGAACTGCATATGCTCCATCTTCGTCTTCGTCAAACATATAAATGATATCTGAACTATCAATTAAAATTTGGCCATCTGGTGCTAGTAATGCTTTTAATTTATTTAAAAACTCAGGAAGTTTTATCAGTTTACCACAAATTCCTGTGCCGTTCATCAGAAGTAAAATCGTGTCAAATTGTTCACTATCCAAATTATTAAAATCTTCGACTGTTGCATTTTTAATACCGCGTAGTTTGCAAGTTTCAATGGCATTATGAGAAATGTCAATGGCTGTAACTTCAAGTTTTCGCTCTTCCTGCAAATATAAACTATGACTTCCTGCTCCGCAACCGATATCTAGAACCTTTCCTTCGCAAAGTTGAATGGCTTTTTGTTCAATTTTTGGCATTTCGTCATACGTACGAAATAGATACGAGACACTCATTTCATCTTCCTCAGATATAGAGGTAGATGTAATTAAGTCTTCGGGATTGTTATTTGTTTGGAAATCCAATATTGCTTTACCAAAAAGATCTTTCATTTTTTTAAATTTAAAGTATATAGGTCTAAGGGCTAAAAGTTGATTAACTTTGTAGTGAATTTTTTAATACCAAAAATTGAAACCACAATTAAACGAACTCGAAAAGTTAGCCAAAGATAAGCATATAGAGAATAAGAAATATTTTGATAAGCTAAAAAAGAAGACGCCCAAGAATCTAGATTATATTATGCAAGATCTGCATCAAGCTGTATTTAAAAAAACAGATTGTTTAGATTGCGCCAATTGCTGCAAAACTACTGGGCCTCTATTTACGTCTGCCGACATCGAGCGAATTTCTAAATCTTTGAAGCAAAAGCCACAGCAATTTATATCCCAATATTTGCGCATGGATGAAGATCAAGATTATGTCTTAAACTCTGTTCCTTGTACTTTCTTAGATCACGACAACGCATGTATGATTTATGATGTAAGGCCTAAGGCTTGTCGTGAATTCCCTCATACAGATCGTAAAAAGTTTCAGCAGATAACAGATTTGACACTCAAGAATATTCCAATCTGTCCTGCGACCTATAATATTATAGAGGAAATGAAGAAGAAATTGCCGCTTTAAATAAATCGTGTCAACTTGTATCTTAAGTATATTTGTGCGATACTAAATAATTATAATTTGAATCTAGAATATTTTATAGCCAAAAGATTGGTTACTGCGAAGAATAATAAAAGCAGTATTTCAGCTCCTATCATCAAAATTGCGATCTCAGCAATTGCGATTGGTATGGTAATGATGATAGTTTCTGTTGCAACAGGTATTGGTTTGCAGCAAAAGATTAGAGAAAAAGTTTCGGCCTTCAATGGCCACGTGTATATTTCTAATTTTGACAGTAATGAATCAAATACTTCCTTAAGTCCAATCTCTCTTAATCAAGATTTTTATCCTAATTTTAAATCGGTAGATGCTGTAAAGCATGTGCAAGCAGTTGCTAGTAAGGCTGGAATTATTAGAACAGAAACAGCTTTTGAGGGAATTGTCTATAAAGGTGTTGGTGTTGATTATGACTGGCATTATATTCAGGAGTATATGCTAGAAGGTAAGCTGCCAAATTTCAAAAGTTCTTTAAATGAAGAGGTGGTAATATCACAGTTTCTAGCAAATCGTTTGCATTTTAAAGTGGGCGATTCATTCAATACTTTCTTTATGAAAGAAGGGGAGAATAAAATGCCAAATAGTCGCCGATTCAAAATAGTTGGAATCTTCAATTCAGGTTTTCAAGAATTCGATGCAACATTTATTATAGGAGATATTCGTCATCTGCAAAGAATAAATAAATGGACTAAAGAACAAGTGGGTGGATTTGAAGTTTTCGTCAAAGATTTTGATAAGATTAATCTAGCTGGCGAAGAGATATACAAACAAATAGGATCTACATTAAATGCAACTACAATAACAGAGAAATACAGTTATATATTTGAGTGGTTAAAGCTTTTTGATTTTAATATAATAGTGATATTAGTTGTTATGATTCTCGTAGCTACCATTAACATGGTTGTTGCGTTATTAGTTCTCATACTTGAACGTACTCAAATGATAGGAATATTAAAAGCGCTGGGAGCAAGTAATTGGAGTGTTAGAAAAGTTTTTCTGTATAATGCCGCCTATCTCATCTTCCGCGGTTTATTCTGGGGAAACCTTATCGGATTAGTAATTCTGTTCCTTCAGCAATATTTTGGTATTGTCAAATTGAATCCAGAGAACTATTATGTGAATGAAGCCCCTGTGTATATTAATATAGGTTATATAATAATGCTTAACCTACTTACGGTTGGAGTTTGTTTCATAGTTCTGCTTATTCCTTCCTATATTATAACTAAGATATCGCCAGTTAAAGCAATTAAGTTTGATTAGAAGCTAATCCTGCTTTTTGTTACAATATTTACCCGATCGTACCTTTTTTTCTAAGCATAAAAAGGAGCTTACTTCGATCGCTCTTTTTATACAAGAAAAAATTGGTACGATCTGTCAAATATTTCCACTACAATCAGGGCTAATTCGTCAATAATCGTATTTATAGTTCTAGATAATGTACTGTATTTTGAAATATAGGAACGAGTCATGATAAAATAGGTGTGTCATAGTTCATACGAATGGCATAATAAACTCCAAAATCGTACAAAATTAAAAACAATCAAAACTCAAGTTACACTTTTCCAGCTAATTAAAAAATAGATTAAAAAAAGGTTAAGAAAAAGTATTGAATAACGGTGAAGACTCACTACTTTTGCATCCGCAACAACGAACAAGTTCACTGACACACTGGCAAGCGATACTGATATAAAGGAAGAAATTCTTCTAAAAAAAAATATCAAATAAAGCTTGTGA